>JAWSVE010000007.1:0-5206 GCA_033852115.1 Cellvibrionaceae bacterium | reverse complement strand
CGGCAGATAGGGACCGAACTGTCTCACGACGTTCTAAACCCAGCTCGCGTACCACTTTAAATGGCGAACAGCCATACCCTTGGGACCGGCTTCAGCCCCAGGATGTGATGAGCCGACATCGAGGTGCCAAACACCGCCGTCGATGTGAACTCTTGGGCGGTATCAGCCTGTTATCCCCGGAGTACCTTTTATCCGTTGAGCGATGGCCCTTCCATACAGAACCACCGGATCACTATGACCTACTTTCGTACCTGCTCGACTTGTCAGTCTCGCAGTCAAGCACCCTTATGCCATTGCACTAATCTCCTGATTTCCGACCAGGATTAGGGTACCTTCGTGCTCCTCCGTTACTCTTTGGGAGGAGACCGCCCCAGTCAAACTACCCACCAGACACTGTCCGCGACCCAGATAATGGGCCGGCGTTAGAACCCCAAACATACCAGGGTGGTATTTCAAGGTTGGCTCCACCGCAACTGGCGTCACGGTTTCAAAGCCTCCCACCTATCCTACACAAATAGGCTCAGAGTTCAGTGTCAAGCTATAGTAAAGGTTCACGGGGTCTTTCCGTCTAGCCGCGGGAACACAGCATCTTAACTGCGATTTCAATTTCACTGAGTCTCGGGTGGAGACAGCGTGGCCATCGTTACGCCATTCGTGCAGGTCGGAACTTACCCGACAAGGAATTTCGCTACCTTAGGACCGTTATAGTTACGGCCGCCGTTTACCGGGGCTTCGATCAAGAGCTTCGCATAAGCTAACCCCATCAATTAACCTTCCGGCACCGGGCAGGCGTCACACCCTATACGTCCACTTACGTGTTTGCAGAGTGCTATGTTTTTAATAAACAGTCGCAGCCACCTGGTCACTTCGACCGGCCCGAGCTTAGGGAGCAAGTCCCATCACCCAAACCGGCGTACCTTCTCCCGAAGTTACGGTACCATTTTGCCTAGTTCCTTCACCCGAGTTCTCTCAAGCGCCTTGGTATTCTCTACCTGATCACCTGTGTCGGTTTACAGTACGGTTACTTATTACCTGAAGCTTAGAAGATTTTCTTGGAAGCATGGCATCAACCACTTCTCTCGTTCCGAAGAATGAGATCGTCATCAGCTCTCGGCCTTAGACTCCCGGATTTACCTAAGAATCCAGCCTACTACCTTAAACACGGACAACCATCGCCGTGCTGGCCTAGCCTTCTCCGTCCCTCCATCGCAGTAATAAGTAGTACAGGAATATTAACCTGTTTCCCATCGACTACGCATTTCTGCCTCGCCTTAGGGGCCGACTAACCCTGTCCCGATTAGCGTTGGACAGGAAACCTTGATCTTCCGGCGGGGAGGTTTTTCACCCCCCTTGTCGTTACTCATGTCAGCATTCGCACTTCTGATACCTCCAGCATGCTTCTCAACACACCTTCACAGGCTTACAGAACGCTCCCCTACCATGCAATAAATTGCATCCGCAGCTTCGGTTATCCATTTGAGCCCCGTTACATCTTCCGCGCGGGCCGACTCGACTAGTGAGCTATTACGCTTTCTTTAAAGGGTGGCTGCTTCTAAGCCAACCTCCTAGCTGTCTAAGCCTTCCCACATCGTTTCCCACTTAATGGATATTTGGGACCTTAGCTGGCGGTCTGGGTTGTTGCCCTCTTCACGACGGACGTTAGCACCCGCCGTGTGTCTGCCCTGATTGTACTCCTCGGTATTCGGAGTTTGCATGGGGTTGGTAAGTCGGGATGACCCCCTAGCCCAAACAGTGCTCTACCCCCGAGGGTAAGACAGGACGCACTACCTAAATAGTTTTCGGGGAGAACCAGCTATCTCCGAGCTTGATTAGCCTTTCACTCCGACCCACAGCTCATCCCCTAACTTTTCAACGTTAGTGGGTTCGGTCCTCCAGTGCCTGTTACGGCACCTTCAACCTGGCCATGGGTAGATCGCTCGGTTTCGGGTCTACTGCCAGCGACTGGACGCCCTATTAAGACTCGGTTTCCCTACGGCTCCCCTATACGGTTAACCTTGCCACTGACAGTAAGTCGCTGACCCATTATACAAAAGGTACGCGGTCACAGAACAAGTCTGCTCCCACTGCTTGTATGCACACGGTTTCAGGTTCTATTTCACTCCCCTCACAGGGGTTCTTTTCGCCTTTCCCTCACGGTACTGGTTCACTATCGGTCAGTTGGGAGTATTTAGCCTTGGAGGATGGTCCCCCCATCTTCAGTCAAGATAACACGTGTCCCGACCTACTTAATATGTCAACTAAGCGCTTTCGTGTACGGGGCTATCACCCTGTATCGCCAGACTTTCCAGACTGTTCCACTAACACTTAATTGATCGGCTAGTCCCCGTTCGCTCGCCGCTACTAAGGGAATCTCGGTTGATTTCTTTTCCTAAGGGTACTTAGATGTTTCAGTTCCCCTCGTTCGCCTCTTACACCTATGGATTCAGTGCAAGATACCCAACTTACATTGGGTGGGTTTCCCCATTCGGACATCCCCGGATCAAAGGTTGCTTGCCACCTCCCCGAAGCTTTTCGCAGGCTCCTACGTCCTTCATCGCCTCCAACTGCCAAGGCATCCACCGTGTGCACTTAGTCGCTTGACCATATAGTTCAAACGACTGATTGTACGACTTCTGGTTCGCCGGACAGATTGATCATTCAATGCGTTAACGCCCCTACATAAACTACATGCAGATCCGTTAAGCAGCTTGAAATTAAATCGCCAATTAATCAGCAGTATTTCTACTTACTTAAACTTTATCTCGTTGTTAAAAATCTCAAGATCGCCAGGATCTTGATCGGTTAAAAAACCAGAAAGCAATTGTTTAAAAAATACACCAAACAATTGGTTTCTGGCTTCTTTAATTCCCTCTACCTCGTAGAGAAAATTGGTGGAGCTATGCGGGATCGAACCGCAGACCTCTTGGATGCAAACCAAGCGCTCTCCCAGCTGAGCTATAGCCCCTTGATCTTCAAAGCCTCCTAATGGAGGAATTTGGCGTTAATCAAGGCGGCTGAAAGCGCTGTGTGCGAGTAGCACATGAGCTTTTAGCCAACGCCGAGTAACGGCAAATTGGTAGGCCTGGGCAGATTTGAACTGCCGACCTCACCCTTATCAGGGGTGCGCTCTAACCAACTGAGCTACAGGCCTATTTTAACTTGATCTTTTTCCGTCTGACTTCGTTGCCACTCTTCGCTCACTCAGTCACATACCTAATGTATGCTCCTTCACTCGCTCATCGCGCGCCTTGTCAGCCGTAAAAATCTCGGCGTTAAAATAACGCCTAGGTTTGGCCTGCCACCGGTCGGCAACCGACCTCTGCCTATTTTATTAGTTGTAATAAAACAGCAGCTTTTCTTTGTTAGAAAAGTCATCAAGCAATGCGTGTGAGCACTTACGAGGTAGGTGAGCATCGTTTAAGGAGGTGATCCAGCCCCAGGTTCCCCTAGGGCTACCTTGTTACGACTTCACCCCAGTCATGAATCACAAAGTGGTGACCGTTCTCCCGAAGGTTAAACTAGCCACTTCTTTTGCAACCCACTCCCATGGTGTGACGGGCGGTGTGTACAAGGCCCGGGAACGTATTCACCGTAACATTCTGATTTACGATTACTAGCGATTCCGACTTCATGGAGTCGAGTTGCAGACTCCAATCCGGACTACGATCGGTTTTATGGGATTAGCTCCAGCTCGCGCTTTGGCAACCCTTTGTACCGACCATTGTAGCACGTGTGTAGCCCAGGTCGTAAGGGCCATGATGACTTGACGTCGTCCCCACCTTCCTCCGGTTTGTCACCGGCAGTCTCCTTAAAGTGCCCAACTAAATGATGGCAACTAAGGACAAGGGTTGCGCTCGTTACGGGACTTAACCCAACATCTCACGACACGAGCTGACGACAGCCATGCAGCACCTGTCACTGCGTTCCCGAAGGCACCAATCTATCTCTAGAAAGTTCGCAGGATGTCAAGACCTGGTAAGGTTCTTCGCGTTGCGTCGAATTAAACCACATGCTCCACCGCTTGTGCGGGCCCCCGTCAATTCATTTGAGTTTTAACCTTGCGGCCGTACTCCCCAGGCGGTCTACTTAGTGCGTTAGCTGCGCCACTAAAGCCTCAAGGGCCCCAACGGCTAGTAGACATCGTTTACGGCGTGGACTACCAGGGTATCTAATCCTGTTTGCTACCCACGCTTTCGCACCTCAGCGTCAGTGTTAGACCAGGGTGTCGCCTTCGCCACTGGTGTTCCTTCCGATCTCTACGCATTTCACCGCTACACCGGAAATTCCACACCCCTCTTCTACACTCTAGCTTGCCAGTTCGAAATGCAGTTCCCAGGTTGAGCCCGGGGATTTCACATCTCGCTTAACAAGCCGCCTACGCGCGCTTTACGCCCAGTAATTCCGATTAACGCTTGCACCCTCCGTATTACCGCGGCTGCTGGCACGGAGTTAGCCGGTGCTTCTTCTGTAGGTAACGTCAATCTGCAAGGGTATTAACCTTACAGCCTTCCTCCCTACTGAAAGTGCTTTACAACCCTAGAGCCTTCTTCACACACGCGGCATGGCTGCATCAGGCTTGCGCCCATTGTGCAATATTCCCCACTGCTGCCTCCCGTAGGAGTCTGGACCGTGTCTCAGTTCCAGTGTGGCTGATCATCCTCTCAGACCAGCTACGGATCGTCGCCTTGGTAGGCCTTTACCCCACCAACTAGCTAATCCGACGCGGGCTTCTCCAATAGCACAAGGTCCGAAGATCCCCTGCTTTCCCCCTTAGGGCGTATGCGGTATTAGCAACCGTTTCCGGTTGTTGTCCCCCACTACTGGGCAAATTCCCACGCGTTACTCACCCGTCCGCCACTCTACTCGTCCCCGAAGGAACTTTCGCGTTCGACTTGCATGTGTTAGGCCTGCCGCCAGCGTTCAATCTGAGCCATGATCAAACTCTTCAATTAAAAAGTGATGAGATTTTATCCTCAGACCTAAGCCTGCGAACATACTGCAAATCTCGAATTTTTTGATCAGATCTCGTGAACTTACTTCTTCACATAAAATGAATTGTTAGGTCACTTGCCTGATAAGGTTCTTTGTCTCACCTTACCCCGCAAGCGCCCACACGCTTTGCTTGATTCGTTTTCTTAAAAAGCCAGTAGGGGCTCGCCCTGACTGAGGATGCGCATTATACGGATCAATCCGACCTTGGCAACAA
>JAWSVE010000006.1:0-379531 GCA_033852115.1 Cellvibrionaceae bacterium | reverse complement strand
AGGGGTTGTCATAATGTCTATGAATAAAGGTATCTCAATTGAAAATGTATAAAGTGCTAGACGATGAAGAGTTTGGTCTTTATGTCAATATTCCTGATTATGATATATATGATGAGCTAGAAGATTTTTTTGTAGAGGAGCATGATATTGTTCCTCTAGCGGTGCAAGAGGTGAAATCCAAGCTAGCTACTACTTATAGACTATGGTTCGATCATGGCGCCAATGCCCAAGAAATACAGAACGTGGTGAATCACTATTTTGAAAACAATTCATAACAAAACGGGGTTATTGCCGCAAAAAACGCGGCTGGGACGCTCACTGCGTTCGCGCCCCAACCCTTGGCGTTATACGTAAAAACATGAAATACATCGTACTTACAAAAAGCACTTTTACTTGGGAATTATCAAATGATGATTTTGAAGCTGATGACTACCAAGATAAATTGGATGAATATATTGAGGCTCAGAAAGAGTTGGCTCAAAAGTATGGTATGAGCCATTTATATTCTGAGTCGAATTTCATTCAAAAAGCAAAGCACAGCATTGAAAGATGTTCTTCGTGTAATGAATGGACAATGGATCGTGTAGATAATCCTGTAAAAGAAGATGACTATGAACCGATCCGAGATGGCGCTTCGGTTAAAGGTAAGCTCTTATGCTACGAATGTCTTCCAGAAGGACATAGGTGGTCATGGTCGTAACGTATAACAAACAGCAGCACTTAAGCCCGGCAAAAAGCGCCGGGCCGGACGGCTTACATTACGCTTCGCTTCATTTCAGCCGCCCGTGTGCTGGGCGTTACGTGTACAAATGAGACTGAGCATAATCTTACTAATTACAGTTTTTTGTTCTACGGTTTCCGCCGAAGAAGCAAAGTTATACTGTGGACTCTTATATGGTGACAATATAATCACTCCGTATGGTGGAGTAGCAAGTAAGCTGATCGGCGGTCCCTCGGATATGGCTAAATTGGAGAGTGAGCGAAAGAAGGAAAGGAGCGTCCCTATCTTCGTCAAATTTACGGGCTATAAAAGAGAGTTTCCACGAGCTGCAACTTACCAATATGTATATCAGATTCAGCAACTTATTCTGTATCAAAAGTTTGGGTCGAACCATGAAAATGATGATTGTATTAAATCAATACGTGAGGGTAATACGTAACAAACAGCAGCACGTTAGCCCGGCAAAAAACGCCGGGCCGGACGGCTTACATTACGCTCCGCTACATTTCAGCCGCCCGTGTGCTGGGCGTTAAGCATAAGCATGAAAAATATATCTCTACGTGCGCTAAATATTGTTGTCTTGATCGGTATAGCAGTTTGTTACGCCGAGCTGGTTAAGTACTTTATGAGTATGTATTACCCGCTATTTCAAGAACCGCTACCGAACTTCTACAAAATGTTCGTAACGTTCTCTTCAGCGGTATCTGCTGCCCTAATCGTCTTTACCCTCAACGCTACAGTGGTCAGGCAAAGCATGCTGGCTGTTGGTATCGCGTCTGGTTTAGGGGCTTTCACTTGGTACTACATTGTCAGAGGCTACCCCGATATTTTGAAAAACATAGTAGCAGCCACCATGTCAGTACACAGCCTATTTGCTATGCTCGCATTTATTATGGTTCCGCTTATCTTTGCTTATGCATTGAAATCGCGTTTTAGTTATCGGGGCCTACTGGTTCTTTTAGAATCAAGGAGAGAAAATGCTTAACAAACACGCGCAGCGTGCCGCAAAAAACGCGGCGGGACTGCCTACGTTTCACTTCGGCAGCCCCTGGCGTGGGCGTTGAAACTGTAGAGAAATTAAAATAAATTTTTGTGGCGAGCGATTTTTCGTGCGGAGAGTAGCATCGAATTATTTTTACGGCGATTAAACCAAAAAGATTTGCGAAAACAGTCCTATTTTCTAGTATATAAATTGGACAAAATGGGTTGTTTTAAATTTTCTACAGTCTCGTTAAGTGTCCAAGGATATGCACGAAAAATTATTTAAATTTTATGGGGGTATGCTGCTAGCGGGGTCTATTTATTATCTTAGTTTGCTTTTTCTGGCTTAGTTGGCAAGCTACTATTAGTGGTCGGAACTGCTCTTTTAATCTTTAATAGGTTTTATCATGGGGCTGACACTTAACAAACACGCGCAGCGTGCCGCAAAAAGCGCGACGGGACTGCCTACGTTTCACTTCGGCAGCCCCTGGCGTGGGCGTTACATTTCCAGAGAGATCAGATGTTAATTAATAGAGCAGCTATAATTTTGAAGGCAACACAGACAGCCGTGGACTGGATAAATAATGTTGATCCGTATCCCGATAGTAGCCCGCTGACGCTAGAGCAAGTAAGAGAAGATTGCTTGGTTTATCTCGTGCCGGAAGAAGTTGAAACAGATTCACATGCAAGCATCTGGGCATTGAATAATGCGGAAGTGTTACTTGAAGAGTTCATGCATGGCTGATATCAAGATGATAGTTTATGGCCTAAACAGTATGGCCCCAAACTGTTTGAAAAATGGTTTATCGTTGAGTACCACAGTATGATTATAGATACCATCGATGAGCTAATTCTTAAAGAAGAAATGTAACAAGTCGGGGTTGTCGCCTTGGGACCTGAGGCGTCAGCAAATAGCGGTATGTTTGTACCAACCTACTCCCCTCTTTTTCCAACAACTAACCTTTGCTAAATAGCCATTTCATTTTCTTGTTTTTGACAAGTAATGTAAGTCGGCCGTTCAATTATTGTGCTACGGAAAGAATTGTGCTTTTATAGACAGATACCTCAAAAAATAACGCTAAAAAGTGAAGGTTTGTTATGAAAGTTTTTTCGCTAGCAGCGAAAATTATGCTGCTATCCAGTTTATCGGTTGTCTCTCTTGCAAAGCCTGATGGGAATCCGGATAAAAGCGATAAGTCATCACTCAACTTAGAAAAAGAATCGACGCGAGAAGGCGTGTTGCCGCTGAACTGGGAGCAAAAAGTGGTGGCCGGTGAGTGCTTAGACGATGAACTCTTTGCGCATGGTATTGTGCTTTCTGCGGTCGATGTGGATGATATTGTAAGGATGAAAATTAAAAGAAAGATTTTTCATATAGATACAATAACTCGCGAGATTCTCGACGTATTGCACTAATGCAGTGCCTATTTGTTGAGTTTGCGACAAAAGTCGATTGATAAATACTAAAAAGCCGCGACAGGGTTCGCGGCTTTTTATTGGGTTCCCTAGCTCAGCGCTATGCAAGCGCTTTTTCAAATAGCGCGAGTAGTCTTGCCCACGCTTTTTCCGCCTGTTCTTGATGATATACACGGGAGTCTGGTGGGCACCATCCGTGCATCGCGCCTTCATATACTTCGATTTCTGCCTCTAGGTTCGCTTTTGCGAAGTCTTCTTTTAGTACACCTTTAACGTGCGGTTCCCGCTCGTCGTCGTTGTCCGCCACTGCAATTAGAAAATCCGCTTTCATATCGGGAATGAGACGATGAGGGCTGTTCTCTGCATCGGTCACCAGGCCTCCACCGTGGAATGTCGCGGCTGCCTTAACACGATGCGCCATGCTGGCTGCTGTACGGAATACTATAGGGCCTCCCATACAGTAGCCGGTGGTACCAACGCCACGGCTGGTGTCGACCGCTGCCTGTGCATCGAGAAAATCAATAAAGGCTTTGGCGTCGGTGACATGGGTCTCTGGGGTTAGTTGTCTGGCTAGGCCAATGAGCGTGGTTCGCGTGTCTGGGTCTGAAAAACTCGCGCCAGCCGCGACGACGGGTGCTTTTTTGACACGGTAAAAAGGGTTCACGACGAGCACCGCATAGCCAGATTGCGCGAGTCGTTTACCTATTTCCCGAAAGGCTGGGCGGAGGCCGATAATATCTGGCCATACTAATACCGCTGGGTGTTTACCTTCTGCCGGGTGGACGAAATAGCAGTCAGCATCACCATCGGGCGTAGTGACAGTGACATCGCTCTCGCTGATGGTTAAGGCGTTAGCCACTGGTGGCAGCGCCATCATTAAGCTTGCACTAGCGGCTAAGCCCCCGAATTGGCGGCGAGTAATACCGCTGGAATGGGTGGGGTCTTGATTTGCTTGGGCTTGTCTGTTGAATAATGCTTGGTTTTCTTTTTCGGTTATTTCATCACACATAAGCGTCGCTCCAGGATGCTTGTTATTCTTGAAAAAGGAAGGCTGATATCTTGCCTGTTTATTACCCGCCTTCGCTAGGTGCTTCGTGGTTAAGAAATGTAGTGGCCACAAGATTGCCGTTTTATTGTGCCCTGGTCGGGTTAAACACCAGTCGTTTACAGTGACAGCGGAGACGCCCAATGGTTTGGCCGCTGACCGTTTGCGGGTTGGTTGTTGTTTGTAGGTTATCGTATCCACTAATGAGGCGTGTCGCCAATTCCTTTATTACGGTGTTGTGTCTACTGGCAGGTTGTGGCGGCTAAAAGGCTTTATTATTTTGCAGGCCGAGGCTCGCGAATTACTTCCGAAAACCACTTTTAAATGTTTAATATTGCGCAAACGTGTAGACTGCTGTCAGCTATATTGACTTGGGAATTGTCATGCAGGTTGTCAGCCTTTTCGCCACGGCGTTGATCGTTTTAGTGACGGTAATACCTTTTTCACGCTTAAAGTATTGGTGGGTTCGTGATTTTGACTTTCCACGCTTTCAGTTTTTTACCGTTGCGGTCTTGGTGTTATTGGTACAGTTGGTTTGGCTGGATTTTCAAGACATCACGACCTGGGTTTGCTTTGGGTTAAACGTGTTGTGCTGTCTTTATCATGGGTGGTGGATTTATCCCTACACACCGTTTCATCAGCGCGAAGTTCGTGATGCCTCGCACGGTGCTGACAACACATTAAAAATTATTTCCAGCAATGTATTGATGACGAATCGTGAGGCGCAAAAGCTGCTTGACGTAGTGAACGATATTCAGCCAGATATTTTAGTGACATTAGAGTCTGATCGTTGGTGGGAGGAGCAGTTAGATAGTTTGGGCTTTACGCATAGTGTGAAGTGTCCGCTGGACAATTTATATGGTATGCACGTGTATTCACAACAACCACTCATCGACCCACAATTAGAGTTTTTGGTAGAAGATAATATCCCCTCGGTTCATGCCGCCGTTAAACTGAAAAATGGTCAAGAGGTTTGCTTACACTTTTTACACCCAGCCCCACCTAGCCCAACCGAAAATGACACATCGACAGCGCGTGATGGTGAATTGTTTATCGTTGCGAAAAAAATTGCTGAGACCAACAAGCCAACCATTGTCTGCGGTGATCTGAATGATGTGGCCTGGTCTCTTTCGACACGGCTTTTTCGTAGAACCAGCGGCTTGCTTGACCCTCGTATTGGTCGAGGGATGTTTAATACCTATAACGCAAACTATAAAGTATGCCGGTGGCCTCTGGATCATGTTTTTCACAGCGAACATTTTACCTTGGTTTCATTGCAGCGGCTGCCGCCTATTGGTTCAGACCATTTCCCTCTTTATTCAGCGTTAGCTTTTGAGCCTGTCGCGAAGTATGAGCAGGGCGACAATGGATTAGATCAGGAGGCTGAAAGCAGCAAAAAAGTAGAAGAAGATATCGATAAAGTGCGCGCTAGCAAGGAGGATGTCCCTAGTCCAGCTGAGTAAACTTTATTGGCAGGTGGTGCGTACTACGTAACATCGTAGGTTGTACTTCAGCTGTAAAACCTTCCGTCTCAATGACTTTATAGCGGCTGGCCGAATACGCTTGCTGTGAAATATATAGAACATTCATCATCGCTTTTGGAAGCGTAGTAAAGCCATTTCATTAAAGTTGAGTATCAAAGTGAAATTAAGGTTAAGTAGTCACGTTTTTCAGGCAATCCATAGTTTTAAAGCACAAGCTGCATACCCTTCGCATTTATATTGGAAACCTTACATTATGTGCGGACTGTGCCTTGCATTGTTCAGTACATCACCGGCGTGGTGTTCTGACAGAAAAGGTACATTATCGATCGCGTTAGAAAACGATCTATTCGGCGCGGGCACCGATAAACATTACACGCACGGAACTGAGATATCCTATGTTTCCGATACCTACGTGCCTAAATGGTTAAGGTCGACGGCGGATGTTATCTGGTTTTACCAATCCAATGACGAGACTCGTTTTTCTTGGTCTCTCGGTCAGAAAATTTATACCCCGAATGAAATAACGGAGCCAGAGTTAATCGTTGATGATCGTCCCTACGCTGGTTGGACGTATTTAAGTTTAGGGCTAACAACTAATGACATTGAAGAGACCTACCGAACGGTCGCTTCCTTTGAGCTTATTGCGGGGATCGTTGGCCCCAACTCCGGGGCTGAAGATGCTCAAATTAAAGTGCATGAGCTGATTGGTTCAGATATTCCAGAAGGCTGGTCTAACCAGCTGGATAACGAGTGGACAGCGGATCTACGTTATCGTCGTTCGTGGCTGTTGCCGATATGGCAGGATAACATCGACGTTATTCCCAACCTTGGTTTTACTTTGGGCTCATCCCAGCGCAGAGGTGGCGGTGGTTTTACGTTGCGAGTGGGTTCTGGTCTGGCCTCAGATGATGGGCCACCGTTAATTCGTCCGGCACCTTCTGGCTCTAATTATTTCAAGCCCGATCAAGCTTTCTACTGGTATTTCTTTGTCGGTGCCAATGGCGAGTATGTTGACTACAACATTTTTCTGGATGGTAATCGCGACGGAGCGAGTCACAGCGTCGAGCGCATTGCCGAGCAGGGGAATATTCAGGCTGGATTGGTAATGGGAGGGGGTAATTGGCGTTTGTCATTCACTAACATATACAAAACCCGTGAATTTGAAGATCAGGCCGAGGCCGATGAGTTCGGCTCTATTTCACTCTCTTATCGCTTTTAATCGTGCAGTGTTGTGCGCGGTTTGGCGCTGAGGCATTAAAAGCAAACTGCGACGTCAGACATGTTTTGTTAAACTAGGGTCTTTCAACCCATTCAGAGTCGGTAGCCGCGTCGTGAAAATAATGATAATTGACGATCACCCCTTGGTTGCAGAGGGTATCGCTGGATTGCTTGCAGAGTTCGGCGAAGCGATTACCACCGAAGTGGTAGCGGCTGGGCGTGCTGGAATAGACCATGCCATTGCGGCAAAGCCGGATCTCATTTTGTTGGATTTGCACATGCCTGAGATCGATGGCTTCGCGGCTCTCGAAATCCTTGGGGAAAGCCTTCCGACGACGACCGTGGTAGTCGTATCCGGGTCGCTGCAAAAAAGTGATATGGAACGCGCCATTGGTATGGGCGCCGCAGGTTATATTCCTAAATCGGCATCGCCAAATATCATGCGCAATGCGCTGCAACTGGTCATGTCCGGTGGAATGTATTTGCCGCCAGAAATGCTCAGCTTGTCGATGTCCGCCGATGCTCATGCGCAGACAGCGAGTATTGCTTCAAACTCCGGGCCATCTCTACCGCATAATGTGGTGCTCACGCCTCGGCAGCTCGAAGTGCTAGGCCTGCTCAGTGAAGGCAAAGTTAATAAAGAAATCGCGCGCCTACTAGACTGTGCAGAAACCACCGTTAAAGCTCACATCCGTGCGGTGTTTAAAGAACTCAATGCGCGCAACCGTACCGAAGCTGTGGTCAACGCGAAGAAATTGGGTGTTATTGACTAAGCGATTCGCTCATTCAATTTGCGCCTGCTTCATTTTTTAATTGCTGTACGGTCCGCGTTAAATAGGCGCGCAGTTGCATCGGTTGCAATGGTTTATGCAGTAACAAATAACCGCTGGACTCGGCTTCTCGAATTCGATCAGGTGCCGTATCGCCGGTAATGATTGCGGCGGGAATCGGTGAGCCAATGATGCGGACAATATCGTTAATTGCCTGTACTCCAGTTTTGTCATTCTGCAAGCGATAATCGGCTAATATGATGTCGGGTGCCTGCCCGCCACTGGCTAAATAGCCCAGCGCGCTATCGGCATCGCTAAATGCGTTTGCTTCACAACCCCAAGATGCTAATAAACTTTCCGCGCCTTCTCGGATTGTTTCTTCATCATCAACGATCATAACCCGAATACCCTTAAGGGGAGACATGCGTTGGCTAAGCTCTGCAATACTGGGGTTATGAGTGGGTAGTTGCTCGCCAAGTGGTACGGATAAACTAAAGCACGTTCCCCGCCCTGGCGTCGATTCCAGTGTAAGCTCGTAGCCCAACATATCGACTAGACGTTTAACAATCGCCAAACCTAAGCCGAGGCCTTTATTGCGGTCTCGTTCTGGGTTATGCAACTGCACAAATTCATCAAAAATAATGTCTTGGCTTTCAGCGGGGATACCAGCCCCGGTATCCTGTATGGATAATAGAACGTTGTTTCCTTCACTAGTGCAGCGCACTGTGACTGCACCCACGTCGGTATAGCGCACCGCATTGGATAATAAATTACGTAGGATTCTGCTCAATAAATCGGGATCGGTATGCACTATGGTATCCGGCATATCAATGTGTAAATTGATATTTTTTGCCGACGCTTCTAATGCACATTCGTTATAAATTGGCTGCAAAATTTGGCGCATTGAAACATTGGAAAATTCAGGCGTGAGTGTGCCCGCATCTAACTTTGAGATATCTAGCAACCCGTTAAATAAGCCCTGTAACGCATTAACCGAGCGATCAATGTTGTCGACGGTTTTAATAGAATCAGGCTCACTCACTTTAGTTTTAAGTACGCCTGTGAACAGTGCTAAAGCATGCAAAGGTTGGCGTAAGTCATGACTAGCGGCAGCCAAAAATTTTGACTTGGCAATATTTGCGCGTTCGGCTTCATCTTTTTGTTCCGCCAATTCAAGTCGCAGCCGTAACATTTCTTCAAATCGTTTGTGGCTATCCCGCCCGACAACAAACATCATGCCGACAAAAACAATACTCATAAAGGCGAGTGCGTAAAAAATGGCGCCTTGTAAAATAAAGCAGTTGATAAACACGCACCCCATTGCTGGGATGTAATACGCTTGTCCTAGCAGCGGATAGGTGGTACTGGCGTGTGCTGCACCGATACACATCGCCACAATCACAATCATAAAGACGGCTTCATAGGCGAGGTGATTTGGGTCGGTCAACACGAATAACGACGACCCCCAAATGAGTGCAACACTTGCGACCACTATGGCATACCCGACGCCCCATTTAGGATACTCGCTGAGAGATATGTCTGAGTGACTAAAACGCCACCACAACAGCAAGCGTATAGACGATGCAATGCTCAACGCCATAAACCAAAGGAAGGTTTGGCTGAAACTCACAGCGGGGTTAGGTATAAATAAAATAAACAGACCGATTCCCCAGCTATTGAGGCTGGCCATGACTGCTTGCTCGTAAATACCTTTGACCTGCTCCGATTGGATGATGTCTTGCAGATTGTTGGGGGTGGAAGACAGCATAATGCGCATTAAGTCTCTGTATAGATGAATAAGGTAAGGATAGCGTTGATGCAAAGTCTCGCAATGGACCAAAAGGCGTAGTCCTTTTGATCGCAATGACGCTGATGGTTGTGTTCGCCCCTATCATCGATGCTAGCTGGCATGGGGTCAACTTCTTGGCGAGCTGTGTACTTCATTCTGTGCTCGAGAACATGGCGATTGTGTACGCCTCATGACTTTGGCGTAGTCCTTATAACCGCCGCACTTACGCCTTCTGAGCAATATTCTCTCATCACCACCTCCTCTACTGTAGCTGTATCAAAACATTTATCGAACAGAGGATGGAGGTCGTTATGAGTGGTAATAAGAGAACTAAGTCAGCCGCAACCGTAAAGGTCGCAATGGGAGCTTGCTGCGCCGTGTGGCTAACCGCCTGCGGCGGTGGCGGAGGTGGTGGAGATAGTAGCCCACCGCCCTCTTCCGGCGGTGGGGGTGGTGGAGCAACCAATGTCACCATTAGTGGACAAGCGAGTGGTATCAGTGCGGGCCAGCTGGATATATCGAATAGTGGTGCCGATGAAAAATCCCTCATTAATGACGGCAGCTTTTCGTTTACGGTACCTAGTGGTGGCAGCTACGACATTTTGGTTGAGAAGAATCCCCTTGAGCAAATTTGTACAGTCAACAACGCCAGTGGTAGCAACGTTACTGGCAATGTGAATAACGTTACTGTGAGTTGCGTGCCTGTCAGTCAAGTCACTAGTTGTAGTGGGCTAACCGATAGTGATGACGACACTCTAAGTGATTGCGACGAGTTAACACTTCATTCAACCAACCCTTGGCTCGCGGATACGGATGGCGATAGCTATGACGATGGGCGCGAGGTTACCGACTTCGATCCGAACAACAATCGCTATCACTTTAATCCACGTGTTGCCGATATGGCCAAAATTTCAGTGGAGTTAACCTCGGTACCGGAAGTGGACTTAGCTTTTTCTCAAGGGACAAGTGGCTCTCGCAATGTGTCGACAAGTTATGAAACCTCGGAGAGTAATAGCATCAGTAATACTTGGGGCGGAGAGATTAGTCGACAGCTTGAAGTGGGCCATACACTCAGTTTAGAAACCACCCAAACGGTTGGCGCGGAAGTGAGCGCAAGTTTAACCGACGTCGGCGTGACAGGAAGTTATGAATCCAGCTTGAGTGTGGGTTTTGAATCTTCCGTGAGTCAAACGCGCGGTTCAAGTGTGAACTGGAGCGATAGCGCAACGGCAGAAAACACGCGAGCCTATGGCGAAACCGTCTCTTTGGTTGAAGAGCAAAATAGCACTTATACCAATGGTTTTTTGCGAGTGACAGCACGAGTGGTTAACGATGGTCGCATTCCTTATGATTTAGAAAACCTAACATTAAGTGCCGTGCTGTTTGATCCAAAACGCCCGTTTGATATTGAAAGCATTGGCACCATGGAATTTTCCAGCGGCGGTTTTCCGTTAACGACTGTGTTGCCAGGCGAAAGTGCGCCGTTAAATTTTTCGACTGAACTAACACTCGGTAAAGCGCAAACGCTGCTTCGTGATTCTGAAAATATTGTGGTAACACCCGGCACCTATCGTTTGCTTGATATCGACAATCAGTCACTACTGCTAATTGATCGCGATGTCGCAGTCAGAACGGCGACTGTTATTATCAATTACGGAATTGATGTGGCTCGCGAAGATAAATTTCGCGTAGCGATTAACCAAGGAAATGGTTCGCGCAGTGTGACCATACGCGAGGCGCTACAAGATATTCTAGGCTTGAGCGTCGACGCGGGTACAGGCAGCTGGGTGTTTGGCAATGACAGCTCGGCCTCGGCCACTAACACCGGTTTGCTAGCAGTCGGCAACTATGCGATGTCGGCCGATGATAATCGCTATTGGTTAGTTGCCCACGACCATAATGTCGATAACACCTCGGGTGATCGCGTCACGGATTACTACAACTTGTTACTCGACCCCTACAGTATCGACGACATTCAACTACGAGCTGGTGATAAATTATCGCTGGTGTATGTGGGTGACGATGATCGCGATGGGTTAGGTGATCGAATGGAGCGCGAGCTGGGTACGCTCATTGATGTACTCGATACCGATGGCGATACACTCGGCGATGGGTTGGAAGTCTATGGTTGGTTAACGAACTTAATGGCTCCGCCCTGTGATCAAGGTGACAGCCTAGTGCGCGTGTACAGTAATCCGTTAATTATGGATTCCGATGCCGATGGTAATGATGATGCAGCGGAATACAGCGCGTGTGAAAATCCATCGTTTAATTTTGTTGCTCGTGCCGGAGACAACCAATTCGTTCATCGCGGTGATCTTGTTACCTTGAGTGGTGGCATTGAAGGTATTGCAACGGGAACGCCGGACTACCGATGGGCGTTAATTAGCGGTCCCGATGTTGTTGATGAGTTTGGAGATACAACACGTGAGTTAATGGGACGCCAGCCAATGTTTGAAGCACCAGACGAAGTAACAACGTTGGTGTGGGAACTGTCGGCAACGCTTGACGGTGAGACACAAACGGATCGCACTCATACCCAAGTTCAACTGAATCGATCGGAAGCGATATATGTCGGAGCTCCGGCGGTGGGAAAAACCGCTGATGGTAGTATCGACGCTCCCTACGCTTCGTTAAATGAAGCGCTTGCCAATATCGACTCAGGTGACGACCTGTATGTTATGAGTCAAAGTGGTTATACCTTGGTGAATACCTTCAGCGTTCCAGCCGGGACGAGTATTTTCGGTGGATACGATCAGGACTGGGTACGCGATGTCGAAAGTAATAAAACCTCACTGACATTTACCACTAACTTGGAGCAACCGGCGGTGCAGTTTACCGATGTGTCTGAGCCTACCTACTTCTCCGGTTTTTCTGTTTATGCTGATGGCCGATCTGGGAATGCGGGGAATGATGTTGTGGCACTTGATGTGTTGGCTGACCCTGTATCGTCTAGCACCTTATACATTCGCAATAACAGTATCCAGGCCTCTGATGTGGCGACAGGGACTAATAGTAGCCCAGGTTCTAGTTACGGGTTACGAGTGAACGGTTTGTCGGCATTACGGCTGTTCGGTAATAGCATTATCGCTGGTCGTGGTGGTAATGGGACTGCAGGTACTAATGGTGCAATTGGTGCGGGTGGCAATGACGCAGGTGGCCAGGGTGGTGCTAGTGGAAGACCGGGTGAAAACGGTGGCCGTGGTGGTGACGGTGGCGGTGGCCCCGCTGGCAGCGGTGATCGAGGCGTTGATGGTACTGACTTTAACGCAAGCATCCAAGGCGGTGCGGGCGGTTCAGGTGCCGGAGGCTGCAGCAACGCAACGGACGCTGGTAATCGAGGCGACAATGGAGCACCTGGCGCTCACGGTGGTGGTGCTAGTCAACCAGCCTACGCTAACTTCATTCTTGGCTATGAAATCAGCCGTGGCGGCAATGGAGCAAACGGTACTGATGCAGCCGGTGGCGGTGGCGGTGGTGGCGGCGGTGGCTGCGGTTTTGCTGGTGGCGGCGCAGGTGGCGGCGGCGGTGAAGGCGGTGCTGGCGGTGGCGCGGGTACCGGTGGCTACAGTGCTGGAGCGTCTATCGCGGTATGGCTAAATGCGGTTAACAATGTCGAAGCGCGTGAAAACACCATTCGTGCCTTTGCAGGTGGATCAGCTGGCCGCGGTGGCAATGGCGTTCGAGGCGGCTTTGGTGGCGACGGTGCCAGTGGCCGTGCAGGTGGTGTATTTGGTGTTTGCCCTCTATGTGATCGCGGTGGTGCGGGTTCTAGCGGTGGTGATGGTGGTGACGGCGGCCGTGGCGGCAATGGCGGCGGTGGCGCTGGCGGAGCCTCTTTCGGCATCTTCGTTGCGCCAGACCTCTCCCCCATCTTGATTGGCAATGACATTGCCAGTGGCAATGCAGGTACCGGCGGAACAAGCAGCACTAATGGCGGGCGCGGCGGCGATAGCTTTGCTGTGTTTGATGCTGATACAAGCGATGGTGCTACTCCTGTATTAACCGACAATACCCTGACGCCTGGTTTGCCGGGCAATGGGGGTGGCATTGGTGGTGCTGCGGGTACGGCTGGCGATGTAAATTTCTAGTCTTGTTATATCGATCAATAGTGCACCTTATGTTTTGCAGAGCATAAGGTGCAAAAATTAATTGAAAAAGTTTTGAACTCCTAAGGTTAGAGTCAGTCTATGTACACAACAATTGCACATTGATACATGTTTGATGTTTAGCTGTTGTGGCCTCTTCCCCTGTCGGCACTTGTTTGGATTGTTGAGTTAGCAAGTGTCGATATTATCAGTCTCGACCCGCTCACAGAGCGGGTTTTTTTTGCCTTCAGTTTATACGGTGCTTGAATTTGCTTGTCGCAACGTTGTCTGAATACAGCCCCCTCTTCCGCAGCAATAAACAATCAGACGAATGACACAAAACACGTCGTATTCCTCCCGCTAACTTGTGATATAGAATGCGCGCCAGTGAGCACACGTAATGGCTCATGTGTGCTTAGCCCCCGTTACGAGACCGATGTGAAATGAATGATGATTTTATCGATTTGCTAAAAGCGATTGTGCGTCAACCCAGCGTGGTCGGTGCTGAGCATTCTTTTTTTCGTGTGCTACAGCGAGAGCTTGAAGAACGAGGCGCTAACGTTACGTGGTACGAAGGCCTACTCGTTGCTCAAGGCAGTGATCCGATGAGCGTTATGTTTTCAGCTCATATTGATCGGCATGGATTAATTTGCACAGGGCCGAATGAATTTCAGTATGCCGCGTTTGTTGCGGGAAATCGTACAGACTTGTTGGGAAATTCAGTTTCCGAAGCACTAATGTCTAAAGTGACAGGCCGCTACATAGGAGAAGAAGTTTACGCTTATGAACCCTGGTCAGGCGTTTATCGTGGTAACGGCACGATCAAGCGCGCTTACGTTTGTCAGAATCGTAATAATTTAATATTTGAAGTCGAGGGTTTAGAGGGGGTTGTAGCTGGCACACCTATCGCGTTTAAAGATAAGTTGAGTATCAACAACGGGCGCATTGAAGGCCAGCTAGATAATGTATTGTCGGCGGCTGTGCTAGTACATCTATTCAGTAGTGGCTTCAAAGGTACTGCTTTTTTTACCGCACAAGAAGAAGCGGGTAAAAGTTGGCGTTACTTAATGGAATGGTTTCGTCGATTTGGCGGTAGCACTAATCGACTATTCGTCCTCGATACTAGTCCTTTTCCAAACCTGGAGACCGCGAATGCACAACTGCTCGTGTTGCGGAAAAAAGATGCGAACGCTGCCTTCAATCAGCAAAGCACACAATGCGTTGAAGCGCTATGTAGAGAAAAAGGATTGAGTTACATTTATAAAGACGCCTATGTAGAAAAAGAAAACCAGCGTCTCGAAAAACAAGGTGAAACACCACAGTCACTGGGTAGTACAGAAATGGGAAGAATAATCAGCGCATCCAATGGATTGGTAGGCGGAACGACGATACAGGTGCCTAGCATTGGTTACCACACGATGAAAGAATCGGTATCCATAGCCTCGGTAGAGGCTTATATAGATATTCTAAAAAGCCTGAGCGCTATTCAAGAAGATGAAGTGTCGAATTAATGCTAGCGAGAAAAATATAAAAGGCGATTGTTGGCAGGCATGCCGAAATCGTTTTGCAGCGTCAAACCGATTGACGAAGCCAATGCGCATACTGCTTCGAAGTCGCGAATCGCGCGATGCGGTGCCTGTTCTCCCAGCCATTGGTTGAAGCGCTCGTTGCTCTCGCTAGTGAACTTGCCTTCATAATTAAATGGACCATACACAACCAAACAACCGTTTTCGGTGAGTATCTTATCGAGGTGCTTAAAGAGTTTCTCGACTTCTTGCCAGCTCATGATGTGTAAGGTATTCGCCGTAAATACAGCATCACATGGGTGTATATCCCACCGGCTATCGTTTGCATCAAGCACCATTGGAGCGCGCAGATTGGAGAGGTTGGTATCGCCTATCCAAGCGTTGATGCCTGCGTGATTCTCGGCGAGATCGCTAGTTTGCCAAACGACGTGCGGCAAGTGCTGCGCAAAATGTACGGCATGCTGGCCTGTACCACTACCAATTTCAATGACGTTGGCCTGGTTGGCAAAGCAATCGCGGAGCTTATCGAGTATTGGCTGTTTATTGTTTTCGCAGGCTTGGGAGAACGGTTTCATAGTTGCAGGCTAAACCAAGCCCACAAATTTTTCAATTCACAATGAACCTAGCGACGCTTAGCGATGAATTTCGATAACACCTCAAATTTTTGCGGGTCATCATCGACAAAACGCACAATGATTTTTATATGTTCAGTAGTCACGCGGTTTTCTGCGGCTTGGATGCTGTGGACATAACCATTAATGCGCGCGAGATCCTTGCCATCACCAGTGGCAATATCCACAACGGCTTGATCAAACAATGAAGGAATCTCGTCGCCTCTTTTTATTGTGCCGTTGAGGGCTTGTAGTGACAGGTCTTTTACGTCACATGCACAGGTTAGATTCGGGAATCGAAGTTGAGCTTGTGGCTCACCGCCTCCGCTGTTTGTCGGTTTGTTCGGTTGCGTAGGTGCAGCTTTTTTTACCGGAGCGGTTTTGGTGCTTGCAGACTTTATTGTCGGTGGTGTGTTTCCTAGTAACGCAGAATTATCCGCTTTGGGGATAGGTTTTTTGGCTTTTTGAATAACTTTTTTTTCAGCACCACCCGTCAGTGCATCAATTGAACCAAAGGCATGGCCTTGGTTTGCTGCTGCGGCAGAACCAAAGTTGACGTTGGGGTCTTTACCTGCTTTTTTCAATTGTTTAACGGCTTTCTTTACCAGCTCATCGGGGGTAAATGGTTTTGTTAAATAATCGGAAACGCCTGCTTCCACTGCTTTAACCACATGATCCCGATCCCCCCGGCTGCTAACCATGACAAAGGGGACAGATTTGTAATGATCTTCAGAGCGAACCCAGCGGAGAAATTCTTCGCCCGACATACCAGGCATTTCCCAGTCGGACATGATTAAATCAATGGGGTTGGCTTTGAGTACCGCAATGGCGCGATTACCATCGTTAGCATCGAGTATTTGCGCACCGGGAATTCGGTCCCGCAGATTTTTTTTCATCATGTCGCGGATAAACGTAGCGTCGTCTACCACTAAAATGCGAATCGCCATGGCGAGCTTCCTTAGTTTTCTCTATTAAAGAGTAGACTAATTCAGGTTACTCGGCATGACGTTGTCGGGTGTGATGTTAGGCTTGCTTGCGGGTGAATACGGGTGCGTTGTCTTTCGATAGTTTGGGGTCGTATTGATAGCCATCGAGATCAAAAGAGAGCAGATCGTCACTGGACTTGATTCGGTTTTTGATTAGGTAAGCACTCATCAAGCCGCGCGCTTTTTTGGCGAAGAAACTGATGATTTTATATTGGCCATTCTTCCAGTCCTTAAATACTGGGCTGACGATTTCGCCCTCTAAGTGCTTGGGTTTGACCGCTTTAAAGTATTCATTAGAGGCAAGGTTTACCAATACTGAAGACTTAAGACCCTTCATGTCTTCATTGAGTTGCTGAGTGAGTGTTTCACCCCAAAATTCGTAGAGGTCTTTGCCATAGGAGGTTTTAAATTTGGTGCCCATTTCTAAGCGGTAAGGTTGCATCAAATCCAGCGGACGTAAAAGGCCATATAAGCCTGACAAAATGCGTAGATGTTTTTGTGCAAACTTAAAATCGTTAGCTTTGAATGATTCTGCATCGAGACCGGTGTATACATCGCCTTTAAATGCAAGAATAGCTTGTTTAGCATTTTTCTCGGTGAAGCGAGGCTTCCATTGTTGAAACCGGTCATAGTTTAACACGCCGAGCTTGTCGCTAATGTGCATTAGGTCGCTGATGTCTTGCGGGGCAAGATGTTTTAATTCAGCGATAAGCTTCTTCGAATCATTTACAAATTGCGGCGTAGTGTGATCGGATATTTTTGCTGGTGTCTCGTAATCTAACGTTTTTGCAGGCGAAATAACAATTAACATGCGCGTCTCTATAGTATATGTTTACAATCAATGAATTTGGGTGTTCGTGGTGATTATTGTGGCTTGAGAATCTCGTGCCACCAGTTTAAAGGTGTTGTTCCATCCGTCGGGTCATAGACGTTGCCATACTGCCAAGCACTTTGGCCATCTCGTCCAACATATTGATTCAGGATGGCTTCAATTTTTTCGAAACCGCAGCTGACATGAATCGAAAATACTAACATGCGCTCGGTTTCAGTATCGAGTTGACCGCCGAGCTTTTCTAGCTCCGGAATGAGTTGCTCAGCCAATGTATTAATATCACCGCGTGAAAATACCACAATGGCTAGATTGCCACTGCGTCGCTGGATTTCAAACTGCTTGTCTTCTTTATTGAGTTTAATGACGTCGCCGCCTGCTAAACCTTTGATAAACGCTGGCGAGCGGACAAGTTGGCAGCTGTTATCTTCCAAGACATCTACCTGAAGTTTTTCTACAATAGGCTTCCCGCTGGGGTCGTAGCCCGCTAGTAACTCAATAACGTGTAATGCTTGCATGGAAATGATAACTCGTTGGTGAAAATTGAAGACCGATTACATTCGAACAGGAGGCCGTGTGCGCCCTTTCATTCTGCTTTGTTTGCTTGCCGCTTATTCACTGGCTGGCTGTGTGGTAAATCCAGTTACTGGTGAGTCTGAGTTTACCCTAATGTCGCCGCAGCAGGAGGTTGCCATCGGCGAGCGTAATTATCAACCTAGTCAGCAAGCGCAAGGTGGATTATACGTGGTAGACCCGGAAGTGCCTGCCTATGTGAGGCGTGTCGGTATGGCGCTTGCGCGGCAAAGTCATCGTCCGGAGTTGCCATTTGAGTTCGTGGTACTGAATTCATCTGTGCCCAATGCTTGGGCTATGCCTGGCGGTAAAATTGCGATAAATCGCGGTTTGCTTGTACTTTTAGAAGATGAAGCCCAGCTCGCCGCGGTACTGGGGCATGAAATTGTGCATGTGACCGCCCGCCACGCTGCCAGACAGATGACGCAGGCGCAGCTTCTGGGTGTGGGTGCGCAGGTGCTAGATATCAGTACGCGGGAGTCCGAATACGGTGCGCTGATCAATCAGGGAGCAGGCCTTGGTGTGGCAGCGTGGCAGGCGCACTATAGCCGAGGGAATGAGCTAGAAGCGGATGACGTCGGCATGGAATATATGTCGCAGCTCGGTTATGACCCTCAAGGTGCCGTTGAGCTGCAACAAGTGTTTTTGGCATTAAGTAAAAATCAGAGTACTGATTTGCTGTCGAGCTTTTTTGCGAGTCACCCGCCCTCAGCAGAACGCGTTGCCGCTAATAAGGCGCATGCCCAATCTCTAAGCGGCTCGCTACGTCACCGTGACGACTTCCAAGCGGTGATGAAACAGCTGAAAAAAGACAAACCTGCCTACGATAAACAACAGCAAGCAATTTCCGCATTACAGCAGCAAGATTTGAATACGGCATTACAGTTGGTCGATGATGCGATTCGACTACAGCCAAAAGAAAATAGCTTTTGGGAGACCCGTGCCCATATCTTTGTCTCTCAAGGCAAGGCGAAAGAAGCGCTTCGCGATTTTGATCAAGCCATTGCCCTCAATCCCAAGTATTTTAGTCCATTGCTGGGGAAAGGCAGTTTACTGGTGGCGTCTGGTAACTATGCGGAAGCTGAAAAAAGTCTGATCGCTAGCAAGCAACTGCTCAATACATCGATAGCGAGTTATTTCCTGGGCCAGGTGAAGTTACAACAGGGAAACAAAAACGAAGCCATTGCTTATCTTCAGGAGGCGGCAGCTGGTGGTGGTAAAGTGGGAGCCGCTGCGCGTGAGCAGCTAGCAAAGCTACAACCAGCCGCTACACCTTTGAACTAGCGGCAAATATATAAACCGAGGTCTTTTTTACGGCGTTCACATTCGCGTTGTACGTTTTCGCAGGCTTGTGCTCTTCCGGGAGCGGTAGGTTTTCTGTCTATGCATTCGGCCTGACGCTGCGCTAATTCATAGTCGGACAATTGCCGTACTGCAGAGTTACCATCACAAGCGAACAGCACCGTGGCGGTAGCGATTGTAAAAATTCCAATGATCATTGAACGAAAAGCCTTGTAACCCAAACCGTGCATCGTGCCCTCCTGGTTGCATTATTAAGCTTAGCAGTGGGGGCAGGAACGTCAAATCAATGGTGTCGCGGCGCGAACATATTGGGTGATATTGCAAGTTACGCTTCTAGCGCTCGTAGGCCAGGCTTCGATGTAACGACACGGTTTCGGCCTTGGTCTTTGGCCTGGTAAAGCGCGTCGTCAGCACTCTCAATTAGCGTACAGGGTTGATCGTCTTTGTTAGGTCGCCAGGACGACACACCAAAGGAAGCCGTCACGGCAATTAGTTTCCCTTCGACGGTAAACTGGAGCTGTTCAACCGCTTCTCGGGCGCGTTCAGCCACAACTGATGCAGACTCAGCATCGTTGCCGGGTAGTAAAAAGACAAATTCTTCACCGCCATAACGGGCTAGCAAATCCGCAGGACGGTTTGCGACACTTCGCAATGCATCGGCGACCTGTCTTAAACACGCATCGCCTACCGCATGACCGTAACGATCATTGAACTGTTTGAAGTGATCGATATCTGCAAATACGACGGCGACGTAATCATTTTTCCGATAAGCTCGTTCAAACTCTTTCTCAATCGCTTCATTAAAATAACGACGGTTGGATACTTGCGTTAACGCGTCTGTCATGGAAAGTTGAGTCAGTTCGTCGTTTGCTGCTTCGAGATGTTTCAGCGCCTCGTGCAGTTCTTGTGTCCTGGTCTCCACCTGCTTTTCTAACTCTAGATTAAGGGTTTGTTGCAAGTCGAGGGTTTCTTTTTGAGCTTTTAGCCGCTCCTTTCGTTCCTCACTGACTCGGTGAGTGAGAACGAGGGCTTCTTCGCGTGCTGCGAGTTGTTCTTTTTTAGCGAGGTTGATGCGGTATGCCAATGCAAACGAGAGCAAAATCATCTCCGCTAAAAAGCCCCCCATCTGGGAGTAGGCGGTAAACTGGTTAAAGGGTAATGCGCCATTGAGAGCAAGCATAAAAATAAATGTTGTGACTATCAGAAAGCTCCAAGAGAGCAAATAGATTTTTGCCACCATGACATGCTTATAGAACGACAAATAAAGTGATACTGCAACACCTACAAATGTGGTAAAAAATGCGAGAATATTAATGAGATCCCATATAGATTCTGTAAAAAAAGAACTGAATACGATCAATGCCCAGCAGTAGGCTATGCCAGTATTACTGTGTAAAATCCAGCCGCCGACTGAACGCAGCGCAAGCATCTCTCGAAAAAACAGTGTTGCCGCTAAAAACGTCATTGAAGAAAATACTGGACTGCCGAATTCATTCATCCAGGTGATGTCGTACCAAAAATGCATTGGGCCGAGCCCCGTCACATGCAGCTGATAAATGGCAACAAGTGATATATAGCAGCAATAGACGAAATACAACTTGTCTTTTAACAAAACATAAAGGCATGCGTTGTAAAGTAATAAAGCGCACAAAGCTCCGAAAAATATGCCGAGCATAAGAAGCTCGAACAGTGAATCTTCTTCGAAGATATCTTGTCGAGTAATTGATATGGGAACAGCGATAATATTATCCGCTTGAACTTGCAGGTAGGCGGTATAGGTTTGGTTGGGCTCAAGTGACAATGGAAATGCTAAAAAGCGTGTTTTGAAATAGCGTTCTTCCAGAGGATAGTTTAATCCCATTGATCGGCTGTGCCACCAGTTGTCATTGGTATGGGAATAAACAGACAGGCGCGCATCGCGTATAGAGCCCAAAAAAATCGATAATAGCCAGCTTGCATCGCCAATGCTTTTCGACTGAATATCAAAGCGAAACCAAATCGCGTTGCCACTATTCAGCGAACGAGCGCTACCGGATTGATAGCTAGACCAACGATCTTTAAATCGGTCGGAGGCTATCTCTTCAGCGCTAAACTCGTTTTCTGTTGTCAATAATTCTAATTGATGGACGAAAAAGCGTTTATCGCTGGCTTTTATGTCAACGCTTGATTGGCCGTGTTGGACATCGGCTTGGCTATTGCCCACCAACAATACAACGGTCCAGAACAATAGGGCCTGAATTAATGGGAGTCGACGCATGAGAGGCTCGAAAAGAATACGGAGTGTTACTATTGAGTGTAGCAGTGGCAGGCGAGTTTGCTTCTAGAGGATAGAGCGAGAATGCTAGTGTGCTAGGTATGCACTATGAGGAGAGAGTGCTGCTGTCGGCGGTTAAAGAGGAGACAACGACTTGATTACGGCCTTGGTGTTTGGCTTGGTAGAGGGCGGCATCGGCCGCATCGACAAGCGTCTGGTAGTCATCATCTTTGTTGGGTATCCACCCGGCCACTCCGCAGCTAACGGTAAGTTGAATTGAGTGTCCTTGACTCTCAATATCCAGTTGCGCAACCCTTTTCCTACATTGCTCCGCAATGGCCGCGCCGATATCAACGCCAACTGCAGGCAGTAGTAAGACAAATTCTTCGCCACCATAGCGAGCGAGTATATCCCCGGGGCGTTTTGCTTCTTCAGATAAACTTTTTGCAACGACCTGAATACAGCGATCGCCAACACTATGACCATAGGAATCGTTGACGGATTTGAAATGGTCGATATCGATGAGTATCAGAGCAAGTGGTTGTTTTGATCGATGTGCCCGTCCATACTCCGTTGAAAAAATTGTATCAAAGTAGCGACGATTGTAAGTATTTGACAGTGCATCGGTATTGGATAAGTTGGTGAGTTCGATATTCGCGTGTTCTAGCTTCTCCATGGCGATTTCCAGTTGAATGGTGCGCTCTTTTACCTGTTCCTCTAACTCTTGATTCAGTTTCGTTTGCATGTCGAGGGAATCTTTCTGCGCTTGTAATCGTTGCTCCCGCTCGGTGCTAACTTGAGCCGCTAACACCAAGGCATTTTTTTGCGCCGCATCGCGACGTAACCTGTGAATATTAATGCGATAAGCAAGCGCAAACGATAACAGTGCCATTTCGACAACGAAGCCAAACATTTGTGAATACTGGGTGAAAATAGTGAGGCGCAACTTGCCAAAGATAGCGAGCATAAAGCAGCTGGTCCCAATCATGAGTACAAACCATGAAAGCATAAATATCTTCGCGGAAATGTTGCCACGCAAAGATAGAATAGAGCCAAGAACCAGGCCTGCAAAAAATATCCAGAACGAAATGGCATTGATAGCGTGGGAAAGCCAGCCAGCATGGGTAAAAGGTATTGAAAGGAAAAGGAGCACAATCCAAACCAAGATGGTTATACGGGCGCCGATTCGAACAGGCTTCGAAAAATTTTCAAGATCGAGAAATTTGACAATAAATACAGAGGCCCCTAGAAAGCCTAAGCAGCCAAAAAGGACGAAAGCTTTCTGTTTGAGAAAAAGGCTCGAATCCCACAAATAATAGGTTCCCACACCGCTGGCACTAAGTTGATAGAGTAGGATTGATGCAATAAAAAAACAGTAGTAGTAATAGTTTCGGTCATTCAGCAACGCGGCGAGCGATAGATTGTAAACAAACATAATGGCGAGGCATCCAAAGAGCGCGCCAATCAAAAATTTTTCGGTGGTGTAATGCTTTGTGAGCTGCTTGTCTGTCGATATGAAGAGCGGTACAGACAAAATATTACTCGATTCGATACTCAGGTACACGATGTGTTCGGCATCATCCTCTAAATCGAGGGGAAAATCGAAATATAAGCTATCTCGATAGCGATCACTCAAGTAGTAGCGTGTTCCAACCGGCCGAGTACTTCGCCATATCTTTTGGGTGGTATTAAAAATATGCAGTTGCGCGCGGTTTACCATGCTCCAATTAAGTGAGAGCCACCAGGTTGTATTGGCAGCATCCGTCGCCTGGAGGCTAAAGCGGTACCAGATAGCTTTATATTGGCCTGGTAAAAATGATTCTCTATTCGAATAGCTTTTCCAGGCGGAGGATGCAAGCACAGAGTCTAGTGTGGTGGGTTCTTTGAATGCGACGTAATCTGGGTTGGCAATACGAAGTCGTTGCGACGGATCAAGGACATAGTGAGCAAATACATCAGCCACATCATTCTGCTGTCCGAGCGTCACCCCTGTCACACACAAAGAGACAGCAAATAGCAAACTGGTTATCAAGCGTTGAGACAACATTTAGGTCTAGCATCCTGTAGCCTACCAACGTGCCATCTGTAGCCTAGACTAGTAGCCTGGGTTCGCCTGCGTGACTTGCTCGATACGATGTTTAGTCGGCGGATTGGGACTGTGGTTGGGTAGCGATTGTTGCTTGTTATTTGGTCGATACTACGACTGTGTACCGTATTGTTCAAATGCTAGGCGCGTGATCGGGCGCCAGGGAGACTGAATGGTTAGTCGTGGTTTTCTTTTAAAACCAGTCTGAATCAATGGAGGTATTTTTATGGTGTTTTATCCCCGAATGAGGGCAGGATAGATTCGCTGTTGGATACCTTTTGATACAATGGCGCGATGGACGTATCTGAACTTCTTAATTCCCTTAATGACACCCAGCGTGATGCCGTCGCTGCACCTCCTAGCCATCAATTGATTCTAGCGGGGGCTGGTAGTGGTAAAACACGTGTGTTGGTGCACCGAATCGCTTGGTTAATCCAGGTCGAAAATGCATCACCCTATTCCATCATGGCGGTGACTTTCACCAATAAAGCGGCAAAAGAAATGCGCAGCCGTCTCGAAAGTATTTTGGGACGACCTGTGACTGGTATGTGGGTAGGCACCTTCCATGGGCTGGCCCATCGCTTGCTCAAGGCGCATTGGCGCGAAGCCAATCTACCTGAAAATTTCCAAATCCTCGATAGCGATGATCAGTTGCGCTTGGTCAAACGAATTCACCAAGCGCTAGCCCTCGATGAAAACCGCTGGCCTGCCCGACAATCGCAGTGGTGGATCAATTCGCAGAAAGATGAAGGTCTGCGTGCTCAACACATTCAAGAGAGCGGTGATCCCTTTCTGAGAACCATGTTAAACGTTTACCGAAATTACGAAGACGCCTGTCAACGTGGCGGCATGGTTGATTTTGCTGAGTTGTTGTTGCGTGCACATGAACTGTGGCTGCACAACCCAGAGTTACTCGCGCACTATCAAAAACGTTTCCCATTTATTTTGGTGGACGAATTCCAAGACACCAATGCAGTGCAATATGCATGGTTACGTGTACTAGCCGGGGATCGATCTCATGTCACGGCAGTAGGTGATGATGACCAGTCTATCTATGGTTGGCGTGGTGCAAAAATTGAAAACATCCAGCAGTTTGCGACGGACTTTCCCGGCACGTTAACGACACGTCTGGAGCAAAACTATCGTTCTACCAATGTGATTTTGAAGGCGGCTAATGCCGTCATCGCTAACAACAACAGCCGCCTCGGAAAAGAGCTGTGGTCCGATCGCGATGATGGTGAAAAAATAGATTTGTATGCGGCCTTTAATGAACAAGATGAAGCCCGCTTTATTGTTGAGCGCGTTAAATCGTGGCTACAGCAAGGCAATAGCTATCGTGACTGTGCTGTGTTGTATCGATCCAACGCACAGTCACGTGTCATTGAAGAAGCCATGTTGGTAGAAGGTGTACCCTACCGCATTTACGGCGGACAACGTTTCTACGAACGTTTAGAAATTCGCAATGCGTTGGGCTATCTGCGTTTAGTGTCTAATCGCCATGACGACGCGGCATTTGAGCGCATTATTAACACGCCAACGCGTGGTATCGGCAACAAAACCATTGAAAATATTCGTATGCTGGCCCGTGAAGAAGGCAGCTCGTCGTGGGAAGCTTGCGAGAAAATGTTGCAAAATAATTTGCTCACGGCTCGCGCTGCAAACGCGGTTGTGCAGTTTATGCAGTTGATCAATCGCCTGGATAACGATTCTCATGATTTGGAGCTATCGGAATTTGCTGAGCATGTATTGCAGTCATCCGGTTTGTACGATCACCACAAAAAAGAGAAAGGTGAGAAAGGCCAAGCGCGTGTTGAAAACCTGGAAGAATTAGTTAACGCCTGTAAAGGTTTCAACTTCGACGAAGAAGAAGCTGAACGAGTCAGCGAGTTACAAGCATTTCTCGATACTGTGGCGCTCGACGCGGGCGATACCCAGGCTGAAGAATATGACGATGCGGTGCAAATGATGACCTTGCACTCGGCCAAAGGCTTAGAATTCCCTTTTGTCATTTTAGCCGGAATGGAAGAGGATTTGTTTCCGCACCGTATGTCCGCTGAAGATCCAGAACGCTTAGAAGAAGAACGCCGTTTGTGTTATGTCGGGATAACCCGAGCCATGGAGCGTTTGATTCTCACTCATGCGGAATCGCGTCGTCTCCACGGCAGTGAAAAATTCAATAAGATTTCTCGTTTCGTTCGTGAAATCCCGAGCGAACTTCTCAACGAAGTGCGAGTACGTTCGAGTATTTCTCGTCCAGTGAGCTATCGTCACTATCAGCAACCCATCGCTGAAACGAGTGATTCTGGTTTTCAGCTAGGACAGCGAGTCATGCACCCAATGTTTGGTGAAGGTGTGGTGATGCACTTTGAAGGCCAAGGTGGGTCGGCTCGCGTGCAAGTGAACTTTGATGGTGAAGGCAGTAAGTGGTTGGTGCTTCAATATGCGAAGCTCGAAGCCATCTAGGCATCTCCAAAAAATACTAATTTTTATAGGCGCCTAGTATCTATCGATTGCTAATAATAAAGAAGTTTAATCAATGAACGAACGTCGTATTTTGCCACTAGTCACGCTGGGCTTAATTGCTCTATTGGTGATTGTCTTTGCGTTGTATGTGATGGAACGTGTAGGTAGTGCAAAACCCCTACAGCAGCAAGTGAATTCAACAGTTGATAATCAGCCCCAATATACTTGGACGATGGTGACGTCTTGGCCAAAAGGTTTGCCAGGGCTGGGGGCAGCGGCGGAGAATCTTGCAGAGTATATTCGTAACGCGAGCGGTGGTCGGTTAGTGATTCACGTAGAAGGTGCGGGTGAAATTGTGCCGGCGTTAGGTGTGTTTGATGCGGTCTCGTCCGGCAGCGTGCAGATGGGTCATTCGGGAGCCTATTATTGGAAAGGTAAAATGCCTGCAGCCCAGTTTTTTACCTCAGTACCGTTTGGTATGAATGCGCAAGAAATGAACGGTTGGCTGTTTTACGGTGGCGGTTTAGCGTTGTGGCGTGAACTATATGAGCCCTACAATTTAATTCCTTTCCCTGCAGGCAATACCGGCGTCCAAATGGCTGGCTGGTTTAATAAGGAAATTAATTCGCTCGACGATGTGCAGGGTTTAAAAATGCGCATTCCCGGTATCGGTGGCGAAGTGTTCAATCGTGCAGGCGGTACGTCAGTGACTATTGCTGGTGGTGAGCTATACACAGCGATGCAAACAGGAACCATCGACGCCACCGAATGGGTTGGTCCCTATAATGATATCGCCACGGGTTTGCACGAAGTCGCAAAATATTACTATTACCCTGGTTGGCACGAACCGGGCCCGACGCTTGAATTAATCGTTAATAAACAAGCCTACGAGAGCTTGCCGGAAGATTTGCAACATATTGTGGCGCTCGCGGCGCGCGCCATTAATCAAGATATGCTCGATGATTACACCAGCCAAAATAATGCCGCCTTGCAGCAGCTGTTGAACAATGATGAAATCGAAGTGCGGCGCTTGCCTGATGATGTCATCAATGAGTTTCGTAAAATCTCGATAGAGCTCTATGAGGAAATTGCGGCAGAAGACCCCGTGTTCGATAAAGTATACCGTGCTTACAGCACTTATTCAGAACAGGTGCAAACCTATCACGAGGTCGCGGAAGAAGCTTACTACCGCCTGCGGTAAGCCAGGTAGAAACAAAAAAGCCCTCGCGATCAGCGAGGGCTTTTTAAAGTTCAAGTTATGCAGCGCGATAGAGATTAGTCGAGCGTTTTCTTCAGTGGGCGTGTGCGACCGTGATCATCGATGGCCACAAAAACAAATTCGCCCTCGGTAACTTTCTCAACATCACCGGAGCGGTTAGATTTGATCCACACCTCGACGAGGGTCCGAATAGATGAGCGACCGGTTTCTAGCGCCTGGGCATAGCAACTGACGGTTGCACCGACGGGAACTGGGCGCAAAAAGGTCATACCACCCACAGCAACAGTGGTGACTCGGCCAAGTGCATAATCGTGCGCGAGAATGGCGCCAGCCAAATCCATCTGAGACATCAACCAGCCACCAAAAATATCGCCATTTGCATTCGTGTCGGCAGGCATGGCGAGTGTTTGTAGTGTCAGTGTGCCAGTAGGGGTGGGATCTTCATCTATATCTGTCATGGAGTACGACCTATCTCTAGTTCCAAAAATATGCGACTTAAAAAATTCAGTGTAGCTGCCTTATCTTCATTGTGAAAAGCGGTTCACTAATTTCCGCTGTATCTAGACAGCAAATTGCCTAACTTGCTCCCTAAAGAGTTACCCCAGCGTGGTGGGAAGCCAGGTAGCGAGTGAAGGATAAGCGGCGAGCAGTACGAGTAACAGCAATTGGATCACAATAAATGGCACGACGCCACGATAAATCGTCCCAGTGGTGACACTCTCTGGTGAGACGCCACGTAAATAAAAGAGTGCGAAGCCAAATGGCGGTGTTAAAAAAGAGGTTTGTAGATTGACGGCGAGCATAATCCCTAGCCAAACCGGGTCAATATCCATTGCCAAGAGAATCGGCCCGACGATAGGCACGACCACGAAAGTAATCTCTATAAAGTCCAAAATAAATCCAAGCAGAAAGACCACCAGCATCACTAGCAGCAGCGCTGTCCATTTTCCACCCGGTAGGTCTGCGAAAAACGCTTCGATCAATGCATCACCGCCAAAGCCGCGAAACACCAGCGAGAATAATGAAGCGCCCAATAAAATCATAAACACCATCGCGGTTGTTTCGGTGGTTGAGCGAACCACGCTCCGGAGTGTGTTTATATCGAGTTGCTTATTGATAAAAGCGAGCAGCATGGCTCCCATAGCACCGACGCCAGCGGCTTCGGTTGGGGTTGCGATTCCCATGAGAATCGAGCCAAGCACACACACCATTAACGCGATTGGTGGCAGAAGACTGCGCAGCGTATGGTGCAAAGACACCGTGTTTTTGTCACCGTCGGCCCTGGAGTCCGCGCGAATGGATGGCGCCAAGGATGGTTGGAGTGCGACGCGGGTGACAACGTAGATCCCATAGCAGACAACCAACAGCACACCGGGGATTAATGCCCCAATAAACAAGTCGCCCACCGATACCGTATCAGGGCTAACAATGCCTTGCGCGTTCTGCGCTTGTTGATAGGCCGTTGAGAGCACGTCACCTAGCAAGACCAAGGCAATGGAGGGTGGAATGATCTGGCCGAGCGTGCCGGTTGCGCAAATGATGCCGGTGGCCAGTTGGGGGTCATAGCGGTTATTCAACATCGTGGGCAGCGACATCAGTCCCATCGTCACAACTGTAGCGCCGACGATACCGGTGCTGGCCGCCATCAGCATACCAACGATCAATACGGCAACGGCAAGCCCACCCGGTAGCCTACCGAGCAAACGGGACAAATCAGCCAGTAGCACTTCGGCAATGCGCGACTTTTCGAGCATCACACCCATAAAAACAAATAGCGGTACCGCAACCAAGGTGCCATTGATCATGGTGCCGAAAACCCGCGAGGGATAAGCGAGCAATAAATTGGGGTCGAATACGCCTGAGGCGATGCCAATACCCGCGAAAATTAGCGCGCTCCCCGCCAGGGTAAAAGCCACCGGATAGCCCAACATGAGCATGGCGCAGGTGACGAAGAAAAACAGTAACGGCAATAGCTCAACGACAAGCGAAGGTTCAAACACGAGCTAGCCCCTAATCCGGTTGCATGAGGCGCGCAGTGCAGCGCCCCACTTCGCTGATCGCCTGCAAACCCAGCAGGCCGCTGCTTACCGGGATCAGCGTCTTTAAAAGAAACACAGCCGGGATACCGCCAGGTTCAGTAGAGCCCTCGAGGTTCTGCCAGCTGGTTGTCACGAAGTTGATGCTGATAAACAGCATGAAGAGGCAAAAAGGCAACAGTAGGACGATACCGCCTACCGCATCCACCCAGGCTTGCTGGCGAGCGTTAAAGCGCCGATAGAGGACATCGACTCGCACATGTCCCTGTTGGTGCAGCGTCATGGCAGATCCCAGTAAAAACACCAGGCCATGCATGTAAATGACACTTTCCTGTAACGCAATGGCGTTAACGTTGAAGCCATACCGCGCGACGACCAGTCCCAATGTCACAGCACCCATGACCAGCGTCAGCCAGGCGACGGCTCGGCCCAGAGTTAGGCTAAGTTGGTCCAGGTAGGTCATGATGGAATCGGCAGCTTATTGGGTAAATTGATTTATGCGGGGAAGTATATACGAATCAATGGGTTGCGGCTCTAGTAGGGATACAGGCTACGAAGTGTTACAGCATGTCACAAAACTGTCATATAGCTTTCGCATAATGCGCCCATTCCCTAATCGGGTAATGGTTTCTATTTGTGACATGACATGGGCCGCTTTTCAGGGCTTTTGTTGGGACTTCGGAGAAAAACGTGAAAAAACTTATTAACACTACATTATTAGCAGCAGCTGCATTGACAGCAGCGGGTGCTCAAGCGGAAGGCCGCGATTACATCAGCATCGTCGGTTCTTCTACCGTATACCCTTTCTCGACAGTCGTAGCGGAGCGCTTTGGTCGTAGCACTAACTTCAAAACGCCAAAGGTTGAATCGACAGGTTCTGGCGGTGGTTTAAAGCTGTTCTGTCAGGGCGTTGGCGTAAGTCACCCAGACATCACCAACGCGTCACGTCGCATTAAGTCTTCAGAAGTTGAGATGTGCGCGGAAAACGGCGTTAAAGATATCGTTGAAGTGCTTATTGGTTACGACGGTATCGTCATCGCGAACTCGACTCAAACTGAACAAATTTCGTTGACTCGCCGCGATCTCTTCTTAGCGTTGGCTAAAACCGTTCCAAACCCTGACGGCTCAGAGACATTGGTAGAAAACCCCTATAAAACCTGGAAAGACGTCAATCCTGCGCTTCCTGCAACTGCGATTGAAGTGCTTGGTCCTCCCCCAACGTCGGGCACCCGCGATGCGTTTGCCGAATTGGCACTAGAGGGTGGTTGTAAGACCTTCTCTTGGATCAAAGACATGAAGAAAGTCGACAAGAACAAGTACAAAGCGGTTTGTCATGCGGTACGTGAAGACGGCCCTTACATTGAAGCAGGCGAGAACGATAACCTAATCGTTCAAAAACTAAACGCCAACCCTTCAGCATTAGGTATCTTTGGTTTCAGCTTCCTCGACCAAAACGCCGATAAAGTGCAAGGCTCTAAGGTTGATGGCGAAGACCCAACCTTCGAGACCATCGCTGATGGTAGTTACCCTGTCTCGCGTCCGCTCTACTTCTATGTGAAGAAAGCGCATGTTGGTACAATACCGGGCATCGCAGAATACCTCGCTGAATTTACCAACGAGCGTGCATTTGGTGAAGAAGGATACCTCACTGAAAAAGGCATGATTCCTCTGGGTGAAGAGAAGCGTGCAGCGGTTGCTAAAGCAGTTAAAAATTTAGAACTTCTCAATATGTAATTGAGTTGCAGCGGTGGTGCCCCCCACCCTGCTCTGCGTAATGGATTACGGCAAATAGCCCAGCAAGTTTCTTGCTGGGCTATTTTGCTAAGTACAGTTCGCTAAGCGAACGCTTTTGGTCAGGATTGATGGACAATAGAGCAACTTAAAGAAGAGTGTTATGAACCCCTCCACACTATTACTTGCCCTCGTGATTATTGTTGGCGTCGCCTATATATTGGGGCGTTCTCGCTCTCTCCAGGTCGCTGGCAAACTCGGCGGTGCGCGCTATCTCAATTCACTGCCGTTTTATTACGGTGCATTAACTGCACTGTGGTGTGCGGTACCGTGTCTCATTGTTCTGGCTGGTTGGTTTGCCTTTGATGACATTATTATTCGCAATATTATTTTAGCTGAGCTGCCGGAAAACTTGCGTAATCAAGGCTCCGGTGAAATGGACTTGTTATTAAACAGCGTTAATAACATCGCTGCAGGGAATCACGTGGGTGAGATTGACCCGGCGCTACAAGCGGCAGCCGATCACCTGGTGAGCCTTAAAAGTACCGCGAAGAGCAGTATTACGGTCATTAGCATCTCAGTCGCTATTCTCGGCGGCCTCTGGGGCTGGCGAAAAGTCCATCCAGAATTTAAAGCGCGCATTCAAGTCGAGCAAGTCTTCAAGATTGCTTTGCTGTTATGTTCATGTCTCGCGATTTTTACAACGCTCGGTATTGTCTTGTCAGTGTTATTTGAATCGATTCGATTTTTCCAATCAGTACCCATCACCGATTTTGTCTTTGGCGTCGAGTGGAGTCCGCAGGTTGCAATTCGTGCGGATCAAGTAGGTGGTTCCGGTGCGTTTGGTGCCATCCCATTGTTTACCGGAACCTTGCTTATTTCTGCCATTGCGATGGTGGTTGCGGTGCCCACTGGTTTAATGTCAGCAATTTATCTATCCGAGTACGCGTCTGCACGAGTTCGTTCTATTGTTAAACCCATGCTGGAAGTGCTAGCGGGTATTCCCACCGTGGTGTATGGGTTTTTTGCGGCATTAACTATTGCCCCCTTTATTCGTAACCTCGGTGCCGATATGGGCGTTACGGTTTCGTCAGAGAGCGCTTTGGCAGCGGGTATAGTCATGGGGGTGATGATTATTCCATTCGTCTCATCCCTCTCGGACGATGTCATCAATGCGGTTCCTCAAGCAATGCGTGACGGATCGTTAGGCCTGGGTGCAACTCGATCTGAAACCATCAAACAAGTCGTTATTCCTGCGGCACTACCCGGTATTGTGGGTGGCGTATTGCTGGCGGTATCCCGTGCGATTGGTGAAACCATGATTGTGGTTATGGCGGCTGGTTTGGCAGCAAATCTCACGGCGAATCCGTTGGAAACGGTCACTACAGTCACGGTACAAATTGTCACCCTGTTGGTGGGAGACCAAGAGTTCGATAGTCCAAAAACATTGGCCGCGTTTGCGCTCGGACTCATGCTATTTTTGGTAACGCTCAGCCTGAATTTCCTAGCGCTGCACGTAGTGAAAAAATATCGGGAGCAGTATGAATAAAGCAACTCAACGAACGATTGATATCGTTGAAAAAAATCTCAGCAAGCGTTATCGCGCTGAAAAGCGATTTCGCTTGTACGGATTAATGTCCATCGGCTTTGGCTTATTGTGCTTGGTGGTTTTATTTACCGATATCATTTCCAAAGGTTTACCTGCGTTTAAGCAAACGCGTATTTTATTGCCAATAGAATTTAATCGCGACGATCTAGGCATTTCGGATGCAACAGATCCAGAACAATTGCGCGCTGGTAACTACGAAGCTATTTTGCGCAATGCCATTCGCGGTAAATTTCCGGATGCAAAAAGCCGTCGCGACAAACGCGCCCTAAGCGCAATGTTGAGCAATGCAGCATCATTCCATTTACAGGATACATTGGCCGAGAACCCCGACTTGCTGGGTGAAACGGTATCCACTTGGATTCTGGCGGATGATGATGTTGACGTGTACGTAAAAAGTCTCGATGGTTTCGGAGAGCCTTTTACGGGACGCTTAAGCGAACAACAAATTGGCTGGGTTCAAACGTTAATTGATGATGAAGCGATTCGTACCCAATTTAACACCACTTTCTTTACCGCAAGTGCGTCCCGAGAGCCAGAGCAAGCCGGTATTTTAGGTGCGGCGTTAGGTTCTTTGTTTACCCTCGTTGTGACCTTGCTGTTATCTTTCCCGATTGGTGTTGCCGCTGCGATCTATCTCGAAGAGTACGCGCCTAAAAATAAATTTACCGAACTTATTGAGGTAAATATTAACAACTTGGCCGCAGTACCTTCGATTATTTTTGGGCTTCTCGGACTCGCCATTTTCATCAATATGTTTGGCCTAACGCGCTCTGTACCGTTAGTGGGTGGCCTTGTTCTCACATTGATGACATTGCCAACCATTATTATATCGAGTCGAGCGGCCATTAAATCGGTGCCGCCATCCATTCGAGAAGCCGCTTTAGGCGTTGGTGCATCAAAAATGCAAATGATTTTGCATCATGTGCTACCGCTCGCCATGCCTGGCATGTTGACCGGCACCATTATCGGTATGGCACAAGCACTGGGCGAAACAGCACCGTTACTGATGATTGGTATGGTTGCCTTCATTGTCGACTTGCCAGCAGGTATTACTGACCCGGCAACAGTATTGCCGGTACAGATATTTTTATGGGCCGATAGTCCAGAGCGAGCGTTTGTTGAGCGCACCTCGGCAGCGATCATGGTGCTACTGGCCTTCCTGATTTTTATGAATACTTTGGCCGTTTGGTTACGCAAGCGCCTTGAACGACGCTGGTAGAGAGGTCTAAGATGGATATTGTCACAGAAGAACGCATTGAAAAGAGCAAAGCGACCACAGCGGAATCTGCTGTCTCGCTAAAGAAGGAAAGCAACCCGATGGATTCAACCGTAGAATCTAAGCCCGCAGAAAATGGCCCAGCTGGGGTCGAGCAATACCTAGGTCAAGAGACCATTGGTACCCCTTATTGCGATAATCCCAAAATGACAGCGCGTAACGTCAAAGTTTACTATGGCGAAAAGCAAGTTATGCACGATGTGAGCTTAGATATTGGCGAACATGAAGTCATCGCGATGATTGGGCCATCCGGCTGTGGTAAATCGACCTTTTTACGCTGCCTAAATCGGATGAATGACACGATAGATACCTGCCGCATCGAAGGTGACATCAGCCTCGATGGACAAAACATCTACGATCCTAAGCTCGATGTGGTACCCCTAAGGGCGCGTGTTGGCATGGTATTCCAAAAGCCCAACCCGTTTCCTAAATCGATATACGATAACGTTGCTTATGGTCCTCGTATTCACGGCTTAGTGAATCATCGCGCAGAACTCGACGAAGTTGTTGAAACCAGTTTAAAACGCGCCGGGCTATGGAATGAAGTTAAGGACAGATTGGATCAGCCAGGCACTGGCCTATCGGGTGGTCAACAACAACGCTTATGTATTGCGCGAACCATCGCGGTAAGTCCAGAAGTCATCTTAATGGATGAACCCTGTTCAGCGCTTGACCCTATTGCTACCGCAAAAATCGAAGAGCTGATCGCTGAATTAAGCGAAAACTATACGATCGCCATCGTGACGCACTCAATGCAACAAGCCGCACGCGTATCACATCGCACTGCCTACTTTCATTTAGGTAAATTGATCGAAGCAAACAAAACGGAATTGGTATTTACCAACCCTCAACACGAGATGACCGAGGCCTACATTACAGGTCGATTCGGGTAACAACCACACACGCATTTGGTAACAGACTATGGACAAGCTAAATCTAGATAACCACATCTCGCAACAGTTCAATAGCGATCTTGAAGCGCTAAAAACACAATTGTTGGAAATGGGTGGATTAGTCGAGACTCAAGTATTCAATGCTGTAAAAGCGATTGAAGAAGTTGATAGCGAAATCGCGATGCAAGTCATCGGCGATGAAAACAAAGTTGACCAACAAGAAGTTGATATTGACGAGCAATGCACCTTGGTACTCGCTAAACGACAACCCGCTGCAAGCGACTTGCGTATGGTGCTTACTGTCAGTAAAGCAGTCCGCGATCTTGAGCGCATCGGCGATGAAGCGCATAAAGTGGCTAAAATGGCTATCGCATTATCAGAAGAAGGCGTAGCGCCACACGGTTACACCGAATTACGTCACATCGGCAGCGGTGTGCAGCGTATGCTTCGTAACAGCTTGGACGCCTTTGCTCGTTATGACGTCGAGATGGCAGTTAATGTTGTTAAAGAAGATCGTCTGATCGACCAAGAATATAAAACGGCGATGCGTGAACTTGTCACATACATGATGGAGGATCCACGCTCCATTTCTCGCGCTATGAATGTCCTATGGGCACTTCGCTCAATGGAACGCATCGGTGACCACGCTCGCAACTTGGCCGAGCAATTAATTTATATGGTGAAAGGCAAGGATGTGCGCCACGCCAGCTTGTCTGAAATCGAGCAACACATTAAAGCGAATTAATTCAACGCTGTTTCGCCAAAAGCTCGCGATACTGACTAAAAGCCCGCAATACTGAAAAGTATCGCGGGCTTTTTTGTGGAATGAAGAAGCTGCGTTGACTTTTTGTTTTGCGAAGCCTGCACTTGTTTTCTACCGCTGAATAAATTGAAATAAATAATCCCAATAAATAGCTGGACGACCTAATTCATTTCGTAAGCGCCGCTCAAGGTGCACCTAGCTAACTATCCCTATATTAAACGAAAGGTAAACCACTGTTATGAAAACAGGACCACTAGCGCGCTCTATTGTTCTAAGTAGCTTGGCTCTCTTGTTAACTGCCTGTTCGGATTCCGGCGAGGAGCATGAAGATGCTTTCACCGAGGAAGAAAACTACCCCAATGAATACAGAGCTGATAATGTCGGCGACGTAGCCGACGGCTGGCGCAAGGGTACGTTAGGTATTGAACTACTGGTTAATCAGACGGGAGTCTATAACGAGACGTCGGAAAATACACCAAGTGCTGGGTCGGAGCACAGTAGCAATATTCAATGGTCCTATAATCTAAATGTCAACACATCGCTCGATGTTGAAATACCCGAGGATCTATCGGTATACATGCCAGAAGGATCGGATGGAGAACGCTATGACTATCTCACCTCATCACCTTTTTACGAAACAGGCGATTCCGACAGCGTGCAAACCTTCGGGGAGCTAACCTATCAACTCGACTATTCGATGGAATCTCCAAGTGCTGCTGATGTAAAACAAATGGAAAAACACATCACCGGTACCGGAACAGAATTTTTCTTAAACCTGACGCACATGCAGCCGTCAATATTTGGTCAAGGATACGAGTTTACTCTTAAGTTAGACTACGACTACTCGCAAGAGGGAGCGCTTAAGTCGATCGACAAAAACGGTAATGAAACGACACTGGATCTTGCAGACGTTGGCTCGGAAGAATTTAGGTTTGATGTATTTCCGCAACCCAATGACGATGGCCTCAATGATTACCCCTACCTGTATGAAGAGCGCCAAGTGATGGATCAGCAAAGCTTGCAGCAACTTGAAAAAATCAAATTCGGAGTGCTATCACAATTGCAGGAAATAGCGACAGGACAAGTCGATTTTATCCACCAAATGCACGTTGGTGCCGTCACAACAATGACTGAAGATTTACTGGTTGTTGAATATCACTACGATGGTACAAACGTATTACCGCTGATGGGCGGGCTAGATACTCTCGTGGCAAAGCCTAAAACGAGCGAGATCAACATTGTCATTACGTTGAAGCCTCAATGATGGTCTACCCGTAGTATACTAAATCAAGTAAGTAAGAATCGTCTCAAGAAAAGCCCGCGATACCGCAAATATCGCGGGCTATTTTGTGTTTCTCAACAATGTAGTGTATCAGTCGATTTCGCACATTAGCGCATAGCTAGACATCTTTGCAGTAATGTGGATACTTAGCCTACATCTATTGCTGTATTAAGCATGGCGATACAACTGCTTGCTTATAAAAGAGATTCATTAGTATTTTTCCGAATCCCTAAATAGCCAAAAACACAATAAATAATAACGCTAAACAAGGTAGAGATTGATGAATAACCCATACTCGACGCCTGAAGCCAATCTTGAAACATCAGATGGCAATGAGCTCTATTTACAATTACCACGATTTTCCTGCTGGGGCGTGTTTGGATTAACGTTTATTACCGCAGGCATATATTATATGTATTGGCTGTACAAGCGGACGGAAATGCTCAATGCTGTTGCCATTAAGCCTATTCCCAAATGGCTGATCGTTACTACTATGATTAGCTATGTCATCTATTTCCCTGTTTCCTACATGCCTGAGTCAATGCTGTCGGAGATTTTGTATCTGAATATATTGATAGGCGCTACCATAGTATATTTCGTTTTCTATTATTGGTGGGTGTTTGCATTTAAGAATCAACTAAAACTACTATCGGTAGGTAGTAACGTTAAGATAGGCGGCTTTCTCACATTTCTATTACAAGTCATTTATTTGCAATACAAAATTAATGAGCTCCATGATTTGAAGAATGCATAGTTCTACCTAAGGCGAGCTTTCTTAAAAAAGCATGCCCAGATGGTTAAGGGGTTAGCTCGTGCGCGTTGACGGTAATCCATTTCAGAAGTGATGCTGTCGACTACTACAGAAAGCCCGCGATACTGAAGGTGTCGCGGGCTTATTTGTTACTAAGGCTTGTTTGAATATTCAGCGTAGTGGCAGAGTAACTGACAAACACAATAAATTTGAATATTAATTAGTCTATAAAAATACGGTTCGTAATATATAGACTTATGTACCTAGATGTGGATACTTGATGCCCAAATTAAATTGTTGACCAAAGAAAGGGAAAAGTATGAGGGCTTTTTTATTACTATTCGTAGCATTTCTAGCTTCTTGTGATGCTAAAGAAGGATTTATATCTGGTTTCAGTATTGGTGCTGACACTGATATTAGTATTTTGTGCTCGAGACAAAATCAGATTCTATCTGCGAGTGTTGTGGAGGAAACTGATGAATCTGTATTCGTTGAGGTGGAGTATTTCTACGATAATTCTTTTGGAGATAATGCCAGCATTCATATTGAACCATTGGCCGACTTATATTGGACACATCAATCCATAAAGCCAATGTTGGGGCAACATAAAGTAATAATAAAGTTGAATCACCCAAACTTTGGAAATAGCCCGGATGTAATTGAAGTAAAAAAGGCAGAGGTTATGTTTCGAATAAAAGAGTACGACGAGCAACGAAAATCCTATCTGTCATCGAAGCTTACATCCCACTTCTTCGCACTAGAAAAAACTTTTTACAAGAAAAATTCTGACTAAAAATACGTTTATGGACAGGCAGCTACCTAGCTGCCACTCAATACGGATTTGCAAGTACAATGAACATATTGAAGCTGCTTTGGGAAATAATCGCCTCTATATTCAAAGGTTCTCATATTGAGGCGAAAGAAAATACTCGTAGAGAGAGAAGTTTCACAAGCTCCGGCTTCGAAAGAGATCATCAAGACAGGCAAACACAAACAATTAAGCGAAATAGCTATACATCTCAAAGGCTCCTAAATAAAGGGGAAGAGACTCTTTATTGGTCTCTTATTAAGCACCTTAAAAGAGAATATTATGTCCACTCACAAGTGAGTTTAGGTGAGCTTCTTGCTTGTGGTGATGAGAGTGGCTACAGAGCTATAAATTCAAAAAGAGCAGACTTTTGTATAACTAACAAAAGATTTAACCCATTGTTGGTTATTGAATTCCATGGAAAAGGCCACTTTCAGGGCAATGCAAAAAAACGTGACCATAACAAAAAGCTGGCACTTGAAAAAGCTAATATTATTTATCACGAAGTATATGATTCGGAGCTAATATCGATTGATCAACATATAAAAAATAGAATATTGCCTATGTTAGAAACTGCCAACAAGTGCATTTAGGGGAGCTGCACCTTAATTGTCTTTACATTAATAGATGCAACCGGGTTCGAAAGCATTGGATTGTTAGTCGATTATACTCAATCCAGGAATGCAATCATCAACACCGGATAACTTACCCCATTTTAAAATAACTGAAAGAGCCGTATTAAATCCCGAAACTGCTGATTTAGAATTAATACTATTCACAAAGGATGGTTCAAATCTTTTAGGTTTTGCCATAAAATCGATAGTAGATATAGCCCCACCATCTTCAAGCTGTGTATGCTTAATAGGTGGCATAATCAGCTTTCCCGCAGTATCGCTCAATTTATAGTGGACTAAGTTATTTCTATAATTCGCTAGTTTGATAATTTGTTGGGTGAGTTGTTTTTCTAGTTTATAGTTGAATTTCTTATCAAACATTATCCGTAATTTTGCACAAACAGATCCCTCACCCTTTTCCATTTTGTAGGGCGACCGAAGTCTTATGAAGTCATTCAGTTCATCCTTTTCTAAAATATCTACTGAAATCTCGTTTACGAATGCTTCTATGGCCATAGTAGAGAACATAACCGATGTGATGCTTGCAACTAGTTCATCACCAGGATCAGCGGAAATAGAAGCTCTCGCATTATCATGAGCTTGGTCTAAATACAATCGAACTAACGATATATGAAAATATCTTACGGTATTCGAACCATCGAAACTCGCTTCATATACTGTCGGCATTTAATCTCCGTCTTTGGGGCGCTACATTAGGCGTCCCGCCGAGTTTTTTAGCGGCGAATAACAGCCGCTTGTGATCGCTCACACAACAAACTCTACAGGGTCTTTAGACACCCATGTTTTTTTACGCATAATAGTAATTACAATATTTTCTTGATGTCGCCCATTGATATTAACGCTTTTCTTATTTACTGCGCAGGGCATATTTATATGTGACGTAACGCACCGTATGTTGAAGGTGTCGTTGTGTTTAAGTGCTGCAATGCGTGATTTATGTAACGCGTTGATACGGTTAAAGATACTTTGCAACTCTCGTAGTTTGATCATTGGATCATTTCGTTTATCGTTCACTCTATCTCGGGTAAAGTGAACTGAAAGTTTAAATGACATGTTGTCGTCATAAAGCATTGCATTGACAGAGTCTTCAAGCGTTCTCAATTCTCCTTCAGTGATCATTGCCCGCCTCCAACAAACTCCAAATAGAGGGACTCGAGCATTTCATTAAGTTCTTCATCGCTTTTAGCGGTTAACTCACCAGCTGCAGTAGACTCTTCAAGGTTGCCTATACGCACTTCGAATGTTTCGTTGTCGAAACTATCAACGAAGATGTGCCTATCTCTACTTTCATCATAAAATGACGCATAATTTTCCTTGATTGTCATATTAAACTTCATTTGTTTTCCTTACTTTGATGACATGTGTGTTAATCGCATATCTAGCTACCTGGTCTTCTTGCCTTGGACAGTATGTAAAAGATACAGTGCTGTCAAATGCGAGGGTGGTGGGAAAAACGTCTTTAGATCAACAGCTTAATAAAGATGAAGAAAAATCCATGTTCTTTGCAAGCAGCAGTCTGATTTAGGAGGCACCTGGACCAGCTGGCTGTTACAGGCGTTCAGCATTTGAAGGATATGCTGCAACGCATTTCCCCTACTCCCCCAAGGCGAGAAGCAACCACCCAATGAGGATTACCTGTAAGGCGGGCTAGACAGGACCTTCTGAGGCAGGGCAGACAATTGCTCCTGCATTGTCTGCATACATACCGTCCATGGCAATAACGCCGAAGAGAGCTGCATGGATGCATTCACGCGTGTCCTGGCTGGCCCGCCTTACAGGTAAACCGTGCCAAGCACTCCGATACCCAGCTCTTCAACTGACGCTATCCCCGCAAACGCACTCTTGGCTAATAAACAAACCAAATCAACAATAGTGCGTGGCGCCAATTTAATCATTATTGGCGCTCAAATATTCTTTGCGGATTGTCTCCACAAGCAAACTAACCCCCACCAAAAAAATTCCAAATTTTTTATCCCCAACCGCAACTTTTCAAAAAACCACCCGTATGCCCTTTCGACTGGATTAATTGCTTCTCGCATTAAACCCGCACCCGACACACAAAGTGTCACCAACTCTAGAAAAGTATTACAAAGAAGGAGAATGATCCGATGTTAAATCACACGACGTTAACGGATTACAAAAACACACTCGCCGCAGGTGTATTGATGGCCGCCGCGCTAAGCACAAACTTACAGGCTCAAGAGGTGCTGGATGTCTCGCACCTCAACGTTTCCTATTTATCGGCAAGCTCATCAAGCGAGCTGCTTTTTCGGGCACAAAACAAAGGGCAGGATTTTTTAAATAAAGTTGAATCACAAAGTTCCCCAGGGTTTTGTGACAAACAAGTCCAAGGCGGACTTAAAGTACTTGAAAGCCTGATAAAGCTAGTTCCTGGATCAGGCATCCTGTCTGACCTTCTTAAGATAGGGGGCGGCGCAGGGGTAGCCTCTACGTGTAATGGAGCTAGTGGTCTGACGTTTACCTGGGAAGAGATTATGCGCGAAGTGGATAGAAAAATTGACCTTGCGCTGACAGATCTTCAACGCCAACAAATGCGCGATTTGTTTGGTTACTTCTCGCTTGAATTTGAATCGCGAACTGATCGGTTATTGCTAGCGGAACAAGGCGAGTTAAGCCAAACAGATTTGCTTATCCTAATTACCGAGCTAAGTAATATCGTCGGTGATATCGAGCAAGCAGAAACCTTGTTCAGTGCCGGCAACGAATGGACGCAAGTGTCATTCTTACCACACCTCTATGCTCTTAAATACAATATTCATCTCGTGCTTGTGGAGCTATACGGTCTACATGATGATTTAGACCAAACCGCGTTTGACCACCTCAACTTGCAAATAGAACAGTCTCGTATTCGCGCAATACAAGGTATTGTTAGAGCGAATGATCATTTTGCTGAGTTTGTATCCTCTCGTGATCTTGCGACTGCTAAATACAAGTTCACTAAAAAAGTTGACAATGGGTTTATCTCAACATGGAATCGTTCATATCGAATCACATTCACTGATGCGGATAATAATACCGGAGTCTATGAAAGCCGATGTAAGGGTAACCCCTGTAACGGTATTTCCGCAAATACGTGGTACGCCAGAAGAGATCGCAATTTGCGGGCAACGGCCGAGCGCTACGAAGAAATGTGGCAAGGTTTATTTGAATCCCGTGATGAGAGTTACCGTGACTTTGTCGATAGTGTGAATTACTTTAAAGGGCAGCAATTGTTTTTGGTAGCGGCTGAACTTTACAACCATACAACCGACCTCAATACCGCGTACTGCTTGCAACCCTCGCTCGAGTTCGAGGGCGACACGGCGTTGACGACAGAGCCCTGTAGCTTTGGTAAATACGAACGTAATGGTGTTGCAGTTGTGGAGCGAGAAAGTGCAATTGATAGTTGGAGAGTACATGACAAAACCGGGATTGTGATTAACGAAGCTACCGGCTTGTGTTTGGATCTAGCCGAGAATAAAACCGACCTGCATTTATCCGCATGTAAATACGACCTCGACCTCGAACGCGACGAGCGAAGCACGCAAGAGTGGGCCATGCTCGAGCAGGGCTTAATCGTCAACCGTAATACGGGAGAATGTTTAATTACGCCGGAAGAATTGCGACGATCTCATACAGATTGGAGCTCGACGTTACAGATGAAAGCCTGTGATACAAAAAGCATTAAAGATGTGAAGGTTGATCTCGGTGTAGTCCGGTATTCTCGTGACATTAAACAAATGTGGGAGTTGTTTACACTAGAGAATTGTATTGAAGAAGGTGTGTGTACGACCACAGATGCCGTTTCCTTCGATTTTCCAACGCGTCGCGTGGAAGCCAAAAAACGCCATGTGCTTCCCGCCGACACGATCGATCAATTTAATCAACAAGCATCTTTGGAGTCCGCCGTACCAGGCTTTACCGATACTGGGTTTCTAAGCTTCTCCGCCCGCAATGACCGCGCTAAATGGGAAGACCTTGAGATTATTGCAGGCAAATACAGGCTTACCATTGTCTACCAAGGTGTTGAGTATAACGAGCCAGTCAATTCGCGATTAAAATTGGAAGTGAATGATCAACCTGTATTCGACAGAATCAACTTGCCACCGATTAACGCCGGTGAAAAAGGCAAGGTAGAGTATGACATTAACCTACCCAACTTTAGCCGAATGCTAGCGTTGCGCTCCATTGGTAGCGAGGGTAACTACTTAATTGATAAATTGGTATTGACGCCGATAAGTGAAGACTAAGGGAAAAGTAAAAGCGCTTGTAAAACGTGGCGAGTAAATGAATTGTGGGGCATAAAGCCCCACAAGACTCATGTAATAAAACTAATCAGCACAGGGGACGTCTCGTCCATATTTATCCACGCAGTAACTGCCTAGTTCTACGCAAACGCCGTCGCCGTCACAATCCCATACCAGACATTTGGCTTGATCTTGATTGGTCCACGTGCAATCGGTCTCAAAAACTCCCTGCTTAATATCGTCGCCTTTAAAACCCGTAAATTGAGATGGTAAGGGTTTAGCGTCAGGTTTATCGAGTGCGGCCTTGAGTGAACGCCCATCATCGCTTTCAATAATACGATAGGACGAAACGCTGAGCTGAGGTGTTTTACGTCCTTTGCCGCTACCATCGTAGGTTATCTTACCAATGCCTGACGTGCAGGGTGTGGTAATGATTTGATAGTTGGGAATAATGGGGTCCCAGCTAATAACGGTATTGTTGCGGCAGTTTTGAAAGCTCTGAGAAACAACATTGATAACACCAATCTCACCCCCATAATCGACCGCCACCGTCACCGCAGAAAAGCCATCACTGTCGAATACATCACACTCAACAGCGAGTGGGATAGAACATTGTATTTGCGGTGCGGCAATGGCTGTGTGTGAACCACAGAACGTCCCAAGAAAGACAAATATTGCAGAAAAGAAAGAAAAACGATTGATAAATATAGTTAACATAGTTAAGTCCTTTTAGTGATGAATGACGTATTACCGTCGGGATATTGTAATCATCGATCATGGTTACAATTTGTTGTTTGGCGCCGGTCCTCAAATTAATCAACGCCAAATGTCTTTTAATACCTAATATCCGCTGGTCTCTAAGGCCCCTATTAGCGCCAGTTCTTATATTGTCCTATTACCTTTGATGTCTAGTGCCTTTCAAAGCCAGGTGCAGTCCAATGCAATGCTTTTGTCAGTGAACTTCAACGTTATCAATGGTCTCATTGTCCGAAAATAGCTCATGTAACGCCTGGTTTTCTCCATCAAATTCGCCAAGAAAAAACTGTAGAGGATCTATGGCCGAAATGCGCGCTTCATAAATTAGTGCATTACTACTCGGAGACCACCAATACTCGCGTAAAAAACCGGTCTCAAGAAGAGGCACGCTGACTCTGGTACTCACAGTCCCATCAAGGGATCGGATGTATAAGGCTTTACTCTCGTATGCAACTTCAGTGTCGTTGTCACGGTAGGCCAAATATTGACCGTCCGGCGAAAAAGAGGGACTGATGGTGTAGAACTTTCTTACATTGTCGACATCAAGGTCCATTAGCGTATAGGTGTTTGAACCATCCTTAGAAAAGTATTCGACGCTAGCGAATTCTATCGAACCATCTAATGGTGAAACATTTTGAATTAGCGCTAAAATTCCTTCGCCGTCAGGTGTCCACATAAAATCAGTTATGTAATTCAACTCGTTTCGTAAATTAATTAGTAGCGTTGTGTTGTTATCGATTGTCGCTGTCGATTCATCGAAAACATCATCAATGGTGGTTACCCATAAGCTGGTGAAGTAGTCGGAATCTGACATTGCCGGTGTTAACCCTCTAACATAAGCTATTTCATCGCCAGAGTTTGACCATTGTAAATTTTGAACAAAATAGTCATCGATTAGTGGGCGTGGATAGGCCAAACGCTCTTGCGGTAGCTCATGGCCTTTTCGATAATTATGATAGAGGTATAGCTGGCCAGGAATTTCGTCACCGAGTAATTGCCCGAGAGCGGCATCAGGATTGTTAGTGTGACGATGGCGTTCAGTATTCTCGCTGGCAAACGCTAAATGTGGTTCGGCTGGAGACCAGGCTGCTGCAAGCACTTGTTCCGCCTCAATAGAGGGGAATGTATCTATCTCTTCCAAATCAATTACGGGGCGACTGACGAGTAGTACATGATCTATGGCGCCACCGTTTCGTTCTATTTGACCAATAAAAGAGTAATGGCCAGCGACCGATGTATCATGGCTGTGTGGCGCAATAATAGTGTTGTCCATTAACACCAATGGTACGTTAAATTTTGGATAAAGCGCGCAGGTGCCATAATCCGGAGCGTCTGATGTGCACTCTTGACGCGCATCGGAATGATCAGTGAACTCTTCATCCGTTAAAAAATCTCGGTATTCGATCAAACTAAAATCTCGGAATAGCCAGTTAGTATCGCCGTGAACGGAGGCGATATACGTGTGATCTTCCCCATCATTCGAGTGGTACACTTCCAGCGCGACGCCATTATTGTTGCCTAACCAGGTCAGTCTGCTGGTATCGGGGTCGTCAATTAATTCAACACCATAGGGGTTGCCGCCGCCAATGATTGGATACAAATCGTTTTCCGGCCAAAAGCCGCTGCTGAGATCATTGCTGCCATAATTAAGATACGAGGTTGAGTTTGCGCTTAGGTCATACACATAATGCTGCAATTCCCCTTCACCGAAATCACCAAGATACGCAATTTTCTCACTATTTAGCGACCAATTAATATTGCGCGTCAGCGCTCCATTGCCATCGATATTTAGTGGGCTGACATCAGTGATTTCGAGGGTTTCTATATCCACCATGTGCAGCGCATCACATGATGTGTCGAGTAGACCGCCAGGTTCGTTGATGTTGTAGGCAACATGTTGACCAGACGGGCTGATGCGAAAGCTACAAATTTCCATACCTTCGGGTGCCGTGGCTAGAGAAATAATATTATTTGAAGGTAAGAGGCTGTTAGTTGTTGTAGAAAAGTATTGTAGATAAAGGGATTCTTCTTCACTGACGGTATCGTCCACCTGAAAAACGGCATAGTGCCGATTGAGTAGCGTGACGACTACAATATCCATCTCAGAATCATCGGTGGCGCCGACGGGTTGTACTTCAAATTCAGCGACAACGTTTTCTGTCAGCACCCAAGGCATTGTGAGCTGATAAATTCCGTCGGAAATAGGTTCAACGTTTATCGTAGGCCCGTTTAGTTGTTGCCATTCTACATCGGTTGCGTCGATGCCAAGATCTATCTCAATACGGCTGCCCTCAAAGGCGCTGACCTCGATAACAGTTGGTTCGTTCGGGTTTGCAACCAGGTTGCCCGATCCGCTGTTACCTCCTCCTCCACCGCCGCACGCACTTAAACCAATTAGCAGTGGGAAAAAATAAGGCCGCTTTACATAGGGAAAAATCATAGTAACTCCTTTTACTGTTGCCCTATAAATACGCCGATTACTCTTCGACGCTTATGTTTGCTACGTTACTGTTTTGGTTGACTGGAATCAGGCCAGGCGTTGCTGATTCCATAAAGCTGTAAATGACATCGTAATCGCCAACCACAACATGTCTTTCAATTGGATCGAGGTTAGTTACATTAGTCAGTATTCGATCTGTTTCACTGGTGCCTATATGAATATGCGCAAATGTGTAGGGAGAGTTGCTAAATGCCGCGTTGTTAAGAGTTGGGGTAATACGAATGTTTTGCGTGATAAAGTCATAGGTGATCGTTTGGTCTGACTCAATCTCGGCACCAGAAATAAATTCAAAGTTTGAATTGTAAGGCACGTCGCCTGTTGATTCGCGAAGGCGATAGTAAAAACTATAGGTGCCAGGGATGACCCGAATGCTGCTTGAATTTACGTTATAAGTTTCACTCCAATAGAACGCTTCTTCGCTATCAGTATTCGCGAGATAAATATGCCCATAGTTATAAGCGCTTAGTGGAAAGTCATCGCCATTGAGTGTGAGGTTCGACGAAATTGTGACAACCGGTAGATCGACATCCACAGTACGAGTAGTGAGGATCTCTAATCCACGCTGAAAAATGGCTGAAGGGTTATGCGGCATAACACCATTGATCTCACGACGCTCGTATTCAAGATCATATACGCCGGTAACGACTAAGAGAGGCGAATAGCTAACCTCGTAGGTGTTGCCGATCATGAGCTTGGAGCCAGTACGGCTATCGACTAAATAAATGCGGCCATAGTCGTAGGCGCTGACAGGTGGTGTTGTACCATTGACAAAAAATGAGCCTGAAATTTGAACGGCCTCTACGTCAAGGCTCAGTGATAAACTACCATTTTCAACAACAATGTCCTCTCTAATAATGGCGTTTTTGTTTTGCGGTGCTTCACTTTGGAATTCTCGGCCTTGGTAGTGTGCATTATAAGTGCCGTTGATAACTTGTACTGACGTCAAGCCCTCGTAGCTGCGGCCAAGAAAAACACTGTCTTGTTGCTCGGAATCTCTTAGGTAAAAGTGTCCATAATCATAGGCGCTATTAGGGAAACTCTCGCCATTGACAAGAAATTCACTGCGTACCGTTGACGATTCTATCGCAATGTTGAGTTCTTCAGAGCTTGTCAGCACAACGTTGTTCGCGATGACCTTGTAGGTATTTGTTGGAATCTGGTTGCCAGACACATAGCGGTAAATAATGGTGTATTCACCGGGAATAATCTTGAGTGGGTTTGTAAGTGTGTTGGTTGCACCTAAATCGATGAGTGTTTCCGAATTGGTTGATTGTAAATAGAGATGAGCAACCTCTTGTGGTGCGGTCGGAAAGCTTTGACCATTCAGGGTAAAAACGGGTGATATTTCAACTGTGCTTACATCGATGTTTTCGAAGTGATTTTGCGTCACGGAAAATGAATTATCTTCGAGCGACTCGGCATAGTTCAACGGCAATGTGTTATCGGTGACAGTGGTTGATAGTGTAAAGCGTGGTGTATTTGGGCTTGCCGTGCCGACAAACTGTATCGGTAACGCGTTGACTTCATTCGTTTCTGCCAACAGGTTGGGCTGAAAAGGTGTCAGTGTTGCAGTTTCATAACTGTACTCGGGCACGTAGCTTTTATTAATTACCGAGACTTCGAAGCTAGCGTCGGAAAAATAGCCTAGAAAAACTTCTTCAACCCGGTTCGGCTGGCTCATCAGCCGAATTGAAGCGTTTTCTAAAAATACGGCACTATTTGCGTTTGGGTTGGTGTAGGGCTCCCCATCAAGTAAATAATCGCCGGAAATTGCGGCCGCTTCGATGTTAAGCGCAAACGTTGTGGCGGGGGCTTCCTGTTCAACGACAGGCGGTGTCTCAACAAAGGACTGACTCGAAGAGCTGTCTGAGTCATCACCGCCGCAAGCGCTTAAACACAAAGCGCCAAACAGGCTTATGAATAGGCGGTGGGTTGGGGTGATTGCCATTGCTCTAAACTCCGCAGCATCCGTTCTTTGGGTTGAATTGTCTGCGAATGAGTTTAAGAAGTGTGCTTGGGCCAAACCTGACGAGTTTGTGAGCTAATTGTGACGCTAGAGCTGGAGGTCCAGAATTCGTTGATCCATACCGAAGCGATGGCAGAGCTGTTGAGCTTTAACGGCATGTTCATCCGCGTCTGGTTGCGAGCCCAAGTGTTGATAAAGGTGTGAAGTGACGATATGAACTCTGGGGGCAAAGAAGAGGTCATCACAGGCATAGGCGTGTCGGAGTGCGGTAAGTGCTGCATCAAGTGCCGATTGGTATTGATGCGCTAACAGCAGGGTTTCCGCTTTTAACCCATACCAATTGGCCAATTGCACGCCCGCACCCGTTGCTTCAAATATTTCAATCCCTTCTTTGGTCGCGGCATTGGCCGCCTGTGCCTTGCCCTGGCGCGCCTGTGCCCAACCTGCCATGACCAATGCTGTGCCTAACCAGAAATTAAAATGGTGCTCGCGGCTGATGGTTATGGCCTTGGTCGCAATGGTTAGGCAGCCATCTATATCGCCTTCTAACATTAGGTGCTCGGAGCACAGCGCGCAATGAATAGACTCTGCGTACGGGTTTGGATGTACTCGCGAAAGTGTTTGAGAGCGTTGGAAAAACTCCCGCGCCTCATCGGTCTTACCTAAAAGGCTGGCGGTCCATGCGGCATAAGCGGCACAAGAGACAGCGGCGTTTTGCTCTGGCAAGGTTGCCGGTGGATTATCAGTAATGTAGTTAAGCCCGATTCTCAAGTGTTCTAACGCGGTATTGAGCTTGCCGAGGTGAAGGTGTAACTGCCCAATACCGGCATGCGCTTGTAACATCAATGCCGGTTGCTGAGATTGTTGCGCAATAGTCATCAGCTGATTTGCGTGAGTCAGCGATTGATTTAAATTACCCCTTACCCAATCATGCACCCATAACCCAACCAACACGCGAATTCGAGATTTTATTGAACCGACTACGCCGTTTATTTTGCGTGCTTCAAGGTACGCTTGGCCTGCGTTGGCATCTGCAAAACCCTTTAAGGTGGTGAGCGCTGAAGCCTGCATGAGGAGCAGTTCGAGGACTCGGCTTTGATCGGCCTTCGTCTTCCCGTCAAGTAGCGCTAGGCCGCGTTGGCAAAGTGTGACCGCATCCTGATGCGTCGAGCGTCGCAATGCTGCGCGTGCGGCGGCAGCAAAATATTCAGCGGCTTTTTTAGTTTGACCTGCTTCTTGATGATGCTTGGCCAAAATCTCCGGTCTGGTTGTGGCGAGATCCGTGTGTTTCTCAAGATAGCCAGCCACTTGGCTGTGGAGCCGCATTCGGTCAGGCGTCGCTATCATTGAATAAGCGGTTTCATTAATGAGCATGTGACGAAACTGATAGCTGCCGGCCTCTTCGACTAGGAATCCAGCGTTAATGAGTTCGTCCAATTGGCCCTTCAATTCTGCAATGGGATGACCGTGTAAATAAGACAGCAAATCTTGTGGTGCGGGTGGTCCAATCACCGACAGCATATACAACACCGTCCTTACCGGCTTGGGCAATGAGGCAATGCGAGCAGCGATGACGGCTTGAACCGTTTCGGGCGGTGGCCCATTTGGATCATTGCCAAATTGAGTGGCCAGTGTCAGTTCTTCGAGAAAAAACGGATTGCCCCCCGCTCTTTCAATCAAAATATCAGCGGTGTTTGCTTCGAGGCAATTACCAATATTCGTGTTCCGCAGTAAATTATGACAATCGTTTTTATTTAATGGTGAAAGCTCAATCGTCGCATCAATAGACAAACCCGATTGAACAGGTCGACTGGTCACAATGAGCAAGAGTTGTTTTTTCTCAATATGGTGAATAATGTTGTTGAGATATTCTCTTGATGTAGTATCTAGCCAGTGAACATCTTCTACGAACAGTACTAGCAATTTATTGGAGCAAGTGATTATAAGAAGTTGGTCGAGCAGCGCGTAACTTTTTAATCGACGTTCGTGGTCTGACAAGTTCGCAAGTGTAGCTTCACGACCAACTGACTGACCGCGTAACTCTCGTAACAATGCTTCGTCGATATCGCCCTCTATATAAAACAATGGCTCTAAATTAAGCAGGGTTTCGCATAATGTTTGAATGGGCGCTAACGACGTGTTGCTTAAAATAGGTAAACATTGAAGCGCAACATAGCGGCATTCTGCTGATAAATTTTGCGATAAAAACTCATTGACTAAACGTGTTTTGCCTATGCCGGCCTGTCCTTTGAGCATGACAGATTGACCGCACCCATTCATAGCGGAGTGTAAATGCTCATTTAGAAAAGCAAATTCAGCGCGGCGCCCGACAAATGTTGACGGGTTATTTTTGAGTTGGCCAGCAATGCTTGTTCGCTGGAGTGGTGCGGAAAGTAATTTGAAACCCCTTTCAAGCGCTTCAACATCGACGTCATGACGAAGTTGATCTAGCGTGTTCTTAGTCAGAACGATATCACCTGCAGATCGTTGCTGGTTAAGTTTTACTGCATTCCGCTCGACGTCTCCAGGCAGTCGCCAGCGGTTGTTATCGCTACTTAAAATAGTTGCGCCAGTGTCTATAGCCGCTGACATGGTAATAGGCGCAAATTCTTTTCGATTTGTTAATGTTAACAACAAAGTATGTGCACACAATGTCGCGTGACGAGCAACGTCTTCAAAGGATTTTTCTAAACCGAACGCTGCAGTAAAGCCGTCGATGGTTATACGCAATAACTGACCGTGGTATTGCTCAACCAGCGCTTTTGCTGTTTGTAAACTTGCATTGAGTAAGTCGCTGCTATCGATATTACTGGTAAGGGCTTTCTCTTCATCCCAAGTGAACAATACACTCAGAATTGACACGAGTCGTTTCTCGGTGATGTCGAGTAAATGAGGGCTATCTGTATTGTCGGCGGGAGCGGTATCGGCATTGCCCACATACCGGTAGCCTAAGCCGTGGTGGGTTTTGATGCGGTCATTATTGAGGCCACTTTCACGAAATGCTTTGCGAATTAGACTGATACTTTTTAATAGTGCCGTTTCGGTGCAGTTAGAGGGCCAAAACGCGTCCAAAAGTTCACGCTTGGGAACCATGCGATCTTGGTTGCTAACTAAATAGGAAAGCACCGAAAAGGCCTTTGGAGGCAACGGGACTAGCTTTTGATTTAGGCGGAATTCTCGGCGTTTAGTATCCAATTCCAATTTGGGCGCGCTCACCTAGATTACCTTTATGCAATAATGACTAAACGATTTATATCCTTATATCGGTAGCATTAAGTTAAATACTATGACTGGATCTGCTTTGCCGTTCGACCGTATTGTAGTCAAAGGTTGATAGGCATTATCTATTCTATTTCTCAAAAAAGGCAAGATCTATCTCACAAACAAACATTCAGGGGTGTAGTCGCCCAGCCATACTGTTACATGAGACTAACGCCTGATAAGTGCTCTTTCGTTTCCGACTAAAAACCATAGAGAAACTGTAAAAATACACGCTCTTCGTCGCTGTATACGGGGCTGCTCGTCTTAAAGTTGGCATAGCGTAAGAGTAGTTGGCTATCGCGAGTGATATTAAACGATATATCCACGTCGAGTTCGTCACCATAACTACCACTGCCATTAGCGGCCTTAAACGAATGATAGCGTGCATCGATTTGCCAAGGATTGTTTCGCCAAATGTATTGTAGGGAGTAGTCTTTTAGGCCAGCTGCCGGTGTTAGCAAAAACTTATCGGCCCAGCCATTGAAATCATGCAGCGATGCGAGTGGTGTGACAAAGCTAACGTTGCTATTTTCGTCAAGTAGTTCGTAATTCAACGTCAGCTGGCTGGAGCGGTAGCCAAAACCGACCTCGATATTAAGATATCGGATTGAGGAATCGTCGGCAATTTCTGGACGTTCTTGCAGTGCGAATTCTGCATTAACAATTGGTCGGACGTAAGCGATTCGGCCTTTGTATTCATAGCGCGCGCCGAGGGTGTTGTTCGATAGAGCGAGTGCATCGTCGATATGCATTCTGTAAAAGTACGCTTGCACCCGCGAGTAATCCCACTCTTTTACGTCGGCGAATAATAGATGGGTTTGATGGTCGTGATTACCTAGAAATTGCGGTGGGCGCTGACCACTCTGTTGGATAAAGTTCGCGTCGCTAGATCTAAGCTTAGTGCCCGCGTCCTCACCTTGGATGCGATTGGCGTTACCGACGAAACGATAACTAATTGTTGAAGCAGTCCCAAAGCCAAATTGCAGGCCTGCCATATCAAGTGTTTGCTCGTTTTGCCAAAAACTATTGGTGCCCACAAATCGTTGGTTGCCGAGGTTAACGGCCTCGCGTCCAATAGATAGGTCGAGATTATTGGTGATTGAATAAGAGAGCAGCGCTTGGTTGAGATCAAAACCTTCGGCATCGGGTATTACTGGCTTACCGTTAAAATTCACCCCATTAGTGAATTCATTTTCCCAGCCGAGAGCAACGTAATCCAGCTCTAGCACGGTGCTGACGTTGTCGGTCCATTCGCTATCGGCTCGCAACCTTAGCAATAGTGAGGCAGCTTTCGCATCACTGTCATCGCCGCCTTCGCCATCAACAAAAGCGACGCGGGGTCGTGCGGCGAAAGCTAATTCGTGGTTATCGAATTCCAGCTCCAGTGCCACGATAGGAAAAGAGGCAGTGAGGGCGGTAAGACAACTAGTCAGCAGCGCGAGTGTTCTACCAGTCTTCAGCGTTGCCGTCGTGTAGGAAGGTAATGTGCTCCAGTTGGTCCATTTCGTCGTAGAGCTCGTCGGGCATTGGGTTTTCGCGGCAATCCATGTATTGAAGAGAGGGTAAATCATAGATGTTTATCGTTTCTAATTCGTTGTTAAAAATGTACATTTTTTCCAAACGCGGTAAATCGACGTAATGAAAGTCACTAATTTTATTGTTGTTGGCCTTTATTTCTTTCAGTTTTGTTAGACCGCCTAGCTTGAGTGACCGCAAACCATTGGAAAACAAATACACCTTTTCAAGACTTTCTAACTTCGCAAGCTCTGCTTGTTCAATATTGTTGCGCGCCAGGTTTAACGTTTTAAGTTGTTTGAGGCGAGTAAGATCAACATCGATTCTACTGAGTTTGTTGTTGTAGATCGATAACATGACGACATTGGTAAACGCTTCCAGGCCTTGCAAAGAACGGATGTTGTTGCCGTGACATTTGATGTCAATAAAATCGGCGGGTTGTCGCCATTGCTCTTTCTTGGCAATGCTTTGCAAGCATTGTTGTAGTTTAGGGTCCGATACCGAAAATGTTTGCGCTGCGCTAGTGTGTGCGAATAAAGCCAAAAAACAATAGCAAATTGCTAGCAGTCGCTTGTTCATTAGGCACTATCACCGGCTTTTTCAAGGCGAATGCAAACGCCGGTTGCAATGACTTGCTCGCTGGGTTCATCAAAGGGCGAACCACCAACTTCTTCGCGGGTAATAATGAGGTGCGATGAATCTTTAATGAGTCGCCAGGTGGCTTGATCCAACGGAATGGCATCTTTCTCTGCGCCATCAAACACCACCAGCGGACGAATTTCGCCGTCACGTCGTGATTGCGACCATAGTTGTAAACTGTGGCCATCGGGTTCTTGCCAGTTTTCCCACTTGAGCCATAACGTACTGCCATCGCTGGCGGTGAGTGCGGTTAATACGGGTTGATCCGATTCGTCGACAAGGACCGCAACGTAGTCAGCGTTAAGTGTTTGACCTGGTGGTGTGGGGATATTGGTCACTAGTACGCCGCTCACGACGAACAATAAACAAAACGCAATCGCCGTGGCGGTTTTCCAGGGTAATAACTTTTCCCAAAAGCTCGTCGGTTCTGCTGGTGTATTTCGATTGAGGCGGTTGTTAATTGTAGTTTGAATATTAGCGAGTGTTGTCGCTGCTGGAGGCAATTCGGATAATTCGTCAGCGGGTGGGGTTAATGTTTCCTCCCAGTATCGAACGTCGGCCGCCAAGGTTTCATCGCTGCGCAGTTGTGCCGCAAACGCATCGCGTTCGGCTCCGCGCATGGTACCCAGTACGTACTCAAACGCTTGGCTTTCTTCGTGATTGCTGTTGTTATCAGAATCGTTACCAGAATAATTGTCGGACAGATCATTCATGAGTGAGCACTCCCGACTGAGCGGTTAAACAGTCTTTAAGTTTAGCGCTGCCGCGCCGCAACCACGATTTAATGGTATTGACGTTAGCATCCAGTGCCTCGGCTAGCTCTTCGCGAGAATAACCGTATAGATAGGCCAACTCGACGCTGCGTTTAAATTTGTCGTTCATCCCTTCCAGGCATTGCTTGATTTGCGCGTTTAATTGGAAGCGGTTGTGTACGTCTTCTTGCGACTCTGCGCCGGGTGTCGCCGATAAAATATCGGCTTCTTCTTCCGGTGGTGGGCGATTGCCGTGGCGGCTTTCGTGCCGCAATTTATCAATCGCACGGTAACGGACGATGCTCACCATCCAGGTCAATGGGCTCGATTGGCTTGGCGCGTATTGGCTCGCATTGTCCCAAATTTGGATGAACGCCTCTTGCAGTACTTCGTTGCTGAGATCGCGAGACCCGAGCAGTCGGAACGCCACTGCATTGAGGTAGTTCGCTGTGCGGTGATAAAGCCGTTCTAGGGCTTGTTGGTCGCGCAACGCACACCGCGCTAATAATCCGATTAACTCGTCGTTATCCAAATGGCCTGCCTCAAACTGATAAACCGTTTCGCTCACAGCTCATTCGATAAGGCGCTAGTGAGCGAAAATTTTGCGGGCCATTCTACAAGTGGTGATAGTCAATAAACAAACACGGCGTTTATTCAGCGTTGGAGAGCCATTGGTGAATAGCTCTCCCTTTCTCTATGTCGAGCATCCTTAGCGGAAATCGACAATTCCCGACCAGGCCGATAATGTACCCTCGCTGGTGTTCAGGTCTACCGTCACAATGCCGTGTAATCGAGCGTCCAACATGAATACGAAATCACTTGATGAGCTATCAACAACCACTGTGCGCGGTCTTAGCAGCACCTCCTGAAAAAGAATCTCGCGATCACCAGTTGCCAAGTCTACGGCGATCAGTGAACCCGTAAACGCATCCGTTAACAGTAGGCAGGCTGCAAAGGGTGTGTGGGTTTGGCACAGCCGTTCACTGGCGGTAGAAATACTTAAGGGCAATATGATAGGCGGCCCTTCCCCGCGCATACTGTCCGAGACAATGGCGCGATCGCCCGTTTGCAGATCCACCGCGATTACACGCGGCTCACTGAAGAACTCGAAAGAAGAAGTAAGAATAAATGCGCATTGGCTAGCTCCAGGTAGTACGTTAGCGCAGTGATTATTGCTATCCGGTACGATGCTCCTGGGAGTAGTGAATAGTGGCCCGATACCGCGTGTATCGCTTGAGATGAGTGATCGGCTCCCAGTGGCTAGGTCGATCGCGACCACCGAAAGGTCACCGGAACCGACTTTTACCAGGCAACGTGCGACGTCAGTCACGAGTGGAGTGCAATTGTCCACGACAAACCCCGGAGCATCGACCGTGAACCCAACATCTTCAGGTCCCGGCGAGAGTATCGCGCGTTCACCATTTTCTAAGTTCACAGCAAACACGTTATCGTTGGGATCAACAACTAACGCGCAGTGGCGCACGCCAACGAGCAGAGATGCACAGCTGTTGCCTTCGTCGACTATCACTCCGGCAATAAAATCCAAGGCTTGGCCTGCGCTATCTTGCAGGTCGACAAGTAAGGTGCGATCACCGCTAGAAAAGTCCACCGAGAAAAGTCGCTTCTTGTCTGTATCAATAATGATGCCGCAGGGACTGTTGCCTAGTATATCGTCGCACTGAGCGGTGGATAGCGGTACTAGGCCACGGGCTATTCGCAATTCAGGGCCATTACCCACTCGATGGTCTAGCATCAGGCTGCGATCGCCTGTGACGGCATCAATGGCAATGGGCGAATCGAAAACTTCATCAATGGCTAGTGCACGTTGATTAACCGGATCAAAAACCAGTTCATTCGGAGTACTCAGTTCAGGGCCAGCGCCACGCTCGGGAGACGAGAAGATCGCTCGGTCGCCACTGATAAGATCGACGGCCACCACACTCCCTTGCGACTGGTTGCCTGTAAGAGCACACCGAGTCGCGTTGGGAAGCACGCTTGCGCAATGGCTTTCGTCCACCAACACCATTGCCCGCGGACCACCCAAGCTAGGGCCGCTACCCCGTGAATCGCCTGATAAGACGGCGCGCTCACCACTATCCAGGTCAGCGGCAATCACTGCATTCAAACGACGGTCGATAGTAATCAGGCATTTGTTGGTGCCAGGCAGCACGCTGTTGCAGGTGCTGTTATCGTCGGCAATGATGGTGGTGATCAAGCTAAAATTGGGCCCGCCAACGGCGCCGTTCTGTAACACCGCCACGCGTTCACCTGTCGCCAAATCCACCACCTTAACGGACCCAAAATTCTCCATCACAAGTGCGCAGTTAGCGAAACGGTTGGCCAAAGACGAAGGGCAAAACTCAGGCCCGCCTACGGCTAGGTGGAAAGCCTGAAGGCTAAATCCTGGGCCAGCACCAATCTCATCACCATCCTCCCCACCTGAAAGAACCGCTCGCTCGCCGGTATCCGCATCAACGACAAATAGCGTACTGATGTTGTTATCCAGCACCACCAGGCAGCGTGCGGTCGAGGGCAGCAGTGATGCACAAGCACCAGCTGGGGCCAAACCAATGTCGTTGGGCCGAGAGAAGCTAACATCATCGCCTTCCTCGTTGATGCTAACAAGGCGTCGCTCATTGGTTTCTAAATCGATCGCCACGATACCAGGGATGTCGGAATCGGCGATAAACAATTCGTTATTTTCCACGTCGACTACGCCAGCATCTGGCCGTGCTAAAAATGTCGATTGTTGCAGCACGCGAATGGTAGGTTCATTCACTAGAGCGTTTTGCTCAGAGTCAACGGCTGACACCGTGAGCGTGTTTTCGCCAAACGCCAGTGGCACAGTGGCTGCCCAGTTGGCAAAGCCATCATTAGTGACCGCGACAATGCCATTCACACTGACAAAAGCGATACCGTCACCATCCGGGTCACTGGCTGTGCCCCGAATCGTGATGGCTGATTGGTTTGTTAACGAATGCGCGTTCGGAAACGTGACACGCACCTCCGGTGGCTGGTTAGCCCCGGCCTGACTCGCCGGAGCGCTAGAGCTGCCTCCCCCGCCGCCACAGGCAGTCAAAATGCCCCCGAGAAGCGTGAGTGTTAAAAGCCTAATTGTTGTCGTTCTCATAACTTTGTCCGCTGTTTACTAAGGTCTTGAATGGTTACAACGGGAGCTACGGGGGCACATTTCGAAAAGTTGCAGTTTGGGTGAAAAATTTATTTGATGAGGCTATCGCCGGTACACGGCAGGTAATTTATTAGGATATTTAGGATGCACTGAATGCGATGGTTACGCTTGCGCGGTTAAATATGTAACGTTTCTATATACAATGATTCTATGTCGCCATTGCGGCCGTCATCAGAATGACCAACTTCAAATTCTTTTCCGTCAACGCTTAGTTTCATCCTCACAATATCTTCGACTTTTCCTCGCTCAATCGAATTGTCAAAACGCTTTGCGTAGAGGCACCAAAGCGGTAGCGAAAAAGTGAGCTTGAACAAATAAATTTAGCAGTCACGCATTGTGTGGCAGCTCAATTTTCACGAATGCCCATCCGTGGGTACTTCCCTAAATTCAGCTTCGTTTTAGAACGATTCGAAATTCACGAGTCCAGACCAGGCAGTTGCCGCTCTTTCACCGGTTTTTAGGTCAACTGTAATGATCCCGTGTAGTTGAACGTCCAACATAAACAGCAGATCTGATGAAGAATCATCAATTACTGCTGCTCGCGGGAATAGATCAGCATCTTGAAATATGATCGTGCGATCGCCCGTCGCTAAGTCAATGGCGAAGAGTGCGCCAATGATTTCATCGAGGACGAGTATGCATGCATCACTGGACAAGTGAGTTTGGCAGAAGGCTTCGTCGGCTGCTGAGATTCCCAGCGGTAAGTTGAGCGAAGGCCCTTCGCCGCGACTGTCTGCAGAGAACGCCGCGCGATCGCCGGTTTCAAGGTCAACAGCGATGACAGACGCGTCTGGGTCCGAAAACGTGTCGATTCCCAGTGCACAAACATTTGCCTCAGGTAATACATCGGCACAGTGATTGTTCTCATCCACCAAAATGCCGGCGAGAAAATCAAAGTTTGTGCCGTCACCACGCGTAGAGTCGGAAATCACCGAACGGCTGCCTGTGGTTAGATCTATTGCAAACAAACCACCATTGTTTCGGCTAACAATGAGCACACAACGAGTCGCACCTGCGACTATTGCGCTGCAATCTTCTGCTATGGCGGCTGAGCGACCGACTCTCAGTTGCGTGTCCTCAAGCGTCTCTGACAGAACTGCACGATCACCATTTTCTAGATCCACGACAAATAATCTATCGTCTGTATCCATCATCAAAGCACAGTGGCTGACGCCGAGCAGCAGTGATGCGCAACTGTTGCCTTCGTCCACGATCGCGGTGAGCACTCTTCTAAAAGAAGGTCCTTCGCCGCGTTGGTCATCAGAAATTACGATGCGATCACCAGTGGCTAAATTGATCGCCAAAAGCTGCGGGGTTGATTCATCGATAATGAATGCACAGGGAATCCCTGTACTACCCAGAATGGTCTCGCATTGGGCATTGTTGAGCGGCGATAAACCGGAGGTGTCTTTTAATTCAGGGCCGCTACCAATTTGATGATCCAGTGCAAAGCTGCGATCACCAGTGACCGAGTCGATAACAATCGGTGAGTCGCGGTCCTCGTCGATCGCCAGGACACGCTGATTGACCGGGTCAAAAATCAATTCATCAATAAAACTGAAGTTAGGACCAACACCGCGATCAGCGGATGACAGCAAGGCCCGGTCGCCACTGGTCAGGTCTATGGCAAACACGTTGCGCTCAGACTCATTGGTGACAAACGCGCAGCGTGTCGCGCTAGGGAGAACGGATGTGCAGTGGCTAGCGTCGAGCAGTACCAGCGCTTTAGGGCTGTTGAGTTCGGGGCCGTTGCCTCGTGCACTGCCCGATAAAACGGCGCGTTCACCAGTATCCAAATCAACGGCAAGCACCGCATTCAGGCGAGGGTCCACTGCAATCAGGCATTGGTTGCTGTCAGGCAAGACCGTTGCACAGGTGCTGTTGTCGTCGACAACGAGTGTATGAATCCGGACGAAATTAGGGCTATCAACGACGGCGTTCTGCAACACCGGCACCCGTTCACCCGTGGCTAGGTCCACCACTTTGACGAGTCCAAAATTCTCCATCACCAACGCGCAATTGGCGAATCGATCGGCCAGCGATGCTGGGCAAAACTCAGGCCCTGCTCCCGCCATATGGAATGCTTGACTGGAAAATGCTGGGCCAGCGCCCACCTCATTACCACCTTCGCCGCCGGACAGAATTACTCGCTCGCCGCTATCGGCATCCACCACAAACACCGCGCGTTCACGGTGATCTAACACCACTAAGCAACGCACTGCGGTGGGCAAAAAGGAAGCGCAGGCTCCCGCTGGTACCAGGGCAATGTCGCTAGGGTCTTGGAATGGGAAGGCGTCGCCCTCTTCATTACGACTCACGATACGGCGCTCGTTGGTTTCCAAATCAATCGCCACGACAGCTGGAATACGTCGATCAGCGATAAACAGCTCGTTATTGGCTTCGTCGACCACGGCTCCTGCCGGGAAAGGGAAAAATACGGATTGCTGCAGTACACGAATACTGGGCTGAACCACTAATGGGTTTTGCTCCGAATCAGCTGCGGTCACCGTTAAGATGTTTTCGCCAAACCCCAGTGGTACCGTCGCCTCCCAGTTAGCGAAACCATCGTCACTGACGGCATCAACACCATTAACACGCACAAACTCGATGCTATCGCCATCAGGGTCATTGGCGGTGCCGCGCACAATGATCGTTGCTTTGTTTGTTAACGAATACGCGTTCGGAAATGTGACACGCACCTCCGGTGGCTGGTTAGCCCCGGCCTGACTCGCCGGAGCGCTAGAGCTGCCTCCCCCGCCGCCACAGGCAGTCAAAATGCCCCCGAGAAGCGTGAGTGTTAAAAGCCTAATTGTTGTCGTTCTCATAACTTTGTCCGCTGTTTACTAAGGTCTTGAATGGTTACAACGGGAGCTACGGGGGGATATGTCAGAAAGTTGCGGTTAATTTGCGAAAAAATTTACTTTTTTGATCAAGTTGTTACAGGAACAGCGAATAAGACAGATAGGCTATGGGTAGAACAACAAAGGGCCAGGATATTGAGGGCCCTACGAAGGGCGCACTGGCTTTGGCGATGCCGGTAAGGGTTGTATAGCGAGGGTAGCCTATGGGCTTGGTCTGAGAACTAGCAATCTCCGATATCTCCGCTGCCATCACCGCTACCGAAACCTCCACGTCTTCTAGGAGGGCCAAATGCGAATACAACTTTAAGTAAAATGTTAACCAAGAATATACCTACGAGTATCGGGCATAGCGTGTTGTTAAGTATTGAATTGGATTCAAGATATGAGTAATGCCAGGATGCATTAAGCCCACCGATGTTTATTATCCACCACATATAATTTGATTCTTTTTTGCCACGAATTTGCAGGCAAAGAGAACGTTAATCATATCCCGATTGTAATGTGGACCTTGCAAAAGCTATTGCCCTGCTAATTTATTCAATTGGAATGCTCAACTATTTTTAGTTATCACCACATGACGCGACGACTCGTTAAGCGTTTTTGTTTTTATTTTGGTCATTACCTTCTATTGCATTATTAGCTTCCGCTATCCGTTCTTTTGCAAGTGAGCGCATAGATAACCATCTATGTGTATATTCGCCTCGTGGCCCCTCATTGCGTTGTGATGGGTCTAGAGGAGACGGCGTATAGAAAACGAACAATACGAATATTGGCCCCACGATAGGAATCTGAGTTACAAGAATAGCTATCGTTTTTTCAGTAGTACTTACAGCGCTAGCTAGAAGCCTGTATATCAACCAAACCGCTAGCAGCTCAGATGCAAGCATTAACCAAATGATCATAACTTACTCTTGCGCATAACACTGACGAAGTTTCTTGGGACTGTCATAACAACCTATATACTTTTCAAAGATCTCGTTAATCAGAATACATAGTTCACAATATCCACTAAAACGGCGCTAGCTCACAGAAAAAGTAAAGCTTTAGCTGTCGAGTGCGAAGGGCTTTGCTGGCTTGGTTTGTTAGGTTGTGATTTCATCGTCAATAGGGATACCAGCATACCAATTTCCAAGACCATCAACTTCAATACGGGTAATTTCAAAACCGTTGCTTCGTTGGTCATACCCATGCTTCCTAATTCTCTCTGATATAGCTTGATTGACAAGATCGAGAGTTGAATAAACACCAATAAAACGATAAATCTTTGACTTGCTATCAGTATGATGCAAAGCAAAAATTAAAGTTGGAAAACAAGAAAAATCACCCGCGACTACATCTAAGGCGTATTTTTCAATTAATGAGCCATAAAGGTATAGCGCTTCAATTCTTGATTCAGGAGTCTTAAGTTCTTGAGAGCTCGGATGCTTAAAATCGGGTAATCGAGTCTTTAGCAAAATACTTAAAGAGCGCTCCATATAGGATATTTTGTGTACGCCTACGTCTAAGCCATCTGAAAAAAAGACATTACAGAAATTATGAGAATCTGCGTCACCCATCAATAACGTAATCACTAATTGATCTTTTTTAAATCTCCTTACGAACGCAGAGCCAAAATGCCCACCTCGTCTTGCAGCCTCAAAATTATAGTCATATTTTGAAGCAAGGTATGAAAAAGCCTCGTTTGTTGCATGCTCAAATTCTTCGATTTTCACGTAAACAACCTAGCGCCGTGGCAAGGGGCACGCACCGCGAAACAAAGCGTGTCCCGCGCAGGTCGTTTTTTTACGGCCGAAGCATGCTTAGCGACTTTGTTATGCATTATTGCTTACCACTTTAAATACTATGAACGTGAGCACGACTGCCACAACAAATATTACAAGAATATTAGCCATTTTTGTGTTGCTGATTCCAGCTCCGAAACTGGATGCCTGCATTTCTAGCTCGGCCATTTCTTCTTCTTTGAGTGGGTTGCGTACTTTACAGGGGCTGCCATTTAAAACTTTAGCCGCATCTTCATATTGATTTTCTATTACTGCCCACAAACCAACCTCTAGAGCGCCAGTCGCATAGCGAGATAAAGCACTCGACTTTTTCGAAGAGATGAAGGTCAATATACCTCTCTTTCTCAATTTTTCGGAAGCAGTTTCCGCGTCAAGTTGGGATTGATACTGCTTTAGTAATTTCATGTGAATGCATAACAATATTATTCTGCAGCCTTGGTTGTTTATCTCCAGGCTACGAAATTATTTTTTGGATTTGTCATTTAAACCGTTAAATCAATTAAAAACAACTACTTGGGCTTATGTTAAAAGGCGCGCCAATGTAAAAAACAGCCTGGGCTGCGAAGTTTGGGTTTTATTTGCGGAATTGCACTGTCTAAGAGCAGTATCGAGGAGCTGAATATGGCGGGGAGTAAAGGAATTTATTTCTAAACAAGCAGCAGTCTGTTTTAACTTGCTCAAAATCGGCTAGTTAATGCAGGCGTTCAGCATTCGAACGATATGCTGCAACGTATCTCTTCTCCTCCCCAAATCAAGGCGAAACCACCCAACGAGGTTTACCTGTAAGGCGGGCTAGCCAGGACCTTCTGAGGCAGGGCAGACAATTGCTCCTGCATTGTCTGCATACATGCCGTCCATGGCAATAATGCCGAAGAGAGCTACAAGGATGTATTTACGCGTGTCCTGGCTAGCCCGCCTTGCAGGTAAACCGTGCAGAACACTCCCAAACTTACTATTTCTTATGCGAAGGCAAATGAATAATCATCATCGTCGCCGTAGCACGCGCAATCAACTGGTTCTTACTATTAAACAATTCAGCCGACGCATAACAAACGTTATCAACAATCTCGACTATTGAACCGACACCCACAAACTTCCCGGCCTTCGCCGCCTTAATAAACGATACATTCAAATCCAATGTCGGCGGAAACTGATCTTCCCCAAGCATCATGCCCGTGGTTTGCCCAAGTACTGCATCAAGCATCGCTGATAAAATGCCGCCTTGGACTTTACCCGCTGGGTTCAAAAAACGATCATCCACACTAAACGCGCACGTGAGCTGACGTTTTTCAACATCCGTTTTTTGAATATCGAAATTTAATGTTTGCGCAATCGGTGGCGGTGGTACTTCGCCGGATTGAATTTTCCAAAAATGACTTTTACCCATTTTCAATTAACTCTTTACTACCTAAAAATCTACTTGGGTAATTTTGGCTGTAGCGGTTGCCGTCGCGACAAGTTTATTGTCAGCGTCAAACAACTCGCTTTCTAAATACGCGACACTGCGACCACGTTTGATGACCTTACCTTTCCCGGTAAATTCGCCAGGTTTGGCACCTGTAATAAATGAAATGTTGAGGTTGAGTGTAGGCGCAAATTGGTTTTCTTCAAGCATACTCGACAATGCGGGGCCCATGGTGTCATCTAACATGGCGGCGACAATGCCGCCCTGTACATTACCCATTGGGTTGGTGTATTCCTTGCCAATGGTAAAGTGTGCCGTGATGCTACCCTTCTCTGCATCGATATCATCGAAGCGCGTATTAAAGGTCACACCAATCGCAGGTGGCGGTAACTCGCCGCGCATCATTTTCCAAAAGAAATTATTTTCACTCATTGGTTGTAATCACATTTTAAAATAAGCATTAACGGGGGATAACCGCGTAGCCAAATAAGTACGGATGTAAAAATAAGAACACGATGTACACGGTTAGTCCTGCAACGAATACAACAATGTCTTTTTTCACTGGCCATTTGGTTGTTTGCTTTTTTGCACCACGCATAGTGCTAGAAAACATACTGAAAAACGAATACACCAAAAAGCTACCAAACAGCAATACCGATGCTTTGTCGCCGTTTGCGAGTAAATGCCCGACCGACCAAGCCGCAATACCCCATAACATGGGGTGGCGAGTGACACGTTTTATATTGGTTTTCATGTGTGCGGCAGGGAAAAGGATAAATGCAATAAGCACTAACAGCATTGTTAGATGGCGACCCCATGCTGGAGGGTTATAGAGCACTTCAAAAGGTGCTTGGCCTTTCCCTATCACAATCAACACCAAGCCGATGAGCGCGACGGCGGCGAATAACCCTTTGTAGCCTTTTGCTGAAAGTTTTGCGATTAGTGTCGTACGGAAGCCCGCGATGGTGGGCACTAAATGGATAGCGAAAAAAATAACTAGACCAGCAATAAGTAATTCCATAATGGGTCCCGAAGAGAGTGTATTGTTGTAATGTAAGGAGTTGATGATCGATAAGTCGCCTATGGTAGCCGATGTTCTATACTAGGCAAAGTTATCTTGTGGCTATCGTTATCTGCGACGGTTTTATGTGGGTGCGTTTTTAGCGATCGTTGTCTGGAAATAAAAAAGGGATATAGGCAACCCTATATCCCTTTTATCACCAAGGAATTGGCAAGCGTTAGAAAAACGCTTGAATACCTGTTTGTGCGCGACCAAGAATCAATGCGTGAACGTCTTGCGTACCTTCATAGGTGTTGACCACTTCCAGGTTCACCATATGGCGCATGACCGGGTATTCGTCAGAAATACCATTGCCGCCGTGCATATCGCGTGCTTCACGTGCTACGTCCAAGGCTTTCACACAGCTGTTGCGCTTCAATAGTGAAATCACTTCCGGAGAAAGCGTGCCGTTATCTTTCATGCGCGTTGCACGTAGGCAGCCTTGCAAGCCAAGGGTGATTTCGGTTTGCATGATGGCAAGTTTTTTCTGAATGATTTGGTTTGCCGCCAATGGACGACCAAACTGTTTGCGATCCATGGTGTATTGGCGAGCGGCGTGCCAGCAATCTTCAGCGGCGCCGAGTGCGCCCCAAGAAATACCAAGGCGTGCGCTGTTCAAGCAGCCGAATGGGCCTTTTAAGCCTTCAACGCCAGGCATTAAGTTTTCTTCTGGAACGAGCACATCTTCCATCACGATTTCACCGGTGATAGATGCGCGCAATGCGAGTTTGCCTTCGATCTTTGGAGCAGAAAGACCTTTCATGCCTTTCTCAAGAATGAAGCCGCGAATCACGTTGTCTTCAGTTTTTGCCCATACAACAAATACGTCGGCGATGGGTGAATTACTGATCCACATTTTTGCGCCGTTCAGTAGGTAGCCGCCGTCGACTTTTTTCGCGCGCGTTACCATGCTGCCAGGGTCGGATCCGTGGTCTGGTTCGGTTAAGCCGAAGCAGCCAATGTATTCGCCGGTGGCTAATTTAGGTAGGTATTTTTGTTTTTGCTCTTCGCTGCCGTAAGCGTAGATAGGAAACATCACGAGGCTGGATTGCACGCTCATCATTGAGCGATAGCCGGAATCAACGCGCTCTACTTCGCGGGCGATTAAGCCGTAGCTGACGTAGTTAAAGCCTGGGCAGCCGTAGCCTTCGATAGAGGATCCGAGTAAGCCGAGCTCACCCATTTCACGGAAGATCTCTGGGTCAGTTTGCTCTTTGCGAAAGGCTTCTTGCACACGAGGTTTGAGCTTTTCTTGGCAGTAGGCGTGAGCGGTATCGCGAACCATGCGCTCTTCTTCAGTGAGTTGATCGTCAATCAGGAAAGGGTCTTCCCAATTAAATTTTGCCCATTTGGTGGTATCGGACATTACAAAATTCCTCCGAAAGGTTCGCCGATGCGGCGTATGCTGAACGTTCTAACAGCCCGCTACTATAGCAGCTGAAGCTATCTGTGTCTTTGTTAAGTCGGGTAAAGCCAATGGGGTTGGAGCGAGCGATACGGCAAAGCCCCCGTGCGACGGAGGCTTGCTGAACAATCACGAAAAATTATACTGATTATTCGGTTTCCAGTGCTCTTTGTTATTTAAGTAAACCTGGAGCTATTTTTTTAGGATGTTGGTGAGTGCTTCGATCAATGCGGTGATTTCGGCTTCACTGCCGATGCTGATCCGTAAGAAATTGTCGATACGGCCTTGCTTAAAGTGCCTGACGATAATATTGCGCGCTCTCAGTTGCTCCGCTAGGGATGCGGCATTGTTATCCGGATGTTGGGTGAATACGAAATTTGCGGCACTGGGTAGGGTAGAAAAGCCTAAATTATCTAGTGCAGCGACAAGCTGAGTGCGAGTGGCAATGACGCGTCGGCAACAATCATCGAAATATTCCTCGTCTTCTACTGATGCCACCGACCCGGCGAGTGCCAGTCGATCGAGCGGGTAGGAGTTAAAGCTGTTTTTGACTCTTTCTAACCCGGCTATCAAGTCTGCGTTACCGAGTGCAAAGCCTACGCGTAAGCCTGCAAGCGAACGGGATTTTGAAAATGTCTGGATCACCAACAAATTGGGGAACCGGTTAATGAGGCTAGCTGCTGAAGCGCCTCCGAAATCAATATAGGCTTCGTCAATGACAACGGGTACATCGGCATGCTGTTGCGCCAGTTGTTCAATCTTGTCTAGTGGCAATAATGCACCGGTCGGCGCATTGGGGTTAGGAATAATGACGCCGCCACAGGGCTGTTGGTAGCTTTCAATATCGATCTCAAAGTGATCGTTGAGTGGCACTTGGTTAAAGTTCACGTCATATAGCCGACAATAAACCGGATAAAAGCTATAGGTAATATCGGGGAATAGTAAGGGCTTATCGCGTTTCAGTAGGCCTATAAACGTGTGAGCCAGAATTTCGTCGGAGCCGTTGCCAACAAACACTTGGTTACGCTCAAGCTGAAACCGTTTTGCCAGCGCATCTTTTAGTGCGTCACCGTTTGGATCTGGGTATAAACGAAGGTCATCGTTGCTGGCTGCCTTGATGGCCTCTATTGCCTTTGGTGAAGGGCCATAGGGGCACTCGTTGGTATTCAGTTTTATCAGGTTAGTGATTTTAGGTTGCTCGCCCGGCACATAAGGGGTGAGTGTGTGAACGATGTCGCTCCAATACTGGCTCATAGTGGTATGCAATTGTGTAGGTTTCAGGTGAGTGGAAAAGGCGCACAGTATGTTCCGCTGCCTATCCCGAATCAAGAGCGCGGTGGTGTGGCGCGTGGACAGACGACGCGGCATCTGTAATGCTTCGGCGTGAGTCTAGTAACGGCTATGGAGTGCTGTGGCATTGTGAGTGCGCAATGCTGCAATGGCTAGGCAAGGAACCTGAAATAATGAGTTTTGAATACAAACTGACCTTGAATGATATTGAGAAGCGTACTTTGCTCGAGTGGGGAGACGATATCTTTGCGTCTGAGCAATTTAACCTTATTTGGCGGCCAAAGGACCTTCACTTGGTGATGTACCAGCAAGATATGCCGGTTTCTAAGTGCGGTTTGCTGCGTCAGACTATTCGAGTGGGTAGTCACGATCTCGAAGTGGCAGGTATCGGTGGTGTGGTGACGGCACCTGAGTGTCAGAATCAGGGTTTCGCCACTCAGTTGATCGACGAAGCATTGCGATTTGTCGAGACTGAATGGCTGTTGTCAGTCTCGGCATTATTCTGCCGGAATGAATTGGTTCCTTTCTATCAGCAATTGGGTTGGAAAGGGGCAGAGCGAGAAGTCATGATTGTTCAGCCTCATGGCAGCGTTCGCGCTCCGATGAATTTTCTGGTGTATGAGGTAGCCCCAGGTAGCTGGCCAGGGGGTGCTGTTGAACTGGGCTGCTTGCCGTGGTGAGTGGAAACGCACGCTGGCGGCAGAATCATTAATTTGGCATATGGCTTGTCTAGGTGCGCCTATGTAAGTGTGCTATAACTATTCGGCCCGATAGCGCTGGGTGTTTCCCACTTAGCACGCAAAATACAGGGAATAATTAAAATAAATTACACAACTAAAAAGCCGTCGATTCTTGCTACTCACCTTTATTCACAACGCTTACGTTTATAAGCACATCCAGCGGTGTAGCTAAACCGACGAGCAACAAACTAGGAGTGAGTTGTTGGTCATTCTTATTCAGCGCCTTGTAACATCCCTAGTCTCTAAGCTACCTGCTGTAAGTGTTTTGGTGAGTAGCTTGCTTTGCATATCGCCTTGTCTTTCGGCGTCACCGGATTTAAATGGCTCTGCTCCTGTTTGTGAATTTAAAGAACAGCCTACCGGTCGCAACATTACCCGTTGTTTTGCTTTTCAAGAACAGCTAGATCAAACGAGTTCACAGCAACAGGCTCAGGTTCCCAGCTGGACTCCGTTAACGCGCTCGCGTGTTTACCGTGGGATTGGTCGGCATGTTGTTAAGTATCAAAGTGAATTTGTTAATCACAGCGGGCAGGCTCTTAACTTGGTGGTAGAGCTTGAAACACCTCACCTCGATGAGGTTAGTGCTTCATACTTAATTGACAGTAGTAATACTCACAAAGAATTTACATTCGGTGATGCGTACCCTTTCGCGCAACGTCCGATCATAACGCAGTATTTTGCATTTCCCGTAGTGCTGGATCCGGGTGAACGGGCGCGAGTGCAGTTTACCGTGAATAGCGCAGGCTCGATGGACTTTCCCATTCGTGCTTGGGGTGATGAGGCGTTTAACGTTTACGACCAGCGCCGCACTATTTTGTCGGGCATCTATGGTGGCCTTGTGTTTGCTTTCGTGTTGGCCTTCATCACGCTATTTGTTGCCGTGCATCGTATTTATTACTTATATTACGCTGGCATTATTAGTTCTCTTTTGATGTTAATGATGAGCCTGTCGGGGTTAGGCTTTCAGTTTTTTTGGCCAAGTTATCCCGATGTAAACCAATACTTTATTCCAGTCACGATGGCGTCATTGCATATCTTTTTAGCGTTACTGTTCATCAATGTCGGTAACAGCGGCCATCAGTATCCAGAGATACGACCTTATGTGAACGGGTATGTATTTTCTTTACTAGCGCTATGTGGTTTGAGCCCTTTTCTTTCTTACGAAATAAGTATTCAAATTGTATTAATTTTTGCTGCGATCGGCTGCCTTTTGATATTAGCCACAAGTGGCTACTTGCTATGGTCTGGCAACAAAAATGTACAACCTTTTTTTATCGCCTGGAGCATCGTGACGGTGACTGCCATCGCGAATGTTTCCGATGCGAGTGGTTGGCTTTACCTTCCCGTATCCATCCTGACTCTATGTGTTTCCGCAACATTGATGATGATGACGTATATTTTGTTCTATATCTCCAGGCGGTTTGGCACTACCTATGCAGAAAGAAAAATAGCGGAGGAGAAGCTGGAACAAAGTAAGAGAGTGGCTCAACAAGAGCAAGAGCGATACTTAGAATTTCGTTTAGCCGCAAGAGAGGAGGAAATGGAGGCGCGCCAGCGCATTATCCAAGCGGAAACTGAAAACAAAGCGAAGAGCGAGTTCTTGGCAATTATGAGTCATGAAATCCGTACGCCGATGAACGGAGTGTTGGGGATCGCAGAGCTGCTTCAAGGGACAAAGTTAGATAAGCAACAAAAAGAATATCTCAATATTATTCAAAACTCAGGGCAATCACTGCTGAATATCATCAATGATATTCTCGACCTCTCGAAAATATCGGCAGGTAAAATGTCGCTCGACAGTATTGACTTTAGTATTGATGAGTTGTGCACCGAGGCAACCTCAGTATTTGCAAATGTTGCGGAACAGAAAACGATAGAGTTAATGGTAATAATTGAGCAGGCACTGCCACTCTGTATTCACGGGGATAGTGTGCGTATACGGCAGGTGATACTGAATTTGTGTAGTAATGCCGTCAAGTTTACCGAAAATGGCAAGGTGATTTTAAGAGTCGCAAAAATTAATCCGCAGCGTGCTGGCGAAAGTGCGTTTATCCGTTTTGAGGTACAGGATACGGGTATCGGCATTTCGCCAGAGTCGCAACTCAATTTATTCGAAGCGTTTACCCAAGGGGATAAGTCAACGACTCGTCAATATGGCGGCACAGGATTGGGGCTAAGCATTTGTAAACAGCTGGTTAACCTCATGGGGGGTGACATTGGTGTAGAGAGTGAAAAAGGTAAAGGCTCTTGTTTCTGGTTTACCATTCCGTTTGTTCAAGCATCAGCCGATTTTGTATCGTCTAATCAGCGCGATACCGGTTCTATTGCGGATAAGCGCATTCTGTTTATTGGCACTAGTCAAGAGCTGCCCCATATCTATCGTGATCATTGTTTAGGTTGGGGAATCAATGCCGATTTTGCCTTGAGTATTGAAGAGTCGATTGAAGTTCTTTCGCGCGCACGGGACGAGGGAACGGCATTTGATTTCGTTATGGTGGACTGTGCTGCTGAAAATGATCCACATTTATTAGGGCCGCTACTTGAGCAGTGGCATGACTTGTCGCCGAGTAGTTGCTTTCTGTTGTGCGCATCACCGCATCATATGTTGGATACAAGTCAGCTGGAAACGTTTGGTGTCGATAAACCGCTTTTGAAACCGGTTACTGCTTATAGGCTTCTAGATGCACTGATTGAAACTACGGGTCAAGATATTCAAGGGGCATCGGCAGCAACAGTCCAGCAAAGTGATAGCAATGCAAGTGGTGGAAAAATTCTGGTAGTAGAGGATAATCACGTGAATCAAATGGTGATTACCGGCATGCTCAAGCGTTTGGGTTACGATTTGCATCTTGTAGACAACGGCAAGCTTGCATTGGACAAATACTGTGAGTTAAGTGAATGCTACGATTGTATTTTAATGGATTGCGAAATGCCGGTAATGGATGGGTATGAAGCGTCCGCGAGAATTCGCGTGCACGAGCGGGAAAACGCATTACCCGCAGTCCCCATTGTCGCGTTGACCGCACACGCAATGGCCGAATATCAAACACGTTTTGCCGAAGCAGGAATGAACGATCACATCCCAAAACCCGTCAACATCATGCGCTTACGTGAAAGACTTCAGCATTGGGTTTCACTCCGACAGGAAAATGTGGCGCAACACGGCGCCGAAGATTCTGACATAACCTTGGCAACACCAAATAGTTAAAGTAAAAGGTAGAATAAGCCAACAGCTGCTTGTTAATAGCCTTAGTAAATTCTGATATGCTGTGCCGGTATGACACAGTTCAATGACCTCTTAATCGCAACGGCACGTATTGGTCGGTTGCGGTTTATATTTTTCACCCTGCTCTATTTTCTCGTTTACGTGGTTATGGCGTCGGCATGTTTGTGGGCGTTGGTGAATGTGGTGAACGATCGGCCTGACTGGTCGATGGGTAATTGGCCGATAGCGGTAATAATTGTCTTATATGTGGTGGGTTTAATACCTCACCAAATTCCCTCGCGTCGACGTTTGGCAGATTGCGATTTATCCCCGAATTGGTCATTGCTACTTTTTTTACCGCTTTTAAATGCTCCTCTCCTTGCATTGCTGCTAACGAAACCTGGTTCAGCGACACAAAATCGCTATGGACACCCACCGACAAAAAATCCTCCCTTTGTACGCACCGCTATCGTTATCTTGGCATTGATCACTTGTGTTGTGGTGTATGGGCTGGTGGTCTTTATTGAGGCGTTATTCTAAGCAAAGCGAGACAATTCACATCAAATATGAATGTGTGTACAATCGCCGCCGCAATTTAGAAGCCTCTACTACTTTCCCTGCAAAGTTTTTAATATGACTAGTAATTCACCGTCGCTAAGGAGAGCGGATGTTAACGGTACCTGAAGACTTATTTATTGCCCGTGGCTATCATCGAGAGTGTTATCAACACCCCAGCAATGAAAATCTTTGCGTCAAAGTGGTCGTTCGTGGCGATACAAGCGAAACCGATCGTGAAATTCGCTATTACAACGTCCTAAAAAAACGACATATCGACTGGAAAATGTTGCCGCGTTATCACGGTTGGGTGAATACCAACAAAGGTAAGGCGGCAGTGTTTGATCTCATTCGTGATTGCGATGGCAAGGTGTCCTTGGCGCTTAATTATTATCTTGAAAACCCCGAGCTGACGTCGCAGTTTCGTGATCAAATAGGTAACGCCTTGGTAGGTTTACACGACTATCTTATTAGTCACCGGGTGGTCACAATGACGCTGAAGCCCAAAAATATTGTCTTGTCGCGAATTGACGAAGAAAAGAGTAAGTTAGTTATTGTTGACAATATTGGTAACTCAGACTGGGTTCCGCTATGTAATTACGTAGATTTTTTGGCGTTGAAAAAAATTCGTCGAAAATGGCAGCGATTTATCGAATTACTCCGTAACAGCTACGCTTACAATGATCAATTACAAGCGCTAGTAACGCAATTGCCAAACAAGGTTCGCTATTAGGTGGCGAGTTGTTGAGCAATCACACTGAGCTCTTCTGTTGAATCCATGATGTTACTAATAGTGATCTCTACTTGGTCAGGGTCGAGATGAAGATCCTGATATAGAGATTGCGGGATTTCATGTACTGGGCCACGACCAATACTACGCTCTCTCAGTTTTGCATTCGTTAAGTATAATAATTTAGCAAATACAGCATGTTCACCAGAATAGTTGGGATTGTGTTGATGTCTTAATGCCACCACAACTTCTTCTGGCATGTGCCAAGAACTCATGAGCCAGCTCGCTAATTGCTCGCGTGTAACACCAATGATGTGCCTTTCAATCACATTGGTGGGAACGTCTGGGTTCACTTCAAGATAGCGGTTGATAAGTTCAAAATACGGTGGAAAGACTTCCCCTAAAATCAAAAAACCAAAGTTATTTAAGAGCCCGGATAAATAGGCCATGCCAAAACTGGGGCGGTGTTCACGAGGAATTGCGGTCACCAAACCTTCTACCGTTGCCGCTGCATAGACGGCGTGCTGCCAATAGGGTGTTATTCCTTGAGGGTGATCTTTAGGTAAATTAAGTGATTTTCCTAGCGCTAAGCCTAGAGAAAGGTTCAATACCATATCGAAACCCAGTACGCGCACGATAGCATCGTGGATCGATTTAATTTTCCCCGGCGCAGAGTAGTAAGGCGATGCCGCCCAGCTGACGACCTGCGCCGCTAAACTGGGGTCTGTTTCGACAATGTTTGACAGGTCGCTGACATCGGCATTGGGGTCAACTCGTAAACCAATAATACGTTGAGCCGTGCTAGGGAGCGGAGGCAACTCTAGGGTTTCATCTAAGCGTTGTTTAATACGCAGGGATGTAAAGTTTTTAACGGCATCAAAAATTTGTTCGCTATCATCGAGATGAGCGGGCTCTTCGATACTTTTAATCGGGATGCAAAAAGACTGTCGGGTGGCGTCACCGATAATATTTTGAAATTCTTGCTGGGTGATCTCCAAAAATTCGGTCGGAACTCCCGAATCCAATAGTAAAGTGTCTAAAGAGAATAACCGTTCATCGACGACCGTAGGAAAGCCACCAAACTTTGGTAAAGCCGGTACTGAGTCGACATGATGTTGCGCATAAAAAGCCATTAAGTCATCGTGAGTCGAAGCCCTTAGTTGTCTCGCTAGCTGCTGATTCAGTTGGTTTAGGTCCAACAGGCAATCCTGTGGAAATAAGACTTGCACCTTGCCGAGTGTATCTTTGAGTATGACAGAGCGAACGCGGCGTGGAATGTTGCTTTCTTCCGCTGCCGTGACAGAGAGCCCCATGCTTTGCAGGCTCATTTCAGCGATGTGATATTTTACATTTTGTAGTTCGAGTAGGTTACGAACACTGGATGGGACTGCCACATGAACTCCTTTTTGACTATGGTCTATCGCCTAAGGTCAATCTAGTTGGCGATTTCAAATCTCCGAAAGGGACGGATTGATCATATCTACCCTTTACTATTTAGAGTGTAGTAGAGATAAGCGGCGTGCTAGAAAAAACCGATAGATTTAATGGTTTTGTGACTTAGTTTTTCGGGTTTTGGTTCTGAGATGGAAAGCTATACGCTAGCGTAACGGGCATTACGCCCCAGCCAGCGCTGGCTGATGAGTTGTGCTTGCGGTTGGTGTTGAATCAATGCTGCGGCAGCATGAATATCGTCAAGTAAGTGTGCATCGCGTTGCAGATCGGCAACCTTAAACTGAAGCTCGCCGGTTTGACGAGTACCTAAGACTTCACCGGGCCCGCGAATCTCTAAGTCCCTTTCAGCTATCAGAAAGCCGTCGCTACTTTCGCGCATGACTTGTAAGCGGGATTTGGCCGTTTGCGACAAGGGTGCGCTGTAGAGCAGCACACAGTGGCTCACCGCTGTGCCACGACCGACTCGGCCCCGTAATTGATGCAGCTGTGCGAGCCCGAGCCGCTCGGGGTTTTCGATAATCATTAAACTCGCGTTTGGTACATCGACTCCGACCTCAATCACCGTGGTCGCAACCAAAAGATCCAGTTCCCCTTGTTTAAATTGAGTCATCACGGCTTCTTTCTCTGGTCCTTTAATCCGTCCATGGATAAGGCCAACACGAAGATTGGGTAGTGCCGCTTGCAAGGCTACTGCGCTGGCTTCTGCGGCTTGTGCTTCGAGCACTTCGGATTCTTCAATCAGTGTACATACCCAATAAGCCTGCCGACCCTCTTGGCAGGCCTGGTCGACTCGTGCAACCACTTGATCGCGCCGTTGTTGGCTAATAACTACTGTTTCAACGGGTGTGCGTCCTGGTGGAAGCTCGTCAATTACCGAACAATCAAGATCGGCATAGGCGCTCATGGCGAGCGTGCGAGGTATGGGTGTGGCTGTCATGATCAGTTGATGGGGAAACAGGCCATCACGTCCCTTTTGGCGCAACGCCAAGCGCTGTTGCACGCCGAATCGATGCTGTTCGTCAATTACCATGATGCCGAGATTGTTGAAGACGACATCGTCTTGGATCAGCGCGTGTGTACCGATTACGATTTGCGCTTGGCCATTGGCAATAGCCTCTAATGATGCACGTTTCTCCGCAACCTTTTGTCTTCCCGTTAATGCACAAACTGAAATGTTGAGGGCTTCAAACCAGAGCGAAAAATTAATTCGGTGCTGTTCTGCAAGAATTTCTGTCGGTGCCATGATGGCGGCTTGATATCCATTGCTGACGGCTTGCAATGCGCTGAGTGCGGCGACCAATGTTTTGCCCGATCCTACGTCGCCTTGAACTAGGCGCAGCATCGGTTTACTGCTGCAAATGTCAGCATTGATTTCTTCGAATACGCGCTGCTGCGCGTTGGTTAATGTAAATGGTAATGTGCTGCGGAAATGATGAATTACGTCGCTGTGATATAACAGTTCAGGCGCGCGATGTTGCTGCACTTCGGCGCGCGCTTGGAGCAGTGTTAAATGGTGAGCAAGTAATTCTTCAAATGCTAGCCGCTGCTGATAAGGATGCTCTCCTTCCAGTAGCTGAGACAATGGTGCATCGCTGGGAGGCGCGTGCAAAAATCGTAGAGCGTCTAATAGGCTCACTTGATTGACGTGTTGTCGCAGTGATTCATCAAGTAATTCGGGTAGGTTTTGATCCGATAACAGTGCCAGAGATTGCTGAATTAAATTGCGAAGTCGTGGCTGAGTGATGCCCTCTGTTGCGGGATAGACTGGGGTTAATGATTCTTCTAACGATTCGTTTTGCTCATCAAGCAACTGATATTCTGGGTGATACATTTCTAGCCCGGTGGAACCTCGACGCGTTTCACCAAAACAGCGAATTTTTGTCCCTTCGGTTAAGCGTTGCTTTTGCGCATTTGAAAAATGATAAAAGCGCAAAGACAGACGCCCGGTATCATCGTCGATAACACACAGCATGCTGCGACGCTTACCGAACACGATATCGCAGCCGCGCACTCGTCCTTCGACGACAACATCTTGAAGTGGTTGCAGGGAGCCGAGTGGCGTGACGCGGGTTCGATCTTGATAGCGCGCGGGCAAATGAAATAGACAATCTTGCAGTGTGTATAAGCCTAGCTTTGTCAGTTTAGCGGCTAGGCTCGCGCCAACGCCTTTTAGCTCGGTCACCGGGCGTTCGCTGAGTAAACGATCTTGGTTGGCTTTAATGTTAGTCATTGGTCTGCAATGTCGTAAGTCAGTAACAGGCGGCTTACGATCTATTTATTTACCGGGATGCGTTCAACACATTGTCTAAGGATGGCTTCTGACACTGCTGAATGGCCTCACTGACTTTGTCGATGGCTTTTAAACGTGGGTAGCTTGCGCGCCATGCGAGTGCAACAGTACGGGTTGGTGCCGGGTCGGCGAATGGTCGAACCGTCAACAGGTTTTGCGCGTACTGGTGAGTAATTGCTGCGCTCGCGGGTAGGATGGTGATGCCAAGTCCCGAGACTACCATATGCTTGAGGGTCTCTAGTGAGCTACCTTCGGATGCGGTGCGTACATGATTACCAGAATCCAAGGTGGGTTCTAGTTTTGGGCAGGCGCGTAGTACTTGGTCTCGGAAACAGTGCCCTTCACCCAGTAGCAATACGTTATGAGCGTTCAGGTCATCTGCTTCAATACTTTGTTTAGCCGCTAGGGGATGGTTGTGTGGCATCAGCACCACGAACGGTTCGTCGTACAGGGGCTTAGTGACAACATCCGCCTCAGTAAACGGTAGCGAGACAATAATTGCGTCCAGCTCACCGTTTCGCAATCGATGGCGCAACGTGGCGGTGTAGCTTTCCTCCACGTATAGCGGCATGTCTGGTGCTAAGTGTTGTAGCTCAGGAATAAACTGTGGAAACAGATAAGGGCCGATCGTAAAAATAGCGCCGACTTGCAGCGGGGTATTGAGTTGATCTTTGCCAGAGCTGGCGATGTCTTTAATGGCAGCGGTTTGTTCCAATACCAGTTGCGCCTGCGCTATCACTTTTTCGCCGAGGGGTGTTGGATGAACACGGGATTTGGTGCGCTCAAATATTGGTACACCGAGTTCTTCCTCAAGTTTTTTTACTGCGATACTTAGCGTTGGTTGAGAGACAAAGCAGCGCTCGGCAGCGCGTCCAAAATGCTGCTCTCGTGCCAGAGTGACAATGTAGCGGAGTTCTGTCAGAGTCATATCGCTAATCCAATGTGGGTGTGCTTGATAAATAGAGGCTATTAAGTTTTTCGATGATAACAAATGTTTTAATGATTGGCTGCGGTGATGTTGCAATACGTGTCGCGGCGCAATTAGGAGACGATTTTCAATGTATCGGCGTGCGTCGACACATCGCAGCCCTACCTGCATCGATTAAGGGCATTAGCTGTGACTTAAACAATGGCCTGCCACGCGAGGCGCTGCCGCCGCGAATAGATTACGTGATCATCACGCTAGTACCTGGTGAGCGTTCCGAAAATGGCTATCGCCAAGCTTACGGAGATAATTTGCGGGGCATAATTGCTACGCTGATGTCATTGTCTAGCCGACCCAAGCGAGTATTTTTTGTTTCAAGCACCAGTGTTTATGGTCAGTCTTCAGGTGATTGGGTTGATGAAACATCGGAAACGCTACCGGGCAGCTATGCCGGAGAACATGTCTTAGCGGGAGAGCGGCGTGTGTTATCCAGCGGCTTGCCAACGACGGTGGTACGTTTTTCGGGTATCTATGGGCCTGGGAGAACGCGATTAATTACGCAAGTTCGGGACGGAGACCGTCGCGGTAACGGTTACAGTAATCGTATTCATGCCGATGACGCGGCCGCCGTACTGAGTTATCTGCTGGAGCGAGATAACAGTGACGATAAACTCGATACGTTATATTTGGCCACTGATTGTGAGCCAGTAATGTTGCGCGAGGTGAAAACGTGGTTGGCCGAGCAGATGGCGTTGCCTAGCGAGGCGAACACTTGCGACAAGACGCGTCACGTGCCTGCAGGTGATTATCAACGTGGTAATAAGCGATGTTCAAATGCAAAGTTGTTAGCAGAGGGATTTCAATACCGATACCCAACTTTTCGTGAAGGGTATCGGCAAGTATTGGCTGAAGGTGGGCTGATTTAGATAACTAAAATACCGTCAGCTTCCACTTGGGCGCCTTTCGGGAGTTCTTTTACGCCCACGGCGGCGCGAGCGGGAAAGGGCTCGTCGAAATATTGCGCCATGACTTCATTTACAATCGGGAAGTTGCTGAGGTCAGTCATAAAAATATTGAGCTTCACAATATCCGCTAATGAGCCATCAGCGGCTTCGCATACGGCACTCAAGTTTTTAAATACTTGATGCGCTTGCGCCGCAAAATCGCCCTCCACCATCGTCATAGTTTCTGGGTCCAGTGGGATTTGTCCGGATAAGTACACAGTACTTTGCACTTTAACTGCTTGTGAATAGGTTCCAATGGCTTCGGGGGCCTTATCCGTGTGGATGATGGCTTTGTTTGTCATGTTCAGTCCTTCAAATTAAAAAGGTATGCGTTAATTTTTTGCCCGCGTGATGCGTATAACGGGGCTCATGATGCGAATGCGGCGCATAATGTTAGCGAGGTGAATACGGTTTTTAACACCGAGGCATAGATGAATGACGCTGTTGTGCGCATCGCGTTCGTCCACGGTAATCTGTTCGATGTGGGCGCCCTGCTCTGCAATGCGAGTCGCCAGTGACGCAATAATGCCGCGTTCCGATTCTACTTCAACACGAACATCCACTAAAAACTCACCACTAACGGAGGGAGCCCAATTAACGTGGCTAATTTTTTCAGGGTTGTTACGGCTTTCAGCAATATTGTGACAATGTTCTTGGTGAATGACTAAACCCTTTCCAGCACTAATATGTCCGAGAATAGGATCACCTGGAATGGGTCGACAGCAGCGCGCAAAACTAACTACCATGCCCTCGGTTGAATCGATGGTCAGTGGTGAATAAATATTTGTTGCGGATTCTTCTTCGTCGAGGCCTTTTGGTACCAGCATTTTTGCAATGGCAAATGCTATGCGATTACCTAAACCGATATCTTCAAGAATTTCGTCTAATGACTTTGCGCCGGTTTCTTTAAGCAGTTTGTTAACTTGCTCTTCGGTTAGCTTTTCAATACTGCTACCCGCGTTGGTTAAGGCGCGGTTTAAAATTCGGTGTCCCAACTCTGCCGATTGGTTATGTAGCTGACTTTTCAGGAAGTGGCGAATACCACTGCGTGCCTTACCTGATACGACAAAGTTTAACCAGTTGTGGTTGGGGGTGGCGCTGGGTGAGGTAATAATCTTGACGCGTTGGCCGCTTTCGAGCGTCTGCGACAGTGGCGCTAAGCGGTCGTTAATACGGCACGCGACGCAACGGTTTCCAATATCGGTATGCACTGCATAGGCAAAATCTACAGGAGTAGCACCTGCGGGTAATTCGACGATACGGCCTTTAGGTGTGAACACGTAGACTTCGTCTGGAAAGAGGTCGATTTTGACGTTTTCGATAAATTCCAGCGAATCGCCAGCGTGTTGTTGCATTTCCAACAAGCCCTGCACCCACTGTCTTGCGCGCGCTTGGCTGCCTGCAGCATATTCGTTGTTATTGGCTTTATATAACCAATGAGCGGCAATGCCGCTGTTTGCCATTTCATCCATGTCTTTAGTGCGTATTTGCACTTCGATGGGTACCCCATGCATGCCAACTAAAACAGTGTGCAGGCTTTGATAACCGTTGGCTTTCGGAATGGCGATGTAATCTTTAAATTCGTTAATAACTGGTTTGTATAAATTGTGAATTGCACCAAGTACGCGATAGCAAGTATCAATATCTTCAACGATGATGCGAAACGCATATACGTCCATAATTTCTTTGAAAGATTTTTTCTTGGTGCGCATCTTTTGGTAGATGCTATACAAATGTTTTTCTCGCCCTTGTACTAAGGCGGTAATACCGTAGCGTTCGAGTCGTAATTCGATGGCGTGTTGAATTTTTTCAACTAATTCGTTGCGATTGCCGCGTACCGTTTTTAACGCCGCTTGTAATCTTTTTGCGCGCAGAGGATAGAGTGCCGATAAACCGCGATCTTCGTACTCGATACGCATATCGTTCATGCCGAGGCGGTGCGCAATGGGTGCGTAAATCTCGATTGTTTCTTTTGCGATTCGACGTGCTTTCTCTGGTTTTAATGCGCTGATGGTGCGCATGTTGTGTAAGCGGTCAGCGAGCTTAACCAGTATGACGCGAATATCTTTGGCCATCGCCATGGCCATTTTCTGAAAGTTTTCCGCTTGTTTTTCGGCAGGCGACTCAGACTCAAATTGTGTGAGTTTGCTCACCCCATCAACTAAATTGGCGACGGTACTACCAAACTGCTCTGATAAAGCTCGCTTGCTGACGTCGGTATCTTCGATAACGTCGTGCAGCAGTGCAGCCATCAAGCTTTGATGATCGAGGCGAATGGTTGAGAGTATGTTAGCAACGGCGAGTGGGTGGGTAACGTAGGGTTCGCCACTGCGTCGGAACTGCCCATCGTGGGCTAGCTCGGCGTAGTAATAGGCCCGTCGGACCTGTTCAATTTGTGAGGGTTCCAAATACGATGAGAGGCGATGGCCGAGGGCATCAATGGTTAACAATCTTTCCTCCTACCTCTCATCGTTACCAGGATTATTCAGTTGGGAATTCACCCATCGATGGCGCTTCTTCGATTTCTTCTTCTGGTTCGTTTAGTACTTCGTCAGTGACCAAGCCTTGGCTGATTTCGCGAAGCGCTAATACAGTGGGCTTGTCATTTTCTTCTGGGACCATCGGCTCTTTGCCGCCAACGGCGAGTTGTCGAGCGCGTTTGCTACCAGTGAGTACTAGTTCAAAACGGTTTGCTACGTGATCTAAACAATCTTCTACAGTGATACGTGCCATGATGTCTTCCAGTTGTCTTAAGGGTGCTCAGCCTCTGGTTGGCTTGCTGAAGGCGCCTCGTTGAGGTACCTAGCTGAGCATTACTCATTGTTTCGTTGGGAATCCCGTCGGCTACTGGTGAGTAGCGATGCACCACCCTTAAAACGTGGGTGTTACCTCAGGAAATTCAAGGGGTGTGTTGAATTATGCACCAGATCCAAAGAGCCCGCCAGTTTACGGCTTTGTCTCAGCTAGCTCAATAAGTCAGATAACAATTTTTGGTATTTACGCTGTTGGCTATCGAGGGTCAGTCGTTGGCTCTCGATGATGGCTTTAAATTGGGTAAGTGCGGTGTCGAATTGGTCATTAATGATCAGGAAATCAGCTTCTACGTAATGGCACATTTCTTCCTGCGCTGCCTGCATGCGAGACTCGATCACCTTATTGTCGTCCTGGCCGCGGCTGGTGAGGCGACTGCGTAGAGCGTCTTGTGAGGGTGGTAGGATAAATATTCCCACAGTCTCTGGGATTAGCTTGCGCACTTGCGCGGCGCCTTGCCAGTCAATTTCTAAAATAACATCGGTACCGAGCCCTAAGGTGTTTTCGACCCACTGCTTGGATGTCCCGTAGTAATTGCCAAACACCTGGGCGTGCTCAAGAAAGGCGTTGTCATTTAGCATCTGCGTGAAGTCTTCAACACTGGTGAAATGGTAGTCAATACCGTCTTGCTCCCCCGGACGCATCGGCCGGGTGGTATTGGATACTGATGAGCAGATATCGTTAGTAGACTCGATCAGTGCCTGAACGAGGCTAGTTTTGCCGGCGCCGGAGGGTGCGCTGACGGTATACAAGGTGCCCTGTGTGGATGACATGGATTCTCTACTTCTGGGGTTTCAGGGTAATTCTAGTGGCTATTCAATATTTTGGATCTGCTCGCGCATTTGCTCAATGAGTATTTTTAACTCAATCGCAGTTTGCGTTGTGTCTACTGCGACAGACTTTGATGATAGCGTATTGGCCTCACGATTCAGTTCCTGCATGAGAAAATCCAGGCGTCGACCAATCGGGCTTTTTTGTTTCAAGGTGCGCCGCACTTCGCTGACGTGGGTGATCAGTCGGTCCAGTTCTTCGTCGACATCGGCCTTTTGTGCAAAGATGACCAACTCCTGCTCTAGACGCTCTGGGTTGATATCTTCTTTTATCGCCGCGATACGCTCCGTCAGTTTAGCTCGATGGTTGCTAAGTATGGCGGGAATCAGAGAGCGTACGCCTTCAACCGCGGTATCGATAGCGTCCAAGCGTTGGGTAATGAGGTGGCCCAGCTCTTTGCCTTCGCGCAGACGGAATTCCCCAAGGCTTTTGATGGTGGTGTCGAAAAGCTCAAGCGCGGTGGCATGCAGTTGTTCTTGATCGGTGGTAGCACTATTCACGATACCTGGCCATTGAAGAACCTCAACCGGGTTGGCTGGATTACAGGTGATGGCGGCATCCACTTGTCGCAGGGCGTCGGCGAGATTGCAGAGTAACTCTTCGTTAATTGAAATAGCCTGTGGCTTCGCGGTATTGGTGTGGTAGTACAAAGCGATTTCAACTTTACCGCGGCTCAATGCTTTACGCAGACGCGTTCTCAGCTCCGGTTCAATCGCGCGGAAAATTTCAGGCAGCCGAAAATGAGGCTCTAAAAAGCGGTGGTTGACGCTGCGAATCTCCCAGGTCAGCGTGCCCCAGTCGTAGGTAACTTCTTGGCGGGCAAATCCCGTCATGCTGGCAACCATATAGCCTCACTCTGTTGGTTTAAATTGTTATTGTCTTAAAGGCGCTATCCTACCACAGGCCCAGGAGTGTTTTTTTATCCTGTGCTTCCGATATCGCCGCGATTTTACCGGAGAGGTCTGAGAGCATCAGGTATACTCTGCGGCCACTTACGAATAGAACTCATGGATATGCCGCCAAACGCGAGGAATATCCAGCAAGACGTTTAAGGATTTTTAGCATGCAACGACCCAGTGGGCGACAGCCTAATCAACTCCGCGACATTAACATCACCCGTGGCTACACCAAACACGCAGAAGGTTCGGTATTGGTCGAGTTTGGAGATACCAAAGTTATTTGTACGGCCAGCGTAGAAGCCTCTGTGCCACGGTTTTTGCGCGGCGAAGGTAAAGGTTGGGTGACCGCAGAGTACGGTATGTTGCCTCGCTCTACGGGAAGTCGTATGAATCGAGAAGCAGCTCGCGGTAAGCAAGGCGGAAGAACAGTCGAGATTCAGCGTCTCATTGGCCGTTCATTGCGTGCAGCGATTGATTTGGAAGCACTGGGTGAAAACACGATTACTATCGATTGCGATGTTATCCAGGCCGATGGTGGTACGCGCACTGCGTCTATTACCGGCGCTTGCGTTGCCCTAGCTGATGCCATTGAGGTGATATGTGCGAAAGATTACCGTGTCAGCGGTGACGCGCTTAAGCGCATGGTCGCGTCAGTATCCGTTGGGCTATATGAGGGTGTGCCGGTGTTGGACTTAGATTACCCGGAGGACTCGAATGCCGATACTGACATGAACATTGTGATGGCGGATGACGGTGGCATGATTGAAATCCAGGGAACTGCGGAAGGCGAGCCCTTCACCGAAGCGCAGTTTGGTGAGATGTTGGCGTTGGCAAAACAAGGTATTGCTGAGCTTCACGCGCTGCAGCGCGAAGCACTGGGGAGTTAATTTGATGAGGCGGTTAAACCACCGCCTCTAGAAGGATTCGGGTAACTCCAAGTCGTAATCGATAATCACAGGGAGGTGGCTGGAGAAGGTTTGGGTTTTGTAGATGGTGGCGTACTCCACTTTGTTGCGAAGCGCTTCCGAAGCGATCTGAAAATCAGTGCGCCAGCCGTCTCCGTTACCCATTTCACCACTTGGCCACCAAGAGAACTCGTCCTTGTCAGAATTAACGCGGCGAAAGGCATCAACATAGCCAAGCTCATGGATCAATTGATCCATCCAAAGCCGATCATTTTCTGTGAATCCAGGTGTTTTTTGCTTGTCGTCAGGGTTTTGCACGTCGATCTTTGTCGCGGCTATGCCCCAATTACCGCAAAAGATGAAGTCTCTGCGTTTGCGCGTGATTTTGTGCAGGTGCGCCTGTAAGTCATCAAAAAACTTGGTTTTGATATCGGACGACTCTGGATCATCTGTCACCTGGGGTGCGAGTAGCGACCCAACACTCAGCCTATCAAAATCGATCTGTAAATAACGCCCCTGCATATCGGTACCGGATGAAAAGCCTAACCCATAGATCAGAGCTTTGGGCTGTTCGCGAGTGAAAATGCCTACGCCATAGGCATCGTCAATACCCGAATCGAAGAAATAGCAGTGGTAGCCCTCCATAATATAGGGGGGTTCCTCCAGGACATAAGCCGGCAATCGGCAGTCCTGAAGACAAATTATGTCGGCATCCTGCTGTCCCAACCAGTCATACAAGCCGCGCTCCACGGCTTGCTGTATGCCATCCATACTGAGATTTATTATTCTCATCATCGCCCCTTTATAACGGACTGTGTATCATACCCGGTTTGTGATTATTTGTGAGTATATGGCCGTTAATTCGTTGCGGCTTTAATTTGGTCTAAGACGGCTTCAGGCGGCATTTGCAGAGCCGCCACTTCGGTTCTTTCAAGGTAGTGAGCATGCAATCGTATCAACGTGAATTCATCCGCCTAGCCATAGAGCAACAGGCGCTTCAATTTGGATCTTTTACACTGAAATCGGGTCGTATTAGCCCCTACTTTTTTAACGCAGGACTCTTTAATACGGGTAAAGCCTTAGCTGCCCTGGGAAAATTCTATGCGGCTGCTATCGAAAATGCTGGAACGTCTTTCGATATGCTATTTGGTCCGGCCTACAAAGGTATTCCCTTAGTCTCCACAACAGCGGTGGCGTTATCTGACCAATATGAGCGAGACTATCCTTACGGTTTTAATCGTAAGGAAGCTAAGGATCACGGTGAAGGTGGGACCTTAGTGGGCGCTCCGCTGAAGGGTAGAGTGCTTATTGTAGATGATGTCATCACGGCTGGGACGGCCATTCGTGAGGTGATTGACCTCATTCATCAACACGGCGCTGAACCTGCAGGGGTAGTTATTGGTCTTAATCGACAGGAGCGCGGTAAGGGCCAGTTGTCAGCCATTCAAGAGGTTGAACAGGAATTTTCGATTCCTGTGATCAATATTGCTGCGGTTGACCATATAATTTCGTATCTTGAAGAACAGGCTGACTCCTCCGAGATCGCTGCCAAAGTGAAGGCCTACCGCGAAGAATATGGTGTCTGAACCTCTAGGGTGAAATAAGTTGGATTTGATTATGTTGCACACTGCTGGACACAGCGTCGTAAGAAAACGCGCCCATCGCTGGCCTATTAGATGGTCCATTTTAGCGGCGCTGTGTTGTGTATTTATGGCGAGCGCCAGCCATGCGCAGCAGCGTTATTATCGATATCTCAATGACGAGGGGGTAAAAGTTATTCATAGTACTATTCCTCCCCAGTACGTTAAGAATGGCTACGAAGTCGTAACAGCCTATGGTGAAGTGCTGGAAGTTGTCGCTCCGGCACCCTCTGAAGAAGAGGCGGAAGCTTATGCTGCACAACGAGAGCGAGAGGCACGTTTGGCCGAATGGGATGAATATCTATTGAAGCGCTACAGTACCCCAGACGATATTCGTGCGGCGAAAAAGCGTAAAGTGGGTGACTTTGAGGCGAGCCTGTCTATTCTTCGTGGTAACGCAAACAGTATCCAAGCTCAGATCGAGACGGTACAAGCACGAGCGGCTAACTTCGAACGTCAGGGGCGTAAGGTGCCGGAGGTTATTTTGACAAACCTTTCAGAGCTTCAGGAAGAGTTGGCTGAAACAAATCGTCTTATTGCTATCAGAAAAGAAAATCAACGCTCACTTGAAGAAAAATTCGATAGCGATATTGAACGGTTTAAAATTATTCGCCCAGAAACTGATAAGGCGGCCGATGATCAAACCGCCGCAATGCAGTAGGGAAAGCAATCAAGCAAATAAAAAAGCCGCTGTCACAGCGGCTTTTTTATTTGTGTTCTGATAGCTATTTCGCTATTAAAACGCGGGCGTAGCTGTTTATACAGTGGGCACTTCTTCGCGAGCAAAACCAGTTAACAGTACTGGCCACTGGGCAGACCAGTTTTCCGTTGGTGGGCGTTTAAACTCGCTACGTACAAATTGTGATATTCGACCTTCGGCAGCGGCCATCATTAAATTTGCTGCGGCCGTAACAGATAGGTTTAAACGTAAATCTTCTCGTACCTCGGCTTCTCGTAGTACTTGCTTAATTTGTGTTTCCAGTCGTTCGAAAAACTGCACGATACGTACACGCAGCCGCTCAGTTTCTCCAGCCAGCGCATCGCCCGTAATAATGCGCGAAATACCAGGGTTACGCTCAGCAAAGGTGAGTAATAATAAAAGAATTCGCTCACAACGTTTTAGCGCAGTTGCTTCTTCAGACAGTATTAAATTTATGCGAGAGAAAATCGTTTCTTCTATAAATTCAATCAGCCCTTCAAACATTTTTGATTTGCTGGGGAAATGACGGTATAGCGCTGCTTCGGAGACACCGACTTCTTTGGCTAGCGCGGCGGTAGTGATTCGAGCGCCTGGACAGTTTGAGAGCATATAGGCGAGGCTTTCAAGAATCTGTTGGCGACGGTTTGATTTTTGCGTTGTCTTGCTCATAAAAGTCGTTATTTTTCTAGTGGGTTTGTGAGCCGTTCTAGCGATGTAAATGATTACTCGCTTATCCTAGCGGCTATTCCGTGTGGCATCAATGATTCCGTTAGTTTTATCGATGGCTTGGGCCACTTATTTCGGGCGGTTACTGATTAGCGTGCCGACTCCGGAGTCGGTAAAAACTTCGAGTAATACGGCGTGGGTTACCCGGCCATCGATAATGTGAGCGCTCGTGACACCCATTTTGACAGCGTCCAGTGCACAGTTGATTTTGGGCAACATTCCGCCATAAATAGTGCCGTCTTCGATTAAGTCGTCTACTTGCTTGGGGGTGAGCCCGGTAAGGGTCTCGCCAGCTTTATCTTGCAACCCTGCCACGTTGGTCAGCAGAATCAATTTTTCTGCTTGCAGTACTTCGGCAATTTTCCCAGCAACGAGGTCTGCGTTGATGTTGTAGGACTCCCCTTCGGCGCCGACCCCTATTGGTGCAATGACGGGTATAAAATCTGAATTAATCAAGGTATCGATAACCTGGCGATTGATCGACTCAACTTCTCCGACGTGTCCGATGTCGATAATTTCAGTGGTTTGAATCTGTGGAGAGCTGCGCGTAACTTTGAGTTTGCGTGCGCGAATTAACGATCCGTCTTTACCCGTAATGCCTAGCGCTTGCCCACCATTGCGATTAATGAGGTTAACGATTTGTTTGTTGACGGCAGCACCCAGCACCATTTCAACCACGTCCATCGTTTCGCTATCGGTTACCCGCATGCCATCAATAAATTCAGATTGAATATTTAATCGCTCTAGGAGCTGACCTATTTGTGGGCCGCCACCGTGAACCACGATGGGATTCATGCCAACGGTTTTCATTAGCACAATATCGCGGGCGAAACTGTTTTGGAGGTCTTCATCGATCATGGCGTTGCCGCCATACTTCACGACCACAGTTTTTCCGGTAAAGCGTTGAATATAGGGCAGCGCTTCAGTTAGGACTTCAGCGACCTTGAGGGCGTTTTCGCGATCAAGTGACATGTATTTTTATCCAAATAAATAAGTAAAGTTAATACGGTATTTTTAATGCTGGGTCGATAGCCAGCAATGCTTGTTTAAAACGTTGTTGAATATCTTGTAGCGCCTCTTCAGACTCCCCTTCAAACCGCAATGTAATAGCCGGTGAGGTATTTGATGCGCGAGCCAAGCCCCAGCCGGAAGCATAATCGACGCGTAAGCCGTCGATCGTGGTTAGCTTGCCCTCTTTAAAGCTAGGGTCAGCGATGAGTTTCTGAATGAGTTTGAATTTCCTATCTTCCGCGACAGAGACTTTAATTTCTGGTGTTGCCGGTAACGCGGGAAAGGCTTCGAAAATTTCGTCAAGGCTTTGCTCTCGCAAACTCATGATTTCCATAATGCGGGCAGCTGCATAAATGCCGTCATCGAAACCGTACCAGCGTTCCTTGATAAAGATATGGCCTGATAATTCTCCACCAAGCAGCGCGCCAGTTTCGCGCATTTTTGCTTTCATATGTGAGTGGCCGGTTTTCCACATAACGGGTCGTCCACCGTAGCTAGTGATGACGCTGGTTAAATCGCGGCTACATTTTACGTCAAATAGTACATCGGCACCTGGGTTGCGCGAGACAATATCTTTGGCGAGGAGCATTAATAAGCGATCCGCTGCAATAATTTGTCCGGTTGCGGTGACAACCCCAACGCGATCACCGTCACCGTCCAGTGCGACACCCAGATCCGCGCCAACCTCTTGTACTTTTTGCACCAAGTCTTGCAAATTAGCATAAACCGATGGGTCGGCTTCATGATTGGGGAAGGTGCCATCGACTTGACAATAAAGCGGCACAACTTCGCAGCCGATTTCGTCGAATACTCTGGGTGCTAGCTCACCGGCAACACCATTGCCTGCGTCTACAACAACTTTTAAGTCACCAGCGAGAGCAACATCGGAAAAAATACGCTCAACATATTGGAATGACAGGTCCGAGAAATCTTCTCTTCCTGTACCGGTTTTGAAACTTTCTTGAAGAATGCGAGTGCGTAACGCGAGTATACGGTCACCAGCGAGGGTTTCGTTGTTTACCACAATTTTGAACCCATTATATTCTGCTGGATTGTGGCTGGCGGTAACAACGACACCGCTATTAGTACTATCTAACTCATTAATTGCATAGTAAACGACAGGGGTAGGTACCATGCCAATATTAATGACGTTGCACCCCGTTGATAAAATACCTTCGATTAACTGTTCAGACACATCTGGGCTGTGAGTGCGGCCATCTCGGCCAACCACAATAGCGTTATCGCCTGAATCTAAAACTTCGCTACCAATAGCACGGCCGATCGCAACAACGTTTGCGGGAGGCAAATGGGTTTTGACGATTCCGCGAATATCATAGGCTCGGAAAATCTCGCTAGAAATACCTTCGTCTTCGTCATCGCTGAGTACATCAGCGATATCTAGTGGGTCTTCTTCATCTTTTGTGTTAACCAAGCTTGCGTCTTCATCTCTTATCTCCACCTCGGCTAGTTTTTTGCTGCGGTGCAGGGGATCAATAAAGGACGTCTCAGAGCGGGCTTCTTCAGATGCGCGTTGCGCCGCTTGAAGTTGTTCGGCTTTCGCCATGGCTTTGCGGCTGAATATATTAGCTGCCAAGTAGGCGGCAAGTAATGATGCGAGCAGAGTCAGTGCTACGCCCGAGAAAACTGGCATTGGACTTACATTAATGTGCCGAGCCATGTTGTTGGAGGGGGTGAAAACAACCTCCCAATAGCTATTTTCAACTTTTACCGTTTGTGTTTCACCGGCATTACCTTGGCCAAACTGTACCAGAGGTTGTGGTTTGCCTGTGTCGAATACTTGCTGCAATAAAATTCGGCCCTGTGACTCATTGTCGTCATTTAGCTTCGACATCATCTCACCCGCGTCGAGAGTGACAAACAGAGATGCCTTTACCCCAAAATTAACTAAGCGTTCGTTCTCAGTTGTTTCCGGCTTCGAGTAAGGTACTGGGCGAGCTAGAGCGAGTTGCCACGCGCCATTGTATTGAGATGCTTCTGGAAAGACAGGCTCGCGTTTTTCGGCGCGGTTTATCATGTCAATTTCTGCGAAACGGATGGGGGGGGTTGCGTTCGGTTCGAGACTGGCGCTGCCGTAGGGAAACAAACGCAGGGTTGTAATTTGTGGCTCTTGATTGCGCAGTAAATCTGCTAAACGATTAAACGTTTCTTGCGCATTGTCCTCAGCAGCGGACACCAGTAGTTCTTGGTCAGCAAACTGTTGAAATGTTTTTTCTAAATTGCGTAAGTAGCGGGCAATTGTAGATGCTTTAGATGTGGCATGTTCTTGGGCGAGTTTATTGAGGCGGTTTTTCTCTACTTGAATAACATAGGTGTCGTAAGCCCAGTAGCCTCCAGCTCCATTAATTAAAACGGCAACAAGCACAAAGACTGCAAATAATTTGGCCCAGGCACTCAGTGGTTTGCGGGATGTTTTATCTTCTGTTTTAGGGTTGTCTTTTGGCGCCGCCTGCTTTTTGGTGTTCTTTAGCACCCTGAATTCCTTATGCGTTAATGGGGCTTGTTGGTTAAATTAGTTAAACAAGCCCATAAAATTTAAACGTGTTCTGAAATTTTTGCGATAATCAGTCGAGCAAGTTGCTGCTTGCTTTGCTGATCGATAACCTCTTCGCGATTAGGCCAAATCAACGTTACGGCATTCTCATCACTATTGAACCCAATGTTTGGGTTCGATACGTCATTAGCGATGATGAGCTTTAGGCCTTTACGCGCCAGCTTGTCTCGACCGTTTTGTAAAACATTTTCCGTTTCTGCACAAAACCCGACAACAAATGGCACCTTGGTGGTGGCAGAAATGCTAGCAACGATATCGGGGTTTTTAACCAACTCAATTCGCGTTGTGTCTTCTTTGCCTTTTTTGATCTTTTGCTCGGCAGTGACTGCTGGCCGATAATCGGCGACCGCGGCTGAGGCTATAAATATATCGCACTGGTCGCTTTCGGTAAGGCTTGCTTGGTGCATCTCTTCGGCACTGGTAACGGATACAAAGTTACAGCGCGCTGGTTGAGGAAGGTTTGTCGGGCCGCTAATGAGTGTCGTATATGCGCCTGCTTCCATTGCTGCCGTTGCGAGTGCGTAGCCCATTTTGCCAGAACTGTGATTGCTAATGTATCGCACTGGATCGATCGCTTCACGAGTTGGTCCCGCAGTAATGACCACCCGTTTCCCTGCAAGTGCCCCGGTGTTAAATAAATCCGCACAGCGCTTTGCAATGTCAGTAGGCTCTAGCATCCGCCCTTCTCCGACATCACCGCAGGCTTGGCTGCCACTTGCTGGGCCTAGTTGTTTGATGCCGCGCTTCGACAGTAACGCAATATTATCTTGGGTGGCCGAGTTGGCCCACATGGCTTGGTTCATGGCTGGTGCAACGGCCATAACGGCACTGGTGGCGAGACAAAGTGTGGTGAGAAGGTCATCGCCCTCACCATTGGCTAGGCGAGCAATAAAGTCAGCTGTCGCTGGTGCAACCACAATCAGGTCCGCCCACTTGGCCAGCTCGATGTGCCCCATTGCGGCTTCAGCGTCGCTATCCAATAGATCCAGGTGGACTGGATTACCTGATAAAGCCTGCAGAGTTAAAGGCGTGATAAATGCTTGAGCTCCTTCTGTCATGACCACACGCACGCGAGCCCCTTCATCTTGAAGGCGGCGAACAAGTTCGGCGCTTTTATAGGCAGCGATACCGCCGGTAATCCCAACGATAACCTGTTTGTTGACTAGCGAGCTCATACTAACCCTGCAGTGCCCCAAGGGCTGGCGATACACGTTAAAAAACGTCTGTAAAAAGAGGTGGGATACGATAACAGCTTTAACAATTATTGCTAGCCAGGGTCCGACCTGCGGCCACTGCTCTGGCCGAAATTGGTATTGGGCGCTGGTCAAGTTATGGCAAATTATCAATAATGGGGGGTATCGAGCGCCGGATGCGCTTGCAAATTACTCCTCAAATACAGGACAAGGAATGTTTATGTCGATCATTAATTGGCCGGCCGAAGAACGGCCGCGCGAAAAGCTTCTCTTATCGGGCCCTTCAGCGCTCACCGACTCTGAATTACTGGCGATCTTTCTTCGTACAGGTGTTGCTGGCAAGTCGGCTGTCGATCTTGCTCGCGAATTAATTACTGAGTTTGGAGGCTTGCGCCCTCTGTTAGAGGCTAGTCAGCAAAGTTTCTGCGCCGGTCACGGCTTGGGCCTGGCCAAATATGCTCAATTGCAAGCGGTCATGGAGATGGCGCGCCGTCACCTGTCGGAGGCGCTTGCGCAGCGGGATGTGCTGAGTTCCGCTCGTACAGCAAAGCAGTTTGTTAGTGCTCAGTTGAGGCATAAGACGCAAGAGGTTTTCGCTGTGCTGTTTTTGGATACCAGGCATCAACTTCTGCGTTACGAAGAGCTATTTTTCGGCACCATTGACGGTGCCAGCGTTTATCCTCGCGAGGTAGTTAAAAAGGCCTTGAGTTACAATGCCGCTGCAGTGATTTTAAGTCACAACCACCCCTCGGGTATCGCTGAGCCAAGTCAGGCGGACATGAGAATCACTGAGCGATTGCAGAGTGCACTTGAGTTGGTCGACATTAGAGTGCTCGACCACCTCATCGTCGGCGCTGGCGAGGTGACATCGTTGATGGAGCAAGGGTTGATGGTTTAGATTTAGGGCTGCGAATATTGTCCAAAATTAAGGCGAAAAGGTGAATTTTGTTGCACTTCAAATGTTGTTTTGGTATAAAGCCCGGCTCTTTGCGGCAGTAGCCAAATCTTGGTTAAGCGAACGTTGTCTTGCGCATAGTTCCAGCCGCCGAATTTCACAGAATACAGCCTGTGTGAGTCGCCAAGTGGTGACTTGGTGCGACGCTGTAACGTTCACATCTAAATTGAGGCAGGACGATGTCTAGAGTATGTCAGGTCACCGGAAAAGCGCCGATGACTGGAAACAACGTATCACACGCAAAAAACCACACCCGCCGTCGTTTTTTGCCAAACCTTCATACCCATCGCTTTTGGGTTGAATCTGAGAAGCGCTACGTAAAATTGCAGGTTTCTGCAAAAGGTATGCGTGTCATTGATAAGCTCGGAATTGATCAAGTTTTGGCCGATCTCCGTGCTCGCGGCGAAAAAGTTTAATCGCCATTTCTTGAGGCAAAAGCCTAGAGACGAAAGCGATCCACGAGGAGAAAACAAATGCGTGATAAAATTCGATTAAATTCCAGCGCTGGTACTGGTCACTTTTACACCACGACCAAAAATAAGCGCACCATGCCTGGTAAAATGGAAATCAAAAAGTTCGACCCCGTTGTACGTAAGCACGTGGTCTACAAAGAAGGCAAAATTAAATAAGCGTCTTCAAGCTGATTGATAAAAACCCGCTACGGCGGGTTTTTTTGTGCCTGTAGTATCTAAATGTACTTTTCAAGAAGTAAATTGCCGTAGGCGTCTACGTCGACCTGCCAACTTTCCGCTACCAGTGTGGTGGAAACAGTTTCGCAGATGAGTAGCGGGCCCTTCAGACGATCATTTTTGTAGAGCTCTGCTCGATTGACGACTGGAACGTTTCCAAGCCCGAACAACTCAACGAGATCCTGCTTTAGCGGCTTGTCAGTGGGTCGTTCCCCGAGCTGTGGTAGAGCTAAATTGTTTGCAGGGCTATAAATCCGTTGCCGCAAGTTGACCACTTCGATGGGTTCATCAAGGCAGTGCCCGTAGAGTTCGGCGTGCCGTTGATGGAAGTCGCTCTCACTTTGGCGAAGAGTCGTGTATGGAATGGCAATCGTATAGCTTTGGCCAACATAGCGCAGGTCTAAGCTGGGCTGCTGCTGGATATCCTGTCTATTCACCCCTTCTGCTAGTAACTCATTTCGCCCTGAAGTCGCGAGCTTGTTTAAGGCTTGGGTAATGTCGTCGTCTTTTAATTCAGCTAACGGCGCTTGGTGGGTTTGAGAGAGTTGACGCTCGCGCGGTGCGACCAACATCCCCAGGGCTGACAACACGCCGCCAAATTGCGGGACTAGTGCTTTTCGCATGTTGAGTTGCTCGGCAAGCGCACAAACATGTAGCCCACCTGCACCACCAAAGCAGCAAAGTCGAAAATGCATTGGGTCGTAACCGCGCTGAACGGAGATAACCCTTAATGCTCTTGCCATGTGTTCGTTAGCGATTGCTAGCACGCCAGAAGCCGCTTCGTAACGATCTACTCCCAGAGCCCCAGCCAGCACGTCCATCGCCTGGTTGGCCGCGTTAAGATCTAGGTGGATGGCACCGCCAAGAAAATTATCCGGTCTTAGTCGGCCGAGTATTGCGTTGGCGTCAGTAACGGTCACTTGCTTACCGCCTTGGCCGTAACACGCTGGGCCAGGGCTGGCTCCGGCAGATTCTGGCCCAACGTGCAGTAGACCGCCTTGGTCAACACTCGCCAACGATCCGCCGCCAGCGCCGATGGTGTGCATGTCTACCATGGGAACGGCAACCGGGTAAGGGCCAATTCGTCCTTCATTGGTGATGTTTAGCTCGCCTTGAATAAGTGCCACGTCCGTCGAGGTGCCGCCCATATCAAAGGTAAGTAGGTCTTCTTTGCTGCAGAGGTCTCTAACGAACTTTGCTGCGGCAAGGCCACCTGCTGGGCCAGAAAGGAGGAGGTTTACGGCTCGCTGGCTTGCCTGCTGAGCGCTAATGGTGCCTCCGCTCGACTGCATGATGGTTAGTGGCGAAGGCTCAATGGCGGTGGCTAGACGAGAGAGATAGCGCTCCATCAATGGGCCTAAGTAGCTGTTTAGCCAGGTAGCGATACCGCGTTCATATTCTTTGTACTCTGGCAGGATCTCGGACGAGCAACTGACAAAATAGGTATCGTCTAGCGCCTTGGCGATCGTCCGTTCATCGTCGCCATTGATGTATGAAAAAAGCATATTAATGGCAATGGCATCAGGTTTTAGAGAATCTACCTGGTTTGTAAGTGCTTGCAAACTTTCTTCTGTGAGTGATTGTAATGAATCGCCATGCTTGTCCCTGCGGCAATCAACTTCTAGGCAGAGCTCTTTCGCTACAGGTGGAGAGGTTGGCACGGGTTGAAGGTTGTACAGTTCGCGACGTGTTTGACGCCCTATTGTTAACATATCCTTGAAGCCCGTGTTGGTGATAAACACCGTTCGAACCCCTTTACCTTCCAGTGCTGCATTGGTTGCGACGGTTGAACCATGAATAACCGTCAGTTCGCCCCGTGAAATGGATGCGAGTAGATTGAGTTCTTGAATACCTTGAAGGATTGCTTTTTCCGGCGCCTCTGGTGTTGATAGTACTTTGTGGATCTCAACATTGCCTCCTCGATAGAGAACAAAATCGGTAAATGTCCCACCGGTGTCTACACCCAATAACATCAATCACTCTCTGTATTTTGTTGTATGGAAAAATGCGCTAGTTTACCCAGCCGCTCGAATCTCTGCGATCCATGGTTCGATTTATTTGTTGTTATGGAGGGTTATCCCATTGCCGGAATTACCTGAGGTCGAAACGACCCGTAGAGGAATAGCGCCACACTTGGAGAAGCAACGCATTGTTAATGTTGTTGTTCGCCAACCGAAACTACGCTGGCCTATTCCCCGAAATCTAAAGAGCTGTCTTTTAGATAATACTATTTCTAGGGTTCATAGGCGTGGTAAGTATTTACTTATTGTCGTTGGCCGCGGCCATCTCATGATGCATCTAGGAATGTCGGGTAGCCTCCGCGTCTTGCCGATAGGCAGCAAACCTGAAAAGCATGATCATCTCGATATTGAGCTGAGCTCTGGGCATTTGTTGCGCTATACCGATCCGCGTCGATTTGGTTCTGTGCTGTGGGTGACGGGTGATCCTTACCAGCACGAACTGTTGCGCGATTTAGGCCCAGAGCCGTTAACTGACGATTTTACAGGTGAGTATCTTTTTTCGCGCAGTCGTAAGCGTAGAGTCCCCATTAAGCAACTGATAATGGATAGCAAGGTGGTCGTCGGCGTTGGGAATATTTACGCCAATGAAGCCTTGTTTATGTCGGGTATTCGGCCACGTCGCAGCGCTGGGCGATTAACTCGCCAGCAAAGTGATGTGTTAGCAGCTAATATCAAACAAGTACTGGGGAATGCCATTCAGCAGGGCGGTACGACTCTGCGAGATTTTACTAATAGCGAGGGCAAGCCGGGCTATTTTTCCCAATCTTTGTCGGTCTATGGTCGAGGCGGCGAAGCTTGTTTGCAGTGCCAAACGGTGCTGAAAGAAGTGCGATTAGGGCAACGCTCTACAGTGTATTGCCCAAGCTGTCAGCACTGACCTTTAAAAGGTGTTAATCTTCTTGAAGCTTTTGCTCTAAACTATTGATACCCTAAAACATTCCGTTGAGTCAGCAAAACGGAAGAAGTGAGAGTTCTGCGGTAGTAAAAGCCGTTTAACTGTGTCATAAAGCAGCTAAATCACACGCTGTGACCGCTACGTTCATCGCAAACGTGCGGTGTGCCCAAGTAAGAGGAGACTTATTGTGGCCCGGAAAACCCCATTATCCCTTAAGGCAATGGTCCTAGTATTGAGCCTTTCTTTGTGCCAGTGGGCATTTGCGCAACAACCTGCCGGATCTACCAGTCAGGTTCGTGAAGACCCGAGTATGCTGGCAATGAGCGCGGATTTGGTTGTGGTACGCCCAGTGATGTTCGGTGTTACGGTGATTGGTTCGGCTATATGGCTTGTCGCACTGCCTTTTACTGCTGCAAGTGGCAGTATAAAGCAGTCCGGTAGCACGCTTGTCGTTGGGCCCGCCAAAAATACCTTCGTTCGTTGCTTGGGTTGTACAACAGCGGGTTATGTCAACGAGACGGAATAACGCTTTTCCGTCCCTAGGGGGCGCTATGAGTATGCGCCCCGTTCTCATCAGGTCGTTAGCTAGAAAACTTTTCCATCAGAGCCTTCTCGACGAGCTTCGGTACGAAGTTTCCGACATCCCCGCCCAGTGAGCCGATTTCTCGCACTAACGAAGACGAGATGTAAGATAAGTGCTCGGATGGCGTCAAAAACAAGCTTTCCATTTCTGGCCTTAGGGCGCGATTCATATTCGCTAACTGAAATTCATATTCAAAATCAGAAACCGCTCGCAGTCCGCGTACCACTCCATGCGCATTCTGTTGCTCAACAAAATCGGCGAGCAGTACATCGAATCCGACAACTTCAACATTATCGATATGGGCAAGCACTTTTTGCGACATGTCGACTCGTTCTTCCAGGGTAAATAGCGGGTTTTTACGTTTACTTGAAGCGATGGCAACAACAACGTGGTCGAACAAACGCGCTGCGCGTTCAACTAAGTCAACATGGCCATTGGTAATGGGATCGAATGTCCCGGGATAAACCACTTTACGCATAATAGGGTTCCGCTACAGAAAAATGAGTGGGCTGTCGTAAACCGGCGCGATAGTAAACAATTTAGGCGCTAACTACAAAAATAGACAATGAGAGGCTGAAGTTTTCATTGTCTACGTTTGATAGAGTGCATAGCGAACGTCTCCAGACTGTTTGTTGCGCAGATTTTGCCAGCCCTTTGGCGCATTGATTATGTGGTTGCGCGGTGATTCCACATACACCAGCGCGCCAGGATTTAGGCAGCCGCTAGCGTCGAGACTACTCAAGACCGTGTCGTGAAGGTGATCCGCAAAAGGTGGGTCGACAAAAACGATATCGAATTGAGGTAGATGGGTAGTCGCAAGCCAAGATAGAGCATCCGCTTGGCAGATCTCGATTGCCTCGCGAGCGTTCAATGTCTCTCGGTGTTGGCGAAGCTTGTCGACGCAAGCGCGATCTTTTTCGATGAGCACGGCTCTGGCAGCCCCCTGAGACACAGCCTCAATACCGAGTGCTCCGGAACCTGCGAAGAGATCTGCCACGTTGGCGTCATGCAGGTCTGGGCGGAGCCAATTGAATAAGGTTTCGCGAATTCTATCCCCTGTGGGTCTTAACCCGGTAGAATCTAGAAAATCCAGCTTTCTCCCGCGCCATTTACCACCGATAATACGCAACTGGTTTTTGCCCCGATGCTGGCCACCTGTTTTCACCCTGACTCCCACTTATCTGCTGGTGCTTAACAGGCCGCATTGTGCCTAGCCGTATTGGAGAAAGCTATGCAAACGGCAAGGAATTGATGTTCAACATAGGAAAGTAATTTGATGTTCTTTCGACGCAAAAAAAAGTCGGAGCCAACGGAGAGTGCAACCACTGCAACTCAAGATGCTTCAACCGCTGTAGGTGATAGCCCGTCAGACCAACCAAGCGATCCAGAAACTCCGCTGGTCGCCGAGGCGGCCTCCGCACCGAACACTGAATCAGAGCAAGCAGCTCATACGCAAAACGAAGCAACGGACGACAAAAAGGAGTCCGTCTTTGCCCGGATCAAGCGAGGCCTATCGCGCACCACCAACCAGCTAGGCGATGGTATTGGCAATTTGGTGCTGGGAAAGAAAGAGATCGATGATGAGTTACTTGAAGATATCGAAAGCCAGTTGCTGATGGCCGATGTCGGGGTCGATGCGACCACTAAAATTATCGATGATCTTACCCAGCGCGTGGCGCGAAAGCAGCTCGCTGATGGCGATGCACTTTTCAAGGCGTTGCGCGAGAGTCTGACAGATATGTTGAAGGTGGTAGAAGCGCCTCTAGTGATTGATACCAGTAAGCAGCCGTTTGTGGTTTTAGTTGTTGGGGTGAATGGTGTTGGTAAAACTACCACTATCGGCAAACTGGCTAAGCGATTCCAGAACCAAGGTCACAGCGTCATGCTGGCGGCGGGTGATACCTTTAGGGCGGCTGCCGTTGAGCAACTGAAGGTATGGGGAGAGCGTAATGACGTTCCCGTGGTGGCGCAGGCAACAGGGTCTGATAGCGCATCGGTCATTTTTGATGCGGTGCAAAGTGCACAAGCTCGCAATATAGACATTGTTATTGCTGATACAGCAGGACGACTACACAACAAGAGCCACTTAATGGACGAGCTCAGTAAAGTGCGACGTGTAATGGCGAAGCTTGACGATTCAGCACCCCATGAAACCTTGTTGGTGTTGGATGCAGGTACCGGCCAGAATGCACTAAGTCAGGCAGAGCAATTTAATCAAGCTGTCGGCGTGACAGGTATCGCGCTAACTAAGCTTGATGGAACCGCTAAGGGTGGTGTGGTATTCGCACTAAGTGAGAAGTTTGCGCTGCCCGTGCGTTACATCGGTGTTGGAGAGGCCATTGATGATCTTCAGCCCTTTGCAGCTGATGCTTTCGCAGAGGCGGTTTTCTCGCAGGGTTCTTAGAGGCCGATCAACTAACTATAAGATTAATTAGCCATAATATAACGTCGCGCTATGATTCGTTTTGACAATGTAAGTAAACGCTACTCTGGGGGCAAAGATGCGCTAAGTAATCTGAGCTTTGAGGTGCCCACAGGAGAAATGGTATTCCTCACCGGGCATTCTGGCGCAGGCAAAAGTACTTTGCTAAAACTGATAATGTTAATGGAGCGCCCAACACGAGGTCAGGTATTCGTCAATCAACAAAACCTCAATCGTGTGCGTCGCTCTCAAATTGCGCATCACCGCCGCCAAGTCGGAGTGGTATTCCAAAACCACCAGCTGTTATTTGATCGCAGTGTATTTGATAACGTCGCTCTGCCCCTTCTTATTGCCGGTTATCAACCTCGAGAGCTGGCACGGCGAGTGAGAGCGGCACTGGATAAAGTAGGTTTGCTGGACAAAGAGCGGAAAAACCCTATCGAGCTTTCCGGTGGCGAGCAGCAGCGCGTGGGAATCGCGAGAGCCGTGGTTAATAAGCCCCGTTTTCTCCTAGCTGATGAGCCGACAGGAAACCTAGACCCGGCGCTGTCTGCCGATATTATGCGCTTGTTTCAACAGTTCAATGCGGTAGGCGTGACAGTATTGATCGCCAGTCATGACCTGGCTCTCATTGAGCGGCTGCGTCGACCGGTTATTACCTTGGCTGATGGTCAATTAGCGCACGATGGAGTTAAGGCGCGTGAAGCCCCTGTTGTATAAATTCCGGGTATTTAAATGAAACCGCAACTATCTAAATCTGGCCGCCCTGGAGAATCGCGCAGTGGTGCCAGCCAAAGCAAAACGCGCACTGGCGATAAATTTCAGGCGTACTGGGCGCATCATCGAATTGTCGCGATCGAAAGCTTGATGCGGTTGCTGCGAACACCGATGCAGAGCTTATTGACCTGGCTTGTCGTGGCCATTGCTATTGCATTGCCCGCTGTGTTTTACATTGCGCTAGAACAATTCCAAACGCTGGGCGAGCGTTGGCAAGCTAAGCCCCAACTATCGGTATTTATCCATTATCGTGCTCGGGAAGCGGCGATTGTCCAGCTGCAAGAGTCCTTACTCACCAAGGCGAGTGTTGCTTCGGTTATCTACGTTAGCCCAGAACAAGCACTGCGTGAATTTCGGGAGCAATCTGGCTTGGGCAATGTTCTGGAAACCTTAGAGGATAACCCGTTACCCGCGGTTTTATTGGTGGAGCCGGCATCTACGCATGCGTCTCCGGAGCAGTTAGACGCTTTACGTGAAGAATTGACTCAGGAGCGGTTGGTCGATGATGTCCAGCTGGATATGGAATGGGTTAGGAGGCTTCACCAAATTATGGCGATCGCGCAACGTGTGATAGCGGCCCTGGCGGGTTTGCTTGCGTTGGGTGTTTTGTTGGTCATTGGCAACACCATTCGTCTCGCTATTGAAAGTCGGCGTGATGAAATTACTATCGTCAAACTGGTGGGTGGCACTAACGCATTTGTCCGTCGCCCATTTTTATATACGGGTTTTTGGTATGGACTGGGTGGCGGGATTCTCGCCTGGCTGCTATTGGTTATTGGAGTCGCTTGGCTATCGGGGCCGGTAACAGAGCTTGCTGGCTTGTACGAGAGTGACTTTGAACTTGAGGGGCTTGGGTTTGTCGAAACGCTCGCTATATGGTTTGGAGCCGGAGTATTGGGCCTGTTTGGTGCCGCATTGGCAGTAAGTAGACATTTACATACGATTGAACCCACCTAGCATCAGGGTGTTCTCCTTGCCCTGTGGATAAGTGGTCTAAGTGGCTGAAATTTAGTAATTTATTGGCGAGTTTTAAGGAACAAATTGCGCGGTTAGCGCTCTAACAAAAGAGCTGCTAGAATTGCTGCACGATTAACGGAGGTTACATACCTATGGGCACAAGCCTGCAACCCATTGATGTTTTAACACCTGGGGCCAACCTCAACGCCTACATGTCGGTCGTTAACGGGTTCCCCGTTTTGACAGCTGAGGAAGAAAAATCTTTGGCTGAAGACCTGTATTACAACGATAACTTGGATGCTGCGCGCCAGCTGGTGCTCGCGCATCTGCGATTTGTTGTGCATATTGCAAAATCTTATTCGGGCTACGGCCTTGCACAGGGCGACCTGATTCAAGAAGGGAATGTTGGCTTGATGAAGGCGGTTAAGCGTTTTAACCCTGAGAAGGGTGTCCGCCTCGTTTCCTTTGCGGTTCACTGGATCAAAGCAGAGATTCACGAGTTTGTATTACGTAACTGGCGTATCGTGAAAGTGGCGACTACTAAAGCGCAACGCAAGTTATTCTTTAACTTACGCGGTGCCAAAGAGCGCTTAGCATGGTTGTCTAACGATGAAGCTGCGGCGATTGCGAGTGATTTAAACGTTGATGTGAAGCACGTGCATGAAATGGAAGGTCGGCTCGCCGCACATGACATGGCTTTTGACATGTCGGATGATGACGACGACGATACCGCGTTCCAAGCGCCGGTCAATTATCTGGAAGACCGCCGTTTTAACCCTGCAACGCAATTGGAAGATAGCGATTGGCAAGAAAGCAGCGTTAACGGTTTGGAAATGGCGTTGGAGAAGCTAGACGATCGTAGTCGCGATATTATTCAACGCCGCTGGTTGAACGAAGGTAAAGAAACGCTCCATGATTTAGCTGATGAGTATGGCGTATCAGCAGAGCGCATTCGTCAATTAGAAAAAAATGCGATGAAAAAAGTTCGAGGCTTTCTCGAAGCATAATTGTTAACGGTATTATGCAAAAAAACCGCGTTATCGAGCGCGGTTTTTTTGTGCCGATTTTCTGTGTTTCCCGTTTCAAAATTTCTCGTCTAAGAAGAGCAATCCATGATGAAACCGATTCTCGCTTTTGCTGCGTTTAGCGGCATGCTCAGCGTGGTACTTGGAGCCTTTGGTGCCCACACTCTTGAAGCTAAACTGTCACCGAGTTCGCTGGCAACCTATCAAACCGGTGTTGAATATCAGATGACGCATTCGCTTGCCCTGCTTGCTGTAGCGCTTCTGTTGCAGCACCTTGGTAGTCGACCATTGTTGACCGGAAGCGCTGTCGCATTTGCCTTGGGAATCGTAATGTTTAGCGGAAGCTTGTATTGGTTGGCGCTCGGTGGGCCGCGATGGCTGGGGCCGATTACACCGTTAGGTGGTTTAAGCTTTATTATTGGTTGGGGCTGCTTGTTTGTTGCTGCCCTACGCTGGAATTAATGGATTTATGACTGATTACTCTGAACTAAAACCTGAATTTAATAAAAAATCGATTCGCAGCTATGTGATTCGTCCTGGTCGCATGACCGAAGGCCAAAAAAGTGCATTTAACCGCTATTGGGACAGTTACGGACTAAGTCTTTTTAACGGTGCTATTAACCCTGAGACACTCTTCCCTCACGCAGGGCCCCTGGTTGTGGAAGTGGGTTTCGGAAATGGTGATTCGCTATTGGAAATGGCCTGCGCGGAAACTGACAAACACTTTATCGGTATTGAAGTGCATCCGCCGGGCGTTGGGCGTCTCATTAACTCTGCCGGTAAAGCAGAAGTTTCGAACTTAAAGGTTTATATGGCGGATGCTGTGGATGTCATGAATGATTGTATTCCGGACAATAGCATTGATCGTTTTCAATTATTTTTCCCTGATCCCTGGCACAAAAAAAAGCACCATAAGCGTCGCATCGTCCAAGCCGAATTCTGCAAGTTGGTATGGAAAAAACTCAAGCCAGGCGGTGTGTTTCACTTAGCCACTGACTGGGAAAACTATGCTGAGCACATGGTAGAAGTATTTGACACCTTGCCTGAGTTTTCTAATCTAGCCGGCGCGCAAGTCTATAGTCCGAGACCTGATTACCGCCCTATTACAAAATTTGAGCGTCGAGGAGAACGGCTTGGTCACGGCGTTTGGGATTTGTTATATCAAAAACCACAGTAATTTTTCGCTAGCCGCCCTTAGGCGGCCGTAGCGGTTTTATAAATCTGACTCAAGTTCTTCGAGTGTTTCTTGTGTCGCTAGCCAATCCGCTTCGGCTCCATCTAACTGACGGCGTGCTTCGGCTTGAGTATGTAGTAGTGTTTGCAGTTGGCCTTTGTTAGCGTCTTCATAGCATTCGGGGTTTGCGAGTTGCTCCTCGATATCGACCAAGGTTTTATTCAGCTGGTCCATTTGCCTCTCTAGCTGCTTAAGTTTATTGGTCAAAGGCTTGAGCTGTGCCCGGCGTTCCGCTGCTTGTTGGCGAGCTTGCTTTTTGTTGGCACTTGGCTCACTGCCTGCGGATTGTTTGGTGTTTTCCTTGGCTGACTCTTTCGATGAGTCCTGTTCTGATAGCCATTTTTCGTAAGTCGTTAAATCTTCCTTGTATTCACTAATATCGCCGTTAGCCACCAATACCAATTCGTCTACGGTATTGCGCAGTAGATGGCGGTCATGGCTGACCACAATGATGGCGCCTTCATAAGCTTGTAGAGCTATGGTCAGGGCGTGGCGCATTTCCATGTCAAGGTGGTTGGTGGGCTCATCTAAAATTAAAAGATTTGGCTTTTGCCATGCGATAAGTGCAAGGGTTAGTCGAGCTTTTTCTCCACCTGAAAAATGTTCAACAGTTTCAAAGGCTCTATCACCCACGAAATCAAAACCACCAAGAAAGTTTCGAATAGATTGTTCAGTTGCTTTAGGTGAGAGACGTTGAATGTGTAAAAAAGCGCTGGCATCCATATCTAAGCTATCGACTTGGTGCTGAGCAAAGTATCCGATATTGAGTTGATCGCCGACGATGCGTTTGCCTGACAGCAAAGGTAAGTCGTTAGCTAGTGTCCGTAAAAGCGTCGATTTTCCGGCGCCATTGGGTCCGAGAAGTCCAATCCTTGAGAAGTCATATAAGGAAAAATTAACGTTATTGACCTGATGTCCAGTTGGGTAGCCAATAATGGCATCTTCTAGCGAGATCAGCGTTTTAGGAATTTTTTCGGCGCACGGGATGGTGAAGTTAAAGGGTGAATCGATGTGGGCCGGTGCCACTTCGTCAATTCGGGACAGCTCCTTTAAGCGGCTTTGGGCCTGCTTGGCTTTTGATGCTTTTGCTTTGAATCGGTTAACAAACGCTTGGATTTCCTTTATGCGTTCTTGTTGTTTCTCAAAGAGTTGCTGTTGTTGAGCGAGCTTGGCAGCGCGTTGTTTCTCGAAATTACTATAATTGCCGCTATAGCGATTCAACTGTTGTTGTTCGATGTGCACAGTAACGTTGACAAGGTTGTCGAGAAAGTCGCGATCATGCGACACGATAAAGAGGGTGCCAGGGTAAAGTCGCAACCAATTTTCGAGCCACAGTGTCGCGCCCAAGTCCAAGTGGTTGGTCGGTTCATCGAGTAGCAATAGATCTGACGGACACATCAAGGCTTGAGCTAGAGACAGGCGGACCCTCCAGCCACCGGAGAACGATGTGACGGGTTTTTTCATCTCGTCGTTACTAAAGCCCAATCCGGCGAGCAAGGTTGCCGCTTTGGCATCAGCACGGTAGCCGTCTAGCCTCTCTAACTCTCCATAAAGCGATGCCAGGTGTTCTGCGTTAGTTTGTTCTTTGTTGTTATCGCAATCGGCAATTGCTTGCTGAATAGCACGTAGTTCCTTATCTCCATCCAAAACGAAATCGAGTGCAGACAGCTGCCCATTGTGGATCTCCTGTTGCATGTGCCCCAGGCGCCAGCCCTTTGGAATACTGCACTCGCCCTGATCGACTTGGATTTTCCCAAGCAATAACTGAAATAAACTAGATTTTCCGCAGCCGTTTGCGCCTACCAGGCCAACCTTTTCCCCAGGGTGTATAGTGAGTGAGGTGTCTGCGAGTAGCTGCTTAGAGCCTCTCAGTATGCTGATGTTGTGAAGTTGAATCATAAGATGGGTACAAGTTCGATAATGGCGCGGGATAGTCGCTAGTCTGGTGTTAAAATGCAAGTCGGTCGTGATTTGAATTTATCGCAGAGTTGTTATTGGCGGTGCCTGTGGTTAAACCGCTGTGGTTAAATCCCTATGGATAAATCTACTCTAGTACTTGAAAACCCCTTATGGGATTACGTCACCACTTTGTACGGCAATAAGCGGCTACAGGGTCTGTTGCTGGAGTGGCAGGACAACGTCGGTGTGAATATCAATGTTGTGCTATTCATGCTTTGGCTGGCGGAGCAAGGAAAGGTGATGGACGAAGGGCAGATTGATGTCATCGAATCTGCGATTGAGTCGTTGCATCACTCGTTTGTGCTGCCTTTGCGTGAGTTACGTCGTCGTGCTGCCGATCATTGTGACTCCACAACGAGCCCCTGGTTAATGTCTAAAAAGAAAATTCTCGATGCTGAAATTCAAGCCGAGCAGATGGTGATCGCAACGTTGTATGCATGGTCCATTGATTGTACTAGCGAAGCAATGGATCTCGACATCAATTCACTTAAGCAGCATAACCTCTCAACTTACTTGCAACCGTTCTCTTCATTGCCGTCATTCAGTGCCACCACTTTGCTTCAGTGTCTAGCGCGCTAATCGTTAGGTACAAAAAAGGCCAGGTTAACTGGCCTTTCGCGCACGAGTACTAGGCGTCATTAGTCAAACAACGAGCCGCCAGGTGTTGGGCTTTTATCATCATTCGAGTTTGATGTGTCGGTATTATCAGATGGCGTCGGCTCTGCAGCAGGGGTAGGTGCGGGCGCTGGGACAGGTGCAGCAACCGGCGGAGTTGGAATGGGTGCTGGAGCTGGCGTAGGCGTTGGCTCTGGCTTTGCGACAGCAGGTGTCGTCACGGGCTCTGGTTTTTTCTCAACAGGCTTTTCAGTAGGCGCTGGCTTAGGCGCTTCTGGTGCTGATTTTGCCGCAGGCTTGTTTACCGCTTTTGGTTTGGCTTTAGCCGTTTTCTTTACTGCAGGTTTGGTTGCTTTCGGTTTCGCTGCACTGGCTTTTACCGGCGCCTTTTTGGCGGTCGCTTTTTTTGCAGCTGCTTTTTTAACATTAGCCTTTTTGCTTGCCGGTTTAGCGGCTACCTTTTTCTTTTTAGGTGTTTTCTTCTTCGAGGCTTTTGCGGCTTCTTTTTCTGCTTTCGCGACAGCTTTTGCTATCGTCGAGGCGACCTTAGCGGCGCTTTTGATCGCAGTGAGTTGCGCTTTAGCGGCAGTCAACGCATCAGATGCACTGCTGGCAATCGCTGCTTGTTTATCAGCAGCTGTTTGCGCCGCTGCAATTTTCTTTTTGGCGCTGGCCTTGGCGGCGGTTGTTTTTGCTTTGCTTGCGGCGGTGCGTGCTGCTTTTTGCTTGGTTTTTAGTGTAGCAAGCTTTTTCTTGGCTGCTTCACTCGCCTTTGTTGCTTTGGCAACCGCTTTCTCAGAATCGCTTAGTTGTTTGGCGCGAGCTTTGTCGAGTTGTTTCTCTAAAGTAGCAACTTGCTTTTCTAGCGCTGCGATGTTCTTCGCCGCAGTCGATTTTTTGGCAGCCATGGTTATACCCTTATTTGGTTTCGGTCGATTGTTGTGTGATGGTTTCAGCTTACAAGAAGGCGGTGAAGGTGATCACAGAAAGTAAGCCAAACTAAAAATAGAGTCGCCTTTTCAGCGGGCTTGTATAAATGTAAAACACTATGGAGTAGATGACAATCTTTCTGGAAAAAATGTGACGACTTGCAACCCGATTTTTTACCAGTGGGTACTTATAGCGATGCTCGGAATTTAATTGAGCGGGCTGCTTTAATTACATGCTTGTTACATGTGGAAAACAACATATCGCGAATGTGTGCCTAGTCGCATTTTGAGATACCTCAAACGCTCGCGATATAGAGTATCACTGCTATATATCTTGGCATTGCAACAATCAAACGTTACCCTGCGTGTAATATGTTATGTGCCTGGGCTTAATTCGGTATGCACCTATGGATATAGGCCGCTAAAGGAATGGTGAACTTATGAAACTCTATATTAAATTTTTAATCACGGTCTTGGTTATCGGTTTGGCCGCGCCTTTCTTTTTAACAGGTCCAGATGGTCGGCCGTTGATGTCTGTTCAAAAGCTTGGGCCTGACCTGGCGGCGCTGCCTTCTACAGTGAGTCGGTGGTGGAATGGATTCACCGGTGTGCTGGATGGAGGGCTAGATTCTGTTGAGGGAGTCATGGGGCAGGACGGAGGTTCGGCTGTCTATCGGTGGCAAGACAGCAATGGGCAATGGCAATACAGCGATCTGCCGCCTCCGAGTGCTGCAGATGTTGAAAAGGTGGTTGTTGCACAAGGGCAAAATGTAATGGATGCGATCGAAGTCCCGGAAAAACCTGCTCAAACGGGTGCGTCTGGGCCATCAGTTGGGGTACCATTGCCGCTCTCAATTTCTCCTGGCCAGGTAGAGCAACTAGTAGATGATGCCAAACAGGTGAATAAATTGATGGAAGAGCGGAATGAAGTGCTGAAAGAGCTCTAACACCGGTGGCTGAAAACTTTCTGCTAAATGAAGGTTCCAACACCCCCGACCTGTTCTTCTAAAGACAAATAATTAGAACTTACAATTCAATCAAAAACACACGGTGTGAAACATGATTAAAAAGACTATTGCATTGGTAGCGGTAGGAGCGGCGTTGTTGCCTCTAGCTGCCTGTGGACCAGAGAAGCAAGAAGCTGCTGAAGTGGAGTTGACGACGCTTGATCAGAAAGTCAGTTACATTTTGGGGACCAATATTGGGACTAGCTTTAAAGGTCAAGACATCAACCTTGACGTGGATGCACTAGCCTTAGCATTGCGCGATGTTTATAGCGAAAATCCATCGCGTTTGAGCGAAGAAGACATGCAAGCGGCTATGGAAACTTTCCAGAGCCAGCAGCAGGAAAAAATGGCAGCGATGCAAGCCGAACAGGCTGCTGAGCAAGCGGCAGCTGGCGATGCAAATGCCAAAGAGGGTGCTGAGTTCTTAGCGGCTAACAAAGAAAAAGAAGGTGTTGTTACTCTAGAGAGCGGTTTGCAGTACAAAGTGATTGAAGAAGGCACGGGTGCTAAACCAAGTGCTGCAGATACAGTGACAGTTCATTATCGCGGTACGTTGTTGGACGGCACTGAATTTGATTCATCGTATTCTCGTAACCAACCCGCTACTTTCCCGCTAAACCGCGTGATCCCTGGCTGGACTGAAGGTTTGCAGCAAATGGCTGAAGGTGGCAAATACGAGCTCTATATTCCTGGTGATCTTGCCTATGGCGCAGCAGGTGGTGGTGCGCAGATCGGCCCTAACGCGACGTTAATCTTTGAAATCGAATTGCTTGAAATTGCTAAGCAAGAAGAGGCAGCAGCTCCCGCCGCTGAATAACCTCTCGTAAGCGCAGTGGTCTGTCGGCCACTGCGTTCTTTCTATCCCCTTCCTTACTTTCTTATTTGCAATGCTTTCTGAATAGGCGGACCAGGGCTGTTCCTTTATTGGGTTTGGCTCAGTTGGTGAATGTAGCCATTAGAAGCCATTGCGAAGTATTGTTCTGGCGCTTGGCCAAATGAGACAGCAACCACCGCAGCGCCGGTAGGTTTCCAGGCATCACGCTTGGGCAATGACCAGCGGGAAAGCTCCTGCAAACTGGTAGTATCCCAAAGTTGCACCACGCGATCAGGTAGCCCGGTGAGTAAATAACGGCCGTCGTCAGAAAATTTAGCGGCAGTAAAACGCACTCCACGGCGTAGTTTTTCGCCCGCCAAGGGGATGTCACCCAGTTGCTCACCCGTTGTTGCGTTAGTGAGAATTGCTTTGTCGTATTTTGCAGCGCTCAATACGGTTGAGCCATTAGGGCTAATGGCAACCATTTGAACATAGTCGTCATGTTGGATGGTGTGCAAAGCCTTGTTGCCTTCTACATCCCAAATAATCGCCGTGTTGTCTTCGGACCCGGTCACCGCCAGTGTCGAGTCGTTGCTGAGGTCGACGCTTCTTACCCGTCCATTGTGACGAAAGGTGCGTCGCACGCCGCCGCGTTGTACATCAAAAATGACAGCTGTGTGGTCGCTGAGCCCGAGTAAGGCATATCTCCCGCCTTCACTTAGGGCAATCGATAATACTTCCCCGGGCGCATTCCAAAAGCGGTGCGCACTGCCGTCCTCGGTCTTCCATAGGACTAAGGTATGTTCATCTGCCGTCAACGCCCATTTTCCATCGGGGGAAAAGTCGGCAGTAAGCACTGAGGTAAATTCACCTTTATGGTGGTTCCAGTTATAGAGGCGCTCGCCATCCTGAGTACGCCACAGGCTCCCGCCATGATTAATCGAACCCACGATGCTGTATCCGCCGTCGTCGGAAAATGCGCCTCCATAGGTTCCCACTGCCGCTACTTCGACGCTGGCACTGGGAGACATGCCATCATCGCACCCGCTGAGCGAGGCAGTGCACAGAGCAAGGAACAAATAAGGCAAGTGGCTGGTATATCTAGGCTTCATGTCAGTACGCTTTCTATCAACGGTGTTTAAAGCGGTTGCCGATGGCTCTCGTGGTGCCCGAATTTAAAAAGGGTTTGCTTATAGCTTAGATGAGGGGTGTAAGGTGTGCTGGGAAAAGTGTGAAATGGTTCGTGATAAGCCGCAAACAGCTATAACTAAAACATAGTTGCCGCGGCTATTATTTTATTTGAAATGATATGCTATGCAACAAGGTCCTTGTGAGAGGTATGTAACACGTCAATCATTTGATCTTCGATCTCAAATCGGTTGGCAAGGTTCTCTCCAATGCGTGACAAGTCGCCAGTCAGAGATTCAAGGTCATCTGTTTCCTGGTACTTGTCGTTGAAGTCGAGAATGGCATCGGTGGTCTTATCGATTTTAGTGAATAATACGTCTGCCTGCTTGAGTGCATCGGTATCATTCAACTCCTGGCTTTCTTTAATTAGCTGCTCGTACACTTCAAAATGCCCGGCCGATACGTAATCCATCATGATCTGGCAAAGCCTGCGCAATTTGATGCCGGCTTCATCTTCATTGAGGTCGAAATCTAACCCTTCGGATAGGTCGCAAAATTGAACAAGCATATCTTGTCGCTCTTGAAGCCAGCGATCGATGATCTCGCTTACTCCGCCCCAACGTTCTTTTGCAGACTTACAGTTCTCCAACATGGTACTGACCTTTTACTTGCTGATTTATGATTTATGGGTTGTCTGACAGATTGCCACCAGCGTATTTTTTGCGCGCTATTGAGTGCTACGCGAAAGGTGCAATATGTAATAGCCAAGATAGGATATCTCTTGAATATCGGCAAGCAAAAAGCTGAAACAGGGAGCAATGGGCTGCGCCGCTAGACTAACGGCGCAGCCCAAACAGAATCGATTTGATAGGCGTTAAGCGGCTGTTTTTCGCAGCATTTGCCACAGGTTGGCAAAGCCTAGTCCCACAAAGGCAATCAATACCCAAGCAGGCATACTAAGTCCAAGAAATTCCCAGGTTACTTCGGCACAGTTGCCGTCGCCACGAAACAGTACCATCAACGCATCCCCCAGCGGGAAGGTATCCAGGATATATTCGAGGCTTGGTCCACAGGCTGGTACTTGGTCTTCAGGTAGGCTTTGAATCCAAAGGTGCCGTCCTGCAACAATACCGCCACCCACAGTGGCAATGACTCCCAGAGCGGCATAGAGCTTAACGCCCCAGGATTTTGGATTGTGAGCAAAAGCGATGAGAGCCAGCGCACCGACCAGTACCACGAAAAATCGCTGTGACATGCACAGTGGGCACGGGTGTAGGCCCAGTACTTTTTCGGAGTAAAACGCGTATGCCATGAGGCCTGCGCAAATAAGTGCGAGAGCGAGGTTGGTTAAGCGAATCGACGGTAATGCCACAATGAGATACACAGCCTGTATTGGTGTTGGGTTGAAGAGCTTTAAAGGACGGCAACATTATGAGAAAAGTTCCGCAAAAACAATAGCACGAGGGTTGGTCTGTCCCTTTGAGATGGTGGTCTATGCTTTAAAAGTGACATTTTCAATGCATAGGAAGCCAGACTCATGCTTAGCTGTTCCCGATTGATTTCGATTCTCGTGCTGTGCGCCACCATCAGCATCACCGCGTATGCTCAGGAGGATGGTGATGGTGGGGCTGCGGCACAGCCAATCTACATCCCTTTGGAGCCGGCTTTTGTCGTCAACTATGGCGGTGTTGGTCGACTAAAATATTTAAAGGCTGAACTGACTGTGCGTGTTGAGAGTGGTGATGCGGCAGCCGCCGTTCGCCATCACATGCCATTTATTCGCAACAACATTGTACTGCTGTTTAGTAAGCAGACGGATGAAGAGCTGGAGACCCAGGTTGGTAAAGAAGCTCTGCGCCAAGCGGCTCTAGAGGAGATTCGAAACATCTTGTTAACGGAAAGCGCTCAGGAAGGTGTGGTGGACCTCTACTTCGAAAACTTTATCGTCCAGCGATAAGTGTTCAGTCTTCCCAGTGTGTTAGCTTTGCCTGTTCTTGGCAGTAATTATATTGCTCATAGAATTTCTTACGGTATGTATCGAAGTCCTCGGTCTCAGATACTTCGAGGGCCGCTTGGTCCGCTATAGATTGCTCTGCAACGCGACGATAATGGTCGAGAGTCTCCCCTTCTAGTGGGCGACGCTTAAAGTAAGTTGCGTAACTCGCCGCCTTTTCCAGACTGAACTCAAAAAACGATTGTTGCTTATCTTTCAGGGCCTCAAGAATTTGTGCCGAAGGTGTCAGCGATGGATCATTGATCTTAGCGATTTGCTTTTGGGTGACGCCGCTGTGTAGATGGCTTCCTTCTGATTGATCCAATAATTTGGCGACCGGTTGCATATCTGTTAGAAGGCTCGTCGCCCATTCATTGAGTGAGCGTGGCTTGCCGTTATCCATGAGCTCCAGTTGCGGATCTCTACCGTTATACACGACGGCTTGTTGGTTGTTTGCAAGTTGTTGCGCTTCTGTCGTGTTAGATGGTGGACTGGGTTGAAGTAGGCAATAGAGTAAAAATGTGTCGATGAAGTGTAACTGCTCAGCCTCGATGCCCAAAGGGGTAAAGGGATTGAGGTCAATGCAGCGAACTTCAATATATTCTACGCCGCGCAGATACAAAGCGCTTAATGCAGTCTCGCCCGACTTGGCTGTCCGCTTGGGGCGGATACTGCTGTAAAACTCGTTTTCAATTTGTAACACACCATCATTCAACTGGTGATAATTGCCGTTGCTGTCTTTCAAGCCAATGCGTTGGTACTCATCATGTGGTTGTGTAATAGCGCCGCATAATGTTTTTAGGTAGTCAGGCAGATTGTTGTAATTCACCACCAGCGATTGCTGGGCTTTACTTTGATAGCCTAGATCTCCCATGCGCAGGGAGGTGGCAAACGGTCCGTGTAGTGACGAACCTGATCCCCCAAGTCTAACTAAGTTATGCTCGCGGCCTTGGACAAAGCTCGGGCACACGGCCGGAGCTGCTCCAAAAAGGTAAAGCAGCAGCCAAAAGTAGCGCCGGAAATTTCGAATGAGGTCGAAGTAGCGCTGGGTTTTAAAGTCTTGCAGCGTCCCTGTATGCTGCTCGAGCGTTTGCAGTGTTTGCCAGAAACTATCGGGAAATGAGAAGTTATAATGGACGCCCGCAATGGTTTGCATCAAGCGGCCATAGCGCTCCCCTAGCCCCAATCGGTATATCGTTTTCATTTGTGCGACATTAGAGCTGCCATACTGAGCAACGGGGATGTCGTCATCGCCTCGAAGAAAACAGGGCATGCTATTGGCCCACAGTAGTTCGTCGCCAATTTCAGATAGCGTATATCGATGGATCAAATCTAGTTGTTGCAGTGCGCCTTCAACGGACGAGTGTGGCTTGGTGATGAACTCCAGAAGCGACTCGCTAAAATCCGTTGTGATTTCGGGGTGCGTAAGTGCTGAACCCAGTCGTTGATTGTGGGAGGTGTGAGCGAGGCACCCTTCAGGGGTAACGCGCAGGCTTTCTTTCTCGATGCCTCTTAAAATGCCGCCAAGGGTATTGGCGGCAGTCGAGGCCTGTAACGCGGCCAGTCGGTCATTCAATGTTTTCAACTGCTTGTCCTCGTGACAATCGCGCCAAACCGGTGATCAATATAATCGAGCGCGTTTAGGCCTGGTTTACCGCCATGTCGCTACTAGGTTCGGCGCTGCCAGCGTCAGAACTACCCATAAACGTGGTGGTGTTGGTCTCTTCCGAGATCAGAGACTTATCCTCTGTTTCACCGGCGACCCCCTCTAAGGCGAGTTGCTCACTGCTATCTTCTTTCGGGAGGGGCGGTGGCATGATATCGGGGTCAATTTGTGGCAGGCCTTTGTCTGACACCTCGCAACTCACCATTTGAATGCGCTGGTTGTAGTCTTTGGAGCTGACCTCAAAGATTTGATTAACCGCTTCATCCTTGTGGGGAGTTTTATAGAGGCTGCCCAGGTCTCGGCCGTCTGTCCATTCGTTCTTCTTATTGAGGAAAAGTTTGTCTTGGTTCTGCAATATAAACACTTGCGTCATAGGTAAACTGTTCTTCTGGCTGGTGGAGCTTAAAGGTCTAGCGTGAAACCCGTTGTGGGGCCGGAGTTTACCGTTAATCGGGTTGATTCGGTAGTCTTGAACTCTAGGATAAATCCAGGTTCAAAAAGCCGGGTTCTTGCAATGACTTTGTAAGATGACTATGTAAGACTAGGCCGTTCACCTGTGCGCAATGCGCCGCCGTCATAGCAAGATGGGGGGTGAAAGCCGCCCTGCCCCGTGAATTTGCTCTTGCTTGACGCAATGATTGATTGCACTCGGGTTGACCAGGAGGGTCACGATACGTGACCTAGACCTCGAAGTCAGCGGGCTTTTGGAGTCTTGTGTCATAGCGTAAGGTTACATCAAGGCTATAGAATCCGAAGGTTCTCGGTACAACAAGTGTCGCTATCACAAGCTCATGTATGGCGGCACGGCATAATAAGACGAGATAATCTGAACAGAAGACCACAAAAATCGGTTTTTAATAGCGAAAACTGCTCGTCGGTCGGAAGTTTTCGAAGAGATTCCCTCGCTACAATACTCTAACGTGGAAGCACCATGAGATGGCGCCTCGGTGTTAGTTAATTTGAGATTAGGTTAGGAGAGTACGGCGTGGCGACTGGTAGTAATGTCGCTGATAGCGTGGCTGGCAACCTTCAACGGTTTGACCCCATCATCAGTAAAATTCGGCAGGTGCCTGCATCAGTATGGCGCAAGGCGGGTATCGCTGTGCTTAGCGTATGGCTGGTATACACCTTGTCGGAGTTATTTTGGGTGATTATGCCTACCCCGCCAGTGGCAGAGCCGACTCTTACCATTCCTTCAAATATCACCTTTTCCGACAATGTGAGTAATTCAGTTAGTGTTGATATCGAGAGTTTGAGGTCTTTAGCGCTCTTCGGTGAGTTGGTGGGCGGTGAAGAAGTCGTCAATGTTGGGCCGAGTGGTATTGAGCAAGAGGCTGTAGACACCAAGCTCAACCTTAAATTGGTCGGCACCGTAGCCAGCAGTGATGAAAACTTGGCAAAAGCCTTCATTCAGGATGGCTCCAAGCAAGAAACATTTGGACCCGGTGAGGACCTTACCCTTGGTCCGCGCGGAGTCAAGCTTGCCAAGGTTATGGTTGATCGAGTGATTCTAGATAACAACGGTCGTTATGAAACACTCTGGCTGTATCAAGGTAAAGATGACTTCCAGAGCGCTGGAAGGTCACAACGTTACGTCCCCCCCTCGCGTTCTGCGCCACGTGCAGCGAGAGCGACAAACGTAGATGATGACCCAGAAGAAATTGCCAATGCACGTGACTTCGCGAGCGCGGTATTGCCTACTAATGGCCAGTCGGTCCCGAGTGCCGCGCAGATAAAAACAGTTAACGAATTAATTAATGTCAATATGCACCGTGAAGACGGCCAGTTTATTGGTTTCAAAATTAATCCTAAGCGCAATCCAGAGCTGTTTGCAGAGCTGGGTTTGCAGCCAAATGATATTGTAACAGCGGTCAATAATATCGGTTTAGATAGCACAAGCCGTGCTATGGAAGTATATCGCTCGTTGAGCACATCATCTCAAGCGAGTTTAGAAATATTACGCGATGGTGTGACGGTTAACGTCGACGTCGATTTAGAGTAGTGAATTTTAAATTAAGACCAATTGGTGAAAGTTTTTTAAGTAGGCATAACAACATGGCTCTCATTGGGTATAAAAAGAAGTTAAATAAGCGCAAACCATTCGGCGGTTTGCGTACCATCGTTGCTGCTACGGCATTGTGTGGTGTCATGGGGGTGGCGTTTGCGCAAGATGCTGCTCGCACATTCACACCAAATTATAAAGACACCAATATTCTTGAAGTGATAAAGGCTGTTCAAGAAGCGACTGGAAAATTAATGGTAATCGACCCGCGCGTAAAAGGGCAGATTACGGTAATGAGTTCTCAGCCAATTAGTGAGGACGATTACTACAACTTGTTTTTAACGTCGTTAAACACGTTGGGTTTTACGGCAATCGAAAACGATAACATTGTTAGTATCATCCCAAATAAAGAAGCTCGCTCTGCTCCACTGCCCTTTATGCAGTCCAATCGCGATGATAAAGGAGCGCAATATGTCCAAGAGATTTTTAAATTAAATAACGTGTCGGCGGCGCAAGTCCTGCCTTCGATTCGACCACTCGTTTCTCAAGGTGGTCAATCCCACATGGCGGCATTTCCTGCGAGTAATGTCATTATCATGGTGGATACGGTAGATAACGTTGAACGCATTCGCGGCTTGTTAGATCAGATCGATCAGGCGGCAGTGCCTGAAACTGAAATGATTAAACTGGAGTATGCAGAGGCCGATGAAATGGTGCGCATGCTCGAGCAAATCGAACGCAATAATGACCCGGCCACTAAAGCCGCAGGTACCAAGTTGCAAGTCATAGCAGACAAACGCACTAATTCAGTAATTGTTACTGGTGAGCCAAGGCAGCGCGCTCGAGTGAAAGAGTTGATACTCCGTGTTGATCAGCCGCAACCTCAAAGTGGTAATGCGCGCGTTATTTATCTTGAATACGCGGATGCCGAACAGGTCGCCAAGGTGCTGACCAGTGTCGTGCAGAACATGGCAAAGTTGAGCCCAGAAGAAAAGCCAACTAACCAGCTGGCCGCTATCGAAGCTGATTCTGATACCAACTCGCTGATCATTACCGCAGACATTGAAACTGTAAATAATCTTGAATCAATCATTGATCGTCTTGATATTCAGCGAGCCCAAGTGCTGGTTGAAGCCATTATTGTTGAGCTGTCGGATAGTTTTGCAAAGAGTTTAGGTGTGCAATGGCTCTATCGTAACGATAACGGCGGCTTTGCTAGTAGCTTCAAGCCGGGCAACAGTGCGGAAACCTTGGCAGGCGTAGTTGACGGTGCGCTGGAGGAAGATCAAGAAGATGGTTTGACAAAACTAGCGGGTGCCTTGGCGGGCGTCGCTGGCCAATCTATTGGGTTAGGTCGCATCGGAGAAGACTATGATCTTTTGGCTTTGATTGATTTACTTCAAGGCTCAGGTGGAGCCAATATTCTCTCCACGCCGAACCTTCTTACTACCGATAACCATACGGCGAAAATTGTTGTCGGTGAAGCGGTACCGTTCGTTACCGGTAGCTTTACGTCTACGGGTGATTCTTCAAATCCACAAAACCCCTTCCAAACAATCAATCGTGAAAACGTTGGTACTATTTTAGAGGTTACCCCGCATGTCAACGAGGGTGACAAAGTCGCTTTAGATATCAACCAAGAAGTGTCTAGTATCGCGCAGCAAGCGGCGAGTGCGGGGCTTATCACCAACGAACGAAAAATTGAAACTCGCGTTATGGTCCGAGACGGCGAGACCGTTGTTCTTGGCGGTTTAATTCGCGATAACTTGATCCAAAGTGAAACTAAAATTCCTTTATTGGGTGATATACCCGGCTTGGGAGCATTGTTCCGATCGCGAAGCAGTACGACTGAAAAAACCAATTTGATGATCTTCATTAAGCCGACGATTATTCGTACAGATGAAGAGTTGCGCGGTGCAACGGGTGAAAAATATCGTCATATTCGCGATCAACAAACTAAACACAGTGGCTACAACTCACTGCTACTAAAAAACAAGAATGTTCCGATGTTGGATGAGTGGGATGAAGTTATTCGACAAGCAGATGAAATTCATGCCGCCAAGCAAGCAGCCGAAGAAACGGAGGCAGCGCAGTGAGTAATGCGGTTGAGCTAGATCCGGGCGAAGAGCTGCCGGTCTCTGCTAACGCTGATGCCAAAGAGTCGGTTACTGAACTGAGGCTGCCGTTCGGCTTTGCGTCCGACTATGGCGTATTGATGGAAGGTGGCCAGCTATTTCACAAACCTGGTTTGTCGCTACAGGTGTTGCTCGAAATTCGTCGTGTTATTGGAAAAGAATTTGAGTGCAAAGAAATTTCTAATGCAGACTTCCAAACTAAATTGACGGCCATCTATCAAAGTGGTGATGGTGCAGCTCAGCGCGCCGTAGACGACATGGGCTCAGAGTATGATCTATCGAGTCTCGCAGATGATATCCCTCAAGATACTGATCTACTTTCCGGTGAAGATGATGCGCCGGTAATTCGGCTCATTAACGCTATTTTGTCGCAGGCGGTACGCGATAAAGCCTCCGATATTCACTTGGAGCCATTTGAAGATCGTGTTGCCGTACGTTTTCGTGTTGATGGAGTGCTCACGGAAGTGTTGTCGCCTAAACCTGAGCTAGCGCCAGTACTTGTGTCGCGCCTCAAAGTTATGGCGAAGTTGGATATTGCTGAAAAACGGCTACCACAAGACGGACGTATCAGTGTCAAGTTGGCGGGACACGGTGTTGATATCCGTGTGTCAACGATTCCGTCTGCGCATGGCGAACGTGTTGTGCTACGTTTGTTGGACCAAGCTGCCGGGCAACTGGGTTTAGATCAATTGAATATGCCTGCAGCGGTTAATGATCGATTCAAGCGAGCATTGAAAAAACCTCACGGCATTATTTTGGTTACCGGTCCAACAGGTTCGGGTAAAACGACATCACTCTATGCGGGCTTAAGTTACATCAATGACCGCAGTCGTAATATCTTAACCATCGAAGATCCGGTGGAATACCTTTTGCCAGGTATTGGGCAAACACAAGTCAATGCCAAAGTGGATATGACATTCGCGCGTGGTTTGCGCGCGATCCTTCGTCAGGATCCTGACGTGGTGATGGTGGGTGAAATTCGTGATAGTGAAACCGCTTCTATTGCCGTGCAGGCGAGTTTAACGGGCCACTTGGTATTGTCGACATTGCACACTAATACGGCAATTGGTGCGATTACTCGATTGCAGGACATGGGGATCGAGCCTTTCTTACTCTCATCGAGTATTGAGCTCGTAATGGCGCAGCGTTTAGTACGTGTGTTGTGTGATGAATGTAAACAACCTTACTCGCCAACAGAATCTGAACAAGAGCGATTCCGTATTCCGGCTGATGCTCAGTTGTATCACCCTGAAGGTTGCCCTTCATGTAATCACACGGGTTACAAAGGCCGAACAGGTATTTATGAGTTAATTGAGATTGACGATACGTTGCGACAAATGATTCATGAGTCGGCAGGTGAGCAAGAGATGATACGGTACGCGCGTTCGGCCAGCGAATCCATTGAAAACGATGGGCGTAACCGAGTGATTAGTGGCCAAACCAGTATCGAAGAAGTGTTGCGTGTTACCGCAACCGCGTAAAGTGTGAAAAATTAACATGGGCGCATTTAGTTACAAAGCACTCGACACCGCCGGTAAAACCGTAAAAGGTATGGTGGAGGGCGACTCCGAACGTCAGGTTCGTAGCCAGCTGCGTTCGCAAAAATTAAAACCGCTCACGGTTAAAAGTGTTAGTGGTTCAGTTAAAGAAAACGCAGCAAACTCTACGGCAAAAGTGTCGTTGTTTCAGCGCAGCGCACGTCTTTCTAGCAAAGATCTATCGCTCATTACTCGCCAGCTTGCTTCGCTAGTGCAATCGGGTTTGCCGTTAGATGAAACGTTGCAGGTTGCGGCCAAACAAGCCCGCAAAGAATCGATCAAGGCGTTGCTGCTTCAAGTTCGCTCAAAAGTGTTGGAAGGTCGAAGCCTGGCCCAGGCTTTAGGTGAGCATCCGCGTGCATTTGACCATATGTATCGCGCGATGGTACGCGCGGGCGAGTCTGCGGGTTTTCTTGGTAAGGTGCTGGAGCGTTTGGCGGAGTATACGGAGAATAGTCAGCACACAAAGCAAAAATTACAAATGGCGATGATTTATCCATTTGTATTGCTCGGTGTCAGCTTTGCCGTGGTAACGGCGTTAATGATTTTCGTTGTGCCAAAGCTAGTAGGAATGTTTGAGCACTCCAATAAAAGTTTGCCGGCAATTACAGAGATCCTAATTGCTCTTAGTAACTTTGTCGGCTCCTATTGGGGAGCGTTAACTCTAGCCGCTATTGTCGGTGCGCTTATTCTGTTTAGGCAGTGGCTTCAAAACGAAAAAAACCGCTTGAGGTGGCATCGAGTTTTACTCAAGGTGCCCATTATTAATGACGTTCTTGTTCAGTCGGATAGCTCACGTTTTTCAGCGACATTGTCGATTTTGTTGGGTAGTGGAGTGCCGTTGTTGGAAGCGCTACGCATCGCTGGGCAAGTACTCAATAATCGCGTCCTACGGACCAGCAGTGAAGAAGTTGCTGTTGCGGTGCAGGAAGGCTCTAGCCTGCATCGGGCATTAGACCGCGCGAAAATATTTCCGCCGTTGTTGGTGCAAATGGTCGCGTCAGGTGAAGCAAACGGAACCTTATCAGAACAGCTGTCTCACGCAGCAAAAAACCAAGAGCGCGAATTGGAAATGATGTTAGGCACTACTATGGGCTTATTAGAGCCGCTAACGGTAGTGTTCATGGGTGGTATGGTGATGTTGATTATGCTCGCGATATTGCTGCCCATATTTCAAATTAATACGCTGGTGTAGCGAAAACGCATTGACTTCGGCAAATGCGACATAGAACAACGAGTAGGAGTAGATTATGAAGCGTAACCGTCCCTCAAAACAAAGAGCCATGAAATCACAGCAAGGCTTCAACTTGATTGAGATTCTAGTGGTATTGGTGATCATGGGATTGCTAATCAGTATTGTGGCACCGAACCTATTGGGTGAGGCAGACAAAGCGCGGGTTCAAAAAGTATTTGCTGATTTCCGATCAGTTGAAACGGCGTTAAAACTTTACAAGCTCGATAACTACAATTTTCCTAGCACCGAACAGGGTTTGGATGCGCTAGTAGAAAAAACAACATTGGATCCCGTGCCTCGTAAGTGGAAAGAAGATGGTTACTTAGAAGAGGTGCCAAAGGATCCTTGGGGTAACGAGTACGCTTATCTTAGTCCAGGAGAAAATGGCAAGTTTGATATTTATACCTTGGGTGCTGACGGTTTGCCGGGTGGTGAAGGTCCTAACGCAGATATCGGGAATTGGCAAGACGCTGATGACTTGGAGGCTGAGTAATCGACGACTTGTTACCTGGGTTGAGTAATGGGCTGTAAAGCTGAGCGCGGCGTTACCTTGATCGAAATGTTAGTGACGATGTTTATCATCGCACTACTCTCATCATTCGTTATATTGTCGATCAATATTGAAGATCCAAATGACGTTAAATCGCAGCTCGAGAAACAGCGAGAGCAACTGCTAACGTTCGCAACGTTGGCGACAGACCGGGCGGTTTTAACCGGTGAGCCGATCGGTTTGTTAATTATGCCGCCCAATGAAGAACTTAGTTGGCGTTATGTATGGATGCGTTATCGAGGAGGCATCTGGGTCGATGCTGAAAAGCCATTAACCGGAGATAGTTTCCCCGATAATATCGAGCTGACCCTTGAAGTTGATGGTGAGCTAGTAGATTTCTACAAATTGGCAGAATTGATTAAAGAAGGTCAAGGTAATCAATTCGATAGTATCGATGATGAGTTGCAGACTCAATTGCCACCGCCAAGTATTGTGTTTTATCCAGGAGGTGAAGTTACTAATTTTTTGCTGACATTGTTTGATGCCTCCATTATCGATCAGCAACTGGTTTTAACCTCTGAGCGTACCGGTAACGTAGAGTGGTTATCGCCAGAACAAGCCTTGGAATATTTATAAATGGCTAAGCCAATTGCCAACAAACACGCTCGAGGTTTTACACTGGTTGAAGTGCTAGTGGCGTTGGCGATTGTTGCGGTAGCGTTGCCAGCGTTGATGGCGCAGATGCTTCAGCTTGTTAACGGCGGAGAATATATACGCGATAAAAACTTTGCCTACTGGGTGGCGCAAAACCAGATCGAGTCGTTGCGTGTAGAGCAGCGACTAAGTGGCGAAGTGCTTAAAGGTACGGCGACTGGTGAATCGACAATGGCCGGACGCGATTGGTATTGGGAGATTACCTCTAGCCAAGCAGAAAACCAAAAAGACTATGGTATCTGGCAACAAACAGTGTCAGTGGGTTTATCGAAAGATGACATCATGGCGACCGTGGTAGGTTACATGCGTGAAGCTCAACAGTCGTCGCAGGGTGGCGGAAATGTTCAGCCCTAGCGCAAACCGCGGGTTTACATTGATAGAGGTGCTCGTTTCGCTAGCGCTATCTGTCATGGTTGCGGGTATTGCCTACATGTTTTTTGATCGGGCCTTGGCCGTTGACGAAGCTAGTCGAGGTATTTTGGATGACGTTAGTCGGTTGGAGACAGTATGGCAAATAATGGCCACCGATGTTCATCATGTCGTTGACCGTCAGTTGCCTGCCACTTCAACAGCAATTGGAGGGAGTTCAAGCGCGCCAACTTTTTTAGGTGGCGACCCGACATTAAGTGGTACAAGTTTTTTACAGGGTGAATATTTTCTGCGGATGGTGCGCGATGGGTGGGCCAATCCATTGCGGCAACAGCGGTCTGATTTACAGCGCGTTGGATATCGTTGGCAGGATGGCCAGCTGTGGCGTGATTATTGGGCAGAGAGGAATCAGCCCTATGATAGTGAACCCACGGGTAGACGATTATTGGCTGAAGGCGTCGAAACCTTTGATATTAAATTTTTATCAGCTGAGGCAAAAACGTTAAACAATGCCACATGGTTAAACAGCTGGCCGGCGAATGCCAGTAATAGCAATAGCGGGCAAGCTCAAGGTCTTCCTGCGGCGATTGAAGTTACGATTGCAATGGGTGGGTTGGGCGATGTGAGCCGAATATTTGCAATACCGGAGGGCGTCAAGTGAAACACGCGTTTTCGGGTAGACAGCATCAACGCGGTACAGCTTTAATCTTAGCGATGATGATTGTTGTTGTCGTGACATTGCTCGGTGTGCAATTTGAAGAACGGTTTACGTTGAGTATCGCCAAAGCTGAAAATCGTTGGCATGGTTTGCAGGCGCAAAATTATTTGTTGGCGACGGAAACACTGGCAGCGCATTTTTTAGAAGACGACGCCAATAATTCGGACAACGATCATCTCGGTGAAGTGTGGGCAACTGAGGTCACGCTGCCCACGGATGATGGGATGATGGAAGTGAAGCTGGAGGATGCGCAAGGACGTTTTAACTTAAACAGCCTTGCTGCAAATTGGACGGTACCGGGTAATAACCCAAATCCGCCATTGCATTTACAGTTTTCTCCAGCCCAACGACGCTTTATACGTTTGTTGCAAATTTTTGAAGACGAACAGTTGACGCAGCAAGAAGCGATAGAAATAACTGAAGCTGTGATTGATTGGGTTGATGATGATGGTGAAAACCTAAAAGGGTTTGGTGGCGCAGAGAGTTTGTATTACAACAACTTGTCGCCTCCTTATACACCGGCCAACCAACTGTTTTTTTCAGTGAGTGAACTGCAAATGGTTAAAGGTATTACGCCAGCTTTATACCAAAAGCTCGAGCCGTTGGTGGCTGTGTTACCAGATACGAGTGCGTCGCTCAATGTGAATACGGCATTACCCGAAGTGTTGCGCTCGATTAACGATCAAAGCTTGTTGACTCCGTTGTCAGAGCAAGATGTGGCAACGATCGTTGAGGAGAGAACGCTACAAGCTTTTGAAGACGTTGCTGATTTTGCGAACAATGCAGCAATAAAAAATGCGATCCCAAATTTAGACACTAGCGACTTTGGCGTGAGCACTAATTTCTTTTTAATGCACGCAAAAACCTCGGTAGGTGAGCAAATACGTTATGTGCGCAGTGGCTTGTCGCGCACGGATGGTAAAGTGACAACCGTGTCGAGACGCTATACCAGTTACTAATATGTAGTGTAAGTAAAAAGCAAAAAATATTTTTGCGAATGAGAAAACAGCATGACAGTTAATGCATTTATACAATTGATATCCCGCAGTGACGAAGGTGGTCCTTGGTACCAATGGCGTCGTTGTGATGAATCAGGCGCATGGGTCGATGAACCACAGCAAGGTGGGCTTGATGAAATCCAGGAAGAACTCAATGGTAGTGAAATTACTTTGCTAATTGATGGGTCGAAAGTAGTCACTCAATCCGTTGGATTTTCTTCCGAAGAGCGCAAGCATCTTCGCAGCCTTGTTCCCTATGAAATCGAAGAGCAACTGGCGAGTGAGCTGGACGATTTGCATTTTGCGTTAGGGAATATAAATGACGATAAAGTAGTTACCGCCTACCTCGATAATGAGTGGCTTGCACAACAATTCGAAGAGTTGGAAAGTTGTGGCGTTGATATCATGCATGCCTTTCCAGAACCCCTGCTGCTGCCTCGCGAAGATAATGCTTGGACGCTCAGTGTTGGTGAAACCCTGAGTGTCCATTATGGTGAAGGGTTGGGCTTTTCTCTTGAGTTAGGTTTGGCAAATATTGTTTTACAGAGCCTGTGTAACGAACATCCTCTGCCGGAAGAGTTACTGCTGATTGGCGAGAATCAAGATGTTATTCGAGATCTATATGCTCGATTACCGGAAACGCTGCGGGAAAGTGTCGATCAAGAGCATACCCATACGTTAGTTGCGGACGAGTGGCAGCGTATTGCTGTCAATCATGTTGCCAGTGTCGATTTACGCCAAGGCAGCTACGCACGCCAGTTGCCGTTTAAACGTTGGTTTAAAGAGTGGCGTCCGGTTGCTATTTTGGGAGCTGTTGCATTATTTGCGTTCGTGGCAGTGAATGTCGCGCAAATTCAGGTGCTTGATAGCAAACGTGCAAAATTAATGGCACAAGGCGTCGAAGTTTATCGTCAAGTTGTGCCTGAAGGGCGTGTGCAAGACCCAGAAAAACAATTGAAGCGAAAAGTGGCCGAGTTTGAAACAACACCCAACGCAGGCAGTTTAATGGAGTTTTACAGCAAAGTAGCGCCACTCATTGCGAATAACAATGATATCTCGTTGCGAAGCCTCCGTTACACCAATCAAACCGGCGACCTTCAACTGACCCTCGAAGCGAGTAGCTACGGTAGCGTTGTCTCTTTAAGTGACGCCATTAATTCAACCGGTTTGCAGGCACGCTTGCAGAACACCAGTCAACAAGGCGGGCAGCAGCAAGCGCGCATGATAGTATCGAGGTCGACACTGTGAATTGGTTTTTACAACAATCTCGGCGCGATCAAATTGCGCTACTGATTTTGAGTATTTGTGTAGGCTTGTATTGTATTTGGATGCTCGGTGTGAAGCCTTTGGCGAATGCAAAAGTACAAGCGAATAATCGCTACGTGGCGGCGTCCGAATCTGTTGCTCGAATCAAGAGTTTAGCGGCCGCGTTAAAATATCATGAAAGTATGGCGAGCGAAGGCAATGCTCCGCAGGACATGAATATTGCCAGCTTGATTGATACAACGACCAAAGCCAACGGCTTAAGTTTTGTGACTCTAAACCCAAGTCGGAATGGTGAGGAAGCCACTGTGCGTTTTGACAACGTTGGGTTGGCAAATTTGGTTTCTTGGTTGCATCAGTTAGAAAACCAATACGAAGCCGTTGTGGAAGATCTTAATATGGTTGCCGGTAACGAAGCGGGCAAAGTCATGGCGACAGTGAGAATTAAGAAATAGTTATGCGTCGAACTCAGTGGATCATACTGCTCGTTATTTTTTGGTCGGTATTAGTGATCAAAAATATTCCTGCGCAATGGGGTGTTTGGTTCGCCAATCCACCTGCGCAAATGTCGGGTGTGTCTGGCACCTTGTGGGCAGGTAAGGCGGCGACGGTTGTCTTACCCTATCCTAACGGCGCCTTTTCATTGGGTGAATTTAGTTGGTCGTTGCGGCCTTTGTCGGTATTAACGCTCAATCCATGTGCAGAATTTATTGCCGAGTTATCTGATCAATCGATTTCTGGTGTTGCTTGCTCCACTGTTGGCGGTGATCTTGAACTGAGTGATGTTGAAATTACCGTGCCTGCGGCGGCCGCTGAAGTGTGGATGCCTGTCAGTATTCGCGGTGAATTTTTTGCCAAAATTGATACGTTGAAGATTAGCAATAATGCGATTGTGGCACTTTCGGGTCAAGGTAGTTGGAGCGATGCTCGCTATCACAACAGCCAGGTGTGGATGGATATAGGCTCTATGGCATTTGATCTGCAAGCCGATGGTGCGGGTGGTATGCGTGCAACCGTAGAGGATATTGAAGGGCCAATGGGCCTGGATATTATTTCAACCTTTTCGCTGAACGGCGCTTACGACATTCGCGGAGATATTGAATTGCGTCCGAATGCGCCACAAGAGATTGCACAGTTGCTCACGATTATTGCAAAGCAAGTGAGCCAAGACCGTTATCGATTTGAGTGGGTCGGGAGCTAATCACCTGGCTCCTCCCCTTTCACACTTCACAACACGCTGCGCATAGACATTCCGCTAGTGCCCCCTTAGCATAGCCTCTCCAAACTAACGCTACGTGACTCGCAAGCGAGCTGTTGAAATGTCTCTCCCCAAAATAAGCTGTCAGACGCTTCGATCGTCAATCCTGGTTGCCTTCATTTACTACGTTATCTTTCCCACGAATGCGTTGGCTGAATGGTATAGCGACGAGCAGTCCATTATGGGCACGTCGGTGAGCGTAAAACTATGGCATGAAGATGAAGTGAGGGCGCGCTTGGCCATCGAGGCGGTGATGTCCGAAATGCGTCGTATCGATGACACGCTGAGTCCTTATAAAGCCGATAGTGAGCTGTCTAAAGTCAATCGTGAAGCTGGATTGGCGCCGATGTCGATTTCACCGGAGCTGTCGCGCCTTATCGACAAAGCACTCTATTTCAGCCGAGCAAGCGACGGTGCTTTTGACATCAGTTTTGCCTCCGTGGGGCATCAGTACGACTATCGGGAAAAGCGTAAGCCTAGCGAGAAGCAGCGTGAGCAACTCATGAAGGCGGTGAACTACCGTTTTATCCAGCATGATAAAGTGGCTCACCGTTTGTTTTTTACGCAGCCCAATCTGCAAATTGACCTGGGTGGGATTGCTAAAGGCTATGCCGTAGATCGAGCGGCGAGTATATTGGCTCAACAGGGCGTAAAACATGCGACCGTTAGCGCGGGTGGTGACAGCCGTATTATTGGCGACAAACGCGGTGAGCCTTGGGTGATAGGGATTAAAAAACCGCGTGGTTTAGATCACACAAAGGTGACGTCAGCACGCGATGAGGTGGCAATATTATTGCCGCTAGTGAACACGGCAATATCAACGTCTGGCGACTACGAGCGATACTTTATTGACCCGGCGACCGGTGAGCGCGTTCATCATATAATCAACCCTCGTACGGGTAAGTCAGCGAGTGGAGTGGTGTCAGTCAGTATTTTAGGGCAAAACGGATTCGACACGGATCCGCTATCCACTACAGTGTTTGTACTCGGTGTTGAGAAAGGCCTGGCTTTAGTTAACCAGTTCACAGGTTTTGACTGTGTAATTATCGACGCAAAAGGTGATGTGCATTACAGCAAAGGGCTGATGCCGCCGGTCAATGATTAATGCAGGGTGAACTTTAGAAACAGCTAAAATCTTCCAATCAGCTAACTGGCCGTTGAGTTGTGTGCTACTGCGCAACCTAGATTGCCAAGAGCAATTACAATAGCGCATCGGGTGATATCAGCGGGCCAGTGTTGCACAACAAAGGTTGTGATAGACATCACACTTATCTACGATGTGCTAAGCGCTTTGAGCTGCAGCCAAGCACGGCTGCCCACCCATCGCGAGAATATAACTTAGATCCTCGATACCCATAGAAGGGTGTCGTTTGTAATTAGGAGATTGATCCATGCGAACCGCGCCAGGTCTCATTAGAGCTTGCATGCTGCTAGTACTGGTTACCGTATCTGTAGCGAGTCGTGCTCAGGTCGTAGAAGGAGACAGTGCCTCAAACCCCAATAGCGCGTCGTCTGGCATGGATTTGCCAGCGCCGGTCAGCAGTTTGAACGATGAGGCAGAGGACCTAAAGCAAGCCGTGCTTGATCTCAACCGCGATTTGCTGATTCTGGAAGAAGAGCTGCTCTATCCCGTCAATACGCAAGTCGCTATCTTCTTATCAATGGACGTTGGTGAATTCTTCTCGCTTGACTCTGTTAAGGTCACCATTGACGATAAATTGGTCGCTAGTCATCTCTATACCCCGCAGCAAGCCGATGCATTGTATCGTGGTGGTGTTCAGCGTTTATATATCGGCAACCTCCGAACTGGGGAACACGAAGTTACGGCGGTATTTACTGGGAAAGGACCATCGAATCGCGATTACAAACGCGGTGCAACAATTACTGTCGACAAAGAGCTAGATCCTAAGATGATCGAGCTACGCATTGTTGACTCAACTACCAAACTTCAACCGGTGTTCGATATAAAAGAATGGCAACTGCAATAAGGCCCACGCTGCGCGGGTTGGTTGCCGGACTTTTTTGCACAGTAGCGATTAACCCTGTTTACGCTGATAAACCCCTCTCCTCCGTTGCGGATCTTCGCTACGGTGTAACGCTTTACGAGTATTACCAAGGCAATCATTTCGAAGCCCTGACCGAGCTGATGGTGGCCGAGCAGCACGACGGCATTCAAGGCCATGCCGACAACCCCAAGCTAATTGAAGGCGGCATCAGTCTCGCGTTTGGCATGGAGCAGAAAGCGGGTAACATTTTTACTGAATTACTCAAATCGGATGGCGATAACCTTCGACCTCTCGAAGTTCGTAATGCAGCCTGGTTTTATCTTGCAAAACTACGTTACCTGCGTGCGGATTGGAACGGGACAGAAGCTAGCTTTTCAAAAATCAGCGGCGATATCGAAGAAGATGAGTTAACCGCCGAGCTGGAAGCGTTGCGCATCAGTCTTGCCATTCGCCGCAATGACTTGGACGCGGCCCAAGAAGCCATGGATGATGCAGATCATATTAGGGACTGGCGGCATTATCTGTACTACAACATGGGCAATGCCTACAGTCGTGCGCAGCGATACGATGAAGCGCAACGTTATTATGATCGATTAGAAAAATTAGAATTCAGCGAAAGCCCTGTTGTGCGCGAAGAGCAACTTGTACTTTACGACAAAGCGCTGACAGCTGCGGGTTATGCCCACGTATTAGCCGGAGAGCCAGAAGATGCCATCGATGAATTTAAACAAGTTCGACTCGATTCGCGGTTTTCTAACCAAGCATTACTAGGGTATGGCTGGGCGGAATTTGAACGTGGTAAATATTCGCGCGCTTTACGCCCTTGGCAGGTATTAGAAAAGCGTGCCTTGATTCATCCTTCGGTTCAGGAAGCGACCATCGCTGTTCCCTATACCTACGAAAAAATGGGCGCAAACGGTCAGGCTCTATTGTCTTATCTCGATGCCGAAGGTGCGTTTCTTAAAGAAATTGAACGCATCGACCAAGTACTGCTAGATATAGAGCAGCTGGATTTGTTGTCGGCGCTAAAAATTGAAGATGTTGATAATCGCAACTGGCTGTTGATTGATGAAGACACGGGAGTGCAGCCTCATCTGACGTACTTAGTGGAATTATTTTCACGCAATGAATTTCAAGCATCGGTTCAAGAGCTTCGTGACCTGTTGCATATCGAAAAGCAACTGGGTCTATGGCTAGATCGTATCGATGCATACGACTACATGCTGCAACAGCGAGAAGTCAATCGAGAGCAACAATTACAGCGCTTGGCCCAGCGTAACCTGCGAGAGAAAGTCGAGGAATTAGATAAGCGTCGTGCTGTATTAAAAGCACAAATGAATAATATTGTTGAAAATAATCGCTACTTCACACTGGCTGAAGGTCTCGATGCCGATAACTATGAAATAGTGCAGAGTATTGCTGCCAATTTGGAAAAGCTAGAGCGCGCTGGCGAACCTGTCGCCGAGTATCGGGAAATGTATCGTCGTTTTTATGGCTTACTGTATTGGCAGGCGAGCGAAGATTTCTCTGAGCGCAAATGGCAAATAGAAAAACGCATTAATGTGATTGACAAGGGGCTTGAGCAAGCACAAAAGCAGTTAGAGCGTTTTGATAGTATTCGGTCAGAAGCACCTGATATTTTGCCTTATCGCAATCGGTTGGCTGATCTCAACATACGATTAGATACTCAAGCATTGCGCGCAATCGAAGCGGTGGAAATGGCCGAGAATACATTGCGTGGCGCAATCGCAGACGAGCTTAATAAACAAAAGCGCCGTCTACAGCATTACTTATCGCAAGCAAGGTTGTCAGTTGCTCGTTTATACGACATCACCGCGAATCCGCAACCGCTGGGTACTGACGATGAAACGGATCAGAAAGCCAGTGACGACAGCGAAGAGCAACCTAAAGCCGACGATACTGTAGCTCCAGCAGAAGGAGATGCAGCGTGAAAATATTGAATGTTCAGCCGTCATCGCATCGCCTAACGGTAAAACGTAGCCTACTCGCAACCGCCATAGCCGCGAGTGTTTTATTAAGTGGTTGTAGTTGGTTGGCCGGTCCAGAAGATGAATACATAGGCGATACCTTATCGGAGTTAGAGCCTGCGCGTATGCCCGATATGGACGTCGAAGTCCCTAAGATTGCGCTAGAAGAAATAGAAGAGAATTATCATCGCGCGCTCGATGTTGCTTCTGATGATGAAGTGCGTCGAAAAATTTTGATTCGCTTGGCGGGTTTACAAATGATCCGTAGCGAACAAAATCAATTAGATGCGACGGAGCCGGGTCAGCACTTCACTGATGCAATTTCGATGTATAACGAGTTGATTGAGTTGCAGGCGGGTCGACCAGGTCGAGATAAATTACTATACCAATTGTCGAAAGCCTATGCGTTAGAAGGCATGGTTGACGAGTCTGCGGCAACTCTTGATCGTTTAGCAATGGAATACCCTGATTCCCCCTACATTGCGGAAGCGCAGTTTCGACGGGCAGAGCGCGCATTTAGTGCCAACGATTATGCCGCCGCCGAAAGTTTCTATAGCAGTGTAGCCGACGCGCAACAGCGCTCACCTTTCCAAAACAATGCGACTTACATGCTGGGGTGGTCTCAATTCAAGCGCAGCCGGTACGTCGATGCCATTGATTCGTTTACGCGTGTGCTTGACGATTTAATGATGGGACGAAGTGAAATCGGCGACCTTGAAGAGTCATCACGCAACCTAGCAGAAGATACTTTGCGGGTAATGAGTTTGACGTTCTCATACCTCGATGGTGCGCGATCTATTTACGATACCTACCCCGCAGATCAAGAGCGTGCGTTTAATCATTTGATTTATGAACGCTTGGGTAACTTTTATTTAGAGAAAAAACGTTATCGCGATGCGGCAGATACTTACAGTTTCTACGTCGAGAAATTTCCTAATTCAGATTATGCCCCACGATTTAGTGCGCGCATCATCGATGTTTATGACGAAGGTGACTTCCCAAGTTTGTTGCTGCCTGCTAAACAAGACTTCGTCAATAATTATGGTATTCGCAGTCAGTTCTGGGCGAGTAAACCAGTAGCGATTCAAGATTCGTTACTAGGTTATTTACACGTCTACCTTGAAGAGCTGGCTAAATACGAACATTCGCAAGCGCAGGCTGCGGCAAAACCGCCGGAAAAAGAACTATCGAATCGCGAATTGAAAAAGCGCCAAGAAGAATCTGTTGAGCATTACGCGGCCGCAGCGCGCTATTACGAAGAATTTATCGAAACCTTCCCTCAAGATGAAAAAACACCAAACATGGTTTTCTTGTTGGGTGAATCCTATTATGAGTCTGGCCAGTTAGCCAACGCTGTGGCGGCCTACGAACGAGTAGCCTATGAATTTCTCGATGAGAAGCAAGGCGCAGAAGCAGGCTACTCGGCAATTCTTGCGCTCAATGAACTCATCGAAGCCAATGCTGGTAGCAACGATCCGGCTAAACAAGAAGCGCATGCGGCATGGCAAATTCATCACACCAATAGCTCAATTTCCTTTGCCGATTATTACCCAGATGATGAGCGGGCACCGAAAGTATTGGCACAAGGCGCACAACAGCTGCTCGCCCAGGGTGAAAATGTACGAGCGATTGATGCGGCTACTCGTTTAACGGTTTGGCAGCCTGCGCTCGATGGCAAACTTCAAAAAACGGCATGGTTGGTGATTGGACAGGCGCAATTTGATTTAGCAGCCTACGCGGAATCTGAGTATGCCTACCGACAAGTACTAGCCATGATGCCAGCTCCTCAGCCAGGTCAGCCCGCTCCACCTGTGGCTGATGGCCCGACTCGTGCACAAGTGATTGATCGCATTGCAGCAAACATGTTTAAACAGGCTGAGCAGCAATTGGCATTAGAGAATAAAGCAGGTGCGGTTGATCAGTTGCTGGCTATTAGCCAATTGTCCCCAGGTACTGACATTGCCATCAGTGCTGAATACGATGCGGCGACCTACCTGATGGACTTGGAGCGGTGGAGCGAAGCAGAACAGGTGCTTGTGCGCTTTCGAAACAATTACCCAACTCACGAGTTAGCGAAAAACTTATCGCCCAAATTAGTGGTGATCTATCAGGCGTTGGAGCAATGGCAGGCAGCGGCAAATGAATTGAGCGTGATGGCGCAAAACGACAGTGACCCGGATGTGCGGCGCCAATCGAAGTTTTTGGCGGCGGAATTGTATGAGCAAAGCGGCAATTTAAACAATGCGATACTCGCATACCGGGATTACGCGAATAACTATCGCGAACCTTTCCCACAAATGATTGAAGCGCAGTACAAGCTGGTTGAGCTTTATGGCAAAACCGGTGATATGGGCAAACGACGCTACTGGCAGAACGAAATTATCAAAGCCGATGCTAGAGCCGGTGCAGCGCGTACCGACCGCTCTCGTTACTTGGCTGCGGAAGCGCACAACGAGAAGTCAGATGAGTTGTATCAAACATTTGTTTCGATTCCGCTTAACTTGCCCTTGAAGAAAAGTCTTGATCGTAAGCGTACAGCCTTAGACCGCGCGCTGAAATCTTACGAAACCTTGATTGAATATGGTGTTGCGGATTTTGCAACCCAGGCTAATTACCGTATTGGCCAGATTTATGTGCAATTAAGTCAGGATCTTTTAAATTCTGAAAGGCCAAAAGACCTCGATGAGCTAGCGCTAGAGCAGTACACGATATTGTTAGAAGAGCAAGCTTACCCATTTGAAGAGCAGGCGATTGAAATCCATGAAGCCAATGCCCAGCGCAGCTGGGATGGCGTGTACGATAATTGGGTGAAAGATAGCTTCGCCGCGCTCGCGAAATTATTACCGGCACGCTACAACAAAAAAGAAACCGTGGTGGAGTATGACGATGCTATCCATTAAATCGACTCGACTGAATACGGCACTGGTTTTGAGTAGCGTTTTATTACTCGCTGCGTGCAGCGGTACGCCGAAAAAGGTATCGCGAGATGAAGCACCTGTCGACCTCACCGAGGGAATGATTGCTGATGCACCCGCCGGTTTGGATTTAACAGCGCCGGATCAAGATCCCTATCTGGCCCAGGAGATTGACGTTCCCGGTGCTGCTCGATCATCATTTGTGGCTGCTAAAGCTGCCATTGAGGACCAGGATTGGGTGCGAGCCGAAGTGCTACTTCAAGAGTTAACGGTGAACTACCCGGCGCTCTCTGGACCGTTTTTACAGTTGGGTAAAGTATACAAAGCACAAGACAAATACAGTGACGCTGAGGTGGCTTATCAAGGCGCGATAGCCGCCAACGCCGCCAACTTGGCTGCCTATAATCAACTGGCGCTATTGTTGCGAGAGCAAGGCCGATTTGCTGATGCAGAGGGATATTACCTGCAAGCGATTCAAGTCTGGCCGAAACACGCAGCGAGCCACAAAAACCTTGGAATTCTTTACGACCTATATTTAGGTAAGTGGCAGCAAGCCCTTGAGCACTTTGAAATCTACCAGTACTTGCAACAGCCTGAGCCAGATAGGCAAGTCGCTGGGTGGATTATCGACCTCAAACGCCGTGTACCTGTTGAGCCTTAACCAATGCAAGGAGTCATCATGAAGTGGCAAAAGCTGACAATTTTGGGCGCTTTTTTCGCTGCGCTGCTGGCTGTTGTGATGCCATCTTTAGCGCAAGACAACACCGTGTCACTGAGTACGACGATTACAGGTAACCAGGAGCAACCACGTGTGCTTTACATAGTGCCTTGGCGCTCTGTCAACGACTCTGAGCTTGAAGAATCGACCATTCAAAGCCAGGTCAACCTGGTTTTTGGCCATATTGAGAAAATAGAGCTGCAGCGCGAGCTGTCTTACATGGAAAACCTCGAGAAAAAAACCAAAAAAAAGTCGAAGTAATGGCGTTATGATCGCCTGACCTTTTGCCGCTTAGTTCACACTTCACACCTTTAGTTTCTTTTTTTGAGAACTGTGCCCACACGAGTCATGAGATGGGCACAAGAATTGAATATCTTAAGAGAAGACAATAACTTAGTGCCGTTTTTTGAAGTAGTTTTGATCAAAAAATATGCGCAAAGTAGATAATCTACCAGCCTGCCAATAGCAACGCGTTGTCGCAATATTGACGCAACCATCGCAGCAACCAAAGACGGTTGCTTTGAGTAGGCCAGTTTCGAACATCGTAGAGGAAGACGAGCTTTCACACGGCTCCCCTAGGATCTTTGACTACTACCTTGGGCCATCGTCTAAGGTTGTATTAATCATGTTAATTTTTGGAGGCAAAATTAATGAGCGTTATCAATACCATTCTTCGGTTCTTTCAAGACGGCGGCGCTTTCATGTACCCCATCGCCATTGTGTTGGTTATCGGTTTAGCCGTAGTCATCGAGCGCTGGTTATTTCTAACTTACGCCAAAGGTGCTAATCGTCGCGGCTTTGAGCGTGTTATGCCGTTGTTACAAAAGCGCGACTACCGCGGTGTACTTGAGGTCGCACGCAGCTCTAATGCACCGGTGGTGCGTATGATTGCGGCGGGTGTTGCACGTATGGACAGTTCACAGCGTCGTGATGACATCGAATTAGCGATGGAAGAAGGCGTTATGGAAGCGACGCCACGTCTCGAAAAGCGCACCAACTATTTAGCGACATTAGCTAACATCGCGACGCTACTGGGCTTGCTGGGTACGATTATCGGTTTGATTGCGGCATTTACTGCGGTAGCGGATGCGGACCCTACTGAAAAAGCGTCACTCCTATCAAAAAGTATTTCGGTAGCGATGAACACTACGGCATTCGGTTTGATGTCGGCGATTCCATTACTGATTTTCCATTCGTTATTGCAGACCAAAACAATGGAAATTGTCGATAGCTTGGAAATGGCTGGTGTTAAATGCTTGAACATGATGTCTAGCGCAAAAGCGATGGCGAGCAAAACACGCCAAAACGACTAAGCAAACCGTCATTTTAAAAGCCGAGGTGCCGACTTCTCTTGCTTGAAAGAGACAAGCCTTGCGAAGGTAAGCGCACCCAAATCGCGACGATTTTATAGGTTTACTCATGAGACGCATGAATCGCCACAAGTACACCGAAGTCAAAGAACTGGACATTACCTCGTTCATGAATCTCATGATCGTATTAGTGCCAGTACTGTTGATGAGTATGGTGTTTTCGCACATCACCGTGCTTGACCTGAAACTGCCCGATGGGGCCGCCTCCCCCGAATCGGCGCAGGAAGAACAGGAAAAGCAATTGGAGTTGGTGATTACACCTGACTACATGAACTTAAACTATCCAGCGGGTACGCACCTAAAACGTATCGAGAAAAAGGATGGTGAGTACGACTACAAATTTTTGTCAGTTGTATTGCAAGAGCTGAAACGTCAATTACGTGAAGCTGGCATCGATAAAAAAGATATTCTCGTACTCTCCCAACCCGATACCGACTACCAAACATTGATTAGTGTGATGGACACCGTCCGCTCGTTCCAAGCGGTTGTCGCCGCCAATGTTGTGGAAGCTGAGTTATTTCCGGAAGTCTCGTTAGGTGATGCGCCAGTGAGCGATGAAGTCGCCGCAGTAGGAGGTGCACAATGAAGCAGTCAATGCGTGCACGCCGAATGGAGCGACATCACAAACGCTCGAAAAACCAGTCGAAGTTAAACCTCGTGTCATTGATGGATATTTTTACCATTCTGGTTTTCTTCTTGCTGGTTAACTCGTCGGATGTGGAAATATTGCAAACCAACAAATCCATTGAGTTACCACAATCGATCTCTGAACAACGCCCTGATACCACACTTGTTGTTACGGTCAGCCAGGAAAACATTGTGGTGGCTGGTCGCGCTGTGGCTACTATTGCCGAAATCACGTCCAGTGAAGAGAACGATATTCCCGGCTTAACTAAAGAGCTAAAGTACCAGGCGGAGCGCGCTGGTCCTCTTCCGGAAGACAAGCAGCAACAAGGTCGCCCAATTACCATCATGGGTGACAAAGAGGTCCCCTACACCGTCCTGAAAAAAATCATGACGACCTGTGCAACCAATGAATATCGCAACATCTCGCTGGCCGTCAGCAAAGTGGGTAAAGAACCCGTTGATGCAAACGCCGCTAGTACCGAAGATCTTGCTGCGATTAATGTGGGGGAATAGATGCTAATACTACAAGCCCCCAATTTACAGTTACCCTGGTATTCATCGATTGATGAAGATAACCGGTTTAAAAAATACCTCAAAGTTGCGGTTGGTATTTTCTTGGTGGTCGCTATAGCGATTCCGTTTATTCCTGTCCCTGAGCTTACGCGGGAAGAACGTGAAACCTTGCCGCCAGCGTTAGCAAGAGTCGTTTTAGAGAAAAAGGAAATTCCTAAGCCGCCACCGCCACCTCCTCCACCTAAACCCAAAGAGGAAGAGAAGCCAAAGCCGGTTGAAGAAAAGCCTAAGCCCGTAGAGAAAAAACCTGAGCCGAAAAAGCCTGAACCACAACCAGCGAAAATTGTGGAAGCTAAAGAAAAGGCAGCGAAAAGTGGCTTGTTGCAATTCAAGGATGACTTAGCGGATATGCGCGAGTCGCTGGATATGGCTAAGGTAAATACAGGCAAATTGACACGCGGCAAAGCTGATGCGGCAAAAGTCGATCGTTCAGTTATTACCAGTGGAGCAAAATCTACTAGTGGTGGAGTGAATACCGCAGCCCTTAGCCGTGATACCGGTGGTGTTGCGTTAAGTGGTCGTGAAACCACGGTTGTGGATAGTGAGCTAGCTTCTCGAACTGGTAAAGGTAACGAAGGCTCAGCGTCATCCGGAGGTGGAACGGTACGTAGTGACGAAGAAATTCGTCAAATTATGGATCGTAACAAAGATGCAATATTTGCAATTTACCATAGAGCCTTACGTCGAAACCCCGGCTTGCAAGGTGAGGTGGTGGTGAAAATTACCATCGAAGCTACCGGTCAAATATCAGCTGTCTCGATTATCTCCAGTCAGCTTAACGACCCAAGTTTGGAGTCACGCATATTGTCGCGCATACGTTTGATCTCTTTTGAGGCTACAAACAAAGCGAAAACAATCGTGAACTACACGTTTAACTTCTTACCTTACTAACTGTTTTCTAGATTTTAGTCAGTCACATAGATAATAGTTATTTTTAACCCAGCCTAGGCTGGGTTTTTTTATGGCGCGAAAGGGCTGCTTATTGCTACTTTGGCGCCGCACCAATAACAATTAGCACGTTGCTTTGATATTTGTCGGTTGCAGTCAGGGCAGGTGGTCAGATGTGTCTTCACCAGCTTGCCATCAAGCTTCCCATCCCGAAGATCTATTTCATTCATTTTTGTTAGTAAGTGATGCTCTGTTAGCCCATGTTTTTCACTTACTATTTCCCACATCGCCTGGTTGGCAAGAACCAATGTGTCTATTTGATTGCGAAGGTGGGTGATGCCTTCTAGATTTGCATGGGACATCACTTCAGATTTTTCGGCTCGATAACCTGCCTCGCTAATTTTCTTATATTGGAAGATTTCCCAGAATGTGCCCAGCATAGTGCCTCCTTGAATATTACAGAAAATAAAATAAGGGGTAACAAAGAGAGTGGAAGCGGCGGGGCTGGGAGAGGTCAGCCCCAAAGAGAGCTAGTACCAGAAAGACCAGAATAGTCTGTAGACATTAGCATCGAAAGAGTAAAGAGGCTCTTCCCCTGCAATAGGCGTACTTACTCGTGCGTCTCGGAAGTTGTCATAATCGAATTGGATATAATCCCAATAAAAATTAAGCGTTGTTTTATCAAAATAGGGAAGCCAACTGGGTTTGAATTCGTAGCTAATTCCAATTCCAATGGTTTGTGAATTCATTTCACTCATTTCTTTGTCTCGCGCACGAAATTCAACGAGATCGATATTCTGATACTGAAATAAATCACTATAAAAGCTTGCAGCTGTTTGGCTATACCCTCGGTACTTTCCTTCTAGCTTGATGCCCCAATTAGGCAATGGGTGAGCATACTTGATTTCAAGCATTTGCGATTGAATGTCCCAGCTATCGCTGTAAGTTCTATATTCTGCACCAAGCGCAGCGCGATAGGGCAGAAAATAGCGAGCTTTTAATGATAGTGCATCGCTGTTGCGAGTATTGGGATATATCTCAGGTTCATCAAGGATCTGGGAAGAAGGGTTGAATGGGGCTGTCAGTGCCCTAACTTGTCTGTATGGGTTGTTGAGAAAGCCTTCATCAATAGCAGTTTCATAATTGACAGCGACGATTAAATCCTTTGTAAGAATTTGTGAAACGCCCAGTTTGTATCGACGCGCTGTATTTGTTCCAACCTCGACAACACCCTCTTCACCGCCGGTATTTTTACCTATCCAGTTTGAGCCGTATACAAAACCGAACGATATATTGGTTAAATCACCGAAAACATCTTGGCTGATACCAATACTATATGTATCGGCTTCATAATCATTCTCAGAGCTATTGGTAAAACCAATGCTAAGAATGCTACGGTTATGCAAATAGTCCATGCCGAGACTGTACTCAGTCCGCTCTTCTTCATAGCGGCTTGCGCCTTGCACTTCTACATCAATTGTAGCGCTTGAGACCATATCGACATAGTAATGCCCATAGACTGAAACGGATTCGCTAACCCCTTTTCTGACTAGCACATAGGGGCCGTTAATGTCTGCACCTCCACCATCGTAGGCATGGTAAAGAATATCCGCGCGATCCTCCGGTAGTACTGCCGCTTGTAAAAAATTAGAAAAGCACAGTACATAGATAGCACAAATAACGGCGCGAATTGCGTCGAATCTAATTGCAACCACAGCCGCCCCCTGCACTGCCCTCGGCGCCGCGCATGGCTTCACGTGCTTCATAAACGTGATTGAGATACTTTGAAGCCGCAGGATCACCGTCAAACGACATTATTGGATCAGCGAGGTTTTCGCGCTCGTAGGGTTTTACCCAAGGCTGAACGCTACAGGCGCTCAGCCAGGTTAAAAGGCAAAAAATGCTTGTCAGTTTTGCTATTCGGCTCATTCGCGAATCAGCTCCCGAATTTGTTTGCGGTAATCTTCTTCATATCCTGGCTTGTAGCCTCGATGTAGGTAACGCATCTTGCCATTGCGGTCGACGATCACGGTAGTGGGCATTGCGTCAACACCATACATTTCACTCACTTTACTTTCTGTATCGTAAAGAATGGGGAAGCTAACAGGGATTTCTTTTAGAAGTTTTTTCGACTCATTGGGATCGGGTTCAACGTTCACGCCTAAGATAGTAAAACCGGCTCGGTTGTAACGTTTGTACAGCGCTTCAAGGTGGGGCATTTCTTGTCGGCATGGCCCACACCACGTTGCCCAAAAATTGATAAGCACGACGTTGCCGCGCTCTTCTGCGAGGCGGATATTTTTACCGAGACTGCTTGATAATGTGAAATCGTGAGCGTTGCCTGAAATCTTTTCGGCGGCTTGGGCGCTACCGAATAAAGTGCAACAAAGTATCAGTGCGATGAGCTGCTTCATAATCACTTCCTATTTCTTCTCGCTTATCTAGTGGCGCTCGCAAGCGTGCAGAGCACCGTTGTTATCTAGCCATGTCGATGCGGCCTAGAAAAATATCGTAAAGCCTAAGGTTGTTTCCGGGTTCAGAGTTGTAACTTCTTCGCCGAAAAGGTCATGGGTAAAACGGTATATGCGTGTGTCGAAATGCATCGCTAGCCAATCGGTCAATGCTAGCCGTAAGCCGCCACCCAGGCTTGCCGTAAAATATTGTTCATCACCGAACGAGGTGCTACCCGCGCCGCCGACTAAATAAATGGCTGAGTTAAATGCCCAGTTCTCGGACAAAAACGCTTCACCTGGCAAAACGTTCCAGCCGAATGAGATATTGTAGTAGTTTAAATCGCGATCGGTATCGGGAAATAAGGGGAGCGACCCAGCAAACCGCTCAATACTGGATTCTCCGAGTTCAGAAAAGGCGTAGCTGCCCTCCATGAAAAAATCTTCGGTGACGTGGTAGGCGATGCGAATACCGGTAACAGAGTTGGTGCCAAAATCTTCGACCGTGAGAAAGCCCGTATAGATACCTATCTCAAAATCTTCGTTATCCAGTATGTCTTCTTCGATTTCGCGACGCTCTAAATCTGGGGTGATGATTTTTTCCAGCGTGGCGTTGCCATTACTTTCCTCAAGGTCGTCATCAGCGCCCTGCGCCATCGCCGGAGACAAAGAGATTAGGCTACTGCTGGCCAGGGTGATTAAAAGAACGCGCTTAAGCCAATTTTCCACTCGGTTACCTCTTCGTTTTCGTTGCGGCTGGGTAAGATTACGTTATTGGTATATTCAACGCGCAACATCAATTGGCGACTAATATACGTTTGTACTCCGGCACCAATCATCATCATTGAGTCTTGGCGATCCACAGGGTCGGCCAAGCTCACATCGGGGCTCACTTCAATAATGCCTGCGCCGATTGACAAAAATGGTGAAACTCGCCAGTGCGGCCAAATTTCGTGAGTAAGGTTTAGGCCATAGATTCGACGTTCAGAAAAGCTACCAATTGAATGTGTAAATTTGCCTTCAATAGTAAAGTTGTCGTTCATTCGGTAGGTGCCGAACAGGGTCAGCGCATCGGAGCCGCCAAACTCACCAGCGCCAACGCCGATACTCCATTCACGCGTCTCGTAGTCCGCTATGCTGGTGCCCGTTAGGGTGACGACTTGCTTGCCGTCTTGGCTGAGCGTCATTACTAATTCGTCGCGGTGGGTCCAGCCGGTAACACCGCGTTGCGTTTCAACTTTTATCCAATCATTGCGTTTTTTGAGCAGTGTTATGGGCTCGCCTCGCTCAACGATGTGGTTGATCGGGTAACCGCGCCCGGGCCCTGTGCGCATATTCACAAAGGGATCGACGATAGTGGTGTGAATAGTCTCGCTACTGGGGAGCCAGGCCGTTAGCCAGCTGCGTTTCTCATCCTCAATCACGGGCAGTGGTTCAGGTGCGGGAGCAGGGGCTGCTGGTGCTTCGGCTGGCACACCGTCATCACTTGCTGTTGAGGGCGTGTCTTGCTGAGCGGCAACACTTCCTGCACCACAACAACATGCGGCCATCAGCATTGTCGCCAGCCAATGCCGAGGCTGATAGTTCGTTATTTTCATTACAGAATCGCTAATCCAACGGCGCGTCAAAGGGGTCGTTGTAGTATTGTGCCCCAATATCTAACCATTCTGAAATTAATTTCAATTCATGGGGTGTTAGCCGAGTGACGCCGCCGTCATGGCTGCCACCTGGTGAGAATACTGAGACGAAACCACCGTTTTGAAAGGGCGACTGAATTTGAATCGGTACCGGGCCGAGAATATCGTTGCCATCGACATCTTGGCCTATGACGCCTGTCACGGTGCTGCGAATCAGGTTGTCGTCCATATCCAATTCCATCTGATAGTCCTGCCGGAATAGATCTAAATAGGAGACCACCCATAGTTGATTTTGGTTGGGGTTTAAATTCAGCGGTCCGATTGGGTCGTTTGTTAGTTCTAACTGAGTACCAATAGGGAATTGAGTGGCATCTGGGTTCGCAATGTTGCGACTGTGGCAATCAACGCACACAGCGGATTCATCCGCATCGTTGACACGGCCTAGATAATCCCAGAGAGGCTGAATGTGGCTTAGGTAATTGATTTCGCCACGGCAGAAAGACGTCCAGTTGTTTTCGCAGCCAGTGCTTACCGGTGGCGTGGTATTCAGGCCAATGTCTGGGTCAGCATCGCGATATTTGAGGGTGATGTCAGGATCAGCGGTTGTGCCTACCCCGGCCCATTCATCCGTGTACACAATATTAAAGCTAGGTACGCGCGGTCCATTGATGCGCGCATAGGTTTCTGCCATGGTCTCGCCTTCTACAGGAAATAACGCAGCAGCGGCATTGGGGAAGCCGCTGGGGCCAGCTCCCAAATTAACCGATGTTGGCTCCATATCTCGTCGCCCATGAGGAACTTCGCTGTTGGCTGTGTGGCAGCCGGTACATTCCCGCTGCTCACCAATACGCACTTGCAGCCAATTTTCGTGCCGCGGGCTGATGCGGCCGAGGTTGGCATCGTGGACGGAAATGCTGAAAGGTACATCGGCGGGGACTAAAAACTTTGCCGAGCCATCGGGTTCGATGGGTACATAGCCAAGAATGTGTTTAAAGCGCTGGCCTCCAGCGACTCCCACTGCTTCGTTATCAAAGTCGTACACATCGTCGTCTGGTTCGGATACCGCTTTGACGATTTTTAGGAACCGTGCGGGTCGGCTCAGATATGCAGCATTCCCCGGATTCGATACAGCGCCAATGCCCCCCGGTGCTGTATCAACGCCATCAATATCGTAAACGCTGCGAATGTGCATGACGCCAACGTTGGCTGTTTCCCAATCGGGATTCTCGATGGGGACCGGCAGAATCACGCTGGGTGCAGTGCGCTCTTCAAAGGTCGCTACGTCGGTATATAAATAGCCCTCCTCTGGTGCCACCACGGCGCGCTGGGTTTCGCTGCCATAGTCATAAATCCACAAGCCAGTCACCGGGTCGGCTTCGACTAAGTTTGGGTTCGCTAGGTTGTCGTCCGAGCAGGTCAGCACAACACCTGGGTCTAGAGGGTCTTCTAATTGGCAAGCATTCCAACTCACCAGCAGTCGTTGGGTGCCATCATAGAATGGGTAAGCGGATGGGAAGTAACCGTGTGGCGAGGGCATTGGGTTGTTTTGTCCGGAGATCACCACATCCAAGACGCTCAGCGGCTCTTGTCCGCCCGCTGTCGGCTGGTCTGCTTCGGTATAGTTGCCGATATCAATAGACACCATGTCACCGCCTAGGCGGTTGTCGGTTCGCGGACGAAGGTTAACGAGAATCCGTCCATTCAGCAGTTCCCGTGGCTGTGAAAACACTGCTTGAGAGTCGTTATCCCCGGTGTTTTGACTGTGATAGCCATACTGGAACTGCAAATCGCTACCGTCGGGGTTTACGGTATACAGGCTTAAGTTGTTGTTGCCATAGCGGTCCCAGCGCAAGAACAGAATGCGCCCATCGGCAATCATGGTCGGGTGAATGTCATGGCTTTGGTTGAAGGTGATTTGCTCAAGTGTGCTGGGATCGCCTTCGTCGTCAATCACATGTAGGTTAAATGCGTACTCGCCGTTCTGGCGGTTCTCGTGCATGGCTGTGAAACCTTGTTTCCCCTCATCCAGTAGCACAGCTTTCGAGCGCTTTTGGCGGTCAGATGAAAATACGATTCGGCCATCTGGCATATAGTGAGGTGCGACGTCGTTGCCTTCTTGCGCGGCGGTTTCATCACTAATGATCCGGATCAGGGTTTCGTCAATGCGATTGTATTCCCATATATCCCATTTCAGCTGCTCATCATCATCCAAGTCCGGGTCTTCCGGACCTCGCATCGCGAAAACGATGCGTTCACCACTCCAGTGAGCATCAATATCTTTAACATCATAGAGGGCACCATCGGGCCACACGCTGGACGTGATATCAGTTTCAAGCGCACTGGCTGCTGCTCGATCACGGATGTAAAGCACTGCTCCGCCATTGAATGCGTCGGGCTCAAGTACATCCCAGGGGACGATCTGCGTAGGATCATCCTCATCGACGGGCAGCGTTCTTTTCACATAGGTAATGGGTAGCTCGACAATATTGGGGTCGGCTTCTTCACCGCCGCTGCCGCCACTTCCTCCGCCGAAATTGCAACCGGTAGTTATGGCGATGGCGCAACCCGCGAGCAATACCCCAAAGTGCTTTGATGTTGAGTGACTGAAAGGTGTGACAACGTTTCTTGTCATGGTTGTTACCCGTAAAAATGTGAAAGATGTCTCAAGATTTTCTGCGTTTAAATACCGACACAACGTTTCGTGAAAATTTATCGAAAGTATCTCGAAAAGTCTTAAGTTTTACGCGCGGCCTATTCACGAATTGAGACACGAAAAAATCGAAATAAATTAACAATTGGGACTAAGTATGACCAGGTTGCAGACGATCGGCTATGAAGTTCTGACGAAACGTTGTTTTGGTAGGGGTTAGCGGAGGTATCGGAAAAACAAGGCCTAATTAGTGTGAACAGTTAGGCAGAATATTGCTAAGTTTATAGAATCGGTTGTGGCTCGAGGGCTAGATCGCCTAGGATTTCCAGTCGGTAAATTAGGCAAGTAAATTTGAATTGGGCATAATTAATTCAACGCTCAACATCCACTTTTAGCTAAACAGGATTGACCACTGTGGCTACCAAAAAATTAAACAATAGAAAAACGCTGATGGCAGCGGCGATATGTTCTTGTATCTCGCTCACGTTCACAGCGCCGTTAAGTTATGCCGGCCCTAAAGAGCAAGCCTATCGAATGCATGAACGTCTCACAGGGTTGCCTCCAGAGTCCGAATTGGATCTCAACGATATGGCGACTCGAATTACCGCCGGTGATGCGCAAGATGTTGCGCTGGATATCATGAATGGCGTCTACGGTTCAGCCGCTCAGGAGGGCTTCCTTGGTGGAACATTGAAGCGCATGGCGGCGCCTTGGACTAATCGAGATCAAGACCCCTTTGAACCGTTGAATGACTACATCGCTACGTTCATTGGTGTGGTAAACGACGAAGTGGATTATCGCGAAATTCTGCGTGCGAATATGGTCTACACACATCCAGCGGTTACAACGCCCTATGCGACTAATAGCAATGCGCATTACGAAGCGATTGAAGCGCAAGCACAACCTTTACGTGATCTTCAGCAAGTAACTCAGTCCAGCGTTTCGAGCTTGCCTGCTGAAGCAACGGCGGGCGTGATGACCACTCGCGCTGCAGCCAAAGCCTTTTTTATTCTGGGAACTAACCGAGCGATGTTGCGTTTTACCTTGATGAGCCAGATGTGTCGTGATCTGGAGCAGATGGAAGACCCCTCCGGTGTACCAGACCGCATTCGACAAGATGTTTCCCGCAGCCCAGGCGGAGATAGCCAATTGTTTTTGACAGGCTGTGTGGGCTGCCATATTGGTATGGATCCATTGGCTCAAGCATTTGCCTATTACAACTACCAGCATAACCCTGATGGCGACGATACAACCGACGATCGTGAAAACGGCTTCTTGATGTATAACACCTCACCGCAGCCTAATCCTGAGTTAGGAATTGATACGCGCGTTCAGCCTAAGTACCACATCAACGCCAATAACTTCCCTTACGGTTATGTAACACCGGATGATCAGTGGGATAACTATTGGAGAGAAGGGACTAACGAAGCCATCGGATGGAACTGGACAGGCGATGCGCCTAACAGCGGTGGGAATGGTGCAAAAACCATGGGTTGGGAATTAGCCAACAGCTATGCGTTTGCACAGTGCCAAGTGCGAAAAGTGTTTAAGTCGGTTTGTCTTCGCGACCCTGGCGATTACGACAACGGTACAACAGTTGATACAAGTGATAGCCAAAAAGTTGCGGAAATTACCGATAACTTTAGAGCCAACGGCTTCAATATGAAACGAGTGTTCGCCGAAACGGCCGACTACTGTAAAGGTGAATAAGCTTATGAATCAGTTTGCACAATACAACGTTTTGCGCGGCTTGAAACTGATAGCACTGGTATCACTTTCAGTTGGCGTTTTGTCAGGTTTTACAAGCTGTAGCTCTGACAGTGGCGGTGATAATACTCAAGTGTTAAATCCCAATGGGAACAATAACGGTGGTAGCGGCGGCATTTCATACGATGGCCCTGCGGCGGCGTCATCGGATGTGACCGAATTTAAAGTGAATCTCTGGGATAACATTGTTGCAGATAACCGTTGCGGTAATTGCCACAAACAAGATGGCCCTGGAACGACTTGGTTTGTTCGCGACGACAATATTAATACCGCCTATCAAGCGGCATTAACCGTTGTTGATTTAGAAAACCCAGGTGACTCTCTGCTTGTTCAGCGCATGGCCTCTGACCACAACTGTTGGGATGTGCCAAATGTATGTGCTGATCTGATGGAGACATGGATTTCAAATTGGGCGAATGCAACCGAAGCAACAACAACCGTTGTAACTATCGATCCAGTGCCCGCCGTGTTACCCGGAGCAAGTCTAAATTTCCCGCCGCCTGTGCCTGCGGCGTTTGAAAGTAATGTGTATACGCCAATCTTGCGTGAGTACTGCTCTCGCTGTCACTCGGAAGACGGCAGTGAACGTCAACAGCAACCTTACTTTGCGAGTGGCGACGTCACCACGGCTTACCGCGCAGCACAATCGAAAATTGATTTGAATGACGCGAGTAATTCTCGACTAGTTTATCGTCTTGCAGTTGCACCACACACAAACTGTTGGGACCCAAATGATGCGGGTGGTCCGGTTGACTGTGCTGCCAATGCGGTGGAAATGGAAGCGGGTATTCAAGCCTTTATTGATAGTCTAGGTTCGCCCGCGACTGTCGATCCAGACGAGCTTCAGGTGAGTGGCGCATTGGCGTTTCCAGCTAACCCAAGTCAAGGTCAATCTGCTAACGCGGCTGGTCGATATGAATCAAACATTATCGCCAAGTATGAATTTAAACAGTTGGATAACACCAACCCGGATCGCGTTGTCGACACGAGTGGTATTTCACCGCAATTGGATTTAACGCGAACCGGTGACGCGCGCTTTGTATCGAGTTGGGGAATGGAGTTTTTTGGTCCATCTGGCCGAGCTCAAGGTTTAACGTCCAATAGTCGTAAGTTGCGCGATGCAATTTCTTTAACAGGTGAATTCGCTGTTGAAGCCTGGGTTATTCCCGCCAATGTAACGCAAGACAATGTGCGTCGTATTATTAGCTATTCAGGTGGTCCCTCAGAGCGCAATTTTACTTTGGGACAAACGCTGTACAACTACAATACGTTGCTACGTACAGACAGCGTGGACAGTAATGGTAACGGTTCGCCTCTTTATTCAACACCTGATGGTGACGATGTATTGCAAGCAAGTTTGCAGCACGTCGTCGTAAACTTTGATGCAACCAATGGTCGTCAAATTTGGGTAAATGGAGAGTTGACCACCACAGATGCTGACGTGCTCGCCAATAGCTCGCCAAGTAATTGGAGTGATTCCCACGTATTGGTACTAGGTAACGAAGTCGGCGGGATGGATCTTGATTGGAAAGGTACCTTACGTTTTGTTGCCATTCACAATCGTGTGCTAACTCAAGAGCAAATTCTTACCAATTTTTCAGTGGGTGTTGGGCAGAAATATTATATGCCATTTAATATTTCAAGCCTGGTGAATATTCCTGAAGCCTACATCGTATTTGAAGTAGAGCGGTTCGATGATTACAGCTACTTATTCAACGATCCATTCTTCACTGTGCTAGAAGAAGGCGTCGTGATCTCAAGCGATATTGATATTCAAGGTATGCGCATTGGCATTAATGGTCGCGAAGCACCAACCGGTCAAGCCTTTGCGAAAATGGATGTCACTATTACGGATGCAGATTATCAGGCAGCTGAAAATAATTGGTTGCGCCTCTCAACTTACGGCATTCCTGTGACAGGAACGATCATCGCGAGTGAAAAAGTTGCGCCAGAAACGGATGAGTTTTTCTTGTCATTCGATCGCATTGGCGTTCGCACGTCATCGGTTGATCGCAGCACACCGGATTACCCCGATGTAGCGCTGCCCGTTTATTCTTATAAGCAGTCGGAAATTGGCTTGAAACATTTCTATGAAATAAATGAAATGTTTTCGTCTTTGACTGGTGTGTCTAAAGACAACGCGTTGGTTGCTGGCAAGTTCGATACACTTAAAACGCAATTGCCATCATCAGAAGACCCAGTAGCATTTTCCACAACGCAGCAGATGGGTATTACTCAACTGGCGGCTGCTTATTGTGAAGCTTTGACCGCGAGTACGTCTTTGAGAACTGCTTTCTGGCCAAGCTTAAACTTTGGTCAAGCACTGAATACTCAGCGGAACGCTGTTCTGGATCCTATGCTTGAGAAGTTCTCTAGCCAAACGTTCATGGACACAACGACATTAGCAACGCAGCCTGATCCTACGGATATGGCGGCGACTGTGGATACGCTATTAGCAGAGCTCAGCACTGCTGCGAATGCCAGTGAAACAGATTCTGCAGCGTTAGCGGTTTGTACTTCGGTATTCGCTAGTGCGGTTGCGAACGTTCAATAATTTTTTAACGAGATTACAACGCGTAGAACCCGCAAACTACTTTGAGGTTCTAGCATTAAATAAGCTGCAGGCATAGAGACCTGCAGGAGAGGAAAACATTATGTCTAAGCGCAGCAAATATGTTCCTTCGCATATGCCACTACTGCATCCGGATCATCCTCGCCCGCGCACTCGACGCGAGTTTATTTCTCAGGGCTTTATGCTTGGGACTGGTGCGGCACTAGCGAGCCCGATGGCACTTTTTAGTCAGCGTGTGAACGCAGCACTAAGTGGTGATATCAATGTCAATGGTTGTGCGCTAGGCCCTCAGGGCAACAATAAAATTCCATTTATTTGTATTGATTTGGCTGGCGGTGCAAATATTGCCGGATCCAATGTACTGGTTGGGCAAACAGGTGGCCAGTTAGATCTATTGGATACGCGGGGGTACAACAAGCAAGGTTTGCCTGGTGATAGGATTCCGATTCTCAACTCGTCACCCGATCCTCTAGTGGATAACTCTCAATTTATTAATACTGAGTTGGGTTTATCTTTCCATTCCGAATCACAGATGTTAGCAGGTATATTAGCTCGTGCCGGTGGTGCGGGGATTAATACTAACGGTGCTGTGATTCCTGCGCGGTCGCAAAACGATACGGGTAATAATCCGCACAACCCTATGTACGGCATTGCAGCGGCGGGTGCGCAGTCGGGTGGTCTCGGCGGTGCTATGGGTGAAATCCTTGCGCTTGTGGGTTCGCGAAACTCAGATTCAGGTGGCAATTCGATGGCCCCCGCTTCAATGATTGACTTGGCGTTTCGTCCTACCAAAGTCGATCGGCCTTCGGATGCGCGCGGCCTGGTTGATTTGGGTGGTTTGTTATCTCTGCCTGGCACAGTGCAAGACCGTGTTTCGATCATGGAAGCAGCATTTCGCATGAGTCAGGACAAATTGGAGTTATCGTCCATTAATTCTGGCCTTGGCGCAGGGGAAGGTATTGGAGGTCTTTCAGACGCCGAGTTGCGCGAAGCTATCCAATGTGCGTATGCGCAAAGTGCGGATCTTGCGGATCGGTTTGGCTCTGGATCAGACGCCTTAGACCCTGTTGCCGATAGCTTAATTAATGGTCCGATTTTTAGCGATGCAGAGTTGAATGGTAATAGCCGAGATTCTCAAGAATTCCGCAAAACGGCGGCCATTATGAAATTGGTCATTGAAGGTTATGCGGGTGCTGGCACCATTACCATGGGTGGATACGACTATCACACCGGTGATCGTCGTACCGGTGAAGAGCGTGACCGCCGTGCGGGCGAATGTATAGGGGCGTGCCTGGCCTACGCGCAAGCGCGCAACAAGCCAGTAATGATCTATGTGGTCAGCGACGGTTCAGTGTTCAGTAATGGCATGATCGACACTTCTCCACTTGGCGACGGTAAAGGTGTTTGGACTGGCGATAGCCAACAAACCGCAGCAGCATTCTTCTTGGTGTACAACCCAGGTGGTCGCCCTACACTTCATTCAACAGTCGGTGCGGACCAACTTCAGCATCAACAGCTTGGCTGGATGACTGGCGGTGGAGATGTACAAACAACCTCAAGCCCTGCTGCAAACAACGTTGAAGCACTGGTTAATACCGTGGTGCTGAATTATATGGCGCTACATGATGATATCGGTGGGTTTACCTCTAAGTTCGCCAACCATGGCCTTGGTTCGAACAGTGACATAGACCGGTGGGTTGCTTTTGAACCGATAGTGACCGGGACAATATAGTATAGCGCTTGATATCAGCGCTACGGCACAATCTCAGCTACGGCACAATCTCAGTAGGTACTCCAAAAGCCAGTGTAGAAATACACTGGCTTTTTTGCGTCTGCATCATCAAAAAGTATCGGTGTAATCTTGAAATTTTGTGAAGTTGAGTAAAAGGCTAGGACGCCACTAAAACCACTGACTAGACTTGCGGTCACTTGATGGATGCGTAACGTTTATCCTTTAAAATCGATTTAATTAAGTTAAGAATGTGTGCATATCAACGCACAAGTTCAGAAGGAACAGGGTTAGTGGACGAAGACAAAATTCAAATCAATAAGCCGCCTCGTAAAAAATTGCCCATGGCCGTCCTGGTTCTTTTGGCGGGTGTGGTGGTTGTAGCGGGTTTATTTCTGTTGAAACCGGCGCCTCGTAAGATGCCGCCGCGTGAACCACCCGCGCCCCAAGTGACCGTGGTTTATGCAGACCCAGCAGTTCAAGCACTTAAAGTGACATCGCAAGGAACGGTCGCGCCGAGACGAGAAATTGACTTGGTGGTCCAGGTTTCCGGAAAGGTTGTTGAAGTCAATCAACACTTTGTTGAAGGTGGTTTTTTTAACGCGGGTGAGCCATTACTCAAAATCGATCCCCGAGACTATGAGTTGGCGCTAGTGCGCGCAAAGGCCCGAGTTGCAGAGGCAAATCAAGCATTGGCAACCGAGCGTGGTCGTGCTCGCCAAGCCCAGCGCGAGTGGCGCGACTTGGGTAACGATGAAGCAAACCAGCTATTTTTACGCAAGCCGCAGCTTGCTGCAGCAGAGGCGAATTTGGCCGCAGCCGAGGCAGATCTCGATAAAGCTAAATTAGATTTAGAGCGAACGATTGTTACCGCGCCGTTTGCTGGTCGCGTGAGAGAAGCGCAAGTGGACTTGGGTCAATACGTCACACCGGGTAATCGCGTTGGGCGTGTCTACGATATCGAAGTCGCCGAAATTCGTTTGCCCATTACCGACAAGCAAGCATCGTTGGTTGATATGCCGTTGGGCTTCCAGGCAAGCGAAGCACATCGCGGGCCAGCTGTACTCATTCGCGGCACCATTGCGGGAGAAACCTACGTTTGGCAAGGGCACATAGCACGCACAGATGCTAGCGTCGATGTAAACAATCGCATGTACTACGCAGTAGCGGAGGTGGTTGACCCGTTTATACAGCACCCAGAACAGTTTCAAGTTCCTTTGATTATTGGTCTATTTGTCGAAGCGGAAATTTCTGGGCGCGATATTGCAGACGTCATTCAATTACCTCGTCGTGCAGTATTTAAGAATAATCGTGTATACGTATTGAACGAAAAAAATCAATTAGAGACTCGCATTGTCCGAGTACTAATGACTGATCGTGATAACGCTTGGGTTAAAGGTGATATTGAGAAAGGCCAAGCTGTAGTGGTTGGTGGACAAAACTTCTTAACACCCGGCATGGACGTGTCGCCACAGCCAAGTGCCGAAGCGGTGGCTGTTGCTCCGCTAAATACCACCCTATAACCCATCAACAAGGCGCTGAACTCACTAGGGCTTTAACGTGAATAAAATTATCCAATGGTTTGTTGAAAATGGAGTCGCTGCCAATTTATTTATGGTGGTGATTCTCATCGGTGGTTTAAGCGGTATCGTCGCCGTTAATAAAGAAGCGTTTCCTGCGGTGAATGTCGGTATTATTGAAATAAGTGCCCCCTATCCCGGTGCTGGTCCAAAAGAAGTTGAAGAGCAAATAATTATCCGAATCGAAGAAGCAATTGGCGATTTGGATGGGATCAAAGAAATCAATTCCCAGGCGCGACGAGGCAGTGGTCGTGTAAGTATCGAGGCTATACAAGGCTACGATACGCAAAAGCTACTCAATGAAATTAAAACACGGGTTGACGCGATAACAACGTTTCCGAGAGATGCCGAAAGGGTCGAGGTGCGGGAGGTTCAATGGCGCACCATGATAATGGATGTGGCGGTACACGGTCGCGTTGACGAGTCGGCCCTAAAGCAAACGGCGGAAATTCTACGGGATGACTTCGCTACACTTCCAAATATTTCCGTTGCTGAATTAGCCGCTACACGGCCTGATGAAGTGTCGGTGGAAATTTCCGAAAACAAACTCCGTCAATACAAGCTGACCTTTCAAGACATATCTAACGCGATTAGTGCTGCCTCAATCAATTTACCTGCGGGAACAATCAAGTCTGTTGGGGGCGATATCCAACTACAAACGCGAGGTCAGGCCTATTTTAAAGAAGACTTCGAACACATTGTGGTAAAAAGCACCCGTGACGGTGCCAAGTTATTGTTGGGTGATATTGCCGATATTAAAGATGGGTTTGAGGAAAGAGATTTTATAGCGTTGCTTAATGGTGAGCCTGCAGTCTACGTTCGCCTGTATATAACAGATAACCCCAATGTCCTAAAAGCTCGGCAGCAGGTTTATGACTATTTAGACACTGTCCACAATAAATTGCCCCCCGAAGTGCATGTGGAGCTTTGGCGAGATAACACGTTAATGTTCAAAGACCGAATGAATTTGTTGCTTGAAAATTCGTTGGGTGGACTGGTCTTGGTATTTATCGTATTAATGTTGTTTTTGCGTCCAGTGCTAGCTGGCTGGGTATGCGTAGGTATTGCGTTGTCATTTTTAGGGTGTTTGTGGTTGCTCCCACACGTGGGTGTCAGCTTGAACATGATATCGTTGTTCGGCTTTTTGCTCGTATTGGGAATTGTCGTAGATGACGCGATTATTGTCGGAGAGAGTGTTTATTCTCGTTACGAACATGGAATGCGAGACAGTCAGGCTGCTGCGAGCGGCGCCAAAATGGTGTCGAAACCGGTGATTTTTGCGGTGATTAGTACGATTGTATTTTTTGGGCCTATGTTTTTTGTGCCTGGTCAAATGGGTACGATGGCTGCGCCTATTGGTATTGTAGTGACACTGTGTTTGATTTTTTCACTTATTGAATCACTGCTGATTTTACCTTCACATTTATCCCACCTTAAAGAAGAAAAGCCAAGTCGATTTCGACCACTACAGCTTTTGACGGCATTAAGAAATAAATTATCTACTGGTTTAAATCAGATTATTGAAACGCGCTATCGCCCACTCTTAGATAAAGCGCTGCATAATAATGGCGTTACATTAGCAATATTTACGGTAGCATTTTTTATTGCTTTGGCACTCTTTGCGGGTGGTTGGCTGCGTATGACCTTTATGCCAATTATTCAGGGTGATCAGATTGAAGCGCGCGTTGTGCTTGGTGAGGGCGTGCCATTTTCTGATACTGAAGGCGTTGTTCAACAAATGCGATTGGCCGTTGAAAAGCTCGAAAATGACGACGAGCTGTTGGAAGAGAATGATGGCCAGCCGTTTATTGATAATATTCAAACCTGGGCCTACGGCAATAATGTCAACTACGTATTAGCTTTAACGTCGCCAGAAGAGCGCGAGGTTTCGACGCGGTTAATTTCTCAAAAATGGCGTCGCTATATTGGGGCTATTCCTGAAGCGGAAGAGATACGTATCAACTTTACTATCAATTCACGCAGTGAGCCGATCCGCCTGCAAATGAGTATTCGATCCGATAATGCGGATGAGCAGGAGCGTGCTGTCAGTGCGGTGAAGAATGCACTTGCGCAATATCCCGGCACGTTTGATATTAAAGACAATTTGCAATCGCCTCGTGATGAAATTGAGTTGGCGCTAAAGCCTAATGCCGAAGCGTTAGGTTTGACCCTCAACGACGTAGCTCGACAGGTGCGACAAGGGTTTTATGGTATCGAGGTTCAGCGTATTCCTCGAGCCAAAGAAGATGTCAAAGTCATGGTGCGCTACCCTGAAGAAGAGCGCCGTAACGTCGATCTTCTAGAAGATTTACGTATTCGCACCCAAGACGGGCGCGAGGTGCCACTGACCGCCGTAGCGGATATCAACTATGTCCCAGGCTATTCGACAATTCGTCGTTTAGATAGAAAGCGAACCATCATCGTTACCTCTGATTTAGAAAGTGGCTTTAATGCGAATGAAATAGTGCGCGACTTATTTTTGCAAAACCGATTGCGCTGGCAACAAGATTTCTCTGGATTTGAAATTCGTGTTGCAGGTGACATGCGGAACCAAATGGAGTTTTTAGATTCACTGTCGACTAACTTTGTTTTTGCCGTATTGATTATCTTTGGCTTGATGGCGGTTGCCTTTCGAAGCTATTGGCAACCGATTATCGTGTTAACGGCAATTCCTTTTGGGTTTGTGGGGGCGGTGATTGGACATATGCTGTTGGGGCGCGAAGTTAGTATGATGTCGATGCTTGGTTTCTTGGCCTGTGCTGGCGTTGTGGTGAATGATAATCTGGTTTTGCTTGATAGAATAAATACTTTGCGTAAACACGGTATGGATGTGTTGGAGGCAGTTGCGCAAGCTGGTCGTGACCGATTTAGAGCCATTATATTGACATCAGTGACGACCTTCGTTGGATTGACGCCGATTTTGTTTGAACAAAGTATGCAAGCAAATTTCTTGATACCGATGGTTATTTCGCTAGCCTTTGGCGTGATTTGCGCGACAGCGGTGACGTTAATTCTTGTTCCTTGCCTGTTCTTAATGGGGGAGCGAGTGAGTGAGCGTTGGGATGCCTACTGGAAAGAAAATGATGAGGATGATGTAACTGACGCAACGTCCCATTCTAATTAGCTATTACTCTAGGTGTTGGTCGTTAGTCGATGTTAATGCGAAGCGATCAACAACTTCCCCTGTGGCCAAGGTGACTTTTTCAAAAAACATCGCCAGCGGTCTAACCCACAGATCATAATCACCATATAGGCAGCGGTATACCACCAGCTTTTCTTCCGTCTCTGAATGGGTAACAACGTCATACACTTGATATTGTTTGCCTTTGTAGTGTGTATAAATACCGGGAATGATTTCTGCGATAGTCTGTGCCATGAGTGGAGTTCACTTTATTGTGTCGATTCGCGGGAATTATAAAGGTGACCGCCCTGCTGTCGATAGACTTCTAAAACGTGAATTGCATCAGATCTTGCCACGTCAGGAATGACTTGAATACCGCGAGACGTTAGAGCCGATTGCCAATCTTTTAGTTTTGGGCCTTCATCGAAACCAATTGCGCGTACATCGCTGTCGCGAGAACCTGTGATCACACGGGTGACTCCAGACCAGGGAATAGCGCCAAAACACATAGCGCAGGGCTCACTGCTTGTCACTAATTGATGGTGCGGTTGCCCGCTTCCACCTAAGTCATACGCACCTATCTCCCGTTGCGCCAAGCTTAGTGCCACTATCTCTGCGTGCAATATGGATAATTGTTGCGAAGTGACGAGGTTTACCCCAAGGGAGACTAACTTCCCGCTTTCGGTTTCAAATACGGCTGCAGCAAAGGGACCCCCAGTGTTTTGGGCGACATTTTCGTGTGCAGCCTTAAGCACGAACTGCATTTGGTCGTTGATCTCGCTACTTGGGGTGTATTGCCTATTAAACGTCGGCAGCCAGCTTGGTAGCTCTATGCAAAACTTTTCTAAATTTTCAGCCATACTTAAAGAGTTCACAACAGAATGAAGTAAAACCTAGGCAGCTCGCCTGGTGTCTCTAAGTATAACGGTAAAGTGTTGTGACGGTCTTTTAGTCTATGACGGAAATGTCGGTGGCAGGATGTGGAAAGAGAATTTACGAGCGACGACTCATGCTATTAAGCGAATCTATAGTCCATTGCTTACGTTTAGTCTGTGTCTGGCAGTAAACGCGACCTTTGCAGTTGGCAATGTTGCGGCAGACCGATTGTCTAAACAGGTAAAGCCGCGAGAAACGGAGGTTCTGACATTTAAAAGTGGCGATCTCTGGGTGAGATGGGATGGTATCTTTATGTCCCACGAAAAAAGTCGCTTGAGAGAATGGCTAACTCAGTCAGTGGACTCAATTACGACTATTAATGGTCAGCTGCCACTGCCCTCTACGCGCGTTGTGATAGAGAAAACAGATCAACTTAGTTCTCGGCGCAGCGGCAGAAGCCCAGTGCCTTGGGGTGAAGTAATTCGGGATGGTGTCGAAGGAGTCCGGTTCGTCGTTGATTTGAGTAGGTCGCAAGACGAATTCTTGACAGATTGGACCGCACCGCATGAATTTAGCCATTTGTTTTTGCCTTACTTGAGTCTTTCTGACCGGTGGCTTTCAGAGGGATTTGCTAGTTACTATCAAAACCTGGCGATGGCTCGAGCGGGCGTGATTTCGCCGAAAACGGCATGGGAGAATTTATATCACGGATTCGAGCGAGCCGATCGAGATAAAAATAATCACAAAACGTTAGAGGAAGTAAGCACGAAGCGCCGAGCATTACGAGCTACCATGCGCGTTTACTGGAGCGGAGCGCTCTTTTTCTTGCAGGCTGATGCAGCGTTACGCGAGCGGTACCCAGATAGAAGTTTGGATAGTGTAGTCACAGAATTTAATCACTGTTGTCGCTATGCAACTCGTCATTGGTCAGGTAAAGCGTTGATGAGTGACTTTGACGAGATAGTAGGTGAACCGCTTTTTGTACCGCTGTACAAGCAATACCGTGCAAGCCTTGCTATTCCAGATTACCAGTCATTAATGGAAGAATTGGGATTGCATATGATGGCGGAAGATATGCAGCTAGACATCTCATCACAGAATGTGCAGACGGCAATACGAGATGCCATCATGGCACCCCGCCAAAGAGGTCCTCGCTAAGGTAGTCGCTAGGCGCTACTTGGGCCGGCTTGCAAAATGGCGTCGGGAATATCAAACGCTTGGATGTTTTTATTAAACAGTGCCGCGAGCTTTGCTGCGGCAACGTCGTAGTCCGCTGTGTTATCCCACGTTTGTCGTGGGTTCAAAATGTTTGTATCTACGTTGCTAACCTGCAAAGGAATGCGCAAATTCAGCGCCGTGAGTGTCGTTGTTTCCGTGTTAGCAAGTTCGCCAGATTGAATTGCATGGATGATTGCCCGTGTGACGGGGATCGGGAACCGTTGCCCTTTGCCTCCTGGCGCACCGCTGCCGCCACTCCAGCCAGTATTGACCAAATACACGCTTGATCCGAAGTCGTCGATCCGCTTCATTAACAAATCAGCGTACTCCTTAGCTGATCGTGGCATAAAGGGGGCACCGAAACAGGCGGAAAATGTTGGGTGAACTCCTTCCTCTGCGCCTAGCTCAGTGCTGCCAACACGAGCAGTATAGCCAGATAAAAAATGGTAGGCGGCGGCTTCCTTACTGAGAATGGAGACAGCGGGCAGAACCCCACTGACATCGCAGGTGAGAAATATAATCGTAGATGGCTCGTCCCCACAATTATCGAGGACGCGAGAATCTACGTGGTCAAGTGGGTAAGAGCAGCGGCCGTTTTCAGTTAGCGCTGTATTATCATAGTCTAATACGCGTTCATCAGACATAGAGACATTTTCGACGATGGCACCGAAGCGAATGGCATCCCAAATAATGGGCTCGTTTTTTTGGCTCAAGCGAATAGTTTTTGCATAACAACCACCCTCAAGATTGAACACTCCCCCTTTTCCCCAACCGTGTTCATCGTCACCAATCAGAAAACGCTCTGGATCTGCTGATAGTGTTGTTTTACCCGTACCAGACAAACCAAAGAATAAACAGGTGTCGCCACTTTCCCCGACATTAGCGGAGCAATGCATGGGCAGCACATCTTTTTCGGGAAGTAAAAAATTTTGAACCGAGAACATGGCTTTCTTTAATTCACCGGCATAGCGCATACCGGCAATTAATACCTTGCGCTGCGCAAAATTTAAAATAACCGCGCCGTCCGAATGCGTGCCGTGACGCTCTGGGTCACAAATGAATTTTTCGGCATGTAAAACCTGCCATTCGCCTTTGCTCTTTGGGTTGTATTCATCTGGCGAGATAAACATGTTCTTTGCAAACAGTGCATGCCAAGCGGTTTCAGTGGTAACGCAAACAGCTAGGTAGTGATCTTTATGTTCGCCAACATGCAAGTGAGAGCAGAAATTGTCGACTTGATGAAGGTGATGGCTGACCTCGTCCCAGAGTGCGTCAAATTTGTCTTCAGGGAATGCTCTGTTGACGTTACCCCAAGCGATGCTGTCAGCCGAAGAGGCTTCCTCCACAATATAGCGGTCACTGGGTGATCGCCCTGTTCGCTCGCCGGTTGTGGTGACCAACGCTCCGTTCGAAGCGAGAAGCGCTTCACGCCGCATTACGGCCAGTTCAATGAGCTGGGCTGAACTCAGATCGGTATAGGTAACAACTTCGGGGGAATCAATCATGGTAGCATGTCGTCGTTGGCTATTTTCCGGACATTATTACAAAAGAAATACGTTGTGCGAAGTGTCAATTCATCGACAATTTTTGCGGATAGCGGCTCGCTGTGCAGCGATCATCTGATCTTTCTCTTTCATGCTGACGTCATGACCATTACCGTCCGAGTCTACAATGTAGAAAGGCCGTTCTTCGAGGACTTTAAGCCTTTTGCGCGCGTTTTCGCAAGCGACACGGCGATTATGTTCTGCCGCACTTTGTTTGTGGTGCTTCTCTTTCTTTAGCCGTTTTTCAGATGCCGTTTCTTTAGCGAAAATTTTCCCCACTTTTGCACGCTCACTGGTGCTAGTGTCGACATTGGTATTATTAATATCGTCGCTAATATCATCGGCTTGTAGTGTTTGTGGCGGTCGGTCTCCGTAGTGAACTTTTCCTTCATCGTCGACCCAGCGATAAACTTGCTGTCCAACTGCGGTTGATGAAAAACTTATAACGCTAAGCAATATAAATAGGCTAACATTTTGCATCGCTATTACTCTTGCAACCAATTGGCGGATACTGCACTGGGTATTTGGTACATCGATAAAATTTGCGCTTCGCTCGCCCTCGCCTCCAAATTATCTAAAACAAGTTTATAGCCAGCGGAATCTTCGAACACAGTATAGGGTGTTGCCAGGTTACGTACTGTTGTTACAAACTGAGCAAAGTCTCGAATGGGTATGCCATTGACAGAGTCGACTATGAAGTTATTCCAATTGTGGTAGCCAAGATTCACATCCGCTGCGAGTACCTTAACGGCGACAACTAACTCTGTTTTCTCTGAGGTAATAAACTGCCCTTGAGCGTGTAAAAAACTTGTTGGTGCTTTGTTTCGCCAATCTCTTCCCCAGCGTTTTATAAGGTTCATATTGAGAGGTACAAATACCACTCCACCGTATATAAAATACTCTGGTAACTCATCAAATTCTTCCTCTCTTACCAAACTGTATGTTTGAGCTCTTTCTACCGCGATTAATGAAATATCTTTGATTTTTCCATTGCGAGAAATTTTGAGAGTTATCTTGTCGCCAACATGGTATTGATCTATGGCATATTTATAATTTGTGCGGAGGTCATCTCTTACTTTAATCGTCGTATCGTCGGCAATATCATAGCCATCGATCGCCAACAGAACATCGTTCGGAAAAATTTTCCCTGCAGCGGCAGTATTATCGAATACTTTTGTAATTAATACGCCGCCGTCATAGGTGTCAGTGCCAAAGGCTTTTTTCATGGCGGGGCTTTCCATTTCTTGCGTGCGAAAGCCTAGGTCCGGGATGCCATGGTGGATTCCATCTTCGGCGTCTTTCAAAAAATGTTGGACCACACTGGGCGGTACGAAGTAGCCTTGATTTTCAGATTTTGAACCGAAGTTGGCTTGCATGACAACCCCGACGATTTGCTTGTTTACGATCACGGGGCCGCCGCTATTGCCGGGGTTGATTGCCGCATCAATTTGACCGGCGAGAAGATATCGCTCGCTGTGAGAATAGAACTGATGTTCGACACGTGACAATATACCGCGCGTAATACTTAACGAATTGCCTCCGAACGGATAGCCGTATACGGAAACCTCTTGAAGCGGTTCAGGTAGCTTTCCAATAGACAGGGATTTCAAGCCTCTAAAAAATGAAGTGTCTTCCACTTCGAGCATGGCTAAATCAGCTTCGTGAGAAACAAATGAGACATGGGCTAAAAACTTTTTAGGATCGTTGTGACGTTGTACTTGGATATAGCGTGCGTCGGCAACGACATGGGCGTTAGTGAGTATTCGGTTGCCTGCGATTACCGCTCCGGATCCACTACTTTGTTTGGCGTTGAGGAGACGCCAGGGTGTAAAGTAATCGGGTGAGACGGAAGTGGTGTATATCTTGACGACTGCATTTTTGAGATGCTGCAGTTCACTATTCGTTGATGCTATAGCAGTAGGTGAAGCTAATTTAAATAGTAGAACAATTAAAAAGGTTGTTGCGTAACGAAACATAAGATGCCCTTCTATAACATATCTTGTTCGCGGAACCGGTGTATTTGTCGACGCTGTTTTTTTGTGGGCCGTTTGGGGGGCAGGCCTTCGCCCTGATGTAATAATTTTCGTTGCTGAGCGTCGCTTTCCCGTTTTGCGATACTGTCTTGGGTTTCTTGGTAAAGTGACTGTGCTTGTGGAGCACCTCGCCGTTGGTCAGAAAGCGCGATAACCTCTACGGTGCGGTCGTCCCATCCAGTACGGATGGTTAGCACTGTGCCAGCAGTGATTTCTTTGCTGGCTTTTACTCGTTGTCCATCACTGCGGACCTTGCCGCCTTCTATAGCTTGCTTAGCGAGGCTCCGGGTTTTATAAAATCGTGCAGCCCATAGCCATTTGTCAATTCTAACTTTATCCATTGCGAAAAAAATTTACTCGTTATTGTCTAAAAGTTGATGAAGTGATGGCAGAAGTTCATCAAAGTGATGGATAGTTGGGTACTCTACGATAGTATCACGAGGCGTTTTGCTATCAGGTTGTTGAATGCACAACAAATGTTTAATGCCAAACGTTTTGGCTGAAGTTAAAATTCTCACGGTATCGTCAATGAATAAACTGCGAGCGGGTTCAAAGTGTTCGTGCGCTTGAAGAGCGTGCCAAAATTCTTGTGCTTCTTTTGGGTATTGAAACTGGTGAGACGATAACACCATATCGAGCCAGCTATCGATAGCGGTTACTTCAAGTTTAAGATCGAGGCTTTGAGGGTGCGCATTGGTAATCAAAACCAATTTTTTACCGAGTTGCTTGAGGCTGGCAAGAAAATCAACAACAAAGGGCCGAATCTCGATTTTATCTTTTACTTCTTCTTTTAGCTTACGAATGTCTAGCTGTAGTGAATCCGACCAAAACTCTAAGCAGTACCATTTCAGTGTCCCCTCGTGCGCCTTGATGTGAGCCATTAGCTGAGCGTGAGCGTCTTCGAGAGGGATGCTATGAGCTTCGGCATAGCGTTGGGGTAGGTGCTCGGTCCAGAAATAATTATCATAATGAAGATCTAGCAGTGTCCCATCCATATCGAGTAGGACTGTGTCGATCTCCTGCCACGGCAGTGCGTTTGGTGCATTGGTTTTTGTGGGCTGCATAGTCTGTGGTCGGTTTTGGCGATTTGAAATGGTTATCAGTGTACTAAAACACGGGGCCGGTTGCTTGCGCCGATGAGCGTTATGTATGTAGACCTGCTGTCACGCTATAATGCTCCCTACTTCGGCCGGCTATTGCGCGAGCTGTTTCCATTAATACATTGAGTTCAGAGCCCAATACACTACAGGATAGTCTAGTGAATCAAGCGACGAGTACCCCCGTTAGTCAAGACTTGGTCGACCAAGTTGTTTCTCTTACCCATGACGCTGGTAAGGCAATATTGGATATTTATCAGCAGGATTTTGATGTTGAGCAGAAATCCGACGATTCACCCGTTACAGCGGCTGACCTCGCCGCTCATAAAATTTTAGTGGCTGGCTTGAGGGGTATGACACCCCAGATACCAGTATTGTCGGAAGAAGAGGAAATGCCTAGCTTTGCTGAGCGCGGTAGCTGGGGAGTCTACTGGCTGATTGACCCTCTAGATGGGACAAAAGAGTTTATCAATCGTAATGGTGAATTTACGGTTAACGTGGCATTAATAGAAAACGGCGAGCCTGTGTTGGGTGTGGTTTATGTGCCCGTAAAGGAAGTCACCTATGCGGGTTCAAAGCGACTGGGTGCGAAAAAGATTGTTGCTGGGGAGTCGAAGTCGATTCGGGTCCGGAGTTTGTCGGAACGCCAGCAACAACAGTTACCGGTAGAACTCGTGGCCAGTCGACGCCACGGAGCAGAAGCGGTAGAGCAGCTCATGGCCAAGCTGCAGCCACTTTTCAGTAGTGTAGAGACCAAAGATATGGGGAGTTCGCTAAAGCTGTGCTTGGTGGCAGAAGGCGAAGCTGACCTCTACCCGCGTCTTGCCTTAACCTCTGAATGGGATACGGCGGCAGCACAAGCCGTTGTTGAAGCGGCCGGAGGAACGGTAGTCGATGTGGACTTCAATCTGCTTCGCTATAACACTAAAGACGATATCTTAAACCCTTTCTTTTATGTCATCGGTGATACCGACTTTGACTGGCGCTCTATCCTCGAAGCCTAGCGCGTCTTTTTAGTGACAAATATAGCCAAAAAATTGGCGAGTTCTTATTTTGTGGTCTAGTCTCAGTAGGCTGTCAGCTATGATTGTTGACGGCCTACCGCGAATCATTACCCGTTCGATAAGAATAATACAGTCACTACAAAGGACAGTTAATAGCCATGAGACAGCCACGTGCAGCCCATGTAGGGGTTACCTTCAACAATACCGTGATGTTAAAAGCCCAGCTAAGAGAAGAAATTACGCGCCTAGAACGGCAAATGCAGACGCTGCGTAGTGGCCCGGATGCAGCCAACTTCGGTTTGTTGCAGTCCTATAAAGAAATGATTCATTCGCGTCGAGACTTACTCAGTAACCTGCCGCGTCATTAAATTAAATGACAGGGGTTTTGTTGAGCCCCTGAAAGCATCCCTCCTACTCATCGCTCATTAATTGATTACAATACTGCGCTTTCGCGGTTGAGTTCATTTGAGGTGCGGTTTGCTTCTATCCATCCTTGGCGCCATGCGCCTACCCTTTTTAATTCTGACGCCTATTTGCGTTTTTTTGGGCATAGCGACAGCCGTTGCAAGTGGAGCCAGTGTGGAGTGGCAGCTGGTGCCAGTTGTATTGGCTGCCGCAGTCGCCGCGCACATTAGTGTCAACACTTTGAATGAATATGCCGACTTCCGTAGTGGCCTTGACTTAACGACACGTCGTACGCCTTTCAGTGGCGGGAGTGGTGCTATACCAGCTAATCCCGCTGCATTGAATGCTGTTCTATTAACGGGGCTACTGTGCCTGGCTATAACGATGGGTTGTGGTATCTATTTAGCAACCGTCCGCGGCTGGGAACTCATCTTCGCAGGCGTAATTGGCGTGGCGTTAGTTCTATTCTATACGCCGTGGATTAATCGCCTGCCGCTGCTGTGCTTAATTGCCCCAGGGCTTGGGTTTGGTGTATTGATGGTAGTGGGGAGCCATTGGGTATTGGTAGGTAATATCACTTTACAAGCAATCATGGCGAGCCTAGTCCCGTTTATGTTGGTAAATAATCTGCTGTTGTTGAATCAATTTCCCGATGTAGATGCCGATCGTGCAGCAGGTCGGCGTCATATACTTATCGTATATGGTACGTACGTTGGGGCAGGTGCTTATGCCTCGGCTGTGGTGGGGTGCAGTTTAGTCGTAATTCTCGGCTATGTGTTCAATATATGGAACACATGGGCTTTGTTATCCATACTGCCGCTGTTCGCTGCGGTGGGCATTTCGAGGGTGGTTTTGAGAGATCATGCAACCTTGGGGGAGCGTACCGATGTCCTTGGGGTAAATGTTGCAATAACCCTGTTAACCCCCCTGCTGTTAGCTGTTGGTATCGTCTTGTAGTCGATTTGTGGGTGTCTAATACACATCAATCGACTACGCTATTCTCAACTTCGCGGCGGTGATTTCTTACCGTATCGCTGGGTAATTCTAAGAATAATTTGCTATAGCTTTGACTAAAGTTTCCCATATGGGAAATGCCGTATTTATTAGCAACTTCGGCAATGCTGACTTTTTTGTTGGCGGAGGCGATAAGCGCTGCGCGAACTAAATTAAGTTTTAGGTTACTCGCGTATTCTCTTGGGCTTAAATCTAGATATGCATTAAAAATTAATTCGACATTGCGCTGGTGGGTGTGAAGGTAATCTGCCAGCTCAGAAATCGTAAATTTTCGGCGAATATTATTGTTGATGAAGCCCAGTGCACGATCGAGTAATTTTGCGTTTGAGTTGCTGCGTAAGTCCTCGTAACGTACAGACTTCAATAATTCACCCAGCAAGGTGATGAGTGCCAGTTTGTCAGTCTGGTTAATTTTTTGAACTAGATCGTCATTCGAGTTTGCTGCTTTCTCTAGCAGTATATCGACGTGGTCAAAAATTGGCTGCGTAATCTCCGGGGTTGCCAGGGCGATGTCAAAGCCCTGGTGATAAAATTGCTGGAAAACTTGTGCGCACTCTTCGTCCATATACTGTTGAATAGACTTTTTGTTTAATAATAGAGCGTAAGTTGTCGCACCTTGTTGTGTAAACACCTCCCATTGTTTGTCTCCCGCAATCGTGCAGATTGTTCCTTTACCGAAGTATCGCCCTTTAACGTAGGTTTTGCCTTCTTCTGGGTGCAGCAGTAAACAAATAAACCCTTCCGGAATTGAGGCAATTTCTCGCAGTGAGGTAGAACAAATTCGTCGCACAATGGATATGTCGGTATTACCTAGTAACTCAATATCACAGCAAAAACTTCCACGGCTCAGTTGCTGAGCTGTGATGAGTTTCCACGGCAAACAGTCAGCCACTTGTTCGGCATGTCGTACTTGTGTGAAGCGGTATTTATTCGTCATACAACTAGAGGAAGGTTGACCTAGGTTGTTTACATCTACTAGGCGTCCTCTTTTTTTTCGTGCTCGAGTGTGACGGCCTAATGCGGTAGTGCTTTATAGCATAAGCATGGGATAGGCCATTATCCCTTATGCGAATAGTTACTAAATAGAGCGTGATTTATAAAAAACACAGCGTTTGGGCGTGATAGCTAGGTGTGTGTTTTAAGGCTTTGGCGCAGTGTCGCGCTGGGGAGTTCGCCAAACATTTCCGAGTAGTTTTTAGCAAATTTGCCAAGGTGCTTAATGCCACAGCTCTCCGCAATGCTGGCTATACTTTCATTAATTTCTGGTGCCAAAAGTTTTTTTCGCGCAGCATTCAATCGAATGCTAGTGATAAATTCATTTGGCGGTATGCCGATGCGTTCCGCAAAGGTTATTTCGAGATTGCGGCGACTTGTCGTGCAGGTGGCTGCAACCCGATCAAGTGTCACGGCATGAATGGGTGTGTCGATAATAAAGTTAGTCGCGCGCTGAAAAATTCGTGAGCGGGAATTGGTGCGTGCATTAACTACAGATTCTTTGGAAATATTGGCGTTTAGCGTATGGAGAAGATCTGTTTTCTGGCTGCTTACATCCGCATTTTTACTTTCGCTGGCCAATGTAAAGATTGCCTCTAGATGCGTAAGCAGCTGACGATGAAAATCTTTAGATGCGATTTGTTGTGGTGAAGAACCATTGGTTACTGATTGTAGGTCCCTAAAAAACGAAGGGCTAATTGAGTTTTTAGATAGGCTCTCAGTGAACCGTACACTGTAGAACGAAACGTTTGCAGGGATGATTTGCAGAAATGCTCTTGATGCGTGTGCAATCGAGATTTCACCTTCAGCGAACGCTAGACCATCAGGTCCAAAAAAAGGCTGCTCGCCAGTGGCGAGACCTAAAGCAAATTGTTTCTCAGGTACCGTGAGGAACTGGCAGATCATTTGCGACAGCCTTCGTCGTGCCAGCCACATGTCATCAAGTGCGATAACGTCTATTTCGCCACTAAGTGGTCCACGTGTTAATTGGATCGGCGCACGAAAATTATTGACCGAATTCCGAACCATGCATTGTTCAATTTTGGTTGGGGAGATTCGTTCATAGCCGGAAATTGTCATCGTTATAGTGGCCTCGTCATCAACCCGCAAGTCTGTCGGTTTGTGGCGCGTAAATCAACATGGAAGCGCTTCAAATCGTGAATCAGTCGACTTAGCGGCTAAATCGGCGTGCTGACAAAGCGTTTGGGGTTGCATAATGCAACTTGAGGTGCAGGTTTTAGCTGCTCAATAAATTGGACGTTGAGTCGACGTTGCGGTGAGGTTAAAAATACGAAATCAAGAGAGGAGGGGCTGCAAAAGACGCTTTTCGATATTGCTTACGTTGATAAAGTGGGCTGTATTGCACAGCCCAGTCACCAAGCACTAGCCTTGTTTTAGCGATTGCTCACGTTGGTTGGCGCGAAGACGCTGCTTGGCGGCGCGTTGTTTACGTAAACTAGATCGTGCATCGCTACCTATGTGCACTTCACCACGGCGCTTGGCTAGCTGAAGTTGCTTTTGGCGCTCGGCAAAGCGCTGTTTTTGTTCAGCGCTGACCTTGTCGATACAATGTGGGCAGCTGACGCCCTTCTCGTAATGAGGGCTAGCCTTGTCCTCTTCGGTGATGGGAAGGCGGCAAGCGTAGCATTGATCATACTCGCCGCGTTCAAGTTGGTGATTGACGGTCACCCGATCATCAAACACAAAGCATTCGCCTTGCCACAGGGTGTTTTCTTCCGGCACTTCTTCCAGGTATTTAAGGATGCCGCCTTTTAGGTGGTAGACCTCATCGAAGCCTTGCTCTTTTAGGTAAGCAGTCGACTTCTCGCAGCGAATCCCACCGGTGCAGAACATGGCAACTTTTTTATGTTTTTGAGGGTTGAGGTTTTCCTTCACATAATCCGGGAACTCGCGAAAGGTTTCGGTGTTTGGATTTATGGCGTTGTTAAATGTGCCTACCTGATATTCGTAGTCGTTGCGTGTGTCGACCACAACTACATCTGGATCACTGATTAGTGCGTTCCAATCTTTAGGTTCGACATAGGTGCCAACGACGCGGTTGGGGTCGATACCTTCAACACCCATGGTGACGATTTCTTTTTTGAGTTTGACCTTACTGCGCTTAAACGGCAGTTCTTGTGTATAGCTTTCCTTGAAATCAAACTCAGACAGCGCAGGCTCCTGACGAAGCCAGTTGAGCACGGTATCGATGCCTTCTCGGCTACCAGCAATGGTGCCATTGATGCCTTCGGCTGCGAGCAGCAGAGTGCCGCGGACGGTTTGTTCGAGCATTAATTGTAGAAGTGGTTCTCGAAGTGATTCGAAGTGGGGGAGTGCGACAAATTTATAAAGCGCGCACACCACCACAGGAAGGTCCTGTTGGTCTGACATGATTAACCTCTTAGCTAGCTGGAGCGTAAATCCAGGGCTGTTATCAGGGTATTGTTATCAGGGCTGAGTGGATGCCTGATCTATGCGATCCCCGCTATTCAATCTAAGAAACGGGGGCGCGGATTGTACAAAACCTAAGCGGCTAGGGCCAGAGGCTGGTCATGGTTAAACGGTTATGGGATGAGCCTGAGAATCCCGTTGCCCTCGGTGGCCACGTAGAGATAACCGTCAGGCCCTTGTTTGACGTTGCGCACTCGGCCGATGTCTTTCATGACTATCGCTGTATTAGTCACGGCTGATTCGGTGGTGGAGCACAATACTAGGTAGCGAAACTTTAACGAGCCGACCAGTAATTTTCCTTGCCACTCTGGATACTTATCGCTGGTGACAAAGGTCATACCAGAGGGCGCGATTGAAGGGTCCCAATAATGAATAGGGGATTGGTAGCCTTCTCGCTCTGTGCCTTCCGCGAAGGCGGTGCCAATGTAATTGATACCATAGCTGAGAATCGGCCAGCCATAGTTTTCTCCGGCTTTGACGATGTTAATTTCATCGCCACCTCTGGGACCGTGCTCGTGAATCCATATCTCACCGCTGGTTGGGTGAGTCGCCATCCCTTGCGGATTGCGGTGTCCCCAGGAGTATATCGCTGGTTTTGCTTGTTTATCACTAACGAAAGGGTTGTCTTGAGGAATGCGGCCATCGTCACGGAGACGATAGATTTTGCCTCCGTCACGGCTAAGGTCTTGCGGGTTGGTGTCGCGATCGCCTCGCTCTCCGATTGAAAAAAACAGCATTCCACGGTTATCGAATTCAATGCGAGAACCATAATGCTGGCCGCGCCGAGAATTGGGTTCTGCCTTATATAAGGTTTCTATGTTGGTCAAACGATTACCGTTAAGCTGCCCACGAATGATCGCGGTATTGCTACCTTTGCCCTCGCCCTCTGGGCTCGAATAAGAAAGGTATATCCAACCGTTTTCGTCATACTGGGGGTGAAGTTCTATGTCTAGCAGCCCGCCTTGTCCGTTAGCATGAATGTCAGGGAGCCCTTTAATTTCAGCGGCGATTTTTCCGTCGCGAACTCTATAGAGAGAGCCACTGCGCTCTGTGACAAGCATGTCACCCTGCGCTTGGCCGTTGGATGGCGGCAGCCATGCCATCCCCCAGGGCACGTTGATGTCTTCGATATAGGTTTCGGTTTTCGGCTCTGCAAAGGCAGAGACGCTAACTATGGCGGTTAACGTAAGCAGGCTCTTAATAAGTGTCATGTGCTTTCTCGTATTATGAGGTTCATATCGAACTGACAATGGTATTGATGAATAGTTTAGCGCGCTTTTTGTCTGCGGCTATGCGTCATTTCCGTATCTTCCTTGTGTTACAGTGCGCTCTATAAATTGGTTCTAGAGAGATGTTGTTAGCATGTTTGGCAAAATTATTGGCGGATTCCTGGGGTACCTTGTGGGCGGAGGCAGTTTTTTTCTGGCTTTACTGGGTGTGTTTGTGGGACACATTTTTGATACCGGTTATCGCCAAGCCCAGCTGCGTTTGCGTCCTTCCCCTGAGCAGTTGAAGAAAATACAAGATACATTTTTTAAAACAGTATTCCAATTGCTGGGGCACCTAGCCAAGGCTGATGGGCGTATATCAGAAGAGGAAGTGCAGCAGACAGAAGCGTTTATGGTGCAGATGGGCCTGACCCCAGAGCATCGCCGCGAAGCAATTGAGCTATTTAAAGCCGGGTCTCAGCCAGAATTTGATGTGCAGGCAGCCCTATCTGAGTTTAAGCGTGAGTGCGGACTGCACGCGAATCTTGTGCAAATGTTGTTGGTGTATCTCATTCATGTGGCACTTGCCGATGGCGAGATCGATGAGGCCGAACAGAGAGTATTACACGACGTAGCGAAATCACTTGGCATGCCATCGTTCGCCTTCGAGCAAATGATTCGTATGATACGCGCTCAAGAATCATTCCGTACGCAATCCGGTGGTGCGGGCTATTCGCAAACAGCATCTGCAGATCAACTGTCCATGGCTTATGAAGCATTAGGCGTTAAGCCTGAAGATAGTGACGCAGTTATAAAGCGAGCGTACCGTAAACTAATGAGTCAGTACCATCCGGATAAATTGACTGGTCAGGGTGTTCCTGAAGATATGATCCAAGAGGCAACCGAGCGTAGCCAGGAAATACAAGCCGCTTACGATACAATTAAAAAATCTCGGCAAAAATAAAATCGCATGCCGCAGTTCGGGCATGTTCCCAGTATTGTTAGTCGCCGTAATTCAAAAGCGTAGACAAAGACGATTTTATTTTCGCATTTATTACGTAGGTATCGGTTGTCGCAAAAAAACGCGTGGCGCACTGGATAAGGCGCCAGTGGCTAATGTTGTTAAGCATTAAAAGTGGACAACAAATGCTCCACGAAGCTCGCCTAGTTTGTAACCTCGTGCTTGGTCACTTGGATAATATTGATTGAGGGTTCTTTCAATCGACGGGGCGATGTTTTCTCCGTGGCACACTAGGCACGGCGGCTGAATGACGATGCCTTTGTAGTAGCGAGTTACCCCGTTGCCATTATGTAATTTTTCTAATGGCGCATTGGCGTTGCTCGTGAGCTGGTCGCTAAATTCTTTTAATACGTTTAGGTCTATTGCATCTGGTGCATCGGCTGGATTTCGAACTCGGTCAGTAATGCGTTTCACAGTCACTTGGTTTTGCTCGCTAAGGCTTTGGGCAATTTTTTGTGCTTCTTTATTGCAAACTTCGATAGCACTAATCGGTCCACCTTCTTTCATAGCTCCTTTTAGTTTGCCACTGAGTGTGGAGTGAAAATGACTCACAATTAGCCTCCCTCTCTCCGACTGGGTCGGCATGGTGTTATCGTCAGGTTCTGCGGCTAACGCGGAGCAATGTAGCGCAACTAGCATGGTGAGTGTGTAAATTGTCTTGCCCATCGTTTTCCTCGATTTTAATTAGGTGGTCAATTCTGTGCGGGGTATACGCAATACCCTTTCGGTAGGAATTATGGCTCAGCAGGAAATATGCCAGCTAACTTTGCATTGGTGTCCTCTCTGAGCCCAGATGTGGAGGGGCCTAAGCTGATAACCGAAGGCGAGCCGGGACAGCCTGCGCCAATAATGGCAATTTTTGTGTCATTAATGGCGTGTTTTCTAAGTTTTACCAAATTTTAATGTTAGGCAGCGATCTAACTTATTGTTTTAAAGGGGTTATCTCGCCCCCTTCTACTTGGCCTATTCCTTGCTGCTGCTCAAGTCGTTATATCAGTAATTTCTAATATAGCGGCATGCTTGGCTATACTCTATGTGTTCTCGGTTTTCTATGGCACCACTAGTGAATATCTGCGGTCTTGATCAATTTGACAAGAATGCTTCTTTAAAGGAGGCAGCATATCCCAGTCAATAGTTTTAGGATCGCGATAGGGTTCTTTGGGCTGGTCGTAGTGTGGGCGCAGGGGAGTTGGTTTCTCGCTTATTTGCAGCGCTCTATGCTGACCCATTTCTATTTAGTCATGCCCATTCCGTTAATGCATCCTTCAAATTGCTGGCTGGCAGAGTGAACGTTTGATTATGAGTTGGTGGGTCACTGCGGATAGCAATATTGTTGTGGCGCTATTGGCTGTTGCTGAGGACACAATGTGTTTCGCTGGATTTTTGTTAGGTTTGGTCTATTTTTCTGGCTGATTGTCCAATTACTGGTTAGGAAGTGGTTTCTCTGGTTGGGTGGTCTTCCTAGGTGTTTGCGCCTGCGTATTTCATTTTCTTGGTTCCTCCCGCAGTGTTCAAGTTCATAGGCTTTATCGGCGCTGTTGGTGCTACGATTTTTTATACAAGCCATCAGAGTGTATCGAGCGAAAGAACTATGCCAGCTATATTTGATGGTTATCTCACATGCTATTGGTTGTCCAATTTTGTTCCACCCTTATGGAGTAGCGGTATATGAATGAAACTCTTATTGAGCTGTCTCGTTGGCAGTTTGCAATTACTGCGATGTACCACTTTATCTTTGTGCCGCTAACGCTCGGGATGACTTTCCTGCTGGCTATTATGGAGTCCGTCTATGTGATGACGGGGAAAACCATCTACCGCGATATGACCAAATTCTGGGGTAAATTATTTGGGATTAATTTTGCTATTGGTGTTGCTACAGGGATAACCATGGAGTTTCAGTTCGGTATGAACTGGTCCTATTACTCTCACTATGTGGGCGATATTTTTGGCGCGCCGTTAGCAATCGAAGGGTTGATGGCGTTTTTTCTTGAGTCGACGTTTATTGGGTTGTTTTTCTTCGGTTGGGACAGAATGTCAAAAGTTAAGCACTTGGTCGTTACCTGGTGTGTGGCTTTAGGTAGTAATTTCTCTGCGTTATGGATTCTCATTGCAAATGGTTGGATGCAAAATCCTCAAGGCTCTGTGTTTAATTCGGACACGATGCGCATGGAGATGACAAGCTTTGCTGATCTGTTGCTAAACCCGGTTGCACAAGTGAAGTTTGTTCATACCGTATCGGCTGGATACGTCACAGGATCGATGTTCATTCTAGCGATATCTGCATACTACTTGCTTCGCAAAGAGCACGTAGCCTTTGCTCGGCGTTCCTTTGCGATCGCTGCGAGTTTCGGTTTGGCTTCGGCGCTATCAGTGATTGTGCTTGGCGATGAAAGCGGCTATGAGCTGGGTGATGTGCAAAAAGTAAAATTGGCAGCGGTTGAAGCAGAGTGGAAAACCCATGAGCCGCCTGCGGCGTTTACTCTCTTCGGGTTCCCGAATGAAGAAACGCAACATACCGACTATGCCCTTAAAATTCCCTATGCGATGGGAATCATTGCAACGCGTTCCTTTGACGAGCCTGTTTTGGGTTTGCAGGATTTAAAAGCAATGAATAGGGAAAGAATTATTAAAGGCGCTGAAGCTAATGTGTTGCTTAAGCAGTTGAAGGCCGGTGGTTTGAGTCAAGAAGAGGCTAAGCGCTTTGAAGATCTTAAAGAACATTTAGGCTACGGCCTTTTATTGGAGCCGTTTGTTGACGATATTGCGCGGCCAACCGAAGAGGGTATTGAGAAGGCGGTAGACTACAGTATCCCAGGTGTTGCACCAATGTTCTGGTCGTTTCGGCTCATGGTAGGTTCAGGTTTCTTTATGTTAATGGTGTTTGCTTTAGCTTTTTGGTTTAGCGCTAAACACCATGTTGAAAAGCCAAAATGGCTTTTACGTTTAGCGTTATTTAGCTTGCCTTTGCCTTGGGTTGCAAGTGAGGCAGGCTGGTTCGTTGCGGAGTATGGGCGTCAACCTTGGGCGATTGCAGAAGTGTTGCCGATTCATACGGCCGTTTCGAACTTGGCTGTAAGCGATCTAGTGATTTCACTCGTTACGATTAGCTTGTTTTACACTGTTATGTTTATTGCGGGGCTTTATTTGATGGTGAAATTTGCGCGCAAAGGTCCAGCTAAAGAAGCAGAGAATACTGACGGTCACCTGCAAGGAGTAGAGCTATGATTGATTACGAAATACTACGTCTTATTTGGTGGGTTTTGGTCGGCGTCCTGTTGATTGGGTTCGCAATTACCGATGGTTTTGATTTAGGTGTTGGTGCTTTGCTTACATTTGTGGGGCGGACTGACACTGAGCGCCGAGTGTTAATAAATACTATTGGGCCTCATTGGGATGGAAATCAAGTATGGTTTATTACTGCCGGCGGAGCCATTTTCGCGGCGTGGCCAATTATCTATGCGACGGCTTTCTCTGGGTTCTACTTAGCTTTGCTGCTTACACTGGCGGCACTATGGATGCGGCCGCTAGGTTTTGATTATCGCAGTAAGCTAGAGTCTCCCCGTTGGCGACTTACTTGGGATTGGCTCTTGTTTGTTGGTGGTCTGGTGCCGGCGCTGATTTTTGGTGTTGCGTTTGGCAACCTGTTGCTGGGTGTTCCTTTTGAAATGGATAATACTTTAAAAGCAACTTATACCGGTTCGTTCTTCGGATTGCTAACACCATTTGCTTTGTTGTCCGGTTTAATTAGCGTTTCGATGTTAATGATGCACGGTGCCACCTGGTTGCAGCTCAAAACAGATGCCCAACTTCGATCGCGTTCTGTAGCAGTCGCAAGTATTTTTGGTGGGGTCACAAGCGGCTTGTTTGTGTTGGCAGGTCTCTGGGTAGCATTTGGGCTAGATGGGTATGCTCTAGTTTCTTCTGTGGATGGCGCAGCGCCATCGAATCCGCTGAATAAGTCAGTTGAAATTGTGTCAGGCGGTTGGTTGAGTAATTATAGTAAATACCCCTGGATGTTGATTGCGCCTTTGCTTGGAACACTATCTCCCCTTGCTGTTATATGGTTTTCAAAGCAATCGCAGACTGGTATGGCTTTTGTGTTTTCTAGTGCTAGTCTAGCGGGCATCATTATGACAGCTGGCTTTTCGATGTTTCCATTTTTGATGCCTAGTAGCACCATGCTAAATGCTTCCCTGACAATGTGGGATGCGACGTCCAGTCATTTCACTTTGGCCGTCATGTTTTGGGTTGCTATGATCTTTGTGCCTATTGTGCTGGGATATACAGGTTGGAGTTTCTATACCATGCGTGGCCGAATAAAAGAATCACACATCGTCGCAAATTCGCATTCACTATATTAACTTGAGAAGACAATTTATGTGGTATTTTACTTGGATCTTGGGCGTATTACTGGCTTGCTCTTTTGGCATAATTAACGCTATGTGGCTCGAATCAGTGGAGGACTTGGATCGAGATGTTGAGCAATAGCTGATGGTGGATGAGCAGCGGAATAAGGAGCTAGTGGGTTGGCTTGCATCGCGTGCTCAACCGTTTGAGAGAGTTATCTCCCTCATCACCTTTTTGTCTATTGGCAAATTTATTGTTCAAGTGATGTGTTTATGGGTGCTGACGGGCATTCTAAACACTATGTTAACTGAGGCGGATCATGACCGTTCGGCACTGTTGTGGTTGTGTTTGTTTTTTTCTTTGCAGTTAGCCGCACAGGTCCAAATTGATAGAGCAAAGTCATCATTATTTGAGCGGGTGGGCATTTCTTTCAGTGATCAACTGAGTGATGTGCTTCGTTCGCGTAGCTTGGCTGTTATTCGAGACCACTCTTGTGCAGCATGGCAATTATTTTATATGAAGCGCCTTGTTGCAATTCAGGAGTACTATTCAAACTACCTTCCCCAGAAACGTTTAGCGACTATTATCCCTTTTATTGTCCTACTTCTTGTCATTCCTATTAGTTGGGTGGTTGCGCTATTGTTAGCTGTGTCCGCGCCACTGATACCATTGTTCATGTGGGTTATGGGGCAGGGTGCGGCAGAAGCACACCGTGAACATTTCAAAGTCATTGAGCGGTTGAGTGATATTTTTCAAGATCGTTTACGTGCGAGACAACTAATACATGTTCACCATGCATTGCGGCGACAGCAGGAAGTGTTTTCGCAGGCGGCCATGATCGTTCGCGATCGTACGTTGAAAGTGGTCCGGCTTGCATTTCTTTCCTCATCAGTCCTGGATTTTTTCGCTACCTTGGCAATGGCGTTAGTGGCTGTCTTTGTTGGCTTTAGTTTGTTGGGAGAGCTAAATTTTGGTAGCTGGCGATCGGGGTTAAGCCTTCATGAAGGCCTATTTTCACTAATGATTGTGCCGATATTTTTTAATGAACTAAAAACATTGGGGCGATTTTATCATCAGAGAGCGGAGGCTATAGGTGCTGCTGATCAATTATGTGAAGTGCTTAGCCCAAATTCGAGAGTTGATGTCTATTCGAATGTCGCGCGCGAGTTGAATCTTAACAATATGGAAATCCGTGTGCCTGGTGGCGATGTGCTGGTTGGTGCGAGTCACCTTGTATTAGATGTCGGCGATAAAGTGCTAATTAAGGGCGCATCGGGAGCGGGTAAAACAACATTGTTAGAAGCGCTTATCGGAATACGCGAAATGTACGCTGATAACCCGCATCATCTAAATCCAAGCCAGGTGGCCTGGTTGACTCAATCGGCTGATATAGTGGCTGGTAGTGTACGTGAAAACCTGTGTCTGAATATTGCTGACTACAATGATAGGCAATTATTGGAAGTAATCGACAAGGTTGGGCTGACGGGTTGGCTTAATCAGCAAGCGCTTGGTCTTGATACTCCTATGGGGGATTTGCCGCCTCTTTCTGGTGGGCAGCGCCAGCGATTGGCAATTGCTCGTATCATTTTATTTGACCTTCCTATCGTTTTTCTTGATGAGCCGACCGCACATTTGGGACCAGCACAAGCACAGCGGGTTGTTCGGTTGTTGAAAGAGCACGTAAAAGATAAAACAGTACTTTGGATTAGCCATGATAAAAATGAAGACGAGTTGTTCAATAAAATATGGTTTTTAGATGGTCATAGATTGCATGAAACACACCGAGGTGCTTTATGTGCTTAGTCTTATACAGTTTTCCTACGTATGAAAATAAATAACACAACAACTGCTTTTGCTTATTTACTTGCCGCGATTAGCGCTAGTGCATCGATAATATTATTGATGCTATCAGGTTGGTTTATAGCGGCATCTGCTCTTGCGGGGCTGTCAACGGCAGGGTTGGTGTTTAACTATGTTGTCCCTGCTGCGAGTATTCGGTTGTTGGCATTCGTTCGAATCATTAGTCACTATGGAGCAAATTATATCGGGCACGACAGCTTGTTGTTGTATCTACATGGCTTGCGCTTACGTTTGTTTGGGCGAGCTCTCCAATGGGAAAGCTGCGCCCCAATCGAGGAAGAGGTTGAGCGTTTAAACCAAGATGTTGATAAAGTGGCTAACAAAACCCTTGCCGTAAATATTCCCCTTGTTAGTGGCTTATGTTTGGCCATGCTGATTGGAGGCGTTCTATCCGTTTTTTCGCCTGTTAGTGTACCGTTGTTTAGTATTTTTATGCTGATGGTGATGATCGGTTTCATGGTGTTATATCGTGCATATTTGCGACAGTTGACTGAGTTAAATAACCGATCAAAGGACTTTTTAGCCACGTTCACCCAGGCTTTACGGGGCGCATCGCTGTGGAGTATGTCGGATCTACTGCAGCCTTCTATGGAGTCTTATAAGCGATTACTGATACACAGAAAACTAATAAGAGTATTAACTAGTCAAGCAGAATCGCTGCTGCTACTTTGCGCGTATGCAGGTATTGTTGTCGCACTGTGGTCGATACCTGATGAAAGCTTGGGTTCACCATTCTTAATTTTATTGCCTTTGGTTCTGTTGGCTGTCCCTGAGTGGCTGGCACCTGTGATGCGAGCGCAGCTTCCGAGAGCAGAAGCGTGTCTTGGGCAGCAACATCTTGATAGTGAAATATCTCGACACGAATGCGACGAAGTAGGCTTGAATGTAGCTCCCTTGGTTGGGTCTAACCCACAGCCGCCGCTAGTGGTTAACGAAATGCAGCTGATAGACTTTGCATGGCAGCGTGGTCAGTGGGTTGGCTCGGCAATCTCTTCGAGCTTTAAAAAGGGCCAACTAATTGGTGTTCAAGGTGACTCAGGGTGCGGTAAAACTTCTCTTTTATTAGCCTTGGCGGGCTTGCTTGGATACCAAGGAAGGGTGGAGATTAATAAAAGAGCTTCGAGTGGCCCTGTCGCATTACATAGCGCTTCTATTCATTATTCTGAACAGATGCCAGTTGTTTTATCGGATAGCTTACGGAATAACTTGCGGATAGCGTCTGCCAATGCAAGTGATGCCGTATTGAGTGAAGCTCTGTCGTTTGCGTGTCTCGATTATATGCGCGATAACTTAGATGAGTGGCTAGGAGAGCATGGTAGGACTCTTTCGGGCGGCGAGCGCAAGCGGCTAGGTTTGGCGCGTGCTTGGTTAGTGAACGCCGATGTATGGATGTTAGATGAGCCATTTGAGGGTCTAGATGAAGTGACAGCAAAACAGCTTGCCGGTCACCTTGAGAATATAATACCGCAGCATATTGTGCTGCTTGTATCGCATCGTCCCGTTAGTAATTTGCATTATGATCAAACGATAATGCTGAGTGAGCCGACTTCACAAGCAGCGCCGCATAGATAAGCTTGACTTAAAGGCGGTCTTGCGCCATTTTTGGCAGCCTTGTCAATTTTGTCATAAGGCGCCGGAGTGGAAAAAATCGCAAGCGATAGATTGGCTCAGTTTTCCCAGCTATCTGGGGTGCTAGAAATTTTTGAGGCCCCTGCGATACTCCTGACCGTTGATTATCAAATTCTTGCTTACAATCAAGCCTATCGTTCAGCATTTGGGGAAATTACCCTTAATGGTGAGGTGTCTTATTGTTATCACGTCTCCCACGGTTACGACAAACCCTGCGACCAAGCAGGTGAAGATTGTCCTCTACATAGAGTTCGTCAAAGCTCGCGTAGAGAGCGAATACTTCATATTCATCAGACACAAAACGGTAGCGAACATGTAGAGATCGAAATGCTGCCGATTCGCGATGAGTATGGGATTGAGCTATTTATAGAGATCATGAGGCCCATCCCCCTCGCGAGCGGGAATCATCAACACCAAACAATGGTCGGGAACAGTCATGCGTTTGTTTCCATGCTGGATAGAATTTCAAAAGTAGGCAAGAGTGACGCTACTGTATTATTGCTTGGTGAATCAGGTACAGGTAAGGAGTTGGCGGCGAGGGCCATTCATCAAGCGAGTGACCGTAAAGACAAACCGCTTATTACACTAGAATGTTCAGGCTTGACTGACGCCCTATTTGAAAGCGAGTTATTCGGCTATGTAAAAGGCGCGTTCACCGGAGCAAACACCACTAAGCAAGGTTTAGTCGAGCTTGCCCATGGCGGCACCTTGTTTCTGGACGAGGTGGCTGATATTCCGCAAAGTATGCAAGTTAAGCTGTTAAGGCTTCTTGAAAATAGAACGTTTCGTCCTTTAGGGAGTACGGAAGTAAAGCGTAGTGACTTTCGGTTGGTGTGTGCTACGCATAAAAATATCAAAGCATTAGTCAGACAAGAAAAATTTCGTCTGGATCTGTTTCATCGGATCAACGTGTTTCCTATTCACCTGCCAGCGTTGAAAGAACGATTGGACGATGTGCCCTTAATATCTCAGACATTGTTACGGCAGTTAGAGCCAGAAAAACACTTTACTTTGACTGATGACGCAGTGGCAATAATTACTCACCAACCTCTCAAAGGGAATATTCGTGAACTAAGAAATATCCTCAATAGAGCTATAGTTCTGTCAGAAACCTCAGTTATTGATGCAAAATTGATTGGTGAGAGTATCGCTGTAGACGACGCATTCTATGACGACGATGAAGAGGTAATGTCTCCAGCCAGCAAGGAATGGGTGGATTTGAAAATTGCGGAGCAAAATTACATTTCCGACGTGCTAACCGCACATAATGGCAATATAAGACAGGCGGCGGACATTCTTGGTATCAGTGTGCGTTCGTTGTACAGGAAAATGCGTGAAATAGCAGGTAAGAATTAATTCGTCTGTTGGCCACGGGCGGGGAAAGCAAAGCCTGGTTAAACTGTAAAGAATGTTATTTTTTATGCCTATAAAATGATAAATAGCGCTAGATTTAGCGTGATGTTATTAAGCACTATTGTGAGTTCATGGCTGCCTGGGTAGTATGTTTAAGCGTATGCCTTTTTAGTTGTGTACACTTCTCGGTTTGAGGTTTTAGGGTCGATGATTTTGAGGATCTTTCCTCTAACGTTGATTGTCTAGGCATCCGCTTTGAACCGTAACCATTTTTAAACGTGTAAATTGTTCTCAAGTAATGCGTTATTCTATCGCGTAGCGTTTCTACACCTGAGTAAATCGTTTATTCAACCCTTGTCGACCTTTTAGCACTGGCAGATCGAATTAGCATGGCAAAGCCTTTACAAACGCACATTCTGCGCTTACTCACCGGCACGCTCGTTGTGACCACTTTAGCTATTACGCTTGCCGTGTGGGTTTCAACAAATACTCATGTGCGAGGACAAATTAGTAATGAACTAACGGTCGGGCGCAGTGTTGTCGAGCGTTTGCTTTCAACTCGAGAGGATCAGCTGCTTGCTTCAGCTGAAGTACTTACTGCGGACTTCGGTTTTAAACAAGCCATTGCATCCGGCAACGAGAGAACTGTCGGCGACGGATTGGCCAACCACGCGAGTCGTATTCATGCCGATCTTTTAGCTCTGGTCTCTTTAAAGAACAAGATTATTGCTTCTTCCAGTCTGGCATTAACACCCCAGCAACAATTTCCTAGTGATGAATTGATACAGCGTAGCTTGGCACACAGCGGCGCATCGGATTTTATCAAGCTCAACGATGATATTTATCAAATAATCGTGCTTCCGGTTCGCGCTCCTCTACCCGTTGGCTTGGCTGTCATAGGCTTTCGCGTGAATCAAGAATTCGCAAATGACCTCAAACAGATCTCTGACCTTGATGTGAGTTTTGTTGCGCGCCAAAATGATGTTTCATCTGTCATTGTGTCGACATTGGAGGATGCGGATTTAGACGATGCTCTGAATGATGTTGGCTCCTTTTCAGAAATCCGATTGCCACTATTCAGCGATCGGCAGTACGTGACAGAGCAATTGGTGTTGTCTGATGAATCAAAGATAATTGTTTATCTTTCTTCTTCTGTCGATGCGGCGTTCGCGAGCTTTGATATGCTGCAGATTGAGATTTTATTAATTACTTTTGTTGCCGTAATTGCCGCCCTCATTGGTGGTATTCTGTTTGCGCGAAAAATGGCGTTACCGCTTGAAGCGCTTTCCGTACTGGCTGGAAAAATAGCGGCGGGGCAGTACCAAGCAGCCAGAACTGCTGGTGGTAATATTCAAGAGATTGGTCGTTTTATTGCCGCATTTTCTCGAATGCAGACAGATTTAAAAGAGCGGGAAGAGCGAATCACTTACCAGTCAAATCATGACGACCTAACGAAACTGATAAATCGGTCTCGAGCGGTATCACGTTTGGATGAAATTATCCGTGAGAACGAAGCTCAATATAAAGCAGCCCGCCACTATAGAAACGTAGAGTCAATCCTGCCTGCGATTGAAGTTATTGTTATTAATATTAGAGATTTTCGAGAAATTAATGACTCGCTCGGTCATGGTGTGGGTGATCAGTGCCTTATCAGCGTGGCAGCGCGCCTAAAAGATCTTTGCGGACCAAAACAATTTGCTGCAAGGTTAGGCGCTGATGAATTCCTTATTATATTTCAGCGAGGAGCGGCAACTTCTAAACCTGACAAGTTATTGAGTCACCTGCAAGAACCCTACGCAATATCCGGTGTTACTATTCATCTGAGATTTTTCTTGGGCGTGGCATCCTTGCCGGATGACTCAAGCGATGCAGAGGGGCTGATCAAAAAGGCAGGCATCGCATTAGATTTGGCCCGGCGGAACCGAGCGCCCTACGTTTGCTACGATGCCTCAGTCGAAGAAAATCACCGGAACCGATTGCAACTACTGGCGGATTTGAAGAAAACGCTGCATGAGGAAGATGGGCAGCTGCGCGTGTATTACCAGCCTAAGGTCGGCTTGCAAGACGGGGCCGCGGAACGGTTTGAGGCGCTTTTACGTTGGTCGCACCCCACTCGTGGGCTGGTCTTGCCAGATGCGTTTGTGCCTCTTGCCGAGCAAGGCGGACTCATCCAGCAATTAACAGAATGGGTGGTTGAAACGGTAATAGATCAGTTGGGCGATTGGAAACAGCAGGGGTTGCTAGTCAAAGTGGCGGTTAATTTGTCTGCGCAAGACTTATCGTCACCTAATTTATTAGAGTTAATTGACTCACAGTTACGAGTAAACAATGTACGCCCATCATCAATTTCGTTTGAAATTACTGAGTCTGAATTGATGGGTGACCCAGAAGAAGCGATAAACCTTCTTAATCAGTTTCGCGAAAAAGGGTTCGAATTGTCAATCGACGATTTTGGTACTGGGTATTCTTCGTTGTCGCAGCTCAAAAATATGCCGGTTAACGAACTAAAAATTGATAAAAGCTTTGTTACTGATTTAGATACGTCGAACCACGACCAAATTATTACGCGTTCAACCATATCTTTAGCACGTAGTTTTGGTTTAAGTGTCGTAGCGGAAGGCGTGGAGACTATTGAAGCGCTCAATCTGCTTAAAAAATGGGGGATTGATTGGGCTCAAGGCTATTATTTCGCAAAGCCTATGTCTGCCAATCAAGTTCCAAAGTGGATTATGCAATTTAATCAAAACCCTAAAAAGATTCACGCACTACAAACAAAGGTCAATAATTAAAGATGGTAGTTGATGTTAGAAAACGCATTCTAAAAAGCCTGGCGATAAGTCTTATCGCGGTCATTCCTTTGGCTGCTAATGCTGGCGGTGGCAAGTTGCTGGAGGCGGCGGGTGTGTCGCAAATGGAAGGTAGTGGCGGCGGTGGTCTTGTGCCTTGGGCGACAATCGCCGGTTATGGTACAGATGAAGAGCTTGCTGCCAGTATTTTCACGACGCGCACCGATTTTCAAGACTACCGCTTCAATGCCTACGGGGCTGCATTTAGTTTATATAATCGGGTTGAACTATCGCTCGCTCGGCAATCGTTTGATATTTTTAACTCACCCAATGAAATAGAACAAACTATTGTAGGTGCTAAAGCTCGCGTTGCTGGTGATCTAATTTATTCATATTGGCCGCAGGTCAGTGTTGGTGTGCAATACAAAAAGCTACACGATTCAGCTATTGCTGAATCGCTCGGCGCACGCGATAGTGATACCGGTGTTGATGCCTATGTTGCGTTTACTAAAGCGCATCTGGCGGCTGCATTTGGTTATAACGTGCTATGGGATGTTACATTGAGGGCAACCAAGGCAAATCAATTTGGTTTGTTGGGGTTTGGTGGCGATGACAATGACAGCTATGAATTAATGATTGAGGGAGCAGTGGCTGTATTGCTGAGTCGACATATTGCTGTGGGTTTCGAATATCGACAGAAGCCAGACAACCTGGGTTTTGTAGAAGAAGATGACGCTTATGATGCTTTTATCGCTTATATTCCAAACAAGCACTTTAATTTAGCATTTGCTTGGGCGGAGCTTGGGACGATGGCGGGATCGGAAGATCAATCCGGTATTTATTTTTCTTTGACTGGCTACGTTTGGTGATGGTGATGAAAAAAATAATAAAGTGCCAACCTTTTTTGTCAATCAGAGTAGCACTGATTCTGACTTGTGTTGTTTCGTTTGGTGGCTGTCAGTCCCTCAATTCTGCGGGTACTCTCTACAATGAGCTTGGTGGTAAGTCAGGTATCGAGCGTATTATGGGTGAGTTTCTCACTGCGCTATCGCGAGATGAAGTGCTTTTAAAATATTTTAATGGTGCAGATGTTGAACGCTTTCATGCCAAGTTTAGCGAGTTATTGTGTGAAGTGTCTGATGGCCCTTGCGAGTACGCAGGTAGAAATATGGTCGATATTCATACTGGAATGCAGATTAGTGAAGCTGACTTTAACCATACGGTTGATTTGCTCGTTCTCGCAATGAATCGTGCGGATATTTCACACCCGGTACAAAATAAATTGCTTGCACGCCTAGCGCCTATGCGTGCTGACATTATAAAGCGCTAGAACACCAATCGAACGTGTCGTGCCGTGTTTGAGCGTTGATTTATTTTAAGGGTGAAAGCTCTTTACAACGTCAAAAAATGCCGCTTCGTTTTGTGAGAAGCGGTTTTCTAAACTCCAAGTAAATACTTGATAATATCGATTGTGGTCGTGATACAGCGCCACCATGTAAACGATATCGTAGCCATCTTCGTGCGCGCTAAACTTGAGTATTTTTCCTGGGCGTCCTTCGTCGCTAGTGATATCGGACCGCGACAGAAGTTTGAAATCTGTTAAAGCAGACGCGTAGTAGTCTTCAATGGCGGGTCCAAAATCGACTAAGCCGCTAAAATACGCTTCGTTATCCTCCTCTTCAAGAAGCAATACGTAGGCTTCGCGATAGATATTGCCCGCATTGATCGACGCTTCGTCGTTTTCAGCAACACCCTCTTTCCAGCTGTTCGGGACTTGGAGGGTGGCTGTACTTTCAACTGAGCGCAACGTTTTTGAACCTACCGTAGCCTTTTCGGCGGGTGCGGCATCAGAGCCACCGCGGCAGTCCGGTGGCCGATATTTATCGGGCATTGTGCCACCTTTACATGACCAACTAACCGCTGTGATTAACTCTCCATCAAATACGTAATTAGGTTCTAGTGTGATCGTCATTGCATTGCCGTTGTTCGCGAAGGGGATATAAGTGCCGACAATTGCTCCAGATTCATTCAGCTCGACTGACTGTAAATGTGTCGAGGTTACCTGGATAGAAATCCCTGCATCATCGAGTGATGCAGGTGGAGTCCCCGCGTTAACGGTAACCCTTGCCACTTCTCGCGCTGTATCATGCAAAGCGATCAAGCCCTCTGATACTTTGGCGCGATGTGTATAGTCTTGGTAGGCGGGTAATGCGATTGCAGCCAAAATACCGACCACAGCGATAAATGGCACAATGCAAATCGCGACGATAACTAGCGCAGAACTCTTAGGGAGATGGCCGTACTTTTGTTGCCATTTAGCGTTAGACATAGCCCAAAAGTAAATAGCCTCGATTAGTGTGACTGGGAAAATGACACCCAAAAGACCGAAAGGAATATAAAAAACGCCCCACCATTGCCGAAGGTAAAAGCGATGGATCCCAAACCCACCCAGGAAAAAGGCTAGGAAGCCAGCGGCCACTTTACTTGGGCCGTTTTCTTGAATAGGGGCTGCGGCGCCGCAACTTGGACATGTCGAAGCATTGGCTGCCATGCGAGCACCGCATTGGCGACAAAACAAATCCTTATCAACGCTTGCAGTAGGTGCGCTGTAAATTGATTCGCCCCTATTGTTAGCGACCGTTGCATTGGTAGGCTCTGTCGCTTGCTGCGAGGCTGGAGCTGGAGCTGGAGCTGGAGCTGGAGATGTTGGTTCGATGGGGGTTAGTGAAAGTGCCTCTTCAGGTTCCTTGTTGAGTGCAACGATTTCCGATTCTACCCCGCAGCTTTCTATGGCTCCGGCTAGTTTTTTTGCCACACTCTCGGAAACGCCTCGCTTAATGGCGACTCGCCTCTGTTTGAACAGAGCCTCAACTTTTTCAGGCGGTAACTTAAAGCGTTGCGCTATGTTTGCTTTGGCGGCTGACAAAGCATCTTTACTGGCTTCTTCATTGTCAATTAGGTTGTTGACGATGTAGACGTCATATTTTGTCATTGCACTCTGTCCCTGGCAGCGAAATAGGCCTCATTTGACGCTTAAAGTACCTTAAGCTATGTCGTTGGTCAAAAGCAGCTTGCCGACTATTTTACGGTGAGTTTGCATATATGAGGACTGCGCTAGATATAGATGATGTCGACTCACTCGAAATCCGCTAGGATGCGTTCGGTAAGCACAAACAAAGTGTTCTTAAAGTGAGTCTCTGATGCGGTTCACTTGTGACTATTTGATGATTTTACAACATGACAAGGAGGTAATATGGCTGATTTCCAACCTGCATATGAAATTATGATCCGCAATGAAGGCGGTTATCGCAATCATAATGTCTCAGGCGACCGGGGCGGGCAAACCTATGCTGGTATCGCTCGAAACTTTCATTCGAATTGGCAAGGCTGGGATCTGATCGATAACAACGATCTGGAAAATCCAAAACTCACCGAGCTTGTATTTGACTTTTACAAAGAAAAATTTTGGGACAAAATCAGAGGCGATCAAATAGAAAGTCAACGTATCGCGCAAACGCTATTTGACTTTGCTGTGAATGCCGGTGTGCGCACTGCGTCTAAACTTGCGCAGTTGGTTGTTGGATCAACCCCTGACGGGATAATCGGCAGCAAAAGCTTAGAAAAAATAAATGCTGCCGAGGAAGAATTGTTTGTCACAAAGTATGCATTAGCAAAAGTTGCGCGCTATACCGAGATCGTGAAGCGTGATCGTTCACAAATCAAATTTTTAGTCGGCTGGTTGAATCGTACACTAGGAGGTGTCGCATGAGTTTAAATTTATTAGGGATTGGAGACATCGTAAAAGGTGTCGGTGGACTAGCTGATGATTTATTTACCTCGGATGAAGAGCGATTAAAAATTGCATTACAAGAGCAAGAAATTAACGCGTCGCTCGCTAAAAGCCAAATGGCTGTTAACCAGGAGGAAGCGCGCCATGGTTCAATTTTTGTGGCGGGCTGGCGGCCATTTATCGGCTGGGTCGGTGGAATAGCGTTAGCTTATCAATTCGTGCTTTATCCACTGCTTGTATGGATATGGGCGCTCGGTCAATCGCGCGGCTGGATCCCCTGCCACATCGCTGATGTTGAAGCGGCGTCATCAGCAGCTTGTACCTTTTTACCGCCCCCTGTATTAGATGCCGGACCATTGTTTGCGTTGATTACAGGCATGCTGGGTATTGGTGGTATGCGATCTTTTGACAAGCTCAAAGCTACCGATACTCGCCAGGTTGGAGGCAAGAAAAAATAGCACAATTAGGGGCGCGCAAGCGCCCGTTCTTTCCTCTAGCCACTAGGTTGAAATCACGCTGCTGTTGAGCAAATAGGGAAAATGGTTCCGTCTCTGCATTTTCTGCAATGTAAAGAAATCAGCGTACTGAGTGCGCTGTAGCCCTTACAAACGTTAATATTTATTTAGTTTGTTTCCAAGCTAGCGACACGTTGATAAGCTGCCCGCCATACCAAAAACATGCCGCCCGCACTGTTTTTTTGGCGAACGTGTGTTGTAAGGACTATCGGTAAATATCTGAATACGGTAACTACAACAACACACCTTTGTTCGTATGCATAGAACGTCTTGGAGATCCGTATGACCATAACTCTTCCCAAAAAACTGACTGTCAGCTTTGCGTTAGTTTTTGCTGCTACCTTGGGTAGTAGCAATGTGATGTCACAAAAACTGTACGACGGTTACAAAGTCCCTAAAAATGAATTTGGTCAGCCAGACCTACAGGGCTTTTGGACCAATGTTTCCTTAACCACTACGACGCGCCCCAAAGAATTCGGTGATCGGTTGGTATATACCGAGGAAGAAGTTCGTGTGATTGAAAAAGATGAAGCGGACTACGTAGCACTGCGCGGTGAAGCCACTGACCCTAACGCCGGGGCGGAGCATCAAAGCGAAGGTGACAAAGTCAAGCGGCCACGATTCCAGTCGGCGGGGGGTGCGGTAGGTGGATATAATCACTTCTGGATTAACTCCGGCGATCGTGTCATGCGTGTGGGCGGCGAGCCACGCACCTCGTTGCTGACTACAAAAGACGGGCAGATCCCCAAAACCAAGTCGGGAAAACCTGCACCACGTTACTATTCGCGTTTCGGTTTTCAAGACCGTATGGGACAAGCTGAAACCATGTCATTAGGTGAGCGCTGCATCATAGGGTTCGGTCGTAACGCAGGGCCGCCCATGTTTCCAAATGGCTTCTACAATAATAACTATCAAATCGTGCAGTCAGCAGACACTGTGATGATTCTGGTTGAAATGAATCATGATGCGAGAATGGTTCGTCTAAACGCCGAGCACAGTAAAACCGACGCACGTCCCTACTTTGGTGACTCGATCGGTCACTGGGATGGCAACACCTTAGTCGTTGAAACGACTAATATCCCTCAAGACCAAGCATTTTACGGCTCATGGAAAAACCTTAAGGTCATTGAGAAGTTTACGCGTGTTGCAGAAAACCGCTTGCACTATGCCTTTAGCGTAATTGATCCCGATGTATGGGCCGAGCCTTGGGGAGGTGAATACGAATTCTCAACCCTTGATGGGCAGATCTTTGAGTACGCATGCCATGAGGGCAACTATGCGCTGCCCAATATGTTGAAAGGCGCTCGATTAGAAGAAGAGAAAAAGGCTGCAGCGAAAAAATAATCAAGTATCTGAACTAATATTCCAAAGGGGGCAGTATTGCCCCTTTCTTTTATCTTCCTCCTAACGTTGACATGGCAACTAACTGAAAGCTCATCCTTGCTAGACGGTTGCTCGTCGACAAAATGAGAACCAATTCTCAAACACTCTGCTAAGCTTATCTCGTTCATCTTTCTAAAAAATACTTAGAGAGCCCGCGTAATGAGATTCCTCGCCAACACTACTTTGCTCTGCTTGTGCACTGCTCTTCCGCTAACAGTTAACGCTGGGCCGAAGATTTATAAATATGTAGATTCAAAGGGACGCGTTACCTATTCGGATCGCTCTTTTCATGATGGCTATGTAGAGCTCAAGAAATCCTGGAAAGGCTGGGTAGACCCGGGTACAACCAATAATTATCGAGAAAACAAAAAGAAATATCGAACATTGATTGCCGAAACATCGAAAACGCACGAAGTACCTAATTGGCTAGTGCATGCCGTGATTCACGCGGAAAGTTTCTACAATTCCTACGCGGTATCTAGTGCAGGTGCCGTAGGTTTGATGCAATTAATGCCGGGTACTGCGCAGCGCTATGGTGTCACCAATCGGCAAGACCCCCGCCAAAATATCTCTGGAGGCGTACGTTACTTAAAAGATCTTCTAGAGATGTTTGATGGTAATGTGGAGTTGGCGGTGGCGGCGTACAATGCGGGTGAAAACGCGGTGAAAAAGCACGGCAATCGAATTCCCCCGTATCGAGAAACAAAGCATTACGTCCGCAAAGTATCAGAGTTGAGCCAGCGTTATAAATCGCAAACTATTTAACATAGAGCTACGCTAAAGTTTAAAAAATGAGAGTTGTTCGTTAACGCCTGTCGATTGATTTCGCATTGAAACTGTTGCTGCATTTGTTTCTTCAACCATTGCGGCGTTTTTCTGCGTCATGCCATCCAGTTCACTAATCGCCGTATTGATCTCTGTAATGCTTTGGGTTTGTGTCATTGCGCTGGATAATATATTTCCTGCGCTTGATTCAGCCTTTTCGATAATCGCCACGATTTTTTCTAGCCCTTCGTTAGACTTTAGTGCCAAATCGTAGCTTTCATTAACAGCAGTAGCGCTACTGTCTATTAACTCTTTGATGTCTTGAGCCGCTTGGCTGGAACGTTGTGCGAGATTACGTACTTCACTGGCAACAACCGCAAAACCACGACCTTGTTCTCCTGCACGGGCGGCTTCAACCGCTGCATTAAGTGCTAGTAAATTGGTTTGAAAAGCAATTTCGTCAATAAGGTTGGTAATAGACGAAATTTGTCGGCTGGATTCTCGCATCTGTCCCATCGATTCCAGTGTTTGGCTGACTGTGCTAAGGCTACTGTTGGTGTGTTTTGCAGCGCTGCGTATATCTTCAGTCATCGTGTTGCAATGGTCTTCAGCTGTGCTGACGCTCATTTTAATGGTTTGCATGGTAGAAGATATTTCTTCTAGTGCCGAGGCTTGAGACTCTGTGCGTTTAGCCATCTCGTCAATGGCGGTTACTTGTTCGTTGGCTGTATGCTTGGCATCTCCAGCCGATTCTTGAATGCGTGAAACAATATTGCCGAGGTTGTCTAGCGATGCGTTAAATGCTTTCGCTATAGTGAGTAACGCGCCGCGATAATGTATGGGCATGCGATGCGTGAGTTCCCCTGCTTGCTGACTAGCAACCAGCATTTCGATATGTGAAATCGCTTGCGCCAGTTCATCCAGCGAAACGTTAATTGTCTGCTTTAGCGTATTGAACTCACCACTCAATGTGTTCGTAATACGTTTGGAAAAATCACCTTCTTCAACGGCGGACATAACCGCTTTAATGGCTTCTACAGCGGAAGCGAGGGAAATGCTAGAACCATTTAGCGCTTGAGTCAGTTCTCCGAGCTGGCCTTGATATTCACCTTGAATGCGCTGATCGAGTTGCCCCGCTTCCTGGGCGACCGCAATGGTAACTATTTCGTTAATGGCTTTTTCTAGCTCATTAAGCGAAGAGTTAATGTTTTGCTTCATGGTGGCTAAATCACCATTCATTTGTCCGGTGATTCTGCCTGTAAAGTCACCGCCGCGGACACGATTGAATACGTTTCCGATATCCGACAGCGCTCGATCAATGCTCTGCATAGAGCTGTTAATCGCATTTTGTAAATCGGCTAGTTCACCGGAAAATGAACCATTCATCCGCGCAGAAAACTGACCTTGACTTTGCGCGGAAAGCGTAGCGGATATTTCGTTCATTGCGCTAGACACGTTGTCCATCGAGATATTGACGCCACGACTCAATGATTGAAGCTGCCCGCGCATCGATCGTGTAATGCGTTGCGAAAAGTCGCCGTTACTCATCGCCGTCATAATATGGATAACTTCAGAAATTGCTTCTTCCATAGCGATCATTGCGTTGTCGACTTGTGTTTTAAAATCGCCTTTAACTTGGGGTGACATTCGTGCAGAAAAATCGCCTTCCTCTAAACTTTTCATCACATCGTGTAGTGCCTGCATGGTGATCTCGACGGTTTGCGCGGAGGCATTGACACTGCTCCTTAACGTTCGTAGGTCTCCAGTGAATACGGTGTTAATTCGCGAATCAAATTGCCCTTCAGCAATGGCTGACATAACGTCATTGACACCCGAGAAAGCAGATTGGAGCTGTTCCATTAATTCATTAAAGGCAAGGGCTGCATTACCTGTTTCATCTTTACAAATGACTTCAACTCGTGTTGAGTAGTCGTGGCTATCTCGTACCGTCGAAAGACCACGAATAACGTTATTAATGTTGCCTACTAATTGCGATGCAATGATTCGACTAAGCGTGAAAAGAGTAAGTAATAAGCCGCCTGCAATAATAGATATGGCCAAGAGCGATAGCCATGCAGTTTGTAATTGTCGCTGTGTATCACTGCGAATTTCCCCCGCTAAAGCATTGGCAATTTTCGCGATTTCACCAATACGTTTAGTCGACGCTGCAAACCAATCTCCAGCACTAATCGAAATGCTGTTTTGACCTTCTGCTACAGCGTTCAGAAATTGATTGCGCATATTTAAGGTTGCCAGGCTGTCTGGGTTATTCAATGAGCTATTAAGAGACTGATATTGTTCAGGGTTTAGGGTCTGTTGCAGCGCATCAATGTGCTTTGTCTGTGTTGAGATATAGGTATTGACGCGTACTGCTGTTGCCGTATCGAAGAGACCTTTTATAAACACCCCGTTCAGCGCGCCGCGCTCTTGCCCGGATAATTCTTTCAGCCATAAGCTATGAACGAGCGCGTTGATACGACGTATGTTTTGTTGCGATTCCAACCGCCAAGAAAGCTCTGCAAGAATGTCGATAGCACTTTTGTTGATGTCGGAATACACATTGAATGCATTTGACTGAGGGGATAACACATCGACTAGCTTGCGTAATCCTTCCACCTTTTCGAGCTTCCCGTGTAGGGTAGCCAGACGTTCTTGTATCTCTTGGCCGTAATCACCTCGGTGTAACTCTAATTGTTTAATGAAGTTTAACCTTGCTTGGTCTGCTTTGGCGCGTTGTTCTTTTAATGCATTGCTGTTTCGGGTCCCTTTACTAGCAAGAAATCCGGCCGTTAAACCTCTTTCTACAGCGTGATTGTGAGCGACCTTATCGAGTGCCTCAGCCATCGTCACTATATCTTGTGTTTGGTACCCCTGCCGAACATCTCGAAAAGAGCTGATCACTAGGAATATAGTGAGTAGAGCCAATAAACATAGTGGTGGTATAACTAGGGATCGAATTTTCTTGTCTATGGGCCAATTGGCGGTAGTTGATAAAACAGCGTTTAACATCAGATTATCCATATAAAAATTAGGGTTGGATGGGATGTATCGGGGAGTATTAGTGACGTAATAGTGGGTGCCTATGTTTAAAGTGTAGCTACGAAAAGCGTAGCGACAATTTGCCCACACAATAAAATCGACAAGATTGAGAAGTTTGGCGCGTATATCTACATGAATGCTGAGTCGTAAACGCGCTGAATATGGCGCACGTACTTTAAAAGGAGGGAGTATGGAGCTTGCTGCAAAAAAGCTGGAATCAATTCATAGGCCATGCGTTCGAATGAAAGCCACCTGAGTTTTCCGGTGATTGGCGATTTTTATTCGTTGGTGTTTGGTGGTGCTTTAGGTATTGATGCCTAATATCTGGCGGCGGGCGTAAACGCTAAGCGACGGCTAGACCGCTTAGCGTATTTAAAAAATTATTCTGGTGAGCTTATTCTACAGCTGTAGCATTGAGGTCCAAATCGCTAGCCTCTGCTTTAGATAAATCGACGTTTTCTAGTTCAGAGCTGGGCTGTGCTTGCGGATCCGAGGCTAGTACTGGATCTACATCAATGGGTAATTTTGCAAATACAGCATTGGATAATGCGCCCGATAATGCGCCGTTCCGAGAGTCGGCCCAGAGCAGCTCGCCAGTATAGCCGTCGACGAGTGCAGCTTCGAAGCCAGCTCCTGATGCTTGCTGGATTGGAATATAGGTTCCACCACTCAAGATGCCAATGAGTATCGATGTCCCTGCATCTTTGGCGACATAGCCGCCGGACTTTTGGAATCCTGAAAATCGTGTGATTAATATTGCATCAGCACTAGTTTTTGCTTGTACGGTATGGATTGCATCACCAATGTACGATTTGAGTTCCGATGCTTTGGCGTTGGACAGCGCCCTACCAATTTGTAGCTCTTCTTTGACTTCGTCATAGCCTTCCTGCAATTTCGTAATGGTGTAGGCGAAGTCTGGATCCTCTAGCTTTGCGTTTTCAAAATCAAACTCCACAACATCAAAACCTTGCTCAACTAACCTCAACCGGATATGTTCATTGATATAGTTGCTAATCTCCTCTTCTTTCTCGGGAATGCTTTCATTTTCACCTGTTAGCGTCATTAATTGCACTTCGATAATAGGTGGAGCGATCACGACGGAGTCAATGCGTTCTAATTCTTGTGTAAGTGTAGGGTGAGAGCGCATGGTTGTAGCGGAGCAGCCAACCAATAGTGCCAGCGAAAAGAGTAGGATTGGTAGTGAAAGTTTCATGATTATCCCCAATGTTTAATGGTTTTCTAAACGTGATATTTTTATTTGTACTTGAATTCTGTCGAGAGCTTCAGGTGCTGCGTCTAAATAAGACTTGTAATACTCAATAGCGTCGTTGGCTTGTCCTTTTTTCTCAAACAGTTCGCCGATCTTTTTAAGTGCTTTTACGCTTTGTTTTATAGGCGACGAGCGTGAAAGTTTATAGCTATCTAATGCCGAGGTAAGATAGATATGTCGATCTTGATTTATAGTTCTTAAAATATCTTGATTAACACGAGTTTTACCTGTGTCGATCCAGGTTTTTTCTTTCGCGGCAGTTTCTGGGTGCTGGTAAATTCCTCGGTAGGCTTCGCCTTCGTAATAACTGATGAGTGCTTTTTCTTCGTCAGATGGATTCTCTGCTTTAAGGCTAGCTAACAAATATAGAGCTAAGAAGAAGTGCCGTTCTCGTAATTGTGATTCAATGACATCTATGATTATTGGCTCTCGGATAGCTCGGTATTGTTGGTCTAGATTGTGGAATTCTTGGTTAACAATAACATCAGGGTCAGTTTTTTTTCTGTTTGCGATTTCTTCGCTCAGTGCTTCAATGCGTGTGTCGTAACTTGGGTGTGTGCTATAAACCGAGTGCTTAACATGTTTAAGTGCTGGGTTGTCCTTCATTCTCTTAAAAGCTGACATGAGGCTATCTACTCGATAACCGCTATCATCAATGAGCTCTAAAGAGTAAGTGTCAGCTTGAGTTTCCTGCTCGCGAGAAAATGATGTTATAGAAGCCATTGCACCTAAATAAGGTAGTCCGATACCAAACAACATTAAGTCGGCAACATGAGCACCTATTAATGTATTCTTTTGACTAATGACTTGCTTCAATGAGTGGCGTTTGTGCACGTGCGCTATTTCGTGTGCAATAATAGATGCGAGCTCTTCGTTGGTTGGAATAGCCGCAATTAATCCGCTATTGATATAAATATTACCATTTGGTAAAGCAAAGGCATTAACTTCGGCGGCGCGAGTGAAATAAATTTGTATGGTGTCCGCGAGCAATGGTTTGTTAGATAGTAGAGATGTTTTTACGTTATTAATATATTTGTCGTAGCGCTCGTCTGCATAAAGCAAACCTTTTGATTGTAATTCTGCATGCAGCTCGTTAGATTTATCGATTACCCACAATTCTTCGTCGTAGGCTTTATAGTCTTCCTGTAGAGTGTCTTCTAGGTCGCCAATGCTTCGGGTACTGGTGCAGCCGGAAAATAAAGGTAGTAAGAAAAACAATAGTAATGTTAAGTGACGCATTAATTATAAAGTCCCTATTTTGTGGCGTAGATTATGTCTTCTGTAGGCCTACTACGCAAATAAAGACTTGCTACATTTGCGACGAAAATGTATTTGCAGGCGCTGCGAGGATGCTCGCTGACTAGACAACTACTCGTTACTTATCCGGATTGGGAGTCAATGTTGAATTGCGCGCCATTTAAAACGAAGGTAAAGTGCTTTCAGCTGTGCTGCATATAGGTAGTATCCAAAACTAATTCGCCACAATTATTGTTAAAAGAAAAGCCATGACAAAAAGCCCTATTAGTATCGACCCAAATACAGGTTTAAAAGTTTTTAATACTCGCGCTTCCAAACCACCATCGAAGATGGCATATGTGGGCTATGGCGTGGTTGACAATGCCGACTATAAAACATTACCCGAGGCTTCTCGGGAGAAGCTTTTTGATGAGGCAGCGCAGGCGCACTACTTCGACTACAAAAGCTCGCGAGAAGGTGCGGCAGATTATGTAAGAGCGGAAGGTGATCTGGCGCGTTTTGTTGAAGATGTCCATTCTGGTGACCCTGTTCCTCGCGATGCGCTGGATGATGAATGCGAAATCATGGTAGTCGGAGCCGGGTTCTCTGGTTTGATGTTATGGCACAAGTTGCAATCTGAGGGTTTTACTGATGTGCGTATCTGCGAGAAAGGTGGTGACGTCGGTGGTACTTGGTATTGGAACCGCTATCCAGGTATTGCGTGCGATGTCGAAGCCTATAGTTATCTACCGTTACTAGAAGAGATGGACTATATCCCTAGCATGAAATTTGCGTCGGGATACGAAATCTATAGTTACTGCCAAAAAATTGCCGAGAAATTTAAATTTTATGATCGCTGCCTATTTCACACCGTAGTCGAAAAAACTCAATGGGATGAAGAGAAAAAGCGTTGGCGTATCGAAACCAATCGCGGGGATGTTATGCATGCTCGCCACCTAATTTTGGCAAACGGTATTTTAACCACACCTAAGCTAGCGCGCATCGAAGGAATGGATACGTTCAAAGGTCATGCCTTTCATACGTCGGCTTGGAATTACAATGTTGACCTAGCAGGAAAAGATGTCGGCGTTATTGGTACTGGTGCAACTGCAGTCCAGCTGGTGCCGGAGCTTGCCAAGGTTGCTAAGTCGGTCACTGTATTTCAGCGAACACCGTCTACAGTGGATGTTCGCGATCAACGTGAAACCACCCCGGAAGAAGTTGAGGAGTGGAGCAAAGACCCGCACTGGGCGCGTGACCGCCGCGCGCGTTTTTCAAAAATTACTACGGGGCGCACTGCGTTGCAAGGTAACGACGATTACTTGTCTGGCAAAGTTAGCGAAATCAAAAAGCCCAAAAAACACGTTGCCGAATTAACTAAAGAAGAAATAGTTCAAAAGCAATTGCAAGGTAATTATCGGTTAATGGAGCAAATCCGCGGCCGTGTTGATTCGGTGGTCAAAGACCCCAAAACTGCTGAAATTCTCAAGCCTTATTACACCTATGGTTGTAAGCGCCCTACCTTCCATGACGAATACCTTCCCGCTTTTAACTTGCCTCAAGTAAAGCTTGTGGATGTGGCACCGCATGGTGTTTCAAGGATCAATGAGCGCGGAGTTGTGCATGGCGATACGGAATATCCTTTAGACATCATCGCTTACGCCACTGGATTTCAGTGGATGGCATCAGCTACGTTTGAAAATATCTACGACGCAAAAGGCCAGTCGTTGATGGATAAATGGCGTACCGGCGGTACGCGTACATTCCTCGGCGTTCATAGCCACGGATTCCCCAATCTATTTATTATGGCTGGCCCGCAAGGTGGAGGCGGTAAGTTTAATTTCACGGAAACCTGTGATGAGCATGGTGACTATATCGTGTGGTTGCTTAAAACGCTCCGTGATCGAGGTGTAAAAACGGTTGATGTGACGACTGATATCGAAAACGATTACGCGTCACACTGTCGTACAGCTGATGAAGCCAGTCGTCCATTAAGAGATTGCGCCTCATACTATAATGGTGAGGGGCATGCCGAGCCCGGTGCGTTGGCCTACTACGGTGGTGATGAATGGTATCGCTATCGTGATGTCGCTCAAGCAACGCTATCTGCTTTTATTTTTGATGGCGAGCAAGTGCCGCAAGATGAAATTCTAGAACGCTAGCGTTATTGATCTTGTCTGTGTATCTCTACTTGGGAATACAATGCCGCATACCAATTCGGATACGCTTTTTTAGGGAAATCTGCATGTGATGCAGCGCTAAGAAAATCTATGGCTCTATGTGGTTTGTGATCCTCTATTTCTCGTAATCCAGAGTAGAGATTTATTGCCAACCCAGTCGAGTGGTTTTTAAGCCCAGTCTCGAGTTGTAAGTTACACTCTTTTTGGTTTCCCCAAGAAATCGGCCAGCCTGGAAGTGTACAGAATAGTCTCGCCAAGAATGCTTGAGCGTAGCCGTCTAGTAAATCCTGATCTTGTGTTATCGATTCCATTAAATAACCACGAGCTCTTTTTAAGTCTCCTAGTCCTTTCATGCCGCGAGTTTCGGCGTAAGCCGCTGTAAGTAGCCCCATACTTAGGAAATATTTTGCTGGATTGTCGTTGCTAATTTTTGGTGCTTGTGAGATCTCGTCGAGCAGACCTTTTAACGTATTTCGTTTCAGCTTTTCGTCATCAAGCGGATGTATCTCCCGATAATACGCCTCAATATAGAGCAAAGGATCGGACGTATCATTGGCGTCAACATTTTCAGTCGCAGCTGATAGCACAACAAGCGTGATTAGAAATAGAGGTTTGATAAAAGCGTCCATACTATTTTTCTCCAGTTAAAGTGGCGCAACACCCAAATACTTTTTTCTGTCGAAGTAGAATAGGTGCATTGATACCATTCAGCGTATTTGTGAGGTCAAATGCCTCAATGTCTAGAGCGTTAAGGTAATTTTCTAGGTTCTTTTCGCTCCCGTAATGTCGGTTGCTCAAAAACATATCGTGAAAAACGAACCTGCCGCCAGGTTTTAATACACGCAATGCCTCAGCTATGAGTAATTTTTTATCATCAATGTCGCCTACTTCGTGGAAAACAAAGTGACTAACAACCCAATCAAATTTGCTGTTAGAATATGGCAGTTTTGATGCACTCGCTTGTGTGAAGTGTGTGCGATCGCGCACACCTGAGAGCGTCGCATTAAGCTCGCATGAAGCCTGTGAATATTCCCAGTCGGGCGCCCATAGGTCTATAGCATGAACTGTGATTTTTGGATAGAGGATTGCGAGTTGAATAGCTATTGCACCATTTCCGGTCCCTATATCTAATACACAATCACCTGGCTTGGGCTGGCAATGCTCTAATGTTTGTTGCCACATTTTTTGCTGATACCCGCCTTTTGAAAATTGCCAGAACAAATAGACTAAAAAAACAGTAAACATTGAAAGCAGAAATCCCAATACAGAGAGTGGAACTCCTACCCATTTTAATTCAACGAGCTGTAACGCAGTGCCCGCACTGAGAAAGCATAGCGCCCCTGTACCCATGTAAAAAACAACTCGTTTTCGGATCCAATTTCCGAAATTAATACTGCCTGTCGAGTTCATGGAGCCTCCCCTGCCCGTGAGGAGAGCCGCTGAGCCTTTTGGAATAAAATCACACCTGAAGCAAACAGCAGCATAAGTGGTAAATAAATGAGTGTCGGTGCGAGATATCTAGGTTCTTCGAGGAAGCTCATTACAACAAGCAGTGATAGATTGATATTCTGTATGACGGTTTCAATGAGCACACTTCGATTTGAGGCGTGACTTAACTTGAGTGTTTTACACGTCGTCCACAAGCTGAGAACGAGCATCGCGAGAAAGGCGCAAGCAGCAGGCAGCACAAGGCTAAACATTGTGTGAAAATTTACTTGTGATTTTGCAGTGCCAATCCCAAGCCCTATGATTAAGATCATTAGTATGGTTGTTGATGCCGCAAGTAGTCGTCCGCTCCATTTTATGGCCGAATTGGTCGCGAGGTATCGCCAAATCATACCCATAAAGATCGGTAAGGCTGTAGTGAGTAATAATGTAATAAACATCGAACTAAATGATAGTTGTATCGTTCTAAGTTCAAGCTGCCAATAGCTAAGGGATAGTCCTAGAATGAGTGGTACCGACAGCGGAGAAATAACACTAGAAAAGGCGGTTAGTGAAACGGAAAGTGCGACATCCCCGTGCGCATAGCGGGTGAACATATTGGACACAGCGCCACCGGGGCAAGCAGCAATAAGAAGAAAACCTACGGCAATATAAGCGGGTAAATTAAATAATAAAATAACTATCAAAGCGCAGGTTGGCAGTAAGAAGAATTGTCCAAATAGCCCGGCTGCAACGGCAACAGGCTTTTTAGAAAGGTGCAAAAAGTCTTCGGCCCGTAATCCCATACCTAAAGCCAACATCATAATAAAGAGTGTTGCATTGGGGATGAGTGAGAAATCAAATGTCATATTCTTCCCTCTATCCTTAAATCATCAACTGGTTTATTCGCTTCCTTGTGTGACGCCCTGAATTAAGATGTCGAAAGCCTGAAGTCCTCTTTCCTCTAGAGACTGTTCTTGATCCCAGTAATCGAGCAGCCATAAGCGAATCGTCATTAGCATTGTGCCAATCAAGATTTCTGAAAGTTGGGTTGGGTCGTGTTGAGCACCAACTTCGCCCGTTGATTGCGCTTTCTCAAAGACAGAACTTACAGCGAGGAGCACGGCACGAGTATGGTCTCGCTGCTCCGTATCGTTTTTTACTGAAAGCTGATTGGGTGATAACAATCCCGAACGCGTAAACACCAGCCGCATAAACTCCATATCCCCTTCAATTGCCTGTAGCTGCCCCTGAATAGCCCGCCGCATACCGGCAATGATTCCAGAAGACTGCGCTCTAGCAGCGCCTTCTCTCGGTATTTGCGCCTGTTGCCGTAACCACATTAAGCCCAATTCGCGAAGCACGGCCTCTTTACTGGGGAAGTAGTTAAAGAATGTTTGCCTACTGATGTCGGCAGCCTCGAGGATGCTCGGCAGCGTAGTTTCATCAAAACCGTACTTGCGAAATAGCGATCCACAGGTAGAGAGAATGCGCTGCCGTACTCGTTGTTTGTTTTGCTCACGTTTATTCATGGTATCAAAGTTAGACTAAGTCAAAATATATTGCAAGAAAAATTGACTTAGTCTAATTATTTTGTGGTGGCGAGATATCGGGAGGATGGAGACCTTGCATAGGATCTGAGTCGCAAGTCGACTAACTGATTTAAATCATGATTTACGCAAATGATTATAGTTTGCTATTGCGAATGATTATCGTTTATGTAGAATGACGTGAAAGTATTTGGCGCCAGCTCTTCTCCTTGGGGCTGGCTTTTGGGGTCAGCGCTTGGCTTGCAAAAGGCAGGCGTGCAGGGAATGACAATTCTTTCGCGGCTTGCTGGCGTGAGCGGATGAATTTCCAAAGCCGATGTATCTCTCCACATTGTTTATAGGTAGATCCAATGAAACCGAACACATTATTAGGGCCGCTACGGTCGTTTAACTTACTAAATGGGGCGGGCGTGACACTAGCTGCATTATCGATTTGTAGCTTTAGCGTAGCCGCTCAAGAATCCACAAGTTTCGATGAGATTATCGTGATTGGTGAAAAAACCGAGCGCTCACTACAAGATACCGCATCGTCTGTTTCACTGATCGACGAAGAAGTACTCAACTCGACTATTTATCCCACCTTTGCTGATGTGATAGCGGAAGTACCTAATGTGGTGACATTAAGTGGCCAGGTACCCGACATTCGCGGTGTATCGGGTAATGGAGGCGCTGGTGGATTTAACTCAATTTCTGGTGGTGCGAACGCTCGCGTGACGACGCTAGTTGATGGGCTGGCTATTCCTTTTGTCGCGGATCTTAGTGGCGATGCGGGCATTTGGGATGTTCAGCAAGTGGAAGTATGGCGCGGCCCGCAATCAACTAGTAATGGGCGAAACAGCATTGGCGGTGCTGTATATATCAAAACCAAAGACCCAAGTTTTGATTGGGATGGGGCCGCGCGAGTCGGCTATCGTAATCAAGACGAGTACATTGATACTTCGGTGATGGCGAATATTCCACTTATTTCCGATACCTTGGCACTCCGTTTAACTGCACAAAAATTGGATGCGGAGACTATCTCAGATCCAGATGGTTATGTTGATCATCCGCCCACCTTTGATTTGAATGAAATCGACTCAACGCGTTTAAACGGCAAACTTTTGTGGGCTCCTTCGGACAAAATGACGGCATTGTTTACCTATGCATCCAACGATGAACAAGGTGACGTGGGGCGAATTTTATATACAGGTACTGATGCGTCAGGTAGGGAAAAATTAATGTATCGCGACATCGATACAACCACTGATATAGCCAGCGTAAAAGTCGATTACCAGTTTACGGATAGTGTTGCATTCGACGTATTGGTGGCTGATATGGATTATTTGTGGGGCTTTGAATCATACAACTCAGATGAAAGTGTTCAAGAGCTATCGTTTAAAGAAGACAATCAAACCATAGATGCGAAATTACGTTTCGGTAAGGCAGAAAATGTTGTCAGCGGATTTGTGGGGCTTGCCTATTTTACACGTGACCAAGATATTCTCAGTGAAAATGCTTTTGAATATTTTGGTGATGACAAAAGCGAGTCGCAGGCACTCTATGGTGAAGTCACTTTCGCAGTAACTGATCAATTTAAAATCATAACCGGTGCGCGCGTTGCCAAGGAGGAGCAAGAGCGAAACTTTACTTATCTCCCTAATGTAGATGGTGCGCTGCTAAAGAATAGTGAAACGATGACGTTGCCCAAGTTGGTGCTACAGTACGATATCGTTGAAGACACCACTGTGGCGTTGAGCGCAAGAAAAGGTTATGGCGCTCCCGGTGGCGCTGTCGCTTTCTCAACAGGCTTGTATTACTACTACGACTCTGAAGAAGTTCTCACTACCGAAGCAAGTATTCGTAGCCGATTAGCTAACGGCAAGGTAAATCTTAGTGCGAACTTGTTCCACAATGACTACGACGGGTATCAAGCGCTAAGTTCTAATCGCACCATCGTAAATATGGATAAGACCACTACCTATGGTGCGGAGCTGTCGTTGATCGCTAACCCGACGTCCTGGGCAGAGTTTACAGTTGGGCTAGGTCTACTGGAGTCAGAAATTAAAGATGCGGGCTCAAACTATCCTGGCGTGGACGGAAATGAACTTAACTCAGCGCCAAACCTTACCGGTAACTTAGGTGCTCGTTTCTGGTTTGCAGAATACTGGAATGTCGTGGTCTCAGGAAACTACGTAGGTGAGTATTTTGGTGATTTGCAAAATACTGATGAACGTATCGCGGGAGACTACACTTTATTCCGTCTTCAGGCCGGTTTTAATTCCGAGCATTGGAGCGTTACCGCCTATGTGAATAACCTAACGGATGAAGATGCACTCGTAACGCGAGAGCCCGTTGGTCCGCGTTATCCTGAAGGTTACGTATCAATTGTCGACCCCCGAACAAGCGGTGTGTCCGTCACCTACGCGTTTTAAACTATTGTTTCGATTTAGTCTCGTGTGCGGCACAGGGAAGTGTTACTACGTTATGTCGCTAGCTTATTACGCAATAGAACAAGATGTGTAAAGGCGAAAACAAATAAACATCTCGTCGCAATACGCTGCGACAAATCGTAGCAGTGTGCCAATGTGAAAGGGTCCTAATGAGTATTTTTCTGGCTATTTCAATCTCGATTACCATTATGTTGGGTGCGACGTTGATGTATTTAGCGAGCTCTCATCAACAGGTGACGTCGCGAAAACTTCCTCGCCGCTGGGCGCTGCTTGTGGGCATGATGTTATTGGGGGTTGCTCTTATGTTACTCAATGAATTCTACGGCGCGGCTACTTCGGTATTTTTCGAAGTTACCCTATTGAGTTTATTGTGGACTATTGCTCCTGCTCTGTTTGCTTACATTGCATCACGTAAAAAACAGTAACGTAGAAACAAGGTAATTGGCCTAAGCGTGGGTGGATAAGAAAATGAAGGCGTATCGCTACAGCAGTAAAGACTGGTTTGGTAAGGCAAGTGCAGGTTTGGTTCTCGGATTTCTCTTGTCGTTGGCTCTGGGTGGATTGGTAGTGCGCTATTTAGTGGGCGGCGCTACGCCATTCAGTATCCCGCATCAATTTGCAATGTGGTTGACGGCACCGCTAATGCTGCTGTTCCTCAGCGCATGTTTTATGTTTCGTTCAGGTCTTCAGGCATGGGGTGGGTTTGCGTTATTAAACTTTGTGGCCTGGGGCGTGTTGCTGATTCCCTAGTGATTTCGAAAAAATTGCATCATACGTAAGGCGGTAAATAATGCGTAGCGACATCATAAAAATGTATAAAGACGTTCACACGTGGGTGGGCATCGTCAGCGGTTTAGCGTTATTTATTGCGTTCTACGGCGGTGCTATCACCATGTTTGAAGGTCCTCTTCAGCGTTGGGCATCACCCCCTGCGGTATTTGGTGAGCTTACGCCCTTAGACAAAACGCCTGAATTAGTCGAGCGAGTTATTGCAGAGTATCCCGATGCAGCGCGGAGTTACCAAGTGGTTTTGAAACCAAGTGCTGGGCGTCCTGCGCGTATCAATTGGCAGGTGCATGATCCAGATGCGCATGATCACGACCACCCTGTGCTAATGCATGCAAACTTATCTGAAGGAGGCGATCTAGTCGTCGCGAGCGATGTGGTGTCCCCGCTGCCGCAACTTGTTGATGACTTGCATCGACAAGTCGGTATTTTGCTGGATCATGACATCGCGATGCCCATCATGGGAGTCGTTGCTTTGTTGTACGGTGTTGCGTTGATTTCTGGTGTTATTATATTAGTACCCACCTTTGTCCAGGACCTTTTTGCATTTCGCTTAGGAAAAAATCTGAAACGCATGTGGCTGGATTTTCACAATCTATTGGGAATCTTTAGCCTGCCCTTTCATTTGGTTATGGCGTTAACGGCCGTCATTTTTGCGTTCCATGATCCAATTTATGGAGCCCAAGAAGAACTAGTGTTTCAGGGTGGTAATAGCTTTTTAGCGCCTAACCCTGGACAGAGCAGCGGCAGTGTTGGTGAGAAAATTAAACCGTTGACACCCGCTGAAATTGTTGCACGTTTGCATCAGCAGCTGCCAGAGTATCAGCCTAACTTTATAAATTATCGAGTGTCACCGCAGGCAGGGCCCGCGTTACTTATCTTTGGAGACAACCCGCGATATGGTGCACGCTCTCCGGATGGGGGCGTTGTGGGTGTGGATGCGTTTACGGGCGATATTGTTGCATCTGATTACACACCCGGTTTGCAGAGTGCGTGGGGCGCTACCATCACCAGTTTTTTTACCCTGCATTTTGGAACCTACGGTGGAAGCCCTATTCGCTGGAGCTATTTCGTTTTAGGTTTGGCGGGTGCGCTATTATTCTATACCGGCAATTTACTGTGGTTGGAAACACGCCGGAAAAAGCAGCGTAAAACTATGTCGCTGGCCCAAGTTAATCAAAAGCAATCAACACGTATCATGGGCGCGTTGACGGTAGGAGTGAGTCTGGGGTGTGTTGCGGGCATATCATTGTCGATTGCAGCCGCTAAAGTCTTGCCGAGTTTCGTTGAGGATGTAGGGCGTTTTCATACGGCGATTTACTATGCCGTATTTTTTATGTCAGTCCTTTGGTCTTTATGGCGCGGCGTAGCGCAAGCGTCAGTTGACTTGCTCGTAGCGACGGCAATTTCAACCGCAATGATTCCGATGGTTAGCTTGCTATCACTGATCGTGCCGGGTTTTGGTTGGAATTACCCCGACTATTCGGTGTCCATCGATTTGATGGCAATGCTCGGTGTAGCAGTGTTATTGTTGCTTGCGATAAAGACATTAAAAAGAATTAGATCGGCGCCTGAGGATAGTATCTGGTTTGTCGGTGAAATGCCGGCGGGGGCTAAAAATACTGTAGTCGCCCACTAACCTCGACTTTAGCTAGTCGTCGGTTGGTTGCTTTCGGTATTTTTTGAGATTTGGGTGAAAATTCATTGCCCACAATGAAGTGGGCGTGCTGGTCATCGCGCAAAGAATATTTTTGTTATTGCATGGATGTTTTCATTTCCCAAATTGTGCTCAATTGCACTCCCATATATGTCTTTCGCCACGTTGGTAATAGGCGTTTGCCATGATAAAGAGTGAGCCGCTGCTTGAGTATAAGAAAAATCTTTATACACTAAATCAATAGGAAACAACGGTGCGTAGTTTTCTGCGGCTGTTAACATTGCAGCACCTTTTACTGCGGGGCTAATCACAGGCACTTGCACAAGTGACTCAATGGCATCTTCTTTATCGACGCCGGCCTTGGAAAGAAGTCCAAGCATTTCGCCGAAGGCTGCCACTTGAACGCCAAATAGCGTATTGACTGCAAGTTTAATCGCCATCCCGCTACCCTGTGACCCTGTCGCTAACAACGTCGTGGCACTGACTGACAAAATTTCTTTAGCCTGCTCAACTGCAGTTTGTTCGCCGCCTAATAAATGAATTAACTGCTTGTTTTCCGCTTGTGGTCGCGAGCCGACGATAGGTGCGTCTACAAATTGTAAACCGTGATTGTTAAACGTTGAGTGCAATTCCTGGCACCAGGTGAGACTTGTCGTGCTGCACTCTATTGCAATTGAGCTAGGTTTATGCCCGTTAATGGCGCCGTCTTTTGGATCAAGCCAGACACTTGCCGATGCTTCATCATCTCTTACAACGGAAATGATATGGTCAGATGTCTCTGCTACTTCGCGTGGTGTCGATAGGGCTTGTGCGCCTGCTGTAACTAATGACTCGCATCGCGAAGGTGTACGATTCCAAATATTAACGGTGTAGCCTGCGGCCAAATAATTTTTCGCGATGCGTTCGCCCATCGCGCCGGTACCAAGTATGCCAATTGTCTTCATTGCTTAACTCCAATAATTATTGATCGCGTTGATGCAGGATTGTTTGCTTTGTGCCAGAGCCTCTTCAAAACCAGAGGAGCCTTCAATGGCTAAGAATGTTGGATTGACGAGTCCTAGGAAGGACAGCATGGCATCGAGGTAAGTAGTCATAAAGTCCATTGCTTTAAAATCACCTTGAGAAAAAACAGCGCCACTTGAAGTGATCACGTACACGTCTTTGCGGTTGATTAAGCCGGCAAACCCCGTTTCAGAAAAGCTAAATGTGTGGTTCACACGAGATACTTGGTCGATCCATGCTTTTAACGAAGAAGGAATAGAGAAGTTGTACATTGGTGTTGTAATTAAAAGGGTATCAGCCTCCTTTAGCTCGTGAATTAGCTCATCAGAAAGTGCTGTGGCCTGTTGCAACGTCGCGTCGAGTGGTTCGGGGCTGAAGAATCCGTTAATGGTGTTGTCGCTGATGTGTGGCACAGGCGAATTAATCAGGTCACGTAGCGTGACCTTTGAGTTGGGGTGTGATTGACGCCACTGGGTCACAAAATGGTCACCCATTTCCCGGCTATGTGAGCCTTCGAGACGGGAACTGGCGTCGATCCGTAATAGTGTTGGCATGGTAGAACCCTCTTGGTTAGGTATGGAGATTTCAGAGGGGTTCAGAATAGTTAGTGTGTTTTGTGCAATAAATAGTGCATTTTGCAATATTGCTTTGCGTATAATGCAATCATGGATATCGAAACATTAAAAATTTTCGTCGAGGTGATGCGTTTTCGCAGCTTCACCCAGGTGGCAGATGCTCGCCGCGTTGCCCCCTCTTCCATCTCTCGCAGTATTGGTCGCCTGGAAGATGAATTAGGCATACGCCTTTTTCAGCGCAGCCCTCGAAAACTGGAAGCGACTGATGCTGGGCATGTCTATTACCAGCGTGTCGCACCCATGGTGGATGAGCTGGAATCGGCGAAACAGATGGCAGTTGATGTCAGCGCTGAGCCACAAGGGACCTTGAGGGTAACGGCACCTCCTGTGTATGGTCAGCGATATCTTGTGCCATTACTTCCGGAATTACAGCAGCGCTACCCCAAGTTGGAGGTTCAACTACTGCTTAGCGATGGATACCTCGACCTTATTGCAGAGCGAATAGACGTGGCGATACGTTTGGGAGCGTTAGAGGATTCGAGTTACGTTGGTCGAAGGCTTTGCTCAATGAATTTCCATGTCTGCGCTAGTCCTGATTATCTCAAGCAGCATGGCCGCCCGGAAATACCAGAAGACTTAAGCAAACATGAATGTATTATTTTCCCGCGCGCAGGTAGTAACCAGCATTGGTACTTTCACAATGTCAGTGGTGCGACGATAGAAATACCGGTCCAGGGAAGAACGTTAATCACGAATTCAGAGGCGGTTCGCCAGTGTGTGTTAGCCAATATGGGGGTTGCCCTATTGCCGGATTGGTTGATAGGTGATGACTTGGTATCGGGTAGGCTTGTATCGTTGTTCGACAATCTATCTATTGCCGCGACTCACGGAGAGCGAGCTATTTGGGTATTGCAACCGTCACGACAATACCAGCCGTTAAAGGCGCAAATCTTTGTTAATTTGCTGTTTGAAAAATTGGCTCAATAAAAATAGATCAGTACGACATGGCGGAACGTCCGGTTAAAGGGCGCGCTGTTGATACTCTGTAACGAGCGCATGAACTTTCAGTCTAATGATATCCGTGAGCAAGAGCATTTTGCGGTCGTGTTCTTGCTGGGCTATCTCATTAATTTCCTTTTCAAGTGTTTCGCTGCAATCACCGGGAATGGTCAACGACCACTCGGTAAAAAATGAACTATAACTGTCGATGGTTTTCACTAGTCCGAACTTTAATTTTTCTCGATCCCCTTTGGGGATAGCAATCAAGGAATTTTCGATAATGGACTCTAAATTTGACGCCTTTTCTTTAGTAAGATTAGGAAATTGCAGAATTTCTGACATAGCAACCTCTTATATGCTGTCTTAAACGTTACAAATAACCGCGTAGTGGTTAAAGCTATTCACAAAACGGGCCAACCTGAAAAACAAATATGCTGCAACGACGAAGTGGCATGTTTTACACAATGAAGTAGGTGTTTATTGGCCTATGTAATGAGCGACCAATTGGATTTCTGCACCAGCATGAGTCAAAAAAGTCTAAAAGAGGGCCGACAATGAGTTCAGCTGCAGGAATGCCGAATAAATTAGAAAAATTGGGTTTAAGCGACACCCTCAAAGCAAAGCTAGATGAGTCTATTACTGCTAAGCACGACTTGGCGCGTGTAACCTCTGTGCATAAAGAAAGCTTTCTTATTTCTAAAGGTACTGGTAATGTTTTTGCCGAGCTGGTCGGGAAGATGCTCTATACAGCCGAAGGGCCCGCGGATCTTCCAACCACGGGCGACTGGGTCTATGCAGATTTCTACGACAACGACACGCATGCGATTATCTACGGTGTTGTGCCGAGAGAAACCTTGTTAAAGCGAAAAACGCCCGGCAAGCAAATTGACGTTCAATTGATTGGCGCAAATATCGATGTGGCGTTTATTGTGCAGTCGGTAGACTATAACTTTAACGTGCGCAGGATTGAGCGTTATCTGGTCATGATTCGAGAGGCGGGCATCACGCCGGTTATTCTCCTTAGCAAAAGCGACTTAGCCACAACTGATCAGTTGGAGTCCATGTGCTCCAAAATAAAGGCCATAGCACCTGATGTGGCGTTGCACAACTACAGTAGTCAAACAGGTCAGAATTTAGACCTGGTTAAGCAGCTGTTTGAGGCGGGTAAGACGTATTGTATTCTTGGTTCGTCGGGTGTTGGAAAAACGACGCTGATTAATGAGCTGCTGGGTAAGGACTTGTTTGCCACTAAGACGGTTAGTGTAAAAGATAGCAAGGGGCGTCATACAACAACCAGTCGTGAACTGGTCATGCTAGATAACGGAGCAATCATCATTGATACTCCGGGTATGCGAGAATTGGGCAATATATCTTCATCGCAGGGTATTGCGGAAACTTTTGCTGACATTGTAGAACTGACGCAGGCCTGTAAATTTAGAAATTGTACGCACACAAATGAAAAAGGGTGCGCGGTAATTGCAGCGATAGACGATGGTGTCTTGTCTGTGAGTCGTTATAACAATTATTTAAAAATTAACAGAGAATCTGCATTCAATGACATGTCCTATCTTGAGAAGCGAGAAAAAGACAAGCAGTTTGGTAAAATGGTCAAGCGTGTGATGAAAGACAAGTAGCGGTAATCGACTATATTGATCATGAGTAGCAAAAATTGTTGAACGATCGGATCAATCAAAGGCTTTCGAGGCCGCCGCCCTCTTCTCGGTGATGTAGGCTTTTTACTAGCGAGTTGCAGTATCTAGGTTTTTAAAAGCCACGCTTTTTCTTCCGCATCACATTTTCCTTTTAACCCGCCTGCTAAGCGCATACTTTCAAGTAATTCGAGGCTGTAGTGATCAGCATAGTGCTTACGTAGTTCGTTATCGCTAATAGAGAATGGCGGGCCAGCTAATTGCGATTGGTCATAGGTGAAACAAATAATCAACTGGGGAGCTTGATGAGTGATCATGGTTAGGTGCGCTGCATAGCGAGTGCGCATCTCGAGGGGGAGAGCGACGAGTGCTGCGCGGTCATATATGGCATCTACTTGGCCCAATATTCCTGCATCGAGATCAAAAAAGTCGCCGACAAATATATCTAATCCCTCTGTGTAGAAGCGCGTAAATTTGCCGACGCTTTCAGTTTGCGGTGCGATCTCTAATGTTTCAAACAGTTGTTCTACCGCCAGTGAGCTCAGCTCAACACCAACAACTTCATATCCTTCCGCTAGCAACCAAAGTATATCCATAGATTTTCCGCATAGAGGCAGAAAAATTCGATTTTTAGGTGCTAAGTGTAATTGGGGCAGGTGCTGGGTCAGCAACGCGTTGGGTTTGCCTTCGTGAAAGCCAATTTCGTTATTCGCCCATTTATCATGCCAGAAGTCAACGTGCATTAGATTCCTCTTGTGACTAAATACGTGGGTCAACCATACTGATGGACATGCTCGCCCTTGTAAAGTGCCTAGTGGTATCATGCGTTGCTTAAATAATACATCGGATCTAAATCAAACTATGCAATTTCAAAATACAAAGGCTCTTTTTTTCGATTTTGATGGGACGTTGGTTGATAGCGTTCCTGATCTCGCCTTAGCGGTTAACAACATGCTAGATGTGTTAGGTAAAGCCGCCTTTTCCGTAAATGATATTCGAAGTTGGGTGGGTAATGGTCCAGAGTTGTTGGTTGCGAGAGCATTGAGTGGGAGCGCGACGCCAGACAAACGTATTACGCCAACAGAGCTTAACCATGCGCTCACGGTCTTTACGCAGTGTTATGAAAAGAATATGTGTGTAAACACGATGCTTTACCCTTGTGTAAAAGAAACAATTCGTACGCTCCATGGCCAGTATGCAATGGCGATTATTACCAATAAGCCACACCGATTTGTTGAGCCTATTTTGTCTGGCGTGGGTTTGAGCGGGCTGTTTGATTTAATCATCGGTAGCGATACGTTGCCTGAACGAAAACCGCAGCCAGAACCATTATTGTTTGCAGCAAGACATTTTGATTTGTCTGTTCATCAGTGTGTGATGGTTGGTGATTCAAAAAATGATATTTTGGCGGCGAAGTCTGCAGGCATGCCTTCGGTGGGGGTAAGCTATGGTTACAACTATGGTGTGCCTATTAGTCAATATGAGCCAGACTATGTGGTGAATGACTTTTCAGCGTTACTGACATTGTTATCAGAGTGATTTGACATTGGTTGCGCTAATGCTGATGGGTACTGTCGGTCCTGCGCTATTTTTGTGGCTAATGCGGTTATATCGTTTGACGAAAACTTGCTCGTTGTAACTGGGAAGTAGTGATGGTTGGTGGTGAGCTCTGATCCCTCCGACGTCACCAAGGTTTTATCGACAAGGTCTTGTAATACTGCGTCGGCTGCTGCTAAAGCAGAAGAGGCTTTTACTATTTCGGCTCGTGCATAGTGATCGGAGTTGAAGGAGATGTTCGCGGTGCGTAAGCTGGGATCGTTGCCTGGTATTTGTTGCGCGCCAAATAAAGGTTTTCCGGCTAGTGTTGCACTGTTGAAACGCGGTAAGAATTGCGCGACATGTGAGATCGCGGCGTGTGTTCTTGTTGCGATTTCGTTCGGCTCCCAGTTAGATTCTATTTTGTGTAAATGATGTGGCGCTAATTGGGGTTGAGCACTTCTTTTGTCGCTTGTTGCTAATCCATCGTCAAACAATGTAATTGCGGTTGTCATCCCATGAATTTGAAAGTATCCGTTAGGATAGGGTGTTAATTGTGCCATACCTTGTGGTGTGCCGCGCTCACCGTGAAAAATAATTTCCGGCCAGAAGTCTTCTGAGTTAGCCCATCTCGCGATATATGCCGATTTAAACTCGACAAATCGCTCGCGTTTCAAATCGAGCATGTCATCAATTTCGCCGCTACGAAAACCACACGCATTAACCACGTAGTCGAACCGGAATGTCTCAGTGGTTTGTTCAGCATCGACTACACAAATATCCCAGCCGGCTTCCGCTGTGGGTGTTTTGGTTAGCGAAATGACCTGATGATTGAGTTTCAGTGTGCAATGTTTTAATTGGTTCATGGCAAGCTGGCAAGCAGCTGAAAAACGAAAAGCACTCAAACCATACTCTTGGACCAAATAAATCGGAAACTGTATTGTCGAAAAGTCGAGATGCTTGGCAACGGGAATCATCCAGTCGTCAGCCGATACGGGGGCTTTGGGTGTAGGTTGTTGCGCAAGTGTTTCAAGGGTGTCTCGGTCATAAGAGCGGTAGTAATTGTCAGGATGACCCAGCATGGCATTGACTGCATCTTGATCGACCAGCTTCTGATATTCTCTTTGCAGTAATTTGAGTCGAGGTAATAACTCATTGGCTAAATGTGAATCCCAAATGGGTAGCGCTATCACCGTTGGACGTCGGTTTACGCATTCTGAATAGACCTTCATCGTATCGATGGACTGTCGCAAAAGCGTTACGCATTGTTCGTCGGAAATCTCGCGATATAAATTGCCTCCAGCGTGTAAATGACAAATCGGTGGGCCACTCACGAGGCTATCGCTTTTTTCAATCAGTGTTGTATCGATGCCCAGCTCCGCTAGCCGCAGTGCGATGGTGGAGCCAGCTACTCCGCCTCCAATCACTGCAATTTTACTATGGCTAGGATTGCCGAAGGTTTTCGTCATCGTTTACATCTTTTGGGTGGTCATGATTCAGTGAGCTACGGTTCGACATGCTATCTGGCTCACTGTTTTGCTACGTATTACGCCGGGCATTATATTGTTTCACGGAATAAATCAGCAAATCTCGCACACCTTTCAAGTGTGGCTCTGATGGTAAATCATGGTTGAAAATTGTTGCGAAAGTCACAATATTAGTTGGCACTATGTTTCAAGGTTAATTGGTTATGAGTACTCAACTGCATGCAGTATGCCCGCATTGCCAAGCAATAAATCGTTTGTCGAAAGATAAACTCAACGCTGCGCCAAACTGTGGGAAATGTAAATCGGCATTGTTTACGGGCGTGCCTTTTGACGTTAATCAGGCGCAATTTGATCGTCAGGTAAATAAAGGGGATGTCCCCGTACTGGTAGATTTTTGGGCAAGTTGGTGTGGCCCCTGTAAAATGATGGCGCCGGAATTCAAGCAGGCTGCCTCGGTATTAGAGCCTCACGTGCGATTGCTCAAGGTGAATACCGAAACAGAGCAAGGCATAGCTGCGCGCTATAATATTCGGAGTATCCCAACGCTTATGTTGTTCAAAAACGGTAAAGCGATAGCTACTCAGCCCGGCGCGATGCAGGCGAAGCAAATTGTGCAGTGGACCCAGGCCGCGTTGTAGGCGGATAACCTGGGCTTATATAAGGCGCTCTACGCGTTTTATGGTGGGTAATTTGTAAATAGAGCTCGCGTGGTTAAGTTTAGAGGGCGATCGCTTCGCGTCACATCGGCTGATGTCATATCACCCAAGCCGTTGCGGAGGTTGCTCGTTAATCCCTTCAAAACCTAGGGTTGCGTAACGTGTTCTACAACAGCGGTGCCTTACGCATTCATTTCTTTGAGGTGTTTCTTGGGATGTGTGCTGACTACTAGCGCTTGATTCTAAGCGCGTCTGCTTTGATAACTGTTTTGGCTTCGTGTATTTCAGCGTTTAGGGAGTGCACCTGATCAAATCGACGCCAAGTTATCATTGCTTGCTGCTTTTTCTGATCAGTCTGTAGACTATGGCGAGACACTCTTACTGTTATCTTGTGCTAAGCCTCTTCAGCCCCCCTATAACTTGTCTTTTAAATTTTGCTATACTCAGGTGAATAGCAAATTGGAATAATTTATGCACTTAGGCAAATGGGCGCTGCTTCTAGCTGTGTTTTGGCTACTCCTTTCGGGTTATTTCATGCCACTCATGCTGGGGTTTGGTGTGTTGTCTGTGTTGATTGTTATAGTTTTTCTAGCGCGGATGGACAAGGTTGATGGGGATCCTAAACGTATAGGCACTGGCCATCGCATGGTGCGCTATTCGCTATGGCTGATTTGGCAAATCGTCTTGTCGAGCCTGCAGGTAACTCGCCTGGTTTGGGCTCCGACCAGCAAGCTATCGCCTTCATTAGAAAAAATACCCGTTAGTATTCCAGAAGAAACAAAGCGGGTGATCTATGCAAATTCAATTACCCTAACGCCCGGGACCTTAAGTGTTGATTTAGAAGACGGTGAGGTGACGGTTCATGCTTTGCAAAAAGAGTCTATTGACGAGCTAAAAACGGGCAGCATGGAAAGTAAAATCACGACTATTTTAGGGTCTAAGACATGACTGGTGTTTTGGCAGCTGTTTGCATTGCGATTTTAGTGGTAATGGCGATCGCACTAGCTCGCGCATTTTATTCAGACACAGTTTACGATCGCATCCTGGGCGTGAACATGTTTGGTACCAAAACAGTATTGTTTATTGCTGCCGTTGGGTTTTTTATGGGGCGTCCCGATTTCCTCGATATTGCCATTGTGTACGCGCTCATTAACTTCATTGGTATGGTCGCGGTGTTGCGCTTTTTCGAATACACCGCACCCATGGAATAATTAAAAGACTAAGGATAAGACATGCTCGTTTTGGATATTCTTAGCGCTATATTGTTGCTCGCTGGCGTGTTTTTTGGCTTTACAGGTGCGGTGGGCTTATTCCGATTCCCTGATTTCTTTACTCGTGTTCATGCGGCTAGTGTGACAGATTCAATAGCCTCGATTTTGATTCTGTTAGGCCTTTTGTTGCAAACGCAGTTTGATTTAAACACGGCAAAGCTCATTTTTATCCTGCTTTTCTTGATGATTACCAGTCCAACCGCCTCCCACGCTTTGGCTAAATCAGCTCGTCATGGGGGGCTGTTAAGTATCCCAGAGGCCGACCAGAAAAAAGAGAGCCCGTAACTATGGCAGTGCTAATTGATCTGGTGTTAATGGGGATGCTAGCGATCACTGCGTTGCGAGTGATCTTCCTAAAAGATCTCTTTGCCGTTGTTATGCTATTTAGCATATACAGTTTTGTATCCGCGTTGATCTTTGTTAGCTTGGATGCGGTGGACGTTGCTTTCACCGAAGCAGCGGTCGGCGCGGGAATTTCAACTGTATTAATGCTCGGCACACTGGCATTAACCGGGCGCAAAGAAAAAGAAAGCAAACATTCCTCTGTACTCCCTTTATTAGTCGTCACGGTTACCGGTGCCGCGTTGGTCTATGGCACCTTGGATATGCCACCCTTCGGTAACCCCGAAAACCCAATTCATCAACACGTTGCGCCCCGCTATATTGAAGAATCGCCAAAAGAAGTTGGCTTGCCTAATATGGTGACATCGGTTCTCGCCAGTTATCGAGGCTTCGATACCTTGGGTGAAACCGTTGTGGTTTTTGCGGCGATGATTGGCGTGCTCACGCTGTTGGGTGTTCGTCGCAATGAAGACGATGGGGCGCCTGAGTCTGGGCTTCAATCCCATCGTGTATTGCATGTGGTTGCCAAGGTGGTGATTCCCTATGTGATCTTGTTTGCGTTATATGTACAGTTTCACGGCGACTTTGGTCCTGGGGGAGGCTTTCAGGCGGGTGTGATAGCCGCAGCCGCTATGATTCTCTATGCATTAGTGTTTGGCTTGCCCCTTGCTCAGCGTGTCATTAGTCCAAAATTTTTGCAGATTCTAGCGCCTCTGGGTGTGTTGCTCTACGCCAGTGTAGGGCTTGTTAGTATGTTAAAAGGTGGCAATTTCCTCGATTACAATAGGCTTGCGCACGACCCTCTCCATGGCCAACACTACGGCATTATTATTATCGAGCTTGGCGTTGGTGTGACGGTCTTTGCGGTAATGCTTAGCATTTTCTACGCTTTTGCGAGTCAAGCCGAGAGGAGTAACGTGCAATGAGTTTTATTGTCGATTACTACAACTATTGGATTGTTGTCTTTTTAATGATGGCAGGCTTTTACATCGTTATTTCCGCAAATAATCTAGTAAAAAAAATAGCGGGGCTGAACATTTTTCAAACCTCGGTTTTTATGCTGTATATCTCCATGGGCAAAGTGGCGGGAGGTACAGCGCCGATTGTGGTCGAGGGTGTGGAAGTGTATTCGAACCCGCTTCCTCATGTATTGATTCTTACTGCCATCGTGGTTGGCGTTGCGACGACGGCTGTGGGTTTGGCGCTCATTATTAGAATAAAGCGTGCTTATGGCACAGTGGAAGAAAATGAGTTTGAAAACAGTGATGATGCAATCTGATGCTTGAACAACAGTTTCTTGCGCAACACCTAGCTGCGCTACCCATACTATTGCCGCTTATTGCTGCGCCGATTGTGCTCTTGTTTGGGCGTGCGAATGTCGCTTGGCTTATCGCCACGTTAGTCAGTGGGTGCGCTACCGTCGTTGCGTGGCAACTATTGGTCGTTACAGTTGCTGATGGCTCTCTGGGTTATGCGGTAGGCGGATGGTTACCTCCATGGGGTATTGAGCTTCGCGTCGATGCGGCCAACGCTTTTGTGTTACTTGCCATCACGGCACTATCAACACTGGTACTAATTTATGCAAAAGAAAGTGTTGCTAAGGAAATCGATAGCGATAAACATCTACTCTTTTACACGGCTCACTTGCTTTGTTTAGCAGGCTTATCAGGTATTTTAGTAACAGGTGATGCTTTCAACCTGTTTGTTTTCCTCGAAATTTCCTCTCTTGCGACGTATACCCTGGTTAGCTTGGCGTCTGATCGGCGCTGCCTTACTGCCGCTTTTCGCTATCTAATCATGGGGACGATTGGCGCGACCTTTATTCTTATCGGTGTCGGCATGTTGTACATGAAAACCGGCACCCTAAACATGCTCGATTTGTCTGTGAGGATTTTAGAGCTAGAAAGCAGCCGTACTATTAATACCGGGCTTGCTTTCATCATGGTGGGTGTTGGCGTTAAATTGGCGCTATTCCCGCTGCACATGTGGTTACCACCAGCTTATACGCACGCCCCCTCAGCTGTTACTGCATTTCTAGCGAGTACCGCGACAAAAGTTGCCGTCTACGTGATGATTCGTTTTATCTTCACCATCTTTGGTGCGGATCATGTGTTCAACGAAATGACGATGGATTTAATTCTCGTTGTGCTGGCGATTGTGGCGATCTTTAAATGTTCTTACATGGCAACGTTACAAAACAATGTCAAAACAGTACTGGCGTTTAGTAGTGTGGCGCAAATCGGTTACATGGTGCTGGGTATTAGTTTAGTCAGTGCAGCGGGTTTAATGGCTGGCCTCATTCATATTTTTAATCACGCACTCATGAAAGGCGCACTGTTTATGGCAGTGGGTGCTGTGTTTTATCGCTTAGGTTCAGTAGATATCAAGGATTTTCGTGGCCTGGGTAAACACATGCCATTAACCATGGCGGCATTTACGTTGGCCGGATTAAGCATAATTGGGGTGCCTTTGACGGTTGGTTTTGTCAGCAAGTGGTATTTAGTCAGTGCCGCGCTGGAACAAAATAATTGGATAGTGGCTGTGCTTGTTCTGCTGGGCTCATTATTGGCTGTTGTATATATCGGCAGAATTCTTGAAGCGGCGTATTTCCAAAAATTACCGGAAACGACTGATCCCGCCAAAGTGAAAGAAGTTCCGTACATTATGCTAATCCCTATGTGGGTGCTGGTGATTGCCAATCTGTATTTTGGCATTGATACCTCTGTTACCACAGAAGCTGCAAGCAGTGCAGCGGAATGGTTGTTTGCCAACACACAGACAGCGGAGATGACACCATGAATCTCTGGGGTTTCGTCGAGCCGTCTCAGTTAATTGCGTTAGCCATCTTTCTTCCGTTGATCGGCGGTTTCTGTCTGTTAATGGCAGGTAAGTCGCCTAACGTTCGTGAAGCCATCACGCTATCCACGGCATTTATTCTTTTTACCATTGTGCTCGCGATTACAGACAACACCTTTAATGGTGTTGCTATGCAATCGGTGTGGGTCGAAATATTCCCAGGCTTGGGCTTGGCGTTTAACGTTGAGCCGCTTGGCGTTCTATTTGCGCTGGTCGCTAGCTTCCTTTGGATTATCACCAGTATCTATGCCATCGGCTACATGCGTGGCCATCACGAAGTGAATCAAACACGGTTCTTCTTTTGTTTTGCGCTGGCTATTGCGTCGGTGATGGCGATTTGTTTTTCCGGTAATTTATTAACGCTGTTTGTATTTTATGAAGTACTCACATTATCCACCTATCCACTAGTGACGCATGCGGGTAACGATGCAGCTAAACAAGGTGGCCGAGTTTATTTAGGTATTTTGCTAAGTACTTCGATTGCCTTCTTGTTGCTTGCAGTTCTGGGTACTTGGGCGGTTGCTGGTACGCTCGATTTCACAGCGGGCGGTATTTTACAGAATGTCGAAAGCCCAATTATTTTGGGTACACTATTGGTGCTGTTTTGCTACGGCATTGGTAAAGCGGCACTGATGCCGTTCCATCGCTGGTTGCCTGCGGCGATGGTTGCGCCTACGCCGGTCAGTGCGTTGTTACACGCGGTTGCCGTGGTTAAAGCCGGTGTGTTCAGTATTCTTAAAGTCGCGATTTATATCTTTGGTATCGATGGCCTAAAAGATATTCCCACCACCGACATCATGCTCTATATCGCCACGGCAACTATTTTAATTTCGTCTTGCATCGCCATGACGAAGGATAATTTAAAAGCGCGACTTGCGTATTCAACCGTCAGCCAGCTCAGCTATATTGTCGCGGGTGCGTTACTTGCGTCATCCGTTGCTGCAGCCGGTGCTGCATTGCATATCGCAACGCATGCGTTTGGCAAAATTACCTTGTTCTTCTGTGCAGGCGCGATCATGGTTGCCAGCCATAAGAAGAATATCAGTGAGATGGTTGGCTTAGGCAGAACCATGCCGTTAACCATGGCGGCGTTTGCAATCGGTGCGATCAGTATTATCGGTCTACCGCCTATGGCGGGTACCTGGAGTAAGTGGTATTTAACGATCGGCGCATTGGAAAGCGATAAATTGATTGTTGTCGCGGTATTGATGATTAGTTCGCTGCTTAATATTGCCTACTTATTGCCTATCCCTATTCGTGCATTTTTTAACCCCGTATCGGCTGATAACCAGCAAACTTGGTCGTGGTCGCAAACAAAAGAGGCACCATTGCCGTGTTTGATTGCCATTGGTGTTACCAGCGCTGGGTGCTTAGCATTATTTTTCTTCCCTCAACCACTGGTTGATTTAATTAATCTTATTCCCGGTGTCTCAACCGGTGCAGGTGAAGGAGGCTAGATGAACAAACAAGATGAGCCGCAAGACTTCTTTGATAAGCCTGAAAACATCAAAAAAATTCTCAAGGTGTTTTACGTTATCTGCATTGGCTTGGTTATTGTCGATTTTATTGTGCATCGCCACATCTATCACTCTTGGGAAAATATTCCGGCGTTCTACGCCATTTACGGATTTGTTGGCTGTGTCATTCTGGTACTGATCGCCAAAGAGATGCGCAAAGTCCTAATGCGTGGGGAAGACTACTACGATGACTAGTTTGCTACTTCCTCCCTTTGTACCGCTGTTATTGGGTGCCCTCGCGGCGATCCTCTTACGTGGCTGGCCGCGTAATATCATCATGTTGTTAGCACCTATTGCTGGTGCATTGAACCTGATGGGTATCGATCCAAACTTTTGGGGTGATGGCGGCATCTGGGGTACCTTAGAGTTTATGGGTTATACCCTTGAGCCTGTGCGCGTAGACAAACTCAGCATCATGTTTGGCTACCTGTTTCATATTGCATCGTTTATCGCCATTCTCTACGCACTACATGTGAAAGATACCGTGCAGCATGTCGCTGCGTTGTGTTACGCCGCGAGTGCGGTAGGTGCTGTGTTTGCCGGCGATATGCTAACGCTATTCGTATTCTGGGAAATGCTCGCGTTAACTTCAGTATTTTTGGTGTGGGCACGCCGAACTGATCGCGCTTATTCCGCTGGTATTCGTTACCTGATTATTCAAGTGCTTTCGGGCGTAATGTTGCTAGCGGGGCTGCTTATTCTCGCGCAAGTGACGGGCAGCTTATTGTTTAACGAAATCGGTTTGCAGCATGAAGGTATTGCGGCCATTGGTGCATGGCTTGTGTTCCTCGCGTTTGGTATTAAGTGCGCATTCCCCTTTGTGCACAATTGGTTAACCGATGCCTATCCCGAAGCGACGCCGACAGGCACAATTTTTCTCGCGTCTTTCACCACTAAAGTAGCGGTCTATACCTTTGCTCGTGGCTTCCCCGGCGAAGAAATTTTGGTATGGATCGGCGTCACCATGGCGTGTTTCCCGATCTTCTTTGCCGTAATCGAAAACGATCTGCGTCGCGTACTGGCCTACAGTATGATCAACCAGATCGGTTTTATGGTGGTCGGTGTGGGTATCGGAACATCACTCGCGCTCAACGGTGCCGTTGCGCACGCCTTTAACGATGTCATCTTTAAAGGCTTGTTGATGATGACCATGGGTGCCGTCTTGCACATGACGGGTCGCATTAATGGTTCGGATTTGGGCGGCCTTTATAAATCGATGCCTAAAACCGCGATCCTGTGTATTGTCGGTGCGGCTTCGATTTCGGCGTTCCCATTGTTCAGTGGCTTCGTATCTAAATCGATGATCATGAGCGCAGCGATCAAAGAAGGCTACGACGTTGTGTGGTTGCTTCTCTTATTCGCAGCGGCCGGTGTATTCCACCACGCGGGTATTAAGATTCCATACTTCGCATTCTTCGCGCACGACTCCGGTATTCGCACCACCGAGCCACCGCGCAATATGCTCTTCGCGATGACTATCGCTGCGATTCTCTGTGTAGTGATCGGTACCTTCCCAGCGCAAACCGTTTACGCGTTATTGCCGTGGGAATACGTCTATCAGCCTTATGACGTCACGCACGTGCTCACGCAATTGCAGTTACTGTTCTTCTCTGCATTGGCGTTCGTGTGGTTGAATTTACGCAATATGTATCCACCGGAATTGCCCTCCACCAACTTAGATGCGGATTGGATTTATCGTCGCTTGGTACCCGCATTTATTATGCGCTTGGGTGTGCCCATTTTTGGTTTGTATCAGTCTCTGGTATCCACTGGGGCAAGTACTATTAAAAATGTAATAGAAAACTCCACCTACAAGGAGTCTGGTAAAACCAAAGGTTACTTCGCCCGCTTGTGGCCAACGGAAACCATGGTTGTATGGGTTGCAATTTTGTTGGCGGTTTATCTGGTGCTTTACTATTTCTAGTTGCTGCTTACTTCTTCGAAGGGCAATCTAGTTCGAAACTGGGTTGTTCTGCATTCATTCTGTAAATCCAATGAAAAAACGAAAAACTGTTGATGCAGCACTCAATCCTTGTTGAGCCTCTTGTTGTGTAAGTGGCGGCTGAATAAGACACACTAATTAATAAAATTAAAAACTTGGTATTTCTGGTATGCGTATTTTTATTCGGGTCGTTGTTGTAGGGGTGTTGAGCTTAATCAGTCTCGGTGCTGCAGCGGGAACTGAGGCAATCAATTGGTCGTATCGATATGGCCTAGTTACATTCAATGATGATCACAGTATTAGGCTGATGAATATGATGCGAGATTATGCAGAAGATCTCGATACAGAGACTACCGATGTGGTTGCTGAGTTGCTCGCGCAGCGTCATAGTGATAAAGAATACAGTGAAAAGCTCATTATCTGGTACGGAAGAGTTTTAGAAGCAAATAAACGTAATCGATATTCGTCAGTATTGGAAGAAGTGTCGGCGACTATAGCTAATCAGGAGCTAAGTGAAGATTTTGAAAAGATTTCGAAACGCCTTTCTAAGCTAAAGGAGAAAGAAGAGCAGTACGTAAAAGGTATGTTAAGTATTGGGGCGATTAAAGCTGGGTACATAGCAGCAGCGGAAAACGCAGTTAACACAGATATTCCTGAAAAAATGATAAAGCTAAAGGAGCTTCGGAAGAAAAAAGTAACCCCAACAGTCGTTTTTGACACCCTTGGTAATCCTCAGCATCTTCGATTTGGCGGCCTTTATCGAATAACCGGATTGCAATTCTATTATTACTACAAAGATACTGGGCTAACTCGTTTTACTTTTCGTCGGCGAAAAGGGTTTGAGCTAGATGAGATCGATTTAGACTCATTAAGCTATCAGCTAGATATGCCTTACTACAGTTTAACAGATCGAGAAATTGATGAGACGCTAGCTTTAAATATGCTGAAATCTGAAAAGTATAAAGCTAATCAAAATATAATGATTCACTATGTCGATCTCGACTACGTGCCAAGCCTACAATTTTTAGAGACATCCGCTGAAAAGCTATCAAACTATATTGATAGTGGAGACGCTCAGCACGAAGAACGTATCTACAATTGGATTGTTAAACTATTGGTTAAACATGGGCTAGGTAGGTATCAGGAATTGTTGCAAAAGGTCGCCAGTATGCCTCAGAGTAGATTGTCTGATTTGGCAAAGGAAGGTTTGGCGGTAAAGTAATTCTAGATATGAAATAACGTAAGCCGTTGCGCCTCTAACATCTACAGCAGTTGCGCTACCAACCTCATCGAAGCTACCTGTAACCACGGAAGTTGATCGGTCAGAAACATCAACTATCACCAGTCCATCGGCTGCATCAGCCATGTAAATATATTCGTTGGAAAACCGAATGTCTCGTGGACTATTTATGCCGTCTAAGCTTGAAACAAGTGACGGAGATGTTGGGTCAGAGACATTGATTATATCCATTCCATATCCGAGCCGCGTTAGGTATGCATAATAGCCATCAACGGCAATGTAATAACTGACTTCTTCGGTTTCATATTCCCCCATGATTACTGGCGCAGAAGGGTCACTTATATCTATACTCACAAGCCCATTTTCATTTGCAACAAATGCATAATCTCCCGACACTTTTACGTCGGTAACCCAACCAGGTAAATCAATAAATGATAACGGTAATGGATTGTTAGGGTCGCTTGTTTCAAAAATCTGTAAGCCACCTGATGCGGCAACGAAAGTTAAGTTGAGCCGAGTATCAATTCCTTGAAAGAGACCATTTCCTATCTTGCTGACTAAGGCTAGTTCATCTGCACAAACAATCGCGATATCGGTAACATTTGAATTGCTTATCGTCCCGCTATTATTTGATATGAAACAGTTTTGATTTGCAGGGTATTCAAGAATTTCGACGTCGAATGTGTCGCCAGAGTCTAAGCGCTGTGAAAAAGAAAAGCTATTGCCAGCATTTATCCTGAGAGTGTCGGTACCATTATTTTGTAATTCGATTGTACCGGTTAAGCCAGAATCGTGCCTTGTACCGAATAATTAGTAGAGCCTGATGGAGGGGGCGTGTTTGACCCTGAGCCACCAGAGGATGATCCTCCACCACCGTCTCCGCACCCGCTCAGAAAAACCCCTAAAAAGAATAAAAAAATAAATTTAATATCAATTGAAATGAATCTCATGTGAAAGTAACCAAATGTAGAAGTAATTATTATAAATAACGCCGTTCAAGATTATTTTTTGAGCAATCTCGCAGGATACTAATTGTCTGCATTAATGACAACGAACATCGGGCGCTATATCAAGCCGCTGAAGACATTTTATGGGCGAGCCTTGGGCGTGTGTTGCGCCCGTTGCTAGGAAAAGTTTGCAGTTTAATTCATCGGCCTCGCTTTGAATGCTAGGGTGAGAACCTCAAGCATAATATGCGAATTCCGAATCGGGACCTCTAGCAGAACCTATCTTCTAATTGTACGAGGCGCAATGATGAATTGCGCGCCAAGCGATTCTTGGCCTCCAGTAATGTAAATCCCTGTATACGGGTGTCAACATCGACGCCCGATGGTTTATGATGAACCCCTTTGCGCATTTGGGTCTTAATTGCGCGTTATGGAGTTGTAGTCAGTAGGGGGAAAGATGGGAAGCCTAGCCGAACAGGGTGCGAGTCAATTAATTGCTGATGGCTTGTTCGAATGCCATATCCATGAGGATTGGAAAGTCTATGGCCCAGACGGTGGTTATATCACCTCGATTCTGCTGCGCGCGGTTGGTCAAGTCAGTGAGCATCCCTTCCCTATCTCTTACTTTGGTCAATACCTGCGCGTCGCGGATTTTGGTAAAGCGCAAGTTAAAGTCGAATGTATTAAGCGCGGGCGACAGGCGTCAGCGTATGAAGCGCAGCTTTTTCGAAACGATAAGCTTGTGCACAAAGCCCTAGTCTGGACAGGTATTCACAAACAAGGCCCGGATAACAGCGGCCTTGATCACTGCCTTTACGAAAAACCTGAATTCTATGTGCCGCTTGAAGAAGCAGGCCCGCGCCCTACTCTCGGCCCATTTCCGTTTTGGGATAATCTCGATATTAAAAAAGTGAAAGCGGGTGATGGTCACTTCGGCCAGTGGTATCGTTTTATTCCCGAATTGTATGATATTGACCCCTATCTTGATGCGGCACGCAGCCTCGTATTAATCGACACTATGCAATGGCCTGCTGCCTGGCATTTGCATAATGGCCCAATGAATTACGCAGCACCGAGTTTGGATTTGTCGGTTCGCTTTCATGCGTTTAGTGAAACACAGTGGGTGTTTTGTAATGCGGTTGCGGATGTGGGGTATGGTGGTTTGTTGGCGGGGAGTGGGTATGTTTGGGATGAGGATGGTAAGTTATTGGCGAGTGGTGGGAGTCAGAGTTTGTGTGTGGGGGTTGGGTGAAGTTGATTTTTTAGTCTAGCACTAGGCTTCTTAAATTTGATAAACATTCAGACAATTAGTCGAGTAAAGTGAATTATTCAACGCGTCGCATAGCTGTTTCAAATGAACAAGGTGAAGAGGTAGAGTATTCTGATGATGAATTCTTTGCTTTTGATGGGCCGTTAGTACTACTTGGTGAGCCTGGATCGGGGAAAAGCGAGCTTTTGAGGTACGCGGGGGCTAAAGTAGGAGTTGAAATCTACAATGCATCAACTTTAGAAGCTCTACAAAATTTTGAAAGTGAAGAAAGTGTAGTGATAGTTGATGGTGTGGATGAAGTAACTGCGTATGGTGCAGGAACTCCGATCGCCAAAGTTTTAAAAAAATTGCCATCGAATGTCTCATTTATAATTTCGTGTAGAGCTGCTGACTGGCAAGGGGTGGCGAATGCCACGATTATAAATCAGAAGTGGAAAAGACATCCGGTTGTCGGACGTATAATTCCTTTAAATGAGCAGGAAATAGTCGATTTTGTTAACTCCTATGGAGAGGGCTTTAACGGACGCGAGTTTGTTACACAAGCTTTGAATAATGATGTTTTGGAGATGTTGGGTAATCCACAATATCTATTACTTTTCCTAAAAGTTGTGAAAATTAATGGATGGCCTAAAACAAAAGTCGAACTCTACGAAAATGCTAGTCGCGTTCTAGTGGGCGAGCATAATGAAATGCATAGCTCAATTAATCCTGTGCGATATTCAATAGAAAAGCTTATCGAGGCTGCTGGGTTTATATTTTCACAGCTAATTCTTTCTGGAGAGATATGTCTAGGTAGAAGTGAATCAGAGAGTGGAAAATACGTAGCTATTCATTCCCTAGATCATACTGAATATGAACCTGGTCTGGTTGGTTCTGCAATTGCTTCGTCTTTGTTCCGTCCAGTAGGAATCAACATTTTGGAATATTGCCACAGAACGATGGCAGAGTTTTTGGCGGCAAAATGGTTGGCTAATGCGCTAAACGACAAGCTTTCCCTGTGGCGTCTAGAAACAATATTGTGTAGCAATAATATTGTCCCGTCATCACTTAGAGGGCTACATGCGTGGATAGCGACTCTAAATGCAACAGTTGCTGACAGATTTATTGATAGAGATCCATATGGCTTTTTTAGATATGGGGACCCATCTGCACTCTCTACGTATCAATCTAAAAACTTGTTAAATAATTTGCGATTGACCGCCGACCAGGACCCTTACTTCCGTGATGGGGATTGGGCTGTTGGTTTTGGCAAAGGATTGGCTAGAGAGGAGTTGCGGTGCGACATAATTGAGCTTATTCGTAGTCCGCATACACCTTTCCAACTCTCCCATATGGTCCTTGAATCAATTAAAGGTGATCCTTTTTCAGACGAAATTATTGATGAGCTATTAGAGCTGGTTGCTGATGGCGCAGCAACAACTATGGAGCGACAAGCAGCTGTTCATGCAATATCTGAAAGTAATACTCAGCCCAATTGGGTTGAGGTTGTCGAAAATTTGAGAGAGCTAGCCGATATAGAATCATTACGTATTGCTTTGCGAATAGCACAGGAAAACATAAATCATTTCGACGGACAATTGATCGGAAATATTTTTGTTGAATTGGCTGAAGCTATGTCAGAAGAAAATGGTGCAAGCTACGTTGGTTTGGGCTGGGGAATTTATGGAAAAATGTCAGCTGACCAGTTGTCAGGCTGTTTAGATGTATTAACAAGTCTAGAAAAAGGGGTAAAGAAAAAACTTGGCGCTGAAAGAAAGAACTATATCGATGAATGGCTATTTTCTACTCTTGAAGAGCGATTCAAAAGGGGTGCTTTACCTAGTGTAGAAAAAATATGGAGTTGGCTAAAACCATTGGATGAGTTCAGTTATGTCCGGTCATCTTGGGATAAATATAGTATTACGTTTTTCTCAAATAATCTCAAAATTCGCAGGGCCATCCAGGCTGAGGCTATCGTTTCTTGTGAAAATCCAGATAGACTGTGGCTGGGTCTGTTTGGTTTAAGAGCGGCCGCTAGCGGTTTATGGATGCATGAAAGCGACTTGATATACCACCTCGACTGGTTGCTAGAGAATAAAGAACAATACCCAGATTGGCCCTCAATATGGAAAGTGCTTGTTAGATGGGGAGGAGTTAACGCTGATTTTACTGGTTCATACTTAAAACATGCAAAGAATCAAGCGTCTCAAAATGAATTGCTTTTGTCTCATATTGCTGAGTTAGAGAAGCCTCCAGAAAGGGACTACAAAAAAGAGGAGGAGGAACGGCAAAAAGTATATGGAGAGAAGAGGCGCAAGAAAGCACTGGCTCGACATGAAAGATACAAAGGAATGAAGGAGGCCATTGTTAAAGGTGAGGCTCTGGGAGCGTTATATGATGTGGCCTCAACTTATCTAGGTAGGTTCTCAGATTTCACTTCAATAAAAAACCCCATAGATCGAATTGTAGAACTTGTTGGTGAGGAAATGGCCTCTACTGCTATAGAGGCGCTGTCCGTCGCGATACAGCACAATGATATTCCCAGCGCGAGAAAAATAACTGAGCTCCATACAAATGAGAGCAAAGAATACTTTCTTGAGTCAATTCTGCTCGCTAGTTGTGCGATTCAACTGGAGTCGAAAGGCGATCTATCACTATTATCAATAGAAATGGCATGTTCCGCCCTCGCATCATGTCATTGGGGCGCTCATTCATATGACGATCTATCTAACGGTGTGCAGAGAGAATTGGAAGGGCTTGTCTTTCAAACGAGAGAGGTAAAGGAGGTATTCCTACGTGATACGGTGGAACCATTTATTGAAAAGGGATCTGAACACGTGCCTGGGCTTTACCGATTATCAAGAGATGAGGAATTTGCAGATATAGGAGCAAAAGTTGCTGCAGAGTGGCTTCAAGATTATCCCGGAATGCATGCTTCAACCTCAAAGGAGTTGTTAGCAGCTGTTGTTCGGTATGGTACATGTGAGCAGGTTAAAGCTCTAGTGAATCACCATGTTTCAAAAAATAATTGGCATAGTGACGACCATCGTAATATTTGGATGGGGGTGGCCTTTTTGTCGAGCTTTGATGAATACGTTGATGAATTAACGGCATTGGTGAGAGAAGAAAAAGATAGCATATGGTCTTTTCGTGCAGTTCTTGGGTTTGCGTCTGAAGAGTCATTAGTTTGGTCAAAGCCGAACGCTATTCAAAATTATTTTCTAATAGTTGAATTTGGCTCAATATGGGAATCTGTATATCGCTCCAATATGGAATCAAGCGGGGATAAAAGTCGATGGGATGCAAGTGAATTTGTTCGTTCGAGAATAAATGCGCTTGCATCAGATTTGTCTGATGAGGCTGAAAATTTACTTGGCCGTTTGACTATTGATGATGCTTTAGCAGGTTATCAAGATCACTTAAAACATTTATATTCCCAGCAGACTAGGAACCGAGCGGAAGCCAATAAGCGGCTGCCAACTCTAAATGATGTGCGCAATATTTTGTTAAGAGGAGAGCCTTGTGATCATGACGACCTTCAAGCTATTTTGATAGATGAGTTAGATAGCTTACAAGAGCGAATAAGAAGTTCACAAACAAACGATGTCCGTCCCTATTGGAGTGGGGAAACTCCACACGATGAAAATTATTGCAGAGACCGCATTGCATCATCACTAAATCCATATTTGGAGCGTTTTAATATACGTTCACATGTTGAAGGGGCGATGCCGGGTGATAAACGCTGTGATCTCTTGAATACTCATGGAAACATGAACCTACCAATAGAAATCAAAGGGCAATGGCATAGTGAAATTTGGAGGGCCGCCGAAACACAGCTCCATGATTACACAAATGAATATCGTAGCGCTGGTCGCGGAATATACCTTGTGCTTTGGTTTGGTTACCTAGGCCCAGGTATGCCTAAAAATCCTCATGGCTGGACGGGGCAGCCTATGCCAAAAACTTTAGAGGAAATGAAAGCTGTTTTGGCTGGCAGATATAAAAATATTTCGGAAAAGACGAAAATATTCGTGCTTGATTTATCGATGTAGCGATGGACTTAATGCCATTAAGCGCTATTAAAATTAGCCCATGCTTGGAGCTATAAAAATCCTTCAGGTTTTCTATATCGTCTCCTAAGTCCTTCGACTCATATTTGAGATTCACTCCATGCCGAATGAGTACATCTAAAAACTCGTCTTGTGATATACCTGCGAGCTGGCTGCCTTGGCCCAATGTTATTTTCTCGTCGTCGTAGAGTTTTACAGCCAAAGAGGCTCGAAGCTCTTGCTCGTTTAATCCACTGGCTTTCGCGACGAGGTCTGGTATTTCTATTTTCATTCTGAATTCCGAAAAAGTGGATTTAGATGCTACATAGAATCGATATGTGGGGTCAAAGCGTATGTTGGCGCTCTAGAGCACAGAATGGTGTATTCCATCTCGGTATACTTCGGTCTTTTCACTGATCACTTCAATACATAAGGAAATGGAAATAATGCTTAAAGTTCATGTTTGGCCCCCGCACGATGGCATGGTAGGGCATGCGTCACTTTCATTTGGTACAGATTATGTCAGTTTCTGGCCTGCTGATGGGGCTGGTAAAAAAGATCTTAAAATTAAACGTAGCCAAGCCGGACACTTCATGGGCGCTCTTGCGGAAGATATATCGGCAGAAGGTGGGCGCCAACCGCTTACGGTAATGATACCGAGTATTGATGAGGCGGCGCTGTCGCGTTACATTGCAGAAATAATGTCTGACATCCCGCAATATCAGCTTGCGCGAAACAATTGTTCAAACATTGTTGCTAGCTGTTTAAAGGTCGCTAGCGGAAGAGATCCAAGCTTCCATCCCTGTGCGCAGGATTATGGTCGTATGGGTAGGTTTCTTGGTAGGGGTATTTGGACTCCGAATGAAGTGCTTCGGTATGCGCGTGAGTTATCTGAGCCATGCGTCGAAGCAGAGAAAGAGATTGCATGAAGTTAATATATAACGAGCGCTACAACTTTGATCTTGGTTTGCTCAAGTACCTTCACCCATTTGAAGGTACTAAGTTTCGTGCTATTTATGATTCGCTAAAATCAAATCCTAGCGTTGATATCGTATCGCCCTCAGGCCCTATTTCTGTGAAGGTGGTCGATGAATTTCTATCGGGCGTTATGCAGCATCGTGTGCGTAATAAAAATGGTGTGCTGAATGCACTTGAAGTGCCGCGTATCCCACTGATTAGTTATGCCTATTTAGAAAAGCGAGTATTAGAGCCCATGCGTTGGGCGGTGGCCGGCACGCTCTTGGGAGCTGAAGAGGTACTTAAAGCTGGTGGCGTAGCGTGGAATCTCGGAGGTGGTTACCACCATGCTATGCAGAAAAACATGGAAGGCTTTTGTATTTACAATGATATTGGAATTTGTGTTCAGCAGCTTACTAAAAGTGGTCTTCTTTCCTCAGAAGATAAAATATTAATCATTGATACCGATGCGCACCATGGCAATGGTAATGCTTATGCTTTCATGGAAAATAGTAATGTTACATTGCTAGATGTCTATAATTCTGCCGCCTATCCAACTTCGTCTTTTACGCGGGAGCGGGTGAATATTTCTGTTCCGTTAAAGCCAGGAACAGAAGGTAAAGAGTATTTGGAAGAACTTACATCGGCGTTATCTAAAATCGAAAGTGGTTTTAAGTTGGCGTTTGTGGTTGCGGGAACGGATGTTCTTGCCAGTGATAAGTTGGGTGGCTTTAAGCTCACTATTGATGATGTGGCTAAGCGAGAAAAAATAACGTTAGATACGTTGAAAGCTAGTTCAATTCCTGCAGTGGTACTTGGTGGTGGTGGGTATTCTAAGGATAGTGCTAAAGCGGTTTTTGCTGCGGTTGAGGGTTGTGTTGAGCTTACGAAATCTTAGTTTGATCGCTGTTTTGGTTGTGGTTGCCATAGGCCTTGTATTTCTCACGCAGCCTTATAACGCAATTCATTTCGAACGTTCTAGTAATGAGCCTGTCACCCTTTCGGCGAAGTTTTTAAATGCGACGGATGATCCTCTTTGTACCAATATTTACGTTGGAGACGAAGCCACAGGTTTTTCTGGGGTGCTTCCTCGGTTTCCCTCGGATTTACCCGATCTGCACAGCACTGATTCAGTGGAATTTGGTGAGAGTGTTGAGCTTACTGGTTTTCAGTATGAATGGGTAAAGCGAAATAAAATAACGGGTGCTGAAGTTAGGAAGCCTACAGGAAGGATGGATGTGCTCGCGTGGAGTACGGAGCGTATCGGCGAGCAGAGAACCAAGCTCGAAGGTTTGAAGCCTAGTGATTTTAATGGGGAAAATTATACGTCTTGTCGTTAGGTTGATTTACGGTAGCTAATTTATGTGGGCGCTATCCGAGTACACGCTCTGAGGTAAGGTTGATAGTGCCTTGTCGGCAAGTGATTTGCTTAGAAAGTCTACACGGGAGTTAGTCCAAAGCAACTCGCCTGTGTGTCCATCTAAAAGCGCAATATCGATTATCGCTCCATTGGCGGTAGAAGCCTTTCTTCTGTGTCGATTGGTTGTCAGAAGGTTTTGTGTAAATACTGCTCCAGCCTCTTTAGCAACATAGGCCACCGATTTTTTATATCCGGAAAAACGACTGATCAGAATTGCATCGGCACCAACTTTGTGAGTTATATCGTGTATAGCTTCGCTAACATAGATCGGCATACTGTTTGTGTTTAATTGGGGTATTCTTCTTTTTGCCTGTAAGTCTGATTTTACTCTATAGAAGTCTTGATATACTTTGGTGATCGTATAAGTAAAGTTCGTGTCGTTAGATTTTGCTGCATCGAAATTATATTCAACAATGCCGTAGCCGGCCTTCTCAAGATGAGAGCGAGTAGTGGTTTTAATGTAATTTATAATTTGGTTTTCGTCGCTAACTAGATCTTCGTCCTCGCCTGTCAATGTCAAAAATCTTATATCTACAATTGGTGGAATGATAACCACGGTTTTAATTCGCTGTAGCTCATCTAAAAGGCTTGGGTGCATATTCTGATCTTTTGCATTTGGGGTGGTGTTGCTTGCGCAACCACTTATGAGAATTACACAGAAGAGAATAGTAAGTGCGCTATATTTCATATCGTTCTCGGGAGTCACTTTGACATTAAGCGTGATAGTTTTATTTCAAATCGTTTATAGTCGAGCGCATTTTTGCTATTTTTAAGATACATTTCATAATTATTTATTGCTTTAAGATTGTCGCCTGATTGCTCGTATAGCTCCCCTAGCTTTTTATAGGCGTTTGTGACAATTGGGCTTGAGGACAACGTTAGCTGGTAGTGCTCGATGGCTTTATCGAAGTGTATGTCTCTCTTTGCTATCGCTTCGGCATAAAAATCATGACCTAATCGATCCGCTGCTCGTGTGTGTCTAAAATTGTTGTTTGCAGCGACTTGGGGGTATTCATAGAGCCCTTTATAGCACTCTGCGTAATAGTAATTTAAGTTGCCGAGTTCGTGGTTATCACTACTGATGGAATCGAGTTGCTTAATCGTTAAGAAATATAGCCGTTCCCTTATTTGTGCTTCGATATTATCTTTAAAGATGGCTTTTTGCAGCCTTCCGTACTTAGATGCTATCTCTAACTGAGCATTAGTCTTTGAGCCTGTTATATTAGAATTGCGGTGGCTGGATTCGTTTACTGAAAGTTCTCGTATTCTTTTAGAAATAGAGTGTGTACCGAAAATAGCTGAATTGCCATAGCTTAATGCGGGGCTTTTATTGATTTTTGTCAATGCGTTTAATAAGCTGCTAGCACTGTAGTTAGCTGACTCCAAGAGTCTTATTGCAAATCGGTCTGCTTCAAGTTCTTGGTCGAGAGAAAATGATGATATTGACGCGTTTGCTTCGGCATAAGCTCTGCTGAGACCAAGAGTAAATAGATCCTTAGTGTGTGCGTCCACTATTTTACTTTTTCCATTTAAAAATGCCTTAACAAAGTGCCCATATTGTAAATGTCCAAACTCATGAGCCACTAGGGATAGTAGGTCTTCGATGTTTTCCATGGCTGCGATTAGGCCGCTGGTAAGGTAGATGTTCCCATTCGGTAGTGAAAAGGTATCTGTTTTTACCGAGCGAATAATATAGATATTTGCTGGCTCTGTGAGTGTTGAATTGTTTCCTGCTAGAGTGGTTATCGACGCGTTTAAAAATTCCTCGTAACCAGGTTCAGTGTAAAGCAGGCCCTGTGATTCGAATTCTGAGTGGAGAAGAGCTGCTTGCTCTAAAAGCCAGGCTTCCTCCTTAGAGGTGTCTTCATCTGTACTTGCAAGGCTAATCGTGGAGTAGAAGATAAAGAACAGTGCGGTAACGGTAATTTTATTCAGGGTCTTCATTTATAAGAGTTCCGCCATATTTGCTTGGAGGAATTATGGTGAATATGGGCGATCTAGGCAATCTAGAAAGCGGATTGGAAAAGGAAGGTGTTTGCTGAATTCTCTCATTGGGTGGAAGGCGGATTTGAGTAGAAAAGAGAATCTATACACGGTTATTATACTCTCTATATTTTCGAGGTTGGCTCCTAACACCCCGTTGTTTGGTCTACGACCAGCTGAGGCTGCCCAAACCTGTCCTGTAAGATTTGTCGCGTTGGCTCGCTGCTAAATGCTTGGTCGCTTTTAAGGTCATTTGAATCAATAGAAATTCGATTCGTTTGATGTTTCGGAGGTGGGGCTCGATCGAGGCGGAATTGCTCGCATCGTTTTGATGCTCGGCCTTCGGCTCCTCCTGTCGTCGGACCAAAATTTACAAATCACGTCCTGTGATTTGATCTCAGATCAGCTCAAGCTGCGCCAATTCGTTCCGTACGAATTGGTGTTCCCTACAATTTTGTCGAACCACGGTCGATGATCCTCATCCCCCTCTGGGCACCATATCGCAGGCATAAAAAAACCCGCTGTAAAAGCGGGTTCCTGCGATATGGTGCCCAGAGGCGGAATCGAACCACCGACACGGGGATTTTCAATCCCCTGCTCTACCGACTGAGCTATCTGGGCAATTTTCGAGCAACTGAGCCGGGGGCTCCGTTGGCGAAGGCCGCGTATTAAACCTGCTTGGGGGCTTGGAGTCAAGCGGGCCGGAGGGGTTGGGGTAAATTTCTTTGGGTTATCCTAAGTGTTTCTATTCTAAGGGGTATTTGCTCTTAATTTGAGCAGTCCCGACTAACTATCCAAGCGATTCAATAAGCTTCTGGGGAACGACTTAGCTGTGTCTGTCGCACTTAACTAACCCTCTGACGGAGGAATATATCCGTCAGCTTTGTCGTATTCGGCACCCGAGAAAAACTTCTCCATCTGTTCCTTCAAATAGGTTCTCGCCGTCATGTCCATCATGTTGAGCTTTTTCTCGTTGATCAGCATGGTTTGGTGTTTGAGCCAGTCGTTCCAGGCTTGTTTGGAGATGTTGTCGAACAGGTCTTGGCCTAGGGGGCCGGGCATAGGAGGCATGGCGAGGCCTTCCATGTCTTTTTGGTATTTGCGGCAGAATACGGTGCGCATGGTGTTCCCTTGAATATGGATTAGTAGTTGGAATTGGGTTGTTGTGTTAGTGCTTACAGCAGCTTTGGCTGTTTTTCGCTAGTCGCGCTTGGCGCGACTTTGCTAATCAGTTTTTTGACCGGTGCGGCGAGGCCGATGGCGGCGGGCTGTTGGGGATTGTACCAGAGCAGCGTGTCGTCATTACGGATCTCGCTTGGGGTGCGCGACAGTGTACAAAGCACGGGCGTGATATCCAAATGGTAATGGCTGAAGGTGTGGCGGTAGGTGTCCCAGGTTTCTAGCTGTTGGAGGTGTTTGCCGAAGCGGTCCAGGCAATAGTCTAGTGAGGCTTTCTCGTTAGGGGAGAGATCGCTGGCGATTTCTGGGAAGCTGTAGAGGCCGCCCCAAATGCCTTGGGCGGGACGTTGTTCGAGCAGTAATTCGCCATCGGGGTTTTGAAGCATCAGCATTTGCACGGTTTTTACGGGCAGGGCTTTTTTCGGTTTCTTGCCGGGGTAATCGGTTGGGTTGCCTTGTTGGTGTGCAACACAGGTGGTTTGCACGGGGCAGCGCTCGCAATCCGGTTTGCTGCGGGTGCAGAGGGTGGCGCCGAGGTCCATCATCGCTTGGCTGTAGTGGCCGGTGCGCTGTTGCGGCGTGTGGGATTCGGCGATCTCCCACAATTGATTGGCGACTTTGGTGTTGCCGGGCCAGCCGGGAACGGCGTAGTGGCGAGCTAGAACGCGTTTCACATTGCCATCTAAAATCGCGGTGGGTAAGTCCCATACGATTGAACAAATTGCGCCAGCGGTTGAGCGACCGATGCCGGGTAATGCACTTAAGTCTTCAACCGAGTTCGGAAATTCACCTTGGTATTCTTCAACCACGGTTTTGGCGCACTTGTGTAAATTCCTCGCGCGAGCGTAGTAGCCGAGCCCCGTCCACAAATGCAAGACTTCATCGATATCTGCCGCCGCTAAATCTTGCACTGTAGGAAAGGTTTCCATAAAGCGTTCGAAATAGGGAATCACAGTGCTGACTTGCGTTTGCTGTAACATGATTTCCGATAGCCACACGCGGTAGGCATTGATGTCGTGTTGCCAGGGTAAGTGCTTGCGACCGTGTTGGTCGAACCAATCGAGAACGGCTTTGGAAAAATGGGTATTGGACATCAAACGCTACTATTTTGAAGTAAAGGCGGGATTGTACTTAAACTTTTCAGGTACCTCGAATGATTAAGGGTATTGTTTTAATGGGGTAGTTCTTTAACAACCCTAAAGCCAACATTGATGTGCCCCATTCTTTTTTCACTCCAGGAGCGTGTTGCGGAACGCGCATAACTGGGCGGGCTGCCAAATGAGCCTCCTCTTAAGACAGCTAGGTCTGTGTAGGTAACTTCACTGCGGTTTATGGCCTCGCAGTTGGTCTCCCATGCGGAACCATCATCAGGGGCTTGTTGATAATTTTCGTGGTAGCAGTCCGTTGTCCACTCGAAGACATTTCCATGTACATCAAACAGCTGGAAGGCGTTGGGATTGAGCGACGCGACAGGTAAGGTCTTGATGTTCTGTCTAGGGCAAGCGTTGGGAACGGAGATATTAGCAATATCACACAGTGACTGCTCATCACCGTCATTGCTGTAGCGTGTATTGGTTCCCGCTCGGGCGAAAAATTCCCATTCTGCTTCGCTAGGTAATCGCCATTTTTCTCCGGTAAGTTTGGAAAGCCATTGTGTATACGCTTTGGCATCAAACCAATTAATGCAGACCACAGGATGATTTTCTGTTTGCTCAAAGCCAGGATTTAGCCAGTTTCGATTATTTAGTTCTTGCCACACACCCTGCTTCTCATTGGTCAAGCAACGATTAATCGGTTCGTAGCCTGTTAGTTGCACAAAATAGGCATATTGAGCTTTAGTGACTTCGGTGGTGCCCACTTCAATAGCATTGCGCAAAGTGATGAAGTGCTGTGGGCTTTCAGTTGGTTTTCTTCCCTTCTCGCTTTCTGGAGAACCCATTAGAAATGGTTGCGGCGAGACCTTAATTGTCGTTGGTATTGGCGCATTGCCGCCCTCGCTAGCCGCCTCACTTATGTCTGCATGGCATGCGAGAATTGAAAGTAGTGGCAACGCAAAAAAGTAGGTGTATTGAATTGGTTTTTTCATTGGTACTAATGAATTCAAAAAAGTTTAAAACAACGCTTCCCACAATTTTTCTTTTAGTTCTTCACGAATCTCTTTTTTCTTTTCATCGATTTTTTTATCGGCATTGTAGCGCAGTGCTTCTTTGGCGAGGTCTTTAATGCCGTCGGAGTCGATGCCGCAGGCTTCGCTAAGGTTTAGCGTCGATAGCGAGCCTTTGCAGCGGACGATGTCGATGGCTTCTTGTTGTAAAAATTTACTGCGAATAACGCAGCCGGTTGGGCTGGTGCGTTCTTGTGAAATAGTGAGAGGGAAGCGCACTGAGAATCCTTTAGTTAGCCAATTGGCGCTGCCGGTGGCGGTGATATGTAAATTGCTGGTATCGGCTTGCAAGTCGGCGATGTGGGCGATTTGGTCTTTCCAGTTTATGCGCAAGCTAACGTTATCCACTTTGCTGGCGGTTGGCCAAGCGGAAGGGATTTCGCTGGTTTGATCGAGTTGGTAGGCTACGGAGCAGTAATGTTTCTCAAAGTTGATTCCTTCTACTTGCAATGCGTCGCTTTGGGCGGTGAGTGTGGCCACTGAGTTGGCCAGCAATTGCGACGCGAATTGCCCGTGGGTGTCGCCCGATAGCGTTACGTTGAATGTGCCAGTTAAGTCGCTAAAGTCAGCTAGATCGCTGAGCAGTGGATTTAACATGATGTTGTTAAGCTCAGCATTAAATCTACTCGTTAGTCGATTATTTTCCGCTGTTACTGTCGCGCTACTGTTGAGTTGCCCATTGTACGCATTGGCGGTGAATGGCTTTAGTGTCCATTCGCCACGTTTCCCGTGAATAGTGCCCGCAACGGTAGTGAGGGTTAGTCCCATGGCGTACAGAGAATCGACAGCAAGTTGCACATCAGCATCAACGCTGCGCAACGAATCGAGCGGCAATGGTTCTTCAGTCGTTTGAGTTTGGCCGTTTTCCGTCGGTGCCGTCTGAGTTGTGTCACTAGGTGATAGATAGTGATCTACGTTAATTGTATCGAGAGTGAAGTCACCTTTAATAAAAGGCACGGCTTGAGTGGATGCACTGATACTAGGGAATTGCATATCAACCTTGCCACGCACCGTGGATGCGTCGATAACCGCAACGAGGTTAGATAGCGTCAATCTGCTAGGTGTTACTGTGTAACTGAATTCAGCGCTTACCTTGGATAGCGCGCTGGGCGATTGCATCGTAGGTAGAGGTTTTTGCAAAGCTGAAAACCACTGACGAGCATTTATCTCGTCGGTTTTGAATTGGCCTTTGGCGTTAAAAGATTTTGCGAAGCTACCATCAACAGAAAACTGCAGATTAGCGGATTGATTGTCTGCACTAACGATGGCGCGTCCGTTTTGCCAATCAAAGGTTTGAGCCTGTTGGTTGTATTGCAATGTGCCGGACAGATCGAGAGTGGGCGCGATGGCGAGTTCGCTGTTGGCTATTTGAAATGATGCAGCGAGAGTAAATGGTTTGCCTGAAAGGTTGCTGTTGTTCACCGTCACTTGCAGTTGATCGATATCCCATTGTGCGGGAGTTCCATCGCCTGCCTGAGGGGTGGCCGCATACGTCAATTTGCCGTCCTGAATAGTAATGACTGATATTTCTAGCGCTAGTGGTTTCGCATCGCTATGCGACGTGGTTGTGGGTGATGTGTTCTCCGGTGTTGTCGAATCGGCTGACGCACTATGGGTCGGTTGGTTGTTCGGTGGAGAAAAATTATTGCCGTCGCTGGATTCTGCGAGAAAGATGCTGGGTGCTTGCAGTGTCACATTGTCGACCATTATTCGCCGATCCATTAGCGGCTTTAATGCCACTTGGGCGACGGCATAGTCAAATTGAACCAGCGGTGCACGGGGGTCAGCGTGACCAAAATCGATGGCGGTTTTGCCCAGTTGGATGGCAAGAGATGGGAAAAACTGCCAGCTTAGGTCGCCCGTCAATGTTAGTTGAATACCCTGCTCACGGGCAGCACGCTCTATCTGGCCTTTCCATTGATTGGGGTCGACGGCGGTTACTAGCAAGACGACGCCGATGGCGGCAAGTAATAACAAGAGGGCTAGCGTAAACACGCTGCGTTTAATCCACTTTCCCATAGCATGACCTAAAGGGCTATTTCCAAACGAGTGATACGGCTCACGGAGACAGGCGACTAACCTGCTTTGCCCATCTGACCGGCGCGGTTTCAGTAAGTTGCGATTAGTTAGGGGCAGCCTCTGGGTTTAGCAGGCATTTCTCAGTAAAATGCGCGGCCTTAGCCATCAGCGATGCATCTGTCTCGCCTGCATGGCACCGCATCAGCATCCGCAACGAACAGGGTAACTACATGACAGCGCGAACCCAATTGTATGACAAACACGTCGCTATGGGCGGCAAAATGGTCGATTTCGGGGGCTGGGATATGCCATTGCACTACGGCTCGCAAATGCATGAGCACCGCGCAGTGCGTGGTAATGCTGGGATGTTTGATGTGTCGCACATGACCATTGTCGATGTCACCGGCCTGGAAGCGGAAGCCTATCTACGTTACTTGCTGGCTAATGATGTCGCGAAACTGGACGCCGTCCCCGGTAAAGCGTTGTATACCGCGATGCTTAATGAAGATGGTGGCGTGATTGACGATTTGATCGTGTACGGCATGGGTGGTTGGTATCGCACGGTTGTAAACTGCGCGACTCGCGAGAAAGACCTAGCGTGGATGCAAAAGCAGGCGTCCAATTTCAACGTGGAGGTGGTTGAGCGTGCCGAGTTGAGTATGGTGGCCGTGCAAGGCCCTCATGCGATCGATAAAGTGGCTGCGGTGCGTCCGGATCAAGCGACGGCGGTTCATGAACTGAAAGTGTTTCAAGCTGTTGAGCAAGGCGAATGGTTTTATTCGCGCACTGGCTATACCGGTGAAGACGGGCTAGAAATTATAATGCCTCACGGTGAAGTGGAGGCTTTTTGGCAGGCGCTGGCAGACGCGGGCGTCGAGCCATGCGGTTTGGGTGCAAGAGATACTCTGCGCCTAGAGGCTGGAATGAATTTGTATGGTCACGAGATGGATGAAAGTGTTTCTCCACTTGCGGCCAATATGGGTTGGACTATTGCCTGGGAGCCACAAGATCGCGATTTTATTGGTCGCGGTGTGATTGAAGCGGAAAAAGCGCGCGGCGATTCACAGCGCCTAGTGGGTTTGGTCATGAGTACTAAAGGTGTGCTTCGTGCGCACCAAGCTGTGGTGATACCGGGTTGCGAGGAGCGAGGAGAGATTACGAGTGGCACCTTCTCCCCTACTCTGGGCTTTTCTGTCGCTTTGGCGAGGGTGCCGGCATCGGTGGGTGAAACCTGTTTGGTGGAAATACGTAACAAGCAAGTCGAAGTCAGCGTCACCAAGCCATGCTTTGTCCGCAACGGTGAAAAACAGATCTAGCTTGCTGCATTGCCAAGAGACTGTTGCCAATGAAAATGGGCTGTAACACAATGCGTGCAGATTTTGTTTCGCACTGACTTAAAACGAAACGTTAAAAATTTTAGAAACGAATGAGGAATGATCATGAGCGATGTTCGCAGTGAATTAAAATACCTATCGAGCCACGAGTGGGCGCGAGTTGAAAGCGATGGCACTGTGACTATCGGCATTACCGACCACGCTCAAGAAGCCTTGGGTGATGTGGTTTTTGTTGAGTGTCCCGAAGTTGGTACCACTGTAAATGCGGGTGAAGAGGCTGGTGTAGTGGAGTCGGTTAAAGCTGCCTCTGATATTTATTCTTTAGTGACGGGTGAAGTCATCGCCATCAATGACGCGTTAGAGGATGCCCCAGAAACCGTGAACGAATCGCCATACGATGATGGTTGGTTTTTTAAAGTAAAGCCTAGTGATCTGTCTGAATTGGATGACGCGTTAGATTCGGACGGCTACTTGGCGTCCATTGAAGACGAGTAATTGATCTTCAGTCAACAAACAAAAACGCCCAAGCTAGCTTGGGCGTTTTTGTTTGTGATGTCCCGCCAATTTTCTCGCAGACTTGTGATTCTTAGTCGTGGTTGGCTCTTCGGCTAGCCATAATACGCCCCCGTCCCCAACCCTAATTCCCAGATTGACTCCTGAAGGTGAATAAAGTCTGGTTCGCTCAGTCCAACGTAGTTGAGGACGCTACCTTGTATTCGCTCCCATTCAAAATCTCGCTGCTGGCAGCCAAGCAGTTGATGGATTTTGCAGGAGTGTTCGGCCATTTTTAGAATCGCAAGTAGGGTACTTTTTTTGGGGTCGAGAATTGGTTCGGCAAACGACAATTCTGCGCGATGGTGTTCATGAATGGCTTCGCAGAGATATTCCGGTAAATGCCAGGATTTGCCAACGTAATAGCCTACAACTGCATGATTGGTTTTAAGCAAACTATTTTCCACATCGGTAATGGACTGGTCAGACGCGCCATAGGCAAGGTTGATAACCTCATCATAATTGTCAAAACGCGACATCAAAAGCGGCACTGCGCAGTTGTGAAAAAGGCCTAGCGTATAGGCTTCGTCGGCGTTGGGGTAGCCAATACTACGCGCGATGGCAGCGGCGGCCATGGCGACTTCCATAGCGCTATCCCAAAAGCGTCCAAGGTCTTGAATTTGGCTATCGGACAATTCGCCTTTAATGGAATTGGCATTCACCAAGTTAACAACGCTATTGACGCCGAGCAGGTTGGCGGCTTGGCCAATTGACGTAATGTTATTGGCGTTGCCAAAAAAGTTGGAATTGACCGTTTTGAGTATGCTGCCGGAGAGGCCAACGTCCTGCGCGATGAGCTGGGTAATCTTTTCAATAGAGCAATCTGGTGAGACTTGCTCCATCTGGAGGTCCACTAAAATCTGCGGCTGCGGCGGAATGGATACGCCTTGTAAAATCGATTGGATTTGATCTTGGGTCAGCTCTTGATGCATCGACGGCATGCTCAATCTCACCTAATTCATATCAATGGATATTGGAGTGGGTGGCTTCTTGCTGGCACAGGGGCGTCAGCCAGTGAAACCGGTTCTTTAAGTATAGTCAGGGTTTATGAGATTGGCGTTTTTATCTACAAGCGAGTGTCTAGCTGAATTTACAGAACGTAGATTACGGCAGGTCAATGTCTGGTTCTGATTGCCCAACACTTTGCCAGGCTTCGTCGGAGAGGACGTCGAGCAGCATCCCCAGCGGCTCTTCTGAGGATTCAGTAAGTCCGCCCGGCCAGTTACCCTCCTGCTGCTCGACGTTAGTCTTCAGTGTCGCGAGTGACGTGATGACGCTGTCTCGCTGCTCTTCTGGTAACGTCCAGCGACCTAGCCCCTGATCGGTATTCAGCAGGATGGTGTTGAGGGTTTCAAGTTGCGCACTTAGGGCTTGGGCGTTGGCCTGCACACTGTGGGTGTTTAGGTTGTCGGCAAATGGGCTGTGCCAGGGGGCAGGCTCATCGCCTTCTGGTGGATTATTGATATAAGCCGAATAGGCATCAAACTGTTTGATGGTGGAGATGACCCAGCTATGGGTGGCTGAACGCCACAGTTGCACCCTGCCCGTTGGTGTAATGCTAAGGTAATGAGATTTGAGGTTGCCCCATTGTTGTCTCAATGCAACGAGGTCATCTTCGAGTAAGTTCGTTAGTAGTTGTGCTAGTGTGCGGCGGCGATTGTTGGGTAAATCGATGATGCGTAAACCGGCCGTGCGCTGCGCTTGGGTGAGCTCTTCCGTCGCTTCGAAATCGCTGTGTGGCCGGTCACCTTTCTCACCCCAGAGTAGGTATTCCAGTGCATGGAAGCCAAGGCTGACATCGGCGTTATCGGTGAGCCCATGTTGTTGTCGCAATGCGTCGGCAGTCAGGGGCATGGCAATGTCATTGACGATACCGCTGTGGGTATACACCGAGAAATAGTCGATAAATCCAGGCTGAATGGGGTGCGCGTCGATGGCAAATTGTAGGTCTGCCAAGCGGCCAAATAGACCGGGGTTGGTGTCTGCCAGCATTAGCAGGATGATCGTCTTTTGAAAAGCATTGTGCGCGGTTACCCAAGCAGAACGTGCCGCTTTAAGTGTCTCCTCGCTTGGCGAAGTAAGCAAAGACGCGATGGCCGTGTTGAAGGTTTGCGTGCTCGCTAGGCTTTCATCAAGCAGTTCCGCGCTAATCGACCAGGCTTGCTGGGTCAGAGCATCCACGGCTGGGTCGGTGATTTCCGGAAAGGCATCGACAGGCGGGGTTGCCTGTTCCACAGGGTCAGGCTTTTCACAGCTGGTCACGGCCAAGGCTAGCAGCAGCGGCATAGTCGCTAGGTGTAGTTTGCGAAATATTGACTGGTGCGGTCTCATGTCTGCCTCTGAGGGGTTGTTGCTACAAGTTCCTTGAATCTAATCCCGTAAATCTAGTATTGGCCATCCATGTGCTTCTGCGTGGGCCTGTAAATCGTCATCCGGGTTGACGGCGTGTGGATAGGTGACTTGCTCCAATAAGGGCAGGTCGTTCATCGAGTCGCTGTAAAAGTAACTATCGCGTAAATCGTGGCCGGTATCGGCGAGCCAAGCCTCTAAATGCGTAATTTTGCCGGTTTGATAGCACGGAACGCCGATGATTTTACCGGTATACCGCGGCTCGCCCTGGGCATTGTTGGCAATTTCTAAATCCGTCGCCAAGATATCGGGGATGCCGAGCCAGTTGGCGATAGGCTCGGTAATAAAGCGGTTTGTGGCGGTGATGATAAGCAACTTATCGCCTGCGACCCGATGTTTGGCGATTAATTCGTCGGCTTTGGCGAGTCGAATGGGTGCAATCTTGGCGGCAAGAAAGCGGTCATGAAGGTGCTTAAGTTCGGGCAGGCTGTACTGCGTCAGCGGCTGTACGGCAAATTCCAGGTACTCCATGATATCTAGCTCACGGCGTTGATAGGCCTCGTAAAATTCGTCGTTGCGGCGCCGGTATTCCACGGCATCCACTATCCCCTGTTCAACCAGGAATTCTCCCCAGCTGTGGTCGCTATCGCCGGCGATCAAGGTATTGTCGAGGTCAAATAGTGCTAGGCTCACGTTGGCTCCTGCGTGGCTGAGCAGCGTAAGGCGTGATGACGCTGCGAAAAGCTCGGAAGTTTACACTGGCCTTGTGTCCGTTAACACCGATTAGCCGGGGAGTTGGCGCAAGATGTGGTTTCGTGGGAGTACAAAGTGACCAGACGGTGTAAATTTATAGAAATATTCAACAATGCAGCCGCAAACGACTGATTTTTCGATTGATTTAGTGAAAATCTGTGGCAGGATAGATCTCTTTGCTTCGCGCTTGATGTCTGTGTCACCGCTTTTTCGCGATTGAGATCCATGATCGAGAAGGTGTTTTGGTGATCAGAGACGAGGCAGCATGCAACCCACCAGCACCCAAATGGAGTGAGTTGTGATTGATGCGGATGGTTTCCGTCCTAATGTGGGAATAATACTGACAAACCCACTAGGCCAAGTGCTTTGGGCGCGCCGTGTTGGCGGCCAAGATGCATGGCAATTCCCTCAAGGCGGCATACAAAATAATGAAGCGCCTGAGGCGGCTTTGTATCGAGAGCTTCACGAAGAAGTCGGTTTAGAGCCCGACGATGTGGATATTCTAGCCTGTACTCGCGGCTGGCTACGTTATCGTTTGCCTAAGCAATTGATCCGTCGCCAGTCGAAACCACTGTGTATCGGCCAAAAACAAAAATGGTTTTTGCTCAAGCTGACCAGTGCCGACAGTCGTATTCAATTGGATAAGCACGAAACGGCTGAATTTGATGACTGGAGCTGGGTTAGCTATTGGTACCCCGTCAATAAAGTTGTTTCATTTAAGCGTGATGTGTATCGGCGCGCATTAAAAGAGCTGTCTCGACCGCTGAGCGAGTTACAGCGCCAAGCCGCAGGAGGCCAATAAGCCGTGCTTAAAGACCTCAGCACCATCGTTCAGGAAGTTGCCGCCGCTAATGACATGGCGACGGTGCTCAACATCATTGTGACGCGAGTGCGCGACGCGATGCGAACCGATGTGTGCTCGGTGTATTTGCGCGATGGTGCTGGTCGTTATCAGCTCATGGCAACCAAAGGCTTGAATATCGATGCGGTGGGTAAGGTTCGATTGGCACCAGACCAGGGTTTGGTCGGGTGGGTAGCTGTCCGTGAAGAACCGATTAATCTCGATGATGCGGAATCCCATCCGCGTTATCAATACTTTCCTGAAACCGGCGAAGAGCGTTTTAACTCTTTCCTGGGTGTTCCCATTATTCATCACCGTGTCGTGTTGGGGGTGCTTGTGGTTCAGCAATCTGCCCGCCGCCGTTTTGATGAATCAGAAGAAGCCTTTTTGCTGACCATGTCGGCGCAATTAGCTGGGCTCATCGCGCACGCCGAAGTCACCGGTACGCTGCAAAGCGTGGGTGCTCAAACCAAAGAAGCGAAATTTACCGGTGTGGCGGGTGCGCCCGGTGTCGCGATGGGTCGTGCTGTCGTTATCACCCCGCCTGCTGACCTTAACTCGGTCGTTGATAAAACGGTGGCTGATGTTAAAGAAGAAATTAAATTCTTTAAGCGCTGTTTGTTGCAAACGCATAAAGAAGTTAAAGGATTAGGTAAGCAACTCAAAGACCGTTTAAGCCCTGAAGAGCAAGCGTTGTTCGATGCCTATGCCAGTATGCTTGATGATAAAACGCTGGTCACTGAAGTCATTGAAACTATACGTGCAGGCCATTGCGCTGCATACGCTTGGGCGGAAGTTATTCTTGGTCATGTGCGTAAGTTTTCCAGTATGGATGACCCCTACTTACGAGAGCGTGCCGCCGATGTGCGAGATTTAGGGCGCCGGGTGCTGGCCCATTTAGAAGAATCTGCCACTGAAAACCGAGAGTACCCTAAGCTCGCGGTGTTGGTGGGGGAGGAATTAACAGCGTCGCAATTGGGCGAAGTCCCTGAAGATCAATTGGCGGGTATTGTGTCGGTTAAAGGATCGCACAATTCCCACGTGGCGATTTTAGCGCGCGCCATGGGCATTCCAACGATTGTAGGTGCGGTGGATCTCCCCTACAAACAGATGGAAGATCGCGAGCTTGTTGTCGATGGTTACAACGGCATAGTGTATAGCGACCCCGGTGAGGAGTTGCGTAAACGCTACAAAGCAATATTCAAAGAAGAGCAACAAATCGTTAAAGGTTTGGAGGCTCTGCGCGATTTGCCCTGCGAAACAGTTGATCATCATCGCATTCCTTTATGGGTGAATACAGGTCTCATGGCGGATGTATTGCGTTCGCTAGAACGTGGTGCCGAAGGGGTTGGCTTGTACCGTACCGAAGTGCCATTTTTATTGCGTGACCGCTTTCCAACGGAAGAAGAACAGCGAGCAATTTATCGTGAGCAGTTGGAAGCATTCGCGCCTCATCCTGTCACTATGCGTACCTTGGATATCGGCGGGGATAAATCACTCCCCTACTTCCCTATTGATGAAGATAATCCGTTTTTAGGTTGGCGAGGTATTCGCGTTACCCTCGACCATCCCGAAATTTTTCTAGCGCAAGTGCGCGCTATGTTAAAAGCCAGTGATGGTTTGAATAATTTGCGCATCATGTTGCCAATGATATCCTCCACAGCGGAACTAGAAGCAGCGCAAAGTTTGGTGTATCGGGCTTATCATGAGCTGCTGGAAGAAGGCTTCAATATGGACCTGCCGCCGATTGGCGTCATGATTGAAGTGCCTGCGGCGGTTTATCAAATACAGGAGTTGGCCTCGCGGGCTGATTTTCTTTCTGTAGGCAGCAACGATTTAACCCAGTATTTATTGGCGGTTGATCGCAACAACGCACGCGTTGCTGATCTATACAATTCTTTTCACCCCTCGGTATTGCGAACACTTCATGCCATTGTCAATGAGGGGCACGCGAAAGGTGTACCGGTAACTATTTGTGGTGAGATGGCCGGTGATCCTGGTGCGGCCATTCTGTTAATCGCTATGGGGTTTGATGTGTTGTCAATGAATGCGACTAACTTGCCGAAAGTTAAATCGGTTATTCGTAGTATTACGATGGAGCAGGCGGAAGCTTTGCTTGAACGCGTACTACAGTTAAGTGATGCGAATGATATTGTGTTAGCCGTCAATGAGATGTTGGAAGCCGCCGGCATTACCCGCCTTCTGCGGCCGACCCAAAGGGTCTAGTGTTCGTATCCACCCTGTCCCCAAACTCTTTCAAATAATTTACAACAATCTCATCAGTTTTAATTTCGATTATGTTCTTCTAGGTGTCTGAAGTATTTCTGCCTGTGTGAGATGTGGGTTGTCGTCTAGGAACCTATAAAATAGGCGAGTAGAAAAGTCATCGATGATTTTGAAGCAAGTGTATTTGGGGTCAGAAGTATTGCTGTTACCAGCGACGATTCCGTCCGGTGTCTAAATGGATGAATTGACTCTTGCCGTAGTACCCGATGCCCCCATGGTGAAAACTTAATGCGCTTTGATAAACCTTGCTGAGCGATCGGCCGGGTATTCGCAAGTCAATGGCGCGGCCTTGCATATGTAAGCTTTTTTTAGCAACGCCGCGGCCTTGTTGACGCAATTTCTCGTTGGTTTCTGGTGAACGATAACCTGAGATAATATGTAACTCTTCCGCCTCGTTGAGTATGGCTAGCTTGTGCATGGATTCAAGTAGTTGCAAGTCCATGGTGGTGAAAGTGTCTGCGCGATGATCGCGCAATAGATAATTTAATTCTGATACGGTTTCTTGAACGTACTGACCGTCCTGCCAAAAGACAGCGCGCAGTCGTTCACCTGTATGCAAGTTGTGTAACGCAATCTTTTTCTCTCGTTGCGTGACAACCTGAGTCGTGAGTGCTGAGGTATGGCTGGCTGCGCCTAAAGCGAGTCCGCTCAATCCCCATTGAACGAGACGGCGTCGAGAAATAACGGACATGGAAATTTAGCGGCCCCAATTTGATTTTTTAGGCATCATAGCGATAAAGCTATGGAATGACTAGATTAAAACAAAAGGGTCTGGCGGCAGTGTTGAGGGGTAAGTTGTTAAAGTAAATATTCGCCTTGTTTGTTTGCTTGTGAGCGCAACGCTTCGTCTTCACGGTAAATGTCATCGCGGAATTGAACGCGGCCATCAGTATCGACCCAGCTAGTCCAATAGGCTAAGTACGTTGGGATGTTTTCGGGTAGTTTTACGTAAGTTGTTTTTCCGCTCTGTAATACATCATCGATTTTGTCGCGATCCCAGCCTGACTTTCCTTTAAGTAGCGTTTCTGCAAGCACCAGCGGGTGCTCAACTCTTATGCAGCCAGAGCTCAAGGCTCGGTAATCCTGATTGAATAGCTCTGGGCTATTTGTATCGTGTAAATATATTGAATAATCATTGGGTATAACAAACTTAACTCTGCCTAAAGCGTTGTCTTTCCCTGGGGCTTGTTGTAGTCGGTAAGGGAAAGAGCGCAGGGACATGTTGTTCAAATCTAGTTGATCAATGGGTACTTCGGTTTCTTCTTGCCAGCCGTTTAGAATGCGGATGTTTCGTTGTTTTAAGTAGCTAGGGTCTTTGCGTGCCTTGGGTAAAATATCTTGTACCATGATGCGTCGAGGCACATTCCACATCGGGTTCAGAACGATTGAGCTAACGGGTTCTTGCATGACTGGCGTGCGACGTGATGTTTTGCCGACAATCACTTTCATGTTCAGAATCGATTTGCCGCGTTGTATGACATCCAGTTGATAGTCTGTCATGTTAACCCATATATATTTTTCGCCGAGATTGTTTGGGAGTTGTCGCCAACGTTTCATGTTGTAGGCAATTTGTTTAATACGATAGTTGGGTGAAATATTTAATAACTTGCGGGTTCCGTTGCCAAGAATGCCGTCAGGTTTGTGTCCGTGCCGAGATTGAAAAAAGGCGAGGCTTTTTGCTAGGTGGTCATCAAAGAATTCTGGGTCTTCCACAGTGGGCGCAGTATTGTCTTTAAACCAATTGAAACCGGTATTGTGTTGTGGCTCAGGGTAGTCGCCGTAGGCTGTAAGCAGTTTACGCAGCTGTTCTATTTGTGGGTGGCGGTCACCGGGCCGAAGGGTGGGTGTCTTCTCGAAGGGTCTCCAAACATTTTTTTGGGCAATGTCTTGGTAGTGTTGTAGCGCTTCGCGCAATTGCACATATTGGGAGTGTGAAGGTGACATTGCTTCGATGGCTTTGTCGAGTTCTCGTTCTTCAAAGCTTGTTGTTATAAGGTTTACAATTTGCAGGTGCTCTCGGTGCGGATTGTAATGTTCCGCGTTTTCATTTTGTTCGTTGCTGAACATGGCAGGTTGCAGCATGTTTCCAAATGATAAAAGGTTTTTGGGTTGCAGTCGTTGCGACAAAACGTCTTCTGCAAAAGCGACAAATGCGTCAGTCAGCATGATGTCAATGGCAGTTGCTTCTTTCGGTCGTGTTGGAAAGTAATGTAGTCGTTGTTGTATGTAGGTCAGATGATATTGATAATTTACAAGATCATCTGCGCTAGTTTCCATTAACTGTTGGAGAAGCGCTTCGCCTGCTTCAGTTAATTCGTAGTTTTTTACCCAAAGTAGTTTGTAGTCTGTTTGCTGATATATATCGGTTACCACGCCTAGGTGAAATAGTGGTTCGCCCTCCATGAGTTCGGTCGATGATTGTTCGAGCCATTGTTGTAGGTGTCGTTGCGCTGCAAGGGGTGGAAGTACTGGCTTTAATCGCGCATTCGCTTGAAACACATAGTAGTAGCCAGTAGAACACATCCCGACTAGCACCAGCGTAATGAGGAAAGATAAAGGCGTCCTGCCGAATATAGTGATTCTCTTCATGAGAATAAGTATGGTCTGAAAAAAACCGGGGCGCGAAATAATTCGCTAAAAATATAGGTGAGGCATTACTTGATAGATCATTGGTGCGCATTGATGCCAATAAAATGTCGAAAAAAACTTAACTTAAGTGCGCATATGTGCTCGCGCGATGATGTTGACAGTATTTTGTCGCTTCCCCAAAAGCTGAGAGAGGTAACTTGTTACTCTCGGGTGGAAGGAATAATAAATTGCAGTGGATTGAGTGGTTGGTGTGTGTCCGGCGTGTAATTGACTTCCGTAAATAGGGTTTGTTGCGGCGTGGCTACAATGGTGGTGGAACAGCGTGTTCCGTATTGTGGTGTCGAGATGAAAATGGATGAAAGTAGCTTTTCGCGCTCACGATCAATACCAGTTTCAGGTAGTTCTTCATCAGTTGCTTGTGTGGAATCTTGTAGGGTTTCTAATAGGTAGCGGCTCAATCGTTCTGGTGCGTCGCTTATGTTCGAGTTGGCGTCGTCGAGTGTGCGTTGCAACGCTGTTTTGCCGATTTTGCACTTTGGCCAGGGTGTGTTGAGCAAATGGTTGCCTAAGCCATAAATGCCGGGTTCTATTATTGTCGTTTCGACATTGATGTTGTTGAAATATACCATCCCCGAATCATCTTTGAGCAGCAGGTTGAATGGATTGTAGAAGTTGGCTTTGCTGGTGAGCATTTCCGCATAGCTGGCGGCACTCATATCGCTTTGTAAAAATTCTCGAGTAAGGTCGCCGCGTGACAGAGCTTGTGGGTTAGGGGTTCGGTTGCCATCACGAAAGTTGGTGACCGCTGCAAAACGCCCGGAACGGGTCATGCCGAGCCAGGTACCCCCTGCTTCCATGTCCTTGCCCGCGAGCAATTCGGGTGAGTCTTCCCAGAAGTGTGCGGGACGAGTATTGCGTTGATAAAATTCGTCACGGTTTGCTGCCACCACAAATGGAAAGTCGTCGTGGCTGTGGTAGGCAAATAAAATCAAGCACATAGTCGTCGCATCTCTACCGTCACATTTCTGAAATGTAGTTTTAGATTATTCTCTTCTTTGGACCATTTCCACCTTAACAAAAGCCTGTTGGAATGCCATCCAAATAGGATCTGATTTTTTATCGGTGGTATGATGCCCGCCTCATTCGACACCTTATGATGGCCGCTTGCGAGCTAGAGCGATGAAACCTTAGATCGTTATTGGTTGGTAATTCGAAGCGATATGTCTTGGGTGACTAAATCAGCATATAGAGACTTATGAAGATACCCAATTTCGACCCGGTGGCAATAAGCCTTGGCCCTTTGCAGGTGCATTGGTATGGCATTATGTACCTCTTGGCTTTCGCATCAGCCTGGTTTATCGCTATGTATCGAGCGAAAAAACCGGGTAGTCCAATCAGTGTCAGTCAAGTTGAAGATCTCGTGCTTTTTGCTGCCATAGGCACGGTAGTGGGTGGTCGCATTGGTTATGTGGTCTTTTATAACTTCGAGGCCTTCATGCTCGAGCCGCTCTGGCTGTTTCGTGTGTGGGAAGGTGGGATGTCATTCCACGGTGGGTTCTTGGGTGTGGTCACGGCGATGGCGCTCTATGCGCGCAAGCACAAAATCAACGTCATTCAGCTGCTGGACTTTATTGGGCCAATGGTGCCGCTAGGTCTGATGTTCGGGCGGATTGGTAATTTCATTGGTCAGGAACTCTGGGGGCGTGCCACAGACGTGCCTTGGGGGGTGATTTTCCCAGATGATAGATTACAGTTAGTGCGCCATCCATCTCAGCTTTATGAGGCGGCACTGGAAGGATTGGTGTTGTTCGTTGTGCTGTTTGTCTATTCAATGAAGCCGAGGCCTCGAGGCACCGTGTGTGGGCTGGGTATTTCACTCTATGCAATCTTCCGGATTGCAGTCGAATTTACGCGCGAACCTGACGCCCATATTCAATTTGATCTCTTTGGCTGGATGACTCGCGGGCAAATTTTATCGATTCCGATGCTACTGGTAGGGCTGCTCCTTATAATGTGGGGTTTGTTATCGGCAAGATCAAATCCGGTAGAGTCATCAAAATAACGCGAAGCGCAAACGATATAGAGTTAGTTTTATGAAGCAATATTTAGACTTAATGCGACATGTGCGTGATAACGGCGTGCAAAAAGGGGATCGCACTGGCACAGGTACCAAGAGTGTTTTTGGTTATCAGATGCGCTTTGATCTCGGTGAGGGCTTCCCTTTGGTGACTACGAAAAAATGTCATTTGAAATCAATTATTTATGAGCTTCTGTGGATCCTAAAGGGCGATACTAATATTGGTTATCTCAAAGATAACGGAGTCAGTATTTGGGATGAGTGGGCGACTGAGGGCGGTGATTTGGGGCCTGTTTATGGGTACCAGTGGCGCTCTTGGCCTGCGGCAAACGGTGAGATCATTGATCAGATAACCCAAGTTGTCGAGCAGATAAGAACCAACCCTAATTCGCGTCGGCTTATTGTCTCTGCTTGGAACCCGGCGCAATTACCTGATGAAAGCATTGGTCCCCAGGCGAATGTCCAGGAAGGCAAAATGGCGTTGGCACCCTGCCACACTTTTTTTCAGTTTTATGTCGCCAATGGCAAGTTGTCGTGTCAGTTATACCAACGTAGTGCCGATATTTTTCTTGGAGTGCCGTTTAATATTGCAAGCTATGCCCTTTTGACCATGATGATCGCGCAGGTCGTTGGCTTGGAGCCAGGTGATTTTGTGCATACCTTTGGCGATGCACACTTGTACTCAAATCATGCTGAACAGGTTGAAACACAACTGGAGCGTTCGCCGCGACCCCTGCCTGTCATGAAAATTAATTCTAATGTGACAGATTTGTTTGCCTTTGAGTATGAAGACTTTAGTTTAGAAAACTACGATCCATACCCTGGAATCAGCGCGCCAGTCGCCATCTGATTTTGCAAGAAAAATATAATCGATAGTTATTGCGCCCTATAAATGGGGTGGCATTTTCCCCCATTGTATTTTTCATTGGGCCATTAAATTTTCGGCGCGGATTGAGATATGAAAATAGCTTTAATTGTAGCCATGGCCGATCAAAGAGTGATTGGTGGGGGCAACAAATTACTTTGGCATCTACCTGAAGATCTAAAGTTTTTTAAGAGAACAACCCTTGGAAAGCCCGTCATTATGGGCCGTAAGACTTATGACTCTATAGGTCGCCCGTTGCCCGAGAGAACAAATATTGTTGTGACTAGGCAAGGTGATTGGGATGCCGACGGTGTGACGGTTGTTCATAGTGTCGACGATGCGCTGTCCTTGGTGAGCGATTTGCCGTTGATCGAAGGTCGTGAAGAGGTTATGGTAATTGGCGGTGCGCAAATATATAAAGAAGCGCTGCCTTTAGTGCAGCGAATGTACCTAACGCGAATTGATGCACAATTTGATGGCGACGCGTTTTTTCCAGATTTTAATAATGACGAATGGAATGAAGTGGAACGTCTGGATCACCGATCCGATTCAAGGAACCCCTACAATTATTCGTTTATAACTCTGGAGCGCAAGAACGCACTGTAAAAGTGCGCGTTGAGTGGTTTTAGCGCTGATTGATTAGAGTCTGAACAAATGGGTCAAACCGCCGTCAGACCCGGTTGTTACCATACTACACACTAATGACTAAGTGCTCACAAACCGTTGAATGTTGACGCCAGCTATTATTAAATGGCGCGCTCTAATAATCGACGCCATAATCTATACTCATTAATTAACCCGGTAACCCGTGAAGCCATGCGCCTCTCTCGGTAACCCGATCATGTAAGAACCCGACGCGGGGGAGCTATGAAGATGCAACAAATCAGGGCAGTGGCTTTGACCACAGTACTGTCGTTCGGTGCTTTCGTGGGCACTGCACAGGCAGATCAAACGCTCGATAATATCTTGAAAGAAGGTCAGGCAATGACCAGTGCTGGTGTGCAGTCTCAAAAGCGCATCGACAAACTTCAAGAAGAAACTGCTGATATCTACCAGCAGTTTAAGATCGTGAACAAAGAGATCGATGGTCTCCGTGTCTATAACCAGCAGCTACAAAAGCAAATCGATAATCAGTTGGTGGTTTTAAATCAACTAGAGACTTCCATCAATAACGTCACCATTCGTGAGCGCCAAATGCAGCCTCTCATTATGAAGATGCTTGAGACGCTTGAGCAATTCGTTGAGTTGGATACTCCTTTCCTTGTAACAGAACGTAAAGAACGTGTTGAAAGCCTTTATGAGGTGCAAGACCGTGCAGACGTGACGGTTGCTGAAAAGTTCCGTCAAGTTCTTGAAGCCTACAAAATTGAATCTGAGTATGGCCGCAATGCGCTGGTTTACGAAGATACTCTACCTGTTGGCGTGGGTGGTGCTGACGTGCAAGTGAGCATGCTCATGGTTGGTCGAGTTGCACTTGTCTATCAAACCAAAGATAAAGAACTCACTGGTGTTTGGGATAAATCACAAGGTGCATGGGTTGAGCTAGACAAAGGTACCTATGCCAACGCAGTCGCTAGCGCGATTAAAGTGGCGAGTGGCGGTGTTCCTGAAATGATGAAGTTACCAATTCCAGCGCCGGAGGCAGTGCAATGAAAAACACCATGATTAAAAGCTGTCTAGCTGGCCTGCTCGCAGTGAGCGTTGCTGGTAATGTGATGGCACAAGACGAACCCAAGGCAAAGTCACTTGAGCAACTTCTCGAGATGGTTAAGCAGGGCAAAGTACTGGAATCTAAAGAGCATCGTCAACGCGAAGCTGAGTTCCGCCAAGCTAAATCTGACCAGCAAGCTAAATTAGCAGAAGCTAAGCGTATTAAAGCGGCTGAAGAGCGACGCTCTGCTCAGCTTGAAGCAAAATACGAAGAGCAAGAGCGCACCGTACAAGAGAAGCGTGCAACGTTGCAGCAACGTTTAGGTTCACTTGACGAGCTGTTTGGTCACTTGACCTCGCAAGCAGGTGATACGCGCGAAGTGTTGAAAAACTCAATCGTTTCTGCGCAGCCAGGCTTGAATAGTCGTCATGAGTTTCTTGATGTTCTGATCGAGAAAATGAACAGCGCAACTCAGATTCCAGAGTTAGAAGAGATCGAGCAGCTTTGGTACGAAATGCAGCGAGAAATCGTTGAGAGTGGCAAAGTCGTGGCATTCACAGCACCTGTTTTGAAAAACGACGGTGAAAAGGCTCAAGAAACTGTAGTGCGTATCGGTAACTACAACTTGGTGAATGAAGCGGGTGACTACCTGTATATCACTGAAAAAGGTGAGATTGCAGAGCTTGGTCGTCAACCACAGGGCTACCAAGGTGGCGCAGCCGCACTAGCGTCTTCAACCGACGGCTACACGCGAGTTGGTATCGACCCAACTGGTGCGAAAGGCGGTTCATTCCTAAGCGCAATTATCAATATGCCTAAGTTCTCTGAGCGTCTTCACCAAGGCGGTTATATTGGTTACGCCATCATGGGCTTAGGTGCATTTGCACTATTGTTGGCTCTATTCCGCTTCCTAGTTCTCTTCGCTACCAGCGGTAAAGTGACAGCTCAGATCAAATCGCAAAAAGCCAATCCTAATAACCCATTAGGTCGCGTGATGAAAGTTGCTGAAGATAACCCAGGTATCGATACTGAATCTCTCGAGTTGAAACTCGAAGAGGCGATCCTGAAAGAGCGCCCAGCTATCGAAAGTGGTCTGAACTTACTAAAAGTTATCTACATGATCGCTCCGCTTATGGGTCTGTTGGGTACAGTGGGCGGTATGATCCAAACCTTCCAGGCAATCACTATCTACGGTACCGGTGACCCATCAACAATGGCCGAAGGTATTTCTTCTGCTCTTGTTACCACCATGCAAGGTTTGTGTGTAGCGATTCCGACTATGTTGCTTTACACCCTAGTTAGTGGTCGATCTAAGCGTGTTCTGCATGTTCTTGATGAGCAAAGTGCAGGCATTATCGCTCGCAATTCTGAGCGCAAGTAGGGAGGTCTCTCCATGCTCCTAGAGTTACAAGAGTTACTGGAGTCAGTTAGGGGCTTTATGGCAGCCGGTGGCCCGATCCTTACGGCCATCGCCGGTCTCGTGTTCATTATGTGGGCATTGATTTTTGAGCGTGCTTTCTATTATCGCGGCGGTTTACGTCGCGATGTTCAAGTGGCGCTCGATCAATGGGAATCCCGTGCTGAACGCAAATCTTGGAGTGCTCACAAAATCCGTGACATGTTGATTTCCGAAGTGGAACTCAAAACCAACCAAAACTTATCTTTGGTGGCTACCTGTGTTGCGTTGTGTCCTTTCCTTGGTCTGCTCGGTACTGTTTACGGGATGATCGAAGTTTTCCAAATCTTAAGTGTCACCGGTGGTGGTGATGCGCGCTCGATGGCGGGCGGTGTATCAAAAGCAACTATCCCAACAATGGCGGGCATGGTTGCGGCTATCTCGGGTGTGTTTGGTAATACTTGGATTACCCGTACAGCAGAACGCGAAAACCAGTTGCTAGAAGACCATCTGACGATGGATCACTAAAAGTCGGTGCCAAGCGTTAGCTTGGCGCTCAAGGCAATAATTACAGCTAGAGACTTATCATGAGCAGGAAAAAGCAAAGACAAGAAGAAGAGAGTGCAATTGACGTAACACCAATGCTTGACGTTGTGTTCATCATGTTGATTTTCTTCATCGTGACGTCTGTTTTCATTAAAGAGGCGGGTATTGAAGTCAATCGCCCCGACTCAACTACCGCTTCTTCTAAAGACAACGTAAGTATCTTGGTGGCGATTAGCCCCAATAACGAAATCTGGATCGACAATCGACGTGTAGATGTACGTGCGGTTAAATCAGTGATCGAACGTTTGCGCGCGGAAAACCCAGAGGGTGGCTTGGTTATACAGGCTGACAACGAAGCTAACGTTAAAACCCTTACCGCTGTTGCTGATGCGGCCCGTGAACTTGGTTTATACGACGTATCCATCGCTACTGACGAGAGTTAATTCGTTATGAATTTATCGAGAATAATCACGTCAGCAATAAGCGCGGTGTTCATCACTGCGGTATTGATTGTTGTGATGTTTAAATTGGTCGACCGTGAGTGGGAAGAGCCTGAAGAGCGCAAGAAGTATAACTTCTCTGAGTTCAATAAGCCGCCAGAAGATATCGAAACCAACTACGATACCGCCAAACCCGATAAGCCGGAAACACCAGAAACTCCGCCCGAGACACCACCGATGGATATCGATCTTCCAGACGTGCCTCAAGATTCAGTCAGCGTTGCTCAGCCAACACTGAATGCTGATCTTAATATTGATACGACAGGCGGTTTTAAATCTGATGGTGAGTACCTGCCTATTGTTCGGGTTGAACCAATCTACCCAACTCGAGCTGCTCAGCGTGGTATCGAAGGGTGGGTAATTGTAGAGTTCACTGTGACCGCAAATGGTTCGGTGCGCGATCCTGTGGTTATCGAGTCTGAACCATCAAGTATCTTTAACCGCGCTGCTGAGCGTGCAGTACTCAAGTGGAAGTTTAAACCACGCGTTATCGATGGTAACCCCATTGAAGTACCTGGCGTACGGAACAAATTGACATTCCAGTTGGCCAAATAATGTCGAGCCCTGACGAATCCCAGAGTGTTGGGGTTCGTTGCTTAATAAAAACGGCTAAGCGAATTTCCGTTTCAGTAACGTGCTGGTGAGGCATGTTACTAAGGGGCGCTAGAGCAAATGTTCGTGCGCTAATCTACACTACGGTAATTAATTCAATCGCTAGAAGTTAAGTGAATATGTGTATGAGGTCTATCATGACTAAGCAATTTTCAATGTCGCGAGGATTGTCAGCTGCGCTATTGGCGTTGCCCATTTTCTTACTAAACCCTGTCGAACAAGTTCACTTTTCTCAGGATGGTGTTAGCGTGGCAGTGGCTGAGGCAGCTGCTCAAAACACACGAAAGGTTATGGCTGTATCTGAAGCAGTCAATAAAAAGCTGGCGGCAGTTAATGAGTTTCTTAACCCTGAAGAAGGTGAAGCGAACTTGCCGCGAGCACTTCAGGAAGCTAATGATATCAACACCAGTAAGTGGAACGAATTTGAGCAGGCACAGCTTTATAACCTAAAAGGTAATATTTACGTTCAGATGGAGCGTTATAAAGACGCCATCGCTAACTACCGTAAATATGTTGATACCCCAAGCGTTCCCGAAGCAAACCAACTAAACGTTTCGTATTATCTGGCGCAGCTTTATCTGGCGACTGAGAATTACAAAGAAGCAGTCAACATGCTTGAAGACTATATCAAGCGTTCTGAAATTGTTGGTGCCGATCACTACTACAAACTTGGACAGGCGTACTACTTGGCGGAGAACCTAAATAAGTCTCTTCCGAATATCAATAAAGCGGTTGATATGTATGAAGGTTCTGACCGTATTCCACCTGAAGGTTTGTATCAGTATCAAATGTCTCTTTACCATACGCGTGAAGAGTACAGCAAAGTTATTGAAGTGCTAGAAAAAATGATTCGCCACTACCCTAAGACATCGACTTGGCGGACATTGGCGCAAATGTATGGTGTGGCAGGTCGATCAAAAGACCAATTGCATGCATATAGTGCCGTCTACACTATGGGTGGCTTAACGAAAGATAAAGAGCTCCGTTTATTGGCCAGCTTATATCTTGAAAATGACTACCCCTATAAAGCTGCAAAAGTTCTCGATAAGGGTATCAAAGATAAGATTGTTGAGCCGACCGCTAAAAACCTTGAGTTGTTAGGTGTTTCTTGGAGTCTTTCTAAAGAGAAAGATGAATCTATTAAAGTCATGGAACAGGCAGCCAAGAAATCTGATGACGGTGAGCTGTATGCGCGCTTGTCACAGATGTATTTAGGTGATGATAATTACCAAAATGCAGTCAACGCGGGTAAAGAGGCGTTGAAGCGTAAGCTGAAGCGACCAGCATCTGTGCATTTCAACTTGGGTATTTCATACTTCAATATGGAAAAATATGATTCCGCATTGAAGTCGTTGAAAGAAGCGCGTAAAAATAAAGATATTACTAAGCAGGCGAATCAATGGATTCGTGTTGTAGAAGGTGAAAAAGAGCGCGTAGCCAAGCTTGAAGAAGCGGCCAGTTAATTCATCTTTCAAATGCGATTAAACAAAAACCCGGCCATGTGCCGGGTTTTTTGTTCTATGCATCTCAAAATATAAGTAACTAGTCGAGCTTTGAAAGGTCCCGCACTGCGCCCAAGTCTGCGCTGGTAGCCAACATCGCATACGCTTTTAATGCCGCACTGACTTTGCGAGTCCGTGGGTGTTCGGGTTTCCAAGCTTTAACGCCTTTTTGCTCCATTTCTGCTCTGCGTTGAGCCAATTCCTCATCGCTGAGTAATACATCGATGGAGCGGTTTGGGATATCGATACGAATGCGGTCACCGGTTTGAATCAAACCTATTGCTCCACCCGCTGCTGCTTCAGGCGATACGTGGCCTATCGATAAGCCTGATGTGCCTCCAGAGAAGCGCCCATCCGTTAATAGCGCACATTCTTTTCCGAGGCCTTTGGATTTAATGTAGCTGGTTGGATAGAGCATCTCCTGCATACCGGGGCCGCCTTTGGGGCCCTCATAGCGAACGACAACAATATCACCGGATTTCACTTTGTCATCAAGGATGTTTGCAACCGCTTCGTCTTGGCTCTCGACTACGTGAGCCGGGCCTTCAAACACCCAAATACTTTCATCTACACCTGCAGTTTTAACGACACAGCCGTCTTCTGCGATATTACCGCGTAAAACAGCTAGCCCGCCCTCTTTGGTGTAAGCGTTGTCGAACGAGCGGATACAACCATGTTCGCGGTCTACATCCAAGCTTGGCCAACGCGTTGATTGGCTGAACGCTTCTTGCGTTGGAATTCCGGCTGGACCGGCGGTATAGAATTTCTTCACATCATCGCTGTTAGTTACCGCGACATCCCAGTGATCCAAAGCTTCTTGGAAAGTAGAGCTGTGAACTGTAGGCAGCTCAGAGTGTAATAAATTACCGCGATTGAGTTCGCCAAGAATGCCGTACACACCACCGGCTCGATGGACATCTTCCATGTGGTATTTTTGAGTGCTGGGCGCAACTTTGCACAACTGGGGAACTGACTTCGATAATCGATCGATGTCAGTCAGCGTGAAAGGAATATCGCCTTCTTGCGCTGCTGCGAGCAAATGCAAAATGGTATTCGTAGAGCCGCCCATCGCGATGTCGAGTGACATTGCGTTTTCGAAAGCTTTAAAGCTAGCAACCGTGCGTGGAAGGACTGACTCATCTTCTTGTTCGTAATAGCGTTTAGCGTTCGCCACAATGCGTCGCCCCGCTTCCAAAAACAGCTCTTTCCTGTCTGCATGAGTCGCTAGGGTTGAGCCATTGCCCGGCAACGATAGCCCAAGTGCTTCCGTTAAGCAGTTCATTGAGTTCGCTGTAAACATGCCGGAGCAAGAGCCGCAGGTAGGGCATGCTGAGCGCTCATATTCGGCAACGGTTTCATCTGATACTGATTCGTCTGCCGCTATTACCATGGCGTCGATAAGGTCCAAACCGTGGTCTGCTAATTTGGTTTTGCCGGCTTCCATGGGGCCGCCTGAAACAAAAATCGTTGGGATGTTTAAACGCATGGCGGCGTTAAGCATTCCGGGGGTGATCTTATCGCAGTTAGATATACAAACGAGCGCATCAGCACAATGCGCGTTGACCATGTACTCGACAGAGTCGGCAATGATGTCACGGGAGGGCAAGCTGTACAGCATGCCATCATGCCCCATGGCGATACCGTCGTCGACGGCGATGGTGTTGAACTCTTTGGCAACCCCACCGGCTTTCTCGATTTCACGAGCGACTAGTTGCCCAAGGTCTTTAAGATGGACGTGCCCGGGTACGAATTGCGTAAAGGAATTCGCGATTGCAATAATAGGTTTATGGAAATCGTCGTCTTTCATTCCGGTGGCTCGCCAGAGTGCGCGAGCGCCAGCCATGTTGCGTCCGGCTGTGGATGTTCTAGAGCGATACTGGGGCATGTCGACCTCGATAACGGACAAATAAAAAGGGGCGCTAAGAATACCAGAACGACCCCTGATTGCTAAGTGGCCCCAAAGAAAGCTGAGCTATTTAGCCTATAGCTTTGACGAATACTTTCGAACGTCGCTGATAGTTGTAAAGTTGCTGCTTGTCTTGAGGTAGTTGCGAGGGAGAGCCTTCGACAAAGCCATTTTCCATGAACCAGTGAGCAGTTTGTGTGGTCAAGATAAACAGTGTCTTGATGTTCGCTTTTTTTGCCTGACTTTCGATTTGCTTGAGTAGAACTCGACCGCGCCCTTGATTGCGGTAGTCGCTGCGCGTGGCGACGCAGGCGATCTCTGCCATATCCCCATCGAAGGGGTACAGGGCGGCGCAGGCGATAATGGTGCCGTCCTTTTCGACCACTTTAAATTGCGAAATCTCGTTTTCAAGTAATTCTCGAGAGCGGCGTACGAGTGTGCCTTGTGCCTCGAGTGGTTCCAATAGCTCGAGTATTCCACCTACGTCTTCGATCGTCGCGTCTCGCAGGGTTTCGTAATGGTCGTTGTATACCATGGTGCCGGAACCGTCACGGCTGAATAGTTCAGACAGCAGCGAGCCATCCTCAAGATAGCTGATAATGTGCGCCCGAGGTACTCCTTGGCTACACGCTTCATAACAGGCTTGTAAACTGGTTTTACATATGTCGCCATCGTGTGTGTTATCTATTGCTTCTCGGCAGTCGATCAAACTGAGTTCCCGGCGTAAGTCTCCACCCTGTTCGGTGATGCCTAGCGTATCGCTGAATGCAATCAGCTTATCGGCATTTAACGCGCTCGCTATTCGTGTGGCAACCTCAGTGTAGCTAAGATTGAACACCTCTCCGGTCAGAGAAAAACCAAGGTTAGATACCAATACCACGGCACCTTTTTCAAGAGTGTGGTTAATTGCGTAGCTATCAATTCGACGCACTTTCCCCGTGTGATGATAATCAACGCCGTCGATTACCCCAGCGGGTTTGGCCGTAACAAAATTACCGCTGATAACTTTAATGTGGGCTCCCTGCATGGGGGAATTTGGCAGCCCCGCCGACAATGCGGCCTCGATTGAAAAGCGGAGCGAGCCAACCGCTTCGCACACATCAGCAATATGAGCGCTTTCGGTAATACGAACACCATTGTGAAAACTCGAGGTGATGTTTGAGTGGGCAAGCTGTTCATCTATTTGTAGTCGTGCGCCGTGCACAATGACTAAACGAATACCCAAGCTGTTGAGTAATGCAATGTCACTGACTAAGTGGTGAAATTTATCACTTTCAAAACACTGCCCAGGCAGCATCAACACAAAGGTTTTGCCTCTGTGTGCGTTGATATAAGGAGACGCGTTGCGAAACCATTGAATAAAAGACGATTCGTTATTCACTGCCAATCACTTTAGTTGGTCGTATTGTGGAGAAAACGATAGTTAACACCCAACGCCGGTATATAGTCAAACTGCAACCTCCTAGAAGGTGTGCGTGAACACAAGCGTATCAACGGAGGGAATGAATCAGCGGTTGTTTCTGCACACAAAACTGCTGAACTAATTGCTTCAACATAAAGATCGCCGGTTCGATTTGCTGCAGATCGATAAACTCGTTGGGTTGGTGCGCTTGGTCAATAGAACCTGGGCCAAACACCATAGTTTGCATCCCCAAAGATTTTAAAAAAGGCGCCTCGGTAGCAAAGGCAACGCTTTCTGCTGCATAACCGCTCAGTTTTTCCAGAGATTGAAGCAACGGAGAATCGTGTGACTCCTGGAATGGGGGAACACTCTCAAAAAGTGGTTCAACGCTGATCGACGTCCCGGTCGTTTGTTCAATGGGTAAAATTCGCCGAGTAACCTCAGCCCTAAGCGAATCGATATCCATGCCTGGTAGTGGTCGAAGATCGAAATGCAATTCACAGTGTCCGCAGATGCGGTTTGGGTTGTCGCCGCCGTGAATGTGGCCGAGGTTAAGGGTTGGAACATCCACCTCAAAACCAGGGTTGCGATACTTTTCCTGCATGTCACGTCGAAAAGCCAAAAGCTCTGTCATTACCATTTGCATTGCTTCGAGCGCATTGAACCCCAGGCTGGGATTAGAGGAGTGTCCCGCTAAACCTTGAATCCGGATCGCTTCCATCATAATGCCTTTATGCATGTAGATGGGTTTTAAGCCGGTTGGCTCTCCAATGACCGCATAGCGGGCTTTGGGTAGCCCGGTGTCGGCTAATAATCTTGCACCTGACATGGAGCTTTCTTCGTCAGCGGTAGCTAAAACGATGAGCGGTTGCTCGAAGGACGTGTTGGCAAATTCATCGCAGGCGGCGAGTACAGCGGGAAAAAACCCCTTCATGTCGGTAGCGCCAAGCCCAAATAGTTTGCCGCCCTGTTCTTTAAGTGAAAAAGGGTCTTGTTGCCAGCGGTTTTCATCGTAGGGCACAGTGTCAGTATGCCCTGATAACACCAAGCCGCCAGGACCGGAGCCGCGGGTAGCAATTAAGTTCGCTTTATTGGGTTTGCCCGGAATACCTTGAATATCGACGGCAAAGCCAAGGTCGTATAACCAGCCCGCCAAGAGATCAATCACGTCACGGTTTCCCATGTCCCATGTTGGAGAGACAGAGGAAACAGAAGGCTTGGCTACAAGTTGTGCCAATCGTTGAGTATAGAGAGCAATCGAATTCATAGCTGACAGTGTATCCCATCTTCTCGGAGCAAGCGCACGAGTTTATGTGTACTGACTCCGAGAATGATTGGATCACCGAGCATCGTAAATGCTAGGAAAGAACAAGAGTAAGAGTGTTAGGACAGTGCTGTCTTAAAAATAAAGAAGAATAGGATCGATAGTGTGGCCCCAACAGGGAGCGTGATGATCCAGGATAAAAATATGGTACCGATAACGCGCAAGTTTAGTGCTCCAATACCACGAGCAAGACCGACCCCCAAAATGGCGCCAACCAAGGTATGTGTGGTTGATACTGGTAGCCCTGTTCCTGAAGCCAGAACCACAGTTCCTGCGGCACCGAGTTCAGCAGCGAAGCCTCGGCTCGGTGTGAGCTCGGTAATTTTTTTACCAACCGTGGCAATGACTTTAAAGCCGTAAGTTGCTAAACCGATAACAATGCCTAATCCGCCTAATAGCAGAATCCAGCTAGGCATCATCGCTTTAGCGCCAACGACACCGGTAGATATCACACTATAAACCGCTGCAAGCGGGCCTACGGCGTTGGCAACATCATTGGAGCCATGGGCAAAAGCCATGGCGCAGGCGGTAAAGATCATTAAGATCGCGAAGATTTTTTCAACACCACCAAATCGGTTCTGCTCAGTAGAGTAGTCTTCCTCGCGAATCCGGCTCAGCAAAACCACGCCAACAATCGCGATGATTAGGCCGACGATGATCGAGTAGCCTGTGGCTTCCCAGAAGCTTAATTTAATGCCCGAATCCTTAAAGACGTGTTTCAAGCCTTTGAGGATGGTGACCATGGCGATGAGAAAGCCTACACCAAACATGTAGACGGGAATGTATTTTTTACCGTTTGCAAAAGGGGTAGCCGTGTTGAGAATAAGGCTCTGCACGCTTTTAAATAGCGCGAAGGAAATAGAACCTGCGAGTATCGGGGACACAACCCAGCTAGCAGCGATGCTGCCAACCTTTCCCCAGGAGACCGCGTCCACAGAAATTCCGACTGCAGCAAAACCGACGATAGCACCCACAATTGAATGTGTGGTGGACACCGGCCAGCCCCAAATACTGGCGACTAATAACCAGGTCGCAGCGGCCAAAAGCGCAGAAATCATTCCGTAGACCAAGAGCTCGGGTTGGCCTTCCAATAAGGCCGGGTCGATGATGCCCTTGCGAATGGTGGAAGTTACTTCTCCCCCGGCGAGGTAGGCGCCGAGAAACTCAAAAATCATCGCGATAAAAATCGCTTGTTTGATGGTCAATGCTTTTGAGCCGACCGAGGTGCCCATGGCATTGGCGACATCGTTTGCACCAACACCCCAAGCCATAAAAACGCCAAATAGGCATGCGAGTACTAAGAGTAGCGTACCGTACTCTGCAAGAATGGACATGCTGACTTCTCCCAATAAAAATATCTGTAGTTATGTGTTATCTGGCGAGCAATAGTTGTAGGCGGCTACCTACTTTTTGGGCGCAGTTGGATAAATCGCCAATTGATTCGATGACGCGGTACAGAAACATCACTTTGACTGGTGGTAGGTCGTCTTCGACGGCAAACAATGCGGCGCGAATGTCTATCTCGACCTTGTCAGCACGATGCTCACAGGCGTCTAGCTCTTCGATGAGTTGCTCAACGATAGTGATTTCTCTCCCCGCAAACCCGGCTTCTAACAGCTCGTCTAGCTCATTGATGGCTTTCAGTGCTTGAGCGGAAGCGTCCACAGCTGATTGTACAAATTCCACCATTAATGGCTGTACAGCGGCGGGAATTGCCATTTTGCGGCCCAGCATGATGCCTGCGATATCGCGGGCGGTGTTTGCAATGGCATCTTGCATCGACAGGATTTCTAGCAAGTCTGATCGGGGGACGGGGAGGAAAAGGCTCTTTGGCAGGTGGAGACGAAGATTCTTTTTTAGGTCGTCTGCTTGGTTCTCTTGCGCTGCAATCTGCTGCTGAATGTCAGCGGCCGTGTCCCAGTCGTCGGCAATCACCGCGGCAAAGAACCCTACCAGCTCACTGGCTGCGCCGCAGGCTACGGTCATATGGTCTTGCATTGGCTTTATCGGTGACTTGCCAAAAAGGCTCGAAAGCGGGTTGTTAATGGCCATGTCTTCAGTTCCTGTGGTGTTACGTCTGAATTGTGTTGTAGGCGTCGATATTGCGGTGCGGATTATGACAAAATTGTTTCAGTATCGCGCCCCCAATTTGTGCTCTTTTCACCATTGAGTGAATGTCGCACCCCACTGAGGGTTATACAGCTTGCGGTCAGGACAAGCTACAATGAAGATGCATGCGATCTCGACTGGTAAGAGGTTGTGAGTCTTCATAGGGTGGGTTCGGCGCTGCTCAATTATGGCAAGGTGAATTATGAGTGAAACGGTGGCCGCAGATAGAGTTGTCGATCTGCGAAGTCTGTTGAATGATCTGGTGTCTGACGGGCTAATGAGCAACGAAGACGCGAACCTGCTGGCAGGTGCGACGCGTACGCGAGAGCAAGCCGCCATGCACCCATTGGTGTACGTCGCTAGCGAGCAAATTGCCGATCAGACTCGCCCCACCAAGCATTTAGATATTGAAACGCTTTCCCAGTGGTTTGCCGAGAAATCAGGCTTGCCGCTAGCCCATATCGACCCCCTGAAAGTTAAGGTGGCTGCTGTCACCGACGTCATGTCTTACGCGTTCGCGAAGCGTCATGGCATTCTGTGTATTGCCGCCAATAGCGATGAGGTAACCATTGCCGTCTCGCAGCCGTTTGTTACTGCCTGGATTCCACAGCTGGAGCACACCGCTCGTCGTCAAGTGAAGCGCGTCGTTGCGAACCCCGCGGACCTTGAGCGTTACATGGTCGAGTTCTATACCTTATCGCGCTCGGTCAGTGGTGCCTCTGGCTTGCAGCAAGCGTCGAATGTCACCAACTTTGAGCAATTGTTGGAATTGGGTACGAGTGGCGACCCTGAAGCAAACGATCAGCATATCGTTAATATTGTTGACTGGTTATTGCAATACGCGTTCGATCAGCGTGCCAGTGATATTCATCTGGAGCCGCGTCGGGATGTGGGACGTGTCCGCTTTCGCATAGATGGTGTCTTGCATCAAGTTTATGAGCTTCCCGCTACGGTCAATAACGCGGTGACGAGCCGCATTAAAATTTTGGGGCGTATGAACGTTGCGGAAAAACGCAAGCCTCAAGATGGGCGTATTAAAACTAAACGCGCAAATGGCAGCGAAGTGGAGCTGCGTTTATCAACGCTACCGACTGCATTTGGCGAAAAGTTAGTGATGCGGATTTTTGATCCTGATGTGTTGTTGCGAACATTTGCGGAGCTTGGTGTGACAGGCGAAGACTACGCGCGTTGGCAAAATATGGTGACACGTCCCAACGGTATTGTCTTGGTAACTGGGCCAACGGGTTCAGGTAAAACAACAACGCTGTATTCCACTTTGAAGCAGCTTGCCACCTCGGAAGTAAACGTCAGTACGATCGAAGACCCGATCGAGATGGTTGAAGAGTCCTTCAACCAAACTCAGGTGCAACCAAACATAGGGTTAGATTTTGCAGCCGGTGTTCGCACGCTAATGCGTCAAGATCCCGATATTATTATGGTGGGTGAGATTCGCGATCTTGAAACTGCGCAAATGGCAATTCAGGCGGCGTTGACAGGACATCTAGTGTTATCCACGTTGCATACTAATGATGCGCCTACATCGCTCATGCGCTTGCTCGATTTAGGTGTCCCACATTACTTAATTAAATCGACACTGCTAGGCATTGTTGCGCAGCGTTTGGTGCGAACGTTGTGCCCTCACTGCAAAGAAGAAGTAGCGCTTGATCAAAGCGCATGGAATCAACTAGTGCGACCGTGGAAAGCGCCTGGACCGGAAACTATTTATAAGCCTGTAGGCTGCTTGGAGTGCCGTAATACTGGTTACATGGGCCGTGTCGGGTTATATGAAATGATGCCACTGAGCGAGCCGTTAAAAGAGCTGATCAGTGAAGAGTGCGAGCTGAACGCGTTGCGTAAACAAGCGATGAAAGAAGGTATGCGAACACTTCGATTAGCGGGTGCACAGAAAGTGGCGGCTGGCCAAACGACGATTGAAGAAGTCATGCGCGTGGCACCTGCCGCTAACAACTATAATTAAATATGCTGTCGCATAGGGCTTGTTGTGCAAAAACTATTGCACTCGACAAGCCCTTTCTTGTTCTGAATGACTGCGTAGCTCGGTGCATTCCCCTCTTTTTAGTCAGCACTCGTTCATAGTAGGGTGTCGTTTATATGTTGGTTTCTGACTCTATTCCATCTGTTTTTCATTCTCAGTTAGAGCAATTTGAGTCTCAATGGCGGTCTGTTGAGAATGAGGAGGTGCGTCAATCGGTTACTGATGGATTATCGCAAACACGCCGGCGTCAATTATCACGGTGTGTGGTAGGTAGCGAGTTTTTCTCTAGCACTTGCTTGTCTAAACCTCACAGCTTACGTGATCTTCTCTTCTGCAAAGTTTTACCTTTAGAAGTGGTTTCGACGTATAGCAGCGTGCAAGCTTTTCTAAAAATGTTTACCGAAAATGCTGACAGTGATGTGGCGCTTGATAAAGCACTTCGGGCTGCTCGTCGACAATTCATGCTGCGCACTATCTGGCGCGATTTGAACCGAATGAACTCAATGGAGCAAACGACTAATGAATTATCGTGGTTTGCTAACGCCGCGATTTCTACCGCAGCTGATTTTCATTATAGAGCTTTGGTGAAACAGCATGGCCTGCCAGTAAGTAAAAAGGGTGAAGTGCAACCTTTTCTGGTGTTGGGGATGGGCAAGCTGGGTGCGTTTGAACTCAATTTATCGTCAGATATTGATCTTATCTTTGCGTTTCCCGAAGCGGGAGAAACCGTAAGCACGGTGCCACAGCGACAAAAGTTACTGACGAATCAAGAGTTTTTTATTCGCCTGGGGCAGCGAGTGATTAAGTCGCTCGATGTACTGGATGCAAATGGTTTCGTGTTTCGCGTGGATATGCGCCTACGCCCTTGGGGGCAAAGCGGACCATTGGCGACGAATTTCGATTTTTTAGAAAATTATTACCAAACGCAAGGACGCGAATGGGAGCGCTTCGCGATGATCAAGGCACGCGTGGTGGCGATGACCGATGATGCCTTACTGCAACAACTGGCTAACGAACCGGTTAACGACGTGACCTGCCGTGCCGGAAAGGAGTATGCGAATCAATTATCGTCAATGTTGTTGCCGTTTACGTATCGAAAATATTTAGACTATTCAGCGATTGATGCAATGCGTTCGATGAAGGCGTTAATCAATAAAGAAGTCGCTCGTAAAGGCCTAAAGGAAAACATCAAGTTAGGTGCAGGTGGTATTCGGGAAGTTGAATTTATCGTGCAGGTGTTTCAATTAATTCGTGGTGGTCGCGATACTCACTTGCAGGAGCGTCGCTTACAAAGCGTATTACCTTTATTGGTAGAGGATGGCTGCTTGCCGGTTGGGATGGATCAGCAACTGTCAGACGCTTATGTATTTTTACGCAATACTGAGCACGTAATACAAGCCTTTCAGGATCGGCAAACCCAGCAATTACCGGTTGATGACATTGATCAATTTCGACTAGCTTGGTTAATGGGCTTTGACGATGTCGATGCATTTTTCAACGATTTGGATCGTCATAGAGAATTGATCCACCAACAGTTCCAGCAGGTAATTGCAGAAGAGAAGTCTGATGAACATGCGCCTCAATTGGCCCCGGAATGGTCGCTGATCTGGCGTCATTCATTGGATGATAATGCCTCGGTGAACTTTCTTGCCACTCAAGGCATGCTCGAAGCGGAGTCTGTGGTCGTTACGCTGAATGCGCTGCGAGAATCTCGACCTGTGTTGAGTATGCAGGCTGCCGCGCGCGAGCGGCTCGACTCGTTAATGCCGGTTTTGCTCGAAGACCTTTGCGGTGTGGAGCATCCAGACGAAACTCTGAAACGCATCTGCCTGGTGTTGGAAGCGGTGGCGCGACGCAGTGCGTATATTGTTTTATTGCTTGAAAATCCCTCGGCTCGCCGCCAGCTGACTACGTTATGTGCGGCGAGTCCGTGGATTGCTAATCAGCTGGCAAAGTATCCGGCACTCTTAGATGAGTTGCTGGATGTCAGAGTGCTCTATTCGCCGCCCGATATGGCGGTGTTGCAGGATGAATTGCGCCGTCAGGTGCTGCGCCTTAGTTGGCATGACCTTGAGTCTCATATGGAAACGCTACGCCATTTTCGTCTGTCTCATGGCTTGCGTGTGGCGGCGTGTGAGGTAGTAGGGGTACTGCCTTTGATGAAAGTAAGTGATTACTTATCAAATTTGGCCGAAGTGGTTTTAAGGCATGTGCTAGAACTGGCGTGGCAGCAAATGGTGAGTCGCTATGGCCAGCCGAGTAAGGCTGTGAGCGAACTGTCCCGACCAGGTTCCCAAGAGGTTGACCCGAAGGACTTCGTCATCCTCGCCTATGGCAAGCTGGGGGGCATCGAGCTGGGCCATGGCTCAGATCTGGATTTAGTCTTCGTTCACGATGCAGACCCAATGCTCACGACGGATGGCCCCAAGGAAATCGATAATGCCACCTTCTTTACCCGTCTGGGGCAAAAGATTATTCATATCCTCAATACGCGAACCATCTCGGGCCAGCTTTATGAGGTGGATATGCGGTTGCGTCCATCAGGCAACTCGGGGTTGCTAGTCAGTTCTCTTTCGGCGTTTGAGAAGTATCAGCGCCACAATGCTTGGGTGTGGGAGCATCAAGCACTGCTGCGGGCCCGGGTTGTCGCAGGTAATGCCGAAGTGAAAGAGAGGTTTCGGGCACTGCGCCACGCCATCTTGTGCGAAACTCGGGACATTGCGGAGTTGAAATCCAAAGTCGTTTCTATGCGCGAAAAGATGCGAAAACAGTTAGCGGCTACACCAAGCGATCAGGCCGACAAATTCCATCTTAAGCACGGTCCCGGTGGTATCGTCGATATTGAATTTATGGTTCAATACGCGGTTTTAGCTTGGGCGCATCAACACCCTGCGCTGACTGAGTTTACTGACAATATTCGCATTCTCGGCGCGCTTGAAGAAGCTCGGTTAGTGTCTGCTGAACACGGGACACAACTCATCGAAGCCTATAAAACCTACCGGTCAGCTGTGCATCGTTTAGCGCTACAAGGTCAGCCTAATGTAGTCGATGGTGATCACTTTGTCGCGGAGAGAAAGGCAGTATTGGCTATCTGGGAATCACTGTTCGGTGATGCTGAGATTCGCGACGAGCTGAACTAATTCAATTTTAGAAATGATAAAGAGAGCATTACATGAGCTTTGCTGATCGTGACGGCGTCATCTGGATGGATGGCGAACTGGTGGACTGGCGCGATGCCAAAACCCACGTTCTCACCCACACGTTGCATTATGGTATGGGTGTTTTTGAAGGTGTGCGTGCCTATGATGCCGGAAAGCATGGTACCTGTATTTTTCGCCTAAAAGAGCATACTGACCGTCTTTTTCGTTCCGCACATATCATGATGATGAATATGCCCTTCGACAAAGAAACACTTAACGAAGCGCAAAAACTCGTCGTGAGAGAAAATAAATTAACCGAAGGTTATCTCCGGCCTATGGCTTTCTTGGGTTCTGAAGGCATGGGTTTGCGTGCAGATAATTTGCAAACTCACGTCATCGTTGCGGCGTGGGAATGGCCCAGTTACATGAGCGAAGAGGCTAAAGAGCAAGGCATTAAGGTGCGCACTTCAAGCTACACCCGTCATCACGTGAATATTTCTATGTGTAAGGCGAAGGCCAACGGACATTACATCAATTCGATGTTGGCGTTGCGTGAAGCGTTAGATAGCGGATGTGAAGAAGCGTTGCTGCTTGATCCAGAAGGCTACGTGGCAGAAGGTAGTGGCGAAAATGTGTTTATCGTTCGCGACGGAGTCGTTTATACGCCTGAGTTGACCTCTTGCCTGGATGGCATTACACGAAATACAGTGATCAAACTGATCGAAGATAACGGCTATAAGCTTATCGAAAAGCGTATCACGCGCGACGAAGTTTACGTTGCTGATGAAGCATTTTTCACGGGTACTGCAGCCGAGGTATTACCGATTTGTGAGTTGGATGGGCGTCGAATCGGCGAAGGTCGTCGTGGCCCAATTACCGAGGTGTTGCAGTCACAATATTTTAATTTGATTCGAGGTGGTCTTGACCAATATTCGCATTGGCTTGATCCGGTTGCGAAATAGTAATGAGTTAATAAGCCGCCTAACATAGGCGGCTTTGTTATTTACGGGGTTTCAAAACCCTTCTCCAAGATCACGGTTTTCGGCGAGCAGTCAATCGCTTTCCACAACAACACTTCATTTAGGTTTTATGACAGACAATTCCCCCTCCGAGACTGATGACCTAATCAATGATAATCCAAAGATGTTGATTATCGGCCCTTCTTGGGTGGGTGATATGGTTATGGCGCAAGCCTTATTTGTATTGCTCAAACAGCAAAAGCCGGATCGCGAGATTGATGTCATTGCGCCTGCGTGGACACGTCCATTGCTGGAGCGTATGCCTGAAATACGTGGAAGCCTGGATATGCCGATTGGCCACGGCAAATTTATGTGGTCAGAGCGCAAAAAAATTGGCCGCGGCCTGCGTGGCCAATACCAAGAATGTATTGTGCTGCCGAATTCCTGGAAGTCTGCGTTGATCCCGTTTTTTGCGAACATACCAAAACGCATAGGTTGGCGAGGTGAAATGCGTTTTGGGTTGTTGAATGACATACGCTTACTGAATAAACGTCGCTACCCTTTGATGGTTCAGCGCTATGTTGCCTTAGGGTTGCCGAATGCGGCGTCATTGCCTGACCCGTTGCCGCTGCCTAAATTGGTTGCGCACGATGTATTGATTCCTAAGTTGCTCGAACATTTTGAATTAAATCTCGATAAACCCGTACTAGCCTTGTGTCCTGGGGCTGAGTTTGGTCCTGCTAAGCAGTGGCCTGAGTCGCATTACTCTGCTGTTGCACAGACTAAAATATCAGAAGGTTGGCAGGTTTGGATAATGGGGTCCGAGAAAGATCGTGCTGTTGCTGAAAAAATTAAAGGGTTTTTGCCGCAAGATATGCAGACATCAGCACACGTCCTCGCAGGCGCAACGAGCTTGGCCGAGGCGATTGACTTGCTATCCCGTGCTGATGCGGTTGTCGCCAATGACTCAGGTTTAATGCATATTGCGGCTGCGCTGCAAAAACCCTTGGTAGCAGTTTATGGCTCAACTTCGCCCGAATTTACTCCACCGTTGGGTGAGCGAGTGATAACGGAATCGATCCCGGTAGACTGTGGTCCATGTTTTAAACGTGAATGTCCAAAGGGACATTTGAAATGCCTGCAAGAGCTTCAGCCGCAACAGGTGTTGAAGAGTTTGCACGCTGTTAGCCAGCATGTTGTAGAAATAGAAGGTTAGTTGGATGCGCGTTTTAGTCGTAAAAACTTCATCAATGGGCGATGTTATTCACGCAATGCCCGCGCTGACCGATGCGAAACGCCATAAACCCGATATTGTGTTTGATTGGGTTGTAGAAGAAGGCTTTGCGGAAATTCCAAGTTGGCACCCGGCTGTCGACAATGTTATTCCTGTCGCTATTCGGCGCTGGCGAAAATCAATCTTAAAAACACTAGGCTCTACCGAGTGGCGGCAGTTTAAAAATCAGTTGCGTCGTCAACACTATGATCTTGTGATTGACTGTCAGGGTTTGTTGAAAAGTGCCTGGGTCGCCAAGTTAGTGAAAGCCCCTGTCGCTGGTTACGATAAATTGTCGGCCCGAGAATCGATGGCCAGTTGGTTCTATCACAAAAAATATAGCGTGAGTACCGAGTTGCACGCCGTTGAACGAATTCGACAATTATTTGCTCAGGTGTTGGGGTACGACGTTCCACAAAATCGCGGTGACTACGGATTGAATCGGCAGCAGTTTTTGGGCGCCGCTCAGCAGTCTGCCAACGTAGTCTTCCTGCATGCAACGGCGCGAGATGAAAAATTATACCCCGAGGATCAATGGCGCACGTTAGCAAAAAAATTAATCGCCGATGGTTACTCCATTCGCTTGCCGTGGGGTAACGAGCTTGAAAAAGAGCGGGCAAAACGCATTGCTGAACACATCGACGGAGTGGAAGTGTTGCCCAGGTTAAATATTCATGGTGTGGCCTGCGTGCTTGCGAAAGCTAGCGGTGTGGTCGCTGTTGATACGGGATTGGGACATTTATGTGCTGCGTTAAATGTACCAACCTTGTCACTATATGGGCCCACAGATGTGGAGCTTATTGGCGCCTATGGCGAAAACCAAACACACCTGTGTGCGAAGAGCCTGGATGCCCAAGAATTTAATAGCGACAAACCTTTTGAGCTGGTTCCCGCTGAGCTGGTATATAAGACATTGCAGGATCACGTGTTGTCGCACAGTGATACCAAGGTATTTAAGCGCGTACAATGAAATTAGCTTTCGTTGTTTTTAAATATTTTTCCTTTGGTGGTATGCAACGCAATATGTTGGCTATTGCCAAAGCTTGTGCAAGCCAAGGCGATCAAGTGGATGTGCTGTGCAGTCAGTGGCAAGGTGAACAACCGAATTACCTAACGGTTAAGATCTTGCCTGTTTCGGGCTTTCGCAATGCGGCGCAAATGAAAAATTTCTCGCGAGCCTTTCAACAAGTCGTTAATGCAAATCAATATGACTTGGTTGTGGGTTTTAATAAGTTTCCTGCTCTAGACGCCTATTATGCTGGAGATTCTTGTTTTGCGACCAAAGCTTTCGAAGATCGCAGTTGGTTTTACCGTCAAACGCTCCGCAGCAAAATATATCTTGAATATGAGGCTGCGGTGTTCTCTTGTGACAGCAAGACACAGGTTCTGGAGGTCTCTGCCAATGAGCGTAGGCAGTTTCAAAAACATTACCGCACGCCCGATGATCGTTTTCATACGCTGAATCCAGGCATCAACCCAAATCGTCGAGTTTGGCAAAGTGATCTCGATGCCCAAAAGCGAAAAAGGCAAGAGCTGGGTATAGATGATTCGACATTAATTTTTTTGGCGATTGGATCTGGCTTCAAGACTAAAGGCTTGGAACGGTCGATTGAGTTGCTAGCTCAGTGGGCTGAATCCCCGCAACATCAAGATAGAGAAGCGATTTTGTTGGTTGCAGGCCAAGATAAAGAAGCCTCTTTTGTTCTACAGGCTAAGCGGCTGGGCGTGAATGATAGCGTGAGGTTTTTAGGGGGTAGAGATGATATTCCGCAGTTGCTTCAAATTGCTGATGTTGTTCTGCATCCCGCTCACCGAGAAAACACCGGTAATGTTTTGCTGGAAGCAATGATAGCAGGGCGGCCTGTGATCGCGACAGAGGTCTGTGGCTACGCTCACTTCATTGATGATGCTGAAATGGGGGTGGTGCTGGCAAAAGATTTTTCACCCAGTGATTACCTACAGGCGGTTGAGGATGTATTGGCAGAGGATGATCAAGTGTGGCGTGAGCGCGGAAAATTATTTGCGCAAAGAGAAGAAATATACTCCCGGCCGCAACAAGTGGCGAAACTACTAACGCAGTTTGCGAAGGGCAAGGAGGGTTGATGGATATTGTTCTATTCGAGCCCTTTGCTCAGGCCTGGGGAGACAAAGACGCATTTGATGAAGTTGCAAAAATATCAGGCGAGGTCGTAAGGCACAAAGAGGGCAGAAAAACACAGCGCTTTGAGTTCGGCGATGCGGTTTATTATGTGAAACATCATTCTGGAATCGGCTGGGGAGAGTATTTAAAAAATTTGTCCCAACTGAAAAAGCCTGTTATCGGTGCGCGCAATGAGTGGGAGGCAATTAACTGTCTTCATCAACTTAATATTCACACGTTAACTCCTGTTGCCTTTGGAGAGAGAGGGGTTAACCCTGCTTCACAAGAATCATTTTTAATCACACGAGAATTAACTGGGGTATTGTCTCTTGCCAAGTATGCAGAAACTTGGCCCCAGCAGCCTCCGGTATTTACTGAGCGCTTTCACTTGATTCATGCAGTCGCCGATATTGCTCGACAAATTCATCAGGCCGGTATTAATCATCGTGATCTTTATATCTGTCACTTTTTATTAAAGCAGGAAGGCAAAGACCTAAGAAATCCGATTTTACATCTGGTTGATTTGCACCGTGCGCAGATAAGAAACAAAGTGCCTTTTCGCTGGCTAGTAAAAGATGTAGCTAGTATTTACTTCTCCGCCATGGATATTGGTCTAACCAAGCGCGATATTTTGCGTTTTATGCGTCGATACTTTGACCGCCCGCTTCGCACCGTTTTGGCAGAAGAGACTCGGTTGCTGAAAGCAATTCAAATTCGGGCGGAAAGGCTTTATCGTCGTGATTTTAAGCGCGCCGCGCCTCAGTTTTGGTAGGTGGTTGCGTGAGTGATTCGGCGCAGTTGCAACAAGGCGATTGGAGTACACTGGTTGGCCGACTTTTAATGTCGGGCGATGTGATTGGCTGGCAACGAGTTGTGAGCTCGGAGCAGGCTAGAGTGTTCTACAGTTCCTCATTGAATGTGTACTGTAAGATATTTATCAATTTCAAAATTCGTGATACGTTGCGCGCGATGGTGTTCCCTTATTTTTCGAGATCAAATCAATTTATTCGCCATAACCGCAGGCTGGTGGACAGTCAGTTTTCTGCTCCCCGCGTTGTTGCAAGCGGCACAGTTAATCGGCATGGTTGGGTGGCAACAGAGGGGCTGCCTGGTATTGGTTTGGGCTATTTGTTGGCGACTTATCTGCGCGGTCGAGAGATCCCTAGATCGCTGTTGCGTTGGAAGTGGCAACTGATGAGCGCGTTAGGTCGTGAAGTGGCTCGGTTGCATAACGCAGGTATTTATCATGGCGATTTGCGCCCCAATAATATACTGGTTGATCTAAAGCCAGTGGCAAATTTTGGGTTTATTGATAACGAGCGTAATAAAGATGGCTTTCAGGTGCTGAGCAATCGATTGCAAATTAAAAACCTTGTTCAACTAAATATGGTGTGGCCGGAAGATCTATCCGCAAGCTGTCGCTTGCGATTTATGCGTGCATATGCGATGGAGCGTGGTGAAGCGATTGATTTGAAAAAAATGGTGATGAAAGTTAGCGTGCTCACTCAGCAGCGTCTACGAGGGAAAGCGAAAGGAGGTTATGCCTTGCTCGATCCTGGTCAATATCAAAGCCAAGTAGACAAACTCGTAGAGATGTTACAGTGAGTTTATGGTCCGCTAAAAATCTGGGCAGCGCTGAAAATTGGCGACCTCAGAAAAATGATGCGCGGACCACCGTGTACCGCGCTTTTTCCAACAGTTGTGGCGACGTGATTGTTAAGCATTTCATGTTGCCGGGCAGTGCCAGTCAATTACGGTTTTGGCTGCGATCACGAAAATTAAGGCGCTTCTATCAAGAGGTTTCCGTCCCTGTCGCTCCTCTTATAGCTGTGAGTTCAGATCGTTCAAAAAAACTCGGCGAGTGTGTTTATCGCGTGGTGAAAGGTGTTGATTTGAGGGGATTAAAGAGCGATGACCTTGTTCAGGCTGAGTGGGGTTCGTTGTTTTCGGCCATTGGTCAGCGGGTAAATCAGCTACATAGGTCGGGTTGGGTTCATGGCGATTTAAAGTTTGGCAATGTTGTGTTCGACCGAGAAGCGGGCGATAGCATGTCCGGCGTTAGCTTCATTGATTTAGAAGGCGTTTCCAAGCCGGTTTTTAATCCGCAACCGAAAAAATCCCGTGATATTGCTCGATTTATTTTGAATGCGTTAGAGGCGCAATGTGGAGTTGACGTATTAGCACAATTTTGGCTGAGTGCGACTCACGGGTATACGAAAACAGAGATCTCTGCATTTAGAAAATACACTCTACGATGGCTTCGAGCGCTTTCTCTTCGCCACAAAAATAAATACGGGAAGAGTGTTGATGTATCACAGTGTGACTTTTTGTATGAGTCTCGATTAGGGTAACAACGTTGCTAATCTAATAATGCTTCAAGTGCTTGATCGAGTCTCTCAACCTGGCTTTCCATCGCATACTCAATTTTTGCGCGTGCTCTTCCGTTTTCGCCCATTTTAATACGCGTCTTTTCATCTTCTAACGTCGCAATCGCAGCGAGCCAGTCATCGCTGGTGTTTGCCAATATGCCCGTTTCGTTATTGAGAATAATTTCACTGTTTGCGCCAACATTGTCGGAAATTACCGGTAGTCCGCTTGCCATATATTGAATGACTTTTAAACCGCACTTTCCTAGGGTCCACGGGTCGTTGAGCATTGGTGCGACACCAATGTCGGCTGTATAAAGGGCTTCGAGCTCTTTTTCTTTAGACCATGGGACACACTCCACGTTTAAATGCTCGAAGTTCAAGGTGAAGTCGCTAATTATCCTTAAGGTAAGGTTGGGGTATTGTTTGCCAATAGCTTCGAAGGTGTCCCGATGAGCTTCTAAGTATTTTTTTGTGGCGCTACTGCCAATCCAAACTAGGACTAATCGATGAGATGCTGGCTTGGGAGAGCTGACTTGTTCGTAGTCAGCAAAACGAATGGTAGTTGGAAGGCGTAATGTGTTAATACATTTTGAATAACCGGCAAGATATTGATTGCCAGCGAAAACTGCTCGTGAATTTGCGGTGATCTGCTGGAACCGCTTCAGGCGTCGCTTTGAGGGTGTGCCATTATCGTTTAGGAAAATAGCGTCGTCATAGTCAAACACGATACATGGATTGTAGTATTTCAGTAGGCAGAGACTTAAGCCGTTGAATAGCTTGCGTTGAATGAAGACGATATCGTGTTGCTTGGCTTCACGTAATAAGGCGAGATGTTGGCGCCAAGTGAGCTTGTTAGTTGGGCGATATTCGCACTGCCAGCCTTTGCTTTCGAGCGCCTCTTTGTATTGAAAAATGCGGTAGCGCGTGGAGGCAGCATCTTCACGTTTGGATAGAAAGAGTATCGATCCCTTCATGCTGGTTTTTTGCCTACAGCAATAATTTGTTTCGCGAAGTCTAAACCCAATAGCTGAAAAAGTGGGCGCGTTAAGTAGCGACGTAGTATTTTGGTGAGCAGTGGGTCTTGGTGCAAGCGGTAGATTTTATCTAGCTCAAATCCCGCCATCTGAACAATTCCGCCTAGTTCATCATAACACCAAGGGGTGATATGGGTGGCGTCTCGCAAATATTCTGGTGGGTAATAAATATTTGGGGTGGTAACAAAAATTTTCCCACCGGGTTTAACATGGCGAAACGCTGTTTGCAGTGTGTTTAAAGCAATCGTTGGTGTGACGTGTTCAATCACTTCAAACATACAGGCGACCTGATATTCGCCATTGATTTCCTCTAAGGAGTAGAAGTCGTGGAAGCGTTGGCGGTCGATATCGAAGGATTTGTAGTCGAATTCACTATAGGTCTTTTTAAGCTCATCTTGAAGGTTTCTTGCGCCGGCCCCCAGTTCGAGTAGAGAATCAAGAGCCGGTGTCTCTTGGCGGACCACCTGGTGATGGCGTTTGCGGAGCGGAACATGCCAAATCGAGGGGTAGCGCTTCTGAGTCGCTCGCCTATATTGATAGAGCTGGCTCCAGTCGGTAGCGATAGGGGTATCGTTAGATTCGTTGTTTTTCATATTTAGAATGTCAATATCGCGTCTCTAGAGCGTGTTGAGCCATATTTGGTGATAGACGGTCAGTATGCAGCACCACTATTTAAACCCGTGTATAATTTGCGGCCTAATCCTAGCCTGCCAGATGGTGGAATATGTCATATCGGGTTTTGCAGCTCATTAAAACCTACAAGTCCAATGCACCGTTGCTGAATAGTATGGCTAATTTGCCGTCAGAGGATTTTACCACAATCACATGCTATTTAACTGGATCAGACGATGGCAAGAATGAGATGTATAGTAATGCCTCAGAGGTAATCTATTGTCAGTTGAGGAAAAGAAAGGTCTATTGGTCGAACTGGCAGACTGTCAAACGACTTGCAGACCTAATTGACGAAAAGCAGATCGATCTCGTGGTATGTCAGTTCCGTCGAACCATTCCAATTGGCGTGGTGGCCGCACTAATATCTAAGCGAAAGCCAAAGACTGCTGGGGTTTTGCATGGCATTGTCGGCGGGAGAAACAGCTTGTCTCGGCAGCTTCTGAATTGGTTTGCATACCGAAAATTGGACGCGTTGATATCTATCTCAGAGTCCGGACGTTCGGCAATCGTCAAGAATAATATTGGTTTGCGTGAAGATGCAATCGTTGCGGTTCCAAATGGCGTTGATGTCGACCGCTACCAAGCACGGGCGAATCAGAGAGGGGATGAGCTTCCCACGATGCCACAGGATGCTGTGCGTCTCTTAATGGTTGGACGCTTAGCACCGGTAAAAAATCATGTACGTGTATTGCACGCGTTTGCTGAAATCGTAAAAGATAATTCAGGTGCACAGTTATTGATTGCTGGCAAGGGCCCGTTGCAACAACAGTTAGAACGAATTATAGAAGAGGATGGAATACCTAACGTCCACCTATTGGGGCACCGTAGTGATATTCCTGTTTTGTTGTCTCAGGTTGATGCTTTCTTAATGCCTTCTGTTCGAGAGGGGCTGCCAATGGCATTGATGGAAGCCATGCTAGCCGGGCTTCCCGTTTTAACCTCAAATTCAGCCGGAATGCTAGAGCTGGTGCCTACAGAAGAATTTGGTTATTTGGTCGATCCTAATAGTACAAGTTCTATTATTAATGGATTAAAGGAACTCTTGTCATCGGGAGTGGAGGAACGTAAGAAAAGAGCATTAGCGGCCCAGCAGCGAGTTTTAGCGGACTACACATCGAGTGTTATGGCGCAAAAATATGAATCAATTTTTCGTCAAATGTTGGCGGTATGAAAAAGATAGAGCAGGTTTGTGGCTAAATACCAAGTAAATGACAAGCTAGAATCAGGCGGCCTAGGCGTTTATAAGCGCTTGATTGGTTATGTTAAACCACACTGGTTTTTGTTTTCACTGAATATTTTCGGTTTTGCGATATTAGCTGCAACACAAGTGTTATTGGTGCAGTTTACTGGCTATGTGATGAAAGCCCTTGAAAACGCCGGTAAATCACCTGAAGAAATCGAGGCCGTTGAAAAAGACCTTAACGAGCCATTTTCTGAATGGTCGGACAAGTTCAAAATTGATGTGGATTGGCTTCCGGATCTATCAGATGACTTGATGATGGTGCCAGTCTTTGTCGTTTTCATTTATTTTCTACGTGGTATTGGTCTCTTTCTTGGAAATTACACCCTGGCTGTTGTTGCTCAGCGGGTGGTGCACGCGTTGCGTACTGAATTGTTTAACAAGTTAACGCAGTTGCCTGGACGATATTTCGATCGTTATGACTCTGGTGACTTAATTTCAAAAATCACCTTTAATGTTTCCCAGGTCACGTTAGCGGTCACGGATGCTTTAAAAATTATTATTCGCGAAGGAATGATTGCTGTTGGGTTGATGGGGTTCTTGCTCTATACCAATTGGCAGTTGACCATGATTTTCGTTGCGATCTCACCCGTTATCGGCTTGATGGTTGGAGTGGCCGGGAAACACTTACGTCGCTACAGCAGTAAAGTTCAAACAGCCATGGGTGTTATTACTAGTATTACAGGTGAAATGATTGGTGGCTTCCGAGTGATGCGTACTTATAGCGGTGAACGTTATGAAAAAGAACGGTTTGCTGACGCGAGTCACTACAACTTGGAACAAAATACAAAAATTGCGTTTACATCTAGCCTTGCAGCGGCAGTCAATCAATTCATCGTGGCAGTGGCCTTAGGTGTTTTGATGTTTATTGCCTTGGTCATCATTGATCCCGATGGCGCGGCAGAGCTAATTATGTATATGACCGCGGTGGGTTTGTTGCCAAAGTCGTTGAGACAGCTCGGCGATGTGTATACAAAAATCCAACGAGGTTTGGTGGCGGCACACAGCATTTTTAATCAATTGGATGAAGAGCCTGAGGTTGATAAAGGACAATACATCGTTGAGCGAGTAGCGGGCCGAATTGATATAAGAAACTTGTCTTTCACTTACCCCGGTTCAGAATCTCCATCGTTGATCGACGTTAACCTCTCAGTCAATCCCGGTGAGCTGGTGGCTTTGGTTGGAAGGTCTGGTAGCGGTAAATCAACCTTGGTGAATCTTATACCCCGTTATTATGATTACACCGAAGGCGAAATTTTACTTGATGGTCATGATATCAATGATTATCAGCTGGCAAATCTCCGAAAGCACCTAGCTTTAGTCACTCAAAACGTTGTCCTGTTTAATGACAGTATAAAAAGCAATATTGCTTACGGTGAATTGGCTTCGTGCTCGGAGGAAGATATCTATCGAGCCGCTAGCATCGCTCATGCTGCGGAGTTTATTGAAAAGTTACCTGCTGGTTATGATACGTTGGTCGGTGAAGATGGGGCGCGTCTATCGGGTGGCCAGCGTCAGCGATTGTCCATTGCTCGAGCCCTCTTAAAAAATGCTCCCGTTCTAATTTTAGATGAAGCGACATCTGCATTGGATAATGAGTCTGAGAAATTAATTCAGCAAGCATTAGACGAAGTTACATCGAACCGAACCACTTTTGTTATCGCACATCGCCTTTCAACGATAGAGAACGCTGATAAGATTGTCGTGATGAACGAAGGGCGAATCGTAGAAGTCGGCACGCATAAAGAGCTGCTGGCAAAAGGTGGCGAGTATGCCAACCTTCACGCGATGCAATTTCAAGAAAATCGCGCTAATTAAACTGTATAGAATCGAGTCGGAGAAAATTCATGCGATTACACATGCCGCGCTTTGATCAATCACAAGTGCTAGTGGTTGGCGATGTGATGTTGGACCGTTATTGGTATGGTGATACTTCACGAATCTCTCCTGAAGCGCCTGTGCCAGTAGTTAAAGTTGGGCGGCAAGAAGATCGTCCAGGTGGTGCAGCCAACGTGGCATTAAATATTGCAGCACTTGGTGGAGGAGCATCTCTTGTGAGTGTCGTTGGGAAAGATGAAGCGGCGGAAGCGTTGCAGGCGCGTTTACAAGCGGCCAATATTTTAGCGAGGTTTCATTATTCTGAAATCAATCCCACCATTACCAAGCTTCGTGTTATTTCTCGTCAGCAACAGTTAATTCGAATGGATTTTGAAGACGCTTATTCTGCGGAGGACTGCGATGGCGTTTTCGAGCAGGCGAAGCCTTTAATCCAAAACGTCGGTGCAATGGTGTTGTCCGATTACAATAAAGGCAGCTTGGCGGCGGCTCAGCAATACATAGCGCTGGCCAATCAATACAATGTGCCAGTATTAGTTGATCCAAAGGGATCGGATTTTTCAAAATACCGCGGCGCGACGCTTTTAACTCCTAACCTACATGAATTTGAAGAAGTTGTTGGTCGTTGCGAGACGGAAGCCGTGCTGGTTGAAAAGGGTAATCAGCTAATTGCTGACCTTCAGCTTAAGGCGTTGCTCATTACGCGCGGTGAGCATGGTATGACATTACTTGTACCCGGCGAGCCAGAATTGCATTTGCCTGCTCGCGCTCGCGAAGTGTTTGATGTAACGGGTGCGGGGGACACAGTGATTTCGGTTATCGCAGCGGCTCTAGCGGCGAAAGAGAGTTATGCCCAAGCCGTTGCCTTAGCAAATCTTGCGGCAGGCATAGTCGTTGGCAAATTAGGAACTGCTGTTGTGAGTGGCCCCGAGTTGCGTCGTGCCGTACAGGCTGAATCAGGTTCTGAGAAGGGCGTCGTAACTCGCGAACAGTTATCGATTTCGCTGTTAGACGCGAAAGCGAGAGGAGAGCAAGTTGTTTTTACCAATGGATGTTTCGATATTATTCATGCTGGCCATGTGGGCTATTTAGAAGAGGCGAAAAAATTAGGGGATAGATTAGTCGTGGCGATTAATGACGACGACTCTGTCAAGCGCCTAAAAGGGGAAGGTAGGCCTATTAATCCCGTTGATCGTCGAATGGCGGTGCTTGCTGGTTTGGAGTCCGTCGACTGGGTTGTGAGTTTTAGTGAGGATACTCCCGAAGAGTTACTGAGGGTCATTCAGCCAGATATTTTGGTAAAAGGCGGTGATTACAGTGACGATCAGGTTGTCGGCGCAGATATCGTAAAGGCCTATGGTGGTGAGGTGAAAGCGCTGTCGCTATTCGATAATTTATCGACTACAGCGATCGTTGAAAAGATTAAAAGCGACTCTTAAATGCATGGATGCCTTTTAAATACATAGGCATCGAGGGTTTTAAAAGGGAGGCCATGGCCTTCCTTTTTTTATTTAGCGGGGAGAGACCGTCTCGAAGAATCTCAATAGCATCAGCGCTCGACACAGAACGTATACAATAAACGACAGCCATAACCCCGCATTGTGTAGCCAAGGAGTGAGAACCAGGCTTGTTAGAAAAAAAATGGCAGTGGCTTGAAGAGAGGCCAGGCGCATCTCTCGTGTGCGTGTTGCGCCAATGAAAATACCATCGAGTTGGAAGGCGCCAACCGAGAACAGCACGTAGATAGCGACAAACCAAAGGCTAGAGTAAGCGGCTTCTCGAACGGTTGTAATATTAGTCAATGCATCAACGACGTGTTGACCCAATAATACAATGATGACCGCGAGTCCCAATGCAGTGATTCCGGCTAATATTGATGAACGCTTTACCGCTTGCTGAAAGTGAATTTTGTTTTTCCCGCCAATGGCCGTGCCAACGAGAGATTCTGCGACAAAAGCAAAACCGTCTATAAAAAATGCGCTGAACGAAATTATTTGTAACAAGATATGATTGGCAGCCAGTATGTCATTGCTGAATTGCGCGCTTTGGTCCGTAAACCAATAAAAGGCTAAGAGTAGTAGAACCGTTCTGATGAATATGTCGCCATTCGCTGATAGGGTTGCGTGAATCAGTTGTGGATCGAGAATCTTTTGCCAATGTATAAACTTCTCGGATGAACTGTCTTTGTTTCTCCTGCGCAAAAGCGAGATGACAATGAAGAGGCCGACGATAAATGCTGACCACTCGGCGATAAACGTACCTAACGCAATACCGCTCGCGCCCATGTTCAGGAAGCCAGCAAAAAAGTAGTCTAAAACTATATTTAGGCCATTCAGAAAAATTTGCAACGCTAACAGTAGACGGCTAGCGCCTAAGCCAATTAACGTCCCCATGAGGGCAAACGTAGCGAGTGTGGCGGGTGCTCCCCAGACGCGTATAGAGAAGTAGTCGGCCGCGAGAGTTTCTACTGTCATATCGCCATGCAGCGCAGACAGCGTTAACCATTTTATTGGCCACTGCAAAAGAATAATGCTTGCCCCTATAACCCCCGCAATTAACAGCGATCGCCATAAAACATTGCGGACTTCCGGTTCGTTTCTCGCGCCATTGGCTTGTGAGATGAAGCCCGTGGTGCCCATGCGTAAAAAGCCAAAACTCCAATAAATAAAGTTAAATATTAGAGAGCCGAATGCAATAGCGCCAAGGTCGCTGGTGGTGCCTAAGTTGCCAATAATGGCGGTATCGGCGAGCGCGAGTAGAGGGACAGAGGCGTTAGCCAAAATAATTGGCCATGCTCTCTGTAAAATATAGGAATAAGAAATGCTCATTGCGGTGCGCTGCGGCCCAGATTACACAGGGCCGCGCTGGGTAAAACGCTATAGGTTTTTGTCGGCTTCAAGGCTGGGGTAACTCATCAACACATCTCTAAACGCCATCAGTATATCGCCACTAGCCCGATCTTCATGCATGTATTCACCGGGTTGCACATGATGTCGTCGTTGTACCTGCCCTGACCAGACAAGTTCTTTGGTTGTGAACTCCCGAATATTTATTTCGATTGTTGCCATGTAAGACAGCGCTTGGCTATAGCTTTCATGACGCTCCCATTTTTCCATGGTGGATGAGACAGGTCTTTCTTGTTCTGCGTTGAGGTTTACATGAACGTAGCGCAGCGTGACAGCCAGGGATGGATTTTTGTGATTGCTCAAGTGAACTTTCCCCAAGCCTTTCTCTTGAAAGGCTAAGTCGAAGTTTTGCGTGATTGTGTCGGTCAAAAACGCCGGGATGTCTTGGGTTTGCAAGGTGTAGTTTGTGTATTGTGAATAGTTGCCTGGGCAGCAGAGCGTTACTGCATAGCCTACTGAGGTATGGGTGCTACTGCAGCTGGAGATAAAACAACTAATGAATAAAAGGACCAAAATTTTCTTCATAGTTCGCTCGCGATCGTGATGCTCTGTTTTGGTGGGTAAGGAGCACCAATTATGACAGTTGGCTACTGCAAACGACATGAATCTAAAAAATAAAAACGCTTTTTAACATTAAAGCGCAGCGTGGCTTTTACCGCTTAGTATGCTTAGGCGCTGCTTGATGGCGGCTTCCATTTTTTCTGGGGTTAAGCCAACAATGTCGAGAAGTTGTTGGTGCTTGCCGTGCTCGATCAATTGGTCGGGCAGCCCGAGGTGCATCACTGGTACAACTATGCCCGCCTCGGCAAGGTGCTCACTCACTGCGGCACCGGCTCCGCCAAGGGTTGTATTTTCTTCTAATGTGACAACGAGGTCATACTGAGTGGCCGCGTTTTCGATAACTTGAGTATCAATAGGTTTAACGTATCGCATATCCCACACCGAGGCATCAATACGTTCAGCGACTTCCATCGCTGCGGGTAAAAGTGTGCCAAAATTGAGAATGGCAACTCGCTTACCACTTCGCTTCGCAACGGCTTTGCCGAGTGGTTGTGTTTGCATTGTATTGTCAATTTGCACACCAATGCCAACCCCGCGAGGGTAGCGGACAGCGGCAGGACCTTCATATTGGTAGGCACTGTATAACAGCTGTCTGCATTCATTTTCGTCTGAAGGGGTGGCGATCACCATGTTGGGAATACAGCGGAGGTAAGAGATATCGTAATTACCCGAATGAGTCGGACCATCTTCTCCAACTAAACCTGCGCGATCAATGCCAAATGTTACGTCGAGGTTTTGTATTGCGACATCGTGAATAAGTTGATCGTAACCACGTTGTAAAAACGTTGAATAAATAGCCACGACGGGCTTTTGATCTTCGCAAGCTAAGCCGGCCGCCAGGGTTACGGCGTGCTGTTCGGCAATGGCGACATCATGAAAACGTTCAGGGTATTGTTGCGCAAATTTAACCATGCCCGAGCCTTCGCACATGGCCGGTGTGATCGCAATTAAGCGCTCATCCTGTGCAGCCATATCACAGAGCCACTGGCCAAATACATCTTGGTACTTTGGTGGTTTTGGTGTGTTGCTTTCAGCCACACTCATCTTGGGCTTTGGCTCTAATTTATTGAGAGCATGGTAGCCAACGGGATCCTTTTCGGCAGGTGCGAAACCTTTGCCCTTCTGCGTAATAATATGCAGCAGTTTCGGCCCTTTAATTTCTCTAAGGCTCGATAGATAGTTAACCAGGTTGGGCAAGTCGTGGCCATCAATTGGGCCTACGTAATTGAAGCCGATTTCCTCAAACAATGTGCCGGGCGATACAAAGCCTTTCATGTGTTCTTCGGTGCGTCGCGCAAATTCCCAGGCGGGCGGGATTTTTTCGAGCACTCGGCGTGAGCCCTCGCGCAACGAATTATAAAAACGGCTGGCCCAAATTTTCGAGAAGTAGGTGGCCAGTCCGCCAACGTTTTTTGAAATCGACATGTTGTTATCGTTGAGGATAACCAATAAATCGTTTTTGGTGTGAGCTGCATGGTGAAGTGCTTCAAAAGCCATGCCTGCAGTCATCGCACCATCGCCAATTATAGCGACGTGCTTACGAGGGTTTTGTCGATGTTCGTTGGCAATTGCCATGCCTAAGGCAGCACTGATGGATGTGCTGGAGTGACCGACACCAAAAGTGTCGTATTCGCTCTCGCTGCGTTTAGGGAAGCCACTGATACCGTCTTTCTGGCGAATCGATAACATCTCATCACGGCGCCCGGTCAGAATTTTATGGGGGTAGGTTTGGTGGCCGACATCCCAAACGAGCCGATCATCCGGTGTGTTATAGACATAATGGAGTGCGATGGTTAATTCAACCACGCCTAGCCCCGCGCCGAAGTGTCCGCCGGTTTGGCCAACGCAGTACAGTAGATATTCACGTAGCTGAGTGGCAACATCGGCGAGCTGTTTCTCGTCTAGCATGCGTAGGTCTGCGGGACTATTTATGGTGTCCAGCAGCGGTGTGCAAGGTCGGCGTTGAGGGATTTCTTCGAACATGAAAAACAACTTTATCTGAGAAGGGCAAATTGTATTGCGGCTGTCACTGCATTCCTAGTCTTCTTGGCCAATTATTACGATATGGCGACTAATACAAGACAATCCGGTTACGACTCGCGCTCAACAATGTAAGAGGACAACTGGCGTAACGGTTCCGCACTAGGGCCAAATCCATGGAGTGCATCAATGGCATCTTCGTGTAATTGTTTCGCTAGCGCCTGGGCATTGTCTAAACCCAGCAGTGAAACATAGGTGGGTTTGCTGAGGTGGGCATCGGCACCACTTTGTTTGCCAAGGGTTTGCGTGTCGCCGGTGACATCGAGGATATCGTCTTGAACCTGAAAAGATAAACCGATAGCGCTCGCGTAGCGGGCTAATGCTGAGAGCTTCTGCGAATCTTGTTCCCCAGCAGCCAGCGCACCCATGGTAACGCTGGCGCTGATTAATGCACCGGTCTTGAGTCGATGCATGGCTTCTAGTTCATGTCTACTGAGTGTTTTCGCGACAGAGCTGAGGTCAATGGTTTGGCCGGCGACCATGCCTTCTGCGCCAGCTGCTTTGGATAGCTCGGCCACAAGCTGTATCCGCTGCTCTGCGGGTCCGGGTGTTTCTGCTAGCAGTTGGAATGCCCAGGATTGCAACGCATCCCCCGCTAAGATTGCGGTGGCCTCGTCGTAGGCGATATGGCAGGTGGGAAGACCCCGGCGTAGGTCATCATCGTCCATTGCTGGCAGGTCATCGTGGATCAGGCTATAGGTGTGGATGCACTCTAAAGCGCAGGCGCTGGCATCCACTAAAGGCAAACTTTCTGCGCCGGCTACGGCTTCTGCGCTGGCGAAAACCAACGTGGGGCGCACGCGCTTACCTGCAGCAAATAAGCTGTAGTGCATGGCTTCTAACAGCTGTGGGGCATGAGTCCCTAGCTGTTTGAAGTTCTCGCTTAATGCGTGATTTACGCGCTGTTGAGCGCGCTGCAAATAGGCTTTGATATCGCTCATTCGCCGCCATCATCTGCGTCTAAGTCGCTGGTAATCAGCTCGCCCTGCTCTTCCATTAGCAGCTGCACCCGCTGTTCGGCGGTAGCGAGTTTGGCTTGGCATTCACGGGTTAACTTCACGCCGTCCTCAAAGGCTTTAAGTGATTCCTCGAGGCTGAGTTCACCACTTTCCATACGCTCGACTAAATCTTCGAGTTGAGTCATTGCTTGCTCGAAATCGAGGTCGTCTGCAGCGGAATTGGTGGATTTTGATTTGCTCTTTGCTTTACCCGTCATGTGTTGCCAAACCTAGTGAGATTGTAGGCGGCTATTCTACCGATATTTATGCCAAAGGCCGAGTGATCTGAGCTGCCGAGTTATCGTAAGGGGCAGAAAACTGGTTGCTCAGTAATTACCTACTAGACTGAAAAGAGAGGTTGATTTTCTTCCCCCGTTTAGTGGCGTCATGGTGCTGCTGAGGGAGAGGTATACAGTGTTTATAAAGGAGTAATTGGTGGATCTCGCAACGCTGATTGGGTTAATTGGTGCGATGGCACTTATCGTGGCGTCGATGCTGATGAGCGGCGAGCTCGGTATGTTTATCAACATGCCGTCGCTGGTCATCGTATTCGGTGGAAGCATTTTCGCCGTTATGGCGAAGTATGGGCTTGGACAATTTCTAAGTGCCTTTAAGGTTGCGGGAAAAAGCTTCATTTTCAAGGCAGATGACCCTTTAGATCTAATCGATGAAGTTGTAGAGCTGGCGGATGCAGCGCGCAAGGGCGGGCTGCTCTCTCTGGAAGGTAAAGAAGTAGAGTCAGAGTTTTTACAGAAAGGGATTCAATTGTTGGTTGATGGTCATGACCCGGATGTCGTGAAGACGTTAATGAACAAGGATAAGAAGCTGGCGGAAGAACGGCATTCTCAAGGGTCATCAATATTTGCCGCCCTTGCCGATATGGCGCCTGCCATGGGAATGATAGGTACCTTGATCGGATTGGTGGCAATGCTTGCCAATATGGACGACCCCAAAGCCATCGGCCCGGCGATGGCGGTAGCATTGTTAACCACCCTATACGGTGCTGTGTTGGCGAATGCGCTGTGTGGCCCTATTGCTTCCAAATTGCAACTACGGGCCGGTGAAGAGGCGATGTCCAAATCCTTAATTATTGATGCGCTGTTGGCAATCCAAAGCGGTCAGAATCCTCGAGTTATCGATACGATGCTGCGGACCTACCTTCCCGAGGGTAAACGGGAAGTGGATGAAGCGTAATTTCGTGGTGGTATAGATATGTCGGATGAAGAAGAGGATAAGTGCGACTGCCCCCCCGGGCTGCCAGCCTGGATGGGAACCTTTGCAGACCTGATGTCACTGCTAATGTGCTTCTTTGTACTGTTGCTGTCGTTTTCTGAGATGGATGCACTGAAGTTTAAGCGGTTAGCCGGGTCGATGGCGCAAGCGTTTGGCGTGCAAAACAAGTTAAATGTGAACGATGTGCCGAAAGGGACCAGCATCATCGCCCAGGAGTTTAGTCCTGGTGTGCCTGAGCCTACTCCAATCAATGAAATTTGGCAGCATACCGAAGACATCTCGACGATGAGCCTTGAGACTCAGTGTGCGGAGGAGTTTGATGTTGAACAAGGTGATGTCAATGCAGAGGCTGGTATAAAGGCGCGCATTAAACAGCGCCTCGAGGAGCTGATCTCAGAAACGGAACAGGATGCCATCACGTTAGCCAATGCGCTGCATGAACAAATTGCACTGGGCCAAGTAGAAATTGAAACGCGAGGTCGAGAAATTATCATCCGAATTCGCGAGGATGCCTCGTTTGTCTCTGGGTCGGCGGAATTGACAGGCAACTATCGCGATATCATTGATGAAATTCAAGACGTACTCATCGACAGCCCTGGCAAGATTCAGGTGCAGGGGCACACCGACAACATTCCAATTTCAACGGCACGTTTTCGATCTAATTGGGAGCTGTCTGCAGCTCGCGCAGTTTCGGTAGCGCAAGAATTAATGCGTGATGATCTGATTAACCCGAGGCGCTTTGAGGTAGCAGGCTTCGCTGATACGATGCCACTAGTACCAAACGACTCCAATGAAAATCGCATTCGCAATCGGCGGGTGGAAATTGTCGTACGCCAGGGATTGGGTGATGAGTTGTCACCTGATGATGTGGAGTTACTGCAGGATAGCGGTCAGGATATTATGCGCTCGCTGGACTTAAATCCTGATTATCTTTTTAACCTCGACCCCAGTGAAGTTTTCTGATCTTTTCCGGACATTTTAATGACTCAAGAACGTAGGCGTTTTTTCCGTATTACCGATACAGTGGGTGTCGCTTATCGCATTCTCGAAGAGGGAGAGCTGCCCAACCCTGAAGATATCGCACCACTGCTAGCGGCTCAAGACTTCAGCAAGTTGCAGCAATTGATCAATAGTTATGGCAAAAAAGACCCTGAGCTTGCCATCATTTTGAAACTTATGAACGCCAAAATGACGACGTTGATTAACGAGCTCAACATTGAGGCACGTATGACAGAACGTATGTCGCAGCATTTACAGGAAGTGAATATTAGCGCGTGCGGGATGGGCTTTCATACGGATGAGCAAATCTCGGTTGGTCAGGTACTTGCTCTCGATATGGTGTTATACCCCAGCGATCAGCACGTACACTGCTTTGGCGAACTCGTCGCCTCCGAGCCTGCGCTGGATGGGAGAGGGTTCTACACAAGGGTTAACTTTACTGGCCTCGATGAGTATGACCGAGAATTGCTTATTCAGCATATAGTGCAGCGCCAGAGCCTATTATTGCGGAATTACAAACAGCACTTGTCGAAACCTTCTGGTGGGAATGAGGAATAAAGTCTTACGCTTGTAAGCCTTTTCCTACAAAAACTAGTGTCAATGACGACTATCGTTAATCTCTGAATTATCGATAATGATCACTCGAAAGGACGCGAGCTTAAAGGATCTTCAACACGGACGTTGGACATGGATGTAAAGGATGAGAGGACACATCCTGTGATGTTTTGGCCCCGCCTCGGCTTCCGGGAGCGGGGCTTTTTATTGCTTGCCGCCAACCCCTCTTTTTACACACCACTCCTTATGAGACATCTTTGCTTGTAGTTGGCAAAGTTATCACTGATTACTTTTGTTCGATCAGGAAAAAGAACGCCCAATAAAATGTGGTTTCCTTAACTTGTGAGATATGTCCTACAAGGATTAGCGAACTTTGCCACTATTAACAGTGCGGGTGGTTTGGAATACTGGTAACAGTTGCCGGAAGCAACTGCAAGGATGCCGGGCAAGGGACTGGAAAGGATTTAGCCATCGCTCATCGGATTATGGGCCATCCTGTTGAGCCCCGCTGGGAAACCAGTGGGGCTTTTTTGTGCGCCACACAGTGATGAAGGGAGAACTCCACGGGATTTCATTAGGGTATTGTTTGGTGGGTTGACTATCTTTTAACCTCGGCGCATGATTGCCAGAGATGCGGAACCCATCGATGTGCTCAGAACGTCGGTTGTTCGCCAGCCAACGGGTGGCGATGTAGTTCAGTGTGTTTAGCGGGTTCTCGAATACGGGTGTTCAATATTCATCACGTTGAAGGTACTTTGCGTTCGTTAGATTAGCTTTTACCTATAACTATAATACTCCTATAGCTAGGGCTACTTCTTCATACTCCGCCGCCAGCGGCTGTCGGTCGCACTCGATAAATTCACATGTCACTCAACATTTGTCTGATGTTCGTCTGAACGTCAATGCTGTTGCGTATCACAAAACTGTCACCAAATTTACATTCAATACTTGCTTGCTGTTATCAATCGACGAGGACTGTTAATGGACGTACGTATTTTGAGGCTCAATATCGCGGGGCAGCCCGTAGAGTGGTTGCACTGGAAAGAGGCTGTTAATTTGCATGCGCGTGATATGGTCGTATGGAGTCTAGGAGGCATTGCCCGCGAGGTGCATGGGGGGTACTGTCGGCTTACGGGTTTGCAGTCTTCCATTAAACTGCCTGCGATTATAGCTTGTGGCGGGGAGCGCATTCCTAAAATCCGCACCAATCCGCTTCTCACTAATCAGGCACTATTTGCCAGAGACAATTATCAGTGTCTTTACTGTGGCAGCCAGTTTAGTTATGCGAGTTTATCAAGAGATCATGTGCAACCGCGTAGCCGAGGCGGGCAAGATAAGTGGGAGAATGTCGTCACAGCGTGTCGGCGCTGTAATCAGCACAAAGGAGACCGTTTGCTCGACGAGATCAACATGGAACTCATTGCATTGCCCTATCGGCCAAATTTTGCTGAGTTTCTCGCGCTAAGTAATAGTAAGCGTATACGGGGTGATCAAATGGAGTTCTTGCGTCCGCAGTTTTCAAAACATAGTCGATTCCAGCTTCAGTAAGTTGTCCTTTGGGGGGCGCTTGCTGACCAGGGCAACGATTAGTCGCACCACTAACCGCGACTAGTGCCGCCAAGGCAGGCTATGCTTAGGGCATGAATCGCTTATCATTCTTGTTCCTCGGCCTAATGGTTCTGAGTCTCTCCGCGGTGGCTCAAACGGCGTGTGATGCCCAGGCTAAAACCGATCTCGAAAAACTATTCTGTCAGGTGCAAAAAACCGGATATGGCAGAAGTTTGCCGAGTTTTAATGACTTCAAAAATAATAGCCGCAAGGTGCAAGCGGCGTTACTGCGTGGCCCTGCAAGGCAGTTGGGATTGAAAGTGCCGAGGCCGGCGGATCAAAACGTTCCTCGCTCGTCGCAGTCTCCAGCTCACGTTCCCTCTAAAGACTCCAGGTCAAAAACTCGCGCTGATGTGAAGACGATTGACGACGTGTCGGTCTCACTGGCTCCATCGGTAGTGCCAGCAGAGCCAGAATTTACCCCAGCAGAACGCCCCCCTTTGGCTACCTGCAGGTTGGCAGCTAAGGCCATTGTTTGTGCGAGTGGGCAATATCGCTTGCAGCTTAATAGAGCCAACCATTTGTTACCTGCTGGCGTGTTGACGGCGTCAAACAGTCTAGCGTTGGATTACTACCGTGGTTCGCCTGGTGATCGTGGAGCAGTCAAGACCTACTTGGTTGATAGCTATCAACAATATCTTGAGGCCATGCTGCGTATCGGTTTGGGCTCTTCGACGATGTCCTTCTCAAAGTTTTATTACACCTACGATGAACTACAAGCTCAGCGACAAGACTTTGTGCAGCGATTTGCGCAAATGTATGAATTTCTCAAACGAGATAAATCATCTATGGCAATAAAAGCGAGTTACCACGACAAATATCCCGAGTCACTGAATCAATGTGCATTGCTGGATGCTCACCTGATCGTGTGCGATGAGGGAAGTATTAATTGGGTTTATCTCAAGATTTAGTGACGGGAGTAATTATGTAAGCTGCTTTTCAGTCTTATGTGGTATTGTTGTCGGTCTACTGATTTATAGTGTTCTCGTTCCTTCCTTCCGGTAAGAGGTTGTTGTTTTTTCATGGTCGCTATCTCTAGCAAGCGCGTTCTCGTCGTTTGTCCTGACATTGATTCTTCAGAAACCGCGTTGGGTTACCAAATTGCAGACTTGCTCGAACAGGGAAATGTCCCTGTGTTGTCTCCGAGCCCAACCGAGATTAATTGGGGCGATATTAAAGACGTTAAAAATTATTTTGCTGTGCATCAGCCGCAAGTTGTTTTGTGTGCTTTACCGCTAGGCACGGAGCTGTTTCTGCGAACTCAGGACGCTAACGTAAGAGAAGTTTATCGAGCCACCTTGGCAAATGTAGCGCAAGCCGCCTCCATGAATGGAAGTGCTGTGATCTTCTTGTCGGATTACCATGTGTTTGGTGGCGAGGCTAAAAGTAGTTACTCTCATTCCGACGAAGCCTCACCTCTTGATGAGTTTGGCCGTTATGTGTTGAGTCTCGAACAGCTGTTCGCAGAACATTTAGAGAAATTTATCGTGTTACGCTTCAGTTGGTTGATTGATATTGTCGGTGACAACTTACTAACTCAGACATTAAAGACTATTTTCGATGGTGGTACGCTGCACGCCAATCGCCGCCGCCGAGGTAGCCCGACCTGGCAGCAAGATGCTTTGCGGGTGATTCATGGTGTGCTTCGCCAAATTATGGCTGGTGCGACCAATTGGGGAGTTTTTCATTATTGCAGCGCTGACTCCTGCTCGGAGTATGAATTTGCGAGTGAAGTTCATGCTTTACTAAGCGACGTCTATAGCGTCAAAGGTCAGGTTGAGAGTGTCGACACGGGTGCAGATATTGTTGAAGGGCACTATCCAGGGCTGCTTGAGCCTGCAAGTGCGGTATTGGCATGTACACGCATTAAAAATAATTTCGGGGCGCACGGCCGCAGTTGGCGTCAAGGATTGACCGCATCGGTCAATCGTTGGCTTGAGTTGCAAGGCGTCAGTGTGGAATTAAGAGAAGCTGGGGGTGCGTAAATTCGCGAGCAGATGATATTCAAATCAAATGATGAATATACGAAAAAGCCGGCTGCTTTAGCTAAGCAGCCGGCTTTTTTATTTGCTGAGCGGTAAACGTATTGTGTTAACTATCGCAACGCTCAAATACTAGGCATGCATTCGTACCGCCGAAACCAAAGCTATTTGATAACACGCTATTAAACTTATGGTTGTTCATTGTTTCGGTGACGATCGGCAGACCTTCGGCGTCTGGGTCGATGGTTTCGACATTAGCCGAAGCGCAAATGAAATCGTTGTTCATCATCAGCAAGCTGTAAATGGCTTCTTGAACACCTGTGGCACCCAATGAATGACCAGTGAGTGACTTAGTTGAGCTAATGTGAGGGACATCATCACCAAACACTTCACGGATTGCGTGTAACTCTTTGGTGTCGCCGACGGGAGTGCTGGTGCCGTGGGTGTTGATGTAATCGATTTTGCCATTGGCTGTCGACATTGCCATTTGCATGCAGCGTACGGCGCCTTCACCGGAGGGTGCAACCATGTCGTAGCCGTCCGAGGTCGCACCATAGCCGGTTAATTCTGCATAGATCTTAGCGCCGCGTGCTTTGGCGTGTTCATATTCTTCGAGAACCACACAGCCGCCACCGCCAGCAATGACAAAACCATCTCGGTCAGCATCGTATGCGCGTGAGGCTTTGTCCGGGGTGTCATTGTATTTGGTTGAAAGTGCGCCCATAGCGTCAAACAAGCAGCTGGATGTCCAGTGCTCTTCTTCAGCGCCGCCTGCAAAGACGATGTCTTGCTTGCCCATTTGAATTAGCTCGGCGGCATTGCCTATGCAGTGTGCACTAGTTGAGCAGGCGGAAGAGATGGAGTAGTTGACCCCTTTAATCTTAAATGGTGTTGCTAGGCATGCGGATACCGTGCTCGCCATAGTTTGGGTCACACGGTACGGACCAACGCGTTTAATGCCGCGTTCGCGAAGTATGTCGGCTGCCTCAACATTATTCAGCGCTGAAGCGCCACCAGAGCCCATTACAATACCGGTGCGAAGGTTTGACACTTGGTCGTCGGTTAGGCCGGCATCTTCAATGGCTTGGGCCATTGAGATATAAGCGAAGCCAGCTGCGTCAGCCATAAAGCGCAAGACTTTACGGTCGATGTGTTCTTTCAGGTCTATGTCGACGCTGCCTGCAACATGGCTGCGAAAGCCGTAGTCAGCATATTCCTGCTTGAATTTTATACCTGATTTGCACTCTTTTAGTGCATCGAGAACAGTCGCTTTATCATTACCGAGGCAAGATACAATGCCCATTCCAGTGACTACAACTCGTCTCATAATATTCCTCGTTGCATGATATGCAGTGATAAATAAAACGTTGATTTTAGCATCGGTTCTTCAATGATGACTGGAGGGTAGACGCTTAAAACGCCTGAGTGTCGCCATCAAGATTCATCAAGCCGACTCGTAAATCCTTAGCAAAATAGATTTCTTTGCCGTCGACCGAGACGCGACCATCGGCGATACCAAGCACAAGCTTACGCTCAATAACACGCTTAAGGTGGATATGGTAGCTGACTAGTTTGGCCGATGGCAGAATCTGGCCAGAGAATTTTACCTCCCCTGAGCCCAATGCGCGTCCGCGCCCTGGGTTGCCGCGCCAGCCGAGGAAGAAACCAACTAACTGCCACATGGCATCTAGGCCTAGACAGCCAGGCATCACGGGGTCTCCGGGAAAGTGGCAGTCGAAGAACCATAGATCTGGTTTGACGTCTAACTCAGCGATAATTTCGCCTTTGCCAAATTCCCCACCTTTGCCACTGATATGGGTAATTCGATCAAGCATCAGCATATTGGGGACAGGTAATTGCGCATTACCTGGGCCAAAAAGCTTGCCGTGGCCGCAATCAATCAGTTCATTGTAATCGTAGGAATTTTTGGGTTGGAAGTCAGTCATTGTGTTTGTTGTCTGAGGGCCTAGCCGTTCGGCGGGCGGGAAATCGAAAGGAGGCCATTCTACCCGTTACAATGCGCATGTCTAGCAGGAACTGGCGCTTAATTGTGCTAAGTCGTTGTAATCTAAACACCTTACTGATGTGTTATGGTGCGAGTCCTGAAACAGATAGCTGCCAACGTTGGCGTTATCCTTGCTTTGTTTAGATCATAGATCGCCGTTTTAAGAGTCCCGAGGCGGTCCGTATGGGATGGGGCCGATACCGCAATTATAAAAGTTACTTAAGGAATAGATATGATCACTAAATGCTTATTTCCAGTCGCAGGTTATGGAACGCGATTCCTTCCCGCCACCAAAGCCATGCCGAAGGAAATGCTACCCGTTGTGAATAAGCCGCTGGTGCAATACGGTGTAGAAGAAGCCATTGAAGCCGGTTTAACAGAGATTGGTCTCATCACTGGGCGCGGTAAGCGTGCTATTGCTGATCACTTTGACGTCAGCTATGAACTGGAGCATCAAATCGCCGGTTCTTCCAAAGAAGAGTATCTTTCTAGTATTCGCAATGTCATGGAAAAAGCTTCTTTCTCCATGACTCGCCAAAAAGAAATGCTCGGCCTAGGGGATGCAATCTTGAATGGTCGTCGCTTAGTGGGTGATGAGCCATTTGGTGTCGTGTTATCAGACGATTTGTGTTTAAACACGGGTGGTGATGGCGTCTTAGCTCAGATGGTGAAGCTCTATAAGCAGTTCCGCTGCAGCATCGTCGCGATACAAGAAGTTCCTGAGGAAGATATTCATAAGTTTGGTGTGATCGCTGGAGAAAAAATTAAAGATGGCCTTTACCAAGTTACTGATATGGTAGAAAAGCCCGCTGCTAAGGACGCGCCTACCAACTTGGCGATCATTGGCCGCTATATTCTCACTCCAGACATTTTCGAAATTATTGAATCTACCGAGCCGGGTAAAAATGGTGAAGTGCAATTGACTGATGCCTTGCTGACGCAAGCCAAAGCGGGTTGCGTGATGGCTTATAAGTTTGAAGGTAAACGATTTGATTGCGGTAGTGTTGAAGGCTTTGTAGAAGCCACTAATCACGTTTACGAAAATATTTATAAAGCGTAACTATCACCTAGTGCTTAGGATCTAGATATCTATCATGAGTAAACCTATTACCTGTTTTAAGGCCTACGATATTCGTGGGCGCGTTCCCGACCAATTGAACGTTGAAGTCGCGTATCGCATTGGTCGTGCGTTCGCACAATTTTTAAATGCGAAAAAAGTCGTTGTCGGTCACGATATTCGCCTCACCAGCCCGGAGCTAACCGATGCGGTGGTCGATGGTATTACCGATGCTGGAGCCGATGTATTACATATTGGTCAGTGCGGTACTGAAGAAGTTTATTTTGCAGCATTTGATCAACCTGTAGATGGGGGCATTTGCGTCACAGCAAGTCATAACCCAATGGATTACAACGGCATGAAATTGGTGCGCGAAGGTTCGCGACCTATTAGTGGTGACACAGGCTTGAACGATATTCAAGCCATTGCTGAAGCCGTAGAATTTACCGATGTGGAAGTTAAAGGCACCGTTACTTCCTACGATAGTCGGCCACGCTACATCGAACATCTGTTGACGTATGTTGACCGAGAGAAATTAAAGCCTTTGAAAATAGTCGCTAATGCCGGTAACGGCGGTGCGGGTATGGCTATTGATGCGCTTGAGCCACATTTGCCTTTTGAATTTATCAAAGTGCACCACGAGCCAGACGGAAGTTTTCCCAATGGCATTCCCAACCCGTTATTAGTGGAAAACCGTGATTCCACTATTCAAGCCGTGAAAGAAAGTGGCGCCGACTTCGGTATTGCCTGGGACGGTGATTTCGATCGCTGCTTCTTCTTTGATGAAACGGGTGCGTTTATCGAAGGTTACTATCTTGTGGGTCTATTGGCCGAAGCGTTTTTAATTAAAACGCCGGGGGCTAAAGTGGTTCACGATCCTCGTTTAACTTGGAATACGCAAGATATCGCTGAGCAATTGGGTGGTGAGGCGATTCAAAGTAAAACTGGCCATGCTTTTATTAAAGAGCGAATGCGTAAAGAGGATGCCGTCTACGGCGGTGAAATGAGCGCGCATCATTACTTTAAAGATTTTGCTTACTGTGACAGCGGTATGATTCCTTGGTTGCTCGTTAGTGAGCTTGTAAGTATCAAAGGTAAAAGTCTGTCGACTTTGGTGAAAGAGTGCATTGCGAAATTCCCCTGTAGTGGAGAAATCAATCGAGAAATCGCTGATCCTAAAGCCGCGATTGCGAAAGTCGAAAGCATTTATGCAGCTGATGCGAAAGCGATAGAAAAAGTTGATGGGCTAAGCATGACCTTTGACAGCTGGCGATTCAATTTGCGCATGTCTAATACTGAGCCAGTGGTAAGGCTCAATGTCGAGACTAAACAAGATATTGCGCTGATGGAAGAAAAGCGTGATGAGTTATTGGCACTGTTAGACAACTAATTTGATTCAGGTTGTTCCGCAAAAAATAAAAAACGCCCCAAGTGTTGGGGCGTTTTTTTAGGCATCTATAAATACATGTCTGGTTTGGTTTATGGTCCAGCAGATACCGGCCAGCCATCACTATCCCAGGCGATTTCAGAAATGCGTAAATGCGGTTCGCCGGTAAATGCTCGGTAGGCGTGATACATATTGTAGGCATTGTTCTCTGTAAACAAAATCGAGTTGTGGCCTGGTCCTCGCCAGCTATAGCTGCCAGTCACTAAGCTGGTGCCGCCGCCATCTAACATGCGCCGACCGTTTTTGTCGTAGTATGGTCCAGTCACATTTATCGATCGCCCAACACGAATATTATAAGTACTGTTAGTGCCGTCACAGCATTTGTCGAATGAAACAAACAAATAGTAAAAGCCGCATTTTTTCACAATGACCGGTGCTTCAATGGCATCGCCACCGCGTGACGCAATAGAAATTACGTTGCTGTCCGCGCGCGATCCATCTTGATTTAATCGAATCATTTTAATGCCGTCCCAAAAACTTCCGAACGACAGCCAAGGCGTGCCATCATCGTCGACAACAATATTGGGGTCGATTGCATTGTAGTTATTGCTGGTATTGCTGCAGATTACTGGGCCGCGATCTTGCCAGCTACCAGATGCCATACTATTACGCGTTGCGTGACCTATGCACGAGCGATTACTGCCAAAGGTTGAAACTGAATAATACAGGTGAAACTGCCCACCAAAGTGGGAAAGATCGGGAGCCCAAAGGTTTTCAACGCCTGGTACTCGTTGGCGCAACCAGGATGGACTGTTGCCTTGCGTGAAGGCACCAGAAGTGCCAACCCAGTTAGTTAGGTTTGATGATTGTTTTCCGGGTAACACCAACCCATCGGCAGGCGCACCAGTTTGCAATACATAAAACGTTCCGTTTTCCTCAATGATAGTTGGGTCGTGAGTGACGGTATTGCCAGACAACGACAATGTGCTGGGAGGGTTTCGGGAGTCGTAATTTGCTACCTCACATCGGTCGCCGGAGTTTGGCGGAGCAGTGTCGTCAACAAGCTCTAAAGACCACAGTTGGGGGTCGCCACCCCAATATGAGTAGAGTGCAATATTTCCACCAGAAGCCGTACTGTAGTTTTCCGCCTCAAGTGCTTTACCGCTGAATACCGATGTAATGTTGTAGTAGTCCGAACTGTCTTGGTTAATTCGCCACAACTGATTTTCGCCGCCCAAATATTCCCATTGGCGCGCGTCCGCGCCATTTTCTGCAATCCATTCATAGACGTCGAGAGATTTTCCGCTATGAGCCGGACGAATTGAATAGGTGCCGCTACCGATTTCAGTGATATCCCATTGCTGGTGAAGACTATTTGAAAAATTGTCTTGGACAACATTACTACCATTGCTGGTGCTGGCACTTTCCACGCTAAGCACCAGATTGCTGTGTCGATTGGTGATGATGTACCGACCTTCTTCAATCGTACTGCCAGGTGGTGAGGGCTCTGGATCGGGTTCGGGGCTGGGGGTTGCAGCAAAAATCGTTGGAATGGCTAGCGCGTTCAGCAATAAGCATGCAAGTGTTAGTCGCAGCATAGGTCCTCACTTATTTTTATATCGAGGGGGTTAATGGTTTGTAGGGCAAACCATGTATGCGAGAGGCAGAGTGGTCAATGACATCAGTGACGTATTGGGCGCGTTTTTGTGGGAACTGGAGTCATCCCGATCAAAGGTGTGCCAGAAAGTAAAAGAGATGGTGGAGCGTGTGACGGGAGTATGAATGGGAAATGAAAGTAGGCAGCCGCTTAGCTGCCTAATAGAAAGATTGTTTAAAAGGTAAATGACGCGCCAAAAAAGAAATAATCTATTTCTTGGTCAACATCTTGAGTGACATAGGTGTTCGACAAAGTTACTTTAGAAAGCTCACTTTCAAAAATAAAGCGTTGATAGCCGACCCGTAACTGTGTGTGTGATTTTGCGGGTAAATTAAGCTTAAAGCCTATACCTAGCTGAGCAGCGGGTGCGGTGTCTGCTTCGTCCTCTTCGACATTGATGCCGGTGTCATCGTAATCAATCTCTTGCGTAATAAGCGCGATGCCAAAGCCGCCCTGAAGGTAAAAGCTAACGACGTCACCCATAGGGATGTTTGCTAAAGCACTGACTGTGATTGCAGACGCAGCGGTATCGGTATAGTCATCATCGTTGGCTCCCTCACCGTCTTCATAATACACTCCTAGAACTGTCAAACCGGCCTCTACGCTTAACCATTTGTTAACGTTATAGCCGCCAAAAATGCTAAGCCCTACAGAGTCATCATCGAAACTACTGCCGATAACGACGCTATCGTCGAAGAATCCGTCGTCTTCATACTGCGTCAACCCCCAGGAGCCACCCACATAAAAGCCTTCGGTTTGCGACGTGTATTCGGCGTTGGCGAGCGAGCAAAAAAATAGGAAAGTAAAGGATATTAAAAGCTTCATAATAATTCCCTCTGTAGTAGAGCTTTGCGATATCGGATTATACTGAGTAACTATGCTTTTTTCGTGAATCTATCGATCAGTAATTGAGTTGAGCCATCTAAATCGCCAAAATTGTCGCTGCGTTCGTTTTCTGTGATGGATTGAATCGCTTGAGATATAGGTTTCCCGAGCTGTTTGCCCAATTCTACTCCCCACTGGTCAAATGGGTTGATATTTAATAATACGCTCAATGTAAATACTTTGTGTTCATAAGCAGCGATTAACGCACCGAGTGATTCGGGTGTAAGTTCGTCGAGCATTAGCGTATTGCTTGGACGATTACCGGGGATAACTTTGTGTGGCGCTAACCAATTTGCATAGTCTTCGTCTTTACCGCTTGCCAATATTTCTTGTTTCGCTTGTGCTAAGGATTTGCCGGCCATTAATGCTTGGCTTTGGCTAAGGCAGCAGGCGAATAATTCGCGTTGATGTTCGGGCAGTTTTGTTTGCGCTTTACGGCAGACAATAAAGTCTGCGGGAATGATTTGTGTACCTTGGTGTAACAGTTGATGGAAAGAATGTTGGCCGTTGGTGCCTTCAGTGCCCCAAACGACGATTCCTGTCGGGTAATCAACTTTTTCTCCCTCGCGGTCAACCTGTTTGCCCAAGCTTTCCATATCTAGCTGTTGCAAAAATGCAGGGAAGTGGCTGAGCACATTGTTGTAAGGCAATATCGCCTGGCTGGTGGATTGCCAAAACTGCGCGTACCAAAACGTAATCAAACCGAGTAGCGCAGGTAAGTTCTCTCGGATCGGGGCGGTTCTAAAATGTTCATCCATTTGATTGGCGCCCGCCAACAATTGTTTGAATTGTTTCATGCCCACCGCGAGTGCAATGGGCAAGCCGATGGCGCTCCACAAAGAATAGCGGCCACCGACCCAATCCCACATGGTGAAAATATTCTTTTCAGGTATGCCGAACTCGGCGGCTTTTTCCAAATTGGTCGTGATGGCCACAAAATGGTGGTCGATAAAGTCTTCGCTGCAGCCGCTGTCGAGTAGCCATTGCTTTGCAGTGTTGGCATTAGTCAGTGTTTCTAGGGTGGTAAATGTTTTTGAGGCAACAATAAATAATGTGGTGGCCGGGTTTAAATCGGTCAAGCACGAGGAAATGTCGGCGCCGTCGACATTCGTTACAAAATGTACTTTGGTGTGCGGTAACTGGAATGGCTCTAAAGCATTCACCACCATGCGAGCACCGAGATCTGATCCGCCAATACCAATGTTGACAACATCCGTGATGGGCTGATCTTTAAAACCGACCCAGGTGTCGCTGTGAACTTGGTCGATAAACTTACCCATTTGCCACAAGACATCATGCACCGCTTTTTCTTCTTCCGTGTCATTGTTCGGCGAACGCAGTGCCATGTGCAACGCTTTGCGATCTTCCGTGTGATTGACTTTCTCTCCATTAAAAAACGCACTGATGTGTTTACTAAGTTCTGCTTCGTCTGCCAGTGAATTAAGTGCGTAGAGTGTTTCTTCGCGTAGGTGGTTTTTCGAAAAGTCGAAATAGAAGTGTTCAGTTTCTAGCGAGAATTGTTGCGCGCGCTGTGGTGAATTGCTAAAGGCTTCGAGTATAGTGTGATTATTCCAAAAATCACGTTCACTTTGTAACGCTTGCCAACTTTGGTAGCGTTGACTTAAACGGCTTTCCTTTGTTGGATTGGTCGTCATGGATTTAAGTGAGGCGCTATCGTTGTCCATATTGGGCCTTTAATTTGGCGCCTCTGATAATTGAAGTGAGGCGCGTGTTAATAAGTACGACTAACGGCAAACTCAGCGAGAGAGCGCATCGCCGTCGTGAATTCGTTATTGGGCAGATCGGCTAATTGTTGTGACGCCAATTCGATATGCTGTTTGGCGCTGTCGAGGGTATAAGTTAGCCCATCGTGTTGTTTTACAATATCCACAATTTGTGCCAGGTTCTCGGCGGAGCCTTCGCGCAATGCGCTGGCGATCACCTCGGCATCTGCTGCGGGTGCGCGTTGCATACTGATGATCAGTGGCAAAGTTGGTTTGCCTTCGGATAGATCATCACCAACATTTTTGCCTAGCTCTTCGGCATCACCGGTGTAGTCGAGTGCATCATCAACGAGCTGGAAGGCGATCCCGAGGTGTTTACCAAAATCTCGTAGCTTCGCTTGGGCTGCGTTATCTTGACCACAGATTACCGCAGCCACTTCGCACGCGGCGGCAAAGAGAATGGCCGTCTTTTTGTAGATGACGTCGAAGTAGTTGTCTTCGGTGATGTCCGGATTCTTAGCGTTCACCAACTGTTGCACTTCGCCTTCGGAGATGATGTTGGTGGTGTTGGCGAGGATATCCATAATTCGCAGCTCGCCGACGCTGACCATTAGCTGGAAGGCGCGTGAATAGAGGAAATCACCTACCAGTACGCTGGGGGCGTTGCCCCACTTGGCGTTGGCTGTCAGGCGGCCCCGTCGCATGCTCGATACGTCGACAACATCGTCGTGGAGCAGCGTCGCGGTATGGATGAATTCGATAATCGCGGCCAGTTTGAGATGGTCTTTGCCCTGATAGCCGAGCGCATTGGCCGTTAGGAGCACCAAAAGGGGGCGCAATCGCTTGCCGCCGGCTTCCACCAGGTATTGGCCGATATTCTCGACCAAGCCGACATCGGAGTGGAGTTGTTCAATAATTAGTTGATTGACGGCTTCGAAGTCGTCGGCGACGGGCTTGTGAAATGGCAGCATGTTTGGCTCTAAATGCGTAATATCGCGGGAATCCTAAAGTGACGGTCTGGGGCCGTCAAGGGAGCAGACCTTTCTTTAGAGTGGGCAAGCGTACCGCGTCGGTTGAATGTGTGTGATAGCCTTGCTCTGCACGGGTTTTAGGCTTGCGGAGGGTGTGTAATTCCCGTACAATCGCGGCCCCTCATTTCTCTGCCTGGTTGGTAGAGGCGAGAGGCTAAACTTGACTACACGACACGAGCCCAAAGAGCCGGGGCGTTTCTTCCCGATAGAAGAGAGTCCAGCCGCTTAGTGACGTCCACATAAACTTTGCTTGGAGCAGCTATGTACGCAGTTATCGAAGCCGGTGGTAAGCAGCACCGTGTCACTGAGGGTGAAGTCCTCAAAATCGAAAAAATTAAGAATGTTGAAGCCGGCGCGACCGTCGATTTCGACAAAGTATTACTCGTCGCGAAAGACGGCGATGTAAAAATCGGTGCCCCCGTTGTTGAAGGCGCCAAAGTGACCGCTGAAGTTGTTAGCATTGGTCGTCACGAAAAAGTGAAAATCATCAAGTTCCGTCGTCGCAAGCACTCAATGAAGCGACAAGGTCATCGTCAGTGGTACACCGAGATCAAAATTACTGGGATTACCGGCTAATTAAAGATCGGGTTAATAGTCTAACCACTCACGTATTTTTCACTCATTTTAGATTAAAGACAGAATTAAAGGAGCAACATCATGGCTCATAAAAAAGCTGGCGGTAGTACCCGGAACGGACGCGATTCCGAAAGTAAACGCTTAGGTGTCAAAGTATTTGGCGGTCAAACCGTTGTCCCAGGAAACATCATCGTGCGTCAGCGCGGTACTAATTTCCACGCGGGTACCAACGTAGGTATGGGTAAGGACCACACGCTTTTCGCGAAAGCAGAGGGTGTGTTGAAGTTCGAAGTTAAAGGCCCTAAAAACCGTAAATTTGTTAGCGTTGTAGCAGGCTAAGAGCCTTCGCTCTTAGGGTCGCTAAACGGCGGCTCTGCCTAATTAGCGCAACGCGAATCAGTTAAAAGCCCCGTCCACGCGATGGGGCTTTTGCGTTTAAGCGACTCGCGTTACTCTTACCCCTCACTAAACGGCAAGCGACACAAGTAGTCGTGCCTAGGAAATATCATGAAGTTTGTTGATGAAGCCCCAATCTCTGTTTTTGCCGGTAATGGTGGCAACGGCTGCATGAGTTTTCGCCGCGAAAAATTTATTCCCAAAGGCGGCCCCGATGGTGGTGATGGTGGTGATGGCGGTAGTGTTTATCTCGAAGCCAATGACAGCATTAACACCTTGGTGGATTTTCGCTATCAGCCAAAATATCGCGCCGAAAGTGGCGAGCAGGGTCGAGGTAGTAATTGTACCGGTGCAAAAGGCGATGACTTAGTTTTGCAGGTGCCCGTGGGCACCACGGTTATTGATATTGATACCGACGAAGTGCTGGGTGATTTAACTGAGGCCGGCCAGCGACTGTTGGTCGCGCAAGGCGGCTTTCATGGATTAGGAAACACACGCTTTAAATCCAGTGTGAATCGCGCGCCGCGGCAAACATCACCCGGCAGCGAGGGTGAATCGCGACATTTAAAACTTGAATTGAAAGTGCTGGCGGATGTCGGTTTGCTGGGGTTGCCCAATGCCGGTAAATCCACATTCATTCGCGCGGTATCAGCCGCTAAACCGAAAGTGGCGAATTATCCTTTTACCACGCTCGTGCCCAATTTGGGTGTGGTTAAAGTTCAAAAGCATCGCAGTTTTGTCATCGCTGATATCCCGGGTTTGATTGAAGGTGCTGCGGAAGGCGCGGGTTTGGGTATTCGCTTTCTCAAGCACTTAACACGTTGCCGTTTGCTGTTACACATTGTCGATGTGGCACCTTATGATGGCAGCGACCCAGTGGACAGTGTGCAAGCAATTCAGCGAGAACTAGAGCGCTTTAGCCCAACCTTGGCATCTCGCGAGCATTGGTTGTTGCTCAATAAAACCGATTTGTTATCGGATGAAGAAGCGAAAGAGCGTTGTGATGATATTATTCAGCGTTTGAATTGGCAGGGGCCGGTTTTCCCTATTTCGGCTATTGCTAGTCGCGGCACTGACGAGCTGTCGCAAAAAATTCTGCAAGAGTTAGAGGCCGTTTGGCTGGCTGAAGAGGAAGATCCAGAGGTTGCTGAGGCCGAACAACGTGCTAAAGCCCAAATGCAGGCGGAAGCCCGCGAAAGAATTGATGCGCTGCGTGAAAAACGCCGCGCTGAGCGTCTCGCAGCAAAAAATAAAAGCGACGACGATGACTTTGATGATGACGATTACGACGTAGAAGTGGTTTACGAACGATAGTCGTTAAACGCGTATTGAAAAAAGCATGGATACTACGACACCTTCTCGACGCCAGCGTTGGGTAATTAAAATTGGCAGCGCGTTGTTGACCAATAACGGTCAGGGCCTCGACGTCAACGCGATTAATGTGTGGTCGGAGCAAATTGCGGGGCTACTGCAAAAAGGTATCGAAGTCGTACTCGTCTCTTCCGGTGCTGTCGCGGCTGGTATGACGCGACTAGGTTGGCATCAGCGTCCCACTGCGATTCACGATCTTCAAGCGGCCGCTGCCGTTGGTCAAATGGGGTTGGTGCAAACTTACGAGCAAGCCTTTCAGCGATTTGGTTATCATACCGCGCAAGTCTTAGTCGACAACGATGACCTATCTGACCGTCAGCGTTATCTCAATGCGCGCTCTACGTTACTTACCTTGCTAAACCTCAATGCAGTGCCGATCGTTAACGAAAACGATACGGTTGTGACGGATGAAATTCGTTTTGGCGATAACGATACACTCGGTGCGTTGATTGCGAATTTGGTTGATGCGCACAAACTAGTAATTCTCACCGATCAAGATGGTTTGTTCGAAGAGGACCCTCGTAACAACCCCAATGCGAAACTGGTTCAGGAAGCCAGTGTTGATGATGCCCGTTTAACGGCAATGGCATCGGATGGTGGTGCGCTAGGCCGTGGCGGAATGATTACCAAGGTCCGTGCTGCGAAATTGGCGGCACGCTCAGGAGCCGATACCGTCATTGTGGGCGGCAAAATTGACGATGTCATTTCGCGTCTGGCTGTAGGTGAGTCACTGGGTACGTTATTAAAGGCCAATCAGCAGCCACAAGCTGCACGCAAGCGTTGGTTGGCGGGTCAGTTACAAACGCGCGGTACGATTACGATAGATGACGGCGCGGTAAATGCTTTGCGTAAACAAGGTGTTAGTTTGTTACCGGTCGGTGTTAAACAGGTCGATGGTGTATTTCGTCGCGGCGAACTAGTGCGTTGTGTTAGCACCACAGGAAAGGAAATCGCGCGCGGCCTAGTGAATTACAGTAGCGAAGAAGCTTCAAAAATTTTAGGTTCCACTAGTGATCAAATCGAAGAAGCCTTAGGTTATCGCGATGATGAAGAGCTTATTCACCGCGACAACCTGGTATTAACGACTTAAGTTAGATATTAAGTGCCTTATCGATTAAAAGCCTACTGTAAAGCCTAGGGTAATTTGATCTTGTTGATTAAATTGCCCAAACAGCCCTCTCTCCTTTCCATAAAAACTATCCAGTCCGGCGGTAACAATGATGTTGCTGCGCCATCGATATTCGGCCGAAAAGCGCAACAGACCATCGCCGTCGTTGGCGTTATAAAACCATTGACCGCCGAGCGTTAGTGTTTGATTGTAAAAGTCTCTCTCTATGAGAAGCGACACGGTGGTATCCGTTCGGTCTCGGGTAATGGCGTCATCAAAATCAGTGATATGAGAAAGAAAAAGTTGCCCGCTAATGAACGTATCCGAAAAACCATTAAAGTCTAATCCGAATACTGTATCGACACTGGGTGATTCCGCAACGCCTTCAGAAAATTCTGAAAAATCTTTAGCGATGTAATAGCGAGCACTGTGTAGTGCCACTTCGCCCCGAAAAGTAAAATTATCGAATACCGACGAAAATGTGGTGCCCAATAAATGCGACCGTTCGTATTGTGGTTCAATAATGAATGCCGAATTTTCGATGGATTGATAAGGTGCCGCGCGATCGAGTGTGTGGTAGAGGTAATTAATACTGATATCCCAACTATTCACAAACGCATTGAGTCTAACACCGAAGTCGCTATCACTAATTATTCGATTAGGTTTGTCGGCGTCGATTATTTGCGCTGATTGTGGATTGCCTGGTGTGTTTGCATCAGGTACTGGAACAAAGCGAGGAGATTTTGGTGCGAAGCGTGCTTCATCGCGCAGTGATGGTGTCTGATCGTAGGTGGTGTCGGGAATCCACAATACTTGTGCAGTCCAATCGCTGCCCCACCAGTTACCTGCGGGTAGCTCGGCGTTCACCATCCAGGTTGGAATTCGACGGTCGTCGTTATCTTCTAAAATAAACTCACGTAAGTTCATGGGATTTATTGCGTCCAATACACGAAAACCATCTGCTTGCCCCCAGACGACCTGTTGTTTTCCGATGCGAATAAAGTTGTTGTCACTTCCACCTAAACTAATGTATCCATCGATGTAAAACTCTCTCAAATCAATACTGGTATAGTCATTAAGGTGCCAGCGGCGTGACGCATTGCTTCTGACTAACTTATCTTGGGAACGGTTAGGTTCTATCAAGTCGCGCGTATCACTTTCGAGTCGCCAACGTGTAAATAATTGCCAGCCGCTAAAAATTGGCAGAGTGAGTTCACTGGTAATAGCATTGGAAAACTTGACGCTACTCACTGAATCGTCTTGTTCGTCGAGTTTTCCAAATGCCGTGCTATTTTCAAAGGTGTTACGAAAGTCTAACGCAAAGCCTGTCGCGCTATGACATAGCGCGACCACAATAGCTGCCCGAGATAAGTTTTTAGTCGCGTGTGCTTTCACCGCAAGCCTCGACGTAAATACGGTTGGGTAAACACGTTGTCCGCTATGTCAGTGTTGTAATCAATATCTGCTTGGGTAAAACGCGTTTCATGTTTGGTTTTGTGGTTGACGACATGAATGTCTCGGGTTGTCCAGATGCCATCTATTTGTTCGACGGAAAGGACATTCAAGGTTTTTAGATGATTGTTATTGGTATCCCAGAACTCTATATGCCGCGCCATCCAGATGTCTGGGTCAATGCAGTATTCAACACGGCTGTAACCCAGCTCGGCTTTTATTTCATCGTTTTTGGGAGTGGCCTTTACGAGAAGCCCTTGCTTGCCTTGGCTTTCGCAATCGTCAATAAACTCAAACGTATAATCTTCGATTTCGACTTTGTTTTCCTTTTTTATCTCCTCATAACTGAGATCGGTGCCAAGAAAGCTGTCGCCCCGATTAGACGCTGATATGCGGCGTACCTTGCGAAGTGCTGGTAAATACAACCATTGATCATCGTCTTTCTCTAGGTTGGGATAGTCATAGGTTAAAAATCCAGTACCGCGCACATTGGTGGGTTCGGTGTAAAAGATCACAGTACGCTTTTCATCGCCGAAATATTTTCGGTAACCCATGGTTTTTTCAACACGCTCAACACCACGCCTATCGGTGGTGGTAATGGTGAATTGACGAGTTACCTGATTTCCATCGGGGCGGGCGTTAACGTTGTGCATAATTTCCAGCCCGGTCAACGATGTTGACCAGGTAGGGAAAGACGCTGTCAGCAGAGTGCCCGCAACGGTGATAGTGTTTATCTTCGATAAGATGGGTTTTAAAAAAAACGGTTTCATAGTGGTTTACCTCTAAGCGTTTTTGCCAAGAAAACGGGGTTTGAAGAGTAAGGTGAGTGCTGGTAGCAGTAGTAATGCCGAGACAAAAGCTCCACTGACCGCAATCGCGACTAATGCGCCAAACTTAATGAGTGGGGGGACATCCGAGGTAAGCAGCACGCCAAACCCAACGGCAATGGCGAGGAAGTTAAAAAACTGTGCGCGGCCTGTTGTTGAAAACAATGGGCGTAAACGTTCCTCCCAAGAGCCTTCTTTTTCGGTCAGCAAAGTTCTAATGCTGTGAGTGGTGTGAACGGCAAAGTCGACACCAAGACCAATCGCTATGGAAGCAAACATGGAGGTTGATACGCCGAGCCAAACACCGGACACGCCCATCGCGGCATATACGAGCAATACCGACAGCGCGACAGGAATCACAACAATCATGCCCGCAATACCTGATTTAAATAACACTGCGCCCATGACAATGACCGCGGAAATGCAGACCAGTACACTGAATAGATTGGATGTCACGATGGGGTTGATCCAGTGGTAACTGAGGCTAATGTCACCGGTGACTGTCGGTGTGAGTTGTGAGTCGCGGTAATGGTCGTCCAGCCAAACTTGCAGGTCGTCCACTACCATTTTGTTGTTGCTGAATTTGTTTTGGTCGACACTAGCGCGGATCAACGCTAAGCGTCGCTCACCATCAATTTCATCTTCGAAGTCGGTGGGATCAGCTGAAGATGAATACAACAAAAATAATTGTGCGATTAGATTGTTATCATCGGGAATGGTGTAGTACTCGGCTTGATCTTCATTTACCGCTTTATGCATTTGCTTTATGTAATCCACAACCGAGACTGTGCCACCGATGTGGGGCAGTGATTCTAAGTAGCGTTGAGTTTCTTCGATTTTTCGCAATGCGGCGGGCTCGTAAAGGCCTTCCGGTACATTTGCTTCGATCATAATGTCGAGGTAGTAGGTGCCGTCGGTGAGGGCATTAATGGTTTTGTCGGCTTGATAGATTGGCTCTGACGATTTGAAGTTGGCGATACGTTCTTCGTTTGCTTCCACTTGATAGGCGCCGTACACAGCGAGTAGCCCCGCACAGAAACAAACCACTGTTACCATGTAAGGTTTTGCGATTACCCAGCCACCAATTTTGTTTAACGCACGCACTGACAAGGTATTTTTCTGTGGGTTGGCTGCCGCGCCGTGGTTGCGTGAAAACGAAGGGCTTGGCTTAGGCTTAAACATGCTGAGTAATGCAGGCAGTGTAGTCATCGTGTAGAGCCACGCGAAAAAAACAGCGAGCGCACCAAAGAGGCCAAAGAAATAAATCGGTGGCATTGTGGTGGTCGCTGAAAGTGCGCTAAAGCCTGCGATGGTTGTGAAAGTCGTTAAAGTGATGGGTTGCCACATTTTTTCCATGGCGCGCAGCGTGATGGTTTCGCCATCGGCACTTGGGTCGTTAGCAATTTCTTCGTAATACTGACTAAATACGTGAACCGAATCGGCAACCGAAACGCCAATCATGCAGACGATTAAGCCATTGGTGATAACATAAAAATGTACGCCAAATGCGGCCATTGCTCCGATGGTGCTGCCCGCAGTAAGGATTACAATGAGATTTGGAATTAGCATCCCGCGTAGGGTGCGCAATGCGATAAATAAAATAATAGTAATAACGACTGCTGCGAGTGGGTTGAGTTTTTTCGCATCGTTATCAATATATTCCTGTAGATAACCGGCAACAGCGCCTTCACCTGCGACATGTAATACGTCACCCTCACCGAGTGGAGCGTTGTCGAGCTTCGTCATAATGGTTTGGTAAGTGTCTGCGGCCATTGATTCATCCAGCAGCTCTGCCACGACCAAAGTGATGTTGTTTTCGTTACCCACCAGTGTGCCTTGGTAGAGCGGGAAGTTATTGATGGCGTTTCTCATCCATTGCGCGCGCTCAGCGGTTGAAGGCGCAATCTCAAAAAAGTCCTCCACTTCCATGCCGTAGTCTGTGCCAACGATATTGGATTCTGTGGCGAGAGAGGTGACTTGATCCGGGTCGATGTTGTCTACGGATTGGAGTTGCTGCGTAATCCAGGCAACTAAGGCGAGGGACTCGGGATTGAATATGCCGTTCTCACCATTATTCACTACGGCAACGACGATGGGATCATTGATATTAAAAATCGCTTCAACGCGATCGCGATCGAGTAGTGCGGGATCTTGCGGATCAATAAAGGCATCCGAGCTGGTGTCTTTACTTAGTTTGGGTGCATGTATGGCGATAGGCGCGAACACCACGAGGGTGATTATTAGCACGGGCCAGCGCCAAAGGATAATCCGATTGAAGTAAGCGGATGCGTTCATGGTTGGTCTCCTATGATTAGCATTGATGTGTATATACACATGTAGGGCTAAGCGTTTTCAGTCTTGATGAATCGAAGTCGTTAAGGGTGTTGGAAAAAGGTTTGGTGCTATTACATTGTTACTTAAAGGCAACGTCTAGAAGCCAATGTTTGGCTTGCTGCCAAACATTGGTGTCTACCCGCTTTTCGAACTGATTTTGCGCACCCTGCCATAGGGGGAGCGCTTGTTCGAGTAGCTCCTCACCTTGCTGGGTTAAGGACATTTTGCGCTCGCGACGAAAGCCTTCGGGGCCCATGGTGATCCAACCGTTACGCTCCATTAGTTCCAAGGTTCTCACCAGAGACGTGCGCTCCATTGCCAGTTCGTTGGCCATGCTGGTAATGGAGGTCGACTCGAAACCAGCAATCACCGCAAGCACCGTAAACTGGGTAATCTTCAAGCCTAATGGCTTGAGTGCATCGTCGTAATCACGCGTCAGGCGGCGAGCAGCGGCGCGAGCACGATAGCAGGCACAGTTTTCGTAGACGTTTTTGAGTGCTGAAGTATCCATGTGCACAACTCTAGCAAGTGTATATACACAAGTAAATCCTCGAAAAGGTGTTGTGCGATTAGAATTTTTAGCGAAGGGATTAGATTTGGGAAGGTGTCCCCCGAGAAGGCTCTCGAGGGACGAAAGGCTTAAGCCGCGAGTGCTTTAACTTGGGCATTCAAACGGCTCTTATGACGTGCCGCTTTGTTCTTGTGAATAATGCCTTTGTCAGCCATACGGTCAATGACAGGTACCGCTTCATTATAAGCAGTTTGTGCCGCCGCAGCGTCTTTAGCATCGATGGCAGCGACTACTTTCTTGATGTAGGTGCGAACCATAGAGCGTAAGCTTGCATTGTGCTTACGGCGCTTAACGTTTTGGCGAGCACGTTTACGAGATTGAGGAAAGTTAGCCACCGAGTGCTCCTGTTAAAAATTCAGTAAAAAATTAAGTCGATGATTAAATCGAGGCGCGACATTATGCCGGTTTTCAACCTAGAGTCAAGGGATCCTCGTGCAATCTTTAGACAGCTTGCCGATGGGTTATTCAGGGGGCTTTATCTGAGATCTTAGGCCGAAACGTTGAGGCGTTGGCCGGGAGCTTCGCTTTGGCTCGATTGTATTTGCGCGTAACGCTCTAGGCCAGGACTAGGCGGTTGGGCGGGGCTGGCGACAATGGCGTCATTAGCTGGTCCAATATCTGAGCTCCCGGATGAGTTACCAGAGGCATCCCCAGGTGGGATGGCGCTATTTGAAGGCGAAGTGTTGTCTGAGGTGCTTTGCGGTGCGGCGGCTTCGTTCGATTCGGCGGCCTGTTCTGCGCGCTGTTGGCGAATCTCAACTTGAGCTTCCAGCTTCATAGCTGACGCTTCTGCTGCGACGCGGCGGTCTTGCCCGGAAGGCTCAGCGGGTGCAAGGGCGGCGCGCTGGATTTGTTCTGCTTTACGCAGTGTGGCCTCGGGTGTTGATTCGCGGCTAGTGTCGATTCCTACCGAGCCGCCAATGGCGTAGCTGAGGCCATCCGGCCCGCGTGTGGTTTCCAGCTTGATGCCGCCGGTAGCGTATTGTCCGGCGGCGGCTAGGTGTGCGGCTTCATGGGTGCGCACCTCTCTATCGCGTGCACGTAATTGCTCAACGACCTTTAACTCGTCTGGTGTTAGCTGTTGTGGGCTATTCTCTTGCTTTTCGGCTGCTTGGTTACTGGTGTTCTGTTTTTCCGCCGTGCCTTGTTCGTCCGCTAGGCTGTTTGATGCGTCACTAGGTTGGCGAGTTTTGGCTGGATTTTCGTAAGTTGGATTGCCCTCTGCGGTCAGGTTGAAAATATCGATATCACCCTGGTTGCGCTTGGGCTCTTCACTATTTTGCGTAATTACGGTTGGGCTGACTTTTTCGGTGGTGTCGGGTACTGCTGAAGTCGTTGGTTCGATGGGTGCTGGAACTGCAGGTTTGTCTGCGGCTGGGGGAGTGATCGGAGTATTCGGGGTCGACGCCAATGGCGCGATGTTGCCAATCATACGCACACTAAGTTAATGAGTCTTCCACCCATTATAGACGCGATTCTTAGGCTCTAAGCCTTAATTCAATCATTTGTGGGAAGCTGAACCGTAAAGATGACACCGTTTTCATCTTCGCGATTGCGGGCCATGATATCACCAGAATGAAAGTCCACAATTAAGCGCACGATATATAAGCCGAGGCCTAAGTGGGTGATGTTTTTATCATCTTTATTTTTATCGCTGGCATCGCGTACCGAGACGAGGGAATCAAATAATTGCCCTTGCATGTGGGCCGGTAATAGGGGGCCACTATTGCTAACACTGATTTCAATAAGCTCTTTGTTCTGGCTACGTTTGGTTCTGCATAATTCGATGATGATAGGTGTATTCGGCGTCGCGAAATCAGCCGCGTTATCGACGAGCTTGTCGAGCATTTGTACTAATAAATCTGGTGAGCCAACAAAGTTGTAGTGCGGATGTTTAGCGATTGATAACGTGAATGATTGGTTAGGATAGGCGTCATTATAGGCATTCACAACGTTGCTGAGTAACTCGTCGAGTGGAAAGTGCTCGGTATGTGATTGTTGAATGCTTTCTTCAATGCGATTCGCTGCGCTCATCGCGTTTAAAATGGTGGAAAGTCTATCCGCCCCTTCGCTTGCGCGCTGTTGGTACTGCATCGCTTTTTCATCAAGTGAAGAATGGTTTAGGTTGTCGAGAGAGGATTTAATCACCGCGAGGGGTGTTCGCAATTCGTGAGATAGTTTGCTAGCTAAACTGCGTAAATACTCTGTGTAGTCGTTAAGGCGATGCAGTAGGTCGGCGTAGTTACGTGTTAAATCGCCAATTTCATCCGCTGCGTTAGAGTGCAGCGCTTGAGTGTTAATTCGACCATCGTTGCCAATCGCGTTTTTAGCCGACGTGCTTAGCGATTTAATTCGCCACGATAATACGGAGGCGTAGAGAATTAACGCAAGTGCAACGACCCCCATGGTTCCAAGGACTGTGAGCAGTAGTTGATTAAATGCGGCGTTAGTGGCGGCGGTCACAGCCTCGGTATTTTGTTCAACAATGACCGCGCCCAGTATTTGTCCCTTGATTGTTATTGGGTGTGCAACGCGGCCAATTCTCTCGTCTGCTTGACGATACCAGGCCGATGTTGAATTGCCTTTGAGCGCGGCGGTGGTTTCACTACTGCGGATATAGCCAGCGCGCATTTCATTCGTCATCGGCTTCATGTCGTTATCGCCAAGCAGCAGTTTATAAAACCAAGCAAGAAGCCAGTGTGTACTGTTGTTTTTACTATCCGCTGATGTGTAATCAGAAAAATTAAGCGTGCCTTGCCTCGCCTTGATCCAGTTGTGAGTGTCTAAGACGCTGATACGCAGATTGCGAGTGGTATACGGCGCTATGGTTTTGTTTAATAGGGCGGATGTCTCAATCCAGCGTGGGTTGTAGTGGGTCTCCGATTTATTTCCTAATTTATTGTCGAGCAAAACATGGCTGGCGTGATCTACGTAGTGAAACGCGAGTGACTGACTGATGCGGCTTTTAGGAATGGCTAGTTCAACGGTATACCCCTCGCGTGTTTCTTGCCAAATGCCTCGAATGCGATGTTCTTGCCGGATTTCCCCAAATTGATTGAAGTAGCGTGCCGTAACGTTGCCGGATCCGCTGCTGCGTAAATAGTAGGTTTGGTGCGCGTTCCCTTCCCCACTATAAAGAATTACGTGATCGCCGTTTGCAATGCCCTGCTGTTGTGGATTGTGAGGCTGTTTGGTGGAATCTTTTATGGAAAAGAATACGTATAGCGTATCGATAATCGAACCCGTGAACAGTGTGATCTGAGTCGTAGTCGTTTCGTCGAGCCATTGTCGCGGCTCTATATCCAGTGCAGTCCAATCGCCGCTGTAACCGTCAATAATGGGGGCGCCATTGAGTGGAAAAAAATACAGTTCTGAGTCTGCACGGTCTTGTTCGCCTGGCACGTTGTTGGTAAACACCTGAGGTGCTTGAACGGCAATCGTTGTGGCAATGGCTTGAGCGTGTGCGGCTAGCGCCTTGGCTTGGCCATCGCGAAGTGTCGATTCAATGGTCTGAATATATTGGCAGCCAGCCCAGGGCAAAACCAATAGGCATAGGCTGACGAATAATAGTTGGCGCTGTAGCGTCATCGGGAGATGTAAGTCTCTGTTGTATTACCGCATTCAGGCTTGGCTTGACCATCGGTAGCCCATGCCGTAAGCCGTTTGTAGAGCGTCGAAGGACTCATCGAGTTCCAAAAATTTTTTACGAATACGTTTTATGTGTGAGGTGATTGAATTGTCATCTAGCACAACATTAGCGGCATCCATTAATTGCTGACGATTTTTAACATGGCCAGGCCTTTTTGCGAGTGCGTGAACAATCCAAAATTCTGTGACTGTTAAATCGATGGCGTGTTCTTGCCAATGGGCGCACATGCGATCCAAATTTAAGCGTAACGGCCCACACGTGACTTCCTGATCATCGCTGCTATTTTTTTGTAGTGCATCAATGCGCCTAAATAGAGCGACCACGCGCGCTAATAAATGGGGTTGGGAAATATCTTTAGTGAGATAGTCGTCGGCCCCCAATCGCAAACCGGAGATCGCATCAAACTCGCTGTCGCGCGCCGTGAGAAAAATAATGGGTAGGTTGGGAGCGATAGCTCTGAGTTCTCTGCACAAATCGAAGCCGCCTTCAATTTCATCTCCCAAGCCGATATCAATGATGGCTAGATCGGGTAAGCGCGCACGAAATGCCTCGATCGCATCAGGGCGATTGTTGTATAGGCGAACGCGATAACCTTGGTGACTGAATGCGTCACGGTAATTGGCGGCGAGGTTGGCCTCGTCCTCAACGATGGCGATTTCTTTGGGCATGCTTCTCTCTCTTTGGGTGTGCGTACGGTAGCATTTTTGTTTTTTTAGGGCATCTTTAATTCGTCCACTTCTCACAAAAAGGCTCGATACCCTGGGGGTACCGAGCAAAGGGGCTCAAGGAGAGAGCATGAGAAGTTGGGTGTGCATCCCTGCGCGCATCCGTGCATCTTTACCGTGGCTTTTCCTTGTTTTTCTGCATGACAGTTCCGTAAAGACGGGTTTTAAAACGGTGTGTTAACGGATGTATGTCAGGTCATCGCTATAGGTGTTTTCTTCGCTGGTTTCGGCATGTTGTGAATTCAGCTCGAATCGGGGATCAAAAATTTCCACATCCACCCGCCGCTCCATGGCATAGGCTTCGTAATCACCCTTTGGTGCGAGAGATTTAAGTGAGCCGTGGGAAGAACGCTCAATGCGGTAGCTTGCAATACCCGCTTGCTCTAGCGCTTGCTGCACGGTTAGTGCGCGGTGCTCGGAGAGTACGTTGTTGTATTCATCGGTACCGCGTGGATCAGCGTGACCAGTTAAACGAACGGATAGGTTTGGGTGCTTTGCTAGGAAGCTTGCTAGAGCGCCTAGACGATTTTCGCCTCGCTGAGTGAGTTGGTCAGCACCAGTGTGGAAGAGTACTTGCAGCGAAAGGCTGTCGATTTTGGTTTGGTTGAGTCGCTCAATCTCTCCATCGGCCATTGTTAACTGCTGACGAAGCTCCGTTACTAATAATTCTTTCTCAGCCAGTTCAAGATCGGTGAGCTCGGCGAGGTCCGCCGCCTTCACCTTTTCTCCGAGGTAGGCTCCGCCGATAGCGCCAAGTAGCATACCAACTGGGCCTCCGGCGGCAGCGCCAAGTATTGTGCTCGTAGAAAATACCCCGGCTTGCTTCCATGCGGTCGCGGCTTCCCCTGCAAAGGCATAAGGCGTAGTGACTGTAGCGGTGGCAGCGAGAGTTGATGCAACAATAAGCTTTTTCATAATGTAATCCTCAATATCGAAAGTAGTCTGTCGGGTTAACGAAAAGGCTCGAAGCAATTGGCCTTTTGATGGGGTTAGTAAAACCTGGTGGTGGGTTGTCGTGGTGTTCGGACTATGTCGTAGCCCCGATCAAATCTGGCGAAATGTGGCGGGAGTAGCAGGTTGGTTGGATCGAGTGGCCTTGCACATAAACATCGATTACCATGCTGGACGATTCAAATAATGATGTGGCTAGTGAGGAATAAGCGTGAAGGGACAGATCGGTGTGGTTGGTGTGCTAAGTCTTTTGTTGCTGGGTGGATGTGGTAGCGACGATCGGCGCCAAGGTAGTTACATCCCGGGTATCTACCGCGATGTGGGCCTCTACGCAAACCAATGCGCCTTCCCTCGCACCGGTATTGACCCCCGCACAAACGCCCCTTACCCGGACAGAGCGGGGAGCTTCACTGACGAAAACCTCTGGCTCAGGTCGATGAGTAACGATCTATATTTGTGGTACGACGAATTGCCTGACGTTAATCCGTCATTTTATTCAAACTATGATTATTTTGACCTGCTTGTCAGTAGTGAAATAACTGAATCAGGCGCGTTTAAAGATCAATTTCATTTTGCACTGCCAACAGAAGAGTGGGTGGAGATTATTTCTGGTGTAGCCGTTGAGCGGTCTTTTGGAATGCAGCTCGAGGTTATTTCGGGCTTCATTCCCCGCGAAGTTGTCGTGAGCTATGTCGAGCCAGGGTCTGTCGCGGACACTAGTGGCGTTACTCGCGGTTCGACAATTCAAGCAATCAACGGCGTTGATATTGATGACGATACGACAGGCGGTGTAAACCTCTTGAACGAAGCTTTATTCGCGCCCCTCGAAAACACAATGTATACGATAGAATTTTTGCCCGTGGGCGCGCCGAGCAATTCCACTGCAATGATGGAGACTGAGTTAGTCGCATACGACCCTGTGCCAAATGGCGGCGTGCAAACGATAAATACAGCTGCTGGCTTAGTGGGTTACTTATTATTTAATGACCACAATGCTGCTGCCGAATCCGACCTTATTGCTGCATTTGATCAATTTCAAACTGATGGTGTTACCGATTTAGTATTAGATCTTCGATATAATGGCGGTGGCTACTTAGATATGGCGTCGCAGGTGGCGTACATGGTGGCGGGACCGGCGAATACTGCTGGCCAAACCTTCGAGCTGATACGTTTTAATAACAAGCATCCATCAATTAACCCGATTACCGGGGAGCCGATTGAGCCCGTTGGCTTTCATTCTGTTGAATGGGATTATTTTGCAGCGCCCGCGGCTGCGGTTGATCCCGAAATACCGTTACCTAGTCTAAACCTAGATAGAGTATTCGTGTTGACTAGCAACGGTACCTGTTCGGCCAGTGAGTCAATCATTAACGGTTTACGCGGTGTTGGTGTTGAGGTTTATCAGTTCGGAACTGGAACATGTGGTAAGCCTTATGGCTTTTATGAATTGCCTAATTGCGGTACATCCTATTTCACTATTCAGTTTGCTGGTGAAAATGCACAAGGGTTTGGTGATTTTGGGGATGGTTTTAATCCAGAAAATAGCGGCGAACCTTTCGGTGCGCTTGTGCCAGGTTGTTACGTTGAAGATGATTATCAAGCTGAACTCGGCGATCCAGCAGAAGTACAGCTAGCCGCCGCACTCGATTATCGTGCCGGCATTATTGCTTCCCCTGGTACCGAAATTTGCCCTCCGTTACCGATGACAGCGACCAACCTGTCTACCAATGCAAGTACAAAACAATACACAAGGACAGTTGGCTCTAAGGGTTTATCTCAGCCGCAAAGTACTCCCCTTTTAGAAAACAACCGGCTGCGTGGCAAAGTAATTAATTAAATGATGAAGCGTTCTAATAGGGACTAAATCCCGGCAGCCGTAATTGCACCATCAACCGGAATCACCGCACCGTTAATAAATGAGCCGGCATCACTGCACAACATGATAATAGGGCCAACGAGTTCGTTAAGTTCTCCAAGGCGCTTTGCGGGCATTTGTGTAATAAAGGTCTTACCTGGCGCTGAGTCAAAAAAGTCTTCATTCATTTCAGTTTTGAACCAGCCCGGAGCGATTGCGTTAACGCGGATACCTTGGGGAATTAAATCGAGTGCCATGCTACGGGTTAATTGAATGACTGCACCCTTCGAAGCACAGTAGGACGTCTGCCCCGGTTTGGCGGTATAGCCTAGGATGGAAGCAATGTTCACAATGCTTCCTCCGATGTTTGCTTTTGCCATCCGCGTTGCGGCTTCGTGTGCGACATTCCAAACGCCATTTACATTGGTGTTCATTACAAAATCGCGTGACTGAACGTCATCTTTCAAAAAATGTCGTGGCTTGGCAACACCCGCATTGTTAATTACCACAGTGATGGTGCCGAAGGTTGTCTCGCCTTGCTCGAATGCACGATGAATACTGTCGGCGTCGGTAACGTCCATACTAACTGCAAGCGCTATTTCGCGATTTGCTTCTTGATTGATGGTATCCACTAGAGAGTGTAATCGATCTTCACGTCGAGCAGCGACAATGACCTTCGCGCCTGCATGCGCCAAACCTTTTGCAACCGCTTCCCCAATGCCACTCGAAGCCCCTGTCACTAAAGCGACTCGGTCTTGGAGCAAAAAACTATCAAGCGAAAATTCAGTTGTACTCATTGCGAAAACCTTAGTTGTTATTGAGTGTATGCACTTCAATGGTGATGTGTTCTATATTGATGTGGGCGGGAATGAGGCCTCGGTAGTCCAGCGGAGTTTTCGGCGAGGCGCTCACTACAGACACTAAACCACAATAAATATTGGGTCCAACGGCCCACAAATGTAAATCGGTCACCCGGGTTTGGTCATCTTCTATAGCGTCACGAACTGCACTGCGAGAAGCCTCTGAGGCTTGCTCATCGAGCAAGATTGCACTGGTGGATTTTAATAAGCCCCAAGACCAGCGCGCGACCAAAGCGGCACCCACCAAGCCCATGATTGGGTCTAACCAGGTTGCACCGAAATACTTGCCAATCACCAAGGCTACAATGGCCAACACTGAAGTCAGTGCGTCAGCCATAACGTGTAAATACGCAGATTTTAAATTGTGGTCTTCATGATGATGAGCGTGGTCGTGGTTATGTTGGTGAGAATGAGTGTGGTCATGATTGTGACTATGATTATGGGAATGGTGATCATCGTGGTCATGGGAGTGTACTCCCAGTACCCAAACAGACAATCCGTTGACGACTAGTCCTACGACGGCGACCGCAATGGCTTGATTGAATGAAATCGGTACCGGCTCAATCAACCGATGAGCACTTTCCCAAATCATCATTAACGCAAAACCCGCTAATAAAATCGCACCCGTATAGCCACCCAGTGTATTGACTTTACCTGTGCCGAAACTGTAGCGCGGATTATGAGCATGTTTGCGGGCATACCAATAAGCGAAATAGGTAATGCCTAGCGCGACGGTATGAGAAGCCATATGCAAACCATCGGCAAGCAGCGCCATGGAGCCGAAGACTAAGCCCGCAACGACTTCGATCACCATCATTATCGCTGTCATCGCAATCACAATCAGCGTCTTGTGTTCACCGGGACGTTTTTGGTCTTGTTGAAAACTATGATCGTGTTGCCATGGGGCTAGATTGAGATTTTTCATTCTTCGGCGTGGTTGTATAGAGTTTGAAGGGAGAGTTTGTTGGCTGTGCAGTCTAGGCGAAAGTGAGGTTGGTGACAATTCGACATCGTCTTACCAGGGGGGATGTACATCGTGTTTCCTGGAATTGAGAAACCGGGATGTTGAGCGCATAATCGTCAGTTGATTATTGCTAGTAGCATCTTTGGCAAAAGACGGCGTCTAACGAAAGGAGTTTTCCATGGAAAAGTGGCATGTTGTATTACTGTTATTGGTGGGGGTGTTGCTGTTAGTCGGCTCGCTAATATTGCGCGCAAATTTCGGCGACAAATATGAGTTAAAAACGATTGATCTTGTTCTGATTATCCTTCCTCTGTTGTTTGTCTTGCTAGCGACAGGGAAGTTAAAGGTGTTGGATGCCTTTGGCGTCAAAGCAGATTTTTCTGAATTGTTTGCGGACGCAGCGAGTGCGCGTATAGAAAATCAGATATCTATAGCGAGCACTCCTGATGTCGAAGAGTTGGTTGAAAATATGGAAATGGCATCGAAAGGTGGCGTGCAACGTATCCCGGAGCTTATTAAAAAGAAAACTGAAGCGTTGGTTTTTCGACTAGGGCATGGTGGATACTACGGGCCCGCAATAAAAGAATACTTCGACGCCCTTTATGCAAGTTCTTATCTGCAATATATCGTTGTTTTGAAGGAAGATGGAACGCTCTTTAGTGTATACGATGTATTGGATTTGGCGGTGTATTTTCGTGCTGAAGATCGACGTGGCTACCAGCGATTCGCGAAAGCTCTTAACCAAAAAACGCAAGAAGACTTAACTTACTTAACTGAACTGCCCGGTTTTATTTCAGAGCAAGATGCTGTCTCTCAAGGAATGACTAAGCGTGAGGTGCTGGAGAAAATGGATGCCATGCGTGTAAATAGCCTGCCAGCAGTTAGCGATGAGCATCGTTTTATTGGCTCGGTAGATCGGTCCCAACTCACCGCCAGTATGATTCTTGAAGTCACAGAAAAGCTGCAATAGATACTTCTAGTCAATCTTTGCTTGCAGGCAGTTGACGCGGCAATTATTTGCGCGGCCTGCACTTTTCTTCTTGGGCTTATTCGACGGGGATCTGCTGTGGTCTGGGTTTCATGTAAAGTTAAAATTCAGTTAATAATCTGACCGTATCAATCGATTAAGATACAATTCGTGCTCCATGCCGCAAGGGGCATTGGGAGAGTAAAAATATAATCAAGGAGTGTACGCTATGTATCTGAAAAAATTGGGCAAACAATTTGTACTGCTTTCTATGGCTAGTTTGATAGCGTCGACAGCAGTTGCGGGAAAATCTGAAGTATCTTTTAACTGTGACAACCCGAAGGGTAAAACCTTGGGTCAGGTGATTAACAAAGCTAAGCGTGGGACCACTATTAAGGTAAGTGGGCTCTGCCAAGAAAATATTGAATTAAGAAAAAAGGTCAATCTTGATGGTCAAGGCGTTGCAACGATCATCCCGGCTGATCCTTCAGTATCAACTGTATGGGTAGGTGGTGTTCGCAAAGCGAAGATCTCAGGATTTTCGATCGAAGCTGGCGAAGGCTCATATGGCATCATCGTCACTGATGATTCGTTTGTTACAATCGAGAACAATACTGTGACGGGTGGCATTTACGGCATCGGAGCGCATGGTAGTAGTTTGGTGAATATTGTTGGCAACACTGTTAGTGGCGCAACTGAGTATGGTATTAATGTCGGTGAGAACGCCTACGCCCGTATTGGCTTTCAAACTGATGGCCCAAGCAATGTGGTGAATGGCAATGTGATTCAAAATAACCAGCAAGGCATTCTGGTGTTGCGTGCGCAAGCTACGATTGTCAGTAATCAAATCCTGAATAATCTAGGAAATGGTATCGTTGTTCTTAATGATGGAACAGCTCGGGTTGCCAATAATGAGATTGCTGGAAACAACATCGGTATCGTGACGATTTCAAATGGCGGTGTAGATTTGGCTTTGCCAACAAGTACTACCGATATCATTACTCAGCCTAACTACGGTATTAACAATACCTTGGCTGTTTACTGTAATTCAGGTTTCATGAGTGGCACGATTGGATCGACTAACTTTTTGCCCTTTAGTCAATTTTTCCCACCTTGCGAAAATCAAACAACGCCCTAAGTCTTTGTGCTTTTCATCGAAAAGGGCCTTTGAGCAAAATCAAAGGCCCTTTTTTTAATTTGCCGGTCAAGTATCTACGAAAAGCTTTTAGCCCTGAGCAAAATGTTTTTTATTTGCGTTTATTCATCTGCTAGCTCGCTTGCCCTCGATTAATTACTGACTCGTTTCTTCTATTTGTTCTCAGAAATACCGGATTTTTTGGATAATCTCTGTACAATGAGTTTGGCGCCGGGGTTTTAGGTGCTATCTCTCGCTAGAAAACTGCTTATCCTGCAATTTTATGCAGGATCTTCATCTCGAAAGAGTCAAGGATATTTCAAATGGATGCCCGTCTTCGCAAGCCAATAATCACTTCGCTTTCTATTTTTACACTTAGCTTGATAACTGGCGCTTGCGGCGGTGGAGGTGGCAGCAGTAGCAGTAGTGGCTCAACGACGACTATCGCCCCAGCGTTGTATTACACCGTAAGGTCGACCAGTAGCAGCGCCGTGCGCCGTATCGTAACTGATATTACTGGTAGCGCCCATTTTGAGTTGGACAACCCTACCTCGAGATTTAACCCTGTATTATCGCCAGATAAGCAATATGTTGCTTATGTCCGAGAGAATAGATTGGTTGTCATGAGTACCGTTAGCGGGCAAGTCAGGGAGCTCTCGCGCTTTCAACATAGTGCAGGGACGATTCAGGCCTATACATGGTCGCCGAACAGTCAATATTTAGCATACATCGGTGATACTGAAATTGAATCTGATCAAGTTGTTAACGTAGTCAATGTTGACGGTAGTAGCCATACTCAGGTCAACCCAACCGTTGCCGGTGCGTCAATGAAAGTGGAATTGCACTTTTCTCCGGCAAGTGATTGGCTAATTTATCAGTCTAATGAAATGGATACCGCAAGTAATATTTATGAAGGTTTTGTGGTACGTATTGATGGGACTGAACACCGACGTTTTACGGGCACAATATCCAGTGATGCTATTTCCGTTAGGCGTTTTGCATGGTCGCCTGATGGGCGATATATCGCGTACACGGTCAGAGATTCTCAAAGGCAGAGTGGTTTTACTGGTATAGGAATCAATACCCACGATACGACGATCGGTGGCCGCAATAGTGTGCGTGTTTCCCACGATTTCTCCACCCATTCTGAAGCGGTGACTATCGATAAGGTCGTGTGGTCACCTAACTCGAATTTACTCGCCTACAGCTTGCAAGTCTATCGCCCAGCGGAAAACGGGTTGTCTGCCGCGAACTCATCTTTAAGACGTTTATTTACTGCTAGCCCAGGTGTTTCGGGCAGTTCCGCAGAGACTATTAATGGCCCAATGAATATTAACGTAGAGGTGGGTGAGTGGGCATGGGCGCCGAATGGTAATTACGTTGCTTACGAGGTTGTGACGCTGACCGAAGTTGCGTCTGGCGTTATCAGACAGGATGAGGGTATTAACACCTACGATGTTGTGCAGGGTGGAAATGGCGATAGCAACAGCGTGCGTATTTCTGAAACGACGGGCGGTCCGTTAGGGCAGGGGGTTAAGATTGTCGACGGCATGGTTTGGACATCGGATAGTGAACACATTCTTTACCTTGCGTATATTGAAAAAAGTAACACCAAGGAACTGTATCGGTCAGAACCGCATTCTAGTGAGAACTCGACATTACTGTCTCTCGACGTTGGGATAAGTGTTCAGGACGATGTTGATAGCTTTCGTCTGGCGCCAGACGGAGAGCAAGTCGCATACGCGCAGCGCATTGACGGAGTTAATTCGCCTTACCAAGTATATCTTTCTGATGTGCTTAACTCTTTTGACGATATTCAATTGAGCTCAGAACCTATTAGCGGCGGACAGCTATCAGCTCCTTCAATTCTGTGGTCATCTCAAAGTACTCGTGTTGCCTATAATGCTGACGCTGCGGTAGTGGGACAAACGGAGCTTTATGTTGCCCCGAATGATGGCTCGGGTAGCCGAAAGGTATCAGAGACTCTTGATAGCGATGAGTATGTTTTTGATTTTCGTTTTATTGACTAATGGTTAAATTAATTTAGGTTTCTCTCGAAAAAGAAAGATCGTTTCTGTCGCTATCGTCAAAACGAGACTGGCCCTGTAAAACTGGAAAAGCCCTACGATTCAATCACAAACTTATAGACTTCAGTTCCATAATGTTTCGTCGTTTGTGAAGTGTGTTCTTGATTGGGCTGGTAGCTGGATTGTTGTATAGCTCGGAGTACGTGCCGATCAAAAACCCCCTTGGGTGACGCTTCGATAATTTTTGACTCAATAACCGCGCCCTCATGATTCACTGCGAACTGCACTGTAACTTCGCCCTCAATTCCACGTTGAAGGGCATTGCGTGGGTATCTTGGTTTAACGACTCGTTTATTTTTCCAAAGCGGATTCTGTGTAATCGTGGATGCGCTACGTTGTGATTGATTGCGTACTGCATGATTTTCTTCCGGCTTTGGTTGTCGATATTGTGATGCCGGTTGGTAGGCTGATCTCGGGGCTGTGATTTCGACGCCAGCGACAAGCGGTTTAAATGAGTGCAAATAGCGCCGATCGGCACTTATTTGATTGTTGCGTTGGTCCAGATGTTTGAGCGATGCCGCAAGGGCTAAATACTGGGCTTTTAAGCGTTGAGGTGATGGCGCTGCTTCCTCGACCTTGGAAAGGGCTTCTGGCGTATTCGGTGTTGGAAGTTCTTCAAGTGTATCCTTGGTAATAATTGAAGCTTCTAGAAATGGTACTGAGTAAGGTGCTGGAATGTAAACCGTTTCGACAGAGGCCTTTATGCTAAAAAGCGGTAAACCAACGACCAAAATCAGCAGTGAGAAAACCCCAACTTGAAATTTTGATGGGTTCAACAACGGCTCTGGCGAAAGAATGGCTTGGATGCGATGACTCAATTGGCTTTGATGATGGCTGATTGCCATACCCACAGCCGAATGGCACATGGCCTGTTGCACATGTTTTGCGATCCTTAAGAGTTTGCTTGCGTAGTCTGTATTGTTGACGCCGGCTTCAACAACACTTTCATCGCATACGGTTTCGGCGTTGTCGTTAAGTTGTCGGGACAGATTCCAAGCAATCGGGTTAATCCAATATGTTGCCGTAACAAACTGCATAATTTGATGAAATAACCAGTCATTGCGTTTTACATGGTGTAACTCGTGAAGCAATGTAGTGCGAACTAAACTCTCTTCCCATGCATCAGCGTGTAGCGGCAATAAAATTGTTGGTTTGAAGAAACCCCATACCATAGGTGATTTTGCGTGGCGTGAATAAACAATATGTACAGCGCGATCAATATGATGTGTGTGTTGAATGCGATGGAGCCATGTCGCCCATAATCTATGTTCGCAGCGCCGCGCTCGCCGTGTAATGATCCAAATACCGAGTAGCGAAGTAATTTGTCTAATTATCAAAATAAACGCAACAGCGATGTAGCTAATAAATAACGCATTCGTTATCGGCGTGAAAAATAAAACGTCCGGCGATGCTTGCAGTAATCCAGTTGTTGAAGAAGATTCGGGTGTGCTTACAGGAACTTGTAGCTGTAATTGAGGCATTAGTAGCGTAGTGAAGGGTAATAGTACTGTCGCCAACAGTATGACTTTGATAATCGCTTGTCGACAACGGGCGCTCGTATCAAAAAGTTTCAGTAGCCATAGGCCAAGTAAAAATAAACCCAATGCTCGCAATTGGTAGCTATAGAAGAGCTCAATAAAATTCGCATTGAAAGACAACAGTGATGCTTCAATACTCAACATGCTAAACCTCAATCTAGCCCCGGGCAGGATCGGTGGTTATCCCGCAGTATGTCTATGCGCCCCCTCCAAAAAAATATCTCTGCGCAGCTAGAGGCATAATGGGAAGAGCGATAGGTTCCTTAGTTGTTATCTTTTTCTTTTGCTTCTTGAATCAGTTCACTCAGCTGGTTTAATTCTTCATCCGAGATTTTATCTGCCTGCATACCTAATAATGCATTGACGGCTTTCACCGATGAACCGTCAAAAAAAGTATTAATCAATCTGTCGAGTGCCGTCTCACGTGCTGTCTCGGGAGCGATCGCGGCGGAATAGACATAGCGTAAGTTTTGCTCCCGATGTTTTATGTACTCTTTGTTTTTTAAGGTGGCAAGCATAGCGCGTACGGCTGAATTACTGGGCGGGTTAGGTAGTTGCTCCCGGATTTCTTCCGCGCTGCACTCTCCACAGCGATAAAGAATATCCATGATTTGTCGCTGGCGCCGACTTAACGTTAAAAGATGGTTTTGCTGTTCGCTCATAAGGCGATGATGGCCCCGCTGGTGGCTTTGCTGTTGAATTTATAGCTGCATGTTGTTTTTATAGCACCCTGGCAACAGATGTCAATCGATTATTCCTCACCTCTACCTATTCTCTATTAAAGTCATATAAAACAATAGGTTACGTATATTCTGGACCCGATCTAATTCACTACATTGGGCCCCCACGCTAGCAATGCGTTTCAAAAAAACCTTGACTTCTACCCACTAGGTGTTATTAATTTAACAAGATGCTATAAAAATAGCATGTCGTTAATAATATAACAGAGTGGAAAAGTCGCTCGTAAAGCTAGGAGAAAGTGCCATGAAGCAAGTGTTATTGGATTGCGTATTGAATGCGCCGCGGTTGCAGCGGGGGTTATCAAAATCCGTAGGTGTGATCGTCTGTACCTTGGTGTACTCGATGTCGGTCAGTGCTTTTACGTTTGCCGATGTGATGGCCAAGGAGCAAGAAACGATTGCAGCGGGGAAGCAAACGCAACAACAAATTGACAAGATCGAAGAAGCGACCGCCACGGCGGTAAATCAATATCGAGCTCTGCTCAAGCAAAGTGAAGATTTAGATAAATACAATAACCAGTTGAATGACATCTTGGCCGATCAGCAGCAAGAGCTGCGCTGGTTGCGAGAAGAGATCACACGAGTCAATCACCTTGAGCAAGACATTGTGCCGTTAATGGGCGATATGATCGCCACGCTTGCACAGTTTGTTGAGCTGGATGTGCCTTTTCTGTTGGAAGAACGTCATGCGCGAGTAGAGAACTTGCAGCAATTGATGGTCTCCGCTTCTGCAAGCAATGCAGAAAAATATCGTCGTATTTTGGAAGCTTACCAAATTGAAAATGACTACGGGCGAACTATCGAGACTTGGTCGGGGTTGATAACTACTAACGACACGGGTGAGCGCTCGGTTAACTTTTTGAAAGTTGGCCGCCTTCTTTATTTTTATCAAACCATCGATGCTAAGCAATCGTTTTTATGGGACGTGGAGACAAGGCAATGGTTGAGGTTGGATAGTCGATATAACCGCGAAATACAACGCGCGATAAAAATGGCAAATGAGCAAATACCTTCTGATCTGCTATCGCTTCCATTAATCGTCTCGCGTCACTGAGTGGAGTAAACAGCAATGAAAAATATGAATAGTACGCTTTCAAATATCATCACTAAGCTGGGCCAATCATTGTTTCTATTTGTGCTGATTGCCGGTACCGTGAGCGCTTCTTCGTTACCGACGAAAGACATCACTACGCTAAATGATTTAATGGATGCGGTTAAAACGGCGCAAGTCGAAGGTGCAATAGAAAATCAACAACGTCTAGAGCAATTCAAACGAGAACAGCGTAAACAGCAGCAGCATTTGATGGATATTCGAAAGGCTATCGCTGAAAAAGAAGCGCTGGGAAAATCACTGCTGTCGGAAATCAATCTAAAACGTGAGGAAGTCTCACTCGTCAACGAAGAGCTGGAAAAAGCATTAGGCAACTTTGGCGAACTGTTTGGGGTAACTCGACAAGTGGCCGCAGAAACCCAGGCCCATGTGGGGCGCTCACTCATTAGTGCTGAGTTTCCCGATCGAGCACAGCGATTGGTAGATATTGCACAAAGTGAAGGTTTGCCATCAATGGGTCAGCTTCGGGACTTATGGTTGATTCTTCTACAAGAGCAAACCGAACAAGGGCGCGTCTCGCTTTATCCTAGCCGAGTACATGACGTTACAGGCGCTGCAATTAATACGGAAGTGACGAGATTGGGCGCGTTTGTCGCCATTGCCAATGGAAAGTACGTGGTAATGGATAACGGGAAAGAGCACTTACGTGAATTGGCTCGCCAACCAAATAGCGAACACGTACGCCAGGCGAAGCAGGTTATGGGCGCCGCGCCAGGTGACCTTGTCACTGCAACCATCGATCCTTCCGGCGGAGCAATCTTGCAGCTATTAGTGCAAACGCCCGATTTAATCGAGCGATTTCATCAAGGGGGCGTTGTGGGCTATGTCGTATCGGTATTAGCGGTAATCGGCGTATTGATTGGATTGCAGCGATTAATTGGGCTGTGGTTTACGTCTCGGCGTGTTCAGCTTCAAATGCGTCAACAGAAACCCGTGAATAATAACCCACTTGGACGCGTGTTGGCCGCTTATGAAGACAATCCTAATGCCGATGTGGAAACCTTGGAGTTAAAACTTGATGACGCCGTTTATAAGGAAATCCCCAAGCTTGAAAAAGGCCTGAACACACTGAAAGTGCTAGCCGCTGTCGCACCGCTCATGGGGTTACTGGGAACGGTGGTCGGCATGATATTAACCTTCCAGACAATTACCTTATGGGGTGCAGGTGACCCCAAATTAATGGCCGGTGGTATTTCGCAGGCGTTAATGACAACGGTACAAGGTTTAGTCGCAGCGATTCCATTGTTGCTGTTGCACAGTATCGCCAGTGGGCGCGCTCGTGAGTTGCAACAAATTCTTCAAGAGCAATGTGCGGGCCTTGTGGCTCAGCGTGCGGAGGTGAAGCGTGGATAGTTCTTTAATTGGCGGTTGGACATTGTCATTCAGTCAATCATTACCTGAAGTAATGATGATCGAATTGGAAAACTTTCTAAATCAAGGCGGTCCGGTGTTGGTGGTTATTATGGGCACCACATTCGGGCTTATATATCTTGTCTTGGAGCGGGCGCATTTTTTTTGGCGACTCGCGCCACGCGAACGTCAGAGGGTGATCGATAATTGGAATCGCAGGCCGGATCACGCATCGTGGTTTGCGCATCAAATCCGTCGCTGTGCAATCTCCGTTGTACGCCTTCGTAGCGAAAAAAATTTGCTAATCATTAAAACGGCCATAGTCATTGCGCCTTTGCTCGGATTGTTAGGCACAGTCACTGGCATGATCGATGTCTTTGATGCAATGGCGTATTCAGGCAGTGGTAATACGCGCGCGATGGCTGCCGGTGTGTCAAAAGCCACCATCCCAACAATGGCTGGAATGGTAGTTGCTCTGGTGGGAATGTTGTGCGTTGCGCGATTGCAGCGCAGCTTTGATGACAACATCGAATGGGTGAGCACGCAGCTGACGCTAGGTGATCCCGTAGATGAGAGGAGACAAAGCGATGGCTAAATGGAAAGCAAAAACAACAGGTGAAGCTGAAGTCAATATGACGCCAATGTTAGATATCGTGTTTATCATGCTGATTTTTTTCATCGTTGCATCAACGTTTATTCGAGAAGATGCGTTAGATGTGACCGAAGAAAATAATAACAACGATAACAATGCGGCGCCCGGTGTCAGTCCAGTATTTGTATCAGTTTGCCCTGGAAATGATATTCGAGTGGACGGTAGAGCCATCGATTTGCGCGCTGTACGTGCCAATATTGAAGCCAAGTTGGCAAAACACAATGGGACGGCGGTTGTCATCGAGACAGGCGTCAACACGCCTGCGGGCACTATGGTCAAGGTAATGGATCAGGCGCTAAGCGCCAAGGCAAAAGTATCCCTCTCCGAGCAAGTCGCTCAATGTGCCAAACCATCGTTAACGTCGTGAGGTGAGTTATGCAGCAATATCATACAGAACAAGAAGAGATGGAAGTCAACATGACGCCTATGCTCGATATTGTTTTTATTATGCTGATTTTTTTTATTGTCACTGCTGTCTTTGTTAAAGACCCTGGTGTGGAAATTAACCGGCCTGATGCAAGCAATGCACAAACGGTAAAGCGTTTATCAGCGGTGGTGGCGGTCGATGACGATAATAGTATTTGGGTGGATAAGCAGCAGGTAACTTTAACTGCCTTGCGCATTGTCGCCACTCAATTAAAGCAAGAAAACCCTAAGGGCAAAATAGTCGTTCAGGCCGATGAACGATCTGATTCGCGAACCGTTGTGGCTATTGTGCAAATGCTCAACAACATCGGCTTTGATGGTGTGGCCGTGGCGACCAAGGCAGGAGGTGTGTGATGTGGCAATTACTGATACGTCTGTTCGCAGCGATGGGAATAACCCTCGGTATATTTTTAGGTATGCGCTACCTAATTATTCCTGATATGCCAAATATAGTAGAACCGCCAGAGACACCTCCGATAAGTGTTACGCGAGAAATGCGGGAGCAGCAGCAAAAAGAAGAAGATGACCTAACGCCTGACCAGGTTAAGCATGTGGCACCTCCGCCACCGCCACCGCTTACAAGAGACCAAGTTGAAGTAGATAACGCCACTGATAGCGGTTTAGGCTTAGAAGTGCCTCCTGTGGTCATCTCAGAACACGGTACCAATATCGATCAAAACAGACGTGCCATTCCGGTTGTTAATATTCCTCCAGAGTACCCGGTGAGGGAGTTGGCCAAAAAGCGTGAAGGGTGGGTGATGCTGGAATTTACTATCACAGAGCTGGGTGCTGTAGAAGATGTTGTGGTGATTGATGAAGAACCCAAAGGCAGTTTCGCCAAAGCTGCAATGCGCGCGCTAACACGATGGAAATATCAGCCAAAAATGGCTGAAGGTAAACCAGTTGCGCAATACGGCATGCGTGAACTATTTTCTTTCCGCCTGACCGAGTGAGAGGTGAAATATGAAATATGCGCTAAAAAGAATGCAATGCTCTGTCATTTTTATGGTATTTACCTCGATTCTGTTTTCCGGCGAGGCTATGGCGAACGATGATTCAGGTCGACGGCGTACCGCGCAGATTCTTTCGATGCAAGGTTTTAAGAAAGTGGAGAAAGCGCAACACGCTATGCAGGCAGAAGATTGGCAGCTGGCGATAGAGTCACTACAGCAAGTCGTGAGTGGAGAAAGGTTTAGTCCCTACGACCAAGCAAAGGCGTATCAGCTGCTTGCACACTGTTATATTTCTACCAATGAATATGGCAAAGCCAAGCAGATGAATCAGCAGGCTTTGAGCTTGTCCGTACTGGGAGTTGAGTCAGAGTTGGCCATAGTCAGTGCATTGGTGAGTCTAAGTGCCGCGCAAGAAGACTATTCATCGGCAGAAGAATACTTACAGCAATGGTTGAGCAGGGTGTCTGAGCCAGACGAATCCTTGTTGTTTACGGCAGCGCAAATTTACGCATTGCTAAATGAATACGAAAAGGCATTTTCGTTCTCTAATGAAGGGATCGCGAAGCATCGTGCGGCGCTAAACGCGATAAGCGAAGAAAATTTAACAGCGCCTCGCAAACAATGGTTTCAAATGCATCTGGCTATTTCGGTTAAGCTTCAGCGATACCGCGACGCTATTTTGCAGCTACAGGAAATGCTGGCCTATTGGCCCGGCGAAGGCAGCTACTATACACAGTTAGCTGGAATATATATGGAGCAAGAAGACTCGGCCAGTGCGTTAGCGGTGCTAGCCATAGCTGAACACGCTGGCTTTATCGGCGAGGCATCTGGCCTGCGTCGCTTGGCGCAACTTTATCGTTATCAAGAATTTCCAATGGCGGCAGCAAAGATTTATTTATCGCAGAGGCAATTGGATAAGTCTCTCGAAAACGATGATCAATACTGGCAAGCGCTAGGCTCTTCCTATCTCCAAGCAAAAGCGTTTAATAGTGCTCAACAAGCATTTATGCGTGCGGCTGAATTAGCCGATCATGGTCGTCATTGGTTCCGGCTTTGTCAAAGTGCCAATCGAGAATATCGATGGCTGGAAGCGATTAATTACTGCCGACAAGCCATAGAGCGGGGTGGTCTTGAGCAACAACTGCATCAGGCATGGCAGCTGCTAGGTATGGGCGCTTATCAAGTGGGCAAGTGGGAGCTGGCAGCAAATAGCTTTGAACAGTGTTCTCACGGAACGAATGGAACTAAATCTTGTGAGCAATGGGCGAAGTATATTGACGTGCAACAGCAAGCCGAGCTCATGACAAAAAAAGAAGAGGCCAATAAAAAGGCGCAGCGTGAGGCAATGAGAGATCGTCTTGAGAAACGCATCGAAGGGGCTTTGAATTTCTAGTTACTCCCAGCGAGATATGCGGGGCGTTAGGTTCATTTGTCTATCTACTTTGGTTTTAATTTCTGTCGCTTTCACTTGTAAAAAATCAGTGTTGTAAGGTTCCTTAGACGTGATTGATTTCTAAGGGGAACGTTTAAACCAAAAATTAAAGTCGAGTAATGTCCCACACCGCTTTCCGGTCTATGCTTTGGTAATGATATAGAGGTTTTTGTAGACCAAAAGGGCATCATTAATGACTGAAACGGCTGACCGTATCTCACAGCATGTAATCATTCCGCCAACACCCGAAGCGTTAACAGTAATAGCGAGCGAAACGAGCAAGGAAGAGCCGAATGTCGGAGCAATTGTCGATGTTTTAAAAAAGGATGTGGGGATTTACTCTGCCATCCTTCAAGTGGTTAATTCGCCATTTATGGGATTGGCGAGCAGTGTTTCCTCCATCGAACAAGGTGTTATGTTGTTAGGGGTAAACAAAGTAGCATCGGTAGTGCGATCGATTTCGGTGCGTGCGAATTTGCAAGAACCGCAAGGACTGCCGAACTTTTGGGAAGCTGCCACTGAAGTCGGAGAATTGGCTGCGATCCTGGCCACGCAACTAACGGGTGAAGACCCCGCTATGGCATATTCGCTCGGCATGTTTCAAAGCTGTGGCATCCCAGTGATGATGCAGGGGTTAAAAAAATACGACGAAGTGTTACAAAGTTCTATACGTAACCCAGCCTATACCCTCGCGTGGTTAGAGAAGGCACGGTATGGATTTTCAAATCATCAAGTTTCTTCCCGCCTTGCGGAAAAATGGTTCATGCCAAAGTGTATCGTCGATGCGCTATTTTGCATGGCATACCCCACGGAATCATTGAGTGGAAAAGGAAAAATAGAGATTGATCACCTCACGGAAACCTATCTCGCGCTTGTGGTGCTCGCGAAATATATTTCTCCAACCGATAGAGCTTTATGGCATCGCCCAGATGACATATCGGTCAGTCTTCCAGCGCTACATATCCTAGAGCTCTCAGAAGAAGATTTTGGCGACATCCGAAATGATGCTATTGAACAGCTAGCACAATAGTTATCTGGGGGTGTGCTGCCTGTCTTACATAGGCTACCGATATTTCTCAATTAAATAGATTTTTCTGCGGGTTAGAATAATTAACCAATAATTGGCTTGTGAGATTTGATAGAAGTTATTATAACAACTGGTCTAATTTGCCTGTCAGCGAGCAAAATTTGAAAATTTGTAAGCTGATGATGTTAGATTTATTGGGATAATAATGAATGATGTTCAGCCGTTAACCATTACATCGAAAGATGGGTTCCCTATTGCGATAAATTACTTTGCGCCGATAAATGCAAAGGCACAAATTGTTATCGCGCCAGCGATGGGTGTGCCGCAGAGGTTTTATCGATATTTTTCTACGTGGCTGCAGAAGCACAACTACGCAGTGACTACCTTCGACTATCGAGGTATAGGAGAATCGTCTCCAGGGACGTTAAAAAACTTTTCTGCGACACTAAACGATTGGGCAGAAAAAGATGCAGCGGCAGTGTTGGCTTCGGTGTTAGATAAAGGTCAGCCGGTGATTTGGATTGGACACAGTTTTGGTGGGCAATCCATTGGCATGATTCCTCGTAGCGAAGAAATTACACATGCTATAACAATAGCCAGCGGCAGTGGCTATTGGCGTGATGTTAATCCGACTCAATCGATTCCTTCACTAGTGTTGTGGTACGGGATGGTGCCGGTGCTTTCATATTTATTTGGTTATTTCCCAGGAAGAAAAATTGGTTTAATTGGTGATATTCCTAAGCAAGCGATGTGGCAGTGGCGGCGTTGGTGTCTGAATCCGACCTATTTATTTGGCGCTGAGCCAGAAGCAACACGCGATAGTTATAAGCGTTTAACATTTCCCTTAACCAGTTTTTCATTTGCTGACGATGAAATGATGACCAAGCGCGGTGTAGATTTGGTTCATAGTTTTTATAGTAATGCGCAGCTCACTCGGCATCATTATCAGGCAAGTGAGTTTGGCCTGAAGCGTATCGGTCATCTCGATTTTTTTAAAGAAGGGCGAGAGCGTTTATGGGAAAGTATGGTTTTTCTTCCCTGAAGAACTTTTCACATGCCTTATTTTGTGCGTATTCTCGGCTTGTTGTTACTTCGAGAGAGTGTTGGGGCGAGTTGTAGAGCGTGAGTGTCTTACATTTTGGGTGAGATTTTAAAAAGGGCGACGCGATCAATTTCGTTGTCGCCCTTTTACATAGCAGAGGGCTTAGTTGTTTGTATCTAGAATACGTGTGCCCCCGGCTTGATCTTCTAGGCGCTGCTTTCGAGTCTTGCATACTTTCTGCTTGATATTCGAACCCATTACGCGTTCCATGCGGCAAATGACGTCATCATCACTTTTTGCGACTTTGGTTTCATTGCCGGTAGAGCTGCAGCCGACAAGTGCGCTACTCGCGAGGATTAAAGTACAAAGGAACGATGCTAACTTCATGTTATCTCCTTGATCATAGAGTGTAGTTTTTATCTTGCTTGCTTGTACGCTAACAATCGAAGTGTCGATTTTAAATATCGATTTAAGTTTGATCTGAAAGCGGGAGGGCAAGTCTATCATAGCTGGCCACTCAAAACGGTTATAAATGGCATTTGAATCGATCCGTTGATGCCCTTTACAAGCCCGTTGGCGTTCGCTAGTGGTAAGAATGATGCTTAAAGCGCCAGGACTTAACAGTTGTGATTGTAAAGGGGGAAGGCTCGAGGAATGCTCGCGAGTTACTCTCGCCCCTTTCTAGGATCAGCGACATAGTGCGTGGACTCTATATTAGCCACATTACGCTTGAGTGGTCACATACTGAAGAATTGTGGTGACTTGTTCAGTGCTGGTAGCCCAGGCCATGGCTGCCGCATCGACTTCTTTTAATGGGTGAACGATACTTTCATCATGTAGCGTGATATAGGGTGTGCCGAGAGCAGCGCAATAGCCTGCATCGAAAGCGGCATTCCATTGTTTATATTTGTCACCAAAACGGATAATTGCTAAGTCACATTGTTCGATTTGAGTTTTAATGCGAATTGCATTCACCTTTGCGGATTTGTGGTCTCGCCAAAAGTTATTGTCTTCCTCTCCTAGTGTGTCGCCCGCCGCATCACTTGCCTCGTGATTTGTGACCGCAGACGTAAATGTAATGGGTAACTCAAGTGCGGCACACCCCTTGATAATCTGGTCGCGCCAATCGGTGTGAATTTCGCCGGAAAGGTAAATGGTCCAAGTCATAAAATCCTCGCGTTGATGTCGTAATGTATATTGGTTTACGTTAATAACAAGTGGCTCAATTATCGCAAAAAAAACCGCTGTCTCGTAGTCATGTATTGATTTTGGCTATGGTGATGATCAGTAATTCAGAAGGATCTCTGTGTTAGACTGTTAAATTTACCCTACGTGAGATTTGACTCTTGTCTAACCGTTCCCTTGTTATCTTACTCGGTGCGCTAATCGGCCTATCGCCGTTAGCCATTGATATGTATTTACCCAGCATGCCTGCAATCGCTGACGACTTAACGGCATCTTCTGAATCCGTTCAAAACACTGTCAGTATCTATTTAGTATTTTTTGCTATTCCACAGTTGTTTTTCGGCCCAATGGCGGATGCCTTCGGGCGGAGGCTCGTCATATTTAGCGGGATGTTATTTTTCTTAGCGGGTTGCCTATTAGCTGCTGTTGCGCCAAATATTGAAACCCTATTGTTGGCTAGAGCACTGCAAGGAACTGGCTCAGCAGCGTTTTCAGTGACAGTGCCCGCCCTCGTCAAGGATAAGTTCAATGGTGACGAGTACACACGCGCAGTCGGGTTTGTCATGATGGTGATGTCGATTGCACCGCTCGTAGCGCCAATCGTTGGCGGCTTTGTTTTTATCGCAGGCGGCTGGCGATCAAATTTCTATTTGCTAGCGGTTTTGGCGGTGGTGTGTGGAGTGTTTTTCTTTCGCATGGTGGAAGAAAGCTTGCCAGACGAACGACGGGTGCCGCTGAATATTGAAAAACTGTTAAAGAATTATGGCCGCCTGATTTCAGATCGGCACTGTTTAGGTTTGTGCTTGGGTATTGGGGGGATGGTCGCCGGGTTGATGGCATTTATCGCTGGTTCTCCATTCGTCCTGATTGAGCTCTATGGTGTGCCTGAGCAGTACTACGGCTTTTTATTTGGTATCAATGTGCTTGTAATGATGTTGATGACATACCTGAATAATCGGTTAATTCATCTATTTGATAACCAAAAATTGTTGTGGGGTTGTACCGCGTTGATTTTTGTTGCGTCGGTTTATCTCTTGGCGATAGCACAGATGGATCGACCCGCGGTGTGGATGATTATGTTAGGTAGTGCGCTCTTCATCGGCAATTTGGGCATGTTTTCGGCCAATACCCAAGTTATTTTGCTAAGCCGTTTTGCTCAAACTTCTGGTGCCGCCGCCGCGTTAATGGGAGCCTTCCGCTTTGGTGTCGGTTCTTTAGGCGGTTTTGCTATCGGTCGCTTTCACGCTTCGTCGGCCGCGCCGTTACTCATGGTGATGGGTGTCTGTGGCCTGTTTATTTGTGCTGTCGTGGCATTTGCCGGGAAGAAACCTATAGAGTCTAGTTCAGCTTAGGTTCAGTTTACTTTTGCTCTACTTAGGCGCATCACGGCTCATTAGCAAATGTGCAGAGGTGCGTCATGCAACGCTTTTTCGATTTTCGAGTTCCTTTTCTTACCCATAGTATCGTCATTTGGCTAGTCGCTATGGTCTCTTTGTCTGTGCATGCTCAGACGACCCAGACTGAATCGCGCAGCGATGAATTCTCCGAGTTTAGCCAAGCGGAGCTGGATCAGCTGCTAGCACCAATCGCTCTCTACCCTGATTCTGTGTTGTCTCACGTGTTGATTGCCTCGACTTATCCTCTGGAGGTGGTGTTGGCGAGTCGCTGGCTTGACGACAACCCTGGCCTCAAAGGCGAAGATGCTATTAATGCTGTCGATGAGGAGTGGGACCCCAGTGTCATCGCGCTGGTGGCATTCCCTGAGCTATTGGATCGTATGAGCAAGGATTTGAGCTGGACGGAGCGACTAGGAGACGCGTTTTTAGCTGATGAGGCTAGGGTGCTGGATAGTGTTCAAGTGTTACGACGCAGAGCATTTGACGAAGGCAATTTGGATGATTCAGAGCATACTCGCGTTGTCACCGAGGAGCGGCGGATTATCATTGAGCCGCGCGTCCGTGAAGTGGTTTATCTGCCTTATTACGACACACGTGTTGTCTACGGCTCTTGGTGGTGGACAACCCACCCGCCAATTCATTGGTACTTCCCGCGCCCTCATCATTATGCCCATGCCAGACATGTTTACTGGGGGCCGCGTGTCCACCTCTCATTTAGCTTCTTTTTCAGCAGTTTTCACTGGTCGCAGCATCGGCTTGTGGTGGTAGATCGTCATCACTGGCATCACCGTCCGCACTATACCCGCCGCACGGTTATCGATCATCGCCACGCGCGAACGTGGAGGCATGAGGTGCGGCATCGTCGTGGGGTGACTTATCGGCATCATCGGGTAGCAGAGCGCTACAGCCCGCCGCGTCATAGGTTGCGGTCAGATAAAGCGCCTCACTCGCGCGAGCAGCGCAGTGTTTATCAACCGTCTATTGAACGCCATGCGGATGTGACTAGGCGTCTTAAGAATGAGCGGAAGATATCTGGGAGAGACTCTGATAGCGGTCATAGATCTCTCAATAAGCCCCGAGGTGAATTGAATAAAGGGCGCGAAAGTAAGAGTCGCGATGATTTGCGCGGTCACCAGAGTAGCCATGAGCTGAAAGGCGAACGTAGCGGTCGGCCGTCGAAAGTGATGCCCTATGGCCGCCAGGAGCGATCTAGAGAATCTAAACCATCCCGTGGTGATAGTTCGATCCTTCGGGGGACACCTGCTGGCAGGGGGCAAACACTCGAGCAGCGTCGCGGCGGTTTTTCTGGTAATAGTGTTGAGCGCGGATCAACAACACGCAATGCGGGCACTAGAAGTGCGCAACGTCAGGGAGGTGGTCAGCGGCGAGCTGAATCCCAATCACGACGAGTTGAACGATAAAATGGCTGTGTGAACGGAGGGTATTGGGCTGGCATATCGCTTGCAGTGAACCTTTTAACCAAGAATTCACTGTGAGAGCGATTAAGGCGAGAGCCCCCTAAATAGTGGCGCTTCACGATATAAAATGGATCAACTCGGCCCCGGGCCAAACAATAACGCACTATGACAAGTCAAATTGAATCTGCGTCTGCACCAATATTGGACGCTCAGCTATCCGAGCCTACGCCGGACAAAGATGAACAGAAGACATTCGAAACGTTTTGGCGCTCTTTACGTGCACGGCAAGATACTTTGCTGCTCATTCGCCAGCTGACGCAAATGGTCACGGCGGTTCAGCTTCACCGCGGAATGAGTATGTCTCTCTTGGCGGGAAGCGAATACTTTGGTGAAGAGATTGAGCAGCTTCAGTCACAATTGCGTCATCAACTGACCGCATTGGAAGTATTTGTCGAAGAAACAGGTGAGTTGTTATCCGACCGAGACAAGGAGTGTCTTCATCAGGCTTGGCGGACCATTACTCATGATTGGCGTGATGACGACGTGTTAGATAATTTTGAGCTTCACTCGCACTTTGTTGAAGAATTGCTCAACATGATTAGTCGCCTAAGTGACGAGCTTAAGCTGCCATTATCGGATCAACTGATATCAGAGCAAGAACACGAGTCGACAGTCACCTATCCCCATTCTTTCAAACAGCTGGAATTGCTAAATTTTGTCGCTCAGCAGTTGCCGAAGGTGATTGAGCAGCTGGCTAAAATTCGTGGTCTATCGTCTCACGCCGCGTCGATTGGTAGAGTCGAATACCAGCTTGATAGAAAGTTGCGCTATTTAATTGAAAGTGTACGCATTCAAAACGAAAAGTTGCGTCACCAATCTAGCCGTTTAGAAACGATAATCAATGAAGAGTACCGTTCATTAAGTGACGTCAAGCTATTTGAAATAAAACTCATTTTTCTATTTGGTCGCCTTGAGGATGAGTTGCTGGGCGGGCAAGGCGCTGATGTTGATGGCCCGCAGCTTTTTAAATTGTGTACCGAGGTTATCAATATTTATTCAAAAATTGCAGATGAAGGGTGGCAACTCGTTAGGCGTTGGATTGACTATGATGCAGAACGATGGATCCATCTTCAATCAACCGCAGCCTCTTCATGATTCTTGATTTTCTTTATCGCTCCCTCGACAGGGGGCAATGACCTCTACGGATTAAACTCTCTCTTAGCCATCTATCGATGGCTTTTTTTTGTTTGAAAATAGTCAAAACGCGGATATGTTTTATTCATCAGCAATATGATGAGTCTAGTATTTTACTCGGTGGTTACATTAGCCACTGGTCAAATGGCTGGACAGTAACCTCATCGCCCTCGTTACAGCCTTCGCTGCAGCTATCAAAAATGACGTAACAATTGGCGCGGCTCATCGATAGCATGGCCGCAGAACTTTGATTTCCCGCGCTACCAACTTGCCACTGCCCGCTCGGTGACTGGGATAATAGTGCGCGCTGGAAATCTATGCGTCCTTGACCACTTTTGAATGTTCTTGTCGCGATAGCGGATAGTGTCACGGGCGCGTGAATATTCTCCGGAGACTCACCCGCGTGTTGGCGAATGGCGGGTACACCAATCTGGTGAAGGGTGACGTTGGAAGAGACTGGGTTGCCGGGTAACCCATAAAAATACACGTCGCGACCTTGCGAATTTTTTAGGGTGCCAAACGCAAAAGGCTTCCCTGGCTTAATGGCAACTTTCCAAAAGTCGATATCCCCAAGCTTGTCTAAAATGATCTTCGTGTAATCTGCTTCACCTACAGAAACGCCGCCAGAGGTCACGATAAAGTCGGCTTCATTCAGAGCATTTTGAAAGCACGCTTCGAGCGCAGTTAAATCATCAGGAATAATGCCAAAATCGATCACATCGACGTTGAGCGATTCGAGCATTTGTCCAATCAAAATCCGATTGCTGTCAAAAATATCACCAGATGAGAGTGGTTCTCCTGCGCGTTTTAACTCATCCCCTGTAGAGAATACCGCGGCCTTCAATCGACGATACACAGTGACCTCGGCGATGCCGACAGATGAAAGTAAGCAGAGGTCGCGCGAGGTTAAGCGCTTACCTGTGGATAGTAGTTCATCGCCTATCTGGAAGTCTTCTCCGGCATAGCGCACATGCGCGCCGCAGGACTTGGGAGGGTGGTTAAGCGAAATGTGCGCCTCGTTATTTACCTCCTGGCTGTCGACATTTTCTTGCATAACCACTGTGTCGCAACCGGCCGGTAATACAGCACCGGTCATTATCCTTACGCATTGGCCACTCGACACATTGCCCTTATAGGGGGTGCCTGCAAAACTTTTTCCAACAACCTGTAGAGAAGCGTGGGTATGGATATCGTTAAAACGAAAGGCGTAACCATCCATAGCGGAGTTATCGAAGCCTGGCACAGCAATGCTGCTCGTGATTGTGCGCGCTAAAATTCGGTTTCTGGCGTGTTCTATAGCTACTGTTTCAGCATCGCTGATGGGGGTGATAGTGTTGCGCAGTTGATCAAGGGCTTGCGCGAGAGGCATGAGTCCGGGTTGAGAGCAGCAGTCCACAATAGAGCCTTTTAGTTTCAAGAGATGGGGTGTCATGTATTACGACATCAGTGGAATGGTAAACCATAATAAGTGTGAGTACATCAAGGATAGGCATGACCCGTAACTTGTAGAGCGGCTCGCGCGTAAAGGGGTGGCGGTATTCGTCACGCTTTGGTCATCCATCTTTGCTAAAGTGACGTATAACGCCTGAGTTTTCAGTATGTAATACTGTACAAATATACAAACAAGGTTGAAATTGTAAGCTCAACTCATTACTGTGTTGAACCTGTTATCAGGCTGATAGGTCGACCATTGCCTCTGTTCCTACCAGCTCGTCCAGCTGGCTGAAATAAGAAAGGATATCTCCTCATGAGTACTCCCCGTCCGCTTACCCCACAAGAGTCAGCACTGCTTAATACCCGCACAGTGCTATTAACGGGTAGCGACCCTGAAGCGAAAAAACAAGAAATCCGCGACTATTTTCATAACACTTTTACGCTGTACGAAAAGTTATTTGAGTGTTTGATTGACGACAATGCCTATTACGAGAAAGCGACGCCGCTTCGCCATCCCCTGATTTTTTACTACGGGCACACAGCAGTCTTTTTTATCAACAAGCTGCATGTTGCCAAAGTAATACCTGAGCGTATTGATTCCAAATTGGAATCCACAGTGGCTATCGGCGTTGATGAAATGTCGTGGGATGATCTCGATGAGACCAATTATGATTGGCCAACACCCAATGAAGTCAAACGTTACAGAGACAAAGTGCGTGAGGTAGTGGATCGTGTCATAGATGAAACGCCATTAACCTTGCCTATAACCTGGGATTCACCCTATTGGATTCTCATGATGGGTATCGAGCATGAGCGCATTCATTTAGAAACGTCATCGGTCTTGATACGCCAGTTGCCGTTGCGATGTGTCAAGCCTCATCCACTCTTTTCTATATGCGATGAAACGGGTACGGCACCGAGCAATGAATTATTACCGGTAGACGGTCAACTCATTACACAAGGTAAAAGTAAAGATGACCCGCTGTATGGCTGGGACAACGAATATGGCAATTTAGCAACTAACGTTGCCGCGTTTAATGCCTCACAATTTCTAGTGTCGAATCATGAGTTTTTAGAGTTTGTTGAGGATGGTGGATATCAAAACCAAGCCTATTGGACTGAAGAAGGATGGGGCTGGGCAACCTATACGCAGGCGCAATATCCGAGTTTCTGGGTTCCGGAGGGTGATAGCTATGTCTATCGCGCTATGGCTGAAGTGATTGCAATGCCATGGGATTGGCCGGTGGATGTAAATTACTTAGAAGCGAAAGCATTTTGTGAGTGGAAATCAGAAAAATTAGGTAGACCAATACGTTTGCCAACTGAAGCCGAGTGGTACTGTTTACGAAATGAGATAGAGGCAGATCAACCAACTTGGGATAAGGCGCCGGGAAATATCAATCTTGAATATGGCGCATCAGCCTGCCCAGTTAACAAGTTTGCAACTGAGTTTAAAAACGGCAGCCAATTCTATGACGTAATTGGCAATGTTTGGCAGTGGACTGAAACGCCTATCGATGCGTTGCCAGGGTTTGACGTGCACCCTGTTTATGATGATTTTTCAACGCCAACATTCGATGGCAAGCACAACCTCATTAAAGGTGGCTGTTTCTTTTCAACAGGAAATTACGCAATTAAAGATTCTCGCTACGCGTTCCGCAGGCATTTTTTTCAGCACGCTGGGCTACGTTATGTGGAATCAGACGCAGAGATCGATGTAACGGCAAACCCCTATGAAACTGACGAACAAGTCAGTCAATATCTCGAATTCCATTATGGCGCTAATTATTTCGGTGTCGAGAACTTCCCAAAAGCTTGCGCAGAAATTTGTTTGTCACATATGAAAGGGCAGCCAACCCGCAGAGCGCTGGATATAGGTTGTGCGGTTGGCCGAAGTAGCTTCGAATTAGCACGGGAATTTGATCATGTGGATGGGTTAGATTTTTCCGCGCGTTTTATTTCGCAGGCTGTAGAGCTCCAAACCTCTGGTGTTAAGCGCTATACCATCCGCGAGCAAGGTGATCTATTTGAATATAAAGAGGTGCGCTTAACCGACCTTAATTTACAAAGCGTCGCCAATAAATGTGTATTCATGCAAGGGGATGCCTGCAATTTGCATGAGAAATACGATAACTATGATTTGGTGTTTGCCGGTAATTTATTGGATCGCTTGTATTCACCGCAAAAGTTTTTGAGGTTAATTACCGAACGAATTAACCAAGGTGGCTTGCTAGTGCTTACGTCACCCTACACGTGGCTTGCAGATTTTACTGAGCCTGAAAATTGGTTAGGTGGTTTCAAACGTGATGGTGAGAACTATACGACGCTTGATGGTTTACATGATGCTCTCGATAAGACATTTGAAATGCTCGCAGACCCACAAGATGTCCCCTTCGTCATACGTGAAACGGCGCGCAAGTATCAACACACGCTGGCTGAACTAACGGTGTGGCGAAAGCGCTAGAGAACCGATGGCAGGGGTTGATGCAATGCTCAGGTTTCCGTCATACAAAATGCATGAATTTCCCAAGCGGTGGGCGAGTCATGCCCGTTATCGGATGTCGGCATCGACACTCGAGCCGCTCACTTTGGATGAAATTCTTAGTAGCGTGTCGGGAAAACAACGATCAGAATGGGAAAAACTGCCGCTAGGTTATGCGGCTGATCGAGGTGGTTTGGCCTTAAGAGAGGTAATAGCGAACGACTATCCTGGCTTGTCTGCCGACAATATCGTTGTGTTCGCTGGCGCGCAGGAAGCGGCTTTTTGCGCTCTCTACGCGCTGCTAGGTGACCAAGGTTTGGCAATAAACGATTCCACTCAATCTGCGCTGGTTGCAGCAATCGAGCCAGAGTTTGAACCGCTTATTGCGTTGCCAAAAGCATTGGGTGCGAACGTCATTACCTCGCCATTGCGGCCCACCACCTCAGGGTGGGTTTTTTCTGAAGATCAATTCTGTGAAATTCTCAATTCATCAGCTGCGTTGGCCATTCTTAATTTTCCTAATAACCCAACTGGGGCGTTAATCAGTCAACAACAGCAAGCGAAAATTATCGAACGTTTAAAAAGTACCAATGCCTGGCTTTACAGCGACGAAGTATTTCGCGGTCTCGAATATGATCCTGGTAATTGTTTGGCGCCTGCGGCCGAGTTGTACGAGCGCGCCGTGAGCTTAGGGTCTATCGCTAAACCTTATGGTTTGGGGGGTGTTCGCGTGGGGTGGTTGGCTTGCCAAGATCAGCAGTTTATCGACCGCGTTGTTGAGATAAAACAATCTTTGTCGATCTGTACCGGTACCCCTGACGAGTGGCTGGCGACCGTTGTGTTGCAACAAAAAGACCATTGGTTAGAAAAAAATCGAGCCTATATGGCTGATCATCTGCGCTTTATTACCAATACTCTCGCTGATCTTAACAGTAAACTGGAATGGTTGCCGCCGCAGGCTGGTATCATTGCGTATCCACAACTCCTTGGTGTCAATAGTAGCGAAAGGTTTGCGGAGAAGTTGGTGCAAGAGACGGGTGTTATGGTTTTTCCTAGTAGCAGTTTTATTGGTGATCTTGCACCGCATTTTCGTCTTGGTTTTGGGCTTGCCGACTTTAAAAAATCGTGGCAGTTATTTTGTGATTTTTTGCAAGCGCAATAAGTTTACTGATGTCGGTATGCGCTAATAATAAAGTCGCAGCGTAATGAAAGGGGCGGTTTTGACAACAATTGTTGTTTGGCCTCTGTGTTGCCACGGTGAAAAAATGGCGTCATTGTCAGCAGATCTTTCCACTCTTCACTTGAATCTAGTCTTATATCAAACGTGACTTGCCGTTGTGCTACTTTATTAAGCCCTATAAGTTGTGTTGGTTCTGCATAGGGCTTGAGCGTTGAATATATCGTTTGTTTTATTTCGATTAAATGTTGTGGTCCTGGCCCGACAACAATCAACACGCCGTCGCGTGAAAGAATACGTGCGAACTCTTCTTCTGACGTGGGTGCAAATACATTGAGAATGCCACCTATCGAATTATCTTGAAGTGGTATGTTTTTGCTGCTGGCACATACCCAATCGATGTCGGGGTATTGTTTTGCCGCCATCTGTACCGCGTCTTTCGCAATATCAAAACCACCAGCAATGATGTCTGTTGTTAGCTTTGATGTGATGTAGTTTAGGTAATATCCCTCACCGCAGCCGCTATCCAATAGGGTAGTTGGCGTTGCGGACGTGGGTGTATTGTCAGTGAGAGTCTCTGCAATAGCGTCGAGTAACGGTTGATAGTACCCACGCTGTAAAAATTGACGCCTAGCAAGCAGCATGGTTTTGCTGTCGCCTGGGTTTTTACTGCGTTTGTGATGAGCAAGTAATAAATTGACATGCCCCTGCTTGCTGACATCAAAACTGTGGCGGTTATCGCAACACCATGGAGAGTGGCTCGTATCTAGAGAGAACTGGCAAACAGGGCAGTGCCATGGCAAATGTCGTCTATTAGCCGTCATCGCGGGTCAGTTCTTGGTACATTTCTTCACAAAGAGATTTCAGTTGTACGATTTTTTTAAGGTCTGAAATCCCGAGGCAATAGATTTGATGAGGAATGGCTTCCGCTTTTTTGCGTAGCTTTTTACCCGCACTAGTGAGCACGATCACCTTTTGGCGCTCATCATTTGGTGAAGCTAAACGCTCTAACAGAGCCTTTTGCTCAAGGCGCTTAAGAATCGGCGTTAGCGTGCCTGAATCAAGGCGGGTATGTTCGCTGATGCGCTTAATATTGACACCATCCGACTCCCACAGGCTGAGCATGACGAGGTACTGCGGATAGGTCAGATCCAGTGGTTCGAGTAGCGGGCGATATGCTCGGACAAGCGCATTCGCGGCAGAATAGACCGAATGGCATATTTGGTTATCAAGCTTCAGGAGGTCGCTGGCTGATGGATTGGCGATTGATTTTCTCATGTGCGGTATTTTGCGTGCAAACTAATTGACTTGGCAAGCCCTAAGATATATTGTGCGCAAATAATTAGCAGGCAAAGTAAATTCAACCAGCTGACAAGCTAAATAATAGTGGAGCCAATTAACATGTCTATATTAACCGTGGGTAAGCGCTGTATCGGCGTCATATTGGGTATTACAGCGTTAGTGTCGGGTACGGTGAGTGCTGAAGAGAACTTCGATGTCAGTGAAGAGAGTTTTAAGTGTTTGTTTGACATGACACCGGTGCGCGGCTTCTTCGTCGATAATCTGGCCGGAAATGTTGAAGAAACGCTCGCTGTCGCTCATTCAGAAAATGGAGGGAGATATCCTGAAGGCTCAGTTGTGCAATTGGTGCCTGGGGAAGTCATGGTGAAGCGTGCGGAGGGTACTAGCCCGGCGACAAAAGATTGGGAATTTTTTGAGCTTGATGTCAGCTCTGGTAAAACGAAAATTGGTAAACGTGGTTTTGTTGATGTGGTGAATCGCTTTGGTGGTAATTGCTTTGGTTGTCACGTTCAAGCGGAACCTCAGTGGGATTTGGTCTGTGAAACTGGCCACGGTTGCGACCCATTACCTATAGGGAAAGTCGTTATTTCTGCAATTCAGAAAACGGATCAACGCTGCAGTGACGCGCCCGCGTTAACCGATGCCGAAAAAAAAGCACTAATGCAAATGAGCGCGGCGGCGTCTCAATAACCATTGGTGGATTAACCCGTTAGCAGATAAGCCTGAGCACTGGGTATATCTGCTTGGTTTGAATAAGTTTTAGGCGCTTGTAGTGGGCGCCTTCATACCCCTCTGTTTTATCGTCAATGTCTATTCCCTTAATGCACTCCTCTAAAATTTAACCTAACAATACAGGCTGATGCCTTAAGCCTCAGTATAGAAACGCCTCATGTAAAGTTTTGCAGTGTTCCCGGCTGGCTAGAGAAACGGGCGCGCTTTTTCAGTATTCTACGTGCCACTTACAATTCGTCATTTGCCTACAGTGGAGTAAATACCATGTCTCAGACAATGCACGTCTGGATGTTGCGCGCGGTACAGTTGATCGCGAGTTTTTGTTTAATGATGGCCTCTTTCGCGGCCTACAGCGCAACTACCGAGCCTCAACTCCGGATGGTTGAAAACAACGGTATTACGATGCGTATCGCGGAAATGGGCGAGGGGCCGCTGGTGATTTTGGTGCATGGTTGGCCGGAGTCCTGGTACTCATGGCGACACCAAATAACCGCTCTGGCAGAGGCTGGATATCACGTGGTTGCTCCTGATATGAGGGGTTATGGAAAGACCGACAAGCCCCACAATATTGAAGAGTACGATATCAAACATGTAACCGCCGATATTGCGGGATTAGTTGACTTGATGGGCGAGGAGCAGGCCATATTGGTGGGGCACGACTGGGGTGCCATTGTAACCTGGAATGCGATGTTACTTTATCCAGAGAAGTTTAAAGCATTGGTGGCAATGAGTGTCCCTTATCGTGGTCGAGCAACTGAATCTCCTATTGACTCGATGCGCAAGCGTCTTAAAGATAGCTTTTTCTACATCATGTATTTCCAAGAGTGGAACGTCGCCGAACGTGAGTTTGACGCCGACCCTCGTGGTGTACTAAGTCGATTGTATACCTCCCCAGATACACCGCTTGAAGAGCCAGAAATTACCGATATGAATCGAGGCGCGGGTGGTTGGATCCCTCGTCGCGGGGCACCTAAAGAGCGACCAGATTGGCTGAGTAAGGAAGATCTGGACTACTATGTAAATGAGTTTACGGAAGCGGGTTTCCGCGGCGGGATAAACTATTACCGCAATATGCATCGCAACTGGGAAATCACACCAGAATTAGCTGATGCCAAAATTACGCAACCGGTCTTATTTATTGCGGGTGAAAAAGATGTCGTGATAAGAGGTGCTACCAAAGAGCAACTCGAGTTTGGAATGAAACGCGCCGTACCGGGGCTAGAGGGCGTTGTATTAATTCCGGAGATTGGTCACTGGCTGCAACAAGAGAAACCTGAGGCCGTGAACAAACTTGTGATTGATTTTGTTAACAGGCACAAATAATAAATAGCTAAGGTTTTGTAATTAGCTTTTGTGAGTTTGATGAATAAATAATCGAGTGACGATGTGAACATGCAACGAAGTAAATTGAATATCCTAATTGGGCTTTGTTTTTTCGTAGGGTTCATCCCTGATTTAGCCACGGCGGAACAAGCTAGAAGCCCGCAAACCATTTTCGATACGTTTTGTTTTAGTTGTCATGGTACGGGCTGGGAAAATGCACCGGTGCTCGGTGATAGTTTTGCCTGGGAAGGGCGAAAAGAGCAGGGGATGGCTGTGCTTTTGCAACATACCCTGGAAGGCTTTGGTGGTATGCCGATTAAAGGTGGTTGCGCAGACTGTACCGAAGAAGAGCTAAAAGCCACGATTGAGTGGATGAGTGCGGAGTAATAGAGTGCAACAATTGAAACATAGAAAACTATCATCGCTGTTGTTTTTTTTGGCAGGTAATTTTGCATTAGCGGGATGCTCTGTAATCGACGACAGTACCCGTCACGCAAATGGTCACCAACAAACTGAATGGCGCTATTACGGCGGTGAAGCGAGCAGTAATAAATATGCACCGCTCGATCAAATCAATGCTGAAAACGTCAATCAACTGCAAGTCGCTTGGGTGTGGGATAGTGTCGACAATAAGCTAGTCGATAGCGCGACCCGTCAGCGACCGTCATATTTTAAAGCAACTCCGCTCATGGTTAATGGAAAGCTCTACACTAGTACGAGCTTAAACGTTATTGCGGCACTTAACCCTGCGACCGGTGAAACATTGTGGACATTTGACCCCGAAGCCTACACGCAAGGAAGACCACCCAACTCGGGCTGGCAGCATCGCGGTGTGTCTTATTGGGAGCAGGGTAATGACAAGCGAATTATTATTACCACTGGCGTTGGTGAGCTGATCGCGGTTAATGCAGACACGGGGTTAATCATCGACAGTTTTGGTAACGATGGGCGAGTTGATTTACAGGAAGGCATTACCCGAAACAAAAATGAACGCCGCATGATCGGCTACAGTGCGCCACCCGCCATTGTGAAAAATACAATTGTTGTTAACTGTACCGTGAGCGACGGTGTGCGCAGTGTCGAAACACCCACCTGTCACGTGCGTGGCTTCGACGTGGTTACAGGAAAACAAAAATGGATTTTTCATACGGTTCCGCAAGCTGGTGAGCCGGGGGTTGAAACGTGGCAAGACAATGCGTGGCAGTACACCGGTGGGGCCAATTCCTGGACTATGTCGAGTGTCGATCCGGAGTTGGGTTATGTCTATGTCCCAACAGGCACCCCCAGTAATGACTACTATGGAGGGCATCGTAAGGGCAGTACGGTTTACGCCGAAAGCCTACTTTGCATTGATGTCGAAACAGGAAAGCTGGTCTGGTACTTCCAAGGTGTTCATCACGGATTGTGGGATTACGATTTTCCAGCCGCCCCCAATTTGGTCGACATTACGGTTGAGGGCAAAAAAATTAAAGCAGTGGCGCAGATCAGTAAGCAAGGTTTTACCTATGTGCTAGATCGAGAGACTGGGGAACCCGTTTGGCCAATCGAAGAGCGACCTGTGCTTGCATCGGACGTTCCCGGCGAAGAGGCTTGGCCAACCCAGCCATTTCCAACCAAGCCGCCAGCGTTTGCCAAACAAGGTATCAGTGAAGATGATCTCATTGATTTTACGCCGGAGTTAAAAGCGACAGCCTTAAAAATTGTTGAAAACTACAAACTCGGCCCATTATTCACGCCGCCTAGTTTAGCCACTGAAACCAATCGCGGCACGATCCAAGTGCCTGCTGCTTCGGGTGGTGCTAACTGGGGTGGTGCTGGTTTTGATCCTGAGCTGGGCTATCTATTTGTTCAGTCAGCAAACCAGCCGTCTTTTGCAGCGTTGCGTGAAGGTGATGAAAGTAAAGGTCAGCCGCGTTATATGGGAGGTGGGCGATCGCCGGATATTAAGGCGCTTAATGGCTTGCCCTTATTGAAGCCGCCATACGGTACCGTCACTGCCATTGATTTGAACCAGGGAGAGATCGCCTGGCAGGTTGCGCACGGCAAGGGGCCAAAAGACCATCCTGCAATCAAACACTTAAACCTGCCGGACCTGGGTAATTCCAGTCATTCGTTTTTATCGAGTGGTGGGCCTTTAGTAACAAAAACCTTGCTGTTTGTTAATCAGGTACAACGTGAGTTCGATTCCTCTGCCTATTCCAAAACCGAATGGTATCTACGCGCTTTTGATAAGCAGACGGGTGAAGTTAAGTGGGTCGAAAAAATGAATGTGCCGCCTTTTGGTACGCCGATGTCATACAGCTATCAAGGTAAGCAATACATTGTGATGGCGACGGGGGGTGCGGGTGCGCCGGCTCAATTGGTAGCCTACGCGCTACCCTAAGCCGACAGCGAAAAACGAGCGTGGCTCAACTATTATTCTGTTGTTGGGCTGCGTTTAATTTGTCGAGATCGACAACACTGTTAACCCAAAACTCAAACGCTTCGAACACTGATTCCTTTTGTGTCATGCCGATTTTTTCGTAATTCGTGCGTTTGGCACAGCCCGCCATTAAAATAAAGTAAACCGACCACACGAAGTCGTGATTCAGCCCTTCTTTTAAAAACGGCGTGACGCGCTGTTTCATTACGGCCATACGTTGGTACAGCGAATCCACATACACCTTGCCGAGTTCTGGGTAATCTGATTTTAGATCGGTCCAAAATGCCGTTGAAAAACGTGCATCGTTATCAACCCAGATTTTTACCCATAAACGCAAGATTTCTAAGAGATCATCACCATAGTATTCGATGGGTTTATGAATACGGCTTTCCCAGCGCACAATCATCTCATGAACGATATCGTCCTTAGTGCGAAAATACTTATAAAACGTCTTTGTGCTAATGCGTAGCTCTTTCGCAATATCACCGATAGCGATGGAACGAATACCAACATGCTTCGCTCGTTCTGCAAACGCATCAACAATCTTATTGGGTAACGATTGAGGATCCTGATCGCTGATCTTGGAGGTTAGCAGAGGCATGGGTTTAGGTGCGGTGACGGTATTGAGTTCTGGCACAGGGTAATCTCGGTTTATTTCGCTTGCAGAATTATATCCTGATGTGCCGACCAGCTCCATGTTATCTATCCCAAAGATCCCTTTTGCAGAGATTGAGCATCAAATTCGCTCATCGTGGATTGAAAATATTTGTAAATTATTGCGTCCACCACACAGTAAAGGAAAAGCAGTGGGCTGCTCAATACCGCGCCAGCGCCCGTCAGATAAGGCTTGCTTTAGGGGGTTATCGTTGACAGTAATTTACGTGCGGACGCAGTAAGGCTTACCCCTGTTGACTTCTTGGTCCCGAGTCATAGAATCGGTGAAGGGAAAATACAATAAAAAATTAATTTTCTCTATCGACCAGAAGCGCTTTGTTCGTCTGCATTGGCGCACCACCTCAAGAGATATATCTATGTGGCCCTCTAGTTCTAATCCGTTTTTTAAAACCCCTACGCCGTTAGCTGTCGCAGGTCTATGCGCATTCTTACTGGGTTGTGATCAAACTTCGACGAGTGTTCAGACTGTTGATGCCCCTGTCTCAAAACAGTCTGTGCCCGCACCGGCAAAAGCGAATCCAAATTGGCTGACATGGGGAGGGGACTATGGCAACACGCGCTACTCGCCTCTGGCAGAGATTAACGGAGATAACTTCGCGGACTTAGAGGTAATTTGGCGTTGGAAGTCGATTGATGTTTTGGGTAGGCCAAACGGTAACTGGAAATCCACACCGTTGTATGTTGATGGTGTCCTGTATATCCCCACGGGCGCGACATCGGTCGCGGCTATCGACCCGGCAACTGGCGATACCTTATGGCTCTATACTCCAACACCTGAACATGTCGGAACACGACGTGCGAGTGGATCGTCGCGTGCAGTGTCCTATTGGACAGATGGTGAAGCGCAGCGGATTTTACACAATACCGTTGATGGCCGCATATTATCCATCGATGCGAAAACCGGTAAAGCGGATCCCAATTTTGGCGAAGGTGGCTACGTAGATCTCAACAAAAATCTTCTAGCGCCGGGTGATAATCGTGAAGTGGTCGATGTGGGTATTACCGCTCCAGGCGTTGTTGTTGGCGATGTTTTCGTTGCGCAAATTATCGGTAATGATACGCCAGCTAATAAAGTGGGAACGCCAGGTTATGTCCGCGGTTACGATGTACGTACCGGCAAAATGTTGTGGAAGTTCCACACTATCCCACAGCCAGGAGAATTCGGTCACGAAACGTGGGAAGAAGATTCTTGGAAATACACAGGTGCCGCTGGTGTGTGGACGATGATGTCTGCGGACCAAGAATCGGGTTATGTTTACCTGCCGGTGGAGAGCCCGACGAATAATTGGTGGGGCGGTCAGCGTCCCGGCGATGGATTATTTGGAGAAAGTCTCGTCTGTCTGGATGCAAAAACAGGTGAACGCGTGTGGCACTTCCAGGTGTTGCATCACGGGGTGTGGGATTACGATTTACCCGCAGCACCAATATTGCATGATATAGAGAAAGACGGAAAAACAATTAAAGCCGTTACCCTGTTGACCAAGCAAGGCATGAACTTTGTTTTTGATCGTGTCACGGGCGAACCTGTGTGGCCCATCGAAGAGCGGCCTGTACCAACCAGCATGGGTGTGCCGGGGGAAAAGCTTTCGGAGACACAGCCCTTTCCAACCAAACCTGCTCCGTATTCCAACCTGGGTTATCACGAAGAAGATCTCATTGATTTCACGCCAGAGTTGCGACAGCAGGCATTAGAAGAAATAAAAAATTACGTCACAGGGCCAATGTATACGCCGCCAACGTTGGTCGGTCCAGGAATCCCTACGAAAGGTACCGTGGTGTATCCAAATTATGGCGGTGGATCTAATTGGAATGGCGGTGCAGTTGATTTAGAAAACAACCGATTATTTGTTCCTACTCGAAACACCTACATGTCAATTGGTTTGCAACCTGCGGATCCGAATCTTACAGACTGGGAATACGTGACGAGTCGCCGTGCGTCGGTGCATATCGAATTGCCAAATGGCCTGCCGATTAATCGCCCGCCCTGGGCGTTGGTGACGGCGACTGACATGAATGCAGGTGAGCACCTTTGGTCGCGCCCTCTCGGCGGTGCGCCCGACCGTATTCGTAATCATCCGGCGCTACAAGGGCTAGGTTTGGATTTCGATAATATGGGCAACATTAGCATTCGACCTAGTCCGTTGGTGACTAAGACCGCAATGTTTTTAGCGGAATCAGCCAATATTGGCGGCGACCCTGGTACAAAAATGTTTCGAGCCTACGATAAAGATAGCGGAGCAGTCTTGAGTGAAATTGAGCTGCCGGCAAAAACGTCAGGGGCGCCGATGACCTATAGCCATGATGGCCGACAATATATTGCGGTAACTATTTCAACGCGCCAATATCCTGGTGAGCTAATTGTATTGGCTTTACCAAAAGAAGGAGAAGCCTTAGGTGTCGTTAAAAATGTTAAGCAAGACAAAGGTGGCAATAATAAAGAGAGTGTGAGCGCTACGCCGCAACAAATGGCAATGGGGAAAACGCTTTACGGACAATTTTGTTCAGGGTGCCATGGTGAGCGTGGTACTGGTGGCCCAAGTGGGGGTGCGCCTGCATTGACAGAGTTTACGGATTTGGCGTCGGTCAAAACCACGATTGAAAGTGGCTCGGCGGAAATGCCCGCGATGGGATCCGTTTTAACCGCTGAACAAATTGAAGCAGTATCTCGGTTTGTTGCCAAAGAATTTTCACGTTTATAAACATAACAGCATGACCTTAAAAATAACGAGAGGAAACACTATGTTCAACAAAGCAATGCTCGCTTTATCGTTTGGCATTTCCTTGAATGCTGTTGCTGAAAACTACACAGTGCCTACCAATATTTTTGGCCAGCCAGAAATTGGTGGGGTTTGGAGTAATGCCACCACGACTAAGTTTACTCGGCCTGATGAGTTTGGAGATCAGCTCATTCTAACGGAGGCGCAAGCGGCAAAGTTGGAAGGTAGAGCAGAGGCCTATCGTGCTGCCGGGAACAAACGCACAGACCCTAGCCAAGGTGTTTACGATGATGGCAATACCAGTGCAGGTTACAATCGTTTTTGGACCGATCCCGGCACTGGTGTTGTTCGTGTTGATGGAAAGCCGCGAAGCTCTATGGTGACTTTTCCGAAGAATGGCCAGCTACCAACACGTAAAAAGAGCGCGGCGCCCTATCCTCCACAGCGACTGGTCGCAGAAGCGGAGCGTTCAGATAACCCAGAAACTCGGGGGCTTTCCGAGCGGTGCGTTTTCTTCAATACCTCAGCGGGTCCGGTAATGCGGCCAACGCTATACAATAATAATTATCGTATTTCTCAAGGGCGGGATGCGGTTGTGATTGTTGTTGAAATGTCGCACGAAGCGCGCATTGTTCGCTTAAATGAAAAGCATAATCCCGTCGATCAAAATAAATGGATGGGTGATTCTGTTGGTCGCTATGAAGGGAATACATTGGTTGTTGAAACCATTAACTACAACGATCAACAATCATTTTATGGGGCGTCAGAGGACTTGAAAGTAACAGAACGATTTACGCGTGTTGCGGATGATCGTTTGCTGTATCAGTTCACCGTGGAAGATCCAAAAACATGGTCTGAACCATGGGGCGGTGAATATGAATTCTGGGCTTCTCCAGAGCAATATGAATATGCCTGCCATGAAGGCAATATCGGCCTTGAAGGTATTTTGGCTGGTGCTCGTGCAGAAGAGCGGCGCGAGAAAAGCCAAAAATAACTACATGCAATGATCGGGTAGGTGGAAAAAGCGAGCATATGCTCGCTTTTTTTTGCAAAACTATTTTCGGGGAGGCGGCAAGATCTCAAGAAATGCAACGATGTCGGCTCGCTTTTGCGGGTCATCAATGATTTGAACCATCTGCGTGCCAGGAATAAATTTTTGCGGTGCAATTAAAAAGCGACTTATGTTTTCTTTGCTCCAAGTCATAGGTTGTTTGGCTTTGATGGCATCGCTGTAGTTCGGATAATTGGGCTCGCTAGCCACCGTACGTCCAATCACGCCGCGCAAGGTGGGCGCTATGGAAACGCCGTGGCACCCCTTGCAAATAGCGTTATATATCTTTGAGCCAGATTTTACGTTGCCAGTGAGCGCTAAGGCTGGATCGTCGTTGTTGCCTGTGGCGAGAGCCGAGGACGTCAACAGCATTAGGGCGTTGTATGCGGCAATCTTTAAAATGGTGTGGGGCATGTATTTATCCTATGGGCTTAAGGGCGAAAATAGTCGCGAACCTCAATTGTAAAGTTGTGTTGACAGTTGCAAATGGTTGATTTTGATATCGGGTTTTAGGTCGCAATAGGCGCCTTTGGTCATAATATGTCGGATTTACAAACCTTAATCTAAAACACATAATCAGTAGACCTAACATCATTGACTTTCCGGTCGCTGAAGATACAATTTTTTAAATCGAAAATAAAACGATAATAAAATTTTCCACGAATTCCAAGCAGACTCGTTCTCGTATATACCTTCGGCGAGCACGCCCATCGACAGGCTCTTCGAGATCAAGGCTAACGCGACCCACTTTCTATCTTGTGGGATATAACATCAATAAATAGTAGGCCGAACTATGTTTAAACCCCGTCTAACAACCTGGCTATTAGGGGCAACGCTGAGTGCGTTAACCATGGCTGATGCTATGGCTAGTGCATCTCAAAGCATTACCGTGGCTGCCCGACGCTTGAATGAATCTGAGTATCGCCACTCAATAACGGATATTTTTGGTGAGCAGATTAAAGTACAAGCCCGTTTTGAGCCGGAGAAGCGAGAAGAAGGTTTGCTAGCATTAGGCAATACGGTGCTATCTCTGACGTCGTCAGGTTTTGAACAGTATTTTAATTTGGCTCAAGACATTAGTACTCAGGTGCTGTCTAGAGACGATAAGGCCGGTTTGCTTGCGTGCATGCCTGAGTCGTCAACGACTATGGCGAGGGACTGTGCAGAACAATTTATTCGCGATTACGGTGAGCAGCTTTTCCGCCGGCCATTGAGTGACGCGGAAGTAGAGGCACGACTAGAGACGCTGATGGCGGGCGCTCGCCAAACTGAAAATTTTTATGCGGGCTTGGAGTTGGCACTAAGCAGTTTATTGGTTGCGCCGGAATTTTTGTTTCGCATAGAAACAGCAGAACCTGATCCAGATCGCGTCGGTGAATATCGACTTGATGCCTATTCGAAAGCATCCCGATTATCGTACATGTTCTGGAATACAACACCGGACAAAGAATTGCTGTCCGCTGCGGCGAGTGGTGCGATCCATACAAATGAAGGCGTTAGTGAACAAATTAATCGACTAGCGTCCTCGCCACGATTTCGTCAAGGTTCGCGCGCCTTTTTTGCTGACATGTTGCAGCTCGAAGGTTTCGCAAACATGGTCAAAGATTCGAACATCTACCCCAAGTTTAATCCCACTGTCGCCGACAGTGCTCGCGAGCAAATGCTAAAAACATCAGTGGGTTTGTTGGTGGATAAGGATCGCGATTACCGCGAATTGTTTAGCTCTAACGAAACCTACATTAACCGTGCACTGGCGTCGATCTATAAAGTGCCTTACCCATCAAAAGAAGAATGGGTTCCCTATACATTTCCCGATGAGTTAGAACGTGCTGGCATCCTCACGCAAGTTGGATTTCTTTCTCTGTTTTCTCATGCCGGAACCTCATCACCGACACGTCGTGGGATCAAAATCTTCGAAATATTTATGTGCGAGCCAACGCCAGATCCTCCCGCCGACGTAGACTTTTCAAAAGTCCAAGCACTCGGTACCGGTACTGTGCGCGATCGTTTGTTAGATCATATGGAAAATACTGGCTGTACGTCATGTCACAAACGCAGTGATCCGCCGGGCTTGGCGCTTGAGCACTTTGATGGCTTAGGGCAGTTACGAAAATATGAAAACGGTGTGTTGATTGATGTGAGCGCTGACCTCTATGGCAAAACCATGGTGGGTGCAGAGGGACTTGCAGATTTTCTCCACGATGATGAGCGCATACCTGCATGCCTTGTGCGTAATGTCTATGCATACGGTACCGGTAAAGTGCCTGATTTTTGGGATGAAGAATATCTTGAGGAGCAAACATCAGTGTTTGCTGATCAAGGTTACAAATTTCGTTCTCTGATGAAACAAATTGCCTCAACACCTGAATTTTTTGCAACAGAAATTCCCGAAGATGTTGCTGCCCGATTAATGCATGAACCTGCCACCGCGCAGCTCACTCGATAACAAATTTGGAGAAACCGTATGAGTCGTCATCTAGAAAAGAAAGGCTTTAGTCGCCGCTCCGTTTTGCGAGGAGGTTTGCGTGGCATGTTGGGTGGTACGGCAGTCAGCCTGGGGCTACCCATTTTGGATATCTTATTGGATGAAAATGGGAAAGCATTCGCTGACGGTGCAGCATTGCCGACGCGTTTTGGATCCTATTTTTGGGGCTTGGGATTAACGGATACACCTGCTGGCGGTACTCGTTGGGTGCCAGAAAAAACAGGTTTCGGCTACGACATAAAGCCTGAACTTGAGTCTATCGCGCACCTTAAAGATAAGGTCTCAGTGTTTTCCGGTTACCGCGCAATTACCGACGGTAAAGCTAATCTCGTGCATTGGAGTGGTCACGCCTCGATTTTATCGGGTGCAGCTCCGGGTGCGAATGGTCGTTTTGATGCGCCTTCGTTCGATACAAAAATTGCCGACGCTATCGGCGGATCGTCTCGCTACAAAATGATTAACGTAGATGCGTCCACATCACGACAGCCCGTTAGCTATTCAACGCGGAGTGGTACAACATTCGCGTCGCCAGAAGTCACGCCGTTAGGTTTATATATGCGGTTGTTTGGTGATGGTTTTCAAGATCCGAATAGTGACAACTGGCAGCCTGATCCATCAATCATGTTGCGTCAAAGCGTATTGTCAGCGGTAAAAGATCAGCGTCACGCGCTGATGAAATCTGTTGGTAAAGAAGATCAGATCCGTTTAGATCAATACTTTACATCACTGCGAGAACTTGAGAATCAGCTCGAAGTACAACTTCAAAGGCCAGAAAAATGTGAGGCGTGCGTTATCCCCGATGCCCCTAAAGAAACACCACCTTCTGCATCTATTGAAGTTGTTAATGCGAATACCAAGGTGATGGCTCGTCTACTTGCGATGGGCTTAGCGTGTAATCAATCGCGTGTATTTAACTTTGTACACACAGCGGGTACATCAGAAACCTATATTGGTGGTCAAAGTAAAATTTATCACCAAATTACTCATGATGAACCAACCGATGCTACGTTAGGTTATCAGCCAATTACCAGTCAGCTCGCTGGCATGGTGATGCAAGGCTTCGGTGACTTCTTAACAGAGTTTGAAAATATCAAAGAAGGTGACGGCACCTTGCTCGACAACTGTTTAATCATGGGCTTCAGTGATACCGGTTACGCAAAAATTCACTCCATCGATAATATTCCAATGTTTTTCGCCGGTAGTGCAGGTGGTCGACACAAGGCTGGTCAGCATGTTCATACAACAGGTGAGTCCGTGACGCGCGTGTCGTTAACAGCCATGCAAATCATGGGCGCGCCGGTCGGTGAGTTCGGCCAAGGTACGATGAAAACCGCGAATCCAGTTAGTGAAGTCATGGCGTAAGGAGTAACTAATGAAAAAAATAATTTCCTCCGCCGTTACGGCGTTGCTTCTGCCTGCTGTTGCTAATGCAGAGTGGACGAAAAGTTATGTCATCGAGTGGAATGAACCAGCGATGTACTTTGGGGGTGTCGACGGCAGCATCACTAACCCCGGTAAAGATTGCCCAAAGGGCGTTAACCCGGAGTTGGATTGGATTAAAGTGCTAACCAACGCTGGGTATAGCGAAGAAGAGGCTAAGTGGATTCGTAACCCTGCAAATCCAACTCGAAGTCCAGTTCATGGTCAAAACCAGGTCGCGTTTCGCGGTAAAGATCGTGCTAATGTCTATGTTCATCCCGAATCCTACCCTGACCCTGGTTTGTATCCGATGGAAGGGCAGGTTGCCGAAGGGTTAAACCTCGACGGTGATGATTCCACGGGTTTGACTAGCCCAGCCGGTAAAAAAGGCATCGACAATGTATTTTACGAAACCTTAGGGTGTTGGAAGTCATACCGCGGTCCAGAACGCCTATCCAGTGGTGCGTTGCAATTTAATGATGCAATGCGAAATGGCGCATGGACAACTGTTGTTGTCGTCCATGGTCGAGGTAAAGATCCACTGAATGATAACAATGTAGAGGTGGGTTTTTATCTCAGTGATGACGATATGGTTAAAGGTGGCAATGGGGAAATCGCGCCGGACTATACTTTTGTCGTCAAGCCTGACGCAAAATATGAAGCTATTTTTAAAGCAAAAACTGAAAATGGCGTCATTAAAACTAAAAAACCTAGTGAGCAGGTCATGTTGCGTGACCCCGGTTACACTCGTGACCTTGAATTGTTAGATGCACAGCTAGAACTTGTCATGAATGAAGACGGCACTTTGCGCGGTTACGTGGGTGGCTATCGACCATGGATGAAAGTCTATCAAGGTTGGGTTGATGCGCGAGGGCCGGTCATTGAAGCGCTGACTTGGGTTGAACTTCCAGCCGTTTATTATGCTTTAAAGCGTACCGCAGACTATAAGCCGAAAGGAGCAAAAGGCCCGAATACGCACATTTCTTATGCGCTGCGTATTGATGCAATTCCTGCTTATGTAATGTCGCCTGATGCTCACAATCAAGTGGCAAAAATTAAATCTTATAAAGCGCTAGTGGATGAACCGCCTCAGGTTGCGCGGGCGACTCGCTTCCGCGTGATAGATGGTTTGGTACCACTACCCGACAAAAGCCTAAAGTACGGCCCAGATGTGGATGTCTTCGCGTCACGTAAAACTAACTAAGAATAAAAAAGTGAATCATCGATGAAAAAAATAAATAGCATATTGTGTTTAATTGCTAGCCTAGCGTTGGTTAGTGTTTCCAGCGGGGCTGTTGCAGAAACTAAGGCGGAAAGCAGTACACGATTAGCGGCGGTTGCGCTGAATGTAGTGAGTTTGGAAAAGGCCACCGCATTCTATACAGATGTGTTTGGCATGATCGTGAAGCGAAACATTACTAATGATCAAATGAGTGAAAATATCATGGCCTTCCCCAGCGGTGAAGGTGCTAGTTTGGTGTTGGTGCAATATAAAAATCGAGAGGTAGTCGACAAGAAGCCCGCCCGCGTTGTGTTCTATGCGGCCGACCCGGTTGCTATTGTCAATAAAGGGGTGTCGCTTGGGGCGGAAGTAATTCGCAAGCCACAAACTAGTGAAAGCATGAAGACAGTTATTGGAATTATGCGCGATTTAGATGGCTACCCAGTGGAAGTGATTCAGCGATAAATTACTAGTGATTCACCGATAAAGCACTATCAAAAAATGGCCTCTTGTGAGGCCATTTTTTATTTGAATATTAAAGTGTTAATTTTTCGTGATTGTTGCGCTAGCGATTGTTGGGCTGGAAATAGTGGGCCGAGTATCGCGCATCGCGTGACTGACAAAATTAACGCGATTGGCGAGTTTTTCTTCCGCCCAAATAAGCTGCGTGTTAAACCGGTGGTGCCTGCCGCGTACCTGTTGTACTTTGTGACGTACGGAGTCACTCGCGTAAATTAGCAGCGATAAGCCAATAGCCATAAAAATAATACCAATGGGTATTGGAGAGAAAAGAAATATCACACCAAGCATGATAAAAATCCATGCCATGCTGAGTTGTAGCAAGTGTTTTACTGCTTTTTTCACAATACGCTCTTCAATAAAAATGCACTAATGCGCCGGTCCACTGGTCAAAGTTTTCAGGCTAATTTTTTGCAAGCTTGGCGCGCAAAGTAAGTGCTTCCGAATCGGAATTGATTTGCCGTTCTATAAGATTAATGAGATCTCGCCTCGTTACGGTTACCCAACGTTTATTGCCTGCCGATGCAACCAATAAAATAGAGCTAAACACAGCTGCCAACATGGTGTACTCAAAGTGAATAGCCAGGGCTTCTGTTACGATTATCACGCACAAGGGTATTAATGACAGAACTGTTAATACCTGGGATGCAAACTCTTCCTTTTTGGCTTTTAAGAATATTTTTAAATCGTCTTCAGACATTCTTACCACTCCTGTGTTATTAATATTGTTTGTTTACTCCATTGCTGGGACGGTTTATCTAAACGCCGAGTCTATCACGATGCTGTTGAGTGCTTCCAATAGCTATTCAATAGTTATCAGAGCTAATGGTTATAAGATAAACCTCTTGGAGTTTGGCTCATCAGGAACTTCGTTATAGTCTCGCCCTGCTGGCACACATAATGCAAATTTACCCATAACACCATCTTTTAACGGCCAATGTTGGACATTGTCCACTAAGCGGATTGTTACTATGGGTTCAGCCATTTCTATCGACTATCTCAGTCACACGTTTAAAGGTGCCAGTGAGCCCACGCTTAAAGAGCTTTGTACGAATATTGCTCGAGAAGAATCGGTGTGTCTTATCGGGCGTAGCGGTTGTGGTAAGTCGACATTGTTACATATGTTGGCCGGGCTGCTTATGCCCAGTGATGGCTGTGTCAGGATCGATGGTCACCAAGTGACAAAGCCCTGTGCTAAATGGAACATGATGTTTCAAAGCGCTTCACTGTACCCCTGGATGGATGTTGCGGCTAATGTGGGCCTAGGTCTGCAGTTTGCGGGTGTTGCTAAAAAAGATATTCGCCGCCGTGTAGCAGAACTCCTTGAGTTGGTTGGCTTAGCTGACTATGCCGGTGAGCGCGTCACTGCTTTATCAGGTGGGCAGCAGCAGCGTGTGGCCCTCGCCCGTTCACTCGCGACCGAGCCAAGTGTCTTACTTCTCGATGAACCCTTCTCTGCGCTCGATACATTTACCCGGCGTGCATTGCAGATTGATGTTCCCGCCATTTGTCGGGAGAAAAAAGTAACGCTGGTGACGGTGACTCACGACATTGATGAGGCCATTCTCATGGCAGACCGCGTAATGATAATGGCGCGCAACCCCGGGCGGATTATTGGCGAGCTGGACATCGATTTACCCCGTAGCAACCGCCACAGTCACCCGCGCTTTCAAACACTTCACGACGAGCTGATGAAACAATTCAGTGCAAGTAACAACCCGGCGCAACCCGATGCACCAGAGCAACAACCCGATACATCAGAGAAAAGTAAACCCAAACACCTTAGCTGCGTGAGTTAATCCCAATCTTTTAACTTATATTTAACTTATAGATGAGTGACCATTATGAGTAAGCACGACGATGATGATTTGAAATATCTCCAGGACCATGAAATGAGCCGCCGCGATTTTTTAATGGACACCTTGGCCAAAGGTGGGCTTGCGGCAACATTTGGTTTGGGGTTGGGGGCAACCGCTCAATCGTGGGCAAACATTCAGGCCCCTGCTGATGAGGTTGTACGCATTGGTTATCTTCCTATTACCGACGCCACCGTGCTGTTGGTGGCGCACGCTAAAAAGTTTTTTGAAGAAGAAGGTTTGCAAGCTGAGCGCCCCACACTCATCCGGGGCTGGTCTCCGCTGGTTGAGGGGTTTGCGGCGGGCAAGTTTAATCTTGTCCATTTCCTAAAACCAATTCCCATCTGGATGCGTTATAACAACGGTTTCCCGGTAAAAATTATGTCATGGGCGCATCTCAATGGCTCGGGATTGGTGGTTGGTCGGCACATAAAAGCTGACAGTTTCTCAGCGTTGGGCGGAAAACAAATAGCCGTTCCTTACTGGTATTCCATGCACAACATTGTGCTTCAGATGGGCTTGCGCCACGCGGGATTAACGCCAGTCATCAAACCACAGTCGGCTAAATTGGCAGCGAACGAAGTCAACCTTCAAGTCATGCCGCCACCGGATATGCCTCCAGCGTTAGCGGCGAAAAAAATTGATGCGTTTATCGTCGCCGAACCATTTAACGCCGCTGGTGAGTTACTCGCTGGTGGTCGGATGCTGCGATTTACGGGTGACATTTGGCGTAATCATCCGTGTTGTGTGGTCTGTATGAACGAACTCCAGGTCAACAAGAATCCGGTGTGGACACAAAAAGTCATGAATGCCATCGTGAAAGCGCAAAGCTATGCGCAAGAAAATAAAGAAGAAGTTGCGCAACTGCTGTCGCGAGACGGAGAAGGTTATTTGCCAATGAAGTCCGATGTTGTGAAGCGGGCCATGACGTTGTACGACGATACCACCTACGCATCACCAGACGCGATTAAAAACCCGGAGTGGGGTAGTGGTCGCATTGATTTTCAGCCTTGGCCATTTCCGTCGGCAACGAAGTTAATTGTCAATGAATTAAAACGCACCCTCGTCGGTGGCGATGCGACGTTCCTAAACGGCTTGGACCCAGACAAAGTAGCTGAGGACCTGGTGGACTATAACTTCGTTAAAGTGGCGATGCAGAAGCATACTGGCTGGCAGAAGGCCCCTGGCTTTAATGCGGATAACCCCTTTGACCGAGAGGAAATCGTATCGCTATGAGTATCGCTATAACCGCCAGCAACCTAAACGAGGACGGTGTCAGTCAATGGTACCGTAGGCTATACACCGTGCTGCGTAACGTGCAGTACCCCATTCTGGGGTTACTATTATTGCTCGGCCTCTGGTGGCTGGGTGGTTATATGATTGCCAGTGACCCGTCACTCATGGCGTTTACTGACTTTGCACCAGCACCCACATTCTCAGCTTTATGGTATTTAGTCAGTAGCGGTGAACTGTGGCCAACCATTACGGCCAGTTTATATCGCATCGTGCTCGGTTTGCTGTGGGGTGTCATGTTGGGAGTTCCCATTGGTGTGCTAATTGGTTGGAACCGACTAGCACTTAAAATTGCCAACATGCCGTTTCAATTGGTGCGAATGATTAGTCCACTGGCGTGGATGCCTATTGCGGTGTTGGCATTTGCGACCTGGGATTCGGCCATTATATTTTTAATTATTATGGCCACTGTATGGCCCATTATTTTTTCAACGGCGCACGGTGTAAAGCGGATTGATCCAAACTGGTTCAAGGTTGCCCGCAACTTGGGCGCGACGAACCCGCAAATGTTAGTGCGTATCGTGCTGCCAGCCATCATGACGGATGTACTTTCAGGTATCCGACTCGCCGTTGGTGTAGCCTGGGTGGTGTTGGTGCCAGCCGAATACCTAGGTGTCACTAGTGGTCTCGGCTACGCCATCAATGATGCCCGAGACACCTTATCATACGATACCTTAGCGGCAATCGTCGTGGTTATAGGGGTGATTGGTTACGGCTTAGATAGTCTTTGCGGACTGATGGTAAAACGCTTTAACTGGCACGCCGAACAGTAATTCCCACAGTGGTGTTACGCTGCGAGTACCAGAGCGGTGACAACAATGTCGGACAATGTCCCGCACGGCATACTCTTTGCTCATCTCTTGGTAAATGTCTTGGAATTTATCTTGGGAGCAACGTTATGCTTAGTGGTCATCCGGTTAAACCTGTCCCACTTAACCTCGCCGAAAGCAACCTCGCCGAAAGTAATCACGCCGATGCAATAAACCATGCTCACTCTCGCTTTCAGGATGAATCGCCAGATTTGACCGTGTTGCGTGAAGCGGCCAAATTGATTAATCACCTGGATAAACCCGAGACCATGATTCTTGGGACGCTACGTCTGATGTCGGAGATGTTGGGCCTAAATCGCGGGCGCGTGGTGTTGCCGGAGTCGGATGGCGCAACCCTACGTATTCAGTACAGCTATGGTTTGACTCAAGCCGAACAAAAACGTGGCGTTTATCGATTAGGAGAGGGGATTACCGGGCAGGTCATGCAAACCGGGCGGGAAGCGGTTGTGCAAAACGTCGATGAAGAGGCGCAATTTGTTTTTAAAGCGGTTGATCGTAAAACACTGCCCCAACAAGTCGTCGCGTTTCTCGCCGTACCGATTAATATCGGCACAGAAACTATCGGTGTGTTGGCTGCTCACCGATTGCGGATGCGCCCCCGCGCGATCAAGTCCGATTTGGCGACGTTAGCCATCATCGCCACATTCATTGCCCAGGTCATTCAAATAAACCGTTTGCTCGATGCGCACACACGTGACCTGCAAAACGAAAATCAGGCACTGAAAAAAGCGCTCAGCTTTCGCGCTAGTGCCAGTAATATTCTGGGTGGCTCTCAGGCCTTTCGAGTAGCGTTGGAGCAAGTTGAGCGGGTTGCCGACACTCAAGTATCCGTGCTTCTACGAGGCGAGTCTGGGACCGGTAAAGAACGATTCGCACGTTTGCTCCATAGCAAAAGTGCTCGCCATGATAAAACGTTCCTCGCGATTAATTGTGCCGCCATTCCGGAACACTTGTTAGAGTCGGAGCTGTTCGGTTACGAGCGCGGTGCTTTTACCGGCGCAAATTCCCGTAAACTGGGGCGCTTTGAGCAAGCATGCGGCGGTACACTATTTCTCGATGAAATTGGTGACCTCAATTTAGAACTACAATCAAAATTATTACGCGTCCTAGAAGAACAAACGATACAGCGTGTGGGCGGCACCCAAGATATTCCAATTAATGTCCGTGTGATTGCAGCGAGCCATAAAAACTTGCAGCAAGCAGTTAACGACGGTGGATTTCGGCTGGATCTATTTTATCGGCTCAACGTATTCCCCATTTATCTTCCTGCTCTGCGAGAGAGAGACGGTGATATCGCCATCCTCAGTCGTTATTTTCTGCAACAAGCGAATCACGAATTTAATCGCTCGGTGGGATTTGCCGAAGGCGTATTAAGACGCCTAGAAAGTTACCCCTGGCCGGGAAACATTCGGCAACTCGAAAATGTGGTCAAACGTGCTGTTCTCGTCGCTGGTACTAAAAATATCAATATCGCCGATATCGAAAGTATCTTGCTGCAGGAATCACAAATCTTCCAACCCATTCACCACGTGCCACCTATTGAGTCGCCACCGGCCGCACCTGCGCCAAAAACGACAGAGGCCTATTCGCCGTCATATAACAGTGTGACTGAATCCAGCCCTGCGCCGGAGCGGATGCGTAGCTACGCTTGGGTATCCGAAGACGAGGCGCAATCATTGCTCGATGCATTGCGTGCGACTCACGGTAATAAAACCCAAGCGGCTACTCGTTTGGGAATGACGCCACGTCAATTTCGTTATCGCCTAAAAAAATTGCAACTTATCGATTAACCGCTTGCTTGCAAACAATGTCCATCTGAATTGGACAATTTGACAATGACGCGCAGTCAATTTGTAGAACTTTGCGTCATGGTTTCGTTTGTCGCCAAATTAGTATTGCCTCCATCACTGACTTTTCGCAGTAACTGGTCGTCAGCGCCAGCAATATCAAGGCCTTCACGCCATTACAAAAAATAGATACCGACTCTCTCAGTTTTTTTAATCAATTTCACTGAGCTGGCATAGCTTTCGCTCTAGGTTGTAAAACCCACTGTGAACAACAGCAAGTTAATCATCTATTTTATAGAACACCACTTTTCAGGAGATTCACCATGACCGAACCCGCTACCACTATCAGCACTTACCTTCGACCTATCGATCGCGACGGTTTATTAGGGTTTGCTGAAAAAGGACGTAACAACCCTGGAATGCGCGGTACCAATAAAGTTCACACCGTTACCGATGGGCAGTATCGCACCGTCAGTCATGTAAATCAGCACGAAGTGGTAGTGGATGAACCATTACACCTTTTTGGTGAGGACACGGCGCCCGCTCCGGGTGAAATTGTGTTGTCTGGGTTGGGCGGATGTCTCGCCGTTGGCATCACCGCTGTCGCTACCTGGAAGCAAGTGAAACTCAGCAAGTTAGAAATATTTTTAGAAGGGGACATTGGTAACCCCGCCGCTTGGGGTGCAGGTGGCGCCGAGATGAAACCGGAAGATATGGGCTTCCAAGAAATTCGCGTTAAGGTGTTAGTCGAAGGTGATGCCACTAAAGAAGAATTCGACGAGATTATAAAGCATGCGAACTATTTCTCGCCGGTGGCTAATTCAATGCGTAACCCCATCGCATTCGATATCAGTTTAATGGATGACTAACGTTTATAAGGTGAAACAGTCATGAGTGTAGCCGCCGAACGTGTAGCTGATACGCAAGCATTTAGTGACACTGATAAAGTGCTTGCCGATGTCGAGACCATTGCACGCGAACAACTTAAACCGCTTGCAAATCGTATCGATCAGGAAGGGTTTTATCCCGTCGACACCTTGCAAGCTTTAGGCGAGGCAGGCGCATTTGCTTGCCACCTAGATCAATACGGGCAACGTTTTGATGTTGCCTTACAAACTATGCAATCCATCAGTCGCTATTGTGGATCAACAGGCTTTGTCGCCTGGTGTCATGACGTCTGTGGTTTGTATATGGAACAGTCGGCTAATCCTTCCTTATTGGCGCGTTTACCTGCTCACGCGCTGGCGCAGACGATGGGCGGGACAGCGTTATCGAACCCGATGAAGGCCATTACGGGTATTGAAAATATGGCACTCACCGCTGAGCCTGTCGATGGAGGCTATGTCGTTAGCGGCACCCTGCCGTGGGTCAGCCACATTCGCCCCGGACAATATTGCGGTGCTATTGCCGGAGTAAAAGCCGCAAACAGCAGCCGTATCAGTCACGAGATGATGTTTTTACTCGATGTGAATGATGCCGTTGCTTTGCGAAAGTGTCCAAAATTTTCAGCAATGGAAGGAACCAGTACCTGGGCCATTGCGCTAGATAAATATTTTTTGGGTACCGAGAGCATTATTGCTGATCCACTGAGGCCCTATATCCAAAAAATTCGAGCAGCGTTTATTTTGTTGCAAATGGGTATCGGTATTGGTGTTTGTCAGGGCGCGATTGATTCCATATTAGAGGTTGAGGCAGACCTTGGTCATGTCAATCAGTTTCTCCATGATCGCCCGCAGGAATTACTCGCAGAGTTTGAAGAGATCGGCGCACGTACTATGGCACTTGCGAAAACACCCTATGCGCAAGAAAAAGAATTTTTACTCGATGTTTTAGATTTACGCGCGCAAGCGTCAGAGTTTGGTTTAAAAGCGACCCAATCGGCCTTGCTCCATCAAGGCGCTCGTGGCTATCTAATGCAATCCCCGGTACAGCGCCGTATTCGAGAAGCGCAATTTGTCGCGATAGTGACACCTGCTATTAAACATCTACGTTGGGAAATGAATAAATTAATGTCGGAGCCGGTGCGCGTATGACGGTTGATGAGAACGAAGCCAACATTAGCTGGCGGCTGTATATCTGCAAAGCGTGCGGCTTAATTTACGACGAAGAACAAGGTGACCCCGATAGTGGTTTAGCACCCGGCACCCGCTTTGAAGATATTCCCGACGATTGGGAGTGTCCTCTCTGTGGCGTTACCAAAATGGATTTCGAACCTTACGAGCGTCCCTCGTTAGTGGCAGCGCCAGAACCGACGCAGATCGGTCGTCGTCATGCTGATGTTGTCATCGTTGGCGCCGGTCTAGCCGGTTGGCAAATGGCAGAGTCTCTGCGTGCGCTCGATAGTAGCTTGAGCATTACATTAATTACCGCTGACAGCGGCGATCGCTACCACAAGCCCGAATTATCTTTGGCTATTAGTCGCGAGCAAACGCCGCAGTCCCTAGTGAAAGAAACGGGTAGTGATGCGGCTGCTCGCCTGGGTGTCTATTTATTGTCGAACAGCTATCTGACAGGGATCAGTAGCGCCTGCAAAAACGTGCGCACTACGCGCGGCACATTGCGCTATGGCGCGCTCATTCTGGCGCTTGGTGCAAAACCTGCCTGGCCGCCAACGTTGCCCCAAACCTTGTGCTGGCATGTAAACCACCTAGCGACGTGGCAAGGCTTTGCAGAGACCCTGGGAGAGAATCAAACAATTGCTATTGTTGGTGCCGGTATGGTCGGCTGTGAACTTGCAGAAGATCTAACGCGCAGTGGCCATAGCGTAACGCTCATTGATCTTGCCGAGCAGCCGCTAGCAGCGCTATTGCCCAGCGAAGCAGCTGAACGATTACAACAACATTTTTCCGCTATTGGTGTGACATTTATACCCGGTTGCGCCGTGCAAAAAGTATCGTTACTCGATTCGGGGCAACGACGTTGTGACCTATCCAATCAATCGCAAATCGATGTCGATCATGTCGTTGTAGCGACCGGATTAAAAACGGACGCGCGTATAGCCGAGGCCGCAGGGCTTGATTTCGAACGCGGTATTGCCGTTGACCCAGACTGTCTACAAACCAGTGTTGATGACATTTATGCACTGGGAGATTGTATTAGCATCAACGGCAACCCCTGCCGGTTTATCGAACCTCTCGCTCATCAAGCCGATACGATTGCCGCATCCATCACCCAAATTAAGCCGGCGAGCTACAGCCATCAAAGCCCGGTTATCCGATTAAAAACACCTAGCTTACCGATAGTGATGCACGGCTCGCCGAATCACTCGCTGACATGGCAAACGCGGGAAGCGAGTGAGGACTGTTTGATTATGGAGCAGATTGATAACGGCGAAGTAATTGCACGTTTGCAAGTAGGTTAACGTAAAGGAAGGTGTATGTTTTCTGGTATTAGCGCTTATAGTCCTGATGACACTGTCAGTCGATTAACCCAAGCGGCTGAAGCGGCAGGTTACCGTGTCCTTGCGCATATTTACGCATCGAATAATGTAAAAAACATTGGGATCGACACACCTAACCACCAAGTGATGGAAATTTTTCGGCCAGACTATGCGGCTAAAGTATGGTCTTACAAACCGGCGGCGGGTATTTCGATTCCAATTAGACTGCATGTTTTCGAAAATGATCAAAACGATGTGCAGGTGGACTGCCAACAAGCCAGTGAAACGCTAGGCGTTCACGACATACAAGCACTGAGCGATTTTGCCAACCGCATAGATGAAGATTTTAAAACACTCTTAGCCACAGTGTGCGAGAGCATCTCAACCACCCCGATACACGTTTCCGCCTAACACCCAATCATGACCACTGCCAGAGGATTCAACCATGGAAAAAATTCTTTATAGCGCTAGCGAAGCAAAATCACTTGCTGAAAGCGGCGAAGCACTCATCATTGATATTCGCGATGACGAAGCGTATGCCGCTGGACATATACCCGGCTCCGTCAATATCCCCGACGTGTTTTTCTTTTTGGCTGAGACTAGCCCGGAAGGACTAGCCGCGATGCAAAAAACCTTCAAAGATCAATTTTCTGCCGTGGGCCTAGATGGTAAAAAAACAGCGATTATTTGCGAAGACTCATTAAATACTCGCTACGGCGGTTCGTGTCGTGGTTGGTGGATTCTAAAATATCTAGGATACCCCAGTGTTGGCGTGTTAGATGGCGGGATAAGCGCTTGGAAGGGATCTGGTTTCGACACAGCTACGGAGCCGACTGAAGCCACCCCGGCGGATTGCCCAATTAATCCTGTACCCGATATGCTAGTGACAAAAGAGCAAATGCTCGATGCCATCTACGACGACAGCATCATCAAATTGGATAATCGTGATCAAGATGAATGGTTAGGCGAAAGTTCATCGCCTTACGGTAAAGATTTTGTCCCGCGCAAAGGACGCCTGCCAAACGCGGTGTGGGTAGAATGGTATAGCTTGATGGAGGATGTCGATGGTGTAGCGCAATTTAAATCGCCAGAAGCGACTCAAGCGCTGCTGGCGGATCGGGGCGTAAAAACCAGCGACGATATCATTATCTACTGCTTTAAGGGTGCACGCGCTTCCAATACCTATGTCGCACTAATGTTGGCTGGTTTTACTAAACTGCGCATCTATTTTGGTAGCTGGAATGAATGGTCAAAAGACCCTGAACTGCCAATCGAAAGTGGACTGCCAAGCCGCTCTTCCCCGATGCGTACGGTCGCTTAACGCTACAAATTTATCAGATGCTTCGCTGGGGGTAAGGTCGGGGAAAAACAACCCGCTTACCCCCGCTTAGTGTGAGTCAAAATCCCGCAGGGATGATCATTCAGCGCAATAATATCTAGAGTTTACTGGCCTGGACTAAAAGCGGCTTGAGATATCTTTTATCTACTTCTTTAGTGATTTTATAATTTATATGTCGCCGATACTTACCAGTCCCCGCGAGCAAGGATTTTGGATCATCAAGATCGACGCCACGAGCAAAGGATAATTGGACGTGGTTGGTGTGCACAAATAGCCCACAAAACTGTCCTTCTTTTTCATCTGGTTTCAATGTAAAAAGTGTACCACCGTACTTGCTAACGCAAGTGGATTTCGGCACGCAGGCCAATATGAAGGATTCAAGCTCCTTCTCTAGGTCAGTGAGTGTTAAATCGTTGTCTGTCATTTTTGAGCTTTGTTTCGTTGTTTGTATTAAGTTTAAGGTCTTGGTTTAGATGAAGGATGATAGTAGCCAGACAACTCAATGGGAAAACTGGTGGGGTTTTAAGCTTTATAATCAGACGCTAGCATTGAATAAATGGCATGGTTTACAAATTGCGAGTAAAGCCATTCACACTCTCTTAACGTGGCTTCATAAGTAAAACCAAGTCGCTCCGGTATAGCCCTGCTTCTACTATTGTTCTCGGCGCATCGAATCTCAATTCTATTGAGATTTAATTCACCGAATCCAATTTTTAGCAAATCTTTTACGGCAGACGTGATTATTCCTTTGCCGACATAGCTTTCTGCGAGCCAGTAGCCAATGGAGCCAGTTCTATGTTGACTATTTATCTGATGGAAGCCGGCAACGCCGCATATAGCTCCCTCGTGAAATACAGCAAAATGCGGGGCGCCGAGTTTTTCTAACTCGCGGGTAGTTGATTCAATGAAATTTATTGTATCAGTGCATGATGTCATGGAATCAAGCCAAGGTAGCCATTCTCTTAAATAGTCACGATTGGCGATTGTTAGGTCATAGAGTTCTCTTGCATGGGATATAGCCAATTGCTCAAGGGAAAAGTTGATCTTCACTTTTTCATCCATTTTTTCTGTAATCTACTGTTCCTATTGGTAAGCTCTAAATCGATGACGTTAATGTATAAGAGACCATTATAAGGCCGATAGTGATAAGAAGTTTTGCTGCTTTCATTTGTTACTGCACTGTAATATTGTCTTTTTAACAGTCTCATATTGTGCTATCTGTTGGTAAATTTTACCCACGTTCCTTCACTATTTTTCCATGCTTCGCCTGTAATTGTGTCCAGTCGAATGGTTCGCCAATTTAAACCGGTGCTAACGACCCGAAATTCATATGCTGATTTAGGTATCGAGTTGGGATCTTCAATCCTTTGCCACACTGTATTTTTAGACCACCATGCTTCTCCTGTTACGCGGTTAAATTTTATGTGGCGTGTTTCGCCATTGTTTAAAGCGACCATCTCTATTCCAAAGTCGCTATTACTATTCGCCCAAGTTGAAATTGATAAAAGGTAAATAGCAAAAATAACGTAATATTTCATCATATAGACTCGATCTCGTTTAAGCACGCTTATAGAGTGAATGATTTAGGTACAGCTGAAATGTTTCCTGTATGCCTGGGTTTGCACTATTTACATTATTGGCACAACAAAGAAAGAGCATTATCTAGTCTCTCCTATTGGAAAAGTGGAATACTTGCCTGAAATACCAGAACCTGTGAAATATAAGCAATGTATCGCTTCTTTGTCGCTGCGCAACTTTGCATTTGCACCTAACACGTTGATTTTCTGGCCGGGTGGTAATTTTTCTTGTTTTATCAAAACCTTGCCGCCTAACGTAAAAAACGTCATCGATCCGATTATTAGTGCAAAAACTCCAGTTAACATAATGGTTGTTTTCATTTTTATTAGCCCAATATCGTAATATATCGCGCCGTGCTTTTCCATGGCACAAGCCTGTATGGTTTTGTTACATATTTTTATTGTTTTCGTCTGTTTTGTCGTCAAGCTTGTAATCGTGACGAATTTCTGCCTTTTGCTTTTCAATCATGTCTATTGTATGTTTTGCACCTGGGTTGAAAATTGAATCCGCTTGCATAAAACCTCCTGCAATCGATGAGGTGCCTCCAGTTGATTTCCGAGTTCGGAACCATCCTAAGTTCCCAAATTTATTTGCCAGAAAGAGGCCGAAAATCGGTATAAGCCAGACAAGAGCATACAATAAAGCCTGTTTTTTTATAGATGGCACCCAGTCATATATTGCTTTACTCATTAGGCTGTTAAAAAACACAAGGGATAACGAAAGGACTAAAAGCAGAAAATAAATTTTAGGCGTTTCCATTTTAGAGCTCCCCCTTTTGTTGTCGATTGCTTCTAGTGCTTATAACGCCTGTGGCGGCTATGGCGCGTTGTTATCACCGTCGGTCTGCCAATTCTCGTTTGGGTTTTTAGTGACTATTTGGACTACCTTTCCGTTCCCATAGGCAACCCTAATGGGTAGCTTTTGTATGTCGGTATCTTTCTCAATAATCTCTTTCACTGTATCGAAGTTATATTCTATATCTAGATCCCATGTGAACTTTGTTCTGATGTCGACGTTTTTAAAGATCCAGTTCCCAAGATAGGTAACTGCATCATCAGTTACTACAAATGTATTCGATATATCTTCGGGCTTGCCTAATTCACTCTTTGGAACGTTTGAATAATGAGTCCAAATCTCACTTAAATAATATCTGCCAGGCGGCACTTGCTTGGCGAAAGAGCTGTTTCCATTGATGATCTTAAATTTTTTGCCTGAAGTATATTCCCGAAAGTGAACAGAGCGAATTGTTGTGGTTCGGCTAGACTCTTCTATACCGATAATGACGAATGAGCGCTGTACATCATCTCCTTCTGCTAGAACATAGGGGGAAATAAAAGCGAATAATAGAAACGCACTTCGTAGCATATATACTCCTAACGCTTAGCTCACCGGAAAATTAGGAGCGTAGCAAGTAATTTATCCATGTGCTGCCACTTGTAATGCAGGTGTTTTGGCCTGAGAAGGCTCAGCTAGCTAGAATTCCCGCACGAATTATTGGTTCAATATCGCTTCGATCCAATTTAGAAATCTGACTGCACTTCTAGTTTCGAAGCTGTCCTTGTTTGGCACATAATAGCACAGGTCCGATTTGACCGATTGAGTTCCGAATTGCTGTAGAAGGTTTGCTTTTAACAGCCTTTTAGCAAGGGTCGTAGAGCAGAACACAAGCCCATTTTCTGCCATAGCCTGCTGGATTCCGAAAAGCTCTTGATCAAATTTTTTGAGTCTAATAGTAGACCCATCGAGCGCATTTTTTTCAAACCAAGCGGCTAAGGGAGGATCCGGTAACGATTTATTTTTCCACTCTGTCGTAAAAATTGTAATGGTTTCATTTGACCATGATGGAGCCATCACTCCATGAGCGCCAAATACATTAAAAGACTCAGATCTAATAACGTCAGAATCCTTAGCCAGCGAGATATCACCGAATCGAATTGGAATAATGTGGGATTGGCTATCGATGGATTCTCCGGTCGATATCTCCACAGAAATATCTGGGTTGGCTTGCTCAAATTCGTGTTGGGAGGGGATTACCACCATAGCGGCTAATGATGATGTCGTCGTCACCCTCACCGCACTGCTGGCCTTCATCACCTCTTCCAGAGCATTGTCAATTTTACGGAATCCGTCTGAGGTGGCTTGAGCCAATCTTGAACCTGTTTCGGTGAGTGATACTCTCCTTCCTTGCCGATGAAATAAACTTACATTTAGCCGATCTTCCAGGTTACCGATATGGTGTGAAATGGCAGTTGGCGTCAACGAAAGCTCCTCTGCAGCCAACTTAAAGCTTCCCAGACGGGCAGCCGACTCAAAGGCTTTTAGTGCCTGTAACGATACCTGCACACTTAATCTCCAAATTTACAACCAGATCATCGACATTATAGATGAATTTAGCTCATCTATAAGTGCGAATTCTTCGTTTGTCCCAGACTCTTCAGGCTCGCAAAATAGTGCATTCGATCAACCAGCCTAGGTAATGAACATGAGCACTATACTACACATAGACTCGAGCGTTAGAGCGGCAAAAAACCCGAATCCAGATCACGACTCCATATCGAAAAACATCGCTCTCCGGTTTATTGATATATGGAAACAGAATCGGCCTAAAGATGAGTATATCTATCGTGACGTTGGAGTGAATCCGCCTGATTTCATTACACAAGACTGGATTGGGGCGGTGTTTACCCCTGAGGAAAAGAGGACTCCTGCGCAGAGGGAGAGTCTGGCATTATCCGACAAGCTTATAGCTGAGGTAGCAAAAGCCGACGTTATTTTGATTTCCTCACCAATGTATAACTATGGCATGCCGGCTCAGCTAAAAGCCTGGTTCGACCAAATTGTGCGCATAGACAAAACGTTTGATTTCGATCTCTCACGAGGAGACTTCCCGTTACAACCTTTACTCTCAGGCAAGACATTAATCATCGTGACTTCCAGCGGCGAGTTTGGTTTTGAAAAAGGTGGAATAAGAGAAAAGTCTGGTCACTTAGCACCACACCTTCGGACGCTGAGTAAATATTTAGGGGTGGGCACAATGTATGAGATTGCCGCCGAGTACCAAGAATTTGGTGACGAGAGACACCGTATGTCAGTAGCCAACGCAAAAAATCAAGCCGAAAGGATTGCATCAGAACTGAGTATTTCATCCCTGGCGCCATCGTCAAAAAATGAGGTCACCAATGTGTGACCATATTATTGAAGAGCTTCTCATAAAGCGTGGAGAAAACGTTATTGATTTGGCTATTAGCAATGTCAAGGTAGGTGGCTTGCCGTTTGCAGCTATTATCGTTAATCAGAATGGAGAGGTTATCGGCGAAGGTGTAAATCAAGTTGCCGAGCATCTCGACTGTACCGCACACGCTGAAATCCAGGCGATAAGAGACGCTTCAAGGAATGAAAAAAAATATTCTTTAAAAGGAACGACATTATTTGCTTCAGGAGAGCCTTGCGCTCTTTGTTATACGGCAATCCGTATGGCAGAGATCATGAAAGTTATTATCGTATCGGATAGATATGAAGCGGCAAAATACGGGTTCGATTATCTATGGACTTACAAGTATTTCAATGCCAGCCTCTTTGATGAGCTCGAGGTTGTGACGCTAGAAAATGACAGGAAATTGCTTCCATTCCAGTTAGCCAAAATCAAATTGAATGGTTAAGGTTAGTGGTTGCCACATTTTATTTATTTCCAGTTTAGTGGATGTATAACAAAAAATAAAAATTCGGTTATTCGAAGTGCTTTATCCGTGGTTTACATTTGACGCCCGCAGCTGTGGCTGGCGCGTCTTTTGCGCCAGTTCGGCTGCCTGCGATTGTTAAAACTTATACTCTTCATTGAAGTCCAGGCCGCAATAAGGGCAAAAATTTAATTCTTTTTTTGGAGTAAAATAACTTTTCCTCTTTCGAAAAGCCATAAACTCAAATTCTTCGCCACATTTCGGACAGCTGACCATTTTTGATCCAGCATAAGCCGAAACAAGCATTACAGCTATTGAGCCAACGATCCCAAAAACAATAGAATCCAGGCTTATAGAAATAAGACATATTGGAAATACAAGCCATATCGAATAACCCCATATTGCTTGTTTGAGTAACTTCTTATCTAAATATTCTCTGACGGTCATGATTCGTTTTAACGCCGCCAGCAGGGGCACGAAAACCAGAGCGAAGCGGCGGTTTTTGTGTCCCTCTGGCTGGCTTTGTTATGCATTGGGATTTGACAACTTATTGAAGATAAAGCCAATTAAAATACCAAAAATTCCGAATTGCAAAAGCAAGTAGAAGCTTTCCATTGCTACGAAGCCTATGGGGTTTTGTACTATCTGCTTAGCCACGAAAGCCAGCACATGCGATGTCCAAAAGAAAGCGCCAATTAACAAAGAGTACTTTAAACCGCGAATAGGGCCATTACCTGAAAAGTTTACGAACGGATATAGAAAAGATAAGACAACGCCTTGAATAACAATAGTAGCGAAACCCAACAAGAAGCTTGGCTCGCCCTGAAAATAGCCAAATACCTTGTACTTTTCCTCAAATAACAGAATGTGCCACACTACAGCTAGTGGGAATGTTACAAGCGTATAGGCCAATGTACCTGCCAAGATTAGTTTGAAGTTCAAGGCAATCCCCTTCTATACATTGATAATCTTTAATTTTCAGGAAGTTCGTTGAACTCTATTCGCTTTGATTCGAACCATTTATTCATTTCTTCAGGATCATCCATAAGTTTTCGCATTTTTTCCATTGCTGACAAATGCGCTACATCTTGTTTTTTGTACATTTCCATTCCATGTTGCTTGCTCAACTCAGCCATCTCTTCAAACGTATCGGCATGAAATTCTGCTTCACATGCCCCACCCAATTGCTTGCAGTTCATGGTTTTCATAATTTCTCCTTATTTCGATATTGGTTGCATAACGCTTGGCTCTGGAGCTGCATGGACAGTAGTGTAATGCGGCCCCTAGCAGCCACTTGTTATGTTGTGACTCTTGTACGCTACGATTGGCAACAACCGAGAATCAAGAATGGCAGCGGTTCTATGACCTATTCCAACTGAGTATTCTGGATTGGAGGCGAAAGCAAAGAAACTTTCTACGGAGTTTTGCTTAACAAGCATAACCACATCCCATAGTTCATCGTCAGGACCTATGAAGTATTTTCCTCCATCTCCAAGAAACAGAAGCTCACCGCCACTCTCTATCAAATAAGGCATCGTGTGATCTATATATTTCTGAAAAGCCTCTCTACCAGATATTTTTGTCTCTGGTGACAGTTCAGGATTACTTGAATAATCAGCGAACTTCCTAAAACGCAGCATATTGAGCATTACCACTTCCCCAGTAATGTTACGCTTGAATAACGCTGCCCCAGTCTCTTGTGTTAGTTCGATGTAAGATTTGTCCATTATCTTTAAATTACCTTTGCGTACAGTTCCATTAATTTTTCTAGTTGGCTTTGACTCAAATTGGATGTTAGTTCACTTGCAATATGAGAAAAGCTTTCACGCGCCTCTTCGAATACACGTTTCCCCGTGGCTGAAAGTTTAACGAGACTCTGTCGGGAGTCTCGAGGATTTTTGGTCTTTTGAATGAATTTATTTTTTTCCATAGGTATTAGCAGTCGAGTGACACCAGAAGCGCTCATGCCTAATTGATCAGCCAACTCAATTCTTGAAAGCTCTTGGTGCAAATCGTTGCTCAAACAGTGCATAACGATAAACTCGGTTAGACTGATTCCATGAACGCTTAAACGATTCCCAGCTCTTTTCGATAGTTTCGATGCGAGCAGAGAGTTTTTGATAATAAATAATGAACTAATATTTTCGTCCAATATGAAAACACCTTCACATATACTTGATTATGCAAGTATATGTGAAGGTGTTTGAAAGTCAAGAATAGATTGAAGTGAAACATAACGCCGCCATAAGGGGCGGCGCGTCGTTTGCGCCGTCCCTGCCGCCGCCGTTTTTTGGCGGTGGCTTGATGCCTTTGTTATGCGCCACTTGCAGCCTCATTTAGAACTTTTGTAAGGCGGTCTATATTTTGTTCGTTCGCAGAACCTGCTCTCTCTTTTACAGCTTGTGCTGTTTGAGCGTTCTCAAAAACTTGATCCCAAGTAAGGAGTGTACCTTCATTGGTAGGACTAAGTTCAATTGTTAGTTTAAAGTTCGGTGGGCAATCATGATGAATAACTATTTTTGAATTCGGAACGAGGTTTTCGAAATAACTTTTATTGTCATAGCTATTTCCATCTGGCCCGTGCATGACAAACTGCCAACGCCCCCCTTCAGTAAACTCAAAAACATCGAATGTATTTGTAAATCCTTCAGGCCCCCACCATGATGCTAACTTCTCTGCTGAAGCAAAAGCATCATATATTTCTTCGGGAGAGAATGGCAAAGTCCTCGAAGTACTTAGAGTTCTATCTTCATACATGAATCTGACTCCTGGGCATGATGTTTAGTACCGCATAACGCCTCAGGTTGGGGCGCG
>JAWSVE010000002.1:185082-1361756 GCA_033852115.1 Cellvibrionaceae bacterium | reverse complement strand
CAAGGCGGTGTGTCCACTCTTCGCGCTGCTCACTTGTAAAGTCTTTGCACCATTGACTATCAGATTTAGGGTTCTGGGGTAATACATGCTCAACAGACAAATACTCTAATGACATCCTTTGCCCATGATCCGCATACAGATAATCGAGTTTTAGCAAAAGATACCGGGTGAATCGTCGCCCATATACAGCGGCATTGATTTCACGGTTAAACCCTTCCTTATCAATCGAAAAAACACTGTCATTGCTCAGTACATCACTTGATGTTTCAGCAGATTCAATAGCCCGAATAATATTGTTCATATTTTCAATTCGTGCGGTTGGTGAATACTGCGCAATCCAGTCAGACGATAGTTGATTGTCAATCTTGATCAAGAAATCTAATAGGTTTTCATAGCGGAATCGGTCGAAATACCGCATTAGTGGCGGCAACCAATCTGAAGAGGGAAGCCCGGTCAACATGACTTTAATTAGGTTGTCAAACTCAAAACTTGCGTTGGTCTGGTCGTAATTATTGCCGCCTATTAGCTGGTCATAGTGCTTTAAATAGCGGTCAACCAGTTCAAACGTTTCCTTACCCTTTGCAAGTAATGAAGGCTTTAATTGACCACTTGATTTTTCTTTTTCACGCGGGTGATAGATTTTGTGTTCAAATTCATCCAGCAAATTTAACCGCGCTTTATCTTTCAGCAGTATGGTGCGAATGTGATTTAAAAAGCGGTCGAAATCATCACCTAATTCGCCTTCAGCCTCTTCCCATAACTTGGCAAACTTCGCTTTTTCTTTCTCATTAGTCAGTGCGCCAAGGTTTGTAGACTTCAAAATATCACTATTACGAAGTGGCACACCACGGTCATTCAGAATTGTAAACAGCCGGAACGCATCGTCTAAATCTTCAGTAGCAACATAGATCAATAAGACATTCTTGCAGATAAAGGCACAAAATTTTGGCAGTGAAAAAGCGGTGTCATCAGATTCTGACAACTTTGTTAATTCGCCTCGCATTTTTAACACGGCATTTGCCATGTTTTTCACCGATGGGTCTAAGCTACCTTTTGCCAATTCGGTTAACTCGCCGGATTTACTCGTACCGCCGTCAGCTTTAATGAAGGTATCAACAAAGTCCTGAACTTCTTGCCTAATAGCAAAGACAATACGGGTTCTTTCAGGTCTACCGTGAAACTCGTTGCCTTTCTGGTAAATCGAGGACTGACACACTTCTTTTAGGTCGGCATTGTCGGAAAGGTCTCGTATACACGCAAACAACATGAAAAGCGTTGTCATACGCTGTTGACCGTCTAACAGGTCGTTTTCGTCGAACTCTTGCCCCGGTGTGCTACCCGCTTTCTTTGACTGGTAGACGAAAGAGCCTAAAAAGTAGTCTTGGTCTGGCTTCTCAGTGTGCGCAAACACCAGATCATCTAACAGGTCGTCAATTTCATCATTGCCCCAAACGTAGGGGCGCTGGTATTCAGGGATGCGAAACCACAGGTTTGAGAATATGTCTTTGACGTGAATCTTCTCGCTCTTTATTTCGTGCTTGTTTGACATCAGTGAGATTGCCCCCAGTCCATAGATGAAAAAGTGATCAGTTATTGCCGTGAACCTAACTTATTGATTTTAGCCGGTATAGAGGTAATCACCAACAGCAACGCAATAACCGCCACTTAATGGCGATCAATCGAACCACTGTATATACACTTAGTGTTTTTATAAGAAAATCTTCGTAGAAGTATTGTCAAAAACGAAACCCATCTGTATGATGCGCCCCACTGCCGGAGTGGTGGAATTGGTAGACACAGGGGATTAGCGAGAGCCGTGTCTTTAAAAAACTGAGTCCCCGTTGTAGGTAACTACAACAGAGAAAAACTGGATGAATTGCTGGAAAGCTAAGGGTCATTTGACCTATGCCAATCAGCAGCCAAGCCGCCAGAGGTGGAAGGTTCAGAGACTACCTGAGTTGTTGCGAAACGACTTAATAACAGGAAGTAGCTCGGAAGTAATAACCGAGTGAAACAGCGTCCAGCCCCGTTTTAATTAATGGGTGATGATATAGTCCGACTACCACGAAAGTGAATAGATAGTTGTCAAAATCCCCCGCCCTTAAAAGCGTGTCGGTTCGAGTCCGACCTTCGGTACCACCATTTGAAAAGCCGGTTCATAGTAACCGGCTTTTTTGTATACACGGACTGTGTAGACTGCACACTAAAACTACACACAAACTTTAACCTATTGATTTTAGTGCCTTTTTACTGGATTCAAAATCCCCCGCCCTTAAAAGCGTGCCGGTTCGAGTCCGGCCTCTGGTACCAAAAACAAATGCCCGCACTATGCGGGCATTTTTTTTGGCACCAGGGGTTGGCGAGAACCGGCATACCGGTTCGACAAGATACGACGAATAGGAGTATTTTGGAACGAGCCGCGTTTTTCAGCGGCGAAGCCCTAAGGGTCAAAATCGCCACAAGCGATATTGATTCAATCCGGCCTCTGTCGCGCAGCCCCCCACCATGTGAATTCAATTTCTTAAGAACCGAGCTTTGCTTAGTACCAGAGGCCGGCGACAAATTCGTCTGGAACGAATTTGGGCGCGGGAGCTTAGCGACGGCGGGCGCAGCCCAAAACGCAGAACGAGTTTTGTCACTACCGGCATACCGGTTCGACTAATTTATGAAACACATTCTTGTGTTTCACCCTTAGAGCTAAGGCAGGTCAATCCCGTCACTACTGTGCGGGTTGAGCGACTCTTGCGTAGTACGCACCCAGGCTTTTTTCTTGTCTTCTTCTAGTTCATCGTTCAAACGTTGTTCAACGGCCGCTGGCGACTGTGTGCGTTTTGCCCACATCTGATAAGCGGTGGGCACGACAAACAGTGTTAGAAGCGTCGTGAGTGAGACACCCGATATCACCACTAAGCCGATAACAAATCGAGATTCAGAGCCGGCACCAGTCGCAATGACTAGGGGAATAGAGCCCGCAATAGTCGTCACCGCTGTCATCAAGATAGGTCGCAAGCGTTGAACAGACGCCACCATGATTGATTCGACAAACTCGACGCCTTCATCACGCAGCTGGTTGGAAAACTCGACGATTAAAATACCGTTTTTCGCGGCTAAGCCAACCAGCATAATAATGCCGATTTGACTGTAAATATTTAGGCTCTGACCGAAGAAGTACAACCCTAGCAACGCACCACCCACAGCAAGCGGTACCGTCAACATAATAATGACGGGCTGCACAAAACTTTCAAACTGCGCCGCCAGTACTAAGAACACAACAATGAGCGCCAACGCAAAAACAAAATAAATAGAACCACTCGATTCTTTGTACAAAAGTGACTCACCTTTGTAATCAAAGGCCGCATATGGCGGCAGCTCGGCTTTCGCTGTATTTTCTAGGTACGTCAAAGCCTCTCCCAAACTGTAACCATCGGCGAGACTGCCACTTAAGGTTATTGAGCGTTTTCGGTTGTATCGATTTAGTCGATCCGGCCCAGCAAATTCCTCAAGCGTGACTAAGTTTGCCAATTTCACTAATTGGTTTGTCGCCGATGAATGAACATAGATATTCCTCAAATCCAATTTACTCGCGTTGTCGCTGCGCATCCCTTCCACAATGACATCTCGCTCCTCACCGTTGTACATAAACGTTGTAACGAGTCTCGACCCCAACATGGTTTCTAAGGTTCGACCGATTGTGGTCACGGAGACACCTAGCGCAGCTGCGCGGTCGCGATTTATTTCAATGCGAATTTGCGGTTTGGTTTCTTTGAAGTCGTCGTCTAAACCGCGAATACCGGGGTTTTCTTGTGCTTTTTCCAGCATAATGTCCCGCCACTCAGCGAGCTCTTCATAAGTACTACCCTGCAAAACGAACTGCACAGGATTGCCACCGCCACCACCAAATGCTTGGGGAGTCACTGTAAAAATTCTCGCGCCGGCTACATCGGCAGTACGCCGCCTAACGTCATTGATAATTTCCCAAATAGAGCGACGCTGCCCCCAGTCTTCCAGCACCAAAATCGCACGCGCATTGTTAAAACTACTTCCAGACCCAGATCCAGGAACGCGCAGCAGCAAGCGCTTAATTTCACCAGCCTCAACAAGCGGCATCAAACGCTCCTCAATCTGGAGTACCGTTTTCATCGTATCTTCGTAAGACCCACCCTCAGGACCGGATACGATTTGCATCGCTAAGCCACGATCTTCTCGAGGCGCGAACTCGGACGGGATCTTCATCAGCAGAAAACCCACAAGAACCAGCAACAAGACGTAGATGACATTGATAGGTAACGGAAACTTAACGACCGCAAGTAACGCGCGTCTGTATAATTCTTCTACGTTTTTAAACCAGCTATTTTCTCGTTTTTCTTTTTCCTCGGGCGTCTCTGCTTTAAGCACTAACGTACATACAACGGGCGATAAGGTGAGTGCAATCAGGCTCGAAAAGGCTACCGCTGCAGCCATGGTGATCGAGAACTCGCTAAACAACCGGCCAATCTCGCCTTCCATAAACGTAATGGGAACAAACACCGCGATCAGCACTAACGTCGTCGCGATAATAGCAAAACCAACTTGACCAGCACCGCGATAGGCAGCCACCATCGGAGACTCGCCCAAACGAATCCTGCGGTGAATATTTTCTAGGACGACGATACCATCGTCGACCACTAGACCAATAGCCAGTACTAGAGCAAGAAGCGTTAGCAGATTTACAGAAAAACCTAAGACATATAAAACAATAAAGGTGGCGATAAGTGAGACTGGCAGAGTTACCGCAGGAACCAGCATGGCGCGGTGATCGCCAAGGAAGATATAAATAACAAATACAACCAGCGCTGCGGCAATAAATAGCGTTTTGTACACTTCATTAACGGCGTATTCTACAAACACCGTCATATCACTACTGGACTCTAGATCCATACCTTCCGGCAAGTTCTGAGCTAGCCGTTCCGCTTCCGCTTTGACCGCACGAGCCATCGATAGCGTATTGGCAGTGCTTTGCTGCACAATGCCAATGCCCACCATATTGACGCCGTTACCTCGGAAAGTCGCCCGCTCTTCTTCCGCGCCGAGCTCGATTCGCGCGACGTCACCCAAACGAATCAAATAACCATCGTCACCACGGCGTAAGACGAGATTCCGAAAATCTTCTTCATCCATGTAACTGCGCTGCATACGCACAGCGAAATCTCGAGACTCCGACTTCACGCTTCCGGCTGGAAGCTCAACGTTTTCAGCGCGTAGTGCGCTTTCAACGTTGCTAACCGTCACGCCACGCGCGGCCATTTCTTTGCGATCGAGCCATATGCGCATGGCATAGGTTTTACCACCGGAAATATTAACTCTTGCTACACCATCTACAACACTCAGTGGGTCAACGAGAAATTGTTCCGCATAATCCGTTAACTCTAATGTATTGAGGCGATCAGACTGCAAATTGAACCAGATAATGGGTCGGCCATCCGATTCTGATTTTCGAACTGATGGAGGGCTAGCTTCTTCGGGGAGCGCACGTAACACACTCGACACCCTGTCACGCACATCATTAGTCGCTGATTCTAAGTCACGGTCGAGTGTAAATTCGATATTGATGCGTGATACACCGTCGGAGCTAGACGAGTTGACCGACTTAATCCCTTCGATACCGGAGATCCGATCTTCAATGACTTGCGTAATGCGTGTTTCAACTACCGAAGCCGAGGCACCTCGGTAGGCCGTAGTAATAGAAACCAGGGGCGCGTCTGTCATCGGGTATTCGCGCAATGCCAATCGCTCAAACGATACCAGACCAAAAAGAATCAGCACCAGACTAATGACAGTAGCAAAAACTGGGCGGCGTATAGATAAATCGGAAAGAAACATGTGTAAGGCGTCCGTCTAATAGTAACGTGTTAGCTAGCTGGCTGTTCCGGTTCTTGGTTGACTATGCGGACTGGCCTTCCCTCTCGCACTGTATTTGTTCCTCGACTAATGATGTGTTGCCCTTCGGTAAGGCCACTGAGTATTTCGACCTGGCCAGGCTTACGCACACCAATCTCAACCACCTGTCTTTTAGCAACTTTCTTTTCTTCACCTTCAATCACATAGACATAGTGTTTGTCTTGCTCCTGCACAATGGAAGACTCAGGAACGACGATGGTATCGCGCACATCTAACACCATTTCTATATGCAACAACATACCCGGCCGTAGCAACATATCCGGATTGGGGATCACCGCGCGTAGCTTCAAAGAGCGATCGATTTCGTTGATGCGGGAATCGATGGTCGCAATCTTTCCAGCAAAGACTTTATCGGGGAACGCTGGTGATACGGCAGAGACATCCAAGTTTGGTTTTAGGTACCCTAAATAGATTGCTGGAATTGAGAAATCGAGCTTGATCGTTTCAATATCATCCAAAGTCGTAATCACTCGCCCTGGGGAAACATAAGAACCAATGCTAACCTCTCGCAAACCCAGCACCCCAGAAAAGGGGGCTTTAATGTAGCGATCCTTTAAGCGTGCTTCTACGGCTGCGAGACGGTACTTGGCGGTTTCTTGTGCGGTCAATCGCTCATCCAATAAGCTTTGAGATACCGATTTACTCTGTACCAAGCCAGATAGTCTTTTGACTTCACGGGTTTGCTCGGCAAGGTTCGCCTTCGACACCTGCAATTCAGCATCTTCTTCATTGTGGTTTAGCACCACGAGAACGCTACCGGCTTCAACCCGCTGACCGTCTTCAAAGTGGACAGATTTGACGGTGTCACTGACATTTGATGTGATTTCAACTGATTCATTGGCATAAGCTGTGCCCACAGCTTCCGCAGTTACTGTCCACGAGACCCGTTCAACCACCGTCGACTCTACAGCTACCGAGAACCCTCCACGCATCATTGCCGCACGATCACCTGGATCAGGCGCACTAGCTTCCTTGATGAGAATGCCACCTACAACGATGGCGACGCCTGCGGCGGCAACTAAAACCATTTTATTCATAAACGTGAATGCCTAGATAATGTGAAGTAAAAACAACAAACAGAGACCAGATAACTACGTGAACGTTCCAGTGTTTTGGATGTGCAACATACGGATTGAAAACTCTCTCTAGTTTAGCGGATAACGGAGCGGAATCGAGAGAGAATCTCGTAAATTTTGGTTAGAAGTGTGGACTTAACTTAACCTTGGAAGAAGAAACAAGAAAAAGGGAAAACCAACGGCTAGATGGATTATCCAGCCGCGGTTAAAGAAAGCGCTGCAAAGGCCGTTAGGAAAATTGCTTAAAGTTCGGCGCGCGCTTTTCGCTAAACGCCGTCACCGCTTCGGTAAACTCCGGTGATTGCAGCCCCTGACGAAAATGCACCTGCTCTCGATCCATAATCTTTTGCGCTTCCTCTCTTATATCGTGCTTCAACAGCTGCTTTGTCGCACGTAGCGCTGAAGCGGGCTGCTCACTCAATTGAAGACAACGCGCTTTAGCTTCATCGAGCAGTGCCTCATCGCTAAATACTTTATTGACGATACCCAGCTTTTCCGCCTCTTCTGGAGACGCCGAGGCACCGAAGTAAAACAGTTCAGCCGCTTTCGGGTGACCCATCATACGAGGCAATATTGCACTAGATGCAAATTCAGGACATACACCCAGGCTTGCAAATGGCAATTTAAAATACGCGCTCTCACCGGCATATACTAAATCACAATGCAGCAATAACGTTGTACCAATCCCCACCGCAGGCCCCTGCACGGCAGCGACAACAGGTTTGTCGCAAAACAGCAGGGCTCGCATAAACTTAGGCGTTGGGTTTATCTCCGGATCGATGTCACCTTTGTGGCTCATAAAATCCGCTAAATCATTGCCACTGGTAAAACTGCCACCTGCACCACTGATCAATACCGCTCGCACTTCAGGGTTATCGTTGGCTGCCGCCACCGAGTCTGCTAGCTTTTTATACATCGCAAGCGATAGTGCATTTTTAGCCTCAGGACGGTTTAGCAGGATATGCATAACCCCTTGTTCAATAGAGACTTGTACCTTATCCGTATTCTCTTCGATTATCATCACTTCACCTCTTAGCGCTTCGTGTGGCAAGCTCACCCCCATCAAGGGTCAATGGAGTCGCGCGAGCAAAAGAACGTCAGTATAATTGCCGGTTTTAAGCAATGGAAGCAAGGCGCGCGAACACTCGGTCGCTCAGCGACCGCAACATCAACGCCCCATTGAACACCCACCGAGAGTAATTAAACACAATGAATATCCGCACCCTGCTTGAAACCCATGTGAAGGCCGCCATGACTGCCGCCGGCGTTCCGGAGGAATGCAATCCGGTTATTGCGCTAAGCAAAAAACCCGAGTTCGGGGACTATCAAGCAAATGGCGCAATGGGCGCCGCAAAGACCATGGGCAAAAAGCCTAGAGATATTGCGCAAGATATCGTCAACAACCTTGCACTCGACGGTATCGCGTCAAAAGTAGATATTGCCGGGCCGGGCTTCATTAACATTCACCTCAGCCCAACGTGGCTCAGCAGCCAAAGCAACGCGGCGCTTGCATCCGATCGGCTGTCAATTGCAACAGCCCATGAGCAACACAACGTCGTTATCGATTACTCTTCACCTAACCTAGCCAAAGAAATGCACGTGGGCCACATACGCTCGACCATCATTGGCGACACTTTGGCGAGGCTACTTGAGTTCCTTGGGCACAGAGTTATTCGTCAAAACCATGTGGGCGACTGGGGCACACAATTCGGCATGCTCATTGGTGAGCTGGAGCAACAGATGCAAGCAGGCGAGCAGGCAACTCTTGCGCTCAAAGACCTAGAAACCTTCTATCAGCAAGCCAAAATACATTTCGACGCCGATCCAGAGTTCGCTAATACCGCACGCCAATATGTTGTGCGACTTCAATCAGGTGATGAGCAAATTCTCGCACTGTGGGAAAAGTTTCGTGAGATTTCGCTACAGCACGCGCAAGACGCTTACCAAAAACTGAATATTACATTAACGCCTTCGGATGTTCGTGGGGAGAGCTTTTATAACGATGACCTGCCAAAAGTTATTGAAGACCTCAAAGCCTGCGGCTTAGCTAAGGAAGACCAAGGAGCCCAAGTTGTCTTCCTTGAAGAGCTAGCCGATAAAGAAGGAAACCCCAGTGTTGCTATTGTGCAAAAGAAAGATGGCGGCTATTTATATTCAACATCGGATCTTGCAGCGATTCGGTATCGCGTTGAAACACTGCAAGCCGATCGCGTCATGGTGATCGTTGATAGCCGTCAATCGTTGCATTTACAACAAGTATTTATTATCGCGAAAAAAGCAGGTTTCGCACCGGAATCTGTTCGCCTCGAGCATCACGCGTTTGGCACTATGCTAGGACAAGATGGTAAGCCCTTTAAAACACGCAGCGGCGGCACAGTTAAGTTAATTGAATTGGTCGATGAAGCTATAGACCGAGCGGAAAAAATTATCGCTGAAAAAGATCCAGCCTTAAGCAATGAGGAACGACTGTCTGTTGCACAAAAGGTGGGGATTGGTGCGATTAAATATGCCGATTTATGTAAAACACGTACTAACGATTACGTGTTTAATTGGGACACGATGCTGTCTTTCGAAGGCAACACAGCCCCTTATCTTCAGTATGCGTACACCCGCATTCAAAGCATTTTCCGTAAGGCGGCAATGACTCCTGATAACTTAACTGGAGACGTGTCGATTGCTTCGGCTGAAGAGCACGCATTGGCGAAACAGTGCTTACAGCTGGAGGAGGTGTTGGAACTCGTCGCTGCCGATGCGTACCCACATCACTTGTGTAACTATTTATACGAGTTAGCCAGTCTATTTATGCGTTTCTATGAAGCATGCCCCATACTCAAAGACGAGGTAACGGCAGAACAACGTCAGTCTCGATTGCAACTTTGCCATTTAACGGCACGCTCGATTCATTTGGGGTTAGACATTCTCGGTATCGAGACAATGGACAAGATGTAACGGCATAGATTTCAAGCGAGCTAAATAGCGCAGCTAGCGTTTGTTATTTAGCTCGCTTGAAAGAATGACCTGTTTAAGCACTACTGGACGACACCACTTTTCCAACGTATAGCCAGCGGCCTGCGATGCGCTGGAACTCTGATACTTCATGCATTGTTTCAAGCTGGTCTGCATGCTCGGGTAAAAAATACGCGTTAAACTCGACAGTTCCGTGGTCACCGTGTTGCGCTTTGTTGACCACCTCTAAGCGCTGCCAATTGATTGTACGTTGGGACAACTCAGCGGCATCCAATCCCTGAGCGGTTGCGGGAAACCAAGTTTTTAAAAGATACTCTCCATATCCTCCAAGCGCGTAGGCTACATAGCGTGAACGCATCAATTGAACAGGGGTTTTGGCGACCTGTGATTCATTGAGATAAGGCTCACAGCATTCGGCAAACACTTTCCCGGAATCGCACAAACAGTTCCGCAACATACATCTACTCTCCATACTCTTAACAAGCCCTTGGTCTTAAAGAAAGGCGGCTTGCGGTTTGCGGTTTGCGGTTTGCTTTCAGCTATGTGTCAGTGAAGCAATTAATTTAGTGTTTTGAGACATCAGGCGCTAGCTCACAACCCACGCCCTGCTTTTTTGCTCTGTACATAGCCGCATCGGACGATCTTTGGACATCACCAAGTCCATTACCGTCATCTGGGTAATAGCTAACACCAATACTCGCGGAAATACTTACCGGCCCATCGGGCGTGTCGACAGGAACCTGAGCCGCACGCAGTAAATGCGCGCAGACTTGAGCCACTTTATGGGATGCTTCTTCATCACGGGGGAGCCTGGTCAACAACACAAGAAACTCGTCCCCCCCAAGCCTCGCCACAAGATCCTCAGCCCGCACACAAACTCTAAACTGACTAGCAATCTCTTTAAGCAGTCGATCACCAACGGCGTGCCCATACCGATCATTAACGGACTTGAACCCATTAAGGTCTATGGTAAGGACTGCGACTTTCTCTTTGTATCGGCTCGCTTCAGAAAAGGCTTCGTGGGCGCGTTGCTCGAATGCTAATCGATTGGATAGTCCGGTTAAAATATCGTGGTGCGCTATGTGACGCCATTTTTCTTTCGATCGCTGGTACTCAGTAAGATCAGAAATGCTTAATACTTTGACCACATCACCAGAGAAATTCAAATTAACCATTTCATAGCGAGCAACAAACTGAGTGCCATCTGTGCGCACGGCCCGCGGCTCGGCAGTGTGTTCAATCACTAGCTCATCCAGCGTAAGGTTTCTCAATGCGCCAGCTTTCGCTCTAAATAACTCTTCAGCCGCTTTATTGGTGTAACTGACACGGTCACGCTCGTCAAATACGAGAATTGCGCTCCCTACTGAGTTAATCAAGCGCCGTAACATACGATTATTATGAGTGAGCGACCGGTAGCGCGATCGAATTTGCCACAAGATCAACAAGAAATGTGCAAGCACAATAACAACGGCTACGGCCTGGTAACGCCGCAGAGTAGCGGCCTGTTCCCGCGCCCCCAAATCAATACCCGTGGTGACCTGGTTCATCAAGGTGTAGAGGATCTCAAAATTCGAGTAATCGCCACTTGCTGCACGCTGTCCATTGAGAACCTCGTCAATGTGCCGACGGTACACGGCCCATTCGCTAAGACCGTTGCGCAGTAACTCTCTCACCCGCTCGGCTTCGCGAGCTCTTAGGTAAGCTGGCGCTCCTGCGCTATCTACTACCTCACCACCCGAGTGCAGCGCGGTCAGCGTGCTATCAAAGAGGTATATTGCACGGTCTAGTTCCGATAGCAGCGTCACTCGTTGGTCACCGCCCTGCTTCTGGGAGTCCATTGCCAAAAGAAGGTATTCCATACGCTGCGTTAGCATGCGTTGACGACCTGCTAGATTAATCGCCAAGCTGGACTCATCAATTTGACGAGCAGTGTGCATATTGAGCAATAGAATCGATAAAACTAACGCTATAAACGTTGCGATGGAAAGAACAATCGCTATATCCGGGCGAAAAATACGCCTAATAGACGACATGAAAGGCCTCTTAATACGAGCTAATTAGATCTCAAACGCACAATTGGAGTGCTTGCGCGCTATGCAACGGCGTAACGGAATCGGGACTACGATGGGCGATCAGGGACTTACGGATAGAACAGGAAATAGTTGAGTAGTATCAATCAGCCTTTGCTTTTCTCCAGCATGTCGTCGGTAATCACCTTGTGATAACCCGTGTGTGTGCCAATTGATTGGAGCTTCGCATCCCGCATCGAACGCTGCACCATCTCATCGGTGATAGGAATTTCTTCGCCTTTGTCGTTAATAACAAAGGCTTGTGATATTTCTTTCTCGGGTGAGGGTTTTCGCTCCATGTTTCCATTCTCCATTGCAGTAACAAACGAGTTTATGAAAACCGATGACGGCACACATTGCAAGGCCTGGAAGGTAAAGTAAGTGACAAAACTATGGGCTGAACCCACGATTACGCGGGAAATGATAAGCGTTAACTGCGCACACGAAGAGAACTGTGACTCCTAACGTATACAAGGTCTTTAAAGTACAATACTGTGCTCAGCATTATTTAACTCATGGAAAAAGACTATGAAATGTACGGCCCCAAGGAAAATACAGTTAACGTCTCTAGCTACCATTGTCCTAGCTTGCTTTTTAACTGCCTGCACTAGCCAGCAAATGAATGACTCAGTTAACGCTATGAGTCAAAAAGCATTCGAATACAAACTGGCAGAACTCACTGGAGAGGCTTCGGAAGCACCAGACTATAAAGCCATTCCGATAGAAACCGCCGCCGACCAAAACTGGTTTATCGATCTAGCTTACCGTTATTACAGTAAAGACATTAGCCAGGGCCAGTTTATTCAAGAAGGGCTTCGGCGCTTTCCGGGCTATGGCGAATCCTTTGCGATTCTCGCGGGCCTTTTGGTCGAATAGCACCTCACCCAGTCACCGGCTAATAAGCACTTAAAGAAGTCAGAATTAAAAAAGGCCCGCAACAAACAACTGCAGGCCTTTTTGACGCTATCAATACAATAAAACCGTCACACTTTGGGTGTTAAAGCCTCACCCTCGAAACGGATACCCAACCAACCGTCCAATATAAAATTACGAATATTGCCGTGATCATCACCGCCGGGGTTTCCCATTACATCATCACGATAGTAATGCCCAAACAGCGCCAAGGTTTCCATTTCGCTGAGATTATTGAGTTGCGCAAAATAAAAAATTTTACAGGAGCCCTCATTCGTTCCCGCATCATTTCGCAACTCTCCATTGTGAAAGCTAGTGGGTGTGTAGCTGTAATTATTCTCAATCACATCCATCACTTGCGTAAATTCAACACTTTCCGGCTTTGAGCGCACGGTGTTCAGTAAATCATCTATCGTCATTCTTTTTCCTAACTATAATGCATTGTTACTATTGAACTTAAGGGTACTAACTGTGTGGGCATATAAGGTACTTTTCGCCAGTCGCTTGTTTCGCATAGGCACGCAGAACATCCTCTGACAAAGCCTCTTCTAAAGAGATTTCTTGCGTGTAATGGCTTGCGAATGTGGTATCAATTTCATCAGCGACACGCTGCCTCAGACGCTGAACATCCTCACCGTTCAAGCGAGCCAAGAAAGGTGTCAACAACCAACCTCCCACACTCCAAGCCATACCAAAACCACGATTCAAAATTGTTGCACTTCGATCTAGGCCACCATAGATATAAACCTGTTTATGCTCAGCAGAACCGTAGCGGCTATACTCAGTGGCACGTTTATTAATTGATGTTTCCATTGCCGTTAGAATCTGCCCGGCTAACTTGCCACCACCAATAGCATCAAAAGCAATCGTCGCACCGGTTGCATCCAGTGCAGCCACCAAGTCTTCTTTAAAACTCGGCAGGCTCGAATCACAAACGTGTTCCGCACCCAAACTTTTTAGAAGCTCAACCTGTTCTGGCTTACGGACGATATTAACCAAAGGCACGTTATCCGCTTGGCAAATTTTTACTAGCATTTGCCCAAGGTTAGATGCCGCCGCCGTATGAACCAGCCCTTTACGACCTTCGAGACGCATATTTTCAACCATACTTTGCGAGGTCATCGGGTTAACAAAACATGATGCCGCCTGTTTTGAGGTAGTGCCTTCATTCATCACGATACAGGCTGCTGCGGGAACACAGCGATATTGACTATACATTTCACCACCAACTGCGCCCACGACCTTACCCATCAAATGAGCACAATCTTTGCCGGCGGCGATGACGACGCCACCGCCTTCATTACCGACAGGTAGCGACTGATCCAATCTAGCCGTCAGCGCCTTTAGAAAGTTTGGGGAAATATCCATTGTGACAATAGGGTCGCGGGAGGATCCAGACACTTGGATAGTCTCTACATCTGCTGGCCCCAACAGCAAGCCTAAGTCAGACGGATTAATGGGAGAGGCCTCTACCTTGATCACAACTTCATGATCTCTTGGCTCCGGAACCGGAACGGTAGCGATACTCAACTTGAGCTTACCATCGCTAGTGACTTCTGAACGAATTTGCTTTTGTTCTTGCGACATAAACAGACCTCATTTTCCACAATTTTAGTACGGCGCCGTTAATTACGGCTCGCAAAGTGCGGCAATCCTCGCACGCTGAAACAGCGAAAGCAACTGCAACTCACGACAGGCCACGCCAGCTTTAGGGTCGCAACACACCGGATCATACATTGGCGCTAAGATCACTCAGCACAATAGCTCAAGCCACTCATTTCGAAGTCTATTTTTAACTAGCGCTGAAAAAGATCAGCCCTAAGAAACTATTTATATGCAAAAGGGCAAACTTGTTAAATGTGAGAGTCCATCTACGCGATTTCGGAAATTTGGTGTCCTGGTTTAAATAGATCAATGAAAAATATTCAATGTGTCATTTTTTCTACGTGTAGCATGGTTCACTAAAACGTTGTTGTTTAAATGGATGTACAAACAACACGGCAAATAGCCAATGACAACCGCGCTTATACACCGTTGTTTTTAAGTGCCTTAAAGAAACTAACATAGTAACTACTCTACTCTCACACATGCCACCACTCACCTAGCCTAGCGGCGCCTTTTTAGTCGTATGTATGAAACACTATCGTTAATAACAATCGCTCGCGTGCATCAGATTACATGCGGAGCGGCCCCTAAAGAACACACTAGGTAACTGGCTAAAGACATGGCCTCTGACATCGCAAGCCTGTGAACAACAAGTCATGAAATAGCGTCGACGTAATAGCTCTCCGATATCGAAACCAGCTCCGTCGAGCTAGTCATTTTCATCACCGCTGGGAACCCCAAGCCAGCCATTGGGACTGTTTGTCGGTTGGATATTGTGGCCTGCCTCACAATCCTGGGTATACTCATTTCCTTTAAATCCGATCAAGAATCCAAGAGCAATGCGTCATGGCCGACTCGTCACCATCAGAATCTAACGACCACACGCAGGCGGGCAACCCCGCTGAAGCAAAAAAAGCCAAAGTGCTCGTGGCAGACGATTCAAAGTTAGTCCGCAAAACCGCCACTAAGATTTTAGGTAAGCAATTCGAGTTATTGCTCGCTGAAGATGGCGAAGATGCCTGGCAGCAACTCACGACCGACGACACCGTTCAAGTTCTTTTTACTGACCTCGGAATGCCCAACCTTGATGGCTATGGCCTGATCCAGCGCATTCGACAGTCGGACAATGATCGCTTAAGGGGCTTACCTGTTATTGTCATCACCGGCGCCGCGGAAGAGGAATCTGTTAAACGCGAAGTGTTTGAAATTGGTGCGACGGATTTTATAGGCAAGCCTTTCAAATCTACCGAAATTATTGCTCGGGCAGACGCCCACGCTAACTACTATAAAGACAAAGAACAGTTACAGAAGAGTGTTGAGATAGACCTGCTTACCAACACGCTCAATCGTAAAGGCATTGACGACAAGCTAGCTAAAGACATTTCCTTTATTAATCGTCACAAACAAAATCTCGCCGTCGTTGTTTTTGAGCTCGACAACTTCCGCGACCTTGCACCCAAGATAAGTAAACAAACCGGCGAAAAAATTATTCAGCATGTCGCTAAGACATTGTCTAAAGCTATTCGTCGCGAGGACAGCTTCGGCCGTTACCAGTTTACAAAATTTGTGACCATTTTGCCGATGGCAAAAACCGAGGGAGTAGTACAGCTGGCAAAACGACTCTGTCAACATATTCGCGCCGGCAAGCTCACTCTCGGCGACCAGACCGTGGAACTGACTTTGTCGGTCGGCATTGCAGCCGTCGCCAAGGGAGTGCAGTCCACCCCAGAGGCCGTGCTTCAAACAGCAGAGAAAGCGCTTGAGAATGCCAAGAACATTGGTCGTGGCGAAGTTCAACTACTTAAACTACAAAATGTCTCGTCGACGAAAAAACCGATTGCTGATATTTCAGTGGATGAATTATTGAAAAAAATCGCACAAAGCGACGACACGATAGATACACAACTCATTCAAGCAGGTATTAAAAAGATTTTGCCACTCATAGACATGCTCTCTGAAGAACAGCGGCGCTCATTGTTGAAACTTTAAAAATACAGCGAATAACTGATCCTATTATTCGCTGTAATCCTCATTAGAATTCAGGTTCTTGCCACCACGGGAAATAATCTGGTAGATCCTGACTTACCTTGCCGGGAAAATTTGGCTTACGTTTCTCAACGAATGCCGTTATACCTTCTTTCGCATCCGGCGAGACACCTAGAATATCAATTCCTTTAGTATCCAACCGGTGAGCCTCTATAGGGTCGCTCGCGCCGAGCATTCTCCACAACATATGACGCAACACAGTGCAGGAAATAGGCGAGCTGTTCTCCGTCATTTCTTTCGCTAGCGCGCGTGCAGCTGGAATCAGATCTTCAGGCTCATGGAGGCTTCGAATCAAACCCGCGTCAAGGGCTTCTTCTGATTTGAATACGCGCCCAGAGTAACACCACTCTAAAGCCTTACTGATGCCAACCAAGCGTGGTAAAAACCACGATGAACACGCCTCAGGGACGATACCGCGCCCCGAAAAAACGAAGCCCATTTTGATGTCCTTTGCTGCCATGCGAATATCGGCAGCGCAGGGGAACGTCAAGCCGACGCCAACTGCAGGACCATTGAACGCGACGATAACAGGCTTCAAGCTGCGGTATATACGGCGCGACAACTCACCACCCTCATCGCCCCGTTTTTCTGCTGCAATATTTGCCGCATGCCCCTCAAAGGTTTCGGAGCCTTTTGAAAGGTCTGCGCCAGCGCAAAAACCTTTTCCTGCTCCGGTAATAATGACTGCGCGAACATCGTCATCAGCATCAGAACGATCAAAGGCATCTACCAATTCGCGGTACATCTGCAAGTTCCAGGCATTGAGGCGGTCTGGCCGATGAAGCGTAATCGTCAGAATATTTTCTTCTACCGAGTAGAGTATTGTGTCGTAATTAGATTCCGGGGCAGACATTTATCACCTCTATTTATGGTTATGTATAGAAATTGCTAGCGTTTAGAACGAGACAGTTAAGCATCCCATAGCTTACAAAAACTTATCTCATGCGCCCAGATATTTTAGAAAATATTTTTAAGGTTTAATTTTCCAGCGAGACATTTAAAGCCCATATGCACGCTCGCGGTTTGTTTTGACACTAAACGGAATACAACACCCTCTTCGCATAATCGCCGCCGCCATGAGGACTGGGATCTCTAGCATCCATTACCTCAATCGCAGTCAATTCAGACAATGAGTGACCAAGAGTGAAGACTTTCGTCTTAAGGTGCGACCGGTGTTAGGGGCCAACTGATTACGTTGACTCTAACTTTTTTGCGAAGCCGCAATAGCTTTCGCCGAGTCACGCTGTGACAATAAATCAGCCAGTGACTTAGCCTTCGGAAAGTCACCCAGAAGACTAAAGCCAAGCGCTTTTCGACTGCACACAGAGGCCAAATTAACAGAATACATAAACATAATATCGGCATAGGTCAGCGAATCACCGGCCACAAACGGATCAAAAGCACCGTTGCGCTCTAGACAGCGAACACCTTTAACCAACTTGGCCTTTGCACTGTCCTTCACCTCTTGGCTTACCGATCCACCAAAAAACACTTCGGGATACAACGTTCTGGCAGGTAGTTCAATGTATAGCTCAATTTCTTTTATCAACTCCCTCACTTTAGCGCGCTGGTAATTGTCAGCGGGATACAATGCTGTGCCTTGGCCAAGCTCTTCCAAGTATTCAAAAATCACAGATGTCTCACTGATAAAGCCCTGGTCGGTTTCGATAAAAGGGACTTTTCCCATTGGGCTCTTAGCCAAAAAGTCGGCTTCCTGACTTGGTTTCACCAACACCTCTTCAAACTCTAGGCCTTTTTCTAGCAAGGCGACTTTCACCATGTTGTAATAGTTACTGAGAGGAAACCCATAAATTTTTAGCATATAAAGCACCTTGATAAGAATAGATAAACACTGGTCAGAAAAAGAAGGGTAATGAGCATAGCCCAAAGTGAAGGCTAAACTACCATGACTTTGCCCAACAAAAAAGCCAAGCACTATTGCTTGGCTTCTGGTTTACGGGTGGGATAAAGATAGTTAAAAATTATACTCCGCACCAACAAAGTAAAGGGTCGCGCTCGTATCATCACGACCACTAACAGACCGCACTCCGGCATTCAGTGCGATGGATTTGCCAAGACTGAAAGCACCACCAAATTCTGCCGTCAGATACTGATCATCAGCAATATAAAGCGCACTTCGATAACTAATGGGCGCGCCATTAGGCGTTACTGAAATCCGACGCTCATCATCTTTTAACTCATTGTTAAGCTGTAAATCTGCATAGAGTTGAAAACTGTCCGTGAAAAGCGCTTGCACACTCATACCCAACTGCACATTAAGGCTTTTCAGCTTTTGACTGCCAAAGGTAGCGCCCGTAGACAAGCTATCACTTTCACTATAACCATCAATGTCAATAGACTGAAAATCTAAGCCAATGCGAGGAACAAAAAACCAAGTCGAGCCAAGGCCCAACTCATACCCTGCATGAGCACTGAGTCCGAAAACACTCGCCTCAGTATCGCCAACGTGTTGCCGAATCACAGGGCCAAGTTGCACACTGCGCGTCAAATCCTCGTAGTTAGCAACACCGTATAAAAGCTCCGCGCCTAACGCGAGGTTGTTGTTGCGACCATTCACATAAAACATTGTCGAAAAGCTGTCGACGTTATAGTCACCACGATTATTAGTAAATTCACCATCGCCATCGCTTAAGCCAATCGCCACCCCAGCATGAGTATCTGCAGCCAGCAAATAATCTACTCCGGCACTCAACAACACGCTGTCCTCTTCCAGCGACGTCACCTGTAATGTATTGCCATTATCAAATTGGTGATTACCCACGTTGATAAACACTGCGGTATCTTGAGCACTTCGATACGACGCGCGACGAATTTGAGATCGATTCAATTGACTTTGACTCTGGAACAACGATTGCGCCGCATAACTTAGTTGGCCAATTTGTTCGGGCGAAATCATAAGGCTTGCGATTGCTTGCCCCTGAATACGTTGCGTTTTGCCCGCAGGGTGAACATCGTCTGCTTGAATGTGCGTTTCGTTCGCATCGGGAGTTACATAATCCGCAGGCCCACAATCAAGAGAGTCAACAGCGCCACAAGCTGGGTCGAGGATATTGGTATATCCGAATGCCGCCGCATCGATTACCAACTCATTGAAAAGCGCATCCGTATCAAAAAATAGAGCGTTAACTTGGTTTGCCACTAAACGATCTTTATATACCTGATTGAACCCTTGGAACACCGCTGCGCCACCACTCTGAATTGCCAATGTCACAATGCGCTTTGCCCCCGCATCTTGCAACCTAGCAACTTGGTCCGCCAACTCGACTGCCGCCGTCGAGACAATAGTTGGATCTACCCCGCCACCAGCGGCAAACGCAAAAACATCATTCCCCCCACCTTGTATATAGACAACATCGTTGTCACCAAACTGGCCACCGTTGGCTATAAAGCCATCGATTTGCGACGTAATCGGCACCGCAATAGCATTTGGCAACGTTACCCGCGCGCCACCTATCGCAAAGTTTGTACCACCCTCTCCATACACTGGGGCTAAGGGTAAGCCCAACTGAGCAGCAAATACCTCAGGGGCAACAGGGTCAGGGTTAGTCGTAAAACTTTGCCCGGCAGGATAGGGCAAAATAGCAGAATAGAAACCGCCGTCGGATAAGCTATCGCCGAATACAATGACGCGAGATGGATCAGTATCAGCCGTGTGACCCAGTTGTGCTGCAAGCATTCCGCTGGCAACAATCAGCTTCTTAATATTTGAAATGAACATGACGAATCTCCCCTTCATTAACATTATTTTTATATGCGCAGACTCAAAACTCAGATTGTTTCTCTAACTACGGCTAGCTAGAGAAAACATGTTACAGTGCGGCACTATAATTGGCCATACTGGCACAGGGCATGATTGGCCATACTGGCGCAGGGCGCATTCATAAACTGGCACATAACCTTCGAGAGTTTACTTTCCATTCAATGACTAACTTGGAAATAATTTATCAAGACGATGCGTTAGTTGCGGTGAACAAGCCAAGCGGACTACTGGTTCACCGAAGCATGATCGACCGCCACGAAACGGAGTTTGCTCTACAAAAAGTTAGGGATCAAATTGGACAACGTGTTTATCCGGTCCACCGCTTAGACAAACCCACATCAGGTGTTCTTGTGTTCGCCCTGTCGCCTGAAACGGCCCGAAAGCTATCAAGTCAGTTCGCCGAAAATCGAGTATTCAAACGCTACATTGCAGTCGTAAGGGGTTACACGCCAGACTATGGAGTCATAGATCATCCACTTAAAGAAGAACTCGATAAAATTGCCGACAAGCGTGCCCAAAAAGATAAACCGCCTCAAGATGCCATCACTGAATATAAGACCCTCGCGACCGTAGAGATTCCAGAGTTTGTCGAGCGCTATCCGCAGACTCGCTATTCCTTAGTAGAATGTTTGCCGAAGACGGGACGAAAACACCAAATCCGCCGCCATATGAAACACATCGCGCACCCAATCATTGGCGATGCAAAACACGGCAAAGGGGTACACAATCGATTTTTTCAATCCCGTTATGATTCTCACCGCCTATTACTCACCTGTGTAGAAATGAAATGTAAACACCCTATATCAGGAGTCGAGCTGATTTTAACCGCATCGCTAGATGAGCAATTTCTTCGAGTCATTAACAGTCTTGGGTTAAGCAACTCTATTCGTTTCTTACATCAAGGCTAGCTTCTACGAGACGCAAACCTGAAGAATTAAGAGCGCTTGGAGGTCAACATTCAAGCGGAATCACTCTTGCACCCCAACCGCCCAACAACGATGCGGATGAATTTAGAGCAACTTAACTAACGCGAGTGATACCTGGTGATTTTTAGATGAGATGTAGATAGTTCTTTCCGTGACTGTCACAGCAAAATCCATGGTTCGCTCGACCATCTCCGCTAGTTTTTTTACCTCGCCCCATTGCAGTTGCCACACATCCACATCGAGTGCAGAGAAGTCCTTTTTATTTTGATTCCACCAGACATCGGACTTGGAGTTGAAGGTGTATATTTTCACCGATGTCGCAACACGAGTGGCTTTTTTAATTCGCTCTGGAAGCGGCTCGCCAACATCGATCCACAATGTCATTAAACCATCATTGGCCTTTAACCAAATATCCGGCTCATCGGGTGTGCTCAAGCCCTTTGTAAATTGCAAACCATCGTGTGCATTTAAACAATATGCAATAACACGCACCATCATTCGCTCAATCGTTTCGGATGGATGTTGTGCAAGCGTTAGATTAAACGAATTGTAGACTTCCCGATCCATATCGGATAAGTCAATATGGGTTTTGTAAATTGTGGGTTTAAGAGCCAATGGTCTACCTACTGTTTATTTTAGCCAATAAGCCACCCGCTAAAATAGAAGGAGGAAAAATTACGATAACTGCAATGTTGTACCAATTCGGTAAATTATCCCAATAGACAAACAGGTGATTATAGAGGGCAAACAATGACAATAGGCCGACCACAACCCACACGGGTAACGAGTGTTTAGCAATTAATGCCGTCAACCAACCGGCTGCTACATTAACCCACAACCACATTAGCAAAAAGATGATAAGCATCGTCAAGGTAAACTGGCTGTAGTCACCGCTAGATTGTGCCGCTTTCCCAACGTCGCCAAGTTCTGGCCAACCAATCGCCAGCAATGCGAGCGAAGCGAAGTTAACTATCCCCCAAATCAGTATACCGCTGACTACAGCAAGACTGTTTTTCGCGACTGTATTCATCGACGTGCCTTTTTCTTATGCTTGATGGCTTTCGAATTATTGACTAGCCCTCAACTTCATCGACGGTAACTTGCCCAGTAATCTTTCTCCAAATGTGTGCCCAACACATGCCAATCGCCAGGGTTATTGCCAAGCATATGAGAATAATCCACGATACTGCCGAAAAGGTTTTTGCGGTAACCAAACCTATATCAACGAGCACCCAAACAATAGCTCCTAAGGCGAGAGTGACTAGCACAGTGCCGAAACGATCGAGGGCTCGCCATGTTGCTACCACCACTACAGACCAGCCGCCGAGCGCTATCACCCCGCAGAGTGCTTGCCATGGGCCGAATTCACTTGCTTTGATGCTGTTATAGATCCAATGAACCAATGAGTAACCGGTAGGGTTATAGGAAAGTAACACCAACACAAAGCAGAAAAGTAGTCGCCAGCCAAAGCCTTTTAGCGTTAGCTCTCCTCGAGCTCGAAGGGAAGAAGTCATAGTCGAAGTCCGATTATTCAATGTTAAACCGTACGGCACCGGTACTAATTGCGCCTAAAAATTGTTATAAAGCTCATCCTACTAGATAGTGAGCCAATATGCTTTCAGAAATTCTTCTTGTTCTGGTGATTGCCGGTGTAGTCTGGGTATGGATGCATGCCTTAGCCGTGAAAGACCTAGCCAATGCCGCCGCCAAACGACATTGCCAGCAAATGGGTGTGCAATTTTTAGATGGCACCGTCGCCCTGGGCGGAGCTAAGCCAACGTGGTCTGGGGGCAACGGATTACGCCTTGCCCAGCGATTCACATTCGAGTTTACCGTGACCGGGGAAAAACGTTATCACGGTGAAGTGCAGTTTATTGGTAAACGCCAGATACATTTATTTTTAGAACCGCATGTCATCGATGATAGCGATACAAGCATTCATTAGGCGGTATTCAGAATAAAACGCTCAACACTATAACCTTGCCTCTAATTCATGCCGCTGAATTTTACCCGTGGTCGAGCGGGGAATATCATCATCGCTAATGAAATAGATTTCTTTCGGACGCTTGTATCGGGACAACTCTTTTTCACATAGGGATAAAATATCTGTGTCTGTTAGGCTTTCGTCTCTGCGCACAATGAACATAACCGGAATTTCGCCCCACTTCTCATCTAGCTTACGCACAACAATCGCTGTTTCTATACGTTCGTCTAAGGTCATGACCGATTCTATTTCTGCGGGATAAATATTCTCCCCTCCAGATTTGATCATGTATTTAACGCGATCGACATACTCTAACGTACCATCGGCGTTACGACGCATGACGTCTCCCATATGGAAACGCCCACCCCGAAAATCACTTTCATTGGCTTCGTTGTTGTTCCAATACCCACTAAATAAGGTAGGGCCGGCAATGGACACCTCGCCAGGCGTGCCCACAGGCACCTCATTGTCACTCCCGTCCACCAAGCGAATATCAGCAAAAGTTGATTGACGTTTGGGAAGACGTTCTGGCGCTTCACCAATTGCGACATAGTTGCCGGTAGCTGGCGCCAAACCGGTTTCTGTCGCACCAAATGAATTCACAAACGGAGCATCAAAAAACTCAGTAGCAGCAGCGATCTCTGCTCTCGGAATAAGATCTGCCATAGCACCAATACAACCAACTCCTTTAGGTTTTATATTGAGTTTTTTTAGATGACCGATACACAAACCGACCATCCCTGGCACCATGACGAACCAACTCATCGAATGGTGTTGTAAAATCTCGACTAGTTTCGGCAGCTGAAAGCCATCCACAACATAAATTGTGCTGCCAACCAATAAGTGAGCCAAACCTTGATCAACCGCAACCATGTGATAAAGCGGTGTCCACGCTACGAAGGTATCGCCATCAGGAATATTTAAGAACGAACTGAACTGCAAACCTCTAGCAATCATCGCTCGGTGACTAATCAATGCACCTTTAGGCAAGCCGGTAGTCCCGCTGGTATAGAGAATTACCAGCCCTGCTTCTGGATCAATGTGCAAATCCGGAAATACTGCATCACTTGCGCCTAATTGTGCTTCATAATCGCCACCAATAATGAGGGTAGACGGTGCACCCGCGTCTATGCGATCTATGTTGCTAGCAAGATCCTCGCTGGTAATGATTAATGACGGCTCGACTAGAGAGACACAATGATTCAATTCTCTATCACCCAAGCGCCAATTTAATGCGGCAACAATCACGCCGACTTTCGCCGCGGCAAGAAACACTTCGTAACACTCAGAACAATTGTTTGCCAAAAGTGCTACTCGATCTTGAGAGCGTAATCCCTTGGATAAAAAGTAATTAGCGAGACGATTACTTCGCTCGTCCAGCTCGCCATAGGTGTAACGTTTTTCGCCATCCACCAATGCTATTCGCTGTCGGTTTGATTGCGCACTTGCGTAAAACAATGCGCCAATATTGGATTGACCTGACTGAGTTACTTGAGGAATCGGTGTATAACCAGACATGCTCTGCTCCTTCAAAAAAGGTGGAAGGCTTCGCGGTGGAAATGTTCATACGTCTTTTCGACGTTAGCGCGAACTTTATAGAGAGTCAATCACGTTCGATGCCAACATAATGGCACGCTTAGATCTAGTGCAAAACCAACGATTAGATTCAAGACTGCACTATTATGTGACAGCGAATAGGCAAAAGAAGCAGGCAAAAAAAGCGCTGTGTTTCAAGACAGCGCTTTCTTCGAAGATTATCAATCAAAAATTATTCGACATTGTGATAGACATTTTGAACGTCATCTAAAAAGTTGAGTGCATCAACAAATTTTTCAAACATCTCCACATCTTCGCCCTCAAGCGAGGTAGATGTTTGCGGAATAAATTGAATAGCATCGACTTCAAACTCCATGTCGCCGTCATTTCCGAACACCTCTATCAGCGCTTGCTTGGCCTTATTGTATTCGGTATGCGGTGCAAAGACGGTAATCATACCCTCTTCGTTTTCGATATCAGTGACATCAACATCTGCTTCCATTAGAGCTTCTAATGCACCCTCTTCATCTTCACTTTTGAATGCGAGGATCGCACAGTGATCAAACATATGCGCGACACTGCCCTGGGCGCCAATTTTCGCTTTAGCTTTATTAAAGCAGGTGCGCACATCGCCGAAGGTACGATTGGGGTTATCGGTCAAACAATCGACAATCACCATGCAATTCCCTGGGCCAAATCCTTCGTAACGCGCTAAAGCAAAATCTTCACCGCCACCACCTTTGGCTTTATCGATAGCCTTATCGATAACGTGGGTGGGAACTTGATCCTTCTTCGCCCGGTCAATTAGGTTGCGGAGGGCAAGGTTACCGTCCGGTTCAACACCGCCGGATTTTGCACACATGTATATTTCACGGCCGTATTTACTGTATACCTTAGCCTTCATGTCTGAAGTTTTGGCCATTGAGTCTTTACGGTTCTGATAAGCGCGGCCCATGGATCATTCCTATTCTTGTTGAAAATACCGGTTTCAATGTATCAGCGAACACGCTGATACCAAAGGGCGATGATTTTACACGCAAACGAGAAGTCAAAAAACCGTATTTTTACTCAACTTGACGACCCCATGCTAGACCATCGCAACCCAGCAGTAGTACTCTTGCGCCCGCACGTGAGGTGGCCTCAATCCCCCTTGAACGGTAAGAAAGGCCCTTTAATACCTCCTGCCATAGAAATATCATCTAAGTGGGCCATACTTAAAGGAATGAGTTCCAACGGACAGTAGTTTAATGAGTAGTATCAAGATCATCGACGTCGAAGCCAGTGGTTTACACCCAGATTCATACCCAATAGAAATCGGCGTTCTCATTGATGGAGAGGTTCACTGTTGGCTAATTAAGCCATCAGAGTCTTGGACATTCTGGGACGATCATGCCGAAGAAATCCACGGGATTTCGCGCAATCAACTTCAGGAAGAAGGCCTTGATGCATACCAAGTTGCCAATGAACTCAATGGTGTCATGGATGGCACCGACGGGATACTCTACAGCGACGCAGCAAGCTGGGACTACGGCTGGCTACAAACCCTGTTTCAAAGCACCGGCGTTCATCAAACCTTTCATATCCATCCGCTGTCTGAAGTCATCCCAGAAGATAAAGTCCGCGATTACAATATCCACTTTGAGCGACTCGTGCATTCTGACGAATACAATCATCACCGAGCTGAAGATGATGTACAAATGATCTATCAAGCATATTGCGATACGATGGAGCCACAACAATAATTCTCGTCATCATTGGGAACTGACTTGACCAAGTTACAAGCAATCAACGAGCAGCTACACAGTGTGCTAGCCGACGCCAACCTCAGTAATCCCGAAAAAAGTGAACTCCAAGCGTTAGCCCAACAACTGGATAATGAAAAACTCAGTTTTCTACGTAACCGCGCTTTTGATGTTGCCCGCACTCAACTATTACAGGCTACTCGACAACAAAGTGATACGGATTGCTTAGCAACACTACGCTGGCTGGAACAATTGATGAAGATTGTCACTCAGGCACAAACCAACGGGGAGTTGATCCGCAGTGCTCATTTCAGCCCAGGGGAGAGCTGCCGCAACAAATTACTCGACCTTATCCATCAAGCGCAGCTTCACATCGACATCTGTGTTTTCACCATTTCCGACAACATTCTAAGCGAATCGATTATTAAAGCTCATTCGCGTGGGGTGAACATTCGCATTTTGACAGACAACGACAAATCCGAAGACATGGGAAGTGACATCGAGGAACTAACCGCCGCAGGTATTAAGCTGGCGAAGGATGACTCGTCGAATCACATGCATCACAAGTTTGCCATTTTTGATAACACTTGGTTAGCAACGGGTAGCTTTAATTGGACCCGCAGTGCGACGAAAAACAATGAAGAAAATATTTTGGTGATTAATGACTCGCTATTAATCAAAGAATATCAATCAGAGTTTGAAAAACTTTGGGACAGCTACTTCAAGCATTGAAGGTCATCGCTCGCCACGCCGAAAAGGCGGTAGCGAGTTTAAGATGGCACTACCGTAACGCTTGGTCAGCAGACGTTGATCGAAAATCGTAATCGTACCACTATCTGATTCTGAACGAATCAAGCGCCCGCATGCCTGAATAAGTTTCAGCGACGCATCGGGAACAGCAATTTCCATAAATGGGTTGCCTCCACGGTCTTTGATCCATTCCGATAACGCCTCTTCAATAGGATCATTTGGAACAGAGAATGGTATTTTTGCTACGACAACATGCTGGCAATAGCGGCCGGGCAAATCAACACCTTCAGCAAAGCTTGCCAAACCAAAAATAACACTGCCCTCACCTTCGTCTATTCGACGTTTATGTTCAGAGATAGTTTGCTGCTTAGAGCGATCATCTTGCAACAAAATCCGTTGCCTCCACTCCGTTGGCAAGTTATCAAATACTTCCAACATTTGACGGCGCGATGAAAATAAAACCAATGAACCTTCACTAGGGTTCAACAATTCTGGAAGCTCATCAATTAACGCATCGGTATGCACCTGTGCTTGACCCGCATCAGCCGCATTGGAAGGAATTTGTAATAGCGCATTATTGTAGTCAAATGGACTATGCACGATTTCATAATGACTATCCGCTGGAGTACCACTACGCATTTGCAGACGATCAAATTTCCCGAGTGCAGTTAAAGTCGCCGATGTCACAACAGCACCACAGCATCGCGACCAGAGTAGGTCTTCCAAGGTTGCTGATGCCAAAATGGGGCTTGAAGAAATGGCGATGTCGTTGACAACGGAAGATTCAATTTTTTCGATCCAGCGCGCTTCAGGCACATCACCAATATCATTATTGGCATAGCTCAGCCACAGTGCGAGGTTCGCCTCAGCGCGTGCTAGCCATGTGCCTATAACTTGAAACCAACTCTCCAAGTCGACAACCGGCACGGGACCCATACGGTCTTCGATATCATCCGATACAAGATTTGATAAATTATTCAGTTGATCGACCAGTCGCCCAAATGTCTGAGACGTATCTGCCGCCAGCTCGCTAATGGTGGTGGGAATAATGCCGTGCGCAAATCGAAAGCGCCGAACATCACCGTCTTCTGGCTCGGACTCTAAGCAATCGATTAACAGTGGCTCCAAGTCGGTTAAACTTAGTTTACAGGCCTGCAACGTCTCCGGTAGCTGCTCTAGGCAACGGCTAACTCCGCTGGCCTCGCCTATTTGTTGGTGCGCCAAATCTAAACTTTGTTGAATTTCGTCCAACCACTTTCTCGTGGCTTCTAAGCGACTATATTGAGAAAAATGGTTCAAAGCCTTGTCCGCAAGATGATGGCCTTCATCAAAAATGTAGATGGTATCTTCCGGTGGAGGAAGAATTGCCCCACCGCCGAGGGCAAGATCTGACAGCACAAGATCATGATTGGTGACAATGCAGTCCACACCACTAATAAGCTCTCGCGATTTAAAAAAACTGCATTGCGAAACAAATGAGCAACGACGACCCGTACACTGACGATGATTAGTTGTTACCGGACGCCATTGATTTTCATCCAGCACCTCGTGCCAGTTGTCTCTATCGCCGTCCCATTCATTTTTTGCCAGCGCATCCATCATGGAATGGTAAATTTGAACCGTTTGTTCGTCGCCTCGGGCTTGCTCTTCCGTAGGAATGCCCAACGGCAAGCCCTCCGGGCCCTCAAATTCATTTAGCTGCCGATCGAGCTTTGCTAGGCATACGTAGCGCCCTCGCCCTTTAGCCAGGGCAATTGAAAAATCCAACCCGGCTGCGTCGCGAAGATCTGGAATATCTTTATAGACAATTTGTTCTTGCAGTGCGACCGTCGCCGTAGAGACAACCAAGTGCTTTTTCATTGCTTTTGCAATGGGAGTCGCGGCTAGAAAATAGCCGACCGTTTTACCAGTGCCCGTACCAGCTTCGATCACACACACATGACCACCGGAGGTACGTTGACCTTCATCATCAAGTTCAATACCACCAAGGGTTTTTGCGATTTCGGCTATCATTTTTTTTTGGCCGAGTCGCGCTTTCAAATCGCGAGTTTGCAAAAACTGCGTATAGGCGGCTTGAATAGTCTGCTTGAGTTCTGGGGCCAGCATGAAAGAAAACCTGTTCGGTTTAAACGGGACAACTCGGCCCCTGGGTTAAGGTGCTAATTTGAATCACCAACCTCTTGATACTCTAACATGCTTACAACTGGGTTAGCATACATCTGTCTAACAATGTGGCGCAATTTGGGATCCATAGCGCGTAGTCTTTCACTGAAAATATGCGCATCAGTTTTGTAATCATCTGCATTGTATGGCCGTCGGTTTGTCCCGACTAGCACATCAGGATCACGACCATAGATCGAACGGTAAGCAATACAATTTGTCGGCTGCAACACATAATTAGTAATAATCTGTCTATCAAGCTCCGCCGCGAATGCGTCGGCATCATCGAATTCGCCAGACATTTCTTCTCCAAAGGTGACGTGAACATGCCCTTTGGTGCCGTCGATGCCGCGCGCGATATTCATGACATCCTCGTGCTCACCTTTTTGATAACTGCACTCATTTTGCTGAGTAAACAGCTCCAATGCTTTTGCTTCATCCAGAGGGTCCCATTCATAAGATATCGATACGGGAACAATATGCAGTTCACGGATATACTCCGCAAATGTCTGCGCTTTGGGTTTATTCATCGCAAACATTTTTATGACGGCAGCTTCCGTTCGATCAAGACCATCTTTAGCCCGACCTTGTCGCTGAGCAATCCAACAGCTCGAATGCTCTTCACATATGGAATGATGTAAGTATGCAGACAGGTGCTTTAAAGCACGAAACTTTTCTTTATTACCAGTGGCAGAACGATTCACGATAAAACTTTTATTCAAGCGCATTAAGTCTGAGGCGTATTCCATCGTCAACAGATTATCGCCAATCGCCAGCCGCGGGGTATCATGTCCACTATGGTGCAACGCCCACTGAACGAAACCGGGGTCCATTGCAATATCGCGGTGGTTACTAACGAACAAGTACGACTTGTTTGTATCGAGCTTTTCCAAACCAGAGCAACTAAACCCCTTCATGGTGCGGTCCATCATGCGTTGCATATGAGATTTGACCACCATTTGCATACCGTGAATATCATTCACGTCTTTCAATTGGCGTTTCACAAACCACATCACAACGGGTCGCACCAGAAACGGGATCACTTGGGAAAGTTTTGGGAAAGTCAGCCGTGTAATGGCATTTCGAAAATTGGGGTTGGATAGCAAGCGCGACACCGTAGGACGCACTTCTTCATCATAATAAGGACGAATATCGTCAAATTGACTCATGAGATATTTGGGCCTCAATCGAGCACCAGGAGATGCCCTGGCAGATCAAAAATTGGTTTAGTTTTCTTAATGTTGGCGAGCGCCCCATTCCGCCTCCTAAAGGCTTGACAGGGGGCTCCAGCAGCCCGCCAAGATACAGAATTCCGCAAAAAAATACCACTTAATGCAACTCTTCGCCGCTAGCGTCTACACTTAAAGATGATGAGATAAATTAATCTCGCCATAGAACACATTGACCCGGTTCAGCCATTATCGATGAAGATTCTTTTAGTAGAAGACAGCGCCAGCCTTCGCCTCACATTAGCCAATTATATTAAGCACTCTGGGTTTCAATCCGTAGAAGCCGAAAGTGGCGAGCAGGCGATAGACATCGTCCAGCAGGAAGACGTTGACCTAATCATTATGGACGTGGAAATGCCCGGCCTAAATGGGTTTGAAACCACTCAACGTTTAAGACAAATCATGGGGGATCGATGGGTCCCCATCATCTTTCTAACGGGCATCACCAGTGATGAGTCCTACGCCGAGGGCATTGATGCGGGTGGCGACGACTATCTCACTAAGCCCATCAGCCAAGTAATCTTAAATGCCAAACTGCGCGCCTTTGGCCGCATTTGTGATATGCAAAACCAACTAGCTAGGCTCAACCATGAACTCCAGCTGCTGAGTTCTTATGACAGCCTGACGGAGCTATTCAACCGCCGAGCTTTTGAGGAGTACGCCTCTCGACAATGGGAGATTTGCTCTCGCAACAAAGAGCCTTTGGCGCTGCTAATGATAGATGTGGACATGTTCAAACCCTATAACGACCATTACGGTCATCAACAGGGGGATGAATGTCTCAAGCTTGTCGCTAAAGCGCTCGACGGCGCGCTCAGCCGCCCAGGGGATGTGGTTGCTCGATATGGAGGCGAAGAGTTTGTTGCCATCTTACCGAGCACAGATGTTGACGGAGCAACCAACGTTGCAGAAACATTGTGCGCAGCGGTCGAGGCCTTGCAAATCACCCATGAAAAATCAGACGCGTTTGGGGTTGTTACGGCGAGCATCGGGGGTGTTAGCGCACCTAAACTTGCCAGCATCACACTAGAAACCCTGATTGAAGAAGCCGACAAACTGCTCTACGAGTCCAAACACAATGGGCGAAACCGCCAATCCGTCGAGCAAATAGAGATGCCTAAAACCGTGCTGGTTGCCGATGATAATGAAGACACGCTCCGTCTCGTCGAAGCACAACTTGAAGGGCTATACCATGTGGCATCCACTAACTCAGGCGAGGACTGCATCGACATCGCCCACAACACTCACCCAGATATCATTCTGCTAGACATCCATATGCCCGATATGAGCGGCATCGACGTGTGCCGCGCATTAAAGCTTAACCCTCGTACAGCGCCCATCCCAGTCATTTTTATTTCAGGTGAAGACCGCCAGACGCAATTGGCATTAGGTAAGGATGTAAAGGCCAACGGGTGTTTAGAGAAACCCCTAGACCAGATCGCTGTGATAGAAAAAGTGCAAAGTTTTATCGGCTAACGTCACACCTACGGCAGCAAACAGCGCTCGTTCAGTCATCTATAACAGCACAGAGCGACTCGCGTGGTACCAGCTAACGGGCTTGGAGTGTTTGTCGACTTGATCGACAACATTTAATACCAGCGCAAACAACGCCATTCTCACCAGCACCCCGTTATCAGTTTGTCGGAAAATCGCAAGGTTGGGGTTTTGATTTAGGTCGTTATCTAGCTCATTCGCGTCCGCCCGTGAATCTCTAGGAAGTGGATGCATAATGACGGTATTGGGCTCACAGTACTTGGTATAGACCGACTGGTTGAGACGAAAGCGTCCCCGGTACATGTCAGCCTCTTCCTGCGATTGGAAGCGTTCTTCTTGAATACGAGTAGAGTAGGCGATATCGACGTGACTAATGCCGTCGGTAAGCTGGTCAGAGATCACCACCTCATGCCCTGCTTCGCGGAGTTTTTCGACGATTGGCTCAGGCATGGCAAGCTCGCCAGGCGATACCAACGTTATGTGGACGTTCTTATACAAGGCTAGCAGCGCTGACAGCGAATGTACGGTCCGGCCATGCTTGAGATCACCGATCATGGCGATTCGCATACCATCAATGGTCCGACCCTTCGCACCTAATTCATTGGCAATCGTATAGAGGTCTAAAAGTGCTTGGCTGGGGTGCTCGTTTGCACCATCACCACCATTAATGACAGGCACTCTGCTTGCTGCGGCAAATTCAGCGACTGACCCTTCTTCCGGGTGTCGCATACAGATCACGTCACTGTAACCAGACAACACCCGCGCTGTATCGTAGAGGGACTCCCCTTTAGCGAGAGCCGACACTTGAATACCTGTTGTTTCGCGAACATTGCCTCCAAGCAGATTAAAAGCGCTGCCGAAGCTAACCCGGGTACGGGTGCTCGCCTCGAAAAACATATTACCGAGAATTGCCCCCTCAAGGACACGAGTCACCCGCTCCCGATGAGCATAGGGCTTCATTTGGTCGGCGACCTGGAAAACACGCTCAATGTCGCCGCGTTCGAATTGGTCAATCGATAAAATATGCTTTCCCGTAAAATCCACTGAGACCCCCTAGCGCGCCCAACTTTCAGTGCCAAATTGGAGGGCGATGCTACCCTATCTCCCTCGGATTGGAAATGATTCAAATAGCGATTTACTCGACTGTTTATCGTCACGAAAGTTAGGCGCGAAAGTTGAAGAAATGGTGATTCGTTGCTAATAACTATAAGAGGCAAAACGTTTTTCAGCTTATGCCTCATCGACCCATGCGCCATTGGTTGACTGTCGCAGCACTCAGCATATTAGACACAGGCCCGGTCGCGCCATACTTCAAAGCAAGGACACATTGTGGCTAACACCTCAGGCGTACTTTTCAAATATTGTCCCATCGAGGAGGCCAAAGCACTGCTAGAGGGCCGCAGCCTGCGCTGGCGCGCGTCTCACCTAATCGACAACCCGTTTGAGATGACAATTTCGACACCACTGCGCTTTAATCAAGAGCAGCTACTCAACTCCGCAATCAAAACCGCAACCAATTTTATTTTCACCAAAGAAGCACCAAAAGGCGGCTCTCCATTGATGGCGGCGATACGACGCTGGCGGGATGAAGAGCGATTCGGTTCCCCGGAAGAAGCCGAAGGTGTATTGCGCGATTTAATGATGCAAATGATTGAGCAACGCAAGGAAGCGCTAGACAAGACCATGGCAGAATGGAAACTACTGGCACGTCGAGTGCGCGTCTGCGACTTTACAGCCAAAGGAGACAACTTCTATGCTTGGAGCCAACTAGCAGAAGAACATAGAGGGGTTATCCTACGCTTTCAATCCGATGGCTCAGAGATGTTTGGCAAAGCAGAGCCTATTCATTACAGCGACTTGCGACCGGAAATTACGCCTTTGAAAGATCAACTAGCGGCGATCCTCAACGGCGATAAGGTAGAGCCTAAATTACAATTCCTCGACAAATATTACATCAAGCCTACGGCGTTAAAATTTCAGCAAGGGATCCGCTGCCTTTTCCAGCAGAATGATAAGGAAACGCCCATTGATGATGCGCCCGCAAACTGGTTCATCGATCGTGAGTGGGGAGAAGACGATCTCACCGGTGTCCAGTTTGGCTTTGCCACACCGCTCGCGGAGAAACAGTCGATCTGGGATCAGGTAAAACAGAACTTCACCGGCGTTAAGCTTTTCGAGACCAAGCTTCTACCCGGTAAGTTCGAGCTTGAGGTTGAACGTATCACCGAAAAGCCTGCCTGACCGCCCCATTTCCTGCTTTAGATTACAATACTATGCAAGCGCTTACTTACCCTGCCTGGTTGATGTCCTGAGTGCTTGAGGAGACATGCCGAGTGTTCTCTGAAACGCCCGACGCATTCGTTCAGCGTCTCCGTAGCCGACACGTTGTGCAACTCGCCCTAGCGCCAAATCGCTGTCTTCAACGAGCCGCTGAGCGACTTCTAAACGAATTTGTTCAATGGCCTTTGCGGGAGTCAGCCCCACCACTCGACGAAATTGACGGGCAAAATTACGCGGGCTCATCGCAACCTGTTCAGCAAGCCCCACAACACTTAGAGGCTGATCAAGGTTTTCACGGATCCATCCCAACAACCCACTAAAGCGATGACCACTGCCAGCCACTTCGGCAACGGTCGAAAACTGAGATTGCCCTCCCGGCCGTTGATAGTAAATTACCATCTCGCGTGCAGCCTGTTGAGCCACCTCCTCGCCGTAATCTTGCTTCAACATGGCCAAGGCCAAATCAATGCCCGCAGAGATACCAGCGGAGCTCCAATACTTGCCATCATTCACGAAGATCTTGTCTGGCACACACTTTACTTTGGGAAATTGCTCGGCAAAGAGACGGCTACGACGCCAATGGGTGGTTGCTTGCCTGCCGTCCAACAAGCCCGCTGTTGCTAACACAAATGCACCGCTGCACACGCTTGCGGTTCGCCGCACCTGCGCATCCATCTGCTGAACGTACACCGGCACACGGGAATCAAAGTCAGTTTGGTGAATACCATCGCCTCCCACAACAACCAACGTATCGAACTGATCAGATTTAGAAAACGCCTTGGTAGGCAGTGCAACACCGACTGAACTTTCTACCAAGCCACCAAACACCGACAGCAACTCTATTTGATAACCGCCGCTTTCTGCACGTAAACCTCGATCGCAAAGGTACTCGACAATTCGCCCGCCCACCTCAAATACAGCAATAGGCCCTGTGGCATCTAATAGCTGAAACCCAGGAAAAAGGACAAAACCAATACGCTTTATCGACACAGAAACCCCCTAAAAATGTCTTTTTATGCAGTTTACATGACATTTAAGCCACCCAAAAGGAGGGTAATCTCTTACTGGTCACATTGAGCAATCACAAACGAGGAAGTAAACATGACGCAAAAAATCATCCAAAGCCAAGTCTACAACACCAAAAATCAAACTAAACAGACTGGTCTAGATGTGGTCATCGCGCTCTATCCCGGCGTCACTCAACTAGATTTTACTGGGCCTCACCAGGTGTTTATGCGCGCACCAGAGTCTACTGTCCGTGTTGCCGCCATGGAGTCCGCCTTAGAACTCGACGGACTCCACTTCGCCAATCTCGTGTCATTGCGCGACATTCCCTCCTGCGATTTACTTTGCATACCTGGCGGATTTGGTGCAGCAGATGCCATTCACAACCCCGCATTTATGGCCGAAATCAAGCGTCTCGCTAGCACAGCCAACACCCTTTGTTCGGTCTGTACGGGTTCGCTGATTTTTGCAGCCGCCGGGTTACTCCGCGGCAGAAAAGCGACCTGTCATTGGTCTTGGTTAGAATATCTGGCTCAATTTCCTGAAGTAGACGTGGTGGGTGACCGAGTGGTACAAGACACAAACAACCAACAAACCCTGCTTACTGGCGGGGGTGTAACTGCGGGTATTGATATGGCGTTAACGGCCGTGGGAGAGCTTTTTGGCCAAGCAACCGCAGAGCGGATTCAACTAATACTAGAGTACAACCCCAGACCTCCCTTCAACGCGGGGCACCCAAGCACAGCGTCGGCAGATACGGTCTCTGCTTTAAAAACAGTGCTCGCGCCATATATGGAGGGCCCGAGAGAAAAAATTTTGGCATTCCTTGAGAATGAAGTTTCCGCCTAAAAATGTTTCAGTGAAATCAAAAAGGAAATACAGTGTTAGCTCTGCGACCCAATTGTGAAATTTGCGATAAAGACTTACCTGCACACTCGACCGAAGCAATGATATGTAGTTACGAATGCACCTATTGCAAAGACTGTGTTGAGCAATATCTCCACAATGTCTGCACAAATTGTGGCGGAAGTTTAGCCCCTCGTCCTATTCGACCACGACAATCCTACAGGCCCGGTGTAGGGCTAGAGTTTCAACCGGCTCAAGACCAGCGAGTACATACTCGCTGGTCGATGGAAGAGATAAAAAAATTCACAGCGCAACTTATTGCTATCGCACCAGAGTTACGATAGATCGCAAGTCAAAAAATGTTACAAAAATGAGGCCTGGGGATAAAACCTTTGTATAGGCACGCTTAAAAAAGCCCTCCCGAAACCGGGAGGGCAGTTGAGTACAGACGACATACTCAAGAACTAAAAATTTATACCGTAGATCAGTCTTTATTATTACAGACAGTCGCTATACAACTAGCGGGAAAGGCTGCTGCGTTTGCCGTCGCGTTCTTGCCAACAAAAATACATAGCTATAGCCCTGTAGGCATTATCCGCTCGCAAAGTAATCTTACTCAACGTCTTCATCGTCCGGAATAGGCGGCTCATTTTTTTCAATTTTTAATAATTCCACCCTAAAGATGAGCGCTTGATTTGGACCAATAAAATCATCGACACCTTCTTCACCGTAAGCAAGTTCTGCGGGGATATACAGTTCCCATACCGCCCCTTCAGTCATCATTTGCAATGCTTCCACCCAACCCGGCATCAAGCTTCCCACCCTAACGTCCCAGGGTTCGTTGTTTTTGTAGGAGCTATCGAATTCTGTACCATCTACGAAAGTGCCTCGGTAGTGTATGAAGACATAATCATTGTAGCGGGGCTTGAAGTCGCCAGTTCCTTTGTTGATGACTTTGTACTGCAATCCGCTTTCCAAAACTACCACACCATCTTTTTTGGCGTTTTCGCCTAAAAACACTTCACTGATTTTTTTGTTAAGAACGCCCCGAGCCGCTCTTTTTTCCGCTACAGCCTCTTGATGTTTTGCACGAAAAGCTTCTATCGTCGCCACCACCTCATCATCGGACATTAAAATATCACCATCCTCGAACACAGTACGCATAGCTTTTTCAACTATCGATACATCGAGCTCAAGACCTTGCCCCTTAAAAATTTTTGCCACATGAACACCGTAGGCGTAGCTATGCCGTTCGTCTAATGTGGTATATCCATGGCCCGCGGCGTCTACAGTTTCATCGGCAAATACATTTGCCATAAGCGGCAAATTCAGCACACAAGCCGCCATCGATAAGTAAACGAGCCTCACGACGACAGCACATACTTTCTTCTTCATATCACTTCTCACTACTCTCTTTGCGGAGCCTAAAATTAATAGAAGTCCATTCAGACTTTAATAAGCTAATTGCTACAATATGCTTTCATTTTTAACACCCTACAGTAGACGTAGGTTACTTATGCTCTTCCACTGTTTTAAACAGCACCTCAGACGACAAAAACCCCAACCCGCCAGGGCCGAGGTTTTCGATCAACCTGTGTTGGAAATTTACTTCATCCAACGATTGATGTAGTCACGCATTTCACGACCAAGAGCACCGCCAGTGCCAGAATAAGGCAGAGTATGACCACCAGATACAGTTTCTTGAACATATGTACCAGTGGCTGCACGTCGGCAGTTAGGACCATTTGAGTAAGCGGGCGCTATAGAATCGCTAGAACCAAAGATACAGACCAGATTGGTACTACGAGATAGAGAGTTACTGCTGACACTTGAAGTAAATACGGTATCTGGTTGAAGCGCGATAACGCAATCCGCAGCAGAGCCTAAACGAGCGCCAGCGTTGATAGAACCGCCACCACCTTGTGAGTGACCAGAAGTACAAATGGTATCATTTGCGATACTGCGGTAACGACTACGCGCGGCGTTAACAGAGTCGGCAATTTGACGACCACTACCAGAAGATGAAGTCGTAGCAGCCGCTACAATTACGCACTCTTCAGCAGCCGCTTCTAAAAGACCATCATACTGACTAACAGTGTTAGTTGTACCGTTACCCCAACCTAAAATTGGAAAAGGCCCGTTACCGCTAGGAACAAAGTAGATAGTGCCGCTAGTACGGACTTCACTTACTCGGCAATCACCACCGCCAGAATCACCACCACTCGCGAGAGCGCCAGCAGAAAGTACAAGACCAGAAACGAGAGCTGCGGAAGTAGCAGCTAATTTTAGAGTTTTATTTATATTCATAATAGACCTCTGTTTTTATGATTATTTAGCGTAAATTCTAGGAAAAGACAAAAAACACCAACAAACCTTACTGCAAGTTTTGAATATTTTTTGCAATTCAAACATCTAACTTAAATAGGCCTTTAGAGACCGGCGGCAACGTTAACAATGGCAAATTTATTTCTCAATAAAATACATACGTTTTACCTCAAAGTGAGTCGATCCATATAACTGTTTTCACCAAACAGAATAAAAAAGGCGAACAACAAATCAAAAAACAACAATTAATGCCATATAAAATCAGCACTCTTACCCTGACAACAGCAAAGTCATAATAAAAATACTAGACCTACCACGACAACAAACACTTAGAAACGACACATGAATCTAGAGTTCTATCTTTTCAATACCATTGTCGTTTATCACTCTTAAACAAAAAAAGCCCCGCCCTAGTATTTAGGCGAGGCTCCAAGTCCAAAGTATCGACTCTACGAGTCACTCTATGAAAACGTAACCAAATTGATTTAACCAAATCACAGGTAAAGATAAAGTAAGGCGAAATAAAATAATTCCATGAATCGATACTTTTTGTAATGAGTAAAGATTAAGGAAAAGCCGATTTCAAGACGACGGAAAACTCCCCATCCCGAGCAAAGGGGTACAGAGAGCAGCAGGAATAGTTGTCCGTTATTCGCCTAGGCTAGGCAAATGACCTAAGCCGATGATTCGACACAATCGTGAGGATCAGGGATGGTAATAGATTTATCAATGCGCACATCCAAGAAAGGCGGCTTTAATAGCATAGCAGAAAGGTGAATACCGAAAACCGCCCTGAAGCAAGTGGAAAAGTGTGCCGTGCTTGCGAAACCTGCAGCCATAGCCGCATCCGTAATACTCGCTCCACCACTAGCATAAATAACAGCTGTCGTCAGTCGGCAGCCGAGACGATATCGAGTAATAGGTACGCCAAATTGCTCCTTGAAGAGTTTACGCAAGCGAGACTCAGTAACATGCACTGCGTCAGCTAACTCTTTAACACTCCTATTTTCTGTTATGTTGTCCCTAACCAAATGCATGACTTTAATAATTCTGGGGTCATACTGACTCTCACCACTGGGAGCCTCACCTTCAGGCACAAGCATGGTTTTAAAGTAACGCTCTACCTCTTCTGGCGTTAAATTCTGCTCTCTCAACCACAAACAGGTTTCAATGAGTGCATTTTCTTCAGGGTGATTGTAATAAAAATCATTCGTGCTCTTAGTCATCTTCCCTTGCAAATGACTAAATTCATAGCCAAGTGGGTCGAGATAAAAAATGGCAATAACGGCGGTACTGGCATCAACCGTTGCCATATCAATGGTTGCGCCGGCGCGTATGAGAATACTGTGGACAACAACCTCTTCACCATTTTCTTTCTTCTTTATGATCTCGCCTTCTATTACCAACAGTAGTTGGTCAGCAGTTACAGAGTAGGTGGAAAGAGGAACAAAAGTGGTACCAAGAAAAAGTCCGTAGTTCTGCCAGATATAGAGCTTAGGTGTTTTATTATTTGTATTCATAGCACTCTAACTATTTTTTAAGGATTATTATATATCACCCGGATCGGCTGTCAATAATCGAATAGACAGATTAGTACTGTGAATAGATCTACCTAAAAGCTACTAATGCACAACCGTTTCCGCAGGACCACTAGGTAAGCTGCCAGACAAACCGTTAGCTCGCGATTCTTCCTATCTCAACTCGATTTCGCCCCTTTTCCTTGGCCACATAGAGAGCTTGGTCAGCTGCCTTAATCAACCTGTCTGGAGACATCCCTTGGGGCATTGCACGACCTGCGTAACCGACACTCACTGTGAGAGGAATTTTTTCTCCCTCTGATATGAATGCTAAGCCTTCAACAGATTTTCTTACGCGCTCAGCAATATCACGAGCGGCGCTTTCCGGAGTGTCAGGCAATATTGCCGCGAACTCTTCTCCGCCGTAGCGTGCTACAAGATCCGTCGCCCGCGTAACTGTATTTGAGATGGTACTTGCCACCAGCTTTAAACATTTATCTCCCACAAGATGGCCATAGTTATCATTAATTGATTTAAAGTGATCGATATCGATGAGTAACATGGACAGGGGCGACCCGTTTCTACTAGAGCGGCACATTTCGTTTTTGACCATGTAATCAAAGTGCGCCCGATTATAGATTTGCGTTAAGCCATCCAGTCGATTAGCCGCTGCTAGCTCTTCGTTAGCCCTTTCTAAATCGGCTGCCACAGCGGCTAGTTCGAGAGTCCTCTTGCGAACGTTCTCTTCCAGCTCGTTATTTGCTTGTTCTTGCATCTCAATCATTTCAAGTTGACGGCTGAGAGCAAGTTGCTGCGCTGTTTCTTTTTCTTTCCTTTGACTATTGATGCGATCGGCTAACGCCATGGATAGCAGAATTACCTCGAGGGTAAAAGACCCTGGTTGCAGGAAGTCCGTATAAGGCGCATAGGAAATCGCCCCAAACATCACACAGATTACGATGAAGGTGCTGTACCAGACACCCGACCACGAAATGACGAAATACTTGGCCTGCCGGTCTCCTTTGAGCCAAAGATAAATAGAACCAACCAAGCCAGCCAAAATAGTCGCTATGCCTAATGGTGCCGTAGACGCAAAAGACAATCCTCTGAACGGCGTTACGCTCATCACAAGCGCAATCGACCAGCAGACGAGCAAAATATTATTACCATACAGCAGCCAATTTTTGTAATGCCATAACTTGAGAAACCATCGAAAGAAATAGGTTGCAGAAAGGAAAGACCATACCGTAAATAGCACATGACCGCTCTCTTTAAACCATTCGGACTCCCCCCACACATATAGACGGCCATAGCCGCTAACCGCTAGCAGGTAGATGAGTAAGCTCAGCACTACATTGACGTAAAAAAGATAGGTTCTGTCTTGAGTAAAAATAAATAGTGAGCAATTGTATATGCTCATCACAAGCATCATCCCCGCGATAACGCTAAAGAATATCAAAACATTATTAGTATGGATGTGGTATTCCTGCTCCGGCCAAATCATAACAGGGGAGAAAACAAATCGCTGTTTGGGATAGAGTAAATAAATCCACGCACTTTCTCCCGCCTCTAGCTCGAATGCAAACGATACGTTTTTATCCTTTAATTGACTGGCCGCAAGCGGCACATCCAGGCCGGCCTCGATTTTATCCCCAAACTCATCGCCTTCTCGCTTTGCAATAACAACGTGTTCAATAAGAGGCCAACGTAGTTCCGCAATAAAGTCCCCCTTTCTTTGGGAGTAGTTCACCACATTGAAACGCACCCAAATATGCTGATCAACGGCAACGCTGTTTATTGAATTCGACGTGGGAGCCTGCCATTTCTTACCGGCTTGATAGGAAAGAATATTGTCAAATGTTACATCCGCGGATGTATGCATAACCTCTAGATGCTCAACTTGCAAAAGGTCGGCGTGTCGACCATTAGGGAACAGTTCAAGAGGATCAACATCAGCATGCCCAAAGCGGGTAAAAAACAAAATCAAAGCCGCCAGGCACAATTGAAAAACCAATGTCGTTTGCAAAATAATATCCTTATAGAACCTTATTCTCTTAACCTTGCTCTTAGTATAGTTCTGCTCACTTTGACGCGTGAACTATCGCCAAAAGCTTTTGAGATAAATTTTGCCAAGTAACTAACGACCAGCGATAAACATCAACATTGGTTTTAACTGGAAGATTAATAGCGGTCAGCTCATTCCGTTCTGACGCGACGAACCTTATCCAGCCAAAGCTCGTATCGTTCATCACGCTTTAACTTACGCCAGCATGGAGAAAATTGCCTATCACATCGCCATCGCGATGAAATATCCTCCAAGCCATTAAAGACCCCAACTTGCAAGCCAGCCAAATACATAGCGCCCAACGCCGTAGTCTCAATGACGGTTGGCCTATCAACCTTAGCACCAAGAATGTCCGAAAGACGTTGCAACACCCAATTGTTAGCAACCATACCACCGTCAACGCGTAGGTTTGTGGGTCTTACTCCATCTGCCTCCATCGCCCGCTGCAAATCTTTTGTTTGAAAACAGACAGCCTCTAAAGCGGCAGTTATAATTTCGTTTACTCCGGTATCTCTTGCCAAACCAAAGATTGCGCCCCGCGCATTAGGATCCCAATAAGGAGCACCCAGACCGGTGAAAGCAGGAACGAAATATACGCCATGATCATCGTTCACACTTTCCGCTCGGGATTCAGTTTCACTGGCCGAATCAATCAGACCTACACCATCACGCAACCACTGGACAACGGCACCAGCCACAAAAATGCTGCCCTCTAACGCGTAGGTGACCTCTCCATTGATACGGTACCCAACCGTGGTTAATAATTGGTGCGTTGAGCTTAGCGCTTGGGCACCCGTGTTGAGGATTAAGAAGCAACCGGTACCGTAGGTACTCTTTGCCATACCAGACTCAAAACAGGCCTGCCCCACTAGCGCTGCTTGCTGATCTCCTACCATAGATCTAATTGGAATCGACTCGCCAAACAAAGTCGTAACACCAAAATCATCCGCAGAATCACATACCTGAGGTAGAAGTGAACGAGGGATATCGAATAGTTCCAGCAACTCCTCATCCCACGCTTGGTTATGTATGTTAAATAAAGCCGTCCGACTAGCGTTAGTTGCATCAGTCTTGTGTTGCTCGCCGCAAGTCAGTCGCCACAGTAAAAAAGTATCGACTGTTCCAAACGCTAGCTCCCCTCTCTCCGCTCGAGCCCTTGTCCCAGGGATGTTATCGAGTAACCATCTAATTTTACTTGCCGAAAAATAGGGATCTAACAACAGGCCTGTTTTTGCTCTGACAACATCTTCCAAACCCTTTTGTTTTAACGATTGACAATAGCTTGTAGTACGCCTGTCTTGCCACACAATGGCATTGTAAATTGGCTCACCGGTGGCACGATCCCAGAGAATAGTAGTTTCCCGTTGGTTTGTAATACCTATTGCTGCAATCGAATGCCCAGCTTTCATCGCATCGAGTACAACTTCCTCACAACAGCGTCTAGTCGTTTCCCAGATCTCTCGGGGATCGTGCTCCACCCAACCATCTTGCGGATAATACTGTGAGAACTCTTCCTGTGCTATTGCGTAACTATCGCTTTCTGAATCAAATAGAATAGCCCTGGATGAGGTTGTGCCCTGATCGAGAGCAAGTAGGTGTGCCATAGCACCTCCATTGTTATTATTAATATTCGCGATGACTCAAGTCGCATGACAGAATTAGCTCAATATCGATAGACTGACTGCCAAGGTGCTAAAACCTCTTCAAAGATCCATTCTTTTAGCACAGAGCCAGTATGAGAAAGGCTCTATGACCTTCAACAGCCCACCACTTTTTTTGCTATGCGCCGATTAGCTTGTGCTTTCGATTTCGTATCCCGACTCACCAAGCCATGTCTATATTCTTCTAGCTTTGTCGCCCCCTGCTCTCCAAATACCAACGTAGAAATTGACAGCATAGCCGGGTGACTAAGCAAGATGCTTTGGGCTTGCGTTAACTCTATATTTGTTCGCCTGCGGAGCAAATCCTCTAAGTTTTGTATCCTCTCGTATTTTGCCATCAAAACAAACTCGCATTGACTGTAAGGGCAGCCCGGCAAAGGTCTCTGCATCAAGTAGGGGTTTTCGTTCACTGCCTGTAACAACTCGAATGCCCTTTCTCCATAAAGTCTCCACCAACGTGTCGCAATAGACTCAGATGAATCCCTTTCAATTCCATTTAGCCCTGACTTTGAAGCCAAACGATAAAATCGGTCGCGTTCTTCTCTAGGTGGCTCTCCGTACCACTTTTCCATTCCTTCATCGTTCAACAATCCGTGTGCAATACAGATCGTCAGAATCTCTTCACCAACATTAATACAATCCGTTAATTTTCCGCCATAGATACACACGTAGTTTTTTTTATCGCATGAATGTATCTCATGCTTCCTAGATAACTTGAACCAGTCACCGGATTGCTCACTGCCCTGCTTTACGACTAAGGGTCGAACACCACAGCGCTCGGATATAATGTCATCTTTTGTCAGTGGCTGCTCAAGCTGAAGCAACTCATTGGCATTTTTTAAAATAAAATCACGGTCTTCTTCTGACACTCTTACTTCGGGTGACTCAACGATAGTATCAGTTGTGCCAATACAGGTTCTCCCCCCGAAAGGAATCATGAAAAACAAACGCCCATCGCTAGCAAAAAAAGTAAGTATTTTTTCTTCTTCAAGCAAACGAGGAACGATGAGGTGCACACCTTTTGATAGTTTGTGCTTGTACTGTGTTTCCAAACCAAGCACGCTGTTAAATAAATCAACTTGAGGCCCACAAGCATTAATCAACAAGCGAGAGCGAACGGTCACTGTTCGCTTAAGAAGGCTATCGCGAATAGATGTTTCCCAAAGCCCAGCGACTTCATTCTTATTAGACGTCAAAGCCTCTACATAGTTAGCTACCACAGCATTGTTATTTACCGCACTATTAACGAAACCAAATACAAATCTGGCGTCACCATCTGGCAAGTAGCAATCGGAGTATTCAACACCTCCCACCACCTTTCCTGCATCAACAATAGGTTGCTCTTTTACGATATTGCTTTTGAAGAGTAAGCGCGGAAATCGTGTGTAACCAGAACCCATTAACCAGTACAACACACTTCCTAAGTATATGAACCAGGAGGGCCACCGAAATTTTTTTTGTATACTGGTATAAAATCTAACCTCTTTAACCTGAGATGGGAAATTATCAACCAAACGATTACGGCTTTTGCACAGCCGCCTAACAAGTCGATACTCATTCGATTCGAGATACTTAATACCTCCCCAAGCTAAGCCGGATGAATTTGAACTACACTGTGCTCCAAAATCATTACGATCTATCAGCGCCACTTTTAACCCCTGACGCGACAGTGCGGAAGCCGCCACGGCACCATTAACACCTGCACCAACAACCAGCACATCAAAAGTGACGCCACCGAGGGCATCCAACACCTCGTTTCGATTTACATCATTAAACATAGAAAATTACAAGTCGATGAATAAAGTTTTCCATTCTGTACATTTTTTCAATCAAATCAATATCAATTTTCAATTTAGTTTTTAGCTGCCTTTAGCAATCATAAAACCAAATATATTAATTCCATGAATCGCTTATATTTAGCAGAAAAACCGAAAATCATGACTACCTTCAGCAACAGCAATAACATATAATTACAAACGTAATTTTTTTATTACGCCAGCCTCAATATCAACTATTAATTCTTTTAATTACAACATCTTACAACGCGTCATCTCCCATCCCAACCAATAAGCTTCTCCCACCACCTTAACAAAACGTCGATCGCAATACATTGAAAGCGATGAGGAATAGAATTGGCTATTCATATGATTCATTTTTCCATGTATGGTAGCGCCAAAAATAATAATTGAATCATCACCAAGTCACCTCTATGAATAATTTATCTTTCAAATAATAATGGGGGCATCATGAACGCACCAAAAATAGTAGGGACTCTACTGTCCCTTAGCACATTGTTATCTATCAATGTATCAGCACAGGATAATCAGGAAATTGACGAGGTGATTGTCACCGCCAATAAACGCGAGCAAAGCTTACAAGATGTCGCAGTTGCAGTTAGTGTTATTGGCGGCGAAGCAGTTCAGAAAGCGCAGATGGATAACGGCACAGACATTGCGCGGCTAGCGCCCAATGTAAACGTGTCGTATTTTGGTTTACCAGACCAACCTAAATTCGCATTACGTGGAGCAGCAACGACCGACTTTGCACTAAACACATCATCGGCGACTGGAATTGTTGTAGACGAAGTTAACTTGGCTGCATCTTATTTTGGTGGGCCTCTTATGTTTGATGTGGAACGAATCGAAGCTCTACGTGGACCACAAGGAACCCTCTTCGGGAAGAACACAACAGGTGGTGCTATTCACTTTATCACTCGAGTTCCTAGTTTTGATCGAGGAGGCTATATCGCTGGTTCAACGGGCAATTATGGTTATCAACACATCAACGGCGCACTCGAAACGCCTCTTATTGAAAATAAGCTCGCTACACGATTGGCGTTTACTTATTCTAAAAGCGACGGATTTTGGAAGAACAATTATCCTGGCGGCAAGGATCTTGGCAATATCGACAACTATGCGGCGCGCTTATCGTTTGCCTATCAAGGAGGCTCATGGGATAGCGTTCTGCGCCTATTTTCGTCGAGAAGCACCCCCAAAGCCGCAGGTATTATTTCAGAAGGCTTTCTTCCTGGCGGCGTGAACGTCAATGGTATCAATCCTCGCGAAGGGCATGCCAACTGCGCAGCCGAAAGCTACGATAGCTGGCAAGGCTGTTGGGACCGCTCTGGTGATATCGAAGTCGAAACTGATGGCGCCTATCTAACACTTAATAAGGACTTAGATAATTTCACCTTTACGTCTATCACATCGCTAATCAAAGGCTCCTTCTACAACACCGTCGACGCCGATGGCACTGCGGATGTAGCAAGTTTGTTGCATATCGATTTCTACGCAGAGTCTGATGAAATTCAACAGGAATTTCGTCTAACATCGAATTTCGGAGGCAACTTCGATTTTATTACCGGTGTTTTCTATTTCGATGAGCAGTCCTACGTACCAACGGTAACGCGATTAGGCGGCGGCACCGTCAATATCGCAACCGAATATAATCAACGCCGTGAATCCATTGCTGCGTACTTCAACGGTCGTTATCGGATGACAGATAGTTTGGCATTAAACCTCGGTGCGCGCTGGACGAGAGACAATGGCGATTTCACTGATTTTTCTTCGATGTTAAACGATACGACTGTCTTTGTTCCTGAAGATCCTGCCAATGATATGGACTATCGAGATTCCGCCCCCACTGGCGATATTGCGCTTGAGTACACCACGGTGGGCGACTCATTGATCTACGGTAAATTAAGTCGCGGCTATCGAAGCAGTACATTTGATGGATCAGCCTTGACCAGTGCTAACAGCTTAAGCACGGCCGACCCGGAGTACATCAATTCATTTGAATTAGGCTATAAAACTCAACTAGCCGGTAATCGCATTCGACTCAATTCTGCGCTGTTTTTCAGCGATTACAATGATATGCAATTACTCAATGCCACTGGGCCAAACGAGTCAGAGATTATTAACATTGACGCGGAGATGTACGGTTTAGAAGTTGAATTGACAGCGCTAATCAGCGAAAGCTTGCTCTTTACGGCTGGCCTAGGTTACTTACAAGGAGAGTATACCAACGGCATCGCGAACGATTCCGCCGCCGGGTTTGCAGCGGTAGACATCTCAGAAAATGATCTTATTGAAGCACCAGATTTCAATGTCAGCTTGGCTTTCGATTACGATATACCAGTAGGCAACGATCTGATCGAGTTCCACATTGATACCAACTATGTTGATGATCAGTTCTTCGATGTATTTAATAATGATTATGTAGCAACCGATAGCTACTGGCAGGCAAATGCTCGTATTAGCTGGACACTTCAGTCTAGTTTTAGCCTCGCACTTTGGGGTAAAAACCTAACAGAAAACGACGAATACGTCGGACGCATCCGTACTACCAGCTTAGCATCCACATTTGGTGTCGCACCTCAACCACGGCGGTTTGGTGTCGAAGCGCGATACGAGTTTTAGTCTTTTATTACCCATTCGAGAAACACACGCACAATGCGAAAAAAAGCCATACACAAACAGCTAAAACTAATGATCTTAGCCTTTGCGCTAATATTTATTGGTAGCGGAATCGCCGCCTATGTACAAACTAGTGGCGGCGACGTTGAAGTCTCGGATATTCGGATTGAAGCTAAAGATGGCAGTCAATTAAGTGCTCTACTCTACAAGCCAAAATCCGCGACTGACACGAATCCAGCCCCAGCAGTACTGGCGACGCACGGGTATATTAATTCACGCGAAACCCAAAGCGGTTTCGCGATTGAATTGTCCAAGCGAGGGTACGTCGTTTTAGCCATTGACCAACGCGGTCATGGTTATAGCGACGCACCTGCGTTTGCTAACGGATTTGGTGCACCGACCGGATTAACCTATCTACGCAGTTTACCTTTTGTCGATAAAACACGTATTGGCTTAGAAGGCCATTCAATGGGAGGCTGGGCGAGTAGAGCCGCCACTTTAATGCTACCCAATGACTATCAGAGTATTGTGCTGGTCGGCTCAAGCACAGCGAAATTGCCCTTCGGCGATTTTCGTGGTTCACCAACGGACCCCAAAAATATTGCCATCGTGTTTAGCACATACGATGAGTTCGCCCCCTTGATGTGGCGAACACTGCCGCAAGACATGGGAAAAGCTGAAGACCTTAAAACACTCTTCGGCACAGAGGAAACCGTCGAAACTGAAAAACTCTACGGCGACATAAGCCAAGGTACCGCACGAAAGCTCTACCAACCTGCGACCACTCACCCCGGGGATCATATTTCGCCGGTGGCAATTTTGAATGCGGTCGAATGGCTAGATCTCACCTTAGATAACGACAGTGGCATTGCTCCTGGTAGCCACACATTTTTATGGAAAGAGATTGGCACCCTCATTGCATTTATTGGCATTGTGCTATTGCTGTTTCCAGTCACAAAGATTTTGCTTAATACATCGCTATTTCGTGCGTCAGTGATACAGCAAGCCGAACCTTTTCAACCCCAGACACTGTGGCCGCTTCATGCCACCATCGCGTCCATCATCCCTGCGGCAACCTATTTTCTTTTTTACAACTTAAGCACACAACTGTTTCCCGCAAGCGCTATATGGCCACAGAGCATCACCAACGGTATTGCTAGCTGGGCCCTGGGTAATGGGTTAATCACGATTGTCTTCGGAGCCTTCACATGGTTTACCGCGAAAAATTCCGGCTCCGCGTTTACCTACTTTGGGCTTTCAATGAAGCCTTTGGAAATTTTGAAGACATTAATCTTGTCGATTATCGTAGTAGGCCTACTAATCGTACTATCGCATATCATCCAGAGTATTTTCTTGATTGACTTCCGTTACTGGGTTGTTGCCTTAAAGCCACCATCATTAGCGCAACTGAAAATAACTGTTGCTTATTGGCCGTTGTTTGCAATTTTCTTTTTGTTGTTATCTGCCAACTTCGCAGGGCTACTTCGCAACAATGACAATAACCTCATGAAAGCATGTGGAATCAATAGTCTCACATGTGCACTCGGCTTTCTTGTGTTGCTCGTCATCCAATACACGTCACTCTTTGCAACCGGCGCGTTATTAGTAGACGAAGCACTGATGACGATCGTCGCATTGCAGTTTGTACCACTATTGCTAATCGTCGCTTGTATCACGACTGCGTGTTATCAATGGACAGGTAGAGCTTACTTAGGTGGGTTTGTGAGTAGCTTGTTTATTACTTGGTATATAGTTGCTGGCCAGGCCACGCACGTCGCTTAAATCCCATGGGCTCAATTCGTAAACCCTGAAAAATACTCGATTAACTAGCCCAGGTCTTACGGGCTGTTTAATCAAGCTTAACGCCAAGCACCTCGCAACGGTCGTGAACGAACGATTTCAATTGCTGTAGCACGGGCTCTCTTTCTTCTGCGCAGGCAGCATCACCCAATAGTTCATCAATTTGCATTAATACTTCGCTAGCCGTCATCGCCGTATCATTATCGGGAGATTGAAACTTTTCAGCGCAATAGTCCTGCCATTGTTTAGCTTCCTCGTCCGTAAGCGAGGATGGGAAATTGCGTGCCTTGTAGCGAAATAGCAACTCGGGCATACGCTTGTCATAAAAGCTATAAGTCGTGTTTGCCAGTGTTTTTGCATCTGCTTGGCGCACTTCGTTCAATGTTGCTTTGTCTTGATCATTCAAAAAGTCTTGATATAGGCATTGTTCTGGATCACTGGCCTCTGGGAACTCGGTCATTGAGAATACATCGTGTAACTTCTTGGTAATGTCATATTGACGTAACAACTGCCAGTGTTGATCACACCGTTGTTTATCAATCGATAGCCGCTCTTCTGCTTTAGCATCCACCATTTTAGGCGTTACCAGCATTGGTGATTTATTAAAGTGAACAACCTTTAATGGAACACGTTCAGCACCCTCTTCCAAATCTTCGCGCTTGGCAAACAATCGCTTAGCAATTTCTTCGGCTGATAGGTCTAGCAACATCTGTGGATCAGCCGACAAGTCAAACACAATGACACCATTTTGATTAACCGGGTGTTTTGCCAGCGGCATTACCAACGCTGCGCAACCTTGCGTTGCGGGATATTTTGAAGAGATATGAAGCAGCGGTTTAAAACTGTGCAAATCAATCAATTTCGCCACTTCGCGCTTTGAACGCATACGGTAAGCATAATCAAATAGATTTGGCTGCTTATCCTTAATTAGCTTCGCCAGTGCAATCGTCGCGTATACATCCGATAAGGCATCGTGCGCAGACTCGTGGGCTAGTCCGTTTGCGGCACTCAGCAATTCCAATTTAAAACTTGGCGCACCGGTTTCTTCATTAATCGGCCACTCGATACCTTCAGGGCGTAGTGCATAGGTTAGGCGCACCATGTCGATAATATCCCAACGCGAGTTTCCGTTACGCCACTCACGCTCGTAGGGATCATAAAAATTTCTAAACAAACCGTTGCGCGTCACTTCATCGTCAAAACGAATGGAGTTGTAGCCGACACCACAGGTACCCGGTTGTGATAATTCGCGGTGAATTGCTGCCATAAATTGATAATCGGGCAAGCCTTCCGCCAATGCTTTTTGGGGCGTAATGCCTGTCACCAAACAGGCCATGGGTTTCGGCAAACAATCTTCCGGTGGCTGACAATAGATACATAAAGGCTCACCAACGACGTTAAGCGCTTCATCGGTTCGCACCCCTGCAAACTGGGAAGGTTTATCCTGGTTCGGAACTTCGCCCCAAGTTTCGTAGTCGTGCCAATAGAGTGTTCCCACAAAGTGTCCCCGTTATTTTTATCTTTACTCGATAATAGAAACAAAAAAAGGCAAAACACTCAATGTTTTGCCTTTTAAAATCCTACATCAAATTATCGATTATTTAACTTCAATCGCGTGTTCTTCAATTTTGGCTTTCCAAATTTTCGGACCTGTTTGATGTACGGATTCGCCATTGGTATCCACTGCAACAGTCACCGGCATATCTTTAACTTCAAACTCGTAAATGGCTTCCATTCCCAACTCTGGGAAGCCTAGCACTTTGGCAGATTTAATCGCTTGCGATACTAAGTACGCCGCGCCGCCTACAGCCATTAGGTAAACCGATTTGTTATCACGGATGGCTTCGATAGCCGTTGGGCCACGCTCTGCTTTACCAATCATGCCAAGTAAGCCAGTTTTTTCTAGCATGGTGCGGGTAAATTTATCCATACGGGTCGCGGTTGTTGGACCTGCTGGGCCAACCACTTCATCGCGTACTGGATCTACCGGGCCAACGTAATAAATAAAGCGGCCTGTCATATCAACCGGAAGCTCTTCACCTTTCTCGATGAGATCAACCATCTTTTTATGCGCGGCATCACGACCGGTTAACATTTTGCCAGATAGCAAAACGGTATCACCTGGCTGCCACTCGAGAATATCCTCTTTGGTAACAGTATCAAGGTTGACGCGGCGAACTGAATCACCCACCTCCCAACTGACTTCTGGCCACTCGTCGATGCTGGGTGGCGTTTGCAACGCGGCACCTGAACCATCTAGTGTGAAGTGCGCATGACGCGTTGCAGCACAGTTTGGAATTAGCGCGACGGGTTTGTTTGCAGCATGCGTTGGGTAATCAGCAACTTTGATATCGAGCACTGTCGTTAAACCGCCAAGGCCTTGTGCACCGATACCCAAATTATTTACTTTTTCAAATAATTCTAAACGCAATTCTTCTGCATGATTATTGGGGCCGCGCTTAATCAAGTCTTGAATATCGACTGGCTCAAGCAACGCTTCTTTCGCTAATATCATGGCCTTTTCTGCGGTGCCACCAATACCTAACCCCAGCATGCCCGGCGGGCACCAACCAGCTCCCATTTCAGGCACCACTTTTAACACCCAATCAACAATCGAATCGGATGGATTGAGCATGGCGAATTTACTTTTCGCTTCACTTCCGCCGCCTTTCGCTGCGACATGTACTTCTACTTTGTTACCGGGAACGAGTTCGTAGTGAATGATGGCTGGCGTGTTATCGCCAGTGTTTTTACGCGCACCATCAGGATCTGCCAAAATAGACGCTCGTAGTACATTATCTGGGTTGTTATAGGCGCGGCGGACGCCTTCGTTAACCATATCAGTCACGCTCATTTTAGCGTCCCACTGAATCTCCATGCCGACTTTCAGGAACACGGTGACGATTCCAGTGTCTTGGCAAATTGGACGGTGTCCCATCGCACACAAGCGTGAGTTGATGAGGATTTGCGCCATCGCATCTTTTGCCGCTGGATTAGCTTCGCGCTCGTAAGCCTCATTCATCGCCTGAATGAAATCAGTCGGATGGTAATAGGAGATGAATTGCAGGGCATCTGCCACGCTATCGATCAGGTCGTCTTGTTTGATTACGGTCGCCATGAAAATTAACTCTATTGTCTGTTTACTGAAAGGGCCAATCGTTAAGGAGCCTTAAATTTAGGAGGGATATTTTACACAAGCTTGCGTGGAATAGCTCTAGACATACCCTTAATTTCCGCTGCGACTACCTCTCAAATCTTGAAATCAGCGCGTTAGCCGCTCGAAGAGCGAGTAGCGGGATAGGTCGATGCAAGAACTTGCGTTTTCATCATTCTGTCATACACTTCTATCGTGTGCCTTGGACGACCGGAGCACTTTTGAAGAACACCGCTTACCACTATCAGCGATTATTCGATCGCAGTCCACCAGATGCCCACCATCTGAGACTGCCCCAGCTAGACTACCCCTTTAAAAACACGCCTAATCCATACCGCTCTACTCTCACAACGCACCCTACTTTCACCTTCAACAGCACTTTTTACTACACCTTCAACAACACCGTTTACACCGATTTTCCGCACACTCTTGACCACATACAACGGCCTTACCAGAAACCATTAAGGAGGTTCTGCTTATGGGAACCAAAATAGCCGCTTGCCCTTTTTGCAACAGCCATCGTATTCACGTCGCACATTGCCTGCTGAGCTATTCAGTCAGCTGCGAGACCTGCAAGTGTCGCGGCCCTCACAAGAGAGAGCTTTCTAACGCAATTGAGGAGTGGAATCAAATATCCAACAAAGTACATCACGCTACGATCATGGAAGAACCCATATTGCAGAGCCATTTAGTCAACCTTGAGCACGCAGTTCGCAACCTGACCGGCGCGCTAAGGCATGAGGCGCTAAACCCTACGACTCATCAATCACCAGTAGCCGTTCACAACCACTGATATAAAAAAAGCCAATGTGGTTACCCACATTGGCTTTCTTCGGTATACAACAGGAAAGAAGCTACTTCTAGGGCGCAGCCAGGCGCTGTTTTAACTGCTGAATATCGGCGTTCGCAGACCGTCGAAAAGCGTCTATCGCCGCGATGGCTTCTTCATTGGTGACAATTCGCTCCTGCAAACCACTAACAGTTTTACCCGCAGCTTCTAGTTCCTTAGCCACCTTTCGGAGGTCGCTGAGCTGAGTTTGTGCCGCGGCAATATCGTCTGACAATTGAGTTAAAACCAGTTGTTGCTCATTGGTTAAGGCTTTCACAGCATTAAGTGATGTTTGCTGACTCGCCACGGATTTCGCGGTGCCACCGCTTTCTTTGACTACTTTCTGGAGCTGCTTATTGGCTTCGGCCAAACCATCACGATGTTTACGATAGTTGGCCCACAGCAAATCGTACTGCTCTTCGGCTTTGGTCACGCGCTCCAAAATCCGAGTCACCGACTGATCTGATTCCGAGTTTGTGAGATTTAGCCTCGCTTCGAGCTCTGCTATTCGGTCATCAGAGGCACTTAAAGCTGCCTGCGTTTGCTGAAGCTGCCAAACAGCAAACCCCGCAATACCAACTGCGACGACGCCGATGATTAATCCTAAGACTCCGCTTGCTGATGATCTCGGCTTTAGCGGCTTAGCAACAGGGCTAGCAGCACCCGCACCAGGTCTGTTGGGTGTGGGGGGGCGAGACTTGGTGTTACCACCCCGTGATTGATGGCGAGCAATCTCATCGCGCTCAGGACGAATGGACGACGAAATAGTCGGTTCTTTACGGTCTTGCACCATGTAAAAATCCTCATTGGCACGCTTACTATGGGCGTCATTGTAACCAAACCCGGGATCCACACCAATCTCGCTATGGTGAATCACCCGATATCCCATACAGCAAACAACAAAAAAGGGGCACAAGCCCCTTTTTGATAACCTGCGACCTGAATATTACCTCAGACGCGCAGCGTGATGTTTCATCATTAAGCAAAGTTTTCGTTAACAAAGTCCCAGTTAACCAATGCCCAAAACGCTTCCATGTACTTAGGACGCGCATTGCGGTAATCGATGTAATAAGCGTGCTCCCACAAATCGACGGTCAAGATTGGGGTTACGCTATCGTCAGTCAAAGGCGTTGCTGCATTTGAGGTGTTAACGATGGCAACACTGCCGTCTGCTTTCTTCACCAACCAAGTCCAGCTTGAGCCGAAATTGTTGATCGCAGAGTTAGTGAACTCTTCTTTGAACTTGTCGAAAGAACCGAACGCTTTGTTGATCGCTTCTGCAACCGCACCAGTGGCTTCACCGCCGCCGTTAGGGCTTAAGCAATTCCAGTAAAAACTGTGGTTCCAGATTTGTGCAGCGTTGTTGAACACACCACCAGAAGACGCTTTAACGATTTCTTCGAGGCTTTTACCTTCAAACTCTGAACCAGGGATCAAGCCATTTAGTTTATCAACATAAGTTTGATGATGCTTGCCGTAGTGGAATTCCAACGTCTCTTCAGAAATGTGAGGAGCCAATGCATCTTTTGCATAAGGGAGGGCAGGTAATTCAATAGCCATAATCGTAATTTCCTTACAGTTAAGGGGTTTTTAATTGTGCTCGTGAAACCTTACGTTTCAATAACGCTCAGTGCTGTTGATCTATAGTAGCAATAAAATTTACTCGAGTAATATCACTCAGCAGAACTTTTTGATATCAGCTTATTCGTAAACAATACGCGTCACTTTTTGGTGCTCTATTACAAAAACGGCCCCAAGTAGGGGCCGTTTTAGCAAAGGCGATGATTACATCATGCCGCCCATGCCACCCATGCCGCCCATATCAGGCATCGCAGGAGCTGCAGCATCAGCAGGCTTATCAGCAACCATTGCTTCTGTAGTGATCATCAAGCCAGCAATCGAACCAGCCGCTTGCAACGCAGTACGGCTAACTTTTGCTGGATCAAGGATACCCATTTCCAACATATCACCATATACACCAGTCGCCGCGTTGTAACCGAAGCTACCTTCGCCTTGACGAACTTTATCAGCAACAACAGATGCTTCTTCACCCGCGTTGGTAACGATTTGACGAAGAGGTGCTTCAAGTGCGCGACGAGCCAATGCGATACCCGCAGTTTGCTCTTCGTTGTCGCCTTCAAGGCCTTCAACAGCTGCTGCAGCACGCATTAATGCAGTACCACCGCCAGGCACCACGCCTTCTTCAACCGCAGCGCGAGTTGCATGCAATGCATCTTCAACACGTGCTTTTTTCTCTTTCATTTCAACTTCAGTTGCTGCGCCCACTTTAATCACTGCAACACCACCAGCTAATTTAGCAACGCGCTCCTGAAGTTTTTCTTTATCGTAATCTGAAGTGGCTTCTTCGATTTGAGTGCGGATTTGACCAACACGCGCTTCGATGTCAGCGGCTTGACCAGCGCCATCAACGATCACAGTGTTCTCTTTGCTCATAGTCACGCGCTTGGCTTGACCCAAGTGCTCAAGAGTCGCTGATTCTAGATCCAAACCAACTTCTTCGCTGATTACGGTACCGCCAGTGAGGATTGCAATATCTTGCAACATTGCTTTACGGCGATCTCCGAAACCAGGCGCTTTACACGCTGCGACTTTAACAATACCGCGCATGTTGTTAACAACCAGGGTTGCCAGCGCTTCACCTTCAACATCTTCAGCAACGATGACTAATGGCTTGCCCGCTTTAGCAACGGCTTCTAAGAGAGGAAGCAATTCGCGGATGTTAGAGATTTTTTTGTCAACCAAAAGAAGGAAAGGCGCTTCCATTTCAGCACTCATGCTGTCTTGGTTGTTGATGAAGTAAGGAGACAGGTAACCGCGGTCGAACTGCATACCTTCTACCACGTCGAGTTCATTCTCTAAACCAGAACCTTCTTCAACAGTAATAACACCTTCTTTACCCACTTTGTCCATTGCTTCAGCAATGATTTGGCCAACAGACTCATCACTGTTCGCAGAGATAGTACCTACTTGGGCAATAGCTTTTGAATCGGCACAAGGTTGTGCAATTGAGTGAATGTGCTCAACTGCAGCTTTGATCGCTTTATCGATACCGCGCTTAAGATCCATTGGGTTCATACCCGCTGCAACTGACTTCAAACCTTCGTTGACGATAGCTTGAGCCAAAACAGTTGCCGTGGTGGTACCGTCACCGGCTTCATCAGACGCTTTAGAGGCAACTTCTTTTGCCATTTGCGCGCCCATGTTTTCGAACTTATCTTCTAGTTCGATTTCTTTCGCTACAGAAACACCATCTTTAGTAACGGTTGGCGCACCGAAAGATTTGTCTAATACAACGTTACGACCTTTAGGGCCCAAAGTAGTTTTTACGGCATCAGCAAGAATGTTGATACCGGCTAGCATACGCTGACGAGCGTCATCACCAAATTTTACGTCTTTAGCTGCCATGATAATTTTTCCTCAATAATGATCTTGTTAGGAATTCTGTTAGTGTTAAAGCGATGAGTAAGCGACTTACTCTACGACCGCTTTGATGTCGCTTTCGCTTAAGATGATGAGCTCTTCGCCATCAACTTCGATAGTGTCGCTACCAGCGTATTTGCCGAATACAACAACGTCGCCTACTTTAACGTCAACTGGACGTACTTCGCCGTTGTCGAGAACACGGCCACTACCAACGGCAACAACTTCGCCTTCGTTTGGCTTTTCTTTCGCTGAGCCTGGCAACAAGATGCCCCCGGCACTTGTTTCTTGCTCTTCCTTGCGGCGAACCACAACACGGTCGTGTAAAGGACGGATTTTCATGGACTTGATCTCCAATAAATTACCAAGATTAGAATTATCTTCCTGGGACAACCCCAGGAATCAGGTTTTTCGAAGCCGGTCTATTGACCAGGTTTTCGACAATTAGTGGTGGGTAGTTTGTTCTACCCACCTCGCCGGAGGGAGGCATTTCCACGACCCAACCAGGCTTATTCACTAAGTGCAGAGGATGATGGGGGTCAAAGAGCAGAATTCAATAGTGATATTTAAAAAAGTTTTGTTATTTGTGCTCAAAATGCCACTGAGAGCCTTTCGGGAGCTTTAATCTTCGCGGCGATACTCGCCGTCGATTGTATTACTGCTACCTTGGTGATGATCTCGACGCGGTGGCTGCCCGCTAAACCCTTGATATTGCTGCATTTGTATCACCTGCACACGCTTGATCAATTGTCCAAGCAGCAACTGACGCAAGCCCGGAATCAAACAGGCAAAACCAAAGGCATCGGTAAAAAATCCGGGTGTCAGTAACAAGGCACCGCCAACAGCAAGAAACAACCCATCGACCATTTCTTGCGCTGGAATCTGGCCGTCGTTCATCTTCCGATTAGCACGTGCCAAGGTGGAAAACCCCTGCTGGCGCAGCATAGCAAGTCCGATCATGGCGGTGAGGAGCACCAAGGCAATGGTCGGCAGCGCACCAATCACACCGCCTACCTTAATTAGCAGCCACATTTCGATAATGGGCACGAGAACAAAAAGTATAAATAAAACGCGCATTGCAAGCCTAAGTTTGCTGGATGTGTTGTTTATATGGGGGCCAACCAGGTAAATTGCAACACGGCCCCACCAAAGGATGCTCGATATGCCCGCCGACCTACCGCCCAACCACAACCAGGAGCGTATTTTCCAGGTGATTTCTCAGATCCCTGAGGGACGTGTTGCCACCTATGGTCAGGTTGCGGAACTCGCCGGCATACCACGAGCGGCGAGACTGGTTGGCTCGACACTCAAAAAGCTACCTAAGGGCTCGAAACTTCCGTGGTTCAGAGTGATCAATGCTGCTGGAAAGATTTCCTTACCGATGAACGGAAACGGCAGAATTCAGAAATCGAGACTGGAATCAGAAGACGTTGTACTAATCAACAACACAGTGAATTTGAAACTCTTTGGCTGGCAGCCGTGACTGCTTTTGAGTAAGGTGTCTGGCTACAGTATCAATATAAGTATTTATCTCCATGGAATATCAATCGCTAATTAAAGCGATGCTCAACCGCCGGATGGTTTATTGCCTCTTCGGCGGCTTTGTATCAGGGCTCCCCTACTACATTCTTGTCCAACTTGTTCCCGCTTGGTTACGGACTGAAGGTGTCGGCTTAAAAGAAATCGGGCTTTTTACCCTCATTGGCTTGCCTTATACCTGGAAGTTTTTCTGGGCGCCCTTGATGGATCGATTTGAGTTACCTTTCCTAGGCCTTCGACGCGGCTGGATGCTGATTTCACAGATTGGCGTATTGATATTCGTCTGTCTTATACCTTTTGCCAACTTAGAATCGTCCTTATGGATGGTTGCGAGCCTGGCCGTGGCCGTCGCTTTTTTCAGTGCCAGCCAAGATATTGTGCTGGATGCCTATCGTCGAGAGGTGCTACCCGAAGAGGAGCTGGGTTTTGGCACATCGGTGTTTGTCAACACTTGGAGAACTGCCGGGTTTATTCCAGGCGCACTTTCTCTAATATTGGCAGATCATTTTGATTGGGGCACAGTTTTCTTCATCACCGCGCTTTTTATGTTCGTTGGGATCATCTTGACGCTTTTCATCAGCGAACCAGAACATAAACACAAACCACACAACATGAAAGAAGCCGTCATTGATGCCTATTCAGAATTCTTTACGCGCGTCGGAATTAAACACGCGTGCCTAATGTTGCTATTTATCTTTCTGTACAAACTAGGTGACAACTTAGCCACCGCGTTATCCAGCCCATTTTATATCGACCTTGGCTTTAGCCTCACGGAAATTGGAGTAATAGCCAAAAATGCTGGCTTCTGGCCGATGTTGGCAGGCAGCCTAATAGGCGGCATAGCCATGATTAAAATTGGGATTAACAAAGCCTTGTGGATATTCGGCGTCGTACAGATCATTTCTATATTAGGGTTTGCTGCACTCGCACATGTCGGCAACAACATTTGGATGCTTGGTTTCGCCATCGCATTTGAATACTTGGGAGTTGGCCTCGGCGCAGCAGCCATGGTGGCGTTTATTGCTCGGTCGACCAATCCAAAGCATGCTGCAACGCAAATGGCGTTGCTAACGGCGTTCGCCGTCCTGCCCCGTAGCGCTGCCAACGCCAGCACCGGGTTTATCGTTGAAGCCTTGGGGTGGGAAACTTTTTTTTACGTTTGCACATTGGCCGCCATGCCAGGCATGCTTTTGTTACCCATTGTTGCGCCGTGGAACGCGCCAATAAATAAAGAGTACATTCCTCAAGACGCTTAACGAGATCAAACTATGGCTTTGAGTAATATAATATTCCTTAGACAGCTATGTCTTGGGTTGCTGATTGCTTTGACTACCCTCGCGGCCAGCGGAACAACTTATGCCAAAACCGTACTAGTGATCGGCGATAGCATCAGTGCGGGCTACGGCGTTGAACTCAAAGACGGCTGGGTCAATTTGTTAAGAGAACGTTTAAACCAGCAAGGTGAATACACCGTCATTAATGCCAGCATTTCTGGCAACACCACTTCGATGGGTTTAGCACGCACGCCCGGACTGCTTAGGAAACATCAACCTGATATTGTTATTATCGAACTTGGCGGCAACGATGGCTTACAAGGCCACCCACTGAAAGTACTTCACAAAAACCTCAGCAAAATAACTGAACTATCTCAAGCTGCTGGCGCCGATGTACTACTCGTTGGCATTCAGATACCACCCAACTACGGCAGTCGCTATACCGAAGAATTTTTCGGCACATTCCCCAAAGTAGCCGAAGAGCACCAAGTTCCGTTAGTCCCCTTCATTCTGGACGAGGTAGCCATTTATCCCGAGTTGATGCAGCGCGACGGGATACACCCTACCGCTGACGCTCAACCAAAGCTTTTGGAAAATGTTTGGCCGCATTTTGAGGCATTAATAAAATAAAAGGACGTACTATGAAACACGCTTTGCTTCTAACAACAACGGCACTTGGATTCATGTCACTAAGCTGCCTCAGCATTGCAGAAGTTATCTCGGTTGAGCTACCCGTCACGGCAGTTAAAGTTCACCCGAGCTCCGCCGTTATCACGCGCGAAAAGTCGATTCGATTCCCAGCAGGTGAGCATCAATTGGAGATTAAAGGGCTACCTAAAGGAATTCAACCGAGCCAATTACGCTTATCAATTCAGAGTGATCGAATCACACTTGGAAGCATCGATATTGCTCAATCACACAAGGGGGATTTGATCAACGATAAAGAGCGAAGGTTGCTCAACGAACGGCGTGCACTAGAAGACAAGAAACAAGAGCTTAATGATGCCAAGGCAACGGCACAAGCAAAATTAGATCTAATCCAGTCGCTATCTAAAGGCGGCAATAATTCAACGATGAAACCCAGTATTAATGGTTCTGAATTCACGACACTACTATCGTCGGTTGAAAGCGGCAGCCGATCCGCCAGAGAGGCCATCCGAGATGCCAACATTGCCATTCGCAGCCTAAATCAAGATCTCGCCCAGAATCAATACGCACTCAACCAGGTAAAAACTGAACAAGTTGTTACTAGCACAGCGACCGCCAACCTGCGCATTAGTGAAGAAACCACCACTTCCACAGCGCTTGTTTATAGCCACAAAAACGCTTATTGGGAGTGGTTATACGAGGCTCGTTTAGATACCGACTCTAAAACCATATCTCTCTTTCGTCAGGCAAATGTCGTTCAGAACACAGGTGAAGACTGGAAAGATATCAACCTAATGCTGACAACTGCCAATTCACAAGTTGAGAATACAACACCCGAACTAAATTCACTCTACGCTGATTTCGACGGCGCAAACTACTCGTACGAGAGAGAAAAGAAAGGGGCGATTGCCGTCGCAAATGACACAATAGAAGAAGTTGTCGTTACAGGCTCATATATTAAAACTGACCCAGCAGAGGTTGTCGCATCTCAATATCTAGTAGAGTTTAAAATTCCAGGAGCAACTACAATATATTCTGGAGGACGAGATAAAATCCTTCCTATTGATGAACAGAACTTTGGCATCGATTTAATTGCTAGAACCGTTCCTGAAGAGGATCCCAGCGCTTTTCTTGAAGCACGCTTCACTTACGCAAGAGAACTACCCGTTCAACAAGCTGAAATGCAATTATACAGAGACAACGCGTTTATCGGTGAAACCGAGTTAGCCGCAATGCTCCCTGGAGATGATATACGTATTCCGTTTGGCGTTGACGAGCGTATTCGCATCGAAAAACGGACCGGACAAGAAAACTCTCGCGATGGTGGCGTGATTCGGCGCAGCAACATCAGAGAGAACAAAACGCGTTACGAAATCACGAGCTTTCACGATAAAAATGTCCCGATCGAGGTTGTATCAAGAGTCCCCGTTTCAAAAAATAGTAAGATCGAGGTTGATATATTAGATGACGCCACTCCAGCAACAGAAAACAGCCTTAACGGGAAAGCTGGCATACTCATGTGGGCAAGAGATCTAAAACCACAACAGAAAGAAATCATTCAACACTACTTTTCTGTCACCTATCCCAAGGACGCCGAACTAGAGTTTTCTAATGGCGAATATTGGTATGACGACTAGCCAAATGAATAAACCTAGTGTCGGCTTATTCGTTACCTGCTTGGTCGATACATTTCGACCATCCGTAGGCTTTGCATCGATAAAGTTATTGGAAGACGCGGGTTGCCAGGTGACTATTCCAGAACAACAAACTTGCTGCGGGCAGCCTGGGTACAACCCCGGTGATTACGAGTCGGCAGCAAAGGTTGCCAAGCACACCATCCCGTTGTTTTTGGATTTCGACTATTTGGTTGCACCATCGGGATCGTGTGCTGGGATGATAAAACATCACTACCCCAAGCTTTTAAAAGATGAACCTGAGTGGTACGACAAAGCTAAGAAGCTGTCAGAAAAAACCTTTGAATTAACATCATTTTTACATGATGTACTCCAGGTTAAGCCCAAATCCACTGGCACAGTATCTTCTGAGACATACACCTTTCACGATAGCTGCGCCGGTCTGCGCGAGCTGAACATCAAAGATCAGCCTCGTTCACTGCTCAAATCATTTAACAACATTGAGATCGAGGAGTTACAAAATACTGACGAGTGTTGCGGTTTCGGCGGCACCTTCTGCGCGAAAATGCCGCATATTTCAGACGCAATGGTTACTGACAAACTACTAGCAGCCGAAGCAACCGGAGCGACGACTTTACTAGGCGGCGACATGGGCTGCTTGCTCAACATCGCAGGCAAGGCAAGTCGTCAAGAAAGCAATTTAAAAGTGAGACATGTCGCTGAAGTGCTTGCCGGTCAATTAGATGCACCTGCAATAGGTTGCGCACTTACCTCAACGAAGGAACCTATTAAATGAACAAGGTCAATTTCGTTGAACGCGCCGATATTGGCTTAGGTGATGCTCCGTTACAAAAGAACTTATCCATCTTTAGAAATTTTTCGCCACTTGCACGAGCCAAGACGCTTGCCCGAATGGATAACGTTGAGCAGTTGCGCGCCTGGACCAAAGATCGCAAAAACTTTTCACTGGACAATCTCGCCGATTTGTTAGAACAATTTGAATCAGAGGTAACAAAAATAGGCGGCCAAGTACACTGGGCTGAAGCCACCGGCGATCTCAATCAAATAGTAATTGATATTTGCCAACAGCAGCAGGCTAAGAAAATTGTCAAAGGAAAGTCGATGGTTTCGGAGGAGGCGCAATTAACTCACGCGCTAATTGATGCCGGATTCGACACGTTAGAAACTGATCTTGGCGAGTACATTATTCAATTAGCCGAGGAACCACCCAGCCACATTATCGGCCCCGCAATTCACAAAACCTTTGAACAGGTTGTTGAGCTATTTGAGCGACACCACCCCTTGGGTGAGCGTGATTTACCCGATGCAAAAGCCGTGATGTTTGAAGCCCGACAACTGTTACGCGAAAAGTTTCTCGAAGCAGATATTGGCATTACCGGCGCGAATTATTTAATTGCAGAAAGCGGTACTGTAGGATTAGTGACGAATGAAGGCAACGGCGATTTGTGTAGTAGCCTCCCCAAAACACACATTGTCGTTACCTCTATCGACAAGATTGTGCCCGACTTCGACACCGCGATGGCAGTGCAACGGTTACTAGTGCCTAGCGCCACAGCACAAGATATTACCTGCTACACCTCGTTTTATACGGGTCCGAAACGGACTGACGATGCTGACGGCCCCGAAAACTTTCACGTCGTGCTGCTCGACAACAAACGTAGCGATATACTGCAATCTAAATATAAGGATATATTACGCTGCATTCGCTGCTCAGCATGCCTTAACCATTGCCCTATTTATACGCGCACCGGCGGCCACGCATACGGTGATGTTTATCCCGGGCCGATGGGTTCTGTCTGGACACCTTTGTTAAACGGCTTAGAGAACAACCACGATTTACCCAACGCCTGCACAACGTGCAACCGCTGTGCTGAAGTGTGTCCAATGGAAATTCCTCTGCCGGACATGCTGCGAGACTTACGCCGGGATGAACAACAAGCGGGGCTACAACCCAAGCGTTGGACACTTGGAATGAAAATTTCCATGTGGCTCTTTCGACGACCGACGCTTTTTCGCTGGACAACAAAATTGACAGCGCGCTTCTTAAAACATAGAGCCATGAACACTAACGCCGTTAAGCACCTACCTGTCAACAATGGTTGGATGGAAGTACGTGACTTTCCCGCCCCCGAAGGTGATACCTTTTTTGAGCGCCTCAAGAAACAGCGTAAATAAACAACGAGGTCAACAAGAATGACGTCGCAACAATCTCGATACAACATACTGGCTAAGCTGAGATCAGCCTCGCATCAGCATCAAGCCGAACATCTACATAGCGAACCAGACTATCAAACGCCCAGGTTCAATGACCCTATAGAACAGTTTACCCGTGTACTGAAAGCACACCATACACAATGGGAAATAATTCCGGACTGGCGAGAACTTCCGTTACAGATTGCAGGCCGACTACAAACGTCGACACAAAATACGTTGCACGCTACAAAAGACAAGAGACTTACTCAGCTCGACTGGCAAAGCCATCAAATCACGCTGAATCACACATCATTCAATGACGACCACCAAACCGTCATTAGTATAGCGGACGTAGGCATCGCAGAAACGGGAACATTGGTGGTTACGTCTGATAAAAACACGGCAACGACTCATTCTTTTTTGGCCGAGCATCACATTATCGTGATAGAGAAAAACAGCTTGGTAGATAACAGCGAAACAGCATGGAAAAAGCTCAACGCTATGTTTAAGCCGCTGCCGCGCGCTGTGAATTTTATTTCCGGGCCATCAAGCTCGGCAGATGTTGGACTTAAACTAGAATACGGAGCGCATGGACCAAGAACATTATGCGTTTATATTGTCGAACACTAGGCACTGATCCATAAAAATGCCTCAATAACGTCGACTCAGATAAATCCCTCCAATGATCATCGTAACGCCAATGATTCGCGGCAAGCTAATTTCTCGAACCGCCACCCCCAACCAACCAAAATGGTCAATTAATACGGCTGTCAATATTTGACCTGCGACAACAAAAATAATGGCATTCGCAGCACCCATTTTCGGCACAAGTAACGTGATTGTTAACACGTAACTGGCGACGACAATACCACCGATATAAGCCCATGAAGGCGCCGCTGCAAGCTGACCTATTGTTGGCGCTGCGGTTTTTGTCAGCATGATTAAGCTCAACAAATATACTGTCCCGATGAGAAACAGAACGAGGCCAACCCAAAGGAGTTTCCCCACGTGTTGAAACAAAACCGCATTGGTAGACGCCTGAATCGCAATACTAGCGCCACTCACCAACCCGAGTAATGCCAACAAAAGAAAATTGCCACTCCCCATAAAATAAGTCCTATCGCCCTTGCTTACGCCTTTCACTAACAGTGATTCCACCGATACCCCAGTTATCCGTGTCGACCTCATCGATAACGACGACAGTCGTCTCAGGGTTTTTGTTTAGCGTGTCACGCAACAAGTTTGTTACACCCTCGATCAATTGCCGCTTCTTTTCCGCAGTAACATTCTCGTTAGTAATTTTAATATTAACGTACGGCATATTCCCTCCTTGCGAAATGACAGAATATCAGTTGTCAGATCTGTAACCATTGAGAAATCAAAAGATGGGAAAGAGCTTACGCCTGAAAAAATGAACTGACAATCGACGAAGTGTGATTACCACTATTCTTCAATCAAATAGAGATTGATTAGACTTATAGATCGAATCTATTTTTTCGAAATCCGAATGAATCACTTCAACAAAATCCATAGGGAATCCGCTCCCAAGAGTGAGCTTAAATTCTCGATCTTTGTTCAGCGACCGCAAGTAACCCGCTAAGGCTTCTCGCTTGTGCGCCAACTCTTTTTTAACAAGAATTATGGGTTGAGGGACAATTCGAGAACTCGCTAAGACTCGATAACTGATCTTGCGCTCCGCAAAAAAATTCTTGGCGCCAAGTTGATACGTTACACAAGCATCGACGTCATCTTCGAGCATTCGTTGAAGACAGATATCAAAACTAGGGAACGTTAATTGACGATAATCGCTGTCACTCAGCCCCGCATCAACGAGTAATAACTTCCCTAAAATCGTTGTCGGAGATGACGCAGAGCCAAAGCCGACACGTTTACCTCGAAGATCTCGGGCAGACGAGACTTCGCCAGAGGCCGCAACAATATTAATAATTTGGTAACCGATAAACCGAGCTACTGGCAAATATCGAGTGTCATTCTTTACGTGCAAATAATCGAATGCACTTAGAATTACCACGTCAAAATGATCCTGCGAAATCGACTGCCTGAACCCGTCATAATCATCGGCAAAAGAAAAGTTTGCACCTTGCACAAAAAAGCCTTCGAGCTGCTGCCTTAAAGGCTCAAAGTTTGTCTCTAGCTGAGAGCGCTCCAGGTAAGGGGGAATTCCTAGCCGAATAGGCGCTGAATCATTGGCGATGACTGGAGACGAAGCAATTAAAACCAGTAGGCACGCTGATTTCAGCATCCCCACTAGCTCATTCTTTACTCTCACAAAACGCCCGACTACCCTACTCATAACGCCCTCTTCCCTATCAATTCCGTTTGATAGCTGATTCCAACTGAACCTGCTTAGTACAATATATATCACTCCAGAAACCACAATCAATATAATGTTATCAACACTCACTTTGGTGCGATTCCTTCCCCCTACTCTCCCGGCACCGCGACTTTACGGTCACCCCGGGCACACCAGAATGTGAGCCGATTCATGTTAATCCAGCGGTGTTGAACTTATTGTTACCGCTAATCCCTCGCTGTGACCAGAACATTAAAGACCTGACCCCTGCATCCGGGATAATCTCTCAGAAGTATCACTCTTATAACAATTCCAACACTGAGATACCCATGAACATCCGCTATGCGCTAATTGTCGATGACTCCAAAACCGCCCAACTACGCCTCAAGCGCATGCTCGAAGCCTATACACTTGAAATTGATACGGTTTCCTCTGCCGAAGAAGCGTTAGCATACCTCAGCTATAGAACGCCCGAAGTCATATTCCTGGATCAAAGCATGAAAGGAATGGACGGCATCGAGGCGCTAAAGACCATAAAAGCCAACCCGACCACCGCCACTATCCCGGTCATCATGTACACATCCGAAAAGGGTGAAGTCTTTACTGGGCAAGCTAGAGCCTTAGGGGCACTGGACATTCTGTATAAAAGTACGCTGAAGCCCGATAGCCTTGAAAAGGTTTTGCGCACCTTAAAGCTGGATAAGCGAGACAAACGACTCGACGCTAACCAGGCATCAACCTCAGACTCTGATAGCGCTACCCCATTAAACTCAACTACCGATCAAGCCGATACGTCGTCCCCCGCGACAATGGCAGACCTTGAGGAGATCCGTGGGCAAATCGCACGCTTGTTCGAAATCCACATTGCTGATGTTGGCAGGCAAATCGCGAAAAGCACGCAATTTATTACTAAACGGGTGTCAGCTCAAAAAGACCAAACAAACAAACAACCCACCGAAATTGTCATCGGTGACGTGCCACTCAATGTCATTAATGAAGAGGTCTCTCGAGAGCGGCAACGTGTCAGCCTAATCGCAAATACTCTGTTGTCCGCCTTACTCGTCGGTTTGGTTCTCTTAGGTGTGATACTAGTAAACCTTTACCACCGTTTAGATTCGATGAGTAATCAATATCAAACCACGTCAGATATTACAGAGTTAAATACCGCTCACATTAATCAGCTGTCGCAGCAACTATTCGAGCAGCAATCCGCCCCGCTTCACAGCCGTAGCCTTCTCCAAAATCAACAACTATTGGATACATTAAGCTGGGCGATGACCGCTAATTTACAGTTCGATTTGAACCAACCACCGCTTCATGAATCCTTGTTGACCACGTTTCAACATCTACTATACCAACTGCACTCTCTGGATTATCAGGGTTTGATAGAGCTCTCCATCAATTTTGGAAATGTTTGCTTAGCACCAAACGATTCAGGGGAGCTGACACTGGCACCCGCCGATACGCCTATTTCTCAGTGTCAATTCCGTCAAGATCTGAACGAAGACTTTATTGCCAGCGACTTCCTGACGGTTCAGTACCTGCAATTAGAGCAACTCGCACAGCCGATACGCGAAGGCTCAATACTTATGTCGGTCGTAGCAAACGGCTTTAACCAGCCACGTGTTGACTACCCTCCCGCGGACAGCCTGATCACAGCAGGCGCGTGGAATAACGTTGCCCTCCAAAACAATTACGTTAGGCTTAATTTCTATTCATTAGACTAATCCCAGCAAAACCAACACGGCTTATCACATCAATAATCGGTCCGCGACCTCACGCCGTGCTAGGTGCTGCGGACTGATTCAGTCACGCAGCCTCAATGGTGCACACCCGTAAGTATTCCTCTCGTTAGGTTAACTAATGTCAGCTTAACCAAACTATGATTGACGGAAAATAATTACACTCATAGACTTTCCCCCGTTTCCTTGGGCGGCAACCCAACAATAATAAGGCCACCCGACAAAACACCACAATAAATCCAACGGGGAATTTATAATGATAAAACCAAGTCGTTTATCGCGTTCCGTTCTTTATTTAGCGATGAGTACAGGCCTAGCGCCACTCGCAGTCGCTCAAAACGGACCGATTATTGAAGAAATTATTGTTACCGCGCAGCGCAAGGCTGAATCCATTCAAGATGTGCCAGTAGCGGTGAGCGCATTCAGCGCAAACGATCTGACTGAACGCCGCCTTGATGATGGCCGGGACCTACAAACTGCAGTCCCTAACCTTACCTATACCGGAACTGGTGCAGGCGGCGGCGAAGGCTTTCAAATTCGCGGTGTGGGCAATTCAGTTGGCGGAACGACAGGTGATGTGGGTGTGGGAATCCACCACAATAACGCGCCACAGGTACAAAGTCGTATCGCGACGGCCGAGTCCTATGATATGGAGCGAATCGAAATTCTACGCGGCCCTCAAGGTACTCTTTACGGACGAAACTCTACTGGTGGTGTAATCAATTACATTACGGCAAAACCGGTGTTTGAAGAATTTGACGTATCGCTGACTGGCGAGGTTGGCAGCTACAACACTCAAAAAGTGAAAGGCATGGTGAATATCCCCATGGGTGATACAGCAGCGCTTCGCATCGCAGGTACATCGTTAGAGCGCGATGGCTTCACCGATAACATCACCACCGGCAACGATGTAGACAACCGAGATATTTGGTCAGCCCGCGCCACTTTAGCGATTGAACCCACCGAATGGTTAAGCGCTTGGTTTCTTTACGAAAGGTTTGGTGAAGACGACTCGCGTGGTAGTGGTCGCACACTTTGTATTAAAGATGAGGGCCCAACTCAGATTGGCAGCACTCCAGTCAATGCAGAAACACAGAACTTCCTCAGCCAGGGCTGCGCCGCGGGGTCCATCTATAGTGATGAAGCGTTTGGTAATCCACACAGCGTCGGAACCTTTGGTGGTCGATTCGCAAACTACCTGAACTACTTGGGGTCACCCGCGTTAGCCGCAATCGTTCCGATTGGTGATTTATACGCAGCACAAACCCTCCCTAACGACCTCCGAACTACATCGGCTTATCGCGACCCGTCGTATGATGTGGAACAAGAAATTATTGAGTTTGAAATCAATGCCGACATCACTGACAGCCTAACGTTGAGTTTCTTAGGTCACTCCTCTGAAGACATTAGCTATACCCAAGCGGGCAGCTACGAAGGAACTATTAATTTTGGGAACTCGTTCGTTACTCCCGGGGGTGTGTATACCGATTTCCAACAAGGTGCTGCAACGGGAATGCGTACGTTAAGCATTAACGATTACCAAACGGAACAAACGTCTTTAGAACTCAGACTTCAATCTGCATTTGACGGGCCAATTAATTTCAATCTGGGGTTCTTGGATTTCCAGGTCGATAGAGAAACACATACATGGGTTTCAACAAATACAACCACAATTTTCGTGACTGCAACCCAATGCCCTGGTGGCGTTGTCTCTGCCGCTTGTGCTCTCTACTACGATCAAAACGCAACACCCGATTACTCTGGCCACCAATATTTTGATACCTACACGCCCTACGAGCTAGATTCTCAAGCACTGTTTGGCGAGCTGTACTGGGATATAACCGATACAGTTAAATTCACTGCAGGTCTTCGTTACACGGATGACGACAAGCGACGAATAGCTTACACCCCAGCGCTTCTTAACCCTCAAGGTGCAGACCTGAACAATGATGGGATTGGAGATGATGGCGCTCCGGGATATGCACCTGAAAATACTAGAAACGACCAAGTCGATTTCCAGGCGACAACCGGGCGATTTGTTTTAGACTGGATGCCTGAAACTAGCTTCACCGATAGCACCTTGATCTACGGTTCATTTTCCCGTGGATACAAGTCAGGTGGCTTCAACTCTCCAGACGTAGGGCAAACCACTAACGGCCAATATGATCCAGAATATGTGGATGCTTACGAGTTCGGTACAAAAAACACCTTCGCCGGTGGTCGCGCAATCCTCAACGCGTCGTTGTTCTATTACGACTATCAAGACTACCAAATCTCAAAACTGGAAGGCTTCTCATCTCGCAACGAAAATATTGACGCCGAAGTATATGGTCTTGAGTTAGAAGGTAGCTTTGAGTTTTTCGATAGCTTCGAAATTGGCGGTACGTTAGGTTGGCTGGAAACCAAGATCAAAAGCGGTGAGTCCATCGACCCCATTGACCGCACAAATGGAGATAGCACATTTACAGTCTTACAGGGCTACCAAATTGGCTGTATTGCACCAACCGCCCAGGTAGAAGCCGCTGTTGCCGCTGTAAACCTTGGCGTACCGCCGACTATCTTCTTTAACAGCTGTGACCTTGCAGGCTCGCTTGCGACGGGTATTGCTCCTTTCTTCGGCCCAATTGATATCACACCCGGTATTGCTAAAGACCTGACGGGCAATCAACTTCCAAATGCTCCTTCTTTGTCTGCGGGCTTAAACCTTCGCTATCGCTGGGAAATGGCGGGCTGGAACTCGAGTGCCATTCTAGATTACAGCTGGAAAGATGATGCATATACTTCGGTATTTAATTCAGAAAGCTATGAACTCGAATCGTGGGACAACGCGAACTTTAGTTTGAACTTTGCTAACTATGATGTTGGCCTGACAGTCCAAGCATACGTCAAAAACATCTTCGACGACGATACGATCGTTAACTACGCTGTTGGTTCAGATGGCGTTGGTTTAACACGAGGTATTTCACTCCTCGATCCACGTACTTACGGTCTAGCCGTAACATACAACTTTGACTAATTGCTATTGAGACGGTTTTACTTCCGTTTCCGTTATGTTTGGCCGCACTTTGTGCGGCCTTTTTTTGCCTTTATGAATCTGAATACACGCTTATTCAAAAATCATTGATAGAAGCTTCCTCAAAGCCGTATCTGAATCACCGCGCGATGTAAAATATTCTACGTGCTCGTCTTGGTGCGCATCGGGTTTTATGCGGATACCCCATAGGGGATCAATATCTTGCGGTAACATTGAATACCTTACGTCAACAATTTGATGTGGGTCTTCAGGTGATAACGCTGTAAAGCCTGCGGAGAACCAATCGAAACGCGCGATATCTTTCTGCTGCTGCGAATCAGCACCAAGCCAGGCAAAGTCTTCCGCTTTTAGCTTTTCAATAGAATCACCAGGCCAAATAGAGGGTGAAGAAAAACCCGGTTTAACGGCATCAATATAAAATCGGTCGCCATGCTCATACACAGTTTTCCAGACAACAAGGTTTCCGAAGCTGGGTTTAGCCTCAACCCTTGCTGGCTCGTGCCCTCGCTGCAGAGCTATGCCTTCACCAATGGTGACCGCACGATGATGTTGAACCGCGCCGAGGCCGAGGTAAAAACCACACCAAACTAACGAGATGATCAGCGCGAACCGCTTGGCAGTTTTGATGGAAATTAACACACCTACGAGTAACGGCAACGTAAACAGCGGATCCACAACGGAAATAATATCCCACGAATAACGTGTGTTACTGAGAGGCCAAAAAAGTTGCGTACCATAGGAGGTGCAACCGTCCAGCAACGCATGAGTCGAGTAACCCAGTGCAGACCAAATTAATACCGCGCGGAACTGCAAGCCCCAACGACGCCCCAGCGACCAGTAAAAAACACTCGCACAGATTAATGCCGCAAATGGGATAAACAATAAGGAATGGGTGAAGTGTCGATGAAACTGCAACGCCAACAGAGGGTCGGTGCTTGAACGTATGAGTACGTCTAAGTCAGCGGCCATACCACTGGCGGCGCCCAATAGCGCCGCTATCGATAATTTTGCGTTTGGGCCTTTTAATTGCGCAAAAGCCGCTCCAAGAGCACCTTGGGTCACTGGATCCATATCACATCTCTAGAAAACAAATTAAAAAGGCAGGACATCGTCGCTTAGCCAGTTTTGCCACAGCGTAGTCCAAGTAGGCCAGTCATGTCCGCCTCGGATAGCTTGAGTGTGGTCATCTGGGATAAGTGATGCAAGAATCGCATTGTCATCAGCAAATGAATCTTGCAAACCATACGCGAGATAGATTTTTTCCAACAACTGGCCATTAGTATTGGAAGTATCAAATAGCCAAGGCCATAAATTACCCGCCTCGCTCACCTCGCCGCCCTGTTGCTGCGAACGTAAAAAATCCACATAGTGCTCATTTTCCCCCATATACGGCGCCAGTACTATCACGCTGTCTACCATTTCGGGGTGCTCGCGGAGAAAGAGTAATGCTCCGAACCCACCGAGGGAAATCCCACCTAGATGAATCTTTTTATACCCCTTCTGCTTTGCGGACAGAATAATGTCCTCGTGTAAGCGCTTTAGAAACGTTTTGTTTTGGTAATATTTGAAATGCGCATTCACCGATATAACGTCTATCTCACGTCCGCTTTGATGAAGCATGTCAATAAATCCACGCTTGCGGTACGCACTTGCGTAATCACCTATACCGGGCAGTAAAATCAGTACATCGTCACTCTGCGTATTTGACGATGACGGTTCAAACTCATAGGGAATGGGGTCAACCGGGGACTGTAAATAATAACAGCCACTGAGCGAACTCATTCCGATGCATATACCTATTAACCAATAAAGACTTCTTCGGAACTTAAATCGTAGGTTTTTAATTATCATCGCACTACCCATGCATATACCGTTGAGTGTGTTGTCCTCTTAAGACGCTTGCGGCCGCGCGGAGCTTCCACCGTCAATAGTCACAATAGTACCCGTAGTGTAACTCGACCGTTCCGACAACAGAAATGCCGTCATGTCCGCGATAACGCTAGGCTCTGCCGGAGGTCGCTTAGTGTCGATAAGTTCCTCCCAACGCTCCGGCTGTTGCCACTTTTTATTGGCGGCGCGCTTCAGTTGCGTTTCTAAACGCGCGGTACGAATCAATCCGGGGTTAATACCCACCACCCGCACACCGTAACGAAGACTGTCAGCACCTAGAGCCCGCGTCATAGCCATCAGTGCCGCATTACCGCCAGCACCCGCAATATAATGTTGCGTGGGGCGCTCGCCCCCTGCACCAATGATGTTGATGATTACGCCTGCTTTATCTTCGTTCCGCTGACGCATGTGCCGGAGCATTGCCTGCATGCAATTGATATAGCCAAATACTTTTAAGTCCCATGCCTCTCGCAATGTCTGCTCATTAATTTCATCAATAGAGCCTCTTGGAATAGCGCCAGCGTTATTCACCAGAAAGTCGATATCGTTATTTTTTTCCACTAGCGCGCGGGCATTATCACCAACGCTCAAATCTATGGCGAAAACATCAACACAAACAGCAAACTTTTTCCTCAGCTCTATCGCCAGAGCATCTAACGCTCCCCGATCACGCGCAGCTAATCTCAGGTGACAACCTTCTGCCGCTAGCTGGATGGCTATGGCTCGGCCAATACCTTGCGAGGCGCCTGTAATCAACGCGGTTTTATCCGCCAACCGTAAATCCATACTCTACCCTTACAAAATGATTGACGTATACTCGATTCACACGAAATACGCTGATTTATTTCTGCCAACTGAATTGTGGCCTACAATGAACTATGATTATGAACGTCTAGTATACGTTCTGTCTGCCACTACACGACTGTGGTAAGCTTACTACTCTCGTCACATAGAATAAATTCATCGAGCAACATGTATTCCATCCTACCCGCCTTTGTCGCCATTCTATTTTTGTTTTTCGGCCTTTATGTACTCCATGAGAAAGGGCTGACAAAGATAAGCTCGGCATTTCTAATCCTATGCTTGACGACTTTTTTCTGGCAAGCGGCGTGGGCGGTACTATTCCAGGTCGAGAATGCGCAAGTGGCGATTCCAGTCATCAAGGTGGGGTGGTTCCTGATTCTCTTTTTGCCCACCAGTCTTTACCATTTCCTTGTTCAAATAACACGGCAAGACGGTGACCAGCGATGGGTCAGCGTTTCTTACGTTATATCTGGGATTCTTGCGGTATTGCTGATTAGCACCCATTGGGTCATCGATGGGTATTATGAATTCTTTTGGGGCTTTTACCCCAAAGCAGGGCCACTACACTCTGTTCACGTATTACAAACGACTGTTGTAGTTTTAAGAGGTTTGTATATTACATACAAGAAGCAACAGGTAGTACAAGCGGGCGAAAAGACAAAGCTGCAATTTTGCATTATTAGTATTTTAATTTATTTCTTTGCTGCTCTGGATTACCTCTGTAATTACGGCTACGAGTTTTATCCACCAGGGGTCCTCTTTACCACTGTTTCACTCGGCCTTATTGCCATTGCCACGGCAAAATTCCATGTCCTCGATGATTCAAAAGCGTTAGCCGCAAGCATCGCCCACGAAATGCGAACGCCGCTCGCTACACTAGGCCTTCAAATCGAAATACTATCACGCCATATTCCGGACTTAGTACGGGGGTACAACCGGGCCGTTGATGAGAAATTAATTGAACCGACTATACCAGTCAATGTTCAACAAGAGATTTTGAAAATATCTGGTTCAATGGCTTCGCAGGTAGTACACACTAATTACTCGATTGATTCTCTAATGACGATGACATCGGATTATCAACTCGATAAAAAAGACTTTTCTCCAATCTTAATTCGAGATTGTATTACAAATGCTATTTCACGGATGCCTAACCAGCCCCAACTGGCTAAATTGATTGATCTCCAACTGTCCGACAACTTTACCATCCATGGTTCAATGGACTTTTTGGGCTTTGTATTCATCAACCTAATCAAAAATGGTATCGACGCGACGAAGGCCGAGTCATCCCCCAAAATTACAATACGAACATATAGCCGAGGCAAAGCGCATTTTGTCGAATGCGAGGATAATGGCAGCGGAATCGATGAAAATATACTCCCCCATATCTTCGATACTTTTTTCACCACCAAGGTCCGCGGTAGAAATAGCGGCATCGGCCTAAGCTTTTGCCGCAACGTCATGCGTGCGTCTGGTGGAGATATCAAGTGTCATTCAATCAAGGGGGAGTTCACCCGCTTTACGCTAATATTTCGAGCCACCCCCCCAAGTAAGCCGGCCTCCAAGTCGCAGTCATCGACTACACCTGATTCAAGTCTTCTATAATTTCGTATTCTCGCACTTTGCTCAGCACCTCAAGTGGTAGCTTACTAATTTTCTTCTCGTGATTAGCGAATACAATTTGTTGATAGCCGTGCGAAATCAATTCGTCACCCTCGTAAAAACGGAACGATAGATAAAACGAACAACGTTGCACATTGAAAGCATTGAGTTCACAGCGAATCGTCTGAAAAGGAAACGACTCTCTCACATAGTCATTGTGCGCTTGCTTAGTGATGAACACCCCGAGATCTTGCAACATGCCAGGGTCAATACACTCAAAGAACCAGCGTTCACGCACAGCACCTTGCCAATCAAAGTAATTCGAAAAGTAAACGTTCTGTGTCGCATTGGAATGTTTCAATGTTGTGTCAAATTGATACTCGAAGGTTTTAATTGGCGCTGGTTCAGCCGTAGGTTGTTTGGTTTGCTCAACGGCTGGGTCCATTAAAGTGAGTTTAGAATTTTCGAGCTTATTATTATCTTGAAGCGTGTTCATTTGGGTTTGCATAGTAAGATCCTCTATCGATTAAAAAAGCGATTGACGCAACGATTAATGCGCAAAGCTAAATTAGAGGAATAATGTGCCGCGTGTAAATGCCGTTTAGGTGCCTTTTGAGCTATCGTCAAACTATTTCACAAAATTTTGTCGCGGCAATTTTCTTTTTTTACAAATAAGGATTTTACCGCCACCCACTTTTCCGAAAATCGTTTTACTCACCGCTGTCACAAAATGTTGACCAACCATCCATTCTCTGTCACCTCAAAGCCCCTTAAGCATTGACTTGAGAGCTAAAAGGGCCAACAATGAAATCATCTAACTTGCTTCTCGACCGTATTGGTCTTTGTCAGTCACTTTAAAGATCCTTGTTTGATCTGCTTGGAGCCCGATTTTGGGTCATCGCTGTAGGTAGTTAATTGTGTACAAACCTGAAATAAACTTGTTTCATTATCCAACGACAAATCTATACATCGACGATAGCGATGATTTTTTGTTTAGCGTGGCCTTGGGTGTTGACCGGTTGCCCTATCGCTCCTTTACTCAGCCTGATGAAGGGCGGCTATATGCTGACAAATCTTCACACCTGTACGAAGCCAACTACCTGCAACTGCAAGCCCCCGAACCTAACCAGTCATTAAGTACAGTCCAGCGACTAGAACTGATTGGCAAACTGCGGCGCCAGAACTTGCAACGTTACTCAGAGCCTGCGGTGATGATTATCGATTACAGCATGCCAAGCATTAACGGCCTCGACCTATGCTCACAAATGCACAATCCCAACATTAAGAAGGTGTTATTAACCGGGGTTGCTGACGAAAAAATTGCTGTAGATGCACTGAACATCCAACTGATTGACTCTTACGTCAACAAAAATGAGGCGTCTCTTGCTCGCCGGCTTCGTTTAGTCATCAATCAGCTCGAAAAGAGATACTTCCAAGACATTCTTGGCTGGGCTAAGAACTCCGAAGTTCGCAACCAATACCTATATGCGTTCGATAGTCATTTTGCCGACTATTTTGAAGAAATTTGCGAAAAGCACTCAATCATCGAACACTACCCTGTCGACGAAGGTTCGGCTTTACTCCTCTTTGATCGTTACGGCAACGGTTATACCCTGCATATCCAAATAGGCGAAGAAGCAGCTAAACCGCACCCCCAAGGTGTTGCGATCAACGGACATCAGCGATATCACTGCTGGTTACAAGATGGTGTGGGTGCCGAGCACGCGCTTGTGGGCTGCTATGATGAATACCTGATGGCCCCCCCACAATTAAGAGCATCAACCGCCGGTTAAGGGTTCTTATTGCAGAACCCTTTTTTGATACATTAAGTCAATCTGCTATCCTATTTTCCGACACTCACCCTAGCGTTAGCTGGGTTTAGACATCCCCAAGGCATTGGTGACCTCACCCTTCATCTATTGCAGTGATTCCATTGGCCACATAAGCCCCCTTTACCAAAACTAACTAACCTACCTGGAAAGTGATTCCCTATACTAACGCTCGACAACAAGGGGCGATTTGACGGAGTTGATAGATGGCAAATATCTCCTTACTCCGGCTGCAAAGCCGCAAAAGACGCACCGAATACGAAATTATCTGTTGCATTAACCACGGTATAAAATGATCAAATCAATAAAGCTATGTACTTTTCTTTGCTTTAGTTTTTTATCTCCTTCTCTTCTATCTCAGTCCTGGCAAGACCTCTACCCACCAACGGCGAATCATGGGGACTCTCCCTACAACCCAGTTAGCGAATGGTTGAAGCCTTTTGCGGAAGAAGGGTTCGTGTGGGGTTCACATCCTGGTCTGGTTGTAGAATCAGCTGAGCGCATCTTTGTCATTCAACGTGGCGAGCTACATGTTCCAGACCCTAAACCCCCTGGATTTACTCACTACTACGGCTCTGCAGAGGGTATTAACGCCTTGCGGGTTCGCCCTGAACAGAGAATCATGCGCAACGTAATTTTTGTGGTCAACAGTGAAGGAAAATTACTGGAAGTATGGAACCAATGGGACTATTTATTTGCTAATACCGCCGGGCCACACAAGATTGCCATTAGCCCTCACGACCCAGAAAGAAAAGTGTGGGTAGTCAACGATGCTCGCCATCAAATCCATGCTTTCTCAAACGATGGAAAAAAATTATTAATGTCCCTCGGCACTTGGAATGAATCGGCTGAAGATGAAACGCACCTCGGTCGCCCTCAAGATATTGCCTTCCTGAGCAACGGCGACATCATTGTGGCAGACGGCATTGAAAACTCCCGTGTTGTGCATTTCGATAAAAAGGGGAAATTTATCAACTCCTGGGGATCCAAAGGATCTAAACCAGGGCAATTTAATGTTGTACACGCGGTAGCCGTCGACAAGCAAGATCGCATTTACGTCGCTGACCGGAGTAACGACCGTATCCAAGTATTCGATAAACACGGCAAGTTACTCAATATTTGGAACGAGCTTAATTTTCCCAATCACATTTTGATAACCGAGAATCAAGATGTTTGGGTAGCTGATAACCAGCCGGTACGATTAATTAAGTTTGACACCGAAGGGAACCGACTATTTTCTTGGGATGCACACGGTAGAGGGGCGGGAGAATTTGAAGAGCTACACGAATTCAGCGTTGATAACCTGGGCAACTGGTACGGAGCAGACAACCTACTTGGCCGCTCGCAAAAGTTCGTGCCGAAAGCCAGCGCACACCCAAAGCAACTTATTCAGGCCCCGGTACCTTATTCAAAACCCGAGTAAACGGTTCACGTAGCGGTTATCAATTTCAGTTAGTGCATAACATTAATGAAATTAGTAACCGCGTAAATTGATTAATGTTATGCCCCACCTCTTGTTCACCCGAAACGAATAAATTACGATGCTTGCGCGAAAATTTAAGCGGGTAAGTATTTTCTAGCCCTATAGATGCCAATAACTCTCTACTATTTTATGGCAATTCCTCCTCTCTAAACTTAAAACAGAGCAGCTCTATGAAAACTCGAATTACAGAATTGTTTGGTATTAAACACCCGATTATTCAAGGCGGCATGCACCATGTTGGCTTAGCGGAATTAGCCTCTGCCGTATCCAATGCTGGCGGGCTAGGCATTATCACCGGCCTGACTCAGCCAACTGCAGAAGACTTGGCAAACGAGATCGAACGCTGCAAAGCAATGACCGACAAGCCTTTTGGGGTCAACCTCACTTTCTTGCCAGGCATCAATGTTCCTGACTACCCCGGTTACATCAAAGCGATTATCGAAGGCGGTGTAAAAATTGTTGAAACTGCCGGGCGCTCACCCGAAAAATACATGGACGCGCTAAAAGGCGCCGATATTAAGGTCATTCATAAATGCACATCAGTACGTCACTCGCTTAAAGCGCAAAAAATCGGCTGTGATGCGGTGAGTGTCGATGGGTTTGAATGTGGAGGACATCCCGGCGAAGATGATATTCCTAACATGATTCTGTTACCGAGAGCAGCAGAAGAATTGACGATTCCTTTTGTAGCATCTGGAGGCATGGGAACCGCGTCGCAACTGGTCGCAGCGCTGGCACTGGGTGCCGACGGAATAAATATGGGCACACGCTTTGTGGCCACTCAAGATGCCCCTGTTCATCAAAATGTTAAGGACGCAATTGTCGCGGCATCGGAACTAGACACACGTTTAATCATGCGTCAGTTACGCAACACCGAACGCGTTTTAACCAACCCTGCCGTTGAAGAAATGATTGCGGTGGAAGCGTCCAGGGGGTCTGAATTAGAGTTCAACGATATCGTGCAATATGTCGGTGGCGTTTATCCTAAAGTAATGAAAAACGGAGAAACGGATGTTGGTGCGTGGAGCTGCGGAATGGTCTCAGGTTTGATTCACGATGTGCCAACGGTTCAAGAACTGATTGACGGTATCATGTCTGGTGCAGAAGACATTATCGCAAACCGATTAAAAAACATTCTTTAAGAGGAGCCACACTTGTGAGTGCTTTTGAAACACCGATTACAATTTGTGGCCCATTTCGCCACCCCAGACAAATGTTGCAAGAACAAACTTACGAAGGCCACGTGTCCATTCACGATGACAGCATGGCCAACGACCTAGGTTTTTCCGGCGCGCCAATTGAAGGGCCAACTCACTTCAGTCAGTTCGATCCACTGCTCTTCGAACTGTTTGGACAAGCATGGTTTGAGACCGGGTGTATTAGCTCACACTACCAAAACATGGTGGTCGAAGGTGAAGAAGTACGCGCATTTGCCAAATTAAATGAAGATAAACAAAGTGCAGCTATTTGGGCTGAGAAAAAAGACGGTACTCCAGTGTTAACGGGTTCTGCGAGTATTGGCCCAGATCATCCTCCCACCACATTGGATCTTCGTCGGGCAAAACTCCGTCCATCCGAGCAGTTGGTCATTTTGGCAGAGCAATCTGTAGGCATGAAAGGAAAACAGCCGGAACATGCGATTATGGATTTCGATCAACATATGGGTGACCTCTACCCATTTTCGTTAAAACAAAAGACCGACAAAATTACCGAGCCATCTCCTTGGTACACAGCAGAAGGCGGCAGCAGTTCACCATGGGGCAAAGCGATTATTCCGTTCGAAATGATCAGCGTATTAACGGAATATACTTCCCGTGAAGCTGGATTCCCACGCAAAGGCCCAGCGGTCGGTTTGTTCGCCGATCAAGAAATTAAATTGATCAAAGGGCCTCTCTTCGTAAACCACCCTTATCGTTTAGAACGTGAAATTTGCGAACTCAGCGAAAGCCGTCGCGTAGAGTCTAGCTGGACACTAACGAAAGTATACGACGAAGAAACCAACGAGTTGGTCGCGGAATGTATTTTGAATCATTCCATTGTGAAAGCTTCCTACAAACACTATGAAGCGGACGCGAAAGTCCTGGGTAAAAACCTAGAAACTTAAAGCCGTAGAAACGTAAAAGACTAGAGTCATTGACACTAGAGCCCTCAAAAGCCATGAGTCCAGCACCATCAAAAACGATTCTCTGCACACCTGGAGAATCGTTTTGCTTCCCCTTACTGCAGCAACCTTACCTATTTTTTTGCTTGTATTGTCGCGCGATAATCCCCAGGCGTAACGCTCGTCCATACCTTAAACGCGCGAATAAACGAGCTCTGTTCGGAATAGCCCAACAAAAAACTAACGTCAGATTGAGACAAATTGGGGTCTGCTAAATACTGCTTCGCTAATCGTAAACGAATATCTGCTAATACAGATCGAAAGCTATGACCGTTTTCACTCAAGCGCCGGTAGAACGAGCGAAGAGGAATCCCCATACCTTTAGCCACTGCTTCAGCCGATAATTCACCATCCTTCATAGAAGAGACGATGTGAGTTTGTAGAGCATCAAAAAACTCTCCAAAGTCATCCGTTGAACTATCAGGCGACTGCAACATAGCTGACGCTTGTGTTTCGAGCAATTGCCGTAAATGCGGATCACTCGTAGCGATTCGCATCGCCATCATGCGAGCGGGCACTTCAATGAAAAGCGATGGACAACTGAATACCACGGGGCAACCGACAACAGTATCGTAAAGACAGCCATTAACACCGTCGGAGATATCCGGTTTATCAAATGGCAAGCCAACCCTTGATGGAGAAAACTGCCGGCCAACCAGCGCTCGACACAAACTAATAAAAACCCCCGCACTGTATTCCAGCGCTATTGGGGTATTCGCACTCTGTTGCGACCAATGAATACGCAGCACACTTCCCTCTGTTTCCACCCAGGAGCGCAATCCACCCTGCAACAACTGCTGAAAGCGTCTGTAACGGCCCAACGCCTGCCCTACGTTGCCACAAGAAAGCACTAGGTACCCGACGATACCAAAATCTCTAGGTTCCGCCATAAGGCCCAACTTAAGCCCCAGCGCAACACTATCATCAACACTCTGCACTCTATCCAATAATTCACAATACTCGGCAGCTCCGAGGGATGGCACACCCCTAATCGATAACAGCTCTCCCGTTAAAGAGTCGGTGACGTCAGACTTTTCTCGCCAATCAAGCGATCGCAAATAGCGGATCATTGGCTCAATGAAAGTAGAGGGGATGTAATCGGGCTGCTTAACCATAACCGAACTATTTGCCACTTGGCACAAAATGTCAATCCATAACGAAAACTGCCAAGACCCTACAATTCCCGAGCGGTACGATGATGGGCTTTTTCTGATCGAGTCGTAGGGAATTCAAATGGCGTATGTAGTCACTCAGGCCTGTATTGGCAATAAACACACCAGCTGCGTTGACGTCTGTCCCGTTGAGGCCTTTCGAGAAGACGAAGAGATGCTCTTTATCGACCCCACTGTTTGCATCGACTGTAATGCCTGCATCAGCGAATGCCCCGAGCAAGCGATTTACCCTCAAAGTGCCGTGCCACAAGAGCACATTCGTTTCATTGAACTGAATGCGACAGAATCACAAGTCCACCCGGTGATTCGGGAGAGCTTTGAACGACAAGCCAGCCGTCAATCGCTGCAACAAGTCGGTGGTAATTTTGCGATTGTTGGCTCAGGTCCATCCGGCTTTTACACTGCTGAAGCTATACTCAAAGAACGTCCCACCGCAAAGATTGATATCTTCGAACGCCTCCCAACGCCATTTGGGTTAGTCCGTTATGGTGTAGCGCCTGATCATCCCCGCATTAAATCGGTCACTGCCAGTTTTGAGCGCATTGCACAATCACCACAGGTACGGTTTTTCGGCAACGTCAGAGTCGGAAGCGATATCACTCGTGAACAACTGCTCGATCACTATCACAGCGTGGTCTACGCCACTGGCGGTTCAAGCAGCCGCCCACTAAACATCCCTGGCGCAAGACATAAAAACATTTTTGGGTCATCAGAGTTTGTTGGCTGGTATAACGGACACCCAGATCAACAACAATTACCGGTAGATTTATCCGGCGATTCCGCTGCCGTTATCGGTATCGGGAATGTCGCACTCGATATCGCACGCATGTTAATTCTTCCCGCTGAAGAACTCGCAAAAACCGATACGGCTGACATCGCGCTTGACGCTTTCAAAAATAGCAACGTTGATGAAGTCTTTTTATTAGCCCGCCGCGGCCCCGCGCAAGCTTCGTTTACGCCGAAAGAATTGGAACAGCTGATGGCCATTCCGAATCTCGATTTAGTCGTTGATAAAAAAGATTTAGAACTCGACCAAGAAACGCAGGCCAAATTAGAGCAACCTGAATTCAGCGAAGTCAAACAGAATATCACCTTACTCAAACAGATCGCCGAGAGGGAAAAACGCTACGGCAAACGTATCCGCTTTATGTTCTACAGCAGCCCGACACGTATTGAACTGGATCGCAATCGCACTAAATCGTTAACCGTCGCTCGCAATGACATGCAGCAAGATGAAAATGGTCGCTGGGTGGCCGTGGCGACCGATCAACTCATGGGGTTGCAAACCGGATTGATTGTTCATGCGATTGGTTATCAAGGTGAAGCTATTGCTGACATTCCTTTTGATGATTATCGTGGCGTTATCAGCAACGACCAGGGTATTGTGCTGGCAGAAGATGGAAACAAACAAGAATACGCCGCCGGTTGGATAAAACGTGGGGCTAGTGGCGTTATCGGTAGCAATAAACAATGTGCTAATCAAACAGTGCGTGCACTGCTAGCCAATGTCGGCGAGTCACTCGATGACAAAAATGATATACAGCCGCTCTTGCTTAGCCGTAACGTACCGTTTATCAGCTATGCCGATTGGCAATTGCTGGATAAATATGAGCAGGAAACGGGTCGCAGCGAAGGGCGACCTCGCAAAAAAGTCACCGATGTTAACTCGATGCTTTATGTCATTGCTCAACAAAAAACTGAGCGTAAACGGCAAGAAGCTGAACAACAATCTCAACCTATCACAACGCATTTCCGTAGCTGCGTGCTGTGTGAAGCGATGTGCGGTATCAAAATCGATGTCCAAGGCGATCAAATTATTAATATTGCCGGGGATGAAAACGACCCTCACAGCGAAGGTCATATCTGCCCGAAAGGCTATGCGCTGCAGGATTTACACAACGACCCTGATCGTATCAAAACGCCTCTGGAAAAAGTGGATGGTGAATGGCTGCCCATTAGCTGGGAAGACGCCTACAAAAAAGTCGCCCAACAGATTTATGATATTCAGCAAAAACACGGTGACGATGCAATCTCCGGTTATTGGGGCAACCCTGGTTCGCACAACTTCGGTTTGATGATGGGGTCCGCCTCGCTGAAACGACTGATTGGGTCACGCAACATGCACTCGGCGGCGTCTCTTGATCAAATGCCGCATCAGCTAGTGTCCTATTTGATGTTTGGCCACAGTAATTTGTTTACCATTCCCGATGTTGATCGCACCGACTATATGATTATGTTAGGGGCTAATCCCGCAGCGTCTAATGGTAGCTTGATGACGGGCGGTGATATTCTAAAACGTCTCGAATCGATTCAAAAGCGCGGTGGTAAGACCGTGCTGATCGATCCACGTCGGAATGAAACTGCACGTTATGTATCGGAGCATCACTTTATTCGCCCTGCTAGCGATCCGTTTTTTCTCGTGGGCATGATCCAGCACATTGTCAACAACAAGCTCTACAACGTCGGCCGCCTGGAAGAGTACATCGACGACCTGGACAAAGTGTTAAACGTCTTCTCTGAATTCTCTCGTGAGCTTTCACTCAATAAAATAAGCGATATTTGTGGCATTCCGGCAACGACGATAACGGAGCTTGCTGAAGAGTTTGCGAAAGCCGAACGCGCAGTCTTTTACGGGCGCATGGGCATGTCGGCACAACGCTACGGTGCGCTCAACCATTGGTTAATTGTTTTGTTGAATATGCTAACTGGCAATTTGGATCGCGCTGGTGGGACCATGTTTACGACCCCCGCATTTAACAAAGCTTTGCAGCGACCGATGGGAAGTTTTAACACCTACCAAAGTCGTGTACGCGGGCTACCCGAGTGTGATCGTCAACTACCCGCAGCCGTCATGGCAGAAGAAATGTTGCAACCAGGTGAAGGCCAAGTAAAAGGCTTTATTTGTGCTGCGGGCAACCCAGTGCTATCGGTGCCCAACGGCACCAAATTAGATCAAGCCCTGGAGGGTTTGGACTTCATGGTATCAATTGATTTTTATATCAACGAGACCTCTCGCCATGCCGATATTATTTTGCCGCCTACCGGTCCATTCGAACACGAGCAGTACGATATCGTATTTAATTTATTAGCTGTTCGGAACTTAGCGAAGTTTTCCGAGCCACTTTTTGAAGCTGCACCAGGGACTCAATCTGATTGGGATATTGTGAACGGCATTAACAAAGAACTGTTAGCTCTCAAAAACCCTGAGAAAACTGCTCAAATGGCAGGAAAATCCATAACGCCTCACGAAATTCTAGACGGCGCATTGCGTACTGGGCCCTACGGTAAGGGTTTTAGTGAGTACAACCGGAAAAATAATGATGAAGTCGTTGCCACTTTCGATGAACCTCTGAGTCTCGAGGTATTAAAACGCTACCCAAGTGGCCTCGATCTCGGCCCCATGCAATCAAATTTCCCACAGTATTTATTCACTGAAGACAAAAAAATTAAAGCCTCACCAAAACCCTTGGTGACCGAGCTTAAATATTTACAAGAAGATTATCTAGAGCTCACCAAAGACAACGCGCTAATGTTGATTGGCCGACGCGACTTGCGGACCAACAATTCCTGGATGCACAACAGTCAACGCCTAGTGAAAGGGAAAAATCGCTGTGCTCTCTTTATTCATCCGCACGATGCCGCCGCGTTGTCGCTGACGGATAGCAGTAGAGCACGAGTACAATCGCGCGTCGGTGCACTCGATGTCGACGTAAAAATCACCGACGACATTATGCCGGGTGTTGTCAGCCTCCCTCACGGCTGGGGTCACAACCGTGAAGGCGTAAAACTACGCGTAGCGGCCACTAATCCTGGTATCAGCATGAATGATCTCACCGATGATCAAGTTGTCGATGGGTTTTCAGGCAATGCCGTACTTAATGGTATACCTGTTTCTGTAGTATCCTTAGAGCCCAGCGCCAATCATAAAAAAGCCCACGGGGGTTTAAAACAAGCTGAGGCCTAAGCACTATGAACAACCAGCCCTATTGCGAAACGGATATTACCCTTAACGAGTACCACATAGCAGGATTAAAAACGCGTATCGCCGAGATAGGCAGCGGGCCTGCCGTGTTGCTGTTACATGGCTGGCCGGAATGCTGGTATTCCTGGCGCTCACAAATGGTCGCCCTAGCAAATGCTGGATACCGCGCGATAGCGCCTGACATGCCAGGTTTTGCAGGCACGGATGATTTCCCCCGTTGCGAAGACTACAACATCGAAACAATCAGCGTTTTTATTCTCAATATCATCGATACTCTTGCCGAGTCACCCGTTCTAATGGTAGCTCATGATTGGGGTGCAGCCATTGCGTGGCACTTTACATTGCGCCACCCCAACGCGGTGTCAAAGCTAATAACTATGAGCGTACCGTTGCGACCCCACGGAGATACTCCACCAACCCAAAAATTTATACAACAATTTGGAGACCGTTTTTTCTATCAGCTGTATTTTCAAACGCCACCTCATGCCGAAAATGAATTTGACGCGAATCCCTACGGTATCTTAAGCCGATTGTATTGCGCACCCGATACCCCAAGAGAAAAGCCCTTACTAAGCAATAGGAGCTACGTTGGCGGCGGTTGGATTGATCGCTTAGGTAGACCGACTCAAACACCCGACTGGATCAGCGAAAGTGAATTACAATATTATGTTTCACAATATAAGCAACGTGGGTTTCATGGTGGGATTTGTTACTACCGCAATATCGACCGCAATTGGGAGATGATGGCAGATTACTCGGAGCTCACCCTGCACTGCCCGGTACTATTCATTGCCGGTAGCGCCGACAATTCCATTGCTCGTGCTAGTGAAGAAGAGCTCTATCAATCAATGCAAACACGCGTTCCGAATATTAAAATCGCACTTTTGCCAAATTACGGGCACTGGATTCAACGTGAGGCGGCCGAGCAGGTCAATACACTCATGCTATCGTTCCTGAAAACATCATAGAATAAATTATTAATACCATACCTATGTGGTACAACCCTCTAGAAATTTTGAGTTACTATGCCTAACAATCAACTCCTTGGCTCACCCGTTTCTTATTACACTGGGAAAGCACGCGCCTACTTAAATTACAAACAAATTCCTTACGAGGAGATACTCACCTCAACCGACGTTTTTAAAAACAGTTTGGTCCCTCGCGTCGGCTTTCCCATCATTCCTGTTGTCATCACGGAAGATGACACAACGCTTCAAGATACAACAGAGATTATCGATTACTTCGAAGAGAAGTATCCGCAACCCAGTATCTACCCCAGCACGCCGCTTCAAAAGTTGGTTGCATTATTACTTGAGGTGTATGGTGATGAGTGGCTAGTCATCCCAGCGATGCACTATCGCTGGAATTACCCAGAGAATATTGAGTTCGCCAAGCATGAATTTGGAGCAACCGCTGCGCCAGATGCAGAGCCTGAAGTACAGTATAAAATTGGCTCTGAACGTTCAGAAAAATTTTCTGGCATGGTGCCAAGGCTTGGCGTTACAAAGGAAAACAGCTCCGCCATCGAAGCAAGTTATTTACAACTATTGCATGACCTCGATACCCACTTCAAAGAATACCCTTTCTTACTTGGGACTCGCCCCTCAATCGGCGACTACGGACTGATAGGGCCTTTGTACGCGCATTTATATCGTGACCCAGCCTCAGGCCGCATCATGGATGAACGAGCCCCCAACGTCGTGCAGTGGATTCACCGCGTCCATAGGCCAACCGAGCATGGTGGCGAGTTTCTGCCTGATGACCAAATACCCGAAACGTTGCTCCCCATCTTAGCCAGAATGTTTAAAGAACATTTACCGGTACTTTTAAATACCATTAACGCCGTAGCAAAATGGGCGAAGGAAAACCCCGGCGACCGAAAAATTCCAAGAGGCATTGGGATGCACGATTTTTGTGTAGAGGGCGTAACGGCCGAACGATATATCGCACCGGCAAACTTGTGGATGTGGCAACGACCGGTGGATTTTTATAAGACGTTACAACCCCAAGACCAGGAAAAAGTTGCTGAACTATTTGCAGATTACCCTGCAGCCATCGCAGCTCTAGAAACACCAATCAAACAACGCATTGTTCGAGAAAACTTTCGCTTTATATTAGAAGTGGACAGCGTACTGTAAAACGTTATCGAGGCAGCTGGAGCAAAATTTTAACGCAGAGATAGCAACGCAGATAGTTTTTCAGTAGGCTGCTAACGCCCCTTAAATTTAGGCTCTCTTTTTTCGTTAAACGCTAACAACGCCTCTTGAAAATCTTCAGTTGCTGTGAGCGCTTTGAAATGCATCATCAAGTGATCAACAGTGGTCGGGAAGGTTTCCTCCATCCCCATACGCATCATACGTTTGGTTGTTTGAACCGCCAGCGGACCATTCGCAGCGATTTCTTCCGCCCACTGTCTCGCCTTCGCCATGACTTCGTCCGGCTCAACCACTTCATTTGCCAAATTCAATGTAAGACATTCATCGGCCAAAAGAACTTTCCCGCGATAGAATATCTCCGCTGCTTTGCCCCAGCCAACTAATCGAGGTAACAACCACGTTCCTCCACTCTCCGGCACCACGTTGCGTTTGACCATCGTTGCAGCCAGCTTAGCGGTATTGCTCATGATCCGCATATCAGCGAGCAACGCCATATCCATACCGAAACCTGCTGCCGCACCGTTAATGGCAGCGATAACGGGTTTGTCCATCTGCCACAGCGCCGATATAGGACTGTTTTCAACACTGAATAAACGCTGAGCATTTTGCGTCATGCCGATACCTTTTCCTTCGGACATGTTGCGCTGCGTGTCTTTTAGATCTAAGCCAGAGCAAAACCCCTTGCCAGCCCCCGTGATTATTACCACGCGCACGTCGGAATCCAGGTTTGCTTCTTTAAGTTTAGCGGCGAGCTCATCAAGCATAGGCCCACTGATTGCGTTCAACCGATCTGGACGATTGAGGGTAATAGTAAGAACATGATTATCTTCCGATAACAGAATATCGTTAGTCGACGCGGGAGTAAGAGGCATAGCAAATTCTCAAGTGACATTAGGTATTAAGAACAAACATGGTACTTGAAAGCGCTGAGGCTGGAAATTATCTCGGATTGATGTTTCGGTATTAAAGTGACTGATGTACTTCACATGAGTTCAATTGATATGGACATACAAGGCTTGTAGCCACTTGTTTTCATCGTCATCATCAGCCATGATTTTTGTGGTATCGCGAGCAGTGCGACTAACTTCGGTGGCACGATCCGCAACTATTTCGCCAAGCTCTTTGCCGACCTTACCTAACTGACGAAGCAGCTTCCGTTGCTGTGCCGCCGATTTTCTTGCCCACCTCTTTAAAGCATTGAGGCGCATCTTTCGAGACCTGCTTAAAATTTTTAGTCGTTGGTTCTGCTTTGTCTTCAACAGCAAGGCTCTGCACACCCACTCTGGTTAGCTCAAGCAAAGGCAAGCCCTGAATCAACATCAACATAAACTTCACTTTTGATTGCAACACTCCACCTCTGATGTCATCGGTGATACTTTATCTCAATATTAACAGCACATTAGCGCAGGCAATAATGTCGGCAAAATGAACAACCGTGAACTCGTCTTCGATCAAAAAAGCGCCGAAATCAGTTACTAGCGCCACGGCGTCGGGAATTGCATGCTAGAATATGGGGTATCTTACACACGTCCTATTTTCTCAGCGGGCCTATTTCCTTAAGGCGAATAGGCGCTATCCACCGCGCCGTATCTTGGTGAATTATGACTGAAAAAAATCCATTTTCCCTTCTCGATTTACTTGATGTTGATCCGTTAGAAGACAACATGTTTCTAGGCCATCGTGTCGATATGCCCGGACCCCGCGTTTTTGGCGGTCAAGTATTGGGTCAGGCATTAATGGCCGCTTCAAAAACTGTAGCGCCTGAAAAGCTCGTGCACTCTTCGCACAACTACTTTATTCGGCCTGGAGACAATGCACTACCGATTCATTATCAGGTCTGGCTGGATTTGGATGGAAGAAGCTTTAGTAACCGACGAGTCGTTGCTTCGCAAAACGGCAAGCCTATCCTCAATTTGACGGCATCGTTTCAAGCGCCAGAAGGTGGCCTACATCATCAATTAGATGCCCCTGAGATTGATGGCCCAGATGGACTACTCAATGAGAATGAACTCGGCGAAAAATATAGAGGCTCTTTACCAGACGCAGTCTACGAACACCTCAATCACTATCGTCCAATTGAGGTCCGGCCCGTTGACGAAGCCGTTCACTTTCTCACTATTGAACCTACAACAAAACAGGCCATGTGGTTTCGAGCAAAAGAGTCTGCGGGTAACAACCTTGCGTTGCAGCGATCCATCCTTGCTTACGCCACGGATCTCGCACTGCTGAGCACCTGTGGCCGCCCACACGAAGTGACCTGGACCCAAGGCAATGTCCGTACCGCTAGCATCGACCACGCCTTATGGATACACACAGCGGATGTTCGCACCGAAGAATGGCTGCTGTACCTTATGGATTCACCTTGGTCAGGTAGTGCTCGCGGCTTAAATCGTGGCAGCATTTATACCCAATCTGGCGAACTGGTCGCATCCGTTGCACAGGAAGGGTTGATGCGAATTGTTGAGTAGCAAAGTCAGCTATTATGAAAGAGTACTAAGCCAATTAGGAATCTCAAATGGCTAAACTCAGAACACGCCTTGCTAAACAGGCTGCTGTTTTTTTCGCGTCGTTTATGATTACCCTTGCTGCATGCGACACACACCTCCAAGGGGAACCTCCGCTGCACAAAGCGGCGTATAAAGGAGATGTCGAAGCCTTGGAAAAGCTCATCGAGCAAGGCGCCGATCTAGATGCAAGAAATTCAGAAGGAGCAACGGCGCTGCATTGGGCTGCTTTTAAAGGTCATGCGGATTCAGCGGAGTTACTGATTAAATCCGGTGCCAATGTGAATGCCGTAACAACAAAAGGGTCGACGCCCTTGCGGCTAGCCACTACTCACAAACAAGAGCAAGTTGTCAAAATCTTGGAACGATATGGCGGCAGAATTGACGTCTACTAAGTAGGCCTTGTGTTAGCACTTAAATAACGTTCACAAGTGCCATTGTTTTAATTATGAATTGAGAATCACTTTTTAAAATAAATTTAGTGACTGCTTTTAGCGCAGGATGGGCACAATATTTTTCCATCCACTATTTGCCAGCCTGCTTTATGCGCTTTCAATGCAGACGGTAACGATGCCGCATCCCCCTCTAACGATTTATCGACTTCATCAACAAACTGCGCGTTGCAACCTTCGTTTTGACAAACCAATAATTTCTCTTGCTGAATATCTGCCATAACGTTTCTCTAGCTTATTCGTAATATATGTTTACACGCGCTACTCTGCGTCATCTATAAATGGCCGTCAACCTTATCGAATACCAGCTTGAATGGAAGACCATAAACATTTTCACCAACTCCACAATTTCAAATCAGCTAAATGTCGACAAGCCTGCCAATGGCGACTTGAAGCCAACTAAATAGCCTCTATATGATTGACCATCAACTGCAAGGAACGTCGACCACGAAATTCGTTTACGTCCAACTTATAGACGAGACGTACTTTTTTCGCGTCCATATTCGGCCATTCGTCAGTATCGATGTTAAATGCAATAGCATCGAAGATAATTTGGCTTTTTTCGGTTGCGGATAACACCATTTTCAAATGCTTTTGACCAACGATGCGTTGTTGCTGCAAATAGAATTCACCATCGAATAATGGTTCGGGGAAGTGCTGCCCCCAAGGACCGGCATCGCGGAGAAGCTCGGCTAACTTAAGTGAAAGATCGTCTTCTTCAAGCGTCCCATCTGTTAGGAGTCTTGCTTGCAGATTTTTTTCCGTAAGCTTTTCACGAACAACCCCATCAAACGCTTTTTGAAAAGCAGGGTAATTCTCTTCGCTTAAGGTAAGGCCCGCCGCCATTGCGTGACCGCCAAATTTTGTCACCAACCCTGGATTTTTAGCGGCAACTTCGTCAAGCACATCGCGAATATGTAGACCTTCAATTGATCGGGCAGATCCTTTAATTTCACCCTCTCCAGCTTCGGCAAACGCAATAACAGGGCGGTGAATTCTATCTTTAATTCGCGAAGCGAGGATTCCGATTACGCCCTGATGCCACGTCGGGTCGTAGAGACAATAGCCCCACGGCAATTCTTGATCTTCGTTTAGGTGCAATGCATTCAGCGTCTTAAGTGCTTCTTCCTGCATACTCCCTTCGATTGCTTTTCTATCACGATTTAAATCATCTAATTCAATCGCCATTTCCCGAGCAAGGTCAGTACTGTCGGTCAGTAGGCATTGAATGCCTAGAGAGATATCATCCAGTCGCCCCGCTGCATTTAAACGTGGCCCAATAACAAACCCCAAGTCGGTCGCTACGATGTTGTTAAACTTTCTATTTGCGACTTCAACTAATGCAAGAATGCCCGCACGTGCGCGCCCCACTCTAATCCTCTGCAACCCATGGTGCACTAACACTCTGTTGTTGTGGTCTAAAGGCACAACGTCTGCGACCGTACCCACCGCCACAAGATCTAAATAATCTGCCATGTTTGGCTGAGGGATATTTTTCTGCTGGAACCAGCTTGCCTCACGTAATGCTGTCCGCAAGCTGGTCATCACATAAAAGATAACGCCAACGCCCGCGAGATTTTTACTTGGAAAGTCACAACCGTGTTGATTGGGGTTGACGATCGCGTCTGCATTAGGCAACTGATCGCCAGGCAAGTGGTGATCTGTAACAACTACGCGAATACCTAATGTTTTCGCAGCATCTACACCGTCAATACTCGAGATGCCATTATCTACAGTAATGATGACATCAGGCTTATACCCTTTAGCGACATTGACGATTTCAGGCGTTAACCCATAACCAAACTCAAACCGGTTGGGCACAAGGTAGTCAACACTATCAAGTCCCATTGCCTTGAGCGCCAGAACGGCTAGTGCACAGCTTGTAGCCCCGTCAGCATCAAAATCTCCAATGATTAACACGCGCTGCTGCTGTGTAACAGCCGCTTTCAAAAGCGCAACAGATTTTTCGAGACCTTTTAACACTGTCGGCGTTAGTAAGTTCTGTAGATTGTTTTCAATTTCAGCATCACTCGTAATGCCGCGACCGAGATAAATCCGCTGCAAGACATCGGGAATAGGCGTTGAAAAATTAGCTTGGGTTAGATCGACTTCACGGCGTTCAATAATTGTTGTGGCTTTCATTACTCCACCATTACTTAACGTTGACTACAGATTAAAAGTAGCGCCGTGTATATAGAAACAATGAGGCAGCCTTCGCTGCCTCATCTATCGGGAGGGTTATGCAGTCAGATGCGAAGCAATATGTTGTTTAACCGCATCCAAATCATTTTTCACAACCGTGAATTTTTCTTCTCGGCTAAAAAGATCGCGCATATGCAGCGGTAAAGCAGGGTCTTCAGGGTAACCTGCTTTACGCACAGCTTCTGGGAACTTCGCCGGATGCGCAGTCGCCAAACACACGATCGGCTCCTTGCGATCACCACGCGTTGCTCTGGCCGCCTCTACACCAATGGCCGTATGCGGATCAGCTAAGTACTCAGTGTGTTCTAGAATATCAGCAATCGCGGCAATAGTTGCCTCATCGTCGAGCCGGTGACTTGAGAACAATGCACGTGCACGAGTTAATGCTTGCTCGCTTAATTGCATACCGCCCGTTTTGAGGTCACTCATTAACGCTTGAATGGCGTTGCCATCACGATCATATAAATCGAACAGCATGCGCTCAAAATTACTCGACACCATGATGTCCATACTCGGTGACAACGAGTGTACTAAATCATGTTTGGTGTGGTCGTTTTTGCTAATACAGCGATGCAAAATGTCATTAGCGTTAGTTGCAATAATTAAACGCTCAATAGGTAAACCCATTTGCTTGGCAAGGTAACCCGCAAAAATATCGCCAAAGTTCCCTGTGGGAACGGAAAAACTTACTTCCCTACCTGGCGCGCCAAGCGCAGCCGCCGCATAAAAGTAGTAAACGATTTGCGCCATGATACGCGCCCAATTGATCGAGTTAACCGCAACTAACTGGCGACCTTCTGGTAAAAATCCTTGATCGGCGAAACTTTGTTTTAAGATGTTCTGACAATCGTCAAAATTCCCTTCAATAGCCAAGGTGTGAACATTGTCTGCCAAGACTGTTGTCATCTGACGACGCTGAACTTCCGACACGCGCTCGTGGGGATACATGACAAAAATATCAACGTGGTCGCTGTGGCGACAACCTTCAATTGCAGCCGAACCAGTGTCTCCCGACGTCGCGCCAAGAATCACAACTTTTTGATCACGTTTTTTCAGTGCATAGTCTAATAGGCGACCAAGTAATTGCAGGGCAACATCTTTAAACGCTAACGTTGGGCCGTGAAATAACTCCAATATCCATTCGTTACTATCAGTTTGTACGAGTGGTGTAATAGCCTGATGGCGAAATGTTGAGTAAGTCTTGTCAATAATTGCTTTGAAATCAGCATCAGGAATGTCACCACCTACAAAGGGTGACATTATTTTAAATGCCAACTCTTTGTAGCTAAGGTCCGCCATTGCCGCAATCTCACTTTCAGAGAATTGCGGTAGTTTTTCCGGCACATAAAGACCTCCGTCACTTGCTAAGCCTGTCAACATGACTTCTTCAAATGAGAGGGATGGTGCTTCGCCTCGGGTACTGATGTATTTCACGATATTTCCCTTGAGCTTTTTACAAATTAGATTGCGTATCGACTTCGACCACTTAATCGCTTACTCGGTATTAACTTAAGTCTTCTACACGTATACGAGCGATATCACCCACTACACTATCGAGCGCTTCAATCTGCTCGATTGCTTGCTTCATTTTGCCTTCCTGCGTGCGGTTAGTAAGCAAAATAACAGGAACGACTGTCAGCCCTTCAGCGGCTTCTTTTTGAATTAACGCTTCGATACTGACACCGAGTTTACTGAGAATCTGCGTGATATCTGACAATACCCCCGGCTTATCTTCGGCGGTAATGCGCAAGTAGTATCCCGTTTCGGTTTCGTCCATTGATTGCACATTAAGCTTACTAACGTAGTCCGTACCAAAACCGAGGTGCGGCACACTCAATGTGGAGCCAACGGCGAGCTCGCGTGCTATATCAACAATATCGGCAACTACCGCAGAAGCAGTTGGCTCATCGCCAGCACCAGGGCCAGAATACATTGTGGAACCAACTGCATCGCCCTTGACCAAAACAGAATTCATTACGCCATTGACGTGAGCAATTAGCTGCTTTTCTGGAATTAATGTCGGATGCACGCGCATTTCAACTTTATCACCATGGCGGCGCGCGATGCCTAAATGCTTGACCCGATAACCTAGCTCTTCAGCAAACGCTAAATCACGTGGTTCAATTTTTGAGATCCCTTCCGTATAGGCACGCTCGTACTGAAGAGGCATTCCAAAGGCGATGGCTGCGAGAATCACTAATTTGTGAGCCGCATCAATACCTTCTACATCAAAGGTAGGGTCCGCCTCTGCATAGCCAAGCGCCTGTGCTTCAACCAAGACATCCGCAAATTCGCGGCCTTTTTCTGACATCTCAGTCAGAATATAGTTACCGGTACCATTGATGATCCCAGCCAACCATTCGATGCGATTCGCCACTAAGCCTTCGCGAAGGACTTTGATAATAGGTATGCCACCGGCCACACCGGCTTCGAAAGCAACACTGACATTGGCCTCTTCAGCCGCCGCAAAAATTTCATTTCCAAACTCAGCAATCAGGGCTTTATTAGCCGTAACAACATGCTTACCTTTGGCGATAGCTTGCAAGACGAGGTCTTTCGCGGTGGTGGTACCACCAATCAATTCGACAATGACATCAACGTTTGGGTCATTAACCACATCAAAGATATCACGACTGACTTTGACACCGGTTAAATCACAGGCGGGGTTATCTCGACGCGCGCCCACATGGGTTACGCTAACGGCGCAATTCGCGCTCGCTTGTATCTCTTTGCTGTTACGTTTGAGTACATTGAAGGTACCGCTACCTACTGTACCTAGACCACACAAGCCTATATTGACCTGTTTCACCGATTACTCCTGAGAATAGATAAGACGAGGTGCCAAGAAGCAGCATGAAGGCGCTGCCGCCCGACAAAAGACGGCAACGATACTGAGACTCTATAAGGGTGTCAATCGGTGATTAGAGGAGCTACTGTCGGTCTAATTGACCGCAGGGGCTGATGTAGATGGCGGAACGACACGGAGGTATTCAGCAAGCTTTGCAGCCGGCGCATAACCGCCAATCATCTCCCCTGTTTCGGTGACCATATTGGGCGTACCGGTCACCCCCATCATTAGGCCGAGGCGATATTGCTCTGCAACCGGATTGTTGTCGCAGACCTCACTATCAACATTTTGCCTATTCTTCAGCTTAGTGAGAGCGGCTTGCTTATCGTCGGCGCACCAAGCCTGAGCAAGCTTGTTAGCACTTTCTGAGTTAGGTCCAGACCGAGGGTAAGCCAAGTAACGCACTTCGATTCCAAGCGCGTTAATTTGCTCTATTTCCCTATGGAGTTTTTGGCAGTATCCGCAATCAATATCGGTGAAGACGTTGACGACAGCCTTGGTTTCACCTTCGGGAGAAAAAATAATCTGATCAGCCGGGTCGATGTCAGCCAAAAGGGCTACACGCTCTTTCTCGCGCTGCTGCTCTTGCAGATTGACCAGGCGCGTACCTTCAATTGCAAACAGGTCTCCACCAGCAATAAAGAACTCCCCCCCCTTTTCCACATAAAGGGTTGGCCCACCAATCACTTGAACCTGATATAAGCCCTCAATCGCGGCCGGTTTAGGGTCGCTAAACTCAAAATCTGGGCGCGCCGCTTGCAGCCGCTGCATGATCACCTCTTCGACGCTGGGCTCAGCTCCTGAAATTTGGCTTCCATTACCGTCACCCACTGAATCATCACAGCCAGCGATCATGATCAGACCTAAGGCCATCAGGGTTATACTTTTAATCTTGGTCACATCAACCTCGTAGTTTGCCTAGTGTTTTGGATATCTGCCGCAACGCCAGGCATCCTAACAGAAATTTTAGCCAAGTCGCTTGCGAAAAAACGGCAGCAAGAGACCTAACACAGATTAGAACATGATTTGGCCATTAGGTTCACCCTCGAGGGTGATGCTCTGCGTGCAGGGCTTGCAGGCGAGCATTTGCCACATGCGTATAGATCTGAGTGGTGGAAAGGTCACTGTGCCCGAGAAGCAGCTGAACAACTCGTAAGTCTGCGCCATGATTCAAAAGGTGCGTAGCAAAAGCATGCCGCAATGTGTGCGGAGATAGTGGCTGACTGATATCCGCAATCTGCGCCCAATATTTGATCCGGTGCCAAAACGTCTGCCGGGTCATCTGCTGGCCGCGTCGGCTCGGAAAGACGATGCCATCACTCCCAGCCGGCAACAACTGAGGTCGACCATCTCTCATGTACCGCTGCAACCAACTGACCGCCTCTTCACCTAAGGGAACAAGCCGCTCCTTACTGCCTTTCCCAATAATTCGCACCACGCCCTGGCGCAAGTTAATTTGACTGACACTGAGCGAGATAAGCTCACTGACGCGCAAACCGCAAGCGTAAAGCACCTCTAACATAGCCCTGTCACGCAACCCCAGTGGATCCTCTATATTTGGTGCCGATAGCAAGGCATCAACATCAGACTCCGTGAGTGATTTTGGGATTGGCTTCGGTAAACTGGGGTTCTCAATATGCAGCGTTGGATCAACGGCAATCTCGTTCTCTCTCAGAAGATACAAATAGAAACCGCGCAAACAGCTAAGGAACCGAGCCGTAGAGCGGGCAGACAGTTTTTTTTGGTGACGTCTAGCGAGGTGTCTCTGAATTGACTCAGAGGACACCGTTTTCAAATCAACACCATCGACCGCAAATTGCTCCAAGTCGCGACGGTAAGACGCCAAGGTGTTAGCACTTAGGCCTTTTTCCATCCACATCGCGTCAAGGTAACGGTCAATCAATTCAGCATTCACTCGCGCAATAACCCCAGCTCAATAGGATTGTTCAACGGTCATGTGATGCGTTATCAACTGATCACTGACGCCTGACGATACTCGCTTAACCATGTAGCATAATCATTGGAAGAAACGGGACGGGAAATAAAGAAACCTTGCGCATAATCGCACCCCAAGCGTCTCAACTCGTCAAGCACGTCAATAGTTTCTACACCTTCAGCAACAACACGCAGACCAAAACGGTGGGCCAGATCAATAATCAGCTGCGCAATATTTCTATCACCCTGACTGTTGGCCATATTCAACACAAAGGATTGATCAATTTTCAACTCGGTGGCAGGAATAGTTTTAAAGTATTGCAATGAGGAGTAACCAGTACCGAAGTCATCAATTGAGATTTCAATTCCCCGACCTTTTAAATAACTTAGGTTATTATAGCCGCCCTGCTGATCTTCAAAGATCGCGCTCTCAGTAATTTCTAATGTTAGTTGGCTCGGCTCAATTCGCCATAGCCTTATCGCATCTTCTACTAATTGCCTGAAATCTGGATGGTGCACAATATTCGCAGGAATATTCACAGCAACGCCATTGGCGCCCCAGTCAGTCGGCCACTGATTTACTTGACGTAATGCGGTATGCAGCACCCATTTAGTAAGCTCAAACTCTCGACTTAAACGCGCAATCATGTCGACCAAAAAGCTTGGAGCGATAGCGCCTCGTGTCGGGTGAGTCCAACGCAATAATGCTTCGGCGTGAGTCGGCTTTCCCGTATTTAAATCAATTTTCGGCTGAAAAACCATGGTCAGCTCGTTGTTATGCAACGCGCCGAGAAGCTCTTGCTCCAATTGCCAAATGTCGTCATCGTCACCATGCTGACTTTCGGTTGCATAACAGAGTGTACGGTTTTCTAGTTTTGCACGCTGCAATAAATGCTCGCAACTGCTCAGCAACTCTTCTGGAGAAGTCCGGTCGGCGGGCAATGCAATACACCCCATATTCACGTCGACATTTATTTCCTTGTCCTGCCAAAAGAACGGCATCCGTAATTTATCCAGCACGCTGTTAGCTTCGATGACTATTTCGCTTGGATTGCTCAGAGCGGGCACAATAATGGCAAACTCATCGCTACCTACTCGGTAGAAACAATTCGCATGGTCAACACATTCGGCAAGGCGCTGCGACATGAAGTACAACACTAAATCGCCGTACTTAAAATCAAACACGCGGTTAACGCTAGTGAAATTTTTTATATCAACCAATAACAGTCCAACACAGACACCAGCCTTGTTCGACGCAAGAACATAGTCGCCTAGAGACTTAAATAGGCCAAAACGATCACTCGGTGGGACACTTAATAAGGCCACAATTCCCCTCGATAAAACAATCAGATGTTAGGCGGGCTCGTAGGCAACCATTTCGGGGTTCACCCCGTATGCGCCGGGTTCAAGACTTTGAACAATATCAACCGGCTTGTTAGTTGCTGGGCAGAGCCTGTCAGCTAGATTTTGAACTTCCCACTTATTGAGTGGGTTCTTATTTTTATCTAATAGAAGTAAAACTTGTGGTTTAAGGCGTCGAGCCCGACCTTCAGAAAGCACAATGGCTACTTCACCCGTCGAGAGCAATACTAGTGTACCAGCTGGGTAAAGGCCAATAGCCTGAATAAACTCTTCTACTAAAATTGCGTCATATTCCACATCACGCAGATGGTAAAGCTTCTTTACAGCTTCGGAAGGAGAGACCGGCTTTTCGTAATACCGGTGGCTGATCATCGCATCGTAACTATCGACAATGCCAGCAATTCTCGCAAACAACGGTATTTCATCCGCCTGTAATCCACGCGGATAACCCGAACCATTATGGCGCTCGTGGTGATATGCCACCATATCCCATATATCTTGATTTAACAGCTGCGACTTTTCTAACGCCTGCAAACTAAAATTAACATGCTGCCTCAACTGCTTTTCTTCTTGGGCATTTAATGGGTCTGATTTATTGAGCAATTCGCTCGGTATTTGTAATTTGCCAACATCAAGCATTAGCGCACCCATTGCTAAAGACTTGAGATCTTGCGGAGGCAAGGCTAATTCCCGCCCCAACGCAACCGCCCATATCGACGTGGCCACCGAGTGCTTATAGATATAGCTGTCGCGATTTTTTAACCGCGCCAACCAGATACAGGCGTCGGGGTTTCGCTCAATACTATTGACTAACGGTGTTACGGATTGCTTAAGCTTGGCGTACGGATATCGCCGATTTTGACTCAACGCTTCAAACATTTCTTTGACCGTTGTCGTTAAGCCTTCAACCGCGCGATGCGCCTGCCCAACCTCCTTGCGCCACTCAGTAGTGTCGGTATAACGACGCTTAGTCCGCAGAGAAAGGATCTCCGCTGTCGTTTTCCCTGGAGAAGGTTTTTTGGAGGTTTTTAGATCTTTGTGGAAACTACGAATGGAATGGACAACAGAGACATCTAGCTTGCCTTTAGCCACATCTACGTAGACGTAATCACAGTAACGGGAAAGAGCCTCGATTTCCTCTTTCGACTCTATGAGAAAGCCCTGCATTAGAAAGGGAGTTTCTAGCCACGGACGGTCGAGCTCACAGACATACATGCCTACAGCTAAGTACCCAACATCAACCTTTTCTTTTTGCATTTGCATGGCATTGACCACTTTGCCCCGACTTAAGCAGACAGCCAGAGCGCAGCACTGCAGATCATCCATGGCAGTGAGTGAACATCACAAGCCGACATTTTGAGACCGAAAGGCCTAACGCCGGTCACCCTTATACTAAATAATTATTACTACACGCACATTAACTAGAATAAAGGCAAACTGCAATATCTTGAAAACAGGAAATTTCAACAGAAACAATCTATTAGCGCATAAAGTGCGCGTAGTCTGTAACTATTGATTATATTAATGTGGAATACGACGACAAACGACTACAGGTTATATGGCCAAGCCGCAATTCAAGAGGAGACGTGAGACAGAAAAAAGGCGGGGGAAACAGCGGCCCAAGGCCGCTGTATGACTTAAACTTAGTTTAGCTTTTCTTTAATTCGAGCCGCTTTACCAGTCAACTCACGCAAGTAGTAAAGCTTCGCCTGGCGAACATCACCACGACGCTTAACAGAAACACTGTCGATTAGCGGGCTGTGAGTCTGGAAGGTACGCTCGACGCCAACACCATGCGAGATTTTACGTACAGTAAACGCCGAGTTAAGACCGCGGTTTCGCTTACCGATTACTACACCTTCATAAGCCTGAAGACGCTCGCGATTACCTTCAATTACCTTCACTTGAACAACTACTGTGTCACCAGGGCTGAACTCTGGCAGATCGCTTTTCAGTTGCTCTTCTTCCAACTGCTGGATGATTTTGTTTTTGCTAGACATTGTCCATGCTCCTTAAATAAAACCGATTACAGCCACCCAAATTGGCCAACTGCGAATTTCGTAAATTACGTATGTTGCGATTGCTCCATCTGAAACTCGTTCAGTAGCGCTCGCTCTTCATCGCTGAACTCACGACCCGCCAACAGTTCCGGTCGAACTTGCCAGGTCTTTCCCAGCGCTTGTTTCAAACGCCAGCGACGTATTGCTTCATGATTGCCAGATAACAACACCGCCGGGACAATTTGCCCGTCGAGCACTTCCGGCCTAGTAAAGTGCGGCCAATCCAGCAGCCCATTACTAAAGGAGTCCTGCTGAGCAGACTCCGCATCCCCCAGTGCACCCGGCAACTGACGGATAAGCGCATCAATAAGTACCATAGCGGGCAGTTCGCCACCGCTCAGCACATAATCGCCGATAGATATCTCTTCATCGACTAGCTGATCAATTAATCGCTGATCCACACCTTCGTAACGACCAGCTATCAAAACCAAATTCTTTCCCAGCTGTCCGCCGCTCGCAAGCGATTCAACATACTGCTGGTTAAGGGTTTCCCCTTGCGGCGAGAGGTAAACAACTTTGCTCTCACCGGCCCACTCACTCGCAGCCGCGATGGCTTTGCGGAGAGGGTCGACCTTCATCACCATACCTGGACCACCACCGTATGGGCGATCATCCACCGTTTGATGCTTATCAGACGTAAAATCTCGAGGATTCCATACGCGTATCTCTAATAAACCGTTCTCGATCGCGCGACGGCTAATACCGCTTTCTGAGATGGCGGTAAACATCTCGGGGAAGAGGCTGATAACAGCTATCTTCATGACACATCTCTTTGCGAGCGGTGTTTAAAAATCGGGATCCCATTCCACATCGATCTGACCTTGCTCTAGGTCGATCTTGGTCACCACCTGCTCTGGCAGATAAGGGACAAGTCGTTCTCGCTTATCAATACTAGGAGCGGCTGTACTGTCGGGCGCCCCTTGCACAACAAGGACGTCGTTGGCACCAGTCTCTAATAACTTAGTAACCCGCCCAATCGGGGTAGACACCCCTTGATAGCAGGCAACGACCCGCAAACCTTCCAGCTGATGCCAGTAGTACTCGCCCACCGGCAATGCGGGAAACTGATCTGCAGATACCGCGATCTCGACATTGGTGAAGGCCTTCGCCGCATCACGATCTGACACGTTAGCTAATTTCACCAGCAGCCCATCGCTGTGTGGCTTAACTTGCTCCACACTGGCCTGCTTCACGCCGTGGCGAGTCTTTAACCACCACGGCTCGTACTCCAAAATTTGATCTGATGGTTCGGTGAATGACTGGAGCCTCATCCAACCTAGCACACCATTAGGAGCGCCAAGCTTACCGACCGTACGCAGCGAACTCCCTGATGGTTTTATCTCTGTCATAACGAGATTTAGCTCTCTAACCAGCAGTGCGCGTTTTACCCAAAAGCAATTTTAAGCAGCTTGAGTGTTAGCTTGTTCTTTTAATACAGAACGTACTCGATCAGATAGCTGAGCACCTTGGCTTACCCAGTAGTCCACACGCTCATTGTCAATGCGGATGCGCTCTTCTTGTCCACGAGCCAATGGGTTGTAGAAGCCAATACGCTCAATGAAAGCACCGTTACGTGCTTTGCGGCTATCAGCCACTGTGAAGTGGTAGAAAGGGCGTTTTTTAGAACCGCCTCGAGATAAACGAATAGTTACCATGGGTACCTGTTTCCTATTAATGCTTTAAGCTAGCTAATTCTGTCCTTCAGAGAGGTCCGCGTAATGAAATACGTCCTCTCCGCGTAACGAGCCAAGCCCGTTTAAGAAGGCGCGACATTGTACGGGAATCAATTTAGCGTGTATAGACTTTTTACGGCCCAATTTGATGGCTTTTCAGCCACAGATGCTGGCTATTTAACGACCAAAGCCAGGAGGTAGACCACCTCCGCCTCCCATCATGCCTTGCATGCCCTGCATCATTCTGGCCATGCCTCCGCCTTTCATTTTCTTCATCATCTTTGCCATTTGCTTGTGCTGCTTGATGAGACGATTAAGGTCTTGAAGCTCAGCCCCAGCACCCGCGACAATTCGACGCTTACGGGAACCATTGAGAATATCAGGATTGGAGCGCTCAGCAGGAGTCATGGAGTCGATCAACGCTTCCATACGCTTAAATTGCTTGCCAACATCGGCCTTCTCCATCATTTCAGAGACATTGCCCATGCCTGGCAACTTTTCGAGCATAGCTCCCATGCCACCCATATTACTCATTTGTTGCAACTGGTCTTTAAGGTCAACCAGATCAAACTTCTGGCCTTTCTTAACCTTTTGCACCAATTTTTCGGCTTTCTCTTTGTCGACTTTTTGCTCTACCTCTTCGATGAGAGATAAAACGTCGCCCATGCCCAGAATCCGGCTGGCCATCCGCTCAGGATGGAAAGGCTCTAACGCATCAACTTTTTCGCCAACACCTAAGAATTTGATGGGCTTGCCTGTGACATGACGAACCGACAGAGCTGCACCACCTCGTGCATCACCGTCGGCTTTGGTGAGAATCACACCGGTCAGCGGCAATGCTTCGTTGAATGCTTTGGCTGTATTCACCGCATCCTGGCCGATCATGGCGTCAATCACGAAAAGGGTTTCTTTGGGTGAAATAGCGCTATGGAGTCCCTGAATCTCTTCCATCAGCTGGTCATCAATATGTAAGCGACCTGCGGTGTCGACAATCACGACATCGCAAAATTGTCTCTTTGCATGATCGATAGCTGCGTTAGCAATATCGATGGGCTTCTGCTCAGTGGTTGATGGGAAACACTCCACTTCAATTTCATTGGCTAGCGTAGCCAACTGCTCAATTGCGGCGGGACGATAAACATCCGCACTGACAACCAAGACTTTCTTCTTTTCGCGGTCTTTTAAGAAACGCGCCAACTTGGCGACGGACGTCGTTTTACCCGCCCCCTGGAGACCGGCCATCAAGATCACTACGGGGGGCTTAGCGGCCAGATCGAGTGATTCATTCGCATCCCCCATTACTGCCGTTAACTCTGCCTCAACGATCTTTAAGAACTGCTGACCCGGGTTTAGCGCCCGAGAAACTTCCTGACCTAAGGCGCGCTTGCGCACATGGCCTACAAACTCCTTCACGACAGGTAGCGCAACATCCGCCTCAAGCAGCGCTTTGCGAACCTCACGAAGGGTGTCGGAGATGTTCTTTTCGGACAGCTTCGCCTTGCCAACTACGGTACGAAGCGATTTGTTAATTCGGTCGGAAAGATTTTCAAACATAGCAATAACGATGTTGGTTTCTTGAAAGGGCGCGGATTATACCTCATCTACTGCAAATACGGATGGGGCAATTGCGGATGGATTTACTTCTATTTGCTAGGACCTTATGACAAACTCCCTGTTCTATCACAACGAAACGATAATATCGCCTTAAGACTATGCTTTCGATCGCTTCTGCCGCTAACTTTGCTGCGATTGCCCTATATATCGCCGCCACTGCTTACCTGATCAGCGAATACAAGCGACAGAGAGCACCACGGCAAAGAATACTACTGGGGTTGACTCTCGTGGCCCTGACACTCCATGGTGCCGGCATGCAATCCACGGTCTTTGTGGACAACGGAGTAAACTCTAGCCTATTCAAGCTCCCCACCCTCTTCTTTTGGGTCATCAACCTGATTGTTTTGATCAGTGGGCTACGTAAGCCTTTATATAACCTCTTTATCTTCCTGTTCCCACTGACCACGGCCGCTATACTCGCCAGCCACTTCAGTGAAGGCGAGTTAATCAGCGCGACTCCGCTGCTAGGGCATATTTTTTTGGCGATCCTCGCATCGGGTTTTTTAACGATCGCGACGCTCCAGGCCCTGCTGCTAGCATTCCAAAACCGGCAACTTAAGCACAAGCACGCAACCGGCGTAATCAGAGTCCTGCCGCCTCTACAAACCATGGAACGCTTGATGTTTGAGCTACTGTGGATAGGCGAAATCATGCTGACGCTGCTTATCGCATCTGGGCTTTTCATCATTGATGATATTTTCGCTCAGCAACAGGCACACACCTTAGCCTTTTCAATCCTTGCATGGATTGTTTATGCCATTCTGCTGGCGGGGCGTTTTCGCTTGGGATGGCGAGGGAATACCGCCATCCGATGGACGCTTGGCGGATATGCGATTTTGATGCTGGCCTACATGGGTACCCAGCTAGTGTACCAAGTTGTCCTAGGTTAACTCCGAAAGTTGCCAAACGACCGAGATGACTGCAAGATGCCAATCTTCCTCACTTTTAAAATTCTAAATATTGCCGTTAAGGTTTCCCGTTGGACGACATTCCTGTAAGCGTTCTGCTCGCCATAATTATTGGGCTTATTATGTGCTCTGCCTTTTTCTCGAGTTCAGAGACTGGCATGATGGCACTGAACCGCTATCGCCTAAAACACTTGGTTAACAAGAAAAATAAAGGCGCAATGCGGGCAATGGAATTGCTCAAACGGCCTGACCGTTTGATCGGTGTAATACTTATTGGTAACAATCTGGTAAATATTCTGGCCGCACAGCTTGCAGGAATCTTGTGCGTGGAACTGTATGGCGAATATGGTCTTTGGGTTGCATCAATTGGCTTAACAGCCGTTTTATTGATTTTTGCAGAAGTCACGCCTAAGACAATCGCTGCGCTGCACCCCGAGAAAATCGCCTTCCCCGCTAGCATCTTACTTAGGCCGCTTTTAACCATACTCTACCCAGCAGTCTGGCTAATCAATCACGTTTCCAATTATCTAGCACGCTGCTTCGGTGTCGATCCTCACTCCCACAACACCGATGAGCACCTTCACCCTGACGAGCTAAGGACCGTCGTTAATGAAGCAGGCGAACTAATTCCCGATCAGCACCAGGCGATGCTGTTAAATATCCTGGACCTCGAAAAAGCTACGGTGGAAGACATTATGATTCCACGCAACGAAATCGTCGGCTTGGATCTCGACGAAGACATCCCCTCATTACTGCGAGTAATCCGCACTGCTGACTACACTCGCATGCCGGTCTATCACGGTGACATCAACAATGTTACCGGCATTCTCCACCTTCGTAACGCATCGCGATTTCTCTACGGTGAAGACCAAGAAATCACTCACGACGCGATAAAGCGCTTCACACGCGAGCCCTACTTTGTACCCATTAGCACGCCATTGCATACGCAACTAATGAATTTTCAAAAGCAAAAACGACGTATAGCGATGGTGGTGGATGAGTACGGCGATGTGCAAGGTATCGTAACGCTAGAAGATTTACTGGAAGAAATTGTTGGTGAGTTCACCACTAACCTCGCTGAAGATCAGCACCAGGAGATTACACCACAGGCGGATAACTGGTATCTAATTGATGCGAGCGCCTCGATTCGAGACATTAACCGCGCTTTAAACTGGGACTTGAATAGCACCGGACCGAAAACACTCAACGGTCTGATGATGGAATATCTCGAAAATATTCCTGACGGGAATACCAGTTTTCAGATTGGCAACTACCGGTTTGAAACGGACACCCTGTCCGAAAAAATGATCGAGCTTGCCAAGGTCAAGGCCATTCCCGTTCAGCGTCGATTACTTTAAACGCTGACGACCTTATTTCGTCTTAGCACGAAGAGGTTTTCGCTCAATTTCTGGCGCAGCGCTTTCTCTGCCTAAATCTAAGCCCCAACCACTGTTGACAAATTCCAGTAACATTTTTGCTGTTAGGCCCCAAATCTTATAGCCATGATAATGGTAAACAGGGGACCACCACTCTTCGCCATCACGAAAATACACATCAGTTTGTGTGCGTTTGTCCTCAACAAAGTGAGATAACGGCACGCGAAAAATTGCAGCAATTTCGTGCGGGTTAGGGCTTAACTGAACATCGTCAGGAACAATCCCAACGAAGGGCGTCACCTCAATCCCCCACCTTGAGATCATTGGTGGCTGCGAATTAATCACATCCACATCACCAGGTGGCAAACCAATTTCTTCGTAGCTTTCACGCAGCGCAGTATCCACCAAGGTGCGATCAGCTTCTTCCCACTTACCCCCTGGAAATGACACTTCGCCACTATGGGACGATAAATGCGCGGCACGTAGGGTTAAAATAATTTCGGGGTCATCATGCTGATCAGTTATCGCAATTAATACGCCTGCGTGATTGTTGAATGGACCGGGACGCTCAAACCTCTCCCTAGGGACCGCATACGATTCGCGTAATTGCCGTAACATGAAAACACCTAAATCACTCAGTTCTGCTATCACGGTAATCAGACCAATGATTTATGCGCAGAAAAAATTCTCAAAACGGGAAATATACCATATCAACTAGCGAAGGTTGTGACCGACTACACTGTGCTGTGCTGTGCTGTGCTGTGCTGTGCTGTGACAAGTTTAGAAAAGCTCAATATCTGACAATGAAGCACCGTCATCTGTCTGAGAAGGCGTGGTATGAATCGCGGTTTCGAGAATTTGATTTTGTTCGTCAGTCAAGTAACTTAGCAATCGTATTACCCCCTCCAATGACGCCTTTAGCCCCGTATTTTGATCTATCAAGGCTGCTGCTGACGCAAACGCCGTATCGACCGATTGAATAATGTAGGACTCCTGATCGTCTTCCAACCCCATTTTGGGCAAGGCCATTTCAAGCTTGTCCAACATATCCCGAACCACTTGCGTAACCGCCTCTTGGTTGCCCTGCATGTTACTAGTGATTTCTTTCAGTGTGGTTTTCACCGCATCAACAGAGCGCGATAGGTTTGCGGCCTGCTCTCGCAAGGCATGCTCTGTATTAAGTATTCGAACTTTTTCGTCCGAGGCGGCTAACACGAAGGGAATGAGGTCTTTGATTCGTCCATAGTTTTCACGATTATCGAGGGGCATGTTTTTGACCAATAATGCCACACTCGGATAATTGACCTGAGTGCGACAGCCAAAATCATAAAAGCGCTGTTCGGAGTGAAGCATCTTCATCAAATCTTGCTCCAACGGAGAGGCCACCCCACGTCCCTGCGTAAAGCACTCGTCACCCGCATCCGTTTTAAATAGCAGACAGCATTTGAGGCCAAGCCCCTCTAGCAGCTCAAATAGCTTGCTCGCCAATTCACTATAACTAGTTAAAGAAAAGCTCGATTCCACAAAGCGAATTGCTTTCCCAAGCTCCGAGCTACCCGCAATTGCCTGCAGCGCGGTTTGCTCAGCGGATTTGGCTTTGGTCGAAAGCTCGGTTTGCAACTCGACTCGCTCGGTCAACTTCTTGAGTTTAGCCTGAATAATTTCAGCACTCGCAGGTTTAGTCAGGTAGTCGTCCGCACCCACCTCGTAACCCAGCATGCGCTCCCGCAGTGAGCTGCGACTGGACAAAAAAACCACCGGAATATCCTTTGTGGACGCTTGGTTTTTCAACGCATCGCAGACTTCGTAGCCGTTCATTCCTGGCATTTCAACATCGAGCAGAATGACCTGTGGCGACTCCTGACTCGCTTCAAGGATTCCTGCTTTACCATCAAACGCGGAGTACACATCAAATTTATCCAGTAATGCCTTACTGATAACTTTGTGCGTTATTTTATCGTCGTCGATTACCAGTACTTTTTTCTTAAGATCCATTAAGAACCAGCCCAATAGCTCAGCGAAAAACACCCATATAGGCCCATACCTATACCTATTTCGGAACAGCAAACTTTACAACGGGGTCAGAGACGGCAATTTAATCGCCTCTCTAGTTAAATCTAGACAATATTGAGCATCTTGCCCGAAGAAAGGCACCAGAAAAAACACAGGATAACTATTGCGATGAAAAACAACATTTTTGATCTAAGACTAAGCCACCAGGTCATTTGGAAATATGACCCGAGCCCCGAAGGCAGTCTCAAATAACCGCAGATCAAAGATCGGTCACCAGATCATAAGCAATTGATAAATATAAGGTTTTACGGCGTACATTTATGTCCGCCCGGCCATTTTCACTTATAATTATTTGATCTAATATCATCCCTACACATTACATTCCGTGTTTTGTAGGATTCCTCTTGAGCTATCCGCGCTGGCATTACAACTCAGCACGATGAGCGAGCAAGACAGGTGGGGGCCTGTCTCGAGAACAAACTAGCGTCGACTGAGTCGCGCTGAAGATAGATCCATTACTTGGGGGAAACGAGGATGCAAGACTTGCCAGACTTCGACACATTGAAAAATTTAGCGGCAGAGGACCCAGACGCGCTGGAAGCTTTACGCCAACAGCATGTCGATGCGCTGATTTCTAGCGCGCCAGCGGAGCACCAACGCCGACTGCGGGGATTGCAATTCCAGATCGATGCACAGCGTCAAATCCACTCTCAGCCGATGTCAGCTTGCATCAAAATTTCGCAAATGATGTATGAGTCTTTCACCGAGATGCGCTATTTGCTTAACGAAATGACTGACCAAGGCGTGCAACGACCTCGCGTTGATACCCCGGCCACGGCAGAGCCAGCAAAAGTGTTGGATTTTTCCGCTCAGTAGCTCAACAGGCTCAACACCGTCTTGGCGTTTCTTCTTCGAAACGCCTCCTCTTCATACCACTTATAGTATACTGCCCTGCTAATAAACTACCTTTCACGCTAGTAGCTCCGACGAGCTACCTCAACCGGATAGCGTTTCATGAAGTTTTGCAGTAGTTGTGGCAGTACAGTAGAAATTCGCATTCCTGACGGCGATGATCGCGAACGACATATTTGCGTTGAGTGCGAGACAATCCATTATAGCAACCCACGGATCATTACCGGCTGCCTTCCCGTATACGAAGACAAGGTACTATTATGCAAACGCGCTATTGAGCCGCGTTATGGCTATTGGACGTTGCCCGCTGGCTTTATGGAAAACGGTGAAACCACAGAAGCAGGAGCCTTGCGTGAATCCTGGGAAGAGGCACGTGCAAATATTACTTCGCACTCTCTCTATACTTTGTTCAACTTGCCCCACATCAACCAGGTCTATCTGTTTTACTATGGCACCCTAAAAGATTTAGATTTTGCTGCTGGACCAGAGTCGCTCGAGGTCGAACTGTTTACCGAGGAGGAAATCCCCTGGTCAGAGCTTGCGTTTCCGGTTATCAAGCGAACGCTCGAGTTTTATTTTGAAGACCGAAAAAATAATAGTTTCCCTCTACACTCAGAGGATTTAATTTATAAGAAACGACCATAGAGATTAATTAGATTGGTACTTTTATCAACTCAATAATATCGAATGCTGGCTCTTCGTAAGGGTGAGCTAATCGCATTGCATAGATAGCCTCTCTCAAGTGCACGTTGTCACAAACCATCTCTACTTTATATTCGCAAACAGTCTCAACCTTTCCCTGCTGACCAATAAATGGGCTGCTACCAGCCAATGGCCTGAATTGTCCCTCCCCCTCTGTCTGCCACGCACAGCAGTCATAATCACCGACCTTCCCAGCACCAGCAGCAAACATTGCTGCCTTAACCGGCTCCAAATGATCACTTGGAATGAATACACTGATTTTGTACATACGATTGCCCCTCTATGGTTGCCCACTTTGATCAAGTGACAACCATCACAGTTTGAATATTGTATAAAACTGTCAATATATGACAGCGATGTTTACTAATATCCTATAATATCGTTTCGCTCAAGATTACAAAAAACGGCTGCCCGTTGTGCGCCCTCAATTTTCAGCTAAAAACGATACACAAGTTATGAGCAATTCTATTTATCGGAATGAAACTGCCGCAACAAACATAGCGGGCAAATACGGAGAATTACTGCGCCACTGGCCAGTAATGAAAGACGAGTCCACCATCAGCACTCGCCATGGCGATACCTTTATTATTGCTAGTGGCCACCCTGATAACCCACCGCTCATACTCTTTCATGGTATGGGTGTAAATTCGCTCATGTGGATTAACGACATTAATACCTTGAGTAAAAGCTATCGAATTTATTGCATAGACACGCTTGGCGAGCCAGGACGATCAGCAAGTAACCGCCCCTCGTTAAAAGGTGATGCATATGTCGAGTGGATCGAAGATATTTACGAGGCTCTAGGTATCCAGAGCGCAGCCCTGATCGGTATTTCTTTTGGCGGGTATCTCGCGCTGCGTTTTGCCTGTGAACACCCTGACAAAGTATCTCGCTTAATTACACTCTGCCCTGCAGGTATTGTGCGCCCCCGACTTTCATTTATTCTGAAAGCTCTTTTTAGTCACTTTATCTTTGGATCACTGGGAAGAAAATGGTTATTTAGACACATTCAAGGCCGCGACAACCTTGAAGCGAAAAACCAGGAGTTTTTTTCGACAATATTTCAAGAATTTAAAGGTAGAGGAAGCATTCCAATCATCCCGGATGAAAAACTGGCTCACCTGTACTGCCCGAAGCTACTCATTGTTGGCGGTAAAGACGTTATTTTCGATTGCAACAAAATATTGTTGCGCTTAGCACGAACAACTCGCGAACTCGAAATCATGTATAGAGCGACCAGTGGACATATGCTGACCGAGTGCACTCGTGAAATTGATCGATTTTTAATGACAGAGTTCGCACCAGATTAATTCCGTTTGCGTACTGAATAGAATCGGCTCGGCATACCCTACCTACTGAGTATGCCGCTCGATAAAATCCTGTAATTTACTTTCGGCGCTTCCATAGAATAATAACTTAGCAATGTCTCTTAGGCCGGGATGCTTAATTAGCTCTTCAGCGGACATGACCATTAACACCTTACTTCGGCGACGCAAGAAATCCTCAAGCGTAATAATCATTTCCGTTTTGGCCATTAACATAATCTCACCGCGAGTATATTCAATTTCTTGAATTGGTTTTTCAAGCAGCGTGTCATCTTCAATCATCGCATTCAGCAACTCATTGGCGAACGCCCCATAGCGGCGCCATATCCGTTCAGACAATGGTTCACCAGATAGCGTTTTCACCTTTTTATCAATGTTCAATTCCGCTGCTCTGGCTAGGAATACTTTTTTATCACTCGCAGGTGGTTCTCCATACCAAACCACAGGATTCTGAGCGGCTCCCACGCCGAAACCTGATACGATCTGCGCTACTTCTTCCCCAACATTAATACAGTCTGTTAACTTTCCGCCAAATATACTTAACAACCGTTTCGAGGCGTCGACTTCCGTTACGTGTTTTCTCGATAAGGTAAGCCAGTCATCTCCAGACTCCCGCGCTTTTTTGACCGCCAAAGGTCGGACACCGCAGCGCTCGGCGATGATGTCTTTGGTAGTTAATTTTCGGGGAAGGTTTAACATTTCGTTGGCATTGTCTAAGACAAATTGCCGGTCCGCTTCGCTCACTGTCGACGTCGGAGAATCGACGCGTGTGTCCGTTGTGCCAATGCAGGTTTTCGGCCCCATAGGCAATACGAAAAAAAGTCGTCCATCGCTGGCGAAAAATGCCAACACTTTATCTTCAGGCATGACCTCCCTGGGTATCACCCTGTCGACTATTAAATGAATACCTTTAGAAAATACGTGTTGGTAATTGGTTTCATGCTGAATCAGTTGGTTAAAATGATCAACATAGGGACCACAGGCATTGATCAACACGCGCGAGCGTATTTGAGTCGTTTCGCCGGTAAGACGATCCTCAACAGTCGCCAGCCAGCAACTTTCGCCTTGCTCTACAGTACCTAATTGCGCACTCTTAACCTCAGCATAGTTCACCGCGCAACAGCCGGCCTCCATGGCCTTACGAACAAACCGAAAAACGAACCTGGAATCATTGTCCGGCAAATAACAGTCAGAATACTCCAAACCGCCAACTATACTGTCGGCATTTATAGCCGATACGCGCCTAACAATATCCTTCTTCCGCAAATAACGAGGCGATTTAGTAAAACAAGCGCCGATAAACCAATAAAGCAAAGCACCAAGGTAAATAAAAAACGGAGGCATTCTAAACCCGCGTCGAATCGTGGTCAGAAAACGAATCTCCTTTACGCTTGACGGGTAGTGCTGCATTAAATGGTTTCGACTACGGCAAAGCTTGTTGACCAATAAAAATTCGCCGCTTTCTAAATACTTGATTCCACCCCATGCTAAATTTGATGACTGTGAACTGGAACCACTGGCAAAATCACTTCGCTCTACCAAAGCGACCTTAACGCCACGGGCCGCTAAGGACGCAGCGGCCACCGCTCCATTAATGCCCGCTCCGACAACCAACACATCGTAGTCAACGCTGGAAAGCGCTTGCCAATTATTCGCACGCGAAAATAAGTCGTCATTTATGCCTAAAATAGTGTCACCTTCGAAAGGTTAAAAGTGAATCAAGGGATAAGAACCATAGTGTGCAACGTGAGCCTTAGCTTGTACATAGCCAGCCTGCTGTTTAGTATACGCACCAATAAATAACATTAATTTATTCATGGAGATACAATGAACTTGAAAGTATGGACGATCATTGCGTTTGGACTACTCTGCGCAACACAAGCAAACGCTGGGGAGTGGAAGTTTGGAGCGCAGATCAGCTACGTGCCAGGTGTTGAAGATGTACTGGACATTTATGAAGACAACCTACGCTACGAACCTCCCGGGTTCTATTACGACGTCGACGTCGCAGAAACGCTCCCGATTGGGATTGGCTTTCGAGGGGTCTATCACGCCGACAATGGGCTCCGCACTGATCTATCCGTTGGCCCACTTTTTTTGATTGCAGGGGATGCGGACCATCTTCAACTACCTGTAGCAGCTACCATTGGATTCAATTTTAATCACGGCGGCACCGTCACGCCGTATGTGCGCGCGGGTTTATCCAACCATTTCACGAGCGGGGATTACGTGGAGGACACGTCAATTGGCGCACTAGGGGCAATTGGTATTGAGTTTGGTCATGGGAGGTTTTTCTCGTGGGGCTTAGAGCTAGCTGTCGACACCGCTAGCATCACATTGGAAGACTATGGCCCGCATAATGATGTCGGGTTTGGCCTGCGAGGACTCACAGAGGTAGAAGCTTACGATCGAGTCTTATCTTTCTACTTTACTTTTTAATGCAGCTCCTAATGTCATTTACCACATTTAGAAAATTTGAATACCCTACGAATAAACAGGGCATTCAGACTCTAGTAACGTTACTATTTTTTATTCAACGATAAGCTGTACAGATCAGTTCGACGCTGTTTCAAGTTACGAACCGATCCTTCGCTATGCAAAATCTTTAGCTTGTACATGTCGAGATCAGAGAAAAGTAACATTTCTGTATTTGGTGTCGCCTCAGACAAAACAGCATCATGCGGAAAGGAAAAGTCTGATGGCGACAGCACCGCCGATTGAGAGTATTGCACGTCTAGACTTTCAACCGCAGGTAAGTTGCCAACGCTTCCCGCTATCACTACATAACATTCGTTTTCAATCGCTCGCGCTTGTGCACAATGTCGAACACGTAAATAACTATTTTTAGTATCTGTCCAAAACGGAACAAATAAAATCTGCATTCCCTGATCGGCGAGAATTCGCGACAACTCAGGGAATTCTACATCATAGCAAATCAATATGCCGACTTTTCCAGCGTCTGTATCAAATACGGATATCTGATTCCCGCCTTCAATGACCCAGTCATTTTCTTCATGCGGTGTTACATGAATCTTACGCTGCTCATCTATTTTTCCACTGCGATGACAAAGATAGGTAACGTTGTATAACTTCCCTTCCTCTAACAAAGGCATTGACCCGGTAATAATATTGGCATTATATTCAATTGCCATTCCGGCCATTCTTTCTCGAATCTCATCGGTAAAACTCGCAAGATAACGAATAGCTTCCATTTGAGAGCTACTAGGTTCAATACCCATCAAGGGTGCATTAAAGAATTCCGGGAAGACAATAAAATCTGACTGGTAGTCAGAGACTGTATCGACGAAAAATTCCACTTGAGACATCAAATCTTCAAGTGATTTAACCCCGCGCATCTGCCACTGTACGGCCCCGACTCGCACGACGGGCTTTGCGGTTTCAAGCACAGTGGGCTCTGGGTCGAACAAAATATTGTTCCATTCTAATAATGTTGCGTAGCCTTCGGAGTCTTCGTCCTCTGGCAAATATTTTTTCAACAAGCGCTTAACTTGAAAATCATTCGACAATTGAAAAGACAAAATAGGATCGTACAACTCCTTGTTGTCGACCTTTTCGATGTACTGCATCGGCGTCATCTCATCACGCACTTTATGGTAATTAGGAATTCTTCCGCCAGCGAGAATAGCGCGCAAATTGTATTGTCGACATAGTTCCTTTCGCGCATCATACAGCCGTCTACCCAAACGTAAGCCTCGATGGCGGCTACCGATAACCACGTCTAACCCATAAAGCGCGTCACCTTTTTTGTCGGAATAAACGTTATCGTTACTATCGACAATGTCGTCGTAGGTATGTGGGTTAGAAAAGCGTTGGTAATCCACCTGTACACTAAGAGCTAAGCCAACGAGTTCCTCTCCATCTAAAATACCCAGCTGCCCTTCTGGAAACTCCTTTATCAGACGTTGAATAGTATGACGAGGCCACGCGCCACCTAATTCCGAATACACCTCATCCATTAACGACTTAATCTGTGGATACTGCGCCAATGTAAGATTGCAAATAGTAATGCGAGCATTTTCGATAGACATAACACTTTCCGGGATGTTTGAAGACATTTAGATTATCATAGACCGGCCATTCGTGGAAAAATGTGAAACCCCTTTTAGCCTTAGAAGCATGCTGGCTACACTCTCCTGTACCAGCATCAATGCCATGTTTGAATACTTGTTGCTTGCGTTTACCTCACTACTTGCTGCTACGCTGCTGCCGTTGTCGTCGGAGGCCGTCATCATCGGCATGCAGCTAGAGAGTTACTCTTTGTTTTGGCTTTGGATTAGTGCGACGGCGGGCAATACGCTAGGCGCGGTAATTAACTGGTGGCTAGGTCGTTACTGTCTGCACTTTCAAGATCGTCGATGGTTTCCTGCGAACAAGACAGACATGAATAAAGCCCAGCGATGGTTTCAGCGCTATGGACGATGGAGCTTATTGTTTTCGTGGCTGCCGCTCATTGGTGATGGGCTTACATTTGTTGCGGGCATTATGCGTGTACCGATTTGGCAACTCGCGATTCTCGCCGCAATGGGGAAAGGAGGCCGCTATGCGGTCCTAATGTGGCTAGTCGCTCAAGGGCAAATCATCGCACAATAAAAAACCCAGCCGAAGCTGGGTTTTTTTAAAACGTTTAATAGACGCTAAATTTAGCTCAGCACGCGCACGCTAATAACATGCTCAACGTCGCTAATCGCATTCACTACGTCTTCACCCGGCACGTCTTCAACATCAATAATGTTGTAAGCCACATCGCCACGGCTCTTGTTCATCATATCGACAACATTCACGTTATTGTCAGCCAATACTGTCAGAACATGACCGAGAACACCGCTAACATTGTCGTTTGCAAACGTAATACGCGCTTTACCGGCGCGAGACATTTGTACAGCAGGAAAATTTACCGAATTCAGGATATTACCGTTCTCTAGGTAATCCATTAATTGGTTTGCTGCCATTACCGCGCAATTTTCTTCAGCTTCGGCTGTACTCGCGCCGATGTGAGGCATTGCGATAACATCGCTACGACCGATCAAGCAAGGCTCAGGGAAATCACACACATACTGTCCGAGATGACCTTCATTGAGGCTTTCAACAATTGCTTCCGCATCAACAATTGCATCACGTGCGAAATTTACTAGCACCGCGCCTTTCTGCATAGACTTTAATGCTTCCGCATTAATCAAGCCTTTAGTGGCCTCCAGGGCTGGCACGTGAAGACTGATGTAATCGGCGTGCGCCAACAACGATTGTAAATTTTCTTTGCGAATTACTGCACTCGGTAAACGCCACGCCGCTTCGATTGAAATGGCAGGGTCGTAACCCGCAACATCCATTCCTAGGGCCAAGCCCATTTCCGCAACCATAGAACCAATAGCACCCAAGCCAACCACGCCTAGTTTTTTACCGTACAGCTCATTACCAGCAAAGCGCTTCTTTTCCGATTCTAGTAACTTGCTCATTTCACCCGCATCGGTCATTTCACCCAAGGTAGAAACAAAGTTCATACCGGAAACGATACCGCGCGAACTAAGCAATAAGCCAGCGAGCACCAACTCTTTTACCGCGTTAGCATTTGCACCAGGCGTATTAAATACAACGACACCTTTTTTAGTGTACTCATCCACGGGGATATTGTTGACACCTGCACCGGCACGAGCAACCGCTTTTACAGACGATGGAATTTCTTCGCCATGCAATTTGTGGCTACGCAAAATATAACCGTCGGCCGAAGTAATCTCGCTAGCGACTTCGTATTTCTCGCGACTGAAACGATCAAGGCCTTTTACAGAGATCGCATTGTACGTTTTGATCTTTAACATTGATTGATCCTTACCTATAAATTTGAAATCTTTTACCCAAGCGTGTTCGCTACTACGCTCTTACGACAAATATGCGCGTTAAGCTTTTGCCTCTTCGTAAGCCCAAGCCAGCCATGGACCAAGCGCTTCGAGATCTGCAGCTTCAACTGTCGCACCGCACCAAATACGAAGGCCCGCAGGCGCATCTCGGTAGGCACCAATGTCGTAGGCCACTCCTTGCTCGTCAAGCAAGGAAACCATTTTCTTAACCTGTTCCGGCGTTGCATCTACCGTTAAGCACACAGACGTGTTTGAAAGCGTTGCTTCGTCTTGCGCAAGGAAGCTGATCCAATCGTTGGCATCAACAAATTTTTTCAGCACCGCCAAGTTTTCTTCAGACTTCGCAATTGCTGCGTTCACACCACCGAGACTTTCGACCCACGCCAGTGCATCCAAGTAATCGGCTACTGCGAGCATTGATGGCGTGTTAATAGTCGCGCCAGTAAAGATGCCGTCAATTAGCTCACCGCCTTTTGTTAATCGAAATATCTTCGGCAGAGGCCACGCTGGCGTGTAACTCTCAAGACGCTCTACCGCACGCGGACTCAAAATCAGCATACCGTGGGCACCTTCGCCGCCGAGTACTTTCTGCCAAGAGAAGGTAATCACGTCTAACTTCTCCCAGGGAAGCTCCATGGCAAACACGGCGGAGGTTGCGTCACAAATAGTTAGGCCTTCGCGATCATCGGCAATCCAGTCACCGTTCGGGACTTTGACACCCGACGTAGTGCCATTCCAAGTGAAGATGACATCATTGTTAAAGTCGACCTGGGATAAATCCGGGAGCTGGCCGTAGTCAGCTTCAAGCGCGCGGACGTTATCCAACTTCAATTGTTTGGTGACATCCGTGAGCCAGCCTTTACCAAAAGACTCCCACTGCATGACGTCGACGCCACGAGAACCAAGCAGTGACCACATTGCCATCTCCATAGCGCCCGTGTCGGAGCCTGGAACAACACCGACTTTATATCCTTCAGGTAGACCTAATGCGGCAGCCGTATCGAGGCACACTTGCTTTAGTAACTGCTTGCCTAGCGAGGAGCGGTGCGATCGACCTAAACAGCGAGTATCCAAAGCACTAACACTGTACCCAGGGCGCTTGGCACATGGACCAGATGAAAAATTAGGATTGTTAGGTTTAACCGTCGGTTGCATAGTTTTCCTCAAGCTGCACAAATCGGTGGGACGTCGCTCGCCGCTGGCCAGATCTGGCTTAAGCGGGGCCAATTAAGAACCCCCAGTTTTGGGGCGCGTTATTATGCCAGCATTCGGTCTGAGAACCCAGCGCGAGAAACGGCTTTTCAATAAGAATATAGCGGAGATAAGTCTTCGTTATGGGGTGGCCCCCCTGGGGGTGGCGCTCTATTTTGCTTGGCTCCGCCTCGGAGCAGCAGCGGCCGGGCTATCAGCCGCACTTGCGTCAGATGGGTCAAGCTCAGGAAGATCTGGACGTGGATATCGGTCGAAAATTGCGTTTAAGCTAGCCTGCCGGACCCGACTGCGCTCCACTAACCGAGCGACTTGTCGCTGAAAGTGACGATTCCACTCCAGCGCACCTCCCACATCCCGAGCAATAATCGCAACAGAGTCACTATATTGGCTCAGGTCGTCGGCAAACTGGGCCTCCACCTCTTGCACCTGAGCCACAAGCTGGCGCGCATCAAACAGAACATACTGCGTATTTGGGTTTGCCAGCGTATTTTTCGTCGATTCGATGGATTCATCGAGCCTCATGACCGCCTCTCGATAATCGATGGTCAAAGTATTTACCTGATATACCGGCAAGTCTTTAAAGGCGGTTAGCGAGTTGCTGCCCGTATACCAAACCGTCGCTACCGCGCCAACACTCGTCACAACACCTAAAAATGCACAGACAAACGACACGATTCGCCAACGACCGAGGGACTTACGCAGAGTCGCGACTGGGTCGGCTGTCTCTGTATTGTCAATAGCGTCATCAGACATAATGTTCTCAGTGGAAATTTTTCGCTACTTTTTGGCCGACTTGTCGGCACTCACGTCCTCGGCACCTTCTTCGTCAGGCTCTCGTGGCGTCATCGATTCTTTGATAGCTTTTTCTCTATCTAGGGACCGCTTCTTGGCAGCCGCGGCGGTCTTTTTAAAGTCCTCCACCCAGCGCCTATTGCCGGGCATCATTGCCGCTATGCTTTCATGACCTGAAGCCATGATATCGAGCATTTTGCGTCGATCCTGCTCCTGACTCATCATCTGTTGGCGCAACAGATTGATTTCCTCGGTGGTATACAGCGCTTTGACTTCATCAAGGGTATCCTGGAAATCAAAGTAAACCCTAGCTTCCGAGTTATGTAGGACACTGATGTGCTCTAACTGAGAATTTAGCGTCGCCAATTGCTCCGCAAATTCTTCTGACGGCACCTCGTTGCGCTTCGACAATTGGATATTGATCACCACGACACTGGTGATCAATATGCTAACGATTACCAGCAAGGTCACCAGAACCGAGAAGAACAACGTCCGCGTTGTTTTCGCCGACTTTTGCAGTTTTTTGAGTTCGGCGCCTTCGCCGCCTCCCTCATCTTCCTCGTCTACCGCCACCTCGCCAGCCCCGTATACCGAATGATTAAATGAAAATACGGCTGCACCCTTAAAGTGAAACCTTTAATTAACTATAGGTAATGAGGATGGATTCAGCCATTCAAGCGTGCACTACTAAGCTAAGCTATTCTTTTCATTAGAAAATTTATAGCTACGAAATAATTGCAGACCACCTTAGCCATAGAGCTAAAGTAGAAAAACCGCTACTATCAGCATCCACCCATATCGCAAGAAAGAAGATCGAGTTTTGAGCCCTCCACAACAATGGCAAAACGCCGACGATAATCCCCTGCACCGATTCATCGGCGTTTTTCGCTACAGCCGACGCGCACTTGAGCTGGTGTGGAGCACCTCCCACAAGATGACCATCGCGCTGGCGGTACTGACCCTACTGACCGGGATCATGCCAGCCATCATTGCGTACATTGGCCAACTAATTGTCGATGGTGTTGTCGCCGCGATAGATGTCTATAAAGCCACACAAACAGTCGATGCGACCGAGGTGTTGTGGTTGGTGGTCTACGAAGGGCTGGCAATCATCGCGCTAACGGTTGGTCAGCGAGGGATATCTATCTGCCAATCACTATTACGCGCGCTCCTGGGTAATCGAGTGAATGTAATGATTCTCGAAAAAGCGCTAACACTGCAACTAACGCACTTCGAGGATTCAGAGTTTTACGACAAACTGACGCGCGCTCGGCGCGAGGCCTCGGCAAGACCATTGAGTTTGGTAAACCGCACCTTTAGCTTGATCCAAAACGGTATTTCATTAGTTAGTTTCGGTGTGCTACTCGCACAGTTCTCGCCGTGGGTTATTGTTATTTTAGTGCTCGGCGCCTTGCCTGTTTTTTTAGCGGAAACTAAATTTTCCGGTGATGCTTTTCGCTTATTTCGTTGGCGCTCGCCTGAGACCCGCATGCAAATGTATCTAGAAACAGTGCTTGCCCGCGAGGATAGCGCCAAAGAGGTCAAACTCTATCAACTTGGCCCACTCCTGCTTGACAGATACCGCGAAATTTTTGAAAAGCTGTACGCTGCTGACCGCTCGTTAACCATTCGACGGGATATTTGGGGCGGAATATTAGGCTTAGTTGGAGCCGCTGCTTTTTATGGCGCCTACGCCTGGATCGTATTCGCGACCATTATGAGCAAGATCACGCTCGGTCAGATGACAATGTACCTTGCCGTCTTTAAACAAGGTCAGTCGGCTGTTAGCGCTAGCTTAAGTGCCATTAGCGGTATGTACGAAGACAACTTGTACCTCTCCAATTTGTACGAATATCTAGAACAACCCGTCGACCCAGAGTATGGCACGGCAATATCTGGCCCAAATCCTGCCGACGGCATTCGTTTTGATAATGTCAGTTTCACCTACCCAGGTTCATCCAGCCCAGCCTTAGAAAATATTAATCTGCATTTAACGCCGGGCAGCAGCCTTGCCTTAGTCGGCGAAAATGGCTCAGGAAAAACCACCTTAATTAAATTGCTTACGCGGCTCTATACACCCAGTACGGGTCGAATTCTGATTGATGGTTTAGATGTTCACGAATGGGATGCTGAAAAACTGCGACAGCGTATCGGTGTTATTTTCCAGGACTTTGTTCGCTACCAAATGCTCGTCGGCGAGAACATCGGTGCTGGTGATGTTAACGCCTTTAGCGACGACCAACGTTGGCAAGATGCCGCACAAAAAGGCATGGCAGAAGACTTTATCCAACAATTAAATCAAGGGTACAACACCCAGCTGGGACGCTGGTTCAAAGGCGGACAAGAACTGTCTGGCGGGCAGTGGCAAAAGATCGCCTTGGCACGCGCGTTTATGCGCGAAGAAGCCGATATCTTGGTCCTCGACGAACCTACCGCTGCAATGGATGCACAAGCCGAAGCTACAATCTTTGAACATTTCCGGCAACACGCTGCCAATAAAATTGTAATTTTAATTTCTCACCGATTTTCCACTGTGCGCATGGCGGATCAAATCATCGTAATGGATCACGGTCGGATTATTGAACATGGCGATCACCAGCAGTTGTTGGAAAAAGAGGGCCAGTATGCGCATTTATTTAAACTGCAAGCGAAAGGCTACCAATAACCCAACTAATCCAGCAGCAGAAAACGTTTTTACGCAAAATTGCAACCGCAATAAGTTTTTGAGGAGAACATGATGATAGATGTCTACACCGCTGCGACACCAAATGGTAGAAAAGTTACCATCGCCCTAGAAGAGATGAGCGTCGACTATAACCTCATTGCGCTAAGCTTACAGAATAAAGAACAGCACACGCCGGAGTTTCTTAAAATCAACCCTAACGGGCGCATTCCTGCCATTGTTGACCGGGACGAAGGCGACTTTGCTGTATTTGAAAGCGGCGCCATCCTGATTTATCTCGCTGAAAAAACAGGCTTATTATTACCTAGCGATATGAAAGGCCGATCGCGTGTGATCCAGTGGTTGATGTTTCAAATGGGCGGTATTGGCCCGATGATGGGACAAGCCAATGTGTTCTATCGCTATATGCCAGAAAAAATTCCTGCCGCAATTGAACGCTACCACCGAGAAGTAAAACGACTATTTACCGTGCTGGACACCCATTTGGCCGAAAACGAATTTCTCGCCGGGGAATATAGTATTGCAGACATAGCCAACTGGGCTTGGGTAAGAACCTACAAATGGTCTGGCGTAGAAATTGATGACTTACCGCACTTAAAACGCTGGTCTTTTGCCATTGGCGAACGTCCCGCGGTCATAAAAGGTAACGCACTGCCGGAGGTCAAAGAAGATTCAGGCGCAAGAGTCAATAGAGCAAGAGACATGTTAGTTTAACTCAACAAAATCAGTGCATATTAATGAATCAACAGCTCATTTTTTTACCGTTGCTCGTCCAAATTGTTTTGGTATTTTGGCTTTACATAAAGCTCATTAATGCAAAGGTATCTGCATTAAAAAACAATATGGTCGACGAAACTCGTCGCGCACTTCACGACGATGCCTGGCCAGATAGCGTCATTCAAATTAATAACTGCATTCGAAATCAATTTGAAATACCGATGGTATTTGCACTGTTGTCCATTCTTATTTGGTTGCTGCAGGGCGTAAACATGTGGATATTAGCCATCGCCTCACTATTTACAGCCAGCAGAATCGTCCATGCATTTATACATACCGGTAGCAACCGAGTCTCTTTGCGCCGCAGAGCTTTTACGTTGGGTGTTGTACTAAACATGATACTCTGCGCGTACGCGTTTTATCTTGTATTACGTTAATTCCAGTGATCCGAAAGAGGTTAAACCATGACCATCCATGTCGACCACTTTTCTGACATTCTATGCATCTGGGCATATGTTGCTCAAATCCGCATGGATGAGCTAAAGCAAGAGTTTGGTGAACAGGTCCACATTGATCACCATGTGTTCCCGGTATTTGGTGACGTGCCATGTAAAATGGAGCGGCAATGGAACTCTCGAGGAGGAATTGAAGCCTATAATAAGCACGTACAATCAGTCGCGGCCAAATTTGACCACATCAATATACACCCGACCGTGTGGTCCGACGTTCAACCCAGCTCTTCGATGCCTGCCCATCTCTATTTATCCGCTATTCAGGAACTCATAAAATCCGATGTGCTCGAATGCGAAGCTTTTGACTTAGCGATCAACGCGTTCAGGCAGGCTTTTTTTGTCGAGGCAAAAGACATTAGTAATACCGCTGTACTTCATGGTGTTCTCAGCGATGCAGGATTTAAGCTTTCTGACATTCAGCAAACCATTGATGACGGCACAGCCTTTGCCAAACTCGAGCGTGATATTCAGCTATCGCAAACCAAACACGTCAAAGCCAGCCCTACTCTGATATTTAATGAAGATCGCCAACGATTAACAGGTAATGTCGGTTACAAAATTATTCAAGCCAACATTCGAGAACTTATCGATAGCCCGGTTGATAGTAGTTCGTGGTGTTAACCTACTACGTCGATAAAACACAAATGTAGTTTTCGCGTAGCGTCATCGCCTAACGTGACATGTCATTGCAGTATAGTGTTTTCAAATGTCTGTAAACAGTCCGACGACCCGATACAAAACGTACCGTGGTCGCCAGATTTGCTGTTTACAGTTAGCCTTCTCCACCTAAAAAGACTTTGCGTTGTTGACCATGCGGGTCATTAACGACCTTGGGCTCGACATCGAATACCATGGTCGCGCGTGTCTCTGCCTTGAATTCGGGCCAAGCGGGAAGGCCTTGGTGTTGCGGGTTGCCAGTTTTAGCGAAGGCCAACCAAGATTCACTCATTAAATCAGCAATGCGTTGTGCATCATCACTGAGCCCAGACATCGACGCTGACTTAGCCACATTGTCAAAAACCATGCCGATCTCTAGAGCATGAGGTGAGAACCATTTGCCGTTATCGACGGGGGTATCCCAGTTCAACAAATAGAAGTACACCGGAGCTCCTGGTTGCGCGCCTTTCTTATCCGCAAGCTCGATAGAGCGGTTTAAAAAACCTCGGTCGGTTGTTGCTGTAAAATACAGCTCTACAGCACCCATGTCTGGATGCAACTTGCGGTAAGTGTCGATCACCTTTTGCGGTTCCACTTCCGGTGCCACACTAGCCAAGGCCGCAGGCAAGGTTTCCCATGTTAAGTCGAATAATGCAGGGTTCCGCGAGCCTGATAGCAACGAGGTTTCAGTGCGCGTTGTACCAATTAACACAGGGACATTCGCTGATTGCGGAGGAGCGCCTTCGGCAAACGGGTGGCGAGGGATATTAGCCCCATCTACAGTGGGACTACTGGCGATGCGCATTTTAGTGGCTGCAGCTACACTACGAGCGGCCTCTTCGATGCGCTCAGCAGGCATCGTTAGAATTTCATTAATACTTTCTTGATTTAGACCCAGCGCCTCCACTACGAGTCGCGCTGCTTTTGCAGATTCATCAGCTGTCGACAAAGTCAACGCAGGACCACTTTGTACTACCGCTTTATGGAATAAACCTTGGGCTTTATCCATAGCGAGAAGCGTACTGACTTTCATTCCGCCGCCAGACTCGCCAAAAATAAGCACATTATCTGGGTCACCACCAAACTCTGTGATGTTGTCTCTCACCCATTCTAACGATGCGACCAAATCGAGCATACCGGCCGCACCGGAGTCGGCAAATTGCTCGCCATACTCAGCCAAATTTAAATAGCCGAAATAGTTAAGACGATGATTCACTGTTACTACAACGACGTCCCCTCGGTTTGCCAGGCGCACACCGTCATATGCCAAGCTTGAGCCAGAGCCTGAGGTAAACCCACCGCCGTGGAACCACACCATCACTGGCCGATTTTTGCCATCTCGCAATGCTGGTGTCCAAACATTAAGAAACAGTGAATCTTCACTTAGTTCGGGTACCGGTGTTGGTTTCCACGAAGCAAATAAACCGCCGCCACTTCCTGTGGGGACCTGGCGTGTTGAATTTCCATACTCTAGTGCGTCTTGTATTCCTTGCCACGATTCAGGTGCTTGAGGTGCTTGAAAGCGTGTATTCGCGGTATCAGCACCGTAGCGCACACCCTTGAAGACACTAACACCATCTTCAACGAATCCGCGCACTTTACCGTACTGAGTTTGTGCCACGGGTGCTTGCGCAGACATTTTTTGGTCTGTTTGATTTTTCGCAACTGGTTGTTGCGCATCAGCCGACACCTGTGACGAAACTTGTTCGCCGGTTTCTGTTTGAGTGGATTGACCACAACCTGCCAGCAACGTGCAGAGCAGCGCGGCACTTAGCAGAGGCGTGAAAAACGATGAGGGATTATCTGTCGACTTTAAATAGGGGTATTCGGATGAAATTCGCATGACAACCTCCGTTGTTATATCTGTTATTAAAAGAGAGGATGGATAGTAGAACTGCGCAATCAGTTTGCCACAGGCGTTATAAATTCACCTGACAAAGTTCGCAAAGTTATGTTATTGGGCAGCCGCGCGTGGCAATGAGCACATCGGTTGTTAGTCACACTAACCAAATGAAGAATTCAACGTCTTGAGATAAAAAAGGCGCTTTTAAGCGCCTTAGTAAATCACTTAGTTGTAGGGCTGTCTGAGCGCTATAACTCTTTTACTAGCTCTACATTCATCAAGGTTTTAAGGCAAGCATTGGCGGCTTCCTGCCCTTTAATTTTGAAATGATCAAAAAAGTAATCGTGGTGTGCTTGATGTTCATGGAAGTTATGTGGCGTTAACACGGCGGAGATAATGGGTACCTCTGTTTCCAACTGGACTTCCATAAAGCTTTTGATAATGGCATCCGCTACAAATTCATGACGATAAATACCACCATCTACGACTAAGCCACTCGCGACAACAATATTGTAACGACCCGTTTTAGCAAGCAGCTTGGCTTGAAGCGGAATTTCTAATGCACCTGGCACTTCGAAACAATCGATATTGGACGGTTCAATACCTTGCTCAATCACCGACGCGATAAACGAGTCGCGACATTGATCAACGATATCTTTACTCCAACATGATTGAATAAACGCGATGCGCGTGTCGCTCGGCAACTTACTAGCGACATAAGAGTTGACTTGGTTAATCTGATTCATGGTTTCCTCACTTAATTCACTATAACCAGAATCAGGGCGCACGGGAGTGTCTCGCACATAGGCAAGCCATATGCGGTTTGCTTTCCCATTCTCTTTCATCCGGACTATGACCGTCGGCTTCGGTTTCTCACCGAATCTGCTGACCTCACTGCGCTAAAAATCACTTAAGTTGACTAGGCTGACGCTTAGAAAACCTGGGAGATCTTTAGCGCAAGAGCGCTCGCGGGCTTATGACATGCTATCAATTGTATTGATTAATCACTTACCGCCGGTGGGGAATTCCGCCCCGCCCCGAGAACGAATTGCGGCGAGCAAAAAGCTCGCGCCGGCGCATTGTAAAGATGAATCGAGAAAAGGTACAGACTAGTCCTTAATAATGACATTCGCCTCAATAGGGTCACGATAAACACGAGTGCGATTTGCAGCCACGCTTTCATCCTCATACCCAAACGCGATACCGAATAGAATACGGGTTTGTGATGAAACACCAAAAGCCTCACGAACTAAGTCCGGATAGCTACGCATCGATCCCATTGCACAACTATGCAAACCAAACGCCCGCAAGGTCAGCATAAACGTTTGGGCATACATTCCGATATCTAGCGCAACAGGAGCACTAAACTTTTCATCCATACCGATAAACGCCATATAAGGCGCATCAAAGTATTCGTAGTTACGCATCACGCCGCGAATACGCCCTTCTTTATCACCGCGTTCAATGCCCATTTGGTTATATAACGCTACGGCACAATCCACTTGGCGACGACGGTACTGATCGACAAAATTTCCGCTGTATTCGTAATCTTGATTCTGATCGATACCCGCCTTAAGATTTTCAATCATAGTGCGACTGAGCCGATCTTTAGTTTCGCCCGTCGCGATGAATACTTGCCATGGTTGAATATTGCAATTCGATGGCGCGTGCTGTGCAATTTGAAGGATCCGCTCCAATTCGTTTTGAGGAATTTTTTTATCTAGAAAGCCACGAACGGAACGGCGGGAATATATGGCGTCCAGCAAACTCATCTTTGGATCATCATCAACAAGAGGATAAATCTCTTCGACCGGAGAGCTTGAAGGCAGTTGGAATTCTACATGATTCATAGCGCTTAACTCGCTTTAATTTGTTTAAACAACAGATAGATAAAATACCACTAAAAATAGTAGGCCGCTTGGAAGAAAAAGCCTAGATCAGATGAAAGAGGCACATCATTCACGCTCCCTGTAGTTTGTTTAAGACCACCGTACTCTGTGCCGCTACTCCCCACGGGTAAGTTGATGGCACCGATTATCTGAACATTCTGGGCTGCACTGTAACTTACACTAAGCTGAACCAGAGCCGACTGATCAGCCAAATTAACAAAGGCACTAGGTGAAAAGGTCATTAACGGGGTTAATTCAACTACACCAGATAGACCCAGGTAATGCCGACCAATGGTATAAAGTTCTCCTCTTTCTACGCGCTCGAACAATGCCGCGTCGCTCATCACTCTTTCAAGGCTATAGTCTCCGGTTAAACCAAAACCATTGTAATAGTATTCAACAATACCACTGACATTTTTACCTAACCAAACCCATGAATACGATAAATTGGTGACGAAAGACATTACCAATTTATCGCTTTCTGATGAGCGCAATGCGGAGGATCCCGAAGCGCTTGAATTTGCATAGCCCGTACTATGGCTCAACATTAACTCACCACGCCAAACTGCATCCCCCACATTATTAACAAGACCCGCAGCAATAATTTCATCGCGGTAGTGGCGCGCGATCACCACTTCGAGTTCCGCTCCCGAAAACCAGCTTTCACCATTAAGCCAGTTATCAACCCATGCGTGATATTTAATTGCTTCGCTAGCTACCGCTTCCCGTACATCACCCGCACCATTTCGGCGGATCACAGCGACCACTTGCACATCGTCACCATCGTTCGCAAGATATTGACCGAAAAGCATGTCATCGCCAATTTTATACTCTTTATCTAGTGACGCAGGATCGAACGGATTAAAGAAATCGACGGAGTTAAACAGCAAACCATTGCCCCAACTCACAATTTGCCGACCTAATCTAACGACCCAATCATCCCTAGCGTAACCAATATTAAATCTATCGAGACGATGCAGCGCGACCGACTTTTCCTCATCGTGGAAAACCTTAGTCAGATCAAACCATCGAAATTGGTCGTCAGGGTACAAAGCACGTTGAAGGTACTGTTCTGTTGATGGTTGTAAACCGAGGCGATCTCTGTAATACCCCACAATCTGATAGTCGACTTGAGCATCCCAAGCGCTCTTGTGAAATTGCCATTTTAGCCTCGAGGACGCGAAGTGATCATCCACACTCGCACCCAATAATGGTCTATAGAGACTTTCTTCAGGGAAGTGAGTCGCCTGCAACGTGTATTTTACATTACCGTGAAAAGTGTGATTCCAGGAGGCATTTTCTGATACGGACTGTTGCGATAGAACTAGCGCACTATAGTTGAGCGCAACGGCAATCACGAAAGCTTCGGCAACCCATTTAATTTGACTCATCGTTTACAATCTTACCGTCAACCATGGTTATTTTACGACGAGTGTAATCAATTACGCGCACATCATGAGTTGCAATAATAAAGGTGATTTCATGGTTTTGATTCAACTCGACAAAAAGATCCATTAGGTTTTTCATACTCACTGAATCTAAATTCGCGGTAGGTTCATCAGCTAACACGAGCGCGGGTTTCGAGACAATCGCACGAGCGACCGCTACGCGCTGTTGCTGCCCGCCCGACAACTCACCCGGGCGCCGGTGTTCCATACCTTCTAGACCCACCTCTTTCAATATTGCCATCGACTGCTCATGACGCTGATGAACAGGAACGCCTTGTACCTGCATGACGAATTCGACATTTTCTTTTGCGGTTAAAACAGGTATTAAATTATAGGCCTGAAAGACAAAACCAATTTTATGCAACCGCATATCCGCCATGGCACCTTTAGAGAATTGGTCAATACGCTCTCCAGCAACCGTAATCTTGCCGCTATCCGGCGTATCTAAACCACCAATAGCATTCAACAATGTGGTCTTCCCCGAACCCGAAGGGCCCGATAGACTAACGAAGTCACCCTTATTGATAACGACATCAACATGATCCAACCCAGTGATCACGGCATCACCTTGATGAAACGTTTTACACAAATTTTCACACTTTACCGCAATGACCATAGAGTAAAACTCTCATTAAAATTCGCGACTAGGATTTATTGAGTGCCCGAACTGGGTCGTAACGACTCGCCCGAAATGCTGGAAAAATTGCGGCTATTAGTCCCAATACAATCACCACACTGTTCGCAACGAACACATCTTGCGAATAGACCGCCGGATAAATTGTGCTTCCACCACCCATCATTGCCATTCCTTCTGCGACAATGGAAACATCTATTCCATCACGGATCGGCCATACGGTTATCAGCACAAGCAGATTGCCAAGCAATAGCCCCAACACCAACAAATAAAAAGTTTCGAGTAATATTTGGCGGAGTATAGCGTTCGGGCGCATCCCCAACGCTAGCATTAAACCAATTTCCCGCACTCTTTCGAACACAGCCATCACCAGGGTATTGACTAAACCAAACGACAACACCAAGAAAATAACAACAATATAAATATATATTGCACTGTCCATGACATTCAGCAGGCTCTCCATATAGGGATCGACGCTAGTCCAGGGTAGCACTTCTTGATCAGGTTCTAATATTGAAACCTGCGTTAAAAGCTCGTCTACATATCGGTAATCGCTACCCTGAATTTCAAGTTCAGAAATTTGATTATCGATATTAAGCATGGCCTGTGCTGTCGCCAGACCAACGAATACATACTGTTCCTCCTGGGCGGCTATTTCGGCGCTATAGATACCCACAATGCGAAAGCCTCTATCAGCGATGTTATTGTCGGGATCTTGAGACATTACAACGATGCGCTTTCCCAGCTCTGTATCGAGTCGGCGAGCCAGTTTAGCACCAATGACAATACCGCGATCTTCTGTGGACTCTAAGAAACGCCCAGATGAAATTTGCGAGTCAACCTTAGACAGCATTTTTTCTTTTTCTGGTTCCACGCCCATTAGCAGAACGCCGATAGACTCACGTTCGCTGGACACCACCGCAGGCACTCTCACGCGCGATCCCCAGTTGAGACTGGAAGCGTCGAGATAATCTTGCAGCGCATCAGAGGGCGCAGGCATAGAGTTGTTCACACTCGGATCATCACGATAAGAAGGATGATGAATCTGTACATGACCAAGAAACGTCTTGACACTACTTTCAATCATGTCATCGACCATACCTCGAGTAAGCGCGGTCATAAATATCATCGCCCACACACCGATAGAAATAGCAGCCAACATAATCAACGTTCGTCGATAATTGCGCCAGAGATACCGCCAAGCAAGACGCGCAACGACGGTCCAGTTCGTGCCAACGTTCTTTAATTCAACAGTGGGCTTAGCTTGGGAGTTCATTATGCCGCCCTCATTGCCGCGACAGGCTGCAAAAAGTGCAACCTGAATGCTGGATAAATTGCAGCAATCAAACTTCCCAAATAGATAACAGAAGGCCCACTTAATATTGAAAGAAACGAAAGCTGCGGATACATTACCGGTGACATATTGAAACGTTCCGCCATTTTATCCATACCCGCAATACTAAACCCTTCGACACTCAAGTATCCGACCACAGCTAAACCGCCCGCCACGCCCAAAATAAAACCTATACCCGCCATCAACGATGTTTCAAGCAATACGAGCTTGGTTAATCTACCGGCACACAAACCTAACGACATAATCACGCCAAATTCACGCGTGCGCTCAAGCACCGACATTAGCTGCGTATTCATCACACTAAATGCGACCAGAATAATCAAAATCGCGTACATAAATAGAGCGCTTCCCATATCCGCTTGAATGGCTTGTTTGAGCCCTGGATGCATCGCATTCCAGTCCTGCACGACCAGCGCTTGAGTAGAGAAAAAATCATTGTTAATGACAAGCTGGCTAATTTGCGAATAAATCTGCTCCACCTGATCAAAATTGTGGGCTTTTACAACCACGGCATGACCTTGCTCAGGCATCGAAAAAAGAGACTGGAAATGTTTCAAATTGATGTGAGCAATAGCTCTATCTAAATCAACCATTCCGCTGTCGTATATGCCGGTGACGCTTACAACGTCTGCGGCCATCGACCCATCGCGGCCAGAACCCAATAACGTGATTTCATCACCTACTGAAACACGCAAATTACGCGCTAGCACTTTCCCTATGACGATTCCATCAGCGACATTACTAGGAGAACTGTCGCCGTCAGCAAGGTAGCGTCCTTCGACAACGAGTCCCGGCAACGTTGATACAGAGGCCTCGAACTGAGGCTCAACACCTACAATTTGTACACCGTAGCTCCGCTCTTCACTTGAAAGCAGGGCAAAGCCTAACGCTCTAGAACTTACCTCTACGTCATTGATGTTTTCTCGAAGGTCTTGCGCCAGCGTTGTGGCGTTATGAAAGCTTTTACGTAAACTCGGCTCGTCCTGGTATCCTGCTTTTTGCACTTGAATATGACCGCTAAACGCTTGTAGCGTGTTATCGATCATCATTTGATAATTTCCTAGCTGAAGCGCTATCAGGAATATCAACAACACATTGCAAAACACCATGGCAGCGACGGTTAGCCATGTTCGGCGAGAATGTCTCCAGATATTACGCCACGCTAGTCGAAGCTCTAACACAGTTCACCCATCCATAAATGCCGCAGTCAAACGCTATTAATGTCGAGGATTCATTAAATTTGACTGCGTGAATAATCGATCACTTAACTCAATATTAAATTCCGCTGCATAGACCTGCATTTCAGTCCATTTTTCCGGTTCTTCGATGTTAGTCATACGCTGAATACTCGCAACGGTGCGCCCACCCAATTCTTTAATTTCAGTTGTGACCATACTCTTCACGAGAACACCGTCTTGGTCAAACAAGTCGTGTTGCAGCATAACGAAATCATCACGAATGGTGATCAACTCACGACCCCATACAACGGCAGCATCTTCGTGAGGTATCGATTCAATAACATACACTTGATGCCCGTCACGCAACTCGGTCTTCAATAAACTGTGTTCGTAGTCATCCAAAATATCATCACTACGTGCAATATCATTATTAGTAAAATCAGAACCCATCCAACTTTGGTTCATCATCGACCCTGGCAGCTTTATTGGCCTGTTGACTTTGGGACTATAAGTCCACATTTCATTTTTAAGCAACAAGGTACCGCTTCCTGCGTCTTTTACTGGTTCTACCACTCGTACCAAGCTTTTCTTTTCCCCTTTAGTCCAGCCTCGCATTACCATCTTACGCTCCCAATCGGGCCGATGAATAATCATAGCCATTTCAGAATAGGAGCTTAAGCCACGCCATTGGTCTAACGCGCCTTTTATAATTTTTCGCGCATCTAGCGAGCCATCACACACAGCTAAGGAGGAATATAGAAGAATAAAAAAAGTGCAGAACGCACGCTGGGAAAGCCGCATAGTAAACCTCAAGGATACTTGGGAACACCTGATGCAACTATACTACCTATTTACGCTTGACTTGATAACCTGTTTGGCAATTTTCTAAAGTGCAACACTGATCGCATCACATAACCGACTTAATTGCTCGGGCTTTATAATGTAAGGCGGCATTAAATACACATTCTTACCGAAGGGCCGTATCCACACACCGCGATCAACGAATTGTGATTGCAGCTTCGCGACATCCACTGGCGCCACCAGCTCTACCACACCAACCGCACCCAGCACTCGCACATCATGAACATTGGGTGATTGACGATAAATCGCTAATTCTTGGTTGAGTTGATTTTCGATATTATGAACTTGTCGTTGCCAATCATTCGCCAACAGCTCGTCGATGCTCGCGCAGGCCACCGCACAGGCTAGCGGGTTGCCCATGAAAGTAGGGCCATGCATCATCACATTCCCCTTCGCGCAAATGCCGTCTGCGACCTTGTCAGAGGTTAAGGTCGCAGCGAGCGTCATATAACCGCCAGTAATAGCTTTACCTAAACAAACAATATCTGGATCGACGCCAGCATGTTCACAGGCAAACATTTTTCCGGTGCGTCCGAAACCGGTCGCAATTTCATCGGCAATCAGCAACACACCGTATTGATCGCACAAAGCACGCAAGTGACGCAAATAGTCGGGAGAGTAAAACCACATGCCCCCAGCGCCCTGAACAATCGGTTCAATGATAACGGCAGCAATCTCTTCATGTCGTTGCTCAAAAATCGCATCAAGCGCTAGGAGTTGTTGAGGGTCAGCGTTGCTGTGGAAGGATGCGGAGGGTTTATCAGCGAAGATATGTTGCGGTAATACTTTATTAAACAGCGTATGCATACCCGTTACCGGGTCACACACAGACATTGCACCCAACGTATCACCGTGATAACCGCCGCGTAGCGTCAGCAGCTTTTGACGCAATGGCTTATCGCGATTTACTTGGTATTGAAACGCCATTTTGCAGGCCACCTCAACAGATACCGATCCGGAATCTGCTAAAAATACTTTTTGTAGGTGCGGTGGCGAAAGTGCCAATAATTTTTTGACTAAATCGACTGCGGGCTGATGAGTAATACCACCAAACATGACGTGCGACATTTTTTCAATCTGTGCATGCGCAGCTGAATTCAGTCGTGCATTATTGTAGCCGTGAATTGCACACCACCACGAGGACATACCATCAATCAACTCCCTGCCATCCGTCAGCTGCAACGTAACGCCAGATGCACTTTCTACGGGATAAACAGGCAGAGGGTGAGTTGTGGAGGTATAGGGGTGCCAAATATGATCGCGATCGAATTCAAGGTCGGTTGAATGCATAGAGAAACTCTAAGATAAACTATCTCAATTTATAACAGCGGTTCTACGTCTAGATGAGGTGAAGCTTCGTCGGTTATCGCAAATGGCAACTGCGAGTTTTTAATCTCACGTTGATCAAAATGGGGAACAACACCCAAACAAGGCGCATTGATACTACGCTTTAGAAAGTCAATATTATCCTCTACCACATCCGCATTTGGGTCGACACAATTCGCGACCCATCCTGCGAGCGTCAATCCACTTGCGGCGATAGCTTGCACGGTAAGCATTGCGTGATTTATACACCCTAGCCGAATACCAACCACTAAAACCACGGGCATCTGCAAGTTGGTAGCAATGTCACAAAAGAATTCGGTTTTATTGAGAGGGACAAGCCAACCTCCAGCGCCTTCAACCAACACCAAATCGGCAATCGAGACAGCATGCTCGGATTCACAATTGATCATCGCCGCATCTCGAATTGACGAGGCGATCTTCTCAACAGATAGTGTAACGTTCGCCTGCTCTGCCGCAATATGAGGCGCAATCGCCGCTTCTAACGCAAATGGATTTACTTGCTGGTAATCCAGTGTCACCGTGGAAGCGCTCATCAGCTGCAACGCATCTTCATTTTTCAACATGCCTTCTTGCATCTCACATCCTGCGGCAACCGGTTTTAAACCTAAACTGGTTTTGCCCTGCTCGCCTGCACATTTTAACAAGGCAGCCGCAATAGTCGTTTTCCCGATTTCCGTATCCGTACCGGTAATGAAATAGTATTTAGCCATGGGCAGAAAGCCTTTGATCCGCATTCATCAATTTTTGTAGACCTCGCGCTAACACTTCCACCAACTGCTCTATATGTTTGCGAGTATGTGACGCAGTAATTGTAATTCGTAATCGGGAGGTGTGCTGGGGGACGGTTGGCGGGCGTATCGCACTAACCCACAACCCCAGTTCGCTCAGATAATCGCTTAATAGCAGCGCGGTTTCCGCTTTGCCGATCATTATTGGCTGGATAGCCGTATTAGAATCGCCCAAGGGGATTGATGCAGCCGCTGCACACTCACGAAAATAACCGATCAATTCAGACAAGTTTTCGCGTCGCCAAGCTTCATGCTTAACCAGCTCTAAGCTTGTTAAACTCGCGTAGGCAATCGCTGCCGGCATGGCGGTGGAATAGATGTAGTTACGCGCTTTTTGAATTAAATAGTCGATCAACTCTGCATCGCCCGCGATAAAAGCACCCGCGGTACCGAATGCCTTGCCCAGAGTTCCCATTAAGATAGGCACCTCGGCGGAACTAAAGCGGCTAGGATCGATAGTCCCCGTACCTTGATTGCCTGTGCAGCCAATACCGTGGGCATCATCAATCATAAGAACGGCGCCATGATTCGCAGCCACATCCGCCAAGCCTTGGGTCGGGCACACATCGCCATCCATGCTGAAGACACCATCGCTCACAACCAGGGAAAGTGCTTGCGACTGTGGTTGTGGTTGTGCTACCTGACGCACCGACAGCTGTTCATCTAATGAAGCCATGTCGGCATGCTCAAACCAATGGCAATCAGCGCGACTAATCCATCCACCATCAAGAAGCGATGCATGATTGAGGCGATCTTGGTAAACCTGATCACCGATAGACACCAAGCCATTAATTGCAGCCATGTTCGCTGAATAACCGGAAGAAAACAGCAATGCCGCTTCCCTACCAGTGAATTCCGCTAGAGCCTCTTCAAGTTGATGATGGGGAGAGCTGTGACCACAAATGAGATGAGACGCCCCACTGCCAACTCCCCAGCGCGCTGCGCCTTGTGTTAGCGCTTGTATGACACGAGGGTCGTTGGCTAAGCCGAGGTAATCATTGCTACAAAAGTTGATGAGCTGCCGCCCATCAACCTGCACATTCGAGCCTTGCGGGCTAGTTAATACCTTGCGGGCACGGTATAAACGCTGCGCTTTGCGCTCAGCTAGCGTCGATTTAACGCGATTACGGAGTATTTGAGACTGGGTCATAGTTAACCAATTATACACAAACAGGTTAACTGCGCCAGAGAAAAATGAATCCAAAGAGGAACGGGTTTATATAGACCAGTCTATAATCCCGTAACTCTTTGAAAAATAGAAGAATTATATCTAGAGCTTGTAGTCGTCGAGGTAACCCTTCGCGTATTTACGGAGGCGAATACTGTATCCGCCCTCGGCCACGCGACGAACCGTGTCTGCATACTTACCATCACCCAACGCGGCCAGAGCCTTAGTCATATAGGCGTAGGTATTCGCAAACAACTTAGACTTATCTTCCGTTTGGTAATTTGCCAGTACGTCGGCATTGATGACCTCAAGTAGATAGTCGCTTTTGACATCATCCGTAATAACTCGCCGCACACCCAGCCGCTTTAGCTCAAGGTCATGACTACGGACCATATTGGCGAAGCGATTAACGTCTCCACTCTCCTCACTATTCCACTGACTCTGGTCGTTAATAATGCGGTTGTACTCGGCGTATTGGGAAATCATTTTGATGGCCGATTTCGCGTACTTCCTGTGCTTAAAATCTGTTGTCTCGTAGCGCACGGTGTCCAACGTGGTGATATATTTCGCATTCCCCGAATACCCTAGCCCCTTTATATACCAAGATACGGCATCACGAGCTAATTTTTCCTCAGCAGCTTGGTAATTTTCTAGCAACTTTTTTTCAATTTCATCGTAAACGCGCTCATCGGTGATTCCTCTCCACGCAAGCGGCTCAATGGCACGCTTCTGTGATAGCAGGTCACCATCTTGATAGAGAGCAACAAACGCATCGATTTCGGCGGATCGGTCCTCAGCAAACACAGCCGAACTCATGAATAAGACAACAAACAATATCCTTTGAAACATTCCGGTACTCCTAAATAACAATATTATTATCGTTTGATTTAACGCAGCGAATTTTATCGCAACTAGCACACTGAGACCAATCGAGAGCCACGTACTAGAGTCTATGGTGAAAGGCTAGAGCTTAATAATGAGGAGGTTTTTCATTGGCCAGGTCGGAAGGGCCATTCGAGGAATAGCGTAGATCTTCAAGTCGCTCCTCTAGTTCAGCGAGCTTGCGTTGCAAACTTTGAATGTAATCGGCTTGCCGCACAACAACATCATCGAGCTTTTGAATGACATCTTCTTGGAACAATGCACGAGATTGAAGTTCAGCGACGTCGTCTTGTACGGATTGTATAGTGGTTTCTAGATCGGTCGGTTGGGTCACGTAAATGCTCGACAATGGTAAATTTGCACACGGCAGGTATTAATACCGCGACATTATTTCGAGCTGTTGCCTGAATTGCAACTCCGTTGACAGTGGCTAGTCGTTTTCAACCGGCCAAACGCTCATTACCCCAACCTTCTTGACGCAGATACTCTCGCTGCTCTTGAATGATCGCCTGTTCTAAGCGGCGCTGCTCTGCGGCGGATAAGTTAACAAACTGCGCACCCACCCGTTGTGAGTTGCGACTTCCGGTTTGAACGTTTTTGACTCTGAGATTACATAAAATTGGCACACCGGCAAACTCAAATGACACCTCGCGCAGGGAATCGCCCACTGACAGCCCTTCCGCACTCTCTTCAACCTCCAAACACACCCCATGAATTGAGAGATCTTTGAGGCGAGCACTGTGTTCTTGTTGGTTTGGGGCCAAAAACCACGATTCTACAGGCGCTAAGGAGCTCAACGGCAGACGATAAGATGCACGTCGCTGATCAAAGTCGAGCTCGGCTGGCAATGCGACCACATAAATTGGCGATCCATCGTATTGATGCCGCTCCGAAATCTGCGTATCAAATTGAATATGCCGGCCGTTCGTTTGACGCAGCGTGCAGTGAATGTCCTGACCCGGCATGCCCACGAAATCACTCGGAAAGAGCTCATCAATCAGCATAGTGCCTTCGTCAGGATCAATCTCTAACAACATGCTCTGGTAGACACGATCATCGTTCGGCAGAGTGACTTCAAGAAATTCACGATTACGATGAGACTGGTGCAACGTGAGGTAGACATGATTTAGCCGATGATCAACCTTATCAACTTTATTCTTTTTAGCGCTAAACGGATATCTGAACATGCCCGCGTTCCCTTTTGCCGGATGGATTCAAAAAGTGCCTGATACCTGCATCGGCCAAACGCAGACTTTCTTTAGGATTGAAATGAGACGTGTTAGCTAAATAATGAAAGCTGAGGCGCGACGATGTCTTTAAAGGAAAGGTCTATAAACTGCAGCACGCTGTCTGCAACCGGTGCCAATTGTTTATCAACATAATGCTGATAATCAATTTGGCTGACAACGTGAGTGACGGGCTCGGGACCATTGACAGTCAACACATATTCCACCCAGTCGCCTCGGTACAATGCTTTCTGATCCGCTGCGGGCAAACGGCGCGCGGCTCTGACATGGGGTGGCGTGCTCTTTTGATAATCGGCAAGTTTCTGCCGCAGCCTTTTTCGATAGATTAGCGCGCTATCTCTTTCGCCGCGATTCAATTGCGCAACCACGTCTTTGACGTAGCCCTCAACGGCTTCACCAGAAAATACACGACGATATAAACTTTGCTGGAATTCTTTGGCCAACTCAGTCCAGTCGGTACGCACATTTTCCAAACCTTTGAATATCAGCTGTTCTTTACCTGACGATTCAATAATTCCCGCATAGCGCTTTTTACTACCTTCATTTGAACCTCGAATAGTTGGCATTAAGAATTTGCTGTAATGGGTTTCAAATTCAATTTCTAGCGCGCTTGCAATACCAAAACGCGCCGCGAGATCATCTTGCCAAAAAACATTGAGTCCTTTAGCAAGTTCACTCCCAACTACCTTTGCTTGCGCGGCATTGACCTCATCACCAATCCACACAAACACTGAATCGGTATCGCCATAAATAACTTGATACCCCTGTTTTTCAATCCACTCTTTACTCGCTCTAATAATTTCGTGACCACGGAGAGTAATCGAACTGCACACTCTAGGATCAAAAAACCGACAACCTGTGGAACCCAATACACCATAAAAAGAGTTCATTATGATTTTTATTGCCTGAGACAATGGCTGATTAGCATTCGCTTTCGCGCTGTCTCGAGCAGCCCACAATTTAGCAATAATATCAGGCAGCAAATAGTTGGACTTGGAAAAATACGCCTGATTAAAACCAGGGATGATATCGTCATCTTGCAACTGATTGTGCTTTGCGTGCCAATATGCGTAAGGGTCGATATTAAAGGTTCGGATGATACTGGGGTATAGGCTTTTAAAATCCAACACAAGCACATTGTTAAAGATGCCTGGGCGAGAATCCATTACGTAACCACCAGGGCTAACCACGTCGGACTCCAGCTCGCCAAGATTAGGTGCCACATACCCCCGCCTATGGAGCAGCGGGAGATAAGCGAAATCAAAAGACGCGACCGACCCACCAAACCGATCGAGTAGCAAACCGGTTAATTGAGTACGCTCAACGACAAAATCAATGAGCTTTTCTTGCTGAAAAATATCCCACACCAACTGACAATCAACGATATTGTATTCCGCGAGCGCTTGCTTGTTGTTGCCAAACAGCTCTGTAATCTCTTCCCCTCGATCGTTTGAGTCTAGCAATTTGCTTTCACCCAACAACTGGGCGGCGACGTTATTCAAGGAAAAACTTTGGAAGTTATAAAACGCGGTCTTTAAAATATCGATGCCATCAAGCGCAACGCGGCCGGGAATTTGAATATAACGCCGATTGGTTTCATCATCGCTTCGCCAGTGCGCAGGCTGACTAGCACGACCAATTGTCAGCGGCACTCGCAAGGCTTTTGACAAACTTTCTAACACCCAAAAGTCAAACTGAACGACGCTCCAGCCGACAAAAATATCGGGGTCGTATTCTTCGCACCAACTAAGAAACTGGCTTAAACAATCGGCTTGGTCGGCACACGCCCGAACCTCAAATTCGATCCCTTTAATAATACAATGTTGGTTGTTTTCCTTATCGCCAATCATGTAAACGATGGCGACATCACTACCGTAGACGGCAATCGAATAAAGTTCGGTCGCCGTCATATTGGTTTCAATATCCAGGGATATAATTTTTGCGCTGGGCCGGTAGTCTGACGGACGTAGTTGAGGATTACTGAACAACCGATAGTGAGGCATATATCGCGCTTCGCCCAGCACCTCAACCCCTCCGGTAATGAAACGCTCCATTAAATACCGTTCTGCGGGACGAACATCCGACTCCCAGTGTTGAAGGCCAAGAGAATCCAGCAGACGCGCAGCCTGTTTTAACTGCCGGTATTGGACAAAGTAAATCGGCGTGACGGGCTCGTTACAAAAATTTTTAAGCGCTGCCGAGCCGATGCGAAAACGAAAACCAGCGCGAGAATTTTTGCGAGACAGCAGAGTGGATTCTATGTGAGGCAAATCGTCGGTCTTGACGAAAAAGACGGCCTCTTGGCGTCCTATTTCAATTTTGCATGGACCATCGTCGCTGGTTAACCATAGTTCAATGACGATACCGTTAGGTGTATCTCGCCACTGCCGGGTTAATAGAAAACCATTCACCTTCGCTAGAACTCTTAGATTTGGATGTGCTTACCGTGAGAGGCTTTCCGCTTAGCCTTGCGATAACAAATCGCGAAGATCAATGATTGCTGCATTGGCACGCGAGATGTAAGACGCCATAACCAACGAGTGATTGGCCAAAAACCCAAAGCCGCCACCGTTGAGTATCATAGGGCTAAATATCGGATCTTGCGTGCCTTCTAACTCTCGAATGATTTGATCCAAACTGACCGAGGCATTTTTCTTTTCTAAAACATCACCGAAGTCGACCTGAACTGCGCGCAAGAAATGAAGTAACGCCCAAGCAGATCCACGTGCCTCATAAAACACATCATCAATTTCCGTCCAGGGTGTTTGAACAATCTGTTCGCTCGGCACATCGGTTGAACGCATCGCACCCGGTGCGCCAGCCAAGTCTGTATTAATGCGCCGCTGCCCAACACTGGCGCTGAGTCGCTGCGATAAATTCCCCAACCGAGTTTCAACGGTGCTCAACCAATACCGCAAATTATCGGCTCGTGAAAAATACTGTGCATTGGTTTGATCTTCATCACCCAAACGCTGTAGATAGCCTTCAAGGTAGCGGATACCCTCTTTGTATTCCGACTCCGATGGGGGCAACGCCCAACTCTCGTTGTCGAAATTAAAGCGTGACTCGGCAATCGCTAAATCAGAATCTTCTAAAGATTGAGATTGAGACCGACTAAACGACTCTCGCATCGCTTTCGACAGATCCCGCACCTGAATCAGCGCGCCATATTCCCAATTTGGCATATTATCGAGCCACACACCGGGAGGAAGGATATCGTTCGATAAAAAGCCACCGGGTTTTTCGAGCAGCGTATCAGCGACTGTAATCAGTGCAGCGGTAGTCGCTGACCCGGTTACAGGTTGGTGCCCGTATTTATTAACTAACTCGCGAGTAACATTATCTATTTCGAACTGATCTGGCTCCGAGCTCCAGTAAATGCCTACGCCGATTTGTATTAAGACAATAACCGCAACGAGAATAAAAACGTACTTTAACCAACCTCGAGCCATCTCAGCGTCTTCCGATAGCTCGGCGACATTATCAGAAAACATGCGTCGTACACTGATCCATAATTTTTTCATAACATTGTCGCGGTTAAGCGTCCTAGTCCTAAAGCTCTCGAAACATTCACAATGGGTTTACTCTATGGGAGGCATCAGCAATATTTTGGGTGTCTTGCCGATGCGCACATCACCTCGAATCCGATAACCAATCACCGCTTCTGCCATTTGACGATAAATCCAACGCGCCTCCTCGTCCGTGCGCGCTACAATCATCATCGACTTTTTGTTCTCTCGTAATTCTTCCGCTAGCGTTTTCAGCTCGGCCTTAATTTCATCATTACGCGCTCGCAAATTTTGTCGATCAAGAATAATTTCGTTCTCATTCGGAGGCGACAAGCGCACTACACGTTTGGCCGCAGGTCGTGTCGCTCGGGCTTGCTTTAACTCGCGCTCCAATACCTGCAATTCGGCAGCATTAGCATCTACGCTACGCGCACGGTCAATCATGTCGCTAGCATTGTAAAAGTTTCCTCGACGAATAGCGTCGCGGGCCAATTCGGCATAGCGGCCAAATATGGCAGTAATGCCCGTTAACGCTTGCTCATTGCCTTTATCTAACAATAACACTGCGCGATAGCGGTCATAGGCATTATCTTCTGCGGGTGTCGTTAAGCGGTTCGCGGCGAAGGCTTCTTCTGCCTGGTTCAGTATCAACTGAATGTTGGTCACCAAACTAGAACGTTTCCCCCTCCCGGATGCAGTATCTTCGGCGACAACGCCGGAATCGCGGCTGGTTGAGACCGTCCGTTCGGTGGCCGCTTGATGCTCGACAGTCGCGGACGAGCGATTTCCCGGCATGGATTCACACCCAAGCAGCACCGAAGCGGAACAGAGAATACTTCCTACCATGAATCTCATAGATCACCCAAAATCAGATCTTTTTTAGCCCTCGAGCCCCGCGAATTCAAGCTCAACCTACCTTACTCCTCTAGCCCCTGGTACGACAGTAAAACCATTTACCCTATCAAAAATGTGATGCTCGTAACAAAAGCAACGACCCTGGCACCACTCACGAAGCCCTCGTGCCATCAGGCGACCAAATCTCGTGCCTCCTATTGCTTATCGCTTACACTATAAACTTACATCGTTGGTGGTATAGCATAGGCGCATTCATCATAGGCACATGAAACACAACCACATAGGCAAAGACGCTGTCGATTGTGCCTCCGTGCGTATAAGCCCATCGGAATGAGGCATATCCGCGGCAAAGAAACAAACGCCTCGCGATGGGGTCTAGAAGTGCCCAACCAACGAAAAATCAGCTACCGTTGTAAAGCTCACATGTGAGCTTTTGCGAAGTTACAGACAGTCTATCATGCACAGGAATTCCATCTCCATGGCGTCACGAGTTTTTCCCACGCTGCCATCGTTCCCATCTAGTATCTTTGCGAGATGGATCAGCTTAGTCTTAACTTGCCTTGTGATCGCAATGCCGCAAGTCTCCAGCGCGCAGTTTGGAGACAAGCCAACATTTCAAAGCAACGCGGTCAGCAGCCAAGCCGCCGACTTTGGTGGCTCATCGCAAGAGGAGTTCCTCCGCGTCGAAGAGGCTTACACCCTAAGCATTGACGCCTCGCCTGACTCGCTCACTTTGCACTGGGATATTGAGCCCGGCTACTATCTTTACCAAGAGCGCTATAAAGTGAAAGCCTTCTCAGTTGACGGTGAAGTTGCATTAGACCTAGCTTTCGACAAGGCAAAAGAAAAATACGATGAGTACTTTGAAAAAGACATGCTCGTCTATTATCACGAGAGCAATATCAGCACGCCGCTGCCTACGGAGCTCAACAAAATCCAGCTGCAAATTACTTCGCAAGGCTGCGCCGACGCAGGCTTATGTTATCCGCCTTACACAGAACGTTACGAAGTCGACCTCAACACCGGCGATAGTTCATCTATCGATAGCATTACGTTTGGCAAAACTTCAGGCACGACTGGAGGCTCTGGCTTAGGGGGTGGCAGTGGTGTTAGCGACAACCAATCAACTGCATCACTTCCAAGCGCTGCCGAGAGCACCTATTTTCTGCCGTACATTCTACTCATGGCGTTACTCGGCGGCTTAATTTTGAACCTGATGCCGTGCGTCTTTCCCGTCTTATCCATCAAAGCGATGAGCTTTGTTTCTGCTCATGGCAATGACCACAGCCACCACGTCCACGGCTGGGCCTATACCGCCGGGGCCGTTCTGTCGTTTATGGTCATTGGCGGAATTATCGTTGCGATTCGAGCAGCCGGAGGAGAAGCGGACTGGGGGCGACAATTGCAATCGCCGCTATTTGTCAGCTTGACGTTTTACCTGTTCTTGGTGATGGGTTTAAGCCTATCTGGCTTTGTTCATTTTGGCTCGAGCCTAATGGGCGTCGGCCAATCACTCACGGCTCGACAAGGTTTACAAGGCTCTTTCTTTACCGGCGTCTTAGCCGTAGTCGTAGCCAGCCCGTGCACAGCACCCTTTATGGCTCCCGCAATGGGCGTCGCCTTGACACAATCTGCGCCGGTCGCCCTTTCTATATTTACAGCATTAGGCCTAGGAATGGCGCTCCCGTTCTTACTGCTAAGTTACAGCCCTAAACTTGCCAGCTTACTGCCTCAACCCGGCGCGTGGATGGAGACACTCAAGCAAGCACTCGCTTTCCCCTTGTACCTGACTGCTGTTTGGTTATTGTGGGTACTCGGTCGACAAACCAGTATCGATGCAGCGGCTGTAGTGATAAGCGGCGCTATCGCACTGGGATTTGCTATCTGGCTTTGGCAAAAACGCCCGCAATCTCTATTCGGCAAAAGCTTTAAATATACTGCGAGTACCCTGGCTGTAGCAGCGGCAATCATGATTGCCGTCAAAGCAGACAAATTATTTCAACACCACTTATGGGAAGATTATTCGCCAGAGTTCGTTGCCGAGATGCGCAGCCTCGGACACCCGGTATTTATCAATCTCACTGCAGCGTGGTGCATTACCTGCCACGCCAATGAGCGAGTCGCCTTGAGCCGCGAAAGTGTTATCGCCGCAGCGGACGAACTAGATATTGTCTTAGTCAAAGGCGACTACACCAATGAAGATCCAAAAATACATGCGCTACTCAACCAATATCAACGCCCCAGTGTGCCGTTATATTTAATGTACCCTGCGGATCCAAACCAACCGCCAGAAATTTTACCGCAGCTGTTAACACCATCGGTGGTTATTGAGGCAATGCAGCGCGCCGCTACGCGTCAGCTAGCCAGCAATTAATATTCATCTTTAAGAAGTCTTCGAGGCGCCTCAGCGCCTCCCGCACACAGCAGCACCTGCCACAACAGCACACTCAACATCATCAAGACAGCAACAATCAGCCATTGAGTGGCGGCCACGATGCTGACACTCATCAACCATCCTGTAATTGATAATCCTAACGCATGCCCTACAAGGTGACTGGTACTTAACACCACACTCAATGATGGTGGGGGCAATACATCCGCAAGCACTGCGCTATACAACGGAGTCAGCGACGCCAGCAACACACCGGCCACCACCACGAATACCGCCACACCCCATATAGAAAACAACGCCCCCTGATTGACACATACCAAACACACCAACAGCAATAACACCATCCAAACTAGTCGATAAACTGGTCTTGCTGGCGGCCTCATTATTTGTACACGATGCATAACAACACTGAATACGCCGACAACAACAAGTAAAAACGACAACCAATAAGTCGTGACTTGCGCGGAAACACCGAAAGACTGCAACAAGGGAGCGATTACAAGTTGCAACCCACTGACCAGCGTAGCGGTCAATAAGGGCAACAACAAAAGCATCCATACACCGCGAGCGGGCAGGTATTCTCGCCAAGATAGAGGTGAAGCGGGTGCGCTAGAGAGATCTTGCGGCAGTCGCCAAACCACAAACCCCATCATCAGACTGGCAACTCCCGCCAAACCCAGCAAACTAAATAAAGGATTAACAACTACCGCCGCCATCACCATGAGCGGCCCCAACAAGCGGCCCAGCGCTTGAAAAACCGATAGCCGCGCAAAGAACCGAAGGCGTTGGGTAGCTTCGGGTAAATGTATTACCAGCGAGTGCGCGCTGGGCAACAACCCGGAAGTCGCTACACCATAAAGACAGCGACTCAAAAGCACCCATAACAACAACATGAAACTCGTGGTTTGCAACTCAAGCGTACGCGCTACACCCCAATAAAGCGCCAACCATAGCATCAACCAGCTGAGAGAATTTCCCAGTAGCGCAAGCAACACACTACGCCTGACCCCCAACCTCGGGACCACCCAAGGCCACCAAAGTGAGCCCACAAAATACACTACCGTGCCGAAGGCAAACACCTGAGCCCAGGCGTTGTAGTCTAGCGGGCCAACGTCGACCAGAACCGGCAGCAAAACCAGTAAAGCACTTTGGCCCAAGCCAATAACAGACACAACGGGGGAGAATCCCGTCAGCCCCTTCTCGATTTTGTCGCTATTTATCTCATTCACGAAAAAACTCTAAACGAACCTCAAATATTATTGAGAATTATTTGCATTTGCGAATGATAAACGATAACTTCTCATAACCCAAACACAACTGAGAGCACAGATGAAAAATTTGATTGCGATGGCAGACTTTTTATCAGCCAACAGCTTCTTCAATGCGTATGTGCGTGAATTTGATAATTGGCGCCTGACAGATAAAACCGCGAATGACGACGACGGCAAATATCTCGCAATCTCAATGGAAAAGGGCGACCTATTCATTCCTATCCAATACTGGTCAACAGTTGGCAGGCATCGCTTTCTTAACCACTACCAGTTCTCACCGAGTACCGATTGCAAAACCCTAGCGCTGACGTTTACTTTGGCAGTGACATACATCGCTGAGTACTTGGCTGCATGCGATATTCAGGTCAGCGATGAGTTCGTCGCACGCGTCATCGAAAGTCGCGACAATGTAGCTCACAGCTTGATGGCGCACGAAAATCATCTGGATGACCTCTTTAAACCAAGTGCGACCCACGAGCAGGCTTTTCTGAATAGCGAACAGTCGCTACTTCTTGGACACTCGGTTCATCCAACCCCCAAAATTCGTCAACCCCTATCCCGAGAGGAGATGGCAACCTACTGTACAGAAAACCCAAACGGGTTCCGCTTACAATGGTTGGCCGTCAACCCTGAAAAAATTCTCTATCGCTGCGCGGATGAAATGAGATTAGACAAAAGAATCGAATCTCTTATTAGCTCAGACCCTGATATCAATCCTGACCACTGGAACCTTCCCGATGGTTTCCTGCTCGTGCCAACACACCCTTGGCAATTGCAGCAAATCCGGTCGTCGAAAGCATTAGCCAACGCATTTAATCATGGCGACATAATTGAACTTGGAGTTGCCGGTAGTCATTGGTATGCGACGTCATCTATACGCTCACTATACAATCCTCACAACCAATACATGCTGAAGTTTTCACTGAGTATCCGGCTAACAAATTCAATTCGGCATTTGCAGATAAAAGAGTTGGAACGTGGACGCCTTATCAGCCACCTACTAAACGCCAAACCAGGTCAACAGCTAAAACAAACTCAACCACAGTTTTCCATCATCGAAGAGCCAGCTTACCTATGTCTTTGCGATGATGACGGAAATCCTCTTGTAGAGACCGCCTTGGTTTTTCGCGACAACCCCTTTGTCGCGACCACCAGCCGCGATAACCGAAATCATATTCAACATCACGTACTCGCGGCCCTCACTCAGGATAATCCATCGAATAACCAGAGCAGCTTGTCGCATCTAGTGAAAAAGCTCGCTTCACAAAACAAGACCACAGACATACACGCCGCCAGTCACTGGTTCAACGCATTTTTACATTGCGTAGTCACTCCGCTAATGACTGCACAAGCTCAAGCGGGCTTATTATTTGGTGCACACCAACAAAATATCATTTTGACCACCACAAACTATTTACCTACACACGCTTATTTTCGAGATTGCCAAGGCACCGGCGTGAGCAAACTCGGTGAGAAGCTATTCGCCACTGAAATATTGGAGTCAAGCACCACCGCAGAAAACCAACTAGATCGTGAAATGGGTAACAAACTGTTTGGCTACTACTTGGTTATCAATAGTGTTTTTTCCGTCATCAGCACAATCGCCACCGACGGTCTGGGAGACGAAAGTGAATACCTACAATTTTTTAGAGATTCACTAGAAGAATTGAGACGGCAAGGGTTTGATGACCCCTCTTTTATTGAATACCTGCTAACAAGCCCAACGCTTTGGCAAAAAGGTAATTTTATTTGCTCGCTTTCCGATATTAACGAAAACACCATGAGCAATCCGCTAGAGCTATATCAAGCAATTGAAAACCCTCTTCTTACAAACATTTATCAAAGCCAACAGGTATCCGGAGCCTAATTAACCATGAGTGAAGCTCTAAGCACTCGCCTTCAGCGAAAAGTCAAAATCGCACCGAACGGTCATTGTTCAACAGCGCTTAACTATGAACACCCTACATTAGGCAGTGTTCACGTTCATTGGTCGAAAATACCAGGCGTACTCGCCGTAGTCGTGTCAAACGATTCCAGCATTATCAGCTTGTCATTTCGTCTCGATGACAATCTTCATTGCGCAAAGCTACACCAAGCTTCATCTTTTGGTTATGGCCCGGAGCAAAGCCGTCATAAAAAAATGATCTTCGGCTTAGCTATCGATACTCTCTTTTCAACTCAGCCTCAATACACGCAAGTCGAGGTGCCAAGCAATCTACAAACCTCACCAAATGAAAGAGAACACTTTGAATGTTTTGGCTCGACAATCTTTAGAGATACTTTCTATCAGCAACAAGAATTGTGGAGTGTTTCAACGTCGGCGGATTCACACTCGTTAGAGCTTGTTAACAACCATCAATCGCCACCGAGACCAAAACAACCGATAGGTGAATTTTATCGCCGCCATATTCCAACACTACATAAAACTTTAAGTTTTCGAACAATTCATCCAGAACAAGATCTGGATCTTTTTCACAACTGGATGAATCAGCGCCGCGTAGCCAAAATGTGGGAGCTAGATAAACCCAAGGCGGAACTACACCAGTATCTCGTGGAACGTCAAGAAGACCCGCACATCTTTTCCGTGATCGGGGAATTTGATGGAGAGCCTTTTGGATACTTTGAGATCTACTGGACGAAAGAAGATCGGCTTGGCCCCTACTATGATGCAGGCGACTATGATCGCGGCTTTCATTTACTGGTAGGCAACACGAGGTTTCTAGGCTTAGACAACTTTATTGCCTGGTTTTCAGGATTAACTCACGCGGTTTTTTTACTTGATCGTCGAACACCTCGAGTAATGGGCGAGCCACGGGCAGACAATCGTGGCTTGTTGCAATACACCCAAATTCTTAGCGCATATCGCGTTCTAAAGGAATTTGACTTCCCCCACAAACGCGCAGCGTTAGTCGAGTGCACAAGACAACGTTTTTTCAATCAAACCATATTACCTTAAGCCATCATGAACCAACCTAGCCATCTCTGCATAGAGCAAGCAGTTAATTCAGCCTCATCAGCGGCCACATTCAGTAATACACAAGCTGAAAGAAGCCGATGGTCAATCATCAATCGTAAGTTGATTGCAAAAATCATCGGTGAATTAAGCTATGAAGAATGTTTTCAGCCCGAGATTCATGACCATTCGCTAGAAGACGTAAATCACTACACGCTTGCTTTATCGAATGGGAGCGAATACACCTTTACCGGATGGGAAACATGCTGGGGCTTAATCCGCGTAGATGAGCAAAGCCTATTACGAAATGGCAATCCAATTACCGAGGCGACGCAATTTTTCATCGATGCGCAGCAGGACATAGGTGCTGACGACATTACCCTCGGCAACCTCATCGAGGAATGTTTACAAACGCTTGCCGGAGACTTGATTCAACATCAACAACTGCAATCGCAAACAGCAAAATCACTTGCCTCGTTATCCTGCGATGAACTTCAAGGCTATCTCGATGGGCACCCCAAAGCCACACTAAATAAGGGACGGCTCGGCTGGGGCAGCGACGAACTCCAACGCTACACACCAGAAGCTCGACAGCCTTTCCAATTACGTTGGATCGCTATTTCGAAACGGTTTTGTACCATTGGTGCTTCTGATCCGACTACCGTAACATCGATGGCTCAAACAGCAATGTCCGCCAACGATTGGCAGCAATGCGAGGCAGAATTTTCAAACCGTATTGAAAGCACCAGATTAACTCGCGACGATTATGTCGTCATTCCTGTGCATCCATGGCAATGGCAACAGGTTGTCAGTATCCATTATGCGAGCTTAATCTCATCTCAAGACATCGTTGATCTAGGATTTTGGGGCCATCAGTTTATACCACTGCAATCAATACGAACGCTGGCAAACATTAACGCCCCTGATTCACCGAACATAAAACTACCTGTTACGATCTTAAATACCTCGTGCTATCGCGGCATCCCGAGTAAATACATAAACATTGGCGCCCCCCTTTCAGAGTGGTTACAAAATATTTGCAAAACCGACCGCCGATTACAACAAGCTGGCACACGGGTTTTGCAAGAACCTCTCGGCATAAGCTGCACGCATCCACAGTTCAATCAGGTGCCCAGCGCCCCCTATCGCTACAAAGAAACACTCGGTGTTATTTGGCGCGAAAGCATTCATCAATCACTCAAAACCGGAGAAAAAGCAATGCTTGTCGCTGCCTTATTGCAGTGCGACAAAGAAGGAGACTCTATTATCGGTGAGCTCATCAAACAATCTAACGTAACCGCAGAAAACTGGTGTAGAGAATATTTTAAAGCCGTTGTTATTCCGCTCTATCATTTGATGTGCCGTTACGGCGTCGGACTTGTCGCACACGGCCAAAACCTTACACTAGTTTTAGAAAACAGCTTGCCTAATCGGCTTGCCATCAAGGACCTTCAGGGCGACCTAAGAATTGTTGACCAAGATTTTCCTGAGCTATCTACGCTACCCATTGAAGTGTACGACACTTTAGACAAATTACCCGCGATGCATTTACTCCATGATCTACTTACCGGGCACTTTGTTACAGTCTTAAGGCATTTATCCGCGTTATTACAAGAGCAAAATTTACTGCATGAATCATCATTCTATAGCGCACTGCGAGACGAAATAACGCAGTATCAAACTCAACATACTGAGCTTGCCGATCGATTCAGGTTATTTCCTCTGTGCTCAGACAAGGTTCACAAACTCTGCATCAACCGCGTTCGATTTGAGCAGGGCTATCAGGACACATCCCAACGCCCAGTGCCTATTCTGGGCTGCGACATTCCAAACCCTCTTACACAATTTTCATAGCAGGACAGCCATCATGACAACCCAGAACCTATTGCTAGCGGGCATTGGGGCCGGCCCATTTAATTTGAGCTTAGCGGCTCTATTGGAACATGCGACAGATAAAGCTATTCGTTTTTACGATCAAAAACCAACGTTTAACTGGCACCCTCACTTAATGTTGCCAGACGCAAAATTACAAACGTCGTGGCTGAAAGATTTAGTAACCCCGGTCGACCCAACAAACCCGATGAGCTTCACTAATTTTCTAGTCAAACATGGTCGATTTTACAGTTTTATAAATGCTGAGCAATCGGCAATTAGTCGCAAAGAGTTCGCGCAATACTTGGGCTGGGTTGCCAACCAATTAAAGTCCGTTGAGTACAATTCACCAATTTCGTCAATCACATATGACGGCAAGCAGTTTCAACTTCAAAAAGGCGAGCAAACAATTAGTGCTCAACACCTTTGTATTGGCACCGGCACCAAGCCGTTCATCCCAGAGTTCGCCATTCCACATATCGGTAGCAATGTTTTTCACGCAACAGAAATTCTGGCAAAGCCTCGAGACTTTTCTGGCAAACGCGTCGCGATTATTGGCGGCGGGCAAACGGGTGCCGAAGTATTTCTCAATACTATCCAAGAGCTTTGGGGTCGCTGTAACGAGGTAACTTGGTTTTCACGCCGTCCGAATTTCGAACCCCTAGATGAAACAGCGTTTACCAATGACTATTTTACACCAGGCTATGTTGAGCATTTTTTGAGTTTGAGCAAATCTCGAAAAGCTGATCGAGTGGCTTATCAGAAACTCGCCAGCGATGGCATTTCGCCGTCCACCTTATCTGACATTTATCAATGTATTTATCAACACACTTTTGTGGAGGGTAATGCCAATACACAGCTACTACCAGGTCGAGACGTCACCTCCATCGACGCAAAAGATGGCGGGTTTAACATTGTCACCCGCCATAACGACTTAGACACCGTAAATTGTGTCCATGCGGATATCATTATTCTATGTACCGGTTTTTCAACCGGCTTGCCGAGCTGCATTGACCCAATTGCAGAACTCATTGAAAAAGATGCTGACGGTGAACTAGTTGTTGAAGCGAATTACCAATTACGCTGGCAACACAGCGATAACAATCAGATTTACATTATGAACGGCAGTCGGCACTGCCACGGTATTGTCGATCCACAGACCAGTTTAATGGCATGGCGATCAGCACGCATCGCCAACCACCTGCTTAACATTAACAAGTATCCGACCACCCCCGCACAACTTGTGTCGTGGCAAGAACAACTCGCACCAGCCAATCCCAAAAGTAACAACGGGCCATCATTACGCGCTGTGGTTTAGCCTCCTCCAACCATAGACGCCCATTTCTCCCCTTTTGGCGCTGAGTCATCCGACAGCGAGATGGACAGCGCCGCTCTTTTTCGGCACACTTCGCGCGATATTAGCTAAAAACTTTCCAGCGTAGCGAAGCTTATGGCAACCATATTGGTTTTACACGGCCCGAACCTTAACTTGTTGGGCACACGCGAGCCTGAGGTCTATGGTACCGATACCATCGACTCCATCAATCGCTCGCTGACGGATATCTGCATTAATGCAGGCCATCATTTACAAGCATTACAAAGCAATGCCGAATATGAATTGATCGAGCGAATTCATGACGCAGGCAAAGATGATGTGGATTTCATTATTTTTAACCCTGCGGCATTTACTCACACGAGCGTCGCACTGCGTGACGCCCTCCTCGGTGTCAATATCCCATTCATCGAAGTGCATATTAGCAACGTTCACCGCCGTGACGCGTTTCGCCAGCACTCCTATTTCTCCGATATTGCCGTGGGCGTGATTTGCGGTTTAGGTGCTCAAGGTTACGAGCTAGCACTCCAGGCAGCACTGAAACACATCACTTCACAATAACTAGCGATCCCATTCCTTTTTAGTCAATGCGTTGGCTTAACGTTGCTATCACTATGCCTTGGTTACAACTTCACTTTCTAACAGACCCTGAACACGCGAGTGCAATAGAAGATGCACTACTAGAAATAGGCGCTGCCGCGGTCACCTTTCAGGACAACGAAGACCAACCCATACTAGAGCCCGCTCTTGGTGAGACACCCTTATGGAAAGCCACTCGTGTCACCGGGTTGTTTGATGCCAATGTCGATACCGCGGGCATTAGCGAAAATGTCGCTAAACAATTAGACATGGACATTTCAAACAGCCAGTGGGAGCAATTAGAAGACAAAGATTGGCAACGAGAATGGATGAGCCATTACCGTCCAATCCCATGTGGTCCCAACCTGTGGGTATGCCCGAGCTGGTGTGAGCCGCCCGAACCCGAGGCAGTCAACATTCTTCTCGATCCTGGCCTGGCGTTTGGCACCGGCACCCATCCAACCACACTGCAATGCCTGCAATGGTTGGCCGACCAAGATATGGCAGACCTTACCGTTTGCGATTACGGTTGTGGTTCAGGGATACTAGGCATAGCCGCTCTGCTCATGGGTGCACGCTCAATGAACGGTGTTGACATTGACCCACAGGCTCTCATCGCGACACGTGACAATGCCAATCGCAATCAAATCGATGAATCCAAAGTAAGCACCTTTTTGCCCAAAGGATTTAAGCCCTCACTGCACGATATAGTGTTCGCCAACATTCTCGCTGGCCCGCTGGTGGAGCTCGCCCCAACCTTAACGAGTTTGACCAAACCCGGAGGCAAATTGTGCTTGTCCGGCATCTTAGATTCCCAAGCACAAGCCGTAATGGACGCCTATCAGGATGAATTCGAATTCGAACCAATCCGTGAACTCGATCACTGGGTGCAGCTCGCAGCCACCCGGCGGACCACTAATTAACGCCTATAATCAGTATTAACGTTTACCGATCTCTCCGAAAGCACTAAACTTGCTGCTTAATCAAGCTGTTACGATACTTTGTTCATGTCAATTAAGAGCTTAAGTACTATTCGGGTCACGTTTTGGATACCCAAGCTTCTTTAGGCATACTCACACGACGGCCTAGCAGCCAATGAATAACGACCACATAATACGGATATGATTACTCGTTGCCCTAAATGCGACACGTCGTTTCGCATCACTGAAGCTCAGCTGAAAACGGCAAAGGGCGCAGTGCGCTGTGGCGCGTGCCTGCACATATTTAAAGCAATGGATCATATTGTCAGCAAAAGCGACGTGCCGGCAAAACCAGCGTCTAAGACCAAACCAGCCACACAACAACCGGCAGCCAAACCAAGTGTGACACCTGCACCGGCGCAAAGAACAACGGCAGCCAAGCCTGCGTCGCAACCCGCCGTCAGCTCACCGACACAAGCGCCTAAAAAATCAGCCCTTGATGCGCCAGCGCAAGAAAAGCCAGCAAGCGCTCAGATACCAGAGAAGGCCAAGCCAAGCGTCGCTCGCAAAAACCCCGTGCGTGACTTCCCCAAATTCGAATACCACAAGCCGACGGGGAAAACACAACCCACTCCAAGTGAGACCACCCCAACCGCCGCGGGCACCGAATTCGATATCGATGACCCCAAGAGCTTCGGTCTACCCGATGACATTATGGACGAAGCTAGCACCGCCGCTAACTCCGTTGTGCAAAGCCCAGTCACTGCGGACGAAGGCATGGAGAACATGCTCAAGTTCGATCAACATGCCATAGACGAAAATGATAACGAGAGAGACCTCTTTATAGATGATGATGATCTCCTCATCAGCGATGACCTTCAGTTAAGTGGTGAGGACGATGAGGAGCCAGCACGCGACGGCGCGTACGGAGACGACTTAAGCGAGAGCTTTATCGATCTTGGCCAGTGGAAACCACAAGGTAACTCTCTATTTGATCGCAAAGAAAAACCGCCAAAAGCAAGCCTTGGCGATGAAGACGATGACCTCAAGTCAATGGCGGACGAGTCATGGGCCGTTGAGCTGCTCGATGACGACGACGATGGCGAGCCGACACCTCAATTTAGTAGGCCGACACCGATATCGTCGCCCATTCTGGATCTAGACGAAGAAGGTGGGGACGATAAAGAAATAGACGATCAAATTTTTGATAGTGCTGAAGACGATGACCCTATTGCGGATTACTCGCGCGTCACTACCGGAAGCTTTAACGCACTCGAAGATGACGAAATCGAAGAGGCCCTAGGCGAGCCTTTATCAAATCGCAAAATTGAACCCAAGGTTACTGAACCCAGTGACTTCGATGACGAAGATGAGGAGAGCTATTCAGCAGGTGGCTACTCCGACGACTTCCAGCAAGCCATTGCTCAAAATGCTGAATCACGTCAGCGCCTTAGAGATGAAGATGAAGACGGCGAATATGACGAAGCCCTAGATTACTACCAAAGTGAGTATGACCAAGATCGCGGCGCTATGCTCCGAGGTATTCAGCCAGAACCGGTCGAATTTGAACATGGCTACGGCCATCTTGACTGGAAACCTAAAGCGATATGGGGTGGCCTCACTGCCGCGCTTTGCCTGGCCTTGGTTATTCAAGTTGGCTGGTTACAATACGACAAATTAAGCCGAGTTGAACCCTACCGAGGGTTATACGCGACGCTGGGGGTTAGCGTGCCCCCACTTCAGGCACCACATTTGATCAAGACAACCAACTTTTTCGTCCGTGAACACCCGAAAGCCGCGGACGCGCTAATGATAGACACTATCCTGCTCAATACTGCGCCGCACACTCAACAATTCCCGAACCTGGTCATTACCTTTACCAACCTCCACGGCAACGTGGTGGCCTCGCGGAGCTTCTCACCCGATGAGTATCTGAGCGGTGAATTAGCAGGGACCACAGAGATGCCCAGTAACCAGCCGGTTCATCTCGCGCTCGAAATACTCAATCCCGGTCCAGAGGCGGTCAATTACGCCGCCTACATCCAATAGCATTCGCCGGTTCATTCGGACGCTATCTAAGCGTTCATATCATTGAGTGCAAAGCAATCTAAAAAAACGCCTATAAATTCACCGATTTGTGCAAAATGCACTTTCCCATTCTCGCCGAGTGCAGGTATCATAGCAGCCTTTTTTCGGCACCCATATTTGCCGCCCTTTTGGGGATTTCTCAGACAGCATTTGCGGTGAACCCTTGTTAACGATCGGCCCACATCAACTGCCTAGCCAAGTACTGCTGGCACCGATGGCGGGAGTGAGCGACGCCCCTTTTCGTGCAATCTGCCAACAAATGGGTGCAGCGTTAACAACATCGGAAATGCTGACATCGGATACCCGACTATGGCAGAGCAGGAAGTCTAGCAACCGGTTAGTCACACAATCCGGCGAACAGTTAGTTCCTCGTAGTATCCAAATCGCAGGTAACGACCCTCAGATGATGGCCAACGCCGCGCGCGAATGCGTAGCGATGGGTGCTGAGCTCGTCGATATCAATATGGGATGCCCAGCAAAAAAAGTGTGTAAAAAGGCCGCAGGATCAGCCCTTTTACGCGATGAACAATTGGTAGAAGCGATTCTCGATGCAGTGGTTACTGCTGTCGATATCCCAGTTACCTTGAAAATTCGCACAGGTTGGTGCCCAGACACACGTAACGGAACGACCATCGCTAAGATTGCCGAACAGTCAGGCATTCAGGCGTTAACGGTTCACGGTCGTACGCGTGCGTGTCGGTTTACCGGCCATGCGGAATATCAAACCATTGCTGACATTGTGAGCTCAGTGAGCATTCCAGTTATCGCCAACGGAGATATCGATTCTCCTGAAAAAGCGAAGACTGTACTGCAACACACTGGCGCAAGCGCTGTGATGGTTGGCAGAAGTGTCCAGGGTAACCCTTGGTTAATTCGAGCGATTGATCAGTACTTAACGTCCGGCTCGCCAAGTTCATCGCCCACCCTGACAGAAATGCAGGAAGTGATGACCGAGCATTTGTCCGGTTTGTATCAATGCTACGGCGATCGGCAAGGTCCACGTATCGCTCGAAAGCACGTCAAGTGGTATCTCGAAGGGATGGCAGAAAGACATCCGTCGCTGTCAAATCGAGAATACTTAAAAACTTTTAATACTATGGAATCCGCCAGTGAGCAGCTGGCAAGCGTTCAACATTACCTTGAACGACTCAAAACAAGAGAGGAATTAGCCGCATGAACAACGCAGACCCGCTTTACGCAGAATCACCCGTCGAAATGACGTCGCAACCAAGCAACGTTACTTCGTTCGCAACGATAAGCAAGAATCAATCATTGCGCGATTGTGTTGAGCAGTCTATGGACAACTACTTTAAGCACCTCGACGGCCAGCCTGTAACCGATGTATACGACATGGTTCTCGCCGAAGTCGAAGCGCCAATGCTTGAAATCGTCATGAAGCACACCCGTCACAACCAAACCAAAGCGGCCCAAGTATTAGGTTTAAACCGAGGCACTTTGCGTAAGAAATTAAAGCAGTACGGCTTGCTCTAAGCACCACCCTCTTTTCAGCCGCCAAACGCGGCTGAAGCCAGCAGTAGTTTTCAAACTTGAAACTTATTACAACATCGAATCAGGCCACGCTCGATTCGATGTTGTCGTTTTTAATCTTCACAGAATATTCGGATAGATTGCGATGACATCAACCGCAGACCTCACAACCATTCGTCGCGCGCTAATCAGCGTCTCAGACAAAACCGGCATCGTCGATTTTGCAAAAGCCTTGCAAAGTTTTAACGTTGAAATACTTTCAACCGGTGGCACCTATAAATTGTTAACAGAAAGCGGCATCAACGCGGTTGAAGTGGCGAGCTACACCGGCCACCCAGAAATGATGGATGGCCGCGTTAAAACCTTGCACCCGAAAATTCACGGCGGCATTTTAGGTCGACGCGGTACCGACGATGCAGTAATGCAAGAGCATGGTATTGATGCGATTGATATGGTCGTCGTGAATCTTTATCCGTTTGAGCAAACCGTCGCCAACCCAGATTGCACCATAGAAGACGCCGTAGAAAACATTGATATCGGTGGCCCTACTATGGTTCGTGCGGCAGCCAAAAACCACAAGGATGTCGCAATCGTAGTCAACCCTGAAAATTACGACGCGCTCATTACTGAAATGCAAGCAAACAACGGCGCACTGTCGTTAGAAAAACGTTTTGATTTGGCGATCCAAGCCTACGAACACACGGCGGCATACGATGGCGCGATCGCGAATTATTTTGGTCGCTTAGTGCCTGGTGGCTCAGAAAAATTCCCACGCACATTCAACACACAATTTACAAAAGCACAAGATTTACGCTACGGCGAAAACCCGCATCAATCATCAGCATTTTACACCGAAGCACAACCCACCGAAGCCTCCATCGCGACTGCAGAACAATTACACGGCAAAGAACTATCGTACAACAACATTGCCGATACAGACGCAGCACTGGAAGCCGTCAAACAGTTTTCCGTACCCGCATGTGTGATTGTGAAACATGCCAACCCCTGCGGTGTAGCAACAGGCGCAAACATTTTTGAAGCGTATGAGCGCGCATTTGCAACCGACCCAGAGTCTGCGTTTGGCGGCATCTTGGCATTTAACCAAGAGTTTGATGCCACCACCGCACAAGCTATCGCCGATCGAGGTCACTTTGTTGAAGTGATTATCGCACCGAGTATCAGCCAAGAAGCGTTAGACATTACCGCGCAAAAGAAAAACATTCGCGTACTCCGATGTGGCGAATGGGATGCCTCAGCACCGGCGTGGGATTACAAACGCGTGAACGGTGGTCTACTCGTTCAAGATCGCGATTTAGGTGTAATCACAGCTGGCGATTTAAAGATCGTATCAAAGCGTCAGCCAACGCCGGAAGAAATCGATGACTTATTATTTGCGTGGAAAGTCGCAAAATTCGTTAAATCCAACGCTATTGTTTACGCATCTCAACAACAAACAGTAGGTATTGGTGCCGGCCAAATGTCACGCGTTAATTCTGCGCGTATCGCCGCGATCAAAGCTGAACATGCAGGCCTTGAGGTTAAAGGTTCCGTAATGGCCAGTGACGCTTTCTTCCCGTTCCGCGATGGTATTGATAACGCGGCGAAAGTTGGCATTAGCTGTGTAATCCAACCCGGCGGATCAATGCGCGATGAAGAAGTGATTGCCGCTGCCGACGAACACGGTATGGCAATGGTCTTTACTGGCATGCGTCACTTTAGACACTAATTCCCCGCTACGAAATAGAACACAGGATTTAGAACATGAATATTTTAGTTATCGGTAGCGGTGGTCGCGAACACGCACTGGCGTGGAAATGCGCACAAAGCGAGCGTGTCGAGAAAGTATTTGTCGCCCCAGGTAATGCCGGCACGGCTTTAGAAAACGGTATTGAAAATGTTGATATCGGTGTGGGTGATTTTGTTGCACTCGCAGATTTCGCTAAGAAAAATAATTGTGAACTCACCGTAGTTGGCCCAGAAGCTCCGTTGGTAGATGGTGTTGTCGATTATTTCGAGACGAAAAATTTACGTTGTTTTGGCCCGAGTAAAGGTGCAGCGCAACTCGAAGGCTCTAAAGCGTTCACCAAAGATTTTTTGGCGCGCCACAATATCCCTACAGCGGAATACCAAAGTTTTACCAATATTGATGAAGCTTTAGATTACATCGACGCTAAAGGCGCTCCAATTGTTGTCAAAGCCGACGGACTTGCGGCAGGTAAAGGCGTAATCGTTGCTGAAACCATCGAGCAAGCTAAAGATGCTGTTGAAGATATGTTATCGGGTAATGCGTTTGGCGATGCCGGTTGTCGCGTGGTTATCGAAGAGTTTCTTACCGGTGAAGAAGCCAGCTTTATTGTGGTAGCTGACGGTAAACATATTCTTCCAATGGCAACTAGCCAAGACCACAAACGTGTTGGCAATCAAGATACTGGTCCGAATACCGGCGGCATGGGCGCCTATTCACCGGCTCCCGTAGTTACACCGGAAGTTTACGAACGTGTAATGAATGAAGTTATCGTGCCTACCATTGAAGGCATGGCAGCAGAAGGCAATACATTTACCGGCTTTTTGTACGCAGGCTTAATGATTTCCGAAGATGGCGCTCCCAAAGTTATCGAATATAACTGCCGTATGGGGGACCCCGAAACACAGCCCATCATGATGCGCTTGCAATCAGACTTGGTCACCATTTTCGAAGCCGCGATCGACGGAGAACTTAACGAGTTGACCTCGGAATGGGATCCTCGCCCTGCAGTTGGCGTCGTAATGGCTGCGGGCGGCTATCCTGCCAGCTACGCCAAGGGTAAAGTGATTAGCGGTTTGCCAGAGAAAGAACTCGCTGGTGAAAAGGTGTTCCATGCAGGAACTCAAATGAATGGCGATGATGTCGTTACCAATGGCGGGCGCGTCCTCTGCGTAACGGCAATGGCCCCTACTATCACCGAAGCTCAACAACGCAGCTATGTACTCGCCAACAAAATAAGTTGGGAAGACTGCTACAAGCGTGATGATATCGCTTATCGCGCTATCGCCCGAGAAGAAAACAGCTAAAGCTGCCCCCCTCCCTAGCAGCGGGCGCGCATATTCCGCACGCTGCTATCCTCCCTTTCCCTGATCTTCAGGTTATGTGCTCGCAATCTACGCCTTAGCGACATCAATTTGGCACGCAAATCAACAACAAAGCCACTGTTAGAACAACTTGATATAACCAAAACGTTGGAGTCTGATTAAAAATATTCCTCATTGAAAAGTTTGCGGCTATAATGTGAACTATGTCACACACAGATTGCGAACTGGAGCGTTCGCGCATTCAAGAGGATTTACCCATGGCCAACCTAACTCCCCGCTCTATCAATGGTATTGCGATTGTTGCTGCCGTGTTGATTCTGCCACTCTTAAGCTACGGATCAGCTCTGCTACTTGATACTCAAAAAGTGGCTATTGAGCAGACAAAAACTCAGCTGGTCAAAGCACCTATAGCCGAACAACAGGAAGTTTCTAGCGATCTCAAATCTAAAATTGCTGCTGCAATTGCGCAAGCGGAAACGATATAAATCGAGGACCACCTCCGATACTAAAAAGCCCAGGNNCCTGGGCTTTTTAGTATCGGAGTCTTTCAAATGTTCAGTGTCACCGGGCGCCCACTATATCCTCAATAGCCTGAATCAACTGACTATACTCAAAGACAAAACCGCTATTTTCAATTTTAGTTGGCAATACTTTTTGACCTGTAATAAGCACTTCATCTGCAAGCTCACCCACTAACAAGCTCAAGATCTTGGTGGGCACGCGGACTCTAATAAAAGTTCTAAAACACTGCTCCAAAACATCGGCAAACCCCGCGTTAGTGACCGGATTCGGTGCGGTACCATTGATTGGCCCAGACAGCTTTGGCTCACATATTAAATGCAGCACCATAGCAATTAAGTCGTCACGATGAATCCAAGACATCCACTGTTGACCACTAGAAATTTGAGTCGACACACCAAATTTATAGGGCTGCAACAATTCTTTAAGAGGGCCACCGTCTTGACCCAGTACAATACCTATTCGTAATAAACAGACCCTACCCACAAAAGGCTTGGCCTGCAGAGCCTGCTCCTCCCAGCGCCGACATAAATTATGCGAGAAGCAGTCAACTGCTGCAGACTCTTCCGTTAATACGTCGTCACCATGTGGACCATAAAACCCAATCGCCGAGCCATTTATCAAAACATCCGGTTGATGTTTAAGTCTAGAGAGCAAATCACAAATAGAAGCAGTGGTTTGCACACGACTGTTTATAAACTCTTGTTTACGTTTAGCATTCCAACGCTTTTCGGCAAGAGGCTCTCCGGCTAGGTTGATGACTACATCAAACGCAGCGGTAGAGCCAATATTCGATAGGCCCTCAACGATAGAAACTTGCCCCTGAAACAGTTTTTCCGACGCTTCCGGGTTACGTGTCAGCACCGTGACTTTGCATTTTAGATTGAGTAGTACTTCAACAAGCCGCCGACCGATAAATCCTGTTCCACCCGTCAGCAATACCCTTTTCCCAATGCAATCAGAATATTTTTGAAAATTGTTCAAATCCATTACCGAGAATCCAAATTTAAAATTCACCTATATAAAGAGACAATTGAACATTACAAAGCACTTACTAGAGAGCTGAAAACTAACACCAGCAAAGTATTTTAAAGAATACGTAAAAGGGTTAATTTGCCGAGACGGTTCTTGTCGCAGCCCAACGACGCAATTCAGCAATTTTTTCCGACATCACGACAGACAACGGTGACGTATTGAAAATCTCTTGCAATAGCTGATCGGTAGTGACTTGTACTTGACTAGCTGCGGCCGAATAGGTTGCAGCAACAACGACCTGTTCTATTTCGGCACCTGAAAAACCATCACTGGATTCAGCAAGTTTAGCAAGATCAAAATAGTCCGGGTTGAGATCCCGCTTATTCAAATGAATAGTGAAAATCTGCTCTCGCGTTTTACTATCGGGCAAATCAACAAAGAAAATTTCATCTAAGCGACCTTTACGAATAAGCTCTGGTGGCAACCCACTGATATCATTGCTGGTAGCCACAACAAAAACACGAGAAGAACGTTCAGCCATCCACGTCAATAAGGTGCCTAAAATGCGTTTAGATGTCCCAGTGTCGTGATTATCGGAAGATAAGCCTTTTTCTATCTCATCCATCCACAACACACAAGGAGACATCATATCGGCTAGTTTTAACGCTTCACGTACATTTTTCTCCGTTTCGCCGATAAATTTATTGTACAGCGACCCAAAATCCATTCTTAGCAGAGGCAACCCCCACAACCCAGCCACACTTTTGGCTGCAAGACTTTTGCCACCCCCTTGCACACCAACAAGCAAAACCCCTTTCGGCATATCGTTTAAGCTATCTTTATCTGCATCAACAAAAGGGGTTCGACGTTGCTCCAGCCAACTTTTAAGCGCATTCAGCCCACCGACATTCGAAAACTTTTCAGTATTGTATTCAAAGCTCAGAACCCCATCCATGTCCATTAATTCAAACTTAGCTTTATTAATTTCAGGGATGTCATCATCGGTAATTGCGCCGTCGTCTACAATGGCGCTCCGAGCTAGGCGACGCACTTCGCTGTGAGTTAGTCCGCGCAAGTTGGCGATCAATTTATCAATAGTTGCACTGTCTGTTTTAATTCGGCTAATTCGAGCAGACTTAGTCCACTGTTTCGCTTCTTCCCGAATAATCGCCATAATCTCTTCATCAGTCGGCATAGATAATTTCACCACCGCACTATAGCGCGAGAGTTCCTCAGGCAGTCTCAGCTGGTGACTGAGCAATACCAATGTATTGGGAACGCTCGAATGCAGATGAATAATATCTTTAATCAATCGGATGTTGCGTGGTGATTCATGCAAATAAGGATGAAAGTCACATAACACATAAATTGCTGGGGTTACCGTTTGCTTGATATGCTCTAGTATCGTTTGCGGTTCAGTATGATCGGCAATACTGACGACTTGAGGCCCAAAACTTAACCGGGCCAAACCGTCGGTTATTGTCCAACGAAAGATATTTCTATCACGCTTGTTCGCCACACGAAGGAGCATATCGAGCGCTCTTTTTTCATCATATGTTTCAACAACAAGCAAGGGGACACGCGAATCTAACAGCAGCCCCACATCACGAGAATCATCCATAGGTTCACTTCTAGCTAACTATTTTAATTTTCAATTTCACACACTATGCAACTTGCGACAACCAGACATCAATACCTTGCGCGTTGAGGCGAATATCTGGCGCCAGAACTGCTCGCTGCTCGTCGACGGTTAGCGGGGAACCGATCTTTTCTAGTTCTGCTAATGCATAGTTCATCATTTCCGTCTCAATTAACTGCTGACGATTTTCTTTATTTTTAACAGATAATGCCATATCACAAACCCAGTCAATTTGTCGAAACAATTGTATCTGGTGGTCGATTAGATTTTCTACTTTGCCATAGTGTGTGAGGTACAGTGCCGCTGGGTTAAAGTCGATGACTCGATGAATAGACTCCTTCATTGCATCCGGATCAAATTGCACCGGTGTCGTAGAAATCAAACAAAAGTGTTTATCGGGTGTGGTCAGCTCAGCGTAGCGGAGGCCTAAGGTATCACCCGTAAAGAAACCCTGGCTTTCCGTGTCGTATACGCAAAAGTGATGCTTGGCGTGCCCTGGAGAATCAATGAAAATAAACTCACGCATCCCCAATTTAACTTTACTACCATCCTCTGCAATATGAATTTTATCTTCTGCGATAGGAATTAAATCGCCATAGGTTTCGTTATATTTTTCTTCACCATAGACTACTTTCGCTCCCGCCTGTAGTTTGGACGGGTCAATCATATGTCGAGCACCGCGAGGATGCACCACGAGTTTCGCATTCGGCAAATTGCTCATCAATAGTCCGGCTCCGCCTGCATGATCAAGATGCACATGTGTGATGATCACCCAATCGACATCGCTTAGCTGGTAGCCTTTCGCTTCGATAAGATTAATTAGCGTGTCAACCGTTTGCTTAATGCCAGTTTCAACAATAGCCAAACGCCCATTGCTCTCTATTAGATAGCACGCTGCCATGTGGGGGCGTGCCAGGCCAGTATCAATACAGGTAATACCATGCCCTAATGAACTACTTTTACTACTCATTTACATTTCCAATAATTGACTGTTTTTGATCGATATGCCGTTTTGGCTCGTATTATTTGTTAAAGGATAGTAACCAAGCCCAGCCGAATGCACCAGCACCTGAAATTTTACCGCTTTTAGATTACACTAGAGACGTTTCACGCCCAGACTGTTGACCAAAAAACACCGTTTACCCAAAAGACACCGTGCAATGACAAGCCAACGCCAACTCAGTTTTATCGACACTCTTTTAATTCAAGCAGATCACGCCTTACGAACCGTTGCCCTCGATAAGCGCCCAGTATCACGACCATCGCCAGCAGAAGCTAAAGAAGAACATGATTTGAGTGAAGCCGAAGCTAAGCATGTTTCGGGGCTGATGCGAGTTAACCACAGCGGGGAGGTGTGCGCGCAAGCGTTGTACCAAGGCCAAGCCTTAACGGCAAAGTTGCCTGAAGTCCGCGAAGAGATGGAACATGCAGCAATCGAAGAAATCGACCACCTTCAGTGGTGCGAAGAGCGTATACAGCAACTAGGCAGCCACCCAAGCTTTCTAAACCCTTTGTGGTACGGATTATCATTTGGAATTGGCGCAGGGGCTGGACTGATTAGCGATAAAATTAGCCTAGGGTTTGTGGCCGCGACCGAAGACCAAGTGTGTGATCATCTGGAAAGTCACCTGCAAATATTGCCAGAGCAAGATGAAAAAAGCCGGGCCATTGTTGAGCAAATGTTGCTCGACGAGCGGAAACATGGCCATACGGCACTAGCAGCTGGCGGCACGGAATTCCCGTACCCCATAAAAAAAGCCATGACCCTGGTATCCAAAGTCATGACTAGTATTACGTATCGCGTTTAAACCGCAAATTAATTAAAGGGACTCTCTAGGACTTCTCAACTATCTCGTAGTCGTGAGTCACCTTAACCCCTGCCGCTTCCATCATGATCGATGCCGAACAATACTTGGTAGCCGATAGTTCTACAGCGCGCTTTACTTGATTCTCTTTCAGGCCTTCGCCACTCACGACAAAATGTAGATGAATTGAAGTAAATACAGCGGGAACAGCGTCTGCGCGCTCTGCACTAATCTCCACGCGACAATCGCTAACCTTTTGCCGTGATTTCTCCAAAATACTCATCACGTCAAAATTTGAACAACCGCCCAGCCCTAAAAGAAGCATTTCCATCGGACGAACGCCCATATTACGACCACCGTGATCAGGAGGGCCGTCCATCACGACACTATGCCCACTACCCGACTCGGCGACAAACATCGCTCCATCAACCCATTTTACGGTTGCCTGCATATTGACCTCTTTGCGTAAACTGTGACACTGTTGGCGGATCAACTACCAACCAATCACCAGTTGGCGTCTCGCTCGTTGTGAATTGGGCGGCAAGGATACCATAATCTCCAGTGCCGCAGAGAGTTAGCGACGCCATCTAGTTGGGCTGCAATAAAAGGATGCCTCTCGTGCGATGGACGCTGTACAATTTGCATACAAATGCATACTGGATTCTCAGCTAATTTAAAGACATAATGTAGAAATTACAGAAACTTATCGCCATTTGTTGTCAAACTACAGCAAATAGTCTTGCATAAAAAAACACCTATAACTCGAGGACTGCACATTGGTCGCTGTATCTCTCACACCCCACATTAAAAACGTCGAAGAGTTTTTGAGCCACTGCCATCGTCGGCGCTACCCAGCCAAAAGCACGCTAATTTATGCTGGTGATAAAAGTGATTCGCTGTATTACATCATAAAAGGCTCTGTCACCGTGCTTATCGAGGATGACGAAGGTCGTGAAATGATCGTTGCCTACCTCAATGACGGGGATTTTTTTGGCGAAATGGGCTTATTCGGTGATGAGGATCCACGCAGTGCTTGGATTCGAGCCAAAACTGAATGTGAAGTTGCCGAAATCAGCTACGCCAAGTTTGAAGAGGTATCCGAAAGCCACCCTGAATTCTTGTTCGCCCTTGGCTCACAAATGGCTCGTCGCCTACGTGCCACCACGCGCAAGGTTGGTGACTTAGCATTCCTCGATGTAACCGGACGAGTTGCACGTACGCTGCTTGACCTCTGTAAAGAACCTGACGCAATGACCCACCCCGATGGCATGCAGATCAAAATCACTCGCCAGGAAATAGGTCGTATTGTGGGCTGCTCCCGAGAGATGGTCGGCCGGGTGCTCAAAACACTCGAAGACCAGGGACTTGTCTCGGTGAAAGGCAAAACTATGGTGGTATTTGGTACGCGCTAGCCCTAATTTGGAAAGCGAGTAGACATAAAAAAGCCCAGCTAAAATGCTGGGCTTTTTTATGTCTGTTTGAAGGCCCTATCGTTTTTGCAGGGTGATGTGTCGCAACGGCATCCCAGACTCATCGAGTAAGACATCGAAACCGTGGTCATTAAAAAATTTAGCCGTGGACGTTTTGTGCCAAGCCATAATAAACGGCTCATAAACAAACTTTGCCAACAGGCCATAGTACGCACCTCGCCAACCATAGCGCCTCAGTAACGCAAATATCCCTAGCTCCACCTGTTCTGGTGCCGGCTCACTAATGCATACTTTACCACCTGGTTTTAAGATCCGGCTGAACTCAGCCAAGGCTTGACCAATGTAGCGTGGCGGCATTTCATGAAAGAGAAAGCAGGCGGTAATTCCGTCAAAACGCTGAGCCGCAAACCCCGTATTCTCAGCGGTCCCTTGCACAAAATTCACATCGGGGTTATCGACAGCAGCGTGCTGTAGCAGGTACGGCGATGGGTCAAGCCCCCACACATCCTTCACACCGACGTCACGCAATGCGCGAGCCGTTCTACCGCCGCTACAGCCGACATCTAGAACTGATTGGCAACCGACAAACTGCTGGGCCATCTCAGCTCGCCCTACCTTCATCGAGCCCAACATTGAGTGCTCGAAGCCCGTGATATATCCACGGGTAATACGTTTAGAGTAATTACCATTGGGGAGGCGGTGGAATTCTTGAAGAATATACTTGGGAATTGAATCTTTACCTGGAAGCCCCTCCGGCAACGCCACCCCCTCTCGCTTGCGTCCCAGTACGGCGCGCATTAACTTGAATACATCCTTTGCACTAGAATAATCGATCTTATCAACCCAGGTATCGGGCAGCTCCATCGCCGACCAATCCATGACAGCGGGGTCTGATGCCAAGCTGGAGGGTTGTTGGGGGTTGTCTGATATCTCTTGGGTCATTTCCGTCATTCTACAGCGTATACGGCACTACCTAAATGTGGCCGCAGATTACCTACCAGCCGCATTGCCTGCCTTGATTTTGTTTATCCAGCCAAAGCTTCAAGGGGTGAAAATAATCGATTATGGCCGACGCGTCCAATGCCCTTTGACCAGTAACCGCCTCCATTGCCTCAGGCCAGGGTCGGCTTGCCCCCATGGCCAGCATAGCTCGCAGCTTTTCCCCAGCCGCTTCGTTGCCATAGATAGAGCAACGATGCAGCGGCCCTTGATGACCGGCCGCTTCACACAGTGCACGATGAAATTGGAACTGTTGGATAAACGCTAGGAAGTAGCGCATATAGGGAGTGTTCCCTGGTATGTGAAACTTTGCTCCCGGATCAAAATCAGACTCCGTTCGAGCTACCGGAGGCACCACACCTTGATACTCCTCTCGCAAGGCCCACCAAGCCGCATTATATTGCTCGGGGGTTATTTCTCCATTAAAAACTTGCCAGCGCCACTTATCAACTAGAAGCCCCCAAGGTAGGAATGCAATTTTATCTAACGCCATCTGCATTAAATACCCCATATCGTCCTCTGCCCCTGGCTCCTGCTCAAGCCAGCCAATATCGACTAGGTATTTTGGAGAGACTGACAGGGAAATCGTGTCACCCACTGCTTCGTGAAAACCGTCATTCGCACTCCCCTGGAACAGTACAGGCTGGTCTTTGTAGGCGCGTTGATAAAAATTGTGGCCTAGCTCGTGATGAATGGTTTCGAAATCCTCAGCCGATTTTTTAATACACATTTTTATGCGCAAATCGTCTTTGCCATCAAGACTCCATGCGCTGGCGTGGCAAATTGCTTTGTGATCGATTGGCTCGACAAACATTGAGCGTTCCCAAAACGTCTGCGGTAACGGATCGAACCCAAGTGACATAAAAAACTGCTCGGCAATTTTTACCATTTCAATTTCGTTATTAATGTTCTCGCTGACCAACTGATTCAGATCATAGCCACTGCCCGTTTTTGGCGGGGCCACTAGGTCATACAATTGCCCCCACTGCTGAGCCCATTGATTACCTAGCAAATGCGCAGGAATAGCACCCGTTGCTGGCACCACATCATCGCCATAAAATTCATTCAGTTCCGCTCGCACATGGCAGTGCAGCGCATCATAAAACGGCTTCACTTTTTCCCACTGCGCATCGACATCAGCGGCAAATTCATCAGGATCCATGTCATATTTTGATCGCCAATAGACACCAAGGTTTTCATAACCCAGTGCTTGCGCGCCCTCATTCCCAATTTCAACTTGCCTTTGGTACAAAGGCTTCATAGGCGGTGAGATAGTTCTCCAGCCTAGCCAATATTCTTTTAGCTCGTCTGGATTACGACTGGTACGCATCAATCGCTCTAAGGTATCCCCTGAAAAACACTCGCCATCAGCGCGGCAGTATTCTGATGAACCATACATCGCGCTCAATTGAGAGCTAATTTCCGCTAGCGCTTGAGCTTTCGCTGAATCTTGGGGGGAAGGAAAGGTTAAAACCTGCTTGAGTAACTCCAGCTTTCGACGATCAACTTCGTCAAGCTGAACTGTATTATATCGCGCGGCTCTATTCGCTAGTTCAACAGATAACTCTGTAAAGGCCTGGCTAGCTTTAGCTTCTAAAATTTGACTATCGTAAGAAATATAAGTGGACGCAATCCATGAGGCATGGGCAGCGTGTTTACCCGCGGATTCGATGCGTCCTTCAGCTTCAGCCAAAAAAACCTTCGCTTCCTGCACTGTGGGTGCCGCCACAATCGACCTAGTGTCGGGGGGCGGCGCATCGGAACCATCGCAGCCAATCAGTGTTAGCGCGCCAAATAGCACCAAAGTTGGTAATCGCATAGGGTCCCTCTACTGATCATCAGGTGTGAAGCACTTAAAAAGTTAAGCAATCAACTGAACAAATCCATTAGACGAATGCCCGGATCGTCAGCACGCATCAGCGCCTCGCCGACTAAAAAGCAATGCACGTCGTGCCCCCTCATGGCAGCAATGTCATCCGTAGTATGGATACCGCTTTCCGTTACCACAATACGATCCTTTGGAATCTTATCTAACAAACCGAATGTCGACTCCAAATTCACATCAAACGTTTTCAAATTACGATTATTGACGCCGATAAGGCGGGTATCAAGCGTCAGCGCCGATGCGAGTTCATCGCTATTATGAACCTCCACCAACACATCCAAACCAAGCTCAATCGCTAGCTTGCTTAACGCCTGCATTTTCGGCAATTCAAGGGCGGCTGCGATTAGCAAAATGCAATCCGCTCCAATGGCGCGAGACTCGTATATTTGATACTCATCGACCATAAAGTCTTTACGCAGTACCGGTAGACGAGTCGCGGCACGAACTTCTTTCAAATAAGCGTCACTACCTTGAAAAAAATCCACATCCGTCAATACAGAAATACATGCTGCATTACCTTTTTCGTAACTCTTAGCTATTTCAGCGGGAAAAAAGTCTTCTCGAATAACGCCTTTGCTTGGTGAAGCTTTTTTTATTTCAGCAATCACTGCCGCGTGGCCTGCACTGATTTTATTCTCGATTGCCTGCACAAAACCTCGGGCGGGGGTTTGTTCTGCAATAGCTACTTGTAGCTCATCGATGGAGACCTTCGCCTTTCGTTCAGCAACTTCTTCGAATTTTCTATCGATAATTTTTTGTAACACTGTAGGTGCGTTCACAACGAATTCCTATTCTTTAACTATTAACGCTTCAACCGTTCAAGCAGGATTAAAAGCACGATGACATTTCAACAAGCTCGGTAAGCTTGCCCAATGCTAAACCACTACCGATGGCATCTTGCGCTAGCGCCACGCCTGTTTTGAAGTCATCACTGAGACCACTCACGTAAATGGCAGCACCTGCGTTGTAGGCAATGATGTCGGCTGCCTTATTTGATATATCCGTACCTTGACGCGACAACGCACCACGAATTAACGCTAAGGATTCATCAGAACTACTGACACTCAAACCATCCAGAGACTGAGTTTCTATGCCAACATCTTCGGGCTTAATTGTATAAGTAGTAACTAGGCCATCTTTTAGTTCAGCGACAAATGTTTCACCCGCCAGCGTAAATTCATCCAAACCATCACTGGCATGGACGACCATCACATGCTCACTGCCTAACTGCTGTAAAGCTTTAGCTATAGGCTCACAAAGAGATTGATCATAAACACCAATCACTTGTCGCTTAACACCTGCAGGGTTTGTCATCGGACCAAGCACATTAAAAATCGTGCGCAAGCCTAATTCTTTACGCGGCCCAATGGCATGCTTCATTGCACCATGATGTTTTACCGCAAACATAAATCCGACACCGACTTCCGCAATACATTTCGCTACTTGTTCTGGTGTTAGATCTAAATTGACACCGGCGGTCTCCAACACATCAGCACTACCGGTGGAACTAGTAATCGAACGATTACCATGCTTCGCTACATGCCCGCCTGCGGCGGCGACAACAAACGCACCCGCGGTTGAAACGTTAAATAGGTTAGAGCCGTCCCCTCCGGTACCGCAGGTATCCACCATATTCGGCACATCGATTTCAACTTTACTAGACAGCTCTCGCATGACCTGCGCTGCGCCAGCAATTTCTTCGATAGTTTCGCCTTTAATTTTCAGTGCAACCAAGAACCCACCAATTTGTGCAGGCGTCGCTTCACCGGTCATAATCAATCGCATCGCAGCGATCATTTCATCAGTTGACAAATCGTGCCCATCAACCACTTTGGCAATCGTATTTTGGATACTCATGATGATCCCTTTACCATGTATTTTAAATGTCGACTCGATAACTTAAGGAGGCTTCATCACCATGAATGCCGCGAAAGCTCCAATTACACGCAGGGCTTTCAGTTATCACGATTTCAATGTCTTGCAGTGAGATGCCTAAGTCACGGTGAATGCGGTCATTAAGCAAACGGATTAACTGTTTACGTGTCGCTACCGTTCGACCTTCCATCATCATAATTTCAATAATGATGTAGTCATCACTGCGCCCGCCAGGATATAGAAAATCATCTTTATCCATTGGGAAAAATCGATGTGCTCTTTTATCAGCCGGAAACTCTAACGCTTCCATCACACACTCATGAATAACGTTTGACAATTGGGCACGCCGAGGGATTAGAGTGCCTCTAATCCCATATATTTTTATTTGCGCCATCATTCACCGCGGTATTACAAATGAATATCGAGGAAATTTTGCAACAAGTCATGGCCGTGTTCGGTCAATATCGATTCGGGATGGAATTGCACACCTTCGATGGGCAATTCTTTATGACGCACACCCATAATTTCGTCGATCTCGCCGTCTTCCGTTTGCGTCCAGGACGTGATCTCCAAGCAATCCGGCAGCGACTCTTTCTCAATCACTAACGAATGGTAACGCGTTGCGGTAAACGGATTTTCGAGGCCTTTGAATACGCCTTTATTATTGTGATGCATCAGTGATGTTTTACCATGCATGACGTGCTTGGCTCGCACAATGTTACCACCAAACGCTTGCCCTATGCTTTGGTGCCCTAAACATATCCCAAGAACGGGTATCTTCCCGGCAAAATGCTTAATCACCGCGACAGAAACACCGGCTTCGTTCGGGGTACAAGGACCGGGTGACACCACAAGCCGCTCGGGGTTTAGCGCAACAATTTCTTCTAACGTTAATTCGTCGTTGCGTACAACGTGAACATCAGCTTTCAACTCGCCGAGGTATTGCACAACGTTGTAGGTAAAGGAATCGTAATTATCAATCATTAACAACATGTTATTTCTCCTGGAAGTTGGGCTAGTTCTGAACCATGTCGACTGCGCGGAAAATCGCGCGTGCCTTATTCATGGTTTCTTTCCATTCCAGCGCGGGAATGGAATCTGCCACAACCCCTCCTCCAGCTTGCGCATATAACACGTTATTTTTAATGACCGCCGTGCGGATGGCGATAGCGGTATCCATATTGCCATTCCAAGACAAATAACCCACTGCACCACCATAGACACCACGTTTTTCACTTTCTAACTCGTCGATAATTTCCATCGCACGAATTTTTGGCGCTCCCGACAGGGTGCCTGCCGGTAGTACCGCTCGCAATATATCCATCGCTGAAACGTCCGGTTTCACCTTGCCTGTCACATTCGACGTGATGTGCATAACGTGAGAATAGCGCTCTACCACCATTTGCTCGGTGACATTAACTTGCCCGGTTTGTGCCACACGTCCCACATCATTCCGACCCAGATCAATAAGCATCAAATGCTCCGCAATTTCTTTAGGATCGTTGACCAGCTCCTTCTCCATTGCCAGGTCTTCTTCCACCGTGCGACCACGACGGCGAGTACCAGCTATCGGCCTCACTGTCACTTCGCCGTTTTCCAGACGCGCTAAGATTTCCGGGCTCGAGCCAACCACATAGTGATCGTTCAGATTGAGGAAATACATATAGGGGGATGGATTTAAATTACGCAGTGCGCGGTATAAGTTGATTGGATCGGCATGAAAGTCAATCGACAGGCGTTGCGACGGCACCACCTGCATGATGTCACCCGCTAGCGCGTACTCTTTGATTTTTTCAACCGCCTCTTCATAACGATCACGCCCATAATGGGACTTGAATGAGTCCTCTGCTATTTCGTCCGGACGAAGCTTCATCGGTTGAGTTTTAGGCTCTGCGGTCGCCATTAGTTCGACCAGTTGATCAAGGCGCGCCTGCGCATCACTTAACGCATTGTCTTGCGCTGGATCTGCATGGACAACAATGCTGAGCTTACCCGACAAATTATCAAAGACCACTACTTCGTCTGAAACCATGAGCAGTATGTCGGGGTTACCAATAATGTCTTCCGGTTGCGTTTTTTTGAGGCGCGCTTCAACATAGCGAACACAATCGTAGCCAAAATAGCCAACGAGACCACCGTTGAACATTGGTAGGCCTTCGACCTCGGGAACTCTGTACCTGCTTTGGAATTCAGTGACGAAATCCAACGGGTCTGCAAGCTGGTAACGCTCAACGACTTCGCCTTGTTCTTCGACCAAGACTTCCTCTCCAAACGCCTTAAGCACGGTGCTGGCAGGTAAACCAATCATGGAGTAGCGGCCCCATTTCTCGCCACCCTGAACAGACTCAAATAAGTAACTGTAGGGGCCATCAGCAAGCTTAAGATAGCTTGATAAAGGGGTCTCTAGGTCAGCTAAAATTTCACGTACGACCGGTATTCGGTTGTAGCCTTGTTGTTTTAATTCTTCAAATTGTACGTTATTCATGGTCCTTCCTCAGGATCAATACCCGTCCGTCGAGCATTATGATTTAAGCGAATATGCAGTTTTAAGAATCGCCGATTAGCGATGATAGGCGCGAAACAGAGGTGCGCCGAGGCACTAGCGTCGCCAACGCCACACTGAGGAAAAGAACTGAGAAGTGAAGTGCAGAGAAATCACGGTGTTGCCATGTCTCATCATTATTGTGCACCTACCGGAGAGGAAGGCTGCACCGGGTTAAATTTGGCTGGTAGTTTATCTAGGCTAACCTCATTTGGCTAGCCTAGATCAGAGATTTTAGCATTTGCCGTTTGCATTGCCCCTACGGAGCACAAACACCATCAGCTAGAGGGAAGTCGCAGGATTCAGTCTCGCCCTCCGCTAGGGTCAACTCAACCACCTGAAGCACCGGTGATGGCACCGGAATTTCATCCCACAATATGGGGTTGTCATCAGTGGCCTCACACGAAATCGCCAAGGTGTAATCACCCGGCTCAACGTAGGAGAAGATGTAGCTGACTTCGCTATTATCAATAATAGAACTGCCATAAGGCGCAATAATGTCTGCCGGAACATCAGAATCATAGTCGACATCAGGCACACTTGGCTCGCCGTTCACCAATTCACCTGGCTCTGGGCCGCGTACAAATACATCACCAAGTAAATTAGTATCCAAATCATGACCTTGGTAAAGATAGGCAATATTGTCCACGGTCTGCACAGGTTTCGTATCGCACGGCGTGATGGCGTGGAGCGCATCAAGGTCGACTGTCCCTTGAAGTGTTGCCGCCTCCTGAAGATCAACCACACGTACACCGTGCGGCTTGAGGATATAGCGCTCAGGTGTGGGGTTGTGCGCTAATGCTCTTGTAAGATCAAACTCCACAACAAAATTTTGTGTGGTCGTTTCTGAGACAGTGAATCCACCCAATTTTAATTCGTCACTTGGAACTTTGATTTCATAGGCATTTCCACCAACCACGACGTATGAGAACGCCAAGTTTTCATCCAGGATTCCAAGACGAAGATTAGAATACTCACCGACCGGTAATTTAACGCTGTCGAGCACCAAGACGCTATCAGCCCCCTGATAATCCAACAGATCCAGGGTAAAAGTATCGGCATCTTCAATCCCTAGCTCGTCACTGGTGAAGGTATCTACGACGATATCATCCTCACCTGAGCGATTGAACGTGATGGTATCAACGGTAATGACTACCTCTTGCGCATCCTGTACCGGCGCGTCAGAAAAACTTAACGAGACATCCGTACCTGAACTGCCCGAATCACTGCCGCCTGAGCCACCACACCCGGCCAGCAAAACACCCACACAACTTACGGCTAAAACACTTGGTAAATACTTCATCATCAACTTCCCTACACCTAGTAAAACTCTATTTTGTTAATTCGTTTCTCATCGCGGCAATGGCATCTGCATAGCTGTCCTGCCCGAAAATTGCGGTTCCAGCGACGAACGTATCAGCACCCGCATCGGCCGCGGCGCGAATATTCTCTACTTTAATCCCTCCGTCCACCTCAAGTCTGATAGGCCTGTCACATTGGTCAATCAACGCTCGCGCCTCACGAAGCTTATCCAGCGTGTAAGGAATAAACGACTGACCACCAAAACCGGGGTTTACTGACATTAGCAATAACATATCAAGCTGTGGCAAGACATGCTTGATAGTATCGAGGGGCACTGCCGGGTTTAGCACCAAACCAGGTTTGCACCCCGCATCGCGAATCAACTGCAATGACCGGTCAACATGCTTAGATGCATCCGGATGAAAGGTTATGTAATCGGCACCTGCATCGGCAAACATACCGATAAGGTCATCTACCGGCTCAACCATGAGATGCACATCTATCTCAGCCTGAATCCCAAATTTACGTAACGCTTGGCATACAACGGGGCCAATGGTGAGGTTGGGGACATAGTGATTGTCCATTACGTCAAAGTGGATGATATCCGCCCCGGCATCCAGAACAGACTGGCATTCTTCACCCAAACGGGCGAAATCAGCGGCAAGTATTGATGGGGCAATTTTGTAATCTTGTTTCATAGGGGTGAACTTATCTTTGAGAGGAATTAACACGCAGAGCAAAAGCTGTAATTGTACTTGAATCCACATGCAGCCGGAATGCTCAGGTCTATACTAAAGGGCATGAACTATTTAGCGATTAGCCCTCAACCCAGGACGACGCCCAGCCTAATGGCCCGCCGCCTTATTCAAACAACCTTGCTGGTGGGGATATCCTGCCTTTCAAGCCTGGGGGCAAGCCAAGACTCAAATAACGATGAAGAGCAAACAGCGCCCGCTGTGACCACCTCACGCCCACCACCACAACAGAGCGAAATGGAACAGATGCGCCTGCTCGCGAAGTCACTTCCTAAGGAACATGTAAAGTGGCTCAAGGTGGCCGATAAATACTTTCTCACAAAAAGAGTGATTGCAACGAGCGCGAAGCCCAAGGGCTGGATAGTCATTCTGCCAGATGCGGGAGAGAAGCCAGGCTCACCCGGCACTTTAGCAACACTGGAACAATTCTTACCTTCCAAAGGATGGAATATCCTCTCTCTGAGCTTGCCGGCACCGCATATCCCTGACCCGCCTGCACGCCCTCAAACGACCTCAAGCGGGCCCCGGGGCGAATCTGAAGACAGCGAACAAGCCGCTGAATCAACCGAATCTGACGAGCCTCAAGCAGGCCCCAACGAGAAGAACGAAATCTTTGACGACTCGACCAATAGTATTGGTGATGGATCATTCATCCCTGAAGAAGAGCGGGAGCCAGAACAATCAGAAAAAACTGATCAGGAACAAATAGTACAAGATCGTATTATCGCCGCCCTGGAATTCATCACTAGTGAAGCAAATTCGGGCAGTCAATTAATTCTGTATGGCCAAGGCGCTGGCGCGGCCAGGGTGGCCAATTATTTTGCCGAAGTAGGACGCCCCAACCGATTAACGGCTGTCATCTTAGTGAATGCCCGCAATAGCATCCCCCACCAAGCATCAGGCATGACCACCTTGCTGGGGAACGTCAACCTACCGTTGCTGGACATCGTGAGCGCCCCTTCACCAGAACAGCGCCATGAGGCAGAGCAGCGCTCGAGAGTTGCACGTCGCAATGGCCTGCGCTATTACGAACAACGAACGGTGATAACACCTCCGTACGACAATACAAATAGGGCGGTATGGGGTTTTTTATCGCGCAAACGCTAACCCCTGAACTATGAGCCTTCGCTCGGGGGAGCTGTTTGCTCTTTACTTTTGGCCGCCGCGGCCGCCTTTGCAGCAGCTTCTACCGCACCGGCAGCACGCAGAGATATAACGGGAATAAAGCACGTAATCAAAAACGCTGCCAGGACAATCCACAAGGCTGCGGAAAACATGCTGGTAATAGAATTAGAGAACGCAACCTTTAAACCTCGCTCCATGTTATCCGCTGTCTGCTTCGCCTGCCCCGCAAGCATGGTTTTCACATTAGTTAACGTTTTTTCTAGCTCCGCCTCAGGCTTCCCCTGACCTTGGGCAACCAGCTGTTTCAGAATTGGCGGCACCAATGCATTATTATTCACCGACGCAATCGCCTCCTGGTCGCCATGAAAGGCTTTATCAATAACGACATAAAACTCGTCGAAACGCTCGATGATTCCAGCGCGCATCTGCTCGAGATTCATCGCGTTCGACTGAGCCTGGTCAAGGTTAGCGGTTTGCTCAGAGCCAGCATTGAGGTTAGGTAACTGTTTGGGAAGCTCGATAGTCAAATTGTGCGTCAAAAACGTACCAAACAGCGCAATCCCCACGGTAGAGCCTATCTGACGGAAAAACTGCGTAGCACTCGTGGCGGCCCCCATGTGAGCCATAGACACCGCATTTTGCACAACCAAATTGGCCAAACCTTGCATTGGCCCCAGACCAATGCCCACAATGACCATCCGCCACGCCAAGTCCCAAGCACTAGCATCTGGGCCAACTTGCGTTAGAAGCGCCACACCAACGATCGCAATAGCACCCCCACCAACCATGAAAGACTTATAAACGCCTAGGCGAGACACCAACCGACCACTTGCAATACTCGCCGTCATCATGCCAAGCATGAGGGGAAACATCGCAAAACCACTGTTTGTGGCACTCACCCCAATAACCACCTGCATATAGAGCGGCATAAACATGACGATACCCAAGAACGCCATGCCAGTAACAAAGGCTGCAAGGTTGGTGACCGTAAACGCGCGAATCGCAAACAGCTGCAACGGCATGATCGGGTTACTTGCCAACTTTTCCACCACCACAAATGCCGCCAACGACATCAATGCGCCTCCGAAGAGCGCAGAAATTTGCCACGACTGCCATTCGTATTTGTGTCCACCCCAAGTTAACGCCAGAAGCAACGGAATAAATGCACCGATAAACAATGCAGCGCCGAGATAATCAATCTTGCCACCAGCTGCGTGATTGGTACGCGGGGTTTTGCGCACAATCAAATAGAGCGAAAACAGCCCTAATGGCAGGTTCACATAGAACACCCAGCGCCAACCTGGAATTTCATGGCCAAACAATGTGACGGTTGCGTAGTCAGTTAACAACCCTCCGACAAACGGCCCAATGACGCTGGAGACACCGAAAACAGCACCGAACAGCCCCATAAACTTAGCTCGCTGCAGCGGCGGATAAAGATCAGCAATGACTGCAATGACACAGGTAAATAGCGCTGCGCCGCCAACGCCTTTCAATGCCCGAAAGACAATCAGCTGATGAATTCCATCACCAATAATTGGCAGCGTACCGAACTCGCCACTCAAGCCAGAAAGCGCAGAACCCAGCAAGAAAATTGAGATACCCCAGACCAAAATCACTTTGCGACCATAAATATCACCGAGCTTACCAAAGATCGGTACCAGTACTGTGGAGGTCAGCATGTAAGCGGTAGTTACCCAAGCGTATAGCTCTATGCCGTTTAGCTCTTCGATAATGCGCGGCATGGCCGTAGACAGGATCGTCATATCCAACGCCCCCAAGAAGAACACGACTAATGACGCAATTAAGGTGAGCCGACGCTGTTCGTCGGTAATTGAAATTGTACTCATGTAAACAACCTATCCACCCGCCGTCTCATAGACACAGAGTGACTGGGGAGAAACTCAAGATTCTCTGATTTAAATGATGGCAACGTTGGGTCGCCTAGATTTGAAGGTGGGCAAGGATAGCGGCTTGATGGAAAGTCGAGCAACAAGGAAACCCAACTATTTGCGACTGGTTTCCCCTATTTGGTCAACAGCAGATGGTGTTCCAGCGATGCGAGACGCTCAGGTGTGCCAATATCGCGCCAGTCGCAAGACGCATACTGACCGGACAGCGCTTGCTTCGAGATAGCGTATTCAAACGCTTCAAGCAGCGGAAAGACTTCTCGTTTTTTCGGGTATTCACTCACCAGACGAGGATGCAAAATGGCAATTCCGCTATACGTTAACCGCTCGCCTTCACCTCGACCCAACAAGCGCTCAACACCTGCGTAAGGCGATTCTTCATCAGTCGCCGCCCAGCTAAAGTCACCAGCGGGATTGTGTTCGGGGTTATCGACTAACACGAGATGGCCCAGCTCACCAGACCTTAGGCCTCGCTCAACCAGCCCATGCAAGGGCATGTCACACCAGACATCTGCGTTAATCACGAGAAAGGGTTGATTCCCGAGCAGCGGCAACGCACTGAGAATACCACCTCCCGTTTCCAAAGGATAAGGCTCTCGCGAATATTCGATGTTGACCCCGTAACGACTTCCATCACCGAGGCGATCTGCGATTTGTTCACCCAGATACGCTAGGTTAATGACCAACTGATGGATACCCGTCGTAGCGATGCGCTCGATGACGTATTCAATCAACGGGCGCCCTGCCACTTCGAGTAACGGCTTAGGTGTAGCGTCAGTTAGCTTACCCATGCGCTGGCCTCGACCAGCGGCGAAAATAAAAGCTTTCATAAGATCTTTACGCAGGCGTATAACCCGCCAACTGATAGTTGCTATACCAGGTCTGGGCTTTGCATTGCGGTAACAACACATCACAAAACCACTGATGAAACTCGGCTAATTCGGGATAGCGCTCGGCGACCTCAAGGGTATAACGAATCACCAAAGGCAGATCCGTTAAATAACGAGGTTTTTTATCACGCAGATGTAAACGCGCAAAAATACCCAGTACCTTGATATGTCGCTGCAACCCCATCCAGTCAAACCAACGCTGAAGCTGTTCCGGCGAAGTGGTTCCTATAATGCCAACATCCATGGCCATATTTGCGTAGGTCATTAACCAGTGATTAACGCGCTCTGCAGGCCAACGCACGTAGCAATCACGCAATAACGACACGAGGTCGTAGGTAAAAGGCCCCCACACACCATCTTGAAAGTCGATCACACCCGGCTGCCCGACCTTTCGGTGAATAAGATTCCGCGAGTGAAAGTCGCGATGAACGAAACAAGTTGGCTGTTCGAGCGCGCTGCCCACAATTTTGCTGAACACATCATCGAGCAGGCGCTTTTCGCCATCGCTGAGCGTTTTACCCAGTAGCCCGCCCACAAACCATTCTGGGAATAGCGACATTTCAGCAAGTAATTTTTCGCTAGAGTAATCCTCTAATGTATCGAGATTTCTAGCACTTTGCTGCATATTAAGCAGAGCCAGCATCGCCTCACCGTATAGCACCTCGACATTGTCTTGGGTCAATTCAGCCAGAAAAAGCTGATCACCCATGTGCTCTATGAGCAAGAAGCCTTGTGTAAAATCTACCGCGTAGACCTGCGGCGCGTGAATGCCCTGCTCACGAAGGTAATTCGCAATTGCCACAAATTGCTGGCTGTCTTCTGAATCTATTGGCGCATATACCGCCAACAACGAAGGGATTTTAGGGAGCGTAAAGTAACAGCGCGCTCCCGCATCGCCGGAAAGCGGCACAAGCTCTATTGGGGCTTCAGATAAGGTGATGTGTAAATCTGACAGCGTTGGAAGCTGCGCTTCTACCCATGCCGTCAACGTATCGGTTACTACAGAATCGCTGGCCATGCTAAACATTGTTCCTACTGGTTTTCACTGGACAAGTTCTCAATGTACGAGCGTCGACGCTGAACGGAAGCACCCGGACGATGTGCACCTTATACCATTGATGCCACAGATTTGCTTGTAATTCATTAACTTGCGAGACATAGGTCAAAACAACTTCAGCTGTTCTAAAGCTGGGATGACTCCGCGCTTTCCAGTAGAATCCTCGACGGCGCAACAAGGTGGCTTCAGCGCAGTAAAATCAAGTGGAATAAAGCCCTCTACGAAATAGATTAATAAGGCCAATCGATTGTTCACACAGTGTTTCCAGCAGAGCGCGTTGTTCGCATTCAAACTATCCCTACCTTGCATCTTGCTCGCTCTCGACACCCCCGCCTTTGCCGCCAAGCCGCAACACCTGTGCCGCGCAGTGGACGGACAGTGGCAGTGCGAAACGCTCACTACACGGACTGAAATTCGAACAAAGCTTGCCGCAGAAACCTCAAGTAAAGACCGAGCCAATCATCCCCTCTACTGGGTTCCAAAAGAAAGCTTAGATGTCGAATCGCTATCAGCAGAACAGCAACAGCGAATCAAACAAGGCTGTTGTGGTGCCTACTTGGTGCCCGACACCGGAGACACCACGCCACCCGAGAACGCCGAAACACGCATCACGGCGGGAGGGAACCTCAGCGGCAACCCTAACAGCGTCTTGCGCGTCGATGGCGGCGTTGAAATTACGCAGGGTAGCCTTCGCCTTCAATCCGATAGCGTGGAAATTGACCGCGAAACTAATACCAACCGGGCTCAAGGCAATATAGAGATTCTCAACGCGGGCAGCCTAATGGTCGGGTCTGCAGCCACGGTCAATGGCGATACGGGCGAAGCGGTTGTCACTGATGGGCAATTTTTGGTTGTCGACCAGCACTTGCGAGGCAGCGCTGAGCAGATTCGCCGAGATGAGAACGACAATCTCACGCTGTCGCGCGGAGCCTTCACCCAATGTGAACCCGGCCATGAGATTTGGACAATACGCGGTAGCGAAATCCACCTCGACAAAGAAAATGAACAAGGCACCGCCAAGCACCTGCGCCTTGAGCTCGGTGGGATACCAGTGTTTTACTTTCCTTACGTCAGTTTTCCGACTGGCGACAAGCCGAAAACGGGTATTTTATATCCCAGTTTTTCTAGCAAAGACTTTGCGCTGCCCTATTACATTTCAATAGCGCCCAACCTAGACTTCACCATCACCCCCCGCTATATCACTCAACGCGGTTTAAGCACTGAGTTGGAGGTCCGCCACCTCAATCGCTGGTTTGAAACGACGCTCGCCGGCGCTTGGCTCGGCGGCGGTAAAGACGGTGTTTCAGAGAGTGAGCAGGACGCGATCGACAACTCAGCGCTGACCCCATCCCCTACTGATGACTTCACTACCGCCGATGCCACAGTGTATGACGGCCAAGACCGCTGGGTCGGCAGCATCCAACAACGCGGCGAGGGTGAGCATTGGTTTTCAACGATTGACTACACAAAGGTTAGTGATATCGATTACTTCCGCCACATTGATACCGCCAACCTGGACATCAATCGCAGCACCAATCTACGCCAACTGGGTTTGTTTGGGGTCGATCTCAATCGCTGGCGACTAACGGCTCAGCTGGAAGAGTTTCAAAATTTGGTTCCGACTGCGAGAGAGCCCTATCAACAAAAACCCCGTCTTGAAGCGAACGGCCGCTATCAATTGAGTAAGCTCGATATTCAGCTCGATAATCAATGGACTCGCTTTGCCCTTGATAACAACCAAACACTGCCACGCAATGAAGGCGACCGCTTGCGTCTCGATTACAGCGCGACCTGGAATCAAGAATGGGTCTGGGGCTTTGTGAAACCTACCGCTATAGTCCGCGCAATCGATTATTCACTGGACGAAGACTTCCTCGCCAGCGGCGAAGAGGCGAAACCGAGTGTCGCGGCAGCCGGTGGTGCCCTCGACATGGGGCTTTTCTTTGAGCGAGATGGTACTCTCGCCGATAGCGGGTACTTACAAACTTTCGAGCCTAGACTATTCTATTTTTACAATGATTACGAAAATCAGGGCGAGCTAGACAATATAAATTTTGATACAAGCGAAATGACCTTCAGCTACAACCAGCTGTTTCGAACCACCCGCTTTAGCGGCGGTGATCGCATTGATGATGCCAATCAGATCTCGGTAGGCCTAACCTCTCGCTTTATTGGAAACAAGTCTGGTAAAGAGCGCCTAAGCCTAAGTCTTGGCCAAATTTACTACTTTGATGACCGAAAAGTGTCGTTAAATAGTAGCCAGATTCCACTGACGGAAAAGAAATCACAAGTTGCCGGGCAAATATCCGGACAAATTACCGACTCTCTTCGCCTAAGCAGTGACATTCTCTACGACCCAGAGACACAAAAAACGGACAAAGGTAGCGTTACGATCCGCTACTTCGATGATAAAAATCGCATCTTCAACCTCGGATATCGCTATAATCGCCAACCCTCGGCCAATCATGACAGTCAAGGCGAGCTTTCGGTTGCCTGGCCCATCACCGCAAACTTGAGCCTGATTGCCCGTGGCTATCACGATTTTACGCGGAACCGTGAACTCGATACGCTTGGCGGTATCGAATACACGAGCTGTTGCTATCGGCTGAGGATAGTCGGCCGACGCTGGCTGGATAACGAACTAACGACGCAAGTTGACCCTCAACTATTGGAATATGATCGCGGCATATTCATTGAGTTTCAGCTTCGCGGCATCGGCCTGAACATAGGTGATCGACTCGATAGCGCCTTGAGTGAAGCCATTTATAACTTTGAACGTCGCAACCCCTAACGAGGGTTGCAAAATACGCTTGAAAACAAATAAGACTGATTATGAAAGCACATCGATTGATTATTGCCTCGCTAACTATAGTGGCGACTGTTTCCCTAAACCAACAAACCTTCGCCGAACAAATCGTCTTGGATCGCATCGCGGCTGTTGTTGACGAAGGCGTCGTCATGGAAAGTGACCTGCGAACGCAATTGAGAGCAATCAAAGCACGTATGGCTAGCCAGGGTGGCGAGGTGCCGCCAGCTGAAGTATTAGAACAGCAGGTACTCGAACACTTGATCGTGCAAGAACTCCAAATGCAAATGGCCGCACGAGCCGGTGTTAAAATCGATGACGCAGAAATCAATCAGGCACTTGATGAGATTCGCCGCCGTAATGGCCTGAACGATGAGCAATTCGCTGCACAATTGCAAAGTGAAGGGTTAACCATTGCGGATCTTCGAGAGGACCTTCGTAAAGAATTGATCGTGGCACGCGTACAACGTGGCGCTGTCGGAAACCGGCTGGACGTCACACAAACGGACATCGACAATTTCCTCAACTCGAAAGAAGGCCAGTTTTGGCGCGCGCCGGAGTATCACCTAGGCCATATTTTGATTGCCGTCAGCAGCGGCGCATCCGATGAAGACGTCTCGACAGCATTGGCGAAAGCAAACGATATTCGCGAAAAAGCAATATCTGGTGCTGACTTCGGTCAACTGGCGACCACTTATTCAGCGGGTCAAAACGCACTGGAAGGCGGAGACCTCGGCTGGCGCAAACCTGCTCAACTACCCGGACTATTCGCTCAACAGCTAGAAGACGCGCAGGCCGGACTGATAACCGAGCCGTTTCGAAGTGGCGCTGGCTTTCATATTTTGAAAGTGTTGGAGCAACGCGGTGGTGGAGAACAAATGATCGAACAAACCAAAGTTCGACATATCCTAGTGCAACCCTCTGTCATTCTTAGCAGCGAGGACGCACGAAAATTATTAGTGGAAGTCCGCCAGAAAATTCTCGAAGGTGCTGACTTTGCAGAGATGGCAAAAGAACACTCGAAAGATCCTGGCTCGATGTTATCGGGTGGCGATTTAGGCTGGTCCGTGCCAGGGCAGTTTGTGCCAGAGTTTGAGCAAACCATGCAAGAGACCAACATCGGCGAGATCTCAGAACCGTTTCTATCACAACACGGCTGGCACATACTTCGGGTCGATGATCGCCGCGAACAGGATATGAGCGAAGCCGTCGTACGCAATCAAGCCTTGAATTTACTGCGCAGTCGCCGGTTTGAAGAGGAATTGCCCATCTGGCTACAAGAGATCCGTGATGATGCGTATGTTGACATCAAAGTCGGTGAAGTAGATCGCGACATAAACGCGGGTAGTTAATCGTTGAAAATCCAACGTATTGCAGTCACTCCCGGCGAGCCTGCGGGCATCGGGCCGGATCTGTTGGTCACACTATCCCAGTACGGCAGCGATCACGAGCTGGTGGTCGTGGGCGACGCGGATTTATTGTCCGAGCGAGCAAAATTGCTTGGCTTACCGCTATCACTGCGTGAGTTTGACCCCAATTTGCCACCCCAGGCCTTAAAGTCTGGCGAGCTGTGTATTTGCAAAGTTCCCCTGGCGGCTCCTGTACAACCTGGCGTTGTCAGCACGCAAAACGCCCGCTACGTGCTCGCCACACTCGATAAAGCGATCCAGTTATGCCAACAAAAACTCGTGGCAGCAATGGTTACTGCGCCAGTGCACAAAGGCGTTATCAATGACGCTGGCATAATGTTCAGCGGGCATACTGAATATCTCGCCGACCAAACTCAAACAGATCACGTCGTCATGATGCTGGCCACGAAAGGCCTACGTGTTGCACTAGCAACCACACACCTACCGCTCGCTGACGTATCCGCCGCTATCACCAAAGAGAGCTTAACCACCGTTATCCGCATTCTCGATGAGTCGTTACGCCAGCGGTTTGGTATTAAACAGCCACGCATTTTAGTCTGCGGTCTCAACCCTCATGCGGGTGAAGGCGGACACATGGGTCGGGAAGAAATCGACGTCATTGAGCCAGTAATGCAATCTCTTCGCGATCAACACACCTTAAATTTGATAGGCCCTTTACCGGCCGATACTTTATTCACCCCCAAAGTGCTTCAAGATGCCGATGCGGTTTTAGCAATGTATCACGATCAAGGCTTACCCGTATTGAAGTACAAAGGCTTTGGAAATGCGGTTAATATCACTTTAGGCCTGCCCATCATTCGCACATCTGTTGATCATGGTACCGCGCTTGATTTAGTCGGAACCGGGAAGGCAGACACCGGTAGCCTGACTACCGCTATCGCCGTAGCATGCGAAATGGCAAGTGCCAGTACATAACCGCCAGACATTAAGTAGGATCTATGGACGCGCATAAACCTCGCAAGCGGTTTGGGCAAAACTTTCTCACCGATAGCGGCATCATTAATAAAATTGTTCGCTCCATCGCGCCACATGCTGACCAACGTATTGTCGAAATTGGCCCAGGCCAAGCGGCCATCACCAAGCCATTACTCGAGAGTTGCCCATCGCTTCACGTGGTAGAGCTAGATCGAGACCTTGTCGAACGCCTAGAGTCGCTGCAGAGCACTTACCCGCAATTAACCATCCACAGCGCTGATGCGTTAAAATTTAATTTTGCCGCCCTGGCTGATGGTCCTCACTCTCTGCGTGTAGTGGGTAACCTGCCTTACAACATATCCACGCCACTCATCATGCACTTATTGGCAAGTTCTGCACTGATTAAAGACATGCACTTTATGTTGCAAAAAGAAGTCGTGGATCGCATTGCCGCGTCACCCGGTAACAAAAACTTTGGTCGACTGTCAGTGATGGTGCAATATTTTTGTGATGCCCAATCTCTTTTTCCTGTACCACCGGAGTTCTTCTATCCACCACCCAAAGTGAATTCCGCGATTGTGCGCTTAGCACCTTACGAATCTCCGCCACATACCGCTGAAAACTTTTCGTTGTTTAGGCGCCTAGTCGCCTCGTGCTTCCAACACCGGCGCAAGACCCTGCGTAATAATTTAAAGAGCCTTTTACCTGTTGAGATAATTGAGCAGCTTAGTATCGATGTAAAACAGCGCCCTGATCAATTTGGGGTGGAACAGTATGTCGCTTTGGCCAACGAAATTAGCACGCAACATGCGAGCGCGATACTATGAATCCCAATATCGACGTCCAAGTACTAGCGGAGTATCGCGAACAGCCGTCGAAGCCTGATCGAGGCCGCTTCGTTTTTAGTTACACCATTACGATTACCAACAACGGTGACGAACCAGCAAAGCTAATCAGTCGTCATTGGGTAATTCGCAACGCCCGAGAGGAACAAAAAGAGGTAAAGGGCGAAGGCGTGGTCGGCGAACAGCCCACTATACAACCAGGCAGTGCCTACACTTATACCAGCGGCGCAGTGCTAGAAACTGAAGTGGGAACCATGGGAGGCAGTTACCTCATGCGACGTAGTAATGGCGATGAGTTTTCCGTCACCATACCGACCTTCGTGCTTGCCTCACCGATGGCAATTCACTGACCTTCCTGGCCGACACAAGGAACTCATTACTTCACCATGGCAACCTATGCAATTGGCGACATCCAAGGCTGCTACGACTCATTTATGGCGTTGCTCGATAAGCTGGCTTTTGACCCATCACAAGATGAGCTTTGGCTGTGCGGCGACTTGGTTAATCGGGGACCAGGCTCTCTGGAGACTCTTCGATTTATCGTCAAACACCAACAATCCATTCGCGCCGTTTTGGGAAACCACGACCTCCATATGCTGGCGGTGGCTTACGGCTCGTCGTTACCGAAAAACAAGGACTCTCTCGACGCCGTGTTGGACGCGCCGGATAGCGAAGAATTACTCGATTGGGTCCAGCACCTTCCTTTAGTCTACCGCTGCAAAAATAGAGGGTACTTAATGGTCCATGCGGGAATTCCTCCCATTTGGAGTACCAAAGACGCAATGAAACATGCGGCCGAGGTGGAAGCGGTGTTACAAGGCCCGAAATTTCCTAAATTTCTCAATGCAATGTATGGCAACATCCCCGACAAATGGAACGATTCGCTAGAAGGCATGGCGCGATTGCGAACCATAACCAACTATTTCACACGAATGAGAGTCTGCCAAGCAGATGGACGACTAGACCTAGTATACAAAGGCCCAGCAGCGAACGCGCCACAAGGCTACCTTCCCTGGTTCGAACACACACCGGTCAAACCAAGAAAAGAAACGATCCTGTTTGGTCACTGGGCCAGCTTGGAAGGTAAGGTGTTTGACCAATACTGCATAGCGCTAGATACCGGATGTGTTTGGGGGGGAGAACTCTCGGCTTACTGTTTAGAAACCGGCGCCTGGACTCGCCAGCGCGCCATCGACTAGCAACTTGAACCTCTAAAACTACTCCTCGTAGCCACGAGGGTTATTGGACTGCCAGCGCCAGGTGTCTGCCATCATACGAGGCAACTCAAACTCAGCTTTCCAGCCCAGTATCTCAGCAGCTAACGCCGGATCGGCAAAGCACTCTGCAATGTCACCGGGACGTCGAGGGGACACACAAAAAGGCACACTGGCCCCACTAGCGGCTTCAAAGGCTTTGATTACCTCCAAGACACTATAGCCATTGCCGGTTCCTAGATTAAAGGTGTAACACTCTGGCGCCGCACCAATAAGGTGCTGCAAAGCGGCAACATGCCCCTTAGCGAGGTCCACAACGTGAATATAATCCCGCACACCGGTACCATCGCGGGTTGGGTAGTCATCGCCAAACACATTCAGTTGAGGCAGTTTACCGACGGCTACCTGTGCCACGTAAGGCAACAAATTATTGGGAATACCTTGAGGATCTTCACCAATCAAGCCACTTTCATGCGCTCCCACAGGATTAAAATAGCGTAGCAAGGTGACTTTCCACTGATTGTCCGGCACTCGGCATACATCACGCATAATCTCCTCAACCATTAACTTACTGTATCCGTAAGGATTGGTTGCGGACGTTGGAAAACTTTCAACAATAGGTACTGACGATGGATCACCATAGACGGTGGCGGATGAACTGAAGATCAAAGAATACACATCATGAGCGGCCATCACTTCCGCTAACGCAATACTGCCTTCAACGTTGTTATGGTAATAGCGTAACGGAATAGTTGTGGACTCCCCCACCGCCTTGAGCCCAGCAAAGTGCAAAACCGCTTTAAAATCATGCTCTTGAAAAACTTTTGCAAGAGATTCACGGTCACAGACATCGACTTCATAATGCGGAATTGCCTGGCCGGTAATCTGTTCAACACGAGATAGCGCGAGTGGCTTACTGTTACAGAAGTTATCGACCACTATCGGTGAAAAGCCTGCGGCAATTAGCTCTACACAGGTATGACTTCCGATATACCCTGCGCCCCCGGTCACCAATATTTTTTGACTATTCAATACTACGTTCCTTAGCTTTAAAGAATTTATCGTTGCCGTTCTATCGTCTGGTACAGATTCAATAGCGACCCAATTGCCGCGCATACTATCACACAGCGATGGCGCTAGCTGCACTAGTACTTTTGGACAAATACCAATCAAACCACGCTCCACAAAACCATTACTGGCTCTATGAAATGATCTCGCGTTTTGGTTGTCCAACCTCTAGACCCAACATTCATTGTTACTTAAAAAAAGAAATAGATTTGGCCCAAATTTTGAACCTATTTTTAAGGAAGGGTCTTAAGTTACGTCATTTTTAGATAAACGGGGCAAAAACGTTAATTATTTGACGCAATTAGTTGTACTCGCGCGCCCTTTTAGGACTATATTTAAGTTTACCTAGTCATCCAACAGCACGACCACAAAACTATTTTGAAGTTTGGTTTATTGATAATTGGTTTTACAGGTAATTGGGGGCCATTTAGTATTGTATAAACAATGCGTCCCTAACTACTCCCCGAAGTCTCCGATTAACCGGTAATGGAGGTACATCATGAGTAGTATTTTTAGCCACTACCGTGAGCGATACGAAACAACGCAGCAAGAAGAATTTACCATTCAAGAATACCTTGATCTGTGCAAATCAGACCCGACGGTATACGCCTCCGCAGCAGAACGAATGCTTGCGGCTATCGGCGAACCAGATTTAGTCGACACTTCGCGTGATTCTCGACTTAGCCGAATTTTTTCAAATAAAGTCATCAAGCGTTACAAAGCGTTTGAAGAATTCTATGGCATGGAAGAATGTATTGAACAAATAGTGTCATTCTTCAGACATGCAGCCCAAGGCCTTGAAGAGAAAAAACAAATACTGTATTTACTTGGGCCAGTCGGCGGTGGCAAATCCTCATTAGCCGAACGCCTTAAAGAATTAATGCAAAAAGAACCCATCTATTGCATTAAAGGCTCGCCGGTTTTTGAGTCTCCGCTCGGCTTATTTGATCCCAACGAAGATGGCCACATTCTCGAAGAAGACTACGGAATACCACAGCGTTATGTAAAACAAATAATGTCGCCTTGGGCGGTAAAACGCTTGCATGAATACAATGGTGATATTAGCCAATTTAAAGTCGTTAAAATGTATCCATCGGTACTCGACCAAATAGGCATTACCAAAACAGAACCCGGTGATGAAAACAATCAAGATATTTCATCCTTGGTCGGCAAGGTGGATATCCGAAAACTCGAAGACTTTCCTCAAAACGACCCAGATGCGTACAGCTTCTCCGGCGGACTCTGTCGTGCCAACCAAGGCATTATGGAATTTGTCGAGATGTTTAAAGCGCCAATCAAAGTGTTGCATCCTTTGCTGACCGCCACACAAGAAGGCAATTTTAATTCCACTGAGGGACTAGGCGCTATTCCTTTCGAAGGTGTGATACTTGCCCACTCAAACGAATCAGAGTGGCGAACATTTAAAAACAACAAAAACAATGAGGCATTCATCGACAGGGTTTACATCGTAAAAGTCCCTTATTGTTTGCGGGTCTCAGAAGAGATCAAAATTTACGACAAGCTTCTGCAGCACAGTTCGTTACAAAAAGCTCCTTGTGCTCCCGACACACTAAAAATGCTAGCTCAGTTCACAATTCTATCGCGCATTAAAGAACCGGAAAATTCTAGCCTGTTTTCGAAGATGCGCATTTATGATGGCGAAAACCTAAAAGATACCGATCCGAAAGCCAAATCTTTGCAGGAATATAAAGATGCAGCAGGTGTTGACGAAGGCATGGCCGGATTGTCGACACGTTTTGCGTTCAAAATTTTATCAAAAGTGTTCAACTTCGACGCGACAGAAGTATCTGCAAACCCCGTGCATTTACTCTACGTCCTCGAGCAGCAAATAGAGCAAGAACAATTTCAGCCTGAACTACAAGAAAAATATTTAACGTTCCTGAAAGAATATCTGGCTCCGCGTTACGTCGAATTTATCGGCAAAGAAATTCAAACTGCTTATCTAGAAAGCTATGCTGAGTACGGCCAGAATATTTTTGATCGCTATGTTACCTATGCAGACTTCTGGATCCAGGATCAAGAATATCGTGATCCAGAAACAGGGGAAATTCTTGATCGGGCATCATTAAACGAAGAACTAGAGAAAATCGAAAAGCCTGCTGGCATCAGCAACCCGAAAGATTTCCGCAACGAAGTCGTTAACTTTGTGTTGCGTGCCAGAGCCAACAATAACGGTCAGAACCCAGTATGGAATAGCTACGAAAAGCTTCGCACCGTAATCGAGAAGAAAATGTTCTCTAACACAGAAGACCTACTTCCCGTTATTTCATTTAATGCCAAAGCATCGGCATCTGATCAGAAGAAACACCAAGACTTTGTCGAACGCATGAAAGAGCGAGGATATACAGAGAAACAAGTGCGCTTACTATCGGAGTGGTATCTGAGAGTAAGAAAATCACAGTAGTCCACAAGGTGGGCGAGATTGCGCTCGCCCAGCATTGGTGATTCATGAGCTACATTGTCGACAGACGACTCAATTCCAAAAACAAAAGCGCCGTAAACCGCCAGCGCTTTCTGCGTCGGTACCGCCAACATATCAAAAAGGCAGTATCGGAAGCGGTAAGTCGGCGCTCGATTACGGATATTGAGCACGGCGAGAAAATTAAGATCCCGACAAAGGACATTAGCGAGCCGGTTTTTCACCACGGCAACGGTGGTGTTCAAGGCCGTGTTCTACCCGGCAACAAACAATTCAACCAAGGCGACCGAATCCCAAGACCTCCGTCTGGTGGCGGAGGGGGTGGTGGCTCAAACGCTAGCGATAGCGGCGAAGGTATGGATGACTTCGTATTTCAAATCACTCAAGAAGAATTCTTGGACTTCATGTTCGAGGATCTCGAGCTTCCCAACTTGGTAAAACGGCAGTTAGCGGGCAGCGAAGAGTTTCGTATGCGCCGTGCTGGGATCAGCAATGAAGGAAATCCTGGCCAAATCAATATTGTTCGCTCTTTACGTTCCGCCAATGCACGACGTATAGCGCTGACAGGTGGAAAGCGTAAACGACTAAATGCACTCGAAAAAGAGTTAGCCGAGCTAGAAGCGGTCCCAATTGAATTGCGTAACCACTCCCGGATCGAAGAATTACTCGCAGAGATCGCCAAGCTACGCTCTCGGATTAGTAAAGTCCCGTGGCTCGATGATTTTGATATCAAGTACAACTTGCATGTAAAAGAGCCAGAACCCAGCTCCAAAGCAGTGATGTTTTGTTTGATGGATGTATCAGGTTCTATGAACCAAGCCACCAAAGATATCGCCAAACGCTTTTTCATTTTGCTGTATCTGTTCTTACAACGAAATTATGAAAAAACAGAAGTGGTTTTTATCCGTCATCATACATCGGCAAAGGAAGTCGATGAAGAGGAGTTTTTCTATTCTCGAGAAACCGGCGGCACTATCGTTTCCAGTGCCCTGCAACTCACAAAAGAAGTCTTAGAGCAGCGGTTTCCGACCAACGAGTGGAATGTCTACATCGCTCAGGCATCCGATGGCGACAACTGGAACGACGATAGCTCTATCTGCTACGACCTGCTCGTCAACGACATCATGCCTAAAGTGCAATACTACTCGTATATCGAAATCACCCCTCGCGACCATCAAGCCTTGTGGGAAGAGTATGAAGGTGTCCACGCAGCCCACCCAGAAACCTTTGCCATGCAACACATTGTCGACATTGGTGACATTTACCCGGTATTTCGTGAGCTATTTCAGAAGAAAACATCATGAGCAATCAATCTAGTTACGAATACAATCCAATTTCCACCAGTTCAGAGTGGACCTTCGAACTGATCAATGAATACGATCGCGAAATCGCGGCGCTTGCTGACGAATTTCGTCTCGACACTTATCCAAATCAAATAGAAATCATTAGCAGCGAACAAATGATGGATGCCTACGCATCGGTTGGCATGCCCTTGGGTTACCATCACTGGTCCTATGGAAAGCAGTTTTTAAATATTGAAAACTCTTATAAACGCGGCCAAATGGGTTTAGCCTACGAGATTGTGATTAATTCCAACCCTTGCATCGCCTATCTCATGGAAGAAAATACCATGACAATGCAGGCATTGGTAATCGCTCATGCATGCTATGGTCACAATTCATTCTTTAAAGGTAATTATCTCTTTCGCACCTGGACTGATGCGGACTCAATCATCGATTACCTAGTTTTCGCAAAAAACTACATTACTCAGTGTGAAGAGCGCTATGGAATAGACGAAGTGGAATCATTTTTAGATTCCTGTCACGCCATCATGAACTACGGTGTCGACCGATATAAACGTCCGCACCCAATCTCAGCAGCCGAAGAACGGCAGCGGCAGAAAGAACGTGAAGAATATTTACAGAAGCAAGTCAACGACTTATGGCGAACCATCCCTACCTCGGATAATGCGGGTGACGAACACTTGCGCGTACGCTTCCCTCCAGAGCCAGAGGAAAATCTACTTTACTTCTTTGAAAAAAATGCACCATTGCTCGAACCGTGGCAACGAGAGATCGCACGTATTGTGCGAAAAATCGCGCAATATTTTTATCCCCAGCGCCAAACTCAAGTGATGAATGAAGGCTGGGCAACTTTCTGGCACTACACTTTGCTAAATACACTGTTCGAACGAGGCAAGGTGACCGAAGGTTTTATGCTAGAGTTTTTGCAATCACATACGAGTGTCATTTATCAGCCGCCATACGACAGCCCCTATTTTAGTGGTATTAACCCCTATACATTAGGCTTTACCATGATGACTGACATTCGTCGTATTTGCGAAAATCCAACAGAAGAAGACAAGCACTGGTTTCCAGATATTGCAGGCAGCGACTGGCTAACGACCCTACATTTCGCTATGCAAAACTTTAAGGACGAAAGCTTTATCCTCCAATATCTATCCCCCAAAGTAATCCGTGACTTAAAACTATTCTGCATTGTTGATGACGATAATGAAAAAGAGATTGAAGTTACGGCCATACACGACGAAAGTGGCTACCACGAAATTCGCCAGCAGCTCGCAGGCAATTATAATCTCGGTAATCGTGAACCCAACATCCAAGTCTACAATGTCGATATTCGTGGAGATCGCTCAATCACCCTAAGGCACAACCAATTTTCCCGCAAACCCTTGGGAGAATCGACTCTCGAAGTGCTTAAACATATCCACCGTCTCTGGGGGTTCGATGTGCATCTCGAATCGGTTCACAACGACGAAGTCGTGGAGACCTATCATTGCCCGCCACGGACCCAAGAAGAAAGCGCCGCCTAAGGCGCTTTAGCTTCAGAGGCCACATCCATTAATGGCTCGTGACGCCGGCGTTTTTTAAACGACACTTCTGCAATTCGCCAAAGTTTCAAAGGTATTCCTTCAAACACTAGCAATGATAGCAATACCATAACGGCACCCATAAGCAGCGTCGCAGAAACATGTTCGCCCCAAAAAACAACACCGATACCTATCGCCAAAATGGGTGTAATCAACGTAATGAGCGAAACACTCACGATATTCATTCGCTGCATGACAAAGAAATATAAGCTTGACCCAACGATAGAGCCGATACTGGCAAGATAGCTGACAGCAACCAAACTCGTTGTTGAAATTGACTCAGGCACCCTGCCATCAAACACCCACCACATAACACCAAATACTGGTAGCGAAAACAGCAAGCTGCCACCGCTTTGGCAAACCGGGTCCAACACATAATTTTGTGATAATTTTTTTAGCACAACGGTCCCCAACGCAAATATGACGACCGACAGCAACACAGCTAACATACCCCAGACGGCTACCTCACCCAAAGTTAACTGATCGGCATAAATGACAACAATGCCGAGCACGGCGCAAATCAAAGCCAGCACTTGATAAAAGGCTATCTTGGTATCACGCAAAATAAGCAATGAAGCCAAGCAAGTAAGGCATGGAGACAATGCAAAAATAATCGAAATCACCCCACTCGTCACATGTTGCGCAGCCCAGTAAACTAATGACATTTGTGGCGCAAACGCCAACGCTGCCGTGATGTAAGACAAGACGGCGGTTCGGTGAGGAAATAAAGGCTTTCGTCGAAGCATAATAATCATTATCGCCAAGCAGGTCGCCGCTAACAAACGTAGCCCTGCCGCACTCCAAAATGTTAAGCTATCATTACTAGCAGTAATTCCTAACGGCGTGGTGGCCCAAATTAAAACCACCCCCCAATACGCAAACACGACAGACACAGCGTTACCCTCGCAAATTAATCCGATATAAAAATCACCGCCAAAACCGTGACATTAATGGCGGCAGAAATCCCAAAAACAAAAAAGGCCGCAGGTTTTACGCTGCGGCCTTTTTAAGAAAATCGTTCTAGACGTTAAATATTAACTATGACTTTCTCCTCTTGGCCGCCAGGCTCACCAGCATTGCAATACACTTAGGCGCACGCACGGCACGACCGACGCGCCACGCTGACGTACGTCCGGCTGTCGGGGTGTTCTGGTTAGCAAAAGAATTCAAACGGGCCATTAAAAAACCAATGATTAAATAATTTAAATACGTTCGATTGATTTAAGCAGAGGCCAGTTTAAAAAGCAACAACTCAATTCAATTTGACTGTTGTTTCTATTATTGGTGAGTGCTTTATAATGACAGCCACCAATAAAAATAGTGTTTAAACAGAGCTATGGACATCTTTCTGGTAGGCGGTGCAGTCCGCGATCAATTACTAGACTACCCATTTACTGAGCGCGACTGGGTGGTAGTTGGCTGTGATCCTGAAACCATGCTCGCGCAAGGCTTCACACCGGTTGGCAAAGACTTTCCCGTGTTTCTCCACCCCGACACTCATGAAGAGTACGCACTGGCCCGGACCGAAAGGAAATCTGGACACGGTTATAAAGGCTTTCAGTTTCATACATCGCCGGATGTTTCCTTAGAAGAAGACCTGCAACGCCGCGACCTCACCATCAATGCCATTGCACGAGATAGCGCTGGCAACATAGTCGATCCGTATGGTGGAGCGAATGACATTCACAACAAAGTATTACGCCATGTTTCCGCGCACTTCGCGGAGGACCCTGTACGTATTCTTCGCGTAGCCCGGTTCGCGGCTCGCTATGCTCACCTTGGATTTACCATTGCACCAGAAACGCTAGAGCTAATGTCCAGCATGGTCACTAACGGTGAAGTGACTCACCTTGTCAGCGAGCGTGTATGGAAAGAAACTGAGCGCTCACTCAGCGAACGAGCACCCCATATTTTTTTTAGCACCTTGCGTCAATGTGGAGCGCTACAATTTCTATTCCCAGAATTGGATCGCCTGTTTGGCATTCCACAACCCAAACAGCATCATCCAGAAATTGATTGCGGAGTTCATAGCTTAATGAGCCTAGAGCAGGCCAGTATTTTAAGTCAATCGCCAACTGTGCGATTCGCCAGTCTAATGCATGACCTAGGCAAAGGCATTACACCCGAAGAGTTCTGGCCAAGTCATAAAGGCCACGAAAAGATGGGGGTTAACGAAGTCAAACAGCTGTGCAAGCGCATCAAAGCCCCAAATAATTTTCGTGAACTCACTGAGCTGGTCAGTGAGTTTCATACCCACTGCCATCGAGCGACGGAACTAAAGCCTAAAACCCTTCTGAAAACCCTAGAGAAGCTCGACGCGTTCCGCCGCCCTGAACGATTTAGGGAGTTTCTGTTAAGCTGTGAAGCTGACTCGCGAGGCAGAACCGGATTTGAAAACCGCGATTACCCACAGGCTAAATACTATAGCGACGCACTGGATGCCTGCCTAAAAATTTCACCCAAAGAAATTGATGCAAGCATTTATAAGGGCAAAGCCTTTGGAGATGAATTAAGCCGCCGAAGAACATCGGCTTTAATGGACTTTAAAGCCAGTCGGCTGACTGCACAATAACCACATCACACTATTGGATTAATAACACATGAGTTATCAACCTGTCGTTCTAATTACGGGCGCTGCACGCAGGATAGGTGCCGAGGTAAGCTCTCTTCTTCACTCCTCTGGCTTTAATATCATTATCCACTGCAACCAATCCCTATCGGAGGCGGAGGCATTGTGTGAACAATTAAATCGTGCTCGTCAGGACTCGGCTGCCATTGTCTCCGCCGATCTTTGCGACTTACACAGCATCAACAACCTAGCCAAACAAGCGACCGAAAAATGGGGACGGCTCGATGCCTTAGTCAACAATGCTTCCAGCTTTTATCCAACTGCCGTGGGAGAAATCAGTGAAAGCACGTATGACGACCTGTTTGGCACAAATTTGAAAGCCCCGCTTTTTTTGAGTCAAGCCTGCGCACCCGCACTCAAAGAAGCTCAGGGTTGCATTATTAACATGGCGGACATTCATGGAGAGCGGCCTCTTACCGGTTATCCAGTTTACTGCATGGCCAAAGCGGCAAACATTATGCTAACCAAAGCACTCGCTAAAGAATTAGCTCCCGATATCCGTGTCAACGGCGTAGCCCCTGGCGCTATTTTGTGGCCTGAGAACGCTGCGGAGTTAGACGAGCGAGCCAAAGATATTATTATTGACCGAGCCGCACTAAAGCGCATAGGCAACCCGCAAGATATTGCGCAAACAATTCTATTTCTTATTAAAAACTCACCGTATATAACTGGACAGATTATTGCGGTCGACGGTGGAAGAAATCTCATAAGTTAGTGACTAGTTAGAAAAAATAATCATCCTTTGATTTAGCGCAACACCCCTTGTAATTCTAAAAGCTACCCTAAAGTTAGTCAGTAGAGTTTGATGTCATTGTTTTCTACAGCACTAATACTGAAGGAGGCTAGCATGAGCTTAATACCACGTAGCAGTTTATTTAATTTAGATGATCTGTTTGACGGCTTTTGGGCACCGGCGAGGTTGTCACCAGAGTCACCGAGTGCAGCGTTTTCGCCTCGGGTTGATGTCACTGATAAGGACGATCGAATCGAAATCACCGCCGAGCTACCCGGCGTTAAAAAGGATGATATACACATCCACCTTGAGAATGGTGTTCTCACGTTGAGCGCTGAAAGCCAACAAGAAAACAAAGAAGAAAAGAACGGCAAAGTTATTCGCCAGGAACGTCGCTATGGTACGTACATGCGCAGTTTTCAGCTTGGCAGTGGCATTCAAGAGTCTGATATAACCGCGCAATTTACTGACGGCGTATTAATCCTTTCAGCCCCTAAAGCAAAAACAGCTGAGCCGGAGCGCAAACGTATAGAGATTAGCTAGCGATGTAGGTTGCGCCTCGGTAGTTTCGGGGCGCACGATAACTTCTCCAGCCTTCCGTTTATTTGCTCCCCTCCATTATTAGGAACAACATGAAAACCGACGAAATTAAAAGTCTTTTAGCAAAGCAAGAATCAGAACTTACCACGCGAATTAGCAAGATAGAATTAGATTTACGGCGTGAGCACAGTCGTGACTCCGAAGAGCAAGCGCAAGAAAGAGAAAATGACGAAGTGCTAGAAGCTCTCGCAACTGAAGCCAAAGAATCTCTAACGCACATTCAAGCTGCGCTTCAGCGAATTGAAGATGGGTCGTATGGTCGATGTGAGAGCTGCGGTGAGGATATTGGCACGGCAAGGTTAGAAGCGATTCCTGATACCGTGTTGTGTATTCAGTGTGCCGATTAGTTTGGCAAACTTTTTATTAATCAATAAAAAAACCGGCCAAATCAGCCGGTTTTTTCTTAGAAGGAAGACGAATCAGTTCAACGTCATTACATCCATATCTAAGCGCGATAGCAACTTCTCAGATGTATTACCTCGCATAGCCGCTAACATACCCTGTCTTGCCATGGTACCAATCACGACTACATCCGCATCGAGTTCTTTAGCCACGTCTGCAATCACATCGACAGGCTCACCTTGCTTCACGTGAATATGATCTGCTGAAACATTGGCCTTGCGCGCTAGTTGGCCTTTATCTGGATATTTCATCGAATCCGAATACGCCGTGACTAAATGTAAGTCAGCGCCATAGCGCTCAGCCATCCAGGCAGCTCGAACCACAATAGCGACATTTAACTCGCGATAGCGTTCAGAGTCAGAGCTAGTATTGATCGCGGCCAAAACAGTTTTGCGCTGCGCGTCAGCATTGGGGCGCACTATAAGCACCGGGCATTCCGAGTTGCGCAATACCATCCACTTCGCATCAGTAAACCAGGTTTTACGCTCAGAGGGGTAGTCAGGTAATAAAATTAAACTGGGCTTGATGCGGGCTGAGGTATGCAAAATGGCATCTCGCCATTCTAAGCTCCAGCAAAACTCGGTTTGGTAAGATAAATTTTCTTCCTGGAACGGTTTAATCAAGTCTAAAAACCATTCACCAGGTCGATAGACTTTTCCATTTTCCGCTTTGGTATCAACCGCATCTGGATCAACGCAGATTAAAATATGAACCTTAGGCTTTTCTGGGCGGATCCGCGAGGTTAACAGAGCACGTTCCAGCGCGGGGTGCTCATCTTGGGTGGGATCGACAATAACAAGTAACTGCTCTTGATCAGACATATAAAACGAAATCCTCCGTGTATTCTGGCAGCCGTCGATCAGACGACAACCCTTGATAATAATGTTAGTAACAGTAAACCAGGCTAAGGGTCTATAAAACAAGCTAAAAGAACATGAACCACTCTAAGTGACTAAAAGCCCAGCACTAGCCAACAGCGCCCACTACGGTTAAAAAATCAATCCGAACGCTCAAAGTCGTGAAAGCTTCAGGTGTGTACGCGTCGCTATTGCCTTCATTCATCATTAGTAAGTGTAGTGGAAAACGACGGCACGCAAAATGATATACATCAGCTGCGCCGTATCTGATATAGCTCGCAACCACAACTGGTACAAGGCGCTAAAGTCACAGTTCCGTCGACAACACGTAGCTTGCCACAGCCAACACAACGTAACTCAACGTCCGTCGCGATTTCCCCCGCCATTAAACGGTTCTCGCCTTTCTCCATGTATTGATCGAGCTTGACCCAGTCAAGCGGCGTAGGATTAGCAGCCTGGAGCAGCCACTGCCCTGCGAACTCCTCCAGGGTGTGAGTTTCAGCTTTTAAGTCTTCCCAAAACTCTTGTACGCCATGCAGATCGTCTTTCAGGTATTGTTTCAATAGACCGGCTTTACGTTGCGCCAAGTCTTCAACATCCAACTCAAGCTTTACCAGCTCGTCAACCTCCTCTTTGAAGGTATCTCGCAAGCGCTCCAGTGGATTGCGCTGCTGTCTTTCTTCTGTCTCGTCCATATCATATTCGGCCATTTAATCTACTCCGGCACATCTACTTACTGCGTTAAAACTCTGTGTAGGCCCTGTCTTGCCGCTACTTGAACGTCACCCCGACAATTCCTTAGGGAATTCCACATAAGGCCTACAGTGGTTCGGTGTGATGAGGGTATAATGCGGCCCTTTCTGGCCAGAGTCCATGCCCTGGCGCAAGACTTCGATAATTAGAAGCCTTGCCTCAAAAGATTGGCGATCAGCTACATCGCTCTAACGCCAGTTTGAGCACACCAATGCGACCACTTTGCAAGTATAGGTCGTGATCCATCGTTAAATTAGGTCGAAATACATAATGGAAGAGCATTACAACCACGCCACCATCGATGCCGAAGCACAGGCTTACTGGCAAGAAAATCGCAGCTTTGAGGTAACCGAAGACCCCAGCAAAGATAAGTTCTATTGCCTGGCGATGTTCCCCTACCCCAGCGGCCGCCTGCATATGGGGCATGTCCGTAACTACACCATCACCGATGTAATCGCTCGCCACCAACGTATGTTGGGCAAAAACGTCCTCCACCCAATGGGCTGGGATGCTTTCGGTTTACCCGCAGAAAATGCCGCAATCCAGAATAAACTAGCGCCCGCCAGCTGGACGTACTCCAACACGGACTATATGCGCAAGCAGCTCCAGGCCCTGGGCTTTGGTCTAGACTGGAGCCGCGAAGTCACCACCTGCAAACCGGACTACTATCGCTGGGAGCAATGGTTCTTCACTCGCCTTTATGAGAAAGGTTTGGCCTATAAAAAAGTCTCCGCTGTGAACTGGTGCCCTAAAGACCAGACTGTATTAGCAAACGAGCAGGTCGTCGATGGATGTTGCTGGCGCTGTGACTCACCCGTAGAGCGAAAAGAAATCCCACAGTGGTTTATTAAAATTACCGAGTACGCAGAAGAGTTGCTTGAAGGCCTGGATGAGTTAGAAGGCTGGCCAGAGCAGGTCAAAACCATGCAGCGTAATTGGATCGGCAAGAGCCGTGGCGTGGAGATGACCTTCGATTTAGCACAGCCTACCGCCGGCATCGAGCAGTTTTCAATTTACACAACTCGCCCTGATACCCTAATGGGCGTGACTTACATGTGCTTAGCCGCCGAACACCCACTGTCACTAGCGCTCGCCAAAGATAATGCTGAGCTGGCAGCATTCATCGAATCCTGTAAGGTTCAATCGGTCGCCGAAGCCGATATGGCAGCGATGGAAAAACGTGGTATCGCAACGGGTCTGTCTGCCAAGCATCCGATTACCGGCGAAGAAATTCCAGTGTGGATCGCCAACTACGTGTTGATGGACTATGGCTCAGGCGCGGTCATGGCGGTGCCCGCTCACGACCAGCGCGACTGGGAGTTTGCCACCAAATACGGCCTACCCATCAAGCAAGTGATTGCTCCAAGCAGCGGCGAAGAGTGCGATGTCGAGACCGCCGCGTTTGTAGATCATGGCCAATTAATTAACTCTGGCGAGTTCGACGGTCTAGGCTTCGACTCTGGCTTAGAGGCCATCGCCGCCAAACTGGAAAGCTTGGGCCGTGGCAAAATCACCACCAACTTCCGCTTACGTGATTGGGGTGTGTCGCGCCAACGCTATTGGGGTTCTCCCATTCCCATGCTTTACCTTAACGATGGTCAAGAAATCCCGGTACCCGCTGACCGCTTGCCTGTACTGCTTCCCGAAGAAGTCACTATGGATGGCGTTCAATCACCCATCAAGCAAGATGAGAGCTGGCGAAAAACTGACTACAACGGTCAACCGGCGGAACACGAAACCGATACGTTCGATACTTTTATGGAATCGTCTTGGTATTACGCGCGTTTTACCTGCGCCCAATACGACCAGGGCATGATCGATAAAGAAGCTGCTGACTACTGGCTACCCGTCGATCAATATGTGGGCGGCATCGAGCACGCTATTTTACATTTACTTTACGCACGCTTCTTCCATAAATTAATGCGCGATGAAGGCCTTGTATCCTCCAACGAACCATTCAAGCGTTTGCTCTGCCAAGGTATGGTGCTCGCACCGTCGTTTTATCGCATTGCTGACAATGGCTCAAAAGAGTGGATTTCGCCCAGTGAAGTCGATTTCGAAAAAGACGATAAAGGTAAAATGTTAAGCGCAGTGCGGCGTAGTGACGGTGCGCCGGTAGAAATCGGCGGCACTGTGAAAATGTCGAAGTCGAAAAATAACGGAATCGACCCGCAAGAAATCGTCGACCGATATGGCGCAGACACCGTTCGCTTATATACCATGTTTACCTCGCCGCCGGACCAAACCCTGGAGTGGACCGATAGTGCTGTAGAAGGTAGCCATCGATTCATTCGGAAACTTTGGAAAATGGTTCACGGTCATCTCGATGCGGGAACTCCATCGGCATTAGAGGTCAGCAATTTAGATAGCCAGCAAAAAGACTTGCGCCGTAAAACCCATGAAACAATTGCCAAAGTCAATGACGACTATGGTCGCCGCCACACGTTTAACACGGCAATTGCTGCGGTGATGGAATTGCTCAACGAAGTGAATAAATTAGCAGACCGCTCAACACCTAACCATTTAGCTGTTGAGCGTGAAGCGCTAAACGCCGCCGTTTTGCTACTCGCACCTATCACGCCTCATGTATCGCACAAACTTTGGCATTATCTGGGCAATGATAACGACGTGCTTAACGTACCCTTCCCTCAAGCAGACGAAAAAGCGTTAGTCCGCTCAGAAATTGAGGTCGTTGCCCAAGTCAACGGAAAGGTACGGGCGAAGTTAACCGTGGCTGCTGACGCGGACAAAGCAACTATCGAGCAATCAGCTCTGAATGACGAACGCGTACAGAAATTCACTGATGGCATGACCGTTGTCAAAACCATCGTTGTACCAGGCAAGCTTGTCAATATCGTGGTAAAGCCGCAATGATGCGACGCGCAATTGTTCTAGGCTTGAGTCTCTGTATGATCGCCAGCTGCGGCTGGCGCTTACGCGGCTCCGTTGACTTGCCGGAAGGTCTATCGTCTATATATATCAAATCAGAAAACCGCGACTTTGCGAGAGAGTTGACGCAACTATTCCAGGCCAATGGGGTAGTGATATCAGACAGCAGTAGCGCTTCCGATTTAGTCATTGAAGTCGGCGAACTACAACAGGATCGCCGCGTTGCAACGACTGGCGCGGACACACTTGTTACGGAATACGAGCTAAGCTATCAAGCCCCCTTCTCGATTAAAAGCGCTCAGGGTGAAACACTGCAAGAAACTGACACGCTGTATGTATCACGCGCCTATGAATTTAATAATGACGAAGTAGTGAGTCGATCAGAAGAAGAGCGCGTCATTTTGCGCGAAATGCGTATTGACCTCGCGCAACAACTGGTCCGGCGTTTGCGATTTTTAACCACACCTTAACCATTATCTGAGGCTAGCTTGACTAAAATCTACAGCGACAAGTTACCCCAGCATCTGCGCAGTGACTATGCACCTATCTATATCGTCAGCGGCGATGAGCCTCTGCTGATGCAAGAAAGCTGTGATCTAATCCGCAACAAAGCCCGCGACCTGGGCTTTAACGATCGAGAATTACATCACGCCGACAACAGTTTTGATTGGCACACAGTCCAACAGAGCGCACAAAGCTTATCACTTTTTGCCGACAAAAAATTAATCGAGATTCGCTGCACAACCAAGCTAAACGACAAAGCACGCAAAGCACTCGGCGAATACGCAGAGAGCCCGCCACCGGATAATGTACTGCTCCTCGTTTTACCAAAGCTGGAACGCGCCACCTTAAATGCTAAATGGTTTAAACCTCTTGAAGCTGCGGGAGTCCTTATTCAAGTATGGCCGATTACTCTAGGCCAGCTACCACGATGGATTAAATCTCGGGCACAACAAATGGGCCTAGACATAGCACAAGACGCCCTAGATATTTTGTCGTCTCGTGTCGAAGGCAACTTACTTGCCGCCACTCAGGAGTTGGAAAAATTAACTCTGCTAACTGACGACGGCAAAATAGATGCTGCCTTAATGGCCCACGCTGTGGCGGACAGCGCACGCTATGATGTATTTACACTCATCGACCGCGCGCTACACGGTGACGCGCGGGGCGCCGTCAAAAATCTACATGGATTGCGGGGAGAAGGCTCCGAAGTACTGTCAATACTCTGGGCATTATCGAGGGAAATACGCAATTTAATTCAGCTTAAGCGTGCCGTAAGCGAAGGAAAATCATTGCAAAGTGTGGCAAAGAGTTTTGGCATCTGGGACAACCGTCTACCCATGGTGAAAGCCGCTCTGCAGCGGTTAAATACCCGCCAGCTGAATCAACTCCTTCGCACTGCAGCACTAGTTGATCGCGCCACTAAAGGTATGCACAACGCCGACCCGTGGGAGGGGTGCCTAGAAATAATTTTAGGAATAGCCGGTGTACATCCTCTAAACGACACAAATCAAAAGCTTGCCGTAAAAAGCCGCCGCTAGCCAGCTGGCAATGACGAAAATCAATGCTTAGTATTTAATACCTATTTCAACACTGTACTCTCTTCCCTGCCGAGTTTCATACATTCGAACGCCGACCATAGCCATCAAGTGGTAATTAAAATAAAAACCGACATTCTCATGTAAGTCGCTATTGTAGGAAATCCCCAACTCCCAACCTCGACTAGCAAATGCGTATGTTTTACGACTCACATAACCAAGATCTATAAACGTTGTATCGTTGTACAACGAAGCAGTAACGGCAAGTCCAGCATCCGCGCCATGTCCTTCCCAACTGTAGGCCTGACTCAATGGCACGATGAAACCCAACCCGACAAAACCATCGAAGTCATCGGCATAACCCGCTTTGAACGTTAAGGCGTAATAGTCACAGGCTCCTAACACAGTGACATCTTCTGGCTTATGTTCATCGGGATAACCCATTGGCTCACATCGCGCAAATAGGTTTGCGCAAAAAAACACTAGGATTAAGAAAAAGCTTATATTCGATAACCGAGAAATAACTAAAAGGCGTGAACGATACTGCCTTACATATATGGTTCGCGCTCTTCGAGAGTCTCGATGGGAAAATTTAAAGTGCACGGGACATCATCACCATATCAGCATTAGCTCTATAGCCACGCCTAAGGTAAAAATTAAACGCTGGCACCCGCTGAGATGTTAGTAGAACTGAATGACTATAACCATTGTTACCGGCTTGTTCTTCGATTGCCGACAACAGCGCTTTACCAACACCATCTGATTGACAGCGCTTAGAAACAAAAAGCTCGACTATTTCTAATTCACGTCTGCCTTTAAAGCTATTCGATCTCCCTGCAATTACCCCAACAATTTTTCCATTCACTTCGTACACATGACCTAAAAAACCTGGGGACTGAAAAATCATTGTCAGTCTATCGAGAGCCCAGTCAATCGTCCAGCGTTCGTTCCACGGTGGGCCAGCAAAGACATCGACATATAACCGCGAGGTGGCTTTTAGATCAGCACTAGTAAACATTCTTATCATGAACAACAATCCCGTAAAATATAGATGTGCGCTAGGGAGCGGTAACGTACATGCTAAGCTTCTTCAGCCTGATAACCTCGGTGATATAGTAAACAATGGTCAAACATCACCACTTAGACAGCCCTAATCTTCGGGCAAAGGTATAAACTCAGTTTCGTCACCGGGAACCTTAGGGAACTGGCCATTTTTCCAATTATTTTTAGCGCTTTTGATACGCTCCTGGTTACTAGATACAAAATTCCACCACAGATGACGCGGGGATAAAGGCTCACCACCGATGATAACTAGTTTCGTGTCTATCTCCGCAGTCACAGTTGCCGCTTGTCCCGGATGAAATATCGTCATGGAATACGCTTCCAATTCAGTGCCGTTGGTATTTAACCTCCCGTCGACGATATAAAGTCCGCGCTGCTCCGCAGATTCTGGAAGACTAAGACTCTGACCCTGCTTCAAATGCGCTTCAACGTACAGTGTTTCTGCAAAAGCTTTGACCGGTGACGTAACACCATAAGCCGAACCAATCAGAACCTTTACCGGCACTCCGTCAACAGTGGTTTCCGGTAGATCCGATGCGTTGTAGTGATGAAACTCTGGCTCCATTTCTTCGTCTGACTCTGGTAGCGCCAGCCACAACTGTAATCCCTCGATATGATGGTTAGCGCGTTTTACTTCGTCCCTCTGTCGTTCCGAATGCACAATGCCTTTTCCAGCAATCATCAAATTAATGTCCCCAGGACAAATAGCCAATGCGTTACCGAGCGAATCTCGATGAAACATTTCACCTTCAAACAAATAAGTAACGGTAGCAAGATTGATATGCGGATGAGGTCGAACATTAATACCCTCACCAGGTGGAAAGTCTGCCGGCCCCATATGATCAAAGAAGATCCACGGCCCAATCATTTTTCGCTTTGCGGCGGGCAACACCCGACGAACAGAAAACCCGCCGAGGTCTCGCTCCTTAGGCAGTATGCTCAGCTCGACAGCGTCACATTTCCCTGACTGTTCTAAACAGTTTGATTCATTACCACTTTCAATACTCATCGTTAATTATCTCTACCCTTCAATTTGTCCTACGACAGCACAAGGCTATCCGGAGAACACCATTGCCGTATATATTGCGACACTCTTTTATAATACAAAGCAGCTGAATGGATTCATTTACAAAACAAACACTTGTAACACTGTTCTCGAAAAGCGGCCCTTAGTCGACATGTGGAGTGAGGCCGAGCTCTTTTTGTTTTTTCTTTGTTAATCCTTTTGACACAATATGATAGGACTGCATCAAATAATACGTCAATTCCTCATCTATTTTCGTATGGTTATCATATTTCTGAATCCATTTCATACCGCGCGAGGCTAGATAAGGCGCAGGCCGGTAGCCCTCTTCATGCTCTAAAATGTTGTAATTTAACTCGGATACTTTAAAGCTATAAGCTGGCTTATTCGATTTTTCCCAGCCACCAATAGCAAACACTTTATCACCAATCTTCCAAACATCAGAACCGCCCCACTGAACAACATGTGTTGTTTGGGGTAGCGAGGCGCAAAACTGATTAAACTCATCATATGTCATGACAACCTTCTATGGCTTTCTCTTTTTCATTGACAGCAGAATAACGTAGCAAAATCCCAAACCCATAATATTTGTGGTTACTGGGTTAAAAGCAGCAATCAGATATTGGGGAGCCGAAAAACCGACATAAACGAGCAACATAGCCAGCACGAGCGCCGCCAAATAAACTGGAAAAACGGATTTTCTCAACACGATAATCGCCACACCCAGAACTAGTTCAGCACCCCCTGCCAGCGGAGAGATAAGGTCTGCGGAAACATCTAAACCACTCGCAGAGACCAGCTCGACTTCAATAGAGTTGAGCCACACTATTTTGGGGACTAACCCGTGGTAAATGAATAGAAAACCTAAAAACAAACGACTAACGACGTCAATCTGAGTGAAATCACTTTTTTGCATCAATAAAACGTCTCTGGTGATCTGCCAAAGGTAAATGACAATACGTGTATCGACCAAACAAACGATATCGATTGAGAGCAATACGATCATACAGCCAATTTCGTATCAATCTTGGAAACAACCTAAATACGCAGAGCGTTTTCCAGGGGTAACCTAAGGTTGCCATTATTTGAAAAAAGGCTTCGCTTTTCTGAAAGCACTCACTGCCCTCTACATAAAGCATTGTGTCATAGAAACATGTCGGCATTCCAAAATAGCGTAATATATCCTTCCCTTCATCAGACTGGACACTGCACAACTTAAAACACCTTTTATGATCATGATTAATAATAAACTGGCTCCATGCATTACATAACTTACAAACGCCGTCAAAGAGAATGACTTTATCCGAGCCCTCGATATGAGGAGGTAGCTTATCACTTTTCATAATGCGCTCTTTCACTCTACAGCAACATCAATGGAATACACGTTGAATACAATCTCACTTTTCTCAAGGTTTCACAATGCGTTGTGTCGTTTCAGATCAACTTATGTTTGGTCTATTTTATTGATTACAGCGAGCCGCCAGTTTGCATATACAAAAAAGCCCTTGGGTCTCTCCAAGGGCTTTAAATGACTCACTGTACTGGGAGCGATTTTAGCGAGTACGCTTTCCTGCGACTTTTCGCTTAAAGAAGCGGAATGCTTTTCTCGCGATTTTGTGGCCAATATCTTGGCCCGCAGGGATCGATGGATAAAAGTGTACACCCGCCCAGAAACGGCTATCCCCACAACGCTGCTCTAGATCAGTCCACGTTGGAAAGTAAAGTGTCATGTCGGTCGCTGGGGTTATCCCTGGTTCAACTCTAGACGACCCTGCTGGCGCAGGAACCCGGTAACCCAACTCATCGGACCCAAAATACAAACGACTCGTTTCCGCATGTGCGGCACAAAAGCTCGCCGTCGCCGATGGATATTCTGGGTGATCCGCAACGCCTAGATAGCTATCCCATTGATCCGCAGGTATATCTGTCACCGTACCTTCACCAGGACCGCCCCACGCGGTAACAGGTGAATCGCCGTATATGTGGGCTATCGCAGAGAAAGGACGGACTGCGTTGAATCGCTCCTTTTCTTTCCAAATGGCAATCGACGTATCAAACGCTGCCATATTGGTTAAGAAGTCATATTGCATAGTTTCGATCAGCCCCAAACCCTTGCTTTGTGCCGCGAACAGCGCAGAAAAACCCAAGCTAAAAATTTTGTTATCAAACAGCTCCGCAATCATTTTTTGCTCGTCTGTCATATTCGCAGACGCGTCAAGAACTGCATTTGCTTGAGCAACATAGGCACCGTAATTTTCGACCTGGCTTGCGCTTGGATATGGCGCTCGGAAACGGCGTGGGTTACGGTAACTATAAGGCGTTACATTGCGCAATTGCGGTGTTACAAACTGTTGCACACGAAAAATGCCAGTGCGATCGCTGACAATACGCGGCTGCCATTTCGAAGGATCCGTCAATTCATACGCCGTATTCGCTGGCTCGAAATCGGTATAATCCGCATAGGGCGTTTGATGATAAATTTTGTCGCCTTCATTTCCAAGCTGGTTCATGCCGTCATTTTCACGGGCAGCCACCAACTCCCAACCAGCGACATTGCCAATCCCAGCAGGTGTAGACAAGTCTGTGCTGGCATCGTCAGGATCTAAACCTTCATTGACTAGCAAAGCACGCCACTCACCCGAGCGAGCCGGGAACAAGCTATTTAGCACACGAAAGGATGCATACATAACCGCCGTATTGATATTGCGAGGAGTTGCCTCTTCCGCTGGTCTTCGTCCCAAATTCGAGTACACACCGACTGCAGTCGGATGATAAGGAGCAGACGCATCAAACCAGGCGTTTGTGATCATCGTGGTAAAACGCAGCACTAAAGTGGCATCACCACCAGTTGGTGACACCTCAAAAATAGCGCCCACTGCATTGGGTATCACAACTTCGGTTGCAGCATTCCCAGTATCTAAATCGATAGCCGATGCCTGTATCGAAGTGACAACTGCTGCTGCCCCCAACAAGATTTTGTTAAACACTTTCCTCATTGTCATCATATTCCTCTTCCTGTTTTGTAGAATCAAACGCCAACGTTTTTTAGTCAGCGGAGATGAAGTGTAACGCCTTGTCGCGCCACAAATCAGCAGGTGATGTGTAATTATTCGAAATAGAAGAGAAAGAATTAACTTCAAAGAGAATTAAGGCGACAATCAACGATGAAAATTAAAATATATGCGCTATGAACGGGGAAAAAGATGCGATAAAAATTGGAAAGTATCGGAAAACGTATCTTTAGTATAGAGTTTGACGCCGTACAACGTTGCGAATCCTGCCAGCAGTGCCGCTAAAAAACCCTGCCAAGCACCGGTCAAAACCATTAAAAAAGCTGCGAGTAAACACCCCAATGCATAGGTATAACCACTAAATAACAACTTCCTTCTTGGGACAGTAATGGCCGTCGTCAAAACCACAAAGACTGCGCATAGCGCCGCATCAGAAAGCATCAACCAACTTGGCCACGCCTCCCAGCCACTAGCGTAGCATTCGGCACCGTCTCGGAATTCGGGCGGACAAAACAGCGCCACCCTGGCCACTTCAACTTGAATGCCTGCAAATACAGCAAGCAACCAGCTAGTAAGCACAGCGGGAACGACCAAAATATAACGAGCAATATCGAGACGAGAATCTTCCCTATTTGTGTCACTCGATTGTGATTCAGCCATAGCATTAACCTACAAGTTCAAAGCACGGCTGATAATCTTCCTCTTTTAATTTCATCCGACCTTGTTTCACAAAACTTGTAAGCAGTTCATCCAGTGCGGACATTAACTCTGGGGCTGCATTAATTTTGTATGGGCCGCGTTCCTTTATCTGCTGTATGCCGTATGCTTTTACATTACCTGCAACAATACCTGAAAAAGCACAACGAAGTTGACCTGCAAGTTCATGACTTTGCAATTGTTTACTTAAATTGAGATTCGCCATGTTCTCGTGTGTCGGAACAAAAGGCTCTTGTAAATTTTTTGGAATAAACGTGTTCCAATTGTACGCATAAGACTCTTGAGTTTGTCGTCGGTAGCGTATTACGCGGTCAACACTCTGCCGTACTTTTTGCGCCACTAGTTCAGCGTCGCCTATAACGATGTCATAGTAGCGGGCAGCCTCATTACCCAAGGTCTCTCTAATAAAACGATCCAAGGTTTGAAAGTATTCTTCTCGGCCACTTGGCGCGGTAAATATTAGCGGTAAGGGAATGTGATTATTATTGGGATGCATTAATGCACCAAGGAGATAGAGCACTTCTTCCGCTGTGCCTGCACCACCGGGAAAAACCACAATAGAATGCGCAAGACGAACAAACGCCTCAAGGCGTTTTTCAATGTCGGGCAGTATGACTAACTCATTGACCGTAGGATTAGGAGACTCGGACGCAATTATGCCGGGCTCTGTAATGCCCACATAACGGCCATCTTTGATTTGTTGCTTTGAATGACCAATCAACGCGCCTTTCATTGGGCCCTTCATGGCACCGATGCCACAGCCCGTCGCAATATCAAATCCTCTCAAACCCAAATGATACCCCACCTCTTTTGAGTATTCATACTCGAGACGATCGATGCTGTGACCACCCCAACAAACAATCAAATTAGGCGTTCGATTCGCTTGAACAATACCGGCGTTGCGCAGGATTCTAAATACTGTGTCAGTCAACCCTTCACCACTGGAGAGGTCAAAGCGACGGTCCCTGTTGATTTTATGTTCTGTGTAAACAACATCGCGCAACACTGCAAATAAATGATCCTGTATCCCTCGAATCATTTTTCCATCTACAAAGGCAGAAGCAGGACAATTCACTAGCTCAAGCTTGATTCCGCGAGATTCAGGAATCACATTAACGGCAAAATCCGAATAGTCCGCTAATACCTGCTCAACATCGTCTTCCTCGCTGCCCGTATTGAGTACGGCGAGGGCACACAGTTTAAAGGTTTCAAAAATTGTATCGTTTGCTTCCATTACGCCCTGTACTTCGCGGTGTGACAATAAATCCAAGCTGCGGAGAGGGCGCACGGTTGCGCGGGAGATTTTCTTCATCGATGACTCTGTATTAGCGACGGCTTTTAGCGTGCTTTAAGGAAATTATTATCTAATCTTTGGCATTCAAGCATTAATACATTAACGTGAATACTTTTCGTTGGAACTCTACTGCAAGTGGATCGCCTTTTCCAAGACTTGCCAACACATCCATCATAGTCTTCTTAACCGCGCCATCGTCAAAGTTCAGGTCGCGCTGCAAAATAGAAAATAACAGTTCTAATGCTTCCCTATGATGGCCATCTTGACTGAACTGGATAGCCAACTGATAAGCGACAGATAGATTATCAGAGTCCTCATTAAGTTTAGCTTCTAATGCCGCAATTTCTGGACTTTTCGCAGCCTCTTGTTTTAGCTCGACCTGAGCCTTGACCTGATCATAGACGGCGTCTTGATCTACCATAGGGACCTCATCAACCAAGCGCCGCGCTTCCTCAACCCGATTAAGCTGTAGATAGGTTTGTGCCAACAGCAGAGCGATATCGCTGCGGGTAACGCCTTGCTGCTCTGCTTGCTGTAAAGCATCCCTCAGCAATGGCAGAGCGCCGCTAACATCTTCTTGAGTGAGCAGTTCTTGGGCTTGCGCGACGGCAGTATCCCAAGGCTTGGGCAGATGCTTATCAAGCATTTCTCGAATTGCTGTTTCTGGTTGCGCCCCCATGAAACCATCTAACGGTTGCCCGTCCCTCATGAGCACCACCGTTGGCAAACTGCGCACGCCAAATTGGCTCGCTATTGCAGCTTGCTCATCGGCGTTTACCTTGGCGAGCAAAAACTGTCCAGCATACTGACTCGCCAAATTTTCAAGAATCGGCATGAGCGATTTACAGGGGCCACACCAATCCGCCCAAAAATCCACCACAACAAGGCGGGCTTGCGACTCTTCAATTAAATAGCGCTGCGCGTTGGACTCATCGATATTGACTACGAATTCACTCATTGCTCTTTCCTACAGACTAAATACGTTTTGCAGTATACCTTTGGTCCACAGTGCTGCCCATTAGTTTTGCTGACAGAGTACGACGTCCGATTCGCGTGACCGCCGACTCGTAAGCACGTTATACTGCGCAACCGGATTAGTGTTTACTCTACTGAGAATTATGATTGAGCTCTGCGAGCCACCTCTCGATCTTGGCACCGCCTGCAAACTAACTGCTTGCCGCTACGACCGTGACGGTGATGTCACTCAACTAGCCAAGCAGACCCAAATCACACTACCTAAACGCTTAGCGAACGCGGTCAACAAGCGAAAAGTCGAATACCTCAGTGGGCGCTATTGCGTCGCAGAAAGCTTGAGCCAACTCACCAGCGATTTTTCTCCCTATGCACTTGCAAATTCAATTGATAACGCCGAAGATCGCTCACCGGTTTGGCCTGTCGGCTATGTCGGCGCGATCACACACTCCCACTCATTTGCCGCAGCGGCTGTCGCACAAAACAAATACACTCGCAGCGTTGGTATCGATAGTGAACAACTAATCAAAGAAAAAACGGCCGAGGCTATACATAGCCAGATAATAACGAATGACGAAACCTATTCGCCTGACATATCTCAAGGACTGAGCGAACGAGAGTATTTAACTGTGCTGTTTTCAGCCAAAGAAAGTATATATAAGTGTCTCCACCCACTGGTGAAACAATTTTTCGGATTTGATGCCGCGTCTGTGACTCTTGTACCGTGTAACGCGACAGACCAACAACATATTTTTCACTTCACCCTACTGAAACAATTAAATGACGAATTTTGCCTATCCTATAAAGGAGAAGGACACTGGAGGTTCCACGCAGGATTCGCGCACACTGCCGTTGTATTAAGCACTGACCTCTCATAATCAAGGCCCTATTTACGAATGCGAGTACTGATACATTGTCTAATTATTGTAGTGAGCTCTATTAGCTGTTGCTTTGCAGATAATGGAAGCGTAGGAAATGATCTACAGACCCGTTTTGAACGACTTGATTTTGAACAGGACTACGAGGGCCTGCGCTCGCTTGCAGAACAGCAGCTAACTTTTTCACCAAACAATCCCGAACTAGAACGATGGCTGGCCATTGCCTATTTTCGTAGTGGCGAAACAATGCGTGCTATTGAACTACTTTCGCAATCGCTGTCACGCGCACCTGACGTTATCGACAACCACTACGCGATAGGTGTTTTTGCGGTGCGTCGAGCAGGCGAGGTAGGAATTACCCATATCCGTAAATATTTATCCCTGGCCCAAACACATTTTAATCACTGTATCGAGTTAGCTCCCGACCATGCTCTCGCGCGATTCTATTTAATTCGCATCTACCAAAATGCCCCCGAACTCATGGGTGACGAGCGCGACCTTGTCAACACATTGCAAAATCAACTGCGCCCGCTGGACAATACGCTTTTTCAGATTTCTAAGGCATATGAGCACATCGAGGCAAAGGACTACACCCAAGCGTCACGACTTCTTGACCACCTCAGCCCGTTACAGAGTGGCGATACCGAAGCGCCCTACCGTTCTCTGATTGCATATACCAACGCTGAACTTGCTCTGAAACAAAAAGATACCGATAAAGTTGTAGTGAATGCCACTATATTCATCGACAACAATAGCCGCTGGAGTGATATGCCCGATGTCGATGGGCATATATTCATTGGTCAAGCGCACGCCTTAGCCGGGGATAAAAAAGCAGCTGCCGAGTCCTACCAGCAAGCCAAACACCTCGCTCAGAATAAGCGGTTAATTAACCGCATAGAGCGCTTAGAACGTAAACTCCAACCGCCGAAAATAAAAAAGTAGCCCACCCGACCGCATTCTGTTTAACAGCGGGCACACGTCCCCTAGCGGTTTATTGCCTCAGCCAATCCAGTTACAATGCGCGCCCATCTCATTCGAGACCGTCGAACGCGAAACATCTAAGGAGCAGCCCTCTTGTCTGACCACGCATTTAAACTTGGCCAACGTTGGATTAGCAATACAGAACCAGAATTAGGGCTGGGGATCGTCACTGACAACGAAAATCGACGGGTCACTATTCAGTTTCCTGCAGTAGGCGAACGTCGCACTTATGCGAACGACAATGCCCCGCTCACTCGCGTGCAATATCAAGTAGGCGATGAAATTAGCAATACCCAGCGCGAGTCAATGACTATCTCAGACATTGAAGAAGAGCAGGGATACATCGTTTATGCTGGCGTCGACACTGACGGCCAACCTGCCATCATTCCAGAATTAGAACTCAACAGCTTTGTTCAATTCCGACGGCCACAAGACCGGCTATTCGCAGGACAGATAGACAAACTCAATAAATATACGCTTCGTTATCAAACGCTAATGCAACAGCACGCGCTGAATAGCAATAGCAACGATGATACTCAAGGGGCTAATGCGACCGATGTAAAAGGAATACTCGGTGCTCGCGTGCAACTGCTCCCTCATCAATTACACATCGCTCACGAAGTCGCGCACCGGTATGCGCCACGCGTACTACTCGCCGATGAAGTTGGTTTGGGTAAAACCATTGAAGCAGGCTTAATTGCACACCACCAATTACAAACTGGCCGAGCAGAACGCGTATTGGTTGTTGTGCCCCCCTCATTGGTCCACCAGTGGCTGGTAGAAATGCTGCGCCGTTTTAACCTAGCCTTCACCGTACTAGACGAAACCCGCTGCGAAGCCCTTGAGACAAACGATGACAACCCGTTTGAAACCACACAACTAGCCATTTGTAGCATCGATTTTCTCGCCAACAACAGTGAACGCCACCAACAAGCGGTGGATGCGACGTGGGATTTATTGATTGTTGATGAAGCTCATCACCTAGAGTGGAGCGACGACCTGCAACAACCGGCTGCGCAAAACTACCGATGCGTAGAAGCACTTGCAAAGGTGTGCGACGGTTTATTATTGATTACCGCCACACCAGAACAACTCGGTGAATTAAGCCACTTTGCACGATTGCGCCTACTTGACCCTGATCGCTATTTTGATTTTGAGAAATACCAACAAGAAGAATTAGGCTATCGCCCCGCTAATGAACTAGTACAGCACCTGACTAAAGATAACGCTCGACAAGATTTCTTTAACGATAAAGATCAGGTAAAACAACTACATTCACTAGTGGGCAAAGAGCTTAGCCAAACGCTAGAAGCATCGATAGCTGATGATTCATCTTGGACAAAAGCCGTTAAGGACTGCACGCAATTTTTATTGGATCACCACGGGACTGGGAGGGTTTTATTTCGGAACACCCGAAATGCAGTCGAAGGCTTTCCAAAACGCACTCTAAACCCACACCCTATTCAACCACCCGCCGAACTAAAAAGTGACAGCACGGATGTAACAAGCTTACTGCAACCTGAGATTCTTCTAGGGAAAAACTGGCTTGAAACAGACACGCGCATTCCTTGGTTAGTCAATTGGTTAAAGCAACACCGCAGTGACAAAGTGTTACTCATTTGTCATAGCCTGGAAACCACACTAGAGCTAGAAGACTATTTACGTTTACGTAAAGGCATACGTGCTGCTGCCTTCCACGAGGAGCTTAGCTTAATCGAACGAGATCGCGCCGCCGCATACTTTGCCGATGAAATTGATGGTGCGCAATTATTGGTATGTTCTGAAATCGGCAGTGAAGGTAGAAACTTCCAATTTTCTCACCATTTAGTACTTTTTGATCTACCGTTCAACCCTGATTTATTAGAACAACGAATCGGACGTCTCGCACGAATCGGGCAAAAGCATACAGTGCAAATCCATGTACCTTTTTACCAGCAACCAGAAACCGGACCCATCGAAAAGCTATTGCAGTGGTATCACCAGGGACTCAATGCCATTGAAAAATCCTGCGCACCCGCGCAAATGATCTTCCAGCAATTCCATGAACGTCTTAGCCGCACACTGGTAAATGATAAGCAAGAGAATTGGGAAGAGTTATTAAGAGAAACACAAACCAAAACCGACGAAATACTCTCCGAACTTGCAGCGGGCCGAGATCGTCTATTGGAAATGAACTCCTGCAACACAGACAGCGCGCAACAAATTATCGACTCCATTGAATCCATTGATGGTAGCGAAGACTTAGCTGAGTATCTCTCATTGGTATTTGATGAATTTGGTGTTGAAGAAGACCACCACAGTGAAAACGCTATCGTTTTGCACCCTACCGAGCACATGCATAATCAAAGCTTCCCAGGCTTAACTGATGAAGGTTTAACAGCCACATACAATCGGAACCTCGCGTTAAGTCGCGAAGACATGGAGTTTCTCACTTGGGAGCATCCCATGGTGCAAGGCGCCATGGATATGATTTTGGGTGGCGAGCTAGGTAACACCGCACTCGGCACGATCAAATTGCCGCCGCTCAAGGCAGGAACATTATTACTGGAAGCTGTTTACTCTGTTCATTGTCCTGCGCCCAAATCCCTTCAACTGGATCGATATTTCGTTGACCATTCCTTGCGTCTTTTGCTCAACAATACCAGTGATTTATCGAAAGTGATTAGTTTTGAACAACTCAATAAAATTCATCAACCTGCACCCAATAAAAAAACGGCACAAAATATCGTAAAACATGCCAAAGCCGATCTTCAAGAATTGCTTCTTCGCTGCCAACAAACCGCAGACAAAAAGAAAATCGAATTGATAAGCAGTGCAACGGAACAGCTCGCGCGCTCACAAGGCAATGAATTATTGCGGCTTAAAACGCTGGCCGAAATCAATCCGAACATCCGCCAACAAGAAATTAGCCAATTAGAAGCCGTGATCGATGAGCAACATGCTCTCATTCAACAAACACAATACAGTCTGGAGATGCTGCGAGTCATTGTTTGCACCTAGCGGTTTGCCGCGGAAACAAACCCTTAATTCAGTTTACAAAACTTTCAAATTTACAGTTGACCCTTAAGCAGCCGTGGATTTGAATGCACGGTTATTAGAGCGAACCAGTTGCTGTAGTTTTGACAACACGCAAAAGGAAAGCGGTCACCTACTTTCGTTTTCCTTTCTATACTGAAAAGCGAGCTATTACCTATTTTAAAATGTCAGTTTTATAACGCGAGGCAATAATGCGATTTCTATCCAGCTGGAAAGCTACGACTCTCTCTCTTGGCCTGTTAGCCATCTATAGCGCCCACGGCTTAAGCGCCGAACTTAGTGGCGAAGACCTCTATCAGCAGCGCTGTGCAGCGTGCCACAACAACCCAGCCAATTCACGTGCGCCAGCGCTCGAGGCTGTGAAGCAAATGAGCCCACAAGCGCTTCGCTATACGCTGACACAAGGCATTATGCAGCAGCAGGCAGCATCATTAGATGCGGAGCAGTTGAACACACTGGTCGACCATCTCACTGCCGATCAGAGCGGCGGCGATGACTGGGTAGCTGGCATGATGTGCAGTAGTAGCAAGCGCGCTATCGACCTAGGCGCTAGCGTCAGTCTACCGATGGTAGGCGTCGACCATAGCAGTAGTCGCCATTTTTCAGCGGAGGAGCTGGGCCTAAGCAACGCAGATTTAGCGAACCTCGAACTGGCCTGGGCAATCGGTTTCCCTAAAACCCAAGGCTTGCGTTCATCCCCCGTCATCATTGGGTCAACAATGTTTTACACACCAGACCCAACCGGAAAGCTGTTGGCGATGGACACCGAAAGCGGCTGCGTAAAATGGTCTTTTGATTCCGGCGCCCCTTTGCGCTCATCAATTACCTATGGTCACGCAGGGAAAGACAAAACGCCGGCAGTATTTCTAGCAGGTCGTACCGGACAACTGCACGCGGTAGCCATAGAAACGGGTGAACTGTTATGGAAAGTTGATCCACGCCATAGTAAGCGCGCGGGAATCACCGGCTCACCAATCTTCTTTGAAGACAGAATTATCGTACCACTGTCTGCGTCTGGCGTCGGCTCTGCTGCGAACCCAAAGTATGAATGCTGTAAAGAACACGGCGCCGTTGCTGCAGTCAGCGCGGTTGATGGCACAGTGTTATGGACTTTTCATACCATGGAAGAGGCCAAATATACCGGCGAAGTGAATAAGCTAGGCGTGAAATTACGCGGGCCTTCAGGCGCACCTATTTGGTCTACACCAACCATTGATGCAAAACGTCGCCTTGTCTACGCCACTACCGGCCAGAATACATCGCTGCCCGCCACCGAAACGAGCGACGCCATCCTCGCCATCGATCTGGACTCAGGTGAGCTAAAATGGGGCTTCCAAGCGCTTGCCAACGATGTTTGGAATCTCGCCTGCCGAGAGCCCTGGGAAACATCTGGCCCTAACTGCCCGCATCCTGACACCAGCGTTTTAAAAGATTACGACTTTGGCGGCGCTGCGGTGCTAGCGAAGGACAATAAAGGGAATGACATCCTAGTTGCCGGCCAAAAATCTGGTGATGTTTGGGCGTTAAACCCTGATACCGGCAAAGTCATCTGGAATCAACGCTTTGGAACGGGCACTCCACTGGGTGGCGTCCACTGGGGTATCGCCGTCGACGATAAACGTGTCTACGCGCCTATTAATGATCCAATGCCAAAAACGGCCAATTTCACCCCTGAGCCAGGAATGAATGCATTGGATATTACAACAGGCGAAGTACTATGGCGCACCCCGGTGACCGCCGATTGCTCTCCAGAGCGCAAAGAGCGCTATGCGCTGTGTAATGTTAAGTTCGGCTTATCAGCAATCCCTCTCGCTATCGATTCATCCGTAGTAGCGGCAGCCATTGATGGCCGCGTCTACATCTTTAATGGCGAAAGCGGTGAAGTCGTTTGGCAGTTTGACACCTTACGAGAATTCGAAACCTTAAATGGTATTGAAGCTCACGGCGGCGGCGTTGATAGCCATTCCGTCTTCGCTGGCAATGGGATGCTGTTCATTGGGTCTGGGTACGGCGGCTTCCGCCAACCAACCGGTAATGTACTCCTTGCATTTAAACCGAAACGCTAAAAAAACATGAATAAAGCCCGCCTCTTGCGGGCTTTATTCATTCTGCTGCCCCTTGCACCCGCCTAGCAGTTGCGCCATGATGCGCCCCACACCAACGCCTTCAAACGGACTGCACTATGAACGCTATGCAAACTCTCCTCGATTTTTTAAACCGTCTTGAAGAAGCTGAACTTCCTTACACGCTGGAGCACAATAGTGAATCCACAATTCTCGTGCTAGTTGCCATTGAAGGTGAGCGCTGGGAAATTGAATTCTCTGCTGAGGGCGAGATGCAAGTTGAAGTGTTTTACAGTGGTGAAACCGCCGAGGGATCAGAAGCCGAAGAAACTATTGAGCGACTGTTTCTCGACTTTGATGAAGATGACGACGAGGATGAGGATGATGAAGACGCAGATGAAGAATGGGACGATGACCTCGACGATGATGATGACGAGCTAGACACAGAAGCAGAACAAGACCCGCGACACTAGAAGCCTCGACGGCCACGGCGCGTGCCGATACCCAGTGGGCCGCGCTCAACAGCAAATTGCAACCGTGCTCCGTCGCGCAGTACTTCAATTAGCACGGTTTCGCCCTTTTCCCCTTGAACACTTACACGATTTAGCTCGCGCAGATTAAACGTTCGCTGGCCATCAAAACCGATAATTCGATCCCCCGTTTGCAAGCCCGCCAGTGCTGCAGCTGAACCTTCAAACAATCTGGCAACCGGAACACTAGTGGCGCGGCCATTTGCCTCTAAATAACGCTCATAGTCTGCATCGCCCAATTCTCGGCGCAAGGCATTATTCGCTATCACATCAAATTCTTCAGGGCTCTCAAGGAAAGCCGCTCTCCGACGGCTCCACGATTCATGCAAATTTGCAATTTGTAACTCACGCTCCCGCACTAGTATTTGCTCAACTTGGTCTGCCGCAAAACCTGCTTCGGACAAGCGTTGCGCACGCTCCAGTTTTTGTCGCTCACTCTGACTCAACGAGTCAACGGCGCTTTCCTCATCGTCAGCAGCAAGCTCCGCTTCGTCACCATTCTCATCGCCTATCGAGTTAAGGGAGGCTCGCCTAGCTAGCGGTGCAGGTGGACGCTCTTTGATATCACGCAGCTCCCGTTCCAGCACAGCAACTCTTTCTTCTAGCACGGCGATGGCATCATCTCGCTTGTCGCGACCCGTGCGCGTCGTATCGACTTCCGCAAGCGTCCAAATATTCTCGTCATTCACCGCATCAAATGGATCGGGGCGAAAAACAACAAATACAGAAATTAAAAGACCTACCGAAATTCCAACAAGTGCTGTAATGACCGTGTGCTTCATACACAACCCATTCTGGTTAAAGAGATTTTAATAAACAAGCATAGACGTTTGATAAAAATCGCCTACAGAGGTTCCTCTTTTAAAAACCTTTACACCAACAAAAAAGGGCAGCCTCAAGAGACTGCCCTTAACATGGTGCCAGCACGAGGCCATGTAAAATTCATGGCAACGTGTTGCTCGTCTAGTCGCTAACCAACAAACGCCCTCGCATTCCTAAACATACGCACCCAAGGACCATCTTCACCCCATTCGTCAGGGTGCCATGAGTTATTCACCGAGCGAAACACTCGTTCAGGGTGAGGCATCATAATAGTTGCACGACCATCAAGCGACGTTAAACCGGTAATTCCAGCGGGAGAACCATTGGGGTTTAGCGGATAGTATTCGGTAGGCTGAATTGTGTTATCTACATAACGCAAAGCCACTAAACCACTGTTGTCACAGCGATTAAAATCCTCTGACGTCATGAATTCTGCACGCCCTTCGCCATGCGCCACTGCAACTGGCAGATGTGAGCCAGCCATACCATTCAGCAGAATTGACGGCGACTCTTGAATTTGCACCAAACTAAAACGTGCTTCGAATTGTTCAGATTCATTTTTTACAAAACGAGGCCAGTGATCAGTGCCAGGAATCAACTCTTTCAACGTTGACATCATTTGACAACCATTACACACACCCAAACTGAAGGTATCTTCCCGCTCGAAAAAGTCGCTAAATTGTTGACGTAACTGAGGATTGAATAAAATGGTTTTTGCCCATCCCTCGCCAGCGCCGAGCACGTCACCGTAGGAGAAACCACCGCACGCAACTAAGCCACTGCACTGATCCAAGTTTATTCGCCCCGCCAATAAATCACTCATGTGAACGTCAACCGCATCGAAACCAGCTCGATCAAAACATGCCGCCATTTCGACATGACTGTTAACACCTTGCTCACGCAAAATAGCAACTTTGGGCTTGATGGAGTTTGTCACATACGCTGCCGCAACATCCTCATCCATTCGATAAGTGAGTTTGACAGATAGACCTGGATCATCTTGTTTGATTAACGCAAACTCTTGCTCAGCGGCTTTGGGGTTATCGCGTAACGCTTGAATGCGATAGCTTGTTTCACTCCACAACGTTTCTAGGCTTGCGCGGTCATTAGAGTAAACAATGCGCCCCGCCTGCTTAAAGATCAACTGCTCCTTAGTTGTCACGACGCCTAAGGGATGCAACGCCGCAGCCAACCCAAAGTCTTTACAAAGTGCAACGAAACGATCGCTATTAGCTTCGTTAACCTGAACCACAACACCAAGCTCTTCGTTAAAAAGCGCACCGATGACATCGGCGGTTGCATCCCCTTGTGTGATCGCATCAAGGTTAATTTGGGCACCACAGCGCCCAGCAAAAATCATTTCCGCTAGCGTGGCAAACAAGCCGCCGTCTGAACGATCGTGATAAGCAAGCAACAAATCTTCCGCCAATGCTTGCTGCATCACGGTAAAAAATTGTTTCAGTAAATCAGCCGACACAACATCGGCGGCTTCATCACCCATTTCGTTGTAAACCTGGGTGAGAATACTTCCGCCTAATCGCTGCTGACCTTGCGCCAAATCGATAAACCACAGTTCGCTATCGCCATGATCTATGCGCAATTGAGGTGTTAAGGTTTTACGCACATCGGTCACTGGAGCAAAGGCAGATATAACCAGCGACAGCGGCGCAGTGACAGATTTATCCTCGCCATTTTCGGCTTGCCACGCAGTGCGCATGGACATGGAATCTTTCCCAACAGGAATGGTTAAGCCAAGCTCTGGGCACAACTCCATACCAATGGCTTCCACCGTACGAAATAATTTTTCATCTTCACCGGTGGAGCCTGCCGCGCACATCCAATTAGCGGATAATTTAATATCCGATAATTTTTCAATTTTGGTACAGGCAATATTGGTAATTGCTTCACCTATGGCCATTCGTCCGGATGCGGGCGCATTCAATAATGCTAAAGGCGTACGCTCACCCATGGACATGGCTTCGCCACAATATGAATCGTAACTAACAGTTGTCACCGCACAATCCGCAACCGGCACTTGCCAGGGCCCAACCATTTGGTCGCGTGCTACTTGGCCCGTAACAAAACGATCACCAATGGAAATCAAAAACTTTTTACTGGCAACGGTAGGGTTTTTTAATACACGTTCAACGACATCATCAATTTGCAAATCTTCAGCATCGAACGGTGTCGCTGCACCATAGACGGTAGTGGCTTCACGATGCATTTTTGGAGGCTTACCAAACAGCACAGGCATCGGTAAATCTATTGGTTTGTTGTCAAAGTGAGAGTCCTCAACAACAATTTGTTTTTCGCTAGTTGCCTCACCGACTACTGCGTAGGGGCAACGCTCGCGCTGACAAATAGCCTCAAAGCGCGGCAGGTCTTCTTTCTTGACCGCCATCACGTAGCGCTCTTGCGATTCGTTACACCAAATTTCCAACGGGCTCATGCTGGATTCGTCGTTGGGTACATTACGCAACTGAAACTTACCGCCACAGCCACCGTCTTTCGCCAACTCGGGAAACGCATTGGATAAACCGCCAGCACCCACATCATGGATAAAGGCAACGGGATTTTCTTCTCCCAACTGCCAGCACTGGTCAATTACTTCTTGGCAACGGCGTTCAATTTCAGGGTTTTGCCGCTGCACCGATGCAAAATCTAAATCTTCACTCGACGAACCCGATGTCATAGAGGATGCGGCACCACCACCCAAGCCAATCAGCATGGCTGGCCCGCCCAGTACAACTAATTGCGTACCAGGGTCAAATTCATGCTGATCAATATGTTCTTCTTTAATATTGCCGTAACCACCCGCCAACATAATTGGCTTGTGATATCCGCGGCGCTCTCCTGCAAAGTTTTGCTCAAACGTTCGGAAGTAGCCGCAAATATTAGGGCGACCGAATTCATTATTAAATGCAGCGCCGCCGATAGGCCCTTCGATCATAATATCGAGCGCAGAAACAATACGATTTGGCTTGCCGTAATCCACTTCCCAAGGTTGCTGGTACTCAGGAATTTGCAAGTTAGACACAGTAAACCCTGTTAACCCCACTTTCGGCTTTGAGCCGCGACCCACAGCTCCTTCATCACGAATTTCACCACCGGCGCCGGTACCCGCGCCAGGAAACGGTGCAATGGCTGTTGGATGGTTATGGGTTTCGACTTTCATCAGGAGATGAATTGGCTCTTGATGATAAGTGTAGGATTTTGTCACTGGGTCTGGGTAAAAACGGCCGGCCGTATGCCCGGTAATGACCGACGCATTATCAGCATAGGCCGATAACACATCGGCGGGATTCTTTTCGTAGGTATTTTTAATCATCTTGAACAGTGAGAGCGATTGCTCTTCACCATTCACCGTCCAGCTTGCATTAAAAATTTTATGGCGACAGTGTTCGGAGTTTGCTTGGGCAAACATCATTAACTCAACATCAGTCGGATCGCGTTGTAATTCTTGATAGCTTTCGAGCAAGTAATCAATTTCATCATCCGCGAGTGCCAACCCTAATTCTTGGTTCGCATTTTCGAGTGCACTTCGTCCTTCCGATAGCAACGGCACAGTCAGTAGCGGCTTGGGTAGGTCATGACGGAATAGCCCTGATGCTTGCTCAAGATCATCTAGCACTGTTTCTACCATGCGGTCATGAAGAATATCTTCACAATAGGTAATCGTTTCGCGTGATGAAAACACACTGTAGACAACCCCACGTTCGATCCGCTGCACTTTGCTCAACCCCACGTTTCGAGCGATATCAGTTGCTTTCGAAGACCAAGGTGAAATCGTCCCGAAACGAGGAACAACAACATAGGTAGTTTCACTTTGGCAAACGGCGGGTTTAGCCGTGCCCTCAATGCTAGGCCCGTAAGTTAATAACTTTTCAAGGATGTGCTGCTCGGCGTCATCAAGCGATTCACCGTCAACTAGCTCAACGAAGTGAACGAATTGTGTCGCCACCTGCAAAATCGCTGCATCGCGCGTTTGTAGGCTGTTGAGAAGCTTTTTACTTCGGAATTCGGAAAGAGCTGGGGCACCGAACAGGGTCAGCATAGAATCGATCACCTTCAAGAATCATTGGAGAGGGTTTTGCAGAGCGCGCATTGTACTGGATCATGTGCCATAAGACAGCCCAAGACTCGCTCTTGGAGATGTTATCAATCAAATATCAAGCACCCCCATTGAACATCCCGAAGCTAGTCTTATCGAGCGCTAAAGTTGCCACGTCAGCGAAATACGATGAAGCACTGATTTTCTGGGGTAAGGCTCTGTTCGCCCGTTTATTATAAGAAAAAAATCTAAGCGCGAAGCCCAATAAATCCAGGGGCTACAGCGCAGCCACCTGCGGCTATACCCAACATCATTCTGCGTTATAGCAGGATAAAAATCTCGACAAATAACAACATCATGAAAATTTATACTCAAAGCAGACCAAAATTAGACAGACAGACTTCGGCGAACACGAAAATGGCATCGCAATCATCACCTGGACTACTATAATCATGAAAGGAAAACAAGCTAGTCGATCACAGGTCGAATCTATAAAATTGCGCAAATTTTGAATTTAGAGTCGAAGTTTTAACCAGCTCATTGAGCCAGCCAACTAAACACAAGGTACTGTTTAAGTTAAGGCTCGATGACAAGATCCATGGAAGGCTAGAGTGAGGCAAAACACAATGGTAGTAAGCGGTGTATTAAAAAACGTTTCGCGGCTAGCGCTAGCCGCTGCGTTGTGCATCCCGCTAGTTAAGAGCCATGTGCCCACTACCCTCGACAACGTACTGAATAACAACGTTCTACATATCATTTCTCGAAACGGTCCCACTACCTTTTACGAAGGCCCTCACGGTATGGCTGGATTCGAGTACGTCATGGCGAAAGCTTTCGCTGAAGACCTTGGCGTAGAACTACAAATTCATAACGTCGACAATCTTGGCGAACTGATTGATAACGTTTCGTTAGCCAAGCAGCACCTGGGCGCGTCAGGCCTTACAATCACCGAAAGTCGGCAAACCCGCGTTAAATTCGCCGCGCCCTACCTAAACGTCACACAACAACTCATTTTCAATAGCCGCACTGAACAGCCTGAGTCTCTATCAGATATCGAAGGCAAACGTATTGTTGTCGTGGCTAACAGCTCTCATGCCGAAAACCTTCGAGAGCTAAAAGAGGACTTTCCAAACCTTGAATGGGAAGAAATTAGCGACGTAGAGATGATTGATTTGTTGGAGATGGTGCATAACGGCAAGGCTGATTACGCTGTCGTCGACTCCAACGCCTATCAGTTTAATCGCAATATTTTCCCGCGAGCAAAAGCCGCCTTTGATATTTCTGAGCCTCAACAGCTCGCCTGGATTTTCCCCAAACGAAACGATGCGACCCTCTATAACGCCGCGCAGGATTTCTTTGCAAAAATTGAAGATGACGGGCGTTTAGAGCAATACGTCACGCAGCATTTTGGTAAAAAAGACAAAGTAAATCGCGGTGGCGCTTTGCTGTTCGCCAACCGCATTGAAAACCGCTTGCCACGCTGGCGACCATTTCTAGAAGAAGCCGGTAAAGAACACAATTTAGATTGGCAACTACTCGCTGCCATTAGTTACCAAGAATCGCACTGGAATGCACGCGCAAGATCGCACACAGGCGTTCGAGGGTTGATGATGTTGACGCAAGCAACTGCCAAAGATATGGGCATATCTAATCGCGTCGATCCGCAACAAAGCATTAAGGGCGGCGCCAAATACTTTAAGAAAATTTTCGATCGTATCCCAGATCAAATTCAAGGCCGCGACCGCACCTGGATGGCACTAGCCGCCTATAACGTCGGAATGGGCCACTTAGAAGACGCTCGCATTCTTACCGAGCATTTTGGATTTAACCCCAACAAATGGGATGACGTCGCAAAGCATTTACCATTACTAGCGAAGCGCAAGTACTACAAATCCATGAAGCATGGTTACGCTCGCGGATGGGAGCCGGTCGCCTACGTAGAGAATATTCGCAACTATTACAACGTCCTAGCGTGGCACAGCCAAACGGAAGATCGACGTCTTGCCGCCGCTAAACGGGATGACAGTGAGTTCCAAGCTGTTAACGAAAAAGCGACGAGCCTAGACCGAGTATCCCTCGCGCTTTAGCCGTCACTCTCTTGTTGCGCGCGTTTAGCTTGCTTGCGCTGCTCACGACGATACTTGAAGAAATCCGACATTATTCCAGACGCTTGGTCCTCTAATACGCCATGGTCATAACGGACCAAATGGTTGCTACTCGGCGCATCGAGTACATGCAACTGACTGACCACTGCACCCGCTTTAGGCTCCAGCGCCCCAAAAACCACTCGCGCTATGCGACTGTGTACCAATGCTCCCGCGCACATAGCACATGGCTCTATAGTCACATAGAGCGTGGCACCAGGTAAGCGGTAATTACCCAACTTTTTGGCCGCATCGCGCAGCACAACGATTTCCGCATGGGCACTCGGGTCGCAGCTACTGATCGGACGATTCCAGCCCTCAGCCAATAGCTTTCCGTCCGCACTCACAAGCACTGCACCCACTGGCACCTCTCCCTGTTCCCTGGCGCACTTTGCCATAATCAGCGCACGCTCCATCCAGCGCCTATCAATTTGCGCCTGATCATCGATTAATTCGCTCAATACTGTACCCGCTCCAATGCTCTCAATTTAGAAACCTGGTGTAGCACTAAAGCTACTTAACTTGCACCATACCAGCCAACACCCTATGATTCTCCCCCATTAAAATCTGCATCAACAATTCAATTAGACCCAAATAGAGTAGACTCAGAGGAACACATGCCGAACGTTATATACCTAACGCCAGACGGCGGCCAGTATGAAGTTGACGTCCCCGAAGGTAATACTGTCATGGAAGGTGCCGTGGACAATATGATTGATGGTATTTTGGCAGAGTGTGGAGGGTCATGCACTTGCGCAACCTGCCATGTCTATGTGGATGCTGCATGGAAAGACAAAATTGATGAACCCGGTGAGTTTGAAAAAGACCTTCTTGAGATGGTTCTAGAACCTGCCGATAACAGCCGCTTGTCGTGCCAGATTAAAGTGACTAGTGAACTAGACGGTTTAACCGTCCGCATACCCACGGCACAAATCTAACGGCTAGCGTGGGGCTAGCGCATTGAAATCTGCCAATTCGCCCCCATTTTCAGACGTTACACATTCCAATACACCGAATGAAGTCGCGCCTGACGTAACATCGTTATCATGCCAATGGGCTACCTCCCTGCGGCGTTTCTGACGCACACCCAAGCGGCAGAGAACCAAACACCATGGGAAACATTATCTCGTCCAAGCAGCCCAACCATCGACGCGGATAAATTTCTCAATACAACATCCAACTTTGGAGAATCTCGTGAAGCAAGCCACTCAATTCTACATCAACGGCGAATGGGTAGATCCAGTAGAGCCGAAACAAATTGACGTCATTAACCCCGCGACCGAGCAGCCAGTTGCAACCATTTCTATGGCAAGCAAAGCTGATGTCGATAAGGCTGTCGCCGCGGCTAAAACAGCGTTCGAAACCTTTTCGCAAACCACACGTGAAGAACGTGTCGCGCTACTCGAAAAGCTCGTGGGTGCTTACCAAGCGAAATACGCCGAGATGGCTGAAGCTATTACCTTAGAAATGGGTGCTCCTAAGGCGCTGTCTGAAAAAGCGCAGGCGGGTACAGGACTAGGCCACATTACTACTGCGCTAGAAATTCTTAAAACCTACGAGTTCGAAGAAGACCTCGGCACTTCACGTGTATTTAAAGAGCCGATCGGCGTATGCGGTTTTATCACCCCATGGAACTGGCCGATCAACCAAATCATGTGTAAGGTCGCGCCCGCACTTGCCACCGGCTGCACCATCGTATTAAAACCAAGCCAGGTTGCGCCATTAGATGCTTACGTCCTAGCCGAAATGATCGACGCAGCGGGCTACCCGCCCGGCGTTTTCAACCTCGTCAACGGCGCGGGTACCGCAGTAGGCGAATGGCTATCCACTCACGAAGATGTCGACATGATCTCGCTCACCGGTTCAACCGGCGCTGGTGCTGCAGTGGCTAAATTTGCCGCCGACACCATTAAGCGTGTTTCTCTGGAACTTGGCGGCAAGTCCGCGAACATCGTCCTTGACGATGCAGACCTAAAGCGTGCAGTTAAAGTCGGCGTAGTCGGTTGTATGAATAACACCGGACAATCTTGTAATGCGCCAACGCGAATGCTGGTTCCAGCCGACAAGCATGACGAAATCGTCGAAATGGCAAAGGCCGTTTGCGAAAGCTTAAAAGTGGGTGCGCCCGACGCCCCCGATACAGTTATTGGCCCGCAAGCGAACAGTCGCCAATGGGGAACCGTACAGAAGCTTATTCAACAAGCTATCGATGATGGCAATGAGTTGGTTTGCGGCGGCGTTGGCAAACCAGACGGATTGGACGTGGGCTTCTATACCAAACCTACCATTTTCGCGAACGTGAAAAATTCTGACATGATCGCGCAAGAAGAAGTCTTCGGCCCAGTACTTGTCATCATTCCTTATCAAGACGAAGAAGAAGCGATTAAGATTGCTAACGATAGTATCTACGGCCTATCCGGTTATGTTCAATCTGGTGACGTGGATCGCGCTCGCAAAGTCGCATCACGCATGCGTACTGGTATGGTCCACCTCAACGGCGCACCTGGTGACTTAAAAGCACCGTTCGGTGGTTACCGTCAATCCGGTAATGGTCGTGAGTGGGGAGCCCACGGATTTGATGAATTCTTAGAGCTAAAAGCGGTGATGGGTTACACACCCCGTAGCTAAATTTAGCATTCATTGATAAAAAACAAAAAGCCCGGTCATGGCAACATGACCGGGCTTTTTATTATCGGTACACCGCCTACCAATACGCTGGATCATTCAAAGGCTTAATACAGCTCACTCTTCCCTGCATCCGTTTTATTGGTTCACCTTTCAATGACTGCACCATCCAACCCTCTGGCTGGCTTAGTTTACAAGGCGCCTGTATGACGGATTCTGAGAGCTGTTTGAAACCAAACTTGCCATAGTAGTGTGGGTCGCCATAGGTAAAAACCAAATCTACAGCACGTCGTTTTAAATCATCCAAGCCATAGCGGATAAGCTGTTGGCCAATCCCTTGTCGTTGCGACTGGGTTTGCACTGCTATAGGCGATAAGATAAACGCTTCCTGACCGCTCGGCACCCACATCCGACTAAGGAATATGCCCCCTACTGTTGCTCGGCCAGACTGAGCAATAAAACCGATAAGGTCTTCAGCGGGTGTTGTGGCGATCATTTCCTCTACCAAAAGACCAATCAATCGACCCTCAGATTCCCCTTCAGAATCGGAAAACACATTCAAATAGAGCGATATGACCTCAGATTTTTGCGCAAGCCTATAGCTTGTTAACTCAATCATTCACTTAACCGTATCGACGCGTCAATTATTTTTACTTGAGGCCCAATAATATTTATAGGAGCAATGTGTACCCGACCATCATCTGCTTCGCTATGCGGAGCGATCGTCATGAAATAACCTAAAAAATAATGACTCATAAAGTTTTCGGTTTTTTCCTTAGCGCTACCAACATGAAATATAAACCACACTCTCTCACATCATGACACACAAAAAAGCCCCGCAGATGCGAGGCTTTTTATCTATTCAAAAAGCGTCTCTAGTTTTGAGAATACTTAGGCGTACCTTCTTCCAGATTGGTGTAGGTGTAGTAGCCGATAAACATCTCATCCCAACTTTGCGCTCCGCCTTTAACAACGGTGGCAGGATCAGGATTACCTGGGTTGAACTCAGAGTTGTCAAACACGGCATCGTTTACGACACGGGTACCTGCGGGTAAGAAAATTGGCTTTTCCAGACGGTATGTTGGCTGCCATGCAAAGTTATAATTAGGCACGTTCAACAATACTTCGCGGCGACCATCAGGGTAAATCGCTGAGAAACGGAACGCTTTGCCACGATAGTGCATGTGCGGCCGCATTGCATAAAGCATGGTGTCATGATCAAACACATAGTGATTATTCATCGCATGCTCAGGCTCATTTGGACGCAATGTTAAATTTGGCCCACCCAATGAAACAGACTTAGTCAGGTATTTATACTCTGGCTTTTTGTCATGAAACCACAACCCTACCTTAGTACTATCAACCACTTCTTTACCAAAGGTGGTGTAGTGCATTTGCATACTCAACTCAAAACCTTTGGGAATAAATACGCCAGTATTTTCAGGGAAGACAGTGACATCGGTTTTGCCTGGAGCATAACCTTCTAGAAAATCACGGACGTCTTCTTCATTAAGGACGCGATTATCACCACCAGGTGAAGTGATGTAAGCCAACAAGTGATGAAGTACACGTTTATCGCCAGGGATAAATTGTACAGCACGTACGTATTTGTCTTCTTCGAAATCCAACTTAATCACGTTATTGAAGTAATCCAACACGCCAGTGGCAGGTACGGTAAACGAAGGCACTTCAATAATTAAATCTGGCTCTTCATCTAATTGCCAACCTTGTTCAATCGCAGCCACTGTGGTGAGCGGATCAACTTTACTATCACCGCGCTTAGCGCCTGCATCGATCCAATGCACAAGTGTTTGAGTTTCTTCTTTGGTGAGATAGTTCGCATTGGTGAAGTGATTGTAAGTAGGATCAACCTGCGCGGGAGGCATACGCTTAGTCATCACAACTTCACGAATCATCGGCGCAAAGCCACGAACCATTGGATAGCTATCCATTGCAAATGGACCGATTCCACCCTGAACATGACAGTGCACACAATTTTTTTCCAAAATTGGAGCAACATCCTCGGCATAATCCGGAGCGGCTTTTGCGTGCATTGCTTTGACAGGAAACTCTAAGTCACATGCAGCCTCAACCGGTAACTCTTTCGTCGCCATTTGGGTATGCTTACCATCTAGCACGGCTTGAATAGCATCCGCTAAATGTGTTGTGCCAGGTGTTTTTGCGCGGCGATTGGGAGGGCTATCCAATGGGCCGCGATAGACCAAGGCGTTAGACTTGGGATCCAATACTAGAATCTCACCGGCCTGTTTTACGCCAAGTGTCTCCGTTGCGAGCTGCGTATCATCTATCATGATAGGGAAATCGATATCATAGATGGATGCAAGCTTCTGAACAGATTGCAAACTGTCTTTGCCTGATGCGTTCATCATCAGGAATTTCACACCCATTGGCTCGAATGTCGTGCGTAGAAGTTTGTACTTGGGCAAGTTATCAATATTTGCCTGGCAACTATTGTCTTGAGAAATAACAACGACTGCTTTGTGGTAACCGAGTCGAGACAACTGATGTTGATCACCGACGTGGTCAATCAAACCAAAGTCGCCAACCTTTGTCGGCGCTGCCGTTGCACCAGCCGCTAGTGCGAAAGTAGCGAGCGGGACAAGCCCTTTTGCTACTCGACTGAAGAGTGCCTTACGTTTCATAACAAACCTCCACCATACGAAGTTTTTACGCTTCTGAATTTGTAATTATAGTTCCACTTCTGGTAAACGCCGCATCGACTGTTACTGCAAAGCCAGGCCCAAGCCTTAAAAGCTTCAGCGTGGCATGGTGAGCGACAGCAAAATGCTCGGAAATGCAATAAAGACTAGAACTGAACGGCGCTAATTATTTTTATTTATATCCAAGGGTAATACCTAGTAGCCATCCCCAAGAGATAAAGACCCTAAGCTAAAAAGGATTATAAGGCCCGCATACCAATTCGCAAATGCTTCTTAAGTAAACGATTGTAAGGCCCGCCACGCGCCCCGTGATAGTTAGCCATACCGACAATATAAATTTTTGCATACATTCAGGTATTCTCGCTTTACGTTTTATGATGAAGCATTCCGCTTGGCTTAAAGACATACCTTTTATTTTCAAGTAGAGTGCCGCAACGCAATGTAGAACTACCGCGCATAATAATAACCTTTTTATTCTCTGGAGCTTTTTATGACGTTCTTACGGATTAAAACCGTGGCAGCTACCGCCCTCATGACTACCGCGTTGGGCTTATGCACCACAACGGCTTATGCACAACTCGACAACCCGAATATCATTCCCAACCGATTCAATACTGTTCCTGGTGTCTGGGCAAAACTTCCTGATGGCCGTAAATGGGGCGCGACCAGTACAGTCTATTACGCAGGTAATGGAAAGCTTTGGGCAGCAGAGCGGTGTGGCGCAAATGGCAATTGCTTAGAAACCCCGGATATCGACCCTATTTTTCTGATCGATGCGAAGACTGGTAACGTTGAGAAGGCATTTGGCCGCAATTTAATCGTCTGGCCACACGGCATCCATGTCGATAAAGAAGGTAATGTTTGGATTGCCGACGCACGCGGCGATGAAGCGCGAAAAAAAGGCCACCAAGTTCATAAATTTAGCCCTGACGGCGAACTGCTAATGAGCTTAGGGAAAGCCGGTGTCGCCGGTAATGACAAATACACCTTCGACCAACCCTGCGATGTTGCAGTCGCCGATAATGGCGATATTTTTATAGCCGACGGCCACTCAGCAGACGGCAACAACCGAATCGTTAAGTACGACAAAAACGGCAAATACCTGATGGAGTTCGGTGGTACTGGTGCTGAAGATGGTGAACTGAGAGTTCCTCATGCATTGGCAATAGACTCGAAAGGCCGCCTTTTTGTCGCTGACCGTAGCAATAGCCGCTTACAAATCTTTGAGCAAGACGGCACTCACGTCGATACCTGGACCCAATTCGGCCGCCCTAGCGGACTGTATATCGACTCAAAGGACATGCTGTATTCTGCGGATTCTGAGTCAAATACCGGCCCTCGGCGAAACCCCGGCTGGTATCGAGGTATTCGTATCGGTAGTGCAGTTGATGGATTCGTAACCGAATTTATCCCCGATCCTGACAATGGCCTAGTACGCGGTACCAATGTGGCTGAAGGCGTAACAGCCGATGACGAAGGCAATGTCTATGGAGCGGAAGTTCGCCAACGAGCGCTACGTAAATACGTACCGAAAAAATAGCGCTACATCATCCCAAGCTAGGCTCTCGAGAGAGAGCTTAGCTTTTTTCAAACGCTGCAAACGATTTTACAGTGCTAACTTAAGGTGAATCCTCAATCGAAGCATCATTTAACCAACCAGCTTTGAGATACCATAGCCGCATAAACCAAAACAGTGTTGCGCCAACAATCACCAAGATAAGCCACTCGATAAACTGCCCTAACAAAACCCAATCCATGGAAGGCCATGTTACTGAATACTGTAACAATTGAGAAAAACGCTCAGTGAGCCAGTGCCACGCCTCATGAACCACGAATGCTGAAAGCAGCAACACCCCATAACGCTGAAAGCCCTGGAAACGCAGTAAGCACCGCATGACAACCACTACAATCGCCAGTGCAACCAGCTGACCCAACTCCACTCCGAGATTGAACGCAACCAGGGAAGAAATGAGATGCTCTCCCGCAAACTGCAATCGCTCAGACAAAAGAAATGAAAAACCGAACCCGTGAACTAAACCAAATACATAAGTTAATATCACACGGTGACGCAGCGACACTCCAATAATATTTTCAATAGCAACATAAATGATTGACGCAGCGATCAGTACCTCAATCAATGGCGCGAACCAGCCACTATCTATTCGAACACCCAAAGCAGCGCCAACTAACGTCACAGAGTGCGCGAGCGTGAATGCCGTTACCAACGGGACTAAGCGGATATAACGCCTTACAGGAAGAACCAAACACAACAAAAACAGCAAGTGATCAATCCCGAAGATAATGTGTTCAAAACCCATCACCGTGAATTTCGACAATGCAAATAAAACACCTGGATTAAGCGCTATTTCGCCTACATCACCTACAAAGCTAAACACTTGCTCATCTCCTTCACGAGGAAGGAAATACACTACCGATAATGTCGTCTCACCAAGGCGATAGAGATTGGATTCAAAATAAAATCGCTCACTCTCTTCAGGAATATCGTAGATCAACCAGACATCAAGTAGCGCTTGATTCCAATAGAGGTTAGTTTGGTTATCGAGTGTCGGCGCATTAAAGTGTTCGATAGCGCTATCATAGTGACTAAAAGCGATGTCTGAAGGGAGAGATATTCTTGTTGCATGTATTTGCGGCCTCGCTAGCGATTCATCACCAGCTTTGAGATGAATCTCATCCACAAAATACGTCGCCACTGCGGCATCTAAGCTTGACTGCAATTGATCAAAATCTAAATAACCTGGACCGCGCTTGGGAAAATCAATTTCACGCAATGCATCGGTAGGTACTCGAATCAGCACATCGAGTGTTGACGCATTTTGTTTCGCGAAGAGCTTTAACTCAACGCGCGCGGGTGCGTCATGAGCCAACGAAGAACCACTGTAGACCGCACACGAGAAAGCAACAAAAATCAACACAAGGAATAATGGTCGACTTATTACGTAAACCAATGTAAATCGCAACTCAAGCTCCCTATTTTTCTATGAAATAGTTGGCGTATTTTACGTTTCCCAACAAGCGATCGAGTATACTGGCCGACCTTAGGTGAGTATACTCTTAGCCGCAATTTACTTTCCTGCTCGAAAAAACCTGGTCGACTGGAGGATATAATAATGACAATCCCAGGATATTTTAATAAAACACGACGACCCATTCTTTTAGGTGCTGCTGCTCTCGCAAGCATCATCGCCTTGGGGGCTCTTAACGCGAAAATTGATCATGTCACCGCTGCCGAGGGTGGCGCACGTATGGCACCTGCTTTCGAAGTGGATCCCTTTTGGCCAAAGCCGTTGCCTAATCACTGGATACTGGGCCGCACAATCGGCGTCGCTGTCGACAGCCGGGACCACGTGTACATAGTCCATCGCGATCAAAATAATATGTTTGGAGAGCGTACAGAAATCGGTCTAAAAACGGGTGTTAGTGAGTGTTGTACACCTGCCCCGCCCGTTTTGGAATTTGACCCTGAAGGCAATCTCGTCAATGCCTGGGGCGGCCCAGGTGAAGGGTACTCTTGGCCAGCGTCAAACCACGGTATTGAGATCGCGCCGAATGGCGATGTGTGGATTGGAGGAAATGGTAGCGGGGACTCTCACGTGCTCGTTTTCAGCCGAGACGGAAAGTTTTTGAAAGAAATTGGGAAAGCAGGTGAAAGCCGCGACAGCAATAGCACCGAACACTTCTCCATGGTCGCTGAAATTGCTATCGATGCAAAAAGCAACGAAGCTTATATCGCCGACGGTTATGGCAACAAACGTGTGGCCGTGGTTGACGCCTCATCCGGCGACTTTAAACGGTACTGGGGTGCTTACGGTAATAAACCAGAAGATGTACGCATCCGATACAATCCAGATGAACCGTTACCGCAACAATTTATTGGCCCAGTCCATTGCGCAGAACCATCGAAGGACGGTTTAGTGTATGTGTGTGACCGTGGCGCAAACCGCATCCAAGTTTTCAAAACGGACGGGACCTTCGTCAAAGAAAAGCAAATCGCTCCGAAGACCTTGGCTCAAGGCGCGATTTGGGATATCGCTTTTTCACAAGACCCTGAGCAAAAGTTCATTTTTGTCGCGGATGGTCAAAACATGCGGGTTTATGTGGTAGAACGTCAGAGCCTTGAAGTGCTCACCAGCTTTGGTGATGGCGGACGACAACCTGGCCAGTTTTACGCGGTACATAGTATTGTCAGCGACTCGAAAGGCAACCTTTATACAACCGAAACCTACGAAGGCAAACGGGTACAGAAGTTTAACTATAAAGGCTTGAAAAAAATCTCTGCCGAAAACCAAGGGGTGGTCTGGCCGAGTAAATAATGAGTTACGGTTAAGCGCCGCATAGACACCGACGCCAAAAAAAAACCGCTGCACTTTCAAAAAGTACAGCGGTTTTTTATGGCTGTGACACCATAACAAGAACTAATTTTGAATAATGATTTCGCTCATAGAACCATCTTGATGATTAAGTGGTGTATCCCCGGCAGGAAATTTCAACATATATAAAACATAAGCCATGATGTTGGTGTACTCTTCCAAACTTAAGCCACCAACATTGTCTTCGGGCATTGTTGCGCTAACCGTTTCATATAAATCTCCAAGAGGCTGCCCCTCCCAAGCTAGAAACTTATCTCCATAGTCATCCTTGTTGTGACACGCGATACAGTGCTTCTTGTACAGCTTCTGCCCTTGTGCCGCCTGATCTTTAATGTAAACACCATCCTGAGTTGTGCTCTCTGCCATTGCGCTACCAACGAAAAGAGTACCGAGCAACACGGCGACAACGCTAAAGCATCCTGTAATTTTTTTCATTTACGATTCTCCAAACAACAAAACGGGCAGCCTTTGCCACCCGCTTCTTCAAACTACTTATTATTTAATGACTTAAATCTGCTGACTCTTCTTTGGGCAGCGCCATCGCTGTTAATTTGCTACCCGTTTGCAAGATAACGTACTGATGTCCGTCATGGGTGTAGGTCATCATACCGTAGCGACTCTTGCCCGGTACAGGAACCTTGCCAATCTTTGAGCCTGTTTTCTTGTTAATTGCGAACAAGTGCGGCGAGCCATCCGCCGCTTCACCCGCATAGAATAGAAGGTTCTTTGTCACAGTCATCGGTGCCACTCGGCCAGTGCCCGTTTCACCGACATCAATGCCCTTAAGCTTACGATGATTTTTAATCTTGTCCGGTGTCTCACCCACTGGCACCCACCATAAATGCTCGCCAGTATTCATATCAATAGCACTAATGCGGCTGTAGGGTGGCTTATACAATGGCAAACCGTCTGGCCCACGCACGCCTTGACCACGTAATACCGCGTAATCAGCAATGGTTGTTCCCGTTGGCTCCTTAATCAGTTTATCGCGCTCAGCACCTGGAGCAATTAGACGTGAAGAGCAGCCTTTGCGAGACGTGACATACAATATACCTGACTCAGGATCAGCCGCTGCTGGGCCATCAATATTGACCCCACCAACATCACCGGGACACCACAGCGATCCCTTTTTACCCATGTCATTGTCGCGATGTAGCGGCGGGTTGAACAAGGGGCCAATTTCATATTCCGAGACGGCCTCGATCGCCTTCGCTCGTAGTTCCGGCGTAAAATCAATCAAGTCATCATGCGTCAAACCTTGCATATCATAAGGCGCAGGCTTGGTAGGGAACGGTTGAGTCTCCGATAGTTTTTCACCGGGAACTTTAGAGGCAGGAACCGGCTTTTCTTCAATAGGCCAAAGGGGTTCACCCGTAACGCGATTGAAGGCGTAAACAAACGCCTGTTTCGTCACCTGGGCAACCACAGGAACCGTCTCGCCGTTTTGCTCAACGTCAAGCAGCACCGGTGCGGTTGGGAGATCATAGTTCCAGATATCATGGTGCACGATTTGATAGTGCCAAACGCGCTTGCCAGTTTTAACATCTAATGCAAGCAAGCTGGTGCTAAATAGATTATCACCCGGTCTGAAACCACCGTAGAAGTCCAAGGTTGCGCCATTGGTTGGAATAAAAACCAAACCATTTTCCTCATCCGCCGACAAAGGCGCCCAAGAAGAAATATCGCCAGTCCACTTCCATGCATCGTTCTCCCAGGTTTCATGACCAAACTCACCGGGTTTTGGCAACACATTAAACTTCCACAGGAATTTTCCTGTTTTTGCATCGTAGGCAAGAATATCACCGGGGATATTCTCGACGCGTGATTGGTTGTAACCCTGTTCGGCTGAATTGCCAACAATGACCACACCATTGACCACAATCGGTGGCGATGAGGACGTAATGTAGCCTTTATCTAAAGGAAGCCCTTCATACGGGTCGTATTCGTGCCCCAAGTCTTTGAGAAGATCTACTACACCTGTTTCCGGGAACCCATCGATCGGCACTCTTTCTCCAAATCCCTCTAGTGGTTCGCCGGTTTCTGCATCCAACGCCGTTAAGAAAAACCCAGGACTAATGATGTAAATTACACCACGACCATCTACCTCCGCATAAGCTACACCTTTACCGTAATCTTTGCGCATGGAATATTCCCAGCGTCTGGTAGACGGCTCACGATAAGACCAGATTGTTTCCCCAGAGGCTGGGTCGATAGCGACAACGTGTCGACGTGGACCAGCAACGGTATAGAGCTTACCGTTAATGTAACTTGGCGTAGCACGGCCACTTCGTGCTTCAAAACTAGCGCCGTCCCAAACCCAAGCTTCCTCGACCTGCTCAAAGTTGTCGGCGTTAATTTGTTCGGCTTCAGAGTAACGCGTGTGCGAAGCTGGCCCACCAAGGTGAACCCATTCAACACTTTTACCCTGCGGCGCATGAGAGATTAGTTGTGGCTCAGATGCACAGCTAGCAAGCAAAGAAGCTCCTCCGCCTACACATGCCATCGATATCCCCATTACAGCGATAGACAGGCGTCGTTTTACACCAATCGTCATGAAAAGCTCCTCGTGAGATTTTTTGATTTTAACGGAGCAACCCAACAGTGATTATTATGATTAACTTGCTGGAGTTGAGTCCCGGTCACAGTCTGTTTCTATTTTGTACGTATTTTTTATATGCGAATTAAGCGCATTAAACAGCCTTGGGCAATGATCGCCAAGTCTAGCCGGTTCGAGATTTGCTGTATAGTATGCGACCTTTGCCAAGCAACGATAAGTTGTTGATCCAAACAAAACTAAACGAAAATCTGCCCGGTACCGCACCCGACAATAAGGCCTAGATCACATGCTGTGTAAACTTTTGTTATCCACCACTTTATTGGCTACGACTCTTTTCGCAACACAAATCACTCTATCAGACACGGCCAACTCTCAGACCGAGCAAGTTGCCGCCACGTCACGAGTCAATCATGGACTCGACTTTAGCCAAATCAAAGATGGGCCACTATTTATTCAACTGTTCACTGACAACCGACCTTGCCTCTCTGATGACCAATGCAATGAGAGCAGCCTAATCAATTTAGACAACCAAACGGAATTGGCGTTGAACAACAACCTAGCCACGCTTGCACAGCAGGTGTTAACGCACAGTTTTGAAGACGGCCAAGCAGCACTTGCAGATAGCGACCAAAACTCTCTCGCTCTTACCGGTAGTGTAGTCAAAGCAGTTATCGACAATAACGCGGTGATACTGCAGCTTGAATTCTCACTTCGTAAAGACCAACGTACGGTTTGGCAAAGTAGTTATCGCGGCAAATCGAATCTCAACAAAACTCAAACTACTGGCGACGCAATTAACCACGCGATCAATAAAGCAATCGAAGAACTAATGTATGATGACTATTTTGTAATGGAATTGATCGATTAATCTATGTCGAAGAATCACAACACAGTATTCGGTTTAGTGCTCGCTGGAGGCATGAGTGAACGCATGCAATCTCTCGCCGCAAGTCAACAACCCATTGATAAATGCTTATTAGAATGGCAAAACAATCCGCTTATTGCACATGTGATTCACCAGGCGTCTGCTCAAGTTGCTGAAGTTATTGTGAGCAGTAATTCTAGTGATAAAAAATACAGGCAGTTAAACACCACTTTGCTCGCCGATGATGGCGACATAAAACAATGCGGTCCCTTAGCGGGGATACTCACAGCTCTTCGCTGGGCTAAAAAGCAACAACTACCCTACCACTGGCTGGCGACATTTCCTGGCGACACACCAACGTTGCCAAGCGACATCGTTAGTCGCCTAATTGCAGCGCAGGATAACGACAACAGGATCAAAGTTATCAGCCTACAAACGGGAGAAAGAAGACAACCACTTTTCTCTTTATGGTCGCGCGATTGCCTTCAACCACTCAACGATTACTTGAGCAAAGACAAAAGAAAAGTCATGCAGTTTATTGAGGAACTACCACATCACTATGTCGTAGTGAATGAAAAGGAGTACACACTCAACAATATTAACACGCCAGAAGATTGGGAAACACTGAACAGCGACACACCACCTTTCTAGCTAACTGCTTTGCCAACGTCTCTTCTATCTTCGGCACTCAAACACTCCGCGTCCTCAAGGACACGACATATAACGTGTTAGCGTTTTATTTCCGATCAGCAGGGTGGTTCACCCCATCATAAGTCGGAATACCATCTATTGTTAACGGATTAATGCCTTCTAAACAGGCCACATTAAATCCGTACTGCGTGGGGTTTGATCGACGCTGATGATGTGTATAGATACCGCAGTTACCGCAAAAAAAGTGCTTCGCTGTTTTAGTGTTAAACTGATATAACTTAAGTACCTCTTCGCCCTTCAATATTTTTATACCTGACAAAGGCACCGACGCCGCAACCGCCCCTCTTCGCCGACATAAAGAACAATCACAACGCCGTACATCAACCAACCCATCAGGCAAATCCAGTTCAATCTCTACTGCACCACAATGACAAGTCGCTTTGTGTTTTGGTTGAACCTCTATTCCATCAACTACTTTCAAGTTAATCGGCATATTTGGACTCCTTTATGTACGGGTATTAAATATTCCATACTTGATAAGGTTTTAATTTTTGGCTATCAAGCTTTGGCGTATAGAAACATAGGTCCAGGGATAAGGGCAAACTCTATTTTTTTTGGTAATTCCTCCTTCAACTATCTCCCACCAACTTTCTGAAACAGAAAGGCCAGCAACCGCTGGCCTTTTCTTCATTTGATATTTTGCTAGTGAATATAATTAACCAGCGAAGATCAACTCCATTCGAATACCACCGGGCTCAAATATCATTCCATGAATTGCTCCGCTATCACCTAACGGTTCTGGAGAAAAGTCAACCGTGACACCAGGATAGTTCGATGCTTTGTCAAACAAGGAATTTAGTTCAGCTTGGCTATCGACTTTCAACGCAAAGTGATGAAGGCCAATACGCGTTCGACGGTTAAACTCAAGAGCACCCTGTTCGGTTTGCCAAAGCGTGATGAATGCATTGCCATTGCTGACAAATTTTGCGGGGTAATCAGGCACTTCGTTAACAACTTCAAAACCAAGTACGTTGGTAAAAAATTCTGTGGTCTTTTCTAGGTCGGCAACAGCTAAACCGAGATGGTGAATACTTAAGTTACTCATAGAAACTCCTGCAAATAAAAGGTAAAACGGTGTGGGTTAGGGTTGTAAAACAAAATTAGGAATATGTTTTGAGCAGTTCCAATCAAAGGCTTCCACTCGAATAATGAACGCTCGCTCGACTTGGCTTGGGTTATTGGGATCAATCAGAGCATTCATTGCATCCAAATCGTTGTTGTTGACTTCAGTCGCTCGACCCAACATTTTCAATCGACGTTTATGCTGGTAATCCATAAAGAAGCAAGAAACCCGGTTGTTAGCGCGAAGCTGTCCTGTCGTGATGTATTGCCGATTACCAGTAAAATCGGCGAAACCAATGTGTCTTTCATCGATCACCTTTATGAAGCCTTTATATCCTCCACGATGCTGAATGTAGGGCCACCCATCTGGGCTTACCGATGCGATGTAAAAACTTTCCCTATCCGAAAGGAAATTCGCTTCGCGGTCGCTCAGGCTGCAATTAAAGTCTTCTTTGCGTGACCATTTTTCAAAGACGTCGCGACCGTTCTCTGCAACCTGAACTGATTTCACCGGGTCAGTAAATAAGATGTCTGCGAATCGGTGTCCCATAGTGATTTTCCTCTGCGATCAATGTGCTCATTTTCTCAGCATTCATTTGCATTAAGAATACTCATCTTGCAGAATTGACTATTCCTATATATGGAATAATAGAATGGACGTATTGCACGCAATGACGGTATTTGTGGCCGTTGCTGAAGAGGAAGGCTTTGCTTCCGCGGGACGCAAGCTCAACATGTCACCACCCGCTGTAACCCGGTCGATTGCGGCGCTAGAGAAGTATTTAGGTACACCTTTACTAATTCGTACGACTCGCCGCGTGCGGCTCACAGCGACCGGGCAACAGTATCTTCACGATGCGAAACGGATACTCGCTGACGTAAAACTAAGCCAGGAGTCAGCGGCAGGCGCGCACGGCAGGCCGACGGGACATCTATCTGTCACGGCCCCTGCCATGTTTGGCCGACTGTACATAACCCCCGTGATCACCGAGTTTCTAGAACGGAATCCTGATGTATCAGTCACCTCTGTACTGGTGGATCGGGTAACCAATCTAATCGACGAAGGCATCGATGTCGGTATCCGTATCGGAGAACTGCCAGACTCTAGTTTGCGCTCTATACGGTTGGGCTCTGTAAGGATAAAAACCTATGCATCACCGAGCTACCTGGCGCAATTCGGCACACCGCAAACGCCGGAGGAATTAGTCAATCACAGACTCATTGCCTCCACAGCGGGGTCGAGATCACCAACGTGGAAATTTTACGGCGACGACAATAATGAAAAGGGGTTTTCACTGAAACTCTCACCCAGCTACTCAAGCAACACCAATGACTCGGTCATTGCAGCCACAGCGCAAGGTTTTGGCATTACTCGCGTGCTGTCTTATCAGGCTGCGGCGGAAGTCGAGGCAGGAAAACTAGTGGCGATTCTTGAAGAATTTGATGGTCCACCAATGCCAATTAGCGTAGTCCACCCACAGGGACGAAATGTGCCCGCTAAGGTGCGAGTATTTATGGATTTAGCGATTGAGCTATTGGGCAAACAGCTATTTTAGTAACGAAAAATTCGTAGCCTGCATTAAGCAGAATGCATAAGTTCAGGCGGTAAGTACAAAAAGACCAGCGTACCCTGGCCTTTAGACAAGCTCGAAAAAATTTACTGTCTACTCGAGCGCCAGGGGATTACCGCGCCCAACAAACACCCCAGTAGACCGACAAAGGCCGCCGGTGATAAGTGGTAGATCAAGGCGTGCATTGGTACATACATACAGGCAAGTTGCATAATCAAGGCCGGAATGACAGTCGAAACAAATCCGATAATTGCGCCAGACAACCAGCCGTTTAAGACGTAGCCACGCCTCAGTAACGCCCCACCCAATACGGCGAGCGGGAAACTGTAGATAAGTACTTCTTCCAAACAATGATCACGCTTACCCACCATGCTCGGCTCTAATGCTGGATCAAATACACCCCATGCAACCATGCCAACCCACAGGATCCCGGCCAACAACGTTGTGGTTACGAGTAGCGGGCTGACACTGCCTGGGACTGCCGTGCGAAACGCCAATACAATCAAACCAAGCGCCATCAACAAACCGCTGGCCATTTCAATACCGTAGCGGAGTGTCAGCAAATCACTCAAAAATCCGGCACGCAATGGGGCCACCCACGCAGTGACACCAATGACCGCCAAAGCGGCCAAAATACCCCAGCTCCATGCATAACGAGCCGCGGGATAAACACGTATACCGTGGTCCTTTGCTATATCGCCGGCAAGTTGATCAATCAAATTGCCTCGCGAAGAATTATTTGTCATATCTGCCATAATCTTACTTCATCTATATCAAGCGGCTGTATCAGCGACATCACTAGCTCGCTACCGATAACTGCTTTTTCAAGGCTCCAATGGCACGATGAACACGAACTTTCATCGCGGCTTCGGAAATATTTGCCTTGTCAGCGGCTTCGCGCATGCTAAGGCCTACCACTTTGGTCAGTACCAGCGCCTCCCGGAAAGAGGGCGATAAACCACCAAAGATTTCATCGTGAAGAGTATGCTCGTCAGCTTGGTCTTCACCGGAAAACTGTTCAAAACGAATATTGGATTGTTCGTCGTCGACTGACGTCGTATCGGGGCTACGAGAGCGTTTACGCAATAAATCAATCGCCCGGTGGCGGATGATGGTGAAAAGCCAGGGCCTGAAAGGTCGATTAACATCGTAGGTATGGCGTCCTTGATGAATTGCCATCAAACACTCTTGTACACAGTCCTCCAAAAAGTCGATACCGCCGAAGTTAACCCTCAGATAAGCTTCGACGACACCTCCAAGCTCCGACAGCAGTTCGCGATAACTGCCGTCATTACCCTGCTGGGACTCGGCCATTAAACGAGACCAGCGAGCCTCATCCTCAGCGTATCGCTCTAAGGTGCGGGTATTTTTCGCACTGGCCTGGTTCGCCGCCTCGACGGTTTCAGGATGATCGGCGTCAGCCCGTCTCTTTAACAAATCTGCCATACTCGCTAGCGCTCTATTGCCGGGATCAACCACCCTTTCCAGCACTTTGTCAGAGAGTGCTTGAACTGAAGTTAAAGCGCTGGGGCGCGCCTCGTCGAGGGAGGGATCTACATCAAATGCTGTAGCCGAGTATTGCAACATAATTTCTCGCTAGTTCCTAGAGAGTCGATAACCAAACAATGGTATTTATTCGCAGGCAAAGCACAGTTTGCTTGCAGATTCCTGATACGCCATCCTCCACTAGATGGTTACAGAAATCTTTCACAAAATAGTAACAATCGCGACACACAGCGACTCATGCTAAACTGCCCAACCGAGCACTAGCGCCCCTTTTCATTTCGGGAACCTAGCCCCCCTCTTTGGTGATCCGGTTTTTTTGATTTATGTTTCTGTCTTTCTTTGAATCCCTCCAGTTTGCACTTGGTATCACCGCGCCTATTTTTTTATTGGTCATTCTTGGTATTAGCCTGCGCCGGCTGGGCTGGATAGATGAGGCATTTATTAATAAAGCATCGTCACTCGTTTTCTCTGTCGGGCTGCCCACCGTGCTGTTCATTAATATCGTGCAGGCGCCGTTAGCCCAGCTAGTCAGTTTTAAATTAATCGGTGTTGGTTTATCAGGAACACTACTGGTTTTTTTCTTGTTTTGGCTAGTAGCGCCGATGTTCGTCAACCACAAAAAAGAAGTCGGCGTCTTTGTTCAAGGTGGATATCGCGGCAACATGGGAATTATCGGCCTGGCGTTTTGTTTAAGTGCTTATGGTGACGACGGCGTCGTCACCATTTCAATCTATATGGCAATTCTCACAATTCTGTATAACATTCTTGCCGTGTTTATTCTCACCAAAACCCTGAGTGATAGCTTTGATCAACAAGCGCTGACCAAGGCTATTTTTAGAAATATTGTTAAAAACCCATTGATCATTGCTATTTGTTTGGCGCTATTGCTGTCAGCCGTTAACGCGCAACTACCTTATACCTTAATGCAAACCGGCGCTTACATTAGTGATATGACCTTGCCACTAGCCCTATTGTGTATCGGTGGCAGTATCAGCCTGAAAGAACTAAGAGCGTCGAGCGGTGTCTCTTTGGCCGCCAGCATGAGCAAACTAATTGTGGCACCAGCCATCATTCTCGCTATCGCCATGCCGTTTAATTTTGCGCCGATGGAATTAGGGGTGTTATTTCTTATGTCCGCCGCGCCTACCGCAACCGCATCCTACATCATGGTCCAGGCGATGAACGGCAACGGCACCCTAGCAGCCAACATTGTTGTTTTAACTACCCTCCTATCAATCGTGACCGTGAGCACTGGCATAGTGCTGTTGCGCAGCGCGAGCCTTATCTAACTCAGAGCCGACTCACCCAGCCTCCAAGTTCTAATCTTCATAATTTCCGTAGTTTCTCAGGCGCATTTTGGACAGGCCGTAAAGCCTAGCTATGCTTAAAGGTAGCCCTTTCAGAAGGTGCATATTCCTGACTGTAAAAATGGAGACACGGGAAATGAAGTGGTTCATGAACCTAACCCTGGCTAAAAAGCTGGCCCTTTTGTTATCGCTTAGTGGATTAATCCCAATGGCACTAGTTGCTGTTATGGCTTATCGCACAGCAGAACAAGACCTACAGCAACAGGCCTTTAATCAGCTGCAATCAATACGAGACATAAAGGCAAGTGCAATCGAACGCTATTTTGCTAGCGTCGATCAGCAGGTCTTATCGATGGCAAGAGACCCTTTTATCGTCGAAGCGATGCAAGTATTAACGCCCGCATTTGCACAAGCACGCAGTGGGTCTTTGACCCCATTGAGTGAGATGCGCCGCTCGCTCGCTGAGTATTACAACCAGGATTTCGCGTCGCAGTATCGAGAAAAAAATAGCAGCTCACCAAACGTAAGTGCCATGTTGGACGGTTTGGATGAACAAGCTGTAGTCATGCAATACCATTACATCAGTAACAACTCCAACCCGTTGGGCAACAAACATTTACTGGATTCTGCCGCAGCAACCTCGGGGCTCGAATACCACCCGTTACACGCGAAGTATCATCCGTTTGTACGTGACTTCTTGGAGCGATTTGGTTATTACGATATTTTCCTGATCGACTCTGTCACAGGCGATATTGTGTATTCGGTTTTTAAGGAACTGGATTATGCAACTTCTTTATATGATGGCCCTTATGCCAACACCAATTTTGCTAGTGCATTCCAAGCCGCCAACACACTCGCCCAAGGCGAAACTATTCTCGTCGATTACCAGCCTTACCTACCTTCTTACGAAGCACCTGCATCGTTTATTGCCACCCCTATTTTTTCCTCCCAGGGTCGGGAAGGTGTTTTGATATTTCAGATGCCTTTGGAACCCGTTAACGCCATCATGACGCAGCGCACAGGAATGGGAGAAACAGGCGAAACCTATTTGGTAGGCTCGGACCTACTGATGCGTTCAGATTCTTACCTCGACCCAACCAACCACTCGGTTTCCGGATCATTTAGCAACCCTGAGAAGGGGAAAGTCGACACGGCAGCAACGAAAGCTGCTCTCGCGGGAACAACAGGCAAGGAAATTGTACTCGATTACAACGGCAACCCTGTTTTATCTGCTTATGCACCGATAAAATTTGGAACATTCCAATGGTCAATCCTCGCTGAAATTGACGAGGCTGAGGCCTTCGCTTCCATATACGGCCTGAAAAACACCATGCTACTCGCCGGTGCCATCGTGCTAGGGCTAATTGTCGTTGCGGCACTCTTAATTGCAAAACAACTGGCGTTGCCAATTTTGAACCTTGGCCGTGTTATTCAAGATGTGCAACGAACGGGTAACTTCGACATAAATCTAGACAATCCGTATAGCGATGAAGTGGGAGAGACTAGCCGTGCATTTTCAGCCCTTCTAAATGATGTATCAAATAACTTTAGAGAAGTGACAAATGTCTTAAGTGGTATAAATGAAGGTGACTTTTCACGCTCAGTCGGAGGCGATTATGTTGGTGAACTCGCCACCTTAAAAAGCGGTATAAACAATACAGTTAGTCAACTTGCTGAGAGTACAATAGCGCAGAAACGCGCCGCTGAAGAAGCCGAACGTTCTGCAGAAAAAGCACAATCTATTGCTGCCGAAGCGCAAACCCAAGCGACCGAAGCGTTGCGAATTAAGCAAGCACTTGATGTGAGTAATACGTCCATCATGATTACCGATAATGAATTCAATATCATTTACCTAAATGAATCTTCCGGTAAATTAATGGGTGGCCTAGAACCTCAAATAAAGCAGTCTCTACCACGCTTTGATGCAAGTTCATTGATAGGCACTAACATAGATGTGTTCCATCAGAACCCACGTCACAATCGCGAGGTGCTTCGAGGTTTAACACAAAGCCATACGAGTCGCATTGAAATAAGCGGGCTAACACTACAGATATCAGCAACCGCTATTCGCAATGAAAACAATGAGTTTTCAGGTGCCGTGGTTGAATGGCAAGACTTAACCGCACAGTTGGCAGCCCAAGAGGAAGAACGCATCAAATCCGAAGAAAATGAACGCGTAAAACAGGCACTCGATTGTGTTTCAACGAATACCATGATTGCGGATGCCAACAATGAAATCATTTATTTAAATCATGCCATCGTTGACATGATGAAAAATGCAGAAAGTGATTTACGAACGGCGCTGCCTAATTTCGATGCGGGCAAACTCATGGGCCAATCGATGGATAATTTCCACCGCGATCCCAACCACCAACGTAGCTTAATCAACTCTTTAAAAGGCACTCATCAAAGTGAGGTGAGCGTTGGAGGCCGAACCTTTAGCCTAACCGCCAATCCTATTTTGAATGAAGGTCAACGCATTGGTACCGTTGTTGAGTGGTTGGACCGCACCGACGAAGTCGAGATTGAGCGTGAAGTAGATAAAGTCATCGCGGCGGCGGGGACTGGCGACTTTAATCACCGAATTGATGCACAAGGGAAAGAAGGTTTCTTCAAAACCCTCAGCGACGGTATCAATTCGCTCGTGAGCACCACACAGGCTGGTCTTGACGATGTAATCCGCGTCCTCAGCGCCATGGCTAGTGGAGACTTAACTCAGCGAATCGAAAAAGACTATCAGGGATCATTCGCGCAATTAAAACAAGATACCAACCAAACATGCGATACGCTCGCCGAGGTAGTAGAAAAAATCAAACTCTCGGCGGACACTGTTTTAAACGGTGCAGAGGAAATCGCCAAAGGCAATACCGACTTAAGTCAACGCACTGAAGAGCAAGCGTCATCCCTGGAAGAAACAGCCTCTAGCATGCAAGAAATGACAGAGAGCGTACAGCAAAATTCAGAGAACGCGGAGCACGCCAACAGTATCGCTAGGGAAGCACAAGATCGAGCACGCCAAGGTGGCGAAGTGGTCAGTAATGCTGTGGTATCAATGGAAGAAATAAATACTTCAAGTAAAAAAGTTGTCGACATTATTGGCGTCATCGACGAGATTGCCTTCCAAACCAATTTACTTGCACTTAACGCTGCGGTCGAAGCAGCACGTGCTGGCGAGCAAGGAAGAGGCTTCTCTGTGGTTGCAGGCGAAGTGCGTAACCTTGCTCAACGCTCTGCCGATGCGGCAAAAGAAATTAAAACACTGATCGAAGAAAGTGTAGATAAAGTCAGCGCTGGCACAAAATTGGTAAATGAGTCAGGGGACACTCTCAGCAACATTGTGGAGTCGGTTGAAAAAGCTAGTCAAATGATTCAGCAAATAGCCAACGCGACGCAGGAGCAAACCTCTGGCATTTTACAGGTTAATACTGCCGTCACTCAGATGGATGAAATGACCCAACAAAATGCCGCTCTAGTGGAAGAAGCGACTGCAGCCGGTGAAAACATGGCAGAGCAAGCTAGAGCCATGACGTCTGCGGTAGGTTTTTTCCGAACACGTTAATCGACCACTCGACATAAAAAAACCGAGCTGTTTTGCAGCTCGGTTTTTTTATGTCGTACCCGTTGAGTTCTTTATTCAGTTAAGCAACCCATAAACACCGATTGAATATGATCGCTTTCGAGCTTCACCGTTCAGTGATTTAACTCGAACTGACTCCCCCAACCCTAAATTTTTTGAAAGATAGCGTGTATCACTGGTACCTTCATCAAAGCTAACCCCAACAGCTTGAGGGAAGAAATAGCCAAGCACATCGCCCTTTTCCAAGCCAACGGTTACCGGAAAATCATATCGATTTAGACCAGGGCTTGTTACATTAATCAGCTTACTTTCCCAAATCACCACCAGATCATCATTAACTGGTCGAAGTATTTTGACTTGAAATGGCACCGCTGTTGAGAAATAACCAGACACACCGGTTAAAGCACCGCCACGCGGTACAGGGTGAGCCAAGTCTACGAGCATTAACGACTCATCTTGTACGGTGGAACGTTCGACTAATTCACCACCAACATAATCAAGCAAATCACCTTGCACTAAAAATACTTTGAGCGCGTCAATCTGTTGCTGCACAAATTTTCTCACTTGCCCCCGTAATTGCGAAGACTCTTGAGTGCGTGAAGACTTCTCAGTATCTAACACACCAAGCACGCGATTCAGCTCATCAATATCGGCTTGTTTGACACGCGAATCAGTTTCTAATTCAGCAATACGGGTATTGGCTTCAGCGAGCTGGTTTTGAAGCGCTTGGTTTTGATTCATCAACTCTTGGGTTTGCGGTGGAGTTTGGCAGGCAGATAGCGTTAACACAGCCCCTACCATCGTCATTGCTTTCCACATAAAGCGCCTCTCTTATTTATTCGTTTGAAACTTGATTTTCAACCTTAAACATCATCGTACTCATTAACGCTTGATCCAAGGTTAAGTCGATAGTGTAAGCGCCGGCTGAAAATCCCTCGACCGCTCTATCTATCGTAAAAAACTTAACCCCAGACTTACCACTAACAATAACGGGAACTTGGGCAATTTGCACACTACGAGACCCATCGTATAAAACAGCCTGTAGAACGGTTGTTGGATTTACAAAATTTTCAAACTCAAATCCAATATGCAATGTGCGCTCTACTGCAACGACCTCAGGTTGAGCACCCACAACGTCGGTGAATGCTTCGCCAGATATCAAGAGTGTGGATATTTTTGGCTGTCTGGCAATAAAGTCTTGTTGAATCGCAGTTTCTAAACTCGCCTCCAACGCAAAAAGTCGCTCACTGTTTTTGTAAAGGTCACGGGCAGCTAGTAACGTATTACGTGCCGTATCAAATTCAGTCGCATTTATGGCTTGCTCTATGCGTTGCGAAAGCTGCATCTCGACGGAACGTAGCCCTTGCTGTGCACGCGCATTGTCTGCATCGCGAGATAAAACTTGGCGATACACATCATGAGCGCTTTCACCTCTCGGAGCAATTAGCGCCCCTTGCTCGAGCTGCTCATCGGCTTTTGCGAGTAAGCCTTCTAATTCTCGCTGTTCTTTACGCGCATCGGCGGCTTGTTGCTGCAGTCGATTAAGCGCGGTATGTTCTGCATCAATAGCCAGCCCTTTTTCTACGTAATCGAGTGCCGCCAACCAATTTTCGTCGTCCATCTCTGCTTGCGCAAATTCCCTATAACGATCAACAATGTTTGATTTACCCAATAACGCATTAGGATTGTTGGGATCAAGGACCAATGCTTCATCGTATTTTGCTAGCGCATTGTTGTTTTTTGGCGACGTCAGTTGATTTGCTTCTAAAAGTTTATTCCCCTCAGCCACTCGCTGCTCGGCCTGCGTCACACCTTCAAGTTGCTCTTTTAGCGTCAGCAATTTCGCGTCATCCGCAGAATCATCAAATGTAGCTTCAAGCGAGTCGATGTAGCGTTGTGCATCAGCGACGTCTCGGTTGCCTAAGGCATCCCGAATACGGCGGTAGTGGAATTCACGCAGTTCTTTTAAGCCCCACTCAGCTTTTTTATCCTCAGGTGAGCTGGACAACACATCACGGTATAGCTGAGCCAGTTGTGGCGCAACATCGAGGTTTTCATCAAGCTCTTCGCGCAAGCTTCTTGCGTCGACTGTTTCTTCCAACGCATTATTAGCTGGCTCGACTCCCGCCTCTGCAACCGACTGCTGATCGGGTGCCACAGCACTCGTTTCCAGCAGGTTGTCGGTAGAGGCTGAAAGCGTGCCATCGGAAGGACTTGTCGGGCGCGGGGCAGCTTCTGTTTGCTCAGGTGACACGGTTGCTTGTTCAGAAAACGCTGCTGCGTTTTCAGATGCCAAGGACGTTTCAGCAACAGAGGGAGTGGAAATGGAACGAGAATTTTTCGCAGGTAATTCGAGGCCCAGCGCGATATAGATTTCATCCCGCCACACCAAGCTTTGCTTTACGCCCTCTGCCACCCACTGATTCACCGGAGGCGGTAATTGATGCTGAAAATGAACGGCACCGGCCGTTATCGCCACCAGAACCAATATCACTGCTAGCCACCACTTGGCAGAAGAACTCTTTTCGTCGCTGTATTGGCGACGATCTTCGGCATCAATCGAAACAACTTCTTCCTGCTGGGTACGACTCGCCGACGTTGCGGTTTTCCCAGTTTTCGAGTGCCGGCCTTCCGCGCTGCCATTGACGCGAGTCCGACGCTTGACGGCTGCAGTGCCAACTGGCGTTTTTTGGCTGACACGATTGGCAACCTGGTGATTATTGAGCACCTTGGCCTTATCAACATTGGCGGCGGCTGTCGTGTGAGTGTTGACTGCAGTTGCCGCAACCGTGGTTTTGTCAGGGTTGTTTTTGGGTACGCTTGTGTGAGAAACAGCTTTCGCTTTGCCACTCAGCGCAGAGGAGCCGGTTGGAATACTGCCGCTGACAATGGTTGGCGATTCGGTGTCATGGGTATCAACACTCACAGTCACAGCACGGTCGGCCAGCTTTTCAATTGTTGTGAGGTCTTCTTCTGTTATCTGCGAAAGCGCATCGGCGAGTTCTTGACCCGTTTGATAACGCGCCTCAGGTTCCTTGGCTAGCACTTTGTCTATGATGGGCTGCATCAACAGGAGGTTTTTGGGAAGGCGCGGAATATCGTCTGATACATGCTTGATACCCACAGCCACGGCAGAATCCGCATCAAAAGGCACATGACCAGTGAGCATCAAAAACAACACGACGCCCAAACTGTAAATATCACTTCGTGGATCGACTGGTTTACCTTTCGCTTGCTCTGGACTCATGTAATGGGGCGTGCCAATCGCAGTGCCCGTCTGAGTCATGCCCGATGTTGCATCGGACATGGTGGCGATCCCAAAGTCCATTAATACCGCGTGGCCATCCTCCTCGTGCAGCATAATGTTTTCGGGTTTGACGTCCCGGTGAACGTAACCTTTGCGCCCAGCGTAATCCAACGCTTTGGCCACATCTTTCACAGCATGGATACGTCGAGACAAGCTTAGGGATTTACGCTGCTGCTTGAGGTCTGTGCCAGGCACATATTGCATGGACAGAAAATGGAAGTTTTCGTGAACACCCACATCGTAAACCGTCACAATATTTGGGTGAACGAGCTGGCTTACTATTTTCGCCTCGCTAAGAAAGCGCGCGGTGAACTTTGCATCTTCAGCCAGGGACGCGTTCATGACCTTGAGAGCGACTTCGCGCTCAAAGCTTTCTTGAATCGCCAGAAAGACGGTGGCCATGCCACCTTTACCAAGCGTTCTAACGATTTTATAACCTGGTATATCCATTTCTTATCTCGAACCCAAAGCTGCTTGTGCCAGAAAAGATCCCCAAAATCCAACGAAACTGGCTCAATCACCTATTCTAGCGAAATTCAATCTCAGCGGGGTACAAGTCGGATGATCAACCCCATAGTGCCGACATAAGGGCCGATATGAGGGGCACTCCAAATGAGCAAACTACATCAACAATGCGCTCGAAATTTAGCTATTTTGGGCTTAAGTATAGACACTTTGCGTTACAACACCCTATCAAATAGAGCACTCGACCTTAGCGGCGCCTTCGCACCCACCACATGTAGATGCCCGTAAGACCTAGAATGACGAATAGAATCGCCATTGCATCCATCCACAACACTCCCCACGTTCCCGCAATACGCCCACTGTGGATATCTAAAATAAATCTTTCCCAGCTAATACTATTGCCGGTGTAACGAGAAATGAGGTGATTGGCGTCTGAGACATCAAGGGCCGCTGCAATCGACGGCTGGTACTGACCAACACTAGCTGGCTGCCAGTCCAACGCATCGATATCTAACGAATAAAGGTCCCCTTCTTGAATACTCATACACAGGGTGGAGCCACAGCGACCTATATTCTCGATGGGGGCAGGTAAACCCATGTATTCACCGGCGCGTTCGACGATTTGCCCGTCCTCCGTTGCCAGCAATAGCTCCTCACGACACGCAATCACAATTAGCTCGTCGGTCGCAGCCACCCCCACCAAGCGACCATCGCAGCGACCTAGTACGCGCTCGCTCAACAGCACCACATCGTCACTCAATTGAATGATTTGAACCTTTCCGCCACCAGAACGAGATACATGAAAAGCCGTTACGACCTCAACATCGAGCCCATAGACACTACGCTGCATGCTGGCGGGGAGAGGATAATCAGAAAGAGAAAAGCGCTCGGTGTGATTGAGCAAAATACCAGTGATCGAAAGCCAAACAACAAAGAGTGCGGCGAGAATTCCTATGCGCCTATGCCAGCGCCAGAGTATAAATCGTATTCGAGGTGGTTTAATCGGCATTCGCGCTTATCAGTGTGGCTACTTGCTGGTCAAAAAAGAGCGCCAGTTTAGCGACTTTTTTTGCAGCCCGCACGGATAAGGTGGCTCCGGTAATACCATCGATGTCACCGGACAGTTGATAAGAATCACTTTCCTGGCCTCGTAGAGACAAACCAAGGAACTGACGGGTAAAGAAATCGTGGCGGATCTCCCAGCCTCGGCTCTCTCGAAACACCAACACTTGCAGGTCGGCGATTTGATCATTGTCGACCACCACACCCATGGTGATGGGTCGATCTTTTCCTATTTCATCAAGTACCCAGGCAGTGCGGTCGTTCAACCGCCAGTAGCGGACTCGTAGCTTGGCGTATGAGTGCCCGAGTATTTTCTTTGCCTCTGCTTTTAGGTCGGCATCTAGCCATAGCGTCTCACGCTGAATTGGAGGCGATACCCCGTCCCCCTTTATTGGCTCGCCGGGAAACGCCAGAGCGAGGAATTCCGACAAGGATAAATAGGCTGACTCACCGGCGCGCAACCCAGGTGCAAGCAGCAACGACCCCACAAGCAACAGCGTGGTGAGCGCTTGGTGTATTTTCATCTTGCCAGCAACATTCATATCGAGGGTTATCAGAACCTTTAAATAGCGACGCTTTTAGGATTTTTAAAACGGCAAAGCCAAGGCCAAAGCCCTGGCTTTACTGACTGTATAGAGCAAGCGAGTACTTACTTAGAACGCCCAGCCGACACCCAGGTTGAAGCCATTAAACTCGTTGCTTCCATTTTCAGCATCTGGGCCTTCCATCAACTGGTAGTCAGCTTTGAAGACGACCTCAGGGGTCAGCCAATAGTTGATACCGATGTCGGTTTGAATATATTCACTATCAGCCGAGTCTCCCGCCGCCGTATCCCAAACACTATAGCGCGCAAAGACACCAATATCGCTAGTCACTTTAAAGCTTGGCTCTACGTACCAGCCTTTTTGCTTATCGGCACCTGCACCATTAACGAGTAACTCTACATCGTCATCCAAATCCCACTGAGCATAGAGCGCGCGAATACTGAAAGGCCCAGTGTTATAGATAGCGTGAGCTTCTAGTAATGTGGCTGAAATACCTTCGGCTACCTCTGAGCCAGAAACAAACTCCGCGCCTTGCATGACATCATTTTGATATTGCAAGGTTGCACTTAATTCTAGACCAGCAACACCCGTGTACTTAATGCGACCGGTCCCCGCTAAATCACTCGCAGGCGCTTCGGACACTTTTTTACGCCCAGAGCGAGTACCACGGTATTCAGTACCATTGAATGATTCCAAGCCTGAGTGCAGGCCAATATCATAGCTCAGACCTGGCGCACCAAATTCACCGCTAAGACCAAGACCGGCTTCCCACCAAGTACTTGGGATGATGTTTTTCTCGACGTTGTTGCGCTCTACACCATAAAACGTATTAGGCTCATGCGTTTCGTTTAGAATCCCCACTGGTACCAAAAACACACCAGCTTTGGCGCGTTGCGATTCAGCCAAGTCCCACTCAATGAACGCTTGTTCTATTTCAACTTCACCATTTTTTCCTTCACCTGCGAGGGCATGCTCGATCTCAACTTCCGAGAAAAAGCGAACCGAATCTGAAAAGGCATAGTTAAAGAATAAAACGAAGCGATGGATATCCACCTCTTCCTTACGCTCGCGCGCCGCGCCTTCACCACGGTTTTGTAGATTGTTGTAATGAACTTCGCCATAACCACCGATCGACAACTTGCTATCACCGGCTGAACCAGCAGCAGTTTCCACTGCGTCGGCTGTTGCATCGATCTTTTTGTCGGTTTCTTTTACGTCACCTTTGAGGTCATCTATTTCCGCTTGCTGCTTTTGGATGATTTCCCAAAGCTCTTCAACGCTCGGTGCATCTTGTGCAAGCACGGGCATTGAGACCGCCCCTACTAACAAACCAGACAAGGCAGATCGTGTAAATTTCATAGTTCCCCCACGTAAAAGTGTACGCATAGTTGATCAATCAGAAGTCGCGCATCGTAATCTGAATGATAACGATTATCAACCGTAAGAGTAAAAAGTTATTATTTGTATGACCTGGCTCAATATGCGCACCGCAACACCAGGTTTGTCACGTCAACTCTAAGACTTAGGTGAATCAATAAAGCAGGGAGGGAAAAGAATAGAACGGTTTGAATTTAAGGAAGGTGTATCGAGAGCAGCACATAGTGTCCGCTCTCGATGGATAATACTGACGTTTACTCAGCGCTTTCTTCTGCGCCCACAGCGTCATCGATCAAAGGCTTCAGCTCACCTTTCTCATGCATTTCTGTGACGATATCGCAACCGCCGACAAGCTCTCCATTCACCCACAACTGAGGGAAAGTCGGCCAATTGGCGTATTTAGGTAGGTTCGCTCGAATTTCGGGATTGCTCAACACATCAACGTAAGCAAAGCGCTGACCACAACCCATGACCAGTTGCGACGTACGTTGCGAAAACCCGCACTGAGGCGCGTTGGGGGAACCTTTCATATAAAGAATGACTTTGTTCTCTGAAATCTGTTGTTTAATGGTGTCCATGATATCCATGCGACAAATCTACCTCTGATGACGTTAATTGGGTTAGTGGCTGTATCGGGTGACGAGAATCAATAGATCCGGTTCGCCTTAGCCAGCATTAGCTTTGCGGGAGTCGGCTATTCTACCGCAAGCACCGACAAGCAGCCAGAGAGCGCCCGTCTTTGGCCGTTTTCCTACGTTTAGGTTCCCTGCCCCCAACCTCCCCCGCCTGGCGTGGCAATGGTGAGCTTATCGCCAGCATTCACTTCCATCGCGCATTTAGCTGCCACGGGAACGCCATTGAGGAGATTCTCTCCGGCGCGAGCTTCGCCACCACCAGCCACCCCCCAAGGCCGAATAGTGCGACGCTCCGTTAGCAGCGATACACTGGCAGGTGCAAGAAACTGATATTCACGCACCAGGCCATTACCGCCTGCATGCTTACCTTCACCCGCTGACGCATCGCGGAGTTGATAGCGCTCGACCCGCAATGGGTAGTGCAACTCAACACTCTCAATGGGGGTGTTGAGTGTATTGGTCATATGGGATTGCACACCAGACAAGCCGGGAGCAATAGCGCTGCCCCCCATTCCACCGCCGATTGTTTCGTAGTAATCCCAACGAGGCCACTGTCCCGTGCCATGCGCCCCCATAGCGACGTTATTCATCGTGCCCTGACTAGCTGCCGGAATTTTATCGGGAATAGCTTGAGCCAAGGCTCCAAGCACGACATCGACCAATCGACTGGATGTCTCTACATTCCCTGCGGCAACGGCATGCGGGCGCTCAGCATTGATCAGCGAACCTTTTTGAGCGGAAATATGAATAGGTTTGAAAGTCCCCGCGCAGGCGGGTGTGCTTTCACTCATCAGGCAACGAAACACATAAAAAACCGCTGCCGCAGTCACTGGTAACGGGCAATTAATATTCCCTTCTACCTGCGCAGCGGTACCTTTAAAATCTAGGCTGGCAGTACCCTCTGCGATTGATAGCTGCACAGAAATGGGAATGCGAGTTTGGCCCAAGCCATCATCATCCATGTAATCTGTAAAACTGTATTGGCCGTCAGGAATTTCGCTTATCGCCGCTCTCGCTAACTGCTCACCATAAGCATTCAATCCAACGAGATGCTGCTGATAGCGTTCTGCTCCAGATTCTTCAATAAGTGCTTGAAGCCGCTCCTGTCCTAGGCGGTTGGCGCTGAGCTGCGCAGTAAAATCACCACGCGCCTGACGATTATCCTCATCCCCGACCAATTGATTCATAACATGATCGACTAGTATGTGCTCGCGCTGTATATGCGTCGGCGGAATGACGACACCCTCCTCCTCCAACCGACTAGAAATCGGCATAGAACCGGGGCTAGAGGCCCCAATATTGGCGTGATGCGCCCGGTTCGCCACAAACCCTAGCAACTGACTATTCACAAATACCGGCGCTATTACCGTGACGTCAGGAAGATGCGTTCCGCCTAAATAGGGGTCATTTACGACAACCTGGTCGCCAGGCAGCCACTCTACTTGCGATACAATATCTGCCATCGCATAAGCCATGCTACCAAGATGCACCGGGATGTGAGCCGCTTGCGCGCAAAGCTTGCCACTTTCATCAAACACCGCGCAGGAAAAATCCAGCCGATCTTTAATATTCGGTGAAAACGCCGTGCGTCGAAGCAATGCGCCCATTTCATCGCACACAGCCGCTATTCGGCTTGCAAATAAACTTAAAGCAATGGGGTTCATTATATTCCTACGTGATCGCCTAAGTGACAGCTCGAGATTTTATCTAACAATAGATCAACCAAACACCTGGGCCAATTCGACTATCTTGGGTTGTACTATTTTGCCACAGTGATGGCCAGACAATCATAGTCAGACGAGACTGTGAGCGGGTATTTGCCAACCATTAAATTTACTTATACTATTCGCCTTTGCTGTGTTTTTAGCCAACGGCTAACGCAGTGCAAAATTACCGAAAACAGGCAGCTCCTTCGCTGCCTGTTTTCTTTTTGGGCAACCGGATCTCGCACACTCGCCAAGACCCGCCCAAAAACCTGGTGGTAACAACGTGAGGAAATGATCATGCAAGTCCCAGAATTAATGAATGCCTATGCTCGCATCGACACTCTGTTTGTGCGTGGTGAAGGCACTCGCCTTTGGGACACCGAAGGTAAAGAATACCTTGATGCATTAGCCGGCATTGCCGTCTGCGGACTCGGCCACGCGCACCCAAAAGTATCTAAAGCCATTTGCGATCAAGCGCATACCATTACGCACACATCAAATCTGTTCCACAACGAACCACAGCAACGCCTCGCAAAAGCGTTGTGCGCACTCTCAGGAATGGACAACGTATTCTTTAGCAACTCCGGCGCTGAAGCCAACGAAGCCGCTTTAAAGATCGCGAGGAAGTACGGTAACGACAAAGGCATTAATAACCCAACCGTCATTACCTTTGAAAAAAGTTTCCACGGCCGCACGATGGCCACCATATCGGCGACGGCAAATAGCAAAGTTAAGGACGGCTTTTATCCACTACTGGACGGCTTCGTCCATGCACCATACGACGACATCGACGCACTTAAGGCCATTGCCGAAAACAACAAAGACATCGTGGCTGTCTTCGTCGAGCCCGTTCAAGGAGAAGGCGGCGTCAATGTACCCGCTGATAATTACCTCAGTGAATTGCGCGCACTATGCTATGCGAATGATTGGTTATTGATGCTCGATGAAATCCAAACAGGTATTGGCAGAACGGGCAAATTTCTAGCCTACCAACACACCTCGATCCAACCGGATGTCATCACCCTCGCTAAAGGACTTGGAAACGGGTTTCCTGTTGGCGCCTGTCTTGCGCACGGCAAAGCTGCGCTCGTCATTCAGCCCGGCAACCACGGCTCGACCTTCGGCGGGAATCCTTTGGCGAGCCATACAGCGAAAACCGTTCTCGATATAATCATCGAAGAAAACTTGGTGGAAAACGCGAACCGTATCGGCAAGAAAATTATCAGCGAATTGCAGGCAGCCCTAAACGACGTTGAAGGCATCGTTGATATCCGCGGAAAAGGGTTAATGATAGGCATTGAGCTAAACAAGCCCTGTGGCGAACTAGTCCAAGCAGCGCTAAATGAAGGGGTTGTACTTAACGTTACGGCGGGGAACGTCATTCGTTTACTACCTCCACTGATTTTTAACGACAGCGACGCCGACACCCTGATCCAAACCGTAACCTCACTAGTGAAAGACTTCTCATAACGCGAAGCGATTATTGATTATGGCTACTCGACATTTTTTGACACTACGCGACCTCTCTACCGACGAGCTGCGAGCGCTTATCCAGCGCGCGATCGAACTAAAAGCGCTTCAAAAGCAAAATGCCTGCCCTCAGGTGATGGAGCACAAAGTCATGGGGATGATTTTCGAGAAATCGTCCACCCGCACGCGCGTGTCATTTGAGTCCGGCGTTGCCCAAATGGGCGGCCATGCCATTTTCTTATCACCACGCGACACGCAACTTGGTCGAGGCGAGCCGATTGAAGACTCAGCCCGCGTACTCTCTCGCATGGTCGATATTGTGATGATTAGAACTTTTGGTCACGAGATTATCGAACGTTTTGCGCAGTATTCCAACGTACCGGTTATTAACGCGCTGACCGACGAATATCACCCCTGCCAGCTGCTGGCTGATGTACAAACATTCGTCGAACATCGCGGCGACCCACAAGGAAAAGTCGTTGCCTGGGTTGGCGATGGAAACAACATGTGTCATTCCTTCATCAATGCCGCACGGCAGTGGGATTTCGAGTTACGCATAGCATGCCCCGACGGTTTCGAACCCAATGAAACCTTACTCAAAGAGAACGCTAATCGCGTAACGCTTTGCAAATCACCTGCTGATGCGGTGAAAGATGCACACTGGGTTGCAACCGATGTGTGGGCATCGATGGGCCAAGAAGACGAACAAAATGCTCGACTCGATAAATTTAAAGGCTTTCAAGTCAACCATGATTTACTGTCTACTGCGCAAAGCGATGTACTATTCATGCACTGCTTACCGGCTCACCGCGGCGAAGAAGTATCGGCAGAACTAATGGAAGACAACAATATCTCCGTGGTTTGGGACGAAGCGGAAAACCGCCTTCATGCGCAAAAAGCGTTGGTAGAATTTTTATTGCGCGCCAGCAACTAGACTCACTCAAAACACGTTACCGCGAGCGCAATCTACCAAGCGCTCCGCGGCCAACCAAAGCCAAATCTACTTCGTCGCCACTCGCGCTACGCCTTCGATCACATTCTAAAAAATACGTCTTTTGAGTAGCGGACTTGCGTGCCACTCGCATAGCAAAACGTCAACAAGTTCTCAATTGCGGATGAAAAACTGTCCCTCGACGCCCCCCAAAGATTTCATCGAGTATACTCAAGCACTTATTAAACAGGAGAGACGATGTGCTTATTCTCAGCCGACGCAACGGCGAATCTTTTGTCATTGGAGACGACATAAAAATCACTGTGCTATCACAACGCAGTAATCAAGTTCGCATAGGTATCGAGGCGCCTCGCTCGATGCCAGTTCACCGTGAGGAGGTCATTGCTCGGCGCGAAAAAGAAGCGGCGCAAAATCAATCAAGGGCAACAAGTCGACACTCCTCTTCGACTACCGACACCTCGCTGAAGACCGAGCTAGTGATAGAGCGCGACTAATCTTCGTCGCGCTATATGTACTATCCACAATATAATAAATCGATATATCTGCCCGCAAACACCAGTCTTTTCAATCTACCCCCCACGAAAATTGCCACAGCAGATTAGTAGCCACTGACAACCCTTTTTACTCACACTTTATCCACAAGAAATCCGCCTTCTTATAGTCTTGCAAAACCCCCTAAACCGCATTATCTTGTATGCCAGTTTATGAAAACCCCTATATATAGGGGTGTGAGTGTCTCTGGATCGATTGTTTTGCACACCCTTGGGTCAGGTAATCAAGCCGTGTTCCAGACTTGTGCAGCAATCCAAACAAAGGGAACTGCAGGTGGCTAGTTGACGAGTAGCTAGTTGATAAGTTGTCACGTGTACCGAAGAGACCACTAACAGCATTCAAGCTGTTATTCAGCAATCATTTTTACGGCGAGTTATTCGCCAACTAAGTAGGGCAATTTAGCAGTGAGAAATAAGCGTATTAGTATGGATGTAGCACGCCTAATAATAAGATCCGCGACAAGCCCAAGCTCTACTTCCAATAAAAAGGGATCGCTAGCACCCAATAGTTAACACTATTGTCGAGGTGCGATCATCCACCTCGCTAACAGCGCCTTGTAAAGCAACACCTGAAGTAAAACCTTAATTAGCTATTTTTTAGCACGCCACATGTTTCATGTGAATAACAACAAAACCAACCGGCAATCGCCGAAATAAACGCCTTTATACCGGAGACATCAATGCACACAGAGCCATCGGAAACCACTGTCGCAGAACCCGCCGCCCCCTCTGCTACTAAACCGGCCTCCAACAGTTCTAACCTCAACTCGACTGCACCAGGCCAAGTTCGCGTCATTAAGCGAAATGGCACGGTCGTTCCTTATGATGCGAGCAAAATTGCCATTGCCATCACTAAAGCCTTCCTTGCCGTTGAAGGTGGCACAGCCGCAGCATCAAGCCGTATTCACGAAACGGTAGAAGACATTACAGACCAGATTTCAAGCACCTTCAAACGTCGTATGCCTTCCGGTGGCACCGTGCACATTGAAGAGATTCAGGATCAAGTCGAGTTATTTTTAATGCGATCTAGCGAGCATAAAGTGGCTCGTGATTACGTGCTTTATCGTGAGCAGCGCGCTCGCCTCCGTGCGGAAAGCCAAGCGGCCCAAGACTCACACCATCCCACCATTCAGGTAACCATGGAAGACGGCAGCAAAGCGCCGCTCAATATGACTCGCCTAGAAGTGATCGTTAGCGAAGCCTGCGCTGGCCTTAAAGGTGTTGAAGCCAATGCGATTCTAGATGAAGCGTTACGCAACCTATACGATGGAGTTTCTATCACAGATGTGAACACCTCGTTGGTGATTACCGCGCGAACCCTCGTTGAAAAAGAACCTAATTATTCTTTTGCCACTGCACGTTTATTGTTAGATAAGCTTCGAGCGGAAGCGCTTAACTTTTTAGACGTTGCAGAATCGGCAACGCAAGCGGACATGAGCACGCTGTATGCGCAAGCACTGCCTGCTTATATCCGTCGCGGCGTCCAGCTAGAACTCCTGTCTCCTGAGTTATTGAACTACGACTTAGACAAGCTTGGTCAAGCTATCGATGCTGACCGCGATTTGCAATTCACCTACCTCGGACTGCAAACGCTCTATGATCGCTATTTCATTCATAGCAACGACATCCGTATTGAATTACCTCAAGTGTTTTTCATGCGTGTAGCAATGGGCCTAGCGACAGAAGAAGCAGATAAAGAAGCGCGAGCCATCGAGTTCTACAAGCTTCTATCGTCTTTTGACTACATGAGTTCTACGCCAACGTTATTTAATGCGGGCACCTTGCGACCACAACTATCGTCCTGCTACCTCACCACGGTACCGGATGATCTTCATGGTATTTATGGCGCCATGCAAGATAACGCCATGCTATCTAAATGGGCCGGCGGCCTTGGTAACGATTGGACCCCTGTTCGCGGCCTAGGCGCTTACATCAAAGGCACCAACGGTAAATCTCAAGGTGTTGTGCCTTTCTTGAAAGTAGCAAACGATACAGCGGTAGCCGTTAACCAAGGAGGCAAGCGCAAAGGGGCTGTCTGCGCTTACTTGGAAACATGGCACATCGATATCGAAGAGTTTTTAGAGTTGCGTAAAAATACCGGTGATGATCGTCGACGTACTCACGATATGAACACAGCGAACTGGGTACCCGACCTGTTCATGAAGCGTGTTTTCGAAGATAAAGAGTGGACACTGTTTTCGCCAAACGACGTGCCAGACCTTCACGACTTATACGGCACCGCTTTCGAACAACGTTTCGAAGAATACGAGCGTTTAGCGGCCGAAGGGAAAATGCGTTTATTCAAGAAAGTCAAAGCAGCTGATTTATGGCGCAAGATGCTAGGGATGCTGTTTGAAACAGGCCACCCTTGGATCACGTTCAAAGACAGCTGCAACTTGCGTAGCCCACAGCAACATGTTGGCGTCGTTCATTCGTCCAACTTGTGCACCGAAATCACATTGAACACCAAGGCCAACGAAGAAATTGCAGTGTGTAACTTGGGCTCAGTGAACCTAGCTCAGCACATCGAAAATGGTCAGCTGAATAAAGCTAAACTAGCGCAGACAGTAAAGACCGCAATTCGCATGCTGGACAACGTTATCGACATTAATTACTACTCGGTACCTGCTGCACGTACATCAAACTTACGTCATCGCCCAATCGGTCTCGGCTTAATGGGCTTTCAAGACGCATTGTACAAAATGCGTATGCCCTACGGCTCGGATGAAGCAGTTAAGTTTGCAGACGAATCCATGGAAGCTATCAGTTATCACGCGATTGACGCGTCTAGCGAACTTGCCATTGAGCGCGGTCGTTACTCGACCTTCGAAGGCTCCCTGTGGAGCAAAGGCATTATGCCAGTCGACTCTTTAGAGATTTTGTTAAAGAGCCGCGGTGCTCAATTCATGGAAGTGGATCGCAGTCAAACGTTGGATTGGGACGCTTTACGACAAAAAGTACAAACCCAAGGTATGCGTAACTCGAATGTCATGGCAATTGCGCCGACAGCGACTATCGCCAATATCACAGGTGTTTCTCAATCGATCGAGCCTACCTACCAAAACTTATACGTCAAATCGAACCTTTCTGGTGAATTCACCGTGGTCAACCCACACCTTGTTCACGATTTAAAAGACCGCGGGCTTTGGGACAACGTGATGGTTAACGACCTGAAATACTACGAAGGGTCTGTGCATCGTATCGATCGAATTCCAGCTGACCTTAAGGCGTTGTATTCAACTGCATTTGAGGTAGAACCACGCTGGATTGTTGATGCGGCCAGCCGTCGCCAAAAATGGATTGACCAAGCACAAAGCCTCAACCTCTACATTTCTGGCGCTAATGGTAAAAAGCTCGATATTACTTATCGCATGGCTTGGTTCCGTGGTTTGAAAACCACGTATTACTTGCGCGCCTTGGCCGCAACGTCAACCGAGAAGTCGACCATTAACTCTGGCAACTTAAATGCGGTGTCATCTGGACAAGCAAGCGCTCCAGCAGCGGCAGGGCCAGCGGAAGTACCGAAAGCCTGTTCGCTAGACGATCCAGATTGTGAGGCCTGCCAATAGGCTGACCGGCAACGGTTATTGGGGGAGAGCGTCTGGCGAGGAGTTAACTGATTGAGCCCGGTTAACTCCTCGTAAAGACCTTTTGCAAAACTCGCTGCAACTCTCTGCGGCGAAAGAACGGAAAAAGTTATAGGTAAAAATCATGTTAAGTTGGGACGATTACAACACCGAAGAGCAACCCACTAAAAAATATAATCCTGCTGCTGAAGAACCTGCAGCACAACAAAACGAAGTTGATTTGGAACTACGTCAAACAGAGGCAAAGGCAGAGCCTGCACTGCCCGAAACAGCAGCTACTCCAACACCTGCACTAGAGCCAGCTAGCAGTGAAGAACACAACATTGATTCTCAGGCGAAGGATCATATCGCCGCAGCGAAAGCCGCCATCGATAATCTAGACCCGGCTCCCGGCTTAGCCGAACTAGAAATGGGCGCATCGCGCATTGAAGTTGACGACAAAGCCATGATCAACTGTCGTGCCGACCTTAATCAGCTAGTCCCCTTTAAATACGACTGGGCGTGGCAAAAGTATCTAGACGGTTGCGCAAACCATTGGATGCCTCAAGAAGTAAACATGACTGCAGACATCGCGCTGTGGAAAAACGCTGACGGACTAAGCGAAGACGAGCGTCGCATTGTCTTGCGCTGCCTTGGTTATTTTTCGACGGCCGACTCATTGGTCGCCAACAACTTAGTTCTAGCGATTTATCGTTTAATCACCAACCCAGAAGCACGCCAATATATTTTACGCCAAGCGTTTGAAGAAGCGATTCACACCCATGCGTACCAGTACTGCATTGAGTCCCTCGGGATTGATGAAGGTGAAGTGTTCAACATGTATCGCGAACTTCCGTCGGTAGCGAACAAAGCAGCATGGAGCTTGAAGCATACTCAAGCGTTGGGTGATCCTACATTTAAAACAGGCACGCCAGAAACCGACCAAGAATTACTACGCAATCTCGTCGCCTTCTATGTCGTCACCGAGGGAATTTTCTTCTACTGCGGTTTCACACAAATCTTGTCCATGGGCCGCCGTAACAAAATGACCGGCGTAGCAGAACAATTTCAATATATTTTGCGTGATGAGTCTATGCATTTAAATTTTGGCATCGACGTTATCAATCAAATTAAACTAGAAAATCCACACCTATGGACGGAAGAGTTCAAACAAGAAGTCATCCAGATGGTGTTGGAAGGCACAGAACTTGAAGTGCAATTTGCGCGTGACACCATGCCTCGCGGTGTTCTTGGTATGAATGCGGCAATGATGGAAGAGTACCTTCATTTCATCGGCAACCGTCGTCTAGCGCAGGTCGGTCTACCTGAGCAATATCCTGGAGCCCAAAATCCTTTCCCATGGATGAGTGAAATCATGGATTTGCGAAAAGAGAAAAACTTCTTCGAAACACGTGTTATCGAATATCAAACAGGTGGTGCCTTAAGCTGGGATTAATACCACTAAATACCACACAACCGGGCGACAAATCGTCGCCCTTTCCGTGCCCAGGGGGAGTCATGGACAACGATAATAAAAAGCTAGATGAAGAAGTAGAATCAATCATTCAAGCACTCGATCAGCTAGGTGAAACACTTGCGGTTATGCACGAAATGATCGGCCGATTGAAATCTAGCGTTCTCGATGTCGACAGCCGATCAACTAGCGCATCAGGTGGTCGACGAAAATCAGACACACAACGAGACGAAAGACTCGATGCATTGATGGCAGAAACCCCCATCATCGTGCATTAAATAGTTTTCACTATACGCATCAGAACCAACCGCGCGTTACACATGTGTACCACAAGGTGATAATAGGGAGAGGTTTTGTTTTATGGCGCAATTATCGAATCATGTGCTATCAAGGAATGCATCAGCGTCAGCATCAACACGATCACGTACGGCATTGATCAAACAGGTCTCTCGTATCATTTGCCACATTCGTGACGAAATTCACCGTGATTACCCGCAAGTCATAATGCCTACTCGCAAAATGGTTGAAGCATTGGTTCACAACGCGTGCCAGCCAGAAAGTTTTTGTGACAACAACTGGCATGACTTAGTCATCGATACTTTAGATCGAATTAACCGCGCCACCCATTTAGATTTTGACGAACGCAGCCAATACACGTTGTCCGATGGTAAAACGCCTCTATTCCCCAATAGCGAACTCTTTGACGAAGTCGATGCCCATCGTTTTAGCCAAGCACTGCTGCATCATTTAGAAAACACTTTACGCTAAGCAGCAAAATCGCCGATGAAAACAACGCTCAATGTTACCGGGAGCTTTCGTGGAACGGTTTAACGACTGGCAGACTGCCGCTATCGCAACGATTAGCGCACAATTGCCGACTCTCAACAAACACCAAATTCTATTAATATCTCCTGAGCCATCTGCGACACTTAAACAGTGGTGCGAGAAGCAATCACTCGCTGACAAGCATATTGCTCTAGATGTTACACACATACAGTCACTGGAAGAAACCTCGGCACTGTCAGAGAATTTTGCGCTAGCGCTTATTCATAGCGTCATTGATGAAAAACCCAAATCACAATCTCAAATGTTACTTGGCCGCTGCCACAACCTTTTAGCCAGCCGCGTGTGGCTAACCGTTACTGCACAGTCTGCATGGACGCTCAGTGACTTTTTAGCGCTAGGTTTCAAACGGGTCAGTACCATTGAAAACCCCTCCGGGGATTTAACTTGCTTCGGCTATGACCTTGCCACCTATAACCACAAACGCAAGTGGAATAACCCCCAATATTGGGCAAACCCAGAAAACTGGAATAAGTTTCGCTGGTAATCTCTCACGTCAATTTAACCTGACTCGACATTGCCGCGGCGAACTCGACATTACTACGGCTAAAAAGTAGCGTGAATCCCAGCGCAACCCCAGGTTTTATCTATACTTAGCTAGAACGTGGTTTGGAAAAAAGCTGATGGCGCGAGTACTTATCGTCGATGACATAGCCGACAACACCCAATTGCTTAAATTTGAACTGGAGGATGACGGTCACGAAGTCTTCTCTCTTGATAATGGTCAAGCGTGTCTAGATTCTGTCGCCGACGTAAATCCAGATGTGATATTGCTGGATATCATGATGCCCGTATTGGATGGCATGTCCACATTGCGCGAACTCAAGGGGCGCACTGCCACTCGAGATATTCCTGTTATCATGATTTCCGCTAATGATGTTGATGAGCAAATTATTAACGCATTAGACATGGGAGCTCACGACTATGTTAATAAACCATTTGTTTATCCCATACTTGCCGCTCGCATGCGATCGGCGCTTCGACTCCAGGAAAGCCAACGCTTACTCGCTCTCGCCAATCAAAGCCTAGCGAAACTAGCCTCTCAAGATCCTTTGACCGGGGTCTACAATCGACGTTACTTTTTTGACCGGGCTGCCAGCGAGTTCTCAGCCTCGAAACGCCATGAACGAAGCATGGGGTTAATCATGCTCGACGTCGACAATTTTAAAGCGCTAAACGATAAATATGGTCACACAATGGGTGATACAGCACTCGCCCAACTGTGCCACACTGCCGGGCAGTTAATTCGAGCGGGCGACTTTATCGGCCGTATGGGTGGAGAGGAGTTCGCCATTTGCTGCCCAGAAACAGATCTTCCTGGAATACAGTCAATGGCTGAGCGCATTCGACGCACCATCGAAAAACAGTCGATTTGCTATGGCGAACTTTCGTGCTGCATGACGGTGAGCCTAGGCGTCACTCACAACCTCGAATCCGACACGCACTTTGAACAATTGTACGAACGCGCCGACCAACTACTCTATCAAGCGAAGGAGCAAGGGCGAAATCGTGTAATCGCCGCCTAGTAACGGGCTATTCGTCGAGCCTTGCTGTTCATTCGTCCCCAAAACGCGACATTTTTACCTTCAAAGGAACATCACTCCATTGTTTTTTTTGTTGGCTGCTACACTATGTAAGACATTTCCTACAAAAACTAGTGTCAATGACGACTATCTGGAACTTAGGAAAGGCAAGATAATACTCATCAACACGGACGTTTCAGGAACACACTCTGATTGACACAATGAGAGTTTCGGCCACGAAGGCCTACTAGGACGTTTGCGCACGGATCGCAGAGGTATGCTCAAGGATATGGATACTTAGAGCATCAGGAATGGGGACTTGCTGGTACGAAACGGACTTTAGGGACACTAGTTTTAAGGGCTCTTAGTTAGGAAATTAACGCAAGGATGTTAAGCCAGGATGGCTTTTTGGTCATGAGGGACGGATCTCACGCACGGAATGTCGACCAAGCAATTAAAAACGGGCTGTGTAAAACAGCCCGTTTTTTTATGTCTGGCAATGACGGCTAGCAACCTTATAACCCCCATCCAAACCAACTAACTCATTAAGACAAACCCAGTGCTGCTACACGTTCTCGCAATACCGGCACAACCTCCTTCTCAAACCAAGCATTATTACTTAGCCAACGACGATTGCGTGGCGACGGATGAACTAAAGGCATGAACAAAGGCGCATACCTAGCCCATTGTTTTACGCACTCAGTTAACGTCGAAAATTTCTCAGGCAAATAGGCCTGCTGAGCGTAGCGACCAACCAACAGCGTCAACCTAACGTTTGGCATCGACGCGAGCAGTCGGCCATGCCAGTGTTCTGCACATTCAGGCCTCGGCGGTAAATCACCACCACGCCCCTTACCCGGATAGCAAAACCCCATAGGCATAATCGCAACTTGAGAAGGGTCATAAAACACATCGCGCCCCATGGCCAGCCAATCGCGTAAGCGGTCGCCAGAGGGGTCATTCCAAGGAACGCCGGTTGCATGAACCTTAGTGCCGGGCGCTTGCCCAATAATAAGCAATTTGGCCGTTGAGCTAATTTGAACGACAGGCCTCGCGCCTAAAGGCAACGACTCCTCGCACACTGTACACGCACGCACTTCCGCCAGAAGGTCTGTCAAAGGGATGATAGTTGACGAGTTATTTTCCACGCGAAACCTCAGCGGCCTCGAAACATATTTGCGTTTGCAGCGAGATTATCGCAGCGTTCGATCAGGGATTTCATCTCGTGGGCGATCGCTAAAATGAATATTGCCGTCTTCATCCGTCCATCGATAGACCTGAGGTTCTGGCGTCGATTCGGATTCTTTTTCCATCTGGCTTTTTACCTGTGTCACTATGGGCGATTGAGAAACATCCGTGTTCATAATTGCGCTGACAATATTCATGAATCTCGCATCTGCCATTAATGCCATCGGATTCTTGGCTTGGACTTTTTTTTGAAACTCTGGGTCGCGCAATACCGCTTGAATTTCCGGGTTGTCTTTGATGGTTTGCGCCCTTCCCCAAAGCGTTGCCATTTGACCAGCCAATGAGTGATTGAACTCACTAGGGTTACTGGTATCAATGCCCGATGCTTCGGCTAATTGCTGAATCTGTTCGTTATCAGCAAACGCCTGAAAAGAGGGTAGCTGCGCGATTGCCTCTGGATCGTTACTCGCGAGCACGGCCTGATTGTCTGGGTTATTGAATAAATCTTTCGCGGCAGGGCTATCAAACACTTGTTGCATACCACCGACAATAGCTGCTGGATCAGTCACTAACAGACTCGTCATCTTAGCCACAGCGGGTTCCGCATCAAGCCCAGCGGCTGCCCAACTCGCAACACCACCGGCTACTCGCCTGGAAATTTGTTCAACACGACTAGGCGACTCAACCTGCACCGCGTCCGGCCGAACAGTGCTATAGACATCACGAAAATAACTCACAATAAACACCGCCGCCAAGCCAAATACCGAGCCCACCAACGCCCCGGTGGTAAGCCCCAAGACTTTAATCGCAGGAGAGCGCTGCTGCTTAATAGGCAAAAGTTTTCTCAGCAAAGAAATAAGTAAACTCACTAGCAACGAAGCGCCAAAAAACAACCCGATTGATGCGGCAATGAGCGACGCAAAGCCTTGAATAGTCGTTCGCTCACTGAGAACTTCGCTCAACGGCTGAGCAAATATAAATGCAGCGGTATAACCTGCAACCAAACCCAATATTCGGCCAAGCGCTGACAACGCACCCTGGCGGTAGCCCTGAAAACCAAAATACAGCACGCAAACCAATAAAATGATCCAGCTATATGACATACCTTTCTCCAACTATCGGGCCGTCACCCATAGTACCAGCGCATCGGACTCGCTGACCGAGACCAAACAATGGCCCATAGCCGCATCGTAATACATACTGTCGTTCTCATTCAGACGAACTGGCTCATAGTGCTCTGTATAGACGTCAATACAACCCTCTAACACTAGCAAAAACTCTTCTCCAGCATGCCGCACCCAACCCTCAAAATCATCAAATGAGCGCGCTCGAACCCTACATTTAAACGGCACCATCTTCTTGTTGGTAATCGATGCCGCAAGTAATTCATGCTCGTAAGTCGAGGTTGGATGAGGCTTGCCCTCGCCAGACCGAGTGACATCGCGGCGACTATTGGCAGATGAGCCTGGGGTGACGGGAGTGAATAACTGCGGAATGTCGATGCCTAACCCAGCGGTAAGCTTCTGCACCGCCTGAAAGCTGGGGGAAATCTGCTCGTTTTCGATTTTGGACAGCGTTGAGCGCGCCAACCCTGTTAGCTGGCTGGCCTCCTCCAAGGTCAGATTATTCGCTAAGCGAATTTCTTTAAGTCGCTTTCCAAGCTGCAACGGCTCCTCCAGACGGGGCTCCGCGCTAGGAAAATCGACTACGTCGTCGGCACGCTGGATGATTGGAGTAGCAGTAGATAGTGGCTTGTCTGGCACAACAGGTCTCACACGATTGGCACTGAGAGGCTAGCCTAACACAGCCCTACAGAGTTTGGAGACAAATTCCCCTAATGGAAACATAAGTTTCCTATAAGAAATTATTATTTGTGGAGCGATCACGACTTCTCTATCATCTCCCCCCTTCTCAACACCTATGAATTCAGACAGGAAACCACCATGTCGACTCAAGCGTCCTCCCCAAATTGGCAAGTAGCCCCTCTTACAGGCTTTGCGCAACGCCACATTGGCCCAGATACCCAAGAAACAGAGCAAATGCTCTCCAGCCTCGGAATCAATTCGCTTGAGCAACTGGTTGAAAAGGCCGTCCCCGCTGCGATCCGCAAAGACAAGCCACTAAAACTCGGCTCACCTCTATCAGAACAAGAGGCGCTGACAGAGTTGAAAGCTATCGCCAGCAAAAATCAAATGTTCACTAGTTACATTGGTATGGGGTACCACGACACTTACATTCCACCCGTCATTCTCCGCAACGTGTTAGAAAACCCAGGCTGGTACACCGCTTATACGCCATACCAACCCGAAATTTCACAAGGCCGACTAGAAGGGTTGCTCAACTATCAGCAAATGATCGTCGACCTCACCGGGCTAGACATGGCCAACGCATCGCTTCTGGACGAAGGTACCGCTTCAGCAGAAGCAATGGCACTGGCAAAACGCCAGGTAAAGAAGAACAAGTCCAATGCATTTTTTGTCGCCAACGATGTGCACCCACAAACTATTGCCGTTGTGAAAACTCGCGCCGAGCATTTCGGCTTTGAGATTATTGAAGGCGATTATACTGAACTCGATCAACACGAATACTTCGGCGCACTCCTGCAATACCCCGGTAGTACAGGCAAGGTTCAGGACCTCACCCCGTTTATCGAAACTATCCACAGCAAAAATGCATTAGCAACCGTCGCCAGTGACTTGATGAGCTTGGTATTGTTAACGCCGCCTGGAGAAATGGGTGCAGATATTGTAGTCGGTACCAATCAACGTTTTGGCGTACCCATGGGTTTCGGTGGACCACACGCTGGTTTCTTTGCCTTCCGTGAAGAATACAAGCGCAACGCGCCTGGCCGTATTATTGGTGTATCGATCGATAAAAAAGGCAACCAAGCGTTGCGCATGGCGATGCAAACTCGCGAGCAACATATTCGTCGCGAAAAGGCCACCTCAAACATTTGTACGTCGCAAGTTTTATTGGCATTGATTAGTGCGTTCTACGGGATGTATCACGGCCCCGATGGATTAAAAGCCATCGCCACAAAAATTCATAATCAAACCAAACAACTAGCAACGAACGTAAAGGCCGCCGGTTTTACATTAGTAAACGATACTTTTTTCGATACACTAGAGATTACGGTTAAAAACCAAAACGAAATCATTGAAAATGCGAAATCAAAGCGCATTAATCTTCGTGCTATTGGTAGTGATCGAGTTGGCCTTAGTATAAATGAAACAACCTCTGATGCAGACTTGGCGCTTTTGCTAAGCTGTTTCACCGAAAACGCTCTGATTCAAGCGAATGATGACAGCATCGGTATCCCCTCTGCATTAAATCGCCAATCGGATTTTATGACGCATGTGGTATTCAATAGCTACCACAATGAAACCGAAATGATGCGTTACCTAAAACGTTTGGAATCAAAAGACGTTGCGCTGAACCAATCAATGATCCCTCTCGGCTCATGCACCATGAAACTGAATGCAGCCGCGGAAATGATTCCCGTCACCTGGCCGGAATTCGGACGCATGCATCCGTTTGCACCTATAGAACAAGCCGAAGGTTACAAAGCCTTGTTTGAAGATTTGCAACGCATGCTCGAAGAATGCACCGGTTACGATGCAATCAGCTTACAACCCAATGCCGGTTCGCAAGGTGAATACGCCGGTCTTGTGGCAATCAAAAAGTATTTTGAAAGCAAAGGCGAAACACAACGCACCATTTGTCTCATTCCGTCGTCGGCTCACGGTACCAACCCAGCATCAGCGATGATGACAAGTTTAAAAGTCGTCGTTGTGAAATGTGATGGCGACGGCAACGTAGATATCGCCGACCTAAAGGCGAAAGTTGAACAGCACGGTGATACTATTGCCGCGCTAATGGTGACCTACCCATCTACCCACGGCGTTTACGAAGAAGGTATCCGCGAAATCTGCGAAATCATTCATTCCGTCGGTGCACAAGTGTATATGGATGGCGCCAACTTAAATGCACTGGTTGGTGTTGCAGCACCGGGTGAATTCGGCAGCGATGTCTCGCATCTTAATTTACACAAAACATTCTGTATTCCGCACGGTGGTGGCGGCCCAGGCATGGGCCCAATCGGTGTGGGCGCACACCTAAAACCATTTTTGCCAGGTCATCCAGTACAAAGCGTACCCGGCACCGACCCAAGCAACGGTACTATTTCTGCCGCACCCTGGGGCAGCGCTAGCATCCTTCCCATCAGCTGGATGTACATCAAAATGATGGGCAGCGAAGGCATGCGTAACGCAACCGAATATGCGATTTTGAATGCAAACTACATTGCCAAACAACTCGATAGCTCATACCCTGTCTTGTACAAAGGCAAGCAAGGGTTCGTTGCACACGAATGTATTATCGACATTCGCCCACTGAAAGAATCTAGCGGTATCACTGAAGAAGACATCGCCAAACGTTTAATGGATTTTGGTTTCCATGCGCCAACGATGTCATTCCCCGTAGCGGGCACCTTGATGATTGAACCGACGGAAAGTGAGTCCAAAGCAGAGATGGATAAATTCATCGAAGCGATGATCACCATCCGCCAAGAAATTGATGACGTAGTGAAAGGCAACTACACACTAGAAGACAATCCGCTGGTGAATTCACCCCATACATTAGAAGATGTATTAAGCGCAGATTGGGCACACCCTTACAGCCGTGAAAAAGCAGCGCGCCCTGCCAGTTACTTAAACGACTTTAAGTACTGGCCTACCGTCAACCGTATTGACAACGTTTATGGCGATAGAAACTTAATGTGCACATGCCCTAGCATGAGTGAATTTGAAGAAGAAAACATTTAGAAACATAAAACAAAGGGAAGCAACAGCTTCCCTTTGTTTTCAACAACTAAAGCTCAACAATAATGTCAACACGACGTTTCGTTTCTTCATCCAAGCCATTCGCATAATGATCGATAGTTTGGGGTCGATATTGATGTGTTTGCCGAATGATTTCTTGGCGCACGCCGAGTCTTGTTAGCGCCAGCACAACCATATCAGCGCGTGCCTTGGCTGTTTTTTTCTCCTCTCTCAAATCAACACCGTCGACAACATAGGGTTTTGTTGCAGCATACCCAACAACCTTTACCGAGGCTGGCTTCGCCGCTTTGATATACAGTGCGATTTTTTCTAACAATACTTCACTGTATTGGTAATTGAGAAAGCTAGAATTAAAATGAAATAAAACAGAAAACGTTTTATCTACGTAAGGCGGTGGAGGCAGGTCCCGCGGCACATTGGTTGGTTTCATCACATCTTTAGGCAACGAGAAAACCCTACTTGGGTATTCATCCGCCGTGATCACGTGTTCAGGGCATTCCTCATCGAGCAAGGACACACGAACTGGCTCAAGCGTCACACCACCACAAAATTTTTCATTACCGGGCGACACCACACCTTCAACCAATATCGCTTGACCCAATAGCGGTTTTGATTTTGCCGCGCTAACATCATACTGAACCCCTGACCCCCGCTCGGTTGCCAACCAACAACCTGATTTTGGACCCGCGTCGACATCGCGATACACAGGGCATGAGATGAAGGCTACCTCTTCACGCGTCCCTTCTTGTGCAAAGGAAATGATGCTAAAGCATAGTGACGCGATGATTACACCCAATCTAACCATCACAGCACACTCATTAAATTAGTAAGGTCTTGTTTTTCTTGTTCGGTCAAATTCATTTGATAACGACGCACGTAGTAATCAACAATTCCGCGGATATCCTCAGATAAACCATTGGAAAAAAATGGCGCACGGGCACTCAAACCACGCATATTTTGGATGGTTATTTTACCGATATCTTTGCAGCGCCCCGTTGTCAGCGCCAAACCAGGATCACGAGTAAACACCTCGCGCCCCAAGTGAGGGTGCGGCGCAAACCCTGGCTTACACGTTAATTTAAAAAGTGGTAGGTGCGGTGCAGGGTCGGCAAATGGCTCATTGGTCGTTCCCAGGTCCACTTGCCCAGGGGCCACATCCATTCCAGTTCTTGTCATGTTGTGGCAAAAATTACAATCATTTCGCACAGGATTACCGAACCCCATATCAGTAATACCTGCACTGTCTTTCACTAAGAACGTGCGATTGCGAAACAACATCACGCCACGAGCGACCGACAGACGAAATGCTTTTTGCTCTTCTGTTAAATGGCCAAATTTTTCGGCGCTGGGGTTTTTCAACAACTCTAACCAAGCATCAAATTCGGTCCACATTGGCAAACGTCTACCGGAATTAAGCACGCCTGCGTCGGCTTGCGCCAAGTACTGTGGACCACCTTGCGCACCATCTGATGTTAAATCCCCACCCTTAAAATCAAACTGTTGAGCGGCATAAATCTGCATTTGAAACGCAACCATCTCTTCAATTACTTCATCTGGCATGACGCCTGAAAATTCAAGGTGGCCACGTAATGCATCACGAGTTTGCTCCTCGATTGTCCAGACACGACGATCCGCAGTGATATTGCCACTCATGGGTTCGCCAGTTTTTGGATTGATAGGTAAAGGCAAACCATCTTTAGGCTCAAAGGGAAAACCAACCGCAGTAATGAATTTTAAGTTGGCTACAGGACGAGGCCGCCGATAAACGGATATGGCCGGTTCTTTCGCATTAAGGCCATAGTTTTTACTGGTGTTGCACCCCGTCGGATCTCTTACCACGTCAATCGTAAATTGGGGTTCTATTGGCTTTCCTAAATAGGGTTGCGGTGGCCAGGGCCGAGGAACGCGAATAAGCCCATAGTTAAGCAAAAGCGAATGAGATTTTTCTTCTCCTTGCGGCAAGTTCGGGCAATCAGAACCATCTATTGCCGCAAACAAGGGGTCACGACCATCGGTTGCCTTCCAGCGTTGCCGCACTGAATCTATCGACAAGCTCATGCCGTCCGCAGGCTGGTGACAAGTTACGCATGCACGACCATTTGAACCCAGGGGCTCAAAGAACGGATGTCCTTTTGTGTCTATTGCTCCTGACTCGTTGTAAATTCTCAACAAACCGCTGTCATTCGCGTAGTCTGTTGATTCATTCAATGGCTCGCCTTGGCCGGGGCTCCACCAAATACGCTCAACGTCAGCTACCGCAGCCGATGAGGCTGTCAAAATCAAAGACGCTACCATTGTTTTCTGCAGGATCATAGGGTTGCTTAAATAATAATTATTGGTATCAAAAATACAAAAAGCCATGGAGAGTTTAGCAACCCATCCATGGCTTTAGTAGTTAATGATTGTGAATCAATTTAAAGGTTTTTACGCACGAAAACAGAGATCATACGCCCCAAAGGAGAAGCCGCTGTGGGGTCGTACCCACCACCACCATTAACCCCTGGTGCAATATTCGCGTAAGGAGGCTCTTCGTCGAGTAAGTTTTTGATGTTCATTCCCAGCACCAAACCATCCGACAGGCTCGCTGCACCAGATTCACCAAACGTCCATGCCACATCGAGATCAAATGTATTAAAGGCACTGACTGTTTCGGGTGTTGCAGCACGATCATTGGTATAGCTATTGACGTGATTCCAGGTCAAACGCGTTGCAAGGTTTTCCAGACTCCAATTAACACTAGAGCGAGTTTTCAAGGTCAACGGGTTAAATATCGTGTTGCGATAATCATTCAGTTGACCCGTTGGCGTAATCGCTTCTTTGTAGTCAGCGATGTACATTCCACTCACTTTAAAGTCGATAGTGCCGTAGTCATCCAACGCGAGGCCGTAGTTAACTGCCACGTCAAAACCAGACGTTTCAGTTCGCCCAAGATTGTTTGTTCGACCATCCACAAACAACGTTACAGGTACTGGCGGAACACCGCGCGCATAGCCAAAGCCATCCGCGAGAAGATCATTCACATGAGCGTCAGCAGCGGCATCGCGTAAAATAATGCCTGTACCGGCAAATTCACTTTCCAGCGCAAGAATCGAGAGATCCGCTAAATACGCTTCGATTTGACCTTCATAGGTCACGTCAAAATAGGTCATGCTAAGCGAAAACTCGGGCAAAAACTCGGGCGAGTAATCGAAACCAGCACTCCACGTTTCAGCTTCTTCAGGCGTCAGGTCCAAGTTACCACCAGATAACGCTACGCCTTGCACAACCGCACCGCCATTGGTTGGGTCAGAGTATGGCTGAACAAATAATGCTGACGAATTACCATAGAGCTGCGAAAAGAGGGGTGCACGGAAAGATGTTCCGTAGCTAGCCCGAACCGTCAGTGAATCCGTTGGCTCCCACGTGATGCCATATTTGGGGTTGGTAGTGTTTTCAGATAAATCTGAATACTCGTCTCGTCGCGCTGCAATGTTCAACTGCAAACTGTGTATACCCGGTATCGCATTGTCTGCACCAAATACGGGAATCAACAATTCTGCATAAGCACTACGGATATCGCGTTCAAAGAAACGTTTGCTGTAGGGTCTCGACGCGCTTCCACGTTTTAACCATGGCTCATAGCTAAGCTCTTGCTGCTCGATACCAAGAGCAAGCTGAACATTGCCACCCGGCAGCTCCATTAAAGAACCGTCGGTATGTAGTTCGTAAGCTTTCATTTTGTGCGTGTTTTTAGCAATGAAAACTTGATCACTAATGGCTGCAAGCGTCGCTGCCGAGGTGCGATGCAAGCCGAAAGGATCAAACGCAGTCGCCGGATCACTACTTGCCAAAGCAACAGCTAAGCTACTGGTTGGGCCACGAGAGTCTAAACCAGCCGTCGTATTTGACTGACCATACAAATCACCATAGGTCATCAAGCCTTTCACGCGCCAATCACCGGCCACATCCAACTCAAAACCCGAGGTCATTTCCCAACTGCGCTCACCACCGGTTTGCTCATCGGGTGCTAGATCGTCGATGAAAGAGTAATTCACGGTTACCGACGTTGGCGACATTCCCTGTGGTGCCACAAAAAACGCATTCGTGTCCGGAACGACTAAAGCCCCACTAAAAGATGCGGGAGAACGTGTGAAAGATCGGTCCGCATAAAAACCATCCAGTAACCAAGTGAATGTATCACTGAATTCAAATTTCGAGGTGAATGCTAGGTTCTCGTATTCTTGTCGCGGGAGCAGATCTTGATTAGGTAAGCCCTCACATAAATTCGAGGTGTCCGCAATTAGCTGATCGTTGTTGGCAGGGGTTACACCACCAACAGGGATAGCATAATTCACACCGCCTACAACCATCGTACCCGGTGAACAACGGTTTACGCGATAGTCAGCATTGGGGCGCTGATCCGATGTAAAAAAGTCTCTATCGTTTCCATTCAGTTCACTGCGCTGACCTTTTTCTGCGGCCACAAAAAATGAACCGTTGTCCCACGTTGTCCCCCAGGACAATCCAAATTTGTACTGATCGAAATCATCGGCACCACCGTATTGTGCAACGAATTCGGCACCGTCTACATCGCGACGCATAATTAAGTTCACCACACCAGCGACTGCATCAGACCCGTACACAGCTGATGAGCCATCAGCCACGATTTCTACGCGCTCAAGTGCCAGGCTCGGCAAAACTGACGGATCGATTGCACTACCGTTACTGTTGACCCGATGCCCATCGACTAGTGTCAATGTTGCGTAGGGGCCAATACCACGTAGGTTAATGCTGTTCCCCCAAATAATATTTGAGCTTCCGCCCGACTGGCCACGTGATGCCTCAGATACACCGAGGTCGAAGACCTGTGGTACTTCTTTAATCATCTGATCAACTGAAATCGCAGGCGAAGCCTGAATATCATCACGATCAAGACTGACAATGGGCGAGCCAACCGGTGCTTCAGCACCACGCAAGCGAGAACCTGTCACCACGACTTCGTCCATGGCGTCATCGCTGCTGCCTTGAGCAAACAGTGTTTGACTAGGCAATGCAACCACGCTTGCGGTGAGCAGAATTGAATAAGGTAGGTGTTTTCTGGACATAAGTCTCCCTCCTCGTATGAATACGAGTTGTTGTGTAGATGTATCTAACGAACAGCTAGGTGACGTGTTCCGTGGAGTTTTTTATTTAAGCATTAATGCTTTTTATAGTTATATAGACAAATAGCTTTTATTCACTTAGTTCAAAGTCAATATGCTCTCATCATTATTGTATTAGCTCGTGATGAAAAATCATGATTGATTACCGGCACCCTAACCCAAAAATAAGCACCAGATTATTGGTTTGCACCACAAACTATTTTGCGATAGTGCGTCTAGCGTTTTAATAAATCAAGGGGTCATTCACAAATTTGAATAGGAGAAATCAAACAATTTCTGGCGATACGTTCTCCGCTATTCACGACAATCCATCGCTAGACCGCCATTAATTTTCTCTATGAGGGCACTCACGTAACGAAAGATGGCCTCGCCATCAACTCCGTAGCGGCTCAACATTTTCGCATCCTGCAATGCGATGCGGTGATAAATATCGTTCAGCCTGACCTGCTCACTTTCATCAAGCTCAACAAATTCAACACCTTGTTGCTCGCCGTATTCCACTGCTTCACGATTGCCTTTGAGGATATAGTGGGCGATACGCTCTTCCCAATAACGACCACTACGGGTAAGTACCGCTTGCAAATCTTCAGGTAGTTCAGCCCACGATTGATCCGAAATCCCTCGCGACGGATAACCACCGCGATGCATCGCAACACGGTTAAGATATTTACCAATTTCAGCAAAATGCATTGAACGTAAGGTGTCTTCTGGTGTTAACACTCCATCAATGACTCCTTTCGCAAAGGCTGAATACACATCACCCATTGGAATGAGCACAGGATCACCACCCAACTCATAGACCACGGGCACAAGCGCCGTCGGCGCTCTGAGCCGCAAACCAGCAAAGTCTTCTAATGTACGAATTGGCGCTTTCCGAGTCAGTACATAAGAGGGCGTTCCTCCCTGCACCACAAGTACCTTGACGCCTTCTAGCTCCTCTTGAAAAATCGGAAAGTCTCTTAATAAACAATGAAATACATTCACTTGTGTATCTATCTTATCTGCGCCAGCATAAAAGCCTGTCTGAGCCCTCGTCGCATGCATGCCAGCTCGCATATAAATTGGCGTAATCATCGCGATATCGGTAACACCGTGACGCAATTCAATAACACTTTGATCGCCGGAGATAAGGCTGGCCGACCAATAAGGATGAATTTTTATTCGCCCATTACTCTGCTCTTCGACATACTGCATCCAATCTTTGTCGGCGTGACTGAATGTATGATTGGAAGGGAGTGCCGAGCCATAGGTTAAGTGGTAGACACCCTCTTTGATTTTTACAGCAAAACTAGCCGCACTAAAAAACGACAATATAAGAGCCAAACACCAGAGGTGTTTCACTCTACGTTTATGGGTATTTGTTTTTTTCACAGAAACATTAAAAATTAGGGATAACACGATGACCCTCTGAAATATATATTTGATTATTCTTATTCATCACATCTACATTAAATATGGATTGATTGAAGACTAACAGAACTCATTGCCACGATAAACGTTTGCACTGCAAACTAATTCTATTTACACTTTTCGCGCACCACAATCATTACCCACCGATAATGTACGTTTTCACGAGGCCCCCTATGAGCATGCCGCCACCTCTACAAGGCATTACTGTTGTTGATTTTAGCCATGTTATGGCCGGCCCGTTTTGTACCCACACATTAAAAACCTTAGGGGCTCGAGTCATAAAAATCGAGCGTGCTGGCGAGGGTGATGTCATGCGTCACTATGATACGCGTGAAGAATACAAAGGAACGGCCCCCCCTTTTATAGCTGTCAATTGTGGAAAAGAATCTATAGCGCTAGATTTAAAATCAGAAGCCGGACTAAGGATCGCAAAACAACTATTAGAAAAAGCTGACGTAGTCGTCGAGAATTTTCGTCCCGGTGTGCTCGACCGTCTAGGATTAGGCTACCACGAAAACAAAGCAACTAACCCCGGCGTTATTTATTGTTCTGTCTCTGGATTCGGAAAATCCGGCCCCATGCGTGACAATCCAGCCTACGACCATGTGGTACAAGCGGTCTCAGGGGTTATGTCGTTAACTGGCGAGCCTGGCAGCAAACCGACCAAAGTGGGCTTTCCGGTACTGGATACGTTTGCAGGCTATACAGCGGCAAGCGCTATTGTTGCGGCTATTCTCCAACGGGAGCGATTTGGTGAAGGCCAATACATTGATGTTGCCATGTTAGACGCATCACTAAATTTAATGATCGCGATGGTCGCACCCTATCTCATTGCCGGTGATATTCCTAAAAAAGTTGGCAACCGCGGGTTTAACATGAGCCCAACGTCCGACACTTTTCAAGCCGCTGATAGCGAGATATCTATTGGCGCTAATACACAGGTGCAATACGAAGCATTATGTAAAGCGCTTGATCGTGAAGACCTCATTCATGACCCACGTTTTGCCGAGCGCGAAGGGCGGATCAAAAACGAGATCGCACTTCGCGACGAAATTGAAAGCCGTACGCGCGAAAAACCCGCCGAAGAATGGGAAATTATTTTTAACAAAGTCAGCGTTCCGTCCGCAGCAGTGAGAACGATCAACGACATTGCCAACCACCCCCATGTCGAACAACGACCGCTGAAGGTCTCAATTGATCTACCTCACAACCCATTAGCTAAAACGCTTGGACCAGGTTTTCAGCTGGCCAATGTGCCACCCGAAAGCCTTGGAGCGGCACCTCAGCTGGGTGAGCACACTCGCGCACTACTTATAGAATTAGGTTACACCAACGATGCGCTAGACACCCTGGCCGAACAGGGCGCTATCCAAATCGGACAGTCGCGAATCTAATTTAGTAGCTCAGCAATTTCTTCTTCACTAAAACCAAATTCCTTCAACACCGCTTGATTATCCGCACCAGGCATTCGCCCCAGGTGACGGATGGTCCCCGGGCTAGTAGAAAGTTTTACTGCGGGTCCAATTTGCTGTGTTAATTGGCCATCACTACCAGGCACGCTAACTACAGTACCTCGTGCAATAGCATGCTCATCACGCAAAGCATCGGCCAGCTCGTAGGCCGGAGCTACTTGAGTACCCGCCTCCCTCAACAGAGCGAACCATTCATCCCGTGAACGCGAGGCAAATACTTGAGTAAGCTCGGCATCTCGAAACTCAGCGTCTTCTCCCTGCGCAAATTGCAACGGCGTTAAATCTTCCCTGCCCACTGCGGTACAAAATTTTCGCCAGTACGCTGGCTCTAAATCTGTGGTACATAGTACCTTGCCATCTTTCGTTTTCCACAAGCCAATATTGGCACCCCGCCATGACTTCGGTGGCGCCTTACCCTCCATCAGATAACGCTGCATGACTGAGGTCATCATTGATAGCGCGCAATCAGACATGGCAACGTCAACCAATTGCCCGTGTCCTGTCGCGTCCCGTGATCGCAGGGCAGCCATGATACCGATAACTGTATGCAGCCCGGTGGCCAAATCACCGACCGGCATACCGGGAATATTAAAATCTGCCAATTCACCTCCCAGGCGACTTAGCGCACCGGATAGGGCCAATGCGATCGGATCATGTCCCGCCAGAGACTGGTAAGGGCCGCTCTGCCCGCAGACGGACACTTCGACATGAATAAGAGAAGGAAACTGTTGTTTAACCGAAGCGTAATCTAACCCCATTGCTTTCGCGTTCTCTTGACGATAGTCATGGATGAGGACATCGAAGCCAGCAATCATTTGTTGCAATGCGCTCCGCGCTTGCGCATCTCGCAAGTTGATACACAGCGAGCGTTTATTTCGAGCAAGCATTTCCTGCTCTTTAATAGCTCTTAACGCCTCAGCGCTGAGATGATCACGTCCGAACACTTTATTCTGTTTAGCAACCTCGTTAGGCTGCTCTACACGGATCACATCAGCACCGTAATCGGCCAGTATCATCGTTGCGTAACCGGCTGGTAAAAAGCGTGATAGATCCAGCACTTTGACACCCTGTAGGGGTAGCGGCGTTGCTTGCAGTTTGCCGGTGTCACTCATAAAAAACCTCTATAACCAAGAAAAGGGCTATCGCCTCACCTATTAAAAAAATACACTGCGCTATGCGAACTTTGCTATTTAGCCTAGGCGCGACTCGACACATCAAGATAGTTTGTGGTACAAACTATATCAGTGCAAAGATACCAAACCAAGCGACAATATTGGCGCTATCTCAACGCTTAAAAAACAATAATATAGATCACGGATCATAAATAGCTTCGATGCAAGAACCAACCAATTCCACAACGCAATTTCGTACAATGACAGCCATTAAACTTGCTGGCGCAATCACATTGGCATTGACGATGTTACTCGTTAGCGCCAGCGCCATTGGCCGTCATTTTGGACTGCCCCTACCAGGTACTGTAGAAATTGTAGAAGCACTAATCCTAGTTACCGCAGCTGCCGGCATACTATCTACTACTATCGAGCGTGCACATGCTTCCGCGAAATTAATAACCGAACTTCTTCCTCCAAGTACTCGACGTTTTGTTGAGGTGCTCGGGCTGATATTAGGTATTATTTTTTGTGCAGGTCTAGTAATCGGCAACACGTGGTTGATCTATGACGTTTGGGGGTTACAGGAAGCAAGCCACTTACTGGGTATTCCTATCGTGCCTTTACGGATCTTATTTGTAGCAGCACTGACCTGCACTGGTTTTATGTTGGCTCTACATCTATTCAAACCGGTTCCATCTAACGACTCAGACGATAGCGAGACACGAATACCATGATGGAATTTATATCACCAGAGATGCTTGGCGTCATTGGCTTCATAACGCTGCTGGTGTTATTGGCTGGAGGCATGCCTATCGGCTTTGCCTTGGGGTTTGTTGGTTTTGTCGGTTTAGCGGTGTTGATTGACTTCGAAGCGGCCGTCATTAAATTGGGTGTGATTAGCTTTAGTATGACATCCCACTACGAATTGGGTGTCATACCGCTGTATCTATTAATGGCCCATGTATGCTTCGCTTCGGGGGCAAGTCGTGATTTTTTTAATGCAGCCTCTCGCTTATGGGGCCACCATCGTGGCGGGCTAGCGATTGCATCCGTCGGCGGCTGCGCTGGCTTTGGTGCGGTAAGCGGCTCAAGCCTCGCAACAGCCGCTACCATGGGCTTGGTCTCCATCCCTGAAATGCGCGCAAAAAATTATTCCCCCAAATTAGCCACGGGTTCCGTCGCCGCTGGCGGCACTGTGGGGAGTCTAATCCCTCCCAGCGGGATGCTCATCGTATTGGGGATTTTAACCGAGCAATCTATTGGTAAATTATTTGCCGCTGGCATTCTACCTGGTGTTACACAAGCACTATTCTACGTTGTTGCCATTGCCATTATTTGTCGTATTAACCCAACGCTTGCGCCAACGGTTGCAAAAGCGAGCTGGAAAGAAAAGATTCAAGCACTGAGCAAGATCGGTGACTTATCACTGCTCATCTTTATCGTCATTGGTGGGTTGCTCATCGGTTGGTTCACACCAACAGAATCCGGCGCCATAGGCGCTTTAGGTGCAATTACACTTGCTATGGTAAGAAAGCGCTTAACGATGCGTGCATTTATCGACTCACTATACGAAACGTTGCGCACTGCCGGTATGTTATACGTCATTATTATTGGCGCATTTATTTTTAGCACATTTATATCTGCATCCGGATTGGCCAGTGATATTTCCGATTGGATTTTAAACGGCCAACAATCCACTATTGGGGTGATGCTTGGCATATTGCTCGTCTACTTTATTCTTGGAATGTTTCTCGACGGCATGGCCATGATGGCTCTCACCATACCTATTTTTTATCCCATCATTCAGTCATTGGGTATTAGCGGCATTTGGTTTGGCATTCTTGTCGTGCGTGCAATCGAAATCGCGCTAATTACACCACCTGTGGGAATGAATGCGTTTGTTATTCACGGTATTAGCAAAGACATTCCACTAAAAACTATTTTCGCCGGAATTGGTCCATTTCTTATTGCCGATCTATTCCACGTTGTTCTACTTCTCAGCCTACCGATCTTGTCTCTGTGGCTGCCTAGCTTGATGTAAGCATTTACGTATGAGTATTTCATCACCACGCAATCTTTCCGATAGCGATATCGCTAGCCTTCTCAAGACACTGAGCGAAGACCGTCTCGTGGTCGCAAAACGACACAAGGCTGAAGGCAAAAAGGTTATCGGTTACATTAGCAACAATGTGCCGCTTGAATTGATTGATGCTGCCGGCATTCTGCCAGTACATCTCGCTGGAATACCGGGAGAAAGCACGCCTCTGGCGGATCGCTTTTTAGAGCCTGCTTTTGACCCCTGGAGCCGTTCTATATTTAATCGCTTACTGCGCGGAGACTATGATTTTCTAGATGCTATCGTATTACCTCGCACGCATGACTCATTTCAGCGGCTTTACTATTATCTCTGTGAAATTGAGCGTTCGCATCCAGAGTTTTCATTACCACCTATCTATCTTCTGAATTTGCTACATACCGATAGAAAGAGCACTAGAAATTATAACCGTGCTCAATTTGATGATTTCAAAGCCTACCTTTCAACAATCGGCTCAGAGATTACCAATCAACGATTATCCACCAGCATCGAGCGCTACAACCAGTTACGCATCCAGCTAAAATATTTTTCCGATCTTCGCGCAGATCGTACTAGATTTTTTTCAAACACGCTCTGCTATCAAACCTATGCTGCATCGCAGTCTTTTCCAGTGAACACGGCGATCGACGTTGCACTCTATGCCTGTGAGCAATTTAGCGAGAAGCCAGATAAAGAACGGTTCCTAAGACTAATAGTCGCTGGAAACGGATTAGATTATCCGTTGCTGCATACAGTACTGGACAGACATAACTGCCTATTGGTTGGCGAGTATCACAGTCTCGGCAATCATTTTCTCGATACACCACTCATCAATATCGATGATAACAGCGACCTGACTGATAAACTTGTTGATCACTATCAACTACACACTATCAGTGGACGCTCATTTGATAGCTCAGCGAATAACTTGCTCGACTTTTCACATAGCCAACAGGCAGATGCCGTACTTTTTCACTACTTATTAAAAGAAGAAGCACTCGCATGGCATTACCCTGCACAGCAACGCGCTATTGTCGACTCAGGATTAAGCACCGAGCTAATGATCGACCAGCCCTACCAACTCGATGTGGACGCGCTTACTCAAGCTATCGCATCGTTAAAGTCAAAAATCGGAGGTTAACATGCCTGGCCTTTTATCTGGCTTGCGCGTCCTTGATATGAGCGACTATACCGGCGCGACAACGGGAAGCTTTCTTGCATCCCTTGGAGCCGAAGTAATCCGTATCGAACGGCCGGGTAGCGCGTCTAATCATCAGACATTGATAGCACGTCGAGGAAAAAAATCCATAACCTTAAACCTAGACGACCGCAACGCGATTGCTCTGTTTAAAGGCCTAATTAAAAAATCGGATTTTTTAATTGAAACGTTTAGACCTGGGTTTCTCAAAAGCAAAGGCCTGAGCTATGAAGAGCTCTCAACCATCAACCCCCAATTAATTCATGTATCGATTACACCTTTTGGGCAAACCGGCCCCTATAGTCAGTTCCTAGGCGGTGAATTGGTTGCTTCTGCCATGGGGGGCACCCTAGCCACCTGTGGTTATCCAGATGATACGCCAGTATTGGAAGCACTCGATGCTTGCAGCTTCCATGCATGTTCCGCAGCCGCCATGGGCGCCATGTTTGCACATCGAGACCGGGGGCTCACCGGGTTAGGTCAACACATTGATTGCTCTATTCAAGAAGTCGCTGCAAGCCGCAATACAAACAACCTTTTATCGTATCAATTTGATAAACGAAAACTGGAACGTGCAGGCAACAAAGTGCGCTTTGGCGTTGCCACCGTGCGCGTAGTCTGGGAGCTTGCAGACGGCTATTGTTTCCACAGTTTAATGACCGGTAAATTCGGCGCTCCAGCGAACTCCGCTTTATCTCGGTGGATGACTGAAGAAGGCTATGAAAATCCTATGGCTGATGTGAACTGGGATACTTACGATCGGAGCGCATTACCCGCAGACACACGACTGATTTGGGAAACCGCCATCGCAGCGTTCTTCAAATCAAAAACTAAAGCACAGATTCGTAACGAAGGTCATCAGCGCGGAATACGTGCGACCGTTGCAAATGATCCAACCGATGTGATGAACGATGATCATTTAAACGCTAGAGATTTCATTCGTTCAGTGGAGATGCCCAATGCTGGAGCTATTCAGCTGCCGGATTATTTCGTTCGCTTAAGTAATAGTGATTTTCGAAACCCAGCCAACATTCCTTCGTTAGGTAAAGACAATACCGAAGTATTTTCACAGCTACTCGACATTGGTGCCTCTGAGCTAGCCAATCTTCACGCTAAGGGGGTAATTTAGAATGAGCAACTCAACCCCGCTAGCAGGCGTTAAGGTTCTCGATTTTTCATGGGCTTTGGTTGGCTCTCTGACAACCAAGTTGCTAGCAGACTTTGGTGCTGAAGTTGTCAAAGTAGAATCTGCTTTGCGCCCGTGCTTAAGCCGAATAGATAAACAAGTGAGTGTATCCAGTCGAGAAAGCCTTGATGACAAGCCGTGGTTTAGCCATTTCAACAGTTCAAAGCTCAGCCTTCAACTCAACATGAAACACCCACGCGTAAGGGAAGTGATTAACCCGCTGCTAGACTGGGCCGATGTCGTTGTTGAAAATTTTTCGCCCGGGACTATGGAAAAACTCGGCCTCGATTACCCAACTATTAAAACACAACACCCTGACATCATCATGGTCAGTGGTAGCGTGTTCGGTCAAACCGGTCCCTACGCAAAAAATTGGGGCGTTGATGGCACCGGTGCGGCATTAGCCGGACGTATGTATATGACTGGGTGGCCAGATCGCGACCCCGTCACGCCTTCTGTCCCATACGGCGATGTAGTACTTCCCTATTTCATGGCGTCAGCCGTCGCTGCGGCCATCGAGCACAAGCGTACTACAGGCCAAGGTGAGTATATTGACGCCAGCATGTACGAAGTATGCGTACAGCAAATGTCAGAGGCCATAATCGAAAGCCAAGTTTCCCACGCTCCCCCTTTTCGTCAAGGAAATCGCTCACGCTCAGCACTTTATCAAGGTGTATTCCCGTGTCGAGATGACCAATGGATTGCCATCTCCATATTTAATGAGATGCAATGGCAAGCACTGGTTAACTGTGTCGCTAAAGCGCACGCCGAGCAAAGCGCTTGGCCTGCAGCTGAGAACCTTGATGAACTGACGCCTCCAATGTTAGATGAACTCGATGCACTCGTCAGTGAATGGACAGGTTCCCAAGAGCGTTACGCGCTTATGGAATTATTGCAAACCAATCATATTGCTGCCGGTGTTGTGCAGGATATTGCCGATACATTTGAAAACGACCCTCAATTACAGCACCGAGACTATTTAAAAACCCTAGACCACCCGCTACTCGGCGAGTTCGGACACCAAACACCGCCAGTAAAACTTTCACGCACACCGGCTGACGTAAAACTTGCCCCCAATATGGGCCAACATTGTGCGTATGTCTGCAAACAGATAATCGGAATGACCGATGATGTGTACGAAAGCCTTCGGGATGAAAACCTATTTGTATAGCAACACTTTGTGTGTGCAAGTGAATTTGGAGTAACTAATGGCACAACGTAGCCGCAAAGATCTAGAGTGCACGCCGAATGCACAACGTTTTCAAAAACAATTTGGAAACGAGTTAAAACAACGGGTGGTAGAATCTGGCGAGCCGTTTGCTATTGTGCAAGCCGATACGCCACACGAAATTTTTCACGCAATGGATATTCCCATTGTTACCAACCAATGGTGGTCAGCCTATATTTCCGCAAAACAACTATCGACCCGCTATGTTAAGGTGCTCGACGATGCCGGATTTCCGAAAAACAGCTGTAAATATTGTTCGCTAGGGCTCGGCTGCACATTGGACAACGACCCCGAAACAGCTCCTTGGGGTGGTCTACCCACACCGACGGTACTCGTCGCTAGAATGACATGTGATTGTATTCAACAAGTATTTACCTTGTGGGCCGACGCGCTTGGTGCGCCATTTTATCCACTGGAAGCTCCTGGCTGGCAAACAAAAGTTCCCAACTGGTGGGAAAAAGCACCACGCGAATGGGAAGAAGTTTATCAATCTGATCGCCTAGACCTAATGGTTGAAGAAATGAAAGGATTGATTTCATTATTAGAAGAGCGTACCGGTCGACGATTTGATGAAGGTAAATTGCTCGATTTAATGCAACGCATTAACGAGCAGGAAGAAATTCTTGGCGAGTGCGCACAGCTAGCGTTAGAAACTAAACCCTGCCCTGTAACCATTGTTGATCAGATGCCAAACACTATGATTCCTCAATGGCATCGCGGTTCCGACTGGGCTATCTCTCACGTCAAACAGTTTCGTGACGAATTGAAAGCGCGAGTCGATGCGGGTATCGGTGCTTGTAAAAACGAAAAAATTCGTATGATGTGGATCGGTGCAGGCCTATGGCATGACTCCGGTTTTTATCAGGCGCTAGAAGACCAATTTGGGGCTGTGTTTGTTTGGTCGATGTATTTACCGTTCGCGAATTACGCCTATCCGCGCTACAACCTCGAAGACCCTCTTCGTGCCTTAGCAAGCCGTATTTGTGGAATGAACGAAGTTTTACATTTGCCGCCTTGGATGAACGAGTGGATGCTCCACGAAGCAAAGCGCTCAGGCATTGATGCAGTCTTTATGTTGATGCCCGAAGGTGCACGCTTATCACAGAGCGGCTCCTTATTTACGCAACAAGCCTTTGAAGCCGCAGGCATTCCGGTATTAGCCATTCCCGCTGATATGGTCGATGCGTCAAGCTGGAATCGCGATGCAATGATAGAAAAGATCGGTACGTTTTTATCAGGCATATGAATCGCCGCTTTCGCTTCCAAAGCACCTGCAACCTTTTTCTAAAAATGCAAACCGCCCTTCAACAATAAAAAAGCCGCATTCGCGGCTTTTTAACTACACATTTTATATATAGTCCGCTTAGTGGTTCCGCGCCACAGGAAACATACGTCTCCCTTCCTGAATCTTAGGGTCCTCGACGCCTGGGAATAGTTTTGCGACTTTTACTTCACGCTCACCATCAGGGCTAACAATAAACGCTGGACTTAGATACATCCTATAGGCTGTAGAAATCGCCTGATGCTGGCCATCTTCGTCGGGCAACAAATCAGCGTTGCGACGCAAAGCATACCAATACCCAACCATATTAACGTGTGTGACGAGTTCATGAATTGCACCAGCTGCCGCCCAACCTCGGTAATAGTCATCGATGGATCGGTAACCACCAATCCAGGCCATCACCTGTTCACCGGTTGTATCAACTTTGATTTTGGCATTGTGCAATAATAATTGCGGAGGGAAAAACGGCGCTGTCTCGACATTACGAACACGCAACTCAGTTTGCTCTGTACTTACTAGCACACCATCAACAATTTTCGCTTTGTGAATACTTTGGAAACGCGGATCAGGGTTAATTCGAAACGTATAGTCATGTGCGATTTGACCGTTCGCATCTTTCGCCATCGGATCTTTCGCAAGATAGAAACCCACCGTCACATCTTGATCATTATTGGGGTCCTCACCTTCTCCCGATACCAACACCAACACACTAAAGACACCATCGCGCATTCCATCATTTACATATTTTGCATGATGCGAGAGCTTTGTCGGTCCCCGCCATGCCATCCAACAACCAGCCGCACGGTAATATTGATTATCAATACCCGGCGTGCCATCTGGACTTGTAAAACCTGTATCTGGATTGTTATCCAAGTCAAAACCATAGGCAATATTTCCCGAAACACCCGTCATCTTTGGATCAGGAACAACCCACGGTTTTTGATACACGTTCTCTTTATTTGGGCCACGAATTCCACCCATACGCGCTCGCTGTGGGTTTTCGGGATCCAGTATTTTTTCGATATCTGCATCAGAGCGATAGGACGTTTTTAATACTTTCCGCCAATCTAACTCAGGGTTAGTGCCATTAGGGCAGTCGGTGCCGGGATCGCTTTCACCCGTCTCTGCACCGTAGTAAAAAGCAGGCTCAAACCATTCCGCGACATAAGCCTGATGCCACCCTGCTGAAGCACCACTGACCCACAACATCCCGCACACTAAGCCGCCAAACAATCGTCCACTTCGCCGACTAAAATGCTTGCTTACTCCAGGGACATGAAACATTGGGGGTACCTTTATAAAATGAAAATAAAAATTCGAAGGCTAAGCCCGCCTCAATACCGCGGGCTTAGTTGGGTTTATCTAATGGGGAACTAGTTTGGAGCCATACTGCCACGAGGCGCGCCACGCGGAGGCCCATTAGGAATAGTCGACGCTTTCACTAATGATGGCGCGGCTTCAAACCGTGCAGCATCATCACTTTTTTCGGAGAACGCTGGCCAGCTAAAACCATCGGCACAATTAAGCGATGTCGCCGTTGGGCTTGCTTTAGCAAAAGCCACCCAACAGGAATGCACGCGTTTTGCTACCGTTCGATCAATTGCTTCTACCCCACCTTCTATATTGAGAGTCGTCGTATCCCAGCTATCAAAGACATACACTATTTCAGCTGAGTGAGGAGCGCCCATTGGCTGCGACTCTTTTCGCCACTCTGGCACATACGCAAAATTATAGAGAAACACGGGGGCTTTCTTACTCATCTCTGTTGCTACAGCACGAGCGCCATTGAACCCGCCTTCACCATTATTGCTACCAATAATTAACGGCACATAATTAGCCGAGCCAGTTTTAAATGCATTAAGTGTTGATTGCGTTTTAAACTTGCCATCAATCGGGCTACCTAAGCTTCTAGCGGTGTCTCGGTTTTGAGAAAACTTAGCGGCTGGGATCGAGCGAAGTTGCGCAAGTGACGCGTTGGCTCCATCTAACCCCATTTTGGTCGCCCATTCACTAGCGCGCTGCTGAGCATCATCCAGTGACAGTCCATCCCTAAGTGCCGCCCCCGACTGAATACCCGCTTTGGCAAACAAACCCTTGGCACTAGGAATTCCGAGTAAATTAACCACCATAAAACCGCCTGCTGACTGGCCAAACACAGTGACGTTGTCTGGATCACCACCAAACTGTTTTATATTGCGTTTCACCCACTCAAGACTGGCAACCGCATCCTGTAACGCATAGTTACCTACCGAATCGCTACCGCTGACTGACTTCACCAATGATGGATGTGCAAAGTACCCTGCTGGGCCTAAGCGATAATTTACCGTTACCATGATGACGCCGTCTTGCGCAAAAGCCGGCGCGTTGTATGAACCTAAGGAACCAGCACCAAGGAACGAAGCACCACCGTGCAACCAAACCATTACCGGGGCACTCTTAGCCGATGGCGGAGCAACAACGTTTAGATAGAGGCAGTCTTCTGAAGTATTCCCCCACACACCGCCGCCATTACGCGTTTTACCATCGGGGTTTGTCGGCTGGGCACAGGGCGCGGCAAACTCTGTCGCATCCCGTTCGCCTTGCCATTTGATCGGCTGAGGTGCCTGCCAGCGAAGCTCTCCCACGGGCGGCTTCGCGTAAGGCACTCCGCGAAAGTAGTGCACACCGTCAGCAGATTCACCGACAATTATCCCGCTGTCTAGCATGACCTTAGGGGCAGGACTTTCCGCGTTAGCCGATACGGCCATACACGCCAACAAACTGAGAATAAGCTGTCGAGTCATAGGTATTTCCTTATTGTTTTAAAATGACGCCGAATTGAATGGGAAGCGCGGAATGACATTCCTAGTCGTCTTCTTCACGAAACTGATCGTGACATCCCTTACAAGCCATACCCACTTTGCGATAATGCTTTTTTAAACCCTCAATATCTTTTGCGAATGCTAGCTCTAAAAATTTAGGCATCACATCGACCAATGCTTGTTGAGCTTTTGCAAATTCCTCTGGGTTTTCCCATATTGCGGCTTTGGCTTCAGTCTCCACACCGGCTTCTGGACCACTACCTTCTGGAAACCACAGACGCTGAACATCAATGTCAGCAATATCTTTCATCTGCTGCACAGTCGGTTGGATGAGGTAGATGTTCGGCTTTTTCGTTCGCAATTGATCGCGTATTGATTTGAAAGCACCACCAAGATCACGATAGGAGTGCTGCCGAGCTTTAATGGTCTCCTCGATCGACATATCTTCAGCGACGGATATCCCAGCGCCAGAAACAAAACCAATACTGACAAATAATAGTGTGATTTTGCTCGCCGCATTCTTCAGCGGTGCCAACATAGAGATTTTCATAAAAACTACCTTACTACTTAAATCAAAAAAGGGAGCGTTAAGCGAACACTTCGGTTGCTACACGATCTGTTTTCATACTACCTTGGCCAAACTCACCAACGGACATACCTGCCAACTGTTGTGCGGTCAAAGAAATACGAGAAACGGGATCACCATTACCCACAACATGCTGACCGGTCTTATGACGACCACCTGCAGACCCCGCAATAAACATTGGAATATTGTCGGTAGAGTGAATTTTTGCATAACCGGTATCACTAAAACCTAACACCATAGAATTATCCAGCAACGTTCCGTCACCTTCAGGTACCGCATCTAACTCGCGAAGAAAGTCGCCAAAACCTCGGAAAGAAAGCTCCGCCAACTCACTCGAAATCACTTGATAGCCCAATTCTGTATCAACGGGTTCATCATGCGTATGCAGATGATAGATATTTGAATCACCGGGTAAGTAGGTTTCAGAAGTGGCGCTGGTATGCACCACACTGAACACTTTGGTTTGGTTACACGCGAGTGCCATCGCCATCAAACGGCCCATCAAAATATTATTTTCGTTTACTTTATAAATTTCACCGCTACGCTTTCGATCCTCAGGCGCTTGAGGCACTACACAGGCTTCGGCTTTGGGTGGACGTTTTAATTCTACTGCTAGCTGCTCTTCTAGCTCACGAACGGAGGTGAAATATTGATCCAGTTTGATTCGGTCTTCGCTACCGGCATTCGCCATTAGAGCCTTGCGCTGTTCGCCCACAGTAGAAAGTACGCTCTTGCGAAGAATAGTATTGGGGTCAGGTCGCCAGTTCGGACTATTTGGATCCTGAAAGCCTTCTCCGAAAAGTCGATTGTATAGCGCCAAGGGTGAAGCATCAGGCGTATTAAAACCATTGCCGGTGGGTGTGGAGTAACTCAATTTGGGATTTCCAAACGGTGTCAATTGAACCGAACGAAAACGGGTACCACCGCCCAACTGCTCAGCCGCAGCAACGTCGAAGCTAGGACGATCAAATGCTTTCACAGTGGCGGGCGCTAAGCCAGTAAGAATGGCTCCTTGCCCGGTCCAATGCTGAATATTCGGTCTGCCATCGAGCAGCACGCGAAACCCAGAAAAAACACTCACTTTATGCTGTAAGCCTTTCAGCGACTGCAACTCTGGCGTCAGCTCGTATCCAGCACCTATTTTTTCAGGAACCCAACGGCCAGGTGTCAATCCTAGTCCCCAGAAATAGGTCCCCAGGCGAATAGGTAGCGGGCTACCGTCAGCATAGGCATTACCGTTCTCATTTAGAAACATATTTAGAGTGGGAAGCGCTACGACGTAAGACGCTCCGCGCAACGCACCACGCAGCAAAGAGCGCCGTGTAAACTTAGGATGCTTAGCCATGATTATAGATCTCCCGCGACAAGGTTGACATTGCGCGCGCGCAAACGCTCGGCAACTATTTCTGATTCTGGAACTTCAAAAAACTTTTCTGACGTAGCAATTTGGTTAAGTAGATAACTGAACCGGAATCCCTTCTTGGCAAACTCTGCAGTCTGCTCTTTAATAAATCCGTTTCGTTCCTTCGAAGTTGGCGCCCGACCAACGCCATAGGCATAGACGTTACGAACTAAACAAGAATGAACACGTTCATTTTCATACAAGACTTCACCCAAACCGCGAGAGCCCGTAAAACTTGTCCCTAAAAAATTGACGGTGACATCGATTAATTCACCATTTTCATACAACCGCGGCTGAGCCAATGCATCGAAGCGTTCTAATGCCATACCCAAAGGGTCGATCATTCGGTGACACCCTGAACAGGCTGGGTCTTCTGCGTGCGCCTCAAGTCGCAATCTAGACGTTTTTAGATTGGGATTATTTGTATCATTAATGATAGAAAAGTCGACATTCGCTGGCGGCGTAGGTGTTGGACTACACAAGAATATCTCATTAATTCCCACACCCCGTAGCGTAGGTGAGCTTTTGCCAGGGTGAGAAAAAACGCCCGCTAAACTTATCTGAGTGAGTAGTCCGGACTGTTCGGAATCTTTTGGAAAGGTGTACTCAGTCCAACCATCCTCTGCCAAAAACGGAATTTTATAAACTGCCGCTAAGGGCCTATTCATAAACGTGGTTCGCATAGTCAACAAATCACGGTAGTCGCCATCGTTTTCAATGAGCTGATGAACAACGGTTTTTAATGTTTGTTCTTTCGCAGAATTTGCAACCGTCTGACTAAACTTTGGATACAGTTGTGCATCTTTGGTGACCGTCGCATAGCGGTCTAGATGAAGCATATCGGAAAAGAAAGCGCGTGTTCCCGCCTCAAGGTTTGGGGACTTGAGCAATCTTTTTACCTGCTTTTTTACGCCCTTTTCAGTATGTAACTCACCGCTAGCTGCTGCACGCAAAAGCTCCGCATCAGGGGATACATCCCAGAATAAGTGAGAAAGTCGCGCGGCCTTAGTATATCCATCGAGTCGATATGCATCAGGGTTTTCGGGGTCAGGTTCAGCCACCTCAAGCCTAAATAAGAATTCCGGCGCAGACAACAAACCAATCATTGCCAACTCCATACCGCGATAGAAATCTTTCGCTTGAGTCGCGCCAGCGTTTGCTAGCTCTAAACGCGGCGCCAGCTCGGCTTCGGTCAATGGGCGCCTAAAAAGGGCTTTCCCATATTTTGACAATACTTCACTTGCACATTTTTCATCTGCTGCTTTGGCATTTGACGGAACACAAGAAAAATAGTGTTCACGATTTTCAGAGTTTACAAAATGCGAGGCGACCCCCCTTGCCATATTGAAGTATTGATTAAAACCCGCTGAGGATATTGACAGATCTGAACTACCCAATGCCAAGAGTAATTCAAGCCGCTGCTCTGGCTCGAACAAACCATTAATCTCGATATCGTTACCAAAGATTGCAGCAATGCTGTTGCGGTATTGCGTCTCAGTGATCCGTCTTGTCGCGACAATGACCTGCTCCTTGCTTATCGCCAGCGATTCACTAGATGATGCAGCATGTGAATTAACAGCAGCAAATATAGGTAGTACGATCAGTACATTGGTCACAGCAACCGAAGCAAGGCTTTTCACCAGCCCTGATGACGATAAGGTTTTACGACTTACCCGATTATTCGAAAAAAACACTGACTCACCTCACTTTGACTTCTCTATTTTTATTGGCGCACTTTTTCTAACCCGAAGACGGATTTCTACCTCGATGCTTGCTCAATTTTTTCGGGCCGTGGTTTTATTTGCGGTGGAAGAACGTCTTGCGGCGGCTCTACGGGCACATAACGCCGACGTCCAAAACCTGCTTTGGCCAGCGCATCTGGCTCGTTATTGCCTTCAAACAACGCGGCTGCAACTAGTGCTTCGGTAGCGGTCGGCGATACGACAATGGCCGGATTCGCGTAGATTCGATAAGCGGTTGAAATAGTTGTGTAACGACCACTAACAGGGTCGTAATGACCATCAGCCCATCGCTGTAAAGCGTACCAATAAGCCGGAATATTAATGTGCATGGTAAGTTCAAAGATTGCGCCTCCGGCTGCCCATTCTCTGAAGTAGCTGTCAATATCGCGATAGCCACCAACGAAGCCAATTAATTTCCCATCTTCACCAATTTCAAAGTTAAGATGGCCAGACCGCAAATGCATCGGCAGTCGGTCTATACTGCGCATGTGAATGTCTACCGGATCAATTGTTTCTACGATACCATCACGCGTTCTTGCTCTGACAATAGATTCATAACCAGGGCTAGGGTTAATACGGAACGTATAGTCGCTGGCCACTTTGCCGACCGCATCCATGACAATCTTGTCTTTGGCCTGGTAGAAACCGACTTTGACATTGGAGTCATTTCGCCAATCCGCTCCCTCTCCAGAAATCAACATGACTAACGTAAATCGACCGTTATGCATGCCATCGTTGACATACTTTGCGTGATGACCTTCTCGAGTTGGGCCACGCCATGCTTTTAGGCAACCAATGGCTTTATAGTAGGTATTGTCGATTCCTTTTTTACCCGTCTCGCCATGTATACCTATATGATTAAAGCCTGTTGATTCGTCAGCATCGAGGTTAAACCCATAAGCCAAGTCCCCGGTCACTTCCTGCAAACCTGGGTCTGGAACCGCCCAAGGAATTTGATAAACGTTTTCTTTGTTGGGGCCGCGAATGCCGCCCACTTTTGCACGCTGGGGCTTTTCCGGGTCGAGTATGGTATCGATATCAGCATCAGTCCGATAAGATGTTTTTAGCACTTTACGCCAATCCATTTCTGGGTTTGTACCCGCTGGACAATCCGTACCCGGCGCGGAAATACCTTCCTCTGCACCGTAATAGAAAGCTGGTTCATACCACTCTATGACAAAACCTTTTTGCCATGCGAAAGCGAAATTGCTCGCGGCAACGCAAGCGCCTCCCAAAACGAGCGCGGTCAAATGTGGAAAATGTATTCTCATTATGGATTTCCGTATAAGGTGTATTTTTATTATTAGAATTGCCCTGGAAGTACAGCAACAAACCATCCGGATGGTTTGCATTATACGACTTCACGGTCGTGCGCCAACGGAAAAAACTCGTTCTGGCGATTATTTACACTCTTTAACTCAATAAATTAGCAGAGGTTATAGTTAAAATAGCCTACCTAAAACCTAACATAATAAGATGCATCCCTGACATAATGTCACTTCATCAAACGATAAATAGATAGCTGCTTTTATGACACAATCTGATTCTCCCCGCCCTCGACGCACAAACGCTGAGCGAAGTGCCGAGACCATTGAAAAAATCCTTGAAGCAGCAATAAAGTGCATTTACGACGCGGGCTACGCGGGGACGTCAATTAATTCAGTGGCACTAATAGCCGGTGTGAGCAAAGGTGCAGCACAGCATCATTTTGCCAACAAAGCAGAGCTAATGCTCTCTGTTGCAAAGCGCTGCTTAGAAATTCATAACCAGATTCGTTGGTCCGTCTACTCAAAGTACCCACCCGGCAGCCAACGCATAGAGCAAAGTTCTGAAGCAAGTTGGGAAGTAGTCAATGACCCATCCTACACTGCGCTAATAGAAATTATGATGGCCAGCCGCAACGATGAAGAGTTGCGCAACGGGATGACACCTATTCTTGAAACTATCTACCAAGAACGACAGCGCGGTGTAGATACGATGTGCGAAGAGTTCAACCTCGAGCGTACCCCTCTGGTAGAAACTCTGATAAGAACTCACGTAACGGCGCTACGCGGTATCGCGATAGGCTTAATGTTCAACCCAGACAAAGACGCTTTTCGTGAGGAGCTAGCAATGATGCAGCGCTACGAAAATGCGATGCGACATTACTTGGAAAAAGAGTACCCGAAAAAAGACGTTGATAATAAAGAATAAAAAGCGAAGAAATGTAGCTATTCACTTTGTATGGCGGCATCGATGTTGCGGATTTTTGATAAACCAAAGTACATTACGACAACCAATGTAACGACACCTACCGCCGCGAAAAAGATTGCGGCTTGAGGACCGACCTTATCGGCCAACAAAGAAAGCGGAAACAAGGCAAGCGGTGCGAGACTGTAACTCATTAAAATATAGCCGGAGACGCGACCACGAGCGTCCTCACTGGACAACAGCTGAATAACCACTTGGTTTGTCACCAATGATACGGCCGCAAACATGTTGGCTAGCAACAAACACAACACGGCAACTCGAAACTCAGTCGCTTGACTGAACGCGCCAAAAAATATAGCTGCACCAACAGCCCCTACTAGCATTAACGTTGACCTACCCACAACTCGATTGAAACGCGCAACGAATAACGCACCTAAAAACGCACCACTACCCATTGCGGTAAGCAACACACCAAGGCCCGCATCGCCCGCTCCCCAAACATTCTTGGCAAACAGTACTAACATGTATTGCGTCGTCATCAACAGCATTAACGGTGGCAAACTAAACATCAGGCAATAGGCGATATAGCGATCACGAACTAAATAGCGCAACCCTTGTTGAATATCGTGGAGGACAGATGTTTGATCGCTTGCGGTCGGCTTGTGTTTAGGAAGCTGCAGCTGGCAAAGTAAGGCAATCAAAAACAACGAAACAACCACACCGTAAGCGACAGTCGTATCGTATAGAGCGAGTACGCCACCAATAATCGCCGGCCCGAGAATCCGCGATAAATTCATTCCGCTCGATAGCAGCGCAACCCCGTTGGCCATTTGTGCTCGACCAAGAAAGCTATACATTAGCGCCGTGCCCGCTGGATGAACAAATGGGTGGATGCAGCCACTGATAAATGTCACCAGCAGCACATGTGAAAAAACTAAGCGATGAAAGGACAGTGCGATAAGAATAGAAAGTTCACTCAGAAAAGCAATTGTCAGTCCCGCTGTAATTAATCGCTTTCGCTCCCATCGATCGACCAGCGCGCCAGCAAAGAGTGCACCAAAAAACATTGGTACAGCTAAGACCAGATTAATTTGCGCGAGTGCTATTTCTTCCCCAGTAATTTCCCAAGCCAATAAGTTGCATATCATCATCCTTGCAGCAATCGCGAAAAATTGCGCTAAATTACCACCAAGCAACCAGCGATAGTGGCGGTTACTGAGGGCGGCGAAAGTAGCACTCATCTGAGGTGTATCACTCAGTCAGCCATTACGTTTGTCGATTCGTTTGGCTCAATACGCAAAGGAACAGACAACGTTCCCCATTCTGGCCAGCGAGTCATTTTGACTTTTCCGTTCAGTTGAATAGTTTTGCTGCGTTTCAAAAACTCTTCTAATGTAACCTGCAACATCAATCGCGCAAGTGGCTCGCCTGCACAACGGTGTGGCCCCAATCCAAATGCGACATGATCTTTAATATTTGGGCGATTTAAAATAAATTCGTCGCCATTAGGAAAGATAGACTCATCACGATTGGCCGATGCATATACCAAAGCGATAGGCTCATCTTTTTTGATTAATCGGCCATTGATAGTGACATCTTTATTAGCGGTACGTGCAAAACCACGATAAGGCGTGTATAAACGTAAATATTCCTCAATTGCAGGCTCGATAAGGCTATCATCATTGCGAATTTGCTCTTGTTGTTCTGGGTTCTCTGCAAGATGGTGCAACATTGTGCCGATAAATACACTCGGGGCAATCATGCCCACTACAATCATTTGGCGAATAGTGCCCAAAACCATTTCTTCCGGTAATAGGTCGCCTTTCCACTCTTTCGCAAGCAAGGCCGAAGTGATATCGCTTTTAGGGTCTCTAGGTGAAGCCTTTCTATCTGCGATAATATCTCGAGCAATTTCATACAATTGCAAACTTGTTTCTTTCACTAACTCATCATTTGCTTCCTGTAGCGCCTTGTCGTAAACACAAGTCGTTTCTTTTATGCGCATCGAAAGCTCGGTTGATAATCCAAAAAATTCTGCAAATAAGTAGCCAGGATACTTGTGAGTGAATGCCTCACACACGTCACCGCCGCCGGCAGCAATATATGGCTGCATTAATTCCACGGTAACCCGTCGCAATACCGGCTCAAAGGCTTCGACATTTTGCTTGCTGAAAAAAGGATTGAGTGCTTGCCGATACGGAGTGTGTTCTGGTGGATCGAGATGTAGCGGCGGTCGGCGCCCTGTAAATGCCACTTTAGGTACAACGTTTTGTACTGAAGTAATATAGGTCCGATAGTCTTTTAATACGCCCACGACATCTTCATAGCGGGTTAACGCCCAAAAACCATTCCATTCATTGGTGTGCGCAACAGGACAACCACCGCGTAATTCTTTATAAATCGCGTGCGAAGATGTAAAGTCTTCTTCCGCTAGCGGATCAAAGTCGTCAGTCAGGCGGCTCTCATCGGAGCCAGTCATCGTTGTATCACTCATCGTTTTTCATCTCTATAAATAATTAAATAGCGAGCTTTCTAAATCACTCACCTGCTCTAGCGTTAAAATAGAATCTGCTAACGCGTGAATTTTCTGCTCATCCAGTTCGTGCATCGCAAACGAACAACAGTGTCTAAATTTTTCACGTAACGCCACCTGGCTCAGCGGTTGAGCAGGTGAGCCAGGTGCACCGTGACTTTCAATGTGCAATGTTCTGCCATCTGCAGTAACAACCTCCAGCCTGCCTCTTAGCATGCCATTTCCTCTATCGGCATAGTGACTTTCGACTTGGTAACTCACTTTCTGGGCAAACGCTAGTACGCTTTTATCAGCTAGCGATTCAGGGAGGAAACTATTGAGCGATGGCGAACCATAAACAGCCGTCCATGCAACACAGTAGGGAATACTAAACTTTGCGTCGATACTGGTTGAAGGCTTTTGCTTTGCTTCTATAGGTTCAGCCAACATGCGATTAATCCCATTACCGAATGCCCTTACTTGGCTCACATTGGTTATGGATATTTTATGCTCTTTTAGCACCCGCGCCGTCATATCAATAAACGCATGAGTACCGCGGCAACTCGGCCACAGTTTGAAACTAAGGTGCTTAACTTGAAATTCTTGCCCAAGACCATCGACGCACCGCCCCACATCATATTGATCACGAGCAAACATTGCGAAGAACCCTGCCTTGCCCTCGAAGGGTTCAGTAAATCCTTTCAGCCCTCGTTTGGCTAATTGGACAGACGACACACCTAATTGTGCAGGAAATGCGTCGCGCACCGCGCGGATAACGCTGGTCGGATTGTACTTAATCTCTCCGCTGCAACTGGTTTGCAGCAAGGTTAATGAAAATGCATCTAATACTTGCTGTTCATTTAATTGATAAAGGTTTGCAACGGCCGCAGTCGCACCAAAGGCACTCAAAATAGGCGGCGGATACCAAGCATACCGGTCAAGCGGTACGGTTAGCGCCAACCCCAAACGACACACAATGTCGCAACCGACGGCAATCGATGTTAACAATTGCTTGCCATTAATTGAGACACCTTGCTGAAGCAGCGATTCTGCCGCTGCAAAGACGGCAGGTATTACGGCGGCATTGGGATGAACCAACGCCTCATCATGGGTATCTTCAAAATCTAACGCGTGGGACAGCGAGCCATTGGCTAATGCCGCTAAAGACGCTAGAGATCGGGTTCCCGCTCCCCAAACACGGCTTTCCTCTACGGAACTTGCTGCTAAAGCTTGTTCACGAAATACATTGACGCCCTCACCCAAACGGGTTGCTGCCAAAGCGACACCCAGACCATCGAGTAACGCAACTTTAGTCGCGCTAACTGTTTCACTATCAAGCTGTTCAAAGCGCGTGCCTGATACAAACTGTGCGAGTTGCGCTGAAAGCGACGAACTACTCACCGGCTGCCTCAATAAAAATTTCGTTGCCCTCTTGCCGAAAACCAACACTCAACTTTTGATCACGACTAATGTCATCGACATAGTTAACGACTTCGTCAAAACGCGGATCAGTATGCTCGAGTACTTCGGGTACCGCCATGGGGCAAACGTAGGTTGGCAGGTAGCTAACTGACTTCACTTCACCGTCGGCTATCATTAGCTTCACGATCATTGTTCGACGTGAATCCGGAGGAAAGTTGTACAAACTATCAAAATCAGGAATCCATTCGGGGTGTAAGCCTTGAATTTCCTTGAAACCTTTACTCTGTGCATGCTCAGGTGTCATTGGTAAATCCACGGCAAAATTACACAGGCTGTAAAAAATGGGTTTACCTTTATAAACCTCCACACCCTTCAAAATATGGGCATGATGCCCCAAGATCACATCAACCCCCGCATCGATTGCGGCATAGGCCACTTCTTGTTGATAATCAGCGAGGACCGCCGGTACAAAATGAATACCCCAATGAATGGACATAACAACCACATCCGCCTGCTCTTTTGCTTTCGCAATATCGGCTTTGAGCGCGGCTAAATCATCTCGATGCGCAAATGTGTGGGTGCGGCAAGGCGTGCCTGGCTGGTCGTGTTCAATCTGCTCATACAACGTGTGTGCACGCATGGGCGCGCAACCAGGCCTATCGGCTTCTGCCCAATAGCATTGAGGCAAGATAGAAGAATAGGCAATAAACGCAATCTTGGTTCCTTTACTTTCTACAATTATCGGAGCACGAGCCTCAGTGATATTTGCACCGACACCCACCACGCTCATCGATTCTTCTTTCAATGCTTTAATCGTATCGAAAAATGCTTCGCGGCCCCAATCCATACAATGGTTGCCAGCGAACGACACCACATTAAAACCTGCATTGCGAATGGCGGTTGCCGCTTCGCGCTGGATACGGGTTGTATGTCGAGCTTGCGGTAGTCGTGTGCCGCGCTCAGAAATATTTGCCTCTAATTGGCAAAAAGCAACATCACCCTGACTGATTAAATCTCTGGTCTTCTCGAAAATCGAGTGCGGATCTTCTCTTTCTGGCAGCACATCGCCAACAGCATAAAGTACAACCGGGTCAGCCATTTACGACCTCCTCATGCGACTGTTGAGTTATAAAACACGCAACTTGATGCTCTTTGGTTTGCCCTATTAGTTCAGGTCGAGAACGAGAACACACATCCATACGACGTGGGCAGCGATCGATATAATGGCAACCTACCGACATCGTATCTGTGACACTAGCAACCGCTTTGTCTCGATCACTGATAGACGTTGGGTCAAGTTGCGCTCCATTGTTCTCTGCATTGCGCCCAAGCACTGGCTGCTCTGGCAAATTCGCTTGAAATAACGCTTGTGTGTACGGGTGCTGTGGATTGGCAAATACCTTTTCGCTATTTCCATCTTCAACAATTCTACCGTGATACATGACGGCCAAACGATCACTCATAAAGCGTACAGTGGCGAGATCATGCGCAATAAACAAATAGCTCATGCCCAACTCATCCTGCAAATCTTTTAAGAGATTAAGAATCTGTGCCTGAATAGAAATATCCTGCGACGAAACTGGTTCATCCAGAACAATAAGTTTTGGACGACACGCAACAGCCCGCGCAATAGCAATACGTTGACGCTGCCCACCACTAAATTGATGTGGATATTTTTCACCATCTTCAACGCGCATACCGGTCACTTCCAGCGCCCACGCCAGGCGAGCGTCGACTTCTGATTTAGTTAACGATTCATTCGTACGTTTTGCACTAACCAATAGCGGCTCAGTAACAATATGCTTAACACGCATTCGCGGATTTAATGAGGCATAGGGATTTTGAAAAACAGGTTGCACTTCGCGACGAAAGAGTGCTTTATCCTGTGCGTTTAATGAAGATAGATCTTTACCTCGATAAAATATTTCCCCGCTTGAAGGTTGATCCAACATCAATAATAAGCGGCTCAAGGTTGTCTTGCCGCTGCCTGACTCACCGACGAGTGCGACAGTTTCGTTGGTTCCGATATCTAAATTAACATCTGTGACTGCGCTAATGATTCTTTGTGACGATTTAAACCAGCCGCCCTGTTTAACGGTGAACTGGCGGTTGAGATTTCGCAAACTGAGGATGTGTGACGATTGCTTATCCTCAACGCGAGCTGAACTGTTTTTACTATTGCCTGGTGTTAGAGCTGCTTTTGGCTCGATATCAGTTTGCATTGCCATCCCCCTTTAACGGATTTTCAGGGAATTCACCTGACAAAGGGTACCAACACCGGACTTGATGCCCTTCAGCTAGATCCATTGCCGGTGGGCGTTGTTGCGTACACTCAGGCTTAGCTTGAGGACATCGCGCCGCAAACTTACAACCTTGAATATTGTCAGTTGGCTTCGGCGGAGCACCGGCAATAGAGGCTAAACGCCTGGGTTTCTCATGAAGCTTGGGGCGGCTCTCTATGAGAGCTTTAGTATACGGATGAGCAGGATTCTTAAAGATGGTCTGTACATCAGCCGATTCAACAATATGACCACCGTACATCACACAGACTCGGTGACACATTTTCGCAACCACGCCGAAATCATGAGTCACAATGACAATACTCAGCCCCATCTCTGATTGAATATCCTGAAGCAACTGTAAAAACTGCATTTGGATAGTGGCATCTAACGATGTAGTTGGCTCGTCAGCAATCAACAACCGAGGCGCACAAGACACCGCAATTGCACCAACGACTCTTTGCCGCATACCACCACTGAGTTGATGTGGAAAAGCGGAAATTCGCGATTCAGGTTCGGTAATTTTTACTTTGGTCAAAGCGCTTAGAACACGTTCTCGCAATTCTGATGATGACACTTGCCCATGACACTGAATCGCTTCTTCTATCTGGCTACCAATTGAAAAGACTGGGTCTAGGGATGTCATAGGATCTTGGAGGATCATGGATATATCACGTCCACGAATCTGCCGAAGTTCTTTGTCGGTCATCTTTAGCAGATCCTGACCATCAAACATTACCTCACCCTGGTAACGAACCTTATTATCGCCCTGTCCCCTTCCCGTACCGACCAACTGTAAAAGCGAAAGTCCTAGCGTTGACTTTCCTGAACCAGATTCACCAACAACACCGACAGTTTGATTTAACGATACAGAGAAATCGATGTCATCGATTAAGGTCAACCCACCTACTGAGGTAGACAGGCCTTTTACCTGCAATAGCGACTTTTCACGCTGTGAATTAGACGCTACCGCTAAGCGATCAGCGTTGTGGTCGCTTGAGACACTCGGAGATTTGTCGGTGACTACATTATTTGACACGAATACGCCCTCTACAACTTTACGTCGCGCCGAAGAGTGGGATTTAACCGTTCTGCTAAAAAGTCGCCCAGAATATTGATCGACATAACGGTTAACAAAATTGCCAAACCGGGGATAATCGCGATCCACGAGGCGGAAAAAATATAGGAACGCCCCTCAGCAATCATCGACCCCCACGCGGGCGTTGGCGGTGGCACACCTACACCTAAAAAACTCAACGATGCTTCAAGCACAATCACCACACCAACCTGCAGTGTCGCAAGTACAATTAACGGACCCGCAATATTAGGCGCGATATGCCGCGCGATAATGTAAGGAGTTGAACATCCAGCACTGCGCGCAAGATCGACATAATCGGCATGTTTAATTTTAAGCGTTTCTCCACGAGCCATACGTGCATATTGGCTCCACAACACTAAGCTAACCACGATGACGACATTGGAGAACCCGGGTCCAAATATCACACCAAACAACAGCGCCAGCAAAATAACAGGAAAAGACATTGCCAAATCCACCAAGCGCATCAAAATGGCATCCCACCAACCGCCGAAATAGCCGGACAGCACACCCAAGATTGAACCAATCGACCCTGCAAATAAAATCGCTAAGCCACATACTGTTAGAGAGATTCGAGCACCGTACACCAAGCGACTTAAAATATCGCGGCCTAGACGGTCGGTACCCAACACATAGTCAGACGTGCCGCCCTCCTGCCACATCGGCGGTTGTAAACGATCAAGCAATACGCCGTGTAAAGGGTCGTGAGGTGCGATCCACGGCGCAAAGATACCGACAAGAATTAAGCCAGTGCAAACCGACGCGACGATAATTAAGGTAACCCGCTGGAACATCTTCGATTACCCTTTTGCTAAACGGATACGTGGATCAACCCAGGCATAGGTCACATCCACTAAAAGGTTAACGACAATAAACAATGCCGTCATTGACAGCACAACGGCTTGAATCACTGGAAAATCTCTATTGAGGATTGCTTCGAACGCCAAGCGCCCAACGCCAGGCCAAGAAAAAACAGTTTCAACAACTACCGCGCCGGTAATCATCGTTGCAAAAAAAGTCCCCATAAACGTTAACACCGGAATCAAGCTATTGCGCAACGCATGCTTCCAAACGATCTGAACTTCACTCAATCCTTTAATGCGGTTTAATTTGATAAATTCACTGGAAAGTGCTTCTGCCATGCTGGCACGAATTAAGCGCGTTACCGCCGCCGTCGTAAACAACCCCAATGTTAATGCAGGCAAGATGTAATGATTCCATTGGCCATACCCCGACGTTGGAAACCAACCTAGCTGCACACTAAACACGTACATCATGACAAGCCCCAGCCAAAAAGCTGGAATCGATTGACCTAACAACGCCATCAAACGTGCTAACGAATCCCACACTGACCCATAGTACACAGCCGCAACAACCCCTAGCGGCACACCAATACTTAGGCTAATCAGCAGCGCAACTCCTGCTAATTTCAATGACGCAGGAAAGCGCTCCATCAACATATCAATTGCGGGGCGCTGATCGCCAATGAGTGAATTACCAAAATTTCCACTCAGCACATTGCCAAGAAAATTAACATACTGGGTCGCGATGGGTTTATCTAATCCCAGCTCTGCGGTGACACGGGCCCGATCTTCGTCGGACGCATAATCACTTAATAAAAGCGATACAGGGTCACCAGTAGCACGCCCCAACACAAAGACCACCATACTCATTAACAGCAACGCAACCAGCATTTCAGAGAGGCGTTTTAGAATATAGGTCGACATTATTTCTGCCCCTGCTCGGTATTGGTGCTTTTGGTAATGAGATCCATATTCGTGACGTGCTGGCTAAGGGATGGCCAGCGACCAATTTTTTGTGTCGCACCGTATGGCTCGTTACTAAAGATAAGAAACACACCGGTTGCCTCGTCGTGAATCATCTCACCGAACTCACGAATGCGTTGAGAGCGAACCTCAGGATCAAGCGCATTACTGATGCCTGACAGCATCTCTTCTACGTTGTCGTTGGAGAATGTAGAAAATACACTTTCCGATGTATAACTGGCTTGCAAACCGACTAGCGGATTGGGGAAGGCGATACCGCGATGTGTCCAGACAAAACCCGTCGTCTTGCCATTAATTTGCGCGCCTCGAAGCGATATCCAGTCAATCGGAACGATACGAACGTCAATACCTATTTCTCGCCAATACATTGCAATAATTTCACCAATAATCGGCAACTCAGCACCTGGGCTGGTAGTAAAGGTTTTTAGCGTTACAGAAAAACCTTTCTCAAAACCAGCATCTTTCATCAATGCTTTGGCTTTGGCTGGATCATAGGGATAAGGCTTAATCGGAAAAAATTCTTGCGCTGGAAAATCGGTCCCGGCAATGCGCCCTTCACCATGAAAGATCGCATCCAAGATAGCTTGCTTATCCACTGCATAGTTAAGCGCTTGCCGAACGCGCTTATCTTGCCAGGGCACCTTGCCATTGAAATATTTCTCATTATTTGAGACTAGACCGCCGAGACGCACAATCGGCGACCACGAATTTTTAATCGACACTATATTCAGGCCATGTCGTTTTAAGCTTTTAATCGAGTCAAAATTAACGGGCGCCAGATCGGCTTCGCCGGTTCTCAGCATCGCAACACGAGTAGACTCTTCTGGTACTGCATAAAATGCAATGCGTTGGAAATCAGGTTCAACCCGCCAATGCGGCTTAGACTGTGAAATTGATTTCACAATAATCGACACACCACTATGCAATGACTCCAATTCAAATGCGCCCGTACCAATAGGTTTTGCATTGGCCTCTTCATCACCCACTTCGGTAACATAGCGCTTCGATACGATCATCGCCTGCATAGCATTCGATAAATACCCTTGAACAAAGGCGATGTCTGGTGTTTTTAGTTGAATTTGTAGCTGATAGGGTGACGTTTGGCGTACATGCTCAACGACAGCGCGCATTGAAGACGACGGCCCCGATACCGCAGATGGGTCCAATAAGCGCTCGAGAGAGTAAACCACATCTTCCGCAGTCAATTCGCCCCAGCCTTTATGAAATTGAATGCCCCGACGAATATTTAACGTCCACAACATGCCATCGTCTGATACATGCCAGTTTATTGCTAGGCCGGGCAATAGCTCGTGTGTATCGGGGTCAAGATAGGCCAGGTATTCATAGATAGTATCGAGGTAGAACTTTCTCCCCCCGCCACCTATCCAGGGTAAAAAAGTTTCCTCGTGCAAAGTCGACATCGCTACACGCAATGTTGCTTGTTGAGTAGACGCACTTGGTTTTTCGCTAGCACCAGCCGCAAGGCTTACAGCGAAGACACTAAGAACACATAAAACAATTCGGATGTTCGACAACATAATGCCCAAGGTATAGATAAAAAAGGAGCGGGACAAGCCCGCTCCGCAAGGGGAGACTCCACGTCTCACTACACTCTAACTGGAGTAAACGGCCGACAACTGGCTGGCCGTTAAGGTCTTCATGAAAAACAGGTTTAGAAGTTATAGACTGCTCGCAAACCAAACTGTCGGGGGGCACCGTAAATTGGCCCACCTGTTGCGCTCGATGAATTTTGAATTTGCGATGCAACATACTCCTCATCTCTAAGGTTAGTAACAAACCCTTCGATCATTAACTCATCAGTTGGCAAGTAAGTAAGTTTTGCATCCAATAGTGTTCGAGAATCAACACGCGTCTCAGGATGGTCAAACGGGGTTGCCAACTGGTCATCAATATGTGAAATCTGTAGGCGAGGAATCAACGTGCCGTCTCCGACCTCGAAATCATATTGAATGCCCGCGTTAAACGTAATATCGGGAGAGAACGGCAGTGTATCTCCAGCCTCTACCGTATTGTTCGCCCCAGCATTGGTATCGTTGAGCACCACATCTTCATCAAAGGTCGCATTTAGGTAGCTAAGGCCCACATTGAAACCTAATGCATTAAACGCCCCCGTTAACTCGACTTCGAAACCATACGCGCTTGCAGATGCTGCGTTTTCTGTCACGGGTAAAGGAGGTCCAAACAATGCTCTCAAGCTTGCAAACTGGATATCGGCGTAATCAGAATAAAACACATCGGCATTGACACGTAGTCGGCTATCGAACAACTCTGATTTTACACCTAGCTCGAGAACGTCATTAGTTTCAGGCTCAAACACGCCTTGACGTGGATCCAGGTTTACACCACCCGCTTTGTATCCGCGAGATAGCGTGCCGTACAACATGGTATCTTCACTAGCAAAAAAGTTTAAACCTAGACGCCCTGTTACTTTATCCGACTCCTGAGTTGTATCGCATGGAAAACAGTTGGGAGGAGGAGGTCCAGGTAAGGCAAAACGGGTATAGACTTGCTCGTCCTCCGAGTAGCGTGCACCGAAGGTTAGCTGTAGCGCTTCACTCAAATTCGCATCGATCTGACCAAAGACTGACTTCGATGTATTTTTCGCTTCGGCCTGAATCGTTGAGTTGGATGTATCAAAGTCCTCCGTGTTGTAATTATCACGTTCTAAAATAACCGGTACATCGTCACTCATAAAGAATGCACCCGCCACCCAATTCACAGTCTCGTTACCTTCTGAAATTAAGTTAACTTCGAGAATGTCGGTTTCGAAATCTGTTTGCGCCCGACTAATACGACCTGGATATAAAGCCCGGTTAGCCCCGCTTGCGGGTAATCCAGTTGGGATTGCAGGCGCTGTCGAGGTGCGGTCACCATCAGTCTGATCTTTTGTGTAACCATCTTGAGTAGAGTACAACGCTCGTAACGCCAAATTGTCAGAGAAGTCCCAACGACCTTCAACTGATGCTCGGTAACCTTTTTGGTCTAAATAACCGCGCCCATCGTACGAAATTTCAAATGGATCATCGTTAGGGTCGTTACGATCTTTTACTGCGATATTGCCAGTTTCATAGTCAAACGTTTCATATCGAAAGTTATACGTTTGGCTATCTGTTGGCGTTAATAATAAATTAGCTCGCATGCTTTTCAGATCGCTACTGCCGGGGTCCATTCCCGTTGAAGGCCCTTTATTGTCAACCCATCCATCACGTGTTTCATAAACACCCGCAATACGCAGCGCCGCAACGTCTGTTGCCAAAGGAAGGTTGGCACCTACTTGAGTTCGACTCCAACCGTAACTACCGAGAGTTTGGTCGATACTGCCAGAGAATTCATCAGTGTGAGGTTTTGGCGTCGTAACATAAATTGCACCGCCGGTAGAGTTTTGCCCAGTCAACGTCCCTTGAGGACCGCGCAATACTTCAATGGCACCGATATCGTAAAAGCTTTGCCCAATAAATTGCTCATGAGGAATCAAAACACCGTCAATATAATAGGCTACACCCGGATTGGACGTCGGTGCGGACTGAGCGATACCCACTCCACGAATATTAATGAATGTGGAACGATTATACGTATTGATCGCCAAGCTTGGTGCAACCTGCTGTAACTCATCAACGTTATCAACACCTTTTTGAATCAAGGAGTCACCGGTTAATACAGTCGCAGAGATGGGTGTTTCTTGAAGGTTAACTTCACGACGTTCAGAGGTGATAACAATCTCTTCGAGCACGGCACCGTTGAAAGCATCATCCTGTGCAAGCGCTACTGTTGCGCTACCGCTGAGCACAGCTATAGCACTTGCTAACAGTTTTTTACGGTAAAGTGGATTTGAATTCATTAAGGTTACTCCCGGAGTAGTCATTATTGTTATGTAAAAACGCCGCGGCAGGAATGTAGAAATTCGTAACACGTTGATATCAACAGGCTAGGCGACGTTATTCTTATAGTGGGCCAAACAGGCCCTTTGCCATATTTAGTTTTAACTACAAACTATGAAATCATTCTAGAGCAAGCAAACTCAGCTTGGCAATAGTTTGTATTGTAAACTAATACGTGCAGTATTTTTTTTATATAGCAATTGCGTTGCAGCCCTTTAATTTGGCCACTCCGCCTTAACACTGAACAAATCGAACACACCAGTCATACTCAACTTCAACGTGAAATTAACTGTTCATTACTCTTCTAGATAAACCCTGTAGCGAATAGAACAGTTTGAGCTATATAACTGAAACAGTAGAAGAAAAAATTTTTGCACTCCTCCTCACCAGCTCTCCTATACTTGAAACGAAGACCACGTTTTTGGCCATCTAAATAGGCCAGAGTCCTTTGAAGAGCAAACCATTGTAGGAGACGTAGTGATGGGAATTGCGACTTCGCTAAAGCAGCACCTAGATAGTATGGGTATCGCCTATATTGTCACCCAGCACCCCTACGCTGAGGGTTCGGCCAATACGGCCCGCAGCGCGAAAATCCCACCCCAGTGCATGGCTAAAGCCGTGCTCTTTCGTGACGAAGACTTTAACTATACGCTGGCAGTTCTTCCCGCCTCGCACAAAGTAAAGCGACACACAATTAACGAGATTTTTGATCGCCATATGGAGCTTGCGGATGAGGAAGAAACCCTAGAGCTATTTGGTGACTGCCAATTTGGAGCAATCCCAGCCGTGGGAATGGCCTATAACATCGATGTAATTTGGGATGATAGCTTGCAGGATGCTAGTTATATATGGATTGAGGCAGGGGATCATGAGCATCTAATTCGATTAGACGTTAATAGCTTCACTCGCTTAATGGATAACTCACTACATGAACACATTAGTACCGCGCAACGCTACCATCCCCCACCCAAGCAAGTACCACTTAGTTACTATTGGTAACCGCTAAGTGGGTTGTTACCGTTTGCGGTAACCCGTGCCCACTTTCGGGAAACAAAGGTAATTGGCGATGCTGGTCGCCCACCTGAGAGTCCCTTAGTCGTACACCAATACCAATCAACCTAACAGACTTGCCCGCACCTCGCTCAATTGCGTCTTCGCATAGGCGTCGATAGTCTTTAAGTGTGGTACCCGCACTCACTCGTTCTATTGTCGTGACAGAAAAATCTGAAAATTTCAACTTCAAAAACCCTTTCACCGGCTCATATCCTCTATCCAATTGACGCATTCGCCTTACAAGCTGTTGACTCAACGCCGGCAATTGACTCAAACATTCGCCTAAGCCCGATAAATCAGCAGCAAACGTGTGCTCAACGCTCAGCGACTTGCGTCGCCAGTTTGTTTTTACAGGTCGATCATCCTGCCCCCTCGCTAACTGGTAAAGGCGCGTACCCATGCTGCCGAAAGACGACGCCAGCTCTAGCTCAGACATGGATTGAAGATCGCCGCAGGTTTCAACGCCTAAATTTTTCAAACGTTGGGCCGTTACCTTGCCGACACCAAAGATACGTGAAACCGGTAAAGCCTTCACAAAGGCATCGACGTCAGCCGGGGAAATCGTCGTTAAACCATTCGGCTTTTGCCAATCGCTTGCCACTTTTGCGAGAAACTTATTAGGCCCAACACCAGCCGACACAGTGATGCCAATCTCCTCTTTTGCGCGTCTTCGTATCTCCTCTGCTATCAACGTCGCACTACCCTGGTATTGATCCGCCCCTGTTACATCAATGAATGCTTCATCCAATGATAAAGGCTCTATGATTTCCGAATATTCATCAAATATACGGCGAAGGCGGCGCGATGCCTCTTTGTAACGTTCCATATTGGGAGGGATAATTAACAAATCCGGGCAGAGGCGCATAGCATGAGCCGATGACATCGCGGAACGAACGCCATACTCCCGCGCCTCGTAATTGCAGGTCGATATAACGCCACGTCTTTCGCTTGCGCCGCCAACCGCAACGGGGCGACCAATAAGACTTTTATCAAACAGTGACTCCACTGCCACATAAAAGCAGTCGGCGTCACAATGTATTATTTTCCGCTGCACCAGAATGCTCCACACATACAAACAACTGTATTAATATACAGATATATACGACAAATAAACCTAATAGGCAAGCATGTTGAGTTTTCAACGCCTATTTAGATCAACCGCTGAGCAAAAAAAGCTTGAATTTTTACCGAAAAGTAATACTTTAGGCTGCTTATCTAGACCAATCACACTCTGCTGCAAGGACAGGGGCACTTAATCATTCTTACTGACTCTTTCTCACTCCACTTTTTAAAATTTAATTAACGATTCCAAAGGAATACACCATGGCCGCACGCAAAAAAGCAAAAACAGTCGACCCGATCGCAAAACTTGAAGCCGCTCTAGCAAAAGCTAAAGCCGAGTTGGAAAAAGCGCGAGATAAACAACTCGCCGAAGCCGAGAAAAACCTGAAAAAGCTTCAAACTCAAGCTGCTGCGTCAACCAAGAAGGCGCAAGCTGCCAGCAAAAAAGTGGCTGTACTACGCAAGAAAAAAGCTAACGCCACTCAAGTATCCACCGCTAAGAAGGCTGCTGATGCGGCAAAGAGCGCCGTTGCAGAACTTAAAAGTGCTGCCAAAGATGCTGCAAGCCACCTCGGCGATTTGAAATCAGCACGTAGCAAAGCCGTCCAATTAGGCAAGGCTATCGCTAAAGAGGAAGCCGCGCTGGCCAAAAAATTAGCCGTGGAAGAGAAGAAGTTAGCCGCTAAAGCGAAAGCAGTTGCCAAACGGGCTGCCGCCAAAGCGAAAGTGCAAGAGAAGAAGTTAGCGGCCAAAGCAAAAGCTGTGGCTAAGAAAGCTGCAGCCGCTGCTAAAGCAAAAGAGAAGAAGCTAGCAGCCAAAGCGAAAGCTGCTGCCAAGAAAGCAGCCGCCACTGCTAAGGCAAAAGAGAAAAAACTCGCTGCTAAAGCGAAGGCCGCAGCGAAAAAAGCGCTAGCGAAAGAAAAGAAAGTCGCTAGCAAGGTAAAAGCAGCCGCAAAGAAAGCAAAAGCCAAAAAGGCACCCGCCAAAAAGGCCGCAGCAAAGAAAGCGCCGGCAAAGAAACGTCCAGCTAAAAAAGCAGCCGCAAAAAAGAAAGCATAATGATTGAAGTCGCAGCCCACAGGCCGCGCAACCTAAGAAGGGCTCTTACCAAGAGCCCTTTTTTACGTTTACAGATCAGGAACGCCAGCTCCTGACGAGTTATTATCCGTCTCTTCCGTAGCATCCTTGTCCGTTGCCTTCCAGGGGTGAATGTCAATATGCTTCTCGTCCCCTGCAAAGCGACACACGCCTAAGTACTTTAAGGTACTTCCACTCGTCCCTGCCGCATTAAAGCGCACATCGAATACCACGTCCTTACCCTGCTCTTTAGCCTCGGGCATTCCAGACACCTCTCGAGTCACACCTCGCATCTGCCCGGTTCGTAGCTCGATCTGTGCTGAACAGATCTCCCAATAACTCTCATATTCCTTCATTCGCCTTTGCTTTGCCAGCTCCTCGCTATTGGGTGGCGGTGGACGATTAATGATCTCCATACTTAAGCCGTCGATCAGCCAAGCGAATGTCTGACGCTGCTTATCTCGACAAGTAATTTTAAATACCGGGTGATCTGGTTTACTGCGTCCCTGACTGATAGTACCCGCGATTACATATCGACAACGCTCGGTGGCTTCACCCACTTCCACGGCCTGGTTAAGTGCTTTTTTGTAGCGATAATAATTGCGCGGTAGCCATAACTGCGACGGATCGACGGCAGCCATGGCAACATCTGCGAAAAGCAAACCGCTAACGCAAATTTGGCAAATTAGACTGCGCCAACTGATAGCTAACATAAGCATAGAGCACTACTTTCCTTTCTGGTTCTTGCTCTAAAAATTCAACACCCAAGATTGTCAAAGGCGATGACTTCGACTTGTCGGGCGGATTTATTCGTGTACGCACTTTAGCTTTGACGTTGATATGGTGAGGCAACGTCTCAATATGAAAATCACTGCTGATATAAACTTCATCACCAATCACCGCTACCGGCTGCTTTAACTCTAGCTTTGCGCCAGAGTAGCTGATGTCCGTCAGACGACCTTCTGTGGCGTTATGTTGCTTCGCGACGCTACGTACAAACACCGGCAAATTGACCTCGACCCGATCAGCGTTGCGAATCTCTTTGAATTCAACCTGTTTAGGGTAGCTAAGGTACATAACGGGAAATGGGTCGTTTTGTACCATCAAAATTTTTACTGGAAACACACAAATTCCACGACCTATCATTAACCGCGCGGTCGCGGTGACACCCGCTGATACGTCTTCTATTTGCCCGCCCGTCACAAGCTTTGAGGTCACGATATATTGGTTCGCCGTGCAGCCAATGTACTTGCAAAAGAATCGCTGCTTATTACCGCGCGAGTCAGGCACCTGGAGCTGTATGGGATACCCAGATTTGAGATGAAGATGAGCAAAATCGGTCATACACTGCGAACTACGGTTATAAATGCGGTTATTTATAAAAGTGTAGACGATTGAACGTAGTTAGCGTGAGGAAGGAAACCGCACCCCATTGACGGGGTGCAGGCCGTGCTGGACTAATTGTAGCGCGCGCCGATGACAGGCAAATGGCGACGCAATGGTCGTACGTAAGTCACCCATAGCTCTCCAAGCCTTTGCGGCAACAGCAGCATAACGGGTGTAAGCAGTAACGTTAAAAATGTCGAGAAGGTTAGACCATATACAATTGCGCTCGCCAACGGCACCCACTGCGTAGCAATCGGGCCACCGTGCGCAATACTGCGACCAATTAAGTCGACACTTAGCCCAAGCGCCATAGGCAACAACCCTAAAATGGTTGTGAAGGTGGTCAGAAATACCGGGCGCAAGCGCTGCGCGCTGGCCATCACGGTTACCTTGGCCAAACTCAACTGGGGGTTTTCTTTACGTAAATAGTTAAAGGTATCGATCAAAACAATATTGTTGTTGACCACAATACCCGCTAGAGCAACGATACCAGTACCTGTAAGAATGGTGCTGAACACCGATTGCGTCAGCACTAGACCTAGCAGCACACCGGCAGTTGACATGATGACGGCAGATAGAATTAAGGCCGCTTGATACAAACTATTAAATTGCGTCACCAGTAAGATAAACATCAAAAAGAGTGCTGAAAGCATCGCCACCCCCAAAAACGCTTGAGAGTTTTCTTGCTCCTCATTGCTTCCTCGGAAAACGGCCTCAACATCATCTTCCAGTGGATGCTCTTCCAAATACGCTTGGATTTTTTTCACCATGTCATCAGCCAACACACCATCATCTAGCCCGGCTTTTATTGTCATCACTTCGATGCCATCTACGCGATCAACTTTATCCACGGTGGGGCTCGGCACGCGCTGCACAAACGTCGCAATGGGTACAGCGCCTTGATTGGTATTAACACGCAATAATTTGAGTGAGTTTACGCCGCGATACTCTTCAGGAAACCGGACACGAATATCCACTGGCTCCTCTGCATCGTCTGGTCTGTATTCGCCAACCTTCACGCCGTTAGTAACCAACTGAACCGCTCGACCAATTTCGGTTAAGCTTGCGCCAAACTGCGCAGCGAGTGTGCGATCAACCTGCATCTCCCAAGTAATACCGGGTAATGGTGTACTGTCGACAACATCTATCAAACCTGGAATATCGTTTTCCATAACTTTTTGTATGCGTCGGGCTTCGCGAATTAATTTCTCACGATCAAATGATTCCAACTGAACATTGACCGGGCGACCAACGGGTGGCCCACCTTGAGGGGTATCAACAATCACTTTGATTCCGGGAAGGTTGGCTGTTTTTTCGCGAATTTCCAATAGCACTTCCCGTGGTGTCGTGGTTTCTAGATCTTTACCATCCGCTAGCTCAACAAAAACTGAACCCACCTGGTCTTTAATCGATTCACCACCAAAATTACTGGCACCACTAAACGCGTTGGTCAGCAATACACCATGTATATTGCCGATAATGTCTTCTACTTCGCCAACTAGCTCGGACGTTTCTTCGACACTTAGATTACCTTGCGCACGAATTTTGACGTCGACATACTTCGGTTCCGACTCGGTAAAAAACTCAACCCCAGCATTAAATTTACCAAACAGCATAAATATGAGGATAAGTAAGACGAGCCCTGCAAAAGCGGTGCGGCCGACTCGTTGAGTCAGTTGCGTAAGCAACCGCGCATAGCCGCCAGTGAAGCCACGAAGTTGTTCGGGGTTCGGTGATTCCAGGTCGCGTAGATTTTGCAACATGCTTTCCGAGCCTTCACCGTGCGGCGTGCTCCCGATGAAACTACCAATAACTGGCGCGAACAATAGTGCATAAAATAACGAACCCAATAACACTGCAAAAACCGTTACCGGCAAATAGCGCATAAATTCGCCGGCCACACCCGGCCAAAACATTATTGGTAAGAACGCTGCCAAGGTAGTCGCCGTGGACGCAAGTACAGGCCAAAACATTCGTTGAACCGCAATAGAATAGGATTCTTTAGGCGATAGACCCTCTGCCATTTTTCGATCGGCAAATTCCGTAACAACGATTGCGCCATCAATCAACATCCCCAACGCCAACAACATGCCGAACATCACCATCATGTTGAAGGAAAAACCAATAGAGTTCAGGATAATTAGCGCGAACAATAACGAGAACGGGATACCAAAACCTACAATAAGCCCTGATCGCATGCCCAGTGCAGCAACAACAATGACCATTACTAACGCCATTGCGGTTAAAATGTTTCCCTGCATTTCTGTCACCATACTAATGGTGAACTCGGACTGATCTTGGGTGAAGTCGACGTCAACGCCTTTAGGAATGGTACCGCGCTCCTCTTCTACCAACTGGCGCACTTGTTGTACTAATTCGATATCGTTGACACCTGTTCGCTTGGTAATACGAATGGCAATAGCACGATTCCCATTAACACTGTTAAATCCGCGGGGATCTTTAAATGTACGACGAACTTCGGCAACGTCACTGAGTTTTACCGCGCCCGTAGTGGTGGTTTTTACTGGGAGGTCATAAAGGTCTTGCGCAGTCTCAATCAACCCTGGCACTTTGACCGAGAAGCGTCCTTGCCCAGCCTGCAACTCCCCTGCTGGCACTAACCGGTTGTTGTTTGCAATTGCGCGCGCAAACTCGTCACCCGTAATGCCATACAACTCTAAACGTGCGGGGTCGACAATGGCTTCCGCCACTTCTTCTCGGTGCCCGACTAGTTCCGCAGAGAGAACTAAGCTAATCGCATCAATTTTGCGTTTCAAATCCTGTGCAGTTTGGTAGACGATGCGTTCGTTCACATCGCCACCCACCGTCACCACTAATGAGACAGTGCCCTGCGCAGACAATTCAGTGATGATAGGCTCTTCCGCTTCTTGTGGCAGTTCAGCTTTAGCACTATTGACCGCAGCCCGGACATCTTCAAGGGAACTGTCGAGGTCAGCTTCCGCATTAAAACGTACCATTACAGTCGCAATAGATTCTTGTGCCGTAGCGACAATTTCGTCTAGATCATCCAGCGCACGTAACTCTTTTTCGAGCGGCTTGACGAGCATGCGAGCACCGTCTTGCGGAGAAATACCATCATGATATACCTGCACCATGACCATCGGCACGGAAACATCGGGGTTAGCCTCAGTGGTCATTAAGGCTCGCGATGCTAAACCAGCAATCAAGATAAACACCAATATGCTGAAGGTGCTTCGCGCACGCGACACCGCGCTGACTAAAAAGCTCATACTATGAAACTCTTTTGGGGTAATTTAATTGAATGGTTAACGTGCCGTGGTGGATACTGCTTCACTTTCCTCACCAACGGTTTCTTCTGCATTGGGCTCATCTTTTGAGACTGTCATCCCACTATCGTCAACTTCGTCATTGGTAGGCGACGCACCTTCATCTGACGTCGGCACGTCTTCAGAGGCCGCCGTGCGAGAAGCTGGTTCGGGCGTGTCTAAAGAAACCGTAACCACATCGCCATTCGCTACATACTCTTGGCCAACAGTGATTAACAATGTTTTCTCCGGTAGACCAGTAACCCACAGGCCTTCAGCGCTATCACCGATAACATCGACATTGTAAAACTGCACTGTGTCATTCTCATCGACGGTGCGCACCCCGATCTTTCCTTGATCATCCAGCATCAGCAAAGACGCTGTGATCAGATGCGCTTTGACATCGCGCACTGCAATTGCGATTTCGGCCGTAATACCACTGAAAAACAACATTTCAGGATTATCTATCGCAACTTCGACACGAAAGGTGCGCGTGATGTCTTCAGACTGACGAGCGATGTAACGAATATTGCCGCTCAACTCGACGCCAGTTTTTAAACGCGCGAAAGCGCGTGCATTAGGCTGCAAATGAATCACTTCGTCTTCCGACACTTCACCGCTCACCACCAACGGATTCATATCTAAGACCGTGGCACAGGTGTCGCCGACTCGCATTAGCGTTCCAATTTCGACCGGCCGGTATTCAATCACGCCATCGAAAGGCGCACGGATAGACGTTTTTTCTAAATCTATTTTACGGCGCAATTCCTGTGCCTCCGCCGCTTCTAAGCGTGATTTCGCGCTCGCAATGGCTGTCTCTGATTGATATCCGCCGGTTTTCAGTCGCAATGACCCTTCGTATTCTATCCGCGCTTGTTCAACAGCCGCTTGCGCTTCCTGCAAGCGCAGTTCGCGATCCTCTACCGCCAGTCGACAGATCACTTCATCTTTTTTAACTAACTGACCTTTGGCAAAAAGCAATGCCTCTACTTGACCTGCAACTTCTGCCTTTAAATCCACTCGACGATTGGCTTCCGTTTTTCCCTGAACACCAACCCTCAATGGATAGGTAACAGCTTCGATATGGCGACCACGAACGGAACTCCGCTCCTGAGATTTTTCAGAATTTGCCGCCTGCTCGGACGCTTCATCTTGAGAGCCAGTAAACACACCCGACAACAACCATAGCCCCATCAACAGCGCGATAATCATCGAGTAGCGGGTATTAGGGTTGCCCCAAAGTGAATTGAAAACATTACGCATAGCAGCTTCGCCAATAAACAAATAAGGCTGGAGTTTTCCAGCCACATTACATGAAAGAGGGTAAACAAATTTACGTGGAATGAAGCATCACTATGGTTGGGTGATATTATCCACTCAAGTAAATTAGTGTTTAGATCTACTGAGCCGCGCTAATGAACCACAAAACAGTGATTCTGCTCGCTCTGTCATTGAGGGATTAAATAGAAAAACGCGGAAAGAGCCGAACACGCCTCATCAAATGAGGCGCATATTTTATGCCCAGTACTGGCATCATACAAGTAAACTTACTCTACGCCAGCGACTAATTCGGGTTTGATTGCACCGCCGTCATTCAGCGATAAAACGCCAAAATTAGCATTCCATTGCACTAGCAATTTAGCCAAATCTCCCGCTTGCGCGTTGAGGGAGACTAACTCTTCAAGGGTATCTTTAGGGCCAACATACAGCTTGACCTTGTGATGAAGTCCCGCAAGCTCAGAGTGTGGATACTTCATGCGGTAGACATCCAACTTCCAACGTAGGTTATGGACTGTGTTTCGGTAAAACGCTAACTTTGTAGGCAAGGTAATGGTTCTAAAGTCGTCGACCTCACCAAATACTGTAAAGTCAGTGCCAAAAGCCACCACTTTGCGGCAGTTAGCGTCAGCAACCAAGGTGGCTGTGCGCTGGCGATTACCTAACAGCATCGCTACGTCACCAAATACCTCGCCAGGCGTTATGTAATTGACAGGTGCGGCCTCACGCGTTTCGTCTCCAACAAATACGGCGAGTTGCCCTTTTAGTAAAAAATAATGCCAGTTGTCATACTCGCCGCTGCGAAGTACAACCTCACCAGGCTCGAAGTCGACTATGCGTGAATGTGTTAAGAGGACTTCGAACTGCCAAGGGTCGTTCTGCTTGACCATTTTATAAAATGGTACCGAAGCCAATAACTGATCTACTGATTTGCGAGTGGTGACATCAAACTGTTTAACATCCATAGTGCTTAAATATAGCTCCAATATTTACATCTGCGCTGATTGCCGAGACACCCTCACAACAGCATAGCGATACTAGCCTGATCTACAGGGTGCGTATGACGCCATCCACACAAAGTGAGAACTACCGCGCAAAAAAATCTTCCAAATTTTGGCTGCAACAGGCAGTTTTCGCTGAGGGGTAAATTAATTGGATGAAAGGCAAACGATTTTAACATCCTAAAATCCTATCGCATTTAGGATAATAAACTTCATTAGCGAATATTTTAGGACAGAGAGCCTAAGGCGTCAGCTCGATTAGCCTACCTGACAGAACTACCGATCACTTTTTCATTGGGGCCCAGCTGGCAGCTGTTTACTCGAATTCTCAAATATCCTATAACTCGATCACATAATCAGATGACCGATCGACGAACCGGTCAGCTAAATTTTCATCCTGACGATTTAACCGCGATAACAAATATAACGTTACTAGGTTGGAGTTGCGCTTCATGAATATCCGTAAATTTACACAATTTGCAACGGGGCTAGCACTGTGTGTTGCCTCTAGCTGGGTGCTAGCCAAACCAGCCCTAAACGGCATGGCACCGCATACAGAGCTCGGCAAGGAGCGCTTTATAGCGGCGCTTTATTCAAACACGCTATCGAAAGACGCAAATGCGATCCTCAATAGTACTGAAGCTCGCCGCATGGAGCTGAAAGTCACAGCGCGCTTTTTGTCCGCGCGCAGCCTGAACAGCATGTGGATCGAAGGCATGGCGATTAACAATAGTTCAACTGAGCTCGAAGCTCACGCGGAAAACCTTGCCAAGCTAACCAACATGGTTCGTAAACGCTTACTCCAAGGGGATGTCCTCGCTATTGACTACGCACCCAGCATAGGCACTACTGTCTCAGTCAATGATGTCGAACTTGGCACCATTGCCTCCCCAGAATTTTTCCCGCTATTACTTCGAAGCTGGATTGGCCGCGTTCCGCTGTCTTCTGATTTCCGCAAGCAATTACTTGCCGAAGGTGATGTCGGTGCAAGCATTGCTGGACGCTATGCCTCAATAGAGCCAGATCCAGCTCGTATTGAAGTCGTGTCCGGTTGGGCCAACAGCAAGCCTCCAGCTCCACCTGCTGCCTTAGACGCTGATTCAGAGGAAGCTAGCTCAACCCCTCAACTTGCCATTGCGCCTCCCCCTCCTCCGGTCAAGCTCTCACCACCGCCAGGTAACGTCGACACTGCACCAGCACCGACTAGACAGCCTTCTCGTAGCCAAGCACAGTCGACTGTCGAAGCAATTAAAAAGCAGGATCCGCAAAAAGTAGCCGCCTCACTACCTAAAAACAAGCCAGCACCGGCGCAACCCAAGGCGACAGAGCAGCCTAAGCCACCGGCAGAGCCCAAACCAGAACCAGTGGTAGTTGCGAAAGCCGCTACGCCCGCTCCGGCGGTAGAAGACGAAGAGGACGATGATTTTGAGGAAGAGATATTCTCAGCAACTAGCCTACTGGACCGACAGTTCTATGTTTCTTCTTCACTCTTCTCTATTCAAAAAAACGTGAAGTACCCACGTCGCGCCTTGGAGCGGCAACAGCAAGGCACCGTGCGCTTGGCAATTACCGTCGACAGAAATGGCGCAGTGCAACAAATCGTTACGGTCGAAGAATCCAAGCACAGAGCGCTTGATCGGGCCGCCGTTGATGCAGTTGAAGACGCTTCTCCATTTGCCACGGTGCCTAACGGTGTTGGTGGTGACTCGTTTACATTTACGGCACCGATTACTTTCGCGCTCAAATAGTTTGAGCGATTGCCATCAACAAAAATGCCGGCTTTAAGCCGGCATTTTTGGTTTTGAGGGGCAAAAATTAGAGTTAACGTATAGTCGACATACGATCAATAATGACCTTGCGGATACTCTGCTGCTCAAGATTTGAAATGGTTGAAATTGCGTCGAGGTTAATCGAGTGGAGATGTAAGCATGGCGTACTTGCGTTCAACTCTCGCAAGTCCCCTTTCATTAACACCGGCAACAACGCTTTTCCTGCAGGGCGCTGCTGATTAACCACTCGTAACCCCACCTGTAGCGGAACCGCCCGATATTTAGTTTTTCCACTTTTAAAAGGTATGGTGAGGTAGGCGCCACTCTTACCAACCATAGCTCCAGGGATGATATTCAGTCCTGTCGCAACAACTGCATCTTCAGGGATGCCATTATAGTTGTCGTGGTGTGCATAGGGGTTCGGTAGGATAACGAGCTTTCTGTCTTCTTCTTTAGGAAAGAATAGGTTGTAGTTGGTATAGAGCTGATTGACGGAATTTGAATAAACACAAATCTTGTTTTCGAAACTCATGACAAAATCGATAGCACGCTGTCGCTGCTTAAAGCTATCGAGATCCCAAACGAGATCTTTGTTATCCGTTGCCAAATCCACCTTTGTCCCCTCAAGCTTTCCAAATAGCCCTCAGCAGCCCATACAGCGCTGAGCCCTCTATTCCTCGCGAAGGGTGACGTAAAGGTACCTACAGCAGAAACCGTTAGGCGGATATATCACTGCCAGCGCGAGGCAATCGTTATATGATGGCGTAGTTATTCCACGATGCCAAGTATCTACTAGGCATTAAGAATAAATTTTTATAGCGGAAATGAACGACGGTGATATTTAAAACAGCTCGATACTTTTTTGCTCTGGGCCTGGTGTGCGCTTATTGGGCGGCGCATCCGTCGATTCTGGGTCTCGAGAAAGCGCATCTTCTACCATGGCAGCATTGATTAGCGCCTTATCCATGTCCTCGCAAAGCGTATAAAATGCATCGTCGACCCGGAGCCCCTCGTTAAAAATACGGTTCGTATCGACCACACAGTGGGTAACAACTTCATCGAAAAACTTTTCTTGTTCTTCGCTAAGCGCTAAGTTTGGTATGCGTTCGCTAACCGCATCAGCGAGATCTTCTACTACCGTAGCGATATCCCTCATTACTTTCTGATAGGAATTATCGATTTCTGTCATCACCCGTCGAACATCTTCTGACAACTTGGTGAGTGCGGCTTTTTCATCGCGCAGTTTACTCTGCGCGTCGAGCGCCTTGATTCGCGCGTCTATCCCCATTAACAGCGCCTGCACATTATCCTTTATACTGCCGTATCGCTTCTGATTGTCTAGCGGCATATTGCGCACAAGGATGCTGGCTTGACCATAATTCATGATTGTGCGTTTTCCAAAATCAATGTACCTACCCGCACCGGCCATTTGTTCCAATAGCTGCGACTCCAGATCCTTCGCCATGCCGTTTGCTTCCATGTTCTTAATTCCATAGAGGCTGCGCATTTGCAAGCTGCACGAGAGTTCGTAACGAGATAAGGTTGAAAACAGCAACTGCCCAAGCTCATCCAAGTTATCACAATTATTGGCATCAACTAGGAACTGAACATTTGAGCCCAAATCACTATTATCCGCCATTGCAGTAAATGCTGTTTCGTTCGCAGCCATTAACCGGCTCTGTAACTGCTCATTGGCGATGGTATTAAAAATTGATTTGTGAATTCGCGCTGCCACTTCCTCGATACTGTCATTTGCATGCAATACATCGTCACAGCCTAATTCAAATGCGCGCAACTTATGACGTAGTTCTTCAATCGGCGACAACACAATAACAGGTTGAGACTTCACGGCCTCATCCTGCAAGAAGTCTTCGTAGCAATCGATATCAAACTCACCATTAGCGATGAGATCTAGAATCAATACCTTATATTCAGTATCACAGAGCAATTCAAGACATGCCTGCTGATCAGTAGCTGACGCATGAGCAAAAGATTGCGCAATATATTCAGCGACCTTTGACGGCCCCTGTGGCTGATAGATAAGAATTTTGTGTTCTTTGGACACTCGCTGCCTCCTGCAAGTTTGACCATACAAACGACATACCTGTATTAAGGTTTAGCTGAAAAAGTACATTAGTGCCATGCAAAGGCACCTAAAACAACAAATTCAGCGCGAGGCAGCAGCAAATTGTTTATTGCCTTATTTATTATATGGTTTAAAAGGAATGAAACAGGGAACGAGAGTGGAACTATTGATGCTCGGGCCTACATCCAACGAAGCTTTCTCTACAGTATTGGTACAGGGATTGAGCCTCCTCTTCGTAGTCTTCTCCAGGCTCAACTACTTTAGAAAAAATTATTTTCTTACGGCTGTAATCAAAACCAATCACTAGAATAGGCACACCCGCTGTGCGCGCAATACGAACAAAACCAGTTTTGAATTTGGTCACCTTTTTACGCGTACCCTCAGGGGTAATAACAACCCAAATGCTATCCTCTTCGGCAATTTTTCTGGCGACCTGGTTAACCACCCGAGCTGGCTGCGATCGATCCACAGGTATACCACCAACAGTCATTAACAAGCTTTTAAAAGGCCAGAAAAATGCCTCTTGCTTCATTATATAGGAGGCCTTCAGCTGCAAAGAAAACTTAGCCAGCATTGCAATAAAGAAGTCCCAATTCGATGTGTGTGGTGCGAGAATAACAATAGCTTTTTTTACTTTGGGTATCTCGCCCTCAAAACTCCAACCCATTTTCTTGAAAACATATCCGAACAGACGGTCTAGCACAGGCCAATACATTCGCGGCATGGTGTCAGGTATGTGTTGGCAAAAATTATTATTGTGATCTGACATAAGATTTTGCAAAAAATTAGAATGAGTTAATGCTCGCGCGTAGCCCAAAATTCAACATCTGGGTGGCGCTCTTGGGTCAATGATAAATTGACACGCGAAGGAGCTAAATAGGACAAATGGCCACCGCCATCAATGGCAAGATTATCCGCACATTTACGCTTAAATTGTTCCAATACTTTCGCATCTTCGCACTCCACCCAACGCACAGTGTTTACGGTGACACTTTCATAAATGGCGTCGACTTTGTACTCATCCTTGAGACGATAAGCAACCACTTCAAACTGCAGCATCCCCACGGCACCAACGATTATGTCGTTATTGTTCATTGGGAAGAAAACTTGCGTCGAACCCTCTTCTGCTAATTGCTGCAAGCCTTTTTGCAGTTGTTTGGTTTTTAAAGGATCCGCCAAGCGGATACGTCGAAACAGTTCAGGTGCGAAATGCGGAATCCCCGTATACTTGAGCGTTTCACCTTCCGTAAAAGTATCACCAATCTGTATTGTGCCATGGTTATGAAGACCGATGACATCGCCGGAGATTGCCTCTTCAACATGGCTACGATCCCCCGCCAGAAACGTTACCGCATCGGCGATTTTTACGTCTTTCCCTAATCGAACGTGTTTCATTTTCATACCACGCTGATAGCGCCCAGAACAAATGCGCATAAATGCAATTCTATCGCGGTGCTTTGGATCCATATTGGCCTGAATTTTAAAAACGAATCCCGAAAACTTTTCTTCTGTTGGCTCAACATGTCGCTCTTTGGTATCGCGACCTAAGGGTGAAGGTGCCCATTCGACAAAACCATCGAGCATTTCCCTAACACCGAAGTTTCCTAACGCCGTACCAAAAAACACAGGGGTTTGCCTGCCTTCGAGATAAGCATCGCGATCGAACTGGTGGGTGGCACCTTTCACCAATTCGATTTCATCAAAAGTATCTTCCCAATAGCTACCCAATAGCTCTTTCGCCTCAGCAGACTCTAGGCCCTTAATTTGTATATCATCTTGCAGCATATGCCCCATGCCTTTTTGAAAAACATGAATCGTATCGGTATACAGGTTATAGACACCCTTAAACTCCTTACCCATACCTAGGGGCCAATTAATGGGTGCCGCCTCGATCTTAAGCACTTCTTCAATTTCATCCATCACCTCAATGGGGTCACGAATATCGCGATCCATTTTGTTAATGAATGAAAGAATCGGCGTGTCACGCAAACGACAAACCTCCATCAGTTTAATGGTTCGATCTTCCACACCTTTCGCCCCATCAATAACCATCAAGACCGAATCAACAGCCGTCAGGGTGCGATAGGTATCTTCAGAAAAGTCTTCGTGCCCAGGGGTATCAAGAAGGTTCACCGTGCGCTCTTTATATGGAAACTGCATCACTGATGAGGTCACCGATATCCCCCGTTCCTGCTCCATGCTCATCCAATCCGACTTTGCGTGCGGTCCTTTTTTACCCTTCACACTACCAGCCGTTTGAATTTGATTACCGATGAGCAATAGCTTTTCTGTGATGGTTGTTTTACCAGCATCCGGATGCGAGATGATAGCAAACGTGCGTCGCTTATTGATTTCATTGACAAAATTGCTATCAGCCATACCGAATAATTCCTACTTTGTACCTAATTTTGTACCCATTCGTAAATTTCCCCATTTGGGGGCGAAAAACGCGTTATTTTATCAATAAACAACTGCGCTATAAATTACTGCTCCAGAACACTTTCCAGCTCACTCAATTGTTGCTGATAAGCCTCTGGATTATCTTTCTTGAATTTCTCCAAGTTCAGAATCTTCCACTTCACCGACGGGAAGTTCTGATAGTCGTAAATCGACCAGTCTGGCGTGAGGCGATTTAGGCTCAACAAGAAAGCCTTATCCTCTTCGCTCAAGCTGGCTTTTACCGTTTCGATAAGCTGAAGCCTTGTGGCCTCATAATCATCGTAACTAAACTCAATCGTCGTCATGCCTTCGAACTGATTTTCAAAAGCCGTGCGCTGATCAAGCAAATGTGGATCAAGCATTTCATGGGTTGGGCGATTACTGCTCACCAACCCTAGAATAAACCCTTGCTTGATCTCGTCCGTAAAGCCTTCATTGTCTAAAAGCAGCTTTACATCAAATAAATCTCTTGGGTGCTGCCTATCTAAGGCTGCGCATAATTTGCCGCCATATAGCTGTGCCAACGGCACCAGCGGCATGGCGCAAAAGGCATCGAACTGCTCTTGAGCAGCTTCACAAAGGGGCTCTTTATTCGGTTCGCCTAACAAGCCCCGCCCTACCATATTCACTTCAATCTTGATGAGTACACCTTGCTCATCAAGTTGTAGCTTACAAACCTTATCTTTATGCTGAACCCGTATCGACGGACGCAATGCCTCGATACGTTCTTTAATCCTTAACAAAGCTGCATTAATGCCTTCGAGCGTTTCGTTCCGCTCAGCGATCTCGACATAGGTTAAGTCGATATCCACTGACAGCCTTGGCATATCCCGTACAAAGAGATTGATCGCCGTACCGCCATGCATAGCAAAGCATTCTTCTTTGGCGACTTCAGGCAGCACATCCAAAAGAAGCCTGACCTGCTTTTTATAGGCTTCATTCATGAACAGCCTCCAGTTCCTTGGGCACGGTTATCTGATACTTCGAAACATAAACACCGTCATTCACGATTGATCGCTTACCTGAGCCCAGATCAACCTTATCGAGGTTGATATAGCTAAGCCAGTCATGGCCTGCCTTATCCGCCAAGTACAAAAACAGGCGTTTTACCTTCACGGAAGTACAGCCTTCCAGCAATTTCTGAACACTGGCTGGCCGCAGATTGTTTAGCCCTTCCATTAACTCAAACACTTCCAAAAGCGGCTGCGACTTAGGTGCTAGGTAAAGACACTCCATGACCGCTCGTGCGGGACTGGATACCTTTACCTTAAAGCCCTTATGCTCTATTTCTACTAAGCCAAGTTCCGGCGGTAGAAACGATGTCAATTTACAATCCACACTGACACCCCAATCCCGCTTTTTAAACCACAGGGGCAAACTGTCATCCTTGCCACCAAAGAGCTGGACTGATTTTGTCGCCAGCTCCAGATAATGCGCCTTGCCCTGCATGGATAGCGCGGTTTTAGCGGCTGGATGCACAGATAGACCTAACTGGCTTTGCAAGGCATAGATGCCGCCCAGATAGTCCACCTGATCGCTATGGCGTATCAGTGCCCCTGTACCGATAGAATCAAACCACTGACTTCGCTTATAGCGCTTCTGCAAATCAAGGCTGTAACCCTGATCAGCAAGCCATGCCGAAGAAAGCACGACGCCTAAAGGCTGAGTGCTGAGCAAATGGTTTAATTTTGACTCGTTTTCGGTACTCATAGTACCAATCTAACCCACTTTTTAAACTGGATCAATCAAAAGGTTTATATTTTTTCTTTTTTGGGTACTTTAAGTACCTAAAAAGACGATATTTTAAACTAGGAGCGGCTTTGCCGCCTCATTTTTTCTCCATTGAGACCAGAAGGATCAATGGCACTTTTGGGGCTCAGCCTTGGCGAGATCAGGAGACAAGATACGCGAAACATGAGCGTTTGTGGCCATAGGCCGCTGAGCCCCAAAAGTTCAGGCAGTTAAGCCCCTGCCGTAGCAGAGGCTATTCCTATTTAGTGATTCCAAAATATGTGGACTTCGCGGTATCCCATCTCAATGGTGAAGATATCACCGCCCAGTTCAAGATCACGCCCCATTTTTTCATAGTCGATATAAAACGCGAGGCTTTCGGGAATCTCGGTGGTATCGGTTGTTAGCTCCTCGGCAAAGTCGGCTACGCTTTCATGACAACCTGCATAGTTCTCTTCCATCGCCTTTTTAGCTTCGTCAATCGTTGAAAAATGACTTAGCAACTCGGCGGCTATTTCCCCGTGCTCCTCTATGAAACACGCGATTTCATGCGCACCCTGAATGCCTTCATACTCTGACAATCTATAAGAACCATAACCCTCGTAATCATGTATTGCCCACTCCTCTGCATCCTCTTCAGGGCTGGATTCCAGCATCTCGTTAATTTGATCCTGAATGTCGTCTATGTCGTCAGTCGCATCAATCCAAACACCGTGAAGCTTGCCGTTGTTGTAGGCTGCCAAACACGCCACATAAATTCTGATTTCTTCGCTCATGTCTTTGTCTCCTTAATCTTAAAAACACATCCCCTTTTGGGGTTGAAAACCCCAGAAAAAGAAGAGAGCCGAAAGACCAAGAGAGGCGAGCGTAAGATCACATGTTTTGGCGGAATCCAGACAGGGGGAACCACCCTGCCTGCACAAGCGTAAGCGCGGAAGGCTGGGGGATGTCTTGATGGAGCCAAGTTATGTGATATTTTTACGTATACCCAAAAGGGGAAATAAAACTAGAAAGTAAGCGAACACGACCAGTGTTCCCGCTATCAACTTCTTTAAGCCAAGCGCAGCGAACTTCCAAAGCCATTTAAAGCAGTTGTGCTTCAGCACTGCCAGCATCTTTCTATCAATCAGTAACCACCTGATCTAAAGCCATAACAACACAGCCTTTTAGCATTACCACTAGCGCAAAGCGCCTATAGATCAGCAAGCGTAAAGCTTCTCCATGTCATTGCGACCGAAGGTGCTTAATCCGTCTCTTTGCACAAACACGCGGCCTCACAAAGGCCGTGGCAGTCACGGCCTCCAAAACAGGAGGTAACAATGAGATTGATTACAAGATTTGAACTGGCAGCGAAAAACACAACTGAGCTTCGTAGCCTTCATAAGGAAGTGTTTAACGCATTAGTTAGAAGCGAGCCATTAACTCTAGAACGGGTAAACGCTTTGGCCTCACTGGAAAATATCGAACTTGAGATTTCATCAAGGGCTCCCAGCCCTTGATGCCAAGGCATCCATTATTCTTGAGCTGTTGAGGAGTAGGATATCTCAGGGAAACGAGATTCCATTTTATCGATAAACTTCTGGACATTATTAACGCCCCAATTACGAGCAATATAATAACCGGCACCTTCAAAGGTAATCTCAGGCTCTTTGTTAAATCGATACTTGGAGTATCGCTTCTCTGTATCCGTCATTTCGTCTAGAACCTTCAATAGTTTGAAGCTACAGGATGTATCTTCTCTCAAAAAGTCGAAAACCTCCTTGTTAATCAGATTCTTCGACTGCAATAGCATAATCGTATAGTAGGCTATATCAGATTTTTTAAAGCCTTCCTCAAAAGCCTCCCCAGAAAATGCAATTGAATATAAAGAACGATCTTTTTTCTCACTCCGAGAGACACGCTCTTCACGACGTTTCTGCTTTACTTCAATTTGGTAGCTTTCCGCTTCAGGCAATGGAATGATCTGATCGGCGCTTAATACTAACTTATCGTCAATTTTATGCAGGGATAGCCTTACACAACTAATATCTAAATCTCGATCATTTAACCATAGTACTGAGGTTGTTATCTCTTTTGAAAAATTAGCGGAAGCTAAAACAATTCTAACGTTTTGAGCAAAGTCATCCTCTCTTGGGCTTGACCACCCCAAGAATTCACAAAGCCGTGACTCTGCATCCGCATCAATTTGGTTTTCCGAAAGATATTTCTGAAAAGAAAACTTAGCCTGATCCCACGTCATATTAGCCACCATTGCAGCGTAGCGAATAGCCTGCAACTCCATATGACCGCCATCGTCAGTGCGTTTCAGTTCAATGACTACCAAATTGGCATCTTTATCAATGGCTAAAAGATCAATCCTTCTACCACTCTCGCTCCAGTCGCCAAACTCTTCGGCGATCACCATGACATTTTCATCAATCGCTTGAATATTCGCTTTCAATAGCCGCTGTAGGTCTCGGCGCTCCCACAAACTTTCCTGCTGAAACGAAGTAGAAGGTAATTCTAAAAGAGTGTCATTTGTAATTTGGTACAGAGGCATTTCAAATCCTTTTAGTTCTCTGCGAGAGGCAATAGCGGCAAACCAAGATCTTCTAAAAATTTGTTATGTTTAGCAGTCGCAGCAACAATATCCTTTTCTAGTTCAACAAGCTCCTGATTAACAACATGCAAATCAACCTTTTCTTCCGGCTTGGCAGTACTCACATACCGTGAAATATTGAGATTGAAGTCGTTCTTCTCGATTTCTTCCATCGATACTCGACGAGCATAACGTTCCTCTTCCTTACGGAATTGGTAAGTATCGATAATTTTATGGATATGTTCTGGCAATAGTCGGTTTTGACGTTTCCCTTTTTCAAAATGCTCTTCATCACTCGCATTGATGAAAAGCACGTCATCAGGCTTCTTGCATTTTTTCAACACAAGAATACAGACTGGAATACCTGTTGAGAAAAACAAGTTAGCAGGTAAACCAATTACCGTATCAATATTATTGTCCTTTAAAAGCTTGGTACGAATTCGAGCTTCAGCTCCTCCACGGAACAACACACCATGGGGCAAGATAATAGCCATAGTGCCTTCGTCACCAAGAAAGTGAAAACCGTGCAACAAGAAAGCAAAATCTGCTGCCGACTTCGGGGCTAACCCATGGCTCTTGAATCGAAAATCTTCGCCTAAAGCCTCAGTTGGCTCCCAGCGATAGCTAAATGGTGGATTAGCAACAACGGCATCACATTGCAGTTTTTTAGCGGGATTCATTTCATTAAGCAAATCCCAGTCATTGATAAGTGAATCTCCATGATGAATTTCAAACTCGGAATCTTTAATTCCGTGCAAGAGCATATTCATGCGAGCAAGGTTGTAAGTGGTGATGTTCTTTTCTTGCCCGTAGATACGCCCGACACTGCCACCAGCTTCTTTCAGCTTGTTACGCACATTCAACAAGAGAGAGCCAGAGCCACACGCGAAATCCAATACGTTATTAAGCTTTTTCTTCTTACCTGTCGCAGGCTCCTGACTATCCAGCGATACGATCTCGGACAATATGGTTGATATCTGTTGAGGCGTATAGAACTCACCAGCCTTCTTACCTGAGCCTGCGGCGAACTGACCGATCAGATACTCATAAGCATCGCCAAGAGTGTCACTATCCGTTGAAAACCCTGCAATCCCTTCGGCGATTTTGGTGATGATTGTGCAAAGCTTGGCATTACGTAGGCTGTAGTTTTTACCCAGCTTTTCTGAATCCAGATTGATCTCTGAGAACAAGCCCTGAAAGCTGTTTTCAAACGACTTATTCTCGATGTATTTAAAGCCCTGCTGCAAAGTTAGCAAGAGATCGTCATGCTGTGTTCTGGCAAGTTCTGCTATACCGCTCCATAAATGTGCTGGCTCGATTACATAATGCACCTTACGGCGCATTTGTCTTTCAAAAGCGACAACATCATCAGGGTTTTCTTCATACCAAACCTGCAACTGGCTAGCAGCACCTGATGCTCTTAGCACATCTTGCGGAAGATCAGGATAATCTGAGCCCAGCTCTTTCTTGGCTGCGGCCTCATAATTGTCTGACAAGTAGCGCAAAAACAGGAAGGACAGCATGTAATCGCGAAAATCATCCGCGTTCATTGCGCCGCGCAAATTATCGGCGATGTCCCATAGGGTTTTACCTAAGTCTTTTAATTGTTGCTCTGTCATGATGTTGCCCTTCTAGAATTATCGCTTAGTATTTCCGGCAAATAAAATTGAAAACTGGTAACAAACGCTTTTAGGATTTGCCGGAATAAATCCTGATTGTCTTCGCCCATGGGAGTTGGCTCATGAATAGCGTATTTTCCATGACTCAAAAGATTGAGCGCGCGGTTAAATAATGCGCTGTTTTCATCGTCGTCAATAGCTTTTAGGCAGAAGCTAATATCGGCATGACCGAAAAAAGCAGCCGTCTTCTCCATAATGCTGCGCAGAGCATTGAAGTGAAATGTATAAAGCGTACCGTTATCAGGATCAGCGGCTTTTTGTAGCTCTGAAAGCGTTGCTACATGATGAAAATACGGCGTGTCTTCGGTGGCACGAAGTGTATAGCGATTATCACTGTTAGGGCGATGAAGAAAATACCGTTTGTGTCTAACCTTTGGCTCATTCTCTTTCGCTCTTCCTATCTCATTACACATGACATTGAAAAATAGCGAATGATGTGAAGAGACCACGATTTTCATCGGGTTAGGCGTACCGTCATCCTCCTTGCGGCTTGTTGCTCGCCGAAGAAGTTTTGCTAAATCACAAGCAACTGAGATCGCATTGTTATCATCAAGGGACGAAACGGGATCATCAATATAGATGTATTTTACCCATTGATAAGACTCTTGACCGTCAAGCACTCGTTCGCAAATGGCCATGAATATGCACCAGATAAAAATACTTTCCTCGCCTCTGGATATCTTTATGTTTTCCTGTCCGTCTTTACTGAATTTTACAAAGTGCGGTTTGGTGAATGTTTCATTCCCTTGCTGAATTTCCTTGTACTCAAAATCGAAACCAAAATCAGCATACCGACTGAGATATTCGTCAATCGTTGGCTCTAGCCCTAAGTTAGTAAAACCATCGAAAAACTTGGAAAATTGATTTACTTGTAACCCGCGAGATGCATCATTCTCCAAGTCGTTTTCCCAAGTAAACAAATCCTCAGTAAAAGCGTTAAAGTAAAGCGTATCCGATTGGCCACCGTTATTGCGCTTGCCTCGATCTTTGAAATCCATCGAAAGCCTTGTCTTACCAGTACGATTATACGCATAGAGAAGAACCAGCTCTTTGTCATTCAAGTCATCTCGCAGACGAGTAACGAGTCCTCTTAAGTTTTGATAGGTGCGAATGCCAGTCATGCCCCAACCTCATCCACGGAAGGAAAAAGCTGCTGCATCAAGCCTTTCCTATGGATTTTCAGCTCTTCAATCTTTTTCGCTTGTGCGGTGATCAGATCGTCAACAGATGATAAGCATTCGGCAATTCTTTGTTGTTCTTCATATTTAGGAATCTTTATCTGAAATTTCATCAACTCTTTAACAGCGATATTTGCCTGATTTGCGTTACCGCGAGAAATTGACGCAATAAATGACTGGTACTCTTTGGTGTTTATATTTGAGTATAAAAACTTGCTATTAACTTTGGCATTGACTTCTAACTTAAGTAGATTTTGATTAAGTAGACCAGTCTTCGAGCTAGATACATATATTCCTCGACCAACAGCAGAATCAACCATTTCTGGCTTTGAGCCGACAGTCGTTATAATAATTTCAGAATTTTTTATTTCATATCTTTTGTAATCGTTACCTGATCCCGCATTGATAAAAATTTGTTCATTATTAGATTTAACAAAATCTGCCCCCAAGTCAGAAACTCTAACAATTCGAATTCCTTTATCAGTGTAGTCTTTTGACTTAAAGGCGTAGCCCTTCGTATAAGTAGCAAGCTCTTCTAACTTTGCTTCCTCCCATTCACCTTCATCTTCAAACTCAGGAAAACGCAGTGATGGAGCTGTTTGACCCTCTGCGGGGAAGAGGTTTTGCAGTAATCCCTTTTTATAGGATTGGAGTTCTTGGTGCTTACGGGTATGTGCAGCAATCAGCTCATCGAGAGAAGACAGGCAATCGCCGATTTTTTGCTGTTCTTCCAAATCTTTGGGCAGTAGAACAGGGCAATTTAGAACATCGTCTTTCCTCAAATTAGTTTGTTTTACGCCATCATCAAAAGATAGAAAATATGGGTGTCTATTTAGCGAATAAAAAAGCATAATGCTGTCTGCGTTTTTCGAACTCAGCTTGCATATCCGCTGATTCACAGTATAGCGATCATTCAAATCAACATAGAAACACTTTGCTATAGCTTTACCATTTGGTATGTCGCTGAGCACCATCAATATGTCGTCTTTTTCAGCGAGACAAAATGCTTCATTGGTATGCTTGAGCACCTCGCCATCTGTCGATATAAATTTTGAATTTACAACTACAAATTTGCCCGTTTCCGTTATGCCCTTTTCATGAGCTTTTCCATTTTCATATCTAGCAATTTTTCCAAGTGGCTCTTCGATCCACTCGCCTGAATTCACAAACTCAGGAAACCGCAACTCCGGCACTATTTCTCTCTTCGTGTTGTTACTCATACGCCGCTAACCCCGAAATCTCACGCCCTTGAGAAAGTTTATTAAGCAAAGGCACCAACTCTTCCATTAACGCCAACTCTGCCCGTGTTCGCGCTTTCCAGCCTAAATCTAGCGGTTCTAATAATTCGCTGAGCTGTTCGCCATCGAATATCATGCGATCCAAAATACGATCAACGAAACCTTGCAGAGCATCATGCTCAATGTTGTGCTTATCTGCTATGTCGGCTAGCTCCTTTGCTGATTTGTCGGATTTGAACTTTTGATATCCTTCGCGAATAGCTTTTTCATTCAAGCTTTGATCGGTCGGCAGACTGTTGATGTAATCAACAATATCATCTCGCTCATCCATAAGATTGGCGCTAGAGCTAATCAAATCGATCAGTTGTTGGCGACTCATTTTGTGCTTGCTGGGTTTGTCGTCATCCGTAGATTTGGCGATTAAACCCATGATGTAGTCGTAATCAATCACGGTAGAGGCAAATAGAACCAATTCAAACTCCAACTGTTGCACTGGATCATCTGGGTCATCACTGCCTTTGGCTTGTTGCGCTTTCAAGCGTTGCGCCGTTTCCAGATACATTCCACGGAAGCCGCGCAATTGCTCTTCGGGTAGCAATGTATTTACGCTTGCCACCTGTTCGTCATTCAGGTCGGTGTATTGATCGAGTTGGGTTTTTAAGCGCTGCACTTCTTTAAAGCGGTTTATAAATTCGCTTCTGGCGGCATCACCTTTGAGGTTATTTACGTTCTCAGGAGTGCAAGCTAGCCCTTGCGAGTCCATGAACTTCTCCAGATCGGACACTGTGCTTTCTAACTTTTCGATAACCTGTGGAGCAGGGTCAACCAGCCAGATTTCTTTAGCTCGGTCTTTATCTTGCCCTGAAAAACGAGCAATCGCGGTGTTTACAGCATCTTCCTGATAACGGAAATCCAAGACATTGCCGTATGGTTTCGTATCGTTGAGCACTCGGTTAGTGCGTGAGAAGGCTTGTATCAGGCCATGATACTTGAGGTTTTTATCTACATACAGAGTGTTGAGGTATTTGGAATCGAAACCCGTCAGCAACATATCGACCACAATCACAATGTCGATTTTGTTTTTATGTGGGTAATCGTTGTTACTGTATTTCTGGTCTTTGATGCGTTGCTGCACATCCTGATAATACAAGTCGAATTCGCTGATCGTGTGGTTTGTCTCGTATTGCGCGTTGTAATCAGCAATAATGGCTTTCAGTGCTGCCTTTTTCTCATCAGGCGCTTGCTGGTTGTCTTCCTTTTCTTGCGGCAAGTCTTCCTGTATCTGCTGCACATCTTTATTGCCTTCTGCTGGCGGCGAGAATACGCAGGCAATATTCAAGGGTGTATAGCTATCATCTTGGGCTAGTTTTTCTGCCTGCGCCTGTTTGAATAGCTGATAGTATTCAATAGCATTATTGATAGAGGCTGTGGCTAATACCGCGTTAAATCGCCTTTGGTTGGTAGCGGAATCGTGCTTTTTAAGAATCTCGCCAACAACGGCTTCAGGCGATGGCAGCTTGGGTTTTGACTTTTTCTTTTTATCGGTCGTATCGTCTTTTGGCTTCTCACCGAAATAGTCGATGTGAAAGCGCAGTACATTTCGGTCGTCAATGGCGTTAGTGATGGTGTAGGCGTGCAACTGCTTTTGGAAAATATCTTCGGTAGTTTTGTATGAACCGATTGTGCCATCAATTTTCTTGTAGGTAGCGTTATCTTCAAAGATCGGCGTACCCGTAAAGCCGAATAACTGCGCTTTAGGAAAGAAGGCTTTAATGGCTTGATGATTATCGCCAAACTGAGATCGATGGCATTCATCAAAAATAAATACAATTCTTTGATCGCGTAGTGGCTCAAGGCGTTCTTTGTATGTTTGCTTGCCGTTTTGTTTATGCTGTTGATTGCGCTTGCTGTTTTCATCAAGTGCAAGGCCAAGCTTTTGTATGGTGGTAACGATGACTTTATCGGCGTAATCGTCCGATAACATACGGCGAACCAAGGCTTCGGTATTAGTGTTTTCTTCTACACAACCTTCTTGAAACTTATTGAATTCCTCACGAGTTTGACGATCAAGGTCTTTACGATCTACAACAAAAAGGCATTTATCAATGTCAGGGTTGTCTTTCAATAAAGTGGAAGCCTTGAAAGATGTCAGCGTTTTACCGCTTCCTGTTGTGTGCCAAATATAACCATTGCCGCGATTTTGATGGATGCAATCGACAATCGCCTTTACCGCATAGATTTGGTACGGGCGCATAATCATGAGCTTCTGCTCGCTGGCTACTAGTACCATATAGCGGCTTATCATTTGGCCTAAAGTACATTTGGCTAAGAAATTGTCAGCGAAATCGTCAAGATGGGTGATCTTGGTATTATCTTCTTTGGCGAGCTGATAAATAGGCAAGAAACGCTCATCAGCATTAAAGCTAAAGTGCTGATTGTGGTTGTTGGCAAAATAGAGCGTGTTGTCACGGTTACTGACAATAAAGAGCTGCATAAAACAGAGCAGCGTATTGGCATAGCCATTACCCACGTCATTCTTATATTCGACAATTTGCTCCATGGCACGGCGTGGCGTCAAACCAAGCGTTTTAAGCTCTATCTGAACCACTGGAACGCCGTTTATTAGTAGAATAACGTCGTAGCGGTGATGACTGTTGTCAGTATTAATGCGTAATTGGTTAATTACTTCGAATTCGTTTTTGCACCAGTCTTTAATATTGACCAAAGTGTATTGCAATGGGGTGCCATCTTCACGCTGAAAAGTATTGCGTTCACGCAGAGTTTTAGCTGCGGCAAAGACATCCGAATTAACGATTTCATCGCGTAGTCGAGAAAACTCAGAATCAGTCAGCCGAACGTGGTTAAGGGCTTCAAACTTTTCGCGGAAATTCTGCTCAAGACTCGCTTTATCGCGTATATCTTCTCGATAGGTATATTTAAGGTCTTGAAGCTTCGCTATCAAAGCATTTTCTATTTGTTGTTCTTTAGTCATACAACTTCCCTAACATAACGTTGAAGCTCGTTCTCATTATTAAGCCTCTTTGTTTTTCTGCTTTTCGATCCAAATAAGGACATCTTCACGTTTGAACCGCCAGCTTCCACCCACTTTAAATCCGGGCAATTTGCCTTCAGCGGCAAGCCTATAAGCTGTCTTTTCAGCTAACTTCAAGTACTCAGCGACCTCTTTCAAGGTCAAAATTTCATCAGTCATAGCGTATCCACCCTTAGACACATGAGACAATAAGGGAAAATTGGGGAATCAACAAGACTATTGGGGCTTTTACTTCCGACTTTTCTACATTAGATTGAGAAAGGAGTATTAAGTGCGCTATATGATCAAAAACAAGCACTTAGGTGCAGCGCCTTCAGGGTAGACTTTCTAGCGAGTGAATGACCTGCCCTTCTTGCGCGTATTTTCTGCCCTCTCCCGTTTCCGTTCGGACTTACGTTTTTCCTGATAACTATCCTCTTGATCATTTGTGAGCACTAGGTCTCTTTGCTTGGATTTATCCAGCGATGAGGAATCAAACCTATGTGACAAGGTGCCACGTTTTTGCTCATGATTGTGAGATCGAATATCGAAGATACGTTTCGCCAGCTCTTTGCGCTCTAAACGCTGCTCATCCCGTTTGGCCTGAATTTCTTTCTGTAGCTCGGCACGTTGTAAGTTATGTTCAAAAACGAGCTTTTGCCTCGAACTGCCATGGCGTTCTTTTAGCTTATTGAGCTTATCCTTACCCACCAGCTTTAATCGGCGTTCTTTGCCTGTCACCTTGTCGAACAGGCCAAGAATGCCCTTTTTAAAACCTTCACGAACTGACTTGGAGGTGAGGTTTCGCTTTACTCGATGTTGATCTTTTTGTTCTTGTCGCTGAGCACGCTGGATAGTGACCAGTAATGCCTTCTTTTCTTCTAGCGGCAGCATTTCGTTTAGCTGTTTTTGTTTCAGCTTTTTGATCAGTGATTTCATTTCTGAGTTATAGATCGAGCGAATTTCCACTGCGGCCATCGCCACAGAAGGCAAACCATCAGGATCACCGAGCTTAGCTTTTAGCTCTTTCCTTTTGAAGTCGCCAAACTTGGATAGCGAAAATACTTTTTCAGTATGATCCATCAGCACAAAGCCACGTTTATCACCTTTGGCTAGAAATAGCCCACGCTCTTTGAGCGCGTGTGAAAAGCTGCTCACGTTGTCCGATGCCTGCCACGCATCTTTGATATGTCCACGCAGCTCGTTTGCATCGACCTTCTGCCGTTTGAGCTGATTCCATTGAGCCGGAGTGAGGTTGAATCGTTCCGCTTCCTGCTTGTTTTCCATTCCCCTTGGCATATCCCAGCCGTGTTCCTGATACAGCTCACGGCTCAATTCCATAGATTTGTTCTTGAAGTGTGACATGCGGATAGCTTTCATCTCTTGAACATCTATGCGCGACCAGACGACATGCGCGTGCCTGCGCCCCTCCTTCTCGTGGTAAACCACCACGCGAGGCTGGTCGGTTAAGCCCAGCTTGCTTTCAAAGCGATTGAAAGCATCTTCAAACTGGGCTTCGGTGACTTCGGCACCTTCAGGAGGATTAAAGGACGTGCTGAACAAAGGCTGCTCACATCGAGTGGCCTTTGATATCGCATCAATCTCTAGGAGGGCTTCGTGCAGATTACGCCCGACCAGTCCTTTAATCTCGGCGACGGTTACATGATCGTTATCGCGCTTGTTATTTAGGTGCGTCGCAAGATTGCGAGCACCTGAGCGCTGAGAGCATCGAATAATCAATGTAACGTCGCTCCTTTGTCATGGTCGCCTTCCCTATAGCCGAGCGCCACCATGACCGCAGCCCGCATTTCGGCCAAGTCGATCAGAGCTTCTTTTAGCTCTGGCATTTCGACTGCGCCTTCCATATTTATTTGGCGGGCTAGCTGATTGAGATTGCTTCCCACCTTTCCTAACTCCCCAAGGAGACGGGCAAGCTCAATCTTTTCGATCACGGGTCTACGTGATCGACGCGGAGGAGGAGCATCGAAGATGATTGATTTGCAATAGCCACCCATGGATAAGCCAGCTCGCTCGGCTCTATTCTCAATTTCACGCCGCTCATCTGGAGTGAGCCAAAGTGAAAATGGTGGTGGTCTCTTGCGTGATGTTGTGCCAGTCATAACATTACCCTCCGAAGCGCATTTCAAAGGGGGGTGCGGGGAAAAGCCTGTTTTCCCCCACCAAGATGGCCTGCTACTAGCAGGCACAGCTTGCATGTTGGCTTATCAATGATGAACATAAATGTTCTAAGATTTAGTTAAAGCCAACGGGTGTGGGGTATCCCCACTCCACCGCAAGGTGGACATGCCACCTTACTTTCCGCACCACCCAAAATCAGTTCAAATGCATCATAGATCAGCATTTTTCTCGCTGTAAATGCTTGATTTTTCGGTGGTTGCGACATGTCAGGACACGCTCAGACATTAGCACAAAATTATTTTCGTGCTAAGTTTTTCGCTCGCTACTAATAAAAATTAAAGGCAAATTTTCGTTAGCTGCGCCAGCAAATACTTAATGACTATTGACTCACAAAGATCAATTTGCAATTTCTATTAATGGCTCAAATGCCTCTGAACTTATATGCAAAGAAAGCTAAAAGTAAATGACCAGTTTCGAAAAGGACTTCATCGACGAAATAAAGAAACTGCCTCTCTCAGAATCAATGAAGAACGATCTGAGCAACGAGAATTCGTTAGCCAACATGAGAAAAGAATGGGACGAATCTTCAAAGATAGAACGACAATTATGGCTGTCCGGCATCTGCTTAACATGTTTGGCTGAGCATATTGAAGAACACAAACAAATACCCAAAGAGCACGCTAGTAACGCAAGGAATATTTGCGTTACTTTAGTTAAAAACCTATATCGTCAAAAAATTCTTGGCAACGACCACCCCAGCTACTTATTTAATAATACTTCTGTACTTGAACACGAATTGAGGCGCATTGCTTCAGGAGTACATAAAGGAGATCCAAATAACACTTTTTTCTACAATGACTTCTTAGAAACAATGTCGTCAAAACCTTCTCATGAGGATTATTTTCTATATGAAATAATGACAAATGTATTTGATGAGAAAGAAATAAAAAAGAAGATAAAACATAAGCTCTATACGTTTAGTAAACTTGGAAAAGAAGACTCATTATCTTTGGCGACAGGATCGACCTTTGAATCATTAATAAATGCACCTGATATAAACCGAATTAAGCTTAACAAGACGAAACCCTCTTCCTTCTTAGAAAGGCTTAGAAATCTATTCGTTTTTGCCTTCTTACTTCTGGTAATAATTAACATATTGGCTCAGCTATGAATCAGCTAATCATTGGAATCTTAATACTTACTTTTGGCATTGTTGTTGGAGGAGTAGGCATTGCCTCAGCAGGTGTGGGCATTGGTATCCCCATGACCCCACTAGGGATTTACATATCAATCAGGGGCTATAGAGCTATTAAGTATGAGCGCGAACAAAGATTCTCAAATGTGATCAACCCGATGCCATTAACTCCATTCGAAAAGACAAGATTAGGAAAAGTTGGATTAGGTTCACTCCTAATCCTTCTGGGAGTGGGCACTTCAGCACTCTTGATCGGTATTCCTCTTATTGCATACGGGGTTTGGACTATATATTGCGCCTTCTTCAAAACGAGCACTTAAAAGACAATTAACCAAATATTAAGAGTTAATGTGATCTAATGGACTCTAGGCGGCATCCTTAGCTCATAGCTACGATGCCGTTTTTCTATGGGGGGATGTCGCCACTACCTTAACGGGGCTTGTTGGTTATGGGGGATGAATTCGCAGTTCATTTCCCATACTTACAAACCAGACTTACGGGGCGACAATGAATGACATAAATAAAAGCCTAAGCAAAGCGTTCGCAACATCTGGCGACAGTCAGGTTAGTCATTGCGAGGCAAATGTATTGGCCTCTCTAATGCTCCAGTCAAACGCTCTCGTGTCCCTTGAAACGGCTGTGCAGCTATGCAGCCTCTCCATACAAGACATCAATTTTAGAATTCGTGAAGGCCGCTTTCCGCCCCCTCAGAACTTATCCTTGGATAGTCGCGAAACCAAACTGGCCTTCCGAGTACGTGATATTCAGAAGTGGCTAAACAGCCCTTCTGAATTTTATGCGAGTCAGTCAGGCATCAAGGATAAAGGATTTAATATGAGCTATGACTAGAACGAGAGATTGGGATATTGACGAACTGATAATGAGATTTGACCCACGGATCAACAATAAGCGTGGAGCACCCACCTCGCCTACAAACACGTTCAAGAAAAAGACGGATATTAGCTATCAAGATATCAAAAAGGCTTACGAAATAGCCGCTTTAGTGGTAACTAAATATGGAGAAGATTATCTGCCACTCTTTGAAAGACTTCAATCTGAACTAGAAGACTACCAAAGAAAGCAAAAACTTGTGGATAAAGCCAAAAAAATTGCGCAAAAACTGGAGGGATTCGAACCGTCTCAGCCATAATTTTTTTACCACACATTCAAGTGCGTTTTGTGCCTCACGCAGCACAATACGCCAAATTTTAATACTGTTATTTCAGTACGTTAGGCAATAAATATTTCATTATGACAATCCGGCCCGAGGAGCCATTTTCCACACTTTTCCCGCATTTCTCAAATTCCCTAACATATTGAAATTAAACAAAACCCGCCCGAATTTGACGGTCATTTAACTATTCCTTATGTCTTATTCTGTATATTTGACACACATATAGGGAAAGAATTTGGCACACATGGAGCATATTTTCAGACGAAAAAAATGGTATTACTACAGAAGAAGAGTACCACTAGAAATTAGGCATTATTACGACTGCGAGACAGTTAGCACGTCACTCAAAACGGACTCGGAACAACTCGCCAAACAACGTGCGGCTGTATTTAACGCTGAAGTCGAAAAAATATGGGCAGACTTGGTACTGGGCAAAACGACCAATCTGCAAGAAAAACTCGATACTGCTAAGCGCATAGCGCGACTTCACGGCTTTTCCTATCTTACAGCAGATGAAGTTGCTAGAGCCGAAACCAGCGAGATCGTGAACCGCGTATTGGCGGTTCAAAATGATCTAAAGAACCAGTCCGGTAAAGTAGCAGCAATACTTGGCAGACAAGCAGATAAAGCCCCCACTTTATCCAAGTCATTGGATCGATATATTCGGTTCAATGAAGCGAGCCAATTCAACAAAAGCGAAGGCCAATTAAAAAAATGGAAAAACCCTCGCAAGCTTGCAGTTAGAAACTTTATAAACCTTCACGGCGACCTGCCAGTAACCAGTATTACACGCGATCACATATTAGCATTCCGTGAATGGTGGTTAGAACGCATGCACGGTGAAGGCATCTCACCTGAATCGCCCAACAAAGACTTTACAAATTTGCGGTCTGTATTGAGCTTCATCCGCGATGATCAGTTGCTCGACATCAATCTTGAGCACATGTTTTCTCGTGTCCGATTTGCCGCTGCCAAAAGTAAAAGACCGCCATTCAAACCAGAGTATATTCAGCGCACCCTGCTCAACTTCGAAAACCTTGAAGGTTTGCACCCAGAAGCACAGCTATTTCTTTTTGCCATGGCAGATACTGGTTCTAGACCATCAGAGTTGCTCGGCCTTAACGCCAGCTTAGGCGACATTAGGCTGGACACCGATATTCCGTATATCTATATCAGACCGGAAAAAGACAAAGCTTTGAAAACTGCGCAAAGCGAGCGCCAAATACCTTTGGTTGGCGCATCATTATTTGCTTTTCAAAATCTGCCACAAGGGTTCGAACATTATTACAGAAAAGCTGATCAACTATCTGCAAACCTAAACTCCTTTTTACGCAATCATGATTTATTGCCCACAGCCGAGCATTCAATATATAGCCTGCGCCATAGTTTCGAGGATCGTTTGACTGCCGTAGAACCGCCAGAAAAGGTTCAGGCTGCGCTTATGGGTCACAAATATGCTCGCCCACGCTACGGCGATGGGCCGAGCCTAGAACAGAAAAAGAAGTGGCTAGATATGATTTGCTTTGATGTTTAAAGGCTCAGGCTGTTGGTGTTCATGGTGGCGGGCATCCACTTTATGAAAGCTCTTTTAATCAACTAAAAACCAGTAAGGCATTGTTTTTATTACTTTTTTATTACTGCGCGGCCATTTCCATCATAAAAACCAGCCAAAACGACCAAATAATAGACAACGTGTAGAACTCTGAATTTTTCCTCCTAAAGCATAATCGACCGACATCAAGACGCTTGCTGACCAGTTAAACATGAGCAGCGTCTTTCTTCTGTCGCATAACAAATTGGGGGAAATTCCTATGGCTGAAGAATTATTGAAGCCTCTGCAAAACGCTGAGCGCCATCTGCTGTACCCGCTGATCGTCCTAATTATTATTGCAGCAGGAACATCCTTTGTGGGTGTTCGAGCCATGCTACCTGAGACAGGCTGGAAACGTGAAGTCGGGGCATTCTTAATTGCTCTCGGCGTTTTTTGTTCAGTCTATACACTCATCCATATCCAGCGACATGTTTTCACAGAACTAGCGGCTCGAAGAATCAGTTCACTTGTACTTATTTGTCACTTTGCCGCAACCCTCCTACTCGGTCTCGTTAGCACACCAAGCAGTTATGTGGCTCTTACGTTTCAACAAGCTCAAATCTTGTTCATGGAAGAAACGTATAAGCAGGCTCAAACATCAAAGAACGAGCTGGAAGGATATATCCATGCTTTCAACGGCGCAAAGCAGCAGTTAGAAGTTGTCGCGAGGGATGCTTATGAGGAGGCCGAAAGAGAAATTTCCGGTGGCAGCTCTACCGCACTACCGAAAGGCAAAGGCCCCCTGCACCTCAGAAACTTAGAGTTTGCTATCGGCATGGATAGCTTAGTTGAACTTATTCAGCACAATATTGATATTGCCAATAACACAATGGAGGAAGTTGAAACCTCCATTCGGAGATTAAGAAAAGTCATTGATAGTGAAGACACGCTTGAGCAGAAAACATCTGACTTTGAGAAGTTTCACCGTTCTTTCACGGCACGCTTCATTCAAGTGAGCAGCGTAGACTTGACTGGTCAGGTTGAACAAAAGGTCGAAGAGCTAAAGCGTTCAAACATTACACCCTCAAATGACAAGAACAGCCAAAGAGCGCTGCGGGAACTAAACAATCAAATCAACCGAACACTTACCGATGTCGCGATGCGTTTGGATGAAAAGCTTGTTCAGATAAACCCCATCGATGTGTATAGCGCGCCCAGTCCAGCCAATGCATCTTTTCGTTATTTAGGCTCATTTTGGATTCAGTTCTTCATTGCCTTTTCTTTCGATGCGGCTGCAATTATCTGTATTTACTTACGTCTTGCTGTACTTATCGAAATCCATAGACGTGACGCACCTCCCGAGGACAGGAGCATTAGCCTACGCCAAATTTCCTTTATTGCCGACGCATTAAAAGAGATCACAAATATTCGTGAACTTGAGAAAGCTAAAGATAAGGAGATCGACTAATGACTCATTTATCTACACAGCACCAAAAACAAGTTTTGAACAATGCCGCATGGACTCTATTCTGGGCATTACTCAGCCTTGCTTTCTTCAACCATTTACATCTTCATTGGATCGTATATGTGTATCTAGCGGCTAGTTTTTTACTGTTGTGGAAACGTGCTATCGCAACACACACAAGCTACCAATTTGGCCGCCACCAAGCCTTTCTGAAATACAAGCAAGAAGTCCCCACTGAAAATCATGGTCGCGCTGGCTTTGCCAAGGAAGCCGAGTCAGAAGCTGCTGGCTTGTTTGATGCAAACAACGGACTACCCATTGGTTTATTTAATGGTAGACCCCTGTTCTACCGTCCCATTCACGCCCTTTGCGTAGCGCCAGCCGGAAGCGGCAAAGGTATCAGTATTGCAATTCCCGCCAAAGTGCATTCCTACCGTATCCCATTGGGTAACGGTACTAGTGAAGCCGCCTCAACGGTCGTTACAGACTTGAAAGGTGAGCTGGCCGCAATGACAGCAAAGCTTAGTGCCAAACAACACGGGCATAAGGTCTATTACCTAAACCCTGACAACCTCTATGGTTTGGGCAATGTAAAGTTTAACCCTCTCCAGATGATCGTTGACGATATAGCGCACAAGCCATTTAACAAGTATGCGATGGCCGATGCTAAAGAGCTGGCTATGCAACTTATTCCTGAGCCTCCTGAAGGGGATAAGAATGCCTTCTTCAGGCACGGATCAAGAAACATCATCATTGTTTTAATGTTGTGGCTTGCCATTGATCGCGCTAAATGCTGCACCTTATCAGAGCTGTTCCGTGTCATTAGCAGTGCTGAGCGCTTGAAGGAAGAGCTTAACCGAGCGATGAAAAGTGATGGGCTTTCGGGCGATATCGCTTTGCTAGCTTCAGGGCTACTTGAAACATCAGATGATCACCTGTCTGATTTTATCACTGGGGCATTGCAAGCTGTTATGCCATTCAGCCCAAGCAGCCCTCTTGCAGAATCCGTTTCATCATCAGAGTTCATGTTTGAAACACTCAAGCAAGAACGTGGGACGGTTTACATCATTTCCAGATACGACAGAAAGGATGCCTATGCGCCTTGGATGGGACTTATCGCCAAGTGTGCTATCAAGTCGCTAATTCGAACTGAAGGAAATGTGCCCGTCCATTTTCTGCTTGATGAGGCAACCAATATTCCCTTGCCCAGTCTGGCTTCAGACTTAACAGCGCTCCGTGGTTATGGCCTTCGTGCTCATATCATTTGTCAGAGTAAATCAGAACTCCGTCGGGTTTACGGCAAGGATGCTGCCGAGACATTTTATTCGCAGACAGACTTAAAGCAGTTCTTTGGAGTTTCTTCATACGAAGAGGCCAAGGAAATTTCAGACATGATCGGCTCTTTTACAGTAAAGGCTGAAACACTTGGTGCGGATCAAACGTCGCCTTGGTCAAACCTGAAGGATAGCGTCGGCGAAACTGGCAGGCCGTTGCTTATGCCCGACGAATTACTGCGCCTCCCCAAGGATGAGCAAATCATTCTGATTAAGGATTTGCCACCTATCAAGTGCAAACGGCTTCCATATCACTATGTTCCTGAATGGCACGCCATGATCGAAGACAACCCTTTGGAAGGAGGAAAGCTTCCACTTGATGCCAAGGTATCCATTTTTTATCAGGAGGCAAGGGCATGAAACGCGTGACCGTTCATTATTCAAAGCCAACTGATTTGCCAACAGCCAGCATTTTTCTAAAGCCATTAAACGCTCTATGGGCAGTCACAGGTGGATTAATTCCAGCCTTTCTTGTCTGGGGTCTAGTCACTCACGGCTCCCCCGCACTTCTTGTTGCTGATGAAGGCCATCGTTGTGCATACCTAGATGCCTTCGGAGGATTTTATAGCCGCAACACTTCGAATAGCTGCCACTGGCTCGCTTTCAGAAAGTTAGACGTTTCACCACAAAAATTAATTAACGATGTTAAGGAGGCTTTCTAAATGTACCAAGTAGTGATTGAGAAAACAGCCGACTGGTTATTTCCAGTCATGGTGGGCTTAGGCGTTTGGTTCGGAGTCCACTATTCGACCTTAACCCCTCGCGTACTTATGTTAGACACACCCACACAATACAGAGACTTCCATCTCATCAACGAACTTCCAGAAAGCGTTGGAAAGTGTATTCAAGAAAATATGGCTTCGGCCATTTTAAATACTGGTCGTTTGGAAGCTGCACTTTATACAGCAACCTTCAAACACTTTGATCAGCAGTACAAAGAAAAGCGGCTCATTGCTGAAGCCAGCCTTGATGAAACTTGCGGCGTTAGCCAAGCGAGGCAACAGCAAAGAGCAGCAGAAGCTAGAGCACTAGAACAAGAAAGGCTCGCCGCTGAAAAAGCTCGTATGGAAGCCCTTGCAAAGAAAAAGCGCCAACTTGAGCAAGAGGCGCAAGAGCAATATCAGCAACAAGTCAAAAAGCAGATGAACTTCTTCATTGATTTACTAACGGGAGAAAAATAATGAGCGATGTTATTTATCAGTCTGGTCGTTTGCTGGTTAGCTCGACCCTATTTAGAACCGCTAGGCGGTCATACCGAATTCGAGACATTGAGCGCATCACTATCAAGCGCCCGCTGTTCTGGTTTTCAGTTCCGTTAGCGATAGGCAGTTACTTGCTGGTCAAAGAATACAGTCAGTATTTGTTTGAGGAAGAAAAATATATCTGCCTTTTCACAATGACAATTGTACCCATTACTTTCTGGTTTATTGGAACACTGAGCATCACATCAAAGAGCTATTCCAACGACGATGCAATCACAGGCTTTATGCCTCGTTTACAAAAAACCAGAAAAGCTATTGAGAGCGTTATCTTCAATTCCGCGACAACATTCGAAACAAAGGAGAACAAGCATGGCTAAGAACTGCCAAATTCACCATTACGCCAGCCATTGTGATCGCTGCATCTTGTGCCTTGGACTCCACTGTTTGGAGTGTGGCGCTAGCGTCACAAGAACTAAGCCAATGCCGTGTCATATCCCCAAAGGCAAGAAAGCCCTAATCGATGCATTTCTTGATGAGCAAGAAGCGCTTGATCAGGCGAAAAAACATAGCAACATCACTTACCATTAATGGAGAAATACTATGAGCGATATTTACATGACAACCAAAGAAGTGGCCGATAGATACGGAATTTCGACAAGATCCGTTTATCGCCGAATGAAATTATCTGAAAATCCTTTCCCTGCTCCAATTATTAAGATGGTCGGGAGCTCAAATCTGTGGCTCATCAAAGATGTCGAGCAATGGGATGCAAGGCAAAGAGAACTGACCTCGATCGATCGTTTCCTGAACGAGCAGGAAAAAATTAGTCGAAATAGAGAAGAGTCTGACGATCACAGTTTCCACTAAAACTAAACGGGGTGCATCGCACCCCATTTTTATGCGGTTCTAACTTTCCTGATTTCCACCACATTGTCGTTCGTTGGCTCTGGAAGCTCTTCACCGACCATTTCATGTAACTTACGACACCACTTTTCATAAGCTTCTGCTTGCTCTTTAAGATAATCGTAATGGTCATAGACCCTTGCAACAGAGCTACCAACAGCGTGGCCAAGCATTACCTCTGCCGTGACAAAATCTGTAATTCCATTAGAAAGATTTGTTCTCATGGTTCTTCGTAAATCATGCATGGAAAAGTGCGGCATTTCGTAGTTTTCATGCCTGCGTAAGTACTGGAGAATATTATACGGGATAGCGAGCGGCGCTCTCATTCCGAGCATTTCAGTCGTTCCATCATTTGTAAAGACATAAGGGCTCCCAGCACTCAGCTCAAAAGCCTGTTTCAGATAACCTTTAATCGTAGGAGTAATTGGCCTCAGTAACGGCTTTTTGCTTTTCTTACCGAGCTTGTGATTTTCGGGCGGGATCGTCCAGACATACGCGTCAAAATCGAAATGCGCTTTCTCAGCCTGCCTGAGTTCACCATTGCGGCAACCGAATATCAGGCAAAGCTTTACGAAGAGTTTGTTCTTTGGCGTGATACGTGAGTGATCAACGGCAAGCCATAGCATTTTGATTTCTTCGTCAGACAGACAGCGATCTACAGAGCGTTTCTGAATTTGCAGGTCTTCTTTAGCGAAGATGTCCGCGAGCGGATTGGTGGGAACCAGCTTTCGCTTAACCGCAAACTTATAGAGCTGCTTGGTGTTTACCAGCAAACGCTCGGCGATAGCTGGGCGCTTGTTCGCTATTGGCTCTAATAGATCGAGCCACGAATGCAAAGTGATGCGCTCGGCAGGCAATGAACCGAGTTTGGGGAATACATGAAGCTCAAAGCTTCGCTTGATCTCATGATGGCCTTTTTTGTTCTTTACGCAGTATGAGTCATACCAAAGGTCAAAAAGCCCTGACAGCGATTCAGCGGCGATAATAGCCTGCTTCTCAAGCTGGCGAACGATCTTGGGATCATGCCCCTCTTCTAGCTTTTTACGAAGCCTGAGCGCTTCGACTCTGGCTTCTTTGAGTGACATTAACGGATAGGAACCTAAGTCAATCCGTTTTCGGCTACCGTTGTAGTAGTACCGCAACGAATAGGTCACTTTACCCTTTGGAGATACGCGAGCGCATAGCCCATCACGATCAGCTTTAACAAGCTCTTTGGTTTTTGATTTACCGTACTGCGCTTTTAACCACGATTCAGTAAGTGCCATACCCTTTCCTCTAAGTTATTGAAAACTAAGAAAAGGTACAAAATTTTTTTAAGCCCTTTGCACACAAGAATTTGTACCCAAATTTGTACCTATTTCCTGTGACTCAGGGTGGCAAAAGTAGGCTTTGATGGTCAATATGACAACCCAAGACGCCTTATAACATTTTGTTTTTATTAATATTTCTGTCTTTAGGTGGCTTAAGTTGTCATACCGGTTCAAGTCGGGGTGCGAGATGATAGCGAACGTGCGCCGCTTGCTGATTTCATTTGATAATTTGCTATCACCCATACTGTCGTAAACCTTTTTAATACTCTTTAATTTGCGATTTCGCTTAATTTCTTGGCGAATGCCCTTTATAGGCCTTATCGTTAAGGCGCCGTATTGTATCTGAATACAGGCCCGCTATACATGCAATCCATGGGGCATATTTGATTGAAAACTGGCCTCTCTTGTCGTATTCCATTACCATTGGCGCCCCCTTAACATTGCCAGACTCACCGAATTTACTATGGAAGCACAAGACCCACCCGTTTTGTTGGAGCGAATTTATCCAAAAGAAATGGATATGTCTGACAGCAATGACCGAGAATCTCTCGCTATCCACGAAGCCCGCTACGAATTCGCCTCATCTCACTTAACCGGCAAGAGCATATTAGACATGGCCTGCGGCTGTGGTTTCGGCACTGCGCAAATGGCGGGGCGGCATCCTGAACTGCGATTCACGGGGGTTGATATCGACCCGGAAGCTATCGACTATGCGCGACGCAACTATCAATTAGACAACCTTGAGTTCATCTGTACCGATGCAATGCGCTTTGACCAAGGCCGCTTCGATACGATTGTCTCGCTTGAAACCATCGAGCACTTGATCGATCCTCGTGCGTTTATTGCGAATTTACCCAGTCTGCTCAATGCTGGTGGTGCCATCATCGCCTCGGTACCGATCACCCCCACCTGTGATGGCAACCCTCATCACTTGCATGATTTCAGCTTACGTAGCTTTAATAAATTATTTGGCAACATCAACTTCAGCCCAAAGCAAATATTCAAACAGACGCAACCCTGGGTATACAAAGACGCCTTTAGTGAAGATCAACAAAGCACCAGCCGCTCACAAGGCGTAGGCAACAACGTATTGGCCTACTACCGCAAGCACCCACTTGCGCTACTGACCCGCATCTACTCAATTTTGCGTCACGGCACGTGTAACATTTATGCCACTCAAGTGTTTACACAAAATACCTAAACCCGGTTAATTAATCGACCCAACACACACGGAAGTGCCAGCGATGACCTCACTCTCATCTGCATCGGAATCAATCGAATTAAACGCGTTGACCGCAATTCACCAAACAGCTTCCCCCGAGTTACAACAAAGACTGGGACTACAACTGAAAAATATTGGCGGCATTATCTGCTCGACCTCCAGCAAAGACCCCAGCATTCTCATTAACCGCTGTTTTGTATCAGATAATCGGATTCTGCAAGATCACGTTACACTTCAGAAAACAAAAGACTTCTATAGTCAAAACGCCATCAAAAAATTTTTTCTGCATGTAACCAATCCGAGCCAGCAAACTAGCGAGGCGTTATCACACGCAGGCTTCCAGAAGGCGCGGAGCTGGATGAAGTTTTCTCGTGACACCACACCACATTCATTCCCAACAAAGCATAGCGTTAAACAAATAACATCAGAACATGCAGAACACTTTGCACGAATCGTCGCGCCCTGTTTCGACTTGGATGAAACGTCAATTCCGTTAATTGCATCGATGATTAACCACCCTAACTGGCATCTTTTTATGGCCTTTGATGGTGACCTACCTGCGGCAACCGGCGCCCTGTTTTACGAAAATGGCATAGGCTACTGTGACTGGGGTGCAACCCACAGAGATTATCGTCAACGAGGATTTCAAGGCGCATTGTTGGCAGCGCGAGTGAATGCGGCGATTGCTATGGGCGCCGGGAGCATTATCACAGCAACCGGTGAAGAAGTGCCGGGTGACCCACAGCATTCATATAAGAATATATTGAGAAGCGGATTTAAAGAAAATTATTTACGTGAGAACTGGGTACCCACTGACAGCTAGCGTGCTGTTAACCCTCTTCGCATACTGACAATGTGCCTGCCTGTTGACGACTAACAACCCGACGCATCCATAGGTAGGCAATCAGTCCCACCATTAAATTAGATAACATAGTCGCGACAAACAATCCCGTTAGCCCCCACAACCAGCTAAAAACAATGGCAAAGGGCAGGTAAACCCCCATCACCCTCAAAAAGGATATCCCAAGCCCTGGCAAGGGATGGCCCATACCATTAAACATGGCAATAATAGACATCACCATGCCATAAGCCCCATAGCTGATCGGCACGATCGATAAGTAGCCGACGACCACACCAACAACTTCCTCGGAATCACTAAAAAATCCCGCAATATGCGGCCCAACAACCCACAAAAGCCCGCCAAGCAGCAGGCCAAACGAGAGACAGAATCGCATCACGACAGACAGTGTTTCTTGAACGCGGTGGTATAAACCAGCACCTTTATTTTGGCCGCACAATGGACCAACAACTCCAGACAATGCGTAAAACACAATGAGCGCTATGGGTTCGACCCTGACCGCGACACTGAAACCCGCCACCGCTAAATCGCCATGTTTCGATACCAAATTCACGACGATACCACTGGAGACAGGAATAATCAGATTACTAATCATCGACGGAATGCCGACATGAAATAGCGTGGCCCAGGAACTCGCTATCTCTTTCCAGCGCACGAAGGGGTTGGTCAATACCTGCATCCTCCCCTGCAGCACATAAATAGCAATGATCAACGTGACCACCCGTGACGCCAGGGTTGCGTAAGCCGCACCCTCCAATTCCAAGCGCGGCAAACCCGCCCAACCAAATATGAGAAAAGGATCTAGAACGCCGTTTATGAGTGCGCCGGTGATCATCAAACCACCTTGAATCTTCGCGAATCCAAGCGCGCGCAACGCGGATAGACTGATCATCGGCACCATGAGAAAAGGAGCACTCACGTACCAGATGGCCATGTAATCGTGAATGAGTGGCAGCAGCTCAGTGGAAGCACCAAGGACGGAAGTAAATAGCCAATCAATAGTAAAAAGGCCAATCACGCTCACAGCAAACGCGATGAGCGTCGCAAGCGTGAGGGCGTCCGTTGCTAAACGACGAACTCTGGTGGTATTACCTCCCCCCATAGCACGAGCAATAGCCGAAGAAGCACCAGCGCCTAGTCCGATAGAAATACTGGTAATCACCATGACAACCGGAAAGGTATAGCCCATTGCTGCAAGCGCCTTATCACCCAAACCGGGTTCAGACACGGTGTCCCAGTTGCCATCACCGAGGTGAGAAACAAACAAGGTATCGACAGCATTGAATGACATGGTCGCCAAAAGCCCCCACACCATTGGCAGGGCCATGGACCGTAAATGCCCAGCTATTGAGCCTTCGGTTAGAGTGGCGTGCAAAGAAGAATTCAAAACGAGAGTGTGTGTCCGCAGTCGCTATTTATTAGGCCGCGAAGTATAACATTGCGCCACCACAGCAACAGGCAAGAAGATTTAAGCGAACGCTGATTTAATCTAACGCCCCTCGAAAACGTTACGGCAGGTGGTTATCCGCCAGCGGCAGCGCGTAAATCCAAGCATCCTCTCGCCCGCCATTCGGCCCTGGGTAATAATTTGGGCGAACACCCACTTGGTTAAAGCCATAGTGCTCATAGAGATTTTGCGCGCGCAGATTAGATTCCCGCACTTCTAAAAAAACGCTATCGGCTTGACCAACTATTGTCGCGACCAATTCATCTAATAAACCTCTAGCCAAGCCTTGTCCCTGCGTTTGACTGGCAACAGCAATGTTGAGCAACTCTGCTTCCCCACCCGCGACCGACAGGATGGCATATGCCAATAATTCTCCATGACGATTTTCGACCACGCGGGAGATGTGACGAGTGGTGAAACAACTAGCGAAAATCGCCTCAGACCAGGGGCTTAGATGAACAGCATTCTCGATTGCCATCACCCGAGGTAAATCATCGAGACGAAGCTCGCGAATCGCACAGTCAATTGTATTTGGCATTGGCTAGAAGAGCCTATAGTGGTTGCAACGGGTTCGCGCGGAGAGGCTGAATCGCTTGCCAGGTTACCGATTTTAAAACGGGGGTTTGCAACATTGCCGAAAGACTCGGCACGACAATCGCCTCTGGCACAGCTGCTTTATTAGAATCAAAGCTACTTAGAGAAAAATGCTTACCCAGCAATACACGAGGGTCATCATCATCGGGCCAGAGCTGCTCATCCAGCGTAAAACGCACAGCGCTGGCACCCATTAACAAGACCTTCGAAAAAGGAAAGTGACCCAGTTGAGCTTGTAAATACGCTTGCACATAGGCGCGAGCTTCAGTTACTTGTTCCTCCGCTGACCCACTAGACTGCGTCAGCGGCCAACGCACGTGCTCAACGGCGGGCAAACGCTCCAGCGGATAACCGAGCGCCTTAAGAATGTTAAGCAACAAAGCATCCGTAGGCAGCGCCAGGCGTGGGCGGCGACTATCTACTACCAGCAAATTGGGGGCGATACGCCATACCGACAACACAAACCGTAACTGCGACTGGGGCTGGGGCTTGAGCGCTGAGTTGTTGTGTACTGGCTTTTTCTGGCTGCTAGCCGCCACGTCAATATTGTGCGTGCGCTCCCTGGGAGGGGGCTCGGCACGGTCATCGAGCGCAACGCTATCCATCACGGACTGGCTAGGCGCGCTGACTTGCGCATTCGACAACTCAGCCTCGACAACCTCGTCATCGACCCACTCATACTCGCATTGAACTGACGGCAAGGCATTGGGCAGCACCCAACGTGGCTCATAGCTGTCAATTTCAAACGTTTGTAAATAGGCTTGTCGCCACTGCTCGTGCATACGCAATCTCTAGCTCACCTCTACCCACGGTAGAGGTGAATATTGGCGGTCTGGTTTAAACCCCTTGCCCTTGCCCTTGCTCTTGCCATCGAACCCGCGGCCCTTGCGACTTAAGCAAATTTAGCGCATCGAGATAGGCTTTGGCAGACGCGATGACAATATCAGTATCCGCACCAACGCCGTTGACAATCACACCATCCTTTTCCAAACGGACGGTCACTTCGCCCTGTGAATCTGTACCCTGGGTAATCGCATTCACGGAATAAAGCTTTTGCGCCACACCGCTGTTCACCACAGCCTCAATCGCTTTGAAAACTGCATCAACTGGTCCGCTACCTTCAGCGCTGGCCTCTACCGTTTCGCCACCTTCGATGCTGAGCTGCACCTTAGCATGAGGAACACTTCCGGTCTTCGATAAAACTTCCATATCAACTAAGCGATACACCTCTTGCGTATCACTTTCAGAAACGCCACCCATGATCGCGTGCAAGTCTTCATCAAAGATTTCCATCTTTTTATCGGCGAGCTCTTTGAAACGCTCAAAAGCAAGGTTCAACGCCGCAGGGGAATCGAAGGTAAAGCCTAAGTCTTCCAAACGAGCACGCACGGCGGCGCGACCACTATGCTTACCTAAGACGATGCGGTTGTTACTCCAGCCTACGTCTTCGGCACGCATAATTTCGTAGGTCTCGCGGTGTTTCAAGACACCGTCTTGATGGATACCCGCTTCGTGCGCAAAGGCATTCGCACCGACAATCGCTTTATTCGGCTGGACAGGAAACCCCGTAATCGTCGAGACCAACCGCGAGGTCGGAACGATATGCTCGGCCACGATGTCGGTTTCAACGGGGAAGATATCCTTACGCGTACGTACCGCCATTACGATTTCTTCTAAGGAGGCGTTGCCAGCGCGCTCACCCAACCCATTGATGGTGCATTCAACCTGACGCACACCGTTCATGACGGCCGATAAAGAATTCGCTACCGCCAAGCCCAAGTCGTTGTGACAGTGTGTCGAAAAAATCGCTTTGTCCGAATTTGGAATATTTTCAATCAATCGCTTGAACAACAAGCCGTATTCACCTGGCTCACCATAACCCACTGTATCGGGCAAATTAATGGTGCTCGCACCCGCGTCGATCGCTGCCTCAATAATGCGGCACAAGAAATCAAACTCTGAACGACTCGCATCCTCACAAGAAAACTCCACGTCATCCACCAAATTACGTGCATGACGAATCGCATCTACCGCCTGCTCGACGACACGTTCAGGGGGCAACTGGAGCTTATATTCCATGTGGATAGGTGATGTTGCTATAAATGTGTGAATGCGTGGCGCATTAGCGCCTTTTAACGCTTCACCAGCGCGGATAATGTCCGGCCCGACTGCCCGAGCCAAACTACACACTCGCGAGTCTTTCACTGCTTCGGCTACTGCTTTTACCGCTTCAAAATCACCGGGGCTGGCTATCGCAAAACCGGCCTCGATAACATCCACTCGCATTTTTTCAAGCATTTTGGCGATACGGATTTTTTCATCCTTAGTCATCGAAGCGCCGGGGCTTTGCTCCCCATCTCGAAGAGTGGTATCAAAAATTACTAATTTGTCTTTGCTCATTACTGACAACTCCAGTCATAACCTCGCCATGCTGGAGGCGAGGTCGAAAAGTATAGGGGTGGTATGGACAGAGTGAAATTGATTAGCCGCGCAGCGGCAGCAGAATACCTTTATGGCACCCAGAGAGGATAAACACATTAAAGCGGTTTGCCGCTATCATCTTAGACCTTCAGCCTCTCTAGAGGCATTTGTTGCAACAAGGACGCTAGCACGCCTCATCACCATTAAGAATCAGTTACAGCGACTATAGCCGCCACAACGACAACAAGTCAATACATATCCTAAATATTTTTAATATAATCCAGATCCATCCTAAAAAATAACACTAACAACCCAACAAGCGAGATGTTTATCCCGAATCAGGCTATTGCCTATGACGAATCTCTTTTTGAGCGGATAAAAACAAAACATCGGCCCTAAAACGCACGCTAAAACACACAATCCTCATCTCACCCCATCGTTATTTGACTACACTTAAAAGGCTAGATAACTGCTACACCATAAGCTGTGCAGAGATCCACCTACCTGCGCAGCTAGCCTATTTGTTTCGGAACGTTGTATGAAAGACCGCCTAATGCACATCCACCAGGAGAGCTTCACGCCATTACACACTCTAAGTGAAGTCACAGCCCCCGAAACAACGCGAGTCGCGGATACGCCAATGACTCATCGTATCACCGCAGTTCAAAAGTCAGGGCACAAGGGTGCTCGCTCAAAGGGCGACCCTAAAGCAACCGCTCCCCAAGGAAAGCCAAGCACCCTAGGCACCCTAATACCTAGCCACCTTCATGTCTTGATCGTAGAAGACGACCCACTTGATCAAGCCATTAGCTACGCAGCAGCCCGACAATTGAAATGCAGAACGGAGATTGCCTCAACCGCTGAGGAAGCGATAGAGAAACTTAAACGCACCGACGCAGACGACTTTTTTGACCTAGTCCTGATTGACTACATGCTACCGAGTATCGACGGTGTCTCTGTTGCACAGCAAATAAAGACGCATTTACAGCTGGAGAACCCTCCTCCCATAGTGCTGGTCAGCGCACTAAGAAAAGACGACATTATATTTCCCCGCTCAACGGCCCCATCTGTTGATGCTTACGTTAATAAACCCCTGTCTCCAACAAAAATACGGGAAGTGATAGCGGATATCGAAGACGAAAAATCTTGGGCCGGTATTCGCTGGCCTAATCACATCCGCGACCACAGACAGCTCATTAGCAACTTACGAGTCCTGTTAGTTGAAGACAACCCTGTCAGCCAAAAGGCAGCCCAATCGCTTCTCGAAAGTCGCGATGCTGACGTCACTATCGCAGACAATGGGCTGCAAGCTGTTGAACTCATCGAAACCAAAACACCAGGCACCTTCGACATCATTTTGATGGACCTCGACATGCCGATAATGGATGGCGAACGCGCAACCCAAAATATTAACTCGCATGCCACCTACAAAGACCTGCCAATCATCGCGCTAACGTCTCACACAGAAATAGAAACTAAAAAGCGTTGTTTAAAAATGGGAATGCGCAACTACATCACCAAACCTATACACCCAACCGCACTCTATGCGGCGCTAATACAAGAGCTTGCCTTGCCCCATTCAACACCATCCTCTAGTCTCGAAGAGCAATGAGTTTATGCCCACACGAATGCTTTACGAGACTCCACACTCCAGCTACTTAGCGCACCAAGAAAGTGAAAGCGTAACGTTGGACGTCGTAAATTTCTCTCTTGGATTTGGGACAACGTTAGATGAAGAAACTTTCATCGCTCAATCCACAAGATTTCTTGAGCTTTGTGCGGCCAAGCTAGTGGCGCTGTTAATAAAGCGTCCGAACAACGGTTGGCACACTGTATTGCTACCAGAAAAGTCGGCTATTTACTTTCAAGAATCCCAGTCTGAACCTGACACTAGCTTGACAACACTCGTTGAGGCAGCAACCGGGAATTCCGCTCCAGCGCAGTGCCATCTAACCGGTTTCTCCTGCAGCATTATTGAGTCAAGCAATAGCGACAAGCTCGTCACTCTCAATATAGTATTGAACTCGGGAATACATTATTTGCTCATTGTCTCTTCCGACCAGTTATTAAAGGAAGTTGCAAGAGCACAGACTTTCCCCGCTTTACAGCAAAATTTTCTTAGCCTCATTTACTATTGTGAAGACCTCTTAAAAAAAAAATGAGAACTCAAAGTCGGTTGAACACTTGTCTAGAGTGCTAGACCAGTCCGATGCAATTTACGGCACATGGAATGAAAAAGATGGGTGGAAATACCATAACATCAAAGGCTTTTTAGACCTCGGCTATAGCGCTGAAACACTTACCTTGGACAAAATTCTAGAAAGTAACCCTATGCATGAAGCTGATTGGAACGCCGTTTTATCAGCCTTTTACGACTGCGCCAAGACAGGAAAGGAGTATCAACACGATTATCGCGCAATAGGTTTAAATGGTGATGTAGCCTGGTATCGCAACAACGTCAAAGCGGCACGAAAACATGAAGGTGGGAACACTTACGAACTTACTGCCATATCACGTAATATTACTGAACTAAAACAGGCAGAAAACCAAATCATCCATCATGCACAGCAAGAACAGTGGCTCGTACAAATTACAAACGATATATTCGACTGCAGCGATTTTGCATCCCTGCAGAAAATATTGGCTCGATTTGGTGAACACTTAAAGCTGGACCGTTGCACACTGCGGCTAACCGACCCTGCGACAGGCTTCTTCAACATGGTGTCAGAGTGGCATCGCCCCGGGCTTGAGCCTCTCGCTAAATTGTTTCCAGACCTCATCTCTCAACTGGGGACAGGCTGGCTAGATAGGCTCACTTCATGGGGGGACACTTACGCCATCAACACCTTGGAAGATCAACCGAGTAAAAGCGTTACCGCATACTACAGAAAAATAGACATAGACGCTTATGCTACCCAACCGATATTTCAGAACAACCAAGTTATCGGCCTTTTTAATATCTTAAGTACCGAAAAGCGTATCTGGACAAAAGAAGAAATCCGGCTGTTACGGATACTAACCGATAATATTCACATGGCCGTCTTACGCAACCGAATTTTGAACGAACTTCGGGCCAACGAAGATCGCTTCAACCTGGCGATGCAAACATCGACTCACGGGCTGTGGGACTACAATACTGAAACACAACACATCTACTTAAGCGAACACTATTACTCCGCACTCGGGTATGAGCAAGGCGAAATCGAGCCAACAATTCAGGCGATGATAGAGCTCACGCATCCTGACGATCGAGATTATTTCACCTCTCAAATATACAGCAATAAACAAAATAGCCAAGGCATGGTCAACATTGAGCTACGCCAAAAGAAAAAAGACGGTAGTTACGTATGGATGCTCAGCAAAGGCAAAGTCGTAAAGCGAGATGCATCAGGAAAAGCCTTGCGTATTATGGGTGTGAATTTGGACATCTCGTCACTCAAGGCAAAGCTTGATCACTTGAAAAGTATCCGCAAAGAAGCTGAGTTAGCAAACAACTCAAAGAGCGAATTCCTTGAACGAATGAGCCATGAAATTCGCACACCAATGAATGCCATAACCGGCATGTGCTACCTCGCGCTGCAAGATAAGCTTACCACCGAGCAACGAGGTTTTCTCAATGACATAGAATCAGCCGCACACTCACTATTGCGAATTATCGATGACATCCTTGACTTTTCAAAAATAGAATCAGGAACACTCGATCTAGTTCATGAAAACTTCAGCCTGTATAAAGAACTTAAATCAATCATCAAGTTGGTTGCAGCAAAAGCAGAAAAAAATCATAACGAGCTTTCCTTAAACATTGGCGACAATGTACCTAACAATGTTATTGGCGACCGGCACAGGCTTGGTCAAGTCATTACTAATTTGCTCAGTAATGCAGTGAAATTCACAGAGAACGGCAACATTTCTGTGTCTGCACAACTCGCCGATTTAGATTCCCGCACCAATTCTGTATCGATTCTTTTTTCAGTGAGTGATTCAGGGATTGGGCTAACGGACGAAGCGCTAGAAAAACTGTTTGAGCCATTTATACAAGCAGCGGATTCTACCACCCGAAAATATGGAGGAACTGGTCTAGGCCTATCCATCTGCAAAAATTTAGTGGAAATGATGGGAGGGTCAATTCAGGCTATCAGCCTCCCCGATGTAGGTACAACGTTCCATTTCACCATTGTATTCAAACAATCACCAACTCTAGAGGACGTAAACCCGCACGAAAAACGCTATCGAGCCGAGCCTATCACGCATGAAATACCACTCACATTGAAAACCGTCCTCCTCGTCGAAGACAACATCATCAACCAACGCGTTGCACAGGGAATGTTAAATAAGTTTGGCATTAATGTGATTACCGCAAACAACGGACAAGAAGCGCTTTACATGTTAAAAGCCTCTTCTACTGAGGAAATTAGCGCAATCTTAATGGATATAGAAATGCCAGTATTGAATGGCCTTGAAACCACAAAAAAAATTAGAGCAAGTGATGAAAATTGGCGAAACATTCCCATTATAGCGATGACAGCCCACGCAATGGTGGGAGACAAAGAACGCTGCCTAAGTTTTGGAATGAACGACCATATTGCAAAACCGGTAGATCCAGAAAAGCTGATTAGTACCCTATCGAGGATTGTTTCGCACAAATGACACTCGATACGCACTCCCACGACAACAACAGACCGCTTCCGCCCACATTCATTGGCGGTGTCGACCGGCGTACAATATTAAGGACTGTATCGGAATTACCGCACTACCTTAACCACGTGACTACGATCGAAGATATTCAAAAGTTGTGCGCCAATCAATTATCTATTTGGCCAATTCACACTGTCGCATTATATTATCGACGCAAAACACACGGTCATTGCCACCAGTTTTTTGCCAGCGATTCTCATCCTCTCCCGACGACGATTAAGTGTGATGACACACTATTAGAACATATGAACACTACACGCGGGCCGGGGCTTCACGTCATCCCAACGACTCCCATCGACGCAAAATCAAGCACGCTTTATTATCTTCCTATCACCACCAAAGGGCAGCTTATTGGATTTTATCTAATTACCGAGCCCGCTAGCGATGACAGTCAAGACAGCGATTTAAGCTGGGTTTGCAAGATGATGAAGATATGTGGAGAGCTTTTAATTCAAAAAACGCTTCGTCATCTAAATTCAACAGAGGTCTCCAATTCATACGGATCCTTAACCAAGCTTTTTGACAACAGTGAAGAGTTCATTTCTTCCTGGCATCGAGATACGGGATGGACATACCACAACGAACACATACTTTATCGTATTGGATATAAACCATCAGAGGTACAACCAGAAAACATTTTTGGTTGTCGCTACTTAATGAGCAAACAAGATTGGGAACGCTGCGAATTAGCCCTAAACAACACTATTGATGGCCTAGATCAACAAGTTTTACGGTTCACACTATTCGATGCCAAAAACAAAGAACACGTATTCCAGTCTAAAATCTCTGTTATTGATAACTACCCATCACTTGGCGAGCGCACGATTGTTGCTGTAAGTGCGGAAATAACTCAGACCTATCGATTCGTAAAGTCCAATCACGAAAATGCCAAGCTAGATGCCTGGCTTCTGGATGTAAATGCTAAGCTATTTAACACGTGCAACGAGCACAGCATGCAAGTCACACTCGAAGAGTGCATTGATAAACTCGATTTTGATCGATGTTCCATTCGGCTTTATGAAGATCACGACCACGCCACACTGTTGCTTGAGGCGCGAAAGAACTCTCTTCAACAAACCACCCCTGGACTGCAAACCATCGCAATAAACCCCAAGTTTCGGAACGAGTCTTTTATCTTTGAGGATATAAAGGATGATGGCAGGCTTGAGAGAGTCAAAGCGTTTGCCAAGGAAGCTGGTGTGTCATCAGCTATTGCTAGACCCATAATTCACAAAGAACAGGTACTCGGTATCTTTGTATGCGCCAATGAGCATCCTCGCCGCTTCACTAGTCGAGAACTGAGAGCGACCCAAGTCATCAGTGAAACCCTAGGGATGGTACTCACCAAGGAAAACTTAGTCGCCAAACTCAATCTTAGTAAAGAGCGCTTTCAAATGGCGATGGAAGCCGCATCCTATGGATTGTGGGAAATCAATTTATCTGAGCAAACCATTTACCTCAGCCCTAATTACTACGCCATGCTTGGTTACGACCCGGAACGTTATTCAGGGTTTCACCCGATCAGCGGATACCATTTGCATATCGATGATCAAGAAATAGTTCTCGAGTACGCTAGAAAGCTTACCGCTGGTGAGATTGACGATTTTTCCCTAGAAATACGCCATATAACTCGCGACGGCGACATTTTATGGATACTCATGCGCGGCAAAGTCATCAGCTGGGACGATCTTGGAAAACCCATCTGCGCCATGGGAACCATGACCGACATATCCGATATCAAAAAAGCTGAAACTGATATTGAACTGGCTCATCAGCACGCACTGTCAGCCCACCACGCAAAGAGTGAATTTCTCGCCAGAATGAGCCATGAAATTAGAACGCCGATGAACGCTATCATCGGCATGGCTTACCTAACGATGCAAACACAATTAGATGATGAGCTACGATCAAAAATTGTAGATATTGAAAGTTCAGCAAAGTCATTGCTCAATATTATTGACGACATTCTCGACTTCTCAAAAATTGAAGCCGACAAGCTGGTCATTGAATACCACCCATTTAATTTAAAACGCCACTTAACCCGAGCACTTTCTCCCTATACCACACTGGCTCAGAAAAAAAACCTCACGTTAAATATTGCGATTGCTGAAGATGTGCCCGCTTTCGTTTCTGGCGACTCAACACGTATTCGCCAAGTGCTTGCCAACCTTGTTCACAACGCCATAAAATTCACCCGAGAAGGTCATGTCGACGTCAGTATTCACAGCGAAGAAGAAGTCAGCAATGTTGTACTTCACTGCAGCGTCAAAGACACCGGCATTGGCATTAACGCCGCACAGATAGATCAACTTTTTGACGCTTTCACTCAAGCCGATGGGTCATCATCAAGAGAGTTCGGCGGTACAGGTTTAGGACTAGCCATTGCAAAAAAACTGATCGAAATGATGGGCGGTCAAATTCAAGTTACCTCCCACCCCAAACAAGGCACAGTGATTGAGTTTACCCTTCGCTGCCAAGCGGTAAACAGCGACTCGCAGCCAACACTAGGTTTATCCCAACACAACTCCGAGGCGGCCGCTCGACAAAATAGCCGAGAGATACTTCTCGTCGAGGACAACCCTGTAAACCAAAAAGTTGCTCAAGGTGTCCTTATCAAACGCGGCTATGACGTAACCATCGCTAGCAACGGCAAGGAAGCGATAGACAAGCTCCAGCAACATACCGCCGACCACTTCGCGGTCGTGCTGATGGATATTGAGATGCCAGTGTTAGACGGATTTGCCGCCACCCAGCGCATTCGTGCGCTGGGAAGCTATAACTCACTGCCGATTATTGGCATGACCGCTCACCAAGCTGAGAGCGCTCGAAATAGCTGCATAGAAGCGGGAATGGACGATATTGTTTCAAAACCTATCTCCCCAAGCGCTCTTTATGCCAAGTTGGAACAGTATTGCACCTTGCATAGAGCATAAAAATTGTTTCTCGCCCTGACACAGCGCTCAAGTCTGCTAAGCTTTTTTATAGAACGTCTACAAAAGCAAGGATTGAGGTTACGGTATGGCGCGTTTGCCCCGTTATTATCTACCTGAACACCCACAACATGTGATTGTTCGAGGCAACAATGGCTGTGATATTTTCAAGCAACCAGCTGACTATGATTATTATTTGCTACAGCTTAAAAAAGCCTGTGCAAAGCATGCCTGTGAACTGCATGCTTATGTGTTGATGCGTAATCATGTGCATTTACTTATCACACCCAAGCAAGAGCAAAGTATTGGCAAGGCCATGCAAATGATTGGACGCTATTATGTCCAGTATTTTAACCAGACTTATGATCGCAGCGGGACGCTTTGGGAAGGTCGCTACAAAGCAACCCTGATCGATGCGAAAAACTATTTGCTGACGTGCTCACGTTACATTGAGCTTAATCCCGTTCGAGCGGGTTTGTCCGAATCTCCGAGCGAGTATCGTTGGTCAAGCTACGGAGCCAATGCACTGGGTAAAACTGATCATTGCTTAACTCCTCACGCCGAATATCTCAGGCTGGGCGACTCGCCCCAAGCCCGCCAAGCGGCCTACCGCTCACTATTTGAAGCGGAACTTTCCGAACAGACTATCAAAGCCATTCGCGAATCTACCAACAAAGCGTGGGTATTAGGCAAACAAGAGTTTAAAGACGATATAGCGAAGTTAGTAAATCGACGTGTTGAACCCAAGCCTCGTGGTGGTGACCGTCGCTCAGAAGCCTTTAAAGCTAAGCGTCGAGCAGCTCAACAAACTCAGCAAGCAACAATGCAATCACCGCCTCCGAACTACCCGCCTCACGCTCATACGTCCTGAATAAGGTCTACAGCATAACTGAGCGGTTCTCATAAGAACCGTTCAGTTATCATTGTGTTCCACTTTCTGTTGTTATCGACAGACGAAGCAGACAACTACCTACCACGGTTTAACATTCCGTTTTTACAGCGTTGCCATTCAATGGTTATACGACTTATAGATATTCTGAGTACTTGTACTGCGTCGAAGATAGGTCGAGCGGGGATATACCTTAAGTAATTTGTCTGGCGTTACGCTAGATCGCAATATCCGCCGCGACAATAGATTAAAGGCTCACTGTTTTCATCATGCAGCTTCACGGAGCTGATATTGGCTATCACAATATCGTGTGTACCGTAGGGGATACATTGTGTCACTTCGCAAATAAAAGTCGCCAAACCGTCCTGTAAACAAGGTACATGAGTTAACTCACAATCTTGCCACTGTCCTTCAGAGAAACGGTCTTCTTCATTTGGCGTGTAAGCACAACGGTCAGACACAGACTGTTGATCACTTTTTAAAATATTCGCACTGATTATCGCCCCCACTCCAATCACTTGGGCAACGGCGGCCTGCCGATGCAGACAGATTAGCAAGGCGGGGGGCTCATCAGTGACTGAGGTAATGGAAGTCACCGTCATGGCATAGGGCCGCCCAGACTTGTCACGGGTTGCGATTACCGAGACGCCACTCGCCAATTGGCGCATGCCTTGCTTCATTGCAGTTGCTAGAGGGGTATCATTTGATGGAGAGTGCGTAGACATACTTCAATAAGCCAGGGTGAAAACCTTATTAGACAAGAGGACATAAAACTATCAATCTGTGGCATCTTATAAGTATGGAGACCCCGCCACAACTGACTAGTTTAACACAGACGAGGCTCCGTTAGATAAGCCTAAGATAACACCACATTTGTGAATGACGAATCGCCATGACAGACTAAGCGAAAACAGACTTTAAACACCAAACAATCCGCCAAAGCACTATAACAGGTAACTATAAACGCCCCGCGATGCTTCCTCACCTCAATAACAACACATCCATAGACGCTCACGCCAACCAATTTTGCAGCGCCCTAAAAAAGCGAGGGTTTAGTGGTGATATCGAGTTAGATCTCGCTAATCGCGCAGTACAGTCGGTTGATAATTCGATTTATCAGCAATTTCCCAGCGGCATTCTCTACCCTCGCAGTCATAATGACATCAGTATCATTCTCCTCACGGCAAACCAACCGGCGTTTGCCGATATTGTATTTGCTGCGCGTGGTGGTGCCACTGGGACCAATGGTCAGTCATTGACCTCTGGGTGGGTAATCGATCTATCTCGGCACATGAACCGCATCCTCGAAATCAATGTAGAGGGCGGCTGGGCCAGAGTGCAAGCAGGTGTCGTAAAAGATGCTCTCAACAATGCCGTTAAGCAACACGGTTTGTTTTTCGCTCCGGACTTATCCACCAGTAGCCGAGCAACTATTGGCGGGATGATCAATACCGACGCCTCTGGCCAGGGTTCTGCGGTCTATGGAAAAACCAGCGATCACATTATTAGCACAACCAGTGTATTGAGCGATGGCAGCACTTGGCACTGTCAATCGATGAGTAGTGATGCATTGCATCGCTCACACGTCTCCAACAAGTTGCTCGATACAGCGCTTCGGCGCGTAGCCGACATTGTCGACCAACAAGCCCAACTCATAGAAAATAGTTATCCAAAACTACAGCGTGCTGTAACCGGTTATGACCTAGCCCGAATTCGTCAACAACAGGCTGATTGTCCTACTTGGGACTTTAATCGCCTGATCTGCGGTAGTGAAGGAACCCTGGCAATCGTCACCGAAGCCATCGTAAATCTCGAGCCTATTGCCAAACACACACAATTATTCGTGTGTAGTTACAATACAATAGTCGAAGCTTTACACCACAACGAAAGACTCAACCAATTTTTACCCCTCTCAATCGAAACGATAGATGATAAAGTCATCGCGCTTGCAGAAAAAAATATTTTATGGAATGAGGTAAAGTCCCTCGTTGTCTGCCCAGGCGGAGGGGTTCCCGGCGCCATCAGCTTTATTGAAATCATGGCAAGCGACGAGGAAAAACTATCGGCAGAAGTTGCGCGTTTTGAGGATTGTTTCGAAAGCACAAAAAACCAGTGGCTTAACTATCAAACATTGCATAAACCAGAAGACCGAGCAAACCTTTTGGCATTGAGAAAAAAAGCGGTGGGCTTGCTGGGTAGCATGCAAGGTCAAGCGCGTCCGGTGCCATTTGTAGAAGACGTTGCAGTCCCTACCCCGTACCTTGCAGATTTTATCACCGACTTCAAACAACTTTTGGACAGACACCATCTGACTTACGGCATATTTGGCCATGCCGATGCCGGCGTCATGCATGTGCGCCCGGCATTAAATTTACGCGACCCTTCAACTATAAACATGGTCCGTCGTATTAGCGATGAAGTCTTCTCCCTCGTCCGACGATACGGTGGTGTAATTTGGGGAGAGCACGGTAAAGGCGTGCGCAGTGAATATTCTCCAGCCACGTTTGGCGAGCTCTATCCCTATTTGCAACAAGTCAAACAAGCATTTGATCCCCACAACAAACTGAACCCTGGAAAAATTGCCACCCCCAACGCAGAAGCTCAGCTGACAAAAATTGACGAACTATCGACACGTGGGCAACGTGACAACTTAATATCGGTCGAGAGTTGGGAGGCTATGGCAGAATTACCATACTGTAATGGCAACGGCACGTGTTTTGATTGGAATCCTAATACAACACTGTGTCCATCTTTCAAAGCTAGCGGACAACGACTTTTTTCTCCCAAGGGGCGGTCCCAACTTATCAAGGAGTGGCTAGCTCAATTAGGAGAAAAGCATTACAACGTAAATACCGCTCCAGTTTCGTCAATATGGCATCTACCCAAAAAAATAATGAATCACTTTCTGGCAAAAACGTCTCAGACACCAGATTTTTCACAGCAAGTCCTTAAATCAATGGAAACCTGTTTAGGCTGCAAGGCCTGCGCGACCCAGTGCCCTATTCACGTGGATATTCCCGCGGCAAGAAGTCAGTTTTATGCCCATTACTACACGCGCTATCTACGACCAGTTCGACATTTTTTTATCGCGCACCTAGAAAAACTTTTACCCATCGTCGCTCGCACACCGAGAGTCTATCAATTTGCAACCGAATCCCAATGGGGCCGGCATTTAGCCGAAAGACTCATAGGTCTAGTTGACCTGCCACCGCTTAGCCAAAACACTCTTCAAACACTCGCAGGCCGCTACCCAATGCGGGTTGCCAACGAAAGAAACTTACAACGATTAGATGAATCTGAGAGGCCGCGAGCGGTTATTATCCTACAAGATAGTTTCAACCATTACTTTGATGCATCAGTTGTCGCCGATACCTATCAGTGTATCGAGCGCTTGGGTTTTATACCTTTTCTGGCACCGCTCGTGGAAAACGGAAAAGCGCTGAATGTATTGGGCTACGAGAAGGCATTTGCAAAAACCGCACAAAACACTGCCGCAATATTGGATACATTATCAAAATATAATATTCCAATGATTGGCATTGATCCCTCAATAACACTTTCCTACCGACATGAACATGCAAAGGTTCTTGGCTATGCCCCACCCGTTATGCTACTGCAAGAATGGCTCATCGATAATTTAAAACACCTACAGTGGAAACGACAACATCATAGCGGCAAATCCGAGCAAGCGATTTTACTTCTACACTGCACTGAAGCATCGCAAGGTGCTCAAACTGCAACGCAATGGGAAAGTATTTTTAACCGCCTAGGCTTTTCTCTGATTGTAAAATCTACGGGCTGTTGTGGTATGGCTGGAGTCTTTGGTCTTGAGCGGAAAAATCAGTCGCTATCTAAGCGCGCCTATCAACTCAGCTGGCAACAGATTGTCGAGGATCATCCCAACGCATTGTTAGTCACGGGATTTTCTTGTCGCAGCCAAATATCTCGATTCGGTCACACTTCTACCCCCCTTCACCCTATGCAATGGCTACTTTTACACATCGCCAAGGCAGATCGCGAGAACGAACGAAACCTTCTCAACTGACCAGACCATCACTTTGTTAAATTTTTATGAATTTTCCTAGAATTTTTAGGGATAAAAGCAGATTATTGATAGTGTATTAGTACATAATTAATCAATCTCGACGGAGCATTTTTCTGCCCCCACAAATGCTCACGCACCGTCGAGCCAAGTGTTTATACCGGGTGATCAAAATCGAATGGAAAAACCAACCAATCGAACTTGTTCGCGAATGGCATAGTGGAGCCACTTTCAGAGCTTTGCCACAGAGAATTTTCCAATTCGACTTGGCTATACTTAATTTAACAGGCGCGCTGACGCGACACGTCGCCCAACATCGCCCGCTGTTCACGCAGTGTTGATGGTTGCTACGAAATGTCTCGGGCCTTTCTATGCGCCAACCCTATCAAGCGGCGATTAGGTAGCATGAGGTACGGCTGCATAACCAGCCGTTATGCAAAGTTAATTTGATTTCTGAGGCCGCTCGTCAAAGAGTTCGAAGCGTCGAGACTATGCATATGAAACGAACCAAAGTAGCTCCCACATTGATCGGCCTCGTGCTGGTGTGCAGCCTGTCTCCGCTCGCGCTTTCCTTAACCAGTACTTCGGACTTGGGTCTACCCGATACCACCTCCGCTCAGAAAGAGCCTCAAGCATTGAGTAAACCGCCAGGAGCTCAAGAACCCACTTCGTCGCGCCTCAGCTATTCGCAGCATCTGGAGAACTACCATATTGAAATCGAACGCCTGGAGGCGGAAGCTGGACCCTGGAGTGCAGATCTTGCTGAACAGCTATCCGGGCTTGGCGAGATTTATCAGGAACGCGGCCAGCACCACGAAGCTATCGCAATCTTTGAGCGCGCCGCTCACGTAGCTCGAGTCAATAATGGCCTATACAGCTTGGTGCAGGCGCCCATTGTCGAAAACCTCATTGAAAGCCTCTCGGCACGCGGTCAATGGGATGACGTCTATGATCGGCAACAATATTTGTATTGGCTGCATCAACGCAGTTATGGTGAGGACGATCCTCGCATGTTGCCCCTACTCTCAAAAATGGGAAAATGGTACATCAATGATTACGCTATGAACGCCGAAGAGCGCGACCCCGCCAGCCTAATCGATGCGCACAACATATTTACCAATGCCACTCGCATTATTCGCAAAGAATACGGCGAGCACGATTTGCGCATGATAGAGCCTCTGCGCGGCCTTGCCCTCACCCACTGGTACTTTGCCGCCTACAACGCGCAAATCGTCGCCGAGGTTAACGCTACACGTTATTCATCCCAGTTTGGCATCTCTGGGATCGATGCGTCTTATGAGAGTTACCTTCGCAGCCGAACCAATACAGCAACTATCAGCTTGAACGATACGCGAGTGCCGCCCCAGTTGCGCCGCTACATCACCTCTCCATACCCCTATATCGGTGGCAAAGACGCCATTGTAAAAATGATGGAAATTTACAGCACCAACCCCAACGCGCCAGTGGGAGCGGCGGCAAAAGCCAAAATGGAGCTGGCCGATTGGCAGTTAATGTGGGACAAATTCCACTCGGCTAAAGCCTTATACCATGACGCTTACGCCCTAATGGCAGATGAAGTCGACAACCAAGAGCTCACTAACCGCTTCTTCCACAACCCCACTGCACTCCCGGCCATTTCTCTACTTGAAAGCCAGCTAGACACAGAAGTAGCCAGTGACGCGACCCCCACTGCCAACGACCCAGAATCGGAACTGCTACATTTCGTTTTGGTCCAATACGATGTCAGCACCTACGGCGATGCGCGAAATATCGAATTCCTAGAGTCTTTCCCTGCTGACAATAGCTCCAACAGGGTTCGTGTTAGACGCGCTTTGGAAGCAACACGATTCCGTCCACGTATAGTGAATGGAGAGCCGGTAGTCAGTAAAAAAGTAGTACAAAAATTCGTTTTTCCCGCCAGGTAGGATTTACGTCAATCAAGTTCGCCGCTGGCATTGCGCAGTATCACAACCCCGCAATAATTAGGTAGTAATATTGAATAACTCGCCTCCACGTAGCGATGCTCTTGGCAGGCAAAAATAATCGGTTTCCGCTGCTGTACGTCAACGGGCTAGCTACTATAATCAATAGGGCCAGGCCAGTAAGACGATGGAAGTCAACGGCATAGTTTGATCGCAGCAAATACAGGTAACGGGTTAGCTATGAGTTTACATCAGCATTATAAAAAGCTTCTGGTCACAACCATTGCCAGCGTGGCGCTTGCAGGCTGCCTGTCCAATCAGTCACAACAACAAAGCCAAAACATTCCGAGCACGCCATCATCGAGCAGCCAACAACAGCCTGGTACTAGTGGTCAGACCGGCAAACAGAGCCCAACATCAAGCCAACCCTCAACAGCAAGCTCGTCCACTAATTCGGTACTGAACAAACCCACCGTTCAGCCTTCACCAACTAGTGCTTCGTCCAGTAAACCGTCGACCGCAACTGTAAGCTCTAGCCGACAGCAACCCACTGGGCAAAGCCGATCACAGCCAGGCAACCCATCACCCAGCCAATCATCAAACCGGTCTCAACCGAGCGGGAGCGCTCAGCCCGCAAGTTCTACTCAACCAACGACAGGTAGCCCTAGCCTGCCCACCCTCTACTCTGAACATAGTGGTAGCCCTGCCCCAAGTGACGGCACTCCGACTCCGGAAGCATCAGACGCGACTGGAGATACACTCGACGACTCACTACCACAACCTGATACTGCTCAACCCGCAGAAACGACCCCAAGTGACGACATTGACTTCTCAGAAGAAGAAGCTTCCGCAAGCAACTCTAGCTCATCGAGCTCATCCGATTCGTCGAGTAGCTCTAGTCAGCAAACGCCAAATAGCCGTGACGAGCAAACCTTGAGCCACGAAGAGCGAGTTGCCGCTTTGGAAGAACAACTTGAGGGCTCGATGCGTGATTACGATGGCATGATTTTACGCGAACGCAACCAAGTACTGGCACGCGCCAACGACGACGGTAGCGAAGAAGAGGTAGCCGCCATTGACCGCTCCGTTGCCTACTACGAAGAAGCTGATTTATCCGCACCTGGCATTGAGCAGGTTGGCCCCGCGGGAGCCGGCTTGCCTGGCATGGACGAAGCAACAGGGTCCAGCGGATCCGGTCCCGACGGGCGAGGTAATGGCGGTGGAGGCCCAGGACAAAATGCCGATATTTATCCACCTCCGAATGATATTCCAGATGCTGAAGATGACGACGTCGTGGCTCGACAAATTCGAGAAGCTGCATTACATGAGCGCGACCCGGCACTGAGAGAGAAGCTCTGGGACGAATATCGCAAATACAAAGGAATCACAAAATAACATGAGATTCCCATTCACAAAGACGCGACCGCCCACAATCATCACATTGTGTTTTTGTAGCGCCGTACTGCTGCTTTGCGGATGCTCCAGCAAGGTAGTCAAGACAGCTAATCCCGAACCGGTCATTACAGAGGCCGGTGAAGTCCGTGAGGATTTACTGCTTGACGTTGGTGTTGAGATCTTCGGCACCGGTATCGACGACGCGCCAGAGGATGAAGACTACCTTCTTTTTGCCGAAGTACGAAAAGCCGAGTCGCGTTATATGCCGGTTCAAGTCATGGAGTCATTGCAAATCAGCGCCGCATGGGGACCTGTGCGTGTCGTTCCACCTCAGGAAGGCAACGTCGATGTGTATGTCGAGGGTGATATTTTGCAGTCTGACGGCGAAATATTAGCGCTACTCATTCGAGTCAGTGACGCTACCGGAAGAATTTGGTTCTCCAAAATTTATGAAGGTTTAGCCAGTAAATACGCCTATGAAAGCCGAGCGAGAGACCGGGGTGACCCATTCCAAAATATCTACAACCGTATCGCCAACGATATGCGCGAATACCAAATGACCCTTAGCGATGAAGATAAGCTCACAATACGTCGCGTATCAGAACTTCGTTTTGCGCAGGCCTTCTCTCCCGACGCATTTTCAGGTCATTTGGAGCAAAACAAAGCTGGTCACTATGAGTTAGTTCGTTTGCCAGCAGAAAACGATCCTATGTTAATGCGTATTCATCAAATTCGTGAACGCGATTATCTATTTATCGATACGCTGCAAGATTACTACGGCGGCTTTGTCAGAAACATGCAACAACCCTATCAAGAATGGCGAAAGCAGACCTATCACGAAGTTACTTCGATGCGAAAGCTGCAACAAGAGTCGCGCCGTCGCACAATTGCTGGCGTTCTTTCCGTGCTGGGTGGTATCGCCGCTGTTGGCAGCAACAACGGCTCTCTGTCCGCTGCTGGGTATACCGGCATTTTAGGTGGCGGATATTTAGTAAAAAGTGGTTTCGATATTAATAGCCAATCTAAAATTCACATCGAAGCGCTACAAGAACTTGGCGATTCACTCGAAGCAGAAATAGAGCCTAAAGTTATTGAGCTCGAAGACCAAACTATCACCCTATCGGGAACTGTCGAGAACCAATATGACCAGTGGCGACAACTGCTCAAAAATATTTACCAACTCGATACCGGCGCCGCCGTTAATTAGACGGCATCAATAATTCATTAATATTTACATATACGTTTTATGGCTACGGATACACATCAATCCTCATCAAACAATCGAGTCACACCCAGCTCAGATGCGCAACCGTTGGAGGCCACCTCAGTAACGCTGAATGCTGCGCCGCAAGCCCCCTGTAGCACAGAACGCTCATCAAACACCTGGCACCAATACCAATGGCCGATTATTGGTGCCGCCATCTGTATTCCTTTGGTTATATTGGTGGTTTTCGTACTACCCAACCTAGTCACTTCATCATCACCTACAGCGTCTGTAAGTGAAAGCGAGGAAAAAACAGAAGCACCTGCCGCACCAAAAAATGAGCTTGAATCACCCTGGCAGGATGCGCAACTGGCAAAAGCTCGCCGAGAAACCCAAGATCTACTAGCGATACTCCTCGATAAACAAGCGCAACTAGACAGCATGAACGTTGCCGACTGGGCAAATAATGAGTACCAAACAGCGGTCGATTTTGCTCATCAAGGCGACGAACATTATCGAGCGCGTAATTTCACAAGAGCACAAGAAGCCTATCGCAGCGCATTGTCTACTTTCGATGACATACTAATTCTCAGCGAAACGGTGTTCTCCAACGCTCTTAGCGACGGCGCAGAAGCAATCCAGTCAGGTACGTCTTCCATCGCTCTCGCGGCCTTTGAACGCGCACTAGCCATCACCCCTAGTAGCGAGTTAGCACAAGAAGGACTAAATCAAGCCAAGGTACTTGATGAAGTCGTTACATTGTTGAAAGCAGGTTCACGGGCAGAACGGCAAGAAAAATTCAACGACGCGCAAAACCTTTACCAAAAAGCACTGACGCTACTACCAGGACATCAAGCAACACAAGTGCGCTTGGCCGCTGTCAATGACCGCATTCGCGACAACCAATTTGCGGCCAAAATGGCGGCGGGATTTGCAGCGCTGGCAGCAGACAATGTACAAACAGCAATCTCATCTTTCCAGGAGGCACTCACCATAAAACCCAATGCTGCTGATGCCAACACAGCTTTGCGACAAGCTCAGCAGCAACAAACCAATAAAACAATCCAATCAACGTTAAAACAAGCCCTCCAGCAAGAGAGCGAAGAAAAATGGCAGGAAGCGCTATCCAGCTACAAGGCTATTCTTGAGCTTGACCGAAATATTGTTGAAGCACAGGTAGGAAAAATTCGATCTCAAGTCCGACACGATGTCGACAAAAAGTTAACGGATATTCTCAACAATTCCGCACGCCTCAATAGTCCAGCAGTCCATGCTCAATACACCGCGTTCTATAAAGACACGCTAAGCATTGCGACACCTAACAGCAAATTGGAAACCCAACTGAATCGCTTGAATATGGCTCTACACGCTGCCAATCAACCTACGATCATAACGCTACAATCGGATAATGAAACACAAGTTACCTTGTACCGAGTTGGCGACCTCGGCATGTTTTCTGAAACGACCGTCACATTGAAACCTGGCACTTATACTGCCGTTGGAACGCGCCGAGGCTATCGTGATGCGCGAACTGAATTTACAGTATCAGGCGAGAACCAAAATCAAACGATAGTTATTCAGTGCAGCGAAAAGATAAATAACGGATGAACCAAGAAACCACATCATCTTCTACGCTACCCAAGCAAGAGTACGCCCCGGCCACACAGGGGCAGGAGACTCCAGTTGACCGCGAGTTAATTCAACCCGCGTCGTTTACGCCGTTAAACCAACCGCAAGTATTTAAATCAAAACGCTGGCAACTACATCACTGGCTTATCGCACTTGCACTCTTCTCACTCGCGGCAATTACTACGTTTCTCTTTAGCGCGCAAACACTGTCAATCCACACTATACCCAATACGACCGACAGTGATATCGAGGTGCGACTCAGCCGGCTGTTGAGTTTCAAAATCGGTGATAATTATTTGTTGCTCCCAGGCGAAACTACTGTTTCTGTGCACGCAACGGGGTATCAACCCAAGCAACAAAATATTGTTATAACCAAGGAGGGTGAACAGGTTCTCAATATCGTTTTAGAGAAACTCCCCGGCTCACTGCAGTTAATCGCCACAAATGAAAAGGTACACAACCCAGATACGATTAAGGTCATGATTGACGGCAAGTATCGGGGAACGTTGGGAGAACCCATTGAGGATGTAGCGGCAGGTCTTCGCACGCTGCACATTGATTCCGAACGCTATCTACCTTTAACATCCGAAGTCAACGTCACTGGGCTCGGCCAACTTCAGAAGCACAGTGTCCGCCTCCAACCCGCCTGGGCCAATGTACAACTCACTAGCGAGCCCAATGGTGCGCAAATTATTGTTGATGGCGAAGTACAAGGTGTCACACCATCAACTGTGGAAATTCTCGCAGGAGAAAGGGAAGTACAACTTAAGTTAGAGGGTTACAAACCATGGTCAGAACTACTGGAGTTGAACGCAGGCGACCAAACCAACCTTGAGCCAATATCGCTTGAAAAGGCAGACGGTTTAGTTTCAGTCAATTCCCAACCAAGCGGCGCTAGCATTACCGTTGCAGGACAATATTTCGGCTTAACACCACAAGACGTTTCACTAAAGCCTGGGCAAACTTATACGATTACATTATTCAAAGAAGGCTACCAGCCATCTCACCAGCGCGTTGCTATTGAATCCAGTAAAAAAGCGAACATCAACATTGCGCTAACCGCTAACCTAGGAAAGCTGAATATCCAAGCTAACCCAAAAGATGCACTGTTGTACGTCGATGGCAGGCTCATGGGTAGAGCCAACCAAACACTCACGCTTCCCGCTGTTCAAACACAAATTAAAATTGAAAAAGACGGGTACGCTGCACACACCACGAGTGTTATACCACGTGTTAACTTTGCACAAACATTGAATGTAAAATTAAAAACCGTAGAAGAGGCCCGCTGGGAAAATATTCCAGCCACTATCAAAACCAAGATAGGCCAAACATTAAAACTCTTTAACCCCGAAGTAACCTTTACCCTGGGAAGCTCACGCCGCGAACAAGGACGGCGAGCTAATGAGGGATTTCGTAGCGTCACACTCAATCGGCCTTTCTATTTAGCCACTCACGAAGTCAGTAACAAAGACTTCCGTCAATTTCAAATTGAACACAGCTCTAATCATGTCAAAGGTAACAGCTTAAACGGTGAAGCATATCCTGTGGTCAATATTACTTGGCAACAAGCCGCACTATTTTGCAACTGGCTCTCTGAGAAAGCTGATTTGCCGGTTTTTTACCGTGTCGAAAACGGCGAGGTGGTAGGGTACAACGCACAGTCGAACGGCTACAGATTGCCAACCGAAGCCGAGTGGGCATGGGCGGCTCGTTTTAACAATGGCGCCATGTTGAAATATGCCTGGGGTGCGCGGTTAGCACCAAACAAAAAGGTCACGAATATTGCCGATCGCTCTGCCGCACCGGTAGCTGGCTATGTTCTTGCCGAATATGATGACGGCTTTGTCGCCTCCGCCCCAGTGGGATCATTCCAAGCAAATAGCAAAGGCTTATATGACTTAGATGGTAATGTTGCCGAATGGATGCACGATTTTTATGAGGTAAGTGCCGGTCTATCGTTGAAAGATGAAACAGACCCGCTAGGGCCAGAAAGTGGTGGCTATCATGTTATACGCGGGCCCAGTTGGTCCCACGGCACCATTACTATGTTACGCCTTAGTTATCGAGACTACGGTGTTGATGCTCGCAATGATGTGGGGTTCCGAATTGCTCGCTATGTCGATTAGTCACCAAAAATTAGGTTCCCGCGTGAGGGCTGCATTGGTAGTCTTTTTACTCTCGCAGCTGGTTGTATCCGCCGATAGGATCTACGCAGAGGATACGTCCACACAAGAGCAAGTTACGGAACGCGAGACTACCGACGAAAACACAGAAAACTCGAATAAAAGTAAAGACGTTCGAAACAAAGAGTCCATCGATAAACTAGAAGATGACATATTTATTCCATCTGAAGAAATTTCAGAAGATTTGTCGGTGTCGTTTCCAGTGGACATTTAACGATTGACAATAAAGTGTGCGAGCTACGCACACTCCAATATTCAATAATGCAGTAAATCGAGAGCCTTATGAAACGTTCACACCATACGGAATTTTTCTACCAACTATTTGCCTTGATTTTGGCTTTCATTGTGGTGCATACCATCTATGTGGGTCTGATTCGGCCAAAAGCAAATGCTGTATTAGAGGAGCAACTAGCTCGCCAGGCTGCTGGAGAGCAATACGTTGTGCAACGTTCGTTATATGTTGTGATGAAAGATTACGAACAGGAAGCATGCTTTGTGTTGATGATTTGGGCCATGGCCATCATGGGGTTCAAAGCAAACCGAGCGCTCAACGAGCGCAAGCTACTGTCGCAGACACTGATTAATGTCAGCGAGGGCACAAGCATATTACCAGAAGATGCACGAGAACTGTCTCGTCCAATTCAAGCACTGGATGAAAAGCAGCAACATTTTTTATTACCTCGCACGCTATTGGTTGCGTTACAGCGATTTGGCTCAACACGCAATATTGGCGATGTATCCCACGCCATCAAAGAAACCTGTGATACAGAATCGGAACGTTTGGACAGTGAATTAGCTATGGTCCGCTACATAGCTTGGGCGATTCCATCGATCGGTTTCATCGGCACCGTAAGAGGTATTGGCGAGGCCCTAGGTATGGCCCACAAAGCTGTCGAAGGTGATATCGCAGGTGTTACAGAAAGCTTAGGCGTTGCTTTTAACTCGACGTTTGTCGCTTTAGTACTGAGCATTATTATTATGTTCTTCTCGCACCAACTTCAACTACTGCAAGAACGTTTAGTTTTAGATGTGCAAAGCAAATGTGACAATAGTTTACTCAGGCATTTACGAGTACGTACGACGAGCACTGCCACGGCTTAACATTCATTCCTTTTTAATCGAAAATTCCTATGACTGTCAATGTAATCGAATTAAATGATGCCGGGCTTCGACTCTTCCATGACGAAAAAACTATCGTGGAAAGTCCTGGGCTTGCCGTAGTCCAAGGCCAGCAGTTGCTACTAGGCGAAGACGCTTTAAGCCAGTATCGACTGCATCCCGTTAACACATTTAGTCACTTTTGGCACCGCCTAAGTGCCGAAGCGCTCACCATTAATCACCCGCAATTTCGCCATCATGCTGACCTAGCTTACAGCCAATTACAACAATTACATCAAGTCTTGCCGGAAATGAGCGATGTTATTTTCGCGTTACCCGGCAGTTTCACACGAGAGCAAATGTCCATGCTGTTGGGGATCGTGGATCAATGCGCATTTAATATTGTGGGGTTAATTGACAGTGCTCTCGCCTCCTCTGTTCACGCCATACAAGGCTCTCTAGCAGTACATGTCGACCTACAGCTCCACCAAGCCATCATCTCAACGCTTGAAAATACCAAAGAAGGAAAGCTCATTCGTTCGCAGGTCGATACCGTCCCCGGTGCAGGCATACTAGCCATTCGAGATGCGTGGGCTCGCGGCATCAGTGACTATTTTATGGAGCAAGCTCGCTTCGACCCGCTGCACAGTGCCTCTAGCGAGCAGTCTCTATATGACCAGCTACCTTTGTGGGTTAACAATTTCCAAAACCAGTCAGAGTGCATACTCACTATTGAAAACAAGTCCGCCAAAATAAGTCGTGCACAATTTATTCAGCCAGTATCAGACATTTACACCAGAATACTAGATAAAGCCTTTTCACAAAGGCACCGCATTGAGCAACTAATTGTCGGTGATAGGCTCGCTATACTGCCAGGCTTTCTCGGCTTAGCACAACGTGATGACATATTTCTAACCAACTTAAATCAGGAGTCTCTATGCCGGGGTATTCTGGCCAACGTCAACCAAGTCCAGTGTGAACCCAGCAACATTCATTTCGTTTTATCGCTCGATATTGATAAACGAATGTCCCCGCAAGCAGACAAACAAAATTCTTCCCCTAATAACCACACAATTACACACTGCTTAATCGATTGCTATGCGCTGCCGATAAACACTTCAACCCTATTTGTTGATATACCAAACAAAACTATATCACCGACTCAAACAGGCTCGAGTACATTTTCTGTTACTCCGTCACCAACAGGTATTCAACTATCCCCGCTTGACACAGCTATAACATTGCGAGGAAAAGCTATTGATGAAACAACGGATATTTATCTAGGAGATGAACTACAAATAGCAGACATGAACGAATCCATCCGCTTCATCAATGTCGCCGAACACGGGTAAGGCGCTAACACATGAGTCGCAAGAATCGGCGTTTCAGCACTTTTAACCTGTCTTTTTTGGATATCATGTCCTGTGGTTTTGGTGCTGTCGCACTCATTTTTTTAATGATCAAACATGGCGCCGACAACCAAGTTGATAGGCCCTCCCTAGAGTTAATGGCCGAGGCGAATTTATTAAACGAAGAGGTTCTCGACGGAGACAAACAACTTGTCGACATTCAGAATACTTTATCAGACTTAGACCAACGACTAGCGGAGGCACAAGGTTTAGCCCGGCGCATCAATGATAACGTCCTGGCTTTGCGCAACCGTGTCACGACCTTGTCACAGGACAACACTGATCAGCAGATAAAAGAACTCGAAAAGCAACTCAACGATGCACGGGTTGAACGGGAACGATTGGCACAGCAAGAGCGTGAAAGAGGTAGCGATGCTCGAAGGTTTATGGGGCAAGGCCAGCGCCAGTACTTAACAGGCTTAAAATTGGGTGGTGCACGAATTTTAATTCTGGTGGACGCATCCGCCAGCATGCTCGATGAAACTATCGTCAATGTCATTCGGCGTCGCAATATGAGTGCTACAGCTAGGCAGTCGGCACCCAAATGGCTACGTGCGGTAAATACAGTGCAGTGGCTAGTTGCTCAACTTCCTACCCAAAGCCGCTATCAAATTTATACCTTTAACACTAAACCGACGTCGGTTATACCGGATAGCGAAGGGATTTGGCTATCGATAAGTGATAGAAATCAGCTTGAAAATGCGGTTCAGAATCTCTCGCTTATCTCTCCTGAAAAAGGCACCAGCCTCGCCAATGTATTTACGTCAATTTATCAATTCGAGGAAAGACCAGATAACATCTATTTAATCACTGATGGGTTACCAACACAGGGAGAGCAGACACCCAATAAAAATACGGTTAGTGGAAAAGAGCGCCTCAAACTATTTCGCGATGCAGCAGAAACACTTCCAATGGGCGTACCGGTCAATATCATATTACTTCCGATGGAAGGCGACTGGATGGCTGCGGCGGAATACTGGAAACTGGGTCAAATAACAGGTGGCTCATTCCTCAGCCCATCTAAGGATTGGCCATGAAGCGTAACCGCCAAGATAGTAGCGACTTAAACATCTCTTTCCTCGATGTTATTTGTTGTGGCTTTGGCGCGATCGTACTCTTGCTCATTATTGCCAAGACTGTGCAACCTATTCCGCTGGAACAGTCGGATATTAACCTCAATGGCCAGGTGGCAGACTTGCAAACTAAGCTCTTTGAAATTCGTGGCAAGACCAAAACGTTTAATCGAGAGCTGAACGCCAAACACGAACAGTTGTCGCTCGAGCTAGAACGTATCGCAATACTGCGCACTGAACTTGCGAATTTAGAATCCCGCTACGCCCTAGCTTCAAAAAACACATCCTCTGAAGACAAATTGTTACAGCAACTCGAAATCGCATTGCAGTCTCTTTCCCAAGAAATCGCAGATTTCACCATTCACGACAACAACCTCATCGGCGGAATTCCCGTCGATTCTGAGTATGTCATTTTCGTTATTGACACTTCTGGCAGTATGTTTAGCTATGCCTGGCCTCGGGTAATGCAAGAAATGGAAAATATTTTGGCCATCTATCCCAATATAAAGGGCGTGCAAGTGTTGAATGACATGGGGGACTATATGTTTCCAGCATTTCGTGGACGGTGGATTCCAGATTCAGAAAGCCGAAGAGACGCTATCATAGCTCGGTTAAAAAACTGGAATGCATTTAGCAATTCAAGTCCAGTAGAAGGTATTCAAAAAGCTATCGGCACGTTTTACGAAGCCGACAAAAAAATCAGTATCTACGTTTTTGGTGATGACCTTTTGCCTAACCATTCAATCAATGAAGTTGCGAATACAATTGATCGCTTAAACCGCAAAGGAATTAGTAAAGAACCCCTAGTAAGAATTCATGCGGTCGGCTTCCCCGTTATTTTTCAGGCGGCCGGCCCACAATACCACGCTACCGCTAACCGATTTGCAGCTTTGATGCGAGAAGTCACTCACCGCAATGGTGGTACGTTTGTCGGCTTGCAAGATTATCGGCAAGAATAATTTGGACTGACTATGTTGATGATAAAAGTTCCCAATATAGCTCGTATTGCATTTGCAGCACTACTTTACTGCCTACTTAGTGGATGTGCGAATACATTGCTGGTAGAGGGTGATTTTCCAGATCCGCTTATTGAACCCATACCTATCAGCGTGGGGGTACACTTCTCAGATGATTTTGAGTCGTTTCAGTATACGGAAGAAAGCAATGATCGAGATAAGTGGATAATTGTTCTTGGAGACATCCAACAACAACTATTTGAGATTATTTTCCAAGGTATGTTTAGCTCACTACACAGTATCGATTCTTCGCCACCATGGGAGTCGACGAGAGAGAGAGACTTTCTTAAAGATATCGATATTGTTTTGATTCCCCAGGTCAATGAGTTCCAATACACATTACCCTCTGAGACAAAAATCAACGTCTATGAAGTTTGGATCCAATACAATATCAAGGCTTATACCGCAACAGGCGACTTGCTTGCAGACTGGATACTGACCGCTTACGGGAAAACCCCTGACGGTTTTATGCAGAGCAGTGAGGGGGCGCTAAACCAGGCCATAGTCGTCGCACTCAGAGATGCCGGCGCAAACCTCGCGCTCAATTTTAAACAAGTCCCTGAACTGCGCGCCTGGTTAGCAGGAAGGGAACCAGCTATAGTAAAGAAAGGCACTTTTGATAGCGAACCATCGGATCCCAACGCCACAAATTAGATCGTCATAGGGAGGCCCTTATGAATAAATCGGATTACATCAGGCTAACTTCGCAGGTGCTTGCTTGGGGATTTTGCGCTCTATTACTTTCCCTCTGTGGCTGTACCAATGTCACCGTTGATCACTACTCAACGGCAGCCTTAGAACGCAATGACTCCGATGCAGTGGTGGTTCTTGGGCGCCGCTATGCCTCAAACTATGATACTGAAATCGATCTCATTTCATGCGTGGGCGAATCATTAGCCGAAGGCGCTGCAGACATTACCGTTATTCCGGAGTCCGAATTTGTCGACCGATTATATCCGTGGTTCGAACCGAGAACAGCCCCACTTCATGTTACAGGTTTACACAAACTGATTGATCAAGCGCCCATCGCCAAAATAATGGATGAGTACAAAATTCGGCATATCATCTGGATCGACGGGAATACAGAAACCACTCACAGTAGCGGGTCCATTGGGTGCTCTATCGGCGTGGGTGGTGCGGGATGCTTCGGCTTTGGTAGCTGGGACCGCGAATCCAATTACGAAGCCACCATCTGGGATTACCGAGACCGCAGTTTAATAGCCAAAGTCAGCACTGAAGCGGCAGGAACCAGTTATATGCCTGCGGTTATTGTACCGGTTCCATTGATAGCGCGCGTACAGAATAATGCCTGCAAAGGAATGGCAGACCAACTGGATACCTTTTTCTTATCCGCTAGCGCAGAATAATAAGTTGGCACTACAATTCCAGCTGGTCATTTAGAATAATTCTGACTGACTCAAAGACTTTCATAAAAAAGGAAGCGTTATGCGAGCGCCATTTCGTCTAACTCGACTCATCATTTCCTTAAGCAGCTATGTGATTAGCTTTTACATATTGAGCGGCTGCGCCATTAACCCCGCCACGGGTGACGCTGACTTTGTATTGATGTCGGAAGAGGCAGAATTAGAATTAGGTAAAGAGGCCCACGAAAAAATCATTGCGTCCGGCCCTATTTACGAAGATGAAGGCCTACAACACTATGTTAACGATATTGGTCAAAAGCTAGTAAAGCAAAGTGATCGCCCAGATCTCACCTATACCTTTACCATCATAGATTCACCAGACATTAACGCTTTCGCACTACCGGGCGGTTATATCTATGTGCATCGCGGTTTAATCAGTTACCTGCAATCAGAAGCTCAGCTCGCTGCGGTGCTCGCTCACGAAATTTCTCACGTCACTGCTCGGCATGCCGTGCGTCAAGATGCGGCGCGAAAAAGTTCTAAAGTGGGAACGGGTGTCGCCTCAATTTTATCAATCTTAACAACCGGTACCAATGTGGGTGGCGAATTGACGAGCCTGTATTCATCCGCCGCAGTTAGCGGTTACGGTCGTGATATGGAACTTGAAGCAGACCGATATGGAGCAGAGTACCTTTATCGCACGGGTTACAACCCTCAAGCCATGGTCGAAGTCATCGGCGTATTAAAAGATCAAGAGCGCTTCTCTCGCCTGAAAGCAAAGGACCAAGGTAAAAAACAACAAACTTATCACGGTGTATTTTCAACTCACCCACGTAACGATCAACGCTTACGAGAAATCGTTGATTCCGCTGGAAAGCTATCAGAAATAACGAAGATCAATAACGGCGAGCGCATATTTCGTGAAAAAACCCAAGATCTTATTTTCGGGATAAATTACGAAGTGGCAATAGCCAACATGCCAAAACCTGAGCCAAACCGTTACACACACGCAAAGCTCGGTTTCACTATGTTATTCCCCGAAGACTGGGGCATCAAAAATGAACGTTCAGCCATCATCGGTCGCGAGGAAGGCGGTGCAGCGCAACTATCACTTGGCGTCGCACGCCTCAATGCCAATATTCCGCCTGACGAGTACATCAGAACACAATTAGGGATTGAGCTTCTCATGAATTCTCAGCCGTTTGTTCAGAATGGCCTAATTGGACATACGGGATTAGCGCAGTTGAGCGGAGAGACATCACCACAACGCATTGCAGTACTTTACCAAAATCGTCGTGTGTATATTTTCAGAGGTAAAATACTTAAATCACCCCAAGACGAAGAGGTTGATTATGACGCGTTATTTCTTAGCAGTATTCGCAGCTTTCAACCCACTCGCGTCGCAGATTACTCTAATGTAAAGTCATATAAAATCCACTATGTAAAAGCCAATAACAATACAACGTTCGCTGCACTCGCCCAACTATCTCCGCTCAGACGCTACGCAGAACAAGAATTGCGGCTTCTTAATGGCTACTACCCTAACGGTGAACCGAGGCCCGGCCAGTGGATTAAAATTATTAAATAGCGCGGCAACTCTAATAGCTTTATTAAACTAGCTTGCGATATACTACGCTTTCCATCTTAACCAACAATAACAAATCGATAGGCCCTAGAGGCCTCATACCGGAGACGACCATGCATAGCACGATGATGAATACGCCGTTAGTACTCACCTCTATTATGAATTTTGCAGAAAAAGTGTATGGCGATTCGGAAATAGTATCTGTCACCGCTGACAACCCTCTACACCGCTACACCTACCGAGATGCCTTCAAACGTGTACGACAACTAGGCAATGCGCTAAAAACACTTGGTGCCAAACCACTGGATTCGATCGGCACAATGGCTTGGAACGACTACCGACACCTAGAACTCTACTATGCCACTGCCGCTTCGGGATACGTCTGTCACACTGTTAACCCACGTCTATTTCCTGAACAAATGGAATTCATTATTAATCACGGTGAAGACAAATTTATGTTCTTGGATGTGGCATTTGTGCCGATTCTTGAACAGCTTCAAGATAAACTCCCCAACGTTAAAGCCTTCGTCATTCTAACTGATGAGGCGAACATGCCGAACACGTCACTGCGCAACGTTATGTGCTATGAAACCCTACTCGCTGCTGAAAATGATCAAATTGTCTGGCCGGAACTCGAAGAAACAAGTCCAGCAGCCATGTGCTATACCTCAGGCACCACCGGCGACCCTAAAGCGGTAGTCTACAGCCATCGCTCCTCTGTGTTGCATGCCTATGCTTCGGTGCTGCCCGATACGTTTGGTATTTCGGTTCGCGACGTTGTTATGCCCATCGTGCCAATGTTCCATGTGAACGGATGGGGAATTGTTTATAACGCTCCCATGGTTGGCGCAAAATTGGTTTTACCTGGGCCAAAAATGGGGGATGGCGAAACCATTTGTAAACTCATTAATGGCGAAAAAGTCACCATCTCGGCTGCTGTACCCACAGTTTGGTTAGCGCTGCTCGATTACCTTGACAGCTCAAAAGGAAGCATCGACAGTCTAAAACGCATTACCGTTGGTGGTGCCGCGTGCCCATTGTCGATAATGAACGCTATGCGTGATAAATATGACGTGGAGGTCAGACACGCTTGGGGCATGACAGAAACAAGCCCTTTAGGCACTTACAATACCCTAAAACCCGGTATGGAAGACCTCCCCGCTGAAGAACTTGATGCTATTCGAGCGACACAAGGTCGACCCATTTTCGGGGTCGACATGAAAATTGTTGACGAAAACAATAACGAGTTACCGTGGGATGGCGAGGCCTCCGGCGCCTTAAAAGTACGCGGGCCTTGGATTACGCAAAGTTACTACAACACCGACAAAAAAGCGGTGGATGACGACGGCTGGTTCGATACAGGAGATGTCGCCAGCATCGACTCCAATGGCTTTATGATGATTACCGACCGCACAAAAGACGTCATTAAGTCCGGTGGCGAGTGGATTTCTTCCATTGAGCTTGAGAACCTTGCAGTGGACCACCCCGCAGTTGCCGAAGCGGCGGTAGTTGGTATTGCTCATCCTAAATGGACAGAGCGCCCCTTACTTATTGCCGTTGTAAAACCCGGAGAAACGCTGTCGAAAGAAGACCTATTAAATTGGTACGACGGAAAAGTGGCGAAGTGGATGATTCCAAACGACTGCGTTTTCGTTGATGAATTACCGCACACAGCCACCAATAAACTCGATAAAAAAGTGCTACGCGTGCAATTCGAAAACCATGCTTGGCCTGACGCTTAAACGTTAAATCATAACCGTCACATTTAACCTCAATCTCGGGATGTGCGTGATGAAATTTTTAACGTTTGTATGCCAAGTCATGACGATTGCAACGATTGCAATACTCTCGACAATGGTTTTTGCGGACAGTGAAAAAGGATTTAATAACGATACCCCCACACAGACCTATGGCGGCAAGATCACTAAAGACACACCTATTGATCTCGCGAAAGCAATCGCGTTGGCTGATAGTGGCAGCCAACAAACTATACTCGTAGAAGCAACGGTGGACAGCGTTTGCCAAAAGAAGGGCTGCTGGCTGTCGCTTGAAGACACGCACTCTCCGGTTCGTGTCACATTTAAAGATTACGGCTTTTTTGTACCGCCTACGATTAAAGGCCGGAATGTATTAGTTGAAGGCACTATTCACAAAAAGACCTTATCGCTTGCCGAATCGAAACATTACACTCAAGACGCTGGCGGCGACCCTAGCTTGGTGACTGAACCGTTAGTGGAATATCAGATGATCGCTATAGCCGTAGAAACCCGATAGCACTGAGCGTATACCATGGGTAATTCAGTACCACTCGACTTCAACAAGGTTTACCCCTACGTTTGCGACAATTCACTCAGGGAAACTCCCCTACTTCAATTGCTTCGTAAACAAACAGCAGAGCTGCCAAACGCAAGCATGCAAATACCCCCCGAGCAAGGTCAGCTTCTGGGTTTATTAACTCGTCTAACTGGGGCGCACCATGCCATCGAAATTGGCACATTCACCGGTTATAGCAGCCTGTGTATCGCAGAAGCATTGCCTAATGATGGAAAATTAATTTGTTGTGACATCAGTGAAGAATACACCACTATTGCTAAAAAATACTGGCGGCAAGCGGACGTTGAACACAAGATCGAATTAAAGCTAGGCCCAGCAATAGAGACTTTATCGACGCTGCTTAAACACCAGCAGAAAGAAACATTTGATTTAGTCTTTATTGATGCGGACAAGACCAGCTATATCGACTACTACGAGTTGTCTCTAGAATTATTAAAACCCAACGGTTTAATCATCTTCGACAACATGCTTTGGGGTGGGAAAGTCACGGATGAAAACGAACGGGATGAAGATACCGTCGCGCTTCGAGAAATGAACAGATTGCTACACGGCGATCAGCGTGTCGACATCAGTTTGCTAACTGTCGCAGATGGCATCACCTTGACCCGAAAGCGCTGAGACACACAAGCAAAAAAAGTGAGCAACCATAAAAGTGCCGAGCACAAAAAAGGCGCTTGCGCGCCTTTTCGTTAAACATACAACTTAATAATTTAGTTGTTGTTTTCAGTCTTATCAATGATTTTGTTGGCTTTAATCCATGGCATCATGCTACGAAGTTTCGCACCCACTTCTTCGATTTGGTGCTCGCCGGAGATGCGACGCTTCGCTTTTAAGAAAGGCGCTCCCGCTTGGTTTTCCAACATAAAGTCACGTGCGAATTTACCTTCTTGGATATCAGACAATACACGCTTCATTTCTTGCTTAGTTTCATCAGTAATGATGCGAGCGCCCGTTACATAGTCGCCGTATTCTGCAGTATTAGAAATTGAATAACGCATATCCGCGATGCCGCCTTGGTACATCAAGTCAACAATTAGCTTAAGTTCATGCAGACACTCAAAGTATGCCATCTCAGGCGCGTAGCCTGCTTCAACCAAGGTTTCGAAGCCAGCTTGAACCAATGCAGAAGCACCACCACACAATACCGCTTGCTCACCGAACAAATCAGTTTCAGTTTCTTCACGGAAGTTAGTTTCGATGATACCTGAACGACCACCACCGTTTGCAGAGGCATAAGACAACGCGATTTCTTTCGCTTTGCCGCTTGCATCTTGGTACACGGCGATTAGCGTTGGTACACCACCGCCTTCTAGGTAAGTAGAACGTACTGTGTGGCCTGGGCCTTTTGGTGCGATCATGATCACGTCGCAATCGTTAGGCGCTTGAATCAATTCAAAGTGAATGTTGAAGCCGTGCGCAAACGCAAGTGCCGCTCCTGATTTTAGGTTAGGTGCAACTTGATCTGCGTAGATGTTTGCTTGATGCTCGTCTGGAGCAAGAATCATCACCACATCAGCGTCTTTTGCGGCACCTTCGATGGTATCAACTTGCAGACCAGCTTTTTCAACTTTCGCCCAATTAGCTGAGCCTTTGCGCAAACCAACGACGACATTGGCAACGCCAGAATCTTTTAAGTTTTGCGCGTGAGCATGGCCTTGTGAACCATAACCAATGATCGCGACTTTCTTACCTTTAATGATAGAGAGGTCGCAGTCTTTGTCGTAATAGATTTGCATTGTTTTGTCCTAGGTTAAAAAATTAAATTAAAGACTTAGTACTTTTTCGCCGCGAGCAATTCCGGATACACCGGTACGCACCACTTCGAGAATGGCAGCTTCACCCACTGCTTGGAGAAACGCGTCCAACTTGTCACTTGCGCCAGTTACCTGAATAACATACACAGTACTGGAAACGTCGACGATTTGTCCGCGGAAAATATCAACACAGCGCTTAATCTCCGCACGTTGTGCACCGGTGGCTTTGACTTTCACCAACATCAATTCGCGTTCTACATGCGCGCCCTCGGTAAGGTCAACTAACTTCACTACATCAATTAAACGATTAAGATGTTTAGTGATTTGTTCGATGATATGGTCATCACCGACGGTGGTTAAAGTCAACCGAGACAAGCTTGGGTCTTCGGTTGGCGCCACCGTTAAAGTTTCAATGTTGTAGCCACGCTGTGAAAATAAGCCTACAACGCGAGATAAAGCACCCGGTTCGTTTTCGAGCAATACGGAGATAATTCTTCTCATTAGGTACGCTCCGTTTTACTCAACCACATATCGCGCATAGAACCGTTCGGGGCGATCAACATTGGATAAACGTGCTCGCTTTGGTCTACAGCGATATCCATAAATACAACTCTGTCTTTCATGGCGAAACATTCTTCTAACTTTTCTTTAAGCTCTTCACGCTTGGTTACGCGCATACCGACGTGGCCATAAGACTCTGCCAATTTAACAAAGTCTGGAAGAGAGTCTTCGTAGAGGCTTTCAGCATATCGACTTGAATACTGCATATCCTGCCATTGACGCACCATACCCAACGCCTGGTTATTCAAGCAGATAATTTTTACGGGCAAATTATATTGCGTACAGGTCGACAGCTCTTGGATACACATTTGGATGCTGCCTTCACCGGTCACACAAACCGAAATTGCATCGCGATCGGCAAATTGCGCTCCCATTGCCGCTGGCAAGCCGAAGCCCATGGTGCCAAGGCCACCAGAATTGATCCAACGACGTGGTTTATCAAACAAATAGTATTGCGCCGCAAACATTTGATGCTGGCCCACATCAGACGACACATAGGCCTCACCCTTCGTGACTTCATGCAAAGCTTGAATCACTTCTTGAGGTTTTATTTTACCGGTGGCATCGAAACGATTCGCCGTATATAGACCGTGGCGCGCTCGCCAATCATCGATTTGTTGCCACCAATCCCCTAGGGCCTTCGCATCAGGTTTTTCGTCGGATGACTCAACGACTTCAATCAATTCTTTTAGTACGTGCTCAACTGAGCCAACAATCGGGACATCAGCCGTCACAGTCTTTGAAATGGAAGCTGGATCAATATCAATGTGGATGATCTTTGCGTTTGGACAGAACTTGCCCGGAGTATTGGTTACACGATCATCAAAGCGCGCACCCACGGCCAAAATCACATCACTGTGATGCATCGCTGTGTTTGCTTCAAAGGTGCCGTGCATACCGAGCATACCGAGAAACTGGCGATCAGTCCCAGGGTAGCAACCCAAGCCCATCAACGTATTAGTCACAGGGAAATTTAGGGTCTGTGCAAGCTGAGTCAGCATCTCGCTGCCCTCACCCTGGATCACGCCACCGCCGGCATAGATCATCGGACGCTTTGCCGTTAGCAATAGCTGCGCCGCCTTCTTAATCTGACCACTATGGCCTTTACCTGCCGGCGTGTAGGAACGAACCTTAACCTTGCTCGGGTATTCGAACTCGAATTTATTGGCAGGATCGGTGATATCTTTAGGGATATCGACAACTACAGGCCCAGGTCGGCCAGTGGAAGCAATGTAGTAGGCTTTTTTGATTGTCGCAGGGATATCGCGAGGGTCCTTCACCAAGAAGCTGTGCTTTACGATAGGACGCGAAACACCGACCATATCAGTCTCTTGGAAGGCATCTTCGCCAATCTTGTCTGAGGCCACCTGACCGGAGATGACAACCATAGGAATTGAATCCATGTAGGCCGTAGCAATGCCGGTAATCGCGTTAGTCGCACCTGGACCAGAAGTCACTAGTACAGTACCGACTTTACCTGTTGCGCGCGTGTAGCCATCAGCCGCGTGTGTCGCAGCCTGTTCGTGACGCACAAGCACATGACGGACTGCATCTTGGCGGAAGATCGCGTCATAAATGTGCAGGGCTGCACCACCGGGATAGCCAAAAATGAGCTCAACGCCCTCTTCTTGAAGCGAGCGAATCAGCATGTCTCCGCCAGACAACATTTCCACGTTACTACCTCTTTGCAACATAAATGGGCTGCACAATGCAGCCCAGTATTCGTATTTAGTTAACCGCTTAGTCGAGTTTCGCGCTAGACCGGCATACACCGTCGCGGGGAAGCCATACGGCTTAGGCGGCTGCATGGGCCACCTGATCCAAGAATAAATCGGGCCCATCGCTAAACCGGAGAGATTTACCACCGGTCGAGAGAACCCGGCATTTTGGCAATTTTGTGTGCAATGTCAAGGAATTGGGCGTGTAGACTGCAACAATTACAGATTAATCAACATTTTAAGCACCTGACCACGCATTTCGGTTTATAGTTAGAACGATAGACCGTAGATTGTCGAGAATCACAACGGGGCCATACTGCCGTTTCTCGATCAAAATCTAGGCGATGAAGCGGTAGCCGGCTTCAGCGCAACGCCACAAGGATATGATTGCACTATGAATAAAACGTTACGCCGCACGCTTCCTCTGCTCTGTTGTCTTGGTTTTTTGAGCCTATCTACCCACGCGGCCCAAACCTTTTACAAATGGATTGACGAAGAGGGTGTGACACACTACTCCGCGCAAAAACCACACGGGCAGCAAGCCGATGAGGTCACCATTCGCGGTGGTCGACAGACTTCCCAAAGTAGCTCTCAAGCTAGCACCCCAGCAAATACAAACAACCAAAAGGATAGCTCGCCAGAAACCACCTCAAATGAAGAGGAGTTCTCTCGGAAAGATCCCGAACGATGTAACTGGGCCAAGGATAACCTTGCGACGTTGCAGTCTTATAGCCGGGTTCGGGTCAAAGAAGACAACGGCGAATTGCGATACCTCAGCGACAAAGAAAAGCAATCAAAGATTCGTGATATCCAAAAGATCATTGACGAAGCCTGCTAGTCTTTACCGAGATTTGCCACAAAAAAGCCCAGCAATTGCTGGGCTTTTTTCTATTCGAGAATGACTTCAATCAACTAAAAACGATCCGATCTCTCTCCTCATCCAAGTGGCCGTGAATAGTGTCACCCGGCGCAAACTCTCCAGCCAATACTTGCTGAGCTAACGGGTTCTCCACATATTGCTGGATGGCTCGCTTCAACGGCCTCGCTCCGTACACAGGGTCATAACCAGCCTCGACCAATTTTGCCATTGCAGGCTGATCTAATTCAAAGCCAAGGTCTCGTTCTGCCAACCGCTTGCGCAACAAGTCCAATTGAATTGAAGCAATACCCTCAATCTGGGATTGCGCCAATGGATCGAACACAACCACCTCATCAATCCGATTAATAAATTCAGGCCGAAAATGTTTACCTACAATATCCAGTACAGCGTTTTTCACACCTATCTGTCGCGCCTCTTCGGATTCAAAGCTACCATGACGCGTCATTTCCTGGATCACATCAGAGCCGAGGTTAGAGGTCATGACGACAACGGTATTTCGAAAATCAACAGTCCGCCCCTGCCCGTCGGTCAAACGGCCGTCTTCTAATACCTGCAGCAAGACATTGAAAACATCAGGATGCGCTTTTTCAACCTCATCGAGCAGCAACACAGAATAAGGTCGACGACGAACAGCTTCGGTTAGGTATCCTCCTTCTTCATATCCAACATAACCTGGAGGCGCACCAATCAAGCGAGCAACCGAGTGTTTCTCCATAAATTCGGACATATCAATTCGAACCATCGCCTCTTGGCTATCGAATAAAAATTCTGCCAGCGATTTACACAATTCAGTTTTACCTACACCGGTTGGGCCAAGGAATAAAAATGAACCATTGGGGCGATTAGGGTCGGCCAATCCTGCTCTTGAACGCCGCACAGCATTCGCAACCGCATTAACCGCTTGAGATTGACCAATCACACGCTTGTGTAACGCATCTTCCATACGCAATAATTTATCACGCTCACCTTCCAACATTTTAGAAACGGGAATGCCCGTCCACTTGGAAACGACTTCGGCTATCTCCTCTTCTGTTACGTTATTCCGCAACAGTTTCATCTCCATCATCTCCGCTTGGCCTGCCATATCCAATTGTTTTTCAAGCTCTGGTATGACGCCATATTGCAACTCCGACATGCGACCCAAATCACCTGCACGGCGTGCTGCTTCTAAATCCAAACGAGCCTGCTCCAAACTGGACTTGATCCCTTGCGATCCTTGTAGTGCGGCTTTTTCAGCTCGCCAGATTTCTTCAAGATCCGCAAATTCACGCTCCACCTTTTCGATTTCTTCCGCCAACTTTTCTAGCTGTTTTTTAGCACCTTCTGTTTCATCTTTTTTAACCGCTTCCCGTTCAATTTTTAACTGAATCAGACGACGCTCCAAACGATCCATTTGCTCCGGCTTTGAATCGATCTCCATACGAATACGAGATGCAGCCTCATCAATAAGATCAATGGCCTTATCGGGTAATTGTCGATCGGTAATGTAACGCTGAGACAGTTTAGCGGCCGCAATAATCGCAGAATCGGTTATATCGACGCCATGGTGAACTTCATAACGCTCTTTCAATCCGCGCAGAATTGCAATGGTGTCTTCTTCACTTGGCTCATCGACTAGGACTTTTTGGAAGCGACGCTCCAATGCTGCATCCTTTTCAATGTATTGACGATATTCATCAAGCGTTGTTGCACCAACACAATGCAACTCGCCGCGAGCCAGTGCTGGTTTAAGCATATTTCCAGCATCCATTGCACCTTCAGCCTTTCCCGCACCAACCATGGTGTGCAACTCGTCAATAAACAAAATAATACGGCCTTCTTGCTTACCCAATTCGTTAAGCACCGCCTTTAAACGCTCTTCGAACTCGCCTCTAAATTTCGCACCAGCAAGTAACGCACCTAAGTCCAATGAAAGTAGGCGTTTATTTTTAAGTCCTTCTGGCACTTCACCATTCACAATCCGCTGAGCCAAACCTTCCACAATGGCAGTTTTACCCACGCCAGGCTCACCAATTAGGACCGGATTATTTTTAGTTCTGCGCTGCAGCACCTGAACCGTTCGACGAATTTCATCGTCACGCCCAATCACTGGGTCTAACTTGCCTGCCTCAGCACGAGCGGTTAAATCAATCGTGTACTTATCAAGTGACTGTCGATTTGATTCCGCCTCAGGGCTATCAACGGTTTCACCGCCGCGCACCTTCTCAATACTTTCTTGGAGGCGATTTTTGTCGCCAAACTTCGCCAGTAATTTTCCAAGATCACTGCTGCCATCATTCATCGCCGCCAGCAAAACGCTTTCACTGGAAATAAACTTGTCGCCGCTTTGCTGCGATTGTTTATCAGCAAGATTTAACAACCGACCCATTTCACCCGACATATGAACATCGCCAGTAGGGTTTTGTACACGCGCTAAATTATCGAGCTGTTTGGCCAGTTCATTTCGAAGGCCTGATACATCAAACCCTGACTGACTTAACAGTGGACGCACACTACTTCCCTGTTGGTCTAACAAGGCCAACATCACATGTGCGGGTTCGATTTGACTATGGTCACGTCCAACCGCCAACGATTGTGCGTCAGACAGTGCCATTTGCAATTGATTAGTTAAACGATCAATTCTCATGAGTTACCCCATCAATAAATAAACATTACTCAGTACAGTAATGGACTGAATACTATCTTGGGGTTGGCTGATATATTTCAACTGATGCAGATCAAAAGAGAGAAGAGAAATTAAACCTCGCGTCACGATAACACGATGGCTCTTGGGACTACGTCTGCGATTAAGAAGTTTTCCAGATCAGGCTCGCCATTCTCCCTGTAATACCGTCCCGGCGATACGAATAAAACTGATTTTCATCTCGATAAGTACAGTTATTTCCACCATAAACTTCATTCACCCCTAACGCGGCAAGATGCAATCTAGCCACCTCATAAAGGTCCACCATCAAGCGCCCAGAATGATTTGATGGTACGCTGTATTGGTTTCGCTTGAGCCCTAGATTGCCGTCTATTTCTTCACACACTTCTGCACCTACCTCAAAATACGCCTGGCTAATGGCAGGGCCTAAATAGGCGTTTAGTTGATTCACTGGCGCTGAAAAAGCGTTGACCGCTTTCGGCAAAATACCTGCTGCCAATCCACGCCAACCGGCATGGATTGCTGCAACCTGGACGCCTTGATTGTCACACATCAGCACAGGCAAGCAGTCTGCTGTCAGCACTGCGCACGCAACACCAACCTCTCGAATAAAACTTCCGTCAGCTTCATGAATACTTAGGTCGGACGAACACGGTGTTTTAGAGGAACATTGAGAAGTCGCATCCACCAAACGCGTACCGTGAACCTGATTTAACCAACAGGGCTGCTGCTGAAGTTTCAAAGTGGACTGTAGCTGTAAACGGTTTTCTTCGACCTTGGTTGGGTTATCACCTACGTGAAGCGCGAGATTATTGCTGGCATAGGCATTTTGACTTGAACCCCCAGTACGAGTAGTGACAAAAGCTCTAACATTTGCCGGGGTAGGCCACTGCGGTGTAAAGCCGATGTCTACATTACTTTCCATCTACGCGACTCCATCTTCCATCTATAACACTCTCCACCTGTAGCGTTCTCCACCTGTCACCACTTCTCAACATCATCAAGCATTAACCTTGGGGGTCGTGGCGTCGCAAGGTTGCCAAGAGGTTACTCATATCAAGCGGCAACTCACGCTGCCAGGTACAACGCTCCTCCGTTTCCGGATGAATTAATGACAGTCGCTCAGCGTGTAAAGCTTGTCGATCAAATGTAGTGAGTACCGATTCGAGATCGGGGTCCATCCCTTGAACTTTGCGCATTTTCGACCCGTAAAGAGGATCGCCTACTAGCGGGTAACCTAAGTGTGCCATGTGTACCCTGATCTGATGTGTTCGCCCTGTCGACAACTTCAAAGTCATGCTAGCAAAGTGTCGAAAGCGTTCTGCGACGCGAAAATGGGTGATCGCCTCTTTGCTGTTACTGTGTACCACTGCCATTTTCTGCCTTTGCCTTGGATGCCTGCCTATCGGCTCGTCGATCGTCCCTTCAGCGGGGGGGCTCCCTTGCACAATGGCCACATATTGGCGCTCCACTGACCGCGCTTGCAACTGAGCAACCAGGCTATGATGCGCTTTAAGAGATTTAGCCACGACCATTAATCCCGTTGTATCCTTATCTAAGCGGTGAACAATACCGGCGCGGGGAAGCTCACGCAGATCAGGAAAATGGTACAACAGTCCATTTAGCAGGGTGCCATCCGGGTTTCCCGCTGCGGGATGGACGACCAAATTGGCCGGTTTGTTAATAACGATGACATGATCATCTTCGTGTACGACATCCAGTGCCAGGTTCTGGGCCACCCAATCACCTTCGCTCTGTAACACCACCGTTAAACTAAGCCGCTCACCGCCCACAAGCTTAGTTTTTGCTTTCACTGTGCGATCATCTACTCGCAGAGCACCCTCAGCAATCCAAGCCTGCAGACGAGATCTGGAATAATCAGGAAACAAGTTTGCAGCCGCTTGGTCCAAGCGTGCGCCAGACCAATCAACAGGAACGATTTGATGATGGGTTTCCGTGGTTTGCATGAATAGCCTAGGCTCGATCTTGAAAGTACTCTATTTTTCTCGGTATTCAGCCCCCACCGCTAACCGAGTTGCTGGCAGACAGGCATGGACCGCTAAGGTATCACATACGGTGCAATCACGCGTCGCCTGTGGAATAATGCCCGACCGTCGACAACGCCTACAGCGAATGTCGGGACCGAATTAGACTGTTGTTTTTGAGCGTGCACATGCAAGTAAAGGCCTTTTCTTATCTCACCATCCTAAGCCTATCAGCCCTGTTAGTACTGGGCGGCTGCGCCAGCAAAGAGGAGCGCGACCAACGCCGGGCCGAGCGTTTACGCAAGACCGAGAGAGAACTCTACGAGACATCTCAGCGACAACTACGCACCCAGCAGTGGGAGGCCGCAATTCAAAACCTCCAAGCATTGGAAGAGAACTTCCCTTTCGGTACCTACGCGGAGCAAGCACAGCTCGAGCTGTTATTTGCCTATTATAAAAATTACGATTTTGACGCTGTCATCGCCAACGCAGACCGCTTTATCCGGCTGCACCCCAGGCATCGCAATGCGGACTACGCCTATTATTTACAAGGGCTCGCATCCTTTGAAATACGAGGCGGAGGCCTTGATCGCTTCACCTCGGTGGACGCATCAAAACGAGACGTTGACGCTGCAACACAAGCGTTTGCTTATTTCAGTCAGCTTTTAAGCCTTTACCCTGATAGCCCTTATACAGCGGATGCTGAAAAGCGCATGATTTACTTACGCAACCTAATGGCTCGCCACCAAATCCATGTCGCTAACTATTACTTAAAACGAGGCGCCTATATCGCCGCCATCAATCGAGGCCGGTACGTGCTAGAAAACTTCCAACAAACGCCTGCTGTTCCAGACGCGTTAGCGGTAGTTGCGCAAGGTTACAAGCTGCTAAACATGGACGATCTGGTTAATAGCACACTCGCCATTCTCAAAGAAAATTATCCTCAACACCCCGCATTTGATGCCGATGGCTCGTTCGATTTTCAATTCCAATCGACAGGCGAGCGCTCATGGATAGACATTGCCACGTTTGGGCTATTCGATAAAGCAGAGCCACCGGGTTTTGATTCTCGCGAAGCATTTAACCCGCAATACCAGGCCAAGTAATTAGACCTAACCTCGCACAAACCAACAATGATCGGCGAATTAATCGCCGATCTTCCAACCTGATGTAATCGGATAACGACGATCTCGACCAAAGCCCCTTTTAGTAATTCTCGGTCCAATAGCGGCTTGGCGGCGCTTGTACTCATTGATATCCACTAAGCGTAATACGTGCTGCACATCGTGGCGGTCGTAGCCCAAAGAAATAATATCTTCTGCGCTTTGATCCTCTTCAATATAGAGCGCAAGAATTTTATCAAGCACTGAATAAGGCGGGAGACTATCTTCATCGATTTGATCAGGCGCCAATTCTGCCGACGGCGGTCGCTCAATGACACGCACCGGAATCACCTCCGAGAGCGTGTTGCGGTATTTCGCCAACTCAAAGACCAGTGTTTTCGCCACATCTTTGAGAGGGTCGAAACCGCCAGCCATATCACCGTATAGTGTTGCGTAACCCACCGCCATTTCGCTTTTGTTACCGGTGGTCAGAACCAGATAGCCTTTTTTATTCGAGATCGCCATGAGCAGATTGCCGCGTGTGCGAGCCTGAATATTTTCTTCCGTTTTATCAACTGGCAGCCCATCAAACTCATTGGCTAGGGCCGCTTGAAAGGCATTGACGATGGGCTCAATCGCAATAGATTGGTATCGCACACCCAACCGCTGCGCCTCTTCTGCCGCATCGTCTTGGCTCATCTGCGACGTGTATCGAAACGGCATCATAACCGCCTCTACACGGTCTTTTCCTAACGCATCAACAGCGATAGCAAGCACTAGTGCCGAGTCTATTCCCCCGGACAAGCCCAACACGACGCCCTTAAATCCGTTTTTTTCAATATAATCCCTCGTGCCTAATACGAGTGCTTGATAAACCTTCGCCAGGTTTGGGAGCGGCTCCGTCAATACACCCCCACTCACTCTGACACCGCTTTCGACACGCTGAACCTTGATAGGGTACAAACCTGTTTCAAAACTCGGAGCCTGACAAACAAACTCACCCTGCTGATCAATAACGAGCGAGCCGCCATCAAATACTAGCTCATCCTGCCCTCCCACTTGGTTGACGTAGACAATGGGTAGTCCAGTTTCTTGATAACGCGCCAGCAATACCTCTCGACGTTGATCAAACTTATGTATCTCAAAAGGTGACGCATTCAACACAACAATCAGCTCAGCGCCCAACGCCTTGGCTTTAGCGCTAGGCTCCGGCTGCCAAATATCTTCGCAGACCAGCACTGCAACTCTAATACCCTGGATATCTACAACGGTTGTTTCAAGCCCTGCAGTAAAATAGCGTTTGTCATCGAATACCTGATAATTGGGTAGACACTGCTTGCGCGCTTGCGCAGGCTCGCCGTCTTTTTGCAACACCCCTGCGGCGTTATAAACACCCTGCGAAGTCACCGCTGGGTAGCCAACAACAATACTCGCCGGTAAGTTTTCGTTAGCAATCTTCTCTAAACCAGCAGACACCCTTTTTTCAACACTGTCTCGCAATAGAAGATCTTCTGGTGGGTACCCCATCAAGGTCAGTTCAGGAAAAACGACCAAATCAGCCTCATATTCATCCACTGCTCGTCGCGTCATATCGATGACTTGCTGGCTATTTCCAGGGATATCGCCTACTAATGGATTAATCTGTGCAAGCACCAGTGTTAAAGTGGCCATAACGCTATACTACTCATTGAATTGAAACTGATAAGATAGCCGCTATTATACGTGGGACATTCCTAAACGACCATGACGACAGTTAGCCCAATAAGCTCCACATTCATAAACGAGCCCGAAACGTTCGACGAAGAAAGCTACAAATTATTGAGGGTATACGCTTACTATCGCACGCTTCTTAGCAGCATATTGTTGCTCCTCTTTATTTCCCAGGTCACCAAAAACTACCTTGGCGTACAGGCAGGGGTACTGTTTTTAACCACCGTGATTCTATACACCACAACAAACCTATTTATACTGATCTACCTGTGGCTCAAGCACTTCACACCACGGACCCCTCAGATTATCGCTATTCTGGTCATCGATATCTGTGCGCTCGCTGTACTCATGTACGCCAGCGATGGTAATGAACTCGCTTACTTAATCATTATTTGCATAGCTGCGGGTAGTATCTTCCTGGATAACAAGATCAGCCTTGGATTAGCCGGCTTCGCGGCTTTAGTCGTATTGACTGAAAGCTTTGTTCAGGCTGAATCAGCTACTCAGCTTACTAAGAACTTCATATTCTCTGGCACCTTTACAGCACTAGTTCTCGCTACTGCACATGCGTTCAATATTCTCAGCAATAAAATTCGCACATCTACCCTAGAGGCAAAAACCCAAGCGCGGCAAGCAGAATACTTAGAACAATTATCCCAGCTGATCATCGAACGAATGAGGACCGGAATTTTAGTGGTCAACAAAGAAGATGAGATTATGCTTAGCAACCATGCGGCTAAAGAACTACTGGAGTTAACACCAGACTCTTTTAGCATTGCAAGTATCAGCACACTAAAAGATCACTTGGATGTGTGGCGGGCTTACCCGCATACACGCAGTCCGACCTTAGCTATCGGTTCCGATACGAGATCCGACATACGAATTAGCTTTGCTAAACTCGATACAAGCCATCAAAGCGATACGTTAATTTTCGCGGAAGATAATCGACGGCTATCACAACAAGCACAACAACTTAAACTCGCATCCCTTGGCCGCCTAACCGCGAGCATTGCTCACGAAGTACGAAACCCTCTCGGCGCAATAAGCCATGCAGCACAACTCCTTTCAGAATCTAAAGAGCTATCCAGTCCAGACCAACGACTGAGTGATATTATTCAAAATCACTCAAGGCGAGTTAATGGCATCATTGAAAATATCATGCAACTATCGAGAAGGAAGCATTCTTCTCCCGAGCGGGTCAATATCAACGAGTGGCTTCAGGCTTTCGTTGATGAATACCTTCAGTCAAAAGCCGGGCATCTTTCATTAAGCCTTGAGCGCGCAAACATAGAAACCCGCGTCGATATCAGTCAACTTCATCAAGTACTTAGCAATTTATGCGATAACGGTTTACGCTATAGCGAGATGCACACAGGGAAGCCTGAAGTGTCCCTCCGAGCAGGCATTGATTCACACTCGGAACTTCCCTATATTGAAGTTATTGACTCAGGCAAAGGGATAGATGAGTCTGATGTCGAACAAATTTTCGAACCATTTTTTACCACCGAGTCCTCAGGCTCTGGCCTTGGCCTCTATATCTGCCGAGAACTTTGCGAAACAAACCAAGCCACTCTAGAATATCGACGCACTCAGGATGGGAAAAGTTGTTTTGTCATCACGCTAGCCCACCCCGATAGGGTCTTTTAAATCCACCAATCAATGTAGAGCACAATGAGCAATCCCATAGCCCTTGTCATAGACGACGAACCCGATATTAGAGAGCTTCTTGAAATTACACTTGGGCGAATGGGTATTGAGACCGAAAGCGCGGCCAATCTCAGCCAAGCCAGCGAAATGATCGCAAACAACAGCTATAACCTTTGCTTGACGGATATGCATTTACCCGATGGCAACGGCATCGACTTTGTTAAAAAAGTACAAGTTGAATACCCCCATATTCCAATCGCCGTAATTACCGCGCATGGCAATATGGATACGGCCATTGAAGCAATGAAAGCCGGTGCATTCGACTTTATTTCTAAGCCTGTAGAGCTCAATGATCTCAGAAAAATCACCTCTACCGCTTTAAAGCTCAGTACAACGCAGTCATCAAAACCCTCCACTCAATTACTCGGTAACGCAGACAGTTTTGTCTCGGTAAAAAAGAAAATTGCCAAACTCGCCCGCAGTCAAGCACCGGTCTACATCAGTGGTGAGTCGGGTACAGGGAAAGAACTAGTTGCACGCTCGATACACGACCAAGGCCCACGTGCCAACGAACCTTTCGTCCCCGTTAACTGCGGTGCCATCCCAAGTGAACTAATGGAAAGCGAATTCTTCGGGCACAAAAAAGGCAGCTTTACTGGCGCCAATAGCGACAAGCAAGGGCTTTTCCAAGCAGCCAACGGTGGCACACTATTTTTAGATGAAGTAGCAGACCTACCGCTAGACATGCAGGTTAAACTCTTACGCGCCATTCAAGAGAAAGCCGTTAGACCGGTGGGGTCCCAGCAAGAAGATCAGATAGATGTACGTATTCTCAGCGCCACCCATAAAGACCTGAACAAAGAAATTGCAGATGGAAAGTTCCGAAATGACCTTTTCTATCGCATCAATGTCATTCAATTAGACATCCCACCACTAAGAGACCGAAAAGAAGACATCGACGAGCTAGCAAAGCATTTCCTCAATAAGTTTGCAGCAGAACTCGATCTTCCTTCAGCGACTCTAAGTAAGCCAGGCATTAAAGCTCTAAAAAGCTACCCGTTCCCAGGAAATATACGAGAGCTAGAAAACATACTGGAACGCGCCTACACCCTCTGCGACAACGAAGAAATTGGACCTGACGATCTACAGCTACCGCAAGCCAAGGACGAAGATAAGGGCATAACAATGGGTAGTCGTGCAACAGCAATCACGGGATCTCTTGACGAGTACCTTGAAGATATTGAGCGTGATGTCATAACGAGAGCGCTGGATGAAACCCGTTGGAACCGAACCGCAGCCGCCAAGAAACTTGGTGTTTCTTTTAGGTCACTTCGCTATCGCCTTAAAAAACTTGGCCTAGATGAGGATGAGGAAGTAAGCGACAGTTGAGCGATATCTCTCACAAATCGCATATACAATGTCCTACAAGCAATTCAGACTTGACTAGTATTCCCCACGCCATAGAACTAATAACATTGTCACTCCGATCAATTACGCGCAAAGGATTGCAACGTGACAATAACAACCACTTCCAGAAATGAAGTAAATGGATTCACTTTAATCGATTTATTACTAGCCCTCGCAATCGGAGGCATTACACTTGGGCTTACTGTTCCTTCGTTTACACACATCTTTGACTCTTACCGGTCTCGTGTTTCGATCAACACTTTGGTAGGTGCAAATCACTTTGCGAGAGTCACCGCGATATCCAAAGGGAAAACAACTACACTCTGCGCAAAATCAGACGAAGCGACTTGCGGTACCAACTGGAGCAAAGGGATTCTTATCTTTATAGATGATAATAGAAATGGAAGGCTCGATGAGCAAGACACCCTACTAAGGACAGTAGAAGCCTTCAAAGACGCAAACGTAACGTGGAAGTCGTTTGGAAGCAACAACTACATTCGCTATAGTGCCAGCGGCTCAACCATTAACCAAAACGGGAGTTTTACGTATTGTCCTGCAAACGGCGATGAGATTTACGCGAACCAGGTAATAATTAACCGCGCTGGACGAACAAGAACAGCTGTAGACTATGACAAAGATGGCATAAAAGAGAACTCTTTAGGTGAAAACTTATCGTGTAGCTAAGACTATTAGCAATTGCTATCCCAGCAAGTTTCGCCACTGCCAAATGGGTCGTTATCTCCGTCTCGATCCCACCCTCGGAGACCCGTAGAACGCAAACCTAACACACCATCCCCCGCTTGATCACCCGTCGGTGTAGCTAGTATCTCGTAACTAGTTGCTCCCGCCGAGTCAATAGTGAGATTATAAAAAACCGTATTTCCGTTAGCTGGCGAGGTCGCAGAAAAGATCCTGGGCGCACCGGTATCAGCTGGGGTACTGGTCGTACCTGCCGCTCCAGCGTAAGTGCCATTGGTTGTGTAATGACGTTCCATAGCCTGTGCGAGCCCTTGCAGTGAAACTTGGGCGTCGGCACGACGTGTCTTTTTAATATGATTTGTATAAGCAGGGAAACCGATAGACGCAAGAATGGCGATAATAGCCACAACAATCATCATTTCTATCAGTGTAAAACCCTTATTAGTCGCCCTATTTCTACAGTTCAGCATTAACATTACCCTCAATGACATTCGAATAGACCGCTAATTGCGATACACCTCTTCCCAGGTGAGCCGGCCTTCATTGGTTCCTTGCCCAACCTCAATTTCTCGCTCTTTAATACTGCCATCACTTCCTGGTGTATATTGCTTGTCTCCTAGAAACCCTGACTTAGCGGGCAGGCTGTCAGCAAAATACCAGCCAACGTAACCCAAATCACTGTTATCAATGGTTCCGTCGTTGTTCGCGTCAAACACAGGAAACGGTGGAGCTAATCCTGTTAAGAAGTCAACTGACATTAACCAACCGGAGCCACCGGATGAACATGCCACACTACTTGGGATTACAGTATTAAAGAACAACACCTGTCGGCGAATCTGCGGATCAGACACGACACGTTCCCCAGTTGCAGGTAAATCCATTCGCCAACCATATTGAGTAGCCCAATCAACGGGGTTACCTGATACTGTACGCAAAATTTGGTAGTTGACCGTGGTCTGAGACAGTGAACGTGGCTCTAAATCAGATCTAGACAAGCTTGAAGTCCCCACATCCCATACCGTATAAAAGGACATGGTTGTGGTGTTGGAGACGTCGGTCGACTCAAGGTATTTTCCTGTACCGAAAGACACCAATACGTTAGGCGCAGAACCCGCTGATTCACTATTAATGGATAATATTGGAGCAGACGTAATCGGCTGCGAAGCAGACGTAAACAAAGGTGCGTTATTAACAACGCCCCAGCTACCATCAGATGTGCTGCTCACGTCAAACACCCACATATTTCCTTCCAAATCTCCGGCGTATATTCTATCGACAACTAGATCACCATCGATATCAGCCGCACGCGGTGTCGACAAACCGTTGGGGGTCGTCGTGGAACCAACACCCGTATCAATTTTCACGTAGTCTCCCGCTACCCACGTGCCGTCAGTGCCTTTGTTAATATAGATAATAAACAGCTTGGCATGGCCATCGCCCGTACTGTTGTATCCATTACCGACAATCGCCGCCCACTCTCCATTAGGCATCATCGCGATCGTTGGCTGACTATAGGTGTATCCCAGATCAGCGTCGTCACTGGAAGTAAATTCCCACAGAACAATATTCGCTGCATTACTCGCCGTTGTGTAGTCACCTGGGTCAGTCACATCAAGTGCAAATAAGCCACGACCACCTTCTCGAACACCTCCAACCAGAATTGTTGCCCAGTCGCTTTTACTGGTTAAATACACATCGGAAACCGCGGGAGTGAGGTCAACATAAAATTCATGCTCATAAGACTGGCTCGCCAAATAATGCAAACCTTTATTAGCTGCGGTCGAAACCACCGTGCTTGGGATGTAGGCCATTACCTCTTTACCTGCACTAGTGCCCGACAATTCCGCATTGAACCCGTGAAGCATGCCATCATTCGCGCCGACATAAACTACTGGCGTGCGAGAGGCATTCGCTGTCACGAATGCAGAGTAATTTTTTGAGCTAGTCCCAAACCGGTTGTCTGTAGCATAGTCAGGCCAGGCAAGCTCTGGCTCGCCAACAAAAACAGGGGTTGAGTTTACGATATCACCGAGACGATTTTTATCCGTACCATCATTTCTTACACGATACGAATTTGCACCGCTGCCCTCAAAGGTGTCGTCTCCAAGCAAGTACTCTAAAAGCGATTGCGCATCATCATCATCATCAACACCGCTGTCCACTGTTGACACCCCATCTCCATCTCTATCCACTCCCAAATACAAATCCGCTTTTAATGTAGCAGGAACATTTGTCCAGTTGGCAACCGAAACAGAAACACCATCTCTAACCGAAGCATCAGGATCATAGGTGAACACATCCCGCGTTGTGTGCGGCGAACTCATGTTGTCCAGTTTTTTGGCAGCATCCCACACTTCCGGGACTTGAATCGTACCTGTAGCATCGTTAAGGCTATAAGCCAATAAATTACCGTGCCATGGAACCGTATTAAACTTTGCTTGGAACAGCGCGCTGCCCGCATCTAGCTGGCCGGAATTAAAAGACACTGAAGCTACAGACCCTTCTTGTGTCAAAATTTTACTAATAATCGCATCAAAAGCACCTTGCAACTCATCGAGGTCATCTGGGAAGAATGGATCTTCAACGCCTCCACTGCCATTCTTAGCAACGTCATCAAATAATGGGTCTGTTTTGATACCTTGATCGGCAAAACCGATGATGTAAGTCGAAAGGTTATTAACAAACGCATCACCGGACTTTCTGTTGACATCTGGCCGCAAATCCATTTCATACATCGCCATTGCGACATCATCCATATAATCAGAAGAGTCGTTGAACTGATAAGAGTAGCCACCGGTATTTTTACGGTCCCGGTTAAACGGACTTTCGCAATTGGATGCATTAGCACCAGAACAATCTCTATCGTAATCGCTTAACGTCGCACTGATATTGTCATCATCGTTGGTTGGCTGGCCGTCCGTAAGCGCAATAAGATAATTTTTTTCACAAAACTTAATCGCATCGATGGGTGAAGCAGTCGACACACCGCTAGCGTATTGGGGTGGAAGATCAAAGAAATCTCTATAATCTTCAGTGCTAGGCAAGGGGTCATCATTAGGGTGTGGCTGCAATTGCAGCACGGTAGAAGGGCTACCTATAAAATACCTAGCGATCTCTGAGAAAGCTTCAGCCAAAGGTGTACTGCCGTCAGCATGAAACCCATCAATAACACCACCAGCCGCTGTTAACGTACTTTTTGCACTAGCAGTTAGAGGCGCAATCGCCTCATTTATTTCGGCACCGCTACCTCCGTCAAGGGTACTCAATCCTAGATTAATCGTATCGTCGTCACGCTCCGTGATAAAACTTTTGAGTACAATTTTTCCTACCTCCGAGCGCGTATACTGTTTAGGATGGTGTTCATCAGTAGGATCCCAAGAGCCCAACTCCGTTGAGAAATAGTAATTGAGATAATGGCCACTGTACAACGCACCGGCACCCGTAGCAATACTTGTGGTTGTTAACGTTGCTCGGTAATTAGCGTCATCATCGAAGCACTTGCCATTGAGACTGTATGGGCCACCATTATCTCTAGACGTTCCACTATTAAAATCGTGGAAGTAGTAGTTGTTACCCTGCTTAATCACTGGATAAGCGTTGCCAGCGCCACTGAACACCAACTCAATTTCTGTTCCCGTAGAGAGCCTAAGATTGTTCTTACATGTGCCGTAAGTCGCGTCTGAATCATAGTCCTGGCTAGGCGTCATATGATTCATTGAACCAGATGTGTCAAACAGCACCATGACATTAGGATCAGCAGCCTCAGCAACAACCAAAGGTTTGGTAGACAAGTTCAGCGGTGCAGCAGTAAGTATAGCGGGTAGCACACCGGCAGCAGTCGACGTACAAATTAATACCCTTTTAGGTACTTTGTGAATAAATGACTTTTTCATTATCTAACCCTCGAAATCAACACCGCTGATTATCGTTAAATTCTTTTACCGTAATAGGAAATGACTACTCGCTCTGCCGCTCCACTGAGACCAGTTGCTCTGGAAACAATGCGGAACCCAGTCGTATCACCTTGACCAGTGGTTTGACCGTACCCCAGTAGATTGATACCCGTTTCTGCATCGGAAGGTTCAGCCATAACACCTAATACTTCTATGTAATATTGCACGGTGAAGCTGGAATCAGTACCATCGCCGTTGGTATCGTAGCTGACGGTTAGGCTACGAGTTTTTGCATCTGTCCAACTCGTGGAATCAAAATAACTAGCCGGACCCGAATCTTCAGCATATAAACCACCAGCGCCGCTAGCCGAAAAAATCGTGATACCGGTTATTCCGTCGAGAAAAGCTTCTCCAGCCTTTAACCCGCTCTCAGCAACCTCTAGAGCCACTTGTGAATCTCGCATCGCGGTAGTCATTCTCTCTTGAAGCACAACCGTTTGCGTACTCGATACAACTACAAGAGTTAGGATCAGCATAATGATTAAGGCAACCACCAAAACCACGCCAGCTTGACGACTCGCAGTTGAATTAATGGCTTTTTTGTTTCGTGACCTCATAGCACTACCGTTATATTAAAATATAGAATCTAAAGGACTCGGTTCCGTATACTCGATACGGCGTAAAAAGTTCTCTCAAGCGGAGCCCCTTCAATGCCAGTATCACCACTTTGTATTTGTAACTGAGCTCGAACCGAAATCACATTCTCCATATCCGTTACAGAATCGGCGTCAACATAAGTATTTACTGACTGGTTTGTACTAGTGTCTTCACCAAAAAATATTTGCATGTCAGTAACGCCGCGAATCACCTCCTGTGACACGCCAGTATTATATCTACGATAAAGAGACCAGGTCGCACCACCTCCGCTTTCACCGATAAAATAGGTTTTTGTATATGGAGAAGTAATCTGGGCATCACCCTTGTAGGTTTTAGAAAAATTTTGCGTAGCATTTTGTACTGAGCCAACGACAGATAAAGTACCCGTGTTATGAGCAACGGTCCCACTAGTTGGCGTATTGGCTTGTGTATTAGAAAATAAATCAGCACCACTACAATCACTAATCAACAGGATTTGGCCATTTGAAATATTGGTTCCTTTTCGCACGTGAACTGCAGCGGAACTCGTATTCATATATGGCTTTGTGATTTGCGCTCCTTCTAAAGTTGCAGAACCTCGCAACGTAATGACGTCGGTACCATCTTTCACAGTAATTGTACCGATAGTTAAGCTCGTAACATCATTTTGTGCCGCTAGACCGTTAGAGCCCCAGTTATTGATTATCGACGCATCATAGTCAGGGTCTGCCGTACTTAAATGATTAGTGACACTCCCGGCAGACTTATTACACCCCCAAAAGTCTGCCATTCGGATATCTCGCGTCATTAGCTCAACTGCGATGCGCGCACTTTCTTGAACACGGCTAATCGATGTCTGGTAGTTAGAGGATCGGCGATTGGAATCAAAAATAGTAATCACCCCATAAAGCAAGATCGCACTAAGCAGCAAAGACACCATAACTTCAATTAGAGTGAAGCCAGCGCTACTAGATTTGGGGCTCATTAAGGTATTCACACGTTTATTCATTTAGATTTGCACCCTAAGAATATAGTTTTGCTCGCCGACACTGCCGCCATCATTCGAAGAGATTTGCTCATCCCAAGTAATCGTAATCTCGAAGAAGCTTGATGCACCAACTCGACTAATAGACCACTCACCATTAGGTAAAGATCCATTTGCCAAATCATCACTATCTCCTTGAGTAATCAGTGTTTCCCATTCAAATGCATCAATTTGTGCTATTTGAGTAGGCGAGCACGAATTGCAGATAGGCCTATCTGCTGGTGCGCTTATGCCGTTATAAATAGCTTGCGCTGAACGATTTGCACGAATGCGTTCAGCCATATCGTGGGCATACATCGTTGCCAATGTACGGTAATTCGAGTTGTTGACGTTCTTCATCGATACCAGCTGCAAAGCCCCCAACCCAAGAAATCCAATTGAGGTAATAATCAGCGTTACCAATACTTCCCAAAGAGTAAAACCGCCAGAAAGTCTTTTATTCATATCAGTTCTCAATTAACTACATGTCACCGACGTTCGCGTCGCCGCACCAGAGATTAGTACATCTACTCTGTTACCTTCCTCGCCTACACGATCATCACAGACAGTAAATGTCTCCGCACGACTCGAAAAGCCCGATGCACCAAACGTCAAAATTGCTTGAGTGTTATCACCATGTGTTAGGGTTACGCCTGCCGGGAAGCTTTCCCAAACCCTCAGCACCTCGTCTGTAGAGTCCCAGTCATTGGACGTTGAACCCGAATCGACCCACACCACCCAGGAAACATTTGTTTCTTGCGCGGTCACACCAAGCGCGATTGACCCAACGTGAACAGTCGCGCCTCGTTTAACAGCCTCTGTACGCGCAAAATTCATAATCCCGAGCACTTCATTAGTGGTCGTCACGATACGATTTCTCTTGATGGCGCCCTGAAAGCTGGGAACTGCAAAAGACACTAATACACCAACCAATACCAACCCGATCATGAGTTCAGGAATCGTAAATCCACGCTCATTATTTACCTTGTCTATGTTTAAAACACCTTGCGCCATGGACTTCTCACTCACACCTTTTCAATTTCTGACACATAGGATAAGCCAGCCCCTTTTCTTCGTCGTCGGAAGTGGGATAAACGGCAATAGATAGCGGCTAGGTGACAAAAAGTGTCGGAAGAAAGGACTAGTTGCGGAATAAACCTCAGAAGAAGGTACCAAAAAACACGCAAAAATTGCGACAAATGATGTGAGTGCGCCAGGCGCCAAGAAAAGGCTTTAAGTTAGGCGGCGTAAGGCCTTGATAGTGATAGGGGTTTGGAAAAAACAAGCAGAATGAACGGTTAAAAAAGGACGACAGACTGTAAATCTATCCATTGACAATAATTGTCACGTCACACTAACTTTTTAATTCTTTAGGCAATGAAAAACTAATATTTTCAATTCGTCCTGGCACCTCAACGGGGACTTCTGCACCGAGTGATGCCAGTTTTTTAACCACTGACTGTACCAATATCTCCGGTGCGGAGGCTCCAGCCGTCACGCCGATAGTTGATACTCCTTGCAGCCAACTTTCATCAATGTCGGTTTCATCATCAATTAAGAATGCCTTTGCACCACAGCGCTCGGCGAGCTCACGTAGGCGATTCGAATTGGAGCTATTGGGAGAGCCAACCACTAAGACTAAATCCGATTCTAACGCTAACTGTCGAATAGCATCTTGACGGTTTTGTGTGGCGTAGCAGATGTCGTCCTTTTTAGGACCTTCAACATTTGGAAATCGTCGTCGAAGCGATTCGATAACTTTTGCTGTATCGTCTACCGACAACGTTGTTTGAGACACATAGGAAAGCTTTTCGGGGTTATTCACCGAGAGACGCTCAACATCGTTCTCGTCTTCAACAAGATAGATTTTCCCACCGTGGGAAAGATCATATTGCCCCATGGTACCTTCTACTTCAGGATGACCAGCATGGCCAATTAGCACGCACTCTTGTCCATCACGACTATAACGTAGAACTTCCATGTGAACTTTGGTTACAAGCGGACAAGTTGCATCAAATACTTTAAGTTTGCGCTCTTCTGCTTCCACTTTGACCGCTTTTGAAACGCCATGGGCGCTAAATATAACAATGGCATCGTCAGGGACTTGATCCAACTCTTCAACAAACACGGCACCACGTTCACGTAGGTCATTCACAACGGTTTTATTGTGAACAACTTCGTGACGAACGTAGATAGGTGCGCCATGGATATCCAACGCGCGATTGACAATGTCGATGGCTCGATCAACCCCTGCGCAGAATCCCCGAGGGTTTGCCAAATTAATCGTAATACTCATAAGGCCTGCGCCAAAGTAGAAAAGGTCTGAATAAGATCAGTGGCTAACAGCCACTTGTACATCGATGATATCAACATCAAACAACAAATCGCGTCCGGCAAGCGGATGATTAAAATCAACGATCACTTTATCGTTATCAATGCTGTGAACAACACCGGGTAGCTCTGCGCCATTAGCATCTGCGAACGAAACCATGAGCCCTTCCGACAGTTCTTCTTGGATATCAAATGCGTCTAAGGGGATTTCTTGCATATTGTTGGGGTTTCGCTGACCAAAGCCCTGCTCAGGTGTCACACGAAACGATTGTTTATCGCCAGCAACCAGCCCCATCAACAACTGCTCAAAACCATCGAGCAAGTTTTTATCACCCACCTCAAATGTTGCAGGGTTGCGATCGAACGTCGAGTCAACCACCGTACCGTCATCTAATTTAATTGCGAAATGCAGAGTCACCTTGGTGCCCTGACTAACCTGTAATTCAGACATCAATTACCACTTAAAATACGTCGATATAATAACGCGATTGTGTTACGAAGCTTGCTTATCCTGAACAAACAACATATCAAAGATTAATAACCCTGCGCCAACGCAAATACCCGCATCGGCGATATTGAACGTTGGCCAGTAATAGTGCTGGTAGTGCCAAACAATAAAGTCAACAACATGCCCGAGCATTATACGGTCGTACAAGTTGCCTAAAGCACCGCCTAATACTAACGACAGCGCCCACAATTCGTAACCTCGCCCAGGCTTTGCCTCGCGAACTAATTTCGCAATCCACACGATCAAACCAACGCTGACAACCATGGCGATCACTGCAAAAAACCAGCGCTGCCAACCACCACCGTCACGAAGAAAACTAAAAGCCGCGCCAGTGTTGTAGGCCAAATCAAATTTAAAAAATGAGGTAAGCACAATTTCCTTGCCACCTTTGAGGACGTTTTCGGCCCACACCTTTGTCGCTTGATCAGCAACAAACACGATCACCGCAATGGCATACCACATGGTTAATTTACTGACGGTATTGCTCGGCTTCATTGTCGCTGCGCCATCCACTTATTTATTCACTCGCTCTTGAAAACATTACACGAAATGGCGGGTTTCACCGGCACCATCAATATTATCAACACAGCGCTGACACAACGTAGGGTGAGCATCTAATTTGCCCACTTCGGGCAAGTAATGCCAACAGCGTTCGCACTTTTCATTGGGTGTTTTCGCAATACTGACTCGAAGTCCGCTCAAATCCGTTGCTTCTCCTTGCGCACCATCGTCTAGTGGCAACAATTCAACCGATGACGTGAGCAATGCGAAACGCAATTCATCGCCAAGTTGTGAAAATAAAGCATGGGTATGCTCGTCGGCATAAAGCGTGATATCACATTCCAGCGAACTACCCACATCACCGGCTTTTCGCACTGCTTCGATTTGTTTATTAACGGCGTCTTTCGCCGTCATAAAACGCTGCCAATAATCAGTACCAAAGGTATCACCCGATGGCAAACGTGCCAGCTCGTGCCAGCGCGCTGCAAACACAGACTGGCTACGGTCGCCTGGCAGCAGTTGCCAAATTTCGTCGGCGGTAAAACTTAATATCGGTGTAATCCAGCGAACAAATGCTTCCGCCACATGATAAATCGCTGTTTGTACAGAACGGCGCGCCAAACTATCCGACTTGGTGGTGTACTGGCGATCACGAACAATATCGAGATAGAAACTACTTAAATCTACGACGCAGAAATTGTGTAAACGCTGATAAATGGTGTGGAACTGATATTTATCGTAGAGCTCAATAATTTCGTCTTGTAATTGCGCAGCGCGATCTACCAACCAACGGTCCAGTGCCAGCATTTCATCGAAATCCACCGCGTCATTTTCGGGTTCAAATCCGTTTATATTAGACAACAAATAACGCGCTGTATTTCGAATACGACGATAAGAGTCAGACGAACGATTCAGAATCTCATTGGAAACATTCATTTCCGACGAGCAATCGGTTGACGCCACCCACAAACGCAATACGTCAGCACCGAGCTTATTGATCACTTCGCCAGGCAAAATGACATTACCCAGTGACTTCGACATTTTGCGTCCATCAGCATCGACCGTAAAACCGTAAGTCATGACTTGCTTGTAAGGAGGCTCCCCTTCAATCGCCATAGCGGTTTTTAAAGACGACTGAAACCAACCACGATGTTGGTCCGAACCTTCCAAATATAAATCGGCTGGATAGCGCAGCTCTTCGCGTTTTTTCAACACAGCAAAGTGGGTAACACCGGAATCAAACCAAACATCGAGCGTGTCGGTGACTTTTTCATAATTGTCCGCTTCAGCACCCAACAGCTCAGAGGGATCAAGATCAAACCAGGCATCCATCCCCTCTTTCTCAACACGTTGCGCGACTTCTTCAATTAAATGCGGCATCTCAGGATGCAGCGCTTGTGTGTCTTTATGCACGAACAATGCGATAGGCGCACCCCAGGTGCGCTGACGAGAGATACACCAATCGGGACTGGATTCCACCATCCCTTCGATGCGCGCTTCGCCCCATGCAGGCAACCACTCAACATTTTTGATGGCGTCTTTCACGGCACCCAGCAAATTATTTTGCGTGAGCGAAATAAACCACTGTGGTGTTGCGCGGAAAATCAGTGGTGTTTTAGTTCGCCAGCAATGCGGAAAACTGTGGGTGATTTTTGCTTCGTTAAGTAATGCGCCACGCTCTTTCAACAGGTCGATAACTTTTTCATCGACCTTATAAACGTGATCACCAGCAAAGATCTCAACGTTATCGCCATAGACACCGTTGGCATTAACGTAATTCAAGGTACCGATGTCGTATTTTTTGCCCACCAAGAAGTCGTCCATGCCATGATCGGGTGCAGTATGAACACAACCAGTACCTGCGTCGGTAGTGACATGGTCACCCAGAATAATGGGGACCTGGCGATCATAAAATGGATGTTGCAATAAAATATTTTCTAAATCTGCACCATCGCATTCACCGACGATAGGCACACTTTCCCAGCCCACACGCTGGCTGATGGATTCCAATAAATCCTCTGCAACAATTAGACGCTCTTCACCCACTTGCACGGCCACGTAACGCAGCTCAGGGTTAACGGAAACTGCTTGGTTCGCAGGCAATGTCCAAGGCGTGGTGGTCCAGATCACGACTTTAACTTCACCCAAACCGGTGAGGTTAGGCATGATGGGTTCAATCGCCGCTTGATCGACAAGGGGGAATTTCACATCAATTGAGAAAGATGTTTTATCTTGGTACTCAACTTCTGCTTCCGCCAACGCAGAACCACCCACCACACTCCAATACACAGGTTTAAAGCCTTTTTGCAGGTGGCCGTTCTCGGCAATTTTACCCAGCGCACGAATAATATCGGCTTCGAATTCATAGTTCATGGTGAGATAGGGATCATCCCAATCACCGAACACACCTAAACGAATAAAGTCTTGCTTCTGGCCGTTGACCTGCTTGGTCGCATACTCGCGACATTTTTTGCGGAAGGTTTTGTGATCGACCTTAACACCGGCTTTACCGATTTTTTTCTCGACTTGATGTTCGATAGGCAAGCCGTGGCAGTCCCAACCCGGCACGTAAGGGGCATCAAAGCCGCTCAAGGTTTTGGCTTTGATAATAATATCTTTTAAGGTTTTATTAACTGCATGCCCCAAGTGAATATTGCCGTTCGCATAGGGAGGACCATCATGCAAAATAAACTTCTCGCAACCCGCACGCGCATCTCGAATCTGCTGGTAAACATTCTCTTGCTGCCAACGTTTTAAGGTTTGTGGCTCACGCTGAGCGAGATTTGCTTTCATAGGAAAAGCAGTTTTTGGCAAATTTAGTGTATCTTTATAGTTCGTCATTGATGTCGTAATAACCTGATGTCAATAATTTGGAGTGGCTGCGACCTTCTACAACCTAACCCCTCTATGTTGTTTTGTTTGCGGCGTCCACTTTAAATAACGTTTGCGCGTTTTTAATATCTTGCTGGATTTGCGCCTGTAAGGACGGCAACGATTCAAACTTTTGTTCGTCACGTAGTTTATGCTGAAAACGCACAACAACACGCTGCCCATACAAATCGCCAGAAAAATCCAACAGGTGCGCTTCCAACAACGCTTTAGGTTCATTATTCACTGTCGGGCGCATACCCACATTAATAACAGCAAAATACTCACCTGCCCGAGTATTTACATGACCAGCGTAAGTCCCTATAAATGGAGATGTTAATCGCTTGAGATCAACATTTGCCGTGGGCACACCCAGCTGCCGACCTAGTTGGCGACCATATTTAACTCGCCCCGCAATGGTAAAAGGACGCCCCAAACAAGCCTCTGCGGAGGCAAAGTCTCCTTGCGCGAGCAATTCACGGATGCGTGTACTACTCACTCGCTCACCTTCAAGACAAACAGTTTGAGCGCTTTCCATGGTAAAACCATGCTGAACGGCATACTGTTCAAGCAACGCCTTATCACCGCGGCGTTGCTGGCCGAACTTAAAGTCATCACCCACTACCAAGTGCTTTACACCGAGCCCTTCCAACAAAATTTCTTCGATGAAATTTTCAGGCGACTGTTGGCTCAGCGCTTTATTGAAGCTTAAGCACAGCACCCGATCAATCCCACACTCAAAGAGCGCTAAACACTTTTCACGAAAGGGCAAAATTCTCGCCACAGATTGACTGCGCTGAAAATACTCGCGAGGCAATGGCTCAAAGATGATGGCAACAGCGGGCAAATTCAATTGCCGTGCTTTGCTAATCGCCTGCTTAAGGACCGCGCGATGCCCCAGATGGACTCCATCAAACGCACCAATCGTCACAACACTGCCGTGATGCTCGGGTCGAAGGTTGATCCGGCCTCGAATCAGTTGCTTGGGTTGTTCGGTCACGGAGGGTCAACGGCTCCCTGGGCCTTCATCATTGTTGGGGCAAAACGAAGGCGGGAGTATACCCCAGGAGGCGCACAGCGCCTACCGTGGGACGAGATCAGTGGGGGAGGTCGTCGGGCTTAATTTCTGCTCGGAGGATATCTTTCCAACTCAGAATACCGACCACAACATTGCTTGCATCGACCACCGGCAAGATGGAAATTTCATGCTTAAGTAGGATCCCAGCCGCATCGCTAAGGGATTGGTGAGGGGAGATGGTAATCGGGTCTTTGGTCATAATATCCTGCGCCGACAATGCTAGCAGGGAGTGATCCGCCTCCGATTCATGATCTGTTCCAATATGCGGGCATAGGCTGGATAAGACATCACGATCTGAAATGATGCCTATCAGGCGTTCATTCTCTTCGACCAGCAAATGATGGTAGTGAACGTCCGTTAGGATTTCATGGATAAGCTCCAAGGGCTCGTCGGGCGCCACGCCATGCACATGGACGCTCATCAAGTTCGACACGGGTTGCGACATATCCATACCAGGCTCCTATCACCATATCGCTCAATACCGGCAACAATATTAGTTACCGATATATTGAGATTAGCACAGGAATGCAGGAACTAAGCGCGGTGCGGCGCCTTGAGATGTTGCGGTCGCAACCCGCAGAGCCATAGAGTGGCAGCGTAGGTGAACAAACCAGCAAAACAGAGACCCGCCAGATGAAGGGAACGCTGCCACCAACCCCAATCAACCCAGCCACCCCATTGATCAAGCAACAGCACTAAAACCGCTATCATGGCGACCGTTGCCGAGACCAAAGCTAGAGCAAAGCGGCCAAAATGAGGGCCGACATGATAAACACCCAAGCGTCGCAGCCCCCTATACAAAAGAGCCGCGTTGAGTGTTGCCGACGCTGCTGTAGCCAAGGCCAGGCCAACGTGCCCCAACCCATACCCGATCAGTGAGAACACGAATACCGCGTTACACACCATGTTAACGACCATAGCGATGACACCAATACGCACGGGAGTTTTCATATCTTGGCGGGAAAAGTAACCTGAGGCCAACACCTTAATTAGCATAAATGCCACCAGCCCTAAGCTATAGGCCTGGAGACTGTAACTCGACATCGTGATGTCAGCCACCGTGGCACGATTATATTGAAAGAGCGTCAACAATATCGGTTGCGCCAAAACACATAACGCTGCTGCGGCCGGCACGCCCAGCAGGCACACCATACGCACAGCCCAGTCCAGCGTAAGACCAAAATCCTTGCCACTGTCCGACGTATGTTGACGAGACAAGCTAGGAAGGATGACAGTAGCGATTGCAATGCCAAACACGCCGAGAGGCAATTCCGACAAGCGATCAGAGAAATACAGCCACGATACGCTCCCGGTAGGCAACAAAGTCGCCAGTATTGTATCGAGCGTCAGATTTATTTGGCTCACTGACACACCAAAGAGCGCCGGCACCATGAGCTTGAGTATCTTTTTTACTCCTGGGTGATGCCAGTCCATGCGCGGGCGCGGCATTAACTCCATCTTCAACAAGAAGGGTAATTGGAAGGTCAGCTGCACGATGCCCGCCGCCAACACCCCCCAAGCAAGCGCTAACGCTGGAGGGTCAACCATTGGCGATACGAAAACTCCCGCCGAAATCAAGCAAACATTGAGAAGCACTGGCGTGAAGGCTGGTACTGCGAAGTAACCGAAACTATTAAGGATCGCCCCGGCAAAGCCGGTCATGGAGATAAGAAACAAATAAGGTGCGGTAAATCGAATAAAATCGGTGGTTAGCCCAAACTTATAAGGATCATTCCAATAGCCTAACGCAAACACTCCGGTTACCACCGGTGCACCGACGACCATTAGCACGGTAACCAACAGCAAACTCGCCCCTAGACACCCTGCAACCCGATCAATCAGCTCCTTCACCGCAGCAACTGAGCCAGCCTCCCTGTACTCGGAAAGAACCGGGACAAAGGCTTGCGCAAAAGCCCCTTCAGCAAATAAACGCCGCAAAAAATTGGGGATTTTAAAGGCCAGAAAGAATGCATCAGCATCAGCACCCGCACCAATGTAGCGGAACAAAATATTGTCACGCACTAAGCCAAGCACTCGCGACAGCATAGTCATCGAGCTTACTACCGCACTCGACTTCAGCAGTTTATGGGACGTTTGCGTCGCCTGAATGTCACTCATCTTTGGAGGTAGAGCCTATAACACATTGAAAACTGTAGGGAATGAGGGACAGCATCGTACCTGCAACCCTGAGATGAGACCACTTAATTTTTTTGAGCAATAAAAAACCCTTACCAGTGAAACTGATAAGGGTTTTCGAAGACCTGAGAAGATTTAAACGCTGAAACCTTCCTTGCTAAATGGCAAGGTGCGAATACGATGTCCAGTTGCTGCATGAATGGCATTACAAACAGCTGCAGCAAGGGGTGGGAACGCAGGCTCACCCAGCCCCGTCGGTGCAAACTCAGATTGGATAAAGTGAGTTTCGATTTCCGGGGTGCTACGCATTCTTAGCGGGCGATAATTATGGTAATTAGATTGCTCAACCACGCCCCCCTCCATTGTCACCTCGAGATCAGCCATGGTACTTAACGCGTCCACAACGCTGCCTTCTACTTGGTTTTCAGCTCCACTCAAATTGACGATTGGACCAACGTCTGCGGCAACTACCACCTTGTGCACAGTGACCTTTTTGTTGGCGTCAACACTCACCTCGGCCACTTCAGCAATATGACCTGAGTGGGAGAAATGGAACGCCAAACCCATACCTCTGCCTGGTGGCAAAGTTTTACCCCAGCCCGCTTTCTCGGCTGCCAGCTTAATTACGTCAGCCGCTCTACCGGTATTCAGTGATCGAGTATTTCCTTCTTTAAACCAACGAGGCTCACCCATCACTTCGAGCAGAAACTCTTTGTGATCACGACCCGCCGCATCAGCTAGCTCAGCCACAAAGCTTTGCATCACCCAGCCAAACGCATTCGCGCCGGGAGCCCGCCAAGCATAGCAAGGTGTGCCAGTATCCAGTTGAGTTTGGGTCACTTTGCAATTGTCGACGTTGAGCGCAGGAAACTCATCGGAAGCTAATGAACCACCACTGACGGGTCGACCGCCAAATGCAAAGGTAATGAAGTGATTTTGCCAAGCTGATAACTTACCGTCGGCGCCAACTGCACCTTTCAGCGAGTGGAAGCCGCCTGGGCGGAAGTGATCATGTTGTATATCTTCCTCTCGCGTCCACTGTAGCTTAACTGGAGCGTCAACACGCTGAGCAATAGCAGCCACCTCAGCGACATAATCATTGAGAAGGCGGCGACCGAACCCACCACCAATACGCGTTTGGTGGATTGTAATGTCTGACGCTGGAATCCCAGTCGCCGCAGAAGCGCTAGCAGGCGCACGCTGCGGGGTCTGAGAAGGCGCCCAAATTTCCATTTTGCCATCTTTATGCCACGCCACACAGTTTTGAGGCTCCAATGGCGCATGTGAAGCGAATTGGTAGGTGTAAAAACCTTCCACTGTTTTCGCTGCATCACCAAACGCCGCAGCCACATCACCACTCTCGGAGACGACTTTCTCACCGTCTTCGGCAGCCAAAGACTTCGCTTTAGCAGCACTATCGGTCCAGCTTAGAGTAGATGCTTTGCTAGTATCCCACTCCACTTTCAACTGCTTGCGCGCCTGAAACACAGACCAGGTGGAGTTGCCCACAATAGCAACGCCTGATGGCAGATCAGCATGTGTGCCTTTCGCACCCAAAATAAAGGCATCTTTAATACCCGACATTTTTTTGATGTCTTCGAGATTTGCACTTTTAGCAACACCACCAAACTGCGGGCATCGCGCAAAAGAGGCGTAAAGCATACCCGGCAGACGTGTATCGATACCAAACAAAGGCTTACCAGTCACAATAGCCTCGTTATCAACACCAGTGATTCGCTTACCCAGCAACTTAAAGTCGCTGCGATCTTTCATGGGCACACGCTTGGGCACATCTAGCTTCGCCGCGGCCTCGGCTAAGCTGCCATAGCTTAAACGCTGGCCATCCGGCGCAATCACAGCGCCGCTGTCAGTTCTCAGCGACGCCGCATCGACATTGAGCTGTTTTGCAGCAGCCGCGACCAACATAGCTCTAGCCGCAGCGCCAGCTTGACGGAGCGCCATCCAATTCATCGGGATTGACAGTGAACCACCCGCAAACTGCCGGCCATAACGAGAATCGATAGCGGATTGCTCGACAATGACATCGTCCCAGCTGGCGTCCAGCTCTTCAGCAATAATCATGGGCAGGGACGTTTTAACACCCTGCCCAATCTCAGGATTGACAGCGTAAATATAAATTTCGCCACTTGGTGCTATGCGCACGAAAGCAGTTAGCGTTGGTAAATCGCCTTCACGGTCTTGAGCTTCGGCCAGTTGAGGGGCGATTCCCACGGCGAGGGTCAAACCTCCCCCTGCGACACCCATCAACTTGAGAAAGGAACGACGACCTAACGAGGCTGCAGGCAACTTTGCTAGAGCTGACTCCGTTTGCTGAAACAGCTCGGCGAGAATTGGATCAGGAATATCGGACTGAGGGTTTAGATGACTCATGCCTTCTCTCCTTGATTTTCAGCCGCCGTGTGGATCGCCGCACGAATACGTTTATAAGTACCACAACGACAGAAGTTACCAGACATTGCCTGGTCAATTTCTTCATCGGTTGGATTTGGCTTTGCCTGCAGTAACGCCGTCGCGGACATTACCTGACCAGCCTGACAGTAGCCACATTGCGCAACGTCGTGGTCTACCCATGCCTGCTGGACTGCGGTCAACTTACCGTCATCCGCCAGGCCCTCAATGGTAGTAATTTGTTTGCCTTCTAAAGACGAGACAGGCGTCGAACATGAGCGCACTGGCTGCCCATCGACATGCACGGTACACGCACCGCACTGTGCGATGCCACAACCGTATTTAGCGCCGACCAATCCCAAAGAATCGCGTAATACCCACAAAAGAGGTGTGGATGGATCAACCTCGTTTACGGTTTGTTCCTGACCATTAATTGAAAGTTTTATAGTAGACATGAGCTCGTTCCGTTCAGTCGTCAGAGGCTTGAATAGTAAACCCAGTGTTCTAACGCCCCGACAGATCAAAGTCAAGCAACTATACATTCCATAACAGGCTCTACGTCACAAGGTGGCAGCAAGCGAGGTAAAGCGCAAAACAGGCGATAGTTAATACCTAGCATTAAGAATAACAATGCGACCTAAAGCGACCCGATGAAGAATCAGATTGTTATATTAATGGAAAAAGCATTTTTTTATCCGCCCCAATCTAAGCGAGAGGCATCAGAAGTTTTATTCATGAAACATCATGTAAAAAAATATAATTGTTTTTCTAGCGGCTTTACCAAACTCCGGAATGAGTACACACTCTGCCCTCGCTAGTTAAATCAAAATAATAAGGTCACCATTCAAACCCGCTTTTCTAACGAAAGGTGTGGAACAATAAACAAAGAAAGGAGAGGAACTCATCATGCGTAAACTACGCCATATTTCTCAGCGGTTATTCTCAGGAACATTAACAACGATTCTCTTTGTGCTTTCGACTCACGTTATCGCTGGAGCCGGTGAGATCCAGAGCGCACTCAACTCCGACAAACGCACAGCGGGCGATAGCGAGCGTGATGCAGGTCGAAAACCTGCCGAGGTGCTGGCTTTTCTCGGCGTTAATGAAGGCTCGACTGTCCTCGATTTAATGGCGTCTGGCGGCTGGTATACCGAAGTCATGTCACTTGCCGTTGGCGAATCAGGCAAAGTGTATGCGCAAAACTCTCCGGCATTTTTGAAGTTCCGTGACGGCTATTATGACAAGGCGTTAACCGAGCGTCTTGCTGGAAACCGACTTCCCAACGTCCAACGAATAAACGCTGACTTCAATGCAATGGGTCTGGAGAATGAAGTTGATGTCGCGATTACTGCCCTCAACTTTCATGACATTTATAACCGCAATCCCGACGATGCAATTGCCATGTTAAAAGATGTGAAAAAGGCACTAAAGCCAGGCGGGGTTATCGGCTTAATTGACCACGACGGCAATCCGGAAGCCGATAACAATAAGTTGCACCGCATGACCAAAGCACAAGCCATTGCGGCAGCCGAAGCAGCCGGTTACGAAGTAACTAGCAGCGATCTATTAAGCAACAGCGAAGACGACCACACCCAAGGCGTATTTGGCCCTGGGCTTCGAGGCAAAACTGACCGATTCTTGTTAAAGCTTAAAAAACCGATGTAATTAAAGCCAACAGCACAAAAAGGGGGTCACAGCACTGTGACCCCCTATTGGCACCCCACTCCAGATCCGGCAGTCAGTGACTAACACGCATTCTCCCCGTAAAATACCGCGCCTACACAAATCACCCTCACGTAACCTCTATCATGATCCAACTACGCTTCCAAACACCTGACACCTGGACTCAAATTGTGCTAGCCGATTTCAACGCTTTTTTAATCGATCACGCAGCGGCGGAAAAAAAAGCCTCGGGCATGGCAGTATCAATGTTATCGCATTACCCCGATCGCCCCGCGATAGTGAAAGCCATGATTGATTTAGCGATTGAAGAAATGACTCACTTTCGCGATGTTGTCCGAATCATGACAGAGCGCAATATACAACTCGCCGCAGACGAAAAAGACCCGTACATCAACCAATTTCGCAAACATATTCGCAAAGACAGCGAGCCCTATTTGCTCGACAGATTAATATCCGCGGGCATTATCGAAGCTCGTGGCTGCGAGCGGTTTAGCTTAATTGCCGATGCACAAGAAGATCTTCAACTAAAGCGGTTTTATACAGCTATTGGTCGCTCCGAATCCCGTCACGCGACGCTGTTCACTGATTTGGCAAAAGAATATTTCCCTGCTGATGAAGTGGAGGAACGCCTTGGAGAAATGCTCGATATCGAAGCTGATATTATAAGCCGACTCCCCTACCGGGCTGCATTGCATTAGCTAGCAATGGCCGATAAACAAGTAACAAAATACCTCGATAAGTATTGCGAAGCTGAGGCTACGCTGCTTAAAGATTTCGCCTTACCGAGCGAATTTCAGAACGGTTTTAAACACGCTGTCGTCATTCCCGCTTACAACGAAACACACGAATTTGTTGATCGCTGGCTTAAGCAGTTTAATGAACATGCATTGTTAATTGTCGTAATCAATGAACCAGACCTCAGCCAAGATCACGACCATAGCTCAACCATTAACAAGACTCTCTTTGATTACCTCACTACACATGGCGCCATAGTGTGGCGCAAAGGCAAATTAGTGTTGGTGATGCGGCTGGGGAGAGCCATCCTTATTGTCGATCGGTTTTCACAAGCCTCCAATAGGATCCCACGCAAACAAGGTGTGGGGCTGGCAAGAAAAATAGGACTCGACATTGCAGTTACCCTGTGGGCAAACGACCAAATCCTGTCTGAGGTCATTCACACGACAGATGCAGATGCCAACCTGCCAGAGGATTACTTCTTACAGACTGAACAACAGCCTTTGTGCGCAGCCTACGTGTACCGCTTTTCACATCGTGGACCCGACAACCCGACCACTCGCGCAACTCGTCTCTACGAACAATCCATACAATATTATGTCGATGGACTTAACTTTGCCGGGTCGCCTTATGCATTTCACACTATCGGCTCCTGCTTGGCCATTTCAGTTCGTCACTATTGCCAAGTGCGTGGCTTTCCCAAAAAAAATGGCGGCGAAGACTTTTATCTACTAAACAAACTGGCCAAATTAGCGCCCATTAAATCATTATCTGGCTCACCCATTTATATCGACTCACGCTTGTCCAATCGTGCGCCCTTTGGAACCGGGCCGAGCGTGGAAAAAATTCTTGGATTAAAAGAGCCAAATAACTTTGGCTGTTATGACCCGGTGATTTTTGTAGAGCTACAAACATTGCTGCGCAGCTTTTCTGAACTCGCCAACGCTGACAGCGTCAACCAATTTCACCTATGGCGCTCTGCTCTTTCGGAAGCCAACCAGCGCATGGTCGACCAGCTTTCTTTCATCGACCTATGGCAACACCTCAACAAACAGCAACATCGCGGCTCCCACGCTCTGAAGCACATCCATTGGTGGTTTGATGCCTTCAGGACGCTCAAGTATGTTCATGAGTCACAACGACACGCCTACCCTCCACTACCATGCCAACTGGCCTTCGAGAATTTCGCGACGCTCACTCATCGTTGAACCCTATACATAACAACTTGTCGAATGCAGCCAACCACGCGGATACATCATTCAAATGAAACACCTTCTGATCAACATTCACTGCCCATCTAGTAACACTCAAAAGCTGCGAGATGCGGCCGTCAAGGGTGCCAGCCACCCTGATATCAGTGACGTAACGCTGCGCGTTGTGGAGCCACTCTCAGCAACGCCAGAGGATGTGCTTTGGGCTGATGCGGTTCTTTTGGGCACGACGGAAAACTTCGGTTACATGAGTGGCGCAATGAAGGACTTTTTTGACCGCGTTTACTATCCCTGCCTCGAACTCAAACAAGGCCTACCCTATGCCATTGGCATTCGCGCCGGTCTCGACGGAACGGGTACCAAAATCGCCATGGAGAAGATCATCTCCGGCTTGAAATGGCGTGAGATTCAGCCTCCGCTAACCTCTAAAGGTGACTTCGACTCTCGCTTTATTAGCGACTGGGAAGAGCTTGGGCTAACCATCGCCGCCGGCTTAGACGCAGGAATATTTTAGATTGCCTTATTTCGCGAGACCGTTGGTTTTTGCAAGAAGAAAAAAGTTCGCCCTACCGCCACACAACCCCAGCCCGTATAATCCGGGCCGACCATTTGCCCGACTGGCACAAAACCACTTGGGCTAACCTTGCCTGGAGGAAACATGAGGAAGTATTTACTAACCTGCTCGGCGTTTGTATTCGCCGCATCAGCTTTGATTGCAGGTTGTGGTGACAACCGTGACAAGATAGAGCCATACCAGCCGCCAATCGAAGCGGACTTTATCAGTGGCGTCGTTGAAGCACCCAATGGCCTAGTCGCCCAATTACAACCCTCCCCTCTTCTCCGGGATATTGCTAATTGGCTGATCCCTTCTGCCTACGCCGCACTGACTGGTATAGAACCCGTTGTAGGTGCTGAGGTGGAGCTAGTCTACATCGATGACACGGGGACTCAGGTAGGCGACGTTATTGATACCGCCATTACCCAAAGTAACGGGGGATTTACGTTGATTGTCCCAGAAGGGGTCGAGATTGAAGAAAGTGGCGACCTCATTGTGCGTGTTCTAGGTGGTCCAGATTTTCGTGGGCAGGTAGTGCGCGGTCGTGCCGATATTAACCCCTACACTGAGCTGCTACTGCGCCGTTTTATCAACGATGGTTTTGACTTATCCGAACTCAATCCGGCATTAGTAGCAGCCATTTACACGTTTATCGATGACTACGAACTTCCCGTCGGGGCCAGTATTGAAGACACCATTACACAACTAGAGACAGAAGTCGGCCCACTTCTCGATAAGCAAATAGAAATATTACTAGCAACACACGGCAGCGCGTCGGATGTGCTCGACTCCTACCGTCTAAGTGAATTTCGCTGGGCCATGGTTGGAGACGGTGATGCTGACCATGTCATCGAGCAATTCAGCCTCACGGTATGGGACAGCCAATGGAATCTGGTTGACGATAGCATCAGCGATGATGGGTATTTACTCGTGAGCCCTGTATTCCAAGATACTGCTTTTTCTCAACTACTTGCCGACAACAGCATAAATTTCAATGCCAGCGAATCTTCACTATCGGGTAGCAGCGGAGGTCTTCTCTCTTCCGACAACATTTTGTATTCCCAAGTAGGATTGCTGCAAAGTCTCAATGGCGACTACCGACGAGATACCCAGCCAGCCGTAGTGGAGTATCAATTCTCTCCGGACTTTAACGTGTTTGCCCTTCCAAGCAAGACCGATAGCGAGTACTTCCGAGTAGTCGATGACGATGATGAAGTCATCGACCCAGCTGAAGAAGCGGGTGACGATTTTACTCGGGGTCTAGTTCTAAGCACCCGCATTCCCACTGAAGCCAGCACTAGCGATCTATCAGGCGATTTTGGGCGGGTTGCTATCACAACATCCATCGAGAATGATGGTAGCGTCGAGGCCGCGCTAACCAAAGATGAAATGAATTTTGATGGTATCGACACCGTAACTTTCACCAGCGGTACTCGCCAAACTCTTTCACGGACCGGCAGCAATAGCACCGACTATCTCAGCGCGACTTTTACTGATACCGATGGCAGCTATGCGATAGATGAAAACGGTAACGTTACCTTGAGAGACACAGAAGAACCAACAGGCTTTGTGAACGCCAACTTCGACTTTTATGGTGCGGTGATTGCTGACAGCACTGACGATGGAGCAGAGGAAGACCCTGAAACACTCTCGACGACACAGGAAATCCAGTGGGCAGTCAAACGTCCAAGCTCATTGATCGACTTGACCGCAAAATCTTACCGATTACTGTTTACTAACTTATCCATGACAGGTGATGCGATTGGCATTAGCTCAGCTCCGTTTGCATCAGTACTAGATATTGGCTCTCCAAGCAGCGGCACGCTGAACAGTAACGTCGATGTCTTGAATCAGCCGAGCCGAAATGCCGGAATCACTCGAAACCAAATAGCCCTCACCAACACACCAGTTACTATCAACTTACTAGCAACTGGCGAACTCACTATGAGTTTCGTCGATAGCAATGGCGATAGCTACAGTCTTGAAGGCTTTCTCAACGCGGCAGGAAACCTTGCCATATTAGGCTCAAGCTTTACGCCAAACGGGGCAAGCGAACCAACTCAGTTAGGCTTAGCGCTATTGATTGAAACACCATAAATATAGAACGCAAAAAAGGGGCTATACGATTACATCGTATAGCCCCTTTTTTTATTGCCATGACCCAGCGCGAGCAATTGTTTTATTACTCGAGAGTTAACCCGTCTAACGACTGCAAGACCTCAACCAGGTATGTCAGAAAACGTCCTGCATTAGCACCGTTGACCGCCCGATGATCATAAGACAACGATAACGGCAGCATCTGCCGCGGTTCAAATTCTTTGCCGTTCCACCAAGGTTTAATACTGGCTTTTGATACACCCAAGATTCCCACCTCTGGCGCATTCACAATCGGTGTAAAACCTTGGCCACCGATTGCTCCCAAACTCGACACAGTAAAGCATCCGCCTTGCATATCGCGCGGCGTCAACTTGCCATCGCGACCTTTGGCCGCCAAACCAGCGACATCTTCAGCAATTTCCCAAATGGATTTTTTATCTGCATCACGAATCACCGGCACAACCAAACCCGCTGGCGTATCCACGGCCATTCCAATATGTACGTACTCTTTTTGGTACATGTGCTCGCCATCTGAATCTAGCGAAACATTAAAACTAGGCTCCTTTTGCAGCGCGAGAGCACAGGCTTTGATAATAAAAGGCACTGGAGATATCTTAATACCGCGTTGCTCAGCATCCGCTTTTTTACTTTTACGGTAACCTTCCAGTGAGGATATATCGGCATCATCAAACTGCGTTACGTGCGGTACATTTAACCAGCTGCGTTGCATATTCGACGCAGTTAGCCGATGTATTTTCGATAATTTAACTTTTTTAACTGAGCCAAATTTACTGAAGTCGATATCGGGTATAGCCGGGATACCACCGCTAGACTTATCTGCAATAAGGTCACGCACATACTTGCGAAGGTCTTCTTTAGTGCAGCGATTACGTGGTCCGGTACCTTTTACTTTTTTAAGATCAACACCCAATTGTCGGGCCAGTTTTCTTACTGCCGGGCCCGCATAGACTTCGCCTTGACTGTCTGGAAGCGTTACCGCAGCGGAATGGGTCTGCGCAGGCTGCGATGCTTTTTCTTTTGTAGCTTTAGGGATTTCCGCTGCTGTCTGCTCTGCCGCTTTCGGGGGTGTATCGACCTGCGGCTCGTTTACTTCGCCAGCCGCAGCCGATGAAATCATACAAACCAACTGCCCTTCTTTAACTGAATCTCCCTCAGACAAAGACACACTCACCACTTTGCCCGAAACCGGACTAGGTACATCGACAGACGCTTTATCCGTTTCGATGACAATTAGGGAATCTCCCTCACTCACGTCGTCACCAGCAGAAACGGAAATTTCGATAACTTCAACGCTATCCGCACCCCCTAGATCTGGCACTTTGACTTCGAAACTCTCCGCCGCTTTTCCGCCTGGAGGTGGCGCCGCTTCGGTAGTGTCGGTAGAGGGTTCCGAGCTTGCTTCGGCATGCTGTTCTTGTGTAGGCTGGGATTCTTCTTCGGCGCTGTTTTCTCCGCAATCAACGGAAGTGTCCAACTCTATAATCGGCGCACCCGTTTTTATCTGATCGCCCTCGTTCACCAAAATTGAAATCACCTTGCCAACCGTATGGCAAGGGACTTCAACCGACGCCTTATCTGTCTCTAACACAATGAGAGATTGTTCCAGCTCCAGTACATCACCAACTGATACACAGACCTCAACCACTTCTGCCGCATCATCTGTACCAATATCAGGAACCTTTACAGTTTGAGTTGCCACGCGTTTTCCTTAGTAAAATCGAATTAGGCGATTGTATTGACGCTTTAAATACATTTTTTGTGCTATCAAGCGGACACTAAAGCAAATAGGGGTCTGACTTTTCAGAATCAATACCAAATTTTTGCATTGCCTCTGAAACCAGTTGCATATCCACCTTACCCTCGTCTGCCAACGCTTTAAGAGCAGCAACTGTAATATAGTGACGATCCACCTCAAAAAACTCGCGCAACTTTGCACGCGTATCACTGCGACCAAAACCATCTGTCCCCAGCACCGTATATCTCGCCGGGATAAATCCACGCAATTGTTCAAAGTAACTCTTGATGTAATCTGACGCAGCAATAACCGGTCCTTTATGTTTTTCGAGCTGTTGCTCAAGATAACTTTTACGCGGCGATTGCGCTGGGTGCATAAGATTCCAGCGACTGGTACTCTGCCCATCCTTCGCCAGCTCATTCACACTCGTCACACTCCAGATCTCAGCCGTCACCTGAAATTCATCTCGCAAAATTTCAGCGGCGGCCTCCACCTCTCGAAGGATCGTACCGCTACCGAGTAATTGAACGGTTTTATCTGATTTAACATCGCACCGACGCAGCAAATAAATACCTTTAATGATGCCTTCTTCCGCATCAACCGGCATGGCGGGATGTTGGTAATTTTCATTCATAGTTGTGATGTAGTAGAAACAGTTTTCCTTTTTTTCATACATACATTCAAGGCCATGCTGAATAATTACCGCCAATTCGTATCCATAGGTAGGATCATAACTACGACAATTTGGAATGGTGCTAGCTAGCACATGGCTATGTCCATCCTGATGTTGCAAGCCTTCACCGTTGAGTGTTGTTCTACCTGCGGTTGCTCCGATTAAAAACCCACGAGCTTGGCTATCACCTGCTGCCCATGCCAAATCACCAATACGCTGAAAACCGAACATGGAATAAAAAATATAAAACGGAATCATCGGTACGTTATAGTTGCTGTAAGCGGTTGCAGCCACTAGCCAGGCAGACATTGCACCGGATTCATTAATACCTTCTTCGAGAATTTGCCCACGCTTATCCTCTTTGTAGTACATAATTTGATTGGAATCGTGGGGTGTATATTTTTGGCCCGCTGAAGAATATATTCCCAACTGACGAAACATACCCTCCATCCCAAATGTTCTAGCCTCATCAGGCACGATAGGCACCACACGAGAACCAACAGATTTGTCTTTCGCCAATGTTGATAAACAGCGTACAAATGCCATCGTGGTGGAAATTTCTCTATCTCCGGAACTTTTAAGTTGCGCCTTGAAAGCATCGAGGGATGGAATTTCTAGTGATTTAAATTCACTTCGCCGAGAAGGAATAGGCCCGCCGAGCTCTTGACGGCGCTGCGACATATATTTTACTTCCGGCGAATCATTCTCTGGTCGGTAATAAGGCACTCGCTTAAGTTCTTCATCAGCGATAGGAATACCAAAACGATCGCGGAATTTTTTCAAACTTTCTAAATCAAGTTTTTTAACAGAGTGCGTCTCATTCTGAGCCTCACCCGCATCACCCATACCGTAGCCCTTTACAGTATGCGCAAGAATAACCGTAGGCTGGCCTTTATGTGCTACCGCTTTGGCGTAAGCGGCGTACACTTTAAATGGATCATGACCACCGCGATTGAGATACATAATATCTTCATCGCTTAAGTCTTTAACCATTTCGAGAAGCTCCGGGGAAGCACCGAAAAAGTGCTCTCGTGTATATGCCCCGCCATTGGCTTTATAGTTTTGCAATTCGCCATCACAAACTTCATCCATACGCTTTTGCAGCAAGCCGTTCTCATCTTTTTCAAATAATGGGTCCCAATGCCTTCCCCAGACGACTTTAATGACGTTCCAGCCAGCGCCACGAAAAATACCTTCAAGTTCCTGAATAATTTTTCCATTGCCCCGTACCGGGCCATCAAGCCTCTGCAAATTGCAATTGATAACAAAAATTAGGTTTTCCAACTGCTCTCGTCCCGCGAGAGAAATCGCGCCTAAAGATTCTGGTTCGTCGCATTCACCATCGCCAAGAAATGCCCATACGTGGCGGTCTCCTCGCGGCGCTAAACCTCGCGCTGACATATACCGCATAAAGTGCGCTTGATAGATTGCCTGAATAGGCCCCAAGCCCATCGACACAGTGGGGAACTGCCAGTAATTAGGCATTAACCATGGATGCGGGTATGAAGATAAGCCTTTACCATCAACTTCGCGACGAAAATTATCTAACTGCTCTTCAGTTAAACGCCCTTCCAAATAGGAACGAGCATACATGCCTGGTGCACTGTGACCTTGGAAATAAATGAGGTCACCACCATCTTCGGCATTATTGCCTTTAAAAAAGTAATTAAAACCGATGTCGTAGAGCGTCGCTGCCGATGAAAAGGTCGCAATATGGCCACCTAACCCTTCATCGTTGCTATTGGCTCGCATAACCATTGCCATCGCATTCCAGCGAATAAGCGAACGGATACGACGCTCCATAAACAGATCGCCAGGCATACGTTTTTCAGCATGGAAGGGAATGGAATTACGAAATGGTGTAGTAATCGCCGGAGGCAGTTCAACTTCAGATGTTACAGCTGCATCAGATAGTGCCTTAATGAGCTCTGCGGCACGCTCCTTACCTGAATGTCGAATAATGGCGTACAGTGAGTCTAACCACTCTTTAGTTTCGAGGGGATCTACATCCTCGTGCATGTAATGCTCCTTAAACAGGCAAGTAACGAAGTAAGCGGCCATATTGGCGGCTTAACAGAAAAATCGACGCAAGTAATCCGCTGTATTAAATAGTTTAGCTGATATGTAAAGGATTGAACGGTGACGTTGCCTATTAGGCGGGTGGAGCTGATACGCGGGTGCAGCAGGAAACCAAAAGATGGCTCGCTTGAAAAAATACAGACAAATTTTCTCAACATGACTTAAATCCGTTACCTCACCTTTTGTGCTGAACAGGATTATTGAAAAAGCGTCTACCACTACGGCATATTATGATGCACATTAGAGTAAAGCCGAAAGCCATATATATTTGATGAATGTACATGGCTCACAGAAATTTCAGAGCGAATCTATGATGAAGATTCTATGCTCAACACGCAGCTGTCGCGAATAATGTGTAATACCTGTTAAGTTAACCAGAAACGCCTCAGCCATGTTGCGACATTAAATTAGTCTGCAACGCCAACAGCACAACTTTTGGTTGCTCTTGCTCCGTCAACTCGGCAGTAATCACGAAGCCGCGCTTTCGGTATCATCATTGGCATCGCCAGCAACAACACCAGGCAATTCGTCATAGCGGGTAGGCCATGCATTTAAGATTGCCTTAATCAAGGTAGCTAAGGGTATCGCAAAAAACACTCCCCAGAAACCCCAAATGCCGCCAAATACCAACACGGCCAGAATAATCGCGATAGGGTGTAAATTAACCGTCTCGGAAAACAACAACGGTACAAGTACATTTCCATCCAGCGCTTGAATAACACCATAGACGATGATCACCGTCATAAAATCAGACGACCAACCCCACTGCATGTATGCAATCATTGCGATAGGAAGGGTCACCACGGCTGCGCCAATATAGGGGATAACAACTGAAAGCCCCACAGAAATCGCGAGCAGCAATGCATAATTAAGCCCCAGAAAAATGAAGGCTACGTAGCTCACGCTCCCGACAATTAGAATCTCGATCACCTTGCCGCGCACATAGTTGGCAATTTGCTGATTCATTTCTAACCCAATTTTCGTCATTACCGGACGCTCATTCGGTAAGAAACTGGCAACGAAGCGGAGCACCTTGCGCCCATCTTTTAGGAAAAAAAACACCAGAATGGGTACAAGAACTAAATACACAATGACCGCCGCCAATATAGGCAACCGAGTAACTGAGAACGATACTACTTGTTGCCCGAAGTCACCAATTCGTTTTGCGATGGCCTCCATAAGTTGTGCGATCTGCGGCTCGCTCACGATGTTTGGGTATTTTTGAGGCAACAGCAACACCACACTCTGCCACTCACCAAACATACGCGGCACGTCCGTCATCAACCGTGTTAGTTGCTGCCACAACCCAGGTAACAAGACCAACATAATCACAGCTAACGCACCGACAAACACAATACTGGCCAAGCTTACCGCAACAAGATGAGGCACACCCCACCCCCGCAACCGCGCGACCATTCCTTCCATCAAAAAGGCAATAATCATACTTGCGATCATTGGCGCTAAAATATCGCCCATCGTCATTAAAACAATGACCGCGCCGATCATAATCAATACCAGCAGCACGGCTTCTTCATCGGCGAAGTAGCGATTAATCCAATTTCTGAAAATACTATACATAGGCATTTGCTACAGGTGTCTTAGATTTTTTGCAAAACATAGGTAAAAGTATCGCCTATCTTTTCCAGTTGAACCAATGAATTACCGCTCAAGTTTGCAAACACCTCAAAATCTCTTTCAGAGCCCGGATCCGTGGCAAGGACTTTTAGACATTCTCCTGACCGCAGAGACTTGAGCCCTTGCTTTGCTTTGAGCAACGGCAACGGACAGGTTAGGCCGGTGGCGTCAACGGTTTCTGCTATGGTTAGTTTATCGCACATAAAATGTTCACAAATCTGTCAAAGGAACTTTACCCCTCAGAATGAGGTCAACTTAGACTGTTCTACGTCGAGTTTTCTACAACGACTGAGGCTTCACAACGCGCAGCATGTTGTCCGTTTCGAAGTGCAACACTTAGTCAGCGGGGTAAAAAGTTGCTAGAGTATGCTCCCCTTATCTTGGAAGTAAATGCGTGCTACAAGTTCTTAACATTGCTTTAAGGCGATTCACCCCTAAACCCATCTGTTTGGCGATTGCCCTGAGCGCTTTGCTTAGCACTTCAGTCTTACCCGCTTATGGCGCAGATGTTGATTTACCGGCACTAGGAGATAGCAGCGCCGGTTTAATCTCACCGCAGCAAGAATACGAACTTGGCCAAAAGGTGCTGAAATTGTACCGCAGCCAAATGCCAACGTCTTCTGACCCGATCATATACAGCTACTTAGAACAATTAATTACCAGTATCGCTGCCCACAGCGATCTACCAGATAAGCGATTCGACTTAATCGTAATCGACAACCCCTCGATTAACGCCTTTGCAGTCCCGGGCCGTATCATCGGCGTCCATACCGGCATTTTTCTAGAAACGGAAAAAGAAGACCAGCTCGCTTCGATACTTGCGCACGAGCTGGCCCACCTCAGTCAACGTCATTACGCCCGACAAGTCCAAGCACAGCAGTCATCTAGCCTGCCCACTATGGCTGGTTTGCTCGCAGGCATTATTCTCGCAGCGGCCGGTAGTGGTGACGCTGGGATGGCCGCTATTATGGCTACACAGGCTGCCGCACTGGATTCACGTTTGCGTTTTAGCCGCTTACACGAACAAGAAGCGGACAGGGTTGGCATTCAAACTCTGGCCGCCGCAGGACGAGATCCCAATGCGGCAGCCGACATGTTTGAAGTCATGCTACGTGATGCGCGCTTTTACCGAAAGCCACCGGAGTTTTTATCAACACACCCTGTGACTGAAAGCCGAATTGCCGATGCACGCGCTAGAGCAATGCAGTTTCCCCAGCGAGAATACCCGGATTCTGTTGATTTCCATTTAATTGCCGCACGCGCTAAGTTACATCACTCCGAATCTATTCAGCACGCCATCAAAGCATTTCAAAGCGAAGTAGACGGACAGTCTATATCTCAAGAAGCCAGTCGTTATGGCTTAGTACTGGCGCTAACAGAAGCAGGAAAAACGCAGCAAGCGCGTGAAGAACTGGATAATTTACTGGCCAAGCGCCCAGAAAAACTCATTTACACTCTCGCTTCTGCGGACGTCGATGCCAAAGAAGAAGATTACAAAAGCGCGCTAAACAAACTCAACAAATTGCTAAAACTCTACCCCAGTAGCCATGCCGTCAATATACAGTTTGCCGAAACATTAATGTCTGCAAAAGAATATGAACTGTGCGAACAGCTTTTAGTGCGTTATTCGCGCATTCGAAGTGACAACGACTATGTTTGGTATCTTCTAGCAGAGGTTCACGGTTTAGTCGGCAACATTATCGAGGTTCATCGGGCTCGCGCCGAATATTTTATTTTGAACGGCATCTACCAACGTGCTGAACGACAATTACAAAACGCCTATCGACTAGTCGATAATAATACGCCGACCGCTGCACTTATCGAGCAACGTTTAATTGACGTTAAACAACTTCAGAAAGAGGCAAAACTGTAACCTATAAAACGTTAGTTCACGTATTGCGTAAGCTCGACCAGCCCGCATTGTCTATCCAGGGTTCTACCGCCTCCGCAGGCATTGGTGGCGCAATATAGTAACCTTGAGCGAGGTCACAGCCCATTCGATCTAATTCAGTAAGTGCTTCAGCACTCTCAACGCCTTCCGCAACGACTTTCAACCCCAAGTTATGAGCGAGGTGAATGGTCGAATTCACAATAATCGCATCGTGTTTATCAACCAACATGTCCTTTACGAAAGAATAATCAATCTTTAATGTATCCACCGGTAGGCTTTTCAAATAAGCTAAAGAAGAATAACCTGTACCATAGTCATCAATAGATAAGTTAACCCCTAACTCACCCATTTGCCGCATAATATCCGCTGCACGTTTTGGATCCAACATGATGGAGCTTTCGGTAATTTCCAACTCTAAAAACTTAGGCGGGACCTTATAACGCTCAAGCAAGGTTGATATCATGTCGACAATATTTTCATCCAACAGATTTCGCGCCGACAAATTCACAGCCACCTTGCAATCTAGTTTCTTCGCTAGCCATTCACTACAACTTTTAATGGCAGACTCTAAAACCCACAAGGTCATTGGTTTTATATTTTCCGTCGACTCGGCTAACGGGATAAACTCCCCCGGAGGCAAAAATCCTAAACCGGGGTGATTCCAACGCAGCAACGCTTCAAACCCACGAATAAAGCGCCCTCCCAAATCAATCTTAGGCTGAAAATATAATTCAAATTGATTCTCACGAATCGCTTTCCCCAAATCGTTCATTAACGATAAACGGCGAGGCGTATAGGCATCCAAGCTTGCATCGTATTCAATAAAACCTAGGGATTCATTCTTCGCTTGATACATTGCTATATCGGCGTAGCGCATCAACCCAGAGATATCGCTCGCATGTTTTGGCGCTAGAGACAACCCGATACTTGCTTTAATTTCCGCCTGAAAACCGTTGAGGTTAAATGGTTCATTGACTGCATCACACAATGCTCTTGCTATCGTACCCCACTCTTCGTTATTGGTGCCCGGCAACACAATAGCAAACTCATCGCCTCCTAATCGTGCAACCATACCATTCACTGTTTTCACAACAGTCTCTAACCTAGGCCCAATTTTCTTTAGCAGAAGATCGCCGATATGATGGCCCAGGGTATCGTTTAGCTCCTTAAAGCGATCTAGGTCTAACAGTACAACCGCAAGCGGATTGCTTTCGGAAACATATTGGAGGTGGCTCTCAAGAATAGTATAGAACTTTTGCCGATTGGGTAGGTTGGTTAGAGAATCATGGTTTGCCTGGTACTCTAATCGCTGCAAATAGTGATAACGCTCGGTTACATCGCGAAGCGTGCCCCAACAACCGCAAAGAAGACCATCGTTAAAAACACCGACTAAACTAATACTGATCCATGTCGCTTGCGCGTTACCCATCGCCACATTGAGAGGTAGTCGAGCAACTTTAAAATTCCCGCTGGCAAACTCCTCAACTAGCTTGCGCGCGACGTTTTCACCACTTGCTTCCGACAACGTAAGACCGACCACATCCATCGGGTTGTCAATACCACAAAGTTTCGAAAATTCGTCATTGCATTCTCGGATGGTTAAGCTTTCATACAATACAGAAATGAGCTCATGAGTCGGTCTATCCGCACGAACGGGTTCTTTGAGTCGAGCCTCAAAAATGCCTTCATGGCTATTTTCAATAAAGCTTCGATAGCGCGCCTCGTTGTTTTCTAGCTCAACCGCACGACGCTTCGCTTCAGTAACGTTTCGAAAACTTCCCCACAGCTCATATAGCTTACCATCGGTAATGATAGGCTTCGCAGAATGCTCCCACCACTGACACTCGCCATCAATCATATGCTCGACTTCAACACGTTGTGGCCTTAACTCATTTTCTATAATGGTTGAAAACAAGTTTCTCTCGGGATCAAAGGTACCGACGATGTCGTTCACTTTGTGATAAAGAACTTTGTCGACGTTACGACGCAACAGCTCCGCGCACCGTTCATTGCAGTCCTCAAAATAGGCATACTCTGCAAACCAATCGACTTGTTTATCCTTTCGAAGACTCATCGGCATTGGTGGATTGATTGAAACGCTATACATCGCTTCAAAACTGTTTTCCATTAGCGCTCGAGCGCGAACTTCTTGGTCCTCAATTTTACGTTTTTGCTGCTGCATATGGCTAACATCTCTAACCACAACCAATGCGTTTGCAATTGAATTATCGATATTGAGAACTGGGGATATTTCAATTTTTATCCAGTATTCCTGCCCCTCTTGCACATAGCTTGCTTCAATTTTTACAGACGATTTTTTACCACTAAGCACATCACTGATACCGTCATCCAACTCCGGGGACCGCTCCCAGAATGGAGCAATACCAGACATGGTTTTACCATAGAGCGATTCTTTTGATGCCTTTAGTAATTTGGCGACCTTATTATTCACCAACTGTGCCTTACCCTGGCGATCAAAATAAAAAATAAGGGCGGGCATCGCTTCGATAAGCTGCCTTCTGCGAACATCCAGATTTGCAATGATTCGTAGCGCCTTTTCATCAACAGTTACATCGACAATACACGCACCAGTACCCACTACATTGCCAGCTTTATCTTTAAGTGAAAATCGCTTGGTTGAGTAAGTTGTCTGATCATTGACAAAATCAGTTTGCTCGGCGACTGCTTGTTCTTGAAGCTCAAGATCAATACTGGATGACATCAACCATTCTTCAAAACGTTCCTGTGAAGACGCATCCTGACCTGTACACTCACCAATGGTTTTACCCAGTAGATCTGCCGCGGATTTACCTAATGCTTTTTGGCAAGCACGATTAATAAAAATGAAACGATGTTCGGTATCCTTTACGTAAATCAGAGGCTCGGTTTGCGGTAAGTACTGGTCATTTAGAAGAGATGAATTACCCAACCGGAGTAATACACCACTCATCCACTCGGTTGTGTTGTCGTTATTTAGGTACGGGCTACCCATTAAGCGATAAGCGCCGTCATTGGCCGACCCACCCTGATTGATTGAGAGGTCAAAACTAAATTCCTCACCGGATTGACTCGCTTTTTTAGCCTGTGAGACAAGCAGATCCGCCTGTGCCTGATCCAGCATATCTAGCACGTGGGAAGCCAGTCCCTGACAAACCGATGTCATGCCTATTGCTTCACTGCATTGAAATTTGTTGCTGGCTAGGTTCCACTTCCAGGCGCCAACAACCACCGGAGAGAAATCAGCATTGGGGAAGGGCGCGTTCATGTAATCCTCTACATGAACGACACTTGATAGATTATTTGAACGTTTTTCTGCCCACATCATACTGTCAGAACAGGCCTGACCTGCCGCTAAGAATTTCAACTCCAGTATAGCCAACTCCCACATAGACGACAGCGGCGCCTCGGTATCGGGCAAAAAGAGCGGGTAGGCGGTCGATAGGCAACATAGACCCTATGACCAGTAGGGTCTCATCCAGTCTTGAATCGGCCCCGCAGGGATTGGCTTGCTGATGTAAAAGCCTTGAGCATAGTCACACCCCATGCGGCTTAGTTGCTGGAGAGCGGCCTGGCTTTCCACCCCCTCAGCGACGACTTTTAGCCCTAGGTTGTGCGCCAAATTGATGGTCGAATTTACGATTATGCGATCTTGCTCATCTTCAAGCATGTTAATCACAAACGAAAAATCGATTTTCAACGCATCGACGGGTAGCTTCTTGAGATAAGAAAGAGAAGAGTACCCCGTCCCAAAGTCGTCAATGGATAGTCGAACACCCAACGCGTGAATATTATTCAGTATGTGCAGTGCACGCTTCGGATCTTCCATAATCGAACTCTCAGTAATTTCCAGCTCTAAACATTCAGCCTTCAGTGAATGCCGTGTCAACAAGTTGGAAATTGAGTCGACGATATCGTCATCCATAAGATTTCGTGTCGATAGGTTAACGGCTATCGAAGTGAAGATGCCTTCATTCTCCCAAGCCTTGCATTGCTTGATCGCTTCTTCTAATACCCATAACGTCATTGGATGAATAAGACCCGTGCTTTCAGCGATGGGGATGAATTCACCTGGAGAAACCATACCCAATTCGGGGTGCTGCCAACGGATTAAGGCTTCGACACCGGTTGGCCTGTGCTCAACCAGGCTAAGCTTCGGCTGATAATGTAGCAATAGTTGCTCTTCACGGATCGCTTTACCCAAGTCACCCATTAACGACAGGCGTTTAGGTGAATGGGGGTCAGCGTCAGGATGATAAAGCGTGACGCCAAGCTGTTCCTTCTTTGCTTTATACATAGCAACGTCGGCGTAACGCATCATCGTAGTTAAGTCACTCGCCTGATTGGGTGATATGGCTATGCCGATGCTCGCGCCAATCTCCGAGTGATATCCCTCGATCATAAATGGTTGTTGAACCGCATCCAGCACCCTGTGCCCGAAAACGATTGCTTGCTGCTGATTGCGAATGTTGGAAAGAAAGATCGCAAATTCATCCCCCCCTAGCCGAGTGACAATACCTGGAGCATGTTCCATTTCCGCTTCAAGACGCGGACCTAATAGCTGCAAAACCTTATCACCAACATGATGCCCTAACGTATCATTGATTTCTTTGAAACCATCCAGATCGATAATTAGCAAGGCCATCAATTGATGCTGTTTTCGAGTTTGCATCGCTTGCTCGATCTCGTTGTAGAGCATGACTCGGTTCGGCAAGTTTGTGAGTGAATCATGTGTTGCCTGGTAGTCTAATTTCTCGAGATAGCGTTTACGGTCGGTGACATTTTTCGATGTTCCCCAGATGCGAATGAGGAAGTCACCTTCCACGGTGCCAACGGTTGTCACCTGCCAAAACTCTTTGTGCCCGTCGGAACTAAAGCGCTCACCGGGCTTATCGACGAGCTGGTACCCTTCGCGCACAAAACCCTCTAATCGAGACCGGTAATTTTGGAATCTTTCGGTTGGAATGGCCGTTCCTAGCAACTGTTCGGGATTCACATCTCCGTACAGCTCTGCAAAATGCTGGTTGCACTCAACCAAATGCGCGTTAGCCACAATGGCATCAACTTGTTGTTCAACCGGTAAATTGATATCCACAGGAGGCTCGATTTCAAAGCACCAAATGACATCATGACTTGCAGAAAATACTGCTTGGTATCGCTGCTCAGACGCTAGCAACTGCGAGCGCTGCTCAATAACTTCAGTTGAGTCTGTCATCGTCACAATAACCCCAACGATCTCATTGCACCCATTTTTAAAGGGGGTTTTGTCAATGGTGAAGTTACGTATTCCGTGTTCAGTAGGTACAACCTGTTGATAGCCAATCGAGCCTATATCGCGTGATAAAACATTGCGCATCTCCTCGTCATGAACATCCCAATACGCCTCGGGGAATATCCGGCTAAGCACATCAAATAGTCGCTCGCCTGAGTGAGGGTTCGAGTCTAGGAGTGCGACGGCAGCCTGATTTTCAAATATAATTTGGCCGTCACGATCCAAACACCAAAGCCCGTCGTGGACAACATCTAGACATTGCGACAATCGCTGATCGTATTGGACTACTAGCGCCGCATTGCTAAGGGAGGATTGATCCGCGCTGCCGATATGCACTAAGCCAGTGACGATATTTTCAACCGGCGATAACTGTTGCACACCACCATAAAAGCTCAATGGATAGCGGCTACCACTCACTTGCAACGTCACCGTGACGCCGATGGGGCACGCACGTATTGTTGAGGCAACTATAGAATCGCAAAGCGCCTGATGATCGGAGACGGATAAGTATCGAGCAAGGTCATCGAGTTTTTTCAAGGACCCCTGCGGGATATTGAGCTGCTGGTAAAAGTGCGGAGAAAAATTTAGGCTGTCACCTTCGATGGCCCAGGACCAAAGAACAGCCTGTGTCGCTGCCATAGCGCGGTCTAGTAATACATCGTCTGATACCGATGATACCCCCACTGACGCGGTCAAATGATGCATAAATACTACTCAACAAACAACTAATTAGACATCCCTCTCCAAAAGTGTAGTCGATCGTCGTTTTTTAGAAGCATCATGTGAATTTAGGTGCCGTTTTTTTGAACCAGCCTGCAAAATTGACCCATGCGATTTGTCGTATCTCACCTACCCCGCCAAATAACGGGCTTCAATCCGCACCAGGGAAGTGAGCGCCACAAATTCGACAATATTTTGCATCACGCTCATGGCCCGCATGGTTACAATTGGGGCAAGTTCGCGTCTGGCGATCGCGCTGAATTTCATGCGCAAGCTCGGCGGTAATAATCCCGGTAGGTACAGCAATGATGGAATAACCAATCAACATCGTCGTCGCCGCCAAGAGCTTTCCCAACACCGTGTGAGGAGTGATATCACCATACCCGACTGTGGTGATGGTAACGATGGTCCAGTAAATACTCGTTGGAATACTGGTAAAACCATTATCCTCCCCCTCAACGATAAACATCAGTGACCCAATGATTGTCGCCATCACTAACACGCTGTAAAAGAATACGAATACTTTACGACGTGAGACCATTAATGAGCGCAGCAATACATTGGACTCCCCGACGTAACGCGATAGCTTGAGGACACGGAAGATTCTGAGCACCCTAAGGAGACGCACAACCAATAAGAAATTGGCTCCGGGGAAAATGACAGTTAGGTAGGTCGGCACTATCGAAAGTAAATCGACCAGTCCGTAAAAGCTGAATATATAGGCCCGCGGGTTGGGAGAAGAATAGATTCTCACGAGGTACTCAAGCGTAAACAATATCGTAAACGCCCATTCCACTAGCGTAAGCTCGAGGCGGAATGTGCGGGAAAACCAACCAATCGAGTCGAGCATCACCGCCAAAACGCTGAGCAAGATACTGCAGATCAATACAAGGTCAAAGAGTTTGCCGGCGCGGGATTCAGTTCCAAAAATAATGTCGTAAAGTATTTCTTTTAATTCACGTTGACTCACAATCTCACCTTTTGCCACACTGACCCCGTCGTTCAGTGCCGACGATACCACAGTCTCGAAGTCTAAACATACCAGGCAATTCAAGTCGCATGATGGAACAACAACCAGACAAACTATCTAGAAGCCTATCGCTGCCATTAATCACCCTGTACGGAATTGGTACTATTTTGGGGGCGGGTATTTATGTCCTGGCAGGTGAGGTTGCGCGCGAAAGTGGCGTCTACACGCCTCACGCATTCTTGCTAGCAGGCATTATTGTCAGTTTTAGTGCTTACGCTTATGCCAAGCTTTCAAAGCGCTTTCCCCAGAGTGCAGGAGAAGCCGCATATATTCACGAAGCATTGAAAAGCCCTGCTCTAGCAAAAGTCGTAGGCTGGGCAATTATGCTCACTGGGATCGTGTCCGCAGCGACCATTACTCGCGGCTTTACTGGATATATTGCACTATATCTGCCGTTGCACCACTCTCTCAATGCGGTTCTCTTTGTCTCCATACTCACGGGGTTGGCCATTTGGGGGGTCAAGCAGGCCGTTGGGCTCGCAGCATTGTTCACGCTTGTCGAGCTGATTGGCATAGGGCTCATTGTGTATTTTGCCTGGCCTCTACTGCCTTCAATTGCAACAAACTACCCGATGGCCATATCACTGCCGCCACCTTCTGCGCTTAGCGCGATTGCTTTAGGTGCTTTTATCGCGTTTTATGCTTTTATTGGCTTTGAGGATATGGTCAATATGGCAGAGGAAGTAAAAAATCCGCGACGTAATCTGCCAATCAGTATTTATCTCGCTCTGATTCTCACTACTGGCTTGTATATTTTAACCGCTTTTAGTTTCCTCGCCCTCCTACCTATTGAGGAGTTAGCTAACAGCGAAGCCCCTTTTGCGGATGTTGCTCGCAACCACCCCGGTCTTTCCATTGGGCTGATCACCATGATTAGTATCGCGGCTATTTCAAATGGTGCATTGGTACAAATTGTCATGGGATCAAGAGTTCTCTACGGTATGGCAAATCGCCGATTAGCTCCGCGTATTTTCGGCAGCATTAACCCCACGACCCTCACCCCTATACCGGCAACGTTGGTGGTCGGCTTATTGGTAATTGTGTTCGCCACCGTGTTGCCTTTAGACATACTTGCCAAAATCACCAGCGCAATCGTGCTGAGTATTTTTAGTCTTGTTAACTTGGCGCTACTCATCCTTGAAATCAAAGCCGTTAAATCTCTTCAGCCTCTTACCCTCGCTAAACTATTCATACCCTTTATCGGTATGCTGCTATGTGTATCCTTTTTAACATTACAGTTTTACGAATGGTTCTTCAGGCATTAGTCGCGGTAATTCTGATACAATCAACATGTATCCAAACTTTGAACCCATTCTAGTTATGAGTAAAAATCGCAACGATAGCCGACTGGTCTACTCGACAGAATCAGGCCGAGTAAAAGAGCAACCAGAAACCGCAACACCCCCGCCGACCGATGGCATTGTGCGCATCAGTTACGAAACCAAAGGACGTAACGGCAAGGGCGTAACGGTGATTCGCGGCCTTGGGCTAGCGGGCAAAGAGTTACAACAGCTGGCCAAAAAGTTGAAGCAACGTTGCGGCACTGGTGGCAGTGTTAAAGATTTTAATATTGAAATTCAAGGCGACCACCGACAACTGCTAAAAACACAACTGGAAGGCCAGTCCTATGCCGTCAAATTTTCCGGTGGCTAAGCGATACCTCTCCGTCAAATAACCGCCACTTTTCAACCTCCAGAAAACATAACCCAGCGGGCAGCCGCCCCCATATTTTGTCGATCTTCGAGCGAAGCGGCGCGCTGCGCCAACCATGACAACCAAATCCCCGCCTGGCCTGAGTCTTGCAATCTCCTAGAATGACGACACTGGCTGTCGTAATTTTTGACAGTGCGGCCCAGATCAATTTGGGCTGATAAATCAGTTTGGGCTGGAGTTTGGCACACCATGGAAAACACTATCTTGTGGCAATTGCTGGATACATCATTAAAAATTGGTCTCGGAGCTTTGATTGCAGGCGTATGCGCTTGGCTATTGGTGCTCCGCCGTCACACACCGGAAATGCAATCTCGGCTGAATCGTCGCATGGAACTTTTTGAAGAGGTCTCGCGCAATGTCGGTGCTGTAAACCATATATTCGCCAAGTACTCTTCTTTGATTATTGAATCTACTCGGTTTGGACTACGCTGGCCTCAAGCCAGAAAGGATGAACTGGACCGAGTCAATGCTGAGCTGGTGGCAGAATTCAATAAGCTCGCGGATGCTGAGGCGAAACTACTCATGCTGGGTGAAAAGGGAATGGAGAAAACGTTGCGTTTTTACGGCGCGAAAATCGCTTACTTTCGCAAACACGTTTACGTTGGTCGGCAAGATATTAGTGATGAGGAAATCACGCAAATCAAACGAGACATTACTAAATTACGCGAACAGTTTTACGATATGCTGAGCCGGAAATATGATCGCTTGCTAGCGGCGAGCTGAGAAAAATCAACAAGCTTTTATGAACAATACCCGTTCTCTCATCGGCCTCAAGGATGCTCAAATGGAATGTGTAGGATCACAGGGAGAGCGGGTATTATTTTATAGCATCATCGCTACAGCTGAATTCGAACGTTGTTTTTAGTGAACAACTCCAACTCAATTCCATAGGCCCCGTCAATCAGCACCTGCCTGATACGAATAGGCGGTCCATCTTCCTTGGACTGATCCTGCAGACGAACAATGCGCTGCTGAGTAGGATTTTTGTTTTTATCTCGTACAATGGCAACTGTTGGCTGCAACCTATTCCCAGGGTTCGCCGCTAGCACGACACCCACTTCGCCCGAGCTTAACTCCACCAACGCCCCCGGCGGGAAAACGCCGATACACTCAATAAATTTAACGACCAACTTCTCATCAAATTGACTACCTGCATTTTCGTATAAGATTTTCAATGCCGTAGCTGACGTTTCACTGTGACTATAACAACGTCGACTGGTAATCGCGTCGTAAGCGTCAACGATAGAAACCACCTTAGTATAGAAGTCGACTGCGTCTGCGCGTAAACCATGGGGGTAACCCTTCCCGTCTGGTCTTTCATGATGAGACAGCGCAGCCGCTAGTACCTCAATGGGTAGTGTTTTATCTTCTTCAAGAATTTCTTTCGCGTAGAACGGATGGAGCTTGATGTGATCGAATTCTTCAGCCGATAAGCGACCGGGTTTGTTCAGTATGTCAGGTGAAACGCGCATTTTACCCACATCATGTAACATGCCGCATAGGCCCAACATTTCTAAATCGGCTTTATCAACACCCAAATGGCGACCAAATGCGATAGCCAATACACCGACATTTAAACAGTGTTCTGCCGTGTATTGGTCTGCGTGCTTAATGCGTGTTAACCACATCAGTGCCGATGGGTTTGCTTCGATCGAGTTGACACACTCTTTTACATAACCGTGTACGTTTTTGGCGGAAACTGATTGCCCAGTCTTAGCTCTCTCCAGAAGCTCACCAATAGCCGATTTCGCGCCACTGTAACTCCTGAATGCACGATCGATCTCTTTTTCGACGGCATGTTTGATCTTGTAGGCTTTTTTATTGAGCTTATCGGTGATCGGATGACTTCGGGACTTCTCCGGTAAGTAATATGACTTCAATACGTCGATATACACAAAGTCACAGATACGACGCAAAGTCTCCAGATCATTCTCATTTTCAACCTGGAACCCTTGAAACAAGAAAGGCGTCTCAAGCCAAGAACGATCTAGCTTAGAGATATACATCCCCAAGCGGATCTGATCTGCTGACACTTTTAGCGTCTGAGTTACCTCAGGCACCTTAGACTTTTGTGAATCTTCAGGCATATGAACTTTCGCAATGACATCATTATTAGGATAGTCCTTGATCGCAATCTAATCTCATTATTTGGCGAATGATATAGGCAAACGAACGGCGGCGACGAAATTGGAGTAAGCGGCGCGCACATTTGAAATTCCTGACAATCCCAAGAGCTTGGCGAGCTCTATCCAGCACCGACTACCAACTTACCACATGTAATCCACAGCGATAGCACCTCGTACCTGGCCGAGTTGATAGCCTGTGGCTGCATCGACCGGGTAGTATTGCGCCAACTGCTCGGAAATGGACTGAGCAATTACCTCACCATGACACGTCAAGCATAGGGGTTCTACCCGCTGCGCTTGCAGGTAACGAAAATATCCGGGTCGCCAGGAGCTAAGCTTTAGCGACTGATTAGGTCGCTTCGCTGCCTCGATATCAAAAACCCGCAACTGCTCAGCTTGCCACCTATCAGGCTCAGCACTGGGGTTGCGCGGTTTTAAACTCACCCGCTTGATTTGCCAACCAGACTCCTCTGACAGCTTAGCCGCAATTGCAGGCGCACGCTCGGCACACACCGCAATTGCCGCTGCCGGTCCTTGAGACTCCAACGCAGCTTTTAGGGTTGGCTTTAACTGGCCCACAAACTGCCGAACCAATGCTTGAGCCTTTCCAACTAGCTCGCTCTCGGTAAGTAACACATCCTTTTCTAAGCCTGGCTCACCCTGCGAAAAACTCAAGCCGCTGCAGGCACAACAGGTGGCCACGAGCGATAAGCAGATGGTGACCTTCAGGCGGCTTACACTACTTCGATACATCTCGGACCTCCTCAATAACACGTTAAATGACAACTCAATTAGCGCGTGTCAACAAAGCATATTGATCTAAGCCAGGGGCTGGCAATGGAATGTTCACAACCCAGCCATCACCCGGTGCAACCGCCAGAGCTTCCCCCCGCTCACTCCAAATCGATTCCAATGTGAACGAGTGATCACCCTTCGGCGTAATGACCTGCAACCGATCGCCAACGCAAAACTTATTTTTTACCACTATCGTTGCCGTCGCGCTTTTGTGGTCCACAGACTTCACTTCGCCAACAAATTGCTGCGTTCCCGAAAGGCTGCTATTTTGCTCATAGTTTTGATATTCCTTTGGCAAATGGCGACGATAAAACCCTTCGGTATAGCCTCGATTTGCTAGAACCTCCAAATCATCCATTAATTGCCAATCAAAATCTTTTTGCTGCAAAGCATCATCTATCGCGCGCCGATAAACCTGCGCGGTGCGTGCGACGTAAAAAGGTGATTTAGTACGGCCTTCAATCTTGAGCGAGTCTACGCCAATATCAATCAGTTGTTTTACATGCTGTACTGCACGCAGATCTTTAGAGTTCATAATATAAGTGCCGTGCTCATCTTCAAACGCAGGCATGTATTCACCAGGCCGGTTCTCTTCTTCCAACAACACGTACCCGAGATCATCATCAGAGACAGGTGTAAACTCCTGCACTACACGCTTAGCATCTTCGCATTCAACACCACCTGCGCGAGCAACAATATCACCTTCTGCTGTGGCGACTGCGGGCGTTGCCGAATACCGCCAACGGCACGAGTTAGTGCAAGCACCCTGGTTCGAATCCCTGTGGGTCATATACCCTGACAACAAACACCGTCCGGAATAGGCAATACACAAAGCGCCGTGCACAAACGTTTCCAGCGACATTTCTGGAACGCGTTGCTTGATCTCAGCAATTTCGTCCAGCGATAGCTCACGCGATAGAATCACGCGACTGATACCTTGTTGCTGCCAGAACTTTACGGTCGCCCAATTCGTCGCGTTGGCCTGTACCGATAAATGAATATCTTGCGCGGGCCAATGTTCGCGAACCAACATTATTAACCCCGGGTCAGACATTATTAGCGCATCCGGAGCCAAAGCAATAATAGGTTCCATTTCTCGCACAAACGAGCGGATCTTGTCATTGTGGGGAGAAATATTAACCGCGAGGTACAATTTTTTATGGTGGCTGCGCGCGTATTCAATAGCGCGCGATAAATTTTCGATATGGTTAAATTCATTGTTACGCACGCGCAAGCTGTAACGTGGCTGACCAACATAGACCGCATCAGCGCCATAAGCGAAGGCATACCGCATAGATTTAAGGGTGCCCGCAGGCGAGAGTAATTCAATCATAGACTACCGGTAAATCATTCGAGAAGGTCTGTGATTATACCGGCAAGCAGGCTGTAGCTATTGACTTAGCTCAAGTCATGTTAATGAGCAAAATAAACTAATCAAGCAGGGCTGTTTTACTGCGCTCATAGTTCAGCGCGGCACCGGCCACCTTGCCGCCACTCCCTGTGATAATCCAACGTTTTACACGTCCAGCATCGCCAATGGGGGAAAGTTTGCCGAAGGAATCTAACAACACCATTACGACGGGTATCCCATCTATATCGCTAAGCAAAACCAGGCAACGTCCGGCCTCATTGAGATAGCCCGTTTTACTCAAGCCAATTTGCCAGCTGTGACGGTGTACTAAACGGTTAGTGTTGCCGTAATAAAGGCTATACGATGGCTTACGGAAGCGGGCCGTGTATCGTGTCGTTGTGGAATATTCCCCGATGAGTGGATACGCCGACGCAGCAACCACCAGCTTCACCAAATCCCCTGCGGTGGATACATTGCCTAACGACAAACCCGTGGGACCAACAAAGCGAGTGCTGGTCATCCCTAATGCCAACGCTTTGTCATTCATTGCTTTGACAAACGCTTTCAAACCACCTGGGTGGTGTTGCGCTAAGTTATCTGCTGCGAGATTTTCCGAAGCCATTAACGCTAAACGCAATAAATCCTTGCGACGCAATTGCGAGCCAACTCGAATTCGCGAATAAGCATTTTTAGAGGATATTTTTTTATAGGCTCTTATCTCTAAGTATTCTTCAAGCGAAACACCGCTTTCCATTACTACGAGAGCCGTCATTAATTTAGTGATGGAAGCAATCGGCGCCTGCACATCTGAGTACTTATCGTAAATCATAGTCCCAGATTGCGGATCGTAGATCGCAGCTTTGACTGATGCCAACTGCACATTATCAATTTGTAAAGCCGCTAAGGCTTCTGGCAACAATTGACCAGTGGAAATTTCCGCACGAAGAGGGTGAGCCTGGATCAGCACCAAACCCAGCAGGAAAAGTGCATATCTAATTGAGCTATGGAAACAACATTTACATCGGATAAACATATTCGAGCATAGGGCTTTTGGTGTAACACGAGTTTGTGAGCACATAGCACTAGGCTTAGAACATAGAACTAGGCATAGAACATACAAATGTGGCCCAGCTGCCAGCCTTGACTAAGCTATTTTTTGTAACTCAAGCGCCGCGAATGGTACCTAACTTTATCGGCGAGATACAGCCTTAGTTTAGACCAGTATTATCTCGCTCACAGATAGCACACGCCTACTATCGGAGAACATTAATAATCTAAGCCTTCTCACCTTTTAGTGTTTGTCATTGTCTACTGACAACCATATCAAGCCAATCAACTCAGCTTCGTTCCGCGAGGCAACCAACATAAAATCTTGCGATTTATCTCCGTTTAGATCCAGAGGCGCAATATCGTTGATTATCAACTTGGTCTCAATCGCATAACGCGCGCTGGGCTCTTTACCCGCGACCAACAACTTAAAATCTGTTCTGCCAGACGTTGGGTTCTCCAGAATGGTCTTCAAGTCAACATCATAACTGTCTCGCTTAGGCGAGTAATCCGAGATACCTAGGAATTGTCCTTGCAACGCATCCTGAACATCGTTGTATACCCACAGTTCATTTCCGACCAACTGCACTAAAGAGGAAGTGCTTTCCTCGGACCGAGTAATCAGGCCCTTACCAGCACTAGGCGTTTGTTTATCCCGATCACTGCCCTGTTCTTGGTTTGCAAATGCACTAACCACTAAATCGGCGGAACGGAACAATGATGGGAAAGCGTAGCTTACCGTGAGCTTTCTATGTGGACGACGTGCAAACTGTTGACCAGAATTTTTATAGACAAACACCTCAACATCTACGCTTCCCGAAATGGCCAACCACATAAAAATATTGCCAACGGAAATATCCTGCAGACGCGACAACCACAGGTCTAAGCGTCCATCCCCGTCTTCATCACGCAGCATGACGCCAAGAACATTGCCCGCAGACTTGAGAACTTGACGTGGTTTTTCTAAGTTTATCCCCTCAGCATTGCCGGAGAACACCACCACACGCCCACCCTCGCGCAACAACAGGTCATCAACTTTATCGCCATCAATGTCGGCCAGTAGAAAACTAAAACCATACGACAACAATGAACTAAGGTTATTGTAGTCGACCTTATCAAAATCAATATCACCTAGGCGATCACGCACTTCAGTTAAATCCAAACCAAAAGATTCGCGAGAACCAAAACGATTCTGAATACTAGCTAGGTAAATAGATAACCTTTGCTCGCTGGTAACAATCAAATCACTTCGCCCATCCGCATTAACATCTCGCGTATTCAGCTGAGGGATTATCACCGACTGACCAACCATAATGTTGAGATTGTCGCGGGCCCTAACTCGCACATCGACATCCGCTTGCGAGCGAATAACAAATGGCGCTTCCCACTGATCTCCGTTTAAACCCAAACGAACATGCAGTTCGTCAGCCTGGGGGATAATTAAATCGGCATAGCCATCGGCATTAATATCGCGAACAAAATTTAGAGCGAAAGTACCGAGTGGCAATACTGAGTCAACCGATGGATCGAGAACCATTTCACGCAAACCTTCCTGCCATGACCACCGAACAATTTCGGCATTGTCTCGAACTGCGTAGATATGCCTCTCCAGCACCGCCCAACCCAATGAGCGAGCATCCGCTCCTAAGATCAAGCTAGGCTTTTGTGTATCAAATGGTTTTTTACTGTTTCCACTATTGAAATACAGCGCAATACCACCTCGATGGCCAACCAATAAATCCCTGTGGCCATCGACATTAAAATCAACACTAATTACACGCTCTGCACCATGTGCAAACTCGAATGGGAATACACGGTATTGCGCACCCTGCCCAGTTAAGGGCTTACTCAAAACAACGTCAGACGCTAGTTCATCTGCAGAGGTGGAAAAACAAATGATGCCAAACAATATCGTCAGCAACTGACGATGCCAAGCAACGTTACTCATTGACACCCCCATCTTCCACAGAGGCAAGCAACGTCAGAGAACGTTGGTGTGATAACGCCAGATCTGGTTTTTGATCGTTGTTCAACCTAAGCGACTGAAACCAGGTAATCGCGTGAAGCGGAACAAATCGCCAATAGGCTTCAGCCTGAATCTGCAAACTCGACTCTATTTTTCTCGCCATTAACGCGCCTTCCTGATCGACAGATAAGGCGTCTAGGCGCGCATCGCCGTCAAAGTCTTCACTGATGTCTATCCGCTGCGTCAACCCCCTAAAATTATCGGATGAAAATTTTTCTTCAAATTTAACTGACGGTCTTCGCTTAAATTTCACCTGCCCATCGAGATTCTCGCTCTCATAAATGAGTAATGTGCGCAGCATATTGCCACCCCGCACGGCACTTGCTGCGGACAGGCTATAGTAACTTACTAACATTTCAGGGCTGCGATTCATATCAATATCAACGAATTCCACATCGACATCGTAACCGGAAAACTTCAATATTTGATGTGGTGGCGCTCCCAAATGGGAATCGGTTTGTTGATACAGAGCGAGTGTTGCACCGCCTGCCTCCTTGTGATCACGAGTAACCAATTCTTTAACATCATCGCCATCCCAATCAACAAAATTCACAACTGACGTTGATGGAAGTAAGGCTCGAGAACGAAAAACGTCGTCGGAATGTGTACTATTTTTAGGTGCAATGTGTACGAACGTATCGCTTAAAATATTAAGCCGACGTTGGTTCTTATCTTCTTCGTCTAACCGTGGATTATCGAGGTATACCAGTTCAAGTTGTCGATCATTGTCAATATCATGACTCATGACTGCGCTTTGCCAATGTTCGCTCACTAGTAGTGGTTCATCATCACGCTGCAACTCGCCAGGTAGAGGGGAAACGTTCAGCTGTGGAACCAGTGACGCGCGAGAGTATATGTCGTTTGTCGCGAAGCTTAACCCACGGCGCATATCGAACCCAAGCTCAGCTTTAACGCCACTTGATCCAGAAACCTGTTTAGAAACCGGAAGTTCTCTCACCTCGTCAAACTGATTACTGCGTTGCAAAAATACGCCATAGCGTGTTTCTCCCGGTAACAGCAAATCTAACTCACCATCACCATTGAGATCTTGTAGCGCGTTAATGTAGCGGACGCCCTCCTTGTCACGATACGTTTGAGCTAAGGGCCATGAGATCAACCGCTGAATATTATCCGCATAACTTTCTTTCAGAGTCGAGAAACTATAAGCGCCCTCTCTAGTAAAAAAGACCAGCTCATCACCAGGGTCTGATCGTACATCGCCATACGAAAACGATAAAATGTCCTTTTTAAATGGAATAATACGATTTGGACGATTGCTGAAACCGCCATCTTCAGCCTGCCAATAGATGCGAATATCTTGCGCCTGGGTAGGATCTTGTTCGCTTGGCATTAAAACAACCAAAACATCATTGCGCCCATCACCATTAAAGTCGGCTACACGATATTGCTGGAGGTCGCCATTAAACTCTAACACACTCGCACGGTACTGAAGCTCAGCGGTGACGTTGAAACTCGCGCAAAACAATGCTGCAAAGCAGCCAGTATTAAGCCGCAAACGTTGACTCGATTTACTCACCCCACCCCCTTGCTGTTCATTCTTGTGTTAGTTCACCATAACCGGTAGAAAACTCCATTAACCGTAATATATTCACGCTTTTCTCATTATTTTCTTGTTCATATGCAAACAACCACAACAACCAAAAGTCCAACAAAGACCAACGCATCATTTCACCGTCGGCTGATGCTGAGTAGGTGAATAGCGGCCAAAGATTAACACTGGTGACTTTTCTTTCTGGCTTCCAGAGCGTGACGCTTAGCTCTTTAATTTGCACCTCGCCAACAATTTGACCTAGCGAGTGAATACGTAAGCGAATACTTTCTCCATAATCCGAATTAGCCAACAAGTCATTGACAAAAGACTGCGCTGACACAATTGGTTGGCCATTCATTTCCAGAATTATATCGCCCTCATCGATACCAACTTGCTGCAAGGGGCTATCTCCAAAAAGATGCAACACCTGCAACGCCACTTGGTTTTCGTGATAATTCACCAACCGGTAAGCTGCCCGCGTTTTTAGCGGATCAATACGCCCGACTTCTCGCACGGAAGAACCGGTTAACTTAGGAGAAACCAACAACCCTACCTCGAGTAACGTCGTATCGCGGCGAACAATCACATTAAATTTCTTATCTTGCGCAACATCGCCCTCATTCTCAGATGGCTCCAAAATGGCGTATAGCGTATCGGGCTTATTTGTATCGATACCGTTTACTGAAAGAATCACATCCCCCGAGCGCAACCCCGCCACATCCGCCACGCTACCAGCATCAACTCTGCGTACCCGTAACCCAGGCAAAATAGCCATATCCATCAGAGAGTCACTTTCATTTGCACTCACAGACAAACCAATATCAATACTGGTTGTACTCAAAGACGCCAAACTGACGTTATCGGGGGACAAATTTACGTGCGGCATTTGTTCAACCTGTTCTCGAGCCACACAACCACCTAGAACGTTTAGCAAAGTTACGCAAAAAACCATTTTGACCATGTGCACATAACGCCACATCGTAATTGTTTCAAACATCGAACATTCCTTATCAATTTCATGTTACATACGCTTACGACGTATCAACCAACACGCCACACACATCAAAAATACCGCCTGAACAGGCGGTATCCACCAGTTCATTAACATGTGTTGATCACTCACTAAAACATCAGAATAGCCACGCACAATTTTAGCCACTTCACCTAAGTAAGACGTGTCAATCAATGCGGGCTGATAAAAACTGAAAAACCAACGCCCCATGTCACCAAGTTGCGTTTTAAATACATCAACGACGACGCTCACGCCGAGCGTTGTGGCAACAGCCTGCATCGCACTATTCGTCAACACAGAGCACAATAACCCCAAACCTATCACTGCAGGCAACGTAACCAGAGCAAGAAGAAATCCCTGCCTTAATTCGAAATGAATTTCATCAACACCAATCAGCTCAAAGCCATCCTCGACCACGGCCAAGAAATCCCAAAACATGCTGGTCATTAGAATGGACACTGTCGAACATAGCACCAAAGCAGACAGCCCGAGAATTACCAAATTTAGAAACTTAGCGAATAGAACTGATATCCTCCCGGCGCTACGAATTAAATAGTGCCGGGCCGCGCCACAGTCACGTTCAAAGGCAAAACTGTACGCCGATACCCCCGCCAACACGAGGTATAACACCATAAATCCCGTTGACCAGGCATCAACTAGAAACCCATAGCCGCTCACAGCTTCATTGTCATCAGAAAACAACCAACGTGCCGACATCACCCGCACAACCACAGCCAAAGTTGGGAGGAGTAAAACCAATTTTAAGGCACGACTACGTAACAAGGAGTAACCATCCAGTGCCATACAGCGTTTAATATCACTCACTACCTGCATCATAGAGCAACCTCTGAAGCCTGCTTTTGCGAGGATGATGCTACAGAGCCGGTGACTTGCTGAAATAGATCGTGTAGAGACATGGGTTCAAGATGTAATTCCGCTATCGATAATTGCATATTCACCAAAGCAGTATTAAAGGCCGCGCTATTGCCACTATCCAGATAACAGCGCAACCATAACTCTTTGCCATTGTTGGTCATATGATCATCTAGACACTCAACTTTACTGACTCCAACCATGGTTGTGATCTTGGACAACACATCGGCAACTGAACTTTCGCCCAACAGAAGTTTTACTTTCACTTGGTATGAATCACGTTGTAACAAGCTATAGATGTTACCGCTAGCGACGGTTGTCCCGCCGTGAACAATTGCCAAGCTATCGCAAACGCGCTCTAGATAAGACAATTGATGGCTTGCCAACACGCAGGTAACACCGCGACGTTGTAGCTGCTGCACGAGATCTAAGACCAACTCCACCCCGTCGACGTCTAGACCATTGAAAGGCTCATCGAGTATGAGTAGTTTAGGGTCTCCCACCAGAGCCTGCGCTATAGACGCTCGCCGACGATTACCCAGCGACAACTCGCCCAACCTGTAATCACGAAACTGTTCGATATTTAATAAGATCAATAACTGATGAAAATATTCCGGGGTAAATTGCTTACCCGTAAGCTTTTGCGCCCACACTAACTGTTGATACACAGTAAGGTGAGGCAACAAACAGGGTTCATCAAAAACTGCTGACACTTTTCCGCGCAACTGATAAAGATTGGATGGCGTCTCACCAAACAGCCAGATATTACCCGCATCAAACGGAGTCAAACCCAACGCACAAGCTAAGGTGGTGCTTTTACCCGCACCATTTAAGCCAACTAAACCGCAAATTGAGCCAGGGGATACTTCAAGGTCAATACCACGCAAAACCTCGCGCGCACCAAATCGCTTGCGTAGACCACGTATTACGATCGGCGAACTAGAAGGCGGCTTTTCCGCAGCAGGTTGTTCAGCAAGCACACCAAAACTCCTTATAAACGCGTGATTTAATCCGTAGCGAAACGCCAGCACTTTAGGTAAAGGGCATGGTACACTTTTTCTCACGATCGTCGACACCAACCTAAACAAACGTGAGCAAGCAATGACGCGACCACCCAGCAAGCCAGAGCCGCAAACGGATAACAACAAGGCATCGGTATTAAATCGAATTGAAAACGCGCTGCGAGAATATTACATCGCACCGTTCCGCCAATCGATCGGCCGCGCGCAACGCGATGAAGATGATCTGTTCATGTTACTCGTTATGGCCGAGACGCTAGGGATACCCAACCCAACGACCTATTACACATTGGAGTTACTCCCCATTATTTACGACCGATTTCATGAATGGCATAAACGCATGGGAATGGAGCGATCCCCACTAGATCACGTTCACTGCTGTTAACCCATACCATCAATGTCACAGAGAAAACAATAAAAGGCGTATTCGTGAGCTTACTTCGAGATATCACAAAGGATAAAAAACTATTGTTTTTTAGCGGCAAAGGGGGGGTAGGCAAAACTACTGTTGCTGCAACCTGCGCGCTTGGGGCGGCAAAACAAGGGAAGCGCACGCTTTTAGTCTCTACGGACCCAGCACACAATCTCGGCCATTTGTTTAACGGCCACATCGGCGATACGATCACTTCGCTCACCGACAACCTTTTTGCTTTAGAGCTTGATCCAGAGAAAACTGCCACAAAACATCTCGACGAAGTCAGTCAAGTTTTGAGACGGCTCATGCCAGGCCAATTGGCAGGTGAAATTGATAAGCACATGGAACTCGCAAAACACGCTCCCGGCTTGCATGAGGCAGCTTTGCTGGAACGTATCGCGGAAGTACTAGAAACAGCGGAAAGTTACGACCTAATCGTCTTTGACACAGCACCGTCTGGCCACACCGCTCGTTTGATGGCGCTCCCCGAACTCATGTCGACCTGGACAGATGGATTACTTAAGCGACGCGACAAGTCTGAAAAGCTCGGCAAATTGTTATCAGGACTGGGGAAAAAAACGGAAGACAAGCAAGGCCGTAGTATCTTCGGCTCGGAGAGCAGCTCGCCTACCGCCGAGCGTGACGAACAGATCCGGCATATTCTCCATCGACGCAAACACCGGTTCGCCCATCTCCGCAACGCCATCCAAGATGATTCCCAATGTGCATTTCTCATCGTTCTCACATTGGAGCGTTTGCCAGTGATGGAATCCATTGAACTTGCACAGCAGCTCGCCGCCACCCGAACACCGTTAGCCGGCATAGTAATAAACAAACGCATCCCATCCGAAGCCACAGGATTGCTCGCTGAACGACGCAAACAAGAGGACGCTTATCTCACGGAACTGGAAGCCTTTCTGGGGCACTTACCGCAACAAGTTTTGCCGCTCAACGCCCAAGATATTACCGGGCTTGACGCACTGAATAAGCTAGCAGAAGAAGCCTGCCGCTAGTCGCCTTGCGGTCTACACAAGGCAAGCCGCGCGATATTTGCGGAAAAAATCGAAAAGGGACAGAGCGAAAAACAATTTGTTCTTAATTTTCAATAAGTTACAAAGCTTTAGACACCCCAGCACACATAAAATTAAAACGTGACACAGTTCTCAATTGTGGCATATAATTCCTCTTCACTAATGAGGGGTAAGTCCCGACCTATTGATCGTAAAGATTAGTTGTATAGACATTTCTAGGTAAGCATATGAGTTATCGTGCAAACGAAGAAGATCGCAGCTGGTTTCGCACAGACCGCTTCTTCATCATCAACAACGAGTGGTATTTCAATACGCGGGAATGCGAGAATGTCGGCCCATTCAGCAGTTTGAAAACAGCCCAGCAAGGTGCACACCGCTTCCTAAAAACTCTCAGCCTAGACAATACCACACCGCAGTATGCTGCAAATATCGCGCGCTCCGGAGAATGGGCTGTCACACTGTATCAGTAGCACTGTCGGTTAGCGCACACCTGCCCAAGCGCTAACCTTAGCGACTCTTCCACACGTTGCACTACTGCCGTTTTCTGGTGACAACAAAAGTCTCATCGTTAAACCACAGTGCTCCGCGGCGTTTTAACACCTCTTTAGTCACCTGCAAGTATTGGCCCGACGCCACAGCCGATGCCAATTGCTCTTCTTCGATTTGGTTCACGTAAATCGCTGCATTCCATGCGGCAAATAGTGTTGAACTGCCAATATGGTCACCAATTTCAGACGGCATGGTGTGCATGTCATAGCGAAAGACACTTTTCGCATCCGACATCGCATTGCAGTGAAAATCCCGCGCTTGTGGACCCAGCTCTTGTTTCAATACTTCGAGTAACACATGGCGATTTACCGTAAACGGTTGCTCATCGGGCCAGATACTTTGCACAATTTCCAAACCTGGATCATCACCGTAACTCTGCACGCCCAGCAGCCTACCTCCTGGAGCGAGTGAACGCGACAACGGTGCAAGAATCCTTTTAATTTTAAACTCTGCAGAGACACGCGCTTGCCATGGCTGCGCAGCTAAAATGAAATCGTAGTCACCCTCTTGGGCGCTTGGGCTGGGAATAATATTTTCCAGCAAAAATTGTTGGTCAGCGCGATACAGCACAATAACTGAAGGTGTCGCATAAATTGGGTTACCGGTTTTTTCACTGGGTTTGGTTTGCCAACCCTGATCTAAACTTTCATGAAGAGCAGATATCTGTTCGCCATAGGCATGAGCGCAGTTGCCTTCCAGGGGCACGAACTGCCAGTTAACTTCGACACCCTCACGATGACTCTTTAACCAAGGTGCTTCATCGTATGCGAGATTACTAATCGCAAACACCGTTGCAGGATGTTCCACCAAGCGATCAGGTAATTTCATTAGACCTAACCGCGTATCCTCCAGGCTCATTTCTTTTGCATTAATAAAGAATGGAACTGTTGGAAAGAGACGATGCATGTATTGCATCACGTAGGTTAAAACAGTGCCATCCCCCATGCCCGCGTCAAACATCCGTAATGCAGGAAACGTGGGCTGAATTAACTTCAACTCTTTACCCGCTCTCTGGGAAATAGCCCATTTTTCGTTACAGGTATGGACGAAATGTAAATATTTTTGTCGATTTTCGTAAAAGCGAAAGGGGCGGCGCTGATGCTTTTCAGTCGTTACCGTGGAAGCAATATCTTCGATTGGTTGAGCGACTTTCAGGGCAGGCTCAGAATAACTATCATCGACCAAGGTCAGTTGCGCGTCCTGCTCAGAAATAGTATCCGGCCCGGGCGGGTGGTTGCGAATATATTCGTTAACTTTATTGAGCGTTTTGAGAGTAACACCGCGCCCACTACGCAAACGCTTAACAAATTTGCCATCGTTAACGACCAAGCGGCCAAAAGTGGACTCAGAGAGCTCAGCTTGTTTGCAATAATCTGCAATTTTTATCAGCAGCTGTTCTACATCACTATCCATAGTACCGACCGATATTAGTAAACCAAACGCACACTGTTACGACCATAACTGTCTTTTAAGCGCTGCAGTAATTCATCACTCGGTTTTACTTGCCAGTCTTCACCCAATACGATCTGACCTTTAACATCGGCTCGCTGATAATCAATACGTATCCGACAACCTTCGCTACGATAAGGTGTCAACATGGAATGCAGGTGCTGCGCGAAATCAGTTTCCAACTCTTCACCTACGACACTGAGGCAAACTCCGCGCGCAAAGCGCGCCCGTGCGTCATCCAGCGTATGTACCGAGTCAGCCCGCATTTTTAAGCTGCCACTATAGTCATCATGATTTACGGTGCCTTCAATTAGCAAAATACTATCGCTCACCAACTTTTCTCGATGCTCCGAGTACGCATCGGCAAACAGTGCCACTTCGATGCGCGCTGTCCGATCATCGAGTGTTACAAAAGCCATATTGTCACCGCGTTTAGTTTTCATTACGCGTAACGCAACGATCATCCCCATGACTTTTTGTGTCGCGCGATCGGGTTTCAAATTGACAATGCGCGCCGAAACCAGGCGATCCACTTCTTCTTCATATTCATCGATTGGGTGTCCGGTAAGATAAAGCCCTAACGTATCTTTCTCTCCTTTAAGACGCTCTTTCATGCCCCAGTGACGAATCGTAGCGTAGGATTGATAAACATCTTCCGTCGTTTTGGCGCTCGGGACCAAACTACCAAACATATCTTCCATACCCGCAGCCGAGTTGGCAGTCGCTTGTTCTGCAGTTTTAACGGCTTCATTAATCGCAGCAAACATAACCGCGCGAGAAAAATCGACATCATCAGCTCGTCCTGCCGGGCCTATGCCATCTAACGCACCACTGCGCACCAAAGCTTCTAGCGCTCGCTTATTCACTTTACGCCCATCTACTCGCGCACAAAAATCGAATAAGTCGGTAAATGGACCACCACTATCTCGCGCCTCGATAATGCTTTCTATGGGACCTTCACCCAAACCTTTAATCGCACCTAGACCATAAATGATGTCGCCGTTATCGACGGTAAATTGAAACAACCCGCGATTCACATCCGGTGGCAACATGCGCAGTTTCATGCGCCGACATTCTTCAATAAACGTCACTACCTTATCGGTTTTATCCATGTCCGAAGATAGCGTTGCGGCCATAAAGTGCGCTGGGTAGTGCGCCTTTAACCACGCCGTTTGGTATGACACCAGTGCATAAGCGGCGGAGTGAGATTTGTTGAAACCGTATCCGGCAAACTTTTCCACCAGGTCAAAGATTTTAATCGCCAACTCCGGATCGATGCCTTCGTCTTTTGCGCCCGCTTCAAACGTTTCACGCTGCTTGGCCATCTCTTCCGGTTTTTTCTTACCCATCGCACGACGCAACATATCCGCGCCGCCAAGAGTATAGCCAGCAAGGGCCTGCGCGATTTGCATTACCTGCTCTTGGTAAACAATAACGCCGTAGGTCGGCTCAAGAATCGGTTGCAAACGCTCGTGCTGATATTTTGCGTCGGGGTAAGCGACCTGCGCGCGACCATGTTTACGATTGATAAAGTCATCCACCATGCCCGATTGCAACGGCCCCGGACGGAACAGTGCAACCAAGGCGATCATGTCTTCAAGGTTATCGGGCTGTAGCCGTTTAATCAGATCTTTCATGCCTCGCGATTCCAACTGGAATACGGCAGTGGTTTCGGCAGATTTCAATAATTTAAATGTGTCGGGATCATCAAGCGGAATAACGGTAATATCTAGCTCTTCTTCGCCAGCAACCTTCCGCTCTTTATCGATCATTTGCTTTGCCCAATCGATAATCGTCAGCGTCCGCAAACCGAGGAAGTCGAACTTAACCAGACCTGCATCTTCCACGTCGTTTTTATCGTACTGTGTAACGAGGTTGTTGCCGGCTTCGTCGCAATACAGTGGCGAAAAGTCGGTTAGTTTGGTCGGTGCGATCACGACACCACCGGCGTGCTTACCGACATTGCGCGTCATGCCTTCGAGCTTTAAAGCGGTTTCCCAGATTTCTTGACCGTCGCCGTCATTTTCCAAAAAGTCGCGAATAATTTCTTCTTGTTCATACGCTTTGGTCAGCGTCATCCCCGGATCGGGAGGAATCATTTTTGAGAGCTTATCGGCAAGGCCATAACTCTTACCTAGCACCCGCGCGACGTCGCGCACCACTGCTTTCGCCGCCATAGTACCGAAGGTGATAATCTGCGATACCGCATCACGCCCGTAGGTTTCGGCAACGTAATTAATCACTCGATCACGTTTTTCCATACAGAAGTCGATATCAAAATCCGGCATGGAAACACGTTCTGGATTCAAGAAGCGCTCGAAGAGCAAATCATATTTAAGTGGATCAAGGTCGGTAATGTTTAACGCATAGGCCACTAATGAACCCGCACCCGAACCACGTCCTGGACCAACCGGGACACCGTTTTTAATACCCCAATTAATGAAGTCCATTACGATCAGGAAGTAACCCGGAAACCCCATTTGGTTAATAATATCGAGCTCAAATCGAATACGGTCGAGATACACTTGATGTTTGGTGTTGTATTCCGGATCACTCTTATCGAGAATTTTTTCTAAGCGCTTTTCCAGACCTTCGAGCGAGATTTTTTCAAAGTACTGCTCTTCGGTCATGCCATCGGGAATCGGGTAAGCGGGCAGGAAGTTTTTACCCAAGGTGATATTCAGGGTACAACGCTTAGCAATCTCAACCGTATTTTGAATTGCTTCAGGGATATCACTGAATAGCGCCGTCATTTCCTCTGCGGAACGAAGGTATTGCTGTTCGCTATAACGACGCTCGCGACGCGGATCATCCAGCGTACGTCCTTCGGTAATACACACCCGAGCTTCATGAATTTCGAAATCTTCCGGCTCGATAAAGCGCACATCATTGGTAGCCACAACCGGGCAATTGTATTGCTCCGCCAGATCGACGGCAGCGTGCAAATATTCTTCATCATTTTCACGCCCTGTACGTTGTAGCTCGATATAAAAGGCGTTGGGGAAATCAACCATCCATTCTTGCAACAGAGCTGCCGCCTCTGACTGACGCCCCGCAAGCAACGCCATACCAATATCACCAAACTTCGCACCACTTAAGGCAATCACGCCCTCTCGGTGCTCGGTAATCCACTCGCGCTCGACATAGGCCGCACCATGATGTTGACCATGCTGGTAGGCGCGCGAAATCAACTCGGTCAGATTGCGGTAGCCACGGCCATTCATGGCGAGCAAGGTAATGCGCGTAGCACTCCCCTCACCTTTCGGCGCCACAATTAAATCCACACCACAGATAGGCTTAATACCGGCACCTTGAGCAGCTTTATAGAATTTGATCAACGCATAGAAATTGGTTTGGTCGGTGATCGCACAGGCAGGCATTCCCTTTTCAGCCAAAGCCCCAACCAGCCCTTTGACTCGCACAACGCCATCAACCAAGGAATAATCGGTATGGACACGCAGATGGATAAATTGGTCAGACATAAACGGTTTTTAATTTTTTGATTAGCTGAGAACAACGAGAAAGCCCGATTCTACTCGAAGTCCACTTCAAGACCCTAGCCTACAGCCCACAAGGTCATATTATTTGGAATCTTTTTTTACTTAGTGATGTCACAACCGATTAGGCCGAAGTCAGCGCAGCGGCCAAACGTTAGGTAATGCTATTTTTCTAGGCACCCTCAAAGCATTGTTTTACTATTGATGACCAATATTTACTCAGCTTGGCTCGCTAGCGTGCCGCAATGACTGCAAGCAAACAGTGTTCTGTATGGATATATCTTTCGACGCACCACACGCACAAAAAACATCCACGCACTTTGCTAGACACAAGGTGCGCCCCCCTATCCCTTACTTAATAAGGCTAGTCATATTCCTCTGTCTCGCCGCCAGTGCGCACTTTGCTGCAGCCGAGGCGGCTCCGGTGGCAATACATAGCGCCATTAAAGCCAATCTTATTGAAGACATTCCCCTTACCGGCACGGTCGTCGCCCCAACGCATTCGACCCTGTCTGCCTCTGTTGCTGGATTGGTTACCAAGCGCCATGCCGCTATTGGCGATGAAGTGAAAACTGGCCAAGTATTACTCGAGCTTGATGATGAAATAGTGAAGATTGAGCTAGACGGCGCTCAAGCTTCTCTGCAGAGCGCCCTGGCCAACCACGCTGAAGCACAACGCCGAGTGCAAGAAGCCGCCCCGCTTGTAAAGCAAAACAGCATTGCCGCTACCGAAATGCGTGCTCGAGAGTCCCAAGCCAAAATCGCCCAAGCGGCCGTTGATCGCGCCCGGGCTGAGGTTGCTCGTCGTAGCGCGGAATTAAAACGACACACCATCGCCGCCCCATTCGATGGCGTGATCAGTCAACGTTATGCGGAAGTCGGCGAATGGGTCTCTCCAGGACGAGAAATGTATGAGCTTGTGGCAACTCACGATGTTTATTTAGATTTCCAAGTACCGCAATCTATTTACCCTCGCGTGTCAGGCAACGCCAATATTTTCGTCAACTTCGATGCTATTCCGAATCAACAGTTCGCCGCATCCATCGTGAGCCGTGTCCCTGTCAATAATGCTAGTGCGCGAACATTCTTAATTCGCGCGCGCTTGGTTGAGCAACCACCCAGCATTACTCCGGGTATGTCGACACACGGAACCCTTCAACTACAGTCATCGGAACAGGGCGTGATGGTGCCCCGAGACGCGGTCATTCGCTATTCGGACGGCCGAATAGTTGTGTGGGTTGTTGACCTCAGCGAAGACGAACCCACGGTGAGTGAGCGCATTGTGACGTTGGGAATTAGCTCAAACGGTCAAGTGGAAATTAAGCGCGGATTAAAACCCGGGGAAGTAGTTGTCACCGAGGGCAATGAGGCGCTTCGCCCTGCGCAAAAGGTTAAAATTACTAACCGAGGATCGTTGGGTTCCGCGCAAGCACTCTAGCCATTTTCTTTTTCGGCTCGACACATCAAAAATAATAATTTGAGCCTCAAATTAAACGAGAAAGCGTATGTTTCATCATATCGTTCGCCATGGCATATTGGTCACCGTAACGGTGTTAATTATTTGTGTACTTGGGGTGTTGGCAGCGTTTCGCATTCCTGTGCAAATGATTCCCGACTTAGAAGTTCGCTCGATATCCGTGCGAACATTTTGGCCTGGCGCAACGCCGCAAGACGTTGAAAAAGAAATCCTCATCGAGCAAGAAGAATATTTACGCAACCTTCCCAATTTAACCGAATTAACATCCCGCGCATCCACAAGCTCTGCCAATATCAGTTTAGATTTTCCCTTCGGCGTCGACATGACCGACATGATGATTCGCGTGCAAAATGCATTGAGTCAGGTACGCGGATACCCCGAAAATGTCGACCAACCACGGGTGTCCGCCAGCTCCTTTTCAAGCAATGCATTCATGTTCTTTCGCATTGCGCCGCTAGAAGGCAACCCCCGCAACCTCGATCTCTACTTGATGCGCGACTTTATTATCGACAATGTACGTCCGCGCATGTCGAGTGTGCCTGGTGTATCCGAAGTGGATATTCGCGGTGGCGCGATCCGCCAAATCCAAGTTCGTATCCATCCAGAAAAGCTCGCCCAACGCGGCATTAGTTTAAGCCAGGTCAGACAAGCAATCCGAAACCGAAATCGGGATGTGTCCGCAGGCGAAGTGGAAAGCGGAAAGCGCCGATACTTGTTACGAACTATCGGTCGCTTTGAGCACATTGAAGAACTACCGGAACTCATCATCGCTCGCCGCGACGACGCAGTGATTCGCCTTGCTGATGTTGCTGACGTCGTCATGGACCATTTTGAAATTGACAACGAATCGATCATCAATGGCCAACCCGTCATTGCCGTGGCCGTTAGGCGCGAATCCGGCTCAAATGTGCTGGAAATTAAAGAGGCGATGATGAAACTAGTCGCCCCTATTAACCGTGACATTTTAAACCCTGCGGGCATGGAACTGATATGGACAGCAGATGATGTTGTTTACGTAGAAGATTCCGTTCGTAACGTCTGGAAAAACTTATTTCTCGGTGCGCTATTCGCTACCATTGTCATGTTTGTTTTTTTGCGCTCCATCCGTACAACACTGATTGGCGTGGTGGGCATTCCAATCTGCACCATTGCAGCGTTTTTAGGCTTGTTGCTAGCGGGGCGCACGATCAATGTCATCTCACTTGCCGGTGTCGCGTTTGCGATAGGCATGACGTTAGACAACAGCATTGTTGTTCTCGAAAGCATTCAATTAGAAAGGCGCAAAGGCCTCGACCGCATAAAAGCGGCTGTTACCGGCATACAAAAAGTGTGGCCTGCTGTGTTGGCCTCGACGCTGACCACAGTCATGGTATTTCTCCCGGTAGTATTTATTCAGGAAGAAGCCGGACAACTCTACTCTGATATCGCGATTGCAGTATCTGCATCGATACTCGTTTCAATGCTGGTGGCGATCACGGTTATCCCGACTGCCGCCGCCAACTTCGATTTGGACCACCACTCAGATAAACCCATCCCTGGGGATGGCCTGCGACAAAAAGTAGTCGAAAAAATCAGCTGGCTGATCGCCACATCCAAAAGAAGAATTCTGTGCATCATCACGTCGGTGGTTGTCAGCGGCTTAATCCTATTTTTATTGACGCCGCCAGCAGAGTACCTACCGGATGGGGAAGAGCCTAAAATTTTTGCCCGCATGAATGCACCGCCCGGTTACAACATCGACACTATGTCGGTGATGGGACACGAAATTCACGAGTACTTTTTACCTTACACAAAAATGGAACCTGAACAGTACGATGATGGCGAAATCGATATCCCTCCGATTCGCTACATCAACATGGGGATTTCCAATAGCAACGTTCGAATTATTGCCGAACCCAAAGACCCTCGGCACGTGCGTGACTTGATGGACGCTATTGGCGAAAAATATAAAACCTACCCCGGCATGCGCTCGTTTGTTTCTCGCGGTTCAATCATTAGCGGAAACAGTGGCGGTACGCGCGCGGTCAACCTGCGTATTTCTGGTCCCGATCTCGAGTCGATTTATGATGCCGCGCTCGCCACCTATCGTCGTGCGCAAGACGTGCTCGGCAACCCTCGCATTCAAACACGACCGTCGTCTTTAACGCTGGCTCAACCTCTCGTGCAAATTCGCCCGAACTGGGATCGCGCCGCTGAACTAGGCATGAGCACACAAGACATCGGCTTTACGGTTGCGGCGCTAACTGACGGCGCATTCGTTGATGAATTTTTTCTCGACGACAACAAAATCGATATTTACTTATTCAGTAATAGCGGGCCATCTTCAGACCTCGACCAATTAGATAAACTACCGGTTTACACACCACAAGGTACCGTGATCCCGTTATCCGCTTTAGCCCGGATCGAAGAAACTGTGGACACAAGCTTCATCAATCGCGTGGATGGCCGACGAACGGTGACCCTAGATATTATTCCACCTGCCGACATTCCATTGGAAACGGGCGTAGAGATTGTCCGCAAAGAAGTCGTTGAACATTTACGCTCATCCGGGGTGGTGCCGAGTAATATCGACATGATTATTTCTGGCGCAGCCGACGATCTTGAAGCCACACGCAGCGCATTGAAAAGTAATTATTTAATTGCACTAATTATTGTCTACTTGCTGATGGTGGCCATCTTTTCACACTGGGGCTATCCGTTATTAATTATGCTCACTATTCCGCTGGGCATCGCCGGAGGGATTGCCGGACTATGGCTAATGAACCTCACTACCGCATTTACCCAAGCAATAGGTCTTGGCGGCACTCATCAAGCCTTTGATATGATTTCTATGCTGGGCTTTTTAATCCTGATGGGCACCGTTGTGAACAACCCGATTTTGATCGTGCACCGCTCAGTATCCAACATGAAAGAGCTGGGGATCAACGCGCTGGATGCGGTTAACGAAGCGGTTGAAAGCCGAATCCAACCTATTGCCATTTCGACTATCACGACAATTTGCGGCTTAGCACCGTTGGTATTTTTACCTGGAGCAGGCAGTGAACTCTATCGCGGCGTCGGTATTATTGTAATGTCAGGAATTGTTGGGGCAGCCATCGTCACATTGACATTGCTACCAGCGCTAACGGTCATTGTTTTGCAGTGGTTTGAAAAAAGAAGAGTTGCGCGCCATGAATTTATAAATAATAAACCGAAAAACAGTTTGCTTTAACATGGATTGGATATTAAAGCACGGAGATTGTAGTCTACATTCCTCCGAGAAGTGCTCAAAGATCTCGGAGGAGCCTTCTTCTGCTTAAAATCCCACTATTTGAAACGGAGTTTAAAATGATTCGACAAACTATTTCCAGCTCATTGCTATTATTGGCGGTGTCATCACAAGCAGCACCGACCATGACAATCTTTGAGGACGAGCTTTGCCTCAAGGCTGAAATTGGCGTACCTTTCGCAACTGGAGGCACGACTTATAATATACAAAAGTTTTCAGGCAATATTTTTGACTCACCAAGAACCACAAGCACATCGAACGAATTTATTTTTCATGATGACATATATGGGAGCGAACCACTTTTCGTCTACACGCGATTGATGGGCTACGCTGATGCCAGCGTAGTCTCAATTGAGCTTCGCTCCGAATATAACTACAGTAGTAAACCTTCCAACCCAAATTATCCTCGACTAGCCGAAGATCGAGAACCGAGCTTTTCACCCATTGCATCACTGAATCTACGCTTTGTAGTCGACGAGCCATTAACTATCAATTTTCAATCAAGCACTCCCGGATACAAAACTGGGTTCGCCTACGCGAGGTTGACAGACCTGACTGAAAGATCTGATTTACTAGTATATAAAGAGAATAAAAGTAGATTCCATCAAGAGTCAGACAGAGTTAGCTTAGTCCCGGGTAACCTCTACAAGCTAAGATTAAGACTTAATGAAGCAGGCATCTTTGACGCTGACACATATATTAGTTTCAAGCTAGATGATAATGTGACTTATAAATATCAAACCGAAACTCACCCTAACTGCAATTAATAACATTCAAGGCGGCAACTCCAATCGTGTCTTTATCTTGTGTTGAGGCTGCCGCTTTTCACTGTGCTCAGCAGCCAACACCTCGAATATACTGATTTGTCTCTCGCCCACGATTCAGATCCAAACAGTTCGTTAAATAATGCAAATATTATCTAACGGGGATCTTCAGCGCTGCATTTAAAGGATGCTACACTGGCCCCTCAACCTTCCCGACCGCACAGCAAAAGGAGTTTTTCGTGATGTCTCATTCAAGTTTCAATCTGCACCGTGGCTTAGCTTGCTGCCTCGTAGCCTGCGTAGCATTCAGCGCAAACAGCTTTGCCGAATCTATTAAGTCCCTCATTGGTAAAGACAACGTCTATCTGCTGGTTAACCAACACCCTGACGAAGGCCGCCAGCGTATGTATACCGTTAATTACCAACTCCCGGCGGTTCTACCCGTTTGCACCAAAGTTCGACTAACTAAACTTAAGCGCAAGTACCTCGAGTTTGAAGTCCCTGAACGGGGAGATCGAGAGTATCGTTACTATCTTCACAAATCGCTGCCAGGAGATTTCCAAGATCACCTCGCAGAGATCTTTGGTACCAACTGCCCAGATATTTCAAAGATGTCAAAGAAAGACCAAGAAGGCATTAAAGCGGGTCGACCTCTGGTTGGAATGACAAAGAAAGGCGTGCTCATCGCAATGGGCCCCCCACCGGCTCACGTAACCTACTCTACCGATTTAGATACGTGGGTATACTGGGTAAACCGCTTCAACAAACAGAATGTTGAATTCAAAGACGGTAAAGTGAGCAAAGTCATCGACTAAGCTAAAACGTCCCGAATCCCAATTTAAAGGCGTGTTTGCTGACACGCCTTTTTCATTTTCGCCTACCAATAAACAAAAATGATAGAAAGTCGGTAGATTGCTTTATCACGATTTCCTGTTCGCTTTATAGCCATCATTCACAAGAATTATATGGGTGAGACAGTCAATAGTTCGCTTGAATCTCACCCCCTCTCAATGACATAATACGCCCCCTTAAAAAAGGGCAGCAGGTCAGAATCAGGGAGCGGTTCTTCCCAGCGTTGTTCGACTTCCTTTACCGGGAATTAACAACCCAGGTCTCCGCTACCTACGCGCCCCGTGAAGCGTCGACATCCAGTGGCACAGCATGCTTTTGCCATACCCGACACACCCAAAAACCTGCACAGTTTCAAACACTTAACCAGCGACAGACGACCGCCAGAGGTATATCTGATGACGACCAAGAACCAAGCCCTCCAGAAGTGGGTGGATGAAATGACAGCGCTATGCCAACCAAAAGATGTGGTTTGGTGTGATGGCTCTAAAGAAGAATACGATGCGATGTGGGACCTAATGGTCGCCAGTGGCTCAGCGAAAAAACTCGACGAAGCCAAGCGTCCTAACTCTTATTACGTTCGCTCAGTTCCAGAAGACGTGGCTCGCGTTGAAGACCGTACCTTTATCTGCTCTGAAAAAGAAGAAGATGCAGGCCCGACCAATAACTGGTGCGCTCCGGCTGAGATGCGCCAAACACTAAATGGTCTGTTCGAAGGCTGTATGAAAGGCCGTACCATGTACGTTATCCCTTTCAGCATGGGGCCTATTGGCTCACCTATCGCACACATCGGTGTTGAGCTTTCTGACTCTCCTTACGTTGTCACCAACATGCACATCATGACTCGCGTAGGCGCTAAAGTGCTTGAGCAACTGGGTGAAGACGGCGAATTCGTCCCTTGCGTTCACTCTGTTGGCGCACCGCTCGACGAAGGCCAACAAGACGTTGCATGGCCATGTAATCCAGACAACCGCTACATCGTTCACTACCCTGAAACACGTGAAATCTGGTCGTTCGGTTCAGGCTACGGCGGTAACGCACTACTCGGTAAAAAATGTTTCGCGCTACGCATCGCATCGGCCATGGCTCGCGACGAAGGCTGGTTAGCGGAGCACATGCTTATTTTGAAACTCACCAACCCAGAAGGTGAGAAAAAGTACATCGCGGGCGCGTTCCCAAGTGCGTGCGGTAAAACCAACCTCGCGATGTTAACGCCAACTATCCCAGGCTGGATTGTTGAAACGGTTGGGGACGACATCTGCTGGATGAAGTTCGGTGACGATGGCCAACTTTACGCCATCAACCCAGAAGCCGGCTTCTTCGGCGTTGCGCCAGGTACCGGTATGGACTCCAACGCTAATGCGATGTTGTCTATCAACGAAAATGCTATTTTCACCAACGTTGCCCTGACTGATGACGGCGATGTGTGGTGGGAAGGCATGACTAAAGAAAAGCCAGCACACCTAACCGATTGGAAAGGCAACGACTGGACACCTGAATCAGACACTCCAGCCGCTCACCCCAACGCTCGCTTCACCGCACCCGCGGCACAATGCCCAGTGATTGCAGACGAGTGGGAAGATCCAAAAGGTGTACCTATTAGCGCTATCCTTTTCGGTGGCCGTCGTGCATCCGTTGTACCGTTGGTTAACGAAGCAAAAGACTGGAACCACGGTACTTTCCTCGGCACCATCATCGCATCAGAAATGACTGCAGCAGCATTCGGCGCAATCGGCAAACTCCGTCGCGACCCATTGGCAATGTTGCCATTCTGTGGTTACAACATGGCCGACTACTGGGGCCACTGGTTGAACGTTGGCAAAAAAGAAGGTGCTAAGTTGCCAAATATTTACTACGTTAACTGGTTCCGCAAAAACGAAGAAGGCAAATTCATGTGGCCTGGCTTCGGTGAAAACAGCCGTGTATTGAAGTGGGTATTCGAGCGCTGCAACGGCACGGCTGAAGCAATCGAAACACCAATCGGCAACCTACCAAAAATCGATGGTATTGATTTCAGCGGCTTGGATCTTTCTGAAACTGAAATCGCTAACCTACTTCGCGTAGAAATCGATGGCTGGCTACAAGAAATTCCAGACATTAAAGAATACTACGCAAGCTTCGGCGATCACTTACCGAAAGAATTGCTAAACCAGGTTGAACAACTTGAAGCACGTTTGTTAGAAGCGAAAGCGAACTCTAACGTTGCTTAATTAGTTTTTTGGCTCGTAATTGGAAAGCCCCGCTTGTTTCGGCAAGCGGGGCTTTTTAATTTTCAGAAACTTAAGCGCTTGCTTTACTTGAGAAGTAAAATATCACTAGCCAACACCGCTACGCAGTTATCTGCAGCCTTTTGCAGATAATCTTTTAGCAGCTGGGCATTATTTTCCAACAGATCATCTTTTGTTGGTGGGTTTTCATCATCCCCCTCTCCGGCACTACACAAAGTCTCAGCAATCACTTTCTTTTCAGCCGCGTCAACAACCCTCAAACGGCCGCTATACCCAACCCTGTAATGAGACCAATCCGCAGGGTAGTAACCAAACATCCAACCAAACGTTTTATAATCGAGTATGTAGTCGACTTTTGGGTGATTATCTACCAAATCGTTGACTTTGTCGGACTCAGAGACAAAATCAGAAGAAACCAACTTCATACCTCGCTGATCCGCCAGCGCTTCCGCAAGACTATTCGAAATATATTTTGCTGGGTCTTCGATATCATTCTCTTCGACGATTGAATTCCCTTCCGCAATCATAGCTATCGCCCCAAAGGCCGCAAACGCCGCTTTCCCCGCGGTCATAGCGGTAAAATCGGGCTTGGAATAGCTTGACTGAACAATTGTTTTATTCGTCAAATTTTGAGACTGCTCCTCGGTTAGAGGAATATGCTTGACCGACGTACACGCCCCCAAAATGCTTAACAACGACAAGAATGTTAATCTTTTATACATATTATTATTTCCATTTAACGTGTAGAAAATTAAAAACCGCCAGCCGAGAATAGCAAAAATCCACACAAAAAATCCCGCCTCCCGACGAGTAGACCATTAGCCACGGTCAATGGAGCGAGCATTAAATGATATTCTTTTAAAACAAGATAAAAAATGTTTCTATAAGGGACGCATCGGTGCCGATTTTGGCGATGATAGACACGCTAAGCCGTATCGAATCAGGTTATTCACAACACAGCAATTATTGACAAGGAAAATCAGTCGAACTCAAGCAAAGATGCTTAAGCACTTACATAAACCATTGCTATAACAGTAAAAAACCCAGCGAACGCCAGGTTTCTTCAACTCGAATGACATGTGATATAAGCGCTATTTTTTAAGCTTTCTTAAAATCCAACATGCGCTGGAGTGGGATCATCGCCTTACGTGCAATCTCAGGATCTACAAATACTTCCTGACCACCATGCTCTAACACATGCGCTAAACGCTGCAAATCATTCATTGCCATCCAAGGGCAATTTGCACAGCTACGGCAGGTCGCACCGTTACCGGCCGTTGGAGCAATAATTAATTCTTTATCGGGGCAGACTTGTTGCATTTTGTAGAAAATGCCTTGGTCGGTGGCGACAATAAATTGTTTTGCATCCATGGTTTTTGCGGCGTTGATTAACTGCGATGTTGAACCGATGACGTCTGCAAGCTGCACGACATTATCGGGGGATTCCGGATGAACTAATACAACAGCTTCAGGGTAACGAGCTTTTAAATCCTGAATACCTTTCGCTTTAAATTCTTCGTGAACAATGCATGCTCCATCCCACAATAAAACATCGGCACCCGTTTGTTTCTGCACATAGCTGCCTAGGTGCTTATCTGGGGCCCAAAGAATTTTTTCTCCTTGGCTATCGAGATAATCAACTACATCTAAAGCGATACTTGAAGTCACGACCCAATCAGCACGCGCTTTTACCGCAGCCGATGTATTGGCGTACACAACAACGGTCCGGTCCAGGTGTTGATCACAGAACGAGCTGAATTCATCCGCGGGGCAACCAATATCTAGCGAGCAGGTTGCTTCTAAGGTTGGCATGATGACGCGTTTCTCAGGGCTTAGAATTTTCGCCGTTTCACCCATAAACTGAACACCCGCAACAACGAGTGTTTCAGCTGGATGGTCTTTACCGAAACGGGCCATTTCCAATGAATCGGAAACGCAACCACCGGTTTCTTCGGCCAACGCTTGAACGATAGGATGGGTGTAATAGTGAGCCACTAGCACTGCATTGTGCTCACGTAACAGACCTGTAATTTTTTCGCGATAAAATATCTCTTGTTCGGGCGTAATACCCTCAGCGCTTTCAATCTGGGCAAGAAATGCCTGTACACGCTCTTGGGGCGTGAGCGTGTTTGGAGAGACTTCGGGGCTTAACTCTACTGTTTCAATAGCGCTTGTCATACTGCTGCAGGTCTAGTGACTGTGGATATCTGTGGAATTGTCTATTGAGCATGGCTCAACTGATTTCGAGCCGGGCATTTTACCACAACTGCTGCTTTATTCACCGCTTCGTAGCGGGAATATCAGCCTTCACCAGATCTGACGTAACCTTTTGTTTTATCTAGAGTTTTTGTTGGGGAGCCACAAAAACCCTAAATTTACCAGCCTACCAGCTCGCCTCCTTAGCTTTTTCGCCATCAATTGGTTTGAATAGCGGGTCAAAGTTGGGCTTGATGCTCGGTTTGGTGGTTACCTCCTTGAGGAACTCAGAGGCATCACAGCTTCCATCCCGTTCCAGGCACCAATTCGACGGGTTACTGAACTTCGCTCGGTTTTGGTCGTGACGAAAACTAGACACCGCAAAGTAGACTAAACGACGGGAACGGTTAAGACTACCTAAAGGCTCCCATTCCCCAACGCCATGCCAAGGGTTCATAGAAAGGTTCTCACAGAAGCTTTGTTGCGCTTCGCTGGTAAACATTTGCGGCGGGATATAGACCTTCGCAATCGGTACGAAAGGAGACTCTTTCTCTGACCAGATTACGGTGGCGTCATCCAATGGCATATTCGCGCCGGGTCGCTTTTCTTGCACCATAAAATCAAAGCAGGCTGCATCACTATTCAAGGTGTTAGACATTTGTTCTGTTAGAAAATCAAAACTCGACTTATCGACTTTCTTAGAAAAGGACATGCCAGGACATGGTTTAACAGAAAATTTAACCGGCACTTCGCCCAAACGGTACGGCAACATAGAATAATATTGCGGCTGCAAGGGATTATTTATCTTTTGGCTAACGGTTTGTGTCGCACGATAAAAGCGCTTTGGATGCAATCTAGGTGGAAACAAACCAATGAACCAACCAGTCCGATCAAGCCGCGTTAGATATTCCATGTTATCGACATAATCAAACACGTTACGATTAAAGAACGCCGGGGTATTGGTCATAATAAAATCTTGCACGTTCGAATCCGGTAGCTCCGGTGCTATTTTTTCTCCAGGCACACCCACAACTCGAATCGCCATACCGCGTGCATCTGGCTTCTCATCTTTTTGAACGGTCATATCACCATTAGAAAAACGAATCCAAGCTTGAAATTCACTGGCGGGACTTTTAAATACACTGTGCTGATAATGCTCAGGGATATCGCCGTTTACGCTAAATGTCGCACGAACACAGCCAGTTGCTTTCGCGTGAGCATCGCGACGGTACGGCAGGCCATTTACTTTTTCAGCAGCGCGAGATATCTCTCGACCATACTCCATAGCTGTCGCTATTGCGGCTTTTTCTTCTTCAGAAATAATCATACCGAGCGTATCGATACGGTGTGTATCCGTCGCAAGCGGCAATTCATCAGAGAAGGTACTCAATGAAGTCAACGCGATTGCTGTCGCTAACAGCGATTTTCGAGCGGCGACCATTGCTGGAATCGTCATAATATTTTTCATTACAATGCCTCCCCAGCCGCTTTTTTATTGAAGCTAACCGCATGACGTAAATGCGAGTTACTGCACGACTGTTCGTGCACGTCGATTTCGGGGGGCGCGGAATACTGACTCCAATCCTGCGGATCACCACCAAGCGCTTCACTAAATTCGGGGTTGCCCATGACTTTTAGGTACTCCATTAAAGCAAATTTTTCAACTTCGCTTAACTTACTACCAATACGACCTGGCGTATTAGTATCAGTAAAGAGATGCCCAATGTTTTGATTGCCAGGAATAGACGTATCATGTTTAAAGCTACCAGGACTTTTAGCAGCGACATAACCCAAGTGTTGAGGATCATATTCACGGTTACCCACATAAAACTCTGTAGGCCGCTCTTCCAATGTCGATAGCATATGGTAGACGGTCGGCACCGAACCATTATGTAAGAACGGTGGTGTCGCCCATACCCCATGTAAAGGACGAGCCTTATACGCGCGAACATTTTCGATACGGAAAGGCACATTTAACCCATCGTAATCCGGAATTTGCTCACCTTCGATTTTCCAACGCTCGTAAGTTAATGGCACGAGTTCGTTCAACAATAACTGCAAACCAGAACCGGCATTTACTGGATCTGAACCAGGGATTAGTTTTTCAGCACTGTAAAGATTATTGATAAAGTTATCAGCTAGCTTGGGATCGGTACCGATTTCATCCACATCCAACCAAGGCACAGACCACATCACCTCACGCCAATCTTTGCGGAAATATTTGCCATCTTTTTCGACAACATCGCCTGCCATATCCCATTTCCAATTCACACCAGCCTGTCCTTCAATAGTGGGGTTCGCTTCGTCGGCAATGGGCCAAAGGTAGGGTTCGGACCGGTGCGGCCCGTGACAATGCTGGCAGCGCTCGGCAAACAAGTGTTTACCTTGCGTCGCTTGCTCGATATCGATCCTGCCTAGTACGTCTTCTGGCCAACGAGGAGGTTCCAAATCGCGCAATAAGCCTTCTGCACAATGCAAGCCATCGATATCAATGAGGGATTGACCAAATTCTTCGCCCTTTAAGAGCTTACCGTCTTCGTCAACCAACTTGATCGGGGCCAGTACACCTAAACTTTCACCCATGTTGCGCGCCATTGCCTGGTTGGTAAAACCCGTGTATTGCACCCAATCAAAACGCCAGATATCCCAAATAAATGGATAGCTAGCCGGTGCATCCGCTACGTGAAGATTCTCCGGCTGATCAAGATCATAACCAAAAACCATATTCCCAATACGGCCCACAGCGTCGGTACGACCACGCCCCTCTTCAACCGGATAGTATTTCGAGGCACCCGCTCCCGTAACAAAATCTTTTAGTCGATTGGCTAGCGCCCATACATCCTTCTTAAGGTGTTTACGCGCCTCGCTATCATGGCCGACAACGCGTGTAGCAAAGCGATCCCATTTTGCAGGAACCAGTAGGGTTTCAAAAATCGACGCTCCAAGTGTGGTAATGAATTCACCGCGTTTTGCATTGGGAATACTTTGTACCGCCTGCCCGCCATCAATTCGCAACGCAACACCTTGGTAGTGAAGCTCACCGGTGTGGCAAATTGCACAACCGATATCGAGCACTTCTTTTTGGGTTGTGGGATCTATATGTCGCCCCAAACCGACAGGTAAATTTCCAGGGTTGATAGGTGATGGCCGCTGCCCTGGGTCAACGATAAAACCCCAGCCGCGCATGTTTTCCTCGGTTACCAACAGCTCGTTGGATAGAGGCAACTCCAAATTGATAAACCATTTATATTCTAGACCGAACAGTTCTGTTCCTTGCGGCGTATAATAAAAGCTTTGACGTTGCTGCTCGCTCCAGCCTTCATTCAAATAACGCAGTGAATATACGGTTTCCTGTGTGAGGTTTGGCTGTAAGTAGTCATCGATGAATCGATAAGCTAGAAACCCTACAACGGCGACCACAAGCGTGACTCGCAGCCAATGCGGGCCTAATGCGCGCCAAAATTGCAGCGCCGCACGTGATAGACCACATAGCCAACCCCATAAATGCTTGAACGTCCGTGTAATAAAGCTAAGCACATTGCGTAGAACACGCTTAAATCCTTGGATCAGCAAAGCTAACCCACTCCGATGTGACATAAGGTTGACCCCATTTCTTTTAGCGAAACATTTTTGTTTTTTGATTAATGCAGTTGAATGGTGAAGGGTAGCGTAATAGAGCTATGTCAGTCGGGTTCATATTTTCTTAAAACGACAAAGCCCCATCTACAGGCGACCAACAAACATTTGTCCTCATGACAATAGCAGTTCAAGCCGAGACAACGGTAATACGAATACTTTTTGACCCAGAACTATAGTTAGCCTTGTATGATTGACGTATGATCCGGCATAGTGCGCGTCTTTATCGCGTCGCTTAATTCAACATCAATTATTATAAGAAGGCTTCACGCTCAACACTCGTATGCGCACTTTACAGACCATAAAGCAGGCCTCGCGCCTTGAACAAATTTTACGCAAAAGTGTTGTATTGGCTACCAGCCTATGGCTCTTGTTTTTAAGTCTATCGGTAGCAGCGTCAGAGCCTATCGAGATAACCGGTCGAGAAGCTGGCGAAAAAAGCACCGGCACAGAGGCTATATGGCATGACCCCAATAAAGACCGCTCTCTTGACGAGGCCCTTGCTGCCTATCAGCAAGGTCAATTTATTAAACTCAATACAGCGGGCTCTACGCGGCTGAAAAAAGGTGCCGTGTGGACGCATTTTGCACTTCACAATACTACCGACAAGGCACAACGTGTCCAACTTGAATATGTTGATCACCAGCTCATCGAACTTGAGGCTTACGAAAAATCCCCGCAAAGAGATGCATTTCTAAAAATTGCCGATCTCTCTCTCGATAATCCATTTTCACATCGCCCCATTGCCTATAATCGGTTCGTTTTTGAAGCGTCACTATTACCAAACGAAACGCACGATTTTTTTGTTAAATTATCTTCTGATCAGAGTGGTTACGCATTCCCCAGTTTGCGAATTTGGCAACCCAGTGAGTTGAAAGAGTTTCAAGCCAAAGAAACCAGCGCGCTTTCCTTTCTATTTGGTGGTTTTTTCGTGATGTCAATCTTCGCATTGATTGCTGGTATCACCAGCGGCGAAAAGATGTTCTACGCCTACTCGGCCTACTCATTCTCCAAGTTACTCATCTGGAGTACCGTATTAGGCTACGCTCACCAGTATATTGTCACCGAGCACTATAGCTGGCGCTATATGTCTATAAGCGGCGCTCTAACAATTTTCAGTGGAATATTTTTCGCGCGAATGGCGCTCCAATCTCGTGAATACATGCCGAGGCTCGATTGGGTACTGATATTGATGCTCACCAATTCGGTGTTCTTATTTGTTTGCGGAATTTTTAAGCTCAACACATTAGCCATACTCTCCATTACCTTTGCATTATTTCTATACCCTTTTCTTGCTATCGCCTCTTTTGTTCGCTGGCGACAAGGGTCAACCGAGGCAGCCATATACGCGGTTGCATGGAGCGTCCTGGTGTTTGGGTTGGTGGTTCAGGCAATGCGCGACGTTGGATGGGTACCGCACAACTATGTGAACTATTACTGGCCACCCGTCGCCTCTTTTACTGAAATGCTCACCATTATGGTCGCTATGGGTATTCGAGTACGGCGTTTTCGTGTGCAAAAAGAGCAAGCAGAAAAAAATTATCGAGATCAAATGGAGCGCTCTAAAGCTGAGCTTGAAGTGTTGGTGCAGGAACGCACCAAAGAACTTGCCGAAGCAAAAAAATTGGCCGAATTTGAAGCACATACCGATGCATTAACAGGTACTCACAATCGTCGAAGCTTTTTAAAACAAGCGGATTCTTTAATTAGCCAGGCGAAACGTAAAACGCTGTCACTTCACTTATTGATGCTCGACATTGATCACTTCAAATCAATCAACGATACCTACGGTCACAACGCAGGCGATAACGCATTACTTGCGTTCTGCCATAAGCTATCTAAATCAGTACGAGACAACGACGTATTCGGCCGTGTTGGCGGGGAGGAATTCGCATTATTAATTAATGAGGAGACGGCTGGCAGCCACGAATTGGCCGAAAGAATTCGACAAGAAGTTGAAGAAATTCGGTTAGATGGGGAAGCTGACGAACTCCGCTTGACGGTGAGTATCGGTATCGCCCGTTTCGAGGAGCATGACGACATCGACTCGCTAATGAAGAAATCTGACACTGCGCTCTACCAAGCCAAAGAGAACGGCAGAAATTGTGTCGTAGCGTACGCAAGCGAAACGGCATAGATGGGAATGGTATTGCCCTTAGTACCTCATACTAACAACTGCATAATTACCCAAACCGCTCCGCTATCGCTCGACACTGGGTTGAACTAAATGCTTTCGCCCACTTCTCTGATTCTGAAATAACATCCCGGTGTTTAGCTATATTTTCATCGGTCCAGTTGTCGGGATTACTGCCGAGCGGCAAATTATTGATCTCCGCCAAAACCCCCGTAAACGCAAAGAAGTCAGGATCATTTTCGTAAATACCGAGTGCCTCACGTAACGATACTAACTCGATAACGCCTTTAAGGTACGGCATCGAGCCTTGTAACATCGCGCTCGCTACCTCACCCGCACGACGCTTAGCGCTGTCTGTGGAAGTTTGCCGCTGCATAAAGAAATTAGTCTCGAAACACCACCGTCTTACTGCCGTTTAACAAGACTCTTTCTTCCAACAGATAGCTAACAGCTCTAGCGAGAACATTGCGCTCAATATCTCTGCCCTTTCTTACCAGATCGTCTGGCATATCGGCGTGAGTAATGTGTTCAATGTCCTGTTCGATAATTGGGCCTTCATCTAAGTCTGATGTGACGAAATGCGCCGTTGCACCGATTAATTTTACGCCTCGTTCATATGCCTGATGATACGGTTTTGCGCCTTTGAATCCAGGCAGCGAGCTGTGGTGAATATTGACACAACGACCTGAAACAAATTCAGTCAAATCTTCTGATAAAATTTGCATATAGCGTGCTAACACAATCAATTCAGCACCACTTTCATCAATGACTTGTTTTATTTTTGCTTCCTGCTCTGGCTTAGTCTCGGGTATAATTGGAAAATGGTAATAGGGCACATCACCCAAGGTCGCAATATTCAGAGAAGACCTTGGATGGTTAGATACGACGCCGACAACCTCCATCGCCAGCTCCCCGATTCGAGTACGGTATAGTAGGTCACCTAAGCAATGATCTTGCTTAGACACCAATATCAGTACTTTCTTTTTTTGGTTGAGAGGTTTTAGGGTCCATTCAATAGAAAATTGCTGAATGGGCTTTTGCAACGCTTTCTCCAGCGTACCGTCATCGCACGCCTCCGCACCTGCGGTAAATACGACGCGCATAAAAAAACGACCGGTATCCTGATCGTTAAACTGTTGAGCTTCGATAATGTTCGCCCCCGCCGAAAACAAACTGCTGGTGACGCCAGCGGTAATGCCGGGCTGGTCTTGGCAGACGACGGTTAATACAAATGATGCAGCCATAAATTATCTTATTTTGAGTCGCGTAGTTAATGTTTCAGGCCACTATAACTTTCTAGCTAACCGTTTTTCAATCTGCTTACGTGCCCAACCGCGCATGAAGACATTACCCTCCTCACAGTTCAACAGGCAATCTTACGAAGCTCCAGCCACTCGTTTGCTTTTGCGCTTAGTGAGACTGCGAAGCAAACGCCTGTAGGCCAATGCGAGCCCAGTCCATACCATAATCACTGACGCTAAACTGGCTAACCCAGCAATGGTTTGACCAACAACTCCCAGTGCTTCACCCGTATGAAGGAATCGAAGCAGCACTCGCCATTGACGCCCGGTCGACAGAGATGAAAATGGTTTGACTGCTGAAACCTCGCCAGTAGCGATATCCACTTCAACCGTCGTGCGGCGCTGAGGTTGACCGCCATTCCCAGTATCAAGAGTCACCGAGAGCACTTCAGCGTCGCCGCCCGGTATTGCTACCGACAGGGTTCGCCAGTCCGGCACTTGCTGTGCCGCAACGGCTATTAATTCGGACAAGGGTTTACCAGAGCTAACAACAATCTGTTGACTAACGCCCGCATTGGATAAGTCGCTCCCCCTGACTTGAGATCGCTATTGTATCCTCGCACCGCCGCGCGACGGAGGCTCCTCACCCGCTGCGAAATACACTAAATTACTGGCCCAGTTGTAACCAAATACCGTACCCGATGCAATTATGACCACCAAGGGAATGGCAAACCAAAAGCCCAACACGTGGTGCCAGTTAAAGTCTCTAGCGGCGCTACTAGGTGCAGTGACAAACTTCAGACGCAATTTGAAGGCACCCCAACGGTATACCTTGGGCAGCCACAAATACAAACCACTGAACAGTAAAAATAAAAACAATAAATTACTGACCCCTGTGATGGCGCGACCAGTTGCCCGCGCATCCCCCGAAAGATCAAACCAGCGGTGAAAACGAGTGATGAAACCAAACACCTGCGCTAGTGAGGATTCAGCAGGCTCAGACCATTTTCCCGTATAGGGGTTTTGTACTATAGAGTCTCGACGCCCCGCTCTCCAGGTTACGGGCGCATTCGGCTCACGACTCAATGAGACACTACTCGCCCGAAACGATGACTCATCAATAATAGCTTTTAATTGCTCTATAGGAAGCGGCGCTTCGGCATCAGGGGCGGGCACAAACTGCGGTGCTTCTGCTGCAAGTATCTGTCTTTCGTAAGTCAGTAACACGCCGGTTATCGACATGGAAAACACGATCAACGCCGCCGCCACACCACTACTCAAGTGGCACCAAAATAGAAAGGTCCTAAATCCAGCCACGCTAAGCCCCTCGCTACGAGTTATTTCAGTTATTTTTATGAAGAGCGACAGGTTAGCGTTTTAGGCAGTAAGGGGCGATTAATTTTTATTAAGGGCCAGGCGTGCCGTTGAGTGAGAACAAAAAAGGGCCGCCCATTTGGGCAGCCCTTTTTTGTATGGTGGGTCGTACTGGATTCGAACCAGTGACCAATTGGTTAAAAGCCAACTGCTCTACCAACTGAGCTAACGACCCATAAACTTTTGCTAATTGTGATTGCTGCATGAAGGCAGCTTTCTTTGAGGTGGCTTTCTTATAGGTGATAAGCTGGCGCTTTGGTGTGCGCTACCGGCGTCTCAAAGAGGCGCATATAGTAATGATTTCAGTTCAAAAGACAAGTGCTTTGGAGAACTTTTTTTATAGCAAAAGCAAGGGGTTATTCCCCTTCGTTCTGATTAGGCCGGTACGTATCGAGTTGGGTCTGAAACGCCTGCTGCGCGAAAGCCCTCTTGTCGGAGATAGCAGCTATCGCAGCGGCCGCAGGCACGACCTTCAGTATCAGCCTGATAGCATGAAACAGTGGCAGCATAGTCGACGCCAAGTCCAAGCCCACGCTGGATAATCTCGGCCTTACTCAGGTCAATAAGCGGGGTTCGAATACGCAGAGGCGTGCCTTCAACGCCCGCTTTGGTCGCAAGATTAGCCATTTTTTCGTAAGCAGCGATAAAATCAGGACGGCAGTCGGGGTAGCCTGAGTAGTCCACCGCATTTACCCCGATAAAAATGTCATTGGCACCCAGCACTTCAGCCCAGCCCAGAGCAATCGACAGAAACACCGTGTTGCGGGCGGGCACATAGGTAACAGGAATCCCTCCCTCTTCTTGGTGATCAGGGACATCGATAGTGTCATCAGTCAAGGCGGAACCGCCAATCGCTCGAAGATCCAGGTTAACCACTTTATGCTCGACGGCCCCGAGTAGTCGGCTATTACGCTCAGCGGCCACTAACTCTGCACGGTGGCGTTGGCCGTAGTCGAAAGCCAGAGAATAAACGGCGTAGCCCTCTGACTTTGCGATGGCAATTAAGGTGGTGGAATCTAATCCCCCTGAGGTTAATACAACGGCTGACTTATTCGACACGCTTGCTCCGACTGGCTAAAACTAGAGGCGATATTTTAAGGCCTCGTAGGTTTTATATAAACCGCGCTTTCTTCGGCGCCGAGCCGCTACTTTACACATCGTAGCAAAATAAGGTGATAGCATGCTGACCCGACAATAAATCCTACTATCGAACTTTGAGGACTACTCACCATGAAAGGAAACAAGTCACAACTGGCGCTTTGGCTCGCCAGCATGTTTCTGGCCACTAGCGTAATAGCGCAACTGCCGCAAACAACACCTGTGGTCGAAACAAACCTCGGAAAAGTCCAAGGTTTCGTTCACAACGATATCGACACCTTTAAAGGCATCCGTTATGGCGCAGCACCCGTCGGCGACCTACGCTTTATGCCTCCGCAAAAGCCTGAGCCAATCGAAGCGTTATACAACGCAATCGATTACGGTGCACCGGCGATGCAAGCAGCGGCAGGCTCGCTGGCGTTTCACCGCAACGACTATAGTTTGCGTATGCAAGCGCTAATGCCGACCTTCAGCGAAATGAAAATCGACAATGAGGATTGCCTGTTCCTGAATGTTTGGACTCCAGAACCCGATAATAATAAACGCCCCGTTATGGTTTGGTTTCACGGTGGAGGCCATGCCTTCGGCTCTGGTAATTGGCCTTTATACAACGGTGAAAACCTCGCCAAACGCGGTGATGTAGTCGTAGTGACCGTGAACCATCGCCTCAATGTCTTTGGCTACCTCCATCTCGCAGAACTGCTCGGCAAAGACTACGCGACCTCCGGTAATGCGGGAAATCTCGACATGGTGCTCGCATTAGAGTGGGTACGTGACAACATCGCCAACTTTGGTGGCGACCCATCGAACGTTACGATTATGGGTGAGTCCGGCGGCGGCCAGAAAGTGAGTAATCTTATGGCCATGCCGTCTGCTCAGGGGCTATTTCACAAAGCCATTATTCAAAGCGGCCCAGGCATAACCGTCACCCCTTCTAAAACAGCGACCGCAACCGCCACTGCATTGCTAGCTGAACTCGGAATTAACGACGTCCAAAAAGATTTAAAAACTCTCCAAGGCCTCAGCGCTGACACAATCATGGCAGCCGCTCTTAAAGTCGGTTCTGGAAAATTTTCGCCAGTACTGGACGGCATATCCATGCCACAACATCCCTTTATTATGGGTGCCCCGAAGATTTCCGCCGACGTTCCCGTGCTCATAGGCACCAACAAAGACGAACTCACATTCTTCCAAGCGTCAGAGCCATGGTTTGGAAACCTAACCGAAGAACAGCTCGAAGAATACGCAGCGAATACTCGCAAAGGCAAAGCACTGCTCGCAGAATTCCGACGTATCTATCCGGATTACTCACCCACGCATTTACGCACGGCGATAGACTCAGCAATGTTCCACTACGGATCGCAAATGCTCGCTGAACGTAAAGCGGCTCAAAATGCAGCGAAGGTTTATATGTATTCGTTAACCTGGGAAACACCAGCGAACAACGGTAAATTCCGATCTGCGCACACATTGGAAATACCATTCATGTTCGACAACGTGGAATTGTCACGCATTTTGGTAGGCCCGGGTGATGAGCCACAAGCAATGGCGGACCAAATGTCAGAAGCCTGGATAGCCTTTGCACGCACCGGCAATCCCAACAACAAAAACATTCCTGAGTGGCCCGCGTTCGACGCTGAATCACGTTCGACGATGATGTTCAATCTACCGAGTAGAGTAGAGAACGACCCCTTAAGCACTATTCGAAAAATCTTGTCAGGTAAAGAGGGATAGCGTTAATTCGAACACTAACCATCAGAGGCATGGTGGTTAGTGTTGACAAAACATTCTTATATCCCAGCTTGTCCACGAATAATTTTCTCATGATCATCGCAAGCACTTTTGTTGAAAAAAATAATTGATCAACAACGTTAAGAATGTCTTTGACACGGATGCAGACATTAATATTTTCCAAAAGATTCATATAGTCGTAAGCCATAGGATCAAGTGATACAGCATTAACGCCTTGCCATATATAATTCATCAAATAGCCTGTCACCAATCCGCAGCGATTTGGTACGCCGCCCTTCTTCAACAAAACCAAACTTTTTATACAGTGCGATCCCTCGCAAATTATCTTCTCGAACAGAGAGCTCTATCCGTCTAACCCCTTTGCAATTCGCCGCATCAACAACGACTGCAAGTAAATTGGCACCGACACCCCTACCCCAATATGGCTTTCTAACGCCCATCACCAAAGAACCAACGTGCCGAGAACGGCGCTGTTTACTAGCTGTTACGGCACAATAGCCAATTAGCTCTTGTCGGTCCTGTGCAATCATCCACGTCACGTTATTTTGTGCTACAGCATTTGAAATAATTTCAGACTGTAAAATTTTCGACTGCGGTCTCTCTCCTGGCTCGAGTAACATAAAATCAGATTCTGCATCGAGTGCCAAATTTAGCGCTAGCATTAAACCAGCGTCCCCTATTGCGATAGGCCTAACTTCCATCCCTGCCCTCCATAAATTCAAACTATCTCAAACTATAAATTAAAGCATGAAATGTGTTGAGAAGTTCTTAACACTTCTACACTTTATATTGGTCTACTCGAAACCGCGCTCAAACTAGCATACACTCACGAACCAACAACAAACCCGCTTAAGCAGTACGAGAGACATAACATGAATGGCGCTGAGAGTATTATTCAAACCCTTTTAAAAGCAGGTGTTGATACTTGCTTTACTAACCCGGGCACTTCTGAAATGCACTTCGTGCACGCGATTGGTACCCAACCGAAAATGCGTTCTGTGCTTGGACTTTTTGAGGGTGTTTGCTCTGGCGCCGCCGACGGCTACGCTAGGATGACGGGTAAACCTGCGGTTACGCTACTGCACCTTGGCCCAGGTCTCGCAAACGCGACAGCCAATATCCACAATGCTCGCCGCGCCCACTCACCGATGGTTAATCTCATTGGCGATCACGCCACTTATCACTTGCAGTATGACGCACCTCTTGCATCCGATATCAATGGCTTAGCGACTGCGTTTGGTGATTGGGTTAAGCATGCCGAAACGGCCGATGAGCTTAGCGGCTTGGGCGCTCAAGCTGTGCAGGCCGCAATGAGCAACTCAGGCCAAATTGCAAACCTCGTGGTGCCTGCTAATTGCGCGTGGGATGAAACCAACACCATTGCTGATGCCTTAGTTCCGACGCCACTTAAGTCAGTGCCTGGGGATCGCATAGACGCTATTGCCAAAGTGCTTCAAAGTAAATCGAATGTCACGATAGTTATTGGCGGCCCAGCAAATCAGCCGAGAGCATTGCACGCCCTAGATAAAATCGCACAAGCCACCGGCGCTACCGTTTTATACGAAACATTTAACGGTCGAATTACACGTGGAGCCGGTCAAGTAAAATTTGATCGAGTAGAATATTTTGTTGAGGCCGCCCAGGCGCAATTTAAGGATTGTCAACATGTCATCACCGTCGCGGCAAAATCACCAGTTGCGTTTTTCGCCTATCCCAATCGCCCAAGTACGCCGCTCCCTGACGGCTGCACTACCGACGCTCTCGCTGGTCTAGATGAGGATGTATTTACCGCACTGGATGATTTAGTTGAAGCTCTAGGCGCACAAAAAATATCGCCACGCATTCAAGAAGTCATTACTCCAGACCTCATGACTGGCAACAGCTTGAGCGCTAAAAGTATTGGCTATGCCGTTGGTAACATGCTGCCTGAAAATGCAATCGTCGTTGACGAAGCGGCAACGTCCGGAGGACCATCCACTGGATTAACGCAAGGGTCTGCCATGCATGATTGGCTGCAACTAACGGGTGGTAGTATCGGCTATGGTTTACCCGTTGCCACCGGTGCGGCTATCGCCTGCCCAGATCGCTCCGTTATTTGCTTACACGGGGATGGTGGTGCCATGTATACCATTCAATCACTCTGGACGCAGGCGCGCGAAAATTTAAATGTAGTAAATATTATTTTTGCCAACCGAAAATATCGTATTCTTCAAGTTGAGCTTGCGCGAGTAGGGGCAGAAAACCCCAACACCAAAACATTAGATATGTTGGATATTGATAAACCCGAACTTAACTTCCAAGAAATTGCGAAAGGCATGGGTGTCAATGCCACTCGCGCAACAACCGCTGATGAATTTAATGAACAACTCAAACGCGCACTTGCAGCGGAAGGCCCACAGTTAATCGAAGCCGTCATTTAAGTGTTACCCACCCTGAAAATAAAAAAGGAGCNNGCTCCTTTTTTATTTTCAGGGTAGGGACTAAATTGAACGCTCTTTGCTTAAAGCAACACTAGGAATATCTGCCAACAATCCTGGTAATAATGCTTGGAACACTAACGAATTACTTTCGCCAGTTTCAACTTGAGCCGCTTGCACGCGCCAAATATTTCGAGATGTGGCAGCTTCTGACAAGGTTAGTTGCATCACCGTCTCATTGGTAGGCAAGCTAGCCACATCCTTACTCAAATCGTACACACCTTCCAACTGCGTACCGTTCCTTGCACGTACAGCGAACTCGCTACGTAACACTAAATCAGGGTTAATATTAGTAATTTTGTAGCCTTGAGTTGTTAAACAACCTTTTATTTGTTCTGCCATTTGCGCCTCGCCAGCGCCGGCGTTGGGCTGCGGCTCTACAGCCACGGAACGATATTCGCTCCAATTCGCCGTATTGTCTAACCAACGTTTTACTTTGGCATTATCTTGATTACGCTTTTGTTTTTGCTCCATACGCAAGCGAAGTTGAACATCGACTTCTGAGTCTGCAAGACGCGTAGCTTCTTCTTGTGTAATCGCCCCTTCGGCGACAAGTTGGTAAAGTGCATCATCAAACGTTTGACTACTGCTATTTTGATCCTTGCGCATAAGCTCTTTAAGTTCTGCAGTAGAGCCTTTGCGAATTATTTCTGCCATGTGCATGTTGTTGTACAACAACTCGATAACCGGCATTGTTTTACGTTCGATACCTTTCGCTAAGCGCTGTGCTACAACGGCTAGTAAGTGTGAAGCCACATCCTGATAAATTCGATGATGTGCATCAGGCGGGAAGAAATTCACCAAACGATCAACCGCCAAGTTAGCGGAAGTCGCATGTAAAGTCGCCACACAGAGATGACCTGTTTCAGCTAAACGTAGCGCATGCTTTGCCGTTTCTTCATCGCGGATTTCCCCAATGACAATGACATCCGGCGCTTCACGCAGCGCAAATTTCAAGGCATCAGCGTAGCTTTCCGTGTCCACACCAATCTCTCGTTGACTGACTAGCGATTGCGCGTGGTAGTGAATATATTCGATAGGATCTTCAATAGTGAGAATATGGCCTTGCCGATTTTGGTTGCGGTAGTCCACCATCGCAGCGACAGTAGACGACTTGCCGACACCAGTTGCACCAACAACCAACAGTAAGCCCTGCTCGGCCATAATGAGTTCTTTCAACACTGGCGGCAGATGAAGTTCTTCAATAGTCGGGATAATGTTCTTAATGTGACGAGCGACCAGTGCTACCTGTCCTTTCTGGCGGTATACATTGAGCCGAAATCTCCCGCCGTTTTTAATCTGCAGGCTAAGGTCAACCTCAAGGTTCAGCTGAAATTTTTCTATCTGTTCTTGATCTAGAGACTCAAGTACAAGCTGCTCAACTTCATTTTCTTCCAGGGGTGTTTCTTTCACCCAGCGAAGCTCACCATTTACTTTGAACATAGGTGGAGCTCCCGGATTTAAATAGAGATCGGAAGCTTTCAGCACTGCCATGCTCTCCAGCAAGCTGTGTAGATTCGTCATCATCTCGTTAAACGCCCCTCAATTTTATAATTCGTACTGTATAAAGTTTTTTGCACGGTGATAGAAAAATCGAAGAATCTTTGTACCCTATCACCACAGTGATGTAAACATTGCTCAGTTCTTAAATTTGAAGGAAATCACCTCTAATTCCACTCGTCGATCTACCCGTCACCTTTAATTGGGATTACTATAGGTGGACTAAGCAATTAACTTAGTCCCGCTTGGGGGTCAATCATTAACTTAGAGGATACAAGACCATGTTTTCGCTCACCCACCTTAAACAGGCATCGATGGACATCGATATGAACCAATTAAACGGGTATATGGATCAAGCACCAGACTTACTCATCACCTACGGTGCCAAGTTACTATTGGCACTCGCCATCTACATCGTTGGTGGCTGGGTCGCAAAATTTGTATCTAAGATGCTAGAAAAAGCGCTAGACAGCCGTTCGGTCGACCGCACCATCACGGTCTTTGTACGCAACCTCCTATACTACATCATGCTCGTGGTTGTGATTATCGCTGCACTCGGTCAGCTCGGCGTTCAAACAGCTAGTTTTGTTGCCATCATCGGTGCTGCGGGCTTAGCCGTTGGTTTCGCATTACAAGGCTCACTTTCAAACTTCGCCGCTGGCGTAATGCTAATTATGTTCCGCCCCTGCAAGGTCGGCGATTTCGTTGAAGCCGGCGGCGCTATGGGTGTGGTTTCTGACATTTCTATCTTTGCAACCACAATTCTCACTGGCGACAACAAGACCATCACCATTGCGAACTCAAGCATCATGGGCGGTAATATCGTCAACTACTCAACTCAAGAAGAACGACGCATTGATATGGTGGTCGGCGTAAGCTATAACGCAAACATCCAACAAGTCAAAGACGAACTGGCAGCCATCGCCGCAGCGGACGAACGCGTACTCACAACCAAAGATGTGACTATTGGATTGGCTGAGCTCGCAGACTCGTCTATCAATTTTGTATTCCGCCCATGGGTTAAGTCAGGTGACTACTGGCCCACCAAATTCGATTTGAACGAGAAGATCAAAAATCGTTTTGACGAGTTGGGTATCGAGATTCCATATCCACAAATGGATGTTCACGTACAACAGGCTTCCTAAATCACTTTTGATTAGGCACAAAAAAACCCGCTCAAAGCTGAGCGGGTTTTTTATGTCTAGCGTATAGAAACCTGTCGGGAGCGCTTACGCATCACCCGCTGGTTGTTCAGGCGCAGCCTCTTCAGCAGGTTGCTCAGCCGCTTCGTCTTGTTTCGCTTCTTTAATTGAAAGCTTGATACGGCCACGTTGGTCTACGTCTAAGCACTTCACTTTAACCATTTGGCCTTCTTCCAAGTAATCTGAAACACTATTCACACGCTCTTCAGCAATTTGCGAAATATGAACCAAACCATCTTTACCCGGCAAGAAGTTCACAAATGCACCGAAATCAACAATACGGACCACTTTGCCTTCATAAATCTGGCCAATTTCTGCTTCGGCAGTAATTTCACCGATGCGATCAACAGCCGCCTTCATTGACTCATTGTTATCCGCATAGACTTTAACCACACCGTCATCATTAATATCAATTGATGCGCCAGTCTCTTCGGTAAGCGCACGGATTGTCGCACCGCCTTTACCAATGATGTCTCGAATCTTGTCTGGATCAACCTTCAACGTCTCAAAACGTGGTGCGTTGTCGTTCACTTCGGTCCGTGAAGAATCGATAACTTTATTCATTTCACCAAGGATATGGAGACGGGCTTGAAGCGCTTGCTTTAACGCGACTTCCATAATCTCTTCGGTGATACCTTCGATTTTGATATCCATCTGCAACGCAGTAATACCCTGCGCTGTACCAGCCACTTTGAAGTCCATATCACCGAGGTGATCTTCGTCACCCAGGATGTCGGTTAATACGGCGAACTTTTCACCTTCTTTTACCAAGCCCATGGCGATACCCGCAACAGGCGCGCGAAGCGGAACACCAGCATCCATCAATGCCAAGCTTGAACCACATACTGAAGCCATAGAACTTGAGCCGTTAGATTCGGTAATTTCGCTGACAACCCGAATGGTGTACGGGAAATCTTCTTCTTTTGGCAATACCGCCGCAACACCACGACGCGCCAAACGACCGTGACCGATTTCGCGACGGCCCGTGCCGCCCATACGACCGGCTTCACCCACAGAGTATGGAGGAAAATTGTAGTGCAACATGAAGTTATCGCGTTTTTCGCCTTCAAGTGCATCGATGATTTGCGCATCACGTGCAGAGCCCAAAGTCGCAACCACAATTGCTTGAGTTTCACCGCGAGTAAACAACGCAGAACCATGCGCTTTCGGCAACACACCAACTTCAACATTGATTGGACGAACAGTTTGTTGATCACGGCCATCAATGCGTGGCTCACCGTCGGTTACACTGGTACGTACGGTTTGCTTCTCGATAGAACCGAAGACTTTCTTCACTTCGTCGCCATCAATACCGCTTTCTTCGGTAGCAAGAGTTTCAACCGCTTTCGCACGTAACTCACCCAGTGCGGTGTAACGCGCTTGCTTGTCAGTGATGCGATAAGCTTCTTTAATGCCCGCTGCGAAGCCTTCTGATACAGTGCTAATCAACGCTTCATTTTTAGGTTCTGGCTGCCAATCCCAACGCGCTTTACCGGCATCACGCGCCAATTCCTCACACGCTTGCACAACCGCTTGCATCTCTTGATGAGCGTAAAGAACAGCGCCCAACATAATATCTTCTGGCAATTCGCTTGCTTCTGACTCAACCATCAAGACAGCATCTTTAGTGCCTGCAACAACCATGTCTAGCTCTGAAGTCTCTAGGGCTTCGTACGATGGGTTTAGTAGGTAACCACTTTCCTGAGTAAAGCCAACACGAGCCGCACCAATTGGACCGCTAAATGGAATACCAGAAATCGCCAAGGCTGCGGAAGTACCAATCATTGCTGCAATGTCAGGGTCTTGGGTTTTGCACGTTGACATCACGGTACAAACAACTTGCACTTCATTCATGAAGCCGTCTGGAAAAAGAGGACGGATGGGTCGATCAATGAGGCGAGACGTTAGTGTTTCTTTTTCACTTGGTCGACCTTCACGTTTAAAAAAGCCTCCTGGGATTTTACCGGCAGCGTAGGCTTTTTCGATGTAATGAACAGATAGCGGGAAGAAGTCTTGACCTGGTTTGGTATCTTTTGCACCAACCACGGTGACCAATACTGCAGTTTCTCCCATGGTGACTAAGGCAGCGCCAGTAGCTTGTCGAGCGATGCGGCCAGTTTCGATGGTGACGGTTTGTCCGCCGTATTCAAATGATTTAATTACAGGATTCACAATTTTATCCTTTTCTATTTAGATACTATTTTTACGTTAATTTTTGCGTTAATACGGATACGTTGTGATACGGAATGAGTACAGCTGATTGCGCTCTCCGTTTACAACAACGTACTTCGATCGAATTAATTAGCTCTATGGTTATTCAATTCGACCACAAAAACGAATAACTCTGATTACACGAGCAATTTAAACGCCCACTAGAGAGTTAATTATCTACGAGGTAAACAAAAGGGGCTCGTAAAACGAACCCCTTATGTTTGCTATCGTCTTAGACCCAGCTTTTGGATCAAAGCGGCATATCGGCTTACATCTTTGCCTTTTAGGTAATCCAACAACTTGCGACGTTGGTTAACCATACGGATCAAACCGCGGCGAGAGTGGTGATCTTGCTTGTGAGATGCGAAGTGACCTTGCAACTTGTTGATGTTGGCAGTCAGCAATGCAACTTGCACTTCCGGAGAACCGGTATCACCTTCTGATTGTTGATGTTCTTGAACGATTTGCGCTTTTTCTTGAGCACTAAGTGACATAATTGTTACCTCAGTTAATATGCAATTAATGAACAGCTCATCTAGTCAGATAAAGCCATTCCCCATTCAGCCATACCCGCGCACATTTACAGGTAGGCTAATCAATAGGGACTTTATATTCCTATTGATCCATGACGCCACAGCGTAGCCACAACATCATAAATTTTGTTCCGCTGACAGTCCTTATACCACCAGCCTTTTTGGCGCGATACGCCCGTCATCCGTGGCCTCAGCGACGCCTAAAAAATCTCCAGTGTCGGAGAAGACACGCACAATACCACCTTCTTCTGTAATCTGATAGACCTGCGGATCCATCACCGCTTGGCCGTGTTTAAAATAGTAAACACTATGCTCGTTCAATGTTAGCACCGGCAGCTCCGCAATGGGCGCATCAACTGGAAGCAGATGGTGATCTAGTAGTTCCGCCAGGCCATCACCTCGCTCCTGCTCTAACTCGTCGAGTGACACGGCGTTTGTATCATCAAAAGCCCCAGTCGCTCGGCGGTGCAATTCAGCGACGTGACCACCACAACCAAGATCCTGCCCCAGATCCTCAGCAATGCTGCGAATATACGTCCCTTTGGAACACTCTACATCGATATCAACGTACGCAGGGTTACCAGGGATGAAGTCTAGCAGTTTAATCGCGTAGACAGTCACCTGCCTGACCTTACGCTCGACTTCTTTGCCCTCTCTAGCCAATTTATACAACGGCTGGCCTTGGTGTTTCAGGGCAGAATACATTGACGGGATCTGCTCAATCTTACCTTCGAAATGACGAAGCGCTTGCTCTACCACATCCCGAGATAACGTTGATGCATCACGCTCTTCAATTATTTCACCGTCAGCGTCACTGGTAGTTGTTCTAATGCCTAAACAAATACGGCTGCGGTAAGCTTTATCGGAGTCTAACAAAAACTGTGAAAATTTCGTCGACTCACCAAAACAGATTGGTAACACGCCAGTAGCAAGCGGATCTAAGCTACCCGTGTGCCCGGCTTTCGCAGCGAAGAACAAGCGCTTGGCACGCTGCAAGGCACCATTCGACGTCATGCCTGCTGACTTATTTAATAACAGCACTCCACTGATGGGGCGCCCTTTAGGTTTACGAACCAAGACCTTACCTATTTACAACTTCTACACGCGAGATTTAGCAATCGACAAAATGCGTTGCGTTATTCCTCGAGGTGCTTCTTATCTTTTGCCACAGCTTTATCAATCAAGCTGGAGAGCTTTTGACCGGCAACAGATGTTTTATCGTATTTAAAGTGTAACCGAGGAGTGGTACGACTATTTAACGACTTTGCTAATTGCCCGCGAAGAAAACCCGAGGCTTTGTTGAGAATCGATATCGACAGGTCAATTTGCGCAGGGTCTTCACTATTAATGAGCGTGACATAAACCGTAGCATTGGCGTAATCGGGACTAACATCAACCTCGTTAATATTTACAATCCCAATACGAGGGTCTGCGATTTCCGTTTGGATAAGTTGCGCGAGGCTTCTCTGTATTTGATCCGCAACGCGCAACGAACGACTAAAATCTTTTGGCATATGATGTCTCTAAAATAGCACGGCTATGCAAGAACGCGCAGCCGGATTACAGCTCACGCGCTACTTCTTTTACATCAAACACTTCGATTTGATCACCAACTTTTACGTCGTAGTCCTTCACACCGATACCACATTCAGTACCGTTGCGCACTTCATTGACATCGTCTTTAAAGCGACGCAATGATTCCAGCTCACCTTCAAAAATCACGATATTGTCGCGCAACACGCGAATAGGTTTACTTCGATACACAGTACCTTCAACCACCATACAGCCAGCCACTTGGCCAAACTTGGGTGACCTAAAGACATCCCGTACTTCGGCAATACCGACAATTTCCTCGACTCGCTCAGGTGCCAACATACCGCTGAGGGCGCTCTTCACCTCATCGATTAGTTGATAAATAATCGAGTAATAACGAATTTCAACCGACTCTACTTCAGCGAGCTTTCGAGCAGACGACTCAGCACGTACGTTAAAGCCGATCACAATTGCGCCACTGGTGATAGCAAGGTTAATGTCATTTTCGGAAATGCCACCAACACCAGCGTTGACAATATTCACCTGCACTTCTTCGTTACCCATATCAAGCAAGGCTGCTTGAATGGCTTCGAGAGATCCACGAACATCCGTTTTCAAAATAACTGGGAGCACTTTTTTATCTGCTTCGCCCATGCTTGAGAACATATTCTCTAATTTAGCAGCCTGCGCACGCTTCAAACGCTCTTCACGCTCTTTTTCCCCACGATGGAGAGCCACTTCACGCGCTTTCCGCTCGTCAGGGACAACAACAAACTCATCACCCGCTGCAGGAGCAGAGTCCAATCCGAGAATTTCGACTGGTGTTGATGGGCCCGCTTCGGTTACTTTTTGCAACAATTCGTTTGTCATCGCACGTACACGACCAAAGCTCTGACCAGCCAACAAAATATCGCCAGCTTTTAAGGTGCCTTGTTGTACCAACATGGTCGCCACAACGCCGCGACCTGTTTCTAGCCGCGATTCAACAACCACACCGCGCGCTGGTGCATTTTCAACGGCGCCAAGTTCAAGCATTTCGGCCTGTAGCGACACCGCGTCCAGCAGCTCATCAACTCCCATTCCGGTATGGGCAGACACTTGAATAAACTGCGTGTCGCCGCCCCAATCTTCGGGAATAACGTCTTTCGCTGCCAATTCGTTTTTAACACGATCCGGATCAGCGGTTTCTTTATCGCACTTATTGATAGCTACAACAATCGGCACACCTGCTGCTTTCGCGTGCTGAACCGCTTCTTCGGTTTGTGGCATCACGCCATCATCAGCGGCAACAACCAAAATAACCACATCCGTGCACTGAGCACCACGCGCCCGCATCGATGTAAACGCGGCGTGTCCAGGAGTATCCAGGAAGGTGATTTCACCATGGCCTGTTTTCACCCTGTATGCACCAATGTGCTGGGTAATACCACCGGCTTCACCAGAAGCAACTTTTGATTCACGGATATAATCGAGCAATGAGGTTTTACCATGATCAACATGGCCCATCACAGTAACCACTGGCGCACGGGAAACTTGATCACCTTCGACGGTAATCGCTTTTTCGAGCTTCTCTTCTACTTCATTGCCAGAGACTAATTTGGCCGTATGCCCCATTTCTTCTACGAGTAGCTGAGCCGTATCCTGGTCTAACGATTGATTGATAGTTGCCATAACACCCATTTTAATCAGGCGCTTAACAACCTCAGTACCTTTTACTGTCATGCGTTGAGCTAGCTCAGAAACAGAGATAGCTTCGGGTATTTCCACTTCGTGAACAATCTTTTTGGTCGGCATCTTAAACTTATGTTTGTTGACCAATTTGATTGGCGTTTTGGGTTTTTTACGTTCGGTTGGAATCAGATCTGCCGCCGTTGCATCTGCATCGTCGATTTCTTCTTCAGCCAACGCTTCATCAACTAACAGATCGATACGCTTGGCTTTTTTAGGACCCGCGCCCGGCGCTTTTTTAGTTTTCTTGTGACGAACTTCTTCTGCATCATCTTCTTCGTGACGCTCTTTGCGTTTAGCATGATGCTTGCGATCTTCTTCACTTGAATCTTCTGATGCTGGCGCTTTTTTAGCTGATGCAATTTGGGCAGCTTTTTCTGCTTTTTCTTTCTCTGCTTTTTCAGCCGCGACACGCTCAGCTTCTTCTACCTCACGACGCGCTTTAATAGCGGCCAAACGCTTCATCTCGATTTCATCGACGAACGATGATGGCTCGCTAGCAGGTACTTCTTTCGGAGGCTCTTCTACGACCGGCTCAGCTTCTACTTTCGCTTCAACTGGCTCTGGCGTTTCAACCGGAGCGGGCTCAGGAACAGGAGCGGCTTCAACCTCTGGGGCTGGCGCTTGAACTGGCGCTTCTTCCGCTTCTGACTCTTCTCGCTTAACGTAGGTACGCTTTTTCCGCACTTCAACGTTTACGGTTTTACGAGAGCTTCCACTACCGGTTTTTAAGGTTGTCGTCGTTTTACGACGCAACGTGATTTTCTTTGGCGTCGCTGCCGCCGTCTCGCCATGACTGTCTTTCAGAAACGCTAGCAAGGCTTGCTTTTCTGCATCGGAAACGACTTGGTCTGGTGACTCATGAGCTAAACCAGCCTCTTTCATCTGGCTCAACAATCGATCGACGGAGGCGCCGACCGATTTAGCGAGTTCGCTTACTGTTACTTCTGCCATGTTTTTTCCCCAGTCTTAATACCTATTGATTACCCTCTGAAGCTTCTGCTTCAGCAAACCAGGGTTCGCGTGCTTTCATAATCAATGCACTAGCACGCTCTTCATCAATACCTTCGATTTCTAACAATTCATCGACAGATTGTTCTGCAAGATCTTCCATGGTCACAATGCCACGACTCGCTAGTTGGAAAGCCGTTTGTTTATCCATACCTTCCATGTTGAGCAGGTCATCCGCCGGCTCTAGCGCATCTAGTTTCTCTTCACTCGCCAGCGCTTGAGTTAACAGCGCGTCTTTTGCACGCGCGCGGAGCTCTTCCGAAATTTCTTCATCAAAACCTTCAATCGCCAACATTTCTTCCAGCGGTACGTAGGCAACTTCTTCTAGGGTAGTAAAACCCTCTTCAACTAACACTTCAGCAACGTCCTCATCAACATCTAGAGCACGCATAAACGTTTCAAGAACGCTACCGGTCTCTTCCTGCTGTTTAGCTTCCCAGTCTTCAACGCTCATGACGTTGATATCCCAACCAGTTAAGCCTGAGGCAAGCCGTACGTTTTGCCCTGCACGACCAATGGCCATCGCCAAGTTATCTTCTGCCACAGCGACATCCATCGAATGCGCATCTTCATCCACCACGATAGACTCAATTTCGGCCGGAGCCATCGCGCTAATAACGAATTGTGCTGGGTTATCGTCCCAAAGAATAATATCGATTCTTTCGTTACCCAGCTCATTCGATACAGCTTGTACACGTGAACCACGCATACCGACACAGGCGCCGACTGGATCGATACGACCATCATTGGTATTCACTGCAATTTTTGCACGAGAACCTGGGTCGCGAGCAGCAGCCTTTAATTCTATAATTTCTTCCGAAATTTCTGGCACTTCAATTTTGAACAGCTCGATGAGCATTTCCGGACATGAGCGACTCAATTTGAGTTGAGGGCCACGCGCATCAGCAGAAATCTCAATCAAGATCGCGCGAATACGATCCCCCATTCTAAAGATTTCGCGACCAACTAATTGGTCTCTCGGCAACAAGCCTTCAGCGTTGTTACCAAGGTCTACGATAATATTATCGCGAGTCACTTTTTTTACTGTGCCGTTAATTAATTCGCCGATACGATCTTGGTACTCTTCAACAACCTGAGCTCGCTCTGCTTCACGAACCTTTTGTACGATAACTTGCTTGGCTGTTTGTGCAGCAATACGTCCAAAGCCGACGTTTTCAACCTGCTCTTCATAGACATCGCCCGGTTGTAAGGAATCGTCTTTTTCATGCGCTTCTTCAAGCGTAAATTCAGTACCCAAGGCAGCCATTTCTTCATTATCGCGGACCAACCAGCGACGAAAGGTTTCATAGTCACCAGTCTTACGATCGATAATCACCCGGATCTCAGAGTCTTCGTCGTAACGCTTTTTCGTCGCTGTAGCGAGCGCAACTTCAATCGCTTCAAAAATAACGTCTCGATCGACACCTTTTTCGTTTGATACGGCGTCAGCGACCAGCAAGATTTCTTTATTCATGCCTTGACCTCATTACTTGCCTTTGAGCTTTTTCTCACTCTTTGGGCTTGAAAAATTTGGGACTACATTTGCTTTGTCGATGGACTCGATAGGGAAAAGGTATTCCTCATCGTCGACCACTAATTTAACTTCGTCTTCCTCGGTACCAGTCAATAAGCCCGCAAATAGGCGGCGCCCTTCAAATGGTACGCGGAGTTTCAATTTAACTTGCTCACCGGCAAATTGTGCGAACTGCTCGATTGTGTACAGAGGCCTGTCCATTCCTGGCGTGGACACCTCCAACGTGTATTCCCCCTGAATAGGGTCTTCCACATCCAATACACTGCTGACCTGGCGACTAACACGCTCACAATCACTCAAACCTACGCCATCTTGCTTGTCTATATATAGACGCAAAATACCCCGACGCTTGCCTGCAGAGTGGTATTCCAACCCCCAAAGCTGACACCCTAGGGACTCGACCACAGGCTCCAACAGCTCGGTTAGGTGCTTCGAATTACCGCCCACCATGACAAACCTCGGTTTAAAACCAAAAAATGGGCCTACGCCCATTAAAACTTCTACCGCTAGGACTGCGGTCATGATCATGCTCAGCAAAGCTCAGCATGCGAGATACGAAAAAGCCCCTAAAAAGGGGCTCTTACGAATGCCTCTATTGGCCGTGACAACAGTCAAAGACCAACTAAGCCTTGTGACATCGTAAACGGCTACACGCACCGTTTACCGACCAAGCAACTGAGCGACGCTCAACCTGCTGAAAAGAACTCAGTTTAGCATAGAGCCAAACTAACGCCGAGTCTAGAGAATCACCAGCCTGGGCACTTAAGCCAACAACTTACAAGATTCCTAGGTCTCTGAAATAAATTGGTAGCGGGGGCTGGTTGCCAACGCTGTCTAAGCTGCTGGTCAATGCCCTTGATATTGCCTCTAAGCCACCACATATCAGCGCGTTACTATCTAGCTTAGAGGGAGCCCACGCTTCACAGGGCGCGGAGTATAACGGCGAAAGCCCCATTTTGACAAGTGGAGGGGCTTTAAATGGACGATAAAACGCCAAAAACCAAATATCCACCTCCGTTCTCCATGAGATTTACAGAGGAAGAGCGCAAGGCGCTGGAGACGGCTGCGGCAGGCAGACCACTGGCGGCTTACATTCGCTGGCTGATCTTCAAAGAAGATATGCCCGAAATGCCCAAAAAGCGCACGCGTGGCGAAACTGCTGATATTGATCAAAAGGCCATCGCCAAGCTCATTGGGGCGCTCGGCCAATCCCGCATTAGTGCCAATATTAACCAGCTCGCCAAGGCGGCTAATTCTGGTTCTCTCCCCGTCAATCATGACGTTGTGGAATCACTCAATGAGTCTGTTACGGCCATCCAGTGGATGCGTGACACCCTGATTAAGGCATTGGGGCTCAAGCCCCAAAGTGAGCCAGAAAAGGAGGATGACGATGATCCTCAAGGGTAATCAACGCGCTGGCGGTCGCCAAATGGCGCTTCACCTGCTCAACGGGGAGCAAAATGAGCACGTCAATGTGCATGAGGTGAGCGGCTTTATGGCACAGGATGTTCTTGGCGCATTGAATGAAGCCTATGCGCTATCCAAGGGAACCAAGTGCAAGCAATTCATGTATTCCCTGAGCCTGAACCCGCCTCAAGATGAAAAGGTCGATATTGAGACCTTTGAAAAAACGCTGGAGCGCGTGGAGCAAAAACTGGGGCTGGAAGGCCAGCCCCGCGTTGTGGTCTTCCATGAAAAGGAAGGCCGCCGCCATGCGCACTGCGTTTGGAGCCGTATCAATACGGACGAAATGAAGGCGGTCAACATCTCGCACCCAAAACTAAAGCTCAATGATATTTCAAAGTCACTCTATCTCGAACATGGCTGGAAGATGCCTGAAGGCTTCAAAGACAAAACCAAGAAAAACCCGCTGAACTTCACCCGCGCCGAATGGCAGCAAGCGCAGCGCGTTGGCCGCAAAGCCTCGGATATAAAAAGTGAGCTTCAGGAATGCTGGGCAATATCCGACACCAAAACCAGTTTCGAGCATGCGCTTCGTGAAAAAGGCTACTTTTTAGCCAAAGGCGATAAACGCGGTTTTGTGGCTTTAGATGTATATGGTGAAGTGTATTCACTCACGCGCCAGCTTGGGCAAAAAGCCCAAGCCCTAGAAGCGCGCCTTGGTAGTGCCAAGGAACTGCCATCAGTGCAGGAAGTAAAAAACGGCATACAAGGCCAGCTTTCAAAGCTGTTTGATTCTTATAAATTAGAATTGCACAACGTACACAATGAAAAGCTCAAACCTCTGCTTGCCGATAAGGCCAAGCTGACCAATGAACATCGCTCGGTACGCGCCAGCCTTAAGGAATATCAGCAAAAACGCTGGCAAGCTGAAGAGCTGAAGCGATCCGCAAGAATCCGAAAAGGCTTTAAAGGCATTTGGGACAAGCTCAATGGCCGCTACTGGAAAACACGAAAACGCAATGAACAAGAAGCATGGCAAGCACATTTGCGTGATCGTAAACAGCAAGAGGAACTGATTCAAAAGCAGTTAACCGAGCGCCAGAACTTACAAACACAAATCCAATTGCTTCGTGATACTCAGGAAAAAGAGCGCCAAGCGCTGGTGCGCGATCTTTCTCATGTTGCCAAGCATGAAGAAAAATCAAAACACGCTCATCGTTCGAAAACCAATACACAAAGCAAAAACACTCAAAACACCAATGCACCAAACCGTCAAAACAGGCGTGATGACGACAAAGGCATGGATTTAGAGCCTGAGATATAAGAAAGGACAATGGCATGGCTTGTGATAAATGCGAACATTGCGGAAACCGATACCACTGGAGCCATGCCTTTTCAAAATTCGGCTACGATGACGGCGGCGGAAAAATTGAAACGCCTGAAATCGCCGAACTACTCGAAAGCGAAGGCTATGAAGTGTGTTATGGGCGCTGGCTTGCGCACAACACGCTTATTTTTTCTATTAAAAAAGACGGCATGGAACTCATGCCGCTCAATAGTTCTGAAATTCGGATCGGCTATGACGATCCGGCGATTTATTTGCCTGAAGATATTCAGGCCATATTAAACAGCAAAATGCCATTCACTGGCGTTTTTCCTTATTAGCGCGGACAAAATTATGAGCTATCAATTTAAAACGGCAGATATCATTAAAGAATCTGAGCGCCTTATGAGTTTGAGTGAGGAAGCAGGACTTCTGGGCTGTCAAATGGCGCAAGTTTTAAGCAACCAGCACAACCACGAGCCGCAAACCTCAGAGTTTTACAGCGCCGTTTCTGCATATTGCTACGCTATGGAATGCTGCTCTAGTGAAATAGCTCAGCGCTATAAGCGCGCCACCGCTTCAGGTGAAAATTATAATTGGCCTCATCCAGAATTTTTACCTCTGGATTAGCTCATTCTATCAATGAGTTTTTCTATTTCTTGAATTGATAGTGAGCCGTACTTTTCGAATATTTCCATGGTGTTTTTTGATGCATTAGAGGGTGCGTTTACTCCGGCTATAGATTTGTAGTTACAAACTTTAGCACTTATGCTTCCCGCACTTAAATTAGTAATTTTTGATAGTTCTTGACAGAGACGAGACAGCTTGCCTCTTGGGAACCCTTCTTGTTGTAAGACTTTGAATATCAGAAGGCATTCAACTTCATTTTTGTCGTTCCATGCAGAGTTTTTCTTATAGCTCATAACTTAAGTGTCCATATTATTTTTTATATCTATTTAACTAACAATATCTGTGACACATTTTCAAATGTTTGAATAAAATTCGTCGCCGATAACTCGACAACGAATTTTAGATTATAACTATCTGTTCCAGAAAACATGCACTTCCTGATAGCCCGTTTCGATTGTAAAAATATCGCCGCTCATTTCCATGTCGCGCCCCATGCGGTCATAGTCGATATAAAATTCTAAATGGCTGGGCACTTCGCTTGTTTCTTCCGTGATTTCCTGCGCGTAATCCGACAAACTCGCATATTCGCCTTGATAATCTTCTTCCATGGCTTTCTGTGCTTCTTCAAGCATTGAAAAATGGCTGATCAATTCCGCGGCTATCTCGCCATGCTCTTCAATAAAACAAGCCACCTCGTGCGCGCTTTCTATGCCTTCATATTCTGACAGACGATAACTGCCGTATCCTTCAAAGTCGTGTATGGCGTATTCCTCGGCATCCTCTACAGGGCTGGATTCCAACATGCTGTTTATTTGGTCTTGAATGTCGTCAATGTCTGCGGTTGCATCAATCCAAACACCGTGCAAATAGCCGCTGTTATACGCTGCCAAACATGCCACATAAATTCTGATTTCTTCGCTCATTGCTTTTCTCCTTAATCTTAAAAACACATCCCCTTTTGGGGTTGAAAACCCCGGACAAAGGAGCGAGAGAAGCGAGCGTATGATCACATGTTTTGGCGCAATCCAGACAGGGGGAACCGCCCGACCTGCACAAGCCCAGTCGTTTCGGGCGCGGAAGGAAGGGGGATGTCTTGATGGAGACAAGTTGTGTGATATTTTGACGTTTACCCAAAAGGGGCACGTAATTATTGAGTCAAGTGAACACGATCAGTGTTCACACCTTATTGAACTTTCAGCCTAGCGCAGCGAAAACCTTCAACGCCTTTCAAAGCAGTCGTGCTTTAGCACTACCCAAAATTTTTCAATCAATCAGCACCGCCTGATTGAGCCCTTAACCAGCACTGCCTTTTAGCATTACCACTAGCGCAACGTGACAATTGATCAGCAAGCGTAAAGCTTCTTCACATTATTGCGACCTAAGGTGCAGATCAGTCACTTTGCACAAACACGCGGCCATACAAAGGCCGTGGCAGTCACGGCCTCCAAAAACAGGAGGTAACAATGAAATTGATTACAAGATTTGAACTGGCAGCCAAAAACACGAACGAGCTTTATGGTCTACATAGAAAGGCTTTTAATGAGCTGGCGAGAAGCAAGCCTGATAGCCATCAGAGAAGAAACGCACTCGCATCCATCGAGAATATTCAAAATGAATTGGCTTCAAGGGCACCTTGCCCTTGAAGCATTTTTTCTTAAACGGATACGGTGATCACAATCCAGATAATTTTTTCCATACTTCTTGGTAATCCTGACCAGACATAGTTGCGGATTGTGGTTTCATTCTATCCCAATCGGATGCCTGCAAAGATTTTAGATACTCATTAGCAGCATTGGGCGTAAAATTATCTGAATGAACCTGCTTAAACTCTGCTCCAGTTGCTTCGGCAATACTTCTAGGGACTGAACTCATTCTCATCAATACTGCTTCTTCGGTTTTAACACCGTGATAAATCATCGCAGGAAGGTTGTTTAGTTGTCTTCTTTTCTCATCTGACATTTCTTCAAAATTAAGACCTGATGTAGGCATTTTACTTAATGCAGATAAACCCCAAGAAGCATTGTTAGCGAGGTCTCGATATACAGCTTTACATGCTTTTGAAATCTTAACTGTAAAATCATCACCTTCAAAAAATGAATCTGCGATTTCAGCCAAACTTTTGCCAGATACCCACGCTTGAGTAATGTCAGCAAGTTTCCTATAACCCACACCGTCGCCAGTTAGTTCCTCTAAACTAGACTTAAGCTGAGGAACTTTCATCATAATGCCCATAAGGTCTGGTAATGTTGTATTACTACTATCACCAAACAAGCTAGATGGTTCCCAACTCTCACTAGAGAGATTGTTATCAAGCTGTCCCATTTCTAATAGTGCAGAACGAACGCCTTCAGGAGAGAAACCAGTTGCATCAGCCAGCGTTGCATTTTCAGGATGCTCGGCTAAAACTCTTACATAACTTCGAGTTGCTTCTAAAAGTGCTTCGGCTTTTTGAAGAGATGACTCGTCATTCTTTGCGCGCAGCGCACCAAACCCAAAAGTATTACGCAGCGTTTGTTCAGCCTCGCCAATAACAACATCTAAATTACGCTTTTCATTCCACAGATGGGCGATATAACTACGAAAATCAGCCCATTGATCTTGCATTATTAATACGGAAAGATTGTTTAGCTCCCCAGTCTCATACAAATCATCAAGCAGCGACTCCATCCTAGAAATTAATTCTCCAGTTGCGTCACTGACATATTGCCGCACGGCATTAGGATCGTTACCTGCTGCGATGCCTACGATTCCAACGCTATCCTGACCTATTCGTCCAGCACGCCCAGCCAAATTCCAGAAAGCGCGATGAGACATTGGAATACCGTAAGGATATTTCGTAGTCGCCAAGAACACGGATGAAACTGGGAAATTCAGACCTTGCGCAATCGTTGTAGTCGCGCACATCACACGTACATGACCAACTTCGGTTAGCCACTCTATTAAAGCCAAGGCTTCTGCTGGCAATCCTGCATGGTGAACCACTACACCCTTGGACAGCATATCAATAAGCTCAAAATCCTCACTCACTTCTGTCGCCAAGAATCGCTGAACAAGTGCCACCTCACTAGGCACTTGTTCAAAAGCCGGAAGCTCTGCGGCTACTTTTCTGGCAATACTCCATACATCCGGTATTTTTTGAGCAACAGCGATGCTCGTGCCCCGATGCGAGAATGATTTTGCCATGGCGACAGCTTGAGCAGAGAGGCTACCTCGAACCGTTGAGAAATTAAGCGCACTGAGTGGTCTAACGCCATTAATCTCATGTACCCCACGCAAATGAATGGTTCTTTGAGTCGTTGTCAGTGTTTCGAAATTCAGGTGCCAATCGCCTTGCCTTTCACCTCTGTCAGAGTCAAAAGGAGTGACATCAAACATACCAACCAATCTCTCGTTAGGCTGCCATGCGGTCGTTCCCAAGCTAATTGTTCTGCCTCTATCAGCAGCTAGCCACTGCGCTAAATCTTCTGGATTAGGAACAAAAGGCATCATTAGAAGGAAATTTGCTCTTGGAGATTCCTGTTTGATCGTTGCAAGAAGCAGCTCTATTCTAAGACCGCGTTGTTCATCCTCTATGTTATGAGCTTCATCCATCACAACTAATGCCAGAGGTCGAGCAATTTTCTTGTTACGCATTACGAGCTGTAATTTTTCAGGGGTCGCAACCAAAACCTGAAATGCGCGCTGCTCTCCCAAAAGAGCCTCTTCAAAGGCATCAACCTCAATAGCTCCCGACAATTGCTCTACATGAATATTTAAAGGCTCAAAATCTGAACGCAGTCTTCTAGTAATCTGTGAAACTAGAGCGCGTGTTGGCGCAACATAGGCGACCCAGCCATTATCTTGATCAAACTGATTCAGCGCTTGCAGCATCCTAAATTGAGACAACTGTGTTTTCCCGCCTGATGTAGGCAGGTTCACAATAACAGCTCTACTTGCCTGATCGAGTAATCCTTGCTCCTGCAAAGCTGCTCTTTGCGGAGGCAAAAGCTCAAACATCCCCTGATGTTTTGTTACATGATTAACAAATCTCGTCACTCTTGAATTTACGGTATGAGCAACCCACCATAAAGAACCCTCAGCCATTTTCCGACTAGCTAAATGAAGCCAATTCAGAACCATTTCTAACTGTACATCACGACTACTCTTAGCAGCTTTCACCGCTGCCTCAAAATGTTGGTCAAGTTCTGAATCAATGGCTACTGGCTCACCTTGCAGCATGTATACAGCAAGTCTTTCAGTGGCTTTGGCAAAATGGTATAGGGCAATCAATTGTAAAGCAGTAGCTTTACCTGCTGTTCCAGATCGGTCTTCGACTAGGAGAGATTCAAAGCGGGATTGATCTCTACGTAAACCAAGAACTATTTCTGAAATTTGGTCTAGATCATCCCAACTATTTTTCCGTAGCAGCCGAATCCAGCAGTCAAACAGCCTGTATAGCAATCGTTTATCCCACTGAACATCGGCCACAGAAGGTATTGCAATGGCTTCTGGGGAATCAGAAAACCAGCGCTTCAAATCTGTCCAACGCTCACCGCAATACGCCAGACCAGCCAGATGCAGTGTATGAAATATTCGAAAATCTGTATTGGTCGGAATTGGCAGAACGCGATACAAACCAAATGCCTTATGAGCGCCAGCTTGAGCTTGGTTTTTTAGCGCAGCATTCTCTTCACCTTGTGATGAACGCAATACTGCTGACAAGCCCTCAATAGCTGCCATTTCATAGGCTGTTGCAACATTTTCTATATCTTTATCAGTCACCTCTGACTGAACAGCGTTATGCAGAATCTGGCCTAACGCAGACCTAATTAATCGCTCATCAGCGGCCTCAAATACTCTGGCTAGCATGTCACTAGGTATTGCTTGTACAGCCCAGTGCTGATCGATATTTTCAAGATCGTGCAAGGTAAGTGTCATGGCTCACTCCCTTGCAAAGCTTGTTGTGCTTTGGCTTCCAATAGAGAAATTGCATTCTCTGAAAGATACAAGGCGTAAAGCGCGATACTCGTTAAGTCAGGACAACCATTCGCTAGAGAGGTCGCACGATATGAAAGGTCTGATTCATTAGGCTCTACATCACGAATCAGAACCCCAAAAATAGCAATATCAGTATACTCAGAGCTTAAATATCGCTTTGTAGCGCTTTCAAACATATATCGCCATGATGCATTTATGGCGTGATGCCCAAGATATAAAATCAGACTTTGCTTTGTTGGGTAAGAATCTCTTAATCCCTCAAGCTGATTTTTTAATCCCGTTCGACCGTACATGACATTAGGCGGATAATTTTCATCGCTGGATGTTTTTACCTCACCAAAAGCAAATCTGTATGGGTTTTCAGAATCGCCCGTCTCTTGAAAACCTGTCAAGTCTGCCCCAGCAGGGCTAGCTTCAGGGTTTTTCAGGTCTCTGCTCGTCGGCCAAGGGAAAGTGCAATTCTCATTGTCTGCGACATAAGCTTCGGCAAGAGCTTCACCTACTAACCAATCTTCGGGTTCAGGTTCTGCCTGTAACAACTGACTTATTTGATCTTGTTCAAACTCAGTGGAAGCTAGACCAGCAAGCATGTCATTTAGCTCAGCAGTCCCTGTTGTATCAAGCAGCAAGTCTTTAACAGAGCCATTGATTGCCTCATCAAGTTGTTCTTCATTATAGGCCATCCCACGAGCTATCACGGGCGCACTATCAACACTGTAGCTAAGCGTTGCTTCAGGCAAAGGCATGTGAATAAATCCTTTTTGTTTCACTGCGGCTACTGATGGCTAAAATATACATTGTTTCAATCCGCACCTTGTGTCAGTTCAGCTTTATTATGATCATATACATAATCAGCTATACTCCCATCCTTAATTTTTTCAACCACCTCATCAATAATAAACAGTGGCACTAAAAACCACTCTTGGGGTGAAACAGGATTTCCAAACCTGTCGGCAATTTCGATATCGAGCTTTGCGTTTTCAAAGAACCGATGGAGAAGATTTTCCAGCTTCACGCGATTTATATTGAATAGCTCGTATGTAGCGACGACCTCTACTTCAGCCATCAAGAAGGTAGGATCAATTTTCGCATTCGCTATACGCTTTTCGACTTTCCCGCCTGTCACTCCAATCTTATGAATAACATCTCGGTTTTGGGAAACAACCGGGTTATCTGACTTACTACGAAGCACATAGATGACGCCGCTTGCTAAATCCTCTTCATCCGCAACATCATCGAATAGCGGCCCAGCCGACAAGGATACAATTCTTCTACCTGCCTCATCCTCATAGAGAGCTTTTTGAAGTGAGCGCAATAGCAAGTCACTTTCCGTGCGATTGTCGTAGATCACACGAAGTCTATAGTCGTTCTTATCAAAGCCGTGATTGCGTTCTTTACTAAACTCGGCAACATACGCCTTTTGGCCATTTACAATAAACCAATCGCCTTGTTCGATTTTGGCCATGTAATCGCGGTCTTTTTGATCTTTGAGCAATTTAGCTTCTACAAGTCCATGCTTTAAATCGCTTTGAACCTTATCGAATAACGGTTTAAATTTATCGAAGTCTTCACACGGAGTGCGGTTAGCTATCTCTTCCGCCGCTTTTTTATCTGCCTGAGATTTCACATGTTTTAGGTAGGTGATATCACCTTCTTTTGGTGCCTCAATCCCTAGCTCAGCTAGTAGCTCTTCATCCGTATTGTATTCGGCTGGTGGCTCAGCCACTTGCAAGCTGCCAGCTAAAAGACCTTGATGATCAATTTCTTCAACGAGAGTGCGACACTCTTCCTGCTTTCGAATCTGATCCAGTCTTGTGGCATACAAGCGCTCAAATATATCTTTGTTCTCACCATGCTCTGGAGCATGCCCATGCTCTTCTACAAATCGCTGAATTTCCTCAAAGCCTGCGATGATGCGCTCTTCTTTTGGTGTTCTGGCCGCTTTCTTTTCTTGCTTAACCTCTACGCCAAGTTCAGCCAAAAGCTCTTGGTTAGTTTTTTCTTGTTTTACCTCAGCCATTACTTTCCTCCATTACTTTCCGTTGAAGGAAAGCGATGCCTTCTGCCATTCGACGCTCCCAAGGGTCTGCGGCTGTGATATCAGGCAATCGGTCTCGTTCACGTTTGAACTGAACCGCACGCGTTGCTAGCTCACGTGCTTCCTCTTCGGTGAGCTTAACTTTTTTGGAGTTAATAACTGCCTTCACCTGCTTAAGGCTTTCTTCATCCATCGATTTAGCGAGGATCGCATAGGCTTCGCTGAATGGGTTGATACGATCAATCAAATCAACGTCCAGCTCCCGCACGTCCATAGCGAACTTTCGAACGCCATCTACAAACGCTGTGTTAGCCGAGGCCTCACCATCTGCACCATCATTGGCGATATCTTTCGCTTGTTGTGTAATGTTTAACGCAGCAATTGCATGCTGGCGAACAGCCTCTTGGTCTTCCGCATCAAGCTCTGGGTATTTATCTTTAACAATTTTTCCCATCTTGAGCTGCGTGAGTTCTTCAGGAACGACTTCTTCATCAAACAAGCCTCGCTCCAAAGCGGCTTTATCCTGAACGAATGCTGTGATCACCTCATTCAAATCTTCCTGACAAATACGTTTAGCACTATCGCTCTTCGGCTCCACCAAGCCATTAATCTCGATCTGGAACTGGCCTGTATCTTCGTTGAAACCTACATTATTCCCATTTGGGTTATAGCCCTCCTCACCGTAATCAAAGCCTTCTTGTGGGCCACTGGTTGGTGTTTTCGGCGTAAAGTTAAATTTAGGCGTAAGCACCTGCTCCATTAGAAGGCTGGCAGCGATGGCTTTAAGGGTATCGTTCACTGCGTCAGTAACCGCTTCTTCCGATGCATCAGGCTCAGCAATCAGGTTAGTGAATCGAGCGCGAGTTTTACCCTCGGCATCACGGGTTGCACGACCAATAATTTGGATGATTTCGGTAAGGCTGGAGCGATAACCAACCGTTAACGCATGTTCACACCACACCCAGTCGAAGCCTTCTTTCGCCATGCCAAGCGCGATAATCACATCGACAAAATCTCTGTTCGATTTGGCCTCTGGGCGTTTGAGCGCTGCTGATACTTTGTCACGCTTTGGATCATCATCGACCAGATCGGCAACCTTAATCAGCTTTCCTTCGCTCGTTTTAATTAGCTGAAAGCCAGTATCTTCATCTGAACCTTCCCAATCGCCCAGTGCCGAGAAAATGCGTTCGACTTCGGAATACTTGTCTTTCTGACTTTCTCTGGATGCGGGATGAGGTATATGCACGATGGTCTTTTCTGAAGGGTCAAGAACTTCTCTAATCTCGTGCGTATAGTCGCCACTTGAATAAAAGTAGTAGCCAATATCCAGCGACTTTAAATATTCATAGCCATTAAGCTGCTCATAGTAGGTATAAGTTACTGTTTCAAAGTTAGCTTCATCTTCAGGGGAAAGAACAGCCTCGGCATCGCCTCTAAAGTACGAGCCTGTCATGGCGACTACATGAACTTTGTCTCGTGTAATAAAATCGCCTAGATGCGCACCCAGTTTGTTATCTGGATTAGCACTCACATGGTGGAATTCATCCACTGCTATCAAGCAATCATCAAAGGCGGGAACACCAAAACGGTCTACTGCAAAACGGAAGGTAGCATGCGTACATACAAGCACTTGGTCATCGCTATCAAGGAAAGCCTTTACAGAATTTACCTTACCGCCATCTTCACCTGGCGCATTACAAAGATTCCATTTCGGTACAACTTCCCAATCCCAATAAAAACCGTATTTTGTCAGTGGCTCATTGTTAAAGCTTGAACCAATTGATTTTTCAGGAACGACAACAATGGCTTTTTTAACCCCCTGATTGTTCAGCTTATCCAAAGCAATAAACATGAGAGCACGGCTCTTACCAGAAGCAGGTGGAGACTTAATTAAAAGATATTGTTCACCACGCTTTTCATAAGCACGCTCTTGCATCACGCGCATGCCCAACTCATTCGATTTCTTTGAGCTGCCATTGCTAGCATAGTTAACAGATACTGAGGGTATAGATTTATGCTCCGTCATGCTCAAGATACCTTTTTCTTAGAGTTGGAAGTGGATTTAGTCATTTTTGTATAGAGGTCAAAGAGCTTTTCAAGGCGCTCAGTGTCATTCTTGAACTTACGTCCAATGTAAATGCGCTCTAATACCTCGTCATTGCGCTCGTGTGCTCTGCGCAAATTATCTGGCATTTTTTCAGGATCATAGAGATCGGCAATGGTGGCGGGAAAATGCGCTTCGCGGGCGAGAAGAATGTCTTCTGCGCATTTGGTCAAATCTTCTTTATTTTTCTTGGTAAGTTGAGGGACAGGAAACGTATTCCAACCAAGGGTATTGGAATATGAAAAATCGGTTCGCATCCGCACGCAAACCGCTCCGATCCAAACCCAGTGCAGCCTTGAAGCTATTAGAGATAAATTCCATAGCGGCGCATCGCAAATAACAAAATTTCTATCGCCAACAATTGTATTACTGTCATAGTAATCTACGGGAAGCACATCCCTATTTTCTGATGTTACGCGTGGCACAACAATGCAGTTGCTCTTGGATATCCCTTGAATTTGACGAAATTTATGTGGGTATTGGGCATAGTCTCTTGTTGATGCAGCACTGCTATTAAGCCTAGACTCTTGTACTTTTTCTATCCGACCTTGAATTTCAGGTATCTTTTTAGCTTCTTCTATTTGATGATCTTCAATCCAGATACAATACCTAGTTAGACCTTTAATCAACTCTTGAGCACCGATGAATTTTCTAATGTATGGAGAGGCATCTACGTTACTATTTTCTAAAAACTGTTTTTCAGCCTCATTTAATAGAAGATTCCCTCCATCAGTCGGCATATTGCCGCGTATCATAAAGCCTCTTTCATCATGAGCTTTACTGATAGTATCTACAATTATCCTCTTTCCCGAAATTAAGTATGCATTGATATTTATCACTGAACTGGAGGTGGACACACCTTCACGGTCAACGTGAAAGATAGTTTTATTTTTGTATTTTTTTTGATTACCAACACCAACGATCACCACTGTTACGCCAGCATTGTGCGATGCTAAGTTTGCCCATTTGAATGATGTGTAAGCAAAGTAAATATCCATTTCATTTTCATAGATAATCGGCCATAAAATTGGAACCTGCTCACCTTGACAAATGGAATTCGTACTTACAAAAGCGTAGCAGCCATCTGTGGCTTTAAAATAGTCTGATGCCAACTTGAACCAACAAGCAACTAAGTCAAGTGATCTCCATTTCTTCGTATATCGGGAAAAAACATGCTGAATATCGCCTTTTTGTTCAGCACTTTGCTTTGAGCTGCCAACATATGGGGGGTTCCCGCATATATATGTCTCTCCACCTTCGTTTACAAAATCAATCTCAACTTGATCACAAGGAGCACCAAATAGGTCGTTACCTTGTACTTTGACCCCCGAGCCAGTAGGCGGGCATATGTGGAGCCAATCCAAACGGAGAGCATTGCCACATATAATCCAATTCATCGCATCCAAAGGCAGTAATTCCGCCAACGCCTCTTTCTGACCACGATAAAGGACATCACACTGATACTCCGCAATTATCAAGGCCAGACGAGCAATTTCAGCAGGAAAATCCCTAAGTTCAATACCCCGATAATTTGTTAGGGGAATATCTGATTTCCTGCCGCTTTCACCTCTACGCTGGTTGATCTCTGCTTCAATTGCTCGCATTTCTTTATAGGAGATAACGAGGAAATTCCCTGAACCACAGGCAGGATCGAAAACGCGTATTTTCGCCATACGCTTGCGAAGATTGAGTAACTTTTGAGGACTATCACCAGCCTCTTCTAGTTTCGCCCGAAGGTCATCAAGAAATAGCGGGTTCAGAACTTTTAGAATATTTGGCACTGAGGTGTAATGCAGGCCAAGAGCGCCACGCTCTTCTTCATCCGTGACCGCTTGGATCATCGAGCCGAAAATATCAGGATTGATTTTCGTCCAGTCCAAATTCCCGATATGAATAAGATAAGATCGCGCAATCTTACTGAAACGCGGAACATCTGTATTACCCGAGAAGAGGCCGCCATTCACGTAAGGGAAGGTATCTGCCCATCGTGGCAGGTTAGTGCTAGCTCTATCTTCAATCGAAGTATCCATTGCTCGGAATACTTCACTCATAATTTCGTGCGTATTTGAAGAGTCCCGCTCACTCATCTGCTCAATGGTCTTGGTAAACAGTCCCTCGCCATTGAAAATATCTGTATCTTCTGCGAAGAAGCAGAAAATCAAGCGAGCCATGAAGTGGTTCATATCATGGCGGCGTTCTTCCGTGCCCCATTCAGGGTTGTCTTTAAGCAGCTCGATATAAAGCCTGTTAAGACGCCCAGTTGCCTTTATATCAAATGAACTTTCGCGGATTTGTTTAACGGTCGTAATGCCTGCCAAAGGCAGGAAGAAGCCAAAGTGATCGGGAAATTCGTTGAAGCGGCATACCACTGGCGGATCGTCGGAGGTTAAATCTTCAGCCTCAAAGTCAATTCCATCTGTGGCAACTACAAACTTTGCTTTGCCTTTGACCGTTGCAGGACTTTCTTTCAACCGAGTAAGCGTTTCAGATACCGCACCCTCACTGCACGTGGCGATATGGATGTTATTTCGCTGTAAAACACCGCCATCGATATCTGAGGAGTTCGTATTGCCGCTTTTTAGGCGTTTAATGGTGGCGGGTTTATTTCCGAACGCCTCTAAAAACGCATACGGGAAACTAGCTGAGTCAAAGTCTTGCTCAGCGAGTAACGATATGGCTTCTTCTATTTCTACTGCGTTCAAGTGGTTTTACCCTTTATTCATGTTCTTTTGCTCTTCAATCCACTGGTCAATATCTTCTTTTTTGAAGCGCCAGCTCCCGCCAACCTTAAAACCGGGCAGTTTATCTGCTGCTGCCAGTTTGTAGGCGGTTTTCTCAGCGAGTTTTAAGTACGCCGCGACCTCTTTTAAGGTCAATATTTGATCAGTCATAGCATGTATCGCCCTCATAGCTTAGGGGAGAATATGGGAAAATAGAGGAAGGAACAACCAAAAACACCTATGATTGTTGGAGTTTCTGCACTAAATTGTTTGCAGCCAACCGAATAGACGGACTTTAGATGAACAACGCGCCAACCCAAGCCTATATCAAGCCAAGCGATGCCAGCTCTTGGGCATTGTGCGCGCGCCGTGTATGGCTGGATAACTATCCCGAGGCTTTGGGCGAACTGGAAGTTGAAAAAGCAGAGGATGCCTTTGAGGCTTTGATCATTGAGCTTGGCCTTGCTCATGAGCAAGCGGTACTAACCCAGCTAATGAAAGAAAAGTCGGTGCATACGGCCACTTCACCAGAAGATACGCAAAGGCTTATGGCCGAGGGTGTTGACGTTATTTACCAAGCCCAATTGCTCGACAAAGAAAATCTACTTGTGGGCTACCCTGATTTCTTAATTCGTCATGCCAGTGGCGAGTATCAGCCAGCCGATGCCAAGCTATCCCTCAGCGAAGATAAAAAGGAAATACAGGTGCAGCTTGGCTTTTACCGTCGAATGCTCAATGCAAGTTTGCCTGCCATCGTATTCTTGGGTGATGGTGATACCGCTGAAATTGACGACGAAACGAACCCTCTCACCAACCAGTTTGTCACCGAAATGCGGGAGCTACTGGCAAGTGATACAGAGCCACTGGTTCGCTATAGCCATAGCAAATGCCGCGCATGCCCTTATTACACGCATTGCAAACCTGCCTTTGAGGCGAAGGAAGAAATTTCACTGCTTTACGGTGTGCAAGGCCGTGCCGCCGATGGGCTGGAAAAACACGGTATTAGTACGATATCGGAATTAGCCGCAAGCTCGCCTGAAAGCTTGCCCGATGTGCCTTATCTCAAAGGCTATGAAAAGAAGCAGCGTGCCATATTGCAGGCACAATCCTATTTCAGTGGCGAAGTGCATCAAATTGCGCCCGTGAGCCTTCCCGATGGTCACTGGGTACATTTTGATATCGAAGATAATCCGCTCACGGGGAACGGCGAAAAGCATGTGTATCTTTGGGGTTTCTTAGTACCTGATTTTAGCAACGCTGATTTCGAATATGTTTGGACGGATACTGCCGAGCAGGATAGACAAGGCTGGATGGAGTTCCTTGCCAAAATCGAAGAATACCGTGAGCGCTATGCTGATTTGGTACTTGCTCACTATTCGCAGCACGAACGCACAACGATACGAAGCTACGCTAAGCGATATGACATGGAGAGCAATGAAACCGTCCTGTATTTGCTTGGTGAAGAAAGCCCTCTATTTGATATGCAAAAGCCTGTGCTCGATAGCCTTGTATTGCCATTACAAGGTTATGGCCTGAAGGACATTTGCAAGCACAAAGATTTAGTCAATTTTCAATGGGAAGATGACAACTCAGGCTCGCAATGGTCGGTGGTTCAATTCAACCGATTTTTGGCAGAAAACAATCCAGAAATGAAAGCTCAGTTAAAGGCCGAAATACTGGGCTATAACCGCGATGATGTGATTGCAACGCGACGGCTGGAAGAATGGCTACGAAACAGGTTCATCTAAAACTACAGGATTATTGTACTAAATGCGAGATTCATATGAACGCTTCTTTTCAGAGGGCTATATAGATAAAGATCAGTTCTTCGATTTTGGCCTACGCGAGACGATTTATGCGCCAAAAGATAAAGCAAAAGAAGGCTGGGAGCAGTTAAAGCAACGAATAGTAAATAACGAACCTGTATTCATGCGGGGCTTCGGCAGGAATTCGAATGGTAGCCATTTATTTCAAGAGTTTTACCGTCTCGCTTTTAGCAATGACAATGTAAAAATTGACCCGACCAACAATAAAGAACCGACCTTAGTTATTCGTGATATGACTGGCTACTCCAAGACCAAAAGTGCAAAGTATGAACCGATACGTAATTATCAGGTGTCCCATATTTTTGGGCGAACTAAAAATATATTCGCCTTCACTGCGCCTTGGAATATCGTATATCTGCCAAAGATGATCGACCCTTTTACAGGACATGAAGCGAAAGGCGATTTGATCGACGAATATCAGATGATGTTCCAGAAGCAAAGCTTTGCTTATTTTGAACCTTTGATAGACGACTATAACCAGCTAATTTTGGGGAGCAGTCTTCAAGCTCGTATTGACGAGGGTTTGAACGGCCTTCGCAATAATAATGCATTTTCTGATAGCGACATTGACAAGCTGATAAAGTCTGTACGTGAAGAGCTAACACCTATCTTGATCTAAGTAACGCATCCAAGGTCGCACCTTGGTCGTTCTCCACTGGCGAAACAGTGGTCGTGGTTAAGCGTCGAAACGCTTACGGCATCCAATCCGCGCAGGGTTGGTCGAGGGAGTTCATGAGGGGCTATGACATGCCCCTTTGATTGATGGGAAGTCCATGAAGGGAGAGCTAACGTCTCCTTTCTGGTTGATGGGGATGCAAGGGGAGAGCAAAATCTTGCCCTTGCCCATGGGGTTCTTAGGGGTAGCTCGGAGGCTCCCATAAGTGGTGATCGAACGGCCAATCGTTCGCTGGTGCAGCATACCAATCACTATGGATTGCGCACCAGATAAGCTCTTGCCAGAGAATGATAATTCGATGCTTAGAGCGCCGCCTGAGGATAGAACGGACGGGGCAACGTCCTTCTCAAGATAGGTGCGGGGAGGGAAAAATCTCTGATTTTGTACTACACGCACACATCTTGCGGTCATCGTAAAGCCGCGCCAATAGCGGAACTATGCTGAATTGCAGCAATTTATTCCTACTCACTCTTGTCCCATCTTCACGATGACGGTGATACTGAGGCCTGCCCCAAGGGCAGAAGTTTACTCTTTAATGCTCCGCGCCCACTGCCTGTTTACCGACTGCCGATGTCTATTACAAGCGCGATGTTGAATCATCATCGAGGCAGTCGGATGATCGATGGCATTGCCATCAGGTCATATAGGGTGGGCTTGGCGGCCAGTCAGTTTTCCGTGGCGCTCTGCGCTCCTTGCTATGCAAATCGGGAAAACTGGCTGGGGGTATTTAGGGCTTTGAGATTTGGCTCGCCCGCTCTTTCTTCAAAAAACAAGCACAATAAGCGAATTTTGGCACAACACAATAAGCGAACAGCAGCACATAGAAGCATCTCGATAAAAGCAATATATATGCTTCTTTTTACAACTAATATGCTTTAACCACGTAAAAGCAACTTATACGTTGCCAAAACCACAAAAAGAAACTAATATGTTTCTTAATGGCAAATAGCAACATATACGTTTCATTATGAATTCACTACTCGAACAGATCAAAAAACGCCGTATCGCATTGAAACTCAAGCAGCACGATATGATGCTGCGCGTTGGTATATCGCGCCAGCAATATCAGCGCTTGGAATCCAAGGGCAACCCACGGCTTGATACTCTTGAGCTAGTCGCTAAGGGGCTTAAAAGTGAATTGCTTCTAATACCACAAGAAAAATTGAATGCTGTGCTGGCAGTACTGGCCGAAGATACTCTTTTGCAGTCTGGGTCATCAACTGGGACAGCAACCAAGCCAAGCAAGGCGGGAAAAGAACACAATAACCCACTGGCCGATGATCCATGGCAGGGTTTGCTGGGAGAGAATGAATGAGCACAGATAGCAATGATGAAGTAAATGTTCTACAGCTCTCAATTCATGGCGTGCTGATCGGCTATCTCGCAGGGTTTAAAAATGGCCGCAATGTATTGAGTATTGCAGACTCATTTAAAAACAATCCTGATCGCCCGATATTCAGCCTGATTACTCATCCCGCGTTTCCGAATGCGGCCAAGCTCATGGCTGCACCATGGGCGCGGAATCAACGGCTGCATCCTGTACTTTCAAACTTGCTACCAGAGGGATCATTACGTGAGCTGATCGCACAAGGCCTGAAGGTGCACGTAGATAATGAATTTCACATTCTCTCGTATCTTGGCGAAGATTTGCCGGGGGCAATCGAAGCCATGCCAATGGAGCCTGAAGATGTTCCTGATTATGTCCTGAGCACGCACGGAAAAGCTAAGGCCGTTAAGTTCGATAAGGTCACTCAAGAAAACAAGTTTTCGTTGGCTGGCGTGCAAATGAAGTTTTCCATGAAGGAAAAGGATGGGCGCTATAACTTATCGAAGGGTAACGTGCTGGGTGACTGGATCATCAAAACGCCCTCAACAAAGCACAAGTTTGTGCCACTGAACGAATATACCTCCATGTCGCTGGCGGGGCTCGTTGGCGTTGACATTCCTGAGATCAAATTGGTCGAGCTGGATAAGCTCGACAACCTGCCACAAATTAACTTACCCGATGAAAAGCAGGCCTTTGCCATCAAACGATTTGATCGCGCGGATGATCAACGCATCCACATGGAAGACTTTGCGCAAATTCTGGTGAAGTACCCGCACGAAAAATACACTTCGGCAAATTATGAGAATATCGGCAAAGTCATTTATGATTTTTCTGGCGACGGCCTTGCCGACGCACAGCAGTTCGCAAGGCGATTGCTGGTGAATATTCTCTTGGCGAATGGGGATGCGCATCTCAAGAACTGGAGCTTTCTATATCCCGATAAGATTACGCCACGGCTGTCTCCTGCATACGATATCGTTACAACCAATGTCTATATCGAAAATGAAACCCAATATGCGCTCAACCTCGGTAAAACCAAAGAATGGTATACCGTTACCATGGCGCATTTTCAGTCATGGGCAGATAAGTCGGGTATTCCGTGGAGGGCAATAAAGCCGCACTTGGAAGACACCATGGCAAAAGCTAGGGAGCTTTGGCCTGAAGCACTCAAAGCACTACCGATGGATGATGCTCATAAAGATGGGCTTAGAACACATTGGGGTAAGCTTCAGGGCGATTTTAAGATCGAAGCCACAAAGTAAGTTAACGAATAATTAAGATACAACACGTATGATATTAATAGATACGTGGCTTAATTCTGAGAAAGCGATTACCTGTCACCAGCAGGCACGTGGCTAATTTTCAAACATGGGTGCAAGGAAGCGATGCAGCATATGGCTGTTACCGCTTCCTTTGAAAAGGAAAGCCCCATGGATGAGTTATTAAATGGCAAAAGCATTAAAGCAGACTTTGAAGCGCAGGTAACAGCGGCGCTTATGATCCAAAGCAATGCGCTTATCCCTCTCAAGCTTGCCGCTCGCTTATGCGGTATCCCTAAACACGAAATACTAAGGCGCATTGATTGCGGCACATTCCCCAAACCTAGAACATTATCCTCCACAGGTAAGCGTATTCGCGAGGCGTTTTACCTGAAAGATTTGCATGAATGGATTAAGTGCCCACACCTCTATCACCAGAGGGGGCTGCATGAGTGATCAATTAAGCTTGGCACAAATTAAGAGAGCGTATCATCAGGCTGCAAAAATTGTGGCACGATATGGCGATAAATACCTGCCGATATTCGAGCGCCTTGAAAAAGAATACCAGTGCAGAAAAGATAAAGTTAAAACCCTAAACCGTGCTATAAAAATTGCAGAAAAGCACACGGAATTCGAACCTACAGACCTCTAAAAACTGGGACACAAAATGGTACACATACTGGGACACAAATTTTTATAGTAGTAATTTCTAATAAATATTTAAAGCACTGAAATAGAACAATAATTAGAGATGAAATTTTTCAAATCGAATCCTGCCCCCTCCACCATTTTCATTTACATAATCTTAACCATTTACCCGCTAACATGTTGTATTGATTGAAATTTGTTTTTCAATTGACCAAGGCGCATTTTTGCTTTACCTAAAAATGGTACACAAAGTGGGCTACAAATTGGGACACATGGATGGCGAACTATGTATTTTGCAGAGGGAAGAATTTTTATTATCGCAGGCGCGTTCCTGAATACGTGTCCGACTATGATAAGCGCGCCATCATCAAAATATCTTTGGGCACCAAAGATGAAAAAGAAGCCATCCGAAAAGCTGCCATCTATAACGACTATATCGAAGATTATTGGCGCAGCCTGATTAAAGGCAATGGCAAAGCTGATCCTGAAGCTGAATATCGCACTGCTATCAAGCTCGCAAAAGCCCATGGCTTTGCCTATAAGAATGCCGTTGAAATTGCCAAAGAGCCGTTAGAAGAAATAGTCGAGCGCCTGAAGACGGCAAACAAGGCCATAGAACAACCTGAAACGGTCTCTTCTGTGCTTGGCGGCACAGAAGTGCCAGAGCTTCCTTTAAGCACTTGCGCTGATAAATACTGGCCGCTATGCCGTGACAGGCTTACCAATAAGTCCGAGCATCAAATCCGCAAATGGAAAAACCCGCGCCTTGCTGCCATCAATTACTTTATCAGCGCTATTGGTGATAAGCCTCTTAAATCCATTGCCCGATCTGACATTTTACAGTTCCGGCAATGGTGGATGGATCGCATTGAAAAAGGCGAAGTCGTCGCCGCAACTGCTAATAAGAACATGATGTACGTGAAAGACATGCTTCAGGTGGTCGGGCTTCAATATGAAGTCGCGACCGACTTTGACGTACTGTTTTCAAAAATACGCCTTAAAGAGCTGGAGCAATCACGACCACCTTTTGAAGCCAGCTATGTTCAAGATGTCTTACTTTCCAAACACGGCCTGAATAGCCTCAATGACGAAGCGAGGCTTTTGGTATTTGCCATGGCCGATACTGGTGCGCGGGAATCTGAGTTAATCGGCCTTACTGAAGAGGATATCGTTCTTGACGAGCCTATTCCTTATATCTGGATTCGCGCGCGTGAAAATAAAGCACTCAAAACGCTTACCTCTGAGCGAAAAATCCCACTCGTAGGCGCGGCACTTCATGCTTTCCAGCAACTACCGAGTGGATTTAACCATTATCGCACTGCCGATACCGCCTCCACGACCATCAACAAATATTTGCGTGAAAACGATTTAAAGCCAACGCCAACACATTCACTCTATTCGCTGCGCCATACCTTTAAAGACCGCCTCCGCGACGCAGGCGCGCCAGAGGAAGTCATCGACGAACTTATGGGGCACAAGAAGTCGGGGCCGAAATATGGCCGTGGTCATATGCTTGAGAAAAAGTACGAGTGGCTTAGGAAAATCGCTTTTAGCGTCTAATTACGATTTTTATTGAAAATTTTAAAGTTTTTCTGATATCCATAGTTTAGGAAGGCAGGCTATGGATGACCGACAATAAAAACAACACCCCAGAAGTAGGCATGACATTTCAAAATGTTACTGCTGATGAATTAGAAGAGCAAACAAACACCTCTGATGATATAGCGCCCCCTCAGGAGCCTTTTGATAAGGTTTTGAAAGAACAGCTCTCTCAAACAGACATACCAGAAAAAGACATTCGTAAGGCGTTGTTTGATAACGAGACACCGACCAGTGATGACGTACCACCAAGTTGGTTTAATGACTTACCTGATCTTGATATATAGGCTCAGGTAGTATTTTCTTTGTTTTGTAGATATTTGTGAATGCGCTCATTTACCTCTAGAAAATCAGCCTTGTTGGGCTTGAAAAAATCCCAATAGGTGTTTCTCTTTGAGCTCTGCTTTCGCTCCACCACCCACTTTAAGTTCTCAAGCATGGTCGAAAACCAATATTGAGCATCCGTGTGATAATCATGCTGATCTCTGATGGCTTCCCACACATCACTTGAAAATTGTGCTGCTTTATCTCCGCCTCTTATCCAGTCTAACCATGCGGTCACGGTCAGCTTCATGATCGAGACTTCATTTTGCATTTGAATGGCGAGTTCAAAGTTCCAGTCTTCCTCATCCAAGCCATGGTTCTCAGCATAGTGCTTGAGAAAGTACATTCTTAAACCTTGAAACCAAAAGTAATAGGTCTCTGAAATTGACCATTTTCGAAGCGAGTGGCAAATAAGCACATTACCAATGGCGTGATAAATTAGATTTTCTCTACCCTTAATACTGGGATTTGTATGCTTAAATCTTTTGGCTAGCTTGTCTACATCGGGAGGAGCACCCAAAGTTAAAAGCATTCCAGCCCCAAAGAACAATTGCGGATAATTCAGGGCTCCATCGATAAGATCAAGCCGTATTAAATCGTAGTACTTATAGGCGGAGGCTTCACTGATGGCTAATTTCTTTGCAATGTCTTTTACAGGCATATCACACAAAAAAGCGGCGAAAAGTGTCTCGACTTGGGCGTTTGATAGTTTGGAATGCTTGTAGTATTTATTTTTAGGCTTACGAGCTTTCCTTGCGCCACGCAGGTTAGGGAGTAGTTTGGCTTTCCATTTGGAGAAAGAAGATTCTGATAACTTGTTTTGTATACAGTACTCAGATTGAGTTAGCTTGCCACGCTTCCAAGAAAGAACATGAGCTTCCCAGAACTCAGATTTTGCCGAACGTTTTTTGGTATTTGCCATTTATACGCCTCGAACTCCCAGCTTTTGAATTTCCATTATACGGATAATAATTCCATATTATTCAACGGGTTACGGACTTCACCGTAGTTATTATTCTTTCGTCCTCCTTTTGCTCAAATTAACTGGATCACATAAGGTTTTCACAAGCTTTGCGCAAAGCCTCTTAGAACCCATGTTCATTGATTACCCCTTCTTAAAGGGGCTGGAGGCTTTACATGTCTGATGATATCCAAATATCCATTGAGATCACAATTGAGGCGGATCACCCCGTCCAATCCGATTTATCTGTACCCCCTAGCCAAGACGATCTACTGCGCTGTGAGATGTGGGCAAGGTGCGAATGTGCCTATTGCCACTCTTTTGGCTGTGTGAACGCGCTTAGCCATAAAAATTCGGAGGTGCACTAATGAACTTCGACAAACCATCCCCGTTTGACGGTGTGAAAGCCGTCAGCCCTTCAGGAGTGATCAAAGTACTCTTTGCCGTCTCACTTGAAGCCGCCATGTTCGTTATGTTCTATGCGGTCTACACCGAAACGATAGGCTTGATGAACGAAACGTACCTTTCAGAGCTTCCTGTACTCGGCGGCATGTTTGGCATGCTCGATCCCGATGCCAATGCCTCTCACATCATTTCGATATTGCTGGCCACGTTTTCGGTGGCAACGCCGCTCTTCATCTGGGCGGAAGTGCATCGTCAAAATATCTTGGATGATCCTCAAGAATGGTTTTCTCACCCGCAAAATCAGATTTTAGCAAGCATCGCTGGCTTGGTCTTAATCATGGTCATTGGCCTAGAGGTCGTGAATTTATACACCCTCGTTGCAAGGGAAAGCACTCAAGGTGGTTTTGTGGTGCAGCAAGAAAGCGGCGTGATGGCCTTCCTTGCACAAAACAAAGGGCTGGCGATTGGCGTGAGCGCCGTGATTGCCGTCATCAACATCATCCTAGCTTTATTCACGACACGCGCCTTCCAAAGCCTTAAGTCAGAGGAGAAATAGTCATGAAATATTTAACCGCTCTTATCCTTACTCTTTGCATTTCTGCTTGCGGCGAGCAAGTGCAGGCACCCAAAGCTAAAGCTCATGAAGATATTTTTGTGCTCATCGAGAATGGTGGAACGATTGCCACTGAAGATCAGGGAGAAGCGCTGAATACCGCGCTTTACTTACTTCAGCAATTAACCTCGCTCTCCCGAAGGAAAGCCACGAGTGATGTTCAGATTCACATTATTCTGAGCGCACTGCCTAACCGTATTGCGTGGTCGGGAACGGCTGGGCAGCTTCTCTCACAGGCGGAAGATGTTATGAATCTGATTATATTCAAACCGACTTTTTCAGATTTGGTTATGGCGTTTGATCAGATTGAAACAACCGTGAATCTGACTCAGCCTGACTCCATCCGATTGTACTGGATTGGCTCAACGGTTCATGTGCCGTTCCAGAATGGTAATGATCCGATTGACGTTGAAGTGCCTCAAGAAGTGCCAAGCGAGTTAGCGCTGGCAAATCTCGCCAGCAAGCTCACCACTCTCAAAATCATGCGCGTTCACCCCGATCAAGACAAGGTGCTGCAAGCCTATCTTGGCTCACTCGGGATTTTGAAACGTGCGCGCAATGGCGACATTGATTTTGAGTTGCTTGGTGAAGCGCAAACGAAGTCCCGACTGAATACGTTGCTTTAGGTGGAGGGATACCGATGAAAACTCTCATTAAAAACCTCGCAGTTGCAGTTGGCCTATCGGCCTTCTGCAACACCAACCTAATTGCAAACGAGCCTGTTATCACTGTTAAATCAAAAAGTGAGTATTCAGCGCCGATTATTGTTATTCGCTCAAAATATGATTTTGAGAAATCCATTTCTTTGAAGTTAAAAACTGACCCTTCGCTTGACGCCTCGGACATTCTCATAAGAACAATATCCAAGTTCGGAATGGTCGATGCCAATGGTATTAAGATCGTATCGGGGTTCGATATCGATCAGTCAAACAATATTATTGTCGCTTTTAGCGGTGGAACCTCCGAGATTATTCAAACATCGGGAAACCCTTCGCAGCTCAATATCGTTGCCAGCTTTCGAGATGCCAGTGGTCAGTTTGTTTCACCGCCTCCCGATAGCGTCGCGGTTTATTCTATGAGTGGTGAAAAGCTGTGCTTTGACTACAAAACCGTTCAGCAAGCACCACCTAACATTGGCATTGCTTTACTGCTAGATCGTTCAGGCTCTATGGCTGGCAACATTGATGCGGTGAAAAGCACGGCAAACAATTTTCTTAATTCATTGCCGACACATGCTCTATGCGCCGTTGGTAGCTTTAACTCCGACCTTACTTACGGTCATAAAAACTACCAGCAATGCAATGGCGGCGGATTTGGCTTTGAAAATATAGAAGCCAGTGGTGGCACAGATATTTTTAAGGCACTGAGCAGTGCCTATTCAGACCTATCGGGTAGTTACTTCAATGGGTATCAGAAGGCGGCCATTGTCATCACTGACGGTTACACCGTAAATGATGCAAAAGTAAAAGCTGAATTACTCGCCAATAAAAATGGCATTCTGACCTTTGTGTATTTCATTGGCGGAAACCATAAAGATGACCTTGAAGGCATTACCGACCACTTCATTTCTCAAGGCGGCAATGTAAAGCAGTCGCTATCACATTACTTTAGTGCCATCGGTCTTGCTTATAAAAGTCAGAAAGTTTTGAGCGTCAAACCTTGCTCTGGAGGTGCGCATGCAACTCCGTAGCCAAGGCACGCAGCATCCGTCGCGGATATATAGCCGCGACCCCGATTTGCATGGCTCAAGTAAATGGGCAACGAAAAACCACCTTCACCAAAAAGGCTATGGCGAAGGTGGGCGCATATTCCTTGGCTACGGCATGGCCGAAGCGAACAAAGGCCGTGCTTATTGCATTACCACAAACACACAAAAGCACCTGCTAACTGTAGCACCTACACGAAGCGGAAAACTTCTAACCGCGAGTATGCCGCGATGCTTGGAGCATCGTGGTTCGCTGGTTGCGCTTGATGTGAAAGATGGTGAGCTATCTTTAATTGCTGCGCGATATCGGCGGGATGTACTTGGCCATAAAGTCATCATTATCGATCCATGGGATTTAGCTTGCTCAAAGCTCGGCATGCCACAATCAAGGTTTAACATTATGGACTGGCTTGATCCTGACAATGATGACTTTGTTGAGGATGCCATGAATATTGCAGATAGTCTTGTCACTGATCGAGGTGGCAAAGACCCATTTTGGACGGATGAAGCTCGTGCGCTCGTTATGGGGCTAATTCTCTATGTTGCCGCCACGCCTCTGGTGCTAATGCCGACTGTCAAGCGCTCACGCGACATTCCGCAAGTGAGAAGATTGTTAAGCCTATCTTCTGATGACTTTAAAAAAATTGTTGGAGGCGAGTATGCTGAAGACGAAGAAGGCAATGCCGTGTTAATAAAGCCCGGCATGATGCAAAGCTCCAACGAATATGTTCGCGCTTCAGCCGCACGTATTCTCAATAAAGCGTCGAAGGAATTTTCTAGCATTTTATCAACGGCGCAACAAAATACGCATTTCTTAGAAAGCCCGAAAATACAGCGCACCTTATCGGAATCAGATTTCACCTTTGAAGAGCTGGAAAATGGCAAAACGGATATTTTTGTTGTTTTACCTGCGGGGAGATTGTTTACCTATAACCGCTTTTTGCGCATGCTGCTGAGTTCTGCAATCACTTCAGTAACTCGCTTTAAGACAAAACCAAACCCTCCCGTGTACTTTCTTATGGAAGAAGCCGCTGCCTTGGGACGTATGGAGGTCATTGAAACCGCCTTTGGGCTTATGGCGGGGTATGGCATGCAGCTTCATATGATCGTGCAGGACTTAAATCAGCTCGTCTCGCTTTACGGCGAGAGGTGGCAAACCTTCATTGCCAATAGCGGCGTTATACAAATCTTCGGCACCCGTGATTTGATGACCTCTGAATACACATCAAGGCTGTGCGGCATCACAACGATTGAATCGTTAAGTGAGTTCAGTGCTGAGATGCGAGCTCGCCTTTTTAGTGATCCCAATTTTTTAAGCCGAGAGGATGCGCTCACATCGCGTTCGCTTATCACCCCCGACGAGGTAATGACGATGAGCCCAGTTGCTCAAATTCTTATCTTGTCTCATGCCAATCCAGTCGCGTGTTTTAAAACCGCCTATTTTTTGGATCAGAGATATAGAAATAAAAATGGTTCACCCATTTATGACATTCATCCAAACTTTGCCGACGACCCAATAAGCAGGCCTGTTAATTTCACCAAACAGGGGCTCAACATTGCTGCGCCTCTATCTTCGATATTTGATGGAGGGTGAGCACATGATATTTAGAGCATGGGTTTCAATTATTGTAATAGGCGTATGTGCATGGAGCGTGTGGGTTGGGCTTGATGGAAAAATCCCCTCTTATGATTACGCGCCTTTTAGTTTTGTCTTTCATCGCGTAACACCATGGCTGTTACTAATTTTGTCGGCAAAGTCGTGGTATCGCGTTTTTATTTGGGAACGCATGCTTCAGGCGAAGCAAACACCGCCAATTCTTAGTCGAGGTCTCTCAACACAGGCGCATAAGCAAACAAATACAGTTTTATTGAAACTGACTTTACAGGCGCTATTTATTTTCGCCTTAGCTGGTGTGTTAAATCAGTTCTCAATTAATCACATCGAATGGTGGATCGCATCAATCGTTGCCTGTTTTTATCTTCTTAAAAAATCATCAAAGACGGGGTGATAAGTATGATTAATTTATTCTCCGCAAAAACAGAAAGTAAAAAAACGGCAGAAACATGCGGTTTACAGAGTGCTTATTTACGATTTATTAACGATTTCAGGCGTATCATTATAAGTATGAGAGATTGTCGGGACGCCAGAGCGTTCCATGCAACTCTCTTTTTTTGTGGTCAGGTGGGTGTATGTGCATGTTCCGCACCCAGAACGTGCCATCTCTCAGATATACGCGGCTGGCGCAAAGAATACGGCAGTGAGAGCAGTAATTCGCTTTCACTGCTTTTTTATGGGGGGATATATGGATAACCCTCTCATAAAACAGAATAAAAATGAGTCAAATGAGGCTCAGATTTGTTTGAAGACTCCGCTGAAAGCGAGTCATAATCGGGGTTCCGACGATGAAGCGATAATCGCTCTCGTGAAGTTTCTCGCAAGACGCGCCGCCGAAGAAGATTACGAATTTTACCGCAGCGCACTTAGCAATCCCGATATAGAAGATGGTGGATAGGAATATGACGCAACGTGCTTGCATATATGCTCGATATAGCTCTGACCTTCAAAGTGACGCATCTATTGAAGATCAAATTCGCCTGTGCAGTGACAAAGCAAGCGCTGAAGGCTGGAAGCTTGGCAATTGTTATACGGATGCAGGAATTTCAGGGGCATCACTCATGCGCCCTGGCATTCAATCTCTGCTCAGCGCCGCAATGAATGGTGAGTTTGACATACTCATTGCAGAAGCCTTGGATCGCCTCTCCCGTGATCAGGAGGATATCGCAGGCATTTTTAAACGCATGGAGTTTGCTGGCGTTAAAATCATCACCCTTTCGGAAGGTGAAATATCTACGCTTCACATAGGCCTGAAAGGCACTATGAACGCGATGTTCCTGAAGGACTTAGCCGATAAGACCCGCCGTGGGCTCCGTGGCCGTGTAGAAAAAGGTAAATCTGGCGGCGGTTTGGCTTATGGCTATCAAGTGGTAAAACAGTTCGACGCCAATGGTGAAGCCATCAAAGGGGATCGTGAGATTGATGAAGTGCAGGCCGATATCATCCGCCGCATCTTCCGGGAATATGGCCTTGAGAACAAATCGCCCAAAGCTATCGCTGCTCAGCTCAACGAGGAAGGTATACCTTGCCCATCTGGCAAAAGCTGGGGGCAATCCACCATAAACGGCAACCGCAAGCGCGGTACTGGCATTCTGAATAACGAACTGTATATCGGTCGCCTGATCTGGAATAGACAACGCTTTATCAAAGACCCTGCCACAGGAAAGCGTGTAACACGCCTGAATGATCCGTCTGAATGGATTGTTCAGGATGTGCCAGAGCAACGCATCGTTGATTCTGAGCTATGGGAAGCGGTTAAGGCGCGCCAGAAAACACTGGATCGTAAATCTTCCTCGCTTTGGCAAACGAACCGCCCTCAATATCTGCTATCAGGACTGACCAAATGTGGCGTTTGCGGTGGCGGGTATTCCAAGATCAACTCTACCCAATATGGCTGTTCTGCTGCAAAGAACAAAGGGGATAGCGTCTGCAACAATCGCCGCACCATCAAACGAGAAGCGCTTGAGGGCTATGTTTTGGATGGCTTGCAAGGCCATTTCATGCGTGAAGAGCTGGTCAATGTGTTCTGTAAGGAATACACCAAGCATTTGAGCACCTTGCATGCGCAGGCCAATGCGCAGCGTAAATCGCTTGAATCTCAACGTGACAGTCTTCTTAAAGAGCGTGAGCGCCTGATACAGGCCATCAAAGACGGTATTCCCGCCAGTATGGTGAAAGACGATCTGGAAAGCGTTTCAGAGCGCATTGAGAAAGCGGAACAAGCTCTGACGGTGCAACCTGCACTCAAGCCACTGATCCATCCCGCCATGGCATCACGTTATCACCAAGCCATAAAAGACTTAAAGGCATCGTTGAATGCGGATGGCGCGCGCGCCGAAGCATCACAGCATTTAAGGGGGCTTATCGACAAAGTGGTGCTGACGCCAGAAGAAGGCGAGAAAGGCCTGCGTATTGATCTGTACGGTGATTTAGCTGGAATCTTGAATATGTCTTTGGAGACGAAAGATATGAAAATCTTGGACAAACTATGCTTGAACGCATCGAATGATAATAAGGCTATCAATGGGGCTTTCGCCCACATAGATAGAATTGGTAGCGGGGGCTGGATGCCAACTGAACCGACCCCTTACAGCCCTATGCGTTGCAAAGGACATCACGGCTCCCAATTGTAATACATCGAGGACGTTACTTTCGTGCGCTGAGGGAGCCCGTCCTAACAAGGCGGCGGATTATAACAGCATAGAATCCAAATCCGCAAGATCAGGGGGCTTAGAATGATTAAGAACCCTGAAAAGCTCAAAAACAAGCCAACACCACCTTTTTCTATCCGCTTTAGCGAAGAAGAACGTAAAGCCCTTGAACTGGCTGCGGCGGGTCGTCCGCTCGCCGCCTATATAAGATGGCTGATCTTCAAGGAAGACATGCCAGAAATGCCTAAAAAACGCACAAGGGGCGAAAGTGCCAGTGCAGACCAAAAAGAGATCGCAAAGCTCTTAGGCGCATTAGGACAAAGCCGTATATCCAGCAATATCAACCAGCTTGCCAAAGCCGCCAATTCAGGCTCCCTGCCCGTCAATGAAGAGGTTATCCAAGCTCTGAATGAAGCTGTTTCTGCCATCAAATGGATGCGTGAGCGCCTAATTAAAGGGCTGGGCATCAAGCCGCATAATCAGGGAGGCAGCAATGATACTTAAAGGCTCTCAGCGGGGCGGCGCACGGCAAATGGCATTACACCTGCTCAACGGAGAGCAAAACGAGCATGTAAAGGTTCATCAGGTGCGCGGCTTTATCTCTGATAATGTCGTGGGCGCACTCAATGAAATCTATGCCATCTCCAAGGGAACCAACTGCAAACAGTTCATGTATTCCCTCTCTCTGAATCCACCACCGGAAGAACAGGTCGCACCGCAGTTATTTGACGAAGCTTTAAAGAAGATAGAAGAAAAGCTAAAGCTCGAAGGCCAGCCCCGCGTCATTGTCTTTCACGAAAAAGAAGGTCGCCGCCATGCGCACTGTGTTTGGAGCCGCATTGATATCGACAGTATGACTGCGATTAATATGAGCTATGACCGTGACAAGCTCAAAAATCTGGCGCGATCACTCTTCCTTGAGCATGGCTGGCAGATGCCAGACGGCTACCGCGACAAAAGCAAGAAGAGCGTATTCAACTTCAACCGCACCGAATGGGAGCAAGCCAAACGCCTTGGCCGCAAGCCTGCCGATATCAAGCGCGAGCTACAGGATTGCTGGGCGGTGTCCGATAGCAAGAAAGGCTTTGAGGCTGCCTTACTGGAATCTGGATATTTTCTGGCGCAAGGCGATAAGCGCTCTTATGTGGTCATGGATTTATTCGGTGAAATCTATTCGCTGCCCAGACAGCTCGGCCTTAAAAAGAAAGACTTGGAACCACGCCTCGGTGATCCAGACAAGCTCACCTCTGTAGAGCAAACAAAAGATAAAATCGCGCAGCATCTCTCGCCCCTGTTCCAGAAATTCCGCGATGAAATGGCCGCACATCACAAGTCGCAAAAAGAGACTTTGCTGCAAGAAAAGCGCAGCATGACAGAGCATCATCGTAAAATCAGAAATAATCTTAAAGCCTTCCATGAAAAACGCTGGCAAGCAGAAGAAGCCAAACGCGCGGCGCGCTTTAGAAAAGGCTTTAAAGGTCTTTGGGATAAGCTCTCTGGTGTTTACTGGCGCAAGCGCAAGGAAAATGAGCAACAAGCCGCTGCCGCTTTCTTACGTGATGAAGCCGAGAAAGAAAAGCTCATCCAAAAACAACTCATACAACGCCAAGAGCTACAATCGCGCATTGACCGCCAGCACTTAGCTCATGAGAAAGAGCGTAAAACCCTTCTTCGTGACCTCTCAAATCTCTCTAAAGCTGAACAGGAAATGGAGCATAAAGGGCAAATCCAAGAAATTACCAAAAACTATAACGGGCCGGAAATGGAAGAGTAAAAAATGAAACACCTCACCCGAATTTTTAACAGCCTGAAACCGTTTGACTGGTGCGATGCGTTTTATAAATTCGGCTTTGATGATGGTGATGGGCATGTGCATACCTTTGACGTTGCCGCGCATCTCACCAAACAAGGTTATGACGTAAAAATCGGGATGACTGGCATTCACAACAGCGTGATAAATTCTATTACGCAAAACGGCAAAGAAGTCCTACCACTGAATAACCCGTTTATTCGCTACGGCTACGAACACCCTAGAAATTATCTGCCAAATAAAATCATCGCGGAATTAGATAAAGCGTTTCCATTTGAAAACGCTTTATCAGGAAATGAGTTTTATTTTAAACAATTAGACTGTGATTAGAGTTCCGCTTACCTCCAAGCTATCTTCATCACTCAAACCAGTGACATTAAGGATTGTTGCAATCTGAACAAAGTTATCTGCGTCACCATCAACGTCAACAGACAGGATGCTGTCTGTGCCGTTATCAGTAATCTGGATAAAGTCAGAGATTGCATCTGTTAAAGGATCGTAGCCGTCCTCCAAGAGATTAGAAACATCCAATTTGTCATCTTCCGCAAGTGAGAAATCTTGAATAATGTCACTGCCATCAAATGCATCGTTTTCATCAAATTCAAAAGTATCTGCCCCAGATTGCCCGTAGAGGACATCACTCCCCGCACCGCCATCGAGAGTATCATCGCCTGTCCCCCCATAAAGATAATCAACACCTCCATTACCGAGCAGCAAATCATCTCCATCAAGACCATAAAGAATATTTTCATTCTCATCGCCCCATAGCCAATCACCAGAGGGGCTATCTATGTCAGAACCGATGACATTTTCTATTGAAGAATATGTATCACCAGTAGCATAGGCATCATCTCCAGAACCAAAGCTCAAGCTTACAAAAACCTCACCATCTGAATTGCTATAGTCAACTGTATCCGAACCGCTACTTCCTACAAAATCTTCGGCTACAGATGTTGCAACAAACGTTGTTCCAGAACCAACGAAATTTAAAGTAATAGACACATCACCTATATCGCTACCACCATTGCCATCTTCCAATGTGTAATCGAAACTGTCTGATCCGACATAGCCACTATTTGGCGTATAAGTGAAATCACCGTTTGTGAGAATTGTAACTGTGCCATTCGCTGTTGCTTTAGTTTCCGCGACGACATTTAAAGTATCGCCGTCACCATCACTATCCGCACCGCTACCATTATCAGCCAAAAGGTTACCTGTAATATTTACGTCTTGTTCACCAACAAACGTATCAGCAGCAGCAATCGGTGCGACATTTACAGGATTCGTACCGCCTGTCGCCAACGCGTAAATTTCGGCAGCATCCAGAGCAACATCATAAATCTGAAAGTCATCTATAGACCCTGACCACAATCCAGCAGAACCATTCAAATCACCGCTTCCCAACAATAAAGAATCAACGCCACTTATCACTCCAGTAACTGGCGCTCCTGAATAATTCGGAACAGTTTCAACACCGTCAATAAACAGCTTAATCCCTTCGCCACTTTTCCAAGTCATGGTTAATTGCTGTGGAGCCGTCGTTTGAACATTAGACGCTGACTCGAACTGTATCACCCCGCCAGTTGTAAGGACTCCGATCTTAATCGTATTGGTTCCACCGCCAAGAAAACCAGATGCGTCATAACGCATAGTTAATGCATCATCAGGGCCATCAGCAACATCGGTATCGAATATACCCTTATCAGTACCAATTTGATCGGCCTGCACCCAAACAGCAACAGTAATCTCGTCTAAGCCATTTAAAGTTCCAGCCGGATCAGACAGATTATTTGCTTCATCAACACCATCAACAATTGGAACGCCAGAAGATGTTTGTTCGCTTATTGTCAAACTCACACTTCCGGTGTCGCTGCCACCTTGTCCATCTATCAAGGTATAATCAAAACTATCCAATCCGCTATAACCTGCATTCGGTGTATAGGTAAAATCACCATTTGCGAGAATTGCCACACTACCATTTGCAGTAGCTTTGGTCTCCGCGACAACACTTAAAGCATCACCGTCACCATCACTATCAGCGCCGCTGCCATTATCAGCCAAAAGGTTACCAGTAATAGCGACATCTTCATCGCCTATAAATGCATCATCCTGCGCAACAGGATTTGTATTCGTTGCACCACTTGTCGGCGTAAACTTAATTGCATCAATACTAATGTAAGCATCACCGTCATAGGCAATGCGTACGTAAGAGCTTTGATCAAGTTCAAAAGAGCCAAGTACATTCCATTGCCCGTCAAGACTACTATCAGTTTGATCAACCGTCACATTTGTAACACCGCCAGTATGATGTACTTCATAAACAGCCGTTGCATCACGATTTACATGAGAGGGCCACCAAGCAGAAACTTCATATTCACCATCTGCTGTTAATATCGGATTCCAACTATAACTATCGTCCAAAGAATTGAGATAATAAGTATTAGACCCAGCATAACCAACTAACCCTGAACCACCGTATGAGCCCGTCCAAGATGTTTCACCTGCATCACCATTATCAACAATAACCTCTGTTGCAACTGGCCCACCAGAAGCATTCAACGTTACACTAACACTCCCTGTATCGCTTCCACCATTTCCATCTTCCAATGTGTAATCGAAACTGTCCAACCCGACATAGCCACTATTTGGCGTATAAGTGAAATCACCATTTGCGAGAATTGTAACTGTACCATTCGCTGTTGCTTTGGTTTCGGCAACGACATTTAACGCATCACCGTCGCCATCACTATCCGCTCCGTTACCATTATCAGCCAATAGGTTACCCGTAATGTTGACATCTTCATCGCCTGTAAATGCATCATCCCTTGCAATCGGATCAGTGTTTGGAAGCTCCCCAGCTTCATAAATTATAAAATTGCGGTACAAGCTATTGGCATTTTGAGGACTGCTATCATGGTCATTAACAAAAGCCAAATACTGGATATTACCCGTTAAATATGCTCCAACATTAATCGTAAAACTCTGCCATTCTCCAGCACCTACATAATCGAAATCACGATTAAAAGCACTGTGGCTATCCGTACCGTATAACTGGAATGTATTAGCGCCAGTGTCAAAGCTATTATCAGTTTCAAGATTAAAGCCTTGTAGCTCTCCCTCTTGAGTTGATCTGAATTCAAATCTGACCAACGTATCGGCGGTAATTTCATAATTTAATGCCGTTTTCTTCCAAGTATTACCAGACAGCTCTACGCCACTACCGCCTTCTATTGGAGAAACCGTCCCCCCTGCGTCTTGTCCACTGCTATACGAAGTAAAGGTCGCGCCAGAAAAATCGATAGGCTCTGGAAAAGTTGGCGGCTCAGCAACATCATTAACCGTAAGGCTTACACTTCCCACGTCACTTCCGCCATTACCGTCTTCCAATGTATAAGAAAATCTATCAGTGCCGAAGAAATCTACCGTAGGGGTGTAAGTAAAATCACCATTAGCAAGGACTGTCACACTTCCCCCTTGCACTGTTGCGTAGGTTCCAGCAACAGCACTCAACGTATCTCCATCAAGATCAGTATCATTACCCAGAACATTACCAACAATCGTAGTATCTTCATCACCTGTGAAGCTGTCGCTCACTGCTACCGGATTATCATTAACTGAGTTAACGGTAATATTCACTGTCGCAGTGTCAGAACCTCCATTGCCATCACTCACACTGTAGGTAAAACTATCCGCTCCATTAAAGTTAGCGCTTGGGGTGTAGGTAATTGTGTTATCACCATTAACAACCAAAGTCCCATTTGCAGCCGCACCCGTAATTGAAACCGTCAAAGCGTCACCATCAGCATCACTATCATTTGCCAGAACATCGATAACAACTGCACTATCTTCATCTGTAATAACAGCGTCAGCAGCGACAGACGGTATATCGTTTACAGCTTCAACCGTGATACTAACGCTTCCAGTATCGCTCCCACCATTCCCATCTTCGAGTGTGTAATCAAAACTATCCTCCCCGAAGAAGTCCGCCAGTGGCGTATAAGTGAAATCTCCATTAGCAAGAATTGTTACGCTACCGCCCTGAACTGTTGCGTAAGCTCCAGCAACAGCACTTAAAGTATCGCCATCAGGATCGGTGTCATTACCCAGAACATTACCAACAATCGTAGAATCTTCATCACCTGTAGCGCTGTCACCAGTAGCAATTGGATCATCATTAACAGGGTTGACGGTAATATTCACTGTCGCTGTGTCGATGCCGCCATTTCCGTCATCAACGCTGTAGGTAAAACTATCAACACCATTGAAATTTTCATTCGGAGTATAAGTTATTGTGTTGTCGCCATTTACGATTAACACTCCATTCACTGCCGTGCTTGCGATAGAAACCGTTAATGCATCACCATCCGCATCACTATCATTAGAAAGAACATTAATTGTGGTTGAATCATCCTCGTTTACAACTACAACATCATCTCCTGCAACCGGGGCACGGGTTGTAATATTTAGCGAGAAATCATGAGATATGCTTGTCACCCCATCATTAACGATAACTCGAACATCCAGATCTTCAGGAACTAATGGGGACAGCCCTGAAAGAAGTAATGTATCAGGATCAAAAGAAATCCATGACGGCAAATCATCTCCACTTTGCAGCGTTACAGAATAATCAAGCAAATCACCATCGACATCTATTGCCTGTAAATTAATGAAAAACTCTACGCCTGTTCTCTTAATAATGGTCGTTTCAATAGGTATCTCTGGAGCATCATTTTCAGAACTCACATCTAAAAGAATTTCTCCTGTAGCCGAACCTCCTTGAACATCTAATATTTCATATATTATTCGGTCGTCACCTGAAAAATTGGTATGCGGTGTGTAAGTGTACGTCCCATCACCATTATCTATTAGCTCGCCATTATTCGGCCCTCGTAAAATATGCTGAAAGCTAAGAGCACCACCAGAAAATTCAACATCGTTTGAAAGCAAGTCTACTTCCGAGAATGTAATAGAAGCATCTTCATTTAAGCTAAATAAATCAGAAACAGCATCTGGAACATTATGGCTATAGAAGATAAAATTCCCTGCTGCTAAGCCTGCGCTATCATCATATGTCCAAAGCGCAACATCTTGTGTATGCACCAAATCATCCAGAACGATACTCAAATAGGGTGTCCCACTGCCACTAACATTTTGGACAAAAGATAAATCATCCAAACTGGAAATATGTGTGAATGCGCTAAGATCGATTCGATCTTCTGAGAGATTAAAATCTACAATCAAATCACTACCGCCTGATAAGACAGATTTTTCAACAATAAAAGTATCATTGCCTAATTCACCAGAAGCGGAGTCAAAAGTTCCGTCAAAATAGATGACATCATTTCCTTGGCCTGCAAATATTAGATCAGAATCTGCACCACCATCTAAATAATCACGTCCACCACCGCCATATAGCGTATCTTCACCAGCTTCTCCATACAGATAATCTTCACCGCCATAGCTTAGGGAACTATCTGAAGCCCCCACAAGAGTATCATTACCATCCCCACCCCAAATGGTATCGTCTCCAAAGCTAGCAAAAATAGTATCATCCCCTCCAAGGCCATAAATTGACTGGCCTATAAACGTATCAGCGATATCAGGATTATCATTCCCTGATGTGCCAACATATTCCTCTAAACGAACCAAACGATGCGTGAAATTATTGTCAAAGATAAAATCGGAAGCATTTAAAGAAGCAGAAGTTATACCCTGAACTATCAATGAAAGATCGGTAGTTAATTCAATAACAGTGTTACCATTAAGCTCCGTCAAAGTTAAATCGCCAAAATCATTTATGCTCGAACTATTGGCAATTATGATTTTATCGCTATCCGCCTGACTAAAGTCCGATATCGTAGTTTCTCCAACATCACTCACATCCACTACAAACTTATCAGAACCAGTGCCGCCTGTTAGACTGTCGTCACCAGAGCCACCGAGTAACCAATCATTTCCGTCTCCTCCATCAAGAGCATCATCACCTCTACCACTTGAGAGTAAGTTGTTAATCTGACTTCCTGTTAAGACATCATTTCCATCACCAGAATAAGCTCGTTCAATCAAACTACCAGAAGATAAAGTAAGATTTTTTCCAGCCAAAGTGGAAACCGAACCACCTGTTAAATCAAGGTCAACATCTCCAGTAATTGCCGCTACATTAATTGCGTCGTCGCCATGATCACTGTCTGAAAGAGTCTGTCTTGACGCTTCGTTCAAATCTAAATATTCATTTGTATAGATGTAGACATCGCTTTCAGGCGGAATACTTCCCGCTGTATGTTGAGGAGCTTGTCCACTGAAATCTAATGACCAGTTCCTTAACGTTCCGACGCTTCCACCAGACGAATCTGTAATTTCTAGAGTCCATGTCCCTTCTGATAACTCACCCAAATGAGCGCGGCTTCCAAATGAGAAAACCATATCCTCAGCACCATGACCAACATCAGCAGAATCATCAAGGTCTTGTCCTAACCGTTCAAGAATAATGCTCTCCGTTCCGTGCGGAGATATAAGTTTTATGATCAAATCCCCTATCTGATCATGCACAATATCCAATGTTAACGTTACATGTTCAATCGGTAACGTTGCCGCGACATCAATAGTATCTGTTAGGGTGCTATTATCCTGTATAGAGAGGTTTGAATTACTACTGGTATAAGTTATGGTTCGCTCAAGATTATGGCTTGTTAGTTGTTTTGACCAACTTTCCGCAAGCCTAACTGCTGCAAGCGCATCAACATTTCCGTATCCATAGTCGTGACTAAAATGCAGGCCACCACCATTCCAATTTGTTGCCCCATTGGTCTGCCATATTGTATTAGGATCATTGACGCTTCGCGCAGAATACGCCAGAATTTCTTGCACATCTCTCCATCCCAAATCAGGGTTGGCTTCCAGCATCAGCGCCACTACACCAGAAACAATTGGCGTGGCAAATGATGTTCCTTCCACTGTTTCAAAGTCATTCCCGAATATTGAACCGTTAGAGTTCTCAACCAAGGTCGAAGTTGAGGTAACATGGGAACCAGGAGCGGAAAGCAGTATATTTGCACCGGGATTACTAAATGGATCAGCCTGTATCTCTAAAGAGCCAAGATCAGCAGCCTTATTTATTGCCCCAACGGTAACTGTATGATGATTATTCGCAAAATTTGACACATTAGAGTTCCACCCCTCAGCACGATCATTTCCAGCGCCAAAAACAATTACTGTTCCTAAATCATCACGTCCGTATGAAACAGCACGATCATATGAATGAGAGTTAGAATATTTTGAAGAGTCACTAACTAAATGATTCCATATTTCCTGTGGTAATTGTGCATAATCAGAAGCAGGAATATCTGCTATTAAAGCCTCAACATCTAAGACTTCACCATTCTCAACGTTTTCATCCGTATACAATAAGTCAACATTATTCATGTCGGAATTAAAATTATAGGTGAAACCAGCATCGACGGTCGTCCCCCAGCTATTATTCACGATGTCATAATCAATAAAACTATCTATACCTCCAAGATAGAAAAATGGGCCATATTCAAGCTGGGCGCCATCAATATTCGCATTATGCGCAACACCAATAGACCCAACACCATTATTTTCGGCGGCAATAACCCCAGCCACCAATGTTGCATGGCCATTCGCATTCACGCTCCCTGCTGAATCTAATGTGGTTTGCCCCACATTATTCACTAAATCAGAATGAGTGGCTTCAATCGCACCAAGCTCAAAAATTCCAACATGAACATCATTGCCAGAGTAGTCGTTCCATACAGGTAGTATGTTAATGTCATTTAAATACCACTGCTCATAAAACAACTCATCGTCAGGATGGTCTAGCTCTTTAAGATAGACTGTGCCTTTTACCTCCGCTGTACTTCCGTCTCCACCTGTTATAGCTACAGAAGCACCTTCATTACCCTGACTATCTTGAACCTTATACTTAAACGACCTCACACCATCGTAAGAAATATCTGGTGTAAATACGATATCGCCCGAGCCATTAACAAGAGCAACCCCACCAACGACATCAGATACTGACGTTATATTTAAACTGTCACCTTGATAATCAACATCATTTGCCAAAATATCCGATGCTAATATTGTAAATGGGCCGACACCACTAACATTCACAATATCATTGGCTACAAATGGATTCTGTATATTTAACGAAACTTCTTTTAAATCCTGAAAGTTCAAAGCTTCAATATCAGTGAGAATATCAGTGCCATCGCGACCAGCAATGCGATCGACAACCTTAACTGTTCCATCACCTACAATAGTGACATCATACTCACTGACTTTTCCACTAAACTCGGCAACATCATAATCCGCGCCACCAAACAATTTATCATTTCCGCTACCGCCTTTTAATAAGTCTTCGCCTTCATCACCATAGATAGTGTCATCACCAAGACCTCCATCCAAAAAGTCCTCACCCAAATTACCAATGAGAAAGTCTTCTCCTCTATGTCCTCGTAAAACGTCATCTCCTAAACCACCATCAATCGTGTCATCACCATCTTCTCCAGCCAAGGCATCATCAGCAGACCCACCGATAAGAACATCATCACCAAGCCCACCTCGCATAAAAGTGTTTCCGGTAGAACCACTCATAAGAATATCGCTGGCATCGCTACCGATCACAACTTCAGCATTAATATCAGACAGCGTAAGAACAACGCCTGCGTTGCTTTCAACTTTTACAATATCAAATCCACTACCAGCATCGATATTTGCTGAATTATCATCACTATCAATTACAATAAAATCGTCACCATCTCCACCCAACAGAGTATCGCTACCAGCACCACCAATAATCCAGTTGTTATTTTGATCTCCTGTAATGACATCATCACCATTACCACCAATCACAGCATCAACATTCAAAGATGCAAAATCTGCTGTCGAACCTGTTTGATCGCTGATGATAAAACTGCTTGCAGTTCCATCTTCAAGATTAATTGTTGACCCACCAGAAATATCGTTCCACTCGTAACCAACGGGGTTTGTAGAAAAATCTACGGCTGCAACTTCATGCTCCATCCCATTTATCATCATCGTAGAACGACTTAAGACAGGGTTGCCCGAAAGCTCTTCACGCTGAACAACTTGTCTAACTAAATCTATAGAGGTAATGCCCGCTTCAGACAAAGTTTTCAGCTCTCCATCATCTGTCCTTCCATCCTCATTTAAATCTTGCCATACGCGTAGCGTTCCAAATGCTGCGTCGTTGATATCAAATACATCATCACCGTTACTATCCAACGTTTTGAGAGCATCAAGCCCATCAAGATACAGCGCAGTTTCACCAATATTTAAAGCGTAATATTCCGAAATAGTTTCGGTGATATTATTAATAATTCCATCGCCATTAATATCATGAACAAGAAGCGCATCATCGCCACTAACCCAAGCGGTACTCTCTATGTAGCCATCATTGTCCACATCAAACGTTGCGATTGAATTATTGAACGAAATCAGTTCAACGGAGTCACCGTCCATATCCAGAACAAGAGGGTCAATATTTTGCAAAATCCTTGATCCAGCCAGCAAGTTAGTTGCCAAGGATGCACCAGCAGCAATAAGCCCACCAGCTAAGCCTCCAACACCTAAACCACTTACAAAGGATGATCCTACACCTTTCAGCCCCTCAGATATGTTATCGAGGGTAAAATCTAAAATATCAAAGAATGCGTCATTTAGACCCAGCTCGCCAGCTCCGGGACGAAACTCATCAGTAACAATTCCTGAAGGTATTGACCTATGTATTCCGTTGCCATTGAGAATACTTATTGGCATTGTCGCGCCATAAACACCACCAGCAATAGCGCTACCGTTTTCAAAATCGATAGACGTATTATCTGAAGAATAATCGACGACACCTTTTGCAAAGTTTGTGAAAAAATCGAAAACAGTGTTTACACCGGGCGCAGTCACTACATCCACTTGACTATCATAAACAGTTTGATCTCCAAACAACGTCTTATAAATGACCTGCCCAGCATTAATAGCAAGAGTTATAGGATTCACCGGCCCCAGCAATACGCTTGAAACTGCACTCGTGGTAATTAAATTATCTGAGACCCAGCCATTCCCCGGCAAAGAAATAATAGACCCGAGGTTGTTTAGCCCCGTCACATCCAAGAAAAACTCAACTGGTTTTACAAAGTACTCATCTATAACACCACCAGCTTGCTCTACTATAAAACTAAATTCTTCCTGATATACATCAAAAATAAAATCCAGACCAAACATGTGATTTGCTATATCATTTGCAGCCTCATCTCCGGCTATGGGCTCTACTCCAGAAACATAGTCAGTTTGTTGTGAGGCAATCAAATCATTACCCAAAAGAACATTTCCTTCATAGTCACTTGATAATGATATTTGCTGTTGATTCAAATAAGTGCTTAACCCTTGCCATGTAACAGAATCAGTATCCGAGCCAAATAATTTTTTAGCGACATCAACAATCGCATCATTTCTACTCATCCCATAATATTTAACATTGGCCGTAACCATATTCAGAAATTCTTTTTGAGAGATATGCACCTGAGGAAAACGACTTACTATTTGCTGATCGTAATACACTTCAACAAAAGATATACTAGCGGCATCCAAGCCTCGCCCCGAACTCATCAAGCCATCATTAAGCTGTATGTATACAGTATCAGGTTGGTATTCTTGTCCCGCCGCTATGGAGACTGGAACCAACGACAAAGCTGGATGTATTGTGGTTCCTCCATTACCATTTACACCACCTTCTATTGAAGTAAGTATCCATTGCCCAGTATCTGGGTCTTGCACCATACGCCCCTCTGCCGTCGCCGATACAAAGTAATTACCTACCCGAGTAATTCCTACTAATTCTCCATTTTCAGTTAGTTTAAATTTAACGTTTACGTTTTTTGTTGTTAACGGGTTTCCTTTACCCCCAATGTTTTCATCAATGATATTAACAACTGTACTCCATTCTTCATTAACAGCATCATACGAAAACCCTACACCCTCTACTGATACTTCCGTTTCTCCAAAGGCTTCAACCGACACGCCATCTCGATCATTAATATTTACGCGCCCACCAAATTTCACCTCAATGGTTGGATTAGGAACCGTAGGTATCACAACTTCTATTCTTACATTTGCTACAGATCCAAAAGAGTATTGGTTTAGGATATAACCATCTTTATATTCCAAATTTACCAATGATTCCCCATAGGTGTTGAGGGCATATACGGCTTCAGCGGATAAATCAATTTCTTTATCTTGCAATTCAGGAGGAAGCTTATTCCTCAGAACATCAACCCACTCATCTCTAGTTCTTTGAATAATGGACATAAATATTCCCTCCTTATTTTATACTATTAAATTCCTGTAGTTTTTCTTCATACAACCAATCTATAATCTGCAATGCATCATCTAACCTCATACCGTGCTTGATTTCTTTGCTATATAGAAGGTAAATCAAAAACATATGGAGTCGGTTCATTCTGTAATAATCATCAGATGGAAATTCTGAGAAAACATACTTTTTAGAAAAAAAACCGAGATTATAAAATACCCTCGAATCAATACATCTATGCTTATTGTCTTCGTTATTTTTTACAAAAATAGCCGTCAAGAATATTTCAGACCTATCCACAAGAGGGATTGAAGAACATACTTCGTTCTCAAAACGCGGGAAACTTTCTACTTTAGAAAAATGCTTCCCAAACATACTCTTAAAAAAGTCACGATAATTTACTTTAATATCACGATCAAAGTTTTCACTCACAACCAACACAGCCACCACATCATCGTTTGTCACTTTAATTTCAAACGGAATATAAGGAGACATCCTATTAAACAGATCTGACAAGTGCGTCTCATAGGTATTTTTATCATCACCCAAGACAAATAGATTGAAGTGATAAAGCCATTTTTTTATTAAAGGATCATGCTCAGACCCGTGATTATTCGAAGTCATACTTCTTTGAAAGGCCCAGAGTACGCAAGCTTTTTCATTAATACATTCTTCTATAGTTTTCGCTTCATATGGCCGTTTAGTATCAACAGCATCTTGCGCCAAAGGTGAGACAGAAAAAATAAAGAAATAACTGAAAGTAAAAACAGCTATTACAATAGCTATTCGGAACACAAAGATTTTATGGCATTTGCTCATCACGTTCCCCACGCAGTACACACAATTTAAAATAGATATAAAACCTGTATAGAGATATTTTCGAAGAGTCAAACCTCTAGTTAACTTAGTCCTACCCATAATCAGCCTTTTCTTGTTGTGGTTCATACCAGTGATAGCCCTCTGCCTGCCATGCGCCAAGGGCTAAGTTTTTCGTAAAAAACCGCCTGAAAGACTTTAACTTTTCTATAAAAGTTGAGANNTCTCAACTTTTATAGAAAAGTTGATAAGCCGCATTTTGCCCCTTAAAAATCAGTTTTACGGACATTCATTACCCATGTGCAGGAACGGCAAAATTTGTCACGCTCAAGCAGACCATCACGCCTGCGTCAAAAGACGCAGCGGCGCAATCATCCCGCGAAAGGCTCATCCATTAAGGTTGAGCCGATCAGAGACTTACGGGCGATTGCGAAAGTTAAAGCTTTGCTTGTTCGCCAGCCGCGTAATCTATGCCTGTTTACCTTAGGCATTAACACGGCGTATCGGGCAAGCGAGCTTCTGTCATTGCATGTGGGTGATGTGGCGCATTTGAAGGTCGGGGATAGCATCGATATCAAGCAGCTCAAGAACCAGAAGTACCGCCGCGCAACACTCAACGGCGAGGCTTATAGAGCGTTGCAAAGCTGGCTTGATGCTCACCCTGATCCAAGATCAGATGTGCCACTCTTCCGCTCACAAAAAGGCGAGGCGTTAAGCGTATCGGCAGTGAACCAACTCGTTAAGAAATGGTGTAGAACAATCGAGCTGCAAGGCAATTACGGCAGTCATTCCATGCGCAAGAGCTGGGGCTATCACCAGCGCATGCAACTGGATACACCCGTGGCGCTACTCATGCGCGCCTACGGGCATGCCACTGAAATGCAAACACTCGAATATCTCTGCATCCAGCCCGAAGAACTCAAGAGCCTGTATTTAAAGATGGAGCTTTAAACTCACTTAGCCACTAACGGAGCAGCACTGACCATGCGTATTTCAAACTTGAACAGCAACTACATCTGGCCTCTGGCCTTGAGCTTTATTCTGACCGCTTGTGGTTCGGGCGGCGGCGGGAGTAATAGCCCCGATCCAGCGCCTTCGCCAACACCGACACCTGACCCAACGCCAGAACCAACACCCACGCCGACAGAAACCTTCCTTGGCAACCTTACAGGAATTGAAGGGCTGGCTTATGTGTCGGGCGATGTTTCCGGCATCACTGATAGCAACGGTTTATTTGAGTATGAGAACGGTGAAACGCTCACCTTTCGCATTGGTGATATTGTCATCGGGCAAGCCAGCGGCGCTGATACTCTGACCCTTGCGAGCTTCGCTGAAACGGATGTTATAGAGACGAACATCACACGCTTTTTGGAAGTGCTGGACGATGACGATAATACGGATAACGGCATCTTGATCATCGAGGCGGTGCGGGATTTAGCAGTTGGCGAAACCATCGACTTTGACCAGACTGCCACGGCCTTTGTCGATGATGGTAATGTTCAAACCGTTGTCTCGATCCTGACCAGTGTTACATCAGCGGGAACGCGTATGATTGAGACAGATGTTGAGCCAACACCTGATCCCACGCCAACACCTACGCCGGATAATGCACTTGATCTAAGTGGCGAAGATACGGCCATCATTGGAACAGAAATATCCTTTAACCAACTGGCCTACGGCTCCGATCCGACAACGCATTCCTTCACGGCTCTACTCAATGGCAATGAAGCCAGCATGACGGTTGTACAAACCAAACTTGTCGAAACGGATGGTGCGTCTATCGCTTTTCAAATCAGAAGCGGCGCAGAAATTTATTCGTACAACACGTCATCAGCTTGCAATGCTGTCACGCCTGATCCGTCTTGCGGAGCTGTAAGCATTGACGTGGATGCGAGAACGATAAGTTTTACTGACGTGCTGATTGAGCGTCCTGCTTGTACGCTATCTAGCCGTGAATGCGAGCGCCTTGGTCTTTCCGATGAAGTAATCGAACTGATCATCGATGGCACTTTGGTTTGGTCAGAAGATGATGAAAGCTAATGAGGTGAGCGGCTTTGACTGTTTTATGCCAGCCAAGGCCGCTGACTGTATTGATCAGGCGCGCGCACTGGCTTCCTTATTGCTCAATATTGATTTTGAGAAAGAGGAAGTCGATCAAAAAGCCATGCATGGTTTTACATTGCTTATTCTCTTACTGGATACAAGCTTGGAGCGCGCGCTTTCCCTGCTGCACGATGAGAGCAAAGAGGAACACCCCCCATGAACAAATAAGGGCAAGTGATTACAGATGAAAAAACGCGCGTTTTATTTTTTCAGGCATGTGAAGCGGTCGCGCATTGCTTCAAACACTTAAAAGAAATTGAGCATTTTGATAGCGACAAATTCATGACCACTTTCTTTGGTGAAGTAAGGCGTATCAATCCTGATAAAAATGAGCAAACTGATATTGTAAAAATCGGGCAATCTATTTTAGAGGATTTTTACGATATTCAATTTTTAACTGCCAATGAGCTTGGCAGACCACTTCATTGAAATGGCTGTTTTATTTTAATGAAGTCCGCCGAGAGCCGATCAGCTCTCGGCGCTATTTTATATCAATCAAAATAGGTCAAGTTGCGCGTCATCAGGGTTTTTGACATCAAACAACCACCGCGCGGCTTGAATGGTTGCATTCCCCTGAAATATAGGCTCTACAGATGAAGGAATAAATATTTCCCATGCCGCCCATACTTTTAAGCCAGCGCCTTCGTAATGAATGCGTATGCTATCGCTGCAACCAGAACCGCCGCAAATACCCAGTTCATAACGTACCGCTTTTGCCATGTCAGCGTCATTCAGGCCTGTTGCCGCTCTGGCGCTCCATCTATCCAGCGCACCACCTGTGCAGGTTAAAGCCCGTTTTAGTGATTTCTGTTTTTCTTCGTTTGTTAAATCACGCATTTTAAATTCCCTTCCCGCATGAAGGGAACCGCCTTAGCGGTTCCAAAAAACATGCACTTCCTGATAACCCGTTTCGATTGTGAAAATGTCGCCGCTCATTTCCATGTCGCGCCCCATGCGGTCATAGTCGATGTAAAATTCTAAATGGCTCGGCACTTCGCTTGTTTCTTCCGTGATTTCCTGCGCGTAATCCGAGAGGCTTGCATACTCGCCTTGGTAATCTTCCTCCATGGCTTTCTGTGCTTCTTCAAGCGTTGAAAAATGGCTAATCAATTCGGCGGCTATCTCGCCATGCTCTTCAATAAAACAGGCTACTTCGTGGGCGCTTTGTATGCCTTCATACTCTGACAGGCGATAACTGCCGTAACCTTCAAAGTCGTGAATGGCGTATTCCTCGGCATCCTCTACAGGGCTGGATTCCAACATGCTGTTTATTTGGTCTTGAATGTCGTCAATATCCGCCGTTGCATCAATCCAAACACCGTGCAAATAGCCGCTGTTATACGCTGCCAAACATGCCACATAAATTCTAATTTCTTCGCTCATTGCTTTTCTCCTTAATCTTAAAAACACATCCCCTTTTGGGGTTGAAAACCCCAGACAAAGGAGCGAGAGAAGCGAGCGTAAGATCACATGTTTTGGCGTAATCCAGACAGGGGGAACCGCCCGTCCTGCACAAGCCCAGTCTTTTCGGGCGCGGAAGGAAGGGGGATGTCTTGATGGAGACAAGTTGTGTGATATTTTGACGTTTACCCAAAAGGGGCACGTAATTGTTGAATCAAGCGAACACGACCAGTGTTCTCGCCTTATTGAACTTTCAGCCTAGCGCAGCGAAAACCTTCAACGCCTTTCAAAGCAGTCGTGCTTTAGCACTACCAGCAATTTTCAATCAATCAGTACCACCTGATTGAGCCCTTACCCAGCACTGCCTTTTAGCATTACCACTAGCGCAACGTGACAATGGATCAGCAAGCGTAAAGCTTCTTCACATTATTGCGACCCAAGGTGCAGATCAGTCACTTTGTACAAACACGCGGCCATACAAAGGCCGTGGCAGTCACGGCCTCCAAAAACAGGAGGTAACAATGAGATTGATTACAAGATTTGAACTGGCAGCCAAAAACACGAACGAGCTTTATGGGCTACATAGAAAGGTGTTTAATGAGCTGGCGAGAAGCGAGCGGCAAACACTGGAACGTGTAAATGCTTTGGCTTCACTTGAAAATATCGAGAACGAACTTGCATCAAGGGCTCCATGCCCTTGATTTCCATACAACGGCACTATGAACTAAGTGCGTATTTCTTTTCTCGAAGTCTAAACGCAGCATCACCACCTTCAAGAATTACACAAACATGCTCTCGAATACCCTGCGCATCTAAAACAATTTTATTCGCCTCATCAAGGGGCTTAGAGTTTTCTAGACTTCCTGTTTTGTAAGCAAATTTCCTAGAACTTTGGTTTTCACTTTTCACACCATGCTGGTTGGCTACGACCACAAGCTCAGAATCGGAACCGACAACTATATTCGGGTTGTGGGTTGCTACGATGATTTGCCTTTGAACCTTTTTCCTTTTTAGATACTGCACCAAATCGCGGTAAATCGCCCGATTATCCAAATCATCTTCAGGCTGATCAATGAGGATGGGACATTTTTTATCGCTAAAGTCTAATAACAATTTTAAAACGACGAATGCCTTTTTACCATCGGACATATGATTGAAATTATCTTCTTCGTAAACGAGATCGTATGAGACTTCATAAAAACACTCAGTCAAAATGGCTGTAGCTAGAGATTGGGAAGTATACCCACCCTTCATATTCAAAGAACCAGACATCAAACTATCGAACAAACTCGAAACTTCTGAAATATATTGCTCATGATCGCTATAATTGAATTCAGTGATTTCGCGTATAGCATTGCTTTGCTGGTTGAGAGCCCCTTTTAGAATATTTCTATATCGCTCTACGTCAAATTCATAATTTGCCTCGATATCCAAGCCATCTTGGCTATCTGACAAATTCGGAAGTAGCCCTTCTGTAACACTGAAATACTCAGAATGACCGTTGATAATCTTTTCACTTAATTGTTTCTTCTGCTTTTCTAGCTCCTGAATCTCACTAGCTATAACCTCTATTCCATTCAGAATTTTTTTCTGTTCAATAATGCGGTCTTGAACTTCTTTGAGCTGGGTCGAATTTTTATAAGCCAAATCAGCCTTAATGTAATCTGCGTTAGATTCCGCCTCTGCTATCTTTGCACTCTCTTCTGAGTCTTGCTTATTTATTTGCGCCAATGCATCATCCAACTCTGAAATCCATTTCCCATTAACTTCGGATTTTAAACCCTCATATACTTGCCTAACGTTTTTCCTAGTCTCATCAGATAAGCTCGAAAATTCATAGTCTATATCTTGCCTAATAATGGATATTTCTTTTAAGCGCTTTAACTGTGAAATATCCTTTTGATTTTTCTCTATTAGTTTTCTTGAGCCTTCTATAACGCCTTTATACCGCTCATAATTCTCTCGCTCACTCTCAGTCAAAGAAAGACTATCCAGCTCTTTAAGTCGATCCTCCAGCTTCCTAATTTCGTCTCGTACGCCTTTGCTATCACCTTTTTCAGAAAGAGATGCTGACCTCCTAGATATATCTGAGACGACCTGAAAAAAATCATTAATACTGGAGGATATAAACTTTTTAATTTCAGCCTTCTTCGTGAAGTACGACTCAAGAAAATTACTTTTCCCTTTGATTCGAAGGATATCTTGTATCAATTCACTTAGCTTTTTACTATCAGTCGCCAAATCGTACATATAGCCTTGCTGAAAGAATTCGATATCTCTATCGTCGTTGATCTCACCATCTTTCCAAATTACAGAAAGAGAAGAAGATACGCCCTGAACAAAGGCCTCATATTCTGGCTTATGCGCAAATGAAATCGGTTCTTCCGTTTTTAATTTTTGGGCAATAGCTGTCAGCAAAACGGATTTACCGGTAGACCTCCCGCCGATTATGGAGTTCATGTTCGAATTTAAATCTAAATGATCATTTAGAATTAGATCGTTAGATATCTCAATTCTATCGATCACCTGATATCCAGATTTATCCTCTGGACGATTACCTTGAATAGAAATACGAGAGGTCTCAAACATTATTTGCTTCAACCCTTCAAAGGTTGGATCAGCTTTAATCCATGTATGATTGCCACTATCATCTGGCGACAAGATATCTCTCAAACATCTAGCATCTGTAGCAGTCGTATAACAGTAGCCAGCCGTTAGGTCGGAGGACTTACTTGCAATATAGCTAAGCAGCCGCTCTCCACCTGACTTATTCTTACCTTGTAGGATATTGAATTCTTGATAATTAAACTGGTCTCCTAAGTGAGTGCGGTCAGTTCTGCCGCGCTCTTGAAAAAGGCCATTATCGCTGTTGCAATGAGGGTAAATTGTTATGCCATGGTTCTCTTGAATCTTTGATAAGACTTCAGTGTAAGACTTATTCGAAACGGTAAGAGCCTCATTTGTTAACTTGCTATCAATTTCGATTTTCGAAAGAAAAGTCTTAATTCCTTCCGAAAAACTACTTTTCCCGTATATAGGCTGATCAAAAAGAGCAAGGATATGCACACCTTGTACGTTGATCTCAACGCCACCAATCACGCTTACAATACTATTTTTAGATGCACCCAGAAGGGCATCCAGTAAGCATGAATGAGCGTAATTGTGATCTGTAACCGCAATGCATACCTCCTCTTTCTGAAAGGCTTCCAAAAATGCAACCAAGGTCTCTGCGTAGTTTTTTGCGCGTATGCCTTCATCATCAGTAGAATCTGTATAGAAATACGCTTTAGAATCATATTTTAATGCATTTTCTTCTGAACCAACTTTGCCGATAAAGCTCGCCCATTCTTCCGAATGCGATGTTTTAAGCTCATCTGCATAATTCTTTAGCTCAACATAACCATCATCCAGAATGGTCTGCACCTGTAAATCCCATCGTCTCCATTCGGAGCCCTTCGGAAACAATATGCTCATAATTTCAATCCCGTCCTAGTCCACATATCCCATCATTCCATCGACATCGGTAGACTTGATGTACTGGGCTGGGTTTTTGATATCTTTGGCTACTTCATCAAAGTGTTTTTCACCGCATTTGATTTTTGCGCCTTCAAGGTGGCGAAGGTCGTCCCACCATGTACTGCCTTTTGTTTCGACAACGAAGTAGAGCTTTTCTTCGCCATTATCTTCAACAACCACTGCCCAGTCGGGGTTGTAGGTGCCTAATGGCGTGGGCACTTTGAACCATGCTGGTAACTTGGCGTAAACCTTGACCTTCTCGTTCTTTTCCAAATCTTCGGCGAAGGTTTTCTCCACGCCACCTGAGTCATAGACAACATGGGTGTAAACAGACTTTTGCGTTTCCAAGGTGTTTTTCAGGTAGCCTTTCAGCTCTTCTTGCTTGAAAAGCTCTTGAGCATAGAAATGATCTTCACCGATTTTGGTGTATCGAATGCCGTCTACCAACGCCAACCGCTTGGTGCGATTTATCGCTTCAGAGCAATAGTCCATAAATTGCTGCGGGTTGCGGGTAAAGTCTTGAAGTCTTCGGCTATCGCGAAGTATCTGCACGATGCTTTTTCGTGTTAACTGGGTTTTATCCTGTAGGTCAGTGATAATGTCCGGCAACTCGATATCATTTTCATGAATCGTAGTGAAGCCAGATGCAGACGTTTCACCTGCTGTAACACCACCTTTACCAATAGCAATATCAGCCTTTCGGAATTGTGCGCGGGTTTTTGTGATCGGTGGGCATGCACGAATGGCTTCCGCACAATCGTTGATCAGCTTAAGGTTATCAAAATCCACTCGGTAGGTGGTTTTGTATTTAATACGATCCCAAAGCGCCTTGAACTCGTCAGATTCCAGCACGGCTTCCCGAGTGCGAATAATCTTACGATCATCGGCATTTTTAATGTCGAGCTTGCCAGCCAGTTTGCGTAATACGCCTTGAATATCAGATGCGATTACACCTGCCTGTGCCTCACCATGCGCTTCAACCAGCTCTTGTTTAATTTCTTCAGGTAGTTCAAAAGTGCCATCTTTCAACGCTGCTCTGAGTGTATCCTGAACCTTGCCTTTGGCATCAACGAAATTCTCGTCTTTTAAGAACTGCCATACCTTTTTAGATTGGTCAAAGCCAAGCGCTTGCGGCTCGCCTGTATCGGATACCACTTTAATATCGGCAAATTGATGTTCTTCAACAATGCCGAACCGTATTCCTGTATCTTGTTCGATTTCTTTTTGCAGGTTTTCAGCAAACTTCTCGTAGTTTTCTGTAGCGATTACGGTCAGCGTGTTTATCTCATTACCGCGCAAACGCATACCGTTTTGATCTACACATAGTCGCAACCCACGGCCAAGTGTTTGGCGTCTTTCACGCTCGCTGCCCATATCGCGCAAGGTGCATATCTGGAATACATTAGGGTTATCCCAGCCTTCTTTCAGCGCAGAATGAGAGAAGATGAACTTCAGCTTGGTATCAAAACTAAGCAGTTTCTCTTTATCTTTCATAATCAAACTATAGGCACGTTCTGCATTATCACGACCTGCTTGGTTGTTTTCTGCTGTTTCGACCGATTTTCCTTTTTTGTCGATAGAGAAGTATCCGTTATGCACTTCAGCGGCGTCAGTATCCAAGTCCTGATTTTTAGAAAGAAAGTCTTTAAACAGGCTTTGATAGTCTGCCGACTTCGCAAGCTTGCGATACTCTTCCTCGAACATCTTGGCATACTTGCCCAAAACAACATTTCCGTCTTCATCATATTGACGGTAATGCTCAACACTATCGATAAAGAAAAGGCTCAATACTTTGATAGGCTGTTTATTTGCGGCGAAGGTTAGCTCTTTATCAAAATGCTCTTTGATCGTTCGGCGGATCATGAGGCGTTTTATTTCATCAGGGTCTACACCACCTATGGCTTCACCCACTTTGAGGGTTTGATCAAAACCATCACCTTTAACCTCAATAGACTCGTTGCCTTTGCCGCAGGTAATCGTGCCGATCTGCATATTTTCGTAGATCGTTCGCCCATTACTTGCATCAGATAAAAGATCACCATCCTCTACGGTTATGAATTCACGCTTGATATTTTTACCGCGCTGCACGTCTATTTCGACCTTTGCGGTGATTGAGCCTTTCTTATTGCTAGTCGATTCCAAGCGGATATAAGGCTTGTTATTACCGCTATCGATTTGCAATGACGCGACCTCAATTTGTTTTACCAAGCCACGCTCATAGGCATCCACAGCATCAAGGCGAAAGGCCATATGGTGTTTATCGACATGGGTGGCAGAGTATCGCAAGGTACAAAGCGGGTTCATTGCCGTTAGGGCTTCCTTCCCTTTACCCGTTAAACCACCATCAACACTCTGAGGTTCATCGACGATAATAATTGGATTGGTAGCGCGAACCAGATCAATGGGCTTCTCGCCACCCGTATTCTCGTTCTCTTTATAGAGGTTGTTTACATCCTTTTTATTAATGGCTCCCACCGTCGTGACCATAATTTGGATGTTGGAGCTTGTGGCAAAGTTACGCACCTGCCCAAGCTTCTTGGAGTCATAGAGGAAGTATTCATAGCCCTTGGCTTTGGGATACAAGCCTTCAAAGTGCTCTTGGGTGATTTGCAATGTTTTGTAGGTGCCTTCTTTAATGGCAACGGAGGGCACAACTATCACAAACTTGGTAAAACCGTAATTTTTATTCAACTCGAATATCGTGCGCAAATACACATAGGTTTTTCCCGTTCCCGTTTCCATCTCAACGGTAAAGTCGCCACTGGCGAGCTTTTCTGAGGGGCGCAGGCCATTCGTTAATTGAGTTTTACGAAGGTTTTCTTCAATCTCTTCGTCCACCAGTAAGAGCCTGTTACCAATACCAAGCTGACTCTCTTCCATGCCTAATGAGAAGTTAGGGCTAGAATCTGGCTGAAAGGTGACAGTGAACTCCGAGCGCGATATTTCCTGCCCTTTAAACAGGTTCACGACTGAATCAATCGCGGCCTTCTGATAATCAAGATCATCTTCAAAATGCAGCTTCATCATGTCAAGCTCTTAGCCTCCAATTGTCTTCGAGAACATCCAGTAATTCTTGTTGCCTTTTGGCAAGATAGTCTGGAGTCCATGCGGGGCTATTAAGTACTTGCGTGGTTAGAACATATGATGACACGCCTTTTTTGCCAGAAAAGTAAGCTTCTTTCTTTCTAGCGAAATCATAGTTTTGCGCTTGGGAGTTTCGTCTTCTATTTAAAGGAACAAGGTTCGCAATTTTATGCACCCATTGTTTTCTTTCCGTTGGATCTACCCATAATGAAGCCCACTCACTGGTAGGGTCTACGGTTTGGGGTAAAACATGCTCGATTGTTAGCACTGTTGGATCGTAAGATGCAGCGCCATCTGACATAAATGCATCTAGCCTTAGTATTAGGTAGTTGCGACGCCTTGGTGTGAGCTCATAAATATTACTAGCCAACGCTTCGCGCATTTTCTCTTTCTCTGTATCAGAAAGCTCAATAGTGACTAGCGGTGAAGAAAGCGAATGCGGTGACTCCAATTCTGAAACCACTTTGTTGTAACGTTCTATTCGTTCATTAATGTTCAGCGCACATACATGCATAAAAGCACCCAAGCGCTCCAGACGCTCAAAGAACCAAGCAACATATTCAGGTTCATTTTTCTTGTCTGACAAGAACTTAATCGCTGTAGGAACCCAGTCCGAATTATCGATCCTATTTAACCATCGAAGATATTTATTCACTTCTTCTGCATGAGAAGTCGCCTCGTAAGAGCTTTGTCGCACTATCGCTAATGCATTCGCATAAGGTTCTAATATTTCAGATATTAGCTTGTCGGGTTCAGGGTTTTCTTTAAGCACATGCTCACGAAACTCATCCAGCAAAGATCGCTTGGCTTTTTCCTTAGCATGTATCATTCGGACATAGGTGAAAAGATCGTTAAAACCACCTCGCCCTAACTCTACTTCCATATCTTCCCAGCGCTCATTGTAGCTCTCACGCTCTTTATCGGATTGCAATTTCCCGATGATATCGGCTTTTATAATATCGGTAGGCTGAAGGTCTAAGCCACGGCTATTCATTACCGAGAATACTCTAAATGCTGATTGCTGGCTTGGGGTAGAGACTGCCACCAGAAAACATCTTTGCAGCAAAAAAGCCACGAAGCCTTTAATCTTCTCAGGATCATCCTTTAATGATTTGGCTACACGATTTTTGAACAACAGCGCATTGTTTTTGATATTCAGGCGGGATTCGTTGTCAACACCTTTTTCATCGAGTGCAAACAGCTCATCAAATTTTAGCTCTTGAACATACTTGAGGAAAAATGCTTTATCTCGGTCACGTAAAGTGAGCCTAGGTTTTGGCTCCAGCCCTTCAAACTCATTACCCGGCTCTAAAATATATTTGCAAAGCGTGTCGCGCTGGTTTCCCTGCATATTGAACGCTAGTACAGACAGCAATATTGTTAGCGTAGTAAGCCTTTGCTGACCATCGATGACCTCAGAGTAAGGAAGGCCTTCTTGCTTAATAAGCACAATGCTACCCAGAAAATATCCTTCATCTGGCTCTGAAGAGTAAAAATCGAAGAGATCGTCAAATAATTCTGAAGCCTGATCTACCGTCCAAGCGTAAGGACGCTGATAGGAAGGGATAACGTATTCAAAGTCCGAGCTAAATATTTTAGCCAAGGGGTATTCTGCACCACTGATTTTTCTGCTCATGCCTATACTCCCTTACAAGCTGCGAACATGGGTAATACCATTTTGCTCTAAAATGGCGGCCATGTTGGTTTTTGAAACATCGTCTCGGAAGGCGCTATCACGGAAGAAGACATGAGTATCCGAGCTTGGCGCAAGTTCGCCATACCAAGCGATAATAGCTTGTGCGATATCTTCGACTTGCTCTCGGGTAATCGATTCATCCAAGCAGGCGAAGAGAACACCATAGCCGATGCTGTAGATATTTTTTCCAGAAACTTCACGACTTTCGATAGGAACGGCTAAGTCAACGCCGCGCTTTAACAGCAATTCATAAAGGACGTCTTGCTCTGTGCGACCTTCGACCAAGTGTTCTTCATGAGAAAGTAAGCTTTCCTCTAGGTCTGTTCGATCTGGAATCCATGTTTGAATATTTGAACTGGACAACTTGAAAAACTTAAACCCGCAATCACTAGCTTGAGCAAGATCACTTTCTTTGATCGCTTTTGCCGCCCGCCTAATTCTTTCTGCGCTCAATGCGCTTATAGTTTTCACACCGCTCTTATATGGTTCTGACTTTTCCGAACATTTCTCAGGAAGCTGAATCATTATGAAACGCCTAGCCCCACCATCTTTTGCGTTTAACTCCATCACAGAGTGAGCCGTGCTGCTAGAACCAGCAAAAAAGTCCAATACGATATCATCTGAATTTTTTGCTATAAATGGAATGAAAGAGTTAAGCAAACGAATAGGCTTCGGATTATCAAAAGCCTTTTTATATTCAGAAAACAAGGGCTTTACATCATATGACCCTAGCCTCCCATCCAGCTCTATAACGCTAGACAACTTTTCTTGGTATTCTTCCGCATATACTTTCAATTCAATAATCTTATCGTGATCTTCACCATAAAGAATTTTTCCATTTTTAATAAGCTCATCCATCGTTTCCTTTGGGAATCGATAACCCATTAAAGGCTGCTTGCAAGGCTCCCCAGTTTCTGGATGAATAACGTCATATCGATAACCCTCTTTTCCGGGGTTATGTACGCTTTGCGATCCGGTATATACACCTCCTCGATCTATATACTTGTATCTATCCAACGGCCAAAGTTGTGATTTATTCTCTCGATACCAACTTTGATATGCGGTCTCTAATTCTTCCTGTTCAGAGTATTCTTCAACAAACTCTTTCCCTTTATTGACGAGGACATCTTTAACATCCGAGATTGCAGACTTCCAAACTGGCTCTAGTGCGCCTTTATCCTTGCAATATGCGATTATATATTCATGTTCAACGGCAATATTCGTTGGATTATTATCAGTAGCATTTTTCCATACCACTCTTCCAAGAAGATTTTCTTCACCAAATATCTCATTGCATATTAACTTGAGATTTTCTGTCTCGTTTTCATCAATAGAAATAAATATGAGTCCATCCTGCCTGAGAAGATTCTTAGCAACCCGAAGACGAGGGTACATCATGGAAAGCCAGTTGGTATGTTTACGACCTGTTGTTTCAGAATTTGAACTGAATTTCGCTCCGTCATCATCTACCTGACCTGTGAACTTTAAATAGGTATCTAGATTTTCCTGAAACTTATCTGGATAAATAAACTCTTTCCCTGTGTTATATGGCGGATCGATATAGATCATCTTTATTTTGTTGGCGTAGCTCTTTTGCAGAAGCTTGAGAACTTCAAGGTTATCCCCTTCAATAAAGAGATTTTGGGTATTATCCCAATCCACACTCTCATCTGGGCATGGCAGTAAAGTACCAGTAGAAGGCGTTAGCGCAATCTGACGCGCTTTCTTTTTCCCGTGCCAGTTAAGGCCGTATTTCTCTTCGCCCTCATCCAAAACAGATGCATCACCAAGTAACTGACGAAGGGTATCAAAGTTCACACCACCCTCTGAAAAGGCATCGGAAAACAACTCTTTCAGTTTTGAAATATTCTCAGATACGATATCGGCGCTTTGGCCGTCTTCTAACTCAACTTTTTTCATTTTTCTTCCCATTTCAAACCTTCAATATTCTTTCTAAAGACTGCCTTTGATGTTGGCAATCTCATCATTAATCTTTTTAATCTGAGTATTCAGCTCAACCTGTTTACCGATCTGTTTTATTTTTTTCAGCTTGTTCGATATTTCTGAGCGTTGCGATTCCAGCCTTTCCAATTCACGCAACCTATCTAACCGCGCAGTGCTGGGCGCTTTTTCATTTAGCTGGCCAGTCTTCCCAAGAGAAAAGTCACCACTGTGTTCAGCGCATTTGATGGCCACCAGCCTCTCAATTAAAGCCTGATAAAAGGCAAAGAAATTGGTGAACGGCAGGTTATTTATTTTGAGGCTTTCAAAGAAGCTCATCTCCGCTGCGTTTACTGAGGCCAAATTGATCCAATACGAATGTATGCTGTCTTCTATAACCCATTTCTCTTTATCTGCTTGATTAATGCGTTTATCGGCCAGCACTAACGATAGGCTTTGTGAGCCGTCTTTTTCACAGGTAAAAAGAATGACAAGTGGGTATGGAATAGCGCGATTTATAAAATGCGCTATTCGCTTGTATATATTATTGCTGTTAAATGCGCTTGATAGTTCGACGTGCAAAATAGCTATTTCGGGGTATTCACGTTCGCTATCTTTGTAGGGCGCTATATTAATTGTGTTTGGCTTTAGGGTGTAGAGCCAGCGTATTTTTTCAACATCGTCTTTTAGTGATTTTTTATCGGCTGCATCCAGAATGGATTTTTTTCCATCGGTGGCCTCTGAAAACATTTTCTTGAAAATAGGCTTGTTCAGCTCGCATGAGCTTGGAACGTCTAAAATTTCAAGAAACTCATCAAAGCTAATAGAGCGGCTGGATAAGGCGGCTGTTGTGGTATTACTTGTCATGCTTGCGATGGCTCCCTTTTACCAGAACCAGCCGCAGCGCTTTCCACCAATATAAGATAGGAAACAACAGCAAAGTCTTCGATCCCTTGGCTACTAGTGGCAGTGAGCACCGTTCCACCTTTGGAAAAGAGGCTTTCTACACCTTTTTCTTCACTTTTACCTGCAATGCTATCAACCGCAACGGCCAGTAAGTGTTGGTAATGCTCAAGATTGCGACCGCTCTTTGTCTTGCTGTTTATAACTTCAACGCAATTTGTTTCAACTTCACTGTGAATGAAGGCTTGCCGTTTTAGCAGGTCGAGCACTTTTTTGCTTTGTGTGAAATTCAGCTCTACTACGGCATTGCCGGAAACATAGACGAGGAAATATGGCGCTAAGGGGTAGTTATCATCAACTTGTACGGCTTCTTTGCCTTGTCGAATATTCTTTAAGCAGAAAACGACACCTTGTGTAATGCCATCGTTCTTTAAATCTTCATCCAGCGGCACAACTGAATATAGGCCGTATGGCGCTTGCTCCAGCTTCGCCATGTTCTTGCGGTGATCCTTATTCATGTAATCGGACAAATCCATGCGGAAGTCATTCAGCGTGAGGTCTGTAATTGATACTCCGCCAGCCATGTCTTCCAGATCAACTACGGTATCTTTGAGCTGCTGTAATTGCTTACGGCGATATTCGAGGTCGTTCATCTCCGTCGAGTTTTCGTCGATTACGTTCTCTTCACCTGTGGCGGATATATCGAGCAATACCATACGGCCAGAGACTCTGGCTTCTAGGTTGATATACTCATCAAGCTCCATGTTCGGCCAGAAGTTGATTAGCTGAATCTGGGTATTTTTAGAGCCAAGCCTATCTACACGGCCAAAGCGCTGAATGATACGCACGGGGTTCCAGTGAATATCGTAGTTAATCAGTGTGTCGCAATCCTGTAAGTTTTGACCTTCGCTGATACAGTCGGTTGCTATGAGTAAATCGATTTCACCCACGGCATCGGGTGCAACCTTGTTACGCTCTTTTGATACTGGTGAAAATGCTGTAAGAAGGTTATTCAAATCAGAGCCAACACCCGCCAGTGTGGTTTTATTCGTTCCGCCGCCTGTTATCAGTGCGCTGTGAATACCTAGCTCTTCCTGTGCCCATTCGACAAGATGGGCATATAGATACTGCGCTGTATCGGCAAATGCGGTAAAGATAATAACTTTTTTGTTATCGGGGTTTAGTGGGGCATGAACCTTTGACTTAATCTCTTGCTTGAGTAGTTCAAGTTTTGCATCGCGTGCGGCAGTGACTTTTTTCGCATCATCGATAATGCTATCGAGTAACACGCGGTCAGCTTCCAGCTCTTGCCTGAAGCGAATTAAGTCCATATCTTGAATGAGCACTTTGGTTTTGTTGCCCAGCATGTACGGCTCAAACTCTGGCGCATTGAGTTCTACATCTTCAATTTCTTCGATGTTTAATTCAAATAGCTCATCACTTTCATGGGCGTCGATCTTGGCGAGTAAGGTTTCCACCTGATTAGCCAGCTTGGTTGCCGTAAGCGTGAAAGAGTGAATTGAGCTTTCCATGCGTTTTAGAAGGTTAACGCGCATGAGGTGAATCAAACTCTCTTCACGGTCTACTTGTTTGAAAACGCCTTTACCATCACCAACCGCCTTATCGTATCGTCTTGCATATTCTGCCTTGAGATCGTTGCGAACAAATTTTAACGGCGAGTATCCAGCCAAGGATAAGCGCCTGATAGTCTTGTTAACTTCTTTAAGTGGTGGGAATTCATCGGATAAGTCGATATCCGCATAGACGTTTTTCGGCGGCAACCGCTTGGGAAATTTACCGATATCAGCAGTGCCATAGTATTTTTCAATGTGTTTACGTGACCGAGCAATTGTGACGATATCCAGAAGTTTGAAATAGTCGAAGCTCATGCTGTCTAGCAAGGTCGCTGTAGTGCGGCTTTCAGCGGGTTCTTTCGCCCATTGATTAAATTGCTTCTGTGCCAACCGCAAAGTGCTATCGATATTCTTGATGCCAGAATCTACAAATGCATCATCTCGCCCTTCAGTGATAAACGCGACCTGATTTTTCAGGTCGTTCATGCGGTTATTAACGGGCGTGGCAGAGAGCATTAACACTTTGGTTTTAACACCTGAACGAATGATGTCGTCTAGCAGTCGCTCGTATCGGGTTTTGCCATCGGCTTTATTGGGGTTGTTTCTGAAGTTGTGGGACTCATCAATAACGATCAGATCGTAGTTGCCCCAATTGAGTGTTTCAAGATTAATCTCACCCGACAAACCCTTGGTACGGCTCAGGTCGGTATGATTAAGCACATCGTAATTAAAGCGATCAGTCGCAAGTAGATTGCGCTTGTCGTTTATTGTGTAAACCGTCCAGTTATCCCTCAGCTTTTTGGGGCACAAAACCAGCACACGGTCATTTCGTAGCTCATAGTATTTGATAACCGCTAACGCTTCGAAGGTTTTACCCAAACCCACGCTATCGGCAATGATGCAGCCGTTGTGTTTTTCCAGCTTATCAATTGCGCCTAACACGCCATCCTTTTGGAACTTGTAGAGTTTGTTCCAAACAATAGTGTCTTTAAAACCCGTCTTGCTTTTGATGATATTTTCTTCATCAATATCTTCTAGGAAGTCTTTGAAAATGTTGTATAGAGTTAGGAAATAGATGAAGTTTGCAGGCTGATCGGCGGCGATAAAATCAAGCTTTTCAATCAGCTCGTTTTTTATATCTTTAGCACTTGTTTCATCCGCCCATATACCATCGAACCACGTCATTAACTGCTTAGTGGTTTCAGTGTCAGAGATGCCAGTATTCATTTGGAGGCTGTCAGAGCGAACATCGCCAAGCCCAGTGGGTGAGAGAGAAGCGCTGCCATGTACCGCAAAACTGCCGTCGGTGGATTGAAGGTGTAATAGGTTTTGACCAGCTTGTGGGTGCTTGCTGGCCTTCACATGCACATTGCCTTTGAGCCACTTTGCACACTCAACCGCTATCCGTTTTTGGTCTAGTTGATTTATGAGCCTTAGCTCTTGTTCGTTGCCTATGATGGATTGAAGGCCAAGTTCACTTTGCCAATCGGTTATAAATATTCGCGTTTCTTGAAGTTTGGACAATTCCTTTTTGAGCGAAGCGAACCCATACAGCGTAAAAAGGCTAGAAAGCACGGATAGTTTACTTTCCTCAAATGAGCGTTTTTTAAGCTCACTGCCTACGTAGCCACTGTTTTTGTTGTCTAATAGCACCTTAAAGCCCCTAAACCCTTATTCTTCAAAAAATTCTTCGTCTATTTTCTTTAGGTACAAGACATCTTCATTGCGGCAACCAATGTTATACCTGAGCATTAGCTTGGCTAGCTCTACGCCATCTATTAGAACGATTCTACTGCCCAGATCATTTGCTGTTTGCACAGCGGAGGCGCTAAAAGCCGAGGTTGTAATAAAGATACCTTTTTGCGCTTTTTTAAGGTTGAGCGCACCAAAGAAATCGCGAATATCACCTGCGCCTACGTTATTGCCTTGTGCGTAACGCTTGGCTTGAATGTAAATTTGATCAACCCCGAGTGGGTCTTGATCAATTACGCCGTCAATACCGTTGTCGCCAGTTCTTCCAAGGGCGCGACCAGCATCTTCAACAGCGCCCCCGTAGCCCATTGCCAATAATAATTCGACAATCAATTCTTCAAAGAACGCAGGGGTGACGGTTCTGACCTTACCCAAAATATCCGTCTGGAGTGCGGTGTTGATTTTCTTATAGGCAAGTCTTAGCTCTTCATCAGGAGTAGTTTTTGCCGTTTCCTGTTCTTGAGTAATTGCGCTTTTGTTGTCATTAGATAATCCCTGAAATGTTTTAAACTCGTCAAATTGCTTCAGGTAGTTGTTATCGATAGTGTCGGATGCCGCTATTAGCGCGTCTTTACCCCTTTGGGTAATGACAAAATGACCTCGGCGTGTTGGCTCTACCAGACCCGCTTTAGCAAGGTATGTTTTTGCCCAATGAACCCGATTGGCGAAGGTTGCCTGCTTTCCACTTGGTAACAGTTCTTCTCTTTCTTCCTGAGTTAGTTCAAACTCATCTGCCAACGTTTCTACCACATGGCCAATGCGGACTTCGCCGTTTTCTGAGCATTTGAGAACGGGCCTCATTAAAGTTTGATAGTCGGGTATCACAATACGCCCTTTCAGTCTTTGCCCATGCGTTTCTGTTCTTCAATCCACTGGTCGATATCTTCTTTTTTGAAGCGCCAGCTCCCTCCAACCTTAAAACCGGGCAGTTTATCTGCTGCTGCCAGCTTATAGGCGGTTTTCTCGGCGAGTTTTAAGTACGCCGCAACCTCTTTCAAGGTCAATATTTGATCTGTCATAGCATGTATCGCCCTCATAGCTTAGGGGAGAATATGGGAAAATAGAGGAAGGAACAACCAAAAACACCTATGATTGTTGGAGTTTCTGCACTAAATTGTTTGCAGCCAACCGATTAGACGGAATTTAGATGAACAACGCGCCAACCCAAGCCTATATCAAGCCAAGTGATGCCAGCTCTTGGGCGTTGTGCGCACGCCGTGTATGGCGGGATAACAAAGCCGAACTGGAAGTTGAAGAAGCAGAGGATGCCTTTGAGGATTTGATCATTGAGCTTGGCCTTGCTCATGAGCAAGCGGTACTAACCCAGCTAATGAAAGAAAAGTCGGTGCATACGGCCACTTCACCAGAAGATACGCAAAGGCTTATGGCCGAGGGTGTTGATGCTATCTATCAAGCCCAGTTGCTTGATAAGGAAAATCATTTTGTGGGCTATCCTGACTTCTTGATCCGCCATACCAATGGCGAGTATCAGCCAGCCGATGCCAAGCTGGCACTCAGCGAAGATAAAAAGGAAATACAGGTACAGCTAGGCTTTTATCGCCGAATGCTTAATGCGAATTTGCCTGCCATTGTATTCTTGGGTGACGGTGATACCGCTGAAATTGGCGACGAAACCAACCCTCTCACCAATCAGTTTGTCACCGAAATGCGGGAACTACTGGCCAGTGATACAGAGCCATTGGTTCGTTATAGCCATAGCAAATGCCGCGCATGCCCTTATTACCCCCATTGCAAACCTGCCTTTGAAGCGAACGAAGAAGTTTCACTGCTTTACGGTGTGCAAGGCCGTGCAGCCGATGGGCTGGAAAGGCACGGTATCAATACGATATCAGAATTGGCCTCAAGCTCACCTGAAAGCTTGCCCGATGTGCCTTACCTTAAGGGCTATGAAAAGAAGCAGCGTGCCATATTGCAGGCACAATCGTATTTCAGTGGCGAAGTGCATCAAATTGCGCCCGTGAGCCTTCCCGATGGTCACTGGGTACATTTTGATATCGAAGATAATCCGCTTACGGGGAACGGCGAGAAGCATGTGTATCTTTGGGGCTTTTTGGTGCCTAATTTTAGCAACGCTGATTTCGAATATGTTTGGACGGATACAGCCGAGCAGGATAGACAAGGGTGGATGGAGTTTCTTGCCAAAATCGCAGAATACCGTGAGCGCTATACAGATTTGGTAATTGCTCACTATTCGCAGCACGAACGCACAACGATACGAAGCTACGCCAAGCGATATGACATGGAGAGCAATGAAACCGTGCTGTATTTGCTTGGTAAAGAAAGCCCCTTATTTGATATGCAAAAGCCTGTGCTCGATAGCCTTGTTTTGCCATTACAAGGTTATGGCCTGAAGGACATTTGCAAGCACAAGGATTTAGTCAATTTTCAGTGGGAAGATGACAGCTCAGGTTCGCAATGGTCGGTGGTTCAGTTCAATCGATTTTTGGCTGAAAACGATCCAGATATGAAAGCTCAGTTAAAGGCCGAAATACTCGGCTATAACCGCGATGATGTGATTGCAACGCGACGGCTGGAAGAATGGCTTCGAGCTAAATTTATGTAATGAATGCATCCAAGGGCTGTCCTTGGTCGTCCTCCACTGGCGAAACAGTGGTCATGATTAAACTGAGATCAGTTTACGGTATCCAAACGGCGAACGGCTTGGTTGAGGGGATTGCATAAGGGGGAGCTAATATCCCACCTTTGCTGCATGGTTCAGTCCAGGTGGAGAGGTCAAATCTCCAAGTTCTGGTCGATGGGGATGCAAGGGGAGAGCGATAATCTCACCCTTGCCCATGGGGTTCTTAGGGGCAGCTCGGAGGCCCCCATAAGTGGTGATTGAACGGCCAAACGTTCTCTGGTGCACAGAGGCTCGATGCCGAATATGCACCACACAAGCACTTGTCGAGGCACGAGGCTTACGTGCGCCAGCGGGGGATCAAACGGGCAGACTGCCCTTTGCAAGTTGGTGCGTGGAGGGAGAAATCTTCGATTTTGTACTACACGCACACTACTTGCGGTCATCTGAAAGCCGCGCCAATAGCGGGATTAACCGGATTCGGGACTATATTGCAGAGCAATATCCCTACTCTCGATGTTTCAGATGACGGGTGTTTTGGACTGCCGTAAGCGTCAGAACTTTAATCTTTGATTTAGACGGCCTCACGCAAAAGCTCGGCCTGCCACCAAGCGGATTTCCCAAGGCCGAAGGCCATAGCCAGAAATCCGCATTGGGGCATTAACGCAGTGCGTTAAACCTTGCTCAGAGGTTCAGATTTAGCATAGAGGTCAAATGTGGCACGGAACCCAACAGGGGTGGGTGCGGCGGGAGAGGAAAAGAGCAGCGCCAACAGCGCGCATCCTACCTCAAGAAATTTATGTTTTGGCGCAGTAAGGCACGGAATTGAACGTGTGATTTAGGGTAAAATCACGGGCTTTTATCATCGGAGATAAGAGCATATGCAAGCCACGCATAGGGATGCAGAAGAGCGCTATACGATCATTCGCAAGGCGGTCATAGGCCAAGTCAATCAAGACTTTGCCAACCGAGGTGAACGCAACAATAACGCTAGGCTAATTGATAATGTAGCCCTGTCCCAATCGAAACATTGGGAGCAATCACCAAAACGGCGTGTCGATTGGGATTGGATAGGAGGCTACGGAACGTTCAAGTTTCGCTACCCTAAACGATTTGAAATGGCACTCTGGCACAACAATAAACTGGCAAGCTTAACTCTTGGCCGACCAACATATACAGGCCAACGTATGAGGCTGGATTTCATTGAGGCGTGCCCAAACAAACCATCCGACCTAAAAGTATTCGAGATTTCACTTTTTGCCATTGGCATGTATGCGGAAATGCTGGGTGCGAATGAGTTGCGCGTTATGAACCCGATAAACTCTCAGGTTCGAGACTATTATGCGCGATTTGGCCTTACTTATGTTGCCGCTGGTGACTATCTCCATGCGACGTTGTAGGATGAGATTATGAGCAAGAAAGTCGAAAACCTTACAGAGCACAGAAACAAGAAAAAGCCGCCTACAGTTCAAGAAGCTGCACGCCGTGCCGCCCGAAGATTTAGAGACATGGTTCCTAAAGACCTTGAAGAACCAGAAGGACTGGCGTCTGGTGATATGAAAAAATTTCTTGAAAACCCTGACGAATACGAAAAAGAAGACGACGATGAACGAGAAGACGAAAAATAAACCGCTCACGGAGCAGGAAAGACAAACGCAGCCACTTCCAAATGAAGTAGACCCAAAAGATGCGCGTATGAAGGTTTTTATGGCTGCTCAAAAAACAAAAAGTAAATTTAAGATCAAGAAGTAAGCCGCCCGTAGGAAAACGGGCAGCCTTGTATAACGGCATGAGATAAGGGCTAACGCCAACGCTCAGCTATGGGAACGAGGCGACCTTTCAGCTCTGAGCGTCGATACTCTCTGACGATGTAGGTAACGAAGATATCAGGAGTCCAATCCTCTATGATGTCTGCATGAACACCTGTGAAACTGCGAAAGCCTGTATCACTGAAAAACGGCAAATGCGTATCTACGGCGCGGATTGAGAAACCTTGCCAGTGCATACACATACCCTTCATTCCAATCATGCCCTCCATTTGTATTCGTGTACGCACACCATCAATATCAATGATGAAATCGCCGATCTGTCCCCATAGTGGAATTGTGAGGGGAGCAGCAGCCGTTTCACGCTCCAGAATGCACCCTGACGAATGCTCATGAGCCAAGATACCAAACTTGCCACCGTTAAGGCGTTTTGCCAAGTTGGTGGCATCTTCTCTGATCACCTGTATAGTTTCGAGGTCTGCTCTCAGCATGGCCTCATGATGCTGAGCTAAAAGATGTCGGTAATAGCGGATACCGTCTTCCATGGTTGAAGGAAGATGTGCGGTCTCTCGCTCTAGAACGCGCTGTTTGTTTATTGCTTCGGTTTCAGCCAACAGAGTATCAAAACCCACTTGTTGCATCATTGTCATGATCTTTATCCTTTCTTAATAGCTATCAGGTTGTGCTGGCCTAGTATTCACTGGCCAGCATGAGGGTAAGAACGCGGTAACTATATTTGCGATCATTTGGGAACTCAGCGCCGCATGATAGTGTTTCATCCTCGAAAATATCGATCTTCCAGAAAATTTTCTCGATACCCTCTATCTCGATACATCCAAATTCATGCCAGCCGTAAGGGTCGCTCTCATAGGTGAAATTATCGTATGCCCTCAAGCACTTAAAAACCTCGGCTTTATCCTTATCCGTTAATCCTGCTACCCCCGGTGTGCAGTAAATTTTTCCGAGTTCAGGTTTGAACGGACTGTTGCGAAACTCGTCATTGAGAGCTGCTATTTCAGTAATGATTTTCTGTTCATAGTCCATGATATTTATCCTTTCCTTGAAGTTAAGGGGGGCTTATTGCCCACCCTCCTCGTTGTTCACATCGTCCTTGATTGGGAAAGCGTAGAAGCCGCTGTCGATAATTTGTGTACCGTGCAGCTTGATATAAAAACCGCCATCGCCTCTTTCCCATGCCACGCCAAGTGTTTCAAAATCGGTGCGTTTGCCATTCCAAAATTTCTTGCGCACAGTGTGTGTTGGCTTTTTTGAGGGTTCGTTTTGTGTATTCATGATCTTTGACCTTTCATTTCAGGCCGAAGGAATTTTCGACCTTGTGAAAGCGATTCCTCCGATGGGCATTAGGACTCCTGTCAAATCAGGGGGAACCGCCCGATCTGCACAGAGCGTAGCGGCGGAAGATCGGGGGATGATTTGACTGGTGGCCGCCCTCGGATAGCGTTCACACATAAAGGTCGGGAATTGATTTTTTCGGACGTGCAAGACAAGGGCAAATGAAATACACAGGCGCGCTTCCATCAAACCAAAACAAGGCAGAGCAAGGCTTATAGGATGGTCATTAATCTATTTTTAACCTTTTGCTGCATATCCTAGAAAGAGAGGACTGGTGCTATTCAAGCGTAATGACGCAATAATTTATCGGCACACAACCTTATAGATTTCTCAAACATGGGCGCGAACAACGAGAGAAAGGCTGATTGCACTTCGGCTTTTGTCATGGAAAGGATCGCTCATGGATTTATTAAAAAACACCAGAAGCATCAAAGAGGAATTTGAAGCCGAAGTGACAGCGGCTTTAATGATCAAATGCAACGCGCTTATTCCTATCAAGCTTGCCGTGCGACTGTGCGGCATATCCAGAAATGAAATATTCAGGCGAATGAAAATGGGGCTATTTCCTGAACCTGCCCCGTTAAGCATGCGCAGACCATTTGATCATGCGTTTTATTTGAAAGATTTGCATGAGTGGATCAAAGACCCGCGTCATTACACTGTACGGGGGAAAAAGTGATGAAAAAACCTCTGACAGAATCCGAACTCAAAAATGCATATATCAAAGCTGCAAAAATAATTAGCAAGTATGGCGACATATACCTACCTATATTTGAAAGGCTTGAGCAAGAATATCAATCTGCAAAGAAAAAATCCGAACTCATAAAAAAAGCAATATCCATCGCCAAATCACATCAAAGAGAATGAAAAAATGATACCCGCTTTGGGACACATGGTGGGACACAAATTAAAAACATGAATAATAAAAATCATTTAACACACTGTTTTAAATAAATAAAATGAAAGCGCTTTGTCAGTTTGAATCTTGCAGGGCGCGCCATTTAATCTTAAGACTTCCTTAACAAATCATTCGCTAACATGTTGTTATAAAGGAAAAATGGTTTTTTCTTGACCATGTTTCAATTTTGTTTACATCTAAAGTGGTACACAAAATGAGAACAATTACGGGACACAAGGATGTCAAAATATATTCAGAGACGAGGCGATATATTCTATTACAGAAGGCGCATCCCTGAACATGTGCTCCCTTACGAAAATCGTAAGGTTATAAAAATATCACTTCAAACCAGTGACAGAACCGAGGCATTACGAAAAGCGACCATATATAATGATTATATCGAAGATTATTGGCGCAGCCTTATAAAAGCGGCAGGAAACACAGATACAATAGAGCAATACCGAGCAACCGTTAAGCTGGCAAAGGCTCATGGCTTTGCCTATAAAAGCCTCGCAGAAATCGCAAAGTCTCCGATTGAGGATATAGTTAACCGAATAAACGTTGCCGAAAAAGCCATAGAAAAGCCGGAGGTTGTCTCTTCTGTTCTTGGCGGTGCGGATACCCCCCAAATAGTTTTAAGTGAATGTATCGACAAATTCTGGCCTTTATGTGCGGATCGAACAGTCAACAAATCCGAACATCAAGTTCGAAAATGGAAAAACCCAAGAATTCTTGCAATATCCTATCTCATAGAAGCTATAGGCGATAAGCCGCTTGGAGATATTACCCGCAGTGATATTCTAAAAGCCAGACAATGGTGGATGGATCGAATAGAAAAAGGCGATGTGGTCGCCAAGACTGCCAATAAAAGCATGTCGATGTCGAGAGATGTCTTACGCACTGTAGGCATGCATTATGAGATCGATGTTGATTTTGACGTTCTTTTTATTAAGACAAAACTAAAACAAATCGAACAATCACGTCCACCTTTTGAATCTCAATATGTGCAGGACATATTTTTAAACAGCGATAGTTTAAACGGCCTAAACGATGAAGCCAGACTTCTCGTATTTGCCATGGCGGACACAGGAGCAAGAGAATCAGAGCTGATCGGGCTTGAGGCAGAAGATATCGTCCTCAATGAAGACATACCCTATATTTGGATCAGAGCGCGCGAAAACAAGGCTCTTAAAACAATCACATCCGAAAGAAAAATTCCGTTGGTCGGCGCATCACTCCATGCGTTTCAAAGGCTACCTTCGGGTTTTAATAAATATAAAAACGCGGATACAGCCTCTACCACCATCAATAAATATCTGCGAGAAAACGAGCTGAAACCATCAGATAAACACTCTCTTTACTCTCTGCGGCACACATTTAAAGATCGTCTCCGTGATGCAGGCGCGCCGGAAGAAGTCATAGATGAATTGATGGGGCACAAAAAATCCGGCCCCAAATATGGTCGCGGCCATATTTTAGATACAAAGCTTGAATGGCTACAGAGAATTGCGTTTAGCGTTCCAGAGAGCTAGTCATTATGCGTTGCGGGATAACAATGTGGCTCAATATGAGGCGGTGAATTAGCCGAAACTAATACACTTACTTACATTCGAAAGTCATTATCACTTAAATCTTGATCTGGTTCTTCTTCAGGATCAGACCAAATCATATCGCGCATTCTAGCCGCCTCTGAATTTCCAATCCATGACACTTCCTCAGCCATGATAGCTGCTTCACGTCCAAATTTATCTACGCATGTAACATCAATATCAGGCTCTTCAAGCAGTCTTGCCGCTGCCTTAAATGAAAATTTTCCTGCTGCGTGATGCAGAGGGGTCATATCGTTTTCATCCTTAACATTTACATCATAATATTGAAGCGCAATTTCTAATGCATCTACATCATCCGTTGCAGCGGCTTCAAATATATTAGGCACATCGGGAGGCATGTCGTAGCCTTTCTTTCTTAATGCTAAACTACTCATTCTCTGGTACCACATTTAGAAATAACTTGTCAAAAGCATACATAAGATTAGATGATAGAGTTCTAGATTCCATGCCCCTTGCATCATCACTAACCTCTAAATTACTTGAACCCAGAACATCTTCGTATTCTTGCTTATATCTTAATCCGTAGGTGCTTTTGTTATTAATATCTACTGACTCAAAAATGTCAGATGGTCTAAAACGAAGCTCTAAATCGTCATTAGTAAATTTTATTTGATTAAAGAATTTTTCTTTTTCTGACCTTGCATAAGCCATACTAACTGACGATTGATTGCTTAAATCAGATGTCTCATTTAATACCCACCCCCTTCTCGAAGCTTGTAATATTTCAAAATCAAATGCCTTAATGAAGTTTTTCCGCGAAAACCTGTTCCATACTTGAAACTCAACTTCTTTGTTATTCGCTCCTTCCTTTAAAAATAGATATCCAGAATAAATGTTAGAGAAATCAACAATTTTTGATAGACCATACATCCAGTGAAATTGATAAAAATGAACTAATGCAAAATTAGGGTCTTCGGTAGGCATAACAAATAGAACACACTTAAACATCGAATCTTTAGGCAATACTGGGGTTCCCAAAGAATGAACTGCTGGCTCCCACATACCTCCTAACCATTTAAAGCTAAATTCAGATTCTGATACGTTAAACCCATAACTAAAAAAATCTTTCAGTGTTTTTCCAGTTTTCAAAGCAAATTCGCGTTCAGGCAAATATTTTTTTGCTTCTGGAACTATCGCAATAAATTTTTCTGACTGAATAAAATCAACAATTGCTAGAAAAGGTTTCTCATAAGGAACAGACCCTCTAGTCTTCCAAAAACGTAATTTTTTGTTATCCAGCAAAAATGCATTTTCATGCCCATTTGCGCGAATATCTTTAGCTAGGGCTTCCCATTTAAGGTTGTCATACTTGCGCCACATATAACGTATGAGCAGGCTCAAAGCTATATCTGCTGGCATGTCGATATGTGCACTCATATTCCATCCCATTTCAATTGTGTCGAGTTGTGTCCCAAAACGGTTTCCGCAAGGTATTTAATACTTGAGCACTGTCGAAACACAGATGTTCAACATTTGAGCAGTGCATCCAACTCACATTTAAGAGGACTTACGGATGCCTAATTTATCAAACAAGCCAACCATAATGATACATAAACCCCCACATAACCGCCGACATTCACTGAAAACCTGCCCGAACCTACGGCATTGCGAAGATCGCCGCTGCTACCAGAGTGGATGCAAACACCTTCTAACCAAGTTGAAACCGCTAAACAAAGGGGAAGTGCAATGAGCAGACGATCTAACCTTCCCCCTTACTACCAAGCTTGGGACATCCTCTATGACGCCAGAAATGCAATGTATGGCAGGGGTATTCCAAATATCGAAGCGACCCTCGCGCTGATTGACTTCACCCTTGTTGATGCCTTGGCATCAGGGGATGAGGAAGGAAACAGTGAAGAGCTGGCTAATGTTGTTATTGATCGTGCCATTGACCTTCTCGATGCATGGAAAGAAGGCCGCCCTCCTTTCACACATTTCAATGCCAATTCCCAAACTCAACATTAGAGGAGTGAAAACAAATGAGTACATTTGATCCCGACCAAATGGAATGGAAGCACAAGTCCGGCGGCTCTGAACAGCCGCAGCCTATACGCTACACGATTGACTATCGCGCCCTTGAGCTGGATTCATGGGCAAAGCTGGGCTGCGTCTGGGGCGGCAAGATCATTATAGCCGTGATGTTTGCTGCCAGCTTCATGCCGATTAACCCGATAGCTGTGGATGTATTTATCGGCGATTTTCTGCCCGTTCCTGACGTAATTGGCGACATCTCAATGGGCGGATTAATTAACTTCGGCCTAGGACTGCTCGCTGTCACCCTACCGACGATCCTCTGGAAGCATGCGCTGGATCGAGCATTCCAGAGCGATCCCAAAGCCTACTTCACCGATGCGCCCATGCGTATTGTCATTGCAAGCGTGCTTGGCGTGGCATACGGCCTGATCATCGCGCTTGAGGTTCTGGCGCTTAGAAGCCGCATTACGGCATCACTCGATCAAGGCCCGATAGCCACCATTTCTGAACAGCCCGAAGTTTTGCCCATGGCTATTGCCAGCGGTGCTTTGATTCTTGGCTCCTGCTTGCTGGGGCTGGCCTCTGCTGCCTTAACGAATGCTATCCATGAACGCTACGCCACGCGCCTGCCGTAAACACAAGAGGACACGATTATGAGACATCTATTCAGAGCATCCATTGTAGTTATAACCCTTACGCTTGCCTTGCCATGCTGGGCAGACAGAGAAAACACAGCCGTCATTCTCGTGAATGACGATAGCGGCCTTGTCACCGATATCGCTAAATTTTCAGCAATGCGAATACCCCTGCTCGCACAAATCAAACACTTACGCACCAAACGGGAATTTGCGCGCGCGAAGTTTGAGGTGATATCTACCTCTTATGCGCGCACAGTATTTGTGGGGACGATTGCCGATTTGAAAGGGAGCCGAGCGCAAGAAATTCTGGATGTAACCCAGAATAATGCGACCTACTGTAATAATCTACGCGGCACATTCAAAGCTGTTCGATCCCGCTTGTTGCAGCTAGAGCAGCAAGGCTATACCAGCCTTTACGTTTATTTCTTCTCAAATCTCATTGATGCACCAGCGCCATGCCAAGATGTGCTCCTGAAACTGCCGCAGATTCCTGTCAAAGTAAATTTCGCCGAAATCTTTGGCGGGGGCAAAGCTCTTAAAGCCTTAGCCTTTTATAACGTCAACCCACATCAAGCGCCCCTCTATCAAGAAGCCACGCAAGTTTTTGCCGGAATAGCCAGTCAAAACAATATCGCCTTTGCCATTTTTGATGAAGCGGCCAGTGCGCATGAACTCACCAAAGTCGGCCTATGGGGGATTGAATAATGAGCAAGCATTTTATATTAGCACTTCCTTTTGTTTTGGCAGCGCACGCTCAGGCAATCGAAATTATCGAGCCACAAGTTCATGAATTTAAGTCTGTCTCGATTACCTCAAGTGATGATCAAGTCGCTACACTTGGACAGGTGAGTTTTATCGTCGATTTTAGCGCGGCAAGAGATAATCTTTTTGAGCTGGAAATCAGGCGGGAAGAATTAAAACTAAAAGACGGACGCAATAGTGAAGTCTTTGCTTATGATAAAGATGCTGGTGTTATTATCGCAGCCTCTGCTCCCGTCTCGCATATCTCTATCAGCGGTAAAAACGGATCAGATGTGCTGGCGTTGTTTCATAACGCGAAGAATGAAGTCATTGCGCCAAGGCCAAATGATATTCGGCTTTTCGATTTAAACTTTCAGCCGCTTGATTTTAGCTACACACCAGCACTGACGCCATCATCCATGCGCATGAATGTTACGATCCTAATTGATCGTAGTGGTTCAATGGCTGAGGCCATGCCAAGTGTGCTCACAGCCACGCGGGGTTTTATGGCGAACCTGCCTGACTTCACGCGCTGTAGAATTTTTACATTTGGTGCGGATGTACAAAGTCTTACGCCGCATGATCCCGCGCAGCTTTCCGCCTGTCCGCAAAGCCTGTGGGTTTTAAACCGTCCCATTCATGTTGGCGGTGGTACAGCGCTGTTTTCAGCAATCCATCAAGGGCTGGCCATAAAAGACACCCCCAAAAGCACTCTGCCTAATCTGGTCATTGTGTTGACCGATGGGATTAACACGCAAGGCTCGCCCTATACGCTTTTTGATCTGGCGGATTTGAAAAAACAATCAAACAGCAAAATCATGACGTTTTGGGCGGGAGCGCATAACCCTGCATATCTTAAAGGCTTAGCAGATATTGAAAGCGTATCGACGCGCAATGTGAAAACCGATCTGGATATATTCTTTCACACCATCGGTGTCTCGGTTTCAGGGATGCAAACGCTTCATCTTACGAGCAAGCAGCCATGAGCCAAAATAAACGCCCTGATAGTTTTTTCGCCGCACTGCGCAAAGTTACCCTTTGCGCTAGCGGTATCTATCTGGGCACTTGGCTCATGAAAAATGGTGATCAGGGGTTTTACTGGATCGGCTATCTCTTTGTTTGCTGCGGTAGCTTTCTGATTATCACCGCACTTCTTCGCATAGTAATCACCAGTAAAGATACCGCCTTACAGCTTTCCCATGAAACACAAACCAGAACCCCAAGCGGCATTTTTGGAAGAGCAAGCCTTGCCTGTGAGAGCGATACGATTATTCAAACGCTCATAAAGGGAGAAGGTTTTTTGGTTGGACTGTTTAAAGGCGCGCTGCTGTTTTTTGATCCCTTCGCCGAGGGTATGAGCCATATGGTCTCACTGGGTACAACGAGAGTTGGGAAAACGATTTCGCTTGTGATTCCTGCTGCGCTTTACTGGCTCAAGGGCAGTATGTTTGTAACAGACACCAAGGGAGAGATTTATAAAATCACAGAAGATTATCGAAGCGCAAACAACCATAAAACCGTGAAGTGGAATCCGTTTAAGGTGAATGGTGATAGCGGCGTTTCAATAAATCCTCTTCAATGTTTAATTGAAGATGTCACGAACAACCAAGGCAAAAAACTGAAAGAGCTTGCCAGTGACTTTGCCTATATTCTCCTGCCTGCCAATCCCGAAGATAAGCAGCCCTTCTTTGCCAGAGGTGGGCGGCGTTTACTCATTGCCATGATGTGTTATCTGGCGGTCTTTGAAAAATCAAAATGCCACTTGCCGGGTCTGCGAGAAATGATCTGGTCGAGCATGGAACGAAAAAAAGAAATCTTCACCGTTATGAAATCCTGCATTGGCTATGGCGGAATCTTACGCGAATACGCCAACTTATTAGAAAAGCAGATTGAACCGGAATATTTTCGCACCTTCGGCCCGATGCTGGAAAATGCCATGGAAGCCACTGATATATTCGAGAGACATACGGACTTTGGTAAATCGCTTATGAAGAGCGATTATGATCTTGAGGAGTTTTTAAAAACGCCAACCACGCTTTATATTATTTTTTCAGAAGACACCTCAGAGCAATATGGCATCGCCGCCGGACTTATGGCAGTCGCGCTGTTTAAAAAAATAGGCGCAAGGCCAAAAGGTTTTCCAATTCTGTTTCTCTTGGAAGAAGCCGGCAATATCGGGGTATTCCCCAAACTCGAAACCGTGCTTTCCATCCTCACAGCTAAAAATGTGCGCGTCTGGCTGATCTTTCAAAGCCTCATGCAACTGGTTTTAAAGTACGGATTAAATCGCTCCAAAGCCATCACCAGCCAGTGCGGGTTTAAACAGTATTTAAGCGTTAATGATTTAGAAGAAGCTGAGAACTTAAGCAAACGCAGCGGCAGGCGCACAACAAAAACTTATCAATATTCCCATGACCCACAAAACAAAGATGCACCATGGCGCTTGAGCGTTTCTGAAACGGGCGAGAATGTGTTGTCGGCAGATCAGGCATTAATATCCGAAGAGGAAGAACAGTTCATCGACATCAGAAAAAAGCCGCTGATCAAAGCCAACTTTGTTCGTTATTTCGAAATTAAAGAATTTCGTGAGACAGCGAAACCTAGCCCCTATCACGATGGTTATCCATCTGATAAACCTGTCAAATACAGCCTAAAGGGGGAGATGAAATGATCCCCCCTCTATACAAAAGCGCAGAGTTCTGCGCCTTTGCAGCCTGTTTTTTACGATTTGTTAATACTTTTGGATATACAATCATAAATAGAGAGGCGCACTCGGATAGAAAACTATCCAGCGCCTTTTTTTATGGATGTGGGAGGATTGCTGCCCTCCAATGCGCCCGAGGTGGGTATGCTTCTCTAGCGATCCTCTCCCATCTTCATATCAGGCGGTACGGCCTATGAGCAACCGCCCTAAAGATCAGAATAAATCATTTCCTTTAAAAGGAAATGAAGACTTGAAGACTCAAGCAAAAGCGAGTCAGAATCGGAAGTTGAACGCTGCTGTAATCCGCCTTGTTAAGGCTCTCGCCAGACAAGCCGCAGAAGAAGATTTTAAAGCGCAGCATAAACTCCATTAGAAAACAGGAATAAGTAAGATGACACAGCGCATCAGCATTTATGCACGCTATAGCAGTGATCTTCAAAGCGCGTCCAGCATTGAAGATCAATCGCGCCTGTGCGAACAACGCGCCGCTCAAGAAGGTTGGCAAACAACAGGCACCTATACGGACGCAGCCGTATCAGGGGCATCGATGATGCGCCCCGGTATCCAGTCCCTCATTCAAGGCGCGCTTTCAGGAGCCTTTGATATTGTGCTCTGTGAGGCGCTGGATCGTTTGTCGCGGAATTTAAGCGATATTGCCGCGCTCTTCCAACAACTCGAATTTGCTGGCGTAAGAATCATCACCCTCACAGAAGGTGAGATCGGCACCATGCATATCGGGCTAAAAGGCACGATGAATGCTCTGTTCCTCAAAGACCTAGCGGATAAGACGCGAAGGGGTTTGCGCGGTAAGGTCGAGAAAGGCTTATCAGGCGGCGGTATTTCCTACGGCTATGAAGTGGCAGGTAAGGGCGAGCGCAAGATCAACGAAGCGCAAAGTCTGATCATTCGCCGCATTTTCCAAGAATATGCGCATGACAATAAATCCCCCAAGGCCATTGCTGCGCAGCTCAATGCCGAGAACATCCCCTCGCCATCTGGTGGCAATTGGTCACAAAGCACCATCAATGGCAATCGCCAGCGCGGGACTGGGATATTGAACAATGACCTCTATCAGGGGCGCTTGGTCTGGAACAGGCAGAAATTCATCAAAGACCCGAATACGGGCAAGCGTGTCTCACGCTATAACCCGCCCGAAGCGTGGATCACGCAGGACGTGCCGGAGCTTCGCATTATTGAAGATGGTCTATGGCAGGCGGTTAAGATGCGGCAAAAGGCACTGGATAAAAAACCATCACGCCTGAACGCCAAGAAGCGTCCGCAATATCTGCTCTCCGGCCTGCTGACCTGCGGGAACTGCGGCGGTGGGTATTCCAAGATCAACTCCGAGCGCTATGGCTGCTCAAACGCCCGTAACAAGGGCGAGAGCATATGCAGCAATAAGCGCAGCATAAAGCGCGAAACCCTTGAGGACGCTGTTCTGGGCGCTCTGGAAATCCATCTCATGCGTGATGAGCTGATTAAAGAGTTCTGCGCCGAGTACACCAAACATATGAACAGCCTGATCGCCACCCAGAACGCGGCGCGTAGCCAGTACAAGGCCGAGCTGTCCAAATGCGCAAAAGAAAAGCAGAACATCATACAGGCGATTAAAGACGGCATGCCTGCGACAATGCTGAAAGATGAGCTGGAGAAGATAGGCACGCGCGAACAAGAGTTGGAAGCGATGATCGAGCGCTATGACGAGCCGCCGCGCCCTTTGCTCCATCCAACCATGGCAAATCGCTACCGCCAAGAGATAGCAGCGCTGAAAGAGAGCTTTGCGAGTGGAAGCGGCGGCGAGGCCAGAGAGCACTTAAGAAGCTTAATCGAGAAGATCACACTCACCCCCAAAGCAGATGAGGACGATGGTTTGCAGGTTGATCTCTATGGGGACTTAGCAGGAATACTGACTATGGCAACATACAACGAAAAACGGCTTGAAAGAATGGCTATCAATGATAACCGCTCTTTCAAGCCGTCTGTTAAATTGGTAGCGGGGGCTGGATTTGAACCAACGACCTTCGGGTTATGAGCCCGACGAGCTACCAGGCTGCTCCACCCCGCACCTGAGACACTGTTTTCTTGGAAAGCCCGAGCTGGGCTCAAAACCGAAGGTCGTATCACCCTTCGACTTTTGCGCTTTGGGAGCCCGTCAAACTAAAAGGCTGCTCCACCCCGCACCTGAGATACCATTTTTTAGAAGGCTGCACTTCCTTCTGCGATATAGACCAGCTAATCGCACCTGGTTTCTCAGCTGGGAAAGTCTCTCCCCTAACTGAGGCTGCGCATTATAGGGAGGAGCGTAGGAGGGGTCAAGACAAACCCCTGATTAGAAAGGTTTTATTTAAGGGTTTAGGCCGCATGCTCCGGGAAACACTGTTGTGCCTGCCGCTTTAAGTAATTAAACCGCTCAAACTGAGGGCTAGACTCCGATAAACCGTCGACACTACTTAGACACTTGCGACAGATTGCACGGTATTGGCGCTGGGCTCCGTTACTTTCGCATTCGGCAAGGATGACCTGAACAAGGTTTAGATTCAGACCAACGTGTTTAGGATAAAGCGCAACCGCGTTCTTAAATATGTGAATGGCCTCTTCGTAGTCCTTGCCCTCATAACACGCGATACCCCGCTTGGTGAGTTCAGACACCTGTTTTTTACCTCGTTTAGAAACAGGCTCGTCGGATAGAGAATCAATTTGTTCAGCCAGCTCGACGTTATTGGGGTCTTCTTTAACGATACGCTCCATAATCTTTCGAGCAGCTACGTCGTCACCTGAGTTCATTAATGTGTGTGCATACTCGAGACTTGCCTCAACCCCGACCTCATCTTCAATATCAAAGTAGATTTCACGAGCGGTATCTTCCCATTTTTCTGCATCTGCCAACTCTTTTCGCGCCGAGTGAACACGCGATTTGACGGATGCGCTTTGCAGCAAAATAGACTTATCTCTCGGATAGCGTTGCTCGACCTTCTGTAGGATTTCAAACGCTTCTTTCGAGTTTTGCGAGTTACTATTGCCGTTTTCCTTAATCGTATCTGCCAAGCGGCCCGCCAAATTGAAATAGTCTGTCGGGGACTCATAGCAAGAATTCTGACCGAGTTTTACAGTACTGCGACTCGCTTTTAGACTGGTTGGAATATCCTGGTTTTTTAAGGCCAGGGCAGCCAAACGACGCTGACGGAGCACAGATTTGGGCGACACCTCAACGGCTTTTTTCATTTCCGCTTGAGCGCGAATGCCGTCTGCCTGCTCGTTATAGCAAACGGCCAATAGGTCGTGGGCCTCGACGTAGCGATTATCCACTTCCAGCACTTCTTTAAGGACCTCTTCAGCGTCGCCGAATTCGCGCAACGCTATTAGTGTTTTACCCAAGCCTAGCTTCGCCCATACTGCATCAGAATCATCTAAGACACTGTCGTACAATGATCTTGCCTTGTCGTACTCTTCAAGCAGCTGATATAGCTCCCCTCGCATACTCTTACACATCATCTCGTAGCGCGGTTCGGTCTTTTCAACGGCCTCACTTAACTCGGCTGCCTTTTTATAGTTTTTCTTATCGATCGCCTGTTTTATGCCGTACAGTGCTTCATGACGAATAAGGGCTTTATCCAGACGAGTCCTCAAGGAGGACTGCGTAATAGGCTTTGTCACGTAATCATCCGGCTGATACTCCAGAGCACCCAACACCATGTCTCGGGACGATTCTGCCGTAATCATGATGTAGAGACTGGTGTTTTTCAGCAGCTTTCGAAAACGCAGCTCCTCTAAGATCTGCTGGCCATCCTTACCCTTACCAAGATTGTAATCACACAGCACTATGTCATAGCTTTTGCTGGTACAAAGCTCTACGGCTTCCTCACCATTTGCCGCAGTGTCCACGTCCTCAACGCCGAACACTTTCAGCATCCGCTTAATCGACCCGCGAATTTCGGAAAGATCATCGACAACCAAGCATCGCTTCTTGCTATATATTTTGATCAAATCAATCTGCTTCATGTAACCACTCATCTTCCTAAAACGATTTAGCTACTTACCCACGGTAAAAAGAGCCCTTTAGCTCAGTTTAGATGAGTTTTTGCAGATTGACCGAGTATCTCTATTTGGTCGAACCCCTTTGAAAACAGCAGCTGTCGTCGATTAACCGACAACTTCTCAACCTCCTAGCCCGCTGGCTGCTATTTTTGCCAGCCGACCCTTTAACCCTCTTAGCAGTGACTGCTAAACTGGAGAGTTCCTGGCCTACACTGAGTGAATCGTTTAGATCGCATGCCATGCCGTATATCAAGCCCTCAAAATCAAAAGCGAAGGAACGCCAAGAGCTGACAGAACAAATAGACGCGTTTTTGAAAAGAGGCGGCCACGTCACGCCCGTTGAAAGAGGTATTAGCGGAAAAGAGATCGGCGCTTACCAAATACCACCCGTGACTTTCAGCGAACCTAAAGAAAACCGCACGCCATTAGTCAATGAAGTCAAAGCGATTGATGCCAGGAGAAAGCCCACCCCCACGCCGAAAAAAGTCCGCAAACAACCACGACGCGTTTTGATTCGTGATGACTTTGGCGAACCCCTCCGCTGGAGCTGGGAAGACTGAATAGTCGTTATAATCCGCGCTGTTTTTTCACCAACTCAACCGCCTCCTCAAACACCGGAGATAACTGAGGTTCTGGCCAACCCTGCGGATATGACGTGTTCATAATCTCTAAGAAGAGCTGTTTATCTTGTTCGGATTTATTCAGTAGGTAATTCAGGAAGGTATAGAGCTTATCGGTAGATTCACCGATAAACACCTGCAAGTCTTGCTCGCTCAACTTGCCATTGGCGACAAAGTCATCCAGAACCGTTTTGCGCACACAATTTACCGACATAAGCAGCGCCATGTGTTGTACTACCTTTGGGTCCATGCCAAGCCTCGCCGTTTTTATGGAGTTGGTTATCCGCTAAATGACACCATGCCACCAAGCTATAGCATAGGCAACTCCGCCGAGACCGGAAACGACCAAAAACAGCACAAAAAGGAGCAATAACGGACGAAATGGCTTTCGCTCGATATCGTTGTATCCGCGCTTATTGTAGGCATCTACTCGAGCCTGATCATCTGGATAAAGTCGATTGTCCGACATATTGCCTTTCACCACGTTGCGAAGAATTACATTATTTTCAGTGCCGCTGATTATAAAGACAAAGCCCCTTACCGGCTAGCCAGTAAGGGGCTTGGAGCAGACCACAGATATTCAGCGCACGGAACTAAATATCAGCAAATCGCTCTTGGTCCAACGTCATCAAAGAATCGACACCATCTTTAATAGTCGCAACCAATGACAAAGTACGCGGTAAAATACGACGGTAGTAGAAAGTTGCCGTATCAAGCTTCGCCTGATAAAACTCAGTCTCGACACCCTCTTTCAGCTTTTCTTGCGCAACTTCAGCTGCTCTCGCCCAGAAGTAAGCCAAAGTAATGTAGCCTGAGTACATCATATAATCGAAAGACGCGCCGCCTAATTCGTCCATATTTTGCATTGCACGTGCACCCACATTCATCGTCACCTCGACCCACTCCTGGTTGAGTTTGTTCAGCGGCTCAATGAAGGGAGCCAACTCTGCATTCTCAGCATTTGCCTTACAGTATTTATGGATCTGCTTGGTGAACTTCTGAAGAGTTTGTCCCTGATTGCTCAGAATTTTACGGCCTAACAAATCCAGAGCCTGGATACCATTCGTTCCCTCGTAAATCATCGCGATACGCGCATCGCGAACATTTTGCTCCATACCCCATTCAGCGATGTAGCCGTGACCACCAAACACCTGCATGGCCAAGTTTGCGCCTTCAAATCCAACTTCGGTGATAAAACCCTTCGCAATCGGCGTCAACAGCGCCAACAACTCATCGGCTTCATTACGCTCCTCTTCGGTTTCAGCATAATGCTGAACGTCCAGCAGCTGCGCACAGTAATGCCCCAGCATGCGCGTACCTTCGGCAAATGCTTTCACGGTCAGCAACATGCGACGCACATCAGGATGAACGATAATTGGGTCTGCCGCGCCGTCGGGATTTTTAACGCCGCTCAAGGAGCGCGATTGCAACCGATCCAGCGCGTAACGAGTTGCGCCCTGCAGGCCGTTTTCAAGATGAGCCAAACCCTGCAACGCTACACCGAGTCGAGCCGAGTTCATCATTGTGAACATGTAACTCAAACCCTTGTTCAATTCGCCCACCAAATAGCCTTTTGCGCCATCAAAATTCATGACGCATGTGGCGTTACCGTGGATTCCCATCTTATGCTCTAGCGCACCACATGAAAGTGAATTGCGCTCGCCAGGGTTGTTATCTGCGTCAGGAACATATTTAGGAACAACAAACAACGAAATACCTTTTGTTCCAGCTGGCGCATCAGGCGTGCGAGCAATGACTAGATGAACGATATTCTCCGCCATATCGTGATCACCGGACGAAATAAAAATCTTCGTCCCAGTGACAGAATAAGTGCCATCAGCTTGTAGTTCCGCCTTGGTACGCAATAGACCAAGATCGGTACCGCAATGCGGCTCAGTCAAACACATGGTGCCTGTCCAGCGCCCCTCGGTAAGCTTCGGCAAATAAATACCTTTTAGCTCATCACTACCGTGACACTCCAAACTAGTTCGCGCTCCATGGCTTAATAGCGGGTACATTGACCACGACCAATTAGCCGTTCCGAGCATTTCATTCATGACCATACCCAACGAAACAGGTAGGCCCTGACCACCAAACTCAGTTGGACTAGACAAACCGGACCAGCCGGCTTCGATAAATAGTTGATAGGCTTCTTTAAAGCCATCTGGCGTTTTTACTTCGCCATCCTCTAAGCGACAACCTTGCTGATCACCCACTTGGTTACAAGGAGCCACTTCGTTTTCACTAAACTTGCCCAACTCTTCCAGGATCGCATCGATCATATCGGGGGTTGCATCTTCACACCCGGGTAACTTCGCCCATAATTCATGAAACTTGAGTACTTCATTACGTGCAAACCGAACGTCTCGCAACGGCGCTTTAAATTCTGGCATATCCACCTCAACTGATTTAAACACGGCCCCATTGAAGGGCTCGTTCTGGTTTCATAAAAACGCGACTGAAAAGCGCGAATTGGTCTCACTATAAAATAGAAACGAAATGGAACAAAGAGTCACAAAAAAATAAATGGCAACTTTACCATTTATAGCTCATTTACTACCGATGACCCAATGGCCAATACTGGTTAATTGGTCACAGATAGAAATTCAACACACTGTGGTAATGAAAGATGGCAACAATAATAGGGCATTACGTTGCCGAATAAAGATAGGCTCAGAGAATAGAGTAATTAATTACCAAAAGAATTAAAACGGGTAACGGAGATTTCTTTGCCGAAGCGAACGAATCAGACCGACTCGCTCACCACCGAACCCGAATCCGCTGAGGAGACCTGCACCCCAATATCAATAAGGCGCTGATTGAGGTCGAGATTCCTGGCTCGGACGGCACTGAACACTTGCTCACGCTGCTGAGCTTCCTGTGCCAGCTCTGAAACTCTCTCTTCTCTCTGCTCTTGCGCTTCACGCAGTTGATCTTGCCGCTCCATGCGCTGTTCGCTATCGGCTAGACGCTCTTGCTGAGCTTTCTCCACCAGCGCTTGCCTAGCATCAGCCTCCATTTGCGCAGCGCTAGCAGCTACACGACGGTCTTGCGGGGATGGGTCTGCGGGAGCCAACGCGGCACGCCGAATGGCTTGCGCCTGCTGAATATTAGCTCGCGGATCTTCACTAATCCTGCCACTACTGATGGACACCTCCCCAGACACCGCGTAATTAACACCATCAGGACCACGCCTATAAGTATAGGTTGGCGCACCAGCATATACGCCGCCTAGTGCTGAGTGAGCACGCTCATGATTACGCACTTCTCGATCACGCGCGGCAAGGTCGCGAATTTGATTTTGCACATCAATATCTTGTCGCCGCTTTTTAGACTCTGCTTCGTCAGCATCTGCCTCTTCCCTGTTTTCTTCACGGGCACCAGAACCCGACTCTTGTTCACCTTTCTCTTCCTCAATTGGACGATTGGCGCGATCCATGAGCTTGTTGGGATCATCTTTTTCTGTGCGGTTGTCTGACTTATTGGATTCTGGCGATTCTAAGACGGGTTTGAAGGTACTTGTTTTAGATTCCGTATTTTCTTCACCAACAGCCTGCTTACCTACAGGGCTAAAGGGTGAGATAGCATTCGCGAAGTTGTTGACTGGACCGACGCCGTTCATGACGCAACACCGCTAGGCCTTAATGTCCATGAGGGTGCCCAGCATCTCATCGCCTACCTTGACAATTTTTGCAGAGGCATCAAACACTTGCTGCTCGATCGCCATGTTAACGATTGGCTCGGCAATATCAGAAATATTACTGTTATCGCGCTCCGTCGTGCCGGCCTTTACAATCTCGTCGGCGGATTTCACGATCTCACGACTGCTACTCTGCAGCCCTTGCAAACCGGTATTAATCACTGAGCTAATCATAGGGACTCCTTGGGTCGACAGTGCACAAAGCGGAGGCAAAGCCCCTGAGTTGCACTTAGCGCTGTAACATAGTGTACCGCGAAACTGTACAAAATTCAGTCTAAAAAAGGGGTAACAGTCTATTTTATAAGACAATTTTTACTTATAAAAACACCTATATCTTCGCTCTGCGTCTAACCCCTTTGGACGGGTTCTTAGAAGTTCACAGGCAAAAGCGGGATGGAATATAGAATGAGATTGGAAAAGTAGGCAGCTTTTGCGAGCTGCCGTTGGGAACCTACACGGCGGCGTTGTAGAAAGGCTTGCGAGGGTCGGACTCCTGAATAGCATCAAGCAAGGCATTGCCTTCTTTATCTTGATCAACTGACGTTTCTACCATCTCAGGTCGCAATCCGAGCTTTTTAAACAATTGCACATCGCGATTTGCTGAAGGGTTACTAGTTGTCAGCAGCTTTTCACCATAGAAGATGGAGTTTGCACCCGCCATAAACGCCAGTGCTTGAGTTTCTTCACTCATGTTTTCGCGACCGGCCGATAAGCGCACGTAGGATTGAGGCATGAGGATACGAGCAACCGCTATGGTACGAACGAAATCCATGCCACTAATATCGTCCGCTTCTTCTAGAGGTACACCTTTCACTTTAACCAGCTGGTTGATTGGCACCGATTCAGGATGAGGGTGCATAGCAGATAATTGTTGCAGCAGGCCCGCTCGATCGCTGACCTCTTCGCCCATACCCACGATACCTCCGCAGCAAACCTTCATACCTGCAGCACGAACATTAGCTAGGGTTTCAAGGCGATCTTGGTAAGTACGCGTAGTTATGATTTCTCCGTAGAATTCAGGTGACGTATCAAGATTATGGTTGTAGTAATCTAGACCGGCTTCAGCGAGTTGCTCAGCTTGGCCTTCATTGAGCATACCCAACGTCATACACGTCTCAAGACCCAGCGCCTTAACACCCGCTACCATCTCGGTCACCATGCACATATCTTTTTCTACCGGCGAACGCCACGCTGCTCCCATACAAAACCGGCTGGCACCGTTGGCCTTGGCTTCACGGGCTTCTTGCAACACCTTCTCCACCGCCATCAATTTTTCTTTTTCAAGCCCGGTATTGTAATGGCCGCTTTGAGGGCAGTACTTACAATCCTCAGGGCAGGCGCCGGTTTTGATAGAGCACAAGGTACTGACCTGAATCTGCGTTGGATCAAAATGTTGACGATGGACCGACTGCGCACGAAACAGCAACTCATTGAAAGGCAGTGAAAATAAGTCCAGTATCTCTTGGCGAGTCCAGTCGTGGCGCAATGATGCTGACTGATCTCGGGAAATTGTTGCGGCGTGTGCCATAAACAGCTCGCTTTCTTGGTGGTCAAAGTGATTTTGAAGGTGGGCCACATAGATGGCGTAATTGCTACTTGCCAATAGTAAACATGATTGCTCGCCTGTCAACTTAAAAAGGGTATACGGATTTAATGGTTGATGGGGCACCTTTACCCCACCAACCTGATACCATTATCAGATGGTTGATAGATCGACTCCGTAGTTGAGTTCCTCTGCGAAGTCCGGCAGTCCGTAACCGATGGTTTTCTTGTAGAAAGGAGAGACCTTCGCAGTCGGTGCCTTCTTCTTGTGCTTCGTGGTGTAGAGCATTCGTGCCCGCATCACCTCGAAGGAGTAACCGCGCCCTTCACGGTTCTTGTCCTTGGCCAGTCGGTTGATGGACTCCGTGTAAGCGTTGGTGACGGGCATGTCCGTCTCGAAGTAGGTCATGGTCTCTTCGCGCCAGTTTCCCACTGCCCTGACCAGATCGCTCCAGACTTCCTTTTGGCCCTTCGGGATGGTGGCTATCCACTCGTCCAGGGCGGCTTCTGCCTGGAGCCGTGTGGTGGCGTCCCAGATGCCGTAGAAGCGCTCCTTGTGCTCGTAGGCGGCCAGCAGTTGCGGGAACGCGCCTGTCCAGGTCTCCATGATGAGGCGCTCCCGGTCTGAGACTTCGTGAGCGCGTTTCAGCAGGATTTTCCGGTCTCCCTTGAGAGTCCGGCTCTGGGACGGTTTCAGCTCCTTTCTGAGGCCCTTGCGCACTCTCTCTAGGGCATCGTTGGCCATGCGCACCACATGGAACTTATCGACCACGATACGGGCCTGGGGCAGCACAGCCTTGACCGCTGCCCGGTAGGGGTTCCACATGTCCATGCTGACGATCTCGACCTTCTGCCGGTCTTTCAGCTTCATCAGGTAGTTGGTCACCACGTCCTGGCGGCGGGTGGCCAGCAGGTCGAGCAGGGTTCGCTCCTCAATGTTGGTCAGAATGCAGCGGTAGCGCTTGTTCAGGTATAGCTCGTCAATGCCCAGGATGCGGGGCGTCTCGAAGCGGTGCCAGCGCCCCAGGAACTCGGCGCGGGCGTTGAAGATGTCGCGCACCGTCTTCTCGTCCAGGCCGGTCTGTGCCGCCACAAAGGTGTAGGGGTGGTTGAAGGATTCCTTCTCCACGTACTCATGCAGCCGCAGTGTCATACGGAATCCGTCCACCATCTCTGGTAGCTGGGGCCTGAATGTTGTCTTGCAGGCCCGGCAGGTGTATCGGCGGCGGACCACCCAGAGAGTGACCCGCTTGCCGTGGATGGGCAGATCACGATAGGGAACGTCACGCTTGCCGAACCGTACGAACTCACCCTGCACGCCGCACCCCTCGCAGGCTACTGGTGTAGGTGCTTCAAGCCGAAAATGTATGTCTTCATTCTGCTCATCAGAATCCACCAACTGGTACCCAGGAAGGCTTAACGAATTAATCATCTCCCGCCTTGATCAGAAAAACAGGTAGGTGGCGTAACCGGCAATCATCGCCATAGCAAAAATGACTGCTAAAAACGCCGCTAAAAGCTTCAGCGTGAACAAAGAGCGCAACAGAATGAGCTCAGTCAGGCTGGCTCCGGCACTGCCGATGATCAACGCTAGCACCGTCCCGGCACCCACGCCTTTGGCCATCAGAGCCGCTGCCAGAGGTATGACGGCTTCAGCGCGAATATACAACGGCACGCCGATGACAGCGGCAACTGGAATGGCAAAGGGATTATCTGGGCCTGCATACTGCTCCAATAAGTCAGTGGGCATGAAACCATAGACCACGCTGCCAATCGCAATACCGATGAGCAGGTAAGGCAACACATCGATAAAGTCCGACCAAGCTTCCCGCCACACACCACTGTACTTCCCTTCTTTCTTAACCGTGACAGTGGGTTGACTGTCACAGCATTCGCTAGACGTAGAGACTGTTGTCTTCCTATCAGCCCCGCAAGAAGCCGTCTTCGGAGTGGTGTCGCAGCTGTTGGTGCCGCAACTCGATGCGGTCGATGTAGCACTGCACGGGCTTGCTGATGAACTACATCCACTGCTCTCTTGTGTCGCCGTCCGGCGCACATAACGCTCGAAGCCAAGCGTGTGAAGCAGCCATCCGGCACCTACCGCGACCACCAAAGCGGCGAGCACATAGATAGCAGTAAGTGTCCATCCAAACGTGGCAACCAGCAGGCCGACGACGATAGGATTCAGCAACGGAGATGAGAAAAGAAACACCATCATCGGCCCAAAACCGGCCCGTGCCCGAATCAACCCTTTCAACATGGGGATAGTCGAGCAACTACAGAAGGGCGTTATAGCTCCTAAACCAGCAGCAAGAAAATAGCCTCGCTTCCCACTGGAAGTCAGTAACGCTTCCACCTTGGATGGTGGGATGTGACGTTGAAGAACTCCGACCAGCAAGCTAATGCCAATGAATAAAACCGATAGCTCGATAGCGAGAAAGGCGAACATGCCTAGAGCGTCTTGGAGTTGAGGTGACATTCAATATTACTCCTATATTTCTAGTTTTGTCGAAATGATGTACGCAGCCTACTTGCGTTTATCCGACCTGTCAACTATAATTCTAGAAACATCGAATTATTGGGGCGTGCTATGGATCACGAAAAGGTTGCAGCCAGCTTAGCTGAGCTAGGGAATAGTCACCGACTGTCCGTGTTCCGCTTTCTGGTCAAAGCTGGCCATGATGGGGCTTCGGTCGGAGATATCCAGAAGGGGCTGGGTATTCCTGCTTCGACGCTATCACATCACCTTGCGCGCATGGCCAAGGTAGGGCTGATCCGGCAGGAGAAACATAGCCGCACGATTGTCTGTATACCCGAGTATGGGCACCTAGAGAATTTGATCGGTTTCTTACTAGAGGAATGTTGTGCAGGTGTCCGGATTGCGCATGAACCAGAACCGCTTTGACGCTTGCCCAGCTCTCGCTGTCCTCCCTAGTCAGCATCGCTATGAAGACTCAGGCGAAGGTGGAAACAGAAAATTGGCAGTAGAGTAGGCTGAAGAGGATCAATCAGATAATCCGCTGAGAAAGATTTTCTTCTTTACATCTTTGGCATTTTATCAACCAGAAATTCCGGATACCCCTTAAAAACAAGCCACAAGTTAACGGTATTCAAGGATGATGTCGTTTGTAAAACGCATAGCAAACCCCATTGTGCGACACCTACTGCCGCAGCAGTGCATTGTTTGCAGAGCGCCCTCCCGAACTAGGTGCTGCGACGGGTGCTGGAGCGACCTCCCTTGGCAAACCCACTGCTGCGTGCGCTGCGCACTTCCTTTCACCAGCGCCACACAACCACCTTCAGTCAAGCTCTGCGGGAACTGCTTGGCAACCCCACCAGCGTTTGATCGCTGCTACAGCGCGTGCCGCTATGCGCACCCCGTCGACCACCTGATCAATCAATTTAAGTTTTTTGATGACCTCACGTCAGGGACCCTACTGACCAACATATTAGGGGAATACCTGTCCAACCATGCCGACATGCCAGACACTATAGTGGCGGTCCCTCTCCATTGGCGCCGCCACTGGCAGCGAGGGTTTAACCAAGCACAATTTCTTGCTGACCAATTGAGCCACCAACTCAATATCAAAACCATGGCGGGGATCTCCCGTCAAAAGCATACAACCAAACAACAAGGCTTAGATCGACGTGAGCGATTACGCAACCTGCGTCAGGCATTTAACATTAAGGGAGCCTTTGAAGGCCTTCATATAGCGGTGGTCGATGACGTCGTCACCACCGCAACCACGGCGAGCACCATTGCCACACTGTTAAAAAAAGCCGGCGCGTCACGCGTCGACATTTGGAGTATTGCCAGAACTCCAGCACCGTCCAAATAAGCAACTCTAGCTATGGCAGCACGAGAGGAGGATAATGCCGCGCTACTGGCCCCACATACCGAGATGTAACGACACCATGAGCACCAACGACGTCCAGAGCAAACCACACCCATACTCGGCTCTGACACCCGAAGCGATTCTCGATGCGGTTGAAAGCCAAGGGTTTGTTAGCGACGCGCGCATACTCGGTCTGAACAGTTACGAAAACCGGGTATACCAAATCGGTATTGAAGGCGAACAACCGATCATTGCCAAGTTTTATCGACCCGAGCGCTGGAGCAATGAGCAAATTTTAGAAGAGCATCAATTCATTCAAGATCTCGCGGAGCTAGAGATCCCTGTCGTCGCCCCTTTGACCAACAAAGCAGGTGAAACCCTATTCGAATCGCAGGGTTTTCGCTTCGCGTTATTCCCCCGCCAGGGAGGCCAGGCACCGGAGATTGATAATCTGGACAACCTCGTGGTGATCGGCCGATACCTGGGCCGAATTCATGCCGCAGGAGCAAAGACTCGATTCAAGCACCGGCCCAGTATCGATGTCCGAAGTTTTGGAGAAGACAGCGTCGCCTTCTTACTCAGCACCCCTGGATTTATCCCCGATGAGCTTCGAGAAAGCTACACTAGTCTCACCCGCCATTTACTCGATGCCATTCAAGAACAATTTGCTAAAGTCAGTTACCAGCCGTTGCGCTTGCACGGAGATTGCCACATTGGGAACGTACTATGGCGAGACGAGCGCCCTCACTTTGTGGATTTCGATGATGCGCGAAATGGTCCTGCAGTACAGGATTTTTGGATGCTCTTGTCTGGCGAGCGAGAGCAGCAAATAATACAAATTAATAAAATACTGGATGGCTACTACCAGTTTTACGATTTTGACCCTATCGAACTCAACCTGGTTGAAAGCTTACGCAGCTTACGTCTTATGTATTATGCGGCTTGGCTGGCGCGCCGCTGGAGCGACCCAGCCTTCCCTCACAACTTCCCGTGGTTTAATACGCAACGCTATTGGTCTCAGCATATTCTAGAATTACGAGAACAGATGGCCGCCATGAATGAGCCAGCACTTGCGCTAAACACAGGCAATTTTAATTATTAGCGAACGTGCTACGACGCGGCCTTTTAACAAAATTCAGCAACTCTATAGTTTTTCTAACTTATGCAAGACTTGCCACCCCTGTTACCATTCGGCATAAGCAATCGTATCTAAACGACATACCCTGACAAGGAAACGAGCGATGAGCATTCCATCTCGAGCAGCGACAACCGAAGGCGATATTGTTTGGCAAACAATCTTGTCTGAAACGCGCTGCCAGGCAGATCGAGAACCGATCTTAGCGAGCTTCATCCATGCGACTATTCTTAATCATAAGACCTTAGAAACAGCACTTAGCTTCCACTTGGCCAATAAGCTAGATAGCCCGACCGTCTCGGCAATGTTAATTCGCGAAGTGATCCAAGAAGCGTTGGAGGCTGACCGAAGTATTGGTGAGGCCGTGCGCGCAGATTTAATAGCCATGAAGACGCGCGACCCAACCGTGACCGGACTGAGCGTACCTTTTTTATTTTACAAAGGGTTTCATGCGCTACAAGCGTACCGAGTTGCACATTGGCTGTGGCAAAACAGTCGCAAATCTCTCGCCTTATTTTTACAAAACCAAATTTCCGTCGTTTTCGGCGTGGATATTCACCCGGCAGCCAGCATTGGTTGCGGTATCATGCTGGATCACGCTACTGGTATTGTCATCGGCGAAACCGCTGTAGTTGAAGACAATGTATCGCTTATGCAATCAGTAACACTGGGTGGAACAGGTAAGGAGTGCGGCGACCGACACCCTAAAGTTCGGCGTGGTGTATTAATTAGCGCCGGCGCAAAAGTGCTCGGCAACATTGAAATCGGCGAAGGCGCCAAAATTGGTGCCGGCAGCGTTGTGTTGAAAAATGTTGAACCGCACACAACAGTTGCTGGAGTGCCGGCGATCGTTGTTGGTCGGCCCAATTCATCGAGCCCGGCCCTCGACATGAACCACCAACTAAATTGCGATATGGATTCAACACCTTAGCAAGCTACAGCCAAATCAGTCCCCCTCTTTACCTATAAGGTTTATTCGTGTCACGCCGCAAATCCAGCCCCCGATTTATCAAACCCGGCGGATCAAGCATCCGTCGCGGACGTCATCGATCCTCTGCACAACAGGCTTCACTCATTAATGAGTGTTTTACGGCGACTGTCCGAGACATCGCCAGCGATGGCCGCGCCGTTTTGTCGCACCCTAGCGGACAAACAGTTTTTGTCCCTGGTCTATGGATCGATGAAGAAGCGAACGTAAAAATCACGGCTAAAAAGAAAAATATTGTTGAGGGTGTGTATCAATCTATCACCACTGCACACCCAGATCGCATCACTCCTCCATGCCAACATCACGGCTTCAACACAACATCCGCAACCACCCATTGCTGTGGCGGCTGTCCGTGGCAATTTATCCGCTACGAACAACAACTCTCCGTAAAGCAACAACGAGTAGAGAAAGAGCTGTCGAGGATTTGTGACATTCAGCCAGAACCCATTTGGCCATCGCCCAACACCTTAGGCTACCGTCGCAGAGCCCAACTAAAAACAAACGGCGAGGAAATAGGCTTTGCCAGTAACGAGAGTAACACTCTAGCGCCAATCACTACCTGCCCCGTACTGAGTGAGAAGAATCAAACGTTATTGTCAGGCCTTCAGGAAGCATTACCCAATTCGGCATGGCGTCCTAAAGGTAAACAACCTTGGCGGGCACTGCACATTGATGAAGACGTTTCCATCAACGACATTACCATTGATGAACCTCGTTTATTTCAACAGGCAAACCACGAACAAAACATCGCCATGAAACAATGGCTACATGACAAAGTTGCTGCTGTGCAACTAAAAAAGAGCGCCCCCCTCAATGTTTTGGAACTATTCAGCGGGGCGGGTAACTTCACTGAAACCCTTCTAGAATCCGGAAACATTCACATCACGGCTGTCGACGCGAAGGGCCCGGCCATTCAGCTATTAGAAGAAAAGAACCTTCCAGGTGTAACCGCTATCGCGAGAGACTTGTACGATGAAAGTTCGATTTCCTCTCTACATCGACAATTTGGTCCATTCGATGTTTTGGTCGTAGATCCCCCTCGTGATGGACTTAAAAATACCGCGGGACTAATCAACAAAAAGCAGCGCTACTCTGATATTTTTTATATCTCTTGCAATCTTGCGACATTTAGCCGTGACGCCAAAATACTGATTGATGCCGGGTACCGGCTTATTCAATGCCAACCCCTAGACCAGACTCCACACACACCGCACATTGAAATATTGAACCACTTCACAAAGCGCTAACAGGAGAAACGGCCAAAATTCCTATATATTGTCGTTTATGACTGACCATTTCTCGGCTTTACTCTGCGCAAAATTACAGAAGGCTCCAGATACTTTTTCTTTTGGTGTCTAGTGCTCCCCCCTCCATATAAATTTTTTAAATCAAAAAAACCCATCTAAATAATTCTAAATAGTAAAAACATCTTTACTGTGTGTGATTCGGTAACACAAAAACCATATAGCGCGACAAAACTGAGGCTACTGTCACTCCAACCCACTTTTGACTTAGCTACGACGCCTTTTCCCCCTCCAAAAACTAGTCGCCACACGTACTTGTCTCCGTTGCACAGGCCACCTCCAAGAGTAAGATACCGGCACCTCTCATGCTTCATTAAAAATATAACAATATAGACTCACGCATAAATGAACTATCACTCTTACACGAAAACTCCTCGCACAAGCTCAGAGGATGTCCTCTACTTGTGGGATGACCGGACTCTTTACTACACCAACAAGCGGTTGTCGCCGAGTGGACTTACAACCTCCGCCGATATGCTTGTTGCTTATTTTGACGGACACACGCATTTAGCCGATGTGGCGAACCGGTGTCATTCATCTCGCTTGCTGCTTATCAAAGCAGGACATTCACTCGACTTTAGTAAAACCAACTTGCAAGACAATTACTCGTTGGCAATTATTTACCTCGACCCATTTCGCCGCGATGCTGATTTACTTTGTAAGTTTATGAAGCCGATTTCTTCCCGTGTTTTCGCTTATCACTGTGACGAAAATGCCATTATTTCTAGCCTTAAAAAAATCACGTCGGGCGAACTCAATAGTCAACAAGCGCGAACAACACTGAATAAAATTGTTAGAGCCGGCGGCGGACAAATTCAGAGCCACTCGCCCGTTGACTCTCGTATTGTTAGAGCTGTTGAATTGCTGAAGAGAAAGGCCAATCAAAATCTGACACTGGAGCAACTAGCACGCGCCGTTCATTTATCAGAATCTAGACTATGCAAATTATTTAAAAAGGAAATTGGCGTCCCCATTCGACGCTACCGTATGTGGCACCGCCTGTATATTTGCTCCGTCGCTTACGCTACTGGATATTCACTTCTTGATAGCGCACTACTTGCCGGATTCTCTAGCCAATCCCACTACACAACCGTTTTTCGAAAGCTGCTCGGGATGAGTCCATCTGAAGTATTACGCAGAGATAATATTTTAAAAGCCGTGGCTGATGAACTAACCCTCGAACGCTTCATTAACCCCGCCGCGTCGAGCACAGCACTTCCACTGCAATAGCTCGCCAACAGGGGCTTCAACCCCAGCGCCACCCATTTTCCCCACTGCTCGGTGGCGCAAATTTCTTCTTTTTCCATCTATTTATTCGACTACACTTTACATATACGTACGCTAAAGAGATTAAGGCCATCGCAATCGATCAACTTTATCTCATAATTTCAATGAGTTAGGCGGCCAACCGCCAGCGTTCTGCTCACTACACATGACTAACGATCAAACATTAAACAACGACACTTGCGACAATACCGAGAGTCCCCCAGCCTCACCCTATGCGCTTCGGGAGACTATAGGTACCGGCGTGACGGCCCTATGCCTGATAATCGCCAGCATTGGCTTATTTATTCACACCGATGGCTTTTGGCACACAGCGGCTTTTCCCATTGGGATAATTGGTATAGCCGCTCTCATCATCGGGCGCTCAACGTCATCGAGGGTCGCCAACCACGGGGCATCGGTAGCCATCCTGCAAGCTGCGTCCAACCCCAATCACTCTGACCTAAGATCCCGCCTCCCAGAAACTAGAAGCGACTCCGGACAAGTTGTCGGCCGGGTAAATCAATTGATTGGTCGCGTCGACGGATTACTCGCATTACTGCTCAACAATAGCCTCAGAATTGCAACCGCTTCAGCGGAAGCGCGTGAGTTAGGCGACAAGTCGCAAAAAAATGCTGCACGGCAGGCGGAGCTATCGGATGTTATTTTCCAGGCGAACGATGAAACAAATGTCGCGCTCCAAGAACTATCAAAGCGCACAAGCGGTATTACAGAAGCGAACAACATAAACCTTGATGCAGCTAAACACAGCTTGCAAGAAATGGAACGTGCGCTTACGCACGTTCAAGCCTCATCTCAAGTGATGGGTGATTTTAACAGCACAGTTTCGCGACTAGTTACCACCTCCGACAGTATCCGCACGATTCTCGACACTGTTCAGGGTTTCGCGGCCCAGACCAACATGCTCGCACTTAACGCCGCTATCGAAGCGGCTCGCGCCGGGGAGCACGGCCGAGGGTTTGCGGTTGTTGCCGATGAAGTTCGTGGGCTCGCGGGAAAGGTGGGACACGCTGCTGATCAAATAAATGAACTGGTGGAGGAAATGAGCGGCGCGGTTACAAAAACTGCCGAGAGTACTCAATCGGCAGCTTCGAGTACGGAGGATGCAAATCAAGCAATTACATTAACTGTCAGCGAATTTGAACAAATGATGGATAAATTCGAGCATACCAACCAGGACCTCCTATTGGTGAGCTCGACTATTGAAGAGCTTTCACTCACTAATGCTGAAGGGCTTCAGCGTGCCCGAGAAATCCGTGACCTGGGCGATGACATCCGCAGCAATATGGGAGAAATATTTGTTCAAACCGATGTGATGCGAGACACCACCAATATCGCACTACAACAACTCGCAAAGTTCAGAACCCGCGACGGTGTTATTGAGCCTCTCGTTCAAGTCTTATTCGAACGTCGCGAAGTGGTTGTCACTGTGCTTAACGAACTATTAAATGAAGGGGTTGACATATTCGACAGGAATTATCGAAAAGTCGAAGGCTCCAATATGGACAAATATGATGTTAGTTACCGCGAGCCTTTAGCCAGAAAACTTCAGCATATCCTCGATGAGTGGCACACACCGGAAAACAACAAAGGGGCGCTTTATTGGCTACCCAGCGATGATCAAACTTACGTCTGCATAAACCGTAGTGAAGTATCACAACCGGAAACAGGCGATATTCAATATGATGCTGCACACAGTCGTTATATGTTTTTCTCTATTACGAACGAGCAAGAAAAAAGAAATGCAGCGGACTGCGGTGAAATCAGCATGGGGTCCCTGGTAATTCCCGGGGGAATGATTGTGATTACGATATTCGTGCCGATTGTAGTTCAAGGGAAACGGTGGGGAATATTTTCACTTGGCGTACTACCTGCCGCTTTAGGCCTAGCCACAGCATAGCGACAAAAACGCCTAACGAAGGTGCTTAGTGAAAGACAACGGGTCCGAATCTCATATAGAAGCCAGCCACAGATTAGCGCGCTTGAACACTAGCATGATCATTCCTGGCCTCACCGCTCTCTGCTTAATGTCACTGTCAATTGCATTGTTTGCTACAGCGGACATCGCCTGGAAAGCCATAGCCGTTATTACGTTAGTTGTTGGACTGATGTCAATCTGTGCCACACTATTCAAGTCAAACGCGACTATATCTAGTCACGCTCAACGTTTACTCGATACCGCCACCAATCCAGAGCACACTGATTTGCAGCTTCGGTTGCCCACTACCAGTACAAGCGGTCTAATTCCTAGCGTAAATTCATTCTTTGGCCGAATAGATTCGTTAATTGCCCTGCTTTTAAAAAACAGTATAAAAATAGCAGTGGCATCAGCAGATGCTCGAGAGCTAGGTACAAAGTCGCAAAGAAATGCCGGCAAGCAAGCGGTACTATCTGATGCAATTTTTCAATCCAATGATGAAACTAATAATGCGCTAGTTGAACTGTCAAGGCGAACTAGCACAATTACAGAAGCAAATAACTTAAATCTAGAAGCCGCCCAACAAAATCTCAGTGAGATGCAAAAAGCTCTTACTCATGTATCAACCTCGTCACACGTGATGAGTGAATTCCATGAAACCGTATCACGCTTGGTCAACAGCTCCGAGAGCATTCGCACGATCCTCAATACCGTTCAAAATTTCGCAGCCCAAACCAACATGCTCGCGCTTAATGCAGCCATCGAAGCGGCTCGCGCTGGAGAACACGGACGAGGATTCGCGGTCGTCGCCGATGAAGTTCGCTCACTGGCAGGAAAGGTCGGAAACGCGGCTGACCAAATCAACGACCTAGTGGAAGAGATGAGTGGAGCGGTTACAAACACATCGGAGAGTATTGAGTCTGCTTCCATCAGCACCGAAGACGCCAAACAGGCTATTTCCTCAACGGCTCAAGAGTTTGAGGAAATGATGACTCAGTTCGAACAAACCAATCACGATTTATTATTAGTGAGCTCTACGGTAGAAGAATTATCCCATACCAATGCAGAAGGGTTAGAACGCGCTAGAGAAATTCGCAACCTAGGCGAACAAATCCGAAACAACATGGACGACATATTTTTGCGCACTGACGTTATGCGAGACACAACCAACATTGCGCTTCAACAATTAGTCAAGATTCGAACACAGCAAGGTATCACAGAAGACCTAGCTCAACTGTTGTTACAACGCCGAGATATTTTGCAAGAAAAAATTAAGGAGTTGCTGCATGAAGGGATCGACATTTGGGACCGAAACTACGTGAAAGATTCCAATTCTAACATGGGAAAATATGACATTAGCTATGGTGACGCCTTCCGTAAAAAGCTTCAGCCGCTTATTGATGAGTGGCATACAAATTCAAGACAACAAGGCATTATTTATTGGGCGCCCAGCGATGATCACTACTACGTAGCCATTAATAAAAGTGGCAGTAACGAACCTGAAACAGGTGACATGGCCTACGATTCTATTCACAGCCGCTACAAATACTTCTCGGTCTCCAATGAACAAGAGAAGAAGAACGTCGATAACTGCGGTGAAATCAGCATGGGAAGTTTTGTTACGAACGGCCTAATTGTTATTACTCTCTTTGCGCCTATCAGAATTGACGGGCGTCGCTGGGGGATCCTGGCAACAGGAATTCTCCCTTCGGCGCTTAATCTATAACTCATTCATACCAATGGTTTGCGTCCACAAAAAAGTCAATTTTATAGGGATTATTTGATATGACTTTTCGGATAGCCCCTCTAGAAATTAGCTAATTTTAATTCTAAGAGTATGCATTATTTCGCATCCCCAACACTAAAAGTGCCAATTCGTGAAAGACGATTTAGTATCTCACCCTCCCCGAAAAATCATCGCATATAAAGAGTGCCAATTTGTGAAAGATGCTTTTTTTCCCGCCTGATAATTTCTCACTCAGGCTCTCATCACAAATACGGCACACTCATAACAACAAAAATCGACTGCCTAAGTTCAGGCGAAGATTAAAATCCGAATGTGTCGCGAAACAACTACAGCAAGTGACGAAACGCCATATCTAAACTAACAAAAATTAAATAATTAAAACAAGGTTGGTCTCATGAAAAAATCCATCTTTAGCAAGTTAGTAGTTAGTGCTGGTGCACTATTGTTAAGCTCTACACTCTACGCGTCAGGCGGCGGTAGTGGTGGCGGCGGCTCTGTCCCTCCGGTTGGCAACAACCCTTGCGGCCCCGATCCCTCATCTAGCGCATTGTCTCGAACCGGCTCCAGCGGTCCTTTTTCAGTCGCGACTAAAAATGTCAGCAGCTTTTCTGCTAGCGGTTTTGGTGGAGGCACTATTCACTATCCAACAAACTCGAACTGCGGTCGCATGGGTGGTATTGCGGTTGTTCCTGGTTACGTGTCGTACGAAAGCTCTATTGAATGGTGGGGGCCTCGCCTAGCATCGTGGGGTTTTGTAGTGATTACCATCAACACCAACTCTATCTACGATCAACCCAATAGCCGTGCAGATCAATTAAGTGCGGCACTTGACCACATCATTGACGACAGCACAGTCGGCAGCTTGGTTGATCCAGATCGCCTAGGCGCAATCGGTTGGTCTATGGGCGGCGGCGGCTCCTTGAAGCTGGCAACTGACCGCGCACGCGTTCGCGCAATCATCCCACAAGCGCCATGGTATAGCGGTAGCTACGGATCAATGGATACACCTGCGTTCATGATTGCGTGCGAAAACGACGCTATTGCACCCACCAGCAGCCATGTTGATGATTTCTACCGTGACGCATCCGGTCCTAAGATGAAGATTGAAGTGAACAACGGCAGCCACTACTGTGCAAACTCTGGCTACAACGAGTCTCTTCTTGGTAAGCCAGGTATTGCATGGATGAAGCGTTATATTGATGGCGACACTCGATATAACCAATTCCTTTGCGGTAACGAGAGCTACGGTAGCAGCTACGAAGTATCTGATTACGATTACGCAAGCTGCCCCTAATCTAATTAAGGCGCTGTAAGATCAAAAGGGTGGCTCCAAAGCCACCCTTTTTTATGCCTGCTTTTTGCAGTTACGCTATTTCAAAAGGAAAAGTTAATACGTCAGCAATGTCATCACAGCCGTGCAATACCATCAGCAGCCGGTCAACCCCTATAGCGATACCCGCACACTCCGGCAAACCATATTCCAACGCCGCCAACAAACTCTCGTCGTAATTAACGGCGTCTAAGCCCTGAGTAATACGTTGAGCATTATCCTTTTCAAATCGACGTCGCTGCTCCGATGAGTCGGTTAATTCCCAATACCCATTCCCAAGCTCTACCCCCTCGCAAAAAACTTCAAAACGTCGAGCAACTGCGACGCCAGAATGGTTCGCGGTGACTTTAGCAAGCGCTGCTTGGCTCGCAGGATAGTCATGCACAAACCATAGCTGATCAACCAGTGTTGGCTGGATAACGTGCGAGAAGAGCAGATCCAACCAAAAGTCTCTACTGCCCTCATGCGAGTCGACATCAAGATGCAATTGAGAGATCTTCTTCAGGTCCGCCACCGGCATTGTCAAAGGATCAACACCCAGCGTGTCTTCAAACAACTGCTGATAGGTCGTTATTTTCGGAGATCTGCTCAATATAGGACCTAAAAACGCTGATACTTCCTGCATTAGGGCGTGGTCATCAAACCCAGGACGATACCATTCGAGAATCGTAAACTCTGGGTTATGGTTTTTGCCGCGCTCGCCCAAACGAAAAGACTTAGTGATACTGTAGATAGGGCCACTTCCCGCTGCGAGCAAGCGCTTCATGGCAAACTCAGGAGAAGTTTGTAGGTACCGAGAGGGATTAACTGTGTCGGTTAGAAAGGATTCAATATGGAGGTCCGACGTACCGGCTAAGCCAAGCAATGGTACATCGACTTCTGTATAACCTTGCGCATCAAAAAACTGTCGAAGTGATTGATATAGCGACGCTCGCGCTTGCAGCATCGAATTCGCGGCAGTTGGCCGCCACCGCGAATCGCTTTCCGGCGCAATATCATTCGCCATTTATTATTGCTCTTTAGCGCGACTCATATATTCGCCGGTTCGTGTATCGACACGAACAACTTCACCCTCTGTCAAAAACAAAGGCACTTTGACTACAGCACCAGTTGAGAGCTTCGCAGGCTTGGTACCACCTTGAGCTGTGTCACCTTTGAGACCAGGGTCGGTTTCAACGATTTCTAATTCCACATGATTGGGTGGAGTCACTGCCAACGGTGCACCGTTATAAAGAGTAACAATGCAAGTGTCTTGCTCTTTTAACCACTGAGCAGCATCACCCACAGTGTTTGCATCGGCCTGATGCTGTTCGAAAGTCTCAGGCTCCATAAAGTGATAGAATTCACCGTCGTTATAGAGGTATTCCATATCGCGGTCTGTTACGTCAGCACCCTCAAGGCTTTCACCTGATTTAAACGTACGCTCCCAAACCCGACCCGACTTTAGGTTACGGAGTTTGACGCGATTAAATGCTTGGCCCTTGCCCGGTTTGACGAATTCGTTATCGAGAATTGAACAGGGGTCGCCGTCTAACATGACTTTCATGCCGCTGCGGAATTCGTTGGTAGAATAACTTGCCATATGTCCTCAACACTCAGTAGGTAATTGCCGAATTGATTAGTGCAAGACCTATATCTTTCAGCTGGATTTTTAAAGGGCGCCTATGATACCCCGAACTGAGCTCTCATGGCAGAGCCAGAGCTGGCAAGAACAGCTTATTAATATTATTCGAGACCCGAAAGAGCTTTGCCGAGAGCTGGCCATTGATGTCGACGCGCTTAAAGGCTCATATCCCGCGCTCTGTAAGGCCAACGACGACTTCCAGGTACGCGTACCCCGCAGCTATTTGCAACGTATCGAACGCGGCAACCTTAATGACCCATTACTGCTACAGGTTCTTCCCAGCGCTGCAGAGCTTATCAACGCACCAGGCTATGTCACCGACCCCCTCGCTGAAGCAGCCGCCACGCAAGCACCGGGAATCATTCAAAAATACCACGGGCGAGCGTTGCTGATGCTAACCAGCGCTTGTGCCATCCACTGTCGCTACTGTTTTCGACGCCACTTCCCTTACGAAAATCACCGACAAAGCCGACACGAATGGCAGGAATCACTGGACCGTATAGCAAGAGATACCTCACTGAATGAGATTATTCTTAGCGGTGGAGACCCGTTAACCTTAGCGGACGCCTACTTGGCAGAATTTGTCGAACACCTTGAAGCCATTTCACACATCAAAACTTTACGCATTCATACAAGACTGCCCATCGTCATCCCTGACCGAGTAAACCCAGAACTGCTCACGTGGCTACGCCGTGGTCGGCTCAACAAAGTGATGGTCCTGCATGCGAATCACGCCAACGAAATTAACAATTGTGTCCGCAGCGCTTGCCGCTCGCTGCGAGATGCGGGCGTGACATTGCTCAATCAGGCCGTACTGCTGCGGGGCATCAACAATTCGGTCTCCAGTTTAGCCACCCTCTCCCACAGACTCTTTGAAAGTGGTGTGCTTCCCTACTATTTACATGTCCTCGATAAAGTTCAAGGCGTCCAACACTTTGACCTACCTAGGCCAGAGGCATTAAAGTTGCATAAGCAACTACAAACCCAACTCCCCGGATATCTCGTTCCTCGCTTGAGCCACGAGTTGGCAGGAGCTCCCAATAAAATAATTTTGTCGTGATAGGTGCCACCGGCTGGCCATTACGGTTAACATACTGGATTACACGGAAGATATCGCTAAGCTATTGATATGAGTGCAGAATTCAATCTGACAGAAATGTTTGAGAAAGTGACGTTACCCGCCCAAGATTTAGCGGCACTGTCTTTTTCTGCCAGTAATAAAGCGTCGTCGGTTAAAGCATGGGCCGAGGCATTACCCGCCACGCGAATTACACATACCGGCGTCTTGCTATACAAATCACTGCCTGAGATTCCTCGCCTTGAAACCTCCGCCGATAATCGGCTCGCGATGCTTGAAGCTGTTCGACCCTACGTACAACACTGCATCCAGGGTCTGGCGAGAGGGTTTCTTAATCAGCCGCTTATATTGCCTGAAGGGCCAATGAAAACCGCAGTGGTCGCACAAGCCCTACAAAAACATATGTGTGTTGGCTATTTATCGGTTCTCAAAGACATTGCCAGCAAAAGTACTAAAACCAAACCCCACCCACATCTCGAACTCGTGTGTCACCGAGCCATTGTCGGCTTAGGATTACTCCTTTTTCGGAGCTTCCAACTCTACCGGCAAACACCCGAGCAACTGTGGTTAGAGCTGCATACCTGTTACCGCGTGGCCGAGGAATTCGCCTTGCTCGATCGATTGGTCGCCGACCAGTTACTCGAAGAGAGCGACGCCTGCACAACCCAGCAGGCGTACATGCGGATCATATTGTTGGCCGCATCTCGCCCCAATCAAATGCGACAAATTGACGTTTCTGCCACCTACCAGGCTCTGGAGTCATGGGCGTATTTAGCGAAGCTGGTACCCACCGATAGCAACCGCAAAAATTTGTACGTGCTCAATCTAGCTGCCGACATAGGGCCGCTTAACAAAGCGCGCTTCAGTGGTTCACGCGGAGACTTGCGAGAGCTAGATTTGTCGCAATTGCTCACTGCGCTTAGAACCCAGCGTGAAGCGAAGGAGACGGACAAAGAGTTACTTAAAATCCCAAAGACGCTATCAGTAGCGCTGTTAGACCACCTAGAGCAGGCCTGGAGTACAAACTTACAACGCGCTTTTGAACGTCAGCCAACCAACAGCACTATCGAAGCTAGTGTTGGCTTGAGCAATATCCATCACCATATTATTAATGGCATGTCGTTCGAAGAGTTTCTTGGTCAAGACGAGATGGAAGAAATCGATTTTGGCTCCTTCGCGAATGACCCATGGAATAGCAAACAAAATGACGACGCGGAAGCCGACGATCACCCTATTGATCTCGTTCAAGTCATCGATACTAGCCCCGGCGGATACTGCCTAGAATGGCGGAAGGCAATTCCAGCGCACGTACGCGCCGGTGAAATAATCGGTCTACGAGAAAAGGGTAGACACCGTTGGGGCGTTGGCGTCATTCGCTGGGTGCAACAACAGCAAAGTTCGACGCGACTCGGCATTCAGATACTCGCGCCAAAGGCAACACCGTATGCTGCTGCAATCGAACAACCGACTGGTGAATATGGCGATTACATGCGGATATTACTGCTACCCGAATTAAAAGCGGCCAATCAACCAGCCACCCTCATTACAGCCTTCGCCCCCTTCCAAGAGTACAACCGGCTAGAATTGAATAGCTTTGGTGAGATTAGTCAGGGGCAATTAACGCGTCGCATATTTTCAAGCGGCTCAATTAGCCAGTTCCAATTTCGCGCTGACAAAATAGACGCGCCGGAACCGCACGTCAGCCAAGAAGCCACCGCCTCGGAATCTCAGCAAGTGGATGCATCGAGTGACGACGATTTCAGCTCTGCCTGGGATGACTAATATTCAAACAGCGCCTTCACTCTATGTTAAATTCTGCCCCCCCCCCCCGTTGAGAGGGCTGCAAGTTCAGTCCAGGCCCCATGTTGCACACGAACCAGCGGGTAATACGGGCGATCTCATCGCACATTGACGCTTTTTAGTCCGCTTAGCGAACATTTAAACTTAATCAGTCGCTCTCGATCACGAAATTTGAGTTAAACTGTTGTTATTAATGCTAATTTAGTGAGAGGATTAACCGAAATCAGAGTGCCGGCGTCCCTCGACCTAAGAGCACACGTTAGTAGCTTACTAAGCCACCAAGATTTTCTTGTATGAATCCCAACGATACTTTTCGTTTACTTATTCTTAACGACTCTCGTGACGAAGCCGAGCGCTTGATCAGCATGCTGCAAAATGCTGGCCGCTCGACGCGTTCACAATACGTCGAAAATGAAGAGGTCCTGACCAAGTTGCTGCAAGAGCAAGCATGGGATTTATTGATTGGCGATGCACGTGCAACCAACGTCCCACCATCATCAGCAATCAAACAAATCAAGCGCCTAAAAAAGGACGTACCCGTCATCTTATTAACTGACGAGGAAGGTTCACAACCGGCTGTAGAAGGCATGAAGATGGGCGCACAAGATGTTGTGCGTATTGACGAAGACCAACACTTGTTACTGGTCATCCAGCGGGAATTAGAAAACCACGAACAGCGCCAACAAAAGCGCCGCTCAGAACGTCAGTTCAAAGAGGCAGAACGTCGCAGCCAACAGCTACTCGACAGCTCTCGCGATGCCATCGCCTACGTCCAAGACGGCATGTACCTTTACGCTAACGAATCTTTTGCCGACATGTTTGGCTACGATGACCGGGAAGACCTGGAGTGCATGCCCATCATCGACATGATCAGCGACCCCGATCAGGACAAAGCCAAGGTATTCATGAAAGAGTTTGCGCTCAAAGGGGAAGAAGGCGAGAGCAGCCAGCTCGCATTTTCCGGTGTGCGTCCAGATGGTTCTATCACACCGGTAACCGTTGAGGTCGCCAACGCAATATACGACGAAGAACCCTGCATTCAATTCTTGGCACGTGCGCAAGCGGCAACCAGCGTCAATAACGAAGCATTAGAAGCGCAGCTCAACGAGATAAAACACCAGGACACTGCCACTGGGTTATACAACCGCCAGTATATGGTCAACCAGCTTAAGCAAGTCCTTGCCAGCACCGACGACTCTCAGCAGTCTGGTGCATTCTTAACACTTGAAGTCGATAATTTTGCCGATGCGATTCAATCAGTACTTGGCGTGTCGGCTTCCGACCAAGCGCTTGCGAGTATCGCTAAAGCGCTGAAGGAAAAATGCTCCGGGGACCAACAGCTTGCCCGTTTTGGTGACAACTCCTTCTCTATACTCATCCCTAGCATCACTGCAGACGACGCCGTCAAGTTTGGCGCAATGTTATGCAAAACAGTTGAAGATCATATCATTGATGTCGATGGCAGAACGTTGCAAACCACTTTGAGTGTAGGCATCTCGATTATCAGCGACACATCAACGAACTCGGAAGAAGTCATTGAACAAAGCATGAAGGCAGTCGCAAGTATTGCCGCTGGCACTGACAGTGACGCAGGCAACAAAGCCTTACTATTTGAACCCGAAGTATCGACAGATGCCGAAACCGATATGTCGAACGTTGTTCAAACGGCTCTAGAAAAAGATCAATTCAAATTATTATTTCAGCCCATTATTAGTTTGCGTGGCTCAGAAGAAGAACATTACGAGGTTCTGCTGCGCATGGTCACCGATGAGGGCGAAGAAGTATCACCGCACACCTTCCTAGAAGCGGCAGAACAAATCGGCGCGCATATTAAAATTGACCGATGGGTAATTCTCGAATCGATTAAAATGCTGTCCGAGCACAACAAAAAGGGCAATAAGACTCAGCTCATCGTCAACTTGACACGCCATTCAATGATGGATAAATCCTTGTTACCTTGGCTCGGTGTCGCCTTTAAAGCCGCCGGTTTAACGGGACAATCTATTATTTTCCAAATTAGCGAAGCGGACATTACTAACCACCTCAACGCTGCAAAAGATTTTCTCTCCGGCTTGGCCGAGATGGGCTGCTCGCGATCCATTAGTAATTTTGGCTGCGCACTCAACCCCTTTAATACCTTAAAGCACGTTGACGTAGATTTCGTAAAAGTCGATGGCTCGTTTACCTTAGACATTCAAAATAATAGTGAAAGCCCGGAAACACTTACCAACTTACTGAAAGAGCTTCACGCCGAAAATAAAATTACTGTGGTGCCTTTTGTGGAGAACGCCAGCGTGTTGTCTACCTTGTGGCAAGCAGGCACCCACTATATTCAAGGACATTATTTACAAGCACCTGCTGACGATATGAATTACGATTTCAGCATGGACAGCTAAACCAACAAGATATTAAGTTTCTCGATCGCGAAACCCTAACAGGTATAAAATAGCATCCAATCCCATCGTTGAAATCGAATGCTCTGCCGATGCTTTGACTAAAGGTTTAGCTCGAAAAGCGATACCTAACCCAGCACGACTCAGCATCGGCAAATCATTTGCCCCGTCACCCACAGCAATGGTTTGCTCCAACGAAATGCCTTCTTTTTCTGCCAACTCTTTCAGCAATTCTGCTTTACGCTGGCCATCAACAATGTCCCCTGAAACCTTACCTGTTACCTTGCCATCGACAATTTCAAGCTCATTGGCATACACATAATCAATCCCAAGCTTGTTCTGTAAATAACGACCAAAGTAAGTAAAACCGCCTGACAATATCGCCGTTTTGTAACCTAGCTGACGCAACGTGCGAATTAGCCGCTCTGCACCTTCCGTTACAGGTAAACGCTCAGCAATATCAGCGAGCACTTTTTCATCGAGCCCCTTCAACAAAGCCATACGCTCAGTAAAACTTTGCTTAAAATCCAACTCACCTGCCATTGCCCGCTCGGTAATTGCTGACACCTGCTCTCCCACACCAGCCAATATCGCAAGCTCATCAATTACTTCGGTTTCAATCAGTGTAGAGTCCATATCAAAACAGACTAAGCGGCGGTTACGCCGGTAAACGTTATCTTCCTGAACAGCGACATCAATATCAAAGCGGGTGGACAACTCCATAAAATCCGCTCGCAGTTGCGTCATGTCACTGGCCTGACCTCGCGCCGAGAATTCGACACACGCCTTGGCATCTCGCTGACTAGAGTCCAGCGGAATGCGACCAGACAATCGGTTGATGTTATCGATATTTAAATTATGCCGGGCAACGACAGCTGTCACCTCGGCAATTTGAGCCGCTGTCAGTTTGCGCGCTAGCAAAGTAATAATGTGCCGCGTCTTTCCTTGCTGACTAACCCAATCAGAGTAACTTTCCTCGGAAATTGGTTGAAACCTAATCTGCATGTCCATTTCGTGGGCTCGGAACAACAGATCTTTCAATACAGGAGAGGAATCGTATTCACTCGGAATTTCAACCAATATTCCCAAGGTCAGACGGTCGTGGATAACAGCCTGTCCGATATCCAAGATGTTTGCATGGTAGGTTGCCAAAATACTTGTAATGGCGGAGGTCACACCAGGCCGATCATGGCCAGAGACGGTGATCAATAGAGGTTCGTTCACAAGAATTACCGCTTGGATAACAATCAAATAGGCCGCGAGGTTAGCATAATTTACGAATAATGTGGTGTATCACTTCCGAGGCTTTTACGGCCCTAAGCTTTTGACACTATAATGCCGGGCTACTTTGACGCGACAGGAAAGTCATGAACACCAGGAAACAACTTTTTTTGCATCACCGGTGGTTGCCCTCCATTGTCATCACACTGGTTGCGCTAGTTGTAAGCGTTGGATGCAATTGGTGGGTCGCTCCGCAAATAGACAAGATGCATCATGATTACGGTCAAAATATCGCTGAGCTCGCGGCAAGCCGCGCGTTCGAGCCGAGCCTAGAACAGGACCTAGTCAGCCTACAGGTAATTGTTCAAGATGTAGTCGCCGCCCCAACGATCATCAATGCCACCATTCATGATGTCGAGAACAACCTTTTGGTTCAAGCTGGTAAACGCAGCCTGAACGTCACTCAATCACAGGTCCAGATCGTTACAACACCCATTACCGCTCATGACAGTGTGACGGGTTATATCTCGATAAGCATAAACAGTAACCAGCTATTTTTTACCTTAAGTTTCGCCCTCGCTACGGCTATCGTCGCCGCCGTTGCCATCGGGCTAATGTTGCTACAACGCTCCGTGCAAACAACACCCCCACCAAGTACCTCTTCGAAACCATCCACTGCCACCCACAGTGCGACTATCCCAATCGTTAACGTCGAACCGGAGCCTACAGCCAGCACCAATGATGCGGTGACAGAAACCGGCGCTCTTGGAGGCGCCGGACGGGAGCCGCAAGTGGAACTATTCATTTACTTCCATAATTTAAGGCAGCTTCATGGTCAACTAAACCACTCCTCCCTGCGAACAGTCACCGAGCGTTTTGAAATTCATCTACGCGATATTATGACGCTTTACTCAGGCAAATTAGCCAGCATCAACGCTGACTACGCCTGTTTACAATTTACCAATACGGCCAGTGTAGAAGCGGTATTTAGCGCGCTATGCAGCGGGCACCTATTACTAGAGTTAAACAAACAACTCAGTCAATTTCAGCTGCACTTTTCTTGTTTAGTCGTGCCACGCGACAGCGCCACCAAACAGCTGCGCAACTTGCCATACAACTTACTCAGCTTTGATGAGTGGCTGACGTTGTTACACAACACTGCTGCTGGCTCGTTGTTGATTGACGATAGTTTATTGGCAGAGGACTTGAACTTAGCGCCGCGCCTACATTCAAATGAGTTAACACACCACGCAGACGTATCGGTGGTAACCGGTTTTACATCACCCTATTGCATGTTACTTGATAAGCAACTTTCACAACTGCGGAAGCACACCAACTAAAATGGCAACACTCCCCTCCAAGGTAACCATCGTCGACGTCGGCCCACGGGACGGCTTGCAAAATGAGTCGAACGTTATCGACAAGGCAACAAAAATTGAATTGATTCATCGCTTAGCAGACGCTGGTCTATCAAAAATTGAGGCCGGCAGCTTCGTTAATCCGTCTCGGGTACCGCAGATGGCTGGCAGTGAGGAAATTTTTAGAACACTGTCCGAATCAGAGACAATGGGTATCACCTACACCGCGCTTACACCCAACTTGAAAGGGCTGCAGCGCGCACTCAGCGTTGGCGTCAGCGAAGTCGCGGTTTTTGCCGCGGCGAGCGAAACATTTTCGTTGCGCAATATTAATTGCAGTATTAGCGAAAGTTTACAGCGCTTTGAAGACGTCTGCGCCACAGCGCTCAAGCAAGGGGTTGCTGTACGTGGCTATATCTCCTGTGCGCTAGGTTGCCCGTTCGAAAACGAGGTGGATTACCATCGCGTCAATGAAATTTCTCTAGCATTACTCGAAATGGGTTGTTTCGAGGTCTGCTTAACCGACGCCATCGGCGTCGCAACACCGAAGCGAGTTGAAGAATTACTCAGTATTGTGACGACCTCGATCAGCACCGATAAACTCGCACTTCATTTTCATAATACTTACGGCCAAGCACTCGCCAATACCTATGCAGGGCTGCAAGCAGGAATCTCAACCTTCGATACATCCATCGCCGGGCTTGGTGGCTGTCCGTTCGCGCCCGGCGCGACCGGCAACGTCTCCACAGAAGACATGGTCTATATGCTGAACGATTTAGGGATCGAACACGGCATCGATATCGACAAACTAGTCGCAACCGGCAGCTGGATTTCTGCTCAGCTTGGTAAAGCCTACGCGTCCAATGCAGGAAATGCTCTTCTCTCCAAACTAAAACGCAGTGAGTAATCAATGACTAATTCACATAGCTCACGTCAACACACATGACTGACAACAAATCCAACCAGGCCGACACTCACTGGCGCTACAAAATCATCTATTACTGTCAGCAAGATCCGCGTTTAATAGTAAGAGCAAAAATTCGTTGGCTTGGCTGGTCAATCAACCTTGCCCACCGGACTAGCTACCTATTGGCGCTGGCGCTCGTTCTAGCAGCCCTTGTCCCTGCAATTTCTGCACTGAAAGATAATAGCGGTCCGAGCCTTCATGAGTCACTGATGTTATCGCTACTTTTTGTGGTGGCTATTCTATTTTCTGCCTATCGCGTAGGACGAAAATCAGAAAACTAATAACTGCCGCTATAATTCGACATAGCGACATTGCAGCAAAGGCGCTACACTAACTCCACACCTGACAATTTTTTTGTTACACTTCACTCGTTCTCCAACTCACCTATATTTTATTGACTAAGGCGGTAAAGCACACATGCGCAAGACGAAGATAATTTGCACCATTGGCCCTGCAACAGACAGCCTGAGCAAATTAACCGAACTTCATGAAGCCGGCATGAGCGTAGTCAGGCTCAATATGTCGCACGGTGATCACGAATCTCACCTCAAAGTCATGAAAGCCATCCGTACACTCAATAAAAAAGTCTCTCCTCCTGTGCCTATTTTACTAGACACCCAGGGGCCGGAGATTCGCACGGGTAATCTAAGCAGTGACCTAAACCTAAGTGATGGCGATGTTATATCCATCGTTGCTCGCGGTGTCGCCAACGTTGAAGAGACTTCGATCCCGATTAATTACGATGACTTAATTACTGACGTCAATATTGGTGATCGTATTACAGTCGATAACGGCTTAATCAACCTCGAAGTCTTAAGTAAAGAAGAACGCACAATGCGTTGCCGCGTGATTGACGGTGGGGTTTTAAAAAGCAAACGCCATGTTAATTTGCCTGGGATCCGCGTAAACCTACCTGCAATCACCGACAAAGATCGCCAAGATATTCAATTTGGTATCGATCAAGAAGTGGATTACATCGCTCTTTCTTTTGTTCGTGAAGCAAAGGATATTCGTGAGCTGCGCGAGTTTCTCGGGCCAAAAGCCAACAAGATTAAAATCATTGCCAAAATTGAAGACCAGGAAGGCGTGCGCAATATCGAAGATATTATTCGAGAAGCTGATGGCATAATGGTGGCGCGAGGCGATTTAGGAGTTGAAGTCCACATTCACGACCTGCCCAATATCCAGCGCAACATCGTTCGACGCTGCCACGAGCTTGGAAAGCGCGTTATTGTCGCAACACACTTGCTGGAGTCGATGATCGAAAACCCCATACCTACGCGCGCTGAAGTCACGGACGTCGCCAATGCTGTCTATGAAGGCGTTGATGCAATTATGCTCTCCGGCGAAACCTCGGTAGGGAAGTACCCCATCAAGTGCGTAGAGTTTTTAGATGAAATTGCGCAGTCCGCAGAGAAGAACCTAGGCTTGAGTTTTGAACGGAACTTGATAAAAGACACCGATAAACAGCATATTGCAACGGCCGCTACAGAACTAGCAGATTCACTGAATGCCGTGGGTATCATCGTGATCACGCGCCGCGGCTTGATGGCAAATTATCTCACTAATAGCCGCCCCAATGCTCCTATTTTGGCATTTACAAACGACTCTCGTACTCGGCGGCAGCTCGCGCTCAACCGCAACACGATTTGCTTCCGCATTCATTTCTCCAGTGTCCCAGAAAAGACCTTAGATAAAGCCTTTGAGATATTACTCGAGCGGGGTGGCTACAAAGAGGGCGATAAAGTGGTGGTGGTTTCCGACATCATCAGTGGCGCAGGAGTCGATGCGATTCAACTGCGACAGCTAGGCAAAGTCGCCGAAGCCATCGTGGAGCCCGCGGCCCACGACAATTAAGGGTCAATTACGACACGCTGCCTCGGTAAGCGCCTAGCGCGATAGGGTCTCGATGTTTGACTGCCCATGCAGGAGTCAAGAGACGCCGAGGCAAAGTAAACACTTGCTTACATTACTCCCCAGCAAAACCTAAATGTGACCCAGCTCACAAGTGTAGTGTTAGATTTGTGCTTTAATCAAACGCCGTTCCAATCAAGGCAGTATATGAGCGAACACACAGGCACCGCCGTTACCGGCAAGGAATTACGATTAAGGAGACAAGTACATTTTTTAAGCCGTGACGAAGCAGAGTACCCTCAGCTCACCCGCCTCTGTTTAGATTTCGATTTTCATGTGCTGCTAGTCGACAACTTTGCAGAGCCTAATATCCAGCAGTACATTTTAAGCCGAACCGCACCCCAGGTTGCCATTAACCCAATCACTCCCGCATTTCCCTCACTCCAGTCGCTAGAACGCTATACCAATGCAAAGGTTCTCGACATTCTCAAGCAAACCGTCTTTAGCTCAGACAGTTAACTGCATCAGACAATCTGGTTAAGCCCCTCAGTGTAAAGTCAGTGGATTATGCAACTCTTGGGAACCAATGGTGAAAGTGCTACTCTTAGAACCAGCTTATTCGTCAACTAAATTAATCGCTACACCCCACATGCACGCGACCTCTACACTACTAAAAGCCATCGCAACCAGTCTCTGCTGGCTACTACTCACGACGCAAGCGTTTGCCGGAAAACCGCTAGTTGAGGGTGATGACGCACCTGACTGGATATTAAACACTCCGACACAAGAAAGCTTATCGCTCTATCGAGACAGCGCGGACAGTAAAGCGGTTATTTTATTTTGGGCTACCTGGTGCCCATATTGTGAAGCCCTCATGCCCGAGCTCCAAGCCTTAAAAAATGAGCTCGATGGCCAGAGTATCGATTTTTATGCCTTAAATATTTGGGAAGACGCCGACCCCATCGCCTACATGCAGCGCAAAGGCTACACCTTTAAGCTATTGTTGGATGCCGACAAGATCGCCAAACGTTACCACGTTCGCGGCACACCCGGCTTATTTGTCGTCGACGAGAATAAAAAGGTGATATACGCCCGCAAGAAAGGCACATCACCTCAGGAGAGTATAGAGTTCGTTCGCACAGCCTTATCGAAATAGACACGGCGCCACGAAGAGAGCGGCTTAAGGCTGGGCAAGCAAATCTTCGAATTCTTTTAGCAAATCAAGTGGCTCGATTTCAGCGCCACTGAGCTCATCATCCCAGTTCACACCCACTAGAAATACATCTTCATGCATACCAGGCAACCATTCCTCCAGGAATTCTTCCAGGGACACGGGTACAACCTGATAGTCCGCCCACTCATCTCTGCAATGGTCTTTGGCGTACTCAGGTTGCGACCAAAACGGTATAACATCGGTAGAGGTATACTTATCGGAGGGGCATAAAGCCCAGCCGTCTGGTCCTTCTAGCCCCCAAATACACCCAAGCTCAATGGCATCTGCAAAAAATGCACTTAGGTTTTCTTCCGGGTCATCACTCAGTGGTTGCACAGCTTACTCCTAGAGAATCTTTACTGCGCTGCATTATACGTTAGCCCCGACTAGCGATATAGTTTCGCCAACCACCAAGAGACGTAATATCTTCAGCACCGTCTAGCCCATAGGCCTCGCAAATAAAGCCTGGCTCCCAACGCCCATCCACCAGCTGCACTTTGCCGATACCCAATGGAGCAGGAATCTCGCTCACAAATGATCCAAATGCAGACAACGGCAGCGACCACACTTCCACTTCGATAGTTTGACCCGACTCATCATCTCTCGACATACCTGGTCGAAACGGGGGGCCGCCCGGTAATGCAAATAGCCGGTAAGCCTCTGCAGATTGCGTCACCTCCACCAAATAACCACCTCGTTCGAGTAGTTGCCAATTGAGCGGAAGTCCAGATAGGTGCGCTCCACAAACCACTACATTCACACGATCTTGAGGTACACCCACATTATTATTCGAGCTCAATGCTAACCCTGTCGCCCCCAAAGGCAGCGCAAGTTGGTGCTGGACCTGTGCGGCCAACGACAGTAAACGCTTATCCGACATCGCTTGATGAAAAAATGTGATACCAAAGCCGACATTATTCTCGTACTGGCCTGTCGGCACTGCCACCGCCGCATAATCCAACAGGTTCATAAAATTGGTGTAATAACCGAGATTAGAATTTAACTGTATCGGGTCGGCTAATACGTCTGCGATAGAATAATGTGTACCGATAGTGGGTGTAACCACAGCATCAACTTTATCGAGTTCTAACGCGGCGAGCCGCGCGAAAGTTTCGAGTTGATATTGTGCAGAAAACGCCTCCGTCGCTGTGCGCGTTCCGCCGGGCTCGACAATTTGCCGAATAACCGGTAATAGTTTATCAGGCGATTCGTCAATGAGTGGTTGCAGAGCTAAGTAGCGCTCGGTCACCCAAGGGCCCTCATACAAGAGTTTTGCCGCTTGAATAAACGGGGAAAAATCAATGGCAACCATGTCATGGCCGAGTGCCTGCAGCGCTTCGCAACTTTTATGAAATAATGTTTCCGCTTCAGAGTTACCGAAAAACTCAAGCTGATCCGCTTGGGGAACACCAATCTGTAATCGCGGCACATTCGCATTAAAATACCGCGAACCATTTGCGTAGGAATTCTTTCGTGCATAGGGTTCAGTTTCATCAAACCTACTGGCAACATCGAACACTTGGTTCGCATCACTCGCGGTCAATGCAAAAATACTGACGCTATCAATACTTTTACAAGCGGGTACCACACCTCGATTACTCAGCAAGCCACAGCTTGGCTTTAAGCCAACGATATTATTAAGCGCCGCAGGAACACGACCGGAGCCGGCGGTATCCGTTCCCAGTGAAAAACTAACCCACCCTTTTGCGACTGCCACAGCCGAGCCAGAACTCGAGCCGCCGGATATAACCGTATTGTTTAGCGCATTTTTACAAGGTCCCCACGGTTCCGGAGAGCGCACGCCGACGAGTCCTGTAGCAAACTGATCCATGTTAGTTTTGCCCAAGGGGATTGCACCCGCTCGAATTAGCGCATCTACCACGAAAGCAGACTCTTTTGGTGTGTAAGTAAAATCCGCACAAGCGGCAGTGGTAGGCACGCCTGCTAGGTCAATATTGTCTTTAATAGCAAATGGCACTCCCCACAAAGGCAACGCATTACGCTGTGCTTTATCCATCGCCTCTAACGCGACTAAGTATGGTTCCAACTGCGCTGCATCAAGTTGTGTTATCCATACCGGGTTATCGACTTCGCTATTCATGGTGTCGCATAAAAACTCAATCAGCTCACGCGGTGTAAAATCACCTCGATCATAATGTGCTCGCAAGCCATCCAGAGTAATATTTAATAATTGCCACTGCATTAAGTGTTCTCCAAAATCATAACGGATTGTCCCGCTTGCACTGCTTGGCCTTGCTGTCGCAATATTTTTTTCACGACACCGCTATCGGGCGCATACAGCTCTATTTCCATTTTCATTGACTCAAGGATGCAAACCACATCACCCTCAGACACTTTTTCGCCCTCTTCAACACGCCACTGCCAAATGCTACCGGCGACGCTACTATCAACAAACTGTGAATTCTCCGGTAATTCAATCGTATCGCTAGCCGGTTCGCTTTCCTGGATACTAGAAAAATTAATTTGTCCCGAGTCAACCCAGCGCTGCAGCTCCTCTGCAAACGCCTGTTCTCGGTGTTCAGTAAATAGTTCAATACTTTTTTGATTATCAGATAAAAACGTCTCGTAGTCGTTAAGTGAAAACTCGGTTTCTACAATATCAATTGGATATTGGCCACGGGGAAAGTCTGAACGAATCTGTGTCAACTCATCAGCGGTGACTTCGTAAAACTGAATCTGATCAAAAAACCGTAGCAGCCAAGGTTTCGTGAATTCATGGGTTTTGCGATAGCGGTTCCACATTTGTAATGTGCGGCCAACAAACTGGTAACCTCCTGGCCCCTCCATACCGTACACACATAAATACGAACCACCAATGCCGACTGAGTTTTCTGCAGTCCACGTTCTTGCTGGATTATATTTTGTCGTGACAAGCCTATGGCGCGGATCCAAAGGCGTTGCTACAGGTGCACCGAGATAAACATCACCAAGCCCCATAACCACGTAGCTTGCAGAAAATACAATGTTTTTGACCTCTTCGATTGAACTCAAACCGTTAATACGACGAATAAATTCGATATTGCTCGGGCACCACGGTGCATCTTTTCGCACCGACTGCCTATATTTCTCTATCGCCTGGCGGCAAGCCTCATCATCCCAACTCAGGGGTAATCTCACGATACGAGAAGGAACTTTCAAGTCCTTAAGCGACTGGAGCTTTTGCTCTGCATTTTTCAACAGGAAGAGCAATTTATCCAATGGCAGAAGATGATTGTCATAATGAATTTGGAGCGATCGAATTCCGGGAGTCAACTCCAAGACGCCTGAAATATTTTGTTCTTGCAACGACAACATTAAGGCGTGTGCGCGGAAACGAAGCGAGATATCTAGTACCAGCGGCCCGTACTCGACCAACAAATACTTGTCTCCAGCCTGACGATAGACAACCGGTGTTTCAACATGATCGCCATCTATCTGATCAACGATTGGCGACAATGATCGCCAATCGTTGAAATCGACTGGTATAGCGTTGTGTGATAACGCCAATTGACTATCACCCGTAGCGGTTTGAATATATTGCTGCTGCGCCACCTCGATTTCTTTGGCTTGCTGTTGTGTTACCGGTACAAATTTAATTTTTGCACCAGCCTTCAGCTGTCCTAGCTTCCAAAGGTCAGCGGCAATGACAGTAACCGGGCAAACAAAGCCGCCAAGCGAAGGGCCGTCAGGACCAAGGATAACCGGCATATCTCCAGTAAAATCAACCGTACCAACAGCATAGGCGTTGTCATGGATGTTTGAGGGGTGCATGCCCGCTTCGCCCCCCGTTTCCCGGGCCCACTCAGGCTTTGGCCCTACCAGTCGCACACCCGTGCGGCTGGAGTTGTAATGCACTTCCCACTCGCTTGAGAACAAGTTGTCGATATCATTACGTGTAAAAAAATCTGGCGCACCATGAGGACCATACAACACGCGCACCTGCCAGTTATCACTGACAGTGGGTTGTTTATCGACTGTCAAATAATTTTCCGAGGGCGCTTTGAATACAGGAGAAACATGCAATACATCACCAGTGCGTAGCGCTCTACCACTGAAACCGCCAAATTGGCCTAAGGTAAATGTCGATTGCGAGCCTAAATAATCATTCCCTTCTACACCTCCCGCAACTAACAGGTAGGCTCTCGCACCATCCTTTTTGACTCTGCCCACATCCAGCACATCACCCGGCGTAGTGTGGTACACGCGATAAAACTCAACTGCTTTCTGATTGAGCGTCGCGTCCATCACTGCGCCTGTTAATATAAACGACGTTGCATGGTTAAATTGCAATTTCGGACCGGTTAGCGTTATTTCCAAACCGGCACAATTTCCATCATTTCCTAATAGATTATTCCCCAATTGAAACGCCAATGAGTCAAATGGCCCCGAAGGCGGAACTCCCACATCCCAGTAACCCGTGCGTCCTGGGTAATCTTGAATCGTTGTCATCGTGCCAGGCGCCAACACATCAATTGTGCTGGGGAGGTAGGCAAAGTCATTCAAAAAACGTGTGAAAATTTCTCCGCGCTTAAATACATCAGTACAAAGAACATCGCTGACGTAGCCACTATTTGTTTCCACGCCCTGAATAGTTATACCGCGCAAAGCACCTTGTAGTTTTGCAATCGCTGCATCGCGAGTATCGGACCAAACAATCACTTTGGCCAACATCGGGTCAAAGAAAGGTGACACCTCTACACCGGGCTCCACCCAGTGGTCTATGCGTAGCGGATGTCGCCCGTCAACAGTTTCGTCAATTATCGGAAAAGACACGGAACCCAGTAATCCAGCTGAAGGTTGAAAGTTTTTTGCAGGGTTTTCTGCGTAAATTCGTGTTTGAATAGACCAACCTTTAGGTGTCAGTCCGTCTCGCTCTTGTTGAAGATTCGGTAGATTATTCGATGCCAATCGCAGCATCCATTCAACCAAGTCAACACCAAATACTTCCTCTGTCACACCGTGCTCAACTTGAAGTCTGGTGTTCACTTCAAGAAAATAAAACGCCTGGGTCGCTTGATCAAAAATAAATTCAACAGTGCCGGCATTGCGATAATCCACAGCCTCCAGCAATCGCCTCGAGGCGGTGGCTAGCTCACGGCGAACCTCATCTGTTAAATTTGGCGCAGGACACTCTTCGATAACTTTCTGGTGACGCCGCTGGGCAGAGCAGTCCCTCTCTCCTAGCGTTACCACCCTACCCTGTCCATCACCAAAAGCTTGCACCTCAATATGCCGTGCTCGCTCAATATATTTCTCGACAAATACGCCATCATTTGAAAAATTGTTTGCACTTAAGCGCTTAACCGAATCAAAAGCTTTACACAGCTCTGCTTCTGACTGGCAAATTTGCATGCCGATACCGCCGCCACCGGCAGTACTTTTAAGCATCACGGGGTAACCAATGCTTGCAGCACTAGTGATTGCTTCATCGAGATCCGTTAAGAGATTACTACCGGGCAACAAGGGCACTTGATTTTCTTGTGCTAACGCACGCGCGGAATGTTTTAGCCCAAAGACATTAATCTGCTCAGCAGTGGGCCCTATAAATACAACGCCTGCGACATTACATCGCTCTACGAAAGTTGGGTTCTCGCTGAGAAAACCGTAGCCAGGATGAATAGCTTGCGCACCAGTGTCTTTAGCAATTTGCAACACTTTATCTTGATTAAGGTAGGTATCAGCCGCTGCACCGCTCCCGAGACAATACGCCTCATCAGCCTGGGTGACGTGAAGAGAATCGATATCCGCTTCGGCATAAACGGCAACGCTATCGATACCTAACTTACGGAGTGTTCGAATTATTCGAACTGCAATAGCCCCACGATTTGCAATCAGTACTTTTGAAAACATGCTTATCACATTAGCTTTGCGGGCCGTCCCGCCATGTTGACACGCTACTCAGGACGTCCCGAGCGCGGCGCATACTCGCGCGTATAAGAGGACTAAAAACTTACGCCAACGTTTATGACCAAACCAATACTTCTATAGGTGTTGGATTATAGCCATTGCATGGGTTATTCAGCTGCGGGCAATTGGAAATAAGCACAATGGTATCCATGAGTGCTTTTAGCTCGACGTACTTTCCAGGCGCAGAAATTCCATCTTCAAAAGTAAGCCCGCCCTCAGCCGTTACTGGCACATTCATAAAAAAATTTATGTTGTGCGCGATATCTGTTTTACTTAGCCCATATTCTTCATGCTCGGCTATCGCCAACATCCAGCTATCACGGCAAGCGTGCATACAGCGCTTTTCAAGATCGTAGCGAACCGTATTGCTCTCAGTAGCGCATGCACCACCAAGGGTATCGTGCCGACCGCAGGTATCAGCGACTATCTCCAGCAATGGATTTTCTAAATTCGTTCTTAAAATTGAACCGGTTGTTAAATAAATATTCCCCTGCATACGTATGGTATCCATTGCACTATAACGCTCAGCAGGATTATCAGCTCTGAAAAATAATGTATCTGCAGCCTGATTCCCCTCAATATCGAGAATTCGAATCACATCACCGGAATTTATAGTTTTAATAAAGTAGTCGCCAGCATCGACGATTTGCCTAAAACTCGCGTCTTCTGTTTTCAATTGGCTTTCAACTAACATCACTGAGACTCCATTCCGAAATGATACAATGCGTTGTTCTCAAAGCCACGTTGATTTTCTGGTCTGAAGTTTTTACAAAAATCATCATTTTCTATCGGCGCGGCTTTTTCTAACAGTATGTCAACGGGCTTCTCTGGGTAAGCTGTTGAAATATTCAGTGGATGAGGGCAAGTATGCAATAAGACCAGCGTATCCATTTCAAATCGCAACACCACCTCGTCACCGGCCTTACTTTGGTTAGCTAATATCAAATTACCTTTGTCATCTGCTCTTACACAGCTAAACCAATTGATATTGGATGCCATATCTCTGGCCGACAAATTATATTTGGTTAACTCGACTAAAAACGCATCGTAACCGTTTTGGTGCCACGCATTACTGTCTTTTTGATAGTCTCGCTTGCCCCAACGCTCCTCAACCAATGTTGCATGACTATTACCACACACTGACTCATGCCACCCAAATGAATCGTCTACCACCGAGCAAAATATACGCCCCATATCGGAATATAAACAATTCCCCTTGCTCAATTTGAACGTATGCTGACACTTTAATGTATCGGGGGCATTATACTTTTCAGTTAGCATTGTAGGATTGAAGAAGAGCATGCCGACATTTGCGCCACCTTGAAGGTCTCGAAGAGTCATCTGTACTCCCCGCCTAATCACAAGCGACCAATGTGACCCACCGGCTATTGTCGTTTTATATGTTTCCATTATTTTCACTTTGTTCAAGTTCTACGTTAAATACACCTTTCGTTTCGCTCAAGATGTTCCAGTTTTTCTCTCCCCAGGCTCCCCAATCGGAGGCAACGGATGAACCTGAGGAATAATCGCTGTGCTTAGCAAAAGCCTACCCGTGATAACCCCTCGCAGAGAGGTCATTTGATTGGCGATATCCTTTAGCTTCCCTCCAGGCCCTTGCACCAATACTACAGACATCGTGCGCGATTCTGTCAGATTAACATTTAGACTACTGATGACTTCATCTATGTATTTGTAGTGTATTTCTGCAAGCTGTTTTTGTAAGTTTGGGACAGAGTGATCAAACACTATATTGATTGTACCCGCCATAACGTTGTTGCCCTCATCCTGTTGATGCTGACTGAGTTGTTGATGAATCATGTCAACAATGAGTTGCGAACGACTATCGCAACTCCTATCGGCTACCATTTTATCCAAGTCCCGTAACAAAGCCTCAGGTAAAGACACGCTGATTCGGCTAATTTTTTCTTTAACAGATTCCATTATTTCAGGCCACATATTGAACTAAACGTCGTAAAAATTCGCAAACCTCTACCGCGCCATGCCCGAATTTTCACTGCTCCACTGCCTAAATTCATCGCGAACCACCGTCGCCATGAATTGATTTATCTTGTCTAAATCCACTAGCGATTTTGCGCCATCAATACTACGATATTCATAACCATCCGGCCCGAACTCTGGTGTCACGCTGGTTATGGAACGAGTTTTCTGAATACCCGCCCACAATACTCGCCATGTATTGAGGTGCGAACGCAACATGGTTCGATACTCGCCTTTTTCAGGATCAGGTACCTGTGGTCCTTGATCGTATCCAACTCGCGCATGAATGTGATATGCGTTGTCGGCTAAGCTAGCAATTAATGATTCCTCGGTACTCTGCAAACCTTCGCAAACCACCCACCAATGACTGATATCGAAAGTGAGTTTTATTTCGGGTATCTCTTTGACGATAGCCGCCGTCGCCCACGGGCTAAACAAACTACGGCCGCGATGCGTTTCGAAACTAATAGCTAAGTGATTCTCTGCCGCAATCGACATTGCTCGCGTAAAGAATTCGACAGACTGCTCAAGTGACCACGCATCGCACCCGCCTAAACACGTAACAAATTCGGGCTTTAAGTCTGATAGACTATCAAGATTTTTCTTTAAATCATTTAGGTGCGCTTCAACATTGCAGCGCCGATCGGGAACATAACTACCCGTAGTGGCTATTTCCGCAATATATTTCAGACCATGGTGCTTCAGTGACGATGTAAACTTTTCGATTTCTTCAACGTTGTGCGGGATCGAGGCTTCAACACCATCATAGCCCTGGGATTTTGCAACAAAGGTGCTCTCCGCCGCTGAAGAGGTACACCCCCAAAGTGTTTTGTAGCATTCCAATTCCACTTTACACCCCCACCAAGAACGACACGCCGGCTGCACCGATTGTTTGTTGCTGTTTTTCATCTAAAGAATCATTGTCAGTAATTCTTTGTTCACGATATTGGTGGTAACACTGCAACTGATCGTGAAAGGTAATTTCTTGGGGACAATTCACACCATAGCGATCGCGATGCATAGCCGGCAACCTATACCAAGGCTCACCGGATTTAACGTGATGAACATTGTGGTAACAAAAATTCAGCACGAATAGATTGAGAACAGGATATTTTCGACTGAGGAGGTTTGAATAGGTATGTTGCTCTTCATAAGCCCTATCAAATTGCGGCTTGCTTCGAGGTTGGTCAAGAGTCAAACGAATCTCATACGTGTGCTGATAAGCATCCATAAAGCCAAGGACAGTGATACACAAGAGGTAGGCTAGCCAATAGATAACCAGCAATTGAATATTGATACTGGCGACCAGCGCAAAAAATGCAACGCGAGAAGCAAACACTAATAGAAATCGCTTCCGCCATTGCACATGCTCGTCGACAATCCATGGACTGAATAATGCCAATATATGCGTCAAAACTTCCGCTGCGGGCAAGTGGTAACGCTGACCCAGTGTGACAACCTTTCGCAACATGTCATGACGCTGCAAAAACTGACGATAATCCAGTGTGACAACATCACAGCGCTCGGCATGATGCCGAAAATGCTTGTTTTTCAAGTGTTGATAAGGATGATATCCAGCACCTAATAGCCAGCAGATAAAGGCACCCATTTTTTCATTGGTTTCTACTCGCCTAAAAATAATATTGTGCATACACTCATGAGCAAAGTACGCCATTATTATCATTAGGTGCGCACAATATAGTGCTGAGAGCAAGACAGCCCAATACGCCCCTAGAGCCGATTGTACATCGGCGTAGAAGACGACTAACGACATTAAACCTATGACGACGTACACAATTAATACCGTATTAGGCAACACTGCGTCGTCGTATCGGTATAGCTTACGTAAAAAGCCTGAATTTAGATGGTTAAGCACCTTGATTCCCAGCCAGGTCGTCCTGCTTGTGATTCGCCTTACATAGGTCGTCCTACATAAGGGGTTAATCTCAAAGGCTCAAAAGCCCTAGAATAAATGACTATATCGCTCTAGCTCCCACTGAGATATGGTGCGATGGTACTCGTTCCATTCGTCACTTTTATACTTAATAAATTCTGATTTCAATTCTTTACCAAGTACACGTTCCGTTAGAGGATCCTCGTCAAACGCCCGAACCGCCTCTTCCAAAGTACGCGGCAAAAATTCTATACCCCTATCTCTGCGCTCAGCCTCTGTTAAATCATACAGGTTGTCTTCTTGCGGTATACCGGGATCGATGCCTTCTCGAATACCTTCTAGCCCCGCTGCTAATGCCAAGGTTGCTGCCAAATAGGGATTCACCGCACCATCAGCGTTACGAGATTCACAACGCCCTCCATTCATCGGCACGCGAATAGAGTTGGTGCGGTTATTCGAACCAAATGAGTTAAACACTGGAGCCCACGTAAAGTAAGGCATGTCACCTTGTCGAACCAAACGCTTATAGCTGTTTACTGTCGGCGCAAATGCCGCACACAACGCGCGACCGTGCTTGATAATGCCGCCAATAAACTGGTAACCCAACTTTGTCAGCCCCAAACCATTCGGATCATCTTTGGGACCACATTTAAATAGGTTTTCTCCGGTATTAATGTCGTAGAGCGACATATTAAAATGCGCTCCATTACCTGTTTTGCTAGCGAAGGGTTTTGGCATAAAGGTAGCGACCAGCCCTTCGTCGCGAGCAAACTCTTTCGCCATCAACTTTAAAAACGTAAATCGATCGCAACTTGTTAGCGCATCGGCGTACATAAAATCGAATTCAAATTGGCCATTGGCATCTTCGTGATCAAATGAATATAAATCCCAACCTAACTCATTGATGCAGCTCGCCATTCGGTCTAGCCAGGTGAATTGATGAAGAAAACCTCGTGCGTCATAGCATGGTTTAGTCAACTTATCTTCTTCATTGGGCACGGCGAGGCTGCCATCGTCATTTTTTTTCAGTACAAAAACTTCTGCCTCGATGCCTAGGTTCATCCCAAAACCCATTTCTGCGGCTTGGGCCAATACCTTCTTCAAGGCAACCCGCGTGTTGAGCGGGTAAGGCTCACCTTTGAAAGTATTGTCCGCTGGCATCCAGGCGATTTCTGGCTGCCACGGCAATTGAATAATATGATCAAGATCTGGCACGGAAGCGATTTCATCATCATTAGGCGCTTGACCTAACCCATCTAATGCATAGCCTGTATATAGCTCAGAGCCATGAGCCATGTGTTCCAAGTGCGATATCGGGACTACTTTACCTTTTTGAACACCGTGAATATCGACATAGGCTCCAAGGCAGTATTTCACGCCCTTTGCGATTAGCTCTTCTTGGATCTGTTTAATTTCAGCATCTGTTTTCATTGCAACCTCAACAATTTTTCACAAGCAATGCGATATACGATTACAAGCGCTCAAAATAGGAATGATTGAGTGGCGGCTCCTCTTGCTTTCCTTTTTCCACTAATACACACAAATCCTCGACCATCCATGCAAACAATTCTTCTCCTTTTGATTGGGTCGCCAGGCTTGGCGTTCCTGTCACGCCATTCTTACTCGTACGATTTACAGGATGAGAAAATATTGAATTAACAGTACGGTCTTCATCGTCGCTATCCGCGCATTTATCTGCTCGCACCATTTTGTCGTCGATTGCCAGCATCAGCGAGGTTTCCGCGTCGTTCGCATGCCAGTCTTCCGCATCGCAAAAGTGCGCTTGTTTTACTCGTTCACTAATTTCTGGGGTATTTATTAATGCAACCATCATGTCATCATGCTCCGCGCGCAACATTTCTAGCGCACAACGTAATGGAGCAAAGTTTGTCACATGCGCATTGATAATGAATAAACGCTTAAACCCCGAGCGATACACCCAATCACCAATGTCTTTTATTACATCAATCAGCGTCTTTGGCTGAAGGGCAATGGTACCTGGCCACCGCTGAGAATGACCGATAGAACAACCGTATGCTTGAGTGGGCAACAGTGCCACATCGACCTGTTGAGCGACTGCGCGACACACGCGCTCAGCTATACTCGCATCCACACCACAACCCAGTTGAGGGCCGTGTTGCTCTGTTGCACCGACTGGAAGCATGGCCGCGTCTACGCCACTTTCACGCAATGTGAGAATTTCTTCCCAGGTCATGTAGTACCAGCTGTTCATACTTGTTCTCACAACACACTTGGCACGTCGTCACTGACGTGAACCATCCGAACCATGTTTAACTTATCTTCGGATACATCATCAGCCTCTTCCGGCGGATGGATGAGTTCTTCTAACCGTCGCTTAGTCGCCATAAACTCTTCACTCAACAATTGGGAAGGGTCTCGCGGCTGAGGGACCGGTACTTCAATTAATTCCTCGACCTCGCCGGGATGTGCCTTTAGCACTAATATGCGATCCGCTAAATAGATCGCTTCATCGAGATCATGGGTAATAAACACAACGGTAATATCGATGTTGCGCCAGATTTCCATTAGGTGGGATTGCATTTTTCCACGTGTTTGAGGGTCCAATGCACCAAACGGCTCATCCATCAACAGTATCTTGGGTTGATTTGCCAGCGCTCGGGCAATAGCCACACGCTGCTTCATTCCACCTGACAACTGATGGGGATAACTATCTGCAAAATTTGATAGCCCAACGAGATCTATCCACTGAAACGCTTGCTCTTCCGCCGCCACCTTGCCGATACCGGACTCCATAAGTCCAAACATTACATTGCGTTTTACCGATAACCACGGGAATAACGTATACCCTTGAAAAACCATACCACGGTCAGGCCCAGGACCGGTTACCTCGTTCCCATTGAGTAACATTGACCCGCTACTAGCGCTCTCTAAGCCTGCCAGAATACGAATCAACGTTGACTTGCCACACCCTGACGGCCCGATCACGCAGACAAATTCTCTGCGGTGCGCCTTAAAGTTAATATTTTTTAGTGCGGTTACCTGGCCCTTCGGAGTTTCAAAATGCTTGTATAGATTTTTTACTTCGAGTGTCACCGGGCGATCCTTTAAACGATCAAAACGGTCTTTCACGCTATCCGATTGATCTAAGTAGCTAGGCTTTTTAATATCATCCATATGCTATACCTCAGCTTCTTTTTTCTGCCACGGGAACAAGCGGGCACCAATGGCCGCTAGCAACATATCGATCGCCAAGCCAATAATGCCAATCATCATAATTGCGGCAAAGACGTTTTCGAAGTTCTTGTAACGCGCTTGCTGAGTTATAAACCAAGTAATACCTGAGCTTGTACCAATGAGTTCTGCAACAATTAAGTACGTCCAGGCCCACCCCAATAAAATTCTCATATCACGATATAAGTCGGGAAGCACACCCGGCACGACGACTTTAAACAATAGTGATTTGTTTTTTGCACCTAAGGTTTGAGCAGCCTCTAACAAAGAAGCGTCTAACTTTCTCGTCGTATTCGCAATCACTAACACTTGCTGAAAAAATGTACCAATAAAAATAATAGCTATTTTAGGTGCTTGATATATCCCCAAAATCGCCACCGCTAACGCACCAAATGCCGGCGCAGGTAGGTACCTAAAAAACTCAATGAATGGTTCGAAAAGGCGTGAAAAAAAATCGTACGTACCACCTAAAATGCCAAGCGGCACTCCAAACAATGAAGAAAGAAAAAACCCCCAAAAAATGACTTGGATACTGCTCCACAAACTTTCATGCAGCCATTTTTCGCTTCGTCGTTGCGGCTCTGTAGTAAACGAGGTGTAAAATGCACGCACCACCTCATGAGGGGCAGGGAGATAAATAGGGTTTGCCCGAGCTCCTTCAGGAAGCGCTAGGCCTTCTGCTATTGCCGTTTGCTTCTCGGTTTCAAATAATTCACGCTCAACCAGCATCCCTTCTTGAAAATACGATACGCCACCTTTATTTTCTATCTGTATCATCGGGTGCCATATAAAGGGCACATAGCTGACCACACACCAGATAATAATCGGTAAAGCGAAACTCAGGAGCGTTACCCAGCGACGCGGCCGCGGCGGAAGTTTTTTGCGCACGGCCAAAAGGCTTGCAGAAGACATAGCAATCTCTTAACGGTCAGTGATATCAAAGTCGATAGACAATGTTTCCGTAAAGCACGCAATAGCCATGTATGCAAACTACTGCGCACTTTTCGATAGGTTACATTGACTCCATTAGGCTTGTGTCAATGTAGCTGTCGATCGACTGTGCTTCTTTATACACGTCGTTCGCGAGATTAAAATCATCAGAGATTTTTGAAGAACCATACAACGAACCAAAACCATCTCCTTTACCCAAGAACGCTTTCGCCTCGTCGAGAGTCAATATTTTGGTGCCGTCAATAAAACCTTTGTATTCTTCAGGCGGCAAACCGACGCGTGCAGCCATAATAGAGATCGCTTCTTCGCGCGTTGCTGGGTCATTTAAATAACTGACAGCCATGTACCATGCTTTAAGTACTTTACCCCAGTCACTTTTTCTCGCGGCAAGACTCGACGGCGACACCGCAAGCACATCATAAATAAGGCCTGGTTCATCTGCACTGGAGTATATTCGAGTAGAGCCTGGCACTAGGTTCAAGGCCTGGCCCGAATTAGGTTGCCAGGCAACAATGGCATCGACATCTCCGGACGCCAGCACTTGCGGCGTTTCGTTGGTTGGTACATTAACTAGCTCGACATCTTTTTCTGTCATGCCATTTTTTTCGAGCGCATTTAATAACAACAGGTGCCCCACAAAACCAATTTCTACGCCGACTTTTTTGCCTTTCAAGTCTTTTACAGATTTGATACCTGGTTTAGCCACAATCATGTCATTGCCATTACTGTAGTCATTAACCAAAATCATCACGCTTTGCGCACCGGTTGCGCCAGTCACTAACGCATCACCATTCGTCATTGCAACCGCGTCTAGCTGACCTGCTGCAAAGGCGTCCATACTAGCGACATAGTCAAACCATTCAAACTCAACATCGACGCCGACCTCTTTGAACATCTCTTTTTCAATAGCAATTTCCCAGGCCACCCAACCAGGCCAATCGGAGTAGCCAATCTTGAGTGGTTCTGCTGCATGCACCGCAGCGGTCATTAGCAGGCCAGTCATGATTCCTGCTAGTCGTTTCATTGCTCTGCTTTTCATTGTTCACCCCTTGATTAAGTCTTGAAGGCACGTGATTTAGTAAAGTCGTGTGACCCCAGTGCGTTACGGTGCTCTCTAAGCCAGTATTACTGGAACGCATTTAGGTAATACTGACAAAGCAACCTACGTGCCACCGCCCCTGAATACAGTAACCTACTGATAACTATGGGTATTTAACCAAGAAGGGTTTCGCGCGATGTGATCAGAACGTATACAAAGGGTGCGAAAGGCGCCATGACGCACCAAAAAAGGGAATAAATTGAGACAACGATAAAGCGTTAGACACGCTCATTAATCACAGTGCCGATGGCTTGGGATGAGCGAGCTATAGGGGCAGACGCTGAAGCGCTATACTGTTGAGGCGGTGTGGCTGACCTAGCCAAATCAGGTGCTGTTGACTCAATTAACTGCAACGCTATTTCAGCCACCAACTTTTGGTGCTTCGCGGAAGGCGGCAAAGGGGCTAGCGTAGAAGATACCGATGAAGCCGATATATCCATTGTAATTCCACCTGAGCGACCGCGTTAGTCGAGGCGATAATCCAACGAAAATATAATACTTCGTCCTTGTAGCGGGTGGTCTATGGGAATTGACGGATCACCTGGCTCCAATGCCTCTTCATCGAACGCATTATGTATCACCAACCCCATATCCCAATGACCAAAAACGCGCTCTTTAAAAAGGTTAATGTTGACCAAGGTATAGTCATCGAGATCATCCCGTGAATCAAACGAAGCCCGTTCTCGATCCGCAACATGACGTAACGAACCCGTTAATTGCCATTGGTCGTATAGCTGCCAGTCTACTCGCATCGAAATAAGCTGTTTCGGTGCCTCCGCAACCGGTTCCTTTAACTGAGAATTTTCAGTGTCTTGCCAGGCGAAATTCCCGGACAGCGTGAGCGCGTCATTTAACGCCCAACTTGCCTCCATCTCTACACCATGGCCATCTTGATCATGGGAATTTTGCGCTACTTTTTCGCCAACGTTCATCGGGTCAGGCACGAAATTAATGAGCCCGTCGATATCATATCGATAGATACTAAATTGTGTATTCAGAGCGTAGGAATACCGATAGTTAAAAACCAACTCAATGGTGTCGATGGTTTCAGGATCGAGGTCCTCGTTACCCAAAAATACCGGATTGTTTTTTGCGAACAACTCGCTCAATGCTGGGGCGCGAAAAGCACGGCCATAAAGCAGCTTGGAGGTTAACTTGTAAGTCGTTTCCCAAACTAGCGCCAAACGAGGATTGGTGGTGCTTCCAAAATCAGAATAGTCGTCGTACCGTAAACCAGCGGTCAACACCCAGTCACTTGCCATCACCCATTCATCCTGCAATGACACGTGGTACGCATGGCGATCAGTGTCTTCCAAGAAAATAAAAGATGTACCTGTTATATCCGTTAAGGAGCCGTCCACAACCGGCTGAGACCCATCAATGACACCTGGACCAAAATTAAGTCTTTCGTTGATCGCAGTTTTCTGATGTTTATAACCTGCCGCAAAACGAATATCGTGATTTTCGAAGCCAGTAAAATGTTCAACCAGGTCAATGGAATAGTAATCGTCTTGGCCTCCAGGGCGCGCGAGGAGACCATCAGGGAAGAAAACAACACCGGCGGGAGCCACGGGATTAAAGTTGCCATTGCTATCAATAGGCAATACGGCACCGGCAGGGAAAATAGTGTAATGGTTTTTCTGCTTTAGATAGTGGTAATTAACGCTAACATCTGTCCGCCAATCATCAAACCGATCTTCCGTTGAATAGTTCGCATCAAGTAGGTGTTGCAAATAATACTGATTGCCGGTTGGATCTAACGCGTCAGCTATACCCGTACCTAACCCTGCTTCATCCTGGTAATAGGTGTTAAGCGTAAATTCCCAGTGTGGCCGAGATAGTTGAATCTGAGTATTAATGTATTCGTAATGCGTATCAGCTGAACCAGGTGCATGGGATACACTGGTAAGAAAGATTTCATCTAAAACGGTTTGGGTATCGCGCTCTACTGTTCTGCCTTCGTCCCCTTTACTTTGCTCTGTTTCTAATTGCACACTTAACGCCCAATCGCCCATTTCGGTTTTTGCTTTCAACCAACCACCATAGGTGTCGTAGGACCCAGCAGAAACTCCCACCTCTAAAGCGCCGAGGTCGTCATTCCCATAGGTAATGATATTGATCACGCCAGCGAACGCATCAGCACCATACACAGCTGAGCCGGGACCTCGAATAATTTCGATACGGTTAATATTTCGGATAGGGAATTTGCGCATGATGATTCGCGCACCGCTATAGACCTCCGATAACGGCGTACCGTTGAGCAACACCAAGGTTTCTGGAGCAGCCTCGGTATAGATTCCTCTCATCGATATATGAGACCCATACCGATCGAGAACGGAAACATGTACGCCTGTTACAGTGCGCAATACATCCTCAAGCGAATTGGCGCCCAAAACGCGAATATCTTCAGCCGTGATGACTGACGTAACAGAGGGAGCTAGGCGCTGAGGTTTGCTGGACCCGGTAGCAATACTAACTACCTCTTCATCGCCATAGAGAAATTCAACGCCTTCATCGATAAAATCTTGCGCGACGGGCTGCTGGGCGAGCAGGAGCCAGCAACATCCCAGCATCACACTCACACTTGACCGACGACAACCTTCCATAACTACACCACTCCAACACGACTCAAAATAACCACTTAATAGATCGATCAAAGAAGCCGGGCACTACCCGCGCACTCTCTTTATCAAGTGTAGAAGTGATTGACGCGTTTGATAGGGTATTTTCGTAGGAAGAGTAAAATAGGCTCGGTTTTAGGCGTCAAAGCGTTCAATAACACGTCAAATTGGCGCGAATTTCATCTATAAAACTATATTGAGCGCTGAGCTTTGGTTAACTAAGAGCCTAGCGGCTGTGATCATGATGATGATCTTGTTTATTGCCCTCAACATGCTCTCGCGAGTATCCGCGCGCCTCGTTGTAACGAACCACTTGCGCAGGTGTCAGCAATTCCTTTTGCTTTATGTGGGTTTTTAAATGCACCTCTCGCACTTGTGCATACACGGCACCTAGCTCAATCATTATCGAATGCAGCTTTGTTTCTGTCGCCATTTTCGATGCAAACAATTGATCGAGCTGTCGCTCTAAGTCAACCAATCTTGCCCCTAAAGGCTGAGACTGAGCGGACATCGCCGCAAACAAACTGTGTGTTTGACTTTTTTGCTCATCACTTAACTGCAGCTCTTCAGATAGATCTAACACATGTTTTGGGCCCGGATATCCGTTCAATTCTGCCGCTCTTGCCAACCCCATTCCCTTACCAGAAAGATAGCCTGACACTTGCTCGCTGGATAACGCTTTGATTTCACGTTGTTGCTCAGAAACGTAGGGAGACTTTTCATCTGCATTTGAACAAGCCGACCCAATGCAAAACATAACTATCAACAAATGTTTCATCAATATTCCTCTAAATAGTTTCAGCCTTTACTGCGCTGCAATGGGTAACTGTCGTTTGCAGGTTATTGTTCGGCATGCGATAACGCTACTTTTTTACCGGACGTTTACTCAGCTTGCGCTGCAATGTTCGTCGATGCATTCCCAATGCGCGTGCCGTCGCAGAAATATTGCCATCATGTTCTTGCAACACCCTTTGAATATGCTCCCATTCCAAGCGATCAATAGATGGTGGATTAAATTCTTGAGCTGAAGCACTTGAGGATGCCCCACCGGTCTTATCTTGAAATGCATTTAAAATTTCTTCGACATCCGCCGGCTTGCTGAGATAATTCACAGCACCCAACTTAATGGCGTCAACTGCCGTGGCGATACTTGAATAGCCCGTCAACATCACCAATTTCATACCGGGTTGCTTGGCAAGTAGTGCAGGTATTAATTGCAAACCGGAAGCTTCGGCTAGTTTTAAATCTACAACCGCTTTTTGATAAGCATCCTCACTGGCTTTTTCAAGCGCTGAGTCATAATCGTTCGCGACGCTTACCGCATATCCGCGCCGCGTCAGCGCTCTTTCAAGCACTTGCGCCAACACCACATCATCATCGACCACGAGTATAGATTCTTGGCTATCAGTATCATCTTCCACTTACTTACCTATTTTTCCGATTCAACCAGTGGGATCAGAACGATCAGTGTTGTACCGCCCGATTCTCGATCTTTTATCTCTATTGTACCGCCAGCACGGGAGATAGTAGCGTTACTCAAGAATAAACCCAGCCCCAAACCTCGCCGTTTTGTCGAAACAAATGGTTGGCCCAACTGTTCACGAACATTGCTGGAAATTCCCGCGCCATCATCTTCAATGACAAAACGCATCTGCTGCTTATTCCAAGTAATTGTGATATTGACCTGATGATGACAAGCGTCTGCTGCGTTGTTCAGCAAATTAATTAGTGCCTGATCAAGCGTAGAGTAAAACTCAGCGGTTTGTTGATTATCGTCTTGTAAACTAATACTTGCTACCACATCCGGGCGCAACACCTGCCAACGCTCAATGACTTTTTCAGCAAACTGATGTAAGTTCACGCGGTAATCTCCGCGGCTTTCATTTGCTTCTGCTTGTATTGATAGATCTTTCAATGTCTTAGTACAAACTTGAACTTGCTGTTTAAGCAGAGACATATCCTTAGCAAGGTTGCCATCGCCGCTATAATCATGAACCATTTCATCAACTAGCACTTTCATTGTCGTCAACGGCGTTCCTAACTCATGAGCCGTCCCTGCTGCCAACGTTGCTACTGCCAGTAGTTGTTCGTCTCGAAGATTATCTTCCCGCTGCTGATTAATTAATGCTTGCTGTGCCTTTAAGGCATTTGACATGCGAACAACAAAATAACTGATCAAGATCACACTTAAAATAAAATTAAACCACATACCCACGACATGAGCATTTAGATAACTTGCTCCGTGATGTGCATGAGATGATGGAGCTAGGCCGGGAATCGGTATGTTATAAATCAGCAACACGCTGTAGCAAACAATGGAAAGCAATGCCAGCGCCCAAGTAAAACGCCAAGGTAACGTTACCATCGAGATGGTGACAGGCACCAAGTAGTACGAGATAAAGGGGTTGCTCGCACCGCCACAGAAAAAAAATAAAACGCTAACCGCTAGAATATCGACGACTATTTGTACGGAAAATTCCAATGCCGTAACAGGCCAAGGCTGACGTAGGCGTAGCGCCATGACAATATTAAGCAACACAAACGAACTGACCAACCAAATCAGCAGTACATAGGGAAGCTCAATCGCATAGAGCCAATAACTGACGGCCAAGCCGATCAGCAACGCGAAAATCAAAAGACCACGAATAATTAATAATAACGCCAAGTTTTGACGGGGGGCTGCAATGGCGGGAACGTTTGTTTTCATGAGGCGGCGACACTGATTAGACCGATCAAGCCACAGTGTACTGTATTTTGTAGCGCATCTCGATTGAACTTAATGCAATCGAGATGCAAATAGAAGGCGCTAGCGGTTGATCATCGAATATATCTAGAAGTGATAGCTCACTCCGGCACGAACGTTTCGGCCGGCACCCGGCAAACGCTCACCCACCGCCACATCTGCGTCGGCGACACGATTATAACCATTCAGGTGTACTGCGTATTTCTTATCAAATACATTGTCGATACCTAATACCACGTGAAGCCGATTGGCAAATTGCCAGCGCGCATCAATATGCAACAAACCATAACCTGCCGAGGCTTGTTCATTGTTGTAACTAGAGACTTTGTCTTGCTTGGCGACCAATTCAGAGGTGGCACTGAGATCCCAATTACCCAGAAGTGCTCCTAAGGTTAAACTGTGATTGAGCGGCGCAATGCGATACAAATCATCGCTCACATCATCACGCTCGCCACGCACATAACTTAAGTTTCCACGGTAGTACCAATGCTCAGCAAAGCTTCCTGTGTAGCCAATATCGGTACCGTATAGTGTTGCTTCAACATTGTTAAACTGAAGCGCAGGCTGACCACCCATCATCGTTGAGATCATGTTGACTTGCATGGCATTGGGCAAATTTATCTGCGAAGTGCCTTGAATGTAATCATCCACTCTACGATAAAAAAGTTGTGCAGACACAGCAAAAGTCCCGCGATCTACATCCATGCCAACGTTTAGTTCGCGAGCCGTTTCATTCTCCAGATTCAGATTACCGACATAATTGCGACCGTCAGCTAACCCACCAGTGGCTTGCAATGGCGCCCACAAATACAACTCTTGATAACTAGGTGCACGCGTTTTTTGTGCAACACCCGCAGACAGCACGGCATGGGATGATGCGTGATACGCTAACTTGGCAACCACATCGGTATTGCGCTCATCTCTGTCGCGCTCACTCGCATTGAACTGTACTGCCAGCGGGGCGACCATCATCGGACCGCTCACCTCATCCGCATCAGACTGCCAAGAATTACTTCGAACCCCAAGCTCCCATGACAATGCATCACTTTTTGAAATCCACTCTGCATAGAGTCCAACAATCGTTTTTTCGACATTGTTGAAATTGGCAACCGCAAACATCGCATTGTTGGGGTTGCTGATGTCAGAATTGTGTAACGCTTTTGAATAATCTACGCCGGCATTGATATAGCCAACCCCAAGCGGGGCATGAACAGCAAAGTTCGCATGATCGTGATCACCGGTAGCATAGTTATTCCGATAACGAGTAGGGTCCACAAGGAAGCGATGACTAAAATTATCCATCTCGTGTTCAATATCTTGCGTACCAATTGCAGCACTTAATGTCATGCCACCCACTGCGATAGAGCCATCAACATTTACTGTATCGGCATCAATATAGAGAATATCCATCGGCAACGATGCCGTACCCGTGTCTTCTGTTGCAATTTGCGTGACATCGATATTTAACGTGGAATTGTCTGTTTGCAAAGCGTAAAAAGCAGCTACACGGTTGCGACGAAAGAATGTATTGGGCACGTCGCCATCAACGTAATCTTGATCATCACCTTCCTGATAGCTATAGGCGACACCCGCTTTTTGTTGATCATTCGCGACAGCCGCCAATACACTCGAATGCGCACCGCCGCCGTTACCATTGTACAAGCTGGTGACACGTACCTGCGGATGCCATTGAGCATCTTCGGAAAACTGACCGCGCTGACTGGTCACCGCCATGTGCCCGCCCAAGGTTTCTTGCGCAGCACTGACCGACGCAATACCGCGGCTCACTGAGAGTGTTTTGACGTCTGAGCCCGGCACAGACGAGATCGGCGCATCCATCGCGTTGGGACCACCCGGAAATAAAGTCATTCCATCAACCGACACATTTACCCTATCGCCACTAGCACCGCGATATTGAGGCAGCGCCGTTAGCGGCCCATTGCGATTGATATTCGCCCCGGGCACCCATTTTAAAATGTCACCCGTGTTGCCAATTTTTAGCGCATCTCCTTCGAGAGACAGACTATTTTCGACCAGCTGAGATTCACCCACCACGACAATTTCATCTATGTTGCTGTCAGCAACACATACACCAGCCATCAAAGCGGCGGGGGCTATAGAAAGTTGCAGACAAGATAGCAATGAGCTTCGGCGGGATAGATTGTTGGCCATTTTATTCACCTCTTTTTATATGGCCGCCATAGTAGAGGGTTAGTAAGACTGGAGCGATGCGACAAATTGTCGCACCTCTGGTGTAGCCAGCTACTCCAGCAATTGATATTTACGCAAGTAGCCGCGCAACTGATGATAACTCAGACCCAAAAACTCAGCGGTTCTACGCTGATTGAACTGACAGTGCGCCAAGGCTTGTTGCAGCATGGTTACCTCCCTACCCTGCCAAAACTGCTTAAAGTCTTGCGAGGCGCTCTTAAAGCGCTCAAAGTCATCTGCACACTCTGGCTCCACTTCAACTTCGCGCATCGGCTGCCCAGTAGGTTCACTCTCTTTTTGCGTGGGACGAAATGGCGAAGCAAACGGGTCAAAAACGAGGTGGTCAATGGGCTCATCCGGATCAATAGAGCGGTAGACCGCCCTCTCCACAACATTTTTAAGCTCACGAATGTTTCCCGGCCAAGCGTAAGCCTGAAGTTGCTGTTTCGCATCGGCCGAAAAACCCGGAAAATAATCACGTCGCATCTCCTTCACCATCCCCATGGCGAACACTTCAGCAAGAATCTCAATATCCTCGGTTCTCGCCCGCAGCGGCGGAAGGGTTATCACATCAAACGCTAGACGATCCAGCAAATCAGCCCGAAAGTCCCCTCGCTGAGCCAAGGTAGGCAAATCACCATTGGTTGCCGCCACCAAACGAACATCCACCTCGACAAGCTTGTCTCCACCCAAGCGAATTAGTTCACCATACTCTATGACGCGAAGTATCTTCTCCTGCACGGCGACTGACGTCGTTGCCAACTCGTCTAAAAACAAGGTGCCGCCATCAGCTCGCTCGAAATAGCCTTTATGCTGCTTAGTCGCGCCACTAAACGCTCCAGCCTCATGACCAAATAACTGAGAATCCAGCAGAGACTCACTAATCGCCGCACAGTTAATTTTAAGAAACGGCTGCCCCCAGCGCTCCGATAAAAAATGAATTCGGGAAGCGATCAGCTCCTTCCCCGTGCCCCGCTCGCCCACGACCAGCACCGGCTTGTTCAGCGGCGCCAGCCGAGAAACCTGCTCCTGCACCTCTAAAAAGGCAATGGATTCACCCAGCATGCGTGTCGTCGATTCTGAGTTCATAAAGCCACCCTTAACTAGCTATTTTGACTATATATTAGCGTATTTACCCTATTAATAGTTATTTAAACCACTCTCCATATTCAACCAAAATTAAATCAAGCCAACAAACACAATAAAATCAATAAGTTACGAATCGAGATGCAGTTGGCACAGCCTTCGCTATATAAGAATGCAAATCAACTGTCTTAACCGCTATACACGGATTCAATACACGAGGTGAAACATGGGAATTTTTTCACGCATAAGCGACATCATTAACGCCAACATCAATTCATTACTGGACTCCGCTGAAAACCCAGAAAAAATGATCCGCTTGGTAATTCAGGAAATGGAAGAAACCTTGATTGAGGTGCGAACCAACTCAGCCAAAATCATCGCGGAAAAAAAGGAGTTGCTACGCCGAAATGATCGCCTACAGAAGCAGGCGGACGACTGGCAAACTAAAGCCGAACTAGCACTTAGCAAAGACCGAGAAGACCTAGCCAAAGCGGCACTAATTGAGAAGTCCACTGTGGTAGATCTGGTCAGCGTCATCAAAGAAGACCTAGACAAGCTCGACGATACGCTAACCCGCCTCACAGACGAAATCGAACAGCTACAGCAAAAACTCAATGACGCGAAAGCGCGACAAAAAGTTATCGCCATGCGCACTCGCGCAACAGAATCACGAGTGGGTGTTAACCGTCACCTCAATAGCAAAAACTACGACAGCGCGATGGGGAAGATGGACTACTTCGAGCAGAAAATTGAAAAGATGGAAAGCCAAATTGAGGCAGACAATCTCGGCAACCAAGGCTTACAAGGCGAATTCGAAGAACTAGAAAAGCAAGACAAAATAGATAAAGAACTTGCAGAGCTGAAAGCCAAAATGACGAAGCCAGAATAATCGTGTTGTTCGCTGACAGTATATAGTTTGCCATAGGGGAGAGGCGACATGGAGTCACGAAGTCATCTATATATTTTGCTGACTGCTGGATTACTGCTATCAGCGAGCTTAGTACACATGTGGTTTAGCGGAAACATACATTTTGGCCACGGCAAAGAAGCTATATGTAGCAACGGTAAAGAACAAAGCAGTAACGGAGTACAGGTGAAGATCAACTTGCAACATTCCACCTGGATTTGGACTCAGTGCAAAAATTCTTAACCAACCGGTAATCATTCACCACCAGTAATAAGGAGATAGGCATGAAATTACTCGACCCGCTAAGACAAGCAAAAATTGAATACTACTTTCAAGTCATGTTTTCAGCTTTGATCTCTATTGGCTTCACGCTGATCTTAGCTATAGCGACAACACCCGGATATTTTGCAAACGCCAGCCAACTGACCGGGGCGTAACAAAAGCGCTTCACAATAGCAGACGCTTGAAAATAGCGAGTAGAGCGACAACAATGACTAAGTTTATCGCCGCACCTAGTCGCTAAAAGACTCACTTTAAACTTCAACCATGTAATAGGGATTCAGATTTACCAATGACAGGCTCAAACATTATCGGCCTCGTGGCCGTTATTATGGTATTCAGCATTCCTCTGTGTCTCATTTGGGCGCGGGTATTAGTCATTCGCTATCGCTCCCAACAAGCGGAGGTCGGCACAGCGGAAGCAGAGGAACTACAACGCCTGGACGATCTCGCAGAGAAGTTATCACAACGGGTTGCGACACTAGAATCAATCCTCGATAGCGAAATACCCGGCTGGAGAGATGAACATGAACAATAACGTCCCTTTTCTACGCGACCGAGACAACCGTGTTATTGCCGGCGTTTGCTCTGGCCTCGGAAAGTATTTCGACGTCGAGCCACTATTCGTTCGCATTGCGTTTGTTGTGGGTACAATATTTTGGCCACTGACTATCGTCGCTTATATCATTTTAGTCTTTACAATGAGCAAAAAGCCTACTGACTTAAGATCAATGGGTGAAGACATCAGCTCTAGCCGAGTTGGCAAACGGGTAAAATCCATCGACTACAAACGTGGCCTTCATAAAAATCGTCGCGATAAAAAAATTAGCGGCGTATGCTCTGGCATTGCCGAATATATTGGCACCTCGCCGTTCGTCGTAAGACTGGTTTTCGTGTTGGCAACCTTTATTTTCCTCGGCCCCTTTGCACTCGTCATCTATATTATCGCCGCTATTCTTATGGAGGACGACCCAGATTATTTAGCGTATAGAAAGCAGTGCACTCGTGGAGACACCAGCTATCGAGAGTGGCACAGGCGCCAGTGTCAGCAAAATCACAGGGATCAACACTATGCCCAGCCATTTAATAAGCGTGACTTGCAACGCACCACTGAGCGCTTTGCGACACTAGAGAAACAATTACAGCGCCTGGAAGCAACGATCACATCAAAGAAGTTCAAACTTCACAATGAATTCAATCGAATGTAAACAATTAGCAGATCTGAAGGTATAGGAGCAGAAGAAAAATGGAAGAAGTGATGTACATAGTCCTTATAAGCGTCGCGTCGGTCGCGTTTGGACGCTACTTAAAGCATCGTCAACGTATGCAAGAAATAGCCGCCAAAAGAGAGGCATCGCCGGACATACAAAAAGAAATCGCTGAACTTCGTGATCGTGTAAAAACACTCGAAACCATCGTCACAGACAAAGGATATCAATTACACGAAGAAATCGAAAAACTCAACGGATAACCTCAGCTTCAATAGCAAAGGACTGTGATCATGCCTATTCCAGATGCCGATAAACCACTTGAAACTCTGCGCGAAGAATCGATCGACCAATTGATTATGAACTATGGCCATGGACGGTTATCTCGATTTGCATTTGAAGAGCGATTAGATAAAGCAATTTCGGCACACGAGCATCAGCAACTGATTGAAATTAGCGAAGACTTAGAGCTAGAAGTAGACGAACAATTTATCCAAGTAAAACGCGCCGAAATGGGTAGTCGCTACGCGAGTGCTCCTAGGGCTAGCAAAGAAACGTTTTTTAACATTTTTTGGGGTACGACGCGAACAGGAAACTGGAAGGCACCCAAAACAATTTATATGATTAACCTGTTCGGCGGTGCCGAGCTAGATTTTACAGAAGCCACCTTCGACAGCAACGATACCACCATTAATATCATCTGCGTGTTTGGAGGAGTTAGCCTTCTTATTAACGACAACTTTAAGGTGAAAAGTAGAATGCTCGCTTTTTTTGGCGGAAGCGACAATCACTCAGGCTCCACATCGCAACCTCAAGGGCCAAACATAACCATTCAAGGCATCGCCCTATTTGGCGGAGTCAGTACCGAGATCAAATACTCACTCAGGGAAAGTTTGCGGGGTTTTGCGAAACAAATAAGGAATGAAATTCGATAGTAAGAACAGCCTAAAGCTCATCTATCCGCTCTTTCGGTATCATCGTGACAGTAATAATTGCAGCCACTATCAAAAAGAATAGGAAAGAATAAAACGCAGGATTGTAAGTCCCAAAGTTGTCATACATCCAGCCTGCCAATGGCAATCCTAACACCTGTAAAGGCAACATCATGGGACGAGACAAGCCCATTACCTTACCAAAACCTCTACGACCGAACAATTCACCAACGGCCGAACCATGAAGCGGCACCACACCGCCCATACCAAAACCAAAAATAATTGACGCAATAGACAGCGTCCACGCTTGTTCGACCTCGGTCATCATCGCGATACCAATCCATTGGGTGCCTATGGCCCAAAGAATTGCGTTCCCAATACTAACTTTATCCGATAAAACACCAAAAAATACTTTACCCAAAACACCTGCCAGCGCTCCGTAAGCTAAGATTTGCGCGGCATCATGCTTTTCGATTCCCATATCAACGGCCAGCGGGATCATGTTAGTTAACGTTGCGCCCATACCACAAAACGTTAGACCAAAAGTCAACGTGACCGCCCAGAATGATCTCAGCTTAACAATCTCTTGCCATTTAATATCAAATGTAGGTTTTGGAGGCACCGGAATATTGTCTAACTTAAGTCGACGACGACCATCAGGCTCCTGATCTTTCTCCTCCGGAGTACCCACTACAAACAATAAAACCACCGGCACAACAATGAGTATGGTTGCCACCGAGAATATTTCTAAACTGCCACGCCAACCAAAAAGATCAATTAACCAGGTCGTCACATTAGGCATCACTACGCCCGACAACGACACCCCCATGGTTGCAATACCCAATGCCATACCACGTTTCGCGACAAACCAATTGGCTACCAATTTTGCTGTCGCGAGCTGCCCCATGATTGATGTGCCCACTGCAGTCAATAACACCAACACGATATAAAATTGAGTCATGCTTTGCGCAAACGACAAGCAAGCAAAACCAATGGAGCTGATCACCGCCCCCAAGGTCATGATGTATTTTATGTTAAAACGATCCAACGCATCGCCTACCCACGGAGCAATAATCGCCCCGGTCGCATTGACTAACACGATACCCATATTGACGCCCAACCGGGAACCGCCGCCGAGCTCTTCAGCAATAGGTAAGAAAAAAGCGCCGTAACTGTAGAAGAAAAAACCCACTGCGATAAAGTCGACCACAAACGCCACCATGACGATTGTCCAGCCGTAAAAGTATTTTGAATCGCTCATGGTATTCCTAAAGTGAACTACTGAAAGACAAACAAGCGAGCACAACTGCTCGGTAAGAGACTTGATAACCAGTATAGGATCAAAACTGGCCTGAGATTATACGCTGACATCGCACTATAACGAAGCATCCCGGCGTAAAGATTCGCTACGGGAGCTGCTTATTGGCGGCTGGACAAACTCCATAAACCGCCTTAATAGCACGCTATAAATTACTTTCTAGTGCGAGGTTTTTTATCGCCACCTCGAAACTTCTTTGGCCCGCCACGACGTTCACCATCGTCTGATTTGCGACGGGGGCCTTTCTTGGCGAATTTTTCATTGCCATGACTTTTTCCACGACCATCACGCGCATCCTTACCTCGACGATCTTTGCGGTTTCCATCAGGCTTATCATTACGCTTACGTGATGACCTACGGGACTGCCCGTCATCAGCGCCCGTAAATGCGCGCATGTTCAGTTTTTGCTGACAAACCCACACGCCTTGAAGGTGTGACAGTACCTCCGGTGGCATTTCTGCAGGTAAATCAACCACTGAGTAATCGTCAAAGATTTCAATATGGCCAATGTATTTACTTTCGATATCAGCTTCATTGGCAATAGCACCCACAATATGCCCAGGTGCAACGCCATCACTGTAACCTACATCAATTCTAAATCGCTGCATGTCCACATCGGGGAAGTCTTTCAACGGCTTTGCATTGGTGTCGGCCAATGTTTCATCTTTTTTACGGCGCTTACCTTTTTGCGCAGGTCGATCATCATCCCACTCTCGCTGACTACGAGATTCTTTTTTAGCGGGTTTATCTTTCACCAAAAATGGCTGATCACCTTGAACCATTCGCGCCAAACCGGCCAAAGCATCTATCGCATCAATTTCTCGTGATGAAATATAATCAGTAAGCATTTGTTTATAAAAGTCCAGGTCATCCGCCTGACGCGCCTCATCAATACGCTGCATAAATCGCTCAACTCGCTGCGTATTAATATCTTGCTCACTAGGCAAGCGCATGAGTTCGATAGGCTGTTTAGTCGCACGCTCAATCGCCTTCAGCATGCGTCGTTCGCGATTTGCGACGAACAGAATGGCTTCGCCTTTACGCCCGGCACGTCCGGTTCGACCAATACGATGGACATAGGCTTCGGTATCAAACGGAATGTCGTAGTTAATGACATGAGAGACGCGCTGAATATCGATACCCCGTGCTGCCACGTCAGTTGCGATCAAAATATCCAATTTACCGGCACGCATTTTCTCAATAGTTTTTTCACGCTGTGCCTGCGCCATGTCGCCATTCAGCGCATCAGCACTGAAACCACGTGCGCATAATCGATCCGCCAATTCGGTCGTTGAGATTTTTGTACGCACGAAAATAATCACACCATCAATAGGCTCAACTTCGAGAATACGCGTGAGTGCATCCAGCTTATTAATGCCCCCTATTGGCCAATAGCGCTGCGTGATTGCTGTTGCGGTTTGGGTTTTTCCAGCAATTTTGACTGTCTGCGGCTCGTTCAAATAATTCTGAGCAACCCGCTGGATTTCTTTTGGCATGGTTGCCGAAAACAGTGCCGTTTGACGGTCATCCGGCGTGTGCTCCAAAATCCATTCGACATCATCGATAAATCCCATACGTAACATTTCATCCGCTTCGTCTAAGACGAGCGCACGAAGCTGATCTAGCTTCAACGTTCCACGACGCAAATGGTCCATCACACGCCCTGGCGTACCCACTACGACTTGAGGATTAGACTTCAGCTGCTTTAACTGCGTCGAGTAACTGGCGCCACCATAGATGGGCAACACACGAAACTGCGGAATGTGGTGCGCATAAGACTGGCATGCCTCCGCTACCTGAATAGCCAGTTCACGGGTCGGCGCCAATATAAGTAACTGGGTGTAACGCGCCTTCGGATCTATACGCGATAGCAACGGTAACGCAAAAGCAGCCGTCTTGCCGGTACCTGTTTGTGCCTGCCCTAGTAAATCGCAACCATCGAGAAGAATGGGGATACTCTGCGCTTGAATCGGCGATGGCTTTTCATAGCCTACTTCGGAAATAGCTTTTAAAAGATGCTCGGGCAAACCGAGACTAGCGAAGTCAGTGACTTCTGGGGCATTGGTCATAATGGATTCCTGGTATACCGCAAAGCACAAACTGCAAGGCAGGAGAAAGGCGATAAGTGTCGAACTGAGAAAAAGGGGGCGGGAGTATACAGGAAATAGTAGAGCGAGGCTAAATTTTCATCAGCCCCGCCAGAGATTTTCTTCGTTACACCATGCAAAAAGCACAGAATTTGTTGCCATCCAGATCCCTGAAGTAGGCCCCATAGAAGGTATCGGTACGCATACCGGGCTCTCCCTCATCGCTACCGCCAAGTGCTAGCGCTTTTTGATAAAACGCATCAACGGCTTCTTTGTCTTTCAACGATAGTGAGACCATCATGCCATTCCCCACGCTAGCAGGCTCTCCATTGAAGGGCGCTCCAACACCAAGCAAAGGCTTGCCTGGCTCTACACCCCAGAATGTCATGTGGTCATTGCCGAAGAATTGTTTACCACCAATCAATGCCAGCAACTCATCAAAATAAGCAGCCGACTTTTCTCTATCATTTGTACCCACAGTTACATAGCCAATCATCTTTCACTCCTCATCGTATCAATGCCTACCTTGCGTGGTAAGACTGTCATAAGTGGTAGACACCATTGTATTCGCTTGCATTTTGCAAGTGAATAGAGGCGGCAAAGAAAGGCTGAAATCGAGGGGTTTTTGGTAGATCAAAGGGGCTTAAGGCGCTATTGGTCAGCCGCTGACACATGGGCGATCATATATTCAACACCCGGCATAAACATCGCGCGCCACGCCAATCCATCCGCAGGCTTATAACTAGGATCAACACGCTCTAGGGCTTCGACCAAACTGTCCATCCACAAAGCAAATAGATCGGCTGGAATATGCAGCTTTGAATGCACCCGTGCCAAGGATTGCAGACTCTCGCTGGTCTCGCCGGTCGCAGCACAAGACAGCAGCATCATTAAGGAGTCTTCAAGCATCGACTTTTGTCGTTCCATATCAACGCCGACAAAAGCCTCTGCCACCCTGGGATCCTTCGAGATAAAGCAGCTATAAAAACACTCATAGAACTGATCTCGATAACGATCAGACATGCGCTGGTAGCTGTCATTAAAAATCTCGGCGATTGACGCAGACATACAATGCCTTCACAAATATTATTTGAATTACCTACATTAAGTATGTCTGCAATCTGTCATTAATCAAAAGCACCCTACCTAACTTTTCGACAACAGCCTTTATGCATCTTCGGGAATCACCACTCGAAAAAGAATGGCATAGAGAACCGGCACAATAATTAAGGTTAATACCGTTGCAAATGCCAAACCGGCCATAATAGTAATCGACATATTGACAAAAAAAACATCACCCAGCAGTGGAATCATGCCCAAAATCGTTGTACTGGCAGCCATCAACACCGGACGCATTCGGGACACGGCGGCTTCGATAATTGCAAAATAGGGTTCTAGACCTTCCGCAATCTGTTGATCAATCTCTTCAATCAAAACAATAGCGTTTTTAATTAGCAAGCCGATTAAACTGAGCGCACCCAGTATCGCCATAAAGTCAAAAGCTCCGCGAAAACTCAACAGCCCCACTGTAATACCAATGATCGCGAGCGGAACGGTAAACCAAATAATCAGTGGCTGGCGCAACTTACCGAACAACAAAATACTAATTAAAATCATCGTCAAGAAACCCATGGGTAATTGCGCAGACAAACCTTTTTGTGCTTTTTGCGAGTCTTCGTACTCCCCTCCCCAACTGAGAGAATATCCGGAAGGCAACGGAATCGCTTCGACCTGTGGACGAATGCGATTAAATAGCGGTTCGGCCAATGGCTCTATGGGGTTAGCTGACGCGATAATTGTTTGGGCTCGATTTCTACTACGGATTTCAGTGTTTTCCCAAGACACGTCGATGCGGTCGATGACCTGTGCAAGAGGAATACTTTTATTCAGCACAGGGCTCCATACTTGCAAGTCTAGAATATCGGCCGCATTAATATTTTCCGCTCGAGGAGCACGCGCTTGAATCGGCAACAAGCGATTACCATCCCGGTATATTCCTACTTGCATGCCACCAAATGCATAAGCCGTTGCAACGGCCACCTCTTCTCGTCCGATACCAAGGTTTCTACCTCGCTGCTCGCTGTACACGGGCACTAAAACTTTCTCCAGCTGGCGCCAATCGTTCCGTACTTCTTTGGCACCGGCATCCGCACGTAAAATGGCTTCGGCCTGACTTGCCAAATCGCGCAACACGACAGGATCAGGGCCATGAAAACGCGCCTCTATTTTGCTGTCACGACCAGGGCCGATGCGTAATGCTTTGATAAGCGGATCAATGTTCGGCATCCCCACCATAAATTCGTCAACCGCTCGCCACACTTCCGCAATATGTTCACGCGATTTCGTTTTAACAATAATCTGCGCATAAGCTGGATTCGCTTCCTTCGGCGTAAACACCAGTGAAAAACGTTGGTCCCCGCCTCCCACTATCGTTGTTGTTTGTTCAACACCAGGCTGTGCGCGTAAAAACTCACTCACTTTTAACGCATCGTCTCGCGTCATGCGAATGTCCGTACCCTGACGCTCCCATATGTCAACGAAGAACATCGGTGTATTTGAATCCGGGAAAAAACTTTTTTTCACAAAACCGAAGCCCAAACTAGATGCGACAAACATCGCCACAACAATGGCAAGCGTTGCCCGACGATGATGCAAAGCATAGGCAACCAAACGCTTATACAGTACAAAAAACTTTCCAGCGTAAGGGTCTACTTCTTCCTCAACGCGGCCCGGCTTAATTAATAGACCGCATAGTAATGGCGTAGAACTAATCGCAGTAAACCAGCTCAACAATAGCGAAATGAAGATAACCTGAAATAGTGACCCAGCAAATTCACCCGTAGAATCTGGTGAAAGTCCGATAGGAGAAAATGCCACAATGCCTATGACAGTGCCGCCCAATAAGGCCCAAATATTTTTTCGTACCACATCGCCCGCAGCCTTAACCGCACTCATCCCTGCTTGCAACCGCACCAACATGCCTTCAGCAACCACAATCGCATTATCCACCAACATACCCAATGCAATCACTAGCGCACCGAGGGAGATACGCTGCAGCTGGATGTTTTGTAACTGCATAATCCACAGTGTTCCAGACACTGTAATGAGCAGAATAGTGCCAATAATGAGCCCCGTCCGCAATCCCATAAAAAACAAGAGCACAACAATTACTATGGCAATCGCTTGACCTACACTGACGAGGAATGAATTGACAGAGTTGTCGACTTCACTAGGCTGGTCGTAAATAACATTAAACTCAATACCCGCAGGAATAATTGAATCCAACTCTGCAATACGACGGTTCAGCGCAGCGCCAACATCAATAACATTTTCACCGCGCAACATGGAAATACCCAGCGTGATAGCGGGTTTGCCATTAAGATAAATTAGCTTTCTCGGAACTTCCCTGTACTCTCTGCGAATAGTCGCGATATCACGCAAATAGGTTTGCCGACCGTCCAGATCACTGATAATGGTGTCTCCCATGTCACGCACCGAGAGAAATTCCCCTGTCGGCTGAATGCGGAGGTACTCTCGACCAACCGTCACGTTCCCGCCCGACACCACTTTATTTTGCGTCGACAACGCTTGCGCGATTTGCGATATAGGAATACCTAACTCACCCAATTTAGCGCGAGATACTTCAACGTAAACCACCTCTTGTTGATCGCCGCTAATCACGATTTTTCTAACGCCCGATACTAAGACTAATTGCTTCTTGAGGTTGTCAGCGGTGTCTTTTAAATCACGATAGGTGTACCCCTCACCGGTCAATGCAATGTACACACCGTAGACGTCAGCAAAGTCATCTACTACGATTGGCTTTTTCGCGCCAGGCGGTAGCTCTCGCTCCGCATCCGTGATTTTTCTTCTCAGCTCGTCGTAAATTGCCGGGAAATCTTTACCGCGATATACATCTTTAAACTCTATGGACACTTCCGAATAACCCGGACGTGAAATAGACATATTCAAGTTTTTAACTTGTTCTAATTTTTGTATCGCATCTTCAATGTGATACGTCACTTCATCCTGAACTTGCCTTGCCGTTGCACCAGGGTAATGCGTTATGACTTTTGCTTTCTTAATTGTGAAGGAAGGATCTTCCAGCTTGCCCATTTTTTCAAAGCCGTAAAGACCGCCACCCACCAAGATGATAATAAAGAGCCAAGAGACAACAGGGTTCTTAACGGAGTATTCACCTATATTCATGATTGACAATCCGTACCGTAGCGTTTATTTCGCTTTAAAGTTCAGTTGCCTGCTCGACATCAGGCATGATGGTCACTTGTTGACCGGGCTGGAGAAATGACACACCGGCAACAACTATTCTCTCCCCCGGCTCAACTCCGGATACGACTTCGATACGAGAATTTCCGACACTTCCCAACGTCACTTCGCGAGCAATGAGGTTCATATTTTCTTCGTCGACAATAAAAACTTGCGCAGCACCATCGTTAGCACCAAATACAGCAGCACTTGGAATCCATGGATTTGTATTGGCAGCACGCTTAAGGCGTTTAGTCAGGTCGACCGTCACAGTCGCCGACATTCCCGGAAGCAGGGTAATGTCGCTTAGTGCAGGCATGATGTACACAGCGGAAAATGTTTGTGTCGCGCTATCGGCGGTGGTCGATATTTCTTTGAAGCTGAGAGGTATTGCCTTGTTTGCATAGTTTTCAAATGCGGCCGTCACCGCAATGTCATCAGCGCCGTGGCCTGGCTCTCGACGATCAATCTGCTGTATTAAGCTTTCTGGAATCTGAATCACCAGCTCTAGCAAATCTGGATTGTTTAGACTAATAACCGTTGTCTTAGCGGTAATCTCCTCGAAATTATCAACCCACCGTCTTGCAACCACACCATCAAAGGGAGCCAGCAGCTCCGTATAGGCGAGATTCTGTCTCGCTTTCTCAAGAGAGGCCCTAGCTGATTCAAACTGGCCCTGCAAACGGTCGTAATCGCTGCGAGAGATATATCCATCAGGCATCAAACTTTTAGCACGTTCAAAGTTCGCCAACGCAGTTTGGTAGCTTGCCTCTTGTTCTCGGACCGCAATCTCAAAATCGGTTGGATCCAAACGCGCTAACACCGCACCGGTCAATACGTTTTCGCCCTCTCTAACATTCAGCTCCTGAAGCGTGCCGGAAATACGAAAAGACAAGTTGGCGGTTTGGTTCGCCTCTACGCGTGCAGGGAACTGTCTGATAGCTTCGCCACTCTCACCTGACACAACCAGTGTCTTAACCGGTTTAGATCCCACCTCAATGACCGCAGCCTCTTCACCACTACAGCCACCAAGCATTGCCAGCTGGGACCCAAGACATATCACAGCAACCGTCATTGCCAAAAAGCGCATAGTTATCACCCGTATTTATGGTTCGCAAGTCGTCGTTTTTTCTTGTCACCGTTACGACAAAGTCGTTAGCAAACTTTTAGCATAGCCCACTAGGAAGCTAGCCATTTTTATACTTGCGAGAAGTATGTCGCCATCAGTCTAGCCTCAATAGGGTCAAACCACTAGCGCCACTACACCCAGTTTTTTTAACGCGCTATTCAACCCATCTAATGCAGCCTAACTAGAAGCATCTATACTTTTAACATAGGCAAGGAGAACACCATGATTATCGAACCAGGTGATGCGATGCTGATATCGCACCGACGACTTTTCTCAGATGACACACCACGCTATTTTGTTGGCACCGTCGACGCTTACCAAGATGGACTTGTACGAATCACTGGGACTACGTGGCTACATGATTTAATTACCGCACAAATGCACCACAAAGAAGATAAACGCACAAAGGTTATTGCATTAACGTCTGGGACCTTCATTGCTTATTTATTGCCGTCAGGTATCAACACTGACAATCTGCGTGTTGTTTACGAACAGCAACACTATTTTCTGTGTGATGAAGGCGGTTTTAAGATGGATATTAGTGACCGAGTCGGTCATCGCAGCCAAACGTAGCGTTTAGTTATCAATGACTCAGAACATCAACCCCTCAGTCAATGAGATTGATTGTGCACTGGCAAGCATCAATCGCGCAGACTTTATACAGCATGACCAACCCGAACTCATTTCGGGGCATAGCATTCCTGCCAAACGTTTAGCGCAACAGATCCTTTATCAAATTACCTTTCCTCCAGACGCCACCATTTTGCAGATAGGCGCTGGGTCAGGTTACTTCACAGCATTACTCAGCCAACTGGCCAAACAGGTTTACGCCGTTGAAAAGCAGCCTCAGCTCGCAGAATTTGCGCGCACTAATATCGAAAAATTACATATCCACAACGTAAGGATCATACACACTGACGGCACCAAAGGACTTAATGAACACGCACCATTTGACATCATTGTCGTCTCAACATCATCTATTCAAAAACTGGATCAACTAATAAAGCAACTCAAGGTTGGCGGCCAACTGTTGTGTTTAGAAACCCTACAGCAGGCTAAGCTGCTTCTCGTTCGATATAAAGTCGATATTGAAGGTAGCAGTACACGGGAAGAGCTTGGCATTGTTAACTTCTCTCGCGACAATATCGATCTACTCGTCGACATGGGGATCGCCGACGAATCATTATTAGATCAAGCAAAAAAGATCGCGCAAAAAAATCGCACCTCGGTATTAAAAGAATTACACCAACTGATTAACATCGAAGACAATACGCTCTACCGATCGCTTGCTCATCAATCAGGATTACCGGTAGGTGAAGTCGAAGATTTACTTAAAATCGCAAATCCGTCACTGTTCCACTCGTTTTCCAAGGCATTTCTGGATAGTCATCGCATAATTCCATTGGTATTAACTGACGATTCACTGGTTTTTGCATCAAGCGATACCGACCCACAAACGCATGATTTGCGATTAATTCAGCCAAACAAAAAACTAAAGCAATACCTAGTCACACCTACCGACTTTCATCGGCTCTGGTCTGCACTCGATCTCAGTCGCAAACATGATAATCAAACTGTCTTGACCGCATCACAAGACACCAATATATCTGATGACCTGCTCGAAGAATCTCACACTCAGCTCAATGCGCACCTTATAACGGTATTTAATGCCATGCTGTTAGATGCCGTAGCCAGCCGAGCTAGCGATATCCATATCGAGCAATACCATAAACGAACTCGCGTTCGCCTAAGGGTGGACGGGGAATTACGTGATTTATCACATTATGATTTATCACCCATGGATTACCTTGGGTTAATCAACGTTATCAAGCTCCGTGCAGAACTCAATATTGCAGAGAAGCGCCTACCACAGGGCGGCCGGTCACACTTAGTCGTTGGCGGCGACACGTATGATTTACGCGTGCAAATACAGCCATCGCTGTATGGTGAACACGCAATCATTCGCTTATTACCGCAAAATCAATCACTGCTGGATATTAAACAGCTGGGTTTTTCTGAACCGCTCGCCAACAGCTATGAGCGACTACTGCAAAACCCAGCGGGGTTAGTCTTAGTTGTTGGGCCCACCGGCTCAGGAAAATCGACAACACTCTACGCTGGCTTACAAACATTGGCTCACGATAGCTCGCGCAAAGTTATTACCGTTGAAGACCCCATCGAATACTCTATCGATGGCATACAACAGACACGTGTCAGACCCGACATAGGATTTCATTTTTCCGATGCCATGCGTGCATTTGTACGACAAGATCCGGATGTTATTCTTGTGGGTGAAATTCGTGATAAAGAAACAGCACTAGAAGCGGTACGCGCTTCGCAAACCGGCCACGTCGTGCTCTCTACCCTTCACAGTAACGATGCAATTGATGCGCTACAAAGGCTTTACGATTTAGACATTCAAGCCAATTCACTTGCCAGCGAGTTATTGTCAATTATCGCACAGCGTCTTGCTAAAAGGATCTGCCCACACTGTAAAGTCTCAGCAACACCCAACCCCGATATACTCAATGAGTTATTTCCCCGCCAAGTTCCGCATAACTTTCAGTGTTTTACCGGCAAAGGGTGTAAGCATTGCAATGGGCAAGGCACCTCCGGCCGAATTGCGGTTATCGAATACCTGCAAATAAATCCGGATTTACGCAAAGCCATTGCATTGCAACCACCTATTGTGGAACTTCGACAACTCGCATTAGATACAGGATTAATGACGATGCGAGACAGCGCCTTAAGCCATGTTATTCAGGGCACTATTGCGCTAGACGAGCTGCCAAGAATTCTCCCACAAGAGCGCATGGCACCGGAGCGCCGAGGTTTATTAACGTGAACACGATGTCGACACACAGCGCTCCGATTCAACGACCCGCTGCAGAACAGTTATATAAAGACGAACTGGAACAACTTCACGAATGGGACAAACATCCACGTCCCGCCGGCTGGCAACTATCGCCTATTGCGGTCGAAAAATTTGTCGCAGGCAATACCGAAAAAGGTGCACCGAACATTCAACGGAAATTCGTTGCGCCACGCGACTTACTGACGCGCGTTATCGTTGGGCTACTAACAAACCGGGGAGCGATGTTGGTTGGAGAACCCGGCACTGCTAAGTCTTGGCTATCTGAGCTTCTTTCAGCCGCTATATCAGGAAGCTCTACCTTGCTTATTCACGGTGGCGCAATCAGCTCAATCAACCAACTGATGTATTCCTGGAACGATGCACTTCTCGAAAAACATGGTCCCTGCCAAGATGCATTAGTACCAGGCCCTCTCTACCACGCCATGGCACAGGGAAGAATTTTACGCTTTGAAGAACTCGCCCGGGCACCCATAGCACTCCAGGATGGCTTACTCTCCGTGTTGTCGGAGCGACAGTTTTCAATTCCAGAACTCAACGAAGACAGTATTTTATTTGCCAAGGCAGGCTTTAACGTAGTAGCCACATCCAACACCGTCGATCAAGGATTGCAAACCATGAGCGCCGCTCTTAAACGCCGCCTCAATTTTGAAACTATTTATCCTATTCGTAACCTAGATGACGAGGTCGACGTCGTACAGCGCGAAGCCCACAAATTACTATTGGCTTTAGGCATCGATACAGAACTGCCAGAAGAGCTGATAGTGTGCTTAGTCACTATGTTTTGCGAGTTACGCAATGGGGAAACTATTGATGGGCGCAGTACCGACCGCATTACCGGTACGAGTATGTCCACCGCCGAAGCCGTTAGTGTTGCTCATGCACTGGGTGCTCACGCGCACTTTTATCGCGACGGGGCTGTGGATGTAAAAGACTTAGTTGGCTTTCTAGTGGGTGCGACGTTGAAAGATAACCCCAATGATCGGCGACGACTGCGTCATTATTTCGATCTCGAAGTGGCCCATAAGCCTGACCCCATTTGGCGTAAGGTATATCGCTACAAACACCTTATCTAAGCAACCTTACCCACCACCTTAGCCAGCACTGTCCGGTCATCTGCTAATTTTGCCGCCAACGCCGATTTCGCCAAATTCATACAAAATCTGTACGCTTATTTACATTCGAGGCCTTTTCTAGCCTCTATCATTACGTAAAAATGTGCTAGTAAGCTTCGCTTATTATCTGGGTCCGCGTAGCTTAGTATTCCTAAGTGACAAACATCATTTAAAGGCTTTTATAGCATGCAGTTTGAAAACGATATCCTCTCCATTTTCATGACAATCGTAGGGGCCGTTACCGGCATACTGATTTTGGTGGAAATTTATCTGCACTTCGCCAAAGGCCGACGCTACTACCGGTATGTCGATGTCATTACCAATGTGCAAACAGCCGTGCTCTACAATGTGCTAGGCATTGTGGCACTGGGCGTCATCTACTGGTGCTACCAATTTGTAGCCGACAATTTCAGCATCATGCAGCAAGACATCAATTCGCCTTGGGCCTGGATTGGCGGATTCATTCTCGCGGACTTTTGTCATTACTGGTTTCACCGCACATCACACCAAAATAATTTCTTGTGGGGCATTCACCAAGGTCACCACACTAGCGAAGACTTCAATTTCAGCACCGCCGTACGCAAAGGTATTTTTCAACAGTGGGTTGACTGGCCGTTCTTTATACCGATGGCGATTCTGGGCTTCCCCTTTTTCACCATGTTTTTACCACTGAAAGGTCTGCAGTTTGCCTACCAGTTTTGGCTCCACAACAAGTTCATCCCCAAGTTACCATGGATTGATTGGTTGCTGGTCACCCCCTCTGTGCATCGTGCGCATCATGGACAAAACCCACAATACATTGATAAAAATCATGCTGGCGTTTTCATTATTTGGGATAAGTTATTTGGCACCTATGCCGAAGAAGGTGAAGAAGTCGTCTACGGCACCACGGAATCTGTCGATAGCTTCAACCCTATCGGCATCCAGTTTGTGTGGTACAAAAACCTATGGAATGACTTTAAAAACACCAAGCGCTGGCGCGACAAACTCGCTATTTTCTACAAAGAAACGGGATGGCGACCCGCAGACGTTGCTGACCAACCCCGCGCCAACCACATTGAAGATATTAAAACTTACAACCGTTTTGACATTCCCGTGCCTGGCACACTTAAAGCCTATGTATTTATTCAAGTCATTTTTCTTTTCATGGTGTTTGGTGCATCTGGCGGCAACAACCCCAACCAGGGCGCGCAGTTTGCGGAAGCTAGCCTGTTTTCTTTTAGCGACCCGCTGCAAGTGTTCGGCCTCGTCTATATCTTATTGACTTGCTTCAGTTTGGGCGCACTGATTAATCGGACACGTTACTCTCGAATATTGGAGTTCGTACGCCTCGGCACCCTATTCGCATTCGGGCTATTCGCCGAAACGACCACTTATTTCGGTACACCCACTATGGTACATGCTGGGTTATTGATGATAATTCTTTCTACAGTTGCTTTTTCGGCTATCGCGCTAGGACAGAAGCAAGCGTGGCAAATGTCGATTTCAAACCCTGCAATGCAATAAGCAAATAAAAACCCAGGAAAGCCTGGGTTTTTATTTAATAGCATGACGATAAACCCCTCTCGAAAGAACGTACCTATCAGCCGACTACAACATAAATAGTCACTGCGCTTCAACGTACAAGCTTTCACGCCTCAGGGGCTCTCCAACTCCATATTATTCAGATGCGGTATAGGCACGTTTTTGAGCCTCAGACCGAGGCCATATAAAAGTCGATGTTTGTTTTAGCCACCCGAGTTTTTCATAGAAACCACTTTTACCTGGAGCAGCAGTCAACATGGTAGTGATATAGGATTCAAGGTCGGTTTCCAGCTCTTTTAACAGACAAGTACCAATACCCATACCTTGATATTCCGGGAGAACAACCAAGTCAACAATCCAACCGTAAAATGCGCCGTCATCAACCGTTCTGCCAAAACCAATAAGCTTTTCACCATCAAACGCAAAACGAACAGATGCGCTTTGTCGAAATGCGCTCTCTAGAGCGTCCGCTGGCCGAACACCCCAATCAACCACCTCGAAGATTTTCGCAACTTCGCCCCAATTGACAACATCACAATGTTTAAAATACGTTATTTTCATAATGAATAATCATATTGGCTACTACAACGACCGAAAACCAATCTAGTTTTCTCCGCTATATTCTTAGAAGTTATCTGCACCGTTGAAATACCTTACCGGTACATGCTCAACACGTTGACGCGCCATACCGAAATTGACGGCAACGATCGGATCCGAGCGTCCTGCTTTTGTCTCATAATGAGTAACACAACCACATTGAGCACAACGTATAAAATCGATTTCTTTATCACCCCAGCAATAAGCACTGACACCGGCTGCACCTATTTCAATCTTCGCCTCAGCAGGTTTGACATATCCCCACAAACTCATGTATCGACTGCAAATAGAACAGTTACATTGAGTCACCTGACTGGGCTCATCAACATTAATGATGACGTTTTTACAGTGGCAAGTTAACTCCATTGACAGTCTCCGCTTTACCCTGAGCCTTTGGTTACCCTGTTGAGGAATAACAGCATCTCGTGCGTTTTTCTAGCATGCAAGTGTTTGACACTGGGCTATTTTGTTATTTTTCAATGTGACACAACGCCTCAACCTGTAGGAGGTTGCCATAATTCCACTTTATTGCCTTCCGGATCGATAACCCAGGCAAACTTTCCATACTCCGAGTCATCAATTTTATCCAGCACGTGACAGCCTTCCTCTTTAAGTACTGTAATCAATGATAACAAGTCATCTACTCGGTAGTTGATCATAAACGAGGCATTACCCGGCGCAAATGGAGCGTCTTGCTCCGAACTAACAGACCATATAGTTGTACCGCCAGTAGAATTGCCACTGGAGTCTGTTGACTCAAACGCAGTGCCACCCCACTCTTGGACGTCGATGCCGAGGTGACGCTTATACCAAGCGCGCAATGTAGAGGCATCTTTTGCCTGAAAAAATACACCGCCAATTCCGGTAACTCGTTTCATAGGAATGCCTAATCATGTTGATGATCGTTAATTAACTTAATGTATCTAACCTCTGATTTGTAAGCGTTTAATGATTTTTCAAGATCATTGTTCGCTCAGGGCTACAATCTTTATTTTCTAGGAAGTATTACCTTCCATTCCAAAGCTTATAGCGTGAGCCATCATCCAATATCACCTCTCTAGCCATAGCACGTGCATCGTCTTTACCCGATATTCTCCCCGCGATACGAATTTTCTCGCCAACCTGAAACATTTCTTTTCTTACACCAAGCTGGTACAAATTCGATATTGTATCGGCAATGAAATTAACCTTAACGCCTTCTTTCGTTTGAATAACCAGCTCAACATGAGGATTTTTCCAGCTCACACTGGTCAGAGTGCCATCAAATTCCGTTGTTAAAAATAGAAATTCTGAAGTGGCGTGATGCCCATGTATCGACAATGTCGTGAGACAACATAACACTGCGGTTAATAGTTTTATTCGTCGAGTCTTTTGCATTTGGACAGGTTTCTCCCTAATACCTGCAGAAACGGTTTTTCTAGTATTTATTACAACTGTTCTTGAGCATGACTGATGAACTCTCTCCAAACGCTGTCCATCTTTGGCAACCACTGCTCCAAAACTGGAGTTTTGGCTTGGGCAGCTGAGAACCCCTTGCTTTGCAGATATCGAAATAGAAACGCTGAAACACGTGCATTAACAATGCAATGTACCCACACTTTTTTGCTTCCGAGTGCGTCCATGAAACCCGCAAATGTTTCGAAGTGATCTTTATTAGGCGAATCGAATGGGACTGGAATATGAATATAACTCATACCAAGCGATGTCACTATGCTCCCTTCTGCGGCGATAGAGTTCTCGTGGTCTGGCATTACCAAGTTAATAATAACTTCATAACCATCCCTAGCAATTTCGTCGAATTGAGCTTCTGTCGGCTGACCTGAAGATGCAATGCTTTCCGTCACTTGGTAATAATTGAGTATGCTCATAGTGTTCACAGATACGTAAAGTTATGACGCTTATTATATCCATCAACAGATACAATCTACTTACTACTATATACACCGGTATAACTTCCTGATGTAGACAGTTACAACCTGCCGCCCCCTTTTGAGGGCACGCAAATTCAGCACCAACGCATTAACTCATCAACAGATAGGTTTTTTAGTTTATACGGCCCAAAATAACCAGATGCGCCGGATATATCTAGCAATTTTTGCTTACGCTGGATGCAATCAATGAAATACTTCATCACTGACGCAGAGTTCAATGTATAAGTGTTTGATTTTTCGATAGAAAATAGCTCTTCGCTTTGACATAGCACATCAGACAAAGCCCGCGCACTTGCACAACCATAAAAGTACTGTATATTTATACAATATACTTATTTTGATGGCATGCTGATGAATTCTGAATTAGAACAGCTACTACAACTACCTAATGTCTGGCAGGCTTCGCGCTTAAAGCGGCGCACCACAGTCTTGAGTACCGGTTATACGCCACTCGATAAGGCATTACACGATGGTGGCTGGCCCGATAGCGCGACCACCGAATTGCTGTTACCTCATGTTGGTATTGGTGAACTACGCCTACTCATACCGGCACTACGCAAAGTACAACAACAGCGGCCTTGGGTGGCCTTCATTTCGCCTCCGTATCTGCCTTTTGCCTCCGCTGTTCGATTGCTAGGGCTTAATCCACAAGGGGTATTATTAATTACACCCCGTGATGAACGCGAGCAGCTTTGGAGTGCTGAGCAGGTGTTGCAATCTGGGTGCTGCAGTGCAGTCATCAACTGGGCCGTCACTACGCAACTTGATAGTCGGCAATTACGACGCTTACAACAAGCCGCTCACCGCGGCCAATGCTGGCACACATTGGTACGGCACCGCAGCCAAGCAAAGCAGCCCTCTCCTTCGGCGCTACGCTTAAGCCTTCAAAGCGAACCCCAAGGGCTCTTGCAGCTTAACATTTTGAAGCAGCGAGGCGGCTGGAGCGGGCAACAAGTTAAGCTAGCGCTGACACCTGATTTAACAAAATTACAAACACTCTCGACCTTTCAACTGCCATTACCCCTTGTTCAACTGCAACACAATACCGCCGCTGTGAGCGACACCTCAAGCTCAATCAAGAGCAACAACGTAATACCGATATCAACTCCGTAACGCGCAGCCTTTAGTCTATTAATGTTTCTTTATTGGTATGAAAAAGTCACAACAACGCGATCAATTATGGTTGTGCCTCCATCTTCCGCAGCTTCCTTTGGATCAACTGTCGAGGCAATTGGGAGCGCGGAAGGCGCAGGCACCGTTAGCGATTGTAGAGAAGCAGCGGCTGGTGTTCGTGAATACCGCAGCGCAAGCCAAAGGATTACGTATCGATATGCGACTCGCTACGGCCTACGCCTTAGAGCCAGACCTACAGGTGATGGAACGCAACGATGAACACGAGCAAAAAGCGCTGGAGAAGCTTACCGAGTGGGCTTATCAATTCACCCCCACTGTCAACAACAAGCCGTTTAGTTTGCTGCTAGAAGTCAGTGGCTGTTTGCGCTTATTTAGAGGAGTAAGTCGTTTAAGAGGGCAAATCCAACGCGGCTTGCAAAGCAAAGGCTTTCATTGCGTTGAAGGCTTAGCGCACACCCAAGAAGCGGCTTGGTTATTTGCCCGTTTTCGCACAGATAACCCTGAACAAGTGTTATCTGATTCCCCTCTCAACGAGTTTGTTGCCCCTCCCGCCACGCACTGGAAGACAATGCTCGAACAAATGCCAATAGCCTATCTTGACGGGGCAGAAAAACAGCAGCAACAATTAATCAACGCTGGTTTAACAACACTCAAGGACCTATTTTTATTACCTTCAACTGAATTAGGGAGCCGTTACGGCAAACCGCTGATAGAGCAACTCGCTTCACTGGCGGGAAATTTATATGATAAGCAATACACCGCGAGGCCCGTGCAGGATTTTATTCCTTCATTAGTCTTTTTATCTTATAGAGAATTCCAAGGTGAGATTACCAATAGCCAAGGATTAGAGCTGCCGATTACCGAACTACTCAGCGAACTATGCCAATTTTTAGTCCAACACGGTGTAGCCGCTAGTCAACTCAGCTGGACATTTTATTATTTTAAACACCCTAGTGATCAGCTCAATGTCGACATATCCAGCAAACAACAAAACCTGGCAGGTTTGCAACACCTTACACGATTGAAACTAGAATCTTTCTCGCTGAGTGCACCTCTAGAAAGCTTAGCTCTAAAGGTTGAGCGATTCACAACGTTAGATGGCGCGAGCCAGTCCTTATTTCCAGAATTATCATTGCCAACCGAGCAACTGAACGACTTCAAAGCATTACTCGATAAATTGATGAACCGGCTCGGCGACAACGCCTTAACGATACTTGACGAACGCGATGAACATTTACCCGAATTGCAACAAAGCTGCCTGGCTGTTACACCCTTGACGATTGATAGAATCACCCTACCCAAAATATCTAACATAGAAAATACCAGTGAAATTCTTCCGTTATGGCTTAGCCAACAAGCTATTCCTATTAGCGCACCTCATTTACCAACCGATGAACATAATGCCCCGAGCGCAACATCACCATTACGCGTTGTCTACGGACCAAAACGTATTGACAGCCATTGGTGGCAACACCGACAACAACGTGATTATTTTATTGCACGTCACAACAACGGCAGTTATTGTTGGGTTTACCAAAATCTATTGAACCAACGTTGGTATTTACACGGTTTTTACGGTTAACCCACTGACAGCCAGGAAATTCACAATGCACGCTGAAAAACCCAGTTCGCCCACAACAATTGCACCCGAAGAAGTTGATGTTGTGATTGTAGGTGGCGGATTATCCGGTATCGGCGCCGCGGTACATCTACAACAACAATGCCCAGGAAAACGCTATGTATTATTGGAATCACGAGATGCATTAGGTGGCACTTGGGATTTATTCCGCTATCCAGGCATTCGCTCCGATAGTGATATGCATACTCTAGGTTTTAGCTTTAACCCCTGGCCCGATGCAAAAGCCATTGCCGATGGCCCGGCCATCAAACGTTACATCAATGACACAGCCGATAAATTTTCCGTTACACCGCATATACGTTTAAGCCATCGTGTTACCCAAGCATTTTGGTCTGATGAAACTCAACGCTGGACAATTACCGTTCAGCATGGCGGCAATACACTTCAGTTTATTGCCCAATTTTTATTTATGGGGTCTGGGTACTATAACTACAATGCTGGGCATAACCCACTATTCCCTAACGAGTCAGACTTCAAAGGTGAAATTATTCACCCACAATTCTGGCCAGAAGAGCTCGATTACCGCGATAAGAATATGGTCATCATTGGTAGCGGTGCGACAGCAGTAACGCTAGTTCCTACGCTCGCGAAAACAGCCAAACATGTCACCATGCTGCAACGATCACCTACTTATATCGTCGCTCGACCCGGCAAGGACCGCATTGCCAATCTGTTAAAAAGCCTGTTGTCCGACACGCTCGCCTACAAAATAACTCGGAAGAAAAATATCTGGCTTAGCCGTTTTTTTAATTCACGCATTCAAAAGAACCCCGGTAAAGCCAAGAAATTCCTTTTAAAGCTAACCCGAAAAGAACTTCCAGAAGGCATCGACATCAAGCACTTTACGCCTGACTATATGCCATGGGACCAACGTATTTGCTTAGCACCCGATGGTGACTTTTTCTCAGCGCTACGCAATGGGTCGGCGAGTATCGTTACAGGTGATATTGAATCCTTTTCCTCTAGTGGCATTACCTTAAAATCAGGACACACGCTAGAGGCAGACATCATTGTTAAAGCAACAGGATTAGAGTTGGTGACAGGTGGTCATGTTGATATACGAGTTAACAATGAGCCCATACATTTCGGCGAGACTGTCAGTTACAAAGGCGTGATGTTTAGTGGTGTACCTAACTTCGTGTTGGTATTTGGTTACACCATGGCGTCGTGGACATTAAAAGCCGATTTGGCCGCCTTGTATTTCTGTCGGATGATTAATCACTTGGATCGTACCGGGTATTCTATGGCCTGCCCACCTCGACCACCTCAAGACCTACAGATAAAACCATTGCTCAGCTTTAACTCAGGCTATGTACAGCGCGCCGAAGCAAAATTACCCAAACAAGGGGATCGCCCACCCTGGGTGGTACACCAGGACTATCTAGCAGATCGACAAGTACTGCTTAATGAAGAAATCCCCGACGGGGTGATGGTGTTTAAGTAATTAAACGTTTTTTTCGGTTCGGCGCAGCGTGGGTAACATAACGGTAAATTCACTACCCTCACCTAGCTGACTACGCACGGTAATAATACCCCCCAGGGCGTTAACTAACTGCTGGGTAATCATCAATCCGAGGCCAGTGCCTTCCCGATCGGTACCCTGAACCTCTTTTGCTCTGAAGTAGCTTTTAAATAGTTTTTGTTGGTCTTCATCGGACAAACCAATACCCGTATCTTTAACGCAAAAACAGACGTGCTCATCAGCCGAATTTTCACCTTTCTGCTCAAGAGATAAAACAACAGACCCCGCATCAGTATACTTTATGGCATTCGAGACAATATTTTTAATGATTTGTATTACCTTTGTTTCATCGCTACGCATAATGATAATTTTTTCTGGCAGATTAGCGGATAGTGATATATCACTACCCTCACTATTTTTTTCATCTACTAAGGCCTGCCAATCCTTTAGGTTAGTGTTTATCAGAGCCACCACATCAAACGAGGTTAACGTTAACTCTGTTTTACCCGATTCCACTTTTGATATATCTAAAATATCATTAATCAAAGCCAACAAATGTTTACCGTTGCGATGAATTGCTTGCAACCCTTCTAGCTCACGCACTTTTAACCGATCGGCGACATTACGCGTTAGCACCTGAGAGAAGCCGATAATAGAATTTAATGGCGTACGTAACTCATGAGACATATTAGCCAAGAAGTTGCTCTTCGCTAGATTTGCCTCAGCAGCTCGCTCAGTCGCAAGGCGATAATCCGCTGTCATTTCTTCCGCTATTTTTTTCGCTTGGCGATTGATCGAATACAATGAAACAATGAGATAAAACAAGAACAGATCAATAATAATACCGGCAATAAGAATAAATTTTGGCTGATCAGACGCGTCTATATTTCCCAGACTAGCCGTATCTTTGTAAACAATTGTCCATAGCCGGCCCTGTAGCTCCACTTGCTTTATTGTTTGCTCGAGAGAAGACGGCTGTGCCGCTTTGCTTTGAAACAGCAGCGCAGTAGGCGTGATTGTATCGCCATCATAAATCGCAAACTCAATACTGGGATCTTCGGCACCGATAATGCCGCGCATTAGATCTCCTACACGGAACGGCGCATACACCCAACCTCGTATCAAGGCCTGACGTTCTTCAACGGTGGCTGGAATATTGCCACCATGATAAACGGGCAGGTACATCAAAAAACCTGCTTGTACATTTTCATCAGTTTCTTGTACTAAGGTGATTTTTCCAGACGTTGACGCATTAGCCGTTTCTACCGCACGCGCCATCGCCTCACGCCGTACTTCATTTGACCACATGTCATAGCCAAACGCGCGTTGGTTGCGCCAGTCAAAAGGCTCGAGATAAATTATCGACGTATAGTAGTCACGAGTCCCCTGAGGGTTCACTGCAAACTCGGGAAAACCTTCCGCACGCACGCCCGCCACGAAAGGTTCTAGCTCCTCAGGTTGAACCGGTACGGAAAACCCAAGCCCTTGAATGCCAGGCCAATGCCGATTGATATCAATCGTGGTGACGAAATTACGCCAATCATCACGTGACGTGTTTTCCTGACTACGAAGTAAAGCAACACCACTGCGTAAGGCTTGCTCGTAGACATTCATTCGCTCTTCAATGGCCAGCGTAATTTCATTCGCCCTGTATTCAAAACGCTGCAAAGCCTTCTGCTCGGCCAAATTACTCGCCACTAAATAGGCAACAACCGTAATGGTCAGCGATGCGCACAGCACCACCCAACCCGATAATGGATTGTGTAGATAGCTGATGATCCGCCAGTTAAGCCCAAACGCTCGATCAATTAGCGTCTTCTGTTCTGAAGCAACATGATCTCTACCACGCTGCGGGGACATATTGGCATCTGAATGCTTTGCTGTATTCATTGGGTCCAGATGAGTGAGCCTATATCGCTATTGAACTAGTGCCACTTTAAAAGCATAGCACCCACACACCAGCACACATTTATATTCAACGGGGTTCTCCACTCAGCATTTTAACTGTATATTAATACAGTTATGAGCCAATTTGCCGAACTACACTGCCTCAGCAACTTCACCTTCTTACGCAGCGCCTCCCACCCAGAGGAGCTAGTGTGGCGCGCCGCTGAATTGGGTTATCGCGCATTAGCAATTACCGACGAGTGCTCGCTAGCTGGGGTAGTAAAGGCTCACTCCGCGGCCAAAGCCGTCAGTCAAAGTGGGTTACCCTTACAGCTCATCATTGGTACCGAACTGCACCTACATAGCAACCCAAGCAACGAGGCCAACAGCCAGGCACCCGATATCCATCTACTTCTGTTATGCCCCAACCGCACTGCGTATAGTGAAGTATCCGGGCTCATATCCCGGGCTCGTCGGCGCAGCGACAAGGGGCACTACTACCTAGCACTATCTGATCTACAGTTCGGGACCCAACACTGCCTCGCTATTTGGTTGCCCAAGGCCGGCCTAGCCCCCACATCGATACAAATACTCGGCCAAACACTGGCCAGTTTTTTCAAACACCGGCTCTGGATTGGTGTGACACTCAATGCGCAAGGCGACGACCAAGCGCACTATCACAGCTGCCAACAACTGGCCGACATATGCGAAATCCCTATGGTGGCCTGCAACAACGCGCAAATGCATCACCTGTCGCGAAAGCCCTTACACGATGTGCTAACCGCTATACGCCTTAACACTCCCGTGCAAGACTTAGGCACACAGCGACTCGCTAACGCCGAGAACTATTTACGCCCCATTGAAGAACTCCAGCAGATTTATCCCGCCGCTTTATTAGAAGAAAGTGTGCATATCGCAAATCACTGTCATTTCAGTCTGGATGAGTTGCGCTATGAATACCCCGAAGAGCTAGTGCCCAAGGGGCAAGATGCCACGGTGTATTTACGCAAACTCACGTTCAGCGGTGCTCAACAGCGCTGGCCTCAAGGTATTCCCCCTAGTGTGCGAGAACAACTCGATAAAGAATTAGCTACCATTGCCGAGCTGCGGTATGAACACTACTTTTTAACGGTGTACGACTTAGTTCGTTTTGCCCGCAGCCAACATATTCTCTGTCAAGGTCGAGGATCAGCAGCCAACTCAGCGGTATGTTATTGCCTCTTTATTACTGAAGTTGACCCGGCACAAAGCGATCTATTATTTGAACGTTTCATTTCCAAAGAACGCAACGAGCCACCCGATATTGATGTCGACTTTGAGCACGAACAACGAGAAGAAGTCATTCAATATATTTATCGAAAGTACACGCGTAAGCGTGCTGCATTAGCCGCTACCGTCATTACTTATCGTTCTCGTAGCGCTATTCGTGATGTCGGTAAAGCCCTGGGGTTTGATGATCCATTGATTGATAAATTGGCTAAAAGCATGGCTTGGTGGAACAAGGCTGACCAACTCGCCGAGCATTTTCGCTCAGCTAATTTATTACCTTCTCAAGAACCATCCAACAACAATAAACATCGAGCAAAAAAAGCAGGACATTATCAACACATAGCTCAACAGTTCTTATCGCTAGTCAAAGACATTATTGGTTTCCCTCGACATTTATCACAGCATGTGGGTGGCTTTTTAATTACACACAGTCCTATTAGCACCTTAGTGCCAATTGAAAATGCGGCTATGCCGGATCGCACTATCGTGCAATGGGATAAAACGGATATCGAAGCATTAGGTTTGTTAAAAATCGATGTCTTAGCATTAGGTATGTTGACCGCCATTAGAAAAAGTATCGAACTTATTAACCAATATTCGGAAAATACATTGTCTATTGCCAACATTCCCAAAGAAGATCCAAAAACGTACAACATGTTATGTCGGGGCGATAGCATCGGGGTTTTTCAAGTGGAGTCCCGCGCGCAAATGGCCATGTTACCGCGCCTAAAACCCAAAACATTTTATGACCTGGTCATTCAAGTTGCGATTGTTCGCCCCGGCCCGATTCAGGGCGATATGGTGCATCCGTATCTAAAGCGTCGTAATGGCGAAGAAGCTGTTACTTACCCAAATGATGACGTCAAAGCCGTATTAGAGCGTACGCTTGGCGTACCTATTTTTCAGGAGCAGGTTATTAAACTTGCAATGGTCGCCGCCGGTTTTAGCGGAGGAGAAGCTGATCAATTACGTCGCGCGATGGCATCATGGGGGAAAAACGGCCACCTGCAACAATTTCACGATAAGGTGATTAATGGCATGCTATCACGTGGGCACGATCGTGAATTTGCTGAACGACTGTTTCGACAAATGCAAGGGTTTGGTGAATACGGATTCCCAGAATCACATGCGGCTAGTTTCGCATTGCTTGTTTATATTTCCGCTTGGTTAAAGTGTCATTATCCCGCCGCATTTTATTGCGGTTTATTGAATAGCTTGCCGATGGGTTTTTACTCCCCATCGCAACTCATACAAGATGCGCAACGCCATCAGATTAAAATCCTGCCCGTGGATGTGCGCCATAGCCAATGGGATCATTGTTTATACCACCACAGTAAAAACCCGGTACTCGAACAACAACCAGCCATTCGCTTAGGAATGCGTATTATTAAAGGTTTTAATCGTGCTGCGGCTGAACGTATTGTCAGCGCACGCAAGCAAGCCTTTACTAGCGGCCATGACATTCGCCTACGCGCGCAATTGAACCAACAGGAACTAAGTAGCCTAGTCAATGCTGATGCACTGTTAAACGTGACAGGGCATCGCCATCAAACCCATTGGGACACACAGTCCATTGCCTCTCCGACGCCACTGCTTGGTCTAAGCGAACTAGAAAACACCAATAGCCACTATACACCTAGACAGATGGCGCCCCCCGATAAAGTCGCCACTACGGTAATGGATTATCACAGTACGGGTTTAACACTGAACTCTCATCCAATGGCGCTGCTGCGAGAACAACACACATTCTCTCGCTGCCGTCGCGCTCAAGATCTGTACACGTTAAACACCGGGCGCTTTGTCCGCATCGCCGGACTAGTGACAGGCCGCCAGCGTCCCGGCACCGCATCAGGTGTAATCTTTATGACGCTTGAAGATGAGACAGGCAATAGCAATATCGTTATTTGGCGAGATGTATTACAACGCTTTCGTCAACAAATTCTGACAGGACGCTTGCTGTTGATTAAAGGCGTAGTAGAAAGAAAAGATTCCGTCATCCACGTTATTGCCGGGGATATTATCGATTACAGTGAAGCATTACCGACATTACGTAACCGTTCGAGAGATTTTCACTAGCCATCCACTCTAGCAAGACAGCTGAACACGTCAGGGAGCTAAATCTCCTAGACAATGAGCGCTTTAGCTGGCTAAAGCCCATGCTCCATATCACGAAAGTTTGACTAAAATTACGCTAGTGATCGCGCCGAATACGCAGCTAAACGACAAACGGCGTAATAATCATCCCAATTCTCCATATCCATAATTGGCGAATTCCAAACAAGCCCGTAACATTATTAACCTCGTAACGCACCACATCGCAACACGCCCAGTAGCCGACCAAGCGATGTATGATGTTATTGCCGCAGTGATGAGAAAGGATGCCACCCATGAGCAGCGTAAACCCCTACACTACCCCCCAAGGACAAAGCGGCGTTGGCTTAGAATCAGACTACCAACCCAAAATCTTCACCATGAAAGGCCGCATCGGTCGCCTACGCTATCTAGCTTACAGCTGGGCGTGGGGCATTATTTCTATGCTGCCTATTGCTATCGCTGGGGTTATCGCAGGCGCAGCCGCCTTCGCTGGCACCGGAGAAATTGGCCCTGTCGCTGGCCTCTTAATTATACTCGGCTACATCATTTCCTTTGTCGGCACGTTTGGGATGGCGAAACGCCGCTTGAACGATATGGATCGAAGTGGATGGTTATCGCTACTGCTACTATTACCCTTCATTAATTTCGCCGTAATTCTATTTTTAATTTTTGGTCGCGGTACGCAAGGCTCGAATAGCTACGGGTTGCAAACGGTGCCCAACACAACCGCTGTCTGGGTTTTCGGTTTAGCTGCACCTATTTTAAGCCTGTTGGTGATCATTGGAGTCCTAGCGGCTGTCGCTATACCCGCCTACCAAGGCTACGTTGAACAGGCACAAACAGGCTTTGAAGATCGCGGTATTGACTTCCGCTCGAACGGCACTCATGAAATACCTGTTGCCGAAGCCATGTCCTATACAGCAGATCTTAAGGAAAGAGTCGAAGCCTACGCTATCGAAAACCAAGACTTTCCCGCACAAAATGCTGATATCGGACATCACTACAAGGTGAGCTCGCCATACCTCGAATCAATTGATATCACTACAGGCGGAATTATCACAGTCTCATTCAGCAAAGAAGCTGACTCAATTATGGGTGAGACACTGGTATTTAGACCACTCGTTAACAATGACGGGTATATTGAATGGGACTGTAGTGGTGGCAGCTTAGCTACCGAATACCGGCCAACGAACTGCCAGTAACCAGACAAACAAATTTTAAAAACGGAATAACCATAATCACCCAAGACAGGGCAGGTAAATTATGTCTAAAACAGCAATCATTATCGATTCCGCAGGAAGCCTTCCTGGCTCGGTGTGTAAAAAGTACAACATATCATTTGTACCACTAACCTACACCGTCAATGGCGATACGCAAACCGATCCATGTGATGAAAAAGCAGCTTCAGAATTATTTACCTCGAATGCCTTTAATCGAAAAAATGACGTCTACACCACCCCTCCCACAGTAGATGACTTTGAAAACGCCATACTCAAAAAAATTGAAGAAGGCTACAATAGAATTATTGTACAAACGGTTAACCGAACCCAAGGAGAAACCTACAGCAATGCCAACGCCGCTCTCGCCAGGGTAAATAAGAAGTTAACCGACAAATCGGTCACTGTGCGAATCATGGATAGTCGCACAGCGTTTGCCGGACAGGGATTGATGGCGATTGAAACTATTAGACGTCTACTAAAAGAAAAAAGTGATGACGCAGTACGTCGCAAGATGGACAAGCTATCCGAAAAAATTCACACGTTTATATTGCCCAAAGAGGTCCGCATCGCACAAAAGCGCTCGAAGACCCGTAACGAAAATAGCGTTAGCACAAGCCAGGCTTTTATTGCTGATACACTTGGCATCCACCCTATTGTGTGTAACGTTAACGACTCCACCCATTCACCCGCAAAAATTCGCGGCTTTAATAAAGCAGCACAGGCCTTGTTTTCGCACGCAAGCAAATGCATTGAGTCCGGTTTGTATAGCCCCATCATTACCGTCACTTACGCAGGGCCACTTAGCGAGCTAAAAGAATTGCCGGGTTATAAAGCATTGAGTGAGAAAGCTGCAGCGAAAAAACTGATGTTGGTGCCGACGGTGGCAAGCCTAGCTGCAGGAATCTATACAAGCCCCGGCTCTCTTTCATTGGCATTAGCAGCCGAACCTCAAGAATGGAGCTAAGACTTTAGACAATATTCAGGGGCACAATCCAGGGGCACGGTTAAGTGTGACCCCTGAGCTAAAGATATCACAGGCATCACGCGATGCTTATGCCACTCTGTCATGCTCGACTATTATCGGCGCAACCTAGCCGCGCTGCTTAGCAAAATAAGCCTGCAAATCAGTAAACCCACCGATATGTTCATCACCGAAAAAGATTTGCGGCACAGTACGACGCCCACTGCGCTCCATCATTTCTAACCGCTTAGCAGGTTCTCTGCTGACATTTATTTCTTGGTAGGGAATGCCTTGCTGCTCCAGCAAACGTTTCGCCGCCACACAGTAACCACACATATCTGAGCTATACACTAAAGCAGGTTCCATAAACTTCTCTCTTTTAAACATTTAAAACGATACACCCTTAAGTCCATCGCCGACAAATACAACTATACGCGCCAGTTTAATCAAATAATTGACTTACTCAAGTTGTGGTTAGACAAAGCAGTTATATTGATAGCCTTTTCCCAGATTTTAATGCCATTTGTTAGGACATATAAAGAGCGAGTACGTTACAATCAGCACGATAGTGGACAGGCTCGTTTTAAGCCGTCAACCTCATTATGTAGCTCCACACGTGCAGTGTGATAGCTGAAGTTGCCGACAATACGTCAAGGCAGCAGCACAACATGAAGAGCGCCGTTGCCAATACGATTACAAAAGACAAGCTATTGATCCACCTGCTCCGGCCGCGAAAGAATTGGACTCAGTCAGTGAAACCAAACAAAGAAATAAAACATTTATTTCTTATCAGCATAACACTGATGCTGGCACTGATCGCAACACCTCATACCCAAGCTCAAGCCCAACCTCCACATAACGCAGTACAGGAACAAGTCTTACGCGCGCACCTCATTATTAATTTACTTCGCTATGTAAAATGGGATCGTGATAATAGCGCATATACAATTAACGAGACCCCTAAGTTAAACCTGTGTACCGCAGGAAATCCCAGCTCCACCAATGAACTTCGCAAGCTTCACGGCGTCACCATAAACACTCACACGATATCGGTCATACCACATTCAGAAACGCAGTGGTCTTTATGTGATGTATTGGTATTTGGTGAAGAATTAAAAAAAACCGAAACACATTTTGAGTTACACACGCCACTGTTAATTTGTGATAGCTGCATCTCGCAAAAAATACCGTCAGCCATTCGCATAGTAAGAATCGAAGAGGAGCAAAAGCCGGGCAACGTGGTTGTCCGCAATGGCTTTGAGGTTGACCTTAAACCTGCCAAGGAAGCTGGAGTATCTTTTGGATCAGATTTATTAGCGCACGCCATCAAAGTAAAGGGAATACAAGATGGCCAAGAGTAAGCGACAATCAATCCTAACGAAATGCCTAAATGCACTGCTGATCTGTATTTTAATGGGTATAATTTTTAGCATTTTTAGCCTACAAATTATTGGCACACGATTATCAACTCAACGTCTCAGCAACGACATAGAAACCGTCGGCATTATTCTAGGCAACCGTTCAATTGCATCGCTACGCTTTAATGACCCTAACGCCGCGACGCACAACCTAGAAGCCGCTAGATTCCACCCACATATTGACCGACTATGTTTATACAATACAAACAATAAAATTTTCACACAGTATATTGCCGACGGAAGCCAACAAGCCGATTGCAGCGAAACTATTTCTTCACAACAAGATTCTGGTTACAACTCTATTCGGGGAAACAATATACTAATTATCAAAGACATCTTTGATGATGGCGCTTACATAGGCAAATTAGCCATTACGGGAAACCTGTCTTTTGTAAAAAAACAACAAGGTCTCGAACTTATTGCCCAAGTTATTATTTTTGGTATATCAGCGCTAATTTGTTACTTTGCCGCGAGAAAATTGCTCGGCAATACACTTAAACCACTGGCCAAACTCAATCACGTTGCACTTAAGATCATCGATGACCCATTAACTAAGAGACGAGCGGGCATTGAAAATGACGATGAAGTGGGTGATTTAACCCAAGCGTTTAATCAAGTATTAGACAATCTATATGATGAAAACGGGAAGTTAGCAGCATCAGAGCAACGTTTTCGAACGCTGGCAGAACACTCACCCATCGCCATCTATTTTCGTGACAAGAAACATAACTTAATTTTTGCCAACAGAATGTGGCATCAATTCACGCATGTTAGCGAAACAGGTGAGCTAGAAGAGTTTTTTCAATATATCGAACCATCTGACCGCCGCCGCTACGAAAAGCTGATTACCGAGCAAACTCTGGCAGGCAAACAAGGAGTCATTGAATACAAGTTTAACCACCCAAATGATTCCGACAAAAAAGTGCTGCTCGAGTATATGGCGCCGCTCAGCGATACGGACAATCCCTCCGAAGTAGACGATATCACGGGCTACATCGGATCCGTTATGGATATTACCGAGCTAAAGTCTGCACAAATAGAGCTAGAAAAACTCGCATTTCACGACCCTCTAACCAATTTGCCCAATCGTCGGTTTTTTAACGATCACCTGAATTTTCGACTGGCCTCTGCAAAGAAAATTAGCACACCGCTCGCGGTTTTATTGATTGACCTTGATAATTTCAAACGCGTAAACGATTCACTTGGCCATGATTCCGGTGACCGATTGCTTGCGATTGTTGCTCAACGTCTGCGGGACGAAGTTTTTGAGGAAGACGTTGTTTCTCGGATGGGTGGTGATGAATTCATTGTGTTTTTGGAGTCTGCGCTCACAGAGGAAATGATCGATTCTGTTACTCAGCGCATACTGCATGTTGTCACCAAACCGATCAACATCTCCCGCCACGCAATCGAGGTAACCTGCTCAATCGGCGTCGCCAGGTTTCCACAAGATGCAAATAGCGCTGAGCACCTCATTCGCAACGCAGACATCGCGCTCTACAAAGCTAAAAGCATGGGCAGAAATTGCGTTGCTCATTTTTCTATGGAGCTCGATAACTATGTTCAAGAAAAAGTCCAATTAGAAACGAATTTACGAAAAGCGATATTGCGCGATAAATTCGAGCTATATCTTCAACCGCAGTTCAACACCCGGTCGAATTGTTTCGAATGGGCAGAAGCACTCTTACGCTGGCGCTTGGACGATGGCAGCTTTGTGGCGCCGGATAGATTTATCCCTGTTGCCGAAGAGACTGGGTTAATCGTTAAGTTAGGCGATTGGGTTTTTCGAGAGACCTGTCGAATAATTGCGTCACACCGACCTATATTGTCTGATTTAGGCATTAAAGGTATCTCTATTAACCTATCGCCCCGCCAATTCTATAGCAAGAACTTCGTCAATTTCGCGAAGAAGACCATAGCAGACTTCGATGTAAACGCTGGAGAAATAGAGCTTGAGATCACCGAATCTATCCTGATGGAAGATGTACCGGAAGCCGTGCTTCGCATGAGAAAATTGCATGCCTTAGGCTTTAAAATCTCAATTGACGATTTTGGCACAGGCTACTCTTCACTGTCCTACCTCAAAAACTTCAGCATCGACAACCTGAAAATCGATAAGTCGTTCGTTGAAGAGCTACCTCACAATCACAATGATGTGGCGATTACGACGGCGGTGTTAGCCATGGCGGAGAAGCTAGGTTTTGTTGTTATCGCAGAGGGGGTTGAGACACAAGAGCAAAGCGATTTTCTTCAACAGCAAGGTTGCTACATGATACAGGGCTACCTTTATGCCAAGCCCATGCCTATTGGAGAATTACTTGCGTTACCGCCTAGCTTAGCAAATTCACAGTCTGCTCACCGTCTCGAAGAGACTCGACAAGGTAAACGCTATTGAGCATTAGTTGCAGCATCGACTTTGTCTTTATCTAATGCCGCAACCACCCAAAAATCTACCGCGTTTAGAATACATTCCTCTCGGCTGATGCCCAATCGTTGATACATCTCAGGCCTAGCCGCACTGCGCAGCAATGCTCGGTAAGCTGCCCAAGAAAAATCTTGGGCTAGATCTTCTCTCATGTAGGGCGAAATAATCTTCCTTATAATCTCGACTCGCCCTCTGAATGCTTTTTCATAGTGGCTGTATAAATCTGGGTATTCTGATCTGAGGTCACGCCAAAATGCGACACAAAACTGCGCATCTGTATTGACCCAGCGTTTTGCCCAACCTTTTATCGAACCAACGATATCTGTTTCAATAAAAACGACCGGCTCGTTCACGCGCCGCTCCCAACGCACGATCAATTCATAGGTAATTGCCTCTTTACTGGGAAAATATTTGTAAAGAGTCTTCTTGCTCATACCCAAAGATTTGGCCAGGTCAGAGAGCAATATAGTTTTAATACCTACCTCGCGAGCCTTGCCAGCAAAGGCCTCCACGATTCTTTTCGCAACTTCCGCATGCTCATCATCAGCAATTTTACTGACTAATGACGGGCGCCCGTCAGTATTGACTTCTAACAGTTTCATAATAGAATTTCGCCATAGGAAACCAATATATTTAGTCCAGTTTCCACGAAATAGTATTCAGTTTCAAGGTTTCAGTTTTAAAAGCCTGCTTAATCGTTCGATAGCCAAATAGCTGCTCTATTTAAGCACCCGCTCGATCTTTGCAGTCACTTTAGCGTTTGTTAGAAATTGACGAGCAAAGTAAAACTGAAAATCCATCGCTAGTCACTTGACGGGATTACAATCCATGTTTTCGGTCAGTCGATTAGCGAAACGCTTTCATAGACCAACCTTGTGTGCCGTATCGGTTAACCCGCTCTGCGGCACTTTTTTTAACACCTTTTTTAACGCCTTAAGTAAACACGTCGAAGCCTCGATAGCGTCAGTGGCATTCGCTCGAACTCTCTTCCCACACCAATGATCTAACACGCCTGAAATGACGAACAACCTGCACCACTGGTGAGCACACAGGAGAATGATTCGTGATAGGATAGGCGTCCGTTTGTACCGAGCAATATGACTCGCTCGAAACCAAAGGTCATCAGGAGACAATATGCGACGCTTTATCTTAAGCTGTTTTAGCTTATTAATCGCATCCGCCGTAATCGCTCGCCCAGTAAGCGACACAACCACCTTAGATGGGGACGAGAGTTTCGTATTGGTGAAGCTTAACTCTGATTCCCACCCAAGATTCGCAACCCTATCACTCGTGCGCTGGGAAGATGAAAGGATATCAACATCCTTAGCCGAGTATTACAGTCTGCCTGCCAACGGTGAATATGTGCTCATCAAGCAGAGCCTCGCGGGCACCTTCTATCCCTACAACATCGACGACAGTAAGCGTGATGCACAAGGCCGCAAGATGGTTTTTGGCAAAACCCTTAAGGGTTCTTTGGTTGAAGGTGAACAAGCACAATATCGATACACACTTACCGAGGGCAAAATTAACTACATAGGTGACATTTCCGTGGAATCTGGTGAATCGGGTCAACATCAACTAAGCATCCAAAATCAGATTGAAGCGGCCACACAATTTGTTCAGACTCATTACCCCTCGCTATTTGAGCATTACGACGTCACTGAAGCGCTAATGACGACCAACAGCGATAGTGAAACCAGCGATTAACTGACCTTACGAGCTAACCGTTCCCAGCTAACCCTTACCAACCACCCTTTACCAGCCAACAACAGGCACTCACCGTACTCATGCGCTATCAAGGAAGCTGCCACTGTCAGGCGATTCAATTCTCAATAGAGGCACCTGAGACCTTAAATGCCATCAACTGCAACTGCACTATTTGCACAAAAGGTGGCTTCCTTCACTACATTATTCCACTGAACGATTTTCATTTGATCAAAGGTCAAGACGATATTACGACCTACTCATTCAATACTGGCATCGCTAAGCATACATTTTGTAAACACTGTGGCATCAAGCCGTTTTACACTCCCCGATCCAACCCCGACGGCATTGACATAAACGTCAATTGTTTAGACACCCGGCCCAACGAACTTGTTATCACCCCCTTTGATGGCCAGCATTGGGAGGAACATGGTCACACCCTCTCACACCTTAGCAAAGACTGAACACCACGCCCTGCAACCCAAGGTGGCGCGCAATCAACAGATGACGCTCTCAGGCTGTGCAGTCCTCACGGAAACTGCTCACAAGAGTCATGCATTCGCATTCAACCAGAAATCCATTGTGGTGCACCAAGGTTGCAAGACGCCTTAGCATTGAGCATCAAGCCCCCTAAGTGACCTACAAAATACCCCACAATAGCCTTAACCCTTTGAAATTAGTGGTAATTAATTTGCTGGCACACCAATTGCTCTGTCTCCGACATCACAATTGTTTAACACGCTCAACTGACACGTTGTGATCAATTGACTAACAACATTTCGATTTCCAACCGATTTCCAACTAAGGGAGCCGACATTTATGGCCAGTTTGTATGAAAAACTAGGTGGCGCAGCCGCTGTCGATGCAGCCGTTGATATCTTTTACCGCAAGGTTTTAGCCGATGATCGCATCAGCGAATATTTCGATGGCGTGGATATGACAGCGCAAGCAGCAAAGCAAAAATCCTTTTTAACCATGGTATTTGGCGGCCCTAACGAATACACAGGTAAAGACATGCGTGCAGCGCACGCGGGCATGAAAGGTTTAAACGATACACACGTTGATGCCGTGATCGAAAACCTTGGCGCAACACTCGCTGAGCTCGGCGTTGGCGAAGCTGATATCGCCGAAGTCGCGGCTATTGCGAACAGTGTTCGCGATGACGTATTGAACCGCTAAGTTTATGACGACGTAACGACAGCGCGAGCTATAAGCTCGCGCTGTTTTTTTATAGCACCACTGAAAACCGAATGAGTAATGGAATCAATTCAAGTCATGTATGCCGATACGCCCCTTGCGTATCAACCAGGCGAGTCACTCCTCGAAGCCGCCACGCGGGCAAATGTAGCCATCCCCAATAGCTGTCGCAGCGGAATATGCCAATCGTGTTTAGTGAAGGTTACCGACGGTGAAATCCCCGCTAAATCTCAAGACGGTTTGAGTGAAGCTCAAAAAGCACAAGGTTACGCACTTGCATGCCAATTGAAACCCGATAGCCCTATCCTCGTCCAACCTGCTGATCATCAAGATCAACTCAACGCTACCGTTATTGAACATTCACTGTTTAACAACGGCGTTCTCAAATTAGTGCTCGCAAGTGATGAACTGAAGTGGATTGCAGGCCAATTTATTTCAATCTGGAAAACCGATCAAATAACAAGACCGTATTCAATTGCGAGCCTACCTGAAGATCATCTCATTGAATTACACATCCAAAAGCACGAACACGGTATCGTGAGTCATTGGCTACACGATGAAGTAAAGCCAGGCGATACGCTCAAGATTGGCTCTGCACGCGGTGAATGTTGTTACGGCGATAACATGTCAGAAAAATCGCTGTTGCTAGTAGGCACAGGAACAGGCCTTGCCCCTCTTATAGGGATTATCAAAGATGCACTGCAACGTGGCCATCAACAACCTATCAAATTGCATATTGGAGCTCGTGATGCCAATCGCCTTTACCTGGTTAATGAACTACGAGCGCTGCAATCAACCTACACAAATTTTGAATTTTTACCGATATTGAAAGAGGCGGATGACTTATCAGCAAGCGGGCCTTTCGAACAGGCTGATGAACTCAGCAGTTACATAAAAGAAAGCTACAGCAGCTTTCAAGATTGGTGCGTATTTTTATGCGGCGCGCCTGATTTAGTGCGAAAATTGCAACGCATCTGCTTCTTAAATGGAGCAAGCTTAACCGATATCCATGCGGATCCTTTCATCAGCAATTAAAAGTGTGCACCTAAACCAGCTATAAACGATCCATTATGTAGCCTTATTAATCAAATTCGCTTCAACATAATGCACTATTATCCTAGGTTTTCAGCTTAGAGCTTCCGGCAACCACAAAATACCTCGCTATCACTCCCCAGAACTACCCAAATTAGGCGTCTTCAGATGTTTTTGTCGTACGAACGCAAAAATTATCGCAAAAATAGTTTTTGGCAAGCGAATTGCAAATATCTAGCTATCGGCGCCACTTTATCCAGGGCGCACCCAATTAGGTCATCACCTTATTTAAATCCATAGCCGGCACCATGAGCGATGTAGCACTACATAAACCTACTTCCAACAGTGACGAAAGCAATCCTTTGGAAAGTACACCGCCAAAAGCGCCCGCCAAAATACTTGATGGGCCGCAATTTATTATTGTTGGCGCGGGCCCTGTGGGCACTCGTTGTGCGACCGAGATTCGTAAGCGTTTCAAAGCGCCTTGTAGCATTACAGTATTTGGGGATGAACCTTACGCGCCTTACGACCGCATTAAACTCACTCAACTGTTAGCGGGTAACATTCACTACCCCGATATATTTTGGTCATTGGATGTGAACGAAGCTGAGAAAGGTCATCCGGACTCTCAACTCGACTTCGTCACCGCAGCCATTGACCACATTAATCCAGTATCCAAAATTGCGGTTGATAGCCAGGGGAATCAACACCCTTACGACTATATTATTCTTGCGACTGGATCGTCGCCGCACATTCCCAACATTACCGGTACCGAATTATCCGGTGTCTACACCTTCAGAAATATTCGCGATACCGAAGGACTTATCGCTCGCATTAACCGATCACGACATGTTGTTGTCGTAGGCGGTGGCCTACTTGGACTTGAGGCAGCAAAAGGCTTACAGCGAAATAACACGCAAGTGACATTGGTTCATCAGGCACCACGTTTGATGAATAGGCAACTAAGTGAAGGTCCGGCAGAAGAGCTGCTCGAACAAGTAAAAGCACAGGGCATTCAAGTCATCACCAACGACGGCTTACGGAAAGTCCATGGCGATATCCGGGTCGACGGCATCACCACCCGCCAAGGTAAATTTATCGAGTGTGACACTGTCGTATTATGTACGGGCATAAAGCCCAACACTGGCATCGCGCAACGGTCTGGTATTGCATTCAATCGCGGCATTATTGTTGATGAAACATTAAAAACGTCTGCAAATTGCGTTTATGCCATCGGTGAATGTAGCGAATTTAAAGAAGAAGTTTTTGGCCTCGTTGCCCCAGGTCTCGAGCAAGCATCTGTACTCGCAACAAACCTCGCTGGTGGTAATGCGACTTTCTCGGGCACACAACCCTATACCAAACTTAAGGTAATGGATACTCAAGTCAATAGTTTGGGCTTGGTTGCTGACTTTATTAAAAGGCCGAAACTTTCACAAATAGAACGCACAAAAACCAAAAAAGGTAAGACCCTGTTTAGTCGCAGTGTCGCCTTCTACAAGGGCCATATTATTGGTGCCTGCGGCGTCGGTGAATGGCCTGAACTACAACGTATTCGCGAAGCTTACCTACAAGAACGATTCATCTTTCCATGGCAGCTACTGTGGTTTCGTTTAACCGGTAATATTTGGTTCACACAAAAAGAAGACCACGTCAGCAACTGGCCCGCTAACGCCGTTGTATGCCAATGTAACCAGGTCAGCAAAGGCAGTATCGAAGGCGCTATCGCTCAAGGAGCCAACTCTGTGGCCGCTGTTGGCAGTATGTGCAATGCTGGCACAGTGTGCGGCAGCTGCCAGCCACTACTTCAAACACTAGTCGACGAAAACATGCAAGACCTTGGCGAAGCGGTCGAACTACCTAGCACAGGCTTTCTTTCGTCACCAAGTCTGATGCTTAGCAGCGTTATCGCGTTTGCCATTGCTGCTGCAATTCTATTTCTTCCAAGTATTCCAGCACCAACATCTGTTCAAGAGGCTTCACTATCTTGGTTATGGACGGACACATTTTACAAACAAGTGTCCGGATTTAGTTTGCTTGGGATTACTGCTCTCGGTCTAATTTTGTCATTACGCAAACGATTTAGATGGCAGTTCTTAGGTGATTTTAGCCATTGGCGTTTGGTCCATGCCATTTTTGGTGTACTGGCGTTGGTGATATTGCTTGCTCATACAGGGTTAAGCCTAGGAGATAACCTAAACCAGCTATTGATGATTAATTTTTTGGGTGCAGCTCTAATAGGCTCAGTATTGGGTGTACTTATTAGCTCCACCAAGGTGTCAACTAACAATCAAACATTCAGAAAACTGAGTTTTTGGATGCATGTTTTAACGGTATGGCCTCTTCCGGTGCTCATAACAGCACACATTGTATCGTCATACTATTTTTAGTTTTTAATAGGAACACCCATTGTTTGGCAATAAATTTATTTGGTTAATTTGGGGATTAGTGACAGTGGCACTAGGTGGTTACTATGTTTATCAATTTGAAGGCGCGGAGGATAAATCCGCCCTACTCATTGGTGATACCAGCCACGGACATTTTCAAATTGAAATGGCTTGCTCTAGTTGTCATACCGATCCGTTTGGTGGTCCTGAGATCCTTCAGAATGCTTGCCTTAATTGCCACCAAGACGAGTTAAAGGCAGCTGATGATTCGCACCCTAAAAGTAAGTTCACCGATCCACGTAATGCTGATCGAGTCAAGATTCTAGATGCTCGCTACTGTATTACCTGCCACACGGAACACGACAAAGACAACACACTGGATATGGGCCTTACCATTCCCGAAGATTACTGTTTCCACTGCCACCAAGAAATTTTTGAAGAGCGACCCAGCCATGAAGGCATGGGCTTTGAAACCTGTGCTACCTCTGGCTGCCATAATTACCATGACAACCGTGCACTCTACGAAGACTTTCTCATTGAACATGGCACTAAGCCTGCAATGCTGCCTACTCAGAAGTTACCCGACTTAGTGAGTGATAAGGAAGATAATCAGCTCACAGTGACTGAGGCTGACGCACCTATAGAACATCAAAATGCAACAGCAATGTCGGAATGGCACGAAAGTGCTCACGCACAAAAAGGTGTGCAATGTAGCGATTGTCACCAACCCCAACACTCTGATTCATGGATAGAAAAACCAGGTATTGCTGAGTGCAGCACTTGTCATACCGACGAAGCTGCAGGTTTCACACAAGGCAAACACGGGATGCGTCTTTCATCGACTCTAGACACGCCTCTAAACCCGGTAACTCCTGCGCTGGTCAGCAGCAATGGGACAGCTCTCGCGTTCAATCCCGAAACCATGGATCAAACACACGGCTGTAACACTTGCCATGGCGCACATACATTTAATACACAATCTGCCGCAGTCAATGCTTGTTTAAGTTGTCATAACGACGACCACAGCCAAGCTTATAACAGCTCACCTCACGCTGCCTTATGGGAAAAAGAAATTGCCGGAACTGCAGAACCAGGTACTGGCGTAAGTTGTGCTACCTGCCATATGCCGCGCGAAGTTCATGATGACTTCGGCAACATCACTGTAATCGTTCAGCATAATCAAAATGCGAACCTTCGACCTAACGAAAAAATGATTCGTAGTGTTTGCATGAACTGCCACGGACTGGGTTTTAGTATCGACGCGTTAGCCGATGATTCACTCATTAACAGCAATTTTCATGGGCAACCCGCGAACCACATACCATCAATAGATATGGCCATTGAGCGCGCGGAGCGATAGCAAAATACCATTAACAATCACCACTAAAATTGAAGCGTTAAACATTAGCAACATTACACATCCATTAAGGGGTAGATATTATGAAACATTCAACATTGGGTTTAAGCATTGTAGGGGCTGCTTTACTTTTGAGTGCTTGTGGCGAAGAAGCCGCGGCGCCAGTGGGCATTGAACCAAAACTCTATACCGATTCACTATTTGCGGTAATGAACGCGGACCGCGCTAATTACACAAAATTAATCGTCCAACGCCTGGGGCCAAATGGCGCGGGTGTTATCAAACCAGACGAGCACTGGAAAGAACTTGAGAATGGCGCGCTGCTTCCAGCGCAGATGTTCCGTGCGGGTGCTGAAGCCGTTGCCGAAAAAACAGATGAATTCTCTTACTCGTTACAGTCTCTATGGCCTGTTAACAAGCAAAACGCACCGCGAACGGAAATGGAAAAGGAAGGTCTACAGTACATCGTTGATAACCCTGGTGAAAATTTTTACGGTACTGAAGCATTAGGCGATGTCAGTTATTTCACCGCTGTTTATCCTGATGTTGCGGTTTCTCCCGCGTGCGTAAATTGCCACAACGAACATAAAGATACGCCTAAAACTGATTTCAAAATCGGTGACGTAATGGGTGGTGTGGTTATCCGCGTTCCACTTTAGGCGTTATAGTTCGTCACTCTCATTCAGCTGATTGCATTCATACCGGATGCAATCAGTTTGAGTTGTGCTCAGTGTGCTCTAGCGGGTGGAGAGGAAACTCTCCTAGCTGAAAGTCGTTTCCGTTTTGTTTTGTTGCTTCTCTCGATGTGTTTTAGCAAAACTCACCGCAAGCGTGAATCGACTGGAAAGACTCCGATACCCGCTAGATCACACTAAGCGCAATTTCCCTATCACTCCACCGCTGCGTGTTAAGGAGTCGTCCCATGTCATTGTTACTTGCAGATTCTAAGGTAGAAAAAGCACATCGTTTATTAGGATCAGGTTTTTTCTGTGGGCTATTGTTGCTTATCGGCTGCGACAAAACCGACCCTGACATTATTGCTGGCGAAACGATAGTGAATCAAAACTGTAAGGTTTGCCATGCCCCAGGTCTCAACAATGCACCGGTTTTAGGCAACAAAGTGATGTGGAAACCACGTGCAGAACAGGGCTTAGAAACTCTCGTCCAGCACGCGTCTAATGGCTACGGCTTAATGCCTGCAAAAGGCGGAAACGAAGCGTTGACAGAGCTAGAAATCACGCAAGGTATAAAATACATGCTGTCGCTGTTAGAGGCGGAATAGTATTTAAATACCACACCAATGATATAAGGCCTGGGAGAACCCTAAATAAGCCGATTTTTGCTTCGTACGCCGACACATCCAAGGGACAGCGCCCATTGAATTCCATTTCGACTTCCCAATGCTCCCCGTATACAATTTCCTTTCGTCTCGTCCATACTAAAAAATAACCAACCCTTTAGACAGACCTAAGCGTCCGAAGATAGGAAATACAACATATGACTAATATAGTTGAAATTCATTACTGTACCTTATGTCGCTGGCTACTAAGATCGAGCTGGATGGCGCAAGAGCTTTTGACCACTTTTGATGGCGAGATTGATGCTTTAACGTTGCGCCCTGGCAGTGGTGGAGTTTTTGAAGTGACCGCAAATGGAAAAATCGTATGGTCGAGAAAGGAAGAAGGCCGATTCCCCGAGATCACTGAATTAAAACAGCGCGTGAGGGATGTCATTTCTCCCAATAGGGATCTCGGCCATATAGATAAAGTTAAGCGCAACGTAGAATAAAAATTCTACGTTATCAGCACCGACTATTCATTGTGCCACTCTATTACAACGAGGACTGTTTCGCGGTAATAATATAAGCACCATCCCAGGCTTCACGATGGAGCTTATCCGGATCGTCGACAATTTCATCTTGAGAAGAAAAGCGATAAATTTTCCGATCTTCATGACTGTATTGCGGCCAATTGTCTAAAGGCTTTCCATGGTGAACGAAGTGTGCCCAATGGGCTTGCATACGCTCGGCAAGCGCTTTTCGTTTACCCCAAAGTAAACCGCCACGCATCGCTATACCAAACAAGCCTTTAAACGGCCAGACAAAACCTAATTCAACAGCGTGCGCCGCACCGAGTAGAGGATGTTTAAAATCAAACCGATAGCACCAGGTATCATTATTTTTCGCATGCTCTTCAGCAAAATTCATGGTGGGCATACCAAAGGTAATATGCGTTGCTAGTAAACGATTTCCCGCTTTATCATTTGGATAGGCGCTTAATAGCTGATTTGCCGCTTCGGCGCTAAGCTGCTCTCTAACCAACAGTTCGCTATCCTCACGAGCCATTGGCAAAATTGGCTTTCCCTTTATCACCTCAAACAATCTAATCTCCTCTTGATTGTAACCAACCAGTAGCGGCACGTTATGAGTTGTTTTTGCTCTAGCCTCTTCTAAAGAGGTAGGAAAAACATCTCCATCATACCAAGGCGCCGCTGGCACTGTTTGCTCTTCGAAAGAAGCCGCTTTTATTTGAGCATGTAACAATGTCGAAATATCCAATGCACGCAGCGCTTCAAGACTGGATGCTGCTTCACCAAGCACTTTTTTATAGTGTTCAGCAATACGCTGACTCCGTTCTTTGGCATGGAATAAACTAAGCGCACCACTCTGCATAATTGCACCATGAAACAACGGCCACTGGGTTTCATTAATCAGCAGCATTGAAATGGCTAAAGAACCTGCGGACTCTCCCGCAATAGTGACCCGTTGTGGGTCACCTCCAAATGCAGCAATATTGTCCCGCACCCATTCTAGCGCAGCTATTTGGTCACGAACCCCCAAATTACTTGGCACATCCAAGCCGAAAGCATCAGCGAAATTGGCAAAACCTAAGATACCCAAACGATAATTAATGGAAACGACGATTATATTTTTTTCACTCGCGAATTTGCTGCCGTCATAGGTATTGCCGGAACCCGTCATGAAAGCGCCGCCGTGAATCCATACCATGACCGGCAGCGGCGTATCGCTTTTCTGACAGGGAGTCCAAATATTGAGGACCAAGCAATCTTCATCAACAGTTGGACCCGCGATTTTTTTCTCGGTGGCAAGCGCACCAAAAAATTGCGGACACTCCGGCCCATATTTCGTTGCGTCTTTTTCTTCGACCCAGGGCACTGGGGATTTAGGAACACCAAAACGCTCTGCAGACGCATACGGCACCCCTAACCAATAGCGTGCTCCGTTGCTCTCTGCACCATGAACAGGCCCGGACTGTGTCTCGACAACTAAACTCATGTAGTACTACTCACCTCAACATTTATTTATATTTTCTCACGAACTCACAATACAAGACTGTAACGTACTAAAGCGGACAGAGTATCCCGCTGGCTATCGAATGACTATCACGTTTTGGCATCTATTTTTGTACCACATTCCAATGCAAGTCTTAATATTGCCACCCACACTGAATTCAATAGGGTACCATATGTAAAAAATCATTGACCAAAGAGCTGGTCCAAACTTTATAATCGACCCATCATTCGTTTTTTCGTATATACAAGGTAATCATTCATGACGTCAATAAGCGGCACGCTCAAACACCGAGAGCGTCTATTGCAAGCAATTCGCGACCTACCGTTCCATCGATATTTAGGAATAGAAAAATTGGTTGCCAATGATGGACAAGCAACGCTTTCATTGACTGTTAATAAAAATACGTTAAATCCAGGGGGCATGTTCCATGGTGCAGTAGCCTATGCAATTGCAGATATAACTGCTTATGCAGCAGCCGTCAGCACACTCGAAGAAAATCAGGAAGCAGTCACTCACGACTTACATGTTTCGATGCTGCGCCCAGCGAATGACGGCGATAGGATTGTGACGGAAGCCAACGTGGTCAAGCGAGGACGCTCTATTATTTTCATCGATGTAGCCGTTTACAAAGAGGCTTCACACTCTCTGCCTGACAACTCTTCTCAGCAACCCGATAACAATCCGCGTGCGCTCATTGCGATGGATCGCGTAACTAAAAGTGTTATAAATTATTAGCGCTTGTGATATTCCATGAAAACTTCAAAACCTTTTTTGCTACCGCCAATTGCCACTGCATTATTATTTTTTGCATTGCAGTATGCTACTAGAGAAATAACCGTCACATTAACAGAAACGTTTAAAATAAGTGCACATATCTTTGACAACGTTACATGCATCAGCCTCTCGGCAATATTATCCACTATTTCTACGTTATTGATTGGAATCTCGACTTTCCAGTTTTGGCGAGATCGCACATCAGTCAACCCTCGTAATTTCGAAGGCACTCAAACGCTTGTCGTCCGCGGTGTTTTTAGACTGACTCGAAATCCTATGTATTTGGGGTTTTTCCTATTACTCGTTGCACTTGGTTTTTTCCTTGATAACATAGTCAGCATGATAATTGCAGTGTTCTTTATACCAGTGATGACACGGCTACAAATCAAACCGGAGGAACAATATTTAAAAGAAAAGTTTGGAGAAAGCTACGAAAACTATTGCGCGAACGTTCGCCGCTGGCTTTAATAAATCACCAGTCCATTGGCGTTAACTAACTGCCTAAACGATAGCGAAGTTTAACAACCAGCTGCTCTGAACTCGGATTATGATATGCAGACTGCAGCATATCCTGGAATTCATCCTGCTCTATCGGTGCATATCTCTCATTACTATTCTTGGTATAAACAACAAATAGATCTGATAAAGGCGCGATCTCCCACCGGTATCGCAACTGGAAATTGAGATTTGAGATGCTGAACTGCCTCGATTCATCTGCCGGATTGAGCGCATCCTCTATCAGGTGTCCCGGACTACTAGGAATTGTATATCGTTCATCTTCAAATGCACGAATACCCACCCACTGAAAAGATGCTCGAAACTGCTGCTTAGCCGTGAAGAAAAAGTCAAAGTCCCACTGAACCTTCCACTCTTCTGCGTCATAAGTACTCATGCTTTCACCCGCAAAGTGCAGCAACCAACCTTCACGATTTTTATTACTCATACTAAGTGAAGTGCTCAAACGATCCACAGGGCGATAGGTTAATTTCATCCATGAATAAATGTTATAACCTCCTTTGTCCTCAGGACCTCGCTCTAGCAAGAAATTAGCCGAGAGTTTTTTTGACGTATCTGTCTTGTAACCAATACCTGCTTTGTATCGCTGGTCGATTTTATAAGTGCCATTCCCAAAACTATTACGATCTTCGTAACGCTCGGGTAATAGATCAATTTTGGTTCGCCACTCTGATAGGTTATCGTTTGTCAGATAGCCTTTCCAAAACAAACCGGAACGAATCAATCGTTTATCTAGATTCCATAACTGCAGCATCGATACGTCATTTCGAAGTTCTCGCCCATAATTGATAGAAGAATCTTGCAAATTCAACGAATAGCGGAGAGCCATTGCATCATTACGGCGAAAAAACCCAAGGTCGTTAATGTTGACTTCACGATCAAAATATTCCAATTCCAGCATGTGCTTCACACCTTGATCAGGAGTATAAACCGTATCAAGGAAGCCACCGACACCGTCACCTTCGACATCAATATCTGAATAAAATACCTGGCCGTCTAATTGCCACCGCCCGTCACCTGTCAAATAGTGCCCGTCAATACCATGCACTACGGCCTCACGATCAGAGTGTAGAGCTGCCGTCGACATCCAACCCAAACCCCGAGTAGCGCCACCACTGGCGTCTTCATACAAGACTCGAGCAACAGCGTAGTTTCGACCATTTTGCTCAACGTCTACTGCTGATCCACTGATATCTTCACCCACAAATGTTGTGTCATCCTCTATCGCTGATAACAAACCGTATCGGAAATTACCGCTCTCTCCTGTGAGTTTTGCGGCTCCCAACAATTCCGCAGGCTGACCCAGCTCTACGGATGGGATGTCAACATCTGCGGGGATATCAGGAGCAAATGCTCGACCACCAATCCGTCGGGTATTGAGTAGCGTTGTTGGAACATTATTTGTGGCTTTAGGTGTTGCTATAAATACGTCTTGCCCTTCTAGGAAAAAAAGCCTTTTCTCGGGAAAAAATGTTTCGGTCGCGGACAAGTTAACGATCACGTCATCGGATTCCACACTACCAAAATCTGGATTTAATGTTGCCGCCAGTTGAAAGTTGGTTGTCGGACGCCAAAATATATCGGCTCCCGCTTTGGTGTCCGTCTCGTCGGTTATTCGGTCTAGCGTTGAAGAAAGGTAAGGGAAAATACTGTACTGTTGGCGAGGCGAAACACCCACCACTTCGTATTGATCTAAGACCGACAGAAATTGCGGCTTTGTGCTCGGCAAGGCAGGCCAAGCCCACCGCTCATCCAAATACCCTACTTTACGAGATGCATATACGCCGATGTTCCGCTCAGCTTCGCGTTTAGGCATGCTCATCACAGACCACGGAATAAACATTTCCGCGCTCCATCCATACTCAGTTTCTGATGTAGCACCGCGCCATGGGCCGTCCCAGTTCGGAGAATAACGTCGCTCCGGTAAGATCGTTCCATCCAATAAGCTGCCGCCCAGAGCGACACCAAACCAAAACCCATAGCGGGCTTCACTGGAACTATCGAAAGTAATGAAGACGGCATCGCGATTCAAACCGCGATTATCCCGCGATGATAATCGGTTGAGTAAGGTTTCTTTAGGTTGGTGCAGATCAAAGCCGACATAAACTCCCTTTTCGCTATAGAACACTCTAAGCTCTGTGAGGTGTTTGCCAGGGACTAAGGTGTCTGGTTCAACGGTACCGAAATCAGTTTGCGGTTCGATGTCGCGCCATTGCGGCTCGAGTAGCTTACCGTCGATGCTCATGTCGAGCTCTAACTCGACAAAGTTCAGCAGACGAATGCGAGATGTTGGTTGGATAGTACGATCTAAGGGACGAATCGAGTCTTCTGCATTCACGGGTTGAATACCTTGGAATGCTAAAAGTAGTAAGATTCCTCCGCGGGACAAGAGCGACCTAACATTCTCTTGCCCGTTACAGCACTTTAATAACTGACTTTTAAAAACAGGCAGGTGAAAACATCGCATCAAGCGCAAACCTCTGAAACACATCGGCAAATAAAAACTCATCACACGCTTTGTCGACTTGGAATGCGAGACACATAAGGGACATTACGGCGGAACATCTGAACGCGAATTATAGACATTCGCGAAGCGATTAAAAAATGCGAGGGCGTGTTTGAGGCAGAAAATAGCCTAGATTTTAATGCGATTTACCATTCTTAATATTTGGCAAGCCATTAATAAAGTTTTGTAAACGGCAAGTCTTATACGCTACTTTAGAGTTCAGTCTATTTCTCAATACCGAAAGAGTTAACAACCCTATGTTTTTGTAGAGCGTGAATAGGGATTTGCGGGATAAGAGAAATAGAGCATGACAATCGCAATGGTTGCGTAGCTTATTGTCGCTATAACTATAGTCGACAAATTCGTTGCTTGATCAATAAAATATCCGAGCAGGATGGGTGAAAGTGAAGTCGCAAATACTATGATCGCAATATTGACAGAGCGTATAGCGCCAATAGATTGTGCACCATATATTTCTGCCCACAATGCCCCAGTAATCGGCGAGCCACCACCGATCGACATCGCCAAAAGCGCCATAAAAACTATTGCGCTCCGATCTCCATCGCCAAATAGAATCACCGCTAGAGCACACACCAGAGGTATAAGAAAGTATGGTAGCAGCCGATGAGCGCTAAACCGATCGACAAGCACCCCACTCACTAGCGAGCTAACCCAGTGCACTACGCCATAAACAATAAAACAGGTCGCAAACAATGCGGCTGACCACCCTTTGCTATCTAGCAAAAAATTCTGGTGGATAAAGATACCTGTTGCGATAAATGGTCCCGCCATCAATCCGGGTAACGCTAGCCAGTATCGGTAGTCTCTGAGTAACAGTGCCCGTATACCTTTTTTTTGAATAGCAGCGGTCCGAACGGCGGAATCATTTCCAGAACTATGTGTACCCTTCTGCGCATCGTCTAGACGCTCGATATCGCTATACTGGATAAGCATTAACATACTCGGCAACACAACAATCAATACCCACACACCAATGGCCATAAACGCATGCTGCCAACCAACTGTTGCGATCAAAACTACCGCCAAAGCCGGTAAGATAATCTCTCCCACCGGGAACCCAGAGGAGGCAATGCTGAGTGCCTTTCCACGATGGGTATCGAACACTCTCGCCATCGTAGTCGAGCCTGCGTGGGGCAAAAGTGCCTGCCCAAACAATCGCAAAAAATACAACGCGATAACTAAAAGCGCCGCCACTTGCACCTGCGACAACAACAAACAAGCTACCGACAGCCCCACACAGACAATTGCAACATAGTGGCGCAACTGCAATCTATCTACCAATCTCCCTGCCCACACAACGGTCATCGCACTTAGCAACGTCGCCAATGAATAGGTAGAACCGTATTCGGCGGCGGAAAGACCGAGGCTACTTTGTATCGCTTCGCTAAACTGGCCGACAAAAAATGATTGCCCAAAATTCCCCCAAAACACGGCGAGAAATCCAAACAGTAGAACGGCCCACGAATGCTTTACGAAGAGAAAGTAAGATTTCATAAATAATAGCGCAGGCGTTAGAACGCCTGATTAGAAATTGACTGTAAGCCGACGACTTTGCTTTTTAAGATGTATACGTAGCGATTAGAAAGCGAATCAATGGAATCGACTGTGCTGCGATAGGAAATTTTTTTGGCTTCCCGGAACGCTTGCATATGATCGACAAAGCGACCACATTGAGGGCTATAGTTTTCACCGAGAGCATACTCTAGTTGGTGATTACCATCCCCCACACCGCCGACCTCCAGCTCTTCTCCAGAACGAAGGTAGACAAGCAGCTGAACATCGCCATCGCCATTTTTCAACTTCACCAGTGCATCTTTTCCTGGAGGGTTTGCCAATGTTAAAACGTGCTGGCCGCTACGAAAGAAATTACTGATTACGCTGGTCATCGGACGCTGTGTTCCAGACTCACGGCAACGCAAAGCGATCGTTTCCTCGGATGGCCCTGGTCGCAAATTCGAACGTAACGTATAGCCTTTTACCGAGGGTGAACTTATCCAAACCCAAAGCCCATCATCGGATATTTTCTCCACATTGACTTCGACCTGATGCTCCAACTCTATAATGGGTTCTACCGACTGATCCGATTTAACCATGCGAGGGTAAATAGCCGCAGTCAACGATTTAACATGCATCAACTCAGGCGCGAGCAATAACTCCATGTCATCGCTAGCAATATGCGACACATCATCATCAGAAAATAAGATAGCCAAAACTGCAATACACATTGTTGCCGCAGTAGCAAAAAAACCTAGCACTCGGTTTTTCCGCTTCTCACCGGTAACCTTTTTTTCAACACCTGAAGAGAAAGCAGACATCTTCACGGGGGTAATCGTTTCACTCGCTGAAAGTGAGGATGCCTGTTCGGCGGACTCTGCAAAATCACCATAGCGTTTCACCCAGCCCGCATTAGACTGCATATCAATAGCCTGCCTGACTTTTGCGATAGCTGTTAATGCTCGATGAGTATTGTCGTAAGCTACTTTTCTATCAGGGTTTAATAGGATAGAGAAGCATGCATGTTGTTCGTCATCATTACCTTGGGTGATATTGCTTAGCTTGTCCCGATTAATCTCATAGTTGGCCAAACCACAGCGGCGATATAGATCCTTCATCCGCGTAGCACCTCGTAAGCTTGCTTGACCAACACAAACATAGTGCTCGCGACAGCGGCATCGACTTTTGTAGGGTCATTTCGATCAGGGTGATACTGCTGTGCACGTTTTCTATATGCCAGTTTTAATTCTTCTTGCGTTACATCTTTAGCCACACCCAGTACTTGGCGCGCATCATCCGCTGTTAAGCTCTCAGCATTAAATCGTTTAACAATCTCTTCAATTCCAAGTGCTTTCTTCGGCACACTGTTTTCCCACCAGTCAACACTGCTGGGGTCACCCGGCGCTTTCAGTATCCGCCGTGTTTCTGTTTTGTATGCGTCTTGTAGTACTCGATGGTCAATATCAAACAAATCAGCCAAGAAAGTTAAAATATGAATATCAGCTTCTGAAACATGCGGTTTCGCGTTAATCAGTTTAATTGCCTGTTCGACGAGGAATAATTGTTCAGCGTGGTTTAAGTGCTTGCGTAAATTCTCGCAAGCAATCACCAAGTGTTGGAAAGATTGTCTTAAAGACTTATAAATAAGCTCCGCGTACTGACCTGTTTGCGTATCGTTTTTTAGATAGCGAGCCAGAATCGGGCGCTGGGCATCCATCAAACGTCCTTCGCTCAACGAAAGCCATACCATGATGTATGCGACTGACACATCAACTTTAGTTGACGGGTCGACTAATAAAGAGTCTAGCGTTACCTCTTTAGATCCCGATGACATAGTACCACACAAAATAACTGACGATTTACTACGACTTTTTTCTGAGTCAGCGTCTTTTCCTGGAGGAGAAAGGAATCGTACGTTCGAAAAAGCCCTCAATAAGATATTGGGCTAATTATAGCGCAGTGAATAGCCAAAGCGGAGAGATTAAGAGCGCAATCAATGCGCTAACAAAAAATATTAGTAGAAGTGCTTTAAACGGCTTTTGTTTTACGTTACCCCAAAAGCTAGGTGCGCGGCCTCGAATTACAGATTGACGATGTTCGTCACGGGCTTTCTGAGCAAAGCCCTCCTGAAACTCAATAATGAGACTCTTCGCCTCTGCAAGGCGTTGCTCGTCGCTTGGCAAGGGCTCAGCGACGAGCCGCGTTTTTTCTTCGGCATCTTGACTCGCTGCGGCCTCAATCACCGCACCCTCAATTAACCATAAACCATGCACGCCCGTCCCCCAGAAACCCGGAGAGGTTTCGTAGTATGCAACATGGTTCTCGTCAAGTAGTCGCTTTACCGCTGCTGCTTCAGCCGGAGGAACCTGATGAAGATTAAATATCAATCGAGACACAATAGCGTTTACAACATACCCTAAGGCTTGAGGCCATAGCCTGTGCGAAAAATCCAAGCTACCACGCCTAAACACAACCCAAGAAAACCTAAGATAGTGACAATACTAACCACCACACTCACATCAGCGATCTCATAAAAACTCCAACGAAAGCCGCTAATCAAATAGAGCACAGGGTTTAACAGCGTGATGTTTTGCCAAACAGGTGGCAACATATCAACGGAATAAAAACTTCCCCCTAAGAAAACCAATGGCGTGACTACAAGCATCGGAATTAGTTGCAATTTTTCAAAGTTATCCGCCCAGATGCCAATAATAAAGCCACATAAGCTAAAAGAAACACATGTCAGCACCAGAAAGAAAAGCATCATAAATGGATGGCGAATCTCTAATGGCACAAACACCGAAGCCGTCATCAAAATAATAATACCTAATAGCATCGATTTGGATGCCGCTGCACCAACGTAACCTAGCAATATTTCCCACATTGAGATGGGAGCGGATAGCACCTCGTAAATTGTGCCGGTGAAGCGAGGAAAATAGATTCCAAATGAGGCATTAGATAAACTCTGAGTCAAAAGCGATAGCATCATTAGGCCTGGCACAAGAAAGGCACCATAGCTAACGCCACCCACTTGATCAATTCGAGAGCCAATAGCTGAACCAAATACGACAAAGTACAACGAAGTAGACAGCACTGGTGACACGATGCTCTGCAACAACGTGCGCATAGTGCGAGACATTTCAAAGAGATAAATTGCTTTTACTGCGTGCCAATTCATACTAATCACCGGGCGACAATCTATCGCCAATATATGTTTATTCAGTTACCGACTACCGTTCACTAGCTCAACAAATATATCTTCTAATGAACTTTGCTGTGTCTGCAAATCTTGAAATACAATTCCCGCTTCGCGTAGTGCATCGAGTAATTCCGTGACCGTGGTCGCCCCGGATTGTGCGCTATAGTTGTAGACCAGTCGTCCGTCATCGCTGAGTTGCAAATCATAGTTTGACAAACTATCAGGTATTTTTTCTATCGGGTTAACTAGCTCGAAGGTCATTTGTCGGCGACCTAGCTGACGCATCAATACGTTTTTCTCTTCGACTAAAACGAGCTCGCCTTTATTAATAACCCCGATACGATCAGCAATTTCTTCAGCCTCTTCAATATAGTGGGTGGTTAAAATGATAGTCACACCGGAAGCTCGGAGTTCCCGTACCAAGTCCCACATATCCTTTCTCAGTTCAACATCGACACCTGCGGTGGGCTCGTCGAGGAACAAAATACTCGGTTCATGCGAGAGCGCTTTAGCAATCATAACTCGACGTTTCATACCGCCTGATAACGTCATCATCATGTTATTTTTCTTATCCCATAGACTGAGCGCGCGCAATAATTTCTCGATATGCCCGGAGTCTTTTGGCTTACCAAATAAGCCACGGCTAAAGTTAACTGTATTGATTACGGTTTCAAACGCATCGGTTGTTAACTCTTGAGGAACCAATCCGATTTGACGGCGCGTCTGGCGAAAGTCTTTAACGATGTCATAACCGCCAACAGTGACGGCCCCATCGCTGGGGTTAATAATCCCACAGATAGTGGAGATGAGTGTGGTTTTACCAGCGCCGTTAGGCCCCAGGAGTGCGATGATTTCACCTTTATGAATATCGAGATTGATATCCTTCAGAGCCTGAAATCCGCCCTCGTAGATCTTTGATAAGTGCTTTACAGAAACAATTGATGTCATGGTGTAGCCGATACTCTCGCCACAAAAAGACCGCAGTATGCATGTTTTAGATGGAGCGTGCACGTCATGTGCAGGGACTAAAGGAATTTTTAGGCGTTTTTTCTGGTTTGCTGTTTGATGTCATCAGCACCGACGGCTCTATCTCGACCCAGACCTTTAGCAACATACAGCGCTCGATCAGCCTGCCCCTGTAACTCACGAAGTTCCAAATTCTGCTGTGGTATCAGCGAAGCGAAACCGATGGACACAGTGAGATACGAACTAATAGGCGATGCGACGTGGAGAATTTTTTCCTTGCGAATACAATCTAAAATCACTTGTGCCATATTGGCGGTATTTTGATAGTCATTCCCTGGAAGCAGTACCACAAACTCTTCACCGCCATAACGAGCGATCAGGTCATTTGGACGTCGGAGCTCAGAGCTGATCAGTTTGGCCACTCGACGCAAGCATCTGTCACCCGCATCATGGCCATATTCATCGTTAAAATTTTTGAAGTAATCGATATCAATGAACAATACACCTAGCGGTTCCGAAGAACGCTGCATCGCGCGCCAATCCAACTGTAAGCGATCATCTAGCTCTCGTCGATTGGCAATGCCGGTTAGCTTATCGATCCGAGAAAGCCGCATCGCCTCATCGCTGCGTTTGTAAACTCGACTATATGCCACCGTGGCAATAATCAAAGCCAGTAATGTAATCAATAAAATCGCGCCGCGCTGCTCGACCACGGGAAGAAATTGTTGCCATACACTCTGTTGAGGAATGGTAACGACGGCCAACAGCTCAATGGGCTCCATCCAATAGAACCCTGCGCGGCGGCGCTTCTGATCATAAGGGCTGTGCTCTATGACTAATTGTCCACGTTGCCTTTCTTCCATAACTTGGAACTCTGGCGTTTCGAAAACATTAATCGAGGAACTGGCCGGATCGAATGGATATCGGTAACTCCACTTGCCAGATTTTTGAGCAATCACCACGCTACTTCCTGGCTCAAGCGCCAGCTGCTTATAAAAATATTCGAAGGCATCCACTCTTGTGGTGATACCCACTACACCAGCAAAATTACCTTCCGCGTCGTTTAAGCGTAAGGTTTGATAGATCACCCAACGATTAGTTAAGCGAGATTGCAGCGAACCGCTATAGTAAACATCCGGCGAAGTATTCTCAGTGTGATGCTCAAAGTAGTCGCGATCTATAGCAAGAATCTCAGGTGTGGGGTGGGAATAGCTTGTCACTCGCACCACACCTTTACTATCGACCCAGAATAAATCGTGTTTGGAAACAGCGACATCCGACTGGGCAAACGCAGCTACAACCCCGCGCAGTGAGTCATATGCTTGGGTATCATCCCAGGAATCAGGGTTAGGGTTGTCCTGCAATTTGTCACGAGCAAAGCGCAATGCCAGCTCCGTTGAACGAAATTCCGCTTCAGCTTGTTTGATGAGAGTTAGGGAAAGGTTTTCTAGGGTTGTATCCGTTGAGGCAATATGGTCCTGGTAGCTCAGGTATAGTTGCCCACAAAAAGACGCAACAAGCAGCACAATCAATGAAATCGAAAATCGAATCCAGTTGCGCTTTGAATCAACTATGCGTTTACCAAGCTCAAACAATGTGAAGCATCCGCTGTTTTGATCTTAATCCCTAACCCCTTTTCGTTTTGGGGCATATCGTTTGATCTGTCCTTATTTTGGCAACATTAACCTGCCGAATAAGGCAGTCGCAACCTGTCCGCGACAAAGGGTTTGCTCAACGGTATGTTAGCCTTCCCAAGCAATCGATAAAATTTCCATCACATCCCCAGCAGACCTTATAGGCCGTGGGTTTGCTTTAACCACTTTGTGCTCAGCGCTAGCCTCAGCAATGGCAATTAATTGGTTTTTCGCGACGCCAACATCTGGTAACGCCGACGGTAGCCCTAGCGTTTTGACCAAGGAACGAACCAATACGGCGGCGGAATCCCCTCCTCCAAGGGCGGCGGCAACTGCACGTTGCCTTCCTTCATTGACTGACGAGTTCCACTCAAGCACGGCCGGCAACATGACACAAGAGGTATAGCCATGGGGAACACCACACTGAGCGCCCAGTGCATAGCCGATGCCGTGGCTTGCGCCGTGCCGCACCCGCCCCAAACCAGAGCAAGCTAACCACACAGCCTGCTGAAGCTGGCTACAAGCATCGCGGAAGTCAGTACCCGCAGCCTTTTGCGTAGGTAAGTACTCAGCAAACAAGCGTATTGCATGCAAGAACTGCCCCTCGAGGTATGGATAGACGTTGCTGGCACAGTAACCCTCAATAGCATGGTCGAGCGACCTTATGGCAGTCGATAGCCACAACCATTCTGGCGTACTTTCACCTACAGTAGGCGAATAGATTACGCCTTGCGGGCACAAAATCGCGTCACGGTACCCCTCCTTTGCACCGGTATCCGTGTTCAATGCACTAGCGGAATGACTAAATTCCGCTCCAGAAAGTGTCGTTGGTACTGCTAAAAAGCGAATCGGCCGAGCACGGGCCAGCGTCGATCCAGCCTTTGGCCCGCGAGAACCATCACTGAATTGGGCGTATTCTCGTAATTCAGCAACCGTTTCCACTTCCGTGTTCAACGCCAATTGAATAATTTTAGCCGCATCAATTACAGAGCCCCCGCCGATAGCTATCAACACATCCGCAGCAGACTGCTTGGCGAGAGTCACGCCGCTCCACACATTTTCATAAGGTGTATGAGCTTGAACGGACGGCAGCACGGCAACACAACGTTCACCAAGCTCCTTTTGAAAGACCGCTAAGGTGTCGCCTCCCAATCCACTTCCTCGAGACAGGCTGTTATTCGTAACAATCAATGCGCGACTGAGGCCAGCACCGTCTAACCACCGAGCAATAGCGTCGGCTGGGTTGTCAACCTGAGATACGAATTCGATGGGTAAATTTTGATGAATCATTGGCTGAATAAATCGTGTCATACCGAGAGTCTAGAGATGAAAAAGACTTTGTTCATAAACTGAATTGTATCATCGACAATTCGCACCGCTGCCATTTATGTAACCCGGCACAAATGATAAACTTCGCCGCCAGGTGCACCCTAGTGTGCAACGCCATCATCGCACATAATTGTCAATTTATATAAAACCCAAACTCAACGGAGAAAAACGGTGATTCGATACACTTTAGCAGGATGTACACTGTTACTTAGTAGCGCAATTTCACAAGCAGAAACATGGAGTGGCGAAGGAGAGCTTGGCTTTGTTCATGTCAGCGGCAACACATCATCAGAAACCTTCAACCTTGGGTTTAAGGTAGAAAAAAAATCCGATCCTTGGCTGCATCAACTCAAAGGCTCGGCCGTGAAAGCGGAATCCAAAGGTGCGGTCGATGCACAAAGTTATGCATTAGGCTGGAGAACAGAATATTTCTTTAGCGAGCGAACCTATGCTTTCGGTGATGTGCGTTACTTTGAAGACAAGTTTGATTCATTCGATGAGATTTACACCGTCGCTGCGGGTGTCGGTCACCTCTTCATTGACCGTGAAACGATGAAATGGAAACTCTCCGTGGGTGTCGGTTATAAAGACACATCAACCGAGCCCTACGATTCGACGCCTGATGCTCCGACGCCAACAATTGTCCCCTCTGAAGATATTAGTAGTGTTACCTACTTATTAGAATCTGAGTATAAGCACGATTTAAGCAAAACGACAAAATTCGAAAATTATACGCGTGCGGAACCTAATAAATACAATACGTTTGCGCAAAACGTATCGTCTTTGGCCGTAAAGATAAACTCATCGCTTGCATTGAAGCTTATCTATGATATTCGCTATAACACAGATCCAGAACCAGGTTTCCGTAATAGCGATCGTATTACTTCGATGAATGTCACCTACTCGTTCTAATCGTAATCACAAGCCAATGGCGGTAGCCACCTTGCTATCGCCATTTACTTTTCACTTCTCTCCAAAACAAATCTCACCTGACGCCCCCTCCCGCCAAGGCTTGTATTTCATCATCACCGATTGGAATAAAGTGGAATTTAGCAACTCATCTAACCAACGCTGCAAGTGCAGAAAATCTGCGCTATCGAACCAGCCTTTATCGACAAAGGCGCATTGACGGATAAATGGAAAAATAGCTATATCGGTCAGTGATGGATGTTGGCCGCAAAGGTAAAGACTATCGGCGAGTCTGCTGTTTAACTCAGAAAGAAATACCACTACCTTCGCACGGTAAAACTCCAACGAATGCTCAGGATAACGATCGGCATATTTATAGCGATCCAAGTGCGGCTTAAACTGGAGATCATTCTTCAGCACCAACTCTTTATCGTAATTTGACAGCCAATGATCGGGGTCGTTTTTGTGCAACGCCCACAACATCACATCAAGACTTTCATCAATCACGCCACCGTCTGGCAACACCAACACAGGAACCGTACCTTTGGGAGAAATATCTAGCATCGGACGTGGCTTGTTTTTTAGCTCCACCTCCCGCAAACAAACCGGAACGCCTGCGTAATTGAGCGCAATGCGCGCGCGAATCGCGTAAGGGCAACGTCGAAATGAATACAAAATGGGAATGTTGTGAAGCATAGCCTAAGGAAGCAGGTTAACGCGAAAAGGCTAGCAGCCTTTAGCGCTGAACTAAGCCCAGCGTTTGAAGATTAAGGAGGTATTGATGCCGCCAAATGCAAAGTTATTGCTCATCACATAATTAACATCCATCGAACGACATTCGTGTTGAACATAATCAAGTTCGCCACAATTTGGATCGACATTATTCAGATTGATGGTTGGATGGCACCACCCTTCGCGCATCATTTGAATCGCCACCATGGCCTCTAATGCACCACAGGCCCCAAGAGTATGCCCGGTATAGCTTTTAAATGAGCTGACTGGCACTTTGTTGCCAAAAATTCTCGCTGTTGCCTGCGACTCGGCAACATCTCCTCGATCTGTTGCGGTTCCATGAGCCGAAATATAGCCGATATCATCTGGGGCTAAACCCGCACTTTCCAAGGCTAACTCCATCGCACGCTGCATGGTAGCTGACTGCGGTTGTGTCACGTGCGTACCATCGGAGTTGCAACCAAATCCCACTAGCTCCGCGTAGATTGTTGCACCGCGCTGCTGCGCATGCTCCAACTCTTCGAGAATTAAAGTACCCGCTCCTTCGCCGATCACCAAACCATCACGATCAACATCAAAAGGCCGTGGTGTGAGATGCGGCGTATCGTTGGCTGTACTGGTTGCATATAACGTATCAAATACGGCAGCTTCCGTTGGGCACAACTCTTCACCGCCGCCGCCTACCATTAACTGTTGCATACCGTACTTGATCGCTTCATAAGCGTAACCAATCCCTTGACTACCTGAGGTACAGGCACTGGATGTGGTGTACACACGCCCTCGCAAACCAAAAAATACGCCAATATTGACGGGCGCAGTATGCCCCATCATTTTGATATAGGTATTGGCATTAATACCATCTGTCGAATGGTTAAGTAGCATGTTGCTAAATTCCATCACGGCATCAGTGGAACCTGTAGAAGAACCATAGGCTACACCCATACGACCATCTTTAATGATTTCATTTCCGAGAAGGCCTGCATCACTTAGCGCCAACTCTGTCGCGTGCGTCGCCATCATTGCAACACGCCCCATACTACGGGTCATTTTACGATTATAGTGCGCGGGTTTTTGCCAATCGCTTACAGCCCCCGCAAGGCGGGTATTCAGATCTGAATATTTATCCCAATCGGTAATATATTGAATGCCGGACTGTAAGTTTTTCAAATTGGTCGAAATCGTTTCCCAATCACATCCAATAGGAGAAATTCCTGCCATTCCGGTAACGACAACTCGTTTCATTAACACATACCACCATTTACAGAAATCACTTGCCGAGTAATGTACCCAGCATCTTCTGACAACAGGAAACTAACAGTCGCTGCTACCTCGTCTGGTTTTCCCATTCGACGCGCGGGGATCATCTTCATCGCTTCGTCTAGCACGACATCTTCAACCATATCAGTTTCGATTAAACCCGGGGCAACACAATTCACCGTAATCTGTCGTTTTGCCAATTCAAGCGCTAGCGCTTTCGTCGCACCAATGAGTCCGGCTTTCGATGCACTATAGTTCACTTGACCTCGATTCCCCATCACACCAGAAACAGAAGACAACACCACTATGCGGCCTGGTTTACGACGCCTCACCAACGGCATTGTTAGCGGGTTAAGAACATTAAAAAAGCCATCTAGATTTGTGTGAACAACACGATCCCATTCTTCCCCGGACATTGCTGGAAAAGCGTTATCCGCAGCCAACCCGGCATTACACACGACGCCGTAATAGGCACCATGCTCCTCGACATCTGCCAACAACGCTTCGCCTGCTTGCTTGCGGTCCGCGATATCAAATTGCAGTATACGTGCGCGTCGACCGAGCGCCGCGATTTCTTGCTGCACAGCCTGCGCCGCATTAAGACCACTACGACAATGAACCACAATATCATAGCCTTCATTTGCCAAGCGGAGCGCAATAGCTTTTCCAATACCGCGACTAGAGCCGGTTACCAATACTGATTTTTCCACACAACTTCCTAAAATTTTAACTAATTCCACTATCGCTAGATGGGTGACTCACCCGATAAAAATGCGTCAACATCATCCGGCTGAAATACGTTTAAGCTACTCTCTACGCGCGACTTATCATCACCATCGATCACACAATCAAAGACCCCGAGGCCATTATCAGCCTGAAAAGCCTGAGTGACTGTGATTCGCAACACCGAGCCATGCGTAAAAAATGCTGTCGAAGGTTGATATTTTCTCGCACCAACAAGAAAACCTACTTTGGCTGGTTCTCCTTTTTCATGCTGCTCAACACCCGCGTAAGCCGCAATTGCTTGCGCCATGTATTCAATGCCGACCCAGGAGGGAACACCATCTTCGACAGCAAATTGTGCATTCGGATGCACATCAACCTCGGCCACTATATGCTCTTCACCGTATTCAATAATGCGATCAAGAAGGCTCATTGAACGCCTGTGCGGTACTACAGCATCAATAGGATAAAGACTTGCAGGCTTTGAACTCATTGAACACGCTCCAACAAGACGGCAATGTTATTTCCACCGAATGCGAAGGAGTTACTCATTATCCGCTCAATGCTTGCCACGCGATTATTTTCGCGACTCACCAGCTTGATCGGGGGTATTGATTCATCCATCGCGCCGTCCCATCGATGCACCGGTAATTGTAATTTATTTGGTGACGAGATACCCAAGGTCTCTTGTTGCAATGTTAACCAACCGAATCCCGCCTCCACTGCGCCAGCCGCGCCTAACGTATGCCCGGTATAACCTTTGGTTGAACTGCATGGCAACTGACTACCAAATAGTTGGTTCACAGCCAAACCCTCCATGGAATCATTCAATGGGGTCGCAGTGCCATGCAAATTCAAGTAATCGAGCTCCGCAGCACTACAACCCGCATCGTCAAGCGCCTGCTGCATCGCTGCAATAGCACCTCGACCATCGGGCGCCGGTGCCGATATATGATGCGCATCAGAGGTTTCTCCAACTCCAGCGATTGTAACACTGGACTGACTAGCACCACGCTCACCCGTTACAACAAACAGCGCGGCACCTTCACCAATATTGATTCCGGATCGGTTGCGACTAAAGGGAACACATGGGCTTGCGCTTACCGAGTCGAGCGCACTAAAACCGTTAACTGTTAGTTTACAGAGAACATCGACGCCACCGGCAACCACAACATCGCAGATCCCATGACGAATTAATCGTCTCGCGCTTGCGAGTGCTTTGGCACTTGAGGAACACGCAGTTGATATATTAAAAGCGGGGCCATCGGCACCGATTTGTTCAGCCAAAAACTCTGCCGGGGCAGACATTTCCTGCAACTCATAAGAATAACTTTCTGGAAACTGCCCATTAGCGAAGTATTCACGCCAGGCCTCTTCACCTTCACGAATGCCGCTGGTACTCACGCCCAAAATTACGCCGATTTTAGCGGATGGCACGCCGGCTAATGCAGCATCAAGTGATAATTGAATTTGTGATAATGCAGCCAATAGCAGCTGATTACTGCGAGACTGTTGTGACGCTGGAAATTGTTGCAGTGAAGGCAAAGGCTCCTTAACAACACCGAGCGTTACTTCCGAACCAAACGTGAATTCTGAAGTACTCGATAAGCTGTCGCCATAACCTTGAAAAAGACGCTCAGCAATTTGTTGCTTGCCACTTCCTAAAGCGCAAACAATGCCTAAATCATCTAAATAAACTTGCCTTGTCATTACTCTAATGTATCTATAGTTATTTTTTGTCTAACGACGTTACACTCAAGAAAAAATCTACCCAATGATGCTGGACAAAAACCTCACTATCCTGCTCACTAACAGTAGAATCATTGTCAAGCCCCTGACAACCACCCGCCTCTCTTAAACTAACCGACAACACCAAACGACGCTGCAAAAATAATTGTCTACAACCTGCACTTACCCTTGCCTGCCAGGCGGAATGTCGATATCCGTTCTGCACACTGGACTCAGGCCAGTGCGCCAATTGCACTTGTGCTAATACATCTCTAGCAGGAAATGCATCAGGCATCAGCGGACTAAAGTCCTCTTCCAAGGTTTTACCGTCATAACTCAGTGTTAGCAGCCGCTGCCCTGTCGGCGTCAACCCCACGAAAATTAATTCGTCTTGATTAACCGTCCAAGCGGCGAGTAGAGTTTGCTTTTGGCCCTGAAATTCAACAATGACTCGCTGAGATCGCTGAACGGCGACTTGCTCATCACTACTTACAAATACTGTCTGTGCTGAAAAATAATCCGAAGGCGGCAACAGAGGCAAATCTGGTGGTTGGGAAAAACCAATAAACCAACTACTGCACCCCGACAAAATACTAATTGATAAAACTATGCCGATTGAACGCGACATATTTCCGCCAAAGTATTCATGCGGCGTTCACTTTCTTTAACATAGGGATTTTTATCATCCCAAGCATAACCAGCAAGAATGGAAGAAATCATCTCACGGATTTCTGTCGATTGATTTTTTGCAAAAATAATATCTTGAAAGCGACCGTCATACCAAGCGGTGACAAATGTTCGGAAAGTATCTACGCCCGCGCGCAAAGGTAACGCATAGTCTTCTTCCCAATCAACGAGCTCACCTTGCAGCTGCCTATCCAGGCATTTTACGGCGAGACTTGCCGACTTCATGGCAATTGTGACCCCGGAGGAAAACACTGGATCGAGGAATTCACCCGCATTACCCAGCAACGCAAAACCCTTACCCCATAAACTACTCACGTCAGCCGAATAACCCGTAATCTGGTTGACTGGCGTATCGAACTCAGCGTTGCGTAAAAGGTTTCTTAGATTCGGATCTTGCTCGACAATAGTTTGAAGACGACGTTTCGGATCCTCTGGCAGACCTTCATAAAATTCACTCTCGGCGACAACGCCAAGCGAACAACGACCATTGCTGAATGGAATCAACCAAAACCAGACATCTTTATGTTCCGGGTGGATCGTGATACGAATTTTATCGCGATCAAATTCAGAAGCGTCAATGTTATCTTGGATATGCGTAAACAAAGAAGTTCGTGAAGGAAAGCTACTGGGTTTTTCGAGTTTTAATAAACGCGGCAATACACGCCCAAAACCACTAGCATCCAATACAAAACGCGCAGACAACTGATAGGCATCGCCTTCTGCATCTTTTGCATGTATCACTGGATACTCGCCGCTATTATCAAGAGACGTCAATTCATGCCCCCATGATATTTGAACGCCTTTTTTATGCGCTTCTTCCGCTATGAGGTTATCAAACATCGCGCGCTGAACTTGAAATGTTGTTCCTGGGCCTTCTGAAAATTTTTGACGAAAATCGAAATCAGTGTAGCTATCACCACGTACAAATGCAGCACCATTTTTGAACTGAAAACCTAACCGGTCTGCGGCTTCATTGACAGCATCAAGCATCCCAGCCTCTTCAACAAATTGCATACACTGCGGTAGTAAACTTTCACCGATTGAAAAGCGAGGAAAGTATTGCTTCTCGATAATGTGTACGCTGTATCCTTTGTTCGCCAACATAGCCCCGGCAATACTGCCTGATGGGCCTGCACCGACAATCGCTACATCACAATCTACCGCTATGTTTTCCATATTCATGCTCATCTTTCAATTCAAATTAACGACTGGGGCACCCTGACAACACCATTCTGACCCTGCCAGCAGTTTACCATATTTGTCTTCTCTACTGCCGACACTAGGTGTTTGCCAATTCCTGTTCTGGCTTATCGACAAAACACGGGGTTAAAACCCATATACCGGCTAGGCTGACTAGCACAGTGATACCAAATTGGTGCAACACCGGGGTTTCACTTAACGCAAGAAACCCGAAAGCCATGACTGTAGTGAGTGACGACAACGTTACCGCGACCCAGGTGTGTGGACTGCGCCGACTTTCCCTGAGAAAGATACTGGCATCAAGACCAATTCCTAGCACCAACAACAACGCCAACAAGTTAAAGATATTCAAGGGTATACCGAGTGCACCGAACACCGCCAAGGTAATCAGACTCGCCAACCCAGGGGCAGCAACAATACGCCAAGCTTGACGAGTATAACGCCAAGACAATATGAGAAACACTATACCGTAAGCCGCAAACAACCAGAGTTGAAACTGCTGCCGGTGATAAGTGAGAACCGCTTCTAAAGCAGCAACGTTGTCAACGAACTCAACATGGGCATGCTGTTCAGCAAGAGTCGCAAGAGAAGCGACAGTATCTCGATCCTCTATACCCGCCAGCGTCACAATCATATGACTGATACCGTCAATTTCACCAAGCCAAAGCGGGCGCAGGGGCTGACTAACATCATGCTGGGACCAGTCTTCGAAGGTAAGCAGTTGTTGACGCGCCCCAGCGAAGGTGCGATTAAAATCATCGAGCAGTTGAGGTGTTCCAATTGCATCTAAAAAGTCGAATAGCAATCCGTCATTTATGTATACCTTTTCAGACTGCAACACTATATTTTGTTGCTGCGACTGCAAAGAAGGCAGCACTCGCGCTATGCTTTGAAAATCGTATAACGCACCAGCCTCTACCAACTCCTGAAGGGAAGGCATGAACGCTTCAGCATGCTGCAATACTTGCTCAGCATTGTTGCCACTGATTACGAAAAATTGGCTACCCGATATATCACCAGTCAATTGTTGAATTTTTCGATCTTCTGCAAGCAGCTCTACCGGCGATGTCTGTAATCTTAAAATCCCATCATCAACATCAATTTGACTAACACCCAGCACAGCTAGGAAAAAGACAGCTAGCAAACCCGCCCTAACGGGCCATACATCAATCGTTGGCCAGCGAAGCAGCAGACGGGTGATCCCCTGAATAATGAATGCGGGCATTTCACGATTTTCACTTTGTTTAACCTCTCTAAATGGTAACCAAGGAAACCAACTGACAACCGTTAACCAAGCACCCAACAGCCCACATACAGAAAACAAAGCCATCTGTCTTAAACCAGGAAATGGCGCTATACCCTGCGCAGCGTAAGCCAAGATACTTGACACCAAACCGAGGAATAGACCGGGGAAAATTAGCACTAACGTTCGCCTGGCACTAGCCCGAAAACTACCGCAGTAGTGATTGCTAGGCTCACGCTGAGCACACAAAAAATGTAGCGAGTAATCGATCGCAACGCCCACCAAGCTCGCACCGAACGCGAGCGTAATAATATGCAGTTGGGCAAACACGGCATTGGTGACAGCGAATGCAAATGTGCAACCCACAACGATTGGTAAAAACGCCAGAAGCAAATAACGGACGCGGCGAAAGACATAAAGCAACAGCAATGTCACACCTGCCAATGACCCTAGACCAATAGTCGACACTTCACGCTTTGCCAACTCTGCACCGTATGCCGCATGCTTTAGAATACCGGAAGTAATGACATCCGATGAAGGCGGGAGGTTATCCTTACCCCGTTGAATAGCCATAAAGACAGCTTGCTGATAACTCATATCAAACGGGCTTTGTGTTAGTTCAGCACTGACCATCCTATAATAGACTTCTTTACCATCTTGTTTGGTTTTCCGTGTCAGCCAATTGTCATTGATAGACAATGGTGTTTTAGGAGGGGCGTACATCTGCCAATCGAAAAAAAGCTGTAGTGGATCTGACTGAATATCTGGAGCAACGCTAGCCGCCATTGGGCTATATAGTCGAGCGACTGCACGAGATACTAACGCGCTAGCATCTTCTTTCCTGAGCAACGCTTGCGCTTCTGGGGTCAACAAACCATATCGATAGTCGTGATAAAAGCGCTGCCATTTAACGGCATTATCAACAGTCTGTTCAGCAACAATATTGTTGAATAATTCGCTTCGGCGAAGTGCCCGTGTGAAGTTCTCGGCCGCTGTAATACTATTTTCCCTGTCATTATCGACCACCAAAAACAGCATTCGAGTGCTAGCACTGTCAGTGAGCTGACGTTTCGCCAAGCGTACACTTTCTCGCTGCGTTGACTGCTCTTCTGGCAGCAACGCCATAATGCTAGTATCGAAAGTTTTGTAGGGTAATGTGAGAAGAATACTCAGTAGCGACAGCACAACACACAAAAACCAGAGCTGCGCTGCTCGGCGATGCGTTAAGACAGACAACAACCAATTAAAGTACTCGAACCGCATTCTTTACCTAATGACTATCAGCATACGTGACATCCAAATTAATTTCTGTGCGCTCCTGGTTGGGCTCAAACATGACGATCGACTCTACCACGCCACCTCCCTTTACCTGCAACCTATCGATTACCGTAGACCAAGACAGCTCCTTAGGCGTGAGTTGCACCGACCATCGACCTTCTTCGATACTCCCGGCAAGCACAAAATATTCTTGCAGGACTTCCCAGTTGGAGGACAGTATGCCTGTCAGGACTTGAGTAAGTGCGACGGTAATCGGCTGATTGGGGTCAATAGCCCAGAGTGTTTCACCATCCACTTGCTGTGATATACCCAAGTGATTGAAGTGTAATTCACTCGCAATGGGCTCTAACGTCTTCCAGAGCAAACCGCCATCTCGTGAGAAAGCAAACTCACCACTAGACCGCAAGGGATGAGGGAGCACCTCGATAAACTTCTTTTGAGTAAAAGAACCTTGCACATTCTCGGACACTTGCACAATAGCCTGCACCCGCTCTGCCAACACATCACCTTCAAATTGCTCGGCAGACAACGGCGCACCGATTAGAAGTAAGGCTAACAGCCATATCTTACAGGTAGTTTTATTCACGCTTCTTTCAGACCAAGCTTTTCGAGTAACACATCAGGTGATGCCATGCACATTTCACCCTCTTCCATGTTTACCGCAACTTGCACGGTATAGCCTTTTGTTACGCGCTTCCCCTCAGCATTTCGAATTTCGTAATCAATTTTCAAACGATTTTCCCACTCCACCAAGTAGGCGGTCACCGACACAACCTGACTAAACAATATCGAGCCGGGGTAGCGTACCCGCAGATCAATAACTGGCCAAGCATAACCAGACTCTTTCATCTGCGGGTAGTTGTAGTCGATTTTATCTAACAGAGCACAACGGGCAATTTCCAGGTAGCGAACATAATGCCCGTGCCAAACGACACCCATCATATCAACATCATGAAACGGCGCCTTGATCTCAACGGTTGCGCTAAGCAGAAAATCTTTAGGCATCGTACACGGCCCATTTTTGAGTTTGTATGAACTGAACTAATTGACGTAGCTCACCATCTAACCGTCGATCTTCAACAAGAAAATCTACACTTTCGCGCACGTCCGCCATGGTCTGCTTGATGCTTGCGCCTATTTGTTCAGATGCAATTTCGCCGCTATTCATCCGCAACTCAACGCCCTGCACAACCGCAAACAAACTCGCTGCCACCACTTGTTCGGTTAACTGCAAAACACGCAAACAATCTCTCGCCGCGATGGTACCCATACTTACCTTGTCTTGATTGTGACATTCCGTAGAGCGTGAAAAAACGCTGGCGGGCATGGTTAACTTGAGCGCCTCTGCAGTCCATGCCGACACGCCAATTTGTACTGCTTTAAGGCCATGATTAATGGACGCACGCGGACCTGACGCACCACTTAAATTGGCTGGCAATCCGTGATTAAATTTCCCATCGACAAGTTGAGCTAACTGGCGATCGAGTAAATCGGCAATATTGGCGATGATTGTTTTTAGTGTATCCATCGCCAATGCGATATGACCACCGTAAAAATGCCCACCATGCAAAACCTTCTCATTTTCGCCATCAATGATTGGATTGTCGTTTGCGCTATTTAACTCGTTTTCTATTAGCTGTCTTAACCACGGCAAGCTATCCGCAAGCACTCCGATAACTTGCGGTGCACATCGCAAAGAATAACGATCCTGCAAACGATCAGAATTTCGCGGCGCTTCACCACTGTGCAAGTCTTCACGTAGCCATTTCGCAATTTGCTGCTGCCCAGGGTGAGGTTTGACAGAAAAAAGCGTTTCATCAAAATGGTGCGCATTACCTTTACCGGCAATCACCGCCATTGCTGTGATTCTAGTTGATAACTGCATTAAGTATTCTGCTCGCTTGTAAGCTAAGCAGGCCATGGCTGTCATCACAGCCGTTCCGTTCATTACCGCCAAAGCTTCTTTCGGACGTAACACCAGTGGCTGTATCTTCAAGGAAGAAAATACTTCGGCGGTTTTTCTTATCTCGCCTTGATAGTAAACTTCGCGCTCACCGCACATAACCGCAGCAACATAAGATAGGGGCGTCAAATCGCCACTCGCGCCAACCGATCCCTCAGCTGGAATAACAGGGACTATATCGAGGCTGATTAAGCGCTCGAGCTGCTCAAGCAACTCAACGCTCACGCCGGAAACACCTTGTGATAAGGATGCTAAACGCGTCGCTAATACAGCGCGACCAACTTCCGGAGAAAGTAACTCACCCAAACCACAGCCGTGAAAAGTATACAGGTGCTTAGGCAGCTCTTTGGTTAACTCTTCGGCAACCGCGACAGTGCAAGAGTCACCATAACCTGTGGTAACACCGTATATAGAACCTTCTTCACGTAGCAACGTATCAACAAACTGAGCGCCTTTAGCGATACGCTCTCGAAACTCGGCAGAACCACCCAACGCAACCTTTTCGCGTTGTGCGGCAATGTCCGCCACGGCTTCAAGCGTCAACGGTTGGCCATCAAAAATAATCATTTACGAACTTCCTTAACTTTATTGAGGGACGCCTCTACGTCAGAGGTACGCCAAAAATCATAAAAATTAAACCATTGCATAGGATATTGTTTAGCATAATGCTCTAATCGGTCAGCATAGCGCTGTGCCCACTGCTGCAAATCTACATCGCGTGTTTTCCGAGACAACTTAATTGAATCGGCAAATTTTTCGATAACGACGCAGAAATGATCACCCTCTCGAACAAACATAACGAAATAAACCGGGCACCTCAACAAGGACGCCAATATGTAGGGACCTTCCGGCAAATACGCCGTTTCACCCATGAAGTTGACAGCTGCCTGGCGATCCCCGCCACCTACCGGGGTACGATCAGCAGCGATGACAACGGATTCACCTCTCTCCACACGTGCGTTCAAATCTATTGCTGTTCCAGGAGAAATACCCGTCACTTGCAACAGATTAAGCGCACTATTTTCGTCCATCTCGTTTAAAAGACTATTAAATTTTTCAGCATGCTTGGTATGAACAAGTATGTTAAGTTTGGCACGACGGTGCGAACCAGCTATCAAACGACCTGCTTCAACATTCCCAATATGGCACGTTAGCATTAGTCCACCGCGCCCACTTTCAATGTGTTTCAAAAAATCTTCCCGCGCACCGCCATGATACGAGACCGGCCCAGTCTTAATTTTGCCCGACCAAAGCGCCAATTTATCCAGCAAGCCAAAAGCGAATGACACAAAATGACGGAAACTCATCCAGTATTTTTTTACTGGCTTCTCACGCAATGACGGTATCACCTTGCACAAGAATTGAATTGATGCAGAACGTGCCTGCTTCTCAACAACAAAATAGAAAAACATGACCGGCAACAGTACGCACGAAAACACAAAACGTCCGAACACGCTGTACACCCACAGCAATATTTTCATGCCGCGCACATTGCTATTCTCTTCGATTTCGTCCCAAGCCTTATTGCTCACAAACTATGTCGCCGTAGTAGAGATTTTTCGCCAAATTAAACGAGGCAACCGAGCCAACATCCCGAAAAAAAGCCGGGTATGCATTTTAGTAATCAAGACATTGTCCTGAAATAATTGGAAGTGAGACACGCCATCCGCGGGATACCGGACATGAGTTTCGATATTAGTAACCTCTCCACCACGCCAAACCCAGCGAACCAGCAACTCGGGATCAAAATCCATTCGATTACCTAAAAATTCCTCATCAATTAGGCGACATACAGCCGCTAGCGGGTAAACGCGTAAACCACACATGGAATCTTTGATCTGCAAAGAGAGGGAATTGATGATCACCCAAATATGCGTCAAGTAGCGCGCATAAAACCGCACAGTGGGTACTGTTTCATCATACACAGGACAACCAGACACTATGATACTTGGCGATTTTTGCGCTACTGCTAAAAAAGACGGAAGATCATTTAGGTTATGTTGACCATCCGCATCAACCTGCAACGCATGACTATATCCGCGCATCCAGGCCTCACGAATCCCCGCTTTTACCGCGCCACCTTTACCACGATTTTCAGGCAGCGACACTAAAACGCAGTCAGCGTGTTTATCTGCAAGCTCTACTAAAACTTTTACGCATTCTGGCGAACTGCCATCATTCACAAGCACAATGGGCAAATGATGATTAAGCACACCTAACACAACGTTTTCGATAGCATGCTCATGATTATATACGGGAATAATGACGCAGGGGTTCCATAAGTCTTGCATTCTCACAACCCCATCATACAAACACGAATCGACCACTAGAATGTCGCCCGCTGTCCGACTCGAAACGAAAATGCAACTTCCCTTTCTCCGCCTCGTATCGAAGCGTCAAGCTCACACGCTGCTCCGGCACAATGACATTTTGAAATTTAATCGCTTCAAGGTGTGAAAATTTTCCCTGAAACTTAAAATGTCCACGGCCATAGTATTCCGCCCAGGTCAGCTGCACGACACCGGGTAAAACTGCCGCCTGATCAAAATGACCATCGAAATACACGAGATCTTTAGGGGCTTCAAAAACAATAACCCAGCTGTCATTTTCACTGTATTGTTCTACCAGGTTGGGATAACATTTGTCAGACATACTCTTTACTTTTCTTCAAACAACGCGAGCAGTGTGGCGCGAACTAATTTTCCCTGCGAGGTATAAGGCATGCGCTCACAATAGCGCCATCGACGAGGTAACACAGGACGATCAAACTGCTCAGCTAAAAAATTTTGCAACGTCTGATTAATATGACGCTTACCTTTTTGCGCTAGCATCTGCTGACCAGCGCTTGATAATTCAACAACTGCCCCGAGCTGAGTACGCCGCCCGTCGAGCAGCAGTAACTTACTGGCTTGAACCCACTCATGTTTCTTCAGGCGCAGCTCTACATCGGTTAGCGATACACGCTTGCCCTCTACCTTCACTATTGAATCGGCGCGGCCCTTCAATTGGAAGTGATTATGTTCATCTAAGACCGCCATGTCCGGCGTCACGTACCAACTATTTCGCAGCGCGGCTGGCAAATAAGGTGATTGAATAGACAAACATTGTGACGACGCATCGATTGAGACATCTATACCGGGAAAAGGCTGCCAAAACACATCGCTTGCTACCGACTGTTGACGCCACGCAATGCCTCCCGTCTCACTACTGCCAAAAACTTCATAAGGCGACAGTCCGAATTTTTCCCGACTATCTGCGCTACCTTCAGCTGGAAGCGGTGCTCCAGAACTGTATATTGCGACACATCGATCACGAATTTCTTGCCAGTCAGCATCAGGAATACGGGTCAAATGGGTTGGGCTAGAAATGAGTGCAATAATTTTATATTGAACAGCAATCCGCTGAACGTCTTCGAAAAACTCACAAATCTCTGGATAAAAGCGCAATCCCGCAGCCAAAGGTAAAAACACTCGGAATAACATGCCATAAATATGATGATGGGAAACTGTACCTAAGACGACCGCACCTTGAAGTGCATCACCCCAAACCCGGTAAAGGTTATGCACTTCACTATTGAGCTGACTAAGCTCTTTGCTTATCGCGCTCGGCTCTCCCGAAGAGCCCGAGGTAAAAACTTCCAGCACCATTTTACTTTCATCAAGCGTGACATTACCTGAATCGGGAATCGCCGAATCAACACCATCGGGCGTGCACTGCAGACAATCCACATCATTAAATTCACCGATAAAGGCATCGACTCGTTGACTAAGCTGCTTTGTCACTTCTGGCAGATTAGAGCCAGGCACACAAGCAACTTTTCCTTCCGCCCAAATCGCGTACAACATTGCTGAAAATTCAAATGAATCATCACAATATAACGCAACTCGGCTACCAGAAACGCCGCGAAGGCTTTTACGCCATTGAGCAACTCGCTTTTTCCAATCACCCCACGTTAGCATCATTTGGTCATGCTCAACCAAAGGATAATCTGCCGGTCTGTTAACACTTAACAGTGATTGCAATGGCGTATAGTTATTCATTGTCATATTTCATTACAAATTGACGAACCACCCACTCAATCGCAAACATGGCACCGAGCAGAAAGTATGAGATAAGCCCATTGTAGAGCGCCCACGTTTTGTCTGATGCAGCGACTGCGGTATAGAGTGCGATACTGCCATTACAAAAGAAAAACACGCACCAGACGACAGTCACTTTACGCATATAGTTGCGAGCATAATCACTAAATTGTTGCCCACCCATGGTTGCCAGGCGCTCAATCATGCTTTGGGGTGATTTTAGGCTCCAAGCAAAGGTAGCGAGCAAACTCAGATTCACCAACACGGGGTAGACCTTTAGCCCCATACTCGTATTGCCAACCCACGTCCAAGCAACGAGCACAGCCAATAGCGCCACCGCTCCCCACTGCATAAGCGGCCCCTGCTTATCGGTAAACAGTCTCACCGCAACAAAGAAAATAAGCAGGAGTATTAAAAAACGGGGGTCAAAGTGCTGCAAACCAAAGTAGATGGCAAACGGATAAAGAACCGTTAACACACCGACGAGAATACGCCAGATCACAATTATTCGTCTTCGAGCAGCTCAGCAACCGCATCAACTACGTCAGCGACAGTTCGAACATTTTTAAAATCATCAGGTTTGATTTTTTTTCCAGTGATTTTTTTCAGCTCAACAACCAAGTCGACAGCATCAATAGAGTCCACATCTAAATCAGAATAAAGATTAGCTTCCAACGTAACATCAGCCGGATCAATTTCGAAAAGCTCTTCTAATACACCGACAATTCTATTGTATATTTCAGTCTTGTCTTTCATTATTCAACCCGCACTTTGCTACTGTCGATTTTCTTCGACAAAGTTTTTCAAGCTATCCAAGCTCGCAAAATGTTTTTTGGTTTCTTCAGAATCAGACTCCAACTTAACACCGTATTTTTTCTGTAGCGCCAACCCTAATTCTAACGCATCGATCGAATCAAGCCCCAAGCCTTCAACGAACAATGGCTCGCTACTAACAATATCCTCTGGCGTTACATCTTCCAGATCTAATGAATCAATAATTAACTGCTTAAGCTCAAGCTCGAGGCTGCTCATTCAGTGATAACTCCTGTGTAAAATAGTTGTGCAAATACTTTGTTAAATTTCTCGCCGCCAATGATGCACTATTCTGACCTATTACATCAGCAACATGAATTGAGGGTCGAACCGTATAACTAAAATGCGGTTTAGTTTTCGGCACTCGGTACCAAGGCTCCCCCTTGGTTAGGGTAATTGGATCACAGCGCGAAACCACAGGCGCTATCGGTGCATTTGTTCGCACAGCGATGTTAGCCGCCCCACGACGAAGCTTTATTGGCTGGCCAGGGGTCGTTCGGGTACCTTCAGGGAATATGATCAAGCTATTGCCTCGCGCTAACGATGCAGCAGCTTCGACTATCACGCCCTCGGGGTCATCATTGGCGATGTAACCTGCCAGACCTATTGGAATTCGCGTAAACGGGTTGCGCTTTAACGCACCCTTCACTACACAATCGGCATTCGGTACAAAGGCAATCAAAAAAACCGTATCAATTAATGTTGGATGATTTGCCAGCACCAAATGCCCCGGGCGATTATACTGTGTCTTGTCGCCTATCTGGTAACTCAACACGCCCAAACCATGCATTATGCGAACAAAACTTCGCATTAGAAAACTCACGAAGGCCTTAGCTCGCCTTTCACGGGTTCGCTGATCTCGAGTAGACAGGTAGATAATTGGCGCAACCAATACCGGCATAATCACACCACCCAACCCAAACACGGAAAAAGACAGCCCTGTAGCAGCTATCCTCCACATCCTATTAAGCACTGCCCACATCCGCAGCTAAACCACTTTCGACCACTGCCAAGCATGACGCTTGCCAGCAAAACGCAGGTCACCTGCATTACCACTCAACAGAAACTTGATGAAGTGCATTGCCTGCGGGACTCCCTCCTCATCATCTACAGACTCGACTGACTGCAACTCAACGGTCAACCTGTTCGCTGGGGAATCCACTGGAAGCACGCTCGAAAGCACAAAGGCTGCCGCATAGGGAACACTCGGAGTAACGCAGTGAAATTCTGCCTGAGGGGGCTCATCGTAGATTACACACAACACCTCAGGGCACTGCTGCTCATCTAGAATCATTTGAGCTTCCAGCAAAGCAACACTGAGCCCTTCATCACCCGCAGCCAGTGCAGTAATACTGGACATATCTTTGCGTGCAATCGACGCAACACCACCAATCGCATTATGGACAGACAGGCTAAAATGAGTTGGTGACAGGTCTTCCTCGTCGGCCAACTGCTTAAGCAAAGTCACGGTGCGCCCAAGCTCCCCGTGGCGACTACAGAATACACTCGGTATTGCGACACCTTCTCCCATGAGTGGCCAAGCGACAGACAACGCCATTTTACCTAGCGAACTAAGACGACGGCGCAACATGGCTGGAATCGCACTGACGACGGGCGGCTCACCGAATTGAACCTCTTTTTCTCCCAAAGACCAGGCCTGCCAGTCCTCCAGAGTTTGCAAGCCAGGAGCCCAGGCCGCCCAGCGGCTAATTATTATATCTGCCACAAATACCCCAAATACCTGTGACTACTGAGAGCAGTATCGCAGCAGCCAGCACTTTAAAGGCGTACATTCTACCGGCTGCCAAGCGCTTAGCAACAGCACCCCACCAATGATTCTTAACCCTACACCCCTTGAACAGCATAGGGCACTTGTTAGAACATCTCGCCATAAATTAAATTAATAGCCACTACTTACAATATTCCACCGAGAGAGGAATTTCCATGCGCCGTTTAGTACCCGCCCTTGCACTACTATTAATAGCTGGCTGCTCCGAAGAAGCGGCTCAGCAAACACCTTACCGGCCGCATCTATCCATGATGGAATCAATGAACATCCTCCTCGACCCCGCCGCTGACGTTATTTGGGGTTCTGCTGGCTGGGATATTACAGCAGAAGGCGAGAAAGAGTTATGGCCAACCACCGAAGAGGGGTGGAACAACCTTGTCTACGCGTCTGCCGTGGTCACAGAAGCTGGAAACCTGTTAATGATTCCGGGCCGTATTGATGGTATTGATGGCCGAGGAGAGGATTGGACAGCCTATTCACAGGCGATCATCGATACCGGGTCAGCACTTATCACCGCCTCTCAGGAGCGTAACAAACAAGCCATCTTCGACTTAGGTGGACAGCTCTATCGAGTTTGCGTGGCTTGCCACACCCGCTATGCCTACGATGACGCCGACGAATAAACACCGTGAAATATCTAAAGCCACTAAGCAATGCAGGTCTCACCTCACTTCTGACACTACTGACATGCAGCGCACTCGCCCACAATATCTCAGATAGCAACGCTCAATTTGTGGAAGGAGTGGAGGGTGCTGCGATTGCACCCTTCCTATACCTAGGTGCAAAACACATGGTGACCGGCTACGACCACTTGCTGTTCTTAGTGGGTGTCGTATTTTTCCTGTATCGATTAAGGGATGTTGTCATTTACGTAACACTCTTTACCCTTGGGCACAGCGCAACGTTGCTACTGGGTGTACTTGGCGGACTAAACGTTAACGCATATCTCATCGATGCCATTATCGGCCTGTCAGTAGTGTATAAAGCATTTGAAAATATGGGCGGGTTTCGACGCCTTATGGGTGTCAACCCCAACACCAAAGTTGCTGTAGGCATATTTGGGTTATTTCATGGACTAGGTCTTGCGACAAAAATTCAAGAGTTTGAACTAAGCGATAACGGACTGATTGCAAACATCATTAGTTTTAACCTGGGCGTTGAAATCGGGCAAATGTTGGCCCTATCCGCTATTCTATTGCTGTTGTTTCGCTGGCGACAAAGCCAACACTTCAACAAGCATGCATTTCTCGCGAACTCAGTATTAATGACCGGCGGCTTTCTCTTGACCGGCTACCAACTTGTCGGTTTTTGGTTGTATTAACACTCCCTAACCAACAATTACAAAACCCCACCAGCAGGAACAGATCATTGCAATGAACACTGAGTTAAATCAAAAAAACTCGCCTAACCGGCATATAGTATTTGCTACCATAGCGTCCTCAATTGTTGCAGGCACTATTTTAATGACTGCCATTTTACCGGCAGAATTTAATATAGATCCCTTAGGCACTGGAAAGCTTTTGGGTATAACAGGAATGTCAGAAGAGCAAAACGTTGGCGTTCTTCATACTCAAGAAAAACCTGCTAGTGAAGATGTTTTTGAATTTACGCTAGCGCCATTCGAATCGCTAGAATACAAGTACCGTCTTGAAGAAGGTGCTACTTTATTGTTCGAGTGGTCCGGGACAGATCAGCTAAAATTTGATTTACATGCAGAGAAAGATGGCGTGGACCCAATGGAATACTCTCCATCATTTGACCAGCGTCAAAGTAACGGAGAACAGGGTTCTTATACTGCACCATTTTCTGGACTTCACGGCTGGTATTGGGAAAATCGCACATTGAATGATGTGACACTCAAATTAGAAACGACCGGCTTTTTTAGCAAGGCAATTGAGTTTAGAGAAAACTACAAAAACGAAAAAACGTTTTAATTTTTCAAAGCTGCAATATAAGCAGTCACTTCCATTACAGGAGAAACCATAACGTGATCAACCAACTACTTTTTGACTTTTCAACCTGGCTGGAGTCTCACCCCAGCAGCGAGTCGATACACAGCTCCTTTTACTTATGGAACTGGATCGAGTCCACCCATGTTCTCATGCTAATGGTTTCATTGGGCAGCCTGTTTATTATCGACCTGCGAATGATTGGCGTAGGTTTTACCAACATTCGCGCTTCAAGTGTCGCTGATCGCCTAGCAAAACCGATGTTCATTGGTTTCGCTTTTATGATCGTCACCGGCCTTATTCTGTATTACGCGAACGCAGTTCACGAAACACAAACTATTTGGTTCCGCATCAAAATTGTGTTGCTTTTCGCGGCCGCCATTAATGCTTGGTTATTCCATCGCGCACTGAGCAACTCTGTTGATTCTTGGGATAGCGACCCAACCCCACCAAAGCGCATACGCGTTGGCGCAGGGATTTCACTTGGCCTATGGATTGTGATTGTCATCATGGGACGCTTGATGGCCTATGACTGGTTTGACTGCACTAACCCTCAAGGTCCGTTTATGACCTGGTTAGTTGGCTGCGATCTACATTAATCCGATTACGAATAATTACTGACAGATTTTTAGGAGTTCCCAATGGAGCTATTACCTTTTTTCGAATGGTTAGAAACCTCATTATTAGGCCAAGCGGCTAAATCATACGGCGGACTGTATGCGATGTTCCAAAGCGCGCACTTGTTAGCCATGGCATTACTTGGAGGCTGCGTTCTTATCACTGACCTCCGAATCATGAATATCGCGATGACAGACACACCTGCCCGCGCAGTTGTCGACGGCGCGCACAAGTGGTTTAAAGTTGGCTTGATCATTATTCTGGCCACAGGCGTATTTATGCTCGCCGGTGTTGCTACTAAGTGTTATCACAACGCCGCCTATTGGGCAAAAATGGCCGCTTTATTTTCAGGCATTTTATTTGTTTTCTTGGTCAAGCAACCCTTGCTTAAATACGACCTAGAACAGATTAAACCTTGGGTATTAAAGTCTGTTGGCATCAGCTCACTACTGATTTGGTTTACAGTCGCCGCAGCCGGACGCTGGATTGGTTTTTCATAAGTGCCACGAAGCAAATATTTCACAGATTTTTTGATTAATGGAGGACACTATGTCTGACAACAACCTCGCTCAAAAGCAAACAATTGCGGGCGCTAGTTCGCTGGCTATCATCACTGCTAGCATCATTTACTGGGCATTCCAAGTACACAACTGTTATGAGATGCTATTGCTGGCTTATGGCTGATTAGTCCATTTGCAAAGTGCTAAAAGCCACCTTCGGGTGGTTTTTTTATGGGCGTAAACAAAGCAAATAGAGTTTATATAGACCGGCAAATTCTGGGTTGCAGGCTCACAGATATTTTGTCAGCAATGGATTTACTTAAACCAAGTAAACGCCCCTAAAACGAAAACCATGACTCATAGGGCAGCCCTCGTAAAGTATTTCCACACCCACAACCCGCAAACATGCGCACGCCCCAATATCATCATAGCGAAATGCAACACCCCTCAACAAAACTCGCTTCGCTATTCCGCCCACAAAAAAGCCCGCACTAGGCGGGCTTAGAATAAAATTTAAAAAGGGAAGAATGAAATTATTTCTTCAAGCCTTCCGCGCCATCATCTGGAGCACCAGTACCTGATGAACCCATGAAGACTTTCTCGCCATTTGCAAGCGTGATATCTCGACCATTCGCTTTACATTTTGGCTCGCACGCACGGTCTTTACTTTGGTAACCGCGAACAATTACATCAGTACCAATTGGCAACGAACGCTTAGTAATACCGTTGCGAAGCAAAGTGTTAGGTGTACCACCTTCAACCATCCAATCAGTCTCAGTACCGTCTTCGTCAACGGCCTTCACATGAATCCATGAATGTGGGTTGATGAATTGAACGCGCGTTACTTTACCTTTCAATAAAACCGGCGCGTTCGCGTCGAATTCTGCCGCGAAAGCGTGGTGAGCATTAACCTGACTAACACCATAGATAGCCGCTAATGAAGCTGCTGCTGCAGCAAGAGCAAGTTTGATTTTCATGAGTGTTACCTCTATTTGAGTCTATATTCTGTTCGATCTTGTGGTAGTTTCACTATGACAGATATTACCGTGCCATATTTAGACCTAGATCAATCCAAAGGGTTCTTTCTTAGGTGGCCATACATTAGCTCTTCGACAAACTCGACACACTTAAATTGTTGAAGTTGAGCATCTTTACCCGCCATTTTGTAAATGGTGGTTTTTATCGTCCAAGGCTTGGTAAAAACCTCTGGGTTCTCAATGGTCGCTTCATAATCCATGGTGTTTGGCCCGGTTTGGGTAAAACGCTCAACGACTGTTGCACCATAACCAATGTAGTTGCCAGATCGATCCAACCAAGTTTCACCGTTTTGGTCGGTTACCGTAATAACCAAGGTGTCACCATCCCACTTTGCCCAAGACTGCCCCATCCAAGAATCAATAGGTGCCGGACCTGGATCTTCCAATACGACGTTGCGAACCGCACCAGCGTACTCATAAGCAAAGAATAGCGCATCTTCATTGTGGAAGATTTGAAAGCTGTACGGCATATAATTAGCGCGAGGAATACCCGGAAGGTAACATTTTACCTCTGGATCCTTTTCTAAGAAGTTAGCCGCATTATCATCGCGAACTTTAAGCGCTTCAGGCTTGTATGGGATCTTGCCGCCTTCAACAATACCAAGGCTTGCAGGAACAGACCCAACAGAACCTAAAGCCACAACGGCCTTTGCGGGCACTGGCACAAAAGGACCTTCACGGAGCTGCATCGCAGCACGCGCTGAATGAGGCTCAATATCGTAGTTGGCTCGTCCAGTAGCCTGCCAAACGCCGTTAAAATCCGGCTTGCCATTCGCAAGGCGCTTGGGCTCATAGTCTTCAGCAAACGCTGAGGACGCAGAAAGTAGCGCCGCGGAGACTAAACCCGCTACAAATAATCCAGTTCGGATACCTTGGTTGACCATATGCATTCTCTCTTGTGGCTAAATCTGTGAATGTGCGTTTAATTATCAATATGCGTTGTTATGACTTCGAATAAATCAGTAGTATCAGTGAAATATTCCCCATCTTTCTCTAACAGCTCATCACCTAGACCCAAAATAGTCAGGCAAGCTGCCCGAAATTCAATGGAGAAAAGACTGCTCTCGACGCTCAGTGGCGGAGATGTTATCGAATCACTGAATATTTCGCAAAGCGGAACCCCCCTGAACAACACTACTTAACCCAAGTGTAACTATCCCATACAATGGCCGTTTATTTATGCTTGCCAAGAAACCACGCCAAACACGTAAATTAGTGTATTTACCCGATGTTTCGGCGATAACCAGCGGCCTCTTTTATGAAGACCACCATTGAACAATGGCGTATGCTCGAAGCCCTTATTAAACACGGTAGCTTCGCCAAGGCCGCCAGCGCGATTCATAAAAGCCAATCAAGCATCAATACAGCCGTGCACAAGCTGCAAGACTCTCTTGGCGTCACTTTAGTAACCACTCAGGGCAAACGCACGACGCTCACTTCAGCAGGAGAATTGCTGTTGCGGCGCGGAAGCCTGGTCTTGGATGAAGTTAAGAGAATAGAGGAGCTAGCCCAGCAGTTGGGAAATGATGTTGAGACCCACTTTCCGGTCGCTGTAGACAGCATTTTTCCGTACGAGGTGATTTATAGAGCCTTTGACGAACTGTCCATACACTACCCGTTTACCCGAGTGGAGTTGCGGGAAACCATACTCTCAGGGAGTAACGAATTATTCGCGTCAGGGGAAGTGACAGTCGCTATCTCAGCGTCCGCACCGCCTGGCATCCTGCCAGAGCAAATAGCCGAGGTTGAATTTGTCGCAGTCGCCAGCCCTCATCACTCTCTTACTGCCAAGCCCGCTCCGCTGTCACCTCAAGACCTTCAAGCCTTCAGGCAAATAGTAACTCGAGATTCTGGCCAGCATCACAGTAAAGATTCTGGGTGGCTTGAGGCTGAACAGCGCTGGACTGTCACGAACCTAGATACATCTATCGATTTGATCAAACGTGGGTTTGGGTACGCCTGGCTACCACGCACCAAGATCGATGAGGCGATCCGTATCGGTGAACTTGTAGAGTTACCATTACAAGCAGGCACAACTCGCCACCAGACGCTGTATTTAGTAACGCCAGATGAAGCATCCCTTGGACCAGTAGCTCGCCGCTTTATCACTACACTACGCCGCATGCGCGACGAGTAATTGGGTCACTCACGCTCGCTAAAGACGCTCTACCGAAGCGATCAAATCGTCGACCAAATTATCAAGCTGAGCCAACCCAGCCTCGTCAATCAACTTTCCCTGATCATCGAAGGCTTTTCCGTAATAGGGAACCGCCAGCTGATTCGGTAGCACATTCACTTGGATATTACCGAGTAACATACGCAGCGGAACCAACCCACGCAAGCCACCAAAGTGCCCTGGTGCCGCAGCAGCCAGCGCAGCGACCTTGCCTCTATAGGCCACTAATGGCGTCTCATTTTCTTGATGAGGTCGAGAAATCCAATCGAGGCTATTTTTCAGCAGCGGCGAGAACGAAGAGTTGTATTCCGGCGAAGCGATGAACAACCCCTGGTGCTCAGTAAATACTTGCTTAAGCTTAATAGCGTTATCAGGCAAGCCGCTCTCAGCCTCTAAGTCCCCGTTATACAGGGGCATATCGAAATCCGCTAGATCAATAAAGGTTGCCGAGGCGCCTTTCTTCAAGGCAAGTTCGTAAGCCTGCTTGGCCAATTGCTTATTCACCGATTGCGTTCGCGCGCTGCCTGCTAAAAATAAAATCTTGTTACTCATAAGAATCTCCAAATGATTATAAAACCTTTAAAAAATGCCATTAAGCAGGCAGATCAAACACCAACAGATTGCTATCGACCTGGGCCTGGAACACTAGCTCCCCATCATGCTGCAATCCGACACTATCGCCTTCATTTAATACTGCCTCGTCCACCCCATTTGCGGATAGGGTGACACACCCTTCTGCAACATGGACCCACGTTTTCCGCTTTCCACTGATAGCGTGTTGTTGGACGTGACCAGCCGAAAACAAGCCAGAATAGAGCGTAGCGTCTTGGTGAATCTTCAGCGTATTTGGGATACCACGGCCAGACACAATGGGAAGCAGTCGGTTTCTCCGCTGCTGCTCTGAGAAGTGCTGCTGTTCGTAACTCGGCTCAAGTCCCGTCTGATTAGGTAAAATCCATATTTGCAAAAAGTGGCTAGCCTCCGTTGAGGACGGATTAAATTCCGAATGCAAAACACCCGTCCCTGCAGACATTCGCTGCACATCTCCTGTGCGAATTACCGACCCGTTACCTAAACTGTCCTTATGCTCCAAGGCTCCAGACAAAGGGTAGGAAATAATCTCCATATCGCGATGGCCATGAGTATCAAAGCCACCTCCAGGCGCGACACGATCATCATTAATGACTCGCAACACACCAAACCCCATGTGATTGGCATCGTAGTAAGAACCAAACGAAAAGCTGTGACGACTGTGCAACCATCCAAAATCGGCAGTTCCACGATCATGCGATTGTCGAATATACATCGGGGCTAAACCTCCTTTAATTTCGCGCACCCTTTAAGACATTGAATAGGTGCTTGCTATGAATTAACACCAGTATATATTCGGTTATATAAATTAAAATCGTAAAATATCGCCCATATCGTTCTATTTAAACGAAGGGTAATACAGGGTAAGGGGGGGGGCAGATCATTGAGGACAGACAACTGCCGCCCACAGGTTATGCAGGCGAACACTAGGGCAACTTAGATGATCCGAGAGAAACTTTGCTTTGTCGGCTGGCGCAGGTAGGCATCAAATACCATGCAGACACGGCGGATTAACAATCGTCCTTGAGGTGTTACTCGAACGTGAGTGGGTGCCAATTCGATGAGGTGATCGGCGGTAAGTTCGTTCAGCTCACGCAATTCTGTTGCAAAATACTGCGTGAAATTAATACCAAATTTATCTTCGATTTCAGCAAAGCATAATTCAAACTGACAAATTAAGCGGTTAATGACGTACTGCCGCAGCAAGTCATCTTCACTGAGTACCAACCCTTTCTGCATCGGTAGCTGACCGCTCGCAATTGGCGCAGAGTAGCCGGGAATATCTTTAAAATTTTGCACATAAATATTATCGATTGCCGAGATTGAAGAGACACCAAAGGCAAACATGTCACAATTCCCATGGGTAGCATAGCCTTGGAAATTGCGCTGCAGCTCGCCTTTCTCTTGCGCTATCGCTAACTCATCATCAGGTTTTGCAAAGTGGTCCATACCAATATAAACGTACCCCGCTTGGGTCAGCAGAGTAATGGCCAACTCAAGCATCGATAACTTTGTATCGGCACTCGGTAATTGGCGTTCATCGATTTGCTTCTGCGTTTTAAACAGGTGGGGCAGATGGGCGTAGTTGAACAGCGATATCCGATCTGGTGACAACTCTATAACCGACTGTACAGTGGCTCGAAGCGTTTCAAGCGTTTGCATCGGTAAGCCGTAGATAAGATCCATACTAATGGAATGAAATTTTTTCTGGCGTGCAGCCGACACCAACTCACTCACCTGCTCAACACTATTGAAGCGATTGACGGCTCGCTGAACAAGTGGATCGAAATCCTGAATACCCATGCTGATACGATTAAAACCAAGCTCACGCAATACACCTATAGTGCCGACTTCCATTTGGCCAGGGTGTACTTCGATAGAGTATTCACCAGTATCATTTTCATGAAGATTGAATAACTCTCGCGTCACCCCCATGAGCTCGCGCTTTTCGTCATCGCTTATGTAGGTGGGCGTCCCACCCCCCCAGTGCAACTGATTAACCGGACGATCGCTGGCGACTTTCTCCGCCATCAAGCGCATTTCATCAAACAGCGAATCCAAATAAGGTCGCGCACGTGATTTATTCGCGGTAACAATTTTATTACACGCGCAGTAGTAACAAATGGTGTCGCAAAACGGTATATGGAAATAGAGCGAGAGCGGGCGTCTACTCGCATTGCTTCGCTCAATAGCCGATTCAAGCTGCTCGAGGCTAAACTCTTCATGAAACTGCGGCGCTGTCGGATACGAAGTATAGCGCGGCCCAGACTTGTCGTGACGCTGAATCAGTGTTGGGTCCCAGCTTGGTGCTTGCATCTTTTAAACATTCCCCGTCAGTAATGGCATTGAGCGGCGGGCATAGTAACGTTGTTACCCGAACCTCATGTTGACCTGCATCAGAACATCCACGACTTCGGAGTAAAAAGAGCGTATCTCCGACACGCCTGATCTACATCAAGGTCAGAGTAGTAGCCCTTCTGCACAATAACCCCTAATTTTTAACTGGGTAATATGCCGTGCCTTCAAACGACTCCAACAAACAGGTGCCTGAAAGGCCTACCGTTGTCGCGTGCGCTGGTGGCTCACAGGTAGCCAAGGTGGCAAATGATATTGCCGTTTCGCTGAGTGAAAACAGGCTCGCAGACATGGTAGCGGCATCCAGCATTGGGGCAAATATTCTACCCATCGTACAGGCCTGCAAAACTAAACAGCGAGTGATCACGATCGACGGCTGCGGGTTACACTGCGCTAAACGCTGCCTTGAGATGAAAGGCATTCAACCACATGAGAGCGTTACACTAACGGATTTAGGTATTGTTTCAGCGCGCGACGACCATGTTTCGATCATGCAAAGCGTTCAATTGGTCCAGCGCGTCTACCAAGCCTTGGGGTTTGCTGTACCCGCCACAAGCGGTGATCGCTAACTCGTCTAACGCAGCGCCCCCCCCCGCTACCGTTATCCAAATACCGCTATACACTGACGGCTCAGCATCACCAAGCGTCCGTCTTCATCCCAAAAGTCACTATTTTGCCAAGTGTAGCCCTGACCGCTGGCAAGAGCCTCGGCATCGACACGAAACCACGGTTTATCTGTCAGCGCACTGGGCTGCTGCACAAATTCGAGCTGCCAATTCATTGAACTGGCGGGCGCGAATTGACTCAACGCCGCCATGGCGACTGGCGGAGCTACATCACCTAACGCCACCAAATGTGCCTCGGTCACCATATCGTCATCGCGATGCCTTGAGTAAGCGATAGCTCGTGGATGTTTGGTGGCAGAGAATAGTTTAGGTCCTTCGGCAAAATGCGTTTCAAAATGCTGAGTAAATGCCGGCATCATGCCTTCAACATATTTTACCCGATGGGACTCATCACGACCGCGTTTCGCTGGCTCCGCAGTGGGAACGTCTGCCAGCTCAGACGGTCGATCGGTGCCGAAAATACCGACAGCGATTAAACGTAGCTTGCCGTCATCGTAAATTTCCGCTTGCACCTGGGTGGCCGACTTTCCTTGACGTAACACTTTAGCATTGACGGTCACGTCGCCAAAAAAAACGGGGCCGATGAATGTCACCTGCAAGCTCCTTAGGGGAACATCATTTCCTAAAACCCCGCGCATGGCGGTTACAGCCATCGCGCCCTGCATCCCACCAAAGACGGTCCGCCCCTGGCCCCAATCTTCAGTGACATTAAACGTGACGGAGTCACCCTGCCACTGGGCAGCGCCTATAATTTCAGAAAATTTATTCATAAAACGAAATTCCGGTTCAACGTTGTAAAGCAACCTCGCCATACCAATCGGTTTGGGCGCCGCACAATAACACAGCAAAGACCAAGGCTCGACTAACGAAAACTTTCTACCAACGCTTGAATATCAGCTTTATTGTCGAAGATTACATCAAGCCAATCGGGGTGTTTGCAGCGACGTTGCTCAGGCAAGAGTTTTTTGTATACAGCAAGCTCACCAATGGCAGGTAGCGAAGCAGACTTGTTCGTGAACTTGACCGCGTAGTAGATCGAGAGGTTTACCACATCCAGCAACCCCACGCTCACTCCATCCGTATCAGCCCAATCACCACAGCGCTTCGCGACGTCAATGTATTGCTGATCCACATTCCATTTTTGCAATAAAATGCTACCGAGAGATTTACTGTAGTTGCGGCACAAACTGACATAGGTATCAGAATCTGGGGCTGCGTCCAACTCCAATAGCGCTGAAAGCACCGCTAGCGCCCCAACTTCCGTCAACATACTCGCCATTTGCGCCTCATCCACCGAGACACTCTTGAGTTGCTTGGCGAGAAAGCCAGCGACGCTCATTTTTACCACCAAGCGCCGCCATGTTTGGGCAAACAATTTTTTTACCGACGGACTGCGCAACACCATAACGCTGCGTACACTGTGTAACATCACCAGGCTATTTACACTGGAGAATCCGAGTAAACCGATGACCTCAGGTAAAGTTTTAGGTGTGACGGCACGGCGGTAGATTGGACTAGAGGCGGCCTTTAGTAGCAGTGTACTTAGGGCAGCATCCTTGGAAATGAGCTCCGCCAACTGCTCAATTGTCGTATTCTCGGAACTGATAGCGCGGCGAATTTTGAGGGTTACGCTGGGCAGGCTGGGTAACTTCTCACTATCTTTCAGAACCTGCCCAATGACTTGTCGATAAACTTGATATTGTTGATTCAGCGATTGCACCGCGATACCCAATGACTCTGTTACTTACAGAGTAGACCATCTAGCATTCACTGCGGAGCAGAGCACCGAACCCAGCTGAATCAGACAATCAGGCACTGGCTACACTGTTTGGCACCACGTTAGTCTGTTGAGACACAGATACGCGATTCCGGCCTTCGCCTTTGGCCTGGTAAAGGGCAATATCACATCGCTTGAGCCACGAGTCAGGCGAATCACCCGAACACACACTGCTGATGCCACAGCTAATACTGACGGGACCGCCAGCGAGAAGCACCGATTCAAAAATCGCCGACCGCAAGTCCTCCGCAACCAACTGTGCTTCAGTTTCGGGAGTATTCGGTAGAATGACAACAAATTCCTCACCGCCAGCACGACACACATAATCCAATGAGCGCACTCGATTGATGAGAATATTCACTAGGTCCTTAAGCACCTTGTCGCCCACACTGTGGCCGTAGTTGTCATTGACCTGTTTAAAGTGATCGACATCCAACACTATCAATGTGGACACAGTGCCACGTCGACGCTGCCACTCAATCATTTCTGTCAACTTGGTATCCATAAAGCGACGATTAAAAGCGCCCGTTAAGTGATCGGTAATCGTCAATCTTTCCAGCTCACCCACATGTTTTTCCCAGTGAACAACAGCGATGTTAAAAAAAACGGCAATCATCATAATGGTGAGGCCAAACCTGATCACCATAAATGGCTCAAATAAGGCCGCCGCTGTCCCCACCGATATAATAAATAGTAATACAACGAGATATAGCGCCGTGGAACGGCTGTGAACCCAGTACACTGAAAGCAAAATGGGGTAAGCCCAGAACATGCCCGACACACCCAGCAGGTAGATAACGCTACTATTGGATACAACAAACAAAGTAGAAATAACGACCGGTGAGATGGGCATACGCCCGGTATATTTATGAGCCAAATAATTTGTTACGCATAGCAGCGCAGCGAACCCTGGAACTGCAGATACCTGCCAATTCCCCTGCACTAACCACCAAGCCACAAACGGCAACACAACCACTCCAACCACGGTGTAAAACTGGAGGGCCATCGTTGTACGATTTGCCAGTTGAAAGGTTTGCATAACTCACCATTTAACTCCGCTTTCACGAAGCTACTACAAATACCTAAATAAACAGGATTGTGACGCGGTCGTCACCAAGAGGAATGATGCGACATAATACCGCAGTTGGGGTTTAGTACTTATATCGATTCAGTATAGTTTTCCAAGGAATTATGCATAGGCTGAAAAACAAACACTCCCTGGCATCGCAACCTCAATTTGATGTCAGACAAATAAATCCTAATTTTTTACCTATCAGATGAATATGACACTTCTATTATCAGGACAAGTCTGCTATCGTTAATGATAACAATTCGCATCTCTTTTCACCTTTCTATCTTCGGTAGATGTTCATGGCGCTTTCTGATTTCTCTGTACAGGCCCACTCCCTCCACCAGGCCCGCCCCGGCAGTCGCTGGCGCGTCACTGATATCGCGAGTGCACCAGAGATCTCAAGTCGACTGTTTGCGCTAGGGTTGTTTCCTGGAGCAACGCTCGATGTCCTTCGTTATGCGCCCATGGGCGACCCCATGCAAATTAAAGTGGGTCAAACCCTACTGAGCATCCGCAAAGACGACGCGCAAAGCATTGCCGTCGAAGAATTGGTCACTCATCACGAGACGCTGGTCACCGGGGTAGCTTAATGTCCAGCAGCATTGCGCTGATCGGCAACCCCAATTGCGGGAAGACGACACTCTTCAATGTTCTCACAAGTGCCCATCAAAAAGTCGGGAACTGGCCAGGTGTTACCGTTGAGAAAAAAACCGGCACCCTAACCATTGACGGCCAATCCGTTGAAATCGTCGATCTCCCAGGCATTTATAACCTCGAACAGACGCATGTCGGTATTGACGAACGAATCGCCCAAGATGCTCTCGACCAGGGTGATTATTCCTTAATCATCAACATCCTCGACGCTAGCAACCTCGAAAGAAATCTCATTCTGACGCAGCAACTGTTGGAGAAGCAGCTACCCGTTATTGTCGCTTTGAATATGCTCGATGTGGCTGAGCAGCAAGGCTTACACATCAATGCTGACGAACTAGCTGGGCGCTTACAGGTTCCTGTGATCCCCATCGTGGCTTCGCGTAAGCAAGGTGTTAATGGGTTGCTTGAGAGTATTTCTGAACACCTTGGTGTGGATCTCCTCTCACCGCCAGAAACCCCAGACCCTGTCACACCCGGTGACTTACCCGCGCGTTATATGAAAGTGCAGCGCATGCTGGATGGCGTTGTTACCGTTGAATCACACCGCCAGCCTTTTACCGAAAAAATTGATACCTGGGTACTCAATCGCTATTTAGGGATCCCCGTTTTCCTATTAATGATGTACCTAATGTTTACCTTCGCAGTGAACGTTGGCGCAGTGTTTATCGACTTTTTCGATATTGTATTTGCCAGTCTATTTATCGATGGCACACGCTACTTGCTTGATTTAATACACTCGCCTGCCTGGCTAACCACATTGCTTGCAGATGGTCTTGGCGGTGGCGTCACTCTAGTCGCAACGTTTATTCCCGTTATCGGATTTTTGTACCTTTGCCTATCCGCCCTAGAAGATTCAGGCTACATGTCTCGCGCGGCATTCGTTGTCGATCGCCTAATGGCCCGGATTGGGCTACCCGGGAACGCTTTTGTACCTTTGATTGTTGGCTTTGGTTGCAACGTTCCCGCCGTGATGGCTTCGCGTAGTTTAAGCCGCGATAGCGACCGGTTAATGACTATCGCGATGGCTCCATTTATGTCCTGCGGTGCACGATTAACCGTGTACACGTTATTTGCGGCGGCGTTCTTCCCTACTAACGGACAAAATATTGTTTTCCTTTTGTACCTGTTGGGGATTGCACTCGCCGTAGGCACAGGCTGGATATTCCGCCGCCAATTATTTCCCGGAGAAGTGACGCGATCAGTTCAGGAAATGCCGGCCTATCATATGCCCGTCATGCGTAACATTTTTATCACGACTTGGTTTAGGCTGCGCGGCTTTGCCTTACGGGCCGGTAAAAACATTGTTGCTGTAGTTGTGGTACTGAGCATGCTGAACTCAATTAGTACCGACGGCACCTTCGGCCATGAAGATTCTCAAGACTCTGTATTGGCAGCGATTGGTCGCACCATTACGCCAGCGTTTTCGCCGTTGGGAATAAGTGAAGATAATTGGCCTGCGACGGTTGGCTTGTTCACCGGCATGTTCGCAAAAGAAGCTATCGTCGGCACCCTGGATGCACTCTATAGCGAACCAGTAAACAATGACGCGGGCACAGCGGAAGCACCCGATATTGTCGGCGCATTTAGTGAAGCAATTACATCCATTGGTACAGCGGCCAAAGATTTGAGCGGTGCGTTAATTGACCCGCTAGGAATAGGCGGTGTAGGCAGCGAAGATGCAGCAAGCGTTGCAGAAAGCCAAGGTGTAAAAACGGCGACATTGACCAATATGGCCGCTTTATTCGGCACTGCCTTTGCCGCATTCTCTTATCTCGTGTTTATTTTGTTGTATGCACCCTGTGTCGCGGTGCTGGGGGCGGTAGTGAAAGAGGCCGGGTGGCGCTATGCATTAATCGTGTTTAGCTGGAGTACGGGCCTCGCTTATTATATCGCCGCATTGATTTATCAAGCAGGTTCACTAAACACCACCCCGCTCTTTTCTTCGATCTGGATTATTGCATCCACCATAGCGATGGCGGCGGGTATATTTTCACTAAAACGATTCGGCAAAAAAGCCGTATCACCTCACCTCATCAACGTCGTGCAAATCGGTTAGACGCGGACTCGGTCTTCTACTGAGCCACTGCTGTCGAGACCAAACGCACTAGGCAGCAGTCCAGAATTTAGCGTGCCCCAGCGTTTTCCATTGACGTATAACGCAGTGTATACCGAGAACACTGTCGTGCCATCGGGGAGCAAGAACGTCGACATACTAAAGTTGTTGATCTTGCCAATAACCGCGAGATCATTCTTGTCTGTGATAGCGAAATACATGTGGCGACTTTGCAACCTATCCACTTTAGGATCGCCAGTCGGCTCTTTCGAAATCGACGATCTATTCACGGATACGTACCCATCCGTTGTGACCGGTAAGCAGTAGAGAATATTATCTTTGTTTTCCCAGTCATCAATAATGTGTTGCGTCGCGCGCATTAACGGCTGACACCACGACACATCATACTTCGGCCAACCATTGTTAGCATGTTCTCTATAATTTTTATCCCAGATATCGACGCCGCTTTTTTCTAGATCAGCCAAAGTTGCTTCAAAAATGCGCTTACGCTCAATGAGCACATCCATATTATGCTCAATCGCTCCTTGACCAATTCGAACGGCGACCAGGCTTCGTAGCGCAACATTCGTTGTCAGTCGCATCACGTCGGCATGATCAAAAATAGTTTCCATATCACGATGAATTTTTTCACCAAGCTCTAAAATCTCGGTGCTACGCTCATGAGACTCTTGATTAGACGCAGACATTTGTTCAACCGCTGTACTTATCATTAACAAGTCACTGTGCGTTCGTTCAAAATCCCCCATCATTTCCGAAAATTTTTGTGTCGATTCAGAGATTGTCTGTTGCGCCAGCTCGGTGCTCTCAATCATATTGGTAGTACCTACGGCGGTTTGACTGACAGCGCCCCCCATTTCGCCAACCAATTCATCAATTTGATCTGCGGCTCCTCTTACCTTCCCAGCTAAAGATCTAACCTCATCAGCGACCACGGCAAAACCACGGCCATGCTCACCCGCGCGTGCAGCTTCAATGGCTGCATTCAAAGCCAGCATATTTGTTTGCCCCGCAAACGCTTGAACGGTATCTAAAATTTCGCGAATACTATCGGAGGTAGATTCTAGCCGCTCGACCGTGTCGGAAAATTGCTGCATTAATTGCGATACCGAACCAACCAAATTTTGAACATTCCCCATATCCTGGAGTGACTCTTTTGCCAGTTCGATATTTTTCGAATTAACTCGAGCAATTAATGCACTACGCTCCGCCAATTCATCTATAGCACTAGCAGTCTGCTGACTTGATTGAAAATTGAGATCCGATACTGACTCTTGTTTGCTTGCATGATTTTTAGCCGCAATAGCCAGCTTTCGAGATTCCACGGCAGCCAAACCGATTCTTAGGTTATTCATTTGGTCTTGTTCAACAATTTTACGAACACGCTCAATAAATTTATTAAATTCCGTCGCCACCTCTCCCGTGAGCCCACCCGTATTCACTTCAACATTGTTAGATAGATCTCCTACATCAGCATTTGCAGCTCGCATCACCTCCAATAAATTCGAAATTGCAGCACCACTGCCAACAAATCTCCGTATCCAAATCGCCAAGGCAAAAGACGTCACCCCCATCGCTAATGCGAGATACTGAACCCACCCTTCTGCTACCCAAGCAAAACCTAAGGTCAAGCCAAGTTGGCAGACCAAAATGCCGACCATGGCACCACCTTTAATCAATACTTCTGACCAATTATTAGCACGTTGACTCAATGTATTTCCCGTCCATTCATTTTATTTTTTGACCGAAAAAATCAGCCTGCCATATTCATAACATCATTAATGTTTACACCAAACGCTTGGGGTGTTACACCAATGCTCACGGTTCCCCAGCGCTTGCCATTGACTATCAAAGGAGATGATACAGAGAAAGCAATGTCACCATTCAGTACGGTAAACGTCGTTAAACTTATGTCTTTTATAGCGCGGTTTGACTCCACCCGCTTTGCATCCAAAGCAATATATCGGTAACGACTTTGCTGTACGTCGACCTCTGGATTGCCAGTCGGTGGCTTGGATAACGCGCTACGATTAACAGACACATAACCTTCGTCATCAACTGGTAAGCAATAAAGGAAACCGGGATGCTTAGTGCTATCAGTCCAATCATCCATGGTGGCTTGCAATCTATCTCGCAATACACTGTCCCATGCTGTTGTATACTGCTTGGGATTAACCGACTCGGGCACGGGTTGATAATTCCGGTCAAAAACGTCTACACCTTCGCTCGCCAGGTCTTCAAGCAAAGACTCTAAGTAGCGTTTTCGATCAGCTAGCAAAGTGACTACAGGCTCAATTACGCCAGCACCAATTTTGATCCGCACGTAATCTCGCACCGCACTATTGGAAAACTCACTCATGGCATTGGCGTGACCAAACGACGTTTCCAACTCATCATGGATACGCTTACCTAGATCCCGAATCGTGGCGCTATGTTCTCGCGACTCCTCATTAATTTGTGACAATTCTTCAGCGGCGTTGCTGACATGAACCAAGTCAGCATGCGCCGATGTAAATTCAGATACCATAGATTTAAATTGAGACGTGGCCTCATCCACTGAGCCCTGAGCTTGCTGCGTATTAGAAATCGCCAACGCACTACCGTCCGAAGCACTTTGCACCGCACTCGCCATCGCCTCTAATAGCTGATCAATTTGCGAAGTCGCAGCATCCACTTTCCCCGCCAAGGTTCTCACTTCATCGGCGACCACCGCAAAGCCTCTACCTTGTTCACCGGCACGTGCAGCTTCAATAGCCGCATTTAATGCCAGCAAATTAGTTTGAGCAGCAAAACTTTGCACGGTTGTTAATAACTCTCGAATACTCTCCGAGCTGGAGGTCAATTCACCAACGGTTGCTTCAAAACCCACCATTGCATCAACAGCAACATTTATATTGTCTAACGCGCTACTTAACCCGGTTAAAGAGTTTCGTGCGGATTCTAGATGACGAGTGTTTAACTCAGTCACTGAGCTTGCCCGCTCACTTAATCCATCGATGGCTTTAGTCACGCGCTCATTTGAATGGAATATTTGCTCGGACACCTGCTCCTGTTGCTGTGTGTCTTGGCGGGCTTGCGTCGCCAATTTGCGCGCGTCAGCGCCAATGTATGCAATTTGCATATTCACGTGTTGCTGCTTCTCTAATGTTTCTTTCAGAACACGAATGAAGCCTCGATAATCATCAATCAAAGCGCCCGACATACCATTAGCGCCACGAGGAAGGTCCATTGAAATATCGGCAGGTTCACTATTTGCCGCGCCCAATGCCTTGTGCAATTGAGCTAAGTGGTGAGTGCTGCCAACGTTGACACTGACAACGATCAGATAAACGGTGAACAACAGACAAACCAGCCCACAAAGTAAGGCTCCCTGCCAACCAGCCAGAAATAACGATAACACCGCCACTCCCCACCCCAGCAGGAGACAGGCGGTGACAACGCCACGATTCAATAAGGTGCTCACCCAGAAAAACGACTTAGACAATCATCTCTCCCTATTCTATTGACCCTTTTTTCAGTATAGACACGAGATTCGACCCACGAACGCACAATCACGTGAGAACAATGAGTCACTTCGCAATAGAGGTTGTAATCACCCACAATCTCATTAGGATTTGGGGTCAGAGTGGCTGGGCAATCCAGCCAATGACAAGCAGGTTCACCCTATGGCATACCTTCTCGCAATCGATCAAGGCACCACGAGTTCTCGGGCAATCATTTTTGATAGCGCGTCAGTGTCCACACATAGTGCACAGCAGGAGTTCCCTCAACATTTTCCCGCCGACGGCTGGGTTGAACACAACCCCGATGACATCTGGCAATCAGTCATCGATACCAGCCGTGAAGCTATACAAAATTCAGGTCTCTCCGCTGCTGACATCAGCGCAATAGGCATTACCAACCAGCGAGAAACGACGTTGGTGTGGGACAAAAACACAGGCGAGGCCATCTACAACGCCATCGTCTGGCAAGACCGCCGTACCAGCCAATATTGTCAGTCGCTGAAAGCCCAGGGCCACGAAACGGCCCTAGCAGATAAAACCGGCCTACTGTTGGACCCCTATTTTTCCGCCAGCAAGATCCATTGGATATTAGAGAATGTCGAGGGTGCGAGAGAAAAGGCCCAGGCAGGCCAATTACTGTTTGGCACCGTAGATACTTACCTACTCTGGAAACTCACCGATGGCCAGTCGCACAAAACCGACGCCACCAACGCTTGCCGCACAGCGCTCTTTAACATTCATACCCAAGAGTGGGACGACGATCTCCTCGCGCTTTTTGATATTCCGAGATCGATGCTGCCTGAGGTATGCGACAACGCTCACGCATTTGGCCATACCGCTGATCAATGGCTAGGGGGGGCAATTCCTATTTTGGGCATGGTGGGTGATCAGCAAGGCGCATTCTTCGGCCAAGCCTGTTTTGAGGAGGGAATGGCCAAAAGCACCTACGGCACAGGGTGTTTCTTAGTATTGAACACCGGTCGGCAGCCACTTAAATCCCAAAATAAGCTGCTCTCAACAGTCGGGTATCGTTTAGATGGTGAGGTTACCTACGCACTTGAAGGTAGCATTTTTATTGCTGGTGCCGCCGTGCAATGGCTGCGTGACGGTCTAAAGCTCATTAGCAACGCCGGTGAGACAGAAGCCCTTGCCAAGAAAACTGCTGAGGACCATGGCGTGTTTTTAGTACCCGCATTTACCGGGCTAGGAGCACCCTATTGGGATCCCGATGCACGCGGCGCCATATTTGGCCTAACGCGCGATACAGGGATTAACGAAATTGTAACGGCTGGCTTGCAGTCCGTGTGCTTCCAGACCAAAGACCTCCAAAAAGCGATGGAGGCTGATGGTTGTCGACCGACCACATTGCGCGTCGACGGCGGTATGGTTGCGAACGATTGGCTACTGCAGTTCCTAGCCGATATTCTCGGCGCAGAAGTCGACCGCCCCACCATTATTGAAACCACTGCACTGGGGGCAGCGTATCTTGCTGGTTTGCAAGCCGGTATTTTTAGCAGCCTTGATGAAATTGCAGAGCGCTGGGCTTGCGACCAGCGCTTCGCACCGAGATGGGACAAAACACGTCGCGATCAATACTACGATCAATGGCTTGATGCTGTAGAGCGTGTGCGTAGCGAACGATAACACCGACAACAATATAGACTGCCCCGTCATACACATTTGATACAATGCCCGCAGTCATTGAGATAAGAACAACCATCGAGAGAGAAGTACACATGGCACAAGTTTTAGACGGCGTAAGAGTTTTAGATTTTGGTCGTTACATCGCAGGCCCATTTTGCGCCGCACTATTATCTGACATGGGTGCCGAAGTCATCCGGATCGAACGCATCGAAGGGGGTGAAGATCGATTTACCTCCCCGGTTGCCGAAGACGGCTCTGGCGCTGCGTATCTGCAAATGGGCCGTAACAAGAAAGGGATGACCCTGAACCCACTTAAGCCAGAAGGCAAAGAAGTTGTCCGTCGCTTGGTGGAAACCGCCGATGTTGTGATTGCCAATCTACCGCCTCAAACTCTTAAAGCGATGGGCATCGACTACGACAGTCTCACTGCTATTAAACCTGACATTATCCTTACCTGGATTTCCACCTTTGGCGAAGGCGGCCCCTATTCTTCACGACTTGGCTTTGACGGTTTAGGGCAAGCCATGTCTGGCGCCATGCACTTAACCGGCCCGCAGGATCACCCGGTGAAGTCCGCAATCAATTACGTCGATTTCGGTACGGCAAGCCTCAGCGCCTACGGTACTATGGCTGCATTATTGGAAAGAGAAAAAACCGGTCAAGGGCAAATTGTGGAAGCTTCTCTGTACCGTACAGCACTCAATTTCGCAGGCAATTTTTTAACCGAGCAAAGTGCATTAAATTTAAATCGACACGGCACCATGAATCGTCTCCAAAACAGTGGCCCTGGTGACACCTTTCAAACCAAAGATGGCTGGGTCTTGGTGCAAACTGTTGGCAACGCCATGTTTGAACGTTGGGCAAAATTAATGGGTGAGGACCACTGGCTCACCGACTCACGTTTTAAAGACGATATTTCTCGCGGCGATAATGGCGAAATAATCAGTGAGCGCTTGGCAAACTGGTGTCATGAGCGGACAACGGCTGAAGTTCTTGCCGCGTTTGAAGAAGCAAAACTACCTGCTGGTTCAGTGTATGATTTACAAGAAGCGCTGGATGACGAACACGCGGCAGCGACCAGCGCTTTTGAGGCAACAGATTACCCCGGCACACCGAAGGCAGCGAAAATCGCCAACACGCCCATCAAACTATCCAAAACCCCTACCGCCATTAAACATCGCGCCCCAACACTATCTGAACACACCGATCACATTATGACATCACTAGGTTACAGCGAAGCAGAGATTGCCGAGCTTAGAAACAAGCGCGTCATTTAATGTTGAATAACCTACTCACATTTCATAAGGCTCTACACAGGATACCCTCAATGAATAAACACTTGTTTTTTGGTTTATCAATGCTCGGCGTTGCCGCAATATCCGGTTGCGGCGGCACAGAAAAAATCGAAAAGACGCTAGTTTATTGTTCGGAGGGAAGCCCTGAAGGTTTCAATGCGGCTTTATTCACAGCGGGGACAACATTCGACGCCTCATCCAAAAATGTTTACAACCGTTTAGTTGAGTTTGATATCGGCACAACAAATATTAAACCTGGGCTCGCAGAATCGTGGGAAATTTCTAACGATGGACTGACCTACACATTTCATTTACGACAAGGGGTTAAATTTCATAGCACTGACTATTTCACTCCAACCCGCGATTTTAACGCAGCGGATGTCGTGTTTAGTTTCAAACGCCAACTTGATAATGAACACCCCTATCACTCTGTATCGGGCGGCAGTTACGAATACTTTGCTAGCATGGACATGCCGACACTATTAAAAGATGTTATCGCAATTGATGACTACACTGTCCAATTTACCCTAAACCGCCCTGAAGCGCCGATGATTGCCAACATGGCAATGGATTTCGCGTCCATAATGTCTGCTGAATATGCCGATAAAATGATGACCGCAGGCACGCCAGAAAAAATTGATTTACAGCCAATTGGTACCGGCCCATTCAAATTCGTCGCCTACCAAAAAGACGCATTTATTCGTTATGTTGCTCACGCTGATTATTGGGCAGGACGCACCGCTATAGATCGTTTAGTTTTTGCCATCAACACTGACCCAGCCGTTCGCTATCAAAAACTTCAAGCGGGCGAATGCCACGTAATGTCTTATCCTAACCCGGCAGACTTAGAAAAGATGGCAGCAGACCCCGCCATTAATTTGCTGTCACAGCCAGGTCTCAATGTGGGTTATCTCGCCTTCAACACACAAATGCCTCCCTTTGACAATCCACAGGTGCGCCGAGCACTATCTATGGCCATTGATAGAGAAGCCATATTGGATGCAGTCTTTCAAGGGGCAGGCGTCATCGCAAAAAACCCAATTCCACCCACCATCTGGTCATACAATAATGCTGTCGAAGATTTACCTTACGATCCGGATGCAGCCAAACAAATCCTAGATGAAGCGGGCATAGAAAATCTTGCAACCAATATTTGGGCCATGCCGGTGCAACGCCCATACAACCCGAACGCGCGCCGCATGGCTGTGCTGATTCAAGAAGATTGGGCAAAAGTAGGGGTATCTGCAAACATCGTGTCCTACGAATGGGGTGAATACTTAGAACGCTCTAAGGATATTAATCGCGATGGGGCACTATTAATGGGGTGGACTGGAGACAACGGCGATCCCGATAATTTTCTGGCTACGTTATTAGGGTGCGGCGGCGTCGGCAACGCCAATCGCGCGCAATGGTGCTACCAACCATTTGAAGAACTAATTCAAAACGCCAAAGTCGTTTCCGACAAAGCAGCGCGCACAGAAATTTATGAACAAGCACAGGTTGTTTTTAAAGAACAATCGCCCTGGGCAACCATAGCGCACTCAACAGTCTATGTGCCGACTCGATCAGAGGTTACCGGTTTTAAAATCGATCCACTTGGCGGTTTTTATTTTGTCGACGTCGATATAAGCGACGCGCGTTAGTCGTTAGCTAGTAACTCATGCTTACGTTTTTTCTGAAAAAAGTCGCCCTACTTATTCCCACATTTATCGGGGTGACGTTAATCGCATTTACGTTTATTCGCGTTTTACCTGGCGACCCTATTGAGTTACTGGCGGGCGAACGAGGAATTTCAGATGAACGTCATGCAGCATTAATGGCTGAATTCGGCTTCGATCAACCCATTTGGCAACAGTATTTTTCGTTTTTAAACGGCATTTTACGCGGCGATTTTGGTGAGTCTTTCGTTACTAAGCAACCTGTATTGAGCGAATTTATTCCACGCTTCAGCGCCACTCTCGAACTAGGCATTTGTGCGTTATTGTTTGCCATAGTCATTGGCATACCAGCCGGCACCGTCGCCACCGTGAAACGCGGCTCCAAGTTTGATCACATCATTATGAGTTTCAGCTTAACCGGCTATTCAATGCCGATTTTTTGGTGGGGCTTACTGATGATTATGTTTTTCTCTGGGTATCTCGGATTAACACCGGTCTCCGGACGCATTGACGCCATGATTTGGCTAGAACCTACCACCGGCTTCATGCTCATTGACACGTTATTGTTTACCAACGAACCAGGTGCGTTTACATCAGCGCTAGCTCACCTGGTACTTCCCTCTATTGTTTTAGGCACAATGCCATTGGCTGTTATCGCGCGACAAACCCGCTCCGCGATGCTCGAAGTATTAGACGAAGACTACGTCCGTACTGCGCGCGCGAAAGGGTTAAGCGATTTTCGCGTGGTAGGCATTCACGCACTGCGCAACGCCATGATCACCCTCGTTACCGTCATCGGATTACAAGTTGGCGTCTTAATGGCAGGCGCAATTTTAACTGAGTCGGTTTTCAGCTGGCCTGGAATAGGCAAATGGATGGTCGATTCTATTTTTAGACGAGATTATTTTGTTGTACAAGGCGGGTTGGTGCTCATTGTCTCCATTATCATGGTCGTAAACTTAGTCGTCGATTTACTTTACGGCCTAATTAACCCTCGCATCGTAAATAATTAGCAATGAACAGCGAAATTTCTCTCGACGCAAGCATCCACTATTCACCTCTACGCGCGACGCTGAAGGAGTTTTGGTTTTATTTTGCCGAAAACAAAGGTGCCGTCGGCGGTCTCGTCGTTGTCATTGGGATTGTCTTGCTGGCCATCTTTGCAGACCTGATTGCACCTCACGCTGCTAACGAACAATTTCGCGAAGCGTTATTATCTCCCCCCTCCTGGCAACAAGGTGGAAGCACTAAATTTTTACTTGGCACTGATGATGTAGGCCGTGACATTCTGTCACGGTTAATATATGGCACCCGTTATTCACTTTACATTGGCAGCATCGTCATCGTTTTTACGCTGACAGCTGGGATTGTGCTTGGACTCACCGCAGGTTTTTTCCGAGGCTGGTGGGAAGCGCTTGTGATGCGCATCATGGATATTATTTTGTCTGTGCCTTCACTACTTATGGCATTGGTACTCGTTGCCATTCTCGAACCCGGGCTTGGCAATGCCATGATCGCAATCTCCATTACCTATCTACCGCACTATGTGCGACTTATTCGAGCATCGACAATCAATGAAGCTAACCGCGACTATGTGACAGCAAGTCGAGTTGCTGGGGCGAGCAAACTGCGTTTAATGTTCATCAGCATCTTACCCAACTGCCTGGCACCTCTCATTGTTCAAGCGACATTAAGTTTTTCAGCTGCCATTTTAGATGCCGCTGCACTGGGATTCTTAGGGATGGGCGCTCAGCCGCCAACACCGGAGTGGGGAACGATGTGTGCGGAAGCCAGAGAATTTATCTTGAGTGCATGGTGGGTAATTACCTTTCCCGGCCTGGCCATTTTGATCGCCGTGCTTTCAATCAACCTCTTGGGTGATGGTTTGCGTGACGCACTCGACCCCAAGATGAAACGTTCTTAAGAATTGAACAAGCGATGAGTCTACTCGAAGTCGAAAATCTAAGCGTAGAGTTTGCCACAGCCAAAGGGACTTTCCGTGCGGTTGACTCAGTGAATTATTCATTTAATAAAAATGAGATTGTCTCCATCGTTGGCGAATCTGGCTCTGGAAAATCCGTTTCTATGCTCGCGCTAATGGGACTACTCCCCACCTCTGCCAGTGTTACAGCGGATAAAATGATTTTTAACGGCGAGAATTTATTGGGCCTAGATACACATCAGCGACGAAAGATCGTTGGCAACGACATGACAATGATTTTTCAAGAGCCGATGAGCAGCCTTAACCCCTGTTTTCGCATTGGTTTTCAAATTGTAGAAAGTTTACGTCAGCATGTTGGAGGGACTAAACGAGAATGCGAAAAAGTCGCCATTGAATTGTTAGGTCGCGTCGGAATACCCGCGCCTGAAAAACGAATGAAGGCCTACCCGCACCAATTATCAGGCGGCATGTGTCAGCGGGTAATGATCGCCATGATGATCGCATGCAAACCTCAGCTGCTTATTGCCGACGAGCCGACAACCGCACTTGATGTGACAATTCAATCGCAAATTCTCGATTTAATTAGCGACCTACAACACACTGAACAGATGTCGATAGTCTTGATAACTCACGACATGGCCGTAGTAGCGGAAACAGCCGACCGCGTTATCGTGCAATATGCTGGACAACAAGTTGAGCAGCAAAATGTAGAACACCTATTTGATCACCCAAAGCACCCTTACACACAAGCGCTGCTAGCTGCCCTTCCTGAACGCGCAGCACCAGGCAAACTAAAAAGCATCCCCGGCGTCGTTCCTGGGCAAAACGATAAACCGCGTGGGTGTTTATTCAACCCACGATGCGAATACGCACAACCGCGTTGCCGCGAAGAAGCGCCACTTTATAAAGACCATGCCCGCTGCCACTTCCCGATACCAGCAACCCAATAATCACCTGACAAATAAATAACTTCGCAACCCAATAAAAGTGAAGGCCATGCAGAGTAGTGACAAACCCATTCTTATCGCCAAGAATTTGCGCCGCACCTACCGCGTCGACGGAGACAATCTATTTAAGAAAAACCGAGTCACGGCCATCGCCGACGCAAGCTTCAGTCTTAAAGCAGGAGAAACACTTGCAATCGTTGGCGAGAGCGGTTGCGGCAAATCTACGTTAGCGCGTTTGTTAACGCTTATAGAACCACCTGACGCTGGCTCATTAATCATGGACGGCATTAATGCGACGGGCAACTTAGACAGCGACGCTACAAAAACATTGCGTCAAACGGTACAAATTGTATTTCAAGATCCTTACGGTTCGCTTAACCCAAGACATAAGATAGGAAGTATTCTTAGTGAACCACTGCGTATTAATACCTCATTTGACAGCAAACAGCGCCGAGAAGCCGTCGAAGACATGCTGGAGAGAGTGGGCTTGCGTAGAGAGCATTATAATCGCTACCCACATATGTTTTCTGGCGGCCAACGGCAACGAATCGCTATTGCGCGCGCCCTAATGCTCAGTCCTAAAATCGTTGTGCTAGATGAACCCGTCTCTGCGTTGGACGTCAGCGTACAAGCCCAGGTATTGAACTTACTACAAGAGCTCAAGCAAACGTTAAATCTCACTTTCGTGTTTATTTCACACGATCTATCCGTTGTTCGTTACATTGCCGATAAATTAATGGTGATGTATTTAGGACGCGTAGTTGAAACTGGCGATAGTGAAAAAATATTCAACAACCCGCAACACCCCTATACCCAAGCGCTACTATCAGCGAGACCAATAGCCGACCCGGCTAATAGGAAAAGCAATAAAGCAAAACGGATCAAACTTACAGGCGAACTACCTTCTCCTCTAGCCCCTCCTTCAGGTTGCGCATTTCATCCACGCTGCCCCATCGCGACGACCCGCTGTCGAACCGAAACACCACAACTCATACATCACGAAAGCAACGCTAGCGACGTGGCCTGCCACGCGGTACAGCAGAAGAGCACATAGCGATGATTATTTTTCGCTGCGAAAATATTGGACATCAGACGTCTTGAAATTAAGCGATTGTGGCCACAGCACATCCAACTGCGTTTCTGCCACTTGGTCTTCATCAAAATAGACAGTAATTTTGTAGCGTCCGCCGGGCATATCCAATAAAAACACATTTAGCAACATATAGTCGCCGTCTTTTAAAATATAAATATCATCTAGCGCTTTCTGCTTCTTGTCCGGCTTATTATTAAAATCCAATAATACGGATTTATTCGCAACAATCTCCCCTTGCGCAATTTTCTTAGTGTCCATCAGACTGACGGCAAGGCTATCAAGCGCACCCACCCAACCGCTTCCAGCAGCCGCTGGAACACCTTCAAATAACCCTAGAGAAAAGCCTAATGAACCAGTACAACTGACAAGCTTCTCGTCATCGGCCTGCATTGTCTCACGCAACACATAGTTTTCTGGGAGGGTAAATTGTTCACCGAATGATTTACCTGTTCCATCCAGCAATTGGTACTCACCATGCATGTGAATTGCAGACGCCGACAAAAGATCAAATGTTTGTTTAGCGTTTTGGCTGTTAATCAGTACTACGGCGTCCTCGTTGCCACAAGGAAAGTAAACAAAAGGTTTGTCGGCCATATAGGCCTCTAAAACTGTCACATCTAATAATTGACGCTCAAAATTATTAATGTCCTCTCGTAGGCTTTCGGTAGGAGACAGCTTGGTTAATTCACTAGCAGGTAAATAAACAAGTTGCCAACTCGTATCAACCGGCTTCACTGACGTGAGTAGACCATCGTCGAGTATTACCCCATGGCTTAACAGTTCAAAAGAATCTTCTCGCTCTCGGCTTACCTCGCCGTTATTGAAGGTCAACGAGGTAGACATTGTTACGTTAGTCACCGGTGCGCCATTCACGCCAAGCCACAAACTACCCAAACCCGGGTCGTAATCATTCTTACTAAAGACAGCCGTTAAATCTGATTCCACATCTAACATATGCCACGGAAAATCATTACCGGACACTCTTTCGGCAGATATTTTCACTCTATTCAAAATGTGTCCATCACGGATATTTCGAACAAACAAGCGAATGGCGGCAATGTTTTTATCACTTAGCTGAGCCTTTCTAAAATATTCTTCTCTGGGATCATCAGAAGACGTCCCATCTTCAGAAATACTGACTCCAAGAGATTCTGCCTGTAAGGTGTTATATGCATTGGGTAGCGGGTTGTCTTTAAACTCTGCCAACTCATCGAAATAGTAACGGCCAAAATCGTTGAGAATACTTTCGAGGGCACTCTGCTCCAGAGAAAACACGCCATCAGAATACTGATAGCCTTCAACCGGGTACACAATAGACGTTTCTTCTAGTACAGCAGGCTGAAATTGATTCGCTATTGTCCAATGTACTCCATAGGCGACAAACGGAACGAGCGTAGTCACCAACACACCAGCCTTCAAAAAAGATCTTTTACGCGAAGCGTCGTTACTATCTTGGCTGGTCGCGGCTATACATTGCTGCAAAGATTCTGCCAGTGGCATGCACTGCGCAAAGGGCAAATCACTTCCTAGCAATATCTCAACCTGCTTATCTGCTTGCTCTATTGCTATACGCAAATCGTCATCTAGCGGAGTCCTTAAAGCGTGTTCGAGGTCGATTTTGAGTTCGCATAACGTATGCACGAGATCGCCATCAGAATGACGCACAATCTCACCCGGATTGAGTTTAATATTTTTATAAAGCTGGACTTGAATCGACCTAATCATCGACTCATTGAGAATTGAATGTGTCGCCACTCCATCAGCGAGGGCCGGCAATAGCTTTTCTAATAACGACGTCGCCCACATAGTTGCCCCATCCTTCTGGTCGATGTGAAAATAAAACTCGGTTGATCAGGTCGGCAGTTAGCCGCTACTTTTTATTGGGTACTGATTGTACTGACGAGAGGCGAAATGGATAGGACATTTCTTGCTTATCGATATGCTGAGCGAAATAGTCAAGAAAACGGGAAATTTTAGGTGCCAGCTGAAAACGACTTGAGTACAAGCCGTAGGCTTTAATAGGCTCGATGGCGACATCAGACAATAATCGCGTTAGCTCGCCGCTTTGCAACTCCTGCCGACATTGTGCTTCCGTCATTAAGGCGACGCCCAATCCATCTTTAGCCATCTGTTTGATCGCCGCTGAACTGTTGGCCCAGGCGCGGGGTTTAAAGTTTACTAAGCGCTTTTCAGTACCTACGCCCAATGGCCAGATGGGCGCCGATTTGGAACTCCCCAACATCAAACCGAAGTGATTGGATAGCTCCAATGTGCTCTGCGGCTCGCCATGAGCTTTCACATAGGCGGGGCTCGCGACTAGTACGAGGCGCCGCTCAAATAACAGGCGAGCAACTAAATCAGAGCTAGCCAGTGGCCCAAACATCACAGCGATATCGCAATCTTGACCAATCAGGTCGATTTCGCCATCCGCAAACTGTACCTCAAGATCGACCTTGGGGTAGAGCTTGAGAAACCCGGAACATAGCGACGCCATCACCTCCTGATTGAATGCGATGGGTAGCATCACTTTCAAGCTACCTGAAACATCTTCTCTCGCGTTCTCGATGGTGGCGTGAACCGATTGCACTTCACGCAGGATGTTGAGGCAGTTGTCATAAACTTCTCGGCCGACCTGGGTCAGTCTCAGCTGGCGCGTATTGCGTTGCAGAAGACGAACACCCAGTGTTTCTTCCATCTGGGAGATCTTTCGACTGATGGTAGATTTAGGAATACCGGCCTCTTTAGCCGCCCGAGAGTAACTTTGTGCATCCACCACTTTGGCAAATAGCATCATTGCATTGAGATCAATCATCGCTTTTTGTGCTCTCTATCCACCCTACGCTTATCTGTCTCTCGCTTTGGAAATAAACCCGACAAATCAAAATTGGCAACTCACACGCCACAATGCTCAAAATTCAATCGATATTATTGCGCTGTTAATCTGGCTTTCATCAGCAGGTTAACTGCCACAACTGTTGCAAATATGGAACAAAGCGTTCGTGACGGAATGGTACCACAACCCAGGAATATCGGGATAATGCTTAGACTACAGGCTACGTGGGCTTTGCAGACGACCTCTACACGGCCAATATTTGGGACAATCATCACATTTGAGATCCCTTCGAATAGGTCGAACAGCCACTTCAGCCACAGACATGCACCTTGACCCACCACATAAGTTCAAACGAGAGATAGCACCTTATGACGGCGAAACAAAAGATTGATCAGGCACCTAGCGTCGACACGCTGTTTATCCAAGCAGAAAACCTCGCATCTAACTTTTCACTGTTCCCGGATCAAAACCCGCTCTCCGCCGGTAAGCATCTCAAAGGGCTAATTGAGGAACGCCGCGTTAAAGCCCGCCTCAAACAGCTTGATAAACTCGATGTCGATGGCTACATCGCGGAAGTGGTTCAGCCAGCGCAACATACCAAGCGCCCAGGTGCCAAAGAAATCATCTCTCGCCTGAATGGCAAGATCATCACTAGCCAAGAAAAAGGCCCGTTCTATAGTGCTGAAATCGAGCTGCCCTTTAGCGATACCACCCGCCGTATCGGTATCGTCGCGCAGGAGCGTTCGTCAGCCAACGGCGCCTGGATGCCTGAACACCACCTCATGGCCAGCGAAACTATTCGCCGCTTCGCCGATATGTCATTACCCATTGTCTACTTTATTGACACGCCCGGGGCGGACGCTGGTGAGGCCGCCAACAGCAATAACCAAGCGCACAGCATCTCTCGAATGATTACCGAAAGCACCGATATCGATGTACCATCAGTCGGTATTGTCATAGGTGTCGGCTACTCGGGTGGTGCGATCCCTCTTGCCGCCGCAAATATTCTGCTTTCAGTTCGAGACGGTATTTTCAACACCATTCAACCGCAAGGCCTGCAAAGCATTGCCCGCAAGTTCAATCTTTCTTGGCAAGAATGCGCTAAGAGTGTTGGCGTCTCACCAGAAGAACTTCTGTCGCAGGGTTGTATCGATGGTGTCATTGATTATTCACCCATCGATACCGACGAACGTCAACACAACCTTCAACGTGCTATTGTTTCCAGTATTGAAGCGATTGAAAAAGCGGCGCTGGAATTTGTGCCGCAAGAGCCTGACTTGATCCAACATTACCAACGCACCCTGGATCGTTATCTAAACCCAACCGAATACCAGCAAGCACTTGAGCGTAACTCGCCCATGTTGCTAATGCGCAGCCCAACTGTACAGCCTAACTTGTTCGGCATGTGCTACCGCTATATGCGTTACCTGCGTTTGCGTGGCCGTATTCATTCGATTTCAGCAAACGAGTATGGTCGCCTATCAAAACTCACCTTACCCGAGGGTGATTTACATGCACGCCTTTCACAAGAGCAAGCAAAACAATTCACCAGCTGGCTAGAAAACCCAGACAAACTGGTTTATGACGATGTATTGGCAAAAGCGTGGAAAAACTTCTACTCGAAACGCGAAGATCAAGGTACCGAGCGCAATAAAGTCACTCGATTTTTGCTGGGTGAACCTAAAGAAAATTATGAAAAAGCGAAACAACGCCTACTGTTCAATCTGAGTTTCTCACTGTATAACCGCTGGAAGAGTGGTGCCACCCACAACCTTAGCGAACTAATCAAACTCTTAGATGACGAAATCAAAAACCCGTCAACAGAAAGCTGGCCAGCACTGAGTGACATGACAGTGCTTGACGCTGTACTCCACAAGGATCTGCGCAATCCATTTAAAGAAATGTGCGAGAACTTGTTAATCTTTGATGCGCTATACAACAATGTAGTTGCCGACCTGCCGTCTATTGCAAAAGAAGCCATGGACACTAAAGAGTTATCCAAAGATTCGGTAGGCAAACTTCTCAACACTTCACTAAGCGTCGCCCTCTGCGCTGGTCGCAACAACTGTGAAACCGCAGAAGGCAAAGCGTCTTTCGAAAGTTGGTTGCAGTACTTTGTTTCACAGCGCAACCGCGGTGAGCTGTTGGTCAAAGTGGAGGAATGGAAAGGCATTGGCTTCCCGCAAATGAACGATAGTTTATTTGTTATTCTCACCTATTTCTTCGAAAACCTATTACCTTCTTATTACAACAGCGAAAACGGTAGCGCTTTCAAAGGTGCCATCAACCCTGCTCGCATCGGTCGCAAGAAAGACTTCTGGAACCGTTTAATCATGGGTTACCGAGACCTCTTGATTCAACGCCTACTTAAGGAAGTAAAAAGTACAACGAAAATGTCACCTGATGACATCATCAATAAGTTCTTTAACAACTTTGTTGAACTTGATGCAGACAAAGCCAGCTCCAACCCCGTCAACTTCCCGGGATTCCGCCAAGCAATTGAAGGGGCTATTGAAAAAGGCATGCGTCCAAGCGGTCTTGTCACTGGCTTTGCTGATTACACAAAGGGCAAAGAAACTAAGCGCGTAGGTATTGCGGTATCCAACGTTGCTTTCCAAGCTGGCGCTTTCGATATGGCTAGCGCGGAAAAATTCTGCCACCTACTGGTTGAATGTGCGAAAAATAATTTGCCGGTTGTGTGCTTCATTAGCTCTGGCGGAATGCAAACTAAAGAAGGCGCTGCAGCACTATTCTCCATGTCAGCCGCGAACGATCGCTTGACTCGATTTGTTGTTGATAATGATTTACCGGTGGTCATTTTTGGTTACGGTGACTGTACCGGTGGAGCGCAAGCGAGCTTCGTTACTCACCCGTTAGTGCAAACATATTACTTCTCCGGTTGTAACATGCCCTTCGCTGGCCAAATGGTTGTACCTTCATATCTACCATCGACGTCAACGTTGTCGAATTACCTTTCTACTAATCCAGAATCAATGTCTGGTTTGGTTAAGCACCCGTTTGCCGATGATATCGACAGCAAGTTACGTGAGATCGACCCAAGCATGCCTGTGCCATCGCTAACGGTTGAAGAGATCATTGACAACACATTCACTAAAGCATTGCCAGAACAGATTCTTGATGCAGGTGATACTCAAAGTGATCCTCGCAAACTGTTGAAACCCGTCGATAAAGTCTTGGTGCACGCTCGCGGTTGTACAGCGGTGAAATTAATTCGCAAAGCACACGAGAGTGACATTAATGTCGTACTCGTTGCATCTGACCCAGATATGGCCGCAGTGCCCGCAAAAATGCTGAAAGAGAGCGACCGACTCGTCTGTTTAGGCGGCAACTCCTCTGACGAAAGTTACCTTAACGCCCATTCAATTTTGCGTGTCGCCGACTACGAAAAAGTTAACGCACTGCACCCCGGTATCGGTTTCTTATCGGAAAGCCCACAGTTTGCAAACTTGTGTGTTAGCCATGGCATCAACTTTGTTGGCCCAAGCTCTTACAGCATGATGACTATGGGTAACAAATCCAATGCGATTCAAACAGTTCAAGATTGTAACGTGCCTGTTGTACCCGGTAGCCACGGGATTTTGATTAGTGCCGAACAAGCAGCGGACATTGCAGCTAGCATTGGTTACCCCGTATTGCTAAAAGCGGTACACGGCGGAGGCGGTAAGGGCATTCAGGTGGTGCAGTCTCCCAGTGAAATGTTCCGCTTCTACAATATGATTAGTACCGAAGCACGTGCCGCATTCGGCAATGGTGATTTATACCTAGAGAAATTTGTCACTTCAATGCGTCACATCGAAGTGCAATTGCTGCGCGACTCACACGGCAATACCAAAGTCCTCGGCTTACGCGATTGCTCTGTACAGCGCAACAACCAAAAAGTTGTTGAGGAATCTGGCTCTACGATGTTGCCGGAAGAACTGAAACAAAAAGTCTTCGACTACACCAAAGATATCGCTAATAAAGTCGACTATATGGGTGCCGGCACGGTCGAGTTTATCTACGACCTGGCCAATAACGCTGTGTACTTCATGGAAATGAATACCCGCTTGCAAGTTGAGCATCCCGTTACCGAAGCCACGTCAGGCATTGACATTGTTAAAACGCAATTCGAAATTGCATCTGGCGGTAGTATTGAAACCCTTGAACCTGGCGATAGTGGCTACGCGATTGAAGTTCGCGTTACCGCGGAGAAAGTAGTGGTCGACAGTGATGGCATTATGCAGCTAGCGCCTAGCCCAGGAAAAATCGTTGAATGCGTGATGCCGGAGAGAGACGATGTAGAACTCATCTCAATGGCGGGCACCGACATTGAAATTTCACCTTTTTACGATAGCTTAATTGCACAAATTATTATGCGTGGTAAAGATCGTGAAGATGTCACTGACAAGCTACACGGCTATTTAGATAGCGTTGTCATTAAAGGTATTCCTACCAATATTCCATTGCTGAAGAAAATCCTTAAAGACGACACTTTCCGCGGTGGCGACTATGACACCGGTTACTTGCCCAAGTTTATGGCTACTCTCGATGCCGACGCGTTGATAGCGGAAATTGAAGAGGCAGCAAGTGCCGCAGGCAACACAATCGATACCGATTCAATTCGAGTTGATGATAGTGAAGAACTTAAAGTATTCGCGCAATCGTCAGGTATTTTCTATACCGCGTCTTCGCCTTCTGATCCAGATTTTGTGAAGCCAGGAGACATTGTATCCACCAGTGATACGCTTGCGTTGATGGAAGCGATGAAAATGTTCAGTCAAATCACGCTCGGCCAATACAACCGCAGCGGTGCTGAACTTTATCCGTCTAACAAAAAGTATCGCATTGAGCACATCAATGTGGCTAGTGGCCAACAAGTCGGCAGCGGCGACCTACTATTCATTGTTAGCGTGGTGGATTAATTCACAGCTTAACTTAGTTCTCACCATGAAAGGGGCATCAATCGATGCCCCTTTTTTATTCGCTGCTTTCCATTAGTTCGCGGGCTTCTAACTTACGCTTTCATTGTTCATGCAAGAACGCACAAACCAGAGAATTCTCAATTAGCCCCATCTTTTAGTGAGGCGTGTTTTATACACGCTGAGTCATCTGTGTTTTCATCAATGCATTCATCTTTGGTTATCACACGATTACGACCGTTGTGCTTAGCGCGATAAAGACGCCGATCGGCATCTTCAACAGATTTTCTCCAATCATCGCAATTACCCTCCGCGACACCAGCGCTAATAGTTAACACACTGTATGGACTGGCGTTGTGTTCAATGGCCGCTTTTTCGATGGCTGCACGAGACCGCTCAGCAATTTCTTTTGCACTTTGTAGATCAACTTTTGGCATTAGCAACACAAATTCTTCTCCACCATAACGGTATAGCCGATCACTATCTCGAATCTGGGTCTGAATAATCTCGACTACACGACGTAAAGCGTCATCACCTCGTTGATGCCCGTATTCATCGTTGTATCGCTTAAAGAAATCAATATCTAACAACGCGAGATGGTATTCCTCACCATATCGATTTGCAGTGGATTGCGTGTGGTTGAGATCGATCTCCATAGCGCGACGATTACCAATCTTCAGTAAGCCGTCTTCCATTGCAAGATCAAGCAGCTGGCGATTACTTTCTTCGAGCTGCTCCGTGCGTGATTTTACTTCGTCAGCTAAATTCGTTTCATAGTTTTGCAACGTGCTGAGGTAGGAATCCACCATGTCTGTTTGGGTAACAATACCGACTAACAGACCCACTTCATCGACAATCACTAAGTGTCGCAAACGTCGCGCGCGAGACAATTGCAATGCATGCAAAATAGAAGACTGCATATCAACACTCACAGCGGGGCTGGACATGATGTCTGACACCGACACGTCTTGGAAGCTATTTGGTGAGCGAGCAATAAGTCGAACGATATCGCGCTCGGTCACGATACCCTCTGGTCTGCGCCCATCGCCAACGACAACACAAGAGCGTTGCTCTTTGGCCATGACGCCCACTACCGCCGAGACTGACGTGTTTGGCGGAATGCATTCAGTATGCGGAGTCATAATGTTGGCAACGACGCGTTGCGGCATGGCTATCTTCACTCTTTATTGCGAACTTGCATTTTGTTAACGCTGGTTTCTTTCATTATAATACATCGCCAAACAGCTCTCACGGTGCTAGCGCTGCACGCCTAGCGTATCTTTTCCATCAATATACGCCAGAACGATGCCTCAATCGGCATCACTGAAAGCCGCGGTTGCCGAATTAAAGGCATCTCGCTCAGTCGAGCGTCAGACTTGATATCCGCCAGCGTTAGCGGCTCGGCAAGGCTTTTTATTGCCTTCAACGTCACGGCAACAAATTTGCCACTTTCATCAGTGGGGTCAGGATAGGCTTCAGCGATTACCTCGGTAATACCTACAATTTCCCGTCGCTTTCCCGAATGATAAAAGAGCACTCGATCACCACACTTCATCGCTTTCAGGTTATTGGCAGCCTGATGATTTCGAACACCGCTCCACACCTCACCCACGTCTCCCCTGTCCAATTGGTCTTGCCAAGACCACTCCTCAGGCTCGGATTTAACCAACCAATACTGTCTCTTTGACGGCATCACGCCCCTCTCAATTTAACCTAGTCGGCGACAAATCGCGCCTTGCTAATAAAGCGTGCTGCGAATGGCCCGCTTTACTAATAGATAGCAACTTTCAATATCAGTAGAAAGTGGCAGAGTTTTCGACTCAATTACATACAGAGGTTAGCTGTCCCGAATTAATTATGACGGCCTTCACTCTACAAACGAGTCACTACTTACCTGAAACCTCGCGCCAGAAGAGGTGTACACATTTCTGACATTTATATGAAACCTATTCGTAACATAGATGAAATCATAATGACACACGTTTCATCTAATTTCCCCCGCGACATCGACAAACCAACAGGGTTTCCATTCGTCCTACGGATGCGAGCATTCACCCAATCCCGGTAGGCCCAACCCTACCGACACAATTTTCGCTGTTAAGACGCTTCTCGCTATTCATCTCAACAGCCTCGAACGTCAGTCATTTTGTTTTACATATTACACAACCATAGGAGTGTATTTTCACAATGAACGCTAAAACTTTAATCAGCATGGGGACACTTGCCGCGGTATTGGCCGGCTGTGGTGGTAATGATGGCATCACCTTGGCGCCCTCAAACACTGCTATTAATTCAAACAACACGACCGGTGGTGGCTCAGTTTCGAACAACCCTTGCGCAAACTACCAGGTATCTGGCCAAACTTTCCAAGGCCAATTTGATGGCGACAACTGTATCTACGACGTTACTTTTGTCAGTGATACTCGCCCGCTCGTAGCAGACCTCAACATTCCCGCACTTTCAAATGACGGCGTTCATATTTTTGAAGACAGCCTTTGGGTCGGTGAAGATGTTAACGCGAGTGCCGCTGCTGCTGGTGTTTCAATTCCCCAAGATGGCGAAGGCCCAACCTTAACTGTCGCGCCGGGAGCAAAAATTGCTTTCTCGGCTCCGCAAGATTACGTTCGCATTGCTCGTGGCTCACGCATCATTGCCGAAGGAACTGAATCAAGCCCGATCATATTCAGCGCGACTGCAGACCTTATCGATGGCACTGCAACTGAATCAGACCGTGGGCTTTGGGGTGGTATCCAAATAAATGGTAACGGCCTAACTAACAAATGTACTGATGCAGAGCGTTTAGCTACGGGCTCTAATCCTCACAACTGCCATATCACATCTGAAGGCCGCCCAGCGACTTACGGTGGCAACAACAACGACGAGAATTCTGGTGTATTGAAATATGTTCAAATTCGTCACGCCGGTTACGAAGTTGTTGATGGCGACGAGCTAAACGGTTTAACACTAAACGCTATTGGTGCTGGCACCACAATTGAATTTGTTCAAACCTACACTACACAAGATGATGGTTTCGAAATGTTCGGTGGTGCAGTGAACATGAAAAATATCGTTGCGGTTAACGTAGGGGATGACTCAATCGACTACTCGGAAGGTTACACCGGTAACATTCAATTCGCTTTAGTTGTTCACACCTCTGGTGGTAACCGCTGTATTGAAGGTGACAACACCGGCGATAGCCGTCCAGACGACATTGCTCCTTACTCAAAATTACGCATCTCTAACATGACTTGCGTAACCTCGAACGTTGACGAAGGTGCAGGAACAGACCCAAGTGCTAAAGGCGACTCAGAAGGTCCTCTATTCCGCGAAGGTGTTTACTTCGAAATGTACAACTCTCTGATCACTTCAAATGAAGCGGTGATGACAAGTAACGAATGTTTCGAGCTTAGCAGCACGCAATCAATCGACGGCGTTGACACGTTTGCTTATTCAGTAGCGCTAGGCAACGTCATTGCGTGTACTGAAGCACTTAAAGGTGGCGCGGACGCAGTAACGCTTCGCAACTGGTGGGAAGCCGACAACGCGGTTGTTGACGACCCTCTAAACCTGCCTGCGTCAGTGATCGATGGATTAGACACCGACCCACGCTCATACATCACGGCAGCATCGCTAACAGACGCAAATGCAGCGCCTATCGCAGTGACTGTTTACGACGTCACTCAACTCGAAGACTCTTTTGACGCTCAAGCGATTCCTGCACTTGGCGGAAGTGGCTCAAGCTCGTTCTTCGAATCAGTCGACTTTGTAGGCGCGGTTAGCGCTGGGGATGACTGGGTTAGCGGGTGGACCACGGGTTTATAAGCAACGCCTTATCACTCCTTTTGGCGAGGCCTTACTGGCCTCGCCGCATTCATTTCCAATCAACAGAATTCATTTAAAAGTGTTTAACGTAATTATTGGCAGGTTAAGCCCATGAAAACCATTTTTTTAAAGCGCCATAAACTCGCTGTAGCTATTGCCGCTGCAAGTTCTATCTTGGGCGCACCGCTTGCGATTTCTCAAGAAGGTGAAGTTCTCACACCGCCACCACCTGCACCTGAGGCGCCAGTCATTGACGAACTTGTTGTTACCGCCCGCCTTCAAGATGCCGCCAGCCAAATCGCTTTGGAGCGATTTGAACAACCGTTTGCCGCAGAGATTTTAGGTGTTGATCAAATTGTTCGTGTCGGCGACTCGAATGTAGCCTCCGCTTTACGCCGCGTGACAGGTTTGACACTTGTCGATGGTAAGTTTGTCTATGTTCGCGGTTTAGGCGAACGCTACTCAAGTGCAACATTAAATGGTGCATGGGTGCCATCACCTGAATTATCACGTAACGTTATTCCTTTGGATGTTTTCCCAACGTCTATATTAAGTTCGGTTAAGGTTCACAAAGCCTACTCACCAGACCAGCCTGCATTATTTGGTGGTGGCGCTGTCGATATCCGCACCCGTGGCGTGCCTGATGGCCCAGTATTCAAAGTGTCTATTGGAACCGGTTGGGACTCAAACAGTGGAGACGATGGCATCGAAGTATACGGCGGCGACAGCAACGCTGTTCCATCGTCACTAAAAACAGCTATTAATACTTATCAAGGTGATCCAAGCTTTAACAGAATTCTATCTTTCATTAACGCAGATGGCGGTGTTTCGAGCACAGCTCAAAGAGCAGAAGCCGATCAGATTAACCGTCAAATCGCTATTGACTCTACCAACCGAAATCAAGATTTCGAAAATAGTTCGTTATCTCCGGACTTTGATGGCAGCATCGGTTTAGGAAACTCTTGGCTAATTGGGGACGACTGGGAAATCGGCGTACTTGCCAATTACGAGAACAAAACCAAGGTTCGAAACGAAGATCGAATTGAACGTAATTATCAATCGCCAGACCTAATATATACCAACATCCGCCAAACCAAAGAAAGCCAAGACACCAACTACGCAATTAACTTTGGTATTAACTACCTAGGAAAACATTCGATTGCAACCAACAGTTATCTTCTGAGAAATGAAGATGATCGCGCCTCTATCGCTGAGGGCTTCGATTCAAACTTTACCATTGCAGACGGATCACAACGCCTTACCTATAACGCCCGCTATGAAGAACGTGAACTATTGGTTAACCAGGCACTGGGTGAACACACAGTTGAAGATGGCGACTTTGGCTTCGCCTGGGTACCAGCGCCGTTTGATGCGGTTAACATTTCCTGGATCTATTCTCTTTCAGAAGCAAACACGATCAACCCCGGCGAAGCGACGTATCGTGCTGCAAACTATTTTGATCCTGTGACGCGCGTTAGTACCGGATCGTCCCTGCTTGGCACAACATCTGTTGCGCAATTTAATTACCTGGACCTCGAAGATGAAGTCGAAAGCTATGGGATGAAATTTGAGCTTCCCTTTACTACCGACAATACCTATGGAAGCTTGTACGTCGGCTGGCTTGATAGCAGCAAAAATCGCGATTATTCCGCTTATACTGCAAACATCAACGCCTCTGGCATGACCCGCGCGGATCTCGCAGGTACGCCAAACACGGTACTCTCCAATAGCAACTTGATGAATACATCGAATAACTTGTCATTCAATCTAGGCGGTGCATTTGGAACCGAAAGCTATGTTGCGGCCCAGATGAATGATGCTGTGTATGGTGGGTTTGATATCACATGGGACGAGACTTGGCGTTTAGCGGCAGGTGTCAGGTGGGAACAAGATCAATACGCGATCTTACCTTATGACAACCTTGATTTCTCAGGCACAAGTATCTTGCAATACTTCGAAGACCTGTTAGATCCCGGTCAAAACTTTGCGGGTGAGACTGACGACTACTACCCCACAATTGCGTTAACGTATATCGGCACAGGCCTCCTTGGAACCGAAACCTTCCAAATACGTACAAGTTATAGTGAAACCGTTGTTCGTCCTGACCTACGAGAGCGCGCACCGATTACCTACCTTGATCCAGACTTAGGTATTCGCGTACGCGGAAATTCAAATCTAGTCGATGCAACCATTTCGCACTTTGATCTCCGCACGGAGTTAATGTACGAAAATGGCAACAACTTAACAGCGTCACTTTTCTATAAGGACATCACCGATCCAATCGAGACTATTAACGAGTTCGCCTCTGAGACCATCGCTCAGACATTCGTCAATAGTACTGATGGTTATGTTTATGGTATTGAAATTGAAGGATTGGCCGAGTTAGGGGCTGGATTATTCTTAACCGGGAACGTAACTCTGAGCGATTCAGAAACCGACTTTAGCGGCTCTGAAGAAGCTCTCAACCAAACCAATCAACAACGACGCTTAACTGGGCACTCTAAGTATGTTGTTAACACACAGTTAGGCTACGATTCCGATGACGGAATTCACTCAGCATCGTTGGTTTACAACGTGTTTGGGGAAAGAATTTTTGCCGGTGGCTTAAGCCCCGACCCAGACCAGTACGAACAACCTTTCCACAGCCTAGACTTGGTTTACTTCATTTATCCAACAGAAAGTATTTCGGTTAAATTTAGTATCGAAAATATTTTAAATAGCGATCTAGAAGTTGATCAAGGCGGTGTTACTGTGATTGAAGAAGAACGAGGAACAAGCTTTGGTTTAGATTTCAAATACGACTTCTAAACTTATCCAGATTAAAAAGGGTTGCCATGAAAGTGGCAACCCTTTTTTATTGTTTCAAGATTTCAATATTAATCACTCACCCTTTGAATTCTCGCCATCGTTAAACGTGAAATACAACACAACTTATCGCGATCATCAAAAATTTTGATTTCCCATACTTGCGACGTTCGGCCAATGTAGTGAGGTGTTGCGACACTGGTTAACATTCCTTCCCGAACACCACGCAAATGATTGGCATTAATTTCCTGCCCTACGCAATAATGTTTGCTGGTATCAATTACCCAGTTGGCGGCAACGCTGCCAACGGTTTCCGCGAGACTCACGTAGGCACCACCGTGAACACGGCCGGTGGGTTGATGTATTTCAGGGCGGACTGGCATAGTCGCTTTCAAGTAATCTGGACCACTTTCAGTGAACATAATATCCAGATGTTCGCCTAAGTTACCCTGCATACTGGTATTTATTTTTTTTAAATCGGGTTCTGTAAACCAGATAGATTCTTTCGTCACATTACATCTCGTTATTTTATTCAGTCGCTATTACAGCCAGATCCAAGCAGTACGGTATTTATCGATAACGCGCATCAGCAACAAAAGGGTTGGTCGCGCGCTCTTGACCAAAGGTGGACATCGGTCCGTGGCCCGGCACAAATTGGACATCGTCACCCAACGGCCAAAGCTTTTCACGAATCGATGAAATTAGCGTGTCGTGATCACCACGCGGGAAATCGGTACGCCCAATAGAACCTTGAAAAAGCACATCACCGACAAACGCCACGCGCTCTTTTGCCGCAAACAATACAACATGACCCGGCGTATGCCCTGGAGTATGAATGACTTTTAATTCGACATTGCCCACTTTCACTTCATCACCATCATGTAGGTATTGTGTTGGCGTAAAGGTTTCGCAAGGAGGAAAACCAGATTTAGCGCAATGCTCGGGCAATAAATCCAACCAGAATTGATCCTCTTCTTGAGGACCAATAATCGGTACACCGTGGCGTTGCGCCAGTTCCGCTGTACCGGCTGCGTGATCAAGATGCCCGTGGGTGAGCAATATTTGTTTTAGCTGAAGATTGTGTTGCTTGAGAATGTTCTCGATTAAATGTAAATCACCACCCGGGTCGACGACAGCCGCCTCATTGGTTTCATCGCACCAAATGACACTGCAGTTTTGTTGATAAGGTGTAACGGGAACAATATTCGCCTTTAACATGATGCTTTGAAGACCTCTGGTGATTTTGTATTCAAAGGTTATTATCGCAGTTCGCAGAAATGATGTCTTCCCTAACCGCGTCAGTTCGAGTAAAGCGGTAAATGTCATATTGCAATGCATCTCCATCTTGAAAATAGGATTGGCACGCTAGTCGCGGATCAACATGTAGCAGCTCTTGAGGCTCTAGGATGAACCGTCGATTGAAGCCAGTCTGAAGGTGGTGATTAAGATTAAATGTTGTCACCACCAGCTCGCCATTCAGTGCCAATTGATCTGCACACCACCCATAGAGCGTATGTACCGCTTTATAGCGGCATAAACAAATCAAGTCGTATTGAGTTTTGCTTGCATCAGGCGCAGGGCGATTCAAATCACGTTCTAGATCCATCACTTCTGTATCCACCATCAAGCCTTCCGCTTGAGCAAACCTATTGAGCCGGACCAATGCTTCTTCCGAGAAATCAACACCTCGCACTTCCCACCCCATCCGCGCCGCCATCAATGCTACAGCTCCATCACCGCATGCTAGGTCCAACAACCGTCCGGGAGCCCGCGTCTGAAGCAGTTTGAGTACATGCTGGGGACAAGTGGGCGGCTGATCGGCCTGCTGCTTATATCGGCGCTGCCATTTCACTTGTGTCATAAAGCCTCTACACTAATAGATAATCTCTCTATTGATATTCTGCTTGATAACAAATATGACCATTATTTTCATTTTTTCGCTCGCGATCATAATGATTGCCGTCCTCATCCACTATGAGGTGCTTAGCTTGTTATCTCGAGCACTACCGCGCTTTAACTGCCAACGCCGCATTCTCGTTTTAATTGGCGTTATCGGTGCGCTGATTGCGCATGTATTGGAGGTCATTCTATTTGGCTTAACGTACTACGTGTTAATTCGTTGGTGGGATGTGGGCACACTGGCAGGAAATTTAGATGGGACTGTTTTTGACTGCGTATATTTCTCCTTTACTACCTTCACTACACTGGGTTTTGGCGACATTGAACCAGACGGCTACATCCGCATGCTAGTTGGATTAGAGGCTCTCACTGGGCTAGTGCTCATTACCTGGAGTGCCTCGTTTATGTTTATTGAAATGCAGAAGTTTTGGCAGCGCTAGCGCGGTATGCAGCCATGCAGCGCCACACCCTACTGCCTGGTTTATGATAAACGCATATTACCTTCACATACCACCACCCCCGTACCGCCAATACGGATGGTCAGTTGATCGCTTCCCTTATTATCCACCTCAACATGCAGTAGGCTCCGCCGGGTATTTGATGAACCGCGTTCAGCAATAAAACTGTAAGTGCCTTTTTGAATATGATCATGGGCACAAAGGTAGGCCGAAAACGCGGGTATTGCCGATCCTATTGGCGGCGGTGTTGCACTATAGCCAGTAGGGCTCAGTAAGCGAAGGTGAAAATCTGCACCAGGTTGCTCGGTCTGAGGGGAGAATAATATGATCTGTTGCGCCAGCGTATTGGGTGCTAACGAATGATTCCACGCGGCGCGATCAAAAACGGCTGCTTCTAGCTGTTCCCGGTAATATATAGGCACAACGATGTAAACGCCTTTATTGGCAACGAGCAACGGCTTAAAGTCTTTGATACCGATCATTTTACTATCAATGGAAAGTAGCGACGCCAACTCTTCATTACTGGGCACATAGTTGTCGACAACAGGTTGCGTGGTCAAAGAAAATGTCGCGAGGTAATCATCTTGCTGACGCGTGACATGAACATCGATATCCCCTGTTTTATGACGAAAAATAATCGGGGAGCTTGCATCACTCACCTTGGCTTTACCCGTTGACGCCAGCACCTGTGCCGCCGCTAACGTCGCGTGACTACCGAAGTCAATTTCTTTTTCTGGGGTGAACATCCGAAGTGAATAGGTGTTTTGTGAGTCTTCGTGATTCAAAAACACAGTAGACCAGAGATTTAACTCTTGTGCGATTTGCTGCATTTGTTGATCAGAAAGTTGATCTGATTCAGTGACGACAGCAACTTGTGCTCCGCCAAAGGTTGCATTGGTAAAAACATCTGCCGTGTAAAAAGGAATGTGCATAAACGCTGCTCCGTTGTGTACTGGTAGTTGTTTAACGCTTTGAAAGTGTTTCAATTGTAACTAGCAGACAACAGGTGTCACGCACTTTTTACCCGCTTATACCTGCAGGCTTAGATGGCCCAAATCCTGAAGCAGATGATCTGGCGCTTTTACCGTACGGGCAATTGCCGCCAAGGGTACATCGTCTGACGCTATTTTATCTACCGCATATGCCTCACAATACAGGTTCGCATCAAATAATAATTTCCCGTACTGATCGACTTGAGTGCCCACATCTAAGTCGACTTGCTGCTGCAATGCCGTACAAATTTCTTTGGGCAAATCCCAATCCATCGCAATCGTTGCGCTGAGTGATGCGGCTTTATCTTGCATCACGGGAATAAACGCACTTGCAGGTGGTGTACTAGGTGTACTATTCAGTTTGAATTGACGACATAATTCACTGAATATTGTGATCTTACCAATGTCATGTGTAAGCCCCAGTAGATAACCCTTGTACGGCTCCAAACCTCGTAGTTGACCCAGTACTTCACAAGTCACGGCGCAGCATAAAGTATGCTCCCACAACTTTTGACCAAAGCCACTGTAGTAGTCCGACTGACGCTGCACAACTGGCTGCATAACTGCTGCCGAAAGCACCGCCCTCAATCCTTCTATACCGAGCTTTACGACAGCCGTGTCGATATTTTGGATGCGATTTGTCGTTGGGTTAAAGTAAACACTGTTAGCCAGTTTCAGTACCGCAGCACTCATTGCTGGGTCCTTGTTAATGATGGAAACGTAATCTTTTGCCGACGCCTCAGGGTCTCTCAAACTTCTCAACAATCGGGGAATCACGCTGGGCAGCCTGGGCACCGCTTTAGTACGTGCGGATTTTTCATCTAGCGAGTTACGCGCAACGTCAATGACCAAACGCTGCGGAACGCTTAGGGTTTGCGTCGCATGCTGCGCGTCAAGTGGTAGAGCAACGCCAAACAAGGTTTCATAAAACCGTTGCTCAGACAAAGACGCTGGCCAGGTTGATATGCCTTCAATAGTATGTCGCTGCGCTGCCGCGTAAGTAGGAATGCTCTCACCCTCGGTGTTTCCACGCTGAAGAAACTGTCTAACAAATGAAAATGCCACGCTACCGTTCCCTATTTTTTGTAAAGTACCTACTCAGTCGGTCACAATGCTATGATCTAAGCCGACACCCAAAGGCCGCCGACCTTATAGCCATTTTGAAAACACTCCTTTTAACATTAGCACAGGCCCATGGAGGCGCTGCTATTTCTTGAGAGATCGCATCATGCACAAACCGCACAGACTTACCTGTTTCGCACACAGAGGAGGCCGTTCTATTGGTGTCGAGAATGCGCTGGAGACCATTGAAAAAGCACTTGCCTTGGGTGTGGATGGGGTTGAAATTGATATTTGGCTGGCGGGTGGTCAACTGATCGTGACCCACGATCGTCGATTAGGCAGAACAGTAAAAGGCGAGGGGTCCCTGCTGAAGTTATCTACCGACGAGGTCGCATCACTTAGGCACTACGATGACAGCCCGGTCGCGACCCTCAAAGAGGTTTTAGAGTTGATTGGCCAACGTGCAAGATTGAATATTGAAATTAAAGGCCCAGGATGTGCATCACCCATAGTTGAGCTACTCACAAACTATTGCCAGCAAAGCAATACGCCACTCGATAATTACATTATCTCCAGTTTCGACCACCGCCAATTACAGCAAGTAAAACAGCGTTTACCGGATGTCCCTATCGGCGCTTTAGTGGACGGCATTCTTTTGGATCTAGCCGCCTGCGCAGAATCGTTAGGAGCGATCTCACTCCATGCCGCTATTGATTTTTTGAGTGACGAATTAATTGACGATGCGAAAAATCGTGGGCTCAAGGTTTATGTTTATACTGTGAATGAGGTGGATGACTTCGAAGATCTAATGAATCGCGGGGTGGATGGCGTGTTTACTGATTTTCCGGAGCGACTGTTAGAATTTAATAAACAGCTGTGACGCCACACAAACAACCGGCACCTTCAACCTCCCATGTCGGCAACGACTTTACCGGTGATAACATCACGCAATTGTTCAAGTAATGCATCTAACGAATTATGCGTCTCGAAACAATGATCTCCCAAACAGATTAACCCTTGATTGTCGTCTAACATTAACAGTTCTGGCGGGTGAACATCTGAGCTATCGGGTATATAAAAACAACTGACTTGCTCTCCATATACTTGGTAGATTGACTGCTGCCAGCGGCGTAGATCTTCACCTCCCTTTAACAATATTTGCGGTGTGGGATGCAAGTATTCAGACAATGCCAACAAAATAGTGTGATGAGCTTTCGGCGTTTTTAACATAGCTCCCCAGCCACTTAACAATGTGCGGCGCGCTGCTTCAATATAATGCGGCTCAGCTGACAAATATCCGAGACGTAACAGTACTTTTGCCGCAACACCATTCCCGGAGGGGAAGACATTATCGGCATAGGTTTTTGGCCGGGCGATCAATGGCTCACCATCATGACTCGAAAAATAAAACCCACCGCCCTCGTCATCTGAAAAATCATCAATCAATGCTTCAGCCAGCGACACAGCAAGCTGGTAGTCTTCATCCCGCCAATGACTTCTTAACAACTCCAACAACCCATCTAACAAGTAGACGTGATCAGATAAATACCCATAGTGTTTTGGCTTGCCATCTTGCCAGGTAGCGAACAAGCGATTATTAACCCATAAATTTTCACGAATAAAATCGACAGCTTTTTGTGCTGCCTGAATATATTCGGGCGACCTAAACGTTCGGCCAGCCATGGCTAAACCTCGAATCATTAGGCCGTTCCAGCCGGTTAATATTTTATTATCATGAGCAGGCTTATTGCGTTTTAAACGCGCTTGGCGTAATTTTTCTAACGCAGAATAGAATTGTGATTTAACGGCATCCTCTTCTAACTCTAATTCTTCCGCTATCGACACCCAATCTCTCTCACGATGCAAATGCCAGTGGCTACCAAAATTTGCGTATTTATCCAGCTCAAACGCGGAGTACAAGACACCACGTTGTGTCGCATCGAGCAAATCGGATAATTCATCCGTCGACCAAAGATAATATGCACCTTCTGTATCATCACTATCGGCATCAAGCGAGCCGTAAAACGCGCCATGCTCATCACGCATTTCCGTCAAGGCCCACTGCGCGATACTATTCGCCGCGATCTCTAAATTCGCTTCATGAAATACCGTAAACGCTTGCGAATAAATAGCCAATAACAATCCGTTGTCGTATAGCATTTTTTCGTAGTGCGGGATCATCCATTGAGCATCGCGCGCATAGCGAAAAAAGCCTCCACCGACCTGATCGTTGATACCCGACCTCGCCATAATCAGCAAAGTATTGTGTAAGTGTACTGCGCAAGCGTCGCGCATAGGACTTTTGGTAAAAAGCGTAACGAACAATCGTTCTAGATTCGCAGGCATGGCAAATTTGGGCGCACCACCAAAACCACCCTGCATGAGATCCGCATCCTTTAGTAAATCCCCGGCCGCCTTAAGTACAGGAATCCCGCTCATGTTGACTTCAACATCTTGAGTGGTTTCGCTGCTATACAACTGTTTAAAATGCGCGCGCACATCTTTTAGTGTATCGGCAAAATCTTTGCCACGAGAACGATAATAGTCATCCACTTTGATTAGCAGGTCTTTAAAACCCAGCTGGCCGTTATTGGCTTCAACATTAAAGTAGGTGCCCACCAAAAAGGGAAGTCGAGTGCGAGGACATAAAAAAACAGTTAGCGGCCAACCGCCAGGTTTATTAGTGAAAAACTGATGAGCTGCTTGGTAGATTTCATCAATATCGGGACGCTCTTCTCGGTCTACTTTAATATTGATGAACATGGTGTTCATGAGTGAGGCGATCTCGGGGTCGCTAAAACTCTCTCTCAACATGAGGTGACACCAGTGCGATGCCGAATATCCTATCGATAACAATATCGGTTTATCCAGGCTTTGAGCAAGGGCTAAGGTTTCTTCGCTCCACGGTTGCCATGCCACAGGGCTGAATTGATGCTGCAACAAATAAGTGCTGGTGGCGTGCTGCAGTTGGTTGGTGAGTCGAGTCATTGACATCTCAAAGATACATCGCGAAGGCAAGTCATTTGCCAAAACGCAACACGTTATACCAATCTCATTGGTCCCTCTAGCCTGTCTCGATTAGCTAAAATATTTTCCCGATAAGCGTTAGGGTCGCACACCGTTTGTTTGACTACCCGATGTGTCTGCCGATAACATCCGCTGCGCCTGCCATGTGTGCAAGTTGATTAGCATGATATCAACCCACTGGCGCTGCACACGCGCAGAGTGACACCACTCCCACCCCAAAGCAGCGTAAAAAGCCTTGTGCTTTGGCGTAAACAATCGTAGACGATGCTGACCGTGCTGAAATGCGTAAGCACACGCATGATCAACTAACTGCTTGCCAATACCTTGCTCTCGATGACCTTCAATCACAAAGAGGTTCGCCAGCCAAACACTCTTGGTCGAGACCCGGTTGCCATAGTGTATGAGGCTGACCGACCCTACTAATTGCTTGCCATCCAGCGCCACCCAGGTCACCGGGTATTCTTCATCAGACAAGTGCTCTTGCAAGCGCTGCGCTCGCTCTTCCGAGGTTGTCACAGTGCCATCTAATTCCCACTCTTGCTGATGACAGTCAGCCAACGACGGCAGATAGTCAGGACGGGTTCGAAGGTCAACAATTTCTACGGGGGTATACATCAATTGTGTCTATCACTGTTACTTCTCGGTTCTTTGAGTGTAGCAGTTGACGACCGGAAAACGGCAGCATAGGCATAGAACGCCACCTTATCCGACAAACAGATGGCATATTGGCGGAAAGGGGGTAATTGAATCGCGATCAGACGATTTTCTCGCCTGATGCTTGTTTATCAGCATGATAGGACGAACGTACCAACGGCCCGCAAGCCGCGTGCTTGAAGCCGAGTTCTTTAGCGAGCGCTTCGTATTCAGAGAACTCGTCGGGGTGAACGTAACGATCAACTGGAAGGTGATGCTTAGATGGCTGAAGGTACTGGCCTATCGTGAGCATGTCGATATCATGCTCACGCATATCCTTCATAACATCAAAAATCTCGTCTTTGGTTTCTCCCAGCCCAACCATTAAGCCCGATTTGGTGAGTACATCAGGACGACGAGATTTGTATTCTTTGAGCAGCTTGAGTGACCACTTGTAATTGGCACCGGGGCGCGCTTGACGGTACAAGCGTGGCACCGTTTCCAAATTGTGGTTGAAAACATCCGGGGCTTCTCGCTCAAACACATCTAGCGCCTCGTCCATACGACCACGGAAGTCAGGCGTCAACACCTCTACCGTCAGGTCTGGAGAGAGACGTCGCGACTCGCGGATACATTCAGCGAAGTGCGCAGCGCCACCGTCACGCAGATCATCACGATCTACCGACGTGATGACCACATAGGACAAACGCATTTCAGCAATCGCCTGTGCCAGGTGCAAAGGTTCGTGGGCATCCAGTGGATTAGGCTTACCATGACCCACATCGCAAAACGGGCAGCGTCGAGTGCATATCTCGCCCATCACCATAAACGTTGCTGTGCCACCAGCAAAGCATTCACCAAGATTGGGACAACTTGCTTCTTCACAAACGCTCGCAAGACCATTTTTACGCAAGATCTTTTTTATTTGATCGACACGCGGGTCAGCCGGCATTTTTACGCGAATCCAGTCTGGCTTGCGCAGATAGGTCTCGCTTTCAACGACCTTAACGGGAATTCGCTCGACCTTATCAGCATCTCGCAGCTTTTCGCCTTGCACTCGGCGTCGGGTTCGCTTGACGGGGATATTGTCTTGGGTGTCACTCACGATGATGTCTCTTTATCGTCAACGGCTGTTTAGCCAGTTTTATCGGTTTGTATCCAATCAGGGGCTTCAGCCCAGCGCGGGGATAGGTCTAAGATGTCGGCGCAATGCCTAACCAGTGCCCGGCTAACATCATCCAATGATAGGCCGTCATCTGAGCTCAAGTCAGACATTTGTGTGACCGCCATGCCCGCGTAACCACAAGGATTAATGCGCTGAAAAGGCTCCAAATCCATCGCTACATTGAGGCTCAAACCATGGAAGCTGCATCCTCGGCGCACTCTCAAACCAAGGGCGGCAATTTTAGCACCTTTTACATAGACACCGGGCGCACCAGCCATTCGTTCTGCCTCAATACCATAGTCTTTTACGGTATTGATCAGCACCTGTTCGATCTTTTCCACTAACTCGCGGACCCCGACTTTCAATCGGGGTAGGTTCAACAATGGGTATGCAATCAATTGCCCCGGGCCGTGATAGGTCACCTGCCCGCCGCGATCACACTGAACAACTGGAATGTCGCCAGGTGCCAACACGTGCTCTTGGCGGCCCGCTTGCCCAAGGGTAAAAACCGGCGGATGCTGCACCAACCAAAGCTCATCTTGAGTATCCGGCGTGCGAGAGTCTGTAAACCGGCGCATCTGCTCCCACGTGAGCTGATAGTCTTGCACACCGAGAGAGCGCACCAGAACTGGCTGGGGCATTAGAGAACCATCTTAATCAGGTCACTGGCCATCAAATCTCGGTGTAGTGCTTTCAACTGGTCTTCACCGGTTGCCGTAATAAACACGGTAATGGATTGGTAACGGCCATTGCGACTATCGCGCACGGTTATCTTGGTTTGATCAAAGCCTGGGGCATGGGTATCCACAAGGGTGGTTACAACACTGTGGAGGCTATCATGCGCCTCCCCCATGATTTTTATCGGGTAGTCGGCGCAAGGAAATTCAATTTTTGGTGGTTCTTCTTGAGTCATACAGGACTAGGTCGGAGTTAGCGGATTGATAACATGTTAAGCCCGTCGCGAAGATTCGACAACGTCTCAACAGCATGGCCGTATTAATGAGGGCGAGCTAAGCAATCTCAAGACAGGCAATCATTGGACCCGCTCTGCGGGTCCGAGGGTCACTTACAACATACCAAATAAGCCCATGAAGAACAGCTTTAAGCTATCCCACAAGCGCGCAAAGAAGCCCGCCTCCTCTATCGCTTGTTTAGCCACTAAGGGTAAATCGAGAATTTGCTCGCCTTCAAGCGCTACAGTCACCGAACCAATTTCTTGACCCGCCTTAATGGGTGCTTCGATCACTGTATCGAGGTGCATCTCAGCACTTAAACTATCTTCCGCGCCGCGCGGAATAGTGACAGCGATTGGTTTCGCCACACCTAACTCTAGAGAGTCTGACTTGCCTTTCCACACATCAACCGTGTGCAATACATTGTCTACGCCGTATAGCTGGTGCGTTTGAAAATAGCGAAAGCCATAAGCCAAGAGCTTTTGCGACTCTGAAGCGCGCGCTTCTTCAGATTTGGTGCCCATCACTACCGCAATCAAGCGCATATTATCTTTCAGTGCTGAACTTACTAAACAGTAACCAGCGGCTTCGGTATGTCCTGTTTTCAAACCATCTACACTAGGGTCTCGAAACAATAACTTGTTACGGTTTGGCTGATTAATACCATTGTATTTGAAGTATTTTTCCGAATACATTTCATAATGAGATGGGTAGTCGTTAATGAGTGCGCGGGCCAACAAGGATAGATCTCTTGCAGTAGTGACGTGACCTTCAGCGGGCCAGCCCGTCGCATTCTTGTAATGCGTACTATTCATTCCTAACAGTGTGGCTTGCTGATTCATGATATCAGCAAAGGCATCTTCACTACCTGCCACATGCTCAGCCAATGCAACGCTAGCGTCGTTACCGGATTGAATAATCACCCCACGCAACAAATCTTCAACCGGCACCTGAGTACCTTCGCGGATGAACATTTTTGAGCCACCCATTTGCCACGCTTTAACACTGATATTGACCATGTCATCTAGCGCAAGATTACCGCTAGCAATCTCACCCGACACAATGTAGCTGGTCATCATTTTTGTCAGGCTTGCAGGTGGCAATTGTTCATCTGCATTGTGCTCAACCAATACTTTACCCGTATTGGCATCCAGCAATATGTATCCCGTTGACGCTAATTGCGGAGGCGATGGAATAATAACAGGCTTGGCACTCGCAATACTCGACAACAAACAAATGCCCACAAACCCCAAAACTGCACTCAAACGTTTTACCAACAAAACTGACTCCCTTAGCCTAATAAATATCAAAATGTTTATTACTATTTATCGAACAACATGAGGCTTACCTAGCCTTTGCTGTTCTATTAAAGACTGCAAACTAACCAACTCGAAGTTATCGGCTATTGGGCCGATTCTTACCCTAAACAAGCGTTTTGCGGCGCTGATAGTCTCTTCAACAAAAACTGGGTACTGGGTGAGCGCCCTAATTTTTTGCTGTAGGTTATTCGCCGCACTGGGGTCACTAAACGCACCGGCCTGTAAATAGGTTGGCTCAGCTAGCGAATAACCCGCCGAATTATCCGGTGCATTCGCTACCAAATCGCCCTCAGCATTTTCAAACGTTGACTCACTAGTTACTTTGCGACGTTCGAATGTGCCGACTACGGGGGCAGAGCTTTGCGAAGCCTGTTGGCTTTGGGTTTCTCTGGCATTGCGCTCAGCATGAAACGCTACCGGATCGATCGCAGCAATTTCCACCATTGCTGTACCTTTATCGACAAACCCCAACTTCTTCGCCGCGGCATAAGTTAAGTCAATGATGCGATCACCATGAAAAGGCCCTCGATCATTAACTCGCACAATCACTTCCTTACCGTTTTCAATGTTACGCACAGTGACAAATGTTGGAATCGGTAAATTTTTGTGCGCTGCGGTCATACCGTACATGTTATATACCTCGCCATTGGAGGTGCGTCGGCCATGAAACTTACGCCCATACCAGGAGGCATAGCCTCGCTGCGTAAAGCCATGAGACTCCGGTAATACGCTATAAGTTTTCCCAAGTACTGTGTACGGGCTTTTATTCCCTGCGCTGGTACGCGGCTCTACTCTGGGTACAGCATCAGGAACATGCGCCACATCAACAGGCTTGGGAGGACCGGAATCTTTTATGTCTTGTTTGCCAAGACTAATACAACCCGTCAAGGCGAATAGAGAAAAACCAGCGACGAGGATTAGCCGTATTAACGGCAACGGCGATGCTTGAAGAAATCGAAAGGGCAAATGATTTTTCATTATTACTTCGTCATCTCCTGGGTCGCGGTGAGGTCAAGTGTTAAGGCAGACGAACTCGCACTGTCATATCGCTTACGCAATTCTTCACTCAATTGATAAACCGCTAGTGCATACAATTGACTACGATTGTAACGTGTAATCACTTCAAAATTCTTAAACCCCATCCAAAACTCGGTCCCCGCCTCGCCCTGATGCTTCATAACCAACGCGTCGAGTTCTCCGTCAACTTGGTTTACAGCGGTATAACCAAGAGACTCTAGCTCTGTAACGCTATGGGTTAGTGATAGTTTCTTTGTGAGTGCACTTTGATCGAAAGCCGCTGACACTTTCACGCGTGACGCAACGGGCTGACCTGCTCGCCAGCCATGACGTTTAAAATAATTGGCAACGCTACCAATAGCATCAACGGGATTGTTCCAAATGTCGGTGAAGCCATCAGCATCAAAATCGACGGCGTAGGCGCGATAACTCGACGGCATGAATTGCCCATAGCCCATAGCACCTGCATAGGAGCCCGTCAGCTCTAATGGACTTTGCTGTTGCTCGCGGCTCAACAACATAAAGTTTACCAACTCTTTACGGAAGAACTTAGACCGCGGGGGGTAATCAAAGCCCAGCGTCGATAACGCATCGATTACACGGTAGTTCCCGGTATATGTGCCATAACGAGTCTCCACGCCCAGTATCGCCACGACGACTTGAGGTGCCACACCCAGCTCTTGTTCGGCACGCGCTAACGTACCCGCATGTTTTTGCCAAAACTTCACACCATTATTTATGCGCCGTTCTTCAATGAATATGTCTCGATACTCTCCCCAGGTCAGTGTTTTTTCTGCCGGACGCGCAATAGCATCTAAAATAGACTGTTTTTTCTCAACCTGCGTAAACAGTTGGCGCAAATCCTCTTCAACAAATTGATGCTCTGATGTCATCTCTGCGATAAAGCTGTTAATTTCATTATGCTGAGAATAATCAGCCGCAACCAACGCGCTCAGTGACACACTAGCCAGCGCCATAGCGTTTGCAACGATTTTTTTGTTGAAGATCCCCATACTACATTCCCTTAAATTTCTTACATCGTGACGCGTTTCGGCTCAGTACTCACAGCCATCAGTAGACCAAACCCCATCATGAGTGTTAACAAAGAAGTACCACCGTGGCTAACGAGCGGTAAAGGCACCCCCACAACGGGCAGTAAACCTGCAACCATTCCCATATTGACAAAGACATAGACAAAAAATGTCACTGTAATACTACCCGCCAACAATCGACTAAACGTATCTTGCGCGCTCATGGCGATATACATTCCCCGCAAGAAAATTAACAGGTAAATGGCCATCAACAGCAACACGCCCATTAAACCAAACTCTTCTGCAAGAACCGCAATGATAAAATCGGTATGACTTTCCGGCAGAAAATCTAAATGCGATTGTGTGCCTTGCAGCCACCCTTTCCCGTGAACCCCACCAGAACCAATGGCCGTTTTAGATTGAATGATATTCCAGCCGGCGCCAAGTTTATCACTTTCCGGGCTGAATAATGTGAGGACCCGTTGCTTTTGATAATCCAATAAAACGAAGTGCCACATTGGCCAAATACTAGCGAGCAACAAAGCCAGAGCACCAAAGATTAGCCTCCAGCGAATACCCGCAAAAAACAAAACAACCAACCCTGAAGAGGCAATTAGCAGCGAGGTTCCAAGATCTGGCTGTTTCAAAATGAGTAATGTCGGCACCAATACCAATACCAAACTCCAAAATATATGCTTAATCCCTGGCGGCAGTGAGCGCTGAGCGAAATAGGCAGCAATAGTGATTGGCAAAATCACTTTCATAATTTCTGAAGGCTGAAATCGAAAGCCTCCTACGCTTAACCACCGTTGCGCACCTTTCGCACCCACCCCAAAAAAGATCACAGCCACCAACAATGCCACGCCAAGCCCCCACATTACAGGAGCCCAACGCATCAAGCTGTGCAACTTAACTTGAGCGATGGCAAACATGACGCCGTATGCGAGAACAAAAAAAGTAACCTGACGCTTGATGTAACTTGGCGAGTCATCGCTAGCGCTGATTAGCACCGTTAGCCCATAGGCGGTGAGTGTTAACAACAGAAGCAGTAAAGGAACATCAATACCCAAACGCTGAGACAAACTGCTCCTGCGTCGCAAGTGGTAACTCGCTTCCGGCATACGACGAATAAAATCTTGCGTGGCCACTATGGCGTCCCCGAGATATGTTTGACGTTTCGCCGCGCTTCACTCGCGAAATATTCATCGAGCACGATACGTGCAATTGGTGCAGATTTTTCGCCGCCGTGGCCACTGTTTTCCAGCACAACCGCAATGGCAATTTGCGGCTCGTCCGCTGGCGCATAGCCTACAAACAATGCCTGATCACGCTGACGTTCGGCCACATTTTCTTCATCGTACTTTTCATCTTGGGCAATACTAATAACTTGTGCGGTACCTGTTTTGCCAGCCATACGGTACCCGATGTCTTTACTAATGCGCCGCGCCGTTCCCTTAGGGCTGTGTATCACTTTTTCCATAGCAAGTTGCACATAATCCCAGTGCGTGTCGCTGACATTGAGTTGACTCACCGGGTCGGTTTGAGCCAGTGAGTCGCCTTCGTTCAACGGGTCCCATTGTTCGTCCACCAGCTGAGGCGTAAAGCGGGTTCCGCGCGATGCCATGGTCGCGACCATCACCGACAACTGCAGTGGCGTTGCCAACACATAACCCTGCCCCACTCCAACGTTTAAACTGTCGCCCGGATACCAACTGACACCTATTCGCTCACGCTTCCACTGCCGTGACGGCCATGCTCCGGTTTTTTCGTTAGGAATATCAATACCGGTTCGATACCCCAATCCGAAGTGACTCCCGAACTCGTGAATACGATCAATGGTCATGCGATTTGCAAGATCATAGTAATAGGTGTTGCACGACTCTATTATCGCTGTTTCTAAATCAACATTTTTACCGTGCCCCCAACTGATGTGGTCGCGGTAGCGTCGCTCTTCTCCGGGCAGCTGAAAATAGCCAATATCATTGATGGTATATTTCGAAGAGATAATCCCGGTGTGCAAGCCACCTAGGCCTATCATCGGTTTTAGGGTGGAGCCTGGCGGGTACTGTCCTTGAATAGTTCGATCGAACAATGGAATGTCTTTGGATTCGCGTAGCGCCGCATAGTCTTTGAAGCTAATGCCCGTCACAAATAGATTGGGATCAAAACTCGGCGTCGATGCCATAGCGATAACGCCACCATTTCGAACATCGACTGCGACCACCGCCCCCCGATAACCTGCCAGCGCATCAACTGCCGCTTTTTGCACGTCTGCATCAACAAATAAATGCAAATCTTCGCCGGGTTGTGGATCTTCACGCTCCAATTCTTTTAGAACACGCCCCCGCGCATTGGTCTCGACATGCTGGTACCCCACCTCACCCAGCAATCGTGACTCATATTGCTTCTCCAAACCAATTTTGCCAATTGAGTAAGTGCCGCTATAACGCTGCTTTTGTTCTTCATCAAAACTTGCTACTTCACGATCATTGATACGACCAACATACCCAACCGAATGAGCAAACAGTTCACCCAAAGGATAATAACGTACCAACTGGGCCTCCACTTCAACACCCTCTAAGCGATATTCATTGGCAGCCAATTTAGCCATTTCGACTTCGGTGAGCTGGTAACGCAGTGGTACGGCCTCAAATGGTCGTCGGTACTGGGAAAGATTCTTCTCAAATTTTTCTAAATCACTCTCGGAAACATCAACCAGGTCACTAATAATTGCCAAGGTTTCAGGCAAATCTTTTATTCGCTCTTTGATTAATGACAACGTGAAGCTGGGACGGTTGTCGGCCAGCAAGACACCGTTGCGATCAAAAATGAGACCTCGAGTAGGAGGGATAGGTTTAACGTGAATGCGGTTGCGGTCGGATTCGGTAACATAATCCTCGTGCTGGACAACCTGCAAGTTGTAGTACCGATAGATCAACACACCCGCAAGTGAAACCACCAACAACCCCATCACCACAGCACGATGGAAAAATATCCGCGCTTCGCGACTGTGATCTTTTAGATGGAGATGATCGGACATACTGTCGTAATCGGTAGCTGTTTAATTATCAATCTAGTCTAGAACAGATAGGACAGCAAAAACACCCATAAATTCAGGCATTTAGCTGGCAAATTATGTTTTTTTGGATACTTTTCGCAAAACACCCGATGTTTATTTATTTGTGGTACGGGTGATTATTTAAAATCGTCCACGCTCGATAAATTTGTTCCGCCAATAACACTCTCACGAGAGGATGAGGCAAGGTTAACGCAGACAGCGACCACACCTGATTTGCGCGCGTTAAGCAGGCTTGAGACAAACCGTCTGGACCACCAATCAATAACACAACTGATTTGCCGTCCATTCGCCAGTTTTCCATTTGACCGGAAAGCTGCTCAGTACTCCACTGCTTGCCACGAGAATCTAACGCGATAACCCACGCTCTATCATCGATCGCATCGAGCAACTGCTGCGATTCTTTTTCGATAGCTTGAGCCGTATTAGTATTTTTACCGCGATTAGTTAGCGGCAATTCACGAAACTCAAGCATGCAATCTCGTGGCAGACGCTTGAGATATTCACCACTACCCTCTTGCACCCAACCCGGCATTTTTGTGCCGATGGCCAACACCGTAATCTTCATGATTTTTTATGCGAGACGCTAGGTTATTCAGTATCAGTTTGTTGCGTGCGATTTTCTGGCTCGAGTGACCAGAGTTTTTCCAACTCATAAAATTCACGCGTTTGCGGCAACATTGCATGAACCACCGTCACCCCATAATCAACGAGCACCCACTCACCGCCTTCTTTACCTTCCATGCCCAGAGGCCTCTCACCAATCTGCTTCATCTCATCTATTACGTTGTCGACCAATGACTTTACATGACGGCTAGATGTACCACTGACAATAATCAACGTGTCCATGACATCGCTGAGTTCACTGACATCAATTGAGACAATGTCTTTGCCTTTGAGGTCTTCAAGAGCCTGGATGATTACTTCGTTAAACTGCTCAGCCATTAAAGCTTACCTTTTGTGTTTTCTGGAGTGAGTTGGGGGTGTATATCGCATTAGTGTGTAAATATTCACTTACCTTTTGAGGCAGTAAACTAGAGACATTTTCATTTTGCAGTAGGGCTTCACGCACCACTGTGGAGGAGATATTGACTAGACTCAGCTCAGCCAAGACGACCTTCCCTTTTGCCTGCTGTTGCACATCGATAGCCTCTCCGCGGTGTGCCTCTATAAAATCAATAAGCTCGCCGGATTCAGGCAGCTGATAACCAGGGCGCGCGGCAACAACGATGTGACCAAAGTTGAGCAGCTCTCGCCAGCGATGCCATGAGGCCAAACTCGCTAAGGAGTCCATCCCCATACCGATGCTTAACGATACGTCATTGCCTAGCTCCTCGCGCAACACCTTCAATGTGTTGAGAGAATAAGAGGTGTCCGGGCTATCCAGCTCCACGGTATCTATCGTGAGATCCGGATGATCCTCAACGGCCAGGCTCAGCATCTCTAAGCGCTGATTGACGTTCGCGATTGGCTGCGGCCGATGCGGAGGGATGTGGCAGGGCACCAAGCGCATTTCATCAAGCCGAAAATACGCCTTTAACTCAGTGGCCATTTGGATATGTCCACGATGCACAGGATCGAATGTGCCACCAAACATTGCGACGCGCTTCACTCGGACACCACCTGACAGCAAGAGAGCCTCTGCGCACATGAAAAGCGGAAGAACGTAAACACCGTAGTTAACCTAGAGGAGACAAGTCCGCACGGCACCGTAGTGAGGTGCCGCACAGCGAAAACACGTTTGACAATCTCAAGGGCGAATATGCCCATCGCCATAGACGACCCATTTTTGTGTTGTTAGCCCCTCCAGACCGACAGGGCCGCGAGCGTGGAGTTTGTTCGTAGAGATTCCAATTTCGGCACCAAGGCCATACTCAAAGCCATCGGCGAATTGGGTAGACGCGTTGACCATTACAGAGCTGGAATCCACCTGTGCGACAAAACGTCGAGAGGTCGTTAAGTTTTCAGTAATGATGGAATCAGTATGGCCAGAGCCATACGTAGCAATATGCTCCATAGCCTGGTCGACATCGTCAACGATACGGATTGATAAAATCGGTGCCAAGTATTCGGTAGCCCAGTCCTCTTCGGTCGCGGCGGCCGCTCCAGAAATCAGGCTCAGTGTTTTCTCGCAGCCGCGCAACTCAACGCCTTTTTCGGCATAAGCTTCGGCCAAACGAGGCAAAACACGGGGTGCTGCCTTGACCGAAACGAGCAAGGTTTCCATGGCACCACAAATGCCGTAACGGCGAGTTTTTGCATTAAGCGCGACATTAAAGGCTTTATCCATGTCGGCATCGTCATCGATATAAACATGACAGATACCATCCAAGTGCTTGATCACAGGCACTGTCGCATTATTGGCAATTCGCTCGATCAAGCCTTTACCACCACGAGGTACGATGACATCGACATAATCTTGCATCGTAATCAGCTCACCCACTGCTTCACGATCAGTCGTATTGACCACTTGCACCACGCTTTCTGGTAAACCCGCGACCCTCAAGCCCTCAGCGATACACTCCGCAATGGCCTGGTTCGAGTGCAGTGCTTCGCTGCCGCCACGCAAAATGGTGGCATTGCCGGATTTCAAACATAACGATGCGGCATCGATAGTGACATTAGGGCGAGACTCATAAATGATACCAATAACGCCAAGCGGCACGCGCATCTTACCTACTTGAATACCACTTGGGCGGTAGGTTAGACCTGTCACTTCACCACAGGGATCATTCAGACCAGCCACCTGCTGCAAGCCTGCGATCATGCCATCGATTCGCGCCGGCGTTAACTCGAGGCGGTCAAGCATGGCCGCATCTAGACCTTTATCTTTACCGGCCGCCATATCTTTTTGGTTCGCGCTCAAAATATCCGCGCGAGATTTTTCCAACGCGTCTGCCGCGGCAGTTAGCGCAAGATTTTTTTGGCCAGTGCTAGCAGCAGCAACAAGGCGAGCGGCTTCGCGCGCCTGTTTACCTAATGCCTGCATGTACGATTTGGTATCACTCATTAGCAAATATTCTTTTCTTTCAACTCAAAAGGGACAGAGTTACACACCAAAAGTACCTAGTGTGCTACTCAATGCCCTGCATTATATCGCCTTTGCCGAGAAAACGCGTGACCCGCAGACGCACTTATCAAGAATTACCCGAAATTACCGAGATTTCGGCTAACTTTTGGAAAGCTCTGTGACTAGCCCGGCCAAGTATTCGAGCCTTAAGCCGACGTCGTTGCATAAAAACGTACGCCGCTTCTCAGCCTCCGATAGCGGCAGCAAATAGGCTAACTGGTTTGCCAAATCTGCCGTTGTGGCAACCCCTGGCAAACCGAGGCTTTCGTTGTGGGGGTGCTCTTTTAGGGTTTCAACTAAATCCACCAAACCTTGATATTCTTCATCAAGTGGAATTTCCTCATCGTGAGATAAATAGCCAATACGACCCACCATCAGTCCATCATCTTGAGTCTCGCTATCCAGCACCTCAAAACGGCGATGCCCCATTACATCTAGCTGAAGCAAGCCATTGGGCCGCTGATCCCAGTCCGTCACGATGACTTCAACGCCGAGTGGATAGATCTCCGGAGGTCGCCCAACCTCTTCCCCCTTGGCAATTGGCACAATACCAAAGCCCTCATTGGCTTTTAGTTGGCGACTAACCATATCTAGATAGCGGCGCTCAAAGATCTGCAGTTTTAAGGGTATCCCCTGAAACAAAAACACCTTAAGCGGAAATAATGGCAGCGTGATATCCGCTGCTGCGCCACTAGAGTTATCAAGATTAGACACGTACACACTCTCTATCGGTTTAATTCTTCAGGATTCATTCAGGGTTCGCGCCGTAACCTGTATCCACAGTCAGACACAGATATCGACAAGGCAACATTTTCCACACTAGCAGAATGGGAATCACTATGAAAACAGGCACTAGTATTACAACACGATTGGCGTTATCCGCGGCACTCGTCACCGCGTTAAGCACGACGAGTGTAGCAAGCATCGCGGGAAACAAGCACCACAACGAACACCACAACCACCGCCACCATTACGAGCATAACCCCCATCCCCGTTACGCGAGAGTAGTGTCAGCGGAGCCAGTGTACCAATTTGTCACTGAAACAATCCCTAAAGAAACCTGTTGGACAGAAACCGTCTCTCGACCACGACACTCTCGTGATGCAGCGCCATTAGTTGCAGGCGTTATTGGTGCCGCAATTGGCAACCATATCGGCCGAGATGTGGGTCACAACGACCACCATACGCGTGTCGGCACTATTGCCGGCGCAGTCATTGGTGCGACCATCGGAAAGGACATTGCTCGCAAGTCTCGTCATGGCACGATCACTGAGGATATTCAACGCTGTGAAACTCAATATCATGAAGTCCGCCATAAAGAGATCATCGCGTACGACGTACATTATAAATACCGAGGGCATAGCTATTTCACTCGCACCTCGCATCATCCCGGAAAGAGAATCGAAGTAGACTGCGAGCTGACCAACCGTAAACATCACAAAGGGAAGCATCATAAAACCAAGCACTATCACGGCAAGCATTACCGTAGCAGCACCTACTGAGACAACCTTTGTAGCGATACCCCACATGATGGATATACTCTAGGCACACGGAAGTGCCCAGAGTACTTTCGCAAGACATGTACGGCCGGTTACACTTAAACATGACGCCATTAACAGCCAGAATGAGCCACGTTATGCAAACAGCGAGGTACCCCACCTCGGCTCCCAACGAAGACTTAGCACTAAACCGGCACCGAATATGACTCAACGACTAGCAACAAAACCTTTCGCACGCATACAACGATATGCCCTAGCTTTCGCGTTCGCCCTCGCGACGATGAGTTTGTGCGTGCCGGCCAGCGCAGTGATCACTACTTACGAAAATCGACAAACCGTGATTCAAAAGGCAGGTTTTCTGACACCAAAACGTCAGGCAGCGTCCAACGCTGCGGACGCCGCCAAAATTGCACAGGCTCGCCATGGAGGCAAGGTTGTCAAAGTTAGCAGAGTTGAAACTAATCGCGGAGTTCAATACAAGGTAAAATTGTTACTCAAGGATGGAAGAGTAAAAACGGTTACCGTAAACGGGCGATAAACGCTTACATTCATTTCGGCTCTAAAGAACAACAGCATGCGCATTTTAATCGTTGAAGATGAACCAACCTTACAGCAACAACTTGCTGAAACGCTGCGCGACGCAAAGTACACCGTAGATACCGCCAGTGATGGCAGTGAAGGGCTCTACTATGGCAGCGAATATGAGTACGACTTAGCCATTATTGATCTAGGCTTACCAAAGCTGGATGGTGTAAGCCTCATTAAACAGTTACGCAACGAGAATTATAATTACCCTATTTTAATACTTACCGCACGCGATGCCTGGCAGGACAAAGTCGAAGGGTTAGAAGCAGGTGCCGATGATTACCTCGTCAAGCCGATCCATCCAGAGGAATTGAAAGCTCGATTGAATGCGCTATTGCGTCGCTCAGCCGGACAAGCCACACCAGTATTTCGTTTCGACGATATTAGTGTAGATACATCGGCCAAGTTGGTCTGCGTAAACGACACCCCACTTGAACTCACCAGCTATGAGTACAACACGTTAGAATATTTGATTCATAATGCGGGAAAAGTAGTCTCTAAAAGCGAGCTCACCGAACACTTGTACGACCAAGACTACGACCGAGATAGCAATGTTATTGAAGTATTTGTAGGCAGATTACGCAAAAAGCTCGATCCAAACGGCATACGAAAACCTATCGCTACTGTGCGAGGCCAAGGTTATCGATTTACGCTCACCCAACCCGCCGACCAATGATCTTATCGCTACGAGCCAGACTCCTATTAACGTCTTTACTGCTACTACCTGTACTGTTAGGCATTGCGGGTTTTGCACTGGAGAGCGCGTTTAAAAAAAGTCAGCGCGCCAGTGAAGAGGCGCGACTTACCAGCCACTTTTACCTAATACTTGCCGCAGCTGAAATTATTGAAGGCAACCTATGGATGCCAGATCAATTAACCGAACCACGCTTTGGCCAACAAAACTCTGGTTTGTACGGATTCATCCTGGATCAAAACAATCAAGTAATTTGGCGATCTGCCTCCTCCAACCTACTCGGCACAATCAACAGCTCAACCTTTTCTGAGACTGAAATAACACCGGGCCTTTCGTTTTTTTCAGAGAAAATCGCCCAAGACGAAGCGTTATTTTTTTCCTTGCGCGATATTGAGTGGGAAATAGGTGATCAGGAAGACTCAACATTACCTTTACGATTTATTGTCGCCCACTCACAAAATGAATACATCGCCGCACTCTCAAGCTATCGAAAACAACTCTGGCAATGGCTGTTATTTTTAACGATCAGTTTGCTAGTCGCCCAGCTCATTATATTGCGCATTGGCATGGCCCCACTACGTGCCATAACGCGTGATATAGATTCGATAAAGACTGGCGAGAAATCAAAGCTACAGGGGCAGTACCCAAGAGAAATTGGCCCGTTAACAGAAAACCTCAATAACCTGTTACAAAGCGAACAACAACAGCGTCAGCGTTACAGCAACACCCTCGCAGACCTTGCCCACAGTTTGAAAACTCCTCTCGCCGTTATGCAAAATACCATTCTCGATGAGAACGAAGCGCTACAGACTGACTCCACGAACACGCTACGCGAACAACTCGATAGAATGAACCAAATTGTCGGTCATCAACTCAAGCGCGCGACGAGCGCTCAACAGTCACTTTCACAACGAACTACGATTATAGCGCCCATCGCCGCTCGTATTATCGACTCATTAAAGAAGGTTTACCGAGACAGAGACGCCAACATTGAAATGTTACTGACACCTGAAATGGGCTGGCAGTGCGACGAGCGAGATATATTTGAAGTATTAGGGAATGTGCTTGAGAACGCATTTAAATATGGCGCCACAAAAATATCAATCCACGCAGAACAAGAGCAATCCATGCTAACCGTGTATATCGATGATAACGGTAACGGAATATCTCAAACACAACAGCACGCAATTTTGCAACGCGGAGCACGAGCAGATACTGCCACTACAGGTCAAGGCATTGGCTTATCCGTTTGTGTTGATATCATCAGTAGCTACGGCGGCAGCCTTGATATAGCCTCATCACCCGATGGTGGCGCACGTATTCAAATAGCCTTGCCCTGTTAACGCTTCTCCCTACACCGTGTATCAATCGGTATTCGAATCTCTCCGCCGCCCTCTGCCATAGAATCCAATCTGGCGGTCTGTCCGATAATCGCTATAGGGGTCTCCACTTTGCTCCTGCTGCTCCAGCCGACGCACAATAGACAGTATTTTTTGTCTGATATATTGGTGAGGCGCAGACGACTCAACACGCCGATGAGTCACCATCACATAATGGATATAACTTTCTTCTTGTACTGGGAGCTTTATGGCTGCCAAACCGACACCCAGTGCCGGATGACGAGTGATAAACGGCGGCCCAAACAAAACGCAATTAGTTCGCCTAACGACTTCGATAGCAGAAAACATGTGTGACGTTTCAAACACGACTTGCGCTTGCTGTGGTCGCCCCAGCTGTCCCATTTCTAACTCATCAAGATCGGGGACATACAAGCCGACCTGGGGATAGCGCTGCACGATGTCCAGTAGCTCCTGCCAGTGACTAATTTCTTTTTTCGCTGCTCGCAATGGGTGCGCCTGCCGCACCAGCAATACCGGTGGCAGGCTTGCGATAGGATCAAGCGTAAAATCGGAGGGATACTGAGAATGTTTTACATGAATGGCGATGTCTAAATCGCCAACCGCCAGGCGCTCCAATTGATGCTCGATACGAGTGATCGAGACAATTTTGATGTTGGGCGCTTCGTGTTGCAGCTCTTCAATCAACGTTGGCAACACCACCATACCAACGTATTCCGGAATCGCGACTTTGATCTCACCGCTGTAGGTCCAAGGATCAAATTGTTGTTCGACAACCAACCCCTGCACACTCTGCAAGATAGCGGTCAGCTCGTTTTGTATCTCCGCTGCACGAGGCGTTGGCACCATGCCATGACTACTGCGAGTAAACAGAGGATCACCGAATAAGTCACGCAAGCGGCCGAGCGTTTTACTCATCGCGGACTGAGTGATAAACAACCTATCGGCTGCCTTGGAGACATTACACTCTTCAATTAAAACCTGGAGTGCAACCAATAAATTGAGATCTATACGGGCTAACTGTCGTAAATCCATTGGCATCTAATATATGAATTGAAGTCATGATTATTTTACAGTGATGCCACAAAAAGACTATCAAAACTCAGTAAAAACCCTCTCGCACGGCCGCCAAGCAGCGCTACAGCCGATTAAAGCAATGGGGGTAGAGACAATTTATGAAAATTCTCGTGTCACAATAACCAGCCACGTCATGGTATGAATCTGTTTCATTGTTAAGATGACTTTCTACCATTTGAAACATATCACCCCGGAGCGTATCTTTACTAGCAATTGAACAGCAACACCATTTGCCCTCAGGGCGGAGTAAGTATCATGTTTAGCTTAATTACCTTTAGCGTTTACGCAGTTCTATTAGCGGTAGTCGCTTGGGAAGATTTACGCATGGGTTCAAGCGAGTTTTCACTCAAGGCTTAAGCCCAAGCAAACCCCCGTGAGAATGAGTCAGTCAATCTCCTCTTTGTTTTATCACTTCTAGCTTCATTTGCCCGACTCCCCGTCGGGCTTTTTTTTGCCCATTATTTTATATCAGCTCTCTCTTGCCTTTGAGTACACACTGAAACCGGCTCTTAGTTAAAACATCACACCGTAAGGAAGTCTTGTTTTGAGGGGCTAAAAACGCTCACCTGAATCGGTAAGTCAAACAGCGTACCAACACCGCCATGATATGAATTTTATTCACTGTTAAGATGATTTTCTACCATTTGAAACATATCACACCAACCCCTATATTTACACTCAAGCAAGACGAAACGACAGCAGCACAGGAGGGATTTACCATGTTAGTCGCTACAGCATTTGCACTTTATTTTACTTTGTTAGGCTGGGTTGCCTACGAAGACTTGAATTTGGGTGGTCAGGCTTCGACGTTTAAAGCCTAATCGCTCAACTCCCCCCTCGAGGATGAATCGTTCATACTCGTGACTTCACTTCTCAAATCTAGCTTTTAGTGCCCATCATCTTGATGGGCTTTTTTTATGCTCGGTACCAAGTTGGCTCAAAACAATAATTTCTGCGACAAACTGCCCAAAACAGGACAGACAGATACTGCGTCGGGCTGATCTACATCAATTCAAAAATAACCCGTTCCGTCAAAATGGCAGATCACATCTACTCAGTGACGGTCAGCTCCATGTCGAAAGTTATTCCTTTTAAAAAACGAGGCGTACTACCGATTATGTTCGCATGCAGCGGGCCATCGGATTTGGCGCAAGTGAGCAACGATATTGCCATTACCTTACATAATTTGGGTTATGTAGAAATGCTAAGCCTTTCAAGTATAGGGGCGAGCATTGAATCAGTTATCGATAAAGCAAAAACTGATAGGCCTGTTTACGTCATAGAGGGGTGCGATACGAGTTGCGCCAAACGTTGTTTGGAATCTCACGGCATTCAGATCGAAAAATATATAAACCTCAACGCACTTAATGTGACACGCCATACTCATCACAATGTCTCTTTTGCAGAAGGCGCGCGTTATTTACGTCTCGTTTATCAAGAACTGGGCATCACGCGTCGACCTCGACTTGAAATCAAATAGCGCTGAACCCGCCAAGATTCCCGCACCATTTCATCCGGCATATGCACTACGACCCATTTTCTCTTACCGCATGATTACGATATTGATCTACCGCCAGTTGCGATACAATGCCGCCCACACCTTCAACGCACGACATGCATTCTGAAATATCGCAGCAGACCAATCGTATGCGTGGCTAATTTTTAGGTATAGGTCGTGACAACGCGTATCCAAATCATCAACACATCAGAGATTGACCCAACACTCAACCAGCAGTTGTGGGAACTCTACAAAGATGCGCACGCTATTGATTTTGAACAATTCAGCTCACGCCATCAGCAATTAGACAAAGTAGCACTATGTTGGGATAAACGAACAGAGCGCCTAGTAGGCTGTATCGGCATTCGTTTTCAAGAGCTTCCTCTCGATAAAGGGAAGACCGTACCGACATTATATTTTGGGCAGGTATATATTCTTCCAGAATACCGCGGTCGTCTACTTGTACAACGTACAGTCATTCGGCTAATGCTTCACAGCAAAGTAAGCCACCCGTTTAAAACAGCCTACTTTTGGACGGATGCACTGTCGTACAAGCCATACCTAGTGATGGCAAACAACCTCGCAGAATATTATCCAAGCCCATTGTTTGCTACACCACCCGCAATACACTCACTGATGTTGGCGATTGGAAAACGATACTACACCGACAGCTTTCAAGAAGAGACGTGCACTGTGCACAAGCCATTCCGGTTGCTAACGGATAAATCTGTCGTCATTACCGAGCGAGATTTCTCGAATCCATTCATTCGCTTTTACGCTGAACGTAACGCCGGACATGCAGAAGGCGATGGGCTACTCTTAGTTTGCCCCATGAGTATCAAGAATTTACTGCATTTCGCTTGGCGACGTTTGCGCCCGAGGCGCTCCTCGCGACCAGAATATGTTCGTTAAGCGCGTCAGCATTTTTCAAGTTAACCTACCGCTGCGCGCTTCCTTCAAACACGCTTTGATTGAACGAAAAGGTTCCCAATCTCTATTTCTACGCATTGATGTATCAGGGGAATCTGATTGCGTCGGCTGGGGAGAAGCGCTACCTCGAGATTACGTCTCTGGCGAAACTCTCGCATCCAGCACGGCTGCACTTTTAGCCTGGCGTCCCCAGCTTGAAGGCCAAGCCCTCGATAGCTTTGACGCTTTGCGAGCGCACTGTGCTTCCTTTGAACGCGCGTTTCCTCGTGAGCGATGCGCATTGGCTGCGCTAGAGTTAGCGCTGCTCGATGCCTGGAGCCGCTCCACCGGAGATACCATCTGCAAATTTACCGGCCAATTAAAAAAACAAAACCTACAATACAGTGCCGTAATTTCCGACGAGTCGCCACAACAGCTTGAACGGTTATTTTCACTTCAAGCTCAACTCAGACCCAAAGATATCAAGCTAAAAGTAGGTAAAGATATAGCGCGCGTCAAAGAGCAATTAGCAGCCACTCGACGCTTTTACCCCGATGCAACAATACGGCTTGATGCGAATGGTGCTTGGCAGTCAGTCGCTATGCGAGACGTCATTGACGTAATACACCAATTTTCAATCGACGCTATAGAACAACCGTTTTTAACGGGCGCAGTGTCAGCACAAGATCTTGCAGCACTAACAACATATCGCCAGCAGCTACATCGAGATAGCCAATGTCTGTTAGTCCTTGATGAGTCGATTTGTTCCGTCGCCGACGCCAAAGCCCTGATCGACGCCGAGGCGGTTGATATTATCAATATCAAAATTTCAAAAATTGGTGGCCTGCTGGCTGCTTTAGAAACTCATCGCATCGCCAGCGAAGCAGGCATTATTTGCCAGCTGGGAGCTAATGTCGGGGAAAGCTCGTTGATTACAAACGCCGGACAAATTTTTGCGGCCTGCGCAGGCGATCTTATTTACCACGAAGGTGCTTTTGGTAGTTTATTATTAGCAGAGGATGTCTGCTCAACCCCCACAATGTTTGACAGCAACTTTTCAGTTAACGTTGAACATTTTGAACATTCCCTCGGCTGGGGCATTCCCGTAAACCAAATGGTACTCGAGCGGTTCAGCCGTTAGATAACCCCCAAGACTTTTTCTTCCCCTACCCTCCTGACACTAACTTTACCCCGCAAACAATCAAGCAAGCTTTCGGCTCTGCAGGCCTAGCTTCTACGCGAACCTCTAACTTCACCAAAGTCCTCATAGACAAACGTGCGCCATAATAGTTATGATATATTGTATCTTTATGGTGATCTATCCAGCTAATCAGCAGCAAATGACACCGTAACGCATCCAACCCAATTATTAGGAGCCAACTGTGAGAACCCCCTACGCGTCGACAAACGTGCTGTACGTAGCAGTACTTTTATCCTGCACATTCCCATTCAATTCTGCGTTCAGCCAAACCAGTGAAGCAAAAAGCGCTGAAATAGAAACCATTGTCATCACGGGCACACGACAAGCGTACCGGGGTCAATTCACCACACTAGAAACACCTCAATCGGAACTGACGCTTGACTCGGAAATTCTACGCAATGCAGGAGCCATCGACCTGAACCAGGCGTTAGATCTTTCATCATCAGTCGCTCGCCAAAATAACTTCGGTGGGCTGTGGAACAGCTTTGCGGTTCGAGGATTTATCGGCGACGAAAATCTTCCCAGTAATTATCTAGTGAATGGGTTTAACGCAGGTCGAGGTTTTGGCGGGCCACGTGACCTCTCCGGCATCGAATCGGTCGAAGTGCTGAAAGGTCCTCGCGCAGCGCTGTACGGCCGCGGCGAACCTGGCGGCACGATCAATCTTGCCACTAAGCGCCCAACCTTTGAGAACCACACAGAAGTAAGAGTCTCTGCGGGTAGTTTTGATACTTACCGCGGCGATGTCGATTGGGATAGCGCTATCTCTGACGCCGTCGCTTTTCGCTTGGTCGGCTTTTACGAAGATGCAGAAAGTTTTCGCGATACCGTTGAAACGACTAAATACGGGCTAAGCCCATCGGTTGCCGTACGATTTAATGATCAAAGCCAGTTGGTTTATGAAATGGAATTCAGTGACCAAGAAATCCCATTCGATCGTGGTGTTATTGCTATCGATGATAAATTAGGTGTTATTCCTGAAAGCCGTTTTCTTGGCGAGCCGAGCTATGGGCCAATAGAAACCGATGTACTTGGTCATCAAGTAGAATATCAACACGATTTTGATGGTAACTGGGTGGGCCTAGTTGGCTTCAACTACCGTGATACTTCGCTTGAAGGCTATGCATCAGAAAATGGCTTTGCAGCTCCAGATCCAAATGGCGATTACAATCGCTTTACGCGCTATCGCGACTATGATGCCACCTACCAAGTATTCCGCGCTGAAATCAGCGGGAGTTTTGATACAGGAGCCCTTAATCACCGTGTTATTGCTGGGCTCGATGTTGATGAGTTTGAGAATGATCAACTTGCTCGCCGGGATCGCGATACTCCTCAAATTATCAATATTTATAATCCAGTCTATGGTAACTCCCCAATATCTTCGCTCGACCCCAGCGTACAAATTAACAGAGTTGAAACACAAGAAACTATTGGGTTTTATATACAAGACCAAATCAGTTTAACCAACAACTTGGATATACGATTAGGCGTACGCTTCGACGATTACGACCAAGAGCTAATAGACAGACAAAGAGCTCCCGACCATCCACAGAGAAAATCAAACTATTCAGAGACTCAAGTGAGTCCGCAATTTGGCGTAGTGTACAAAGCAACCGACTCGCTATCCTTTTACGCGGCTTACGGTGAAAATTTTCGTCCGCTGTCAGGTGCGACAGACGAAAACGGTTTGGATCCCAACCTATCAAAATCTGCCGAAGTTGGTTTAAAGTTTTCGCTCAATGACGGTGCGCTAGAAGGCACCTTCGCCATTTTCGATGTTGAACAATCTAACGTTGCCACACTGGACGACGCATACGAGCCCACCGCGATCGGTGAAGCAGGAAGCCAGGGACTTGAGTTAGACCTGACCGGTAACCTAACCAACAACCTGAGTTTGTGGTTTTCGTATACGTTTATTGATGCCGAGACTAAAAACGATTACAGGGATGCAATTTCGTACCGTGATATTCCCGCAGGCTCTGATCTGCTGAACATTCCTGAACACCAAGCCAGCCTACAATTGACTCAACGAGTTGAACTAGCGGGCAACCCATTAACATTTATCGGCGGTGTGCTGTACGTCGATGATCGCAGTGGCGAATTTGGCTATCCACGTTTTAGATTACCTAGCTACACCACTGTGCAAGTTGCGGCTAACTACGCCATCTCAGATTTCGCTGAACTGCGGGTAGAAGTTAACAATCTATTTGATGAGGAGTACTACACCAACTCCTATGCCTCGGTGTGGGTACAACCAGGAACGCCAATCAATGGGCGCGTTTCTGCCACGTTTAAATTCTAAGTCGTCTTACATTGAAACGCATCGATTATTAAACATGAAACTACAAACCGAATCATTACATGTCTCCCGCACAGGAAAGGAAGTCCTGCGCGGTATTTCTTTTTCCGTCAATGCCGGGCAAGTCTACGCGCTATTGGGAGGTAATGGCGCTGGCAAGTCGACCACCTTGCTAAGTTTTCTGGGCTTTATCCAACCCAGCGGCGGCTATATTCGGGTTGATGGGAAAGATGTTCACACACATTTAGCGAGCACACGCAAAGCCATTGCGTATCTACCGGAATCGGCGTCGTTGTATGAGCACCTCAACGCTTACGAAAACATAACCTACTTTTTGCAACTAGCCGGTAGCGAAGCGAAACATCAGGATATAGACAACGCACTGGATCGCGTGTCGCTGGCTAGTCAATCGAGACAAAATCCATTGCGAGATTATTCAAAAGGTATGCGTCAAAAAGTCGCAATTGCATTGGCAATATTGCGCAACACCGACATCCTGCTATTAGATGAACCCACATCAGGTTTAGATCCCAGTGCCATTGATGAATTGCATCACATTGTTCGTAGCCTAGCTGACAGCGGAAAAACTATTTTAATGGTGACTCACGATGTATATGGGGCATGCCAAGTCGCCGATAAAATCGGCTTGCTGCGAAACGGTGCCTTAGTCGGCGAATTTTCTGCTGACGGTGACCGTATCGATACCGAAAAGGTTCACAAAGCGTTTACTGGCACACCTAACCAATCGCAACAATCCGTTCCGGCCTAATCTTTATGAATCAAATTCTACATATAGCCGCTGACGAATGGCGATATTGGTTTCGCTCGCAGCTTGCCCTTGGCGCTGCGGGAATATTTTTAGTATTCGTGCTAGTCACTAGTCTGATCACTGCGGTGCGTATGGAAGCAGAAACCCATACGCGCACCCACCAACAAACCGAAGCCGAACAAACATTTTTATCGCAACCTGATCGCCACCCGCATCGCATGGTGCATTATGGCCACTATCTTTTTCGGGCGCCCGCTCCACTCGCGATGTTTGACCCTGGGCTTGATACCGTAACAGGGCAATCAATCTTTCTCGAAGGCCATCGTCAAAATACAGTGATGTTCGCGGAGTCAGCTGCAAGCGCAAATTTTGGCGGTCTGGCTTGGCTATCGCCTGCGTTGGTTTATCAAATATTTGCCCCAATTATCATCATTTTATTGGGACATAGCGATATTGCACGAGAGCGCGAATCCGGCCAACTGGTCTCTCTACTGGCAATTAGCATCAGCGGCCATAAAATCATGGCTGGAAAAGCCCTAGCGTTACTTTCACTTTCTTTATTACTGCTAATCCCACTCATTATTGGCACTTCCATAGCCCTGGCTAATGGTGAAGATTTTTTCGCTCTCCTGATTCTCTTTGCTGCGTATTTTTCCTATCTAGCGCTTTGGGTTTTCATAACACTAATCGCATCGATCGTATTGACTCAACGTTCAGCAACATTGGCCACATTAACAGCGGCTTGGTTTGGTTTTGCCCTAGTATTGCCGTCGGTTGCAGTAAATGTCGCTACCGGCTCTACACCTGTGGCAGGAAAAATTGAAACTGATCTTGCGATGCTTTATGACTTACGCAAGCTGGGTGATGGCCACAACGAAAACGATCCAGCTTTTCAAACGCTGCGATCAGACTTACTAGAGCAATACAATGTAAAACGCATTGAAGATCTGCCCATCAACTTTCGCGGCATAGTCGCTTTTGATGGCGAAGAACAACTGACGAAAGTTCTCAACGAATATGCAGAAGAGCGCATGCAGATTGAGGCCCAGCAAGACACCACGATTTCTCGGTACAGCATATTGACGCCGGTCTTAGCAATAGCCTTTGCGTCTCGCTCAATCGCCGGTACCGATCTGGCACACTATCACCGATTTCAACGAGAAGCAGAAGCAGTGCGTTATGATTTTGTGCAGGGCCTAAACCAAGCCCATGTTGAAAAGCTCTCTTATCAAGCAGACATCAATCGTAATAAGGATGAAGAATCGTCACGTCGAGCGCGCGTGGATGCGTCTAACTGGCAGGTGCTCGACGACTATCAATTTGAAACAGCAGACGTTTCTCAACGCATGGCCACCGCGTCTTACTCGCTACAATGGCTGTTAACCTGGTTAGCAACCTCGTTGATTAGCTTGTTATGGCTGAGTGGGAGGATAAAACCATGAAGAGCTCAAATGCGTTTATCCGTGAAACAAAATTTGCTGCTCGTGATCGTTCACTGTGGTTCTGGCTCATCGTCGTTGTTGCATTATCGACAATTTCTATTAGCTTCGGGTTAACAGAAGTAGCACGACAAAATGCCACACTAGAAAGACTGGTTATCAGCGACCAACAAGATCGCTGGGCCGAATTAAAAAAGCAACAAGATTGGGGCAGCGCGGCGTACTACAGTTTCCACCTGACTTACGATGCCCCGTCAGACTTTACTTTTGCGGCTATGGGCCTGCGCGATCAACAGCCCTGGAAGCATCGAATTCGGATGCTGGCGTTAGAGGGCCAAATTTACGAACGAGATGTCGCCAACCCAAGCGTAGCCCTGATCGGTCGGTTTGATTTTGCTTTCCTCGCCGCATTTGTTATTCCGTTGGTTTTAATCATGCTGCTATACGACCTCAGAGCTAGCGAGCGAACCGCCGGGCGTCTCGACCTTTTAGAATCAACTACAGCGAATACTTTACGTTTTTGGTTAACGCGCATGAGCTTGCGCGCTAGCGCTGTATTTTTATGCGTCACCCTACCGCTTATCGTTGGCGGCCTAATCGCGAGCACTGCGCCAGGCACACTGTTTCTCGCGTCCTGTGCTGTATTTATCTATATCGCTTTCTGGTCACTTATTTGCTTTTACGTTGCCTCTTGGAAAAAATCGAGCGCAACGCTACTGATGACGCTCGTTTCAGCATGGCTAACAACCGCCGTAATAGTTCCAGCAGGTGCACGACTAGCTATCGACCAACTAGTACCCGTTCCATCCGGTGCGGATATTTTATTATTGCAAAGAGAAACAGTAAACGACGCATGGGACTTGCCAAGAGAAACCACCATGGATGCCTTCTTTGAACGCCATCCCGAATGGTCAAATTATCAGCCAGTGGAGAGCTCTTTTGAATGGCCATGGTATTACGCATTCCAACAAGTAGGCGATCAACGCACCGAAGATCTGGCCAACGCATACCGCGATGGCCGCCAACGACGAGATCACCTAGCCGCATGGACAAGCCTCTTAGCACCACCTTCGCTATTGGAACGGTGGCTTCAAAAACTTGCAAGGACGGATTTAGAGTCGAGCATCCACTACGAGAACAGCGTCCGCGCATATCACCAAGCACTGCGCGACTTCTACTACCCTAAATTTTTTAGCGCTGCGCCTTTTGATAAATCATTGCTAGCCGAACTTCCTAAGTATCGGCCCACGCAGTCAGATGGTGCCCATTAGACTTCGGTTGAAACGACCTGCTAATAAAAAACCCGTAAGAATGTCTTCTTACGGGTTTTTCTACGTTCGCGTTCTGTATAACAAATACTGTTTAAGAAAATGGGTTACGTAGAACAATAGTCTCAACACGATCTGGGCCAGTAGAAATAATATCCACGGGCACGCCCACTAATTCTTCTAATCGCTTAATGTAATCGGTCGCTTCTTTTGGTAGGTCTTCGTATTTTTTAACGCCGACAGTGGTATCGGTCCAGCCGGGCATTTCTTCGTAAACGGGGGTGATGTCGTCCCAGCCTTCGGCATCGAATGGGATGGTAACTGTTTCGCCTTGGCTGTTTTTGTAGCCAGTGCAGATTTTGACGGTTTCAATACCGTCGAGGACGTCGAGCTTGGTTAAGCATAAACCGGAAATAGAATTCAGTTGTACCGCGTATTTAACGGCAACAGCATCGAACCAACCGGTGCGACGTTCGCGGCCAGTAGTTGCGCCAAACTCGTGGCCTTTTACGCCGAGGTGTTTGCCAATTTCACAACTGAGTTCGGTTGGGAATGGGCCGGAACCAACACGCGTGGTGTAGGCTTTGGTAATACCGAGTACGTAATCTAAATACAATGGACCAAAACCAGAACCGGTTGCCGTACCACCCGCCGTGGTATTTGATGAGGTAACAAAGGGATAGGTGCCGTGGTCGATATCCAGCAACGAACCTTGTGCTCCTTCAAACATAATGTCTTCGTTGCGCTCACGGGCACCGTGAAGAATGCTCACTACGTCGGCAACCATTGGTGTTAATTGCTTGCCCCACTCCAACGCGTCTTTCAAGACATTGTCGTAATCCACGGCTTCAGTTTTGTAGTACTCGGTGAGCATAAAGTTGTGATGCTCAAGCACGGTTTTTAATTTCGCGGCAAACTTTTCGGGGTTTAATAAATCACCCAAACGTAAACCACGACGTGCGACTTTGTCTTCGTAAGCGGGGCCAATGCCACGACCGGTAGTGCCGATTTTTCCACTACCGAGCGCTGCTTCACGCGCCTGATCAAGGGCAACGTGGTAAGGCAAAATTAGCGGGCAAGCGGGTGATAAACGCAAACGCTCGCGCACAGGAATATCGTTCGCTTCCAGTCCCGCTATTTCACTTAACAGCGCTTCAGGCGATAGCACAACACCATTGCCAATCAAACAGGTCACGTTATCGCGCAAAATACCCGAGGGGATAAGATGCAGCACGGTTTTTTTACCGTCGATGACTAAGGTGTGACCGGCATTGTGGCCACCTTGGAAGCGCACCACCCAGGACACTTGTTCGGTGAGAAGGTCTACGACCTTACCTTTACCTTCATCACCCCATTGGGTGCCCAACACGACAACGTTCTTTCCCATGCTTTTTCTTACCTAAGTCGATCAAAAAATTCTTTGTTAAAAAACAGAAACGGTTAACTGTCTGCGACGACAGTATATTTACCACCTACGTTTTCAATACGGCGATCGCAACGCTGCGGCGGCGAAGTATCACCCGTGAAACCACAGATAACCACTTCACCTTTGCTTCGCAACGTTTGGATAAATTCCCACAATACTGGGTCTTCGCTACTTTCCACAAAAATGGCGGAAGTTTTTTCTACCGGCATATTCAGTAGTTGATTCACTGTGGTGACATCAATTGAAAAGCCTGTAGCAGGACGCGCACGACCAAACACTTCGCCAACGTCGTCATAGCGGCCACCACTGGCAAGCGCGCGACCCAAACCTGGCGCGAAAACAGAAAACACTAAACCAGTGTGATAATTAAAACTGTGAGGTTCACTTAAATCGAAATACAAGCGCGCTTGAGGGTAACGGGATAATAGCCTATCGGCTAAATTTTCAAGCTCACCGATTGCATCCAGAACCGGGGCGGGGGCATCGGCCAGTTTCTCTCTCGCTTTTACCAATGAGGCTCTGTCACCGGCTAGCGTTGGTAACACGTTAATCAGTTGTGCCACTTTCGATTCGCGAATATTACTTTCGATCCAACTACTCAGCTCGGTCAAAGCCTTTCGCTGCAACATATCAAACAGCTCAGCACGACGATTGTCAGACAGCTGTGCTGCCTCTGCAATGGCTCGGAAGATTGCAACGTGACCCAATTCAATCGATGCACTGCTAAGCCCAACTGTGTCGAGAGACTCTAATAGAAGAGATAGCACTTCAAGATCGGCATTGATGCTAGCTTCACCAAACAACTCCACACCAGACATAATGGGCGAGCGAGTTGCGAGAGGGGCCTTGGGTTTGGTAAACAAAACGTGTCCGGCATAGCATAAGCGATTTGCACCATCGCGTTTTAACGAGTGTGCATCCATTCTGGCCGCTTGGGGTGTGATATCAGCACGAATGCCCAACATACGACCAGAAAGCTGGTCCGTCACTTTAAAGGTGAGAAGGTCTAAGTCACTCCCCATGCCAATCAACAGCGAATCGGTGAATTCCATTAAAGGGGGAATAACGAAGTCGTAGCCCCAGCGACGGTAGAGATCGAGTAGCTGGCGGCGAAGTTGTTCGATTTGCTGCGCCTGACCAGGAAGAATTTCTTCCACTCCGTCAGGGAGCAACCATCGATCTGCGTAGGTCATGTTATTTAGGTCTTTCTTGATCAGTTTTTGAAATTTAGCGCGTGCAAAACTGTCTAGCGCAACAAATACAGCATCGCGACACCTATGGCCATCGATACCAGCCCTATTATGCGGAGACTGCGGTCATTAATAGTAGCCATCACAACCACCATACTGCGCCACCGCTTCGGGTAGAGAAACGGCATAATGCCTTCAAACACCAACATCAGGCATAACGCCCTGAGGATTTCCTGCCACATGTTTCCTGCCACATGTTTCCTGCCGCGTTGAGGAAGCTGCATTAAATAAGGGACACAAAAAAACCGGGTTGGAGTCTGTTGGATTTAGGACTACAAGCCAGTGCAAGACTGGGTTGGCAACTAGCGCTAAAGCCGACAGGCTCCACGAGCCCGGTTACCGAATTCTACCATTAATTGCCGTAGCGAGAACAGGGAATTTACCTAGCTGTGATGATTCTGCAGTCGCTAGGGGTTGAGCGGGATATGACTGATAGGAATCTCAATTTCTGTAGACGGGAGGGACAACATAAAGGCGAAAACAGGCTAAAACGCGGTATTTACACGCAGTAAATGAGCATTTTGAGCCTGTTTTCGCCCCCAATGGCAACCCAGATAGGAAATCCTACTGAGCGCCTGACTTGTTCAAATATCGGAAGAAATCGCTATCTGGGTCAACCAATAACAGGTCACTCGGCCCGTTAAACGACTCTTTATAAGCATTGAGGCTGCGCACGAACGAGTAAAACTCTGGATCACGAGTATAGGCATCAGCGTAAATACTGGCAGCCTGCGCGTCCCCTTCACCGCGGATTTGCTCAGCTTCTCGATAAGCATTCGCGCGAATCACCACACGCTGACGATCAGCGTCGGCCTTGATGATTTCCGCCTGCTCCTGACCTTCTGAACGGTGGGCTCGCGCCTCTTGCTCACGCTCGGCTCGCATACGACGGAAAACCGATTCAGATACGTCAGGCGGAAGGTCAATGCGCTTCACGCGAACATCGATGATCTCGACACCCAAGCGCGCTTGAGCTTCTTCGCTAACCTTGTTGATTAGCGCTACCATCAACTCATCACGCTCACCACTAACCACTTCTTGTAGAGTTCTCTCACCAAACTCGTTGCGCAACCCTTCATTTACCGGCCTAGCGATAGCTCGATCAGCATTGAATTCGTCACCATTGGTCGCCGTGTAGTATTTACCGACATCTGAAATTCGCCATTTCACGAAGTAGTCTACTTCCATACCCTTTTTCTCAACGGTAAGGAATCTCTCTGGGCGCTCTGTACGTGATGTCAGTATGCGAGCATCGAAGATTTTAGTCGTGTTAATTAACGGCCAACGCCAATGCAAACCAGGCTCGATTTCGGTATCAACCACTTTCCCGAACTCAAGCATAATCGCTTTTTCGCGCTGCTCTACGATATATAGGCCGCTGGATACATACAACAATGCAGCAACGGCGACGATGATTACAATTAAGCTTTTACCACTCATGATGTCGTCTCCTTAGCGCCAGCGGGTATTGTTATTTGACGTTTCTCGCCGCAATTGCTCGAGAATACGCTTTTCCATTTCAGCGATTTCATTGGCCGAGAGACCAGCGCTAGCGCCGCCGGAGGAGCGAGTAGCTCGCTCAGTCAACTTGTCGAGAGGCAAGTACATCATATTGTTACCGCCTTCGACATCTACCAATACTTTTGAGCTGTTTTGCATAACGTCTTGAACAGCATCGAGATACAAGCGCTCTCGCGTTACCTGGGGCGCTTTTTTGTACTCAACTAGCAGTTTGGCAAAACGATCCGCCTCACCTTGAGCCCGTGCAACCACCTCATCACGATAACCGTTCGCTTCTTCAATCACACGCTGCGCCTGACCACGAGCCTCTGGGATAATACCGTTGCTATAGGCTTGCGCCTCATTAATGGCACGCTCCTCATCCTCCCGAGCGCGGTTAACGTCGTCAAACGCATCTTGTACAGCGCGAGGAGGTGTTGTTTCTTGGATGTTCACTGTGCCGATAGACATACCCGCTTTATAGGAATCAAGGTATTCCTGCAGGCGCTGAGCAACCAGGATAGCCAACTCGCCACGCCCTTCCGTCAAAACTTCATGCATTTCTGCAGAGCCCACTTCATGACGCAACGCACTGTCGGTCGCTTCACGAAGACTCGTTTCGGGATCACGGACGTTGAGCACAAAATCTTCTGCGTTGGCAATGTTGTATTGCACAGTGAGATCAACCTCAACAATGTTGAGGTCTTGTGTCAGCATTGAGATGCTTTTTACTTCATGGAATCGCACACGCGTGACATTCACCGTGTACACCTTATCGACTAAAGGTGGAGCCCAATTCAAACCTGGGCTAAGCGTTCGATCATATACACCGAGGCGAAGCACAACCGCGCGCTCTTGTTCATCGATGATTTTGACACCTGCGACAACGTAGACCACCAACATTACCGCGATAATCAAGCCAAAGGTCGCACCGCTAAAACCTTTACCCTGGCCGCCCCGGCCTCCGCCGCTGCCAAAAATACCGCCTAGCTTCTCCTGAAATTTTTTCAGTGCTTCATCTAAGTCTGGAGGCCCTTGATTGTTGCCTCGATTGCCGCCGCCCCACGGGTCTTGGTTATTACCACCGGGTTCGTTCCAAGCCATATTGTTCTCCGTCGTACTAGGTTCACTACTCAATTGTTTGGGAGTTATGTAATGAAGTGATACGTAGTTTTAATTTTAAAGGTTTATGATTTTCAAAAGTTAAAGAATTCTAGACGCTTCGGGTGACGATTTCAGCCTAAATCGAAAAATCACTGCACCAAAGCTACACATGCGGACCTTCGCTATTGCCCTGACCTCGCCAGTGCAGGTCGTCCCAGCCGACGTTTTCAGCGCTGAGAAGGCGCATAAAATCTGGTTTGGGCATTTTGATTTCCAGTTCACTGGAGCCGTCATCCAAAAAGTCTTCGTGACTTACCGCATTGGCATCAAACAATCGCGCCCGCAGACGACCAAACTGCGGTTTGAGCCAAAGCACATCGTGCAGTTCCTCACTGGCTAAGCGCTCCGCAACCACTTCCTGTAGCAGCTCGACACCTTCGCCTGTGTGGGCGGACAACCACACAGCTGTCGCTGTGCCGTCTTCGTCACGTTCAATGCGCGGCGCGTGCCCCGGTAGTAGATCTAATTTATTGAAAACTTTGAGCTGTGGTTGTTCCTCAGCGCCGATCTCTTCGAGCACCGTATTAACATGTACTATGTGATCGGCGGCCTGTTCGCTCGCGCCATCAATCACATGTAGCAGTAAATCAGCATTGTTAACCTCTTCGAGGGTCGCACGAAATGCTTCAACGAGACGGTGAGGAAGGTGACTGATAAAGCCCACTGTATCCGCAAGTACCACGGGCCCAACCCGCTCAATCTCGATGCGGCGCATGGTTGGATCCAATGTCGCAAAGAGCTGATTCTCAGCATAGACGTCGGAATGAGTCAGGCGATTAAACAACGTAGATTTACCCGCATTGGTATAACCCACCAAGGAGACCGTTGGGATATCAACACGCTTTCGACTGCGCCTACCCTGTTCACGCTGCTTACGAACTTTCTCGAGGCGCGCTTCAATTGAACGAATTCGCCCACGAATCAGGCGGCGGTCAGTTTCTAACTGCGTTTCACCTGGGCCTCGTAGACCAATACCGCCCTTTTGCCTTTCCAAGTGGGTCCATCCGCGAATCAATCGAGTCGATAGGTGCCGAAGCTGCGCCAACTCCACTTGCAGTTTACCTTCGTGGGTGCGTGCGCGTTGCGCGAATATATCGAGAATCAAGCCGACACGATCCAGTACTCGACAGCCGAGTACCTTTTCCAAATTACGCTCTTGGCTGGGGGATAAGGTGTGGTTGAAGATCACTACTTGAGCTTCGTGAGTAACCACTAGATCCTTCAGTTCTTCTAGTTTGCCTGTGCCGATAAAATATTTCGGATGAGGGGTAGCACGCTGCCCCATCAAGAAAGCAACCGGATCACCTTGCGCTGATAAAACGAGTTCTTCAAATTCCCGTGGATCATCGGGTTCGTCGAAACGATTAAAGTCGAAATGGACAAGAACCGACGCCTCGCCCGACTCGGGCCGATCAAAAAACAAGCAAACCTACCTGATTAACTACCTGACTCACCTTCTTGAGGATTAGCCATAGGAATACGAACGGCACGCGATGGCACGACAGTTGAAATCGCATGTTTGTATACCATTTGGCTGACGGTGTTTTTTAACAACACCACAAATTGATCGAATGACTCAACTTGCCCCTGCAGTTTGATGCCATTCACAAGATAAATGGAGACAGGAATACGTTCTTTTCGTAATACGTTTAAGTAAGGGTCTTGTAGACTATGCCCTTTTGACATGGTGGTTCTCCTTTAAACAAAGATAAATAAAAGTAAGCAAAAACAGAATTTGGCAAATAAGCCCCAATTTAGTGCCGGGAGAAATGCACTCCCGCTTTCGGGGAACATCAGCATCAGTATGGTGCATTTACGCTATAAATCCACCGAGGTTACACCCAAAATCTCTGGAACACGGTTTCCAAGTTGGAAACACTGACTAAAATTCATTCCAAAGCAAAAGCAACCGCTGAATATGACAAGCAAACTTGCGCAGCGTTTCCATTATATCCCTGATATTTGTAAATAACTCAAGGTCTCTTTGACTATTTGGTTAATATTTTTAGTTTGACCTTGATCATTATCGGTGAAAATCCACTTCAGTTCAGACCAACCACGTAACCACGTGAGTTGGCGCTTGGCTAGCTGACGAGTTGCCGCCACGCCTTTTTCGACCATTTCATCATAGTCATATTCGCCATTCAGATAACCCCACATTTGACGATAACCCACTGCACGAATAGCGGGTAAGTCGCTATGTAAATCGTCGCGCTGATAAAGCTTTAGCACTTCGGCTTCAAAACCTTCGTCCAACATTCGCTGATACCTTAGCGCTATTCGGGCGTGCAGAGTTTCACGCCTTGTCGGTGTCAGCGCGATTTGTTTAACGTCGTATTCCGCCAGCGGATCGCGTTGACGTTGAACATGCTGTTCATTGCGCAGTTGAGTCATGGTTTTACCGCTTAACTGGTAAACTTCCAAAGCTCGAGCGATACGTTGCGAATGGTTGGGGTGTAATGTGGCGGCGAGTTCTGGATCAATTTTTTCTAAGCGCTGATGCATTGCTGGCCAACCAAGTTCGCTAGCTTGTTGTTCAATTTGCGCCCGCAGATCCGGATCCGAGGCTGGCATATCAGCCAGCCCTTTAAGCAGCACATTGAAGTACATCATGGTACCGCCAACCAACAAAGGGGTTTTACCTTTTGCAATAATGGAATCGATAAGACGCAACGCATCATCACGAAACTCTGCCGCAGAGTATGGGTCGGCGGGATCTCGGATATCAATTAGATGATGGGGGATGCTGGCCAATTCCGTGGCGCTTGGCTTGGCCGAGCCAATATCCATCCCTCGATAGACCAGGCTTGAATCGACGCTAATAATTTCACAAGCAATATGCTGCCCTAGCGCCAAGGCGAGATCAGTTTTACCCGATGCCGTTGGCCCCATAATAAAAACAATTAAGGGTTTTGATTGCATATCACTCGATCAGGTTCAAATGTTGTTTGTAGTTTGGTAAAGCACCGGCTTGAGCGTTACCACTATTGCCCACGCATAAATAATTTATCGAGTTCATTAATGCTAAGCGCCGTCCAAGTCGGACGACCATGATTACACTGTCCACTACGTTCGGTTTCTTCCATATCGCGCAACAGTGCATTCATTTCAGGAATGGTCAGTTTTCGGTTTGCTCGCACCGAACCATGACAGGCCATAGTGCCGAGAATTTCATTCATGTGTTCAGCAATGCGTTGACTTGTACCGTGCTCAACTAAGTCAGCTAAAACATCACGTACCAACTGCTCCACATTACTGCGATCAAGCATAATAGGGATTTGCCGAACCAATAAACTTTCTGGCCCTGCACGCTCCAATTCAAAACCTAACTGTTTAAATGTCTCGGCATGTTCGTCGGCGCAATCTGCTTCTTTTTGGCTCACCGCTATGGACTGAGGAACCAATAATGGCTGTGTCGCTATACCCTGCTCTGCCAATGATTGTTTCATGCGTTCATAAGTGATGCGCTCATGCGCCGCATGCATGTCGACCAGCACCAAACCTTGCTCATTTTCCGCCAACACATAAATACCTTTAAGTTGGGCAATCGCATAGCCTAACGGCGGGATAAACGCAGAGTTATCTGCAGAGGAGGCTACTTGCACACTATGCTCATCGCGTGAATGAGACGATGGATGCAAGGCTTGATACACGCCCATATTTTCGCGAACTTGCGTTACGGTAGGCGATGGGCTTTGAGACAAATTCAAGGCCGTTTGATTACGCAATGTATCGGCTTCAGCAGCCGAAGTGCTGGCCAAACCGGAATTACTTGGCTGCAGCATACGCTCCGATGCCAACCCGCTTTCATTGCTTGAAGCATTGGATGTCGGTGGCGCAGCATTACCCGGGCGCACATCGGCCAAGGCTCGATGCAAACTTCGGTACAAAAAATCATGGACTAGTCGGCTATCACGAAAACGAACTTCATGTTTTGTTGGATGCACATTGACATCGACGGTGGCAGCATCTAACTCTAAATTCAGCACGTATGCAGGATGACGCCCATGATAAAGCACATCAGCATACGCCTGACGCACTGCATGGGTGACGACTTTATCGCGAATAGCGCGACCGTTAACATAAAAATACTGAAGGTCCGCCTGGCTTCGAGAGAACGTCGGTAACGCAACCCACCCCCATAAGCGCAGCCCACTGGCTTCCATTTCGATAGCCAGAGCATTCTCCATAAATGCCGGGCCACAGACTTGAGCCACACGCCGTTCTTTTTCTGCTTGTGTCGCTGCCGTACGGTAGGCATGCACAACACGGCCATTATGTTTTACGGTGAAATTAATATCGAAGTGGGTCAGCGCTAAACGCTTCACCACATCTTCTATACGATTAAATTCTGTTTTTTCCGTGCGTAAAAATTTTCGTCGTGCTGGCGTATTGAAAAACAAGTCTTGCACTTCGACAGTGGTGCCTTGAAGGTGAGCGGTCGGTGTCACCTCAGCTTCCATATCTCGACCCGCGGCCCTAACCTGCCAGCCTTGCCCCTTCTCCTCAGTGTTACTCGACAACACTAGTCGGGCAACTGAGCTAATACTGGCTAAGGCTTCGCCACGAAACCCTAGTGTTTTTACTGCTTCAAGGTCATCTAGTTCGACAATTTTACTAGTCGCATGACGACTCAGCGCTAAAGCCAGATCGTCTTTGGTAATGCCGCAACCATTGTCACGCACCCGAATTAATTTTACTCCTCCACGCTCAATATCGATCTCAATATTGGTCGCCCCCGCATCGACTGCATTTTCGAGCAATTCTTTAATAACTGAGGCAGGCCGTTCCACCACTTCGCCGGCTGCAATTTGGTTTGAGAGGCGGGGGCTAAGTAGTTGAATACGACGGGTGTTTAAAATGGACACAAATGATTACGACGTTGGAATTTTAAGACGCTGACCAACACGAATATTCGTGCTATTCAGCCCGTTGACGGAAAGAATGTCATTAACCGATACCTTGTAACGTTGCGCGATAGCACTCAAGGTATCACCACGAACGATGACATGCTCATTAAATTGTTTACCCGTAGATTTAAGCCAAGCGAGGTAACTGTCTGGCGGAGGGACTTGCTGAAAATAGCGATTCACACCATAAAATATTTTTTCTGCTATTTGTTGACGATATTTTGGTGTGCTTAATCGTTTAGCTTCGCCAGGGTTTGAAATAAAACCTGTCTCAACGAGCAATGAGGGCATATCCGCTGATCGCAATACAGCGAAATTCGCTTGTTCAACGCGCTGTTTGTGTAAATGCGCAATACCGCCCATTGACTTCAAGACTTCGTCACCGACTTCGAGGCTTGAGCTTAATGTGTGTGTCATCGAGAGATCCACAAGCACATCAACCAAAACTTGATCCTTGCCACGCAAGTCAAGATCAACAACACCACCTATCAAGTCAGATTTGTTTTCTTGGCTTGCCAAATTCGCAGCGAATTCTGAGGTTGCTTTCGCGCCTCGTCGACTCAGTGTAAACACCGAGGCTCCCCTAGCGCTTTTATGCTTGAATGCGTCGGCGTGAATCGATACAAACAAATCGGCACGATGTTTACGCGCTAATTCACGTCGCTGCCGCAAAGCGATGTAGTAATCACCCGTACGAATTAAAACGGCTTTATAACCTGGCGTGGCGTCGATTTGTTTCGCCAGGCGCTTACTAATATCGAGCACGACATCTTTTTCTTTGATCTTTTGTGCACCGATCGCACCCGGGTCTTCGCCGCCATGACCTGCATCGATGGCAATAATAATATCGCGCTTAACATCGGATGGCCTATCGACGATGGTGGGCTCTACTGGCTTACTCGGGGTGAGGTCGTAAAGATCCAACACCAAACGATCGGACTTATCACCATGCTTAGCGAGCACAAAACTACTCGGGTCGACTTTTGATTTAAGGTCTAGCACGATACGCAAATCATTGCTGTTGCGCTTACCCGTACGCAGACCACTAACCGGGGTATCACTCAGAGCAAGGTGGTTTAACGATGCTTTGAATTGCGCATTGTTAACATCGATCACCAAGCGGTTTGGATTTGCCAAAGTAAATATCTTGTGCTCAACAGGGCCGCTGAGATCAAACACAATGCGCGTGTTATCAGGCGCTCGCCATAAACGCACGCTCTCGACGTTTTGCGTCGCATAAGCCTCGCCACCGATCACAACGAGCGCGGCAATCAGCAAACCTTGTACGTAGCGTAAAACCAAAAAAACCTCACAAACACGTTAGGACTGAGGTGCAAATTCACGGCAACCTTGAATGATTGCCTCGCCCACTTCACTCTGCGCTAAAAGTCGCGCTCGGCGCCCTGGCAAAGAGCCCAAAGACGAGGCCTCTCCGGGGCTGACGCTCACTTTAACGATTAAATCCGCAGGAGGCAAAACTCCTTCCCCACGACTCGGCCACTCAATCAAACACAGACTTTTACCGTCGAAATAATCTCGAATACCGACATATTCAAGCTCTTCCGGGTCAGCCAACCGATAAAGATCAAAGTGGTAGATGTTGCGGCCAGGCATTTCGTAAGGCTCAACCAAGGTATAGGTTGGACTCTTAACCGCACCTGAATGCCCCAGCGCATGCAGCACACCACGTGTTAGCGTGGTCTTCCCTGCACCGAGGTCGCCAATCAAATAGATGATAGCGCCCCTATCAGCTGACAATGACTCTAAAATTTTCGCGCCAAGAGCGACCGTAGCCTGCTCATTCGGCAACATTAGTGATAACTCACTCACTGATTTGTCTCGACTCTATCTATCTTGTAATCCGCCCAGCAGATGTCACATGCCATTTAACAACTGGCGCAAATGAGGCAAAAGATCCGTTGCCAGCAACCCTCGTTCTCCGCCGTTCGCCGCAGCGCGATCAGCCGCTAGGCCATGAACGACGGTGCCTAATTGGGCCGCATCAAACGCCGTCAAATGTTGTGCTAGCAATGCACCAATCACTCCACTCAATACATCCCCCATGCCACCGCCAGCCATTCCGGGATTGCCATAGCCACTCACGGTTAGCGCATGTGTAGTGGCCACAACACTTCCCGCGCCTTTCAACACGACAGCTGCGTTGTAGTTTGCCGCCAGTTTAGCGGCTGCCGCAAATCGATCACGGTTAATTTCTTGCGTCTCAACCCCGAGTAATCGTGCAGCTTCCGCAGGATGAGGGGTTAACACGATGGTTTTTGCCCCTTTTGCCTGTTCAAGTAACGCTGGCGCTTCGGCAATAAGGTTCAACCCATCGGCGTCAATCACCATGGGCAATGGGGATTTGATGATGGCAGAGAGAAAATGTTGCGCCCACTCGTCTAGCCCCAACCCTGGCCCGACTACCACAACCGATGCAGCGCTCAACAACCGAACCAAATCAGCGACCGTTTCCGTCGGTTTCACCATGATCTCAGGCTGACGGGCTAGAAATGCCGATACATGCTCCGGCTGAGTAGCAACGCTGATTAACCCCGCCCCACATCGGGCAGCAGCCTGCGCCGCCATCAACGCTGCGCCACCCATGCCATGATTCCCCCCCACTACTAATACGTGACCAAAATGGCCTTTGTGCGAAACTCGCGCTCTGGGAGGTAATAAAGTTGAGAGACTGTTATAGCTTAAACGGGTCGCCGCAGGCACAAGAGACTTATACACATCGTCCGGTACAGACAGAGAATCGAATCGCACATCGCCGACATAATCTGCCGCGTCTCCGGTCAACAAGCCCTGCTTCAAACCGATGAAGGTCACGGTAACAGAGGCAACAACACTACAACCTAATACGTTGCCGGTGTCCGCACACAGCCCCGATGGAATATCGACCGCTAGAACCGGTTGCTGACCACGATTGATCAGCTCTATTGCTTGCTGATATCGACTGCGAACCTCGCCATTCAAACCTGTGCCTAGCAACGCATCTACAACCACGCCAAAGCCGTCGAGCGACGTATCGTCACTAAATGGTTCTATAGGTACCGACGCCTGCTTCGCAAACTCAAAGGCTAGCCGCGCATCACCCGTTAGCTTGTCTGTTTCAGCAACAGTCACAACCCTCACATTGAAATTTTGCTGTGCCGCCAATCCCGCGATGATATAGCCATCGCCAGCATTGTTACCGACACCGCAGAAAACGGTAATAGCTTCAGGTTTTGGCCAATATGCCAATAGCTGCTCGAAAGCCGCGCGACCCGCCCGTTTCATCAGTACAATACCGGGGACAGCAAATTCTTCGATGGCGATTCTATCTAACTCACGCACTTGCGCTGCGGTATAAGCGACAACGGGCAAATCTGAAGCAGTCATGGGAAGGCGACCATTATGACGTCATGTATATTTAGTGGTGTGATGTAGAGTCATTGAGTGACAGACTTCCACAAAATTTTTCACAATTATACGCACAATCTTTTAAGCACGCAGAGTTATGCAAAACACCTTTGACCTTCAACAACTCGCCGACCAAATTGCGCTCTGGGCTAAAGCATTGGGCTTTCAAGGCGTAGGGATTGCCGACACTCACTTACAAGTACATGAAACGCACCTCGAAAACTGGTTAGACAATGGCTACCACGGTTCAATGCAATGGATGGAAAGCCATGGGACAAAACGTTCGCGACCGCAAGAACTGCTCCCCGGTACGCTGCGGGTAATCTCCGTGCGCATGGATTACCGTCCGGAAGGCTACAACCCGGTAGAGCTTTTACAGCAACCCGAGAAGGCCTATATTTCTCGATACGCATTAGGACGTGACTACCACAAGCTAATACGCAAGCGACTTGCACAGCTCGCCGACAAAATCGCCAATGCTGTCGCCAGTGAGGTTCAGCAGAGGCCCTTCGTTGATAGCGCGCCTGTGTTAGAAAGGGCAATCGCTGAAAAGTCTCGCTTAGGATGGATTGGCAAAAACACGATGTTAATCCACGAGAAAACAGGTAGCTGGTTTTTTCTTGGTGAACTTTTTACAAATATCCCCTTACCCGCAAGTGAAGAACCCGCCACCAATCACTGTGGCAGTTGCAGTGCTTGTCTCGATATTTGCCCCACCAACGCGTTTATCGGCCCCTATCAGCTAGATGCTCGCAAGTGTATTTCTTACCTCACCATAGAGCATGATGGCAGCATACCGGAAGAGCTTCGGGCGCTTATGGGCAATCGCATATACGGCTGCGATGATTGCCAACTGGTTTGCCCATGGAACAAGTTTTCACACATCAGCCAGGAACCCGATTTTGCACCTCGACATAGGCTAGATCGCGCCGATTTGGTCACGTTATTTAATTGGACCGAACAAGAATTTCTAGACAACCTTGCTGGCTCAGCCATTCGCAGAATCGGTTACGAAAAATGGCTGCGCAATATTGCCGTGGCTTTAGGAAATGCGCCCAGCACCACCGAGGTTGTGCAAGCACTGGAACACAAACGTCAACACTCGTCCAAACTCGTCAGAGAACATGTCGTTTGGGCGCTTGCTCAACACCAATAGCCGCTAGGCTCAATTGTTTTGGTTTTACACTCAACGGGCCGCTAAGGCATTTTAAAAAAGTTGGCTCGGTAGTGCTGCAATTCAGCAACAGAATCTTTGATATCATCCATCGCCAAATGACTGCCACCTTTTTTTACCCCGGCGGCGACGTCTGGGTGCCACTGCTGGGCAAGAATCTTTATCGAGCTAACATCAAGGTTTCGGTAATGGAAAAACGCTTCTAGTGTTGGCATTTCTCGCGCCAGAAATCGACGATCCTGACAAATCGAGTTGCCACACATCGGCGACTTGCCCGCGGCAACCCACTGCTGTAAAAAAGCGATGGTTTGTTTTTCCGCTTCCTGCGTCGAAATTTGACTGTCTCGAACACGCTGCGTTAAACCCGAGCTACCGTGTTGATTGGTGTTCCATTCATCCATTCCTAATAAAATACTATCGGGCTGGTGAATGGCATAGATAGGGCCCTCGGCAAGGATATTCAGCTCAGAATCAGTGACCAGTGTGGCGATTTCAATAATTGAATCCTGCTGCGGCTCGAGGCCGGTCATTTCCAGGTCGATCCATATTAAATTATTGTCATTTTGCATAACTCGCCTTCTTATCACGTTAGGGAACACATTCGATCACAGCCGCAGTCGACCTAATGCCACCAAGGCCAACAGCAGACTTATATGAGAATAGCAGCAATCGTTACTCCAAATCAGCCCTAATTCCCAAATAGCGATGCAATCAGTCATACAATTTCTGCTATCCTTCCGCGGTGCACAATTCTTCACACCGAACACAACGAAGACAACGAAGACAACGAAGACAACGAAGACAACGAAGACAGATTATGACTGACCGCCAACTCTCCTTAATCATCGAGCCCGAAGACCTGCAAAGCATCGCTAGCCAAAGTGACAACCTTATCATCGTAGACCTATGCAGCGAGCCTAATTACATGAGTGGGCATATTCCTGGAGCTATTCACGTCTCACCGGCAGAAATAGTGTTAGGTGTACCGCCTGCCCCCGGCAAGCTTCCTGAAGTTGAGCGCCTCAACAGCGTGATGACTCGGATCGGTCTAACGCCGGACAGCCATGTTATCGCCTACGACGATGAGGGCGGCGGCTGGGCAGGCCGCTTTATCTGGACGCTTGACGTCATCGGCCACGCTCACTCTTCTTACTTAAACGGCGGTCTAACCGCTTGGAAACAGGCGGGCCTAGAGCTCACAACCGACATTCCTAAGCCGGCACCGCAGCCTAATAGCGTCACGATTCATCATGAACCAATACTCAACAAAGATGAGATTTTGACCGCACTGGCACAACCCAACTTTATGGTATGGGACGCTCGCAGTGCCGACGAATATTCTGGTCAACGCCAAACCGCCCAGCGTAATGGCCATATCCCCAAAGCTGTGCATTGCGAGTGGACAGAGTTAATGGATCAAAATGCAGGGTTGCGTATTCGAAAAGATGTCGCAGCGTATATTGAAGCCAAAGGGATTACCGCAGACAAATTAATCGCGACACATTGTCATAGCCACCACCGGTCTGGGCTGACCTACTTGGTCGGCAAATCCCTTGGGCTAAATATCAAAGCCTATCCTGGATCGTGGTCGGAATGGGGTAATGATCCACTCACGCCTGTTGAGTAGCAGCGAGCATAGAGATCATTAAGGCTTCTAAATTTTCAGATAATACACAGGTACATCAGTGAAATTTATTTTCGCATTTTTACAATATCTAGTTCCGCAACAATGGCTATCTCGCTTAATGGGTAGCCTTGCAGACTCCACTTTGGGGCCCATCAAGAACACGTTTATTTTAATTTTTATCAAAGCATTTAAGGTGGACATGAGCGAGGCTCAAGAACCCAATCCAAGGAGTTATCCAACGTTCAATGCTTTTTTCACTCGTTTGCTACAACCACAAGCGAGACCATTGTGCTCAGAAATGGACGCTGTTGCTTGCCCTGCCGATGGTACTATTAGTCAACTGGGAGACATAGAAGGCGGCCAACTTTATCAAGCCAAAGGCAAGCAGTTTGACCTAACAGCATTGCTCGGCGGCGATGAATACATCAGCCAGCAATTTATTGGCGGTAAATTTGCAACCATATATTTATCGCCAAAAGATTACCATCGCGTTCATATGCCAATGGATGGACAGCTACAAACCATGATCCATGTCCCTGGTAAACTTTTTTCCGTCAACAATGCCACGACGCAAACCATTGACTCTTTATTTGCGCGCAATGAACGCGTGGTGACGCTATTTGATACGAGCGCAGGGCCGATGGCGGTCGTGTTGGTAGGTGCGATGATTGTAGCCAGCATCGAAACAAGCTGGCACGGTGTAGTGACACCAATCCCACGGAAAATCACGACAATTGAATACCCAAATACCAACGAAGAAATTCAGCTTAGCAAAGGTGATGAGATGGGTTTATTTAAACTGGGTTCAACCGCAATTGTTTTATTCGGGCCTGATATGGCGGAATGGCAAGAAGGGCTCCAAGCCGGCAGCAAGGTAAGAATGGGAGAGCGACTCGGCTCGTTAATTAACGTCTGATAGGGCGCTATTGAGAAATGAATGCGGCGCGATTAATCCCAATCGCGCTTCAAACCAAACAATGACAACAATCCTTTTTTCTTAGGCTGATCACTATCACGAGGAATTCCACCTGCAAACATGTAATCGTCGCGAATACGTGCGACGTCGATGGCGTAAGTTCCTGGTTCTAAATCCTGCGCAATTTCAATTTTTTCGACTTCAGCAGGAGTCGCTTTACCTTTATCAATTAATTCTTGTTTTCGGCGCTCATCTTCAGCCATATCCAACAAGATTGGGTTATGCAGTGGATTTTTGACCGAGTCGAGCACCAATATAATTTTTGGCTTTAATCGACGCTCAAAATTTTGCTCTACAACAACCCCAACTTCACCAGTGCTTAATTCGACCAGCGTCCCGGTTGGGTATAGGCCGATAGCACGGATAAACTCAACAACCAAATCTTCCTGAAATTCAGTGTTACGGAGCTCATAGAGTTTAGCAACAGCTTTCGACGGTGACAGAGGAAATTTTTCTCCCCGCGGATTAGTCGTCTCGTCATAAAATGTAACGACGCCTGCAATCTTGCCCAGTAAAGGAATTTTATCGCCCCGCAAGTGCTGCGGATAACCACTACCGTTTAGCCTTTCGCGATGCGTTTTTACCACAGAAATAACTCGCGGCTCGATTCCTGGCGTATCACGCAATATTTTTACACCGGCTTCAACAAATTTTTCATACTCGAGCTCTTCCGATGAGTTGCGCTGCTTTTTCATTATCAGGTCTTTGGATAAGGTAGCCTTGCCGACATCCTTAAGCAGTACGCCTACCGCCAGTGTATCCAATTCTTTCTTTGGCAAACCAACGTGTCGCCCAAACAAAATTGCCCATACTGCAGAACGCACTGCATGACTGTAGGTGTACTCATCGAGTTCCTTTACCCGCGCCAACCAACTAAAGGCATCAGGGTTTCGGATGATACTATCAACCATATCGCTAGCCAGGCGCTTTGTATCAGCAACCGGCACATGGCCACCGCCTTCAATCTGCTTAGTGACTTCCGATACGGCACGGTAGACGCGTTGATGTAACTGCTGCGCCCTAGAAATTTCTTTCTTCAGAGGCTCTTTTTCTGAGTAGACATCACGCTTGATTTTGATTGGCGCCACTTCAATTTTAGCGGCGGTATTTTTGGAATTACGGGTAAAGAATTTAGGCTTCTGAGCAGCGGAGCTTTTTTTGAGATTGGTTTGAACGGGACCTCGTCCTTTCACCACATCGATATAAACATGCTTACAGTGAGACTTCAGCTCTTTGACTTCTTCCATGTCACGCACGTAAAAGCCTTGAAGCGGAAAAGGCGTCTGCGACCATGGCCGGTCTAGGCCTGACACAAACATGCCGACCGCGACCTCATTCACATCGACTTTTATCTGCTTAATAGACACCCATGGCCTCCGTCCACCTGCCAGATGAGTATGCTACCCACCATATTCATTGAGACTGCGATAACTTGATAGAATTCTACTGACGAGCTGCAGTACTCACCCGATCGCACATTTTCCCAGCAGTCTAATGTAATACAGAATGGCGCGTCTGCCTACTGCAGAACGGCCAGGACGCGACGGGCAGCCCACAAGGCAATCCGAATGGAATAATGAATAGACTTAGATAACGCTTTGGAATGTAGGAGATTATTCAGGCGCGTGAGTATCGTGATAAGCAGGAGATAGCTCAACCACGGCATCAATGAAGGCACCAGCATTGGCTGGATCAACCTCTGGGGTTATGCCATGACCCAGATTAAAAATATGCCCCGGGCCAGACCCGAAACTGGCCAAAATACGACCAACTTCGTCGCGAATTTTGCTCGGCTCACTGTACAGAACGGCCGGATCCATATTTCCTTGAAGCGCCACTCGCTGGCCGACTCTGGCGCGAGCCTGACCAATATCCGTGGTCCAATCAATACCCAATGCACTTGCCCCAGTGTCGGCCATTCGCTCGAGCCATTGACCGCCACCTTTGGTAAATAAAATAACGGGTATTTCACGACCACGATATGCTTTGTGCAAGCCGGCTATGATACGAGCCATCGGTGCCAACGAGAAGCGCTGATAGGCATCATGGGATAGCGCACCACCCCATGTATCAAAAATCTGTACCGCCTGAGCACCCGCTTCAATTTGTGCATTGAGATAATCGATAACAGAATCGGCCAACTTATTCAGCAGCTCCATCAGCACTTCAGGCTGGTTATATAGCATCGACTTTGCTCGTCGAAAATCTTTACTAGAGCCACCCTCAATCATGTAGGTCGCAAGAGTCCAAGGGCTACCAGAAAAACCAATCAGCGGTACACGACCATCTAGCGCTTTATAGATTGTGCTGACCGCATCGGTGACGTATGACAAGTCTTTTGCCGTATTAATGACATCGAGCGCTTCGATATCTTGCGCTGTGCGCACAGGCTTTCTGAAACGGGGGCCTTCACCCGTTTCAAAATAGAGGCCTAAGCCCATGGCGTCCGGAATTGTCAGAATATCTGAAAACAAAATGGCGGCATCAAGAGGATACCTTTCTAGCGGCTGCAGGGTGACTTCACAGGCCAACTCTGGATTCATACAGAGGGACATAAAGTCGCCCGCTTGCGCTCGCGTAGCGCGATACTCTGGGAGATAGCGGCCCGCTTGACGCATCATCCAAACAGGCGTGCGGTCTACAGGTTGTCGTAATAGAGCTTTTAGGAAACGATCATTTTTTAATTCGGTCATGCGCCAGACAACTCTGTTTTTAATCGAGAAAAATTAAAGCTCTATTTTGCCTATTCAGGCTTTTATACTTTCAGATAATCTAATATGGATTCTGCCGCCTGGCGCCCCTCCCAAATGGCGGTTACCACTAAGTCTGAACCTCGCACCATATCACCACCAGCAAACACTTTCGGGTTAGTGGTCTGGAAAGGGAATTGCTGTTCTTCACCGGCGACTACGCCACCCCAATCGTTGATGTCGATATTATTATCGGCATACCAGTCTTGAGGGTTGGGGCGAAAACCAAATGCAATCAAAACGATATCTGCATCCAACGTTTCTTCACTACCTGCAATAGGCTCCGGGCGACGACGACCGTTTTCATCCGGCTCGCCTAACTGTGTCGTGACTAACTCTACACCCGCAACCTTATCATTCCCGGCAATAGCAACTGGCTGACGGTTAAACAAGAATTTCACACCTTCTTCACGGGCGTTGGCAACCTCACGGCGCGACCCAGGCATATTTTCTTCATCGCGACGATAGGCACAAGTCACTTCTTTTGCACCTTGACGAATGGACGTGCGAACACAATCCATCGCCGTGTCACCGCCACCCAGGACGACGACTTTTTTATCTTTGACTGAAATAAAATCGGCGGGGTCTTTTTCGAAACCGAGGTTACGATTTACGTTAGCAATAAGAAATGGCAGCGCGTCGTAGACTCCGGGTAAGTCTTCTCCAGGAAAACCACCTTTCATGTAGGTGTAAGTACCCATACCCATGAACACAGCATCATACTCGTCGAGTAGCTCAGCCATAGAGACGTCTTTGCCGATGTCAGTATTTAGCCTGAATTCAATACCCATCTCGGTAAAAATCTCTCGACGTTTTACCATCACGGACTTTTCTAATTTAAACTCAGGGATACCAAACGTGAGCAAACCACCTATTTCAGGATATCGGTCAAACACAACGGGCTTCACACCATTACGCACCAGAATATCCGCACAACCCAAACCTGCAGGACCAGCACCAATCACCGCTACCTTTTTATCGGTCCAAACGCGACTCGACAAGTCTGGCTTCCAGCCCATAGCAAACGCAGTATCAGTAATATATTTTTCAGCATTACCAATGGTTACCGCGCCAAAACCGTCATTCAAGGTACACGCGCCCTCACACAAACGATCCTGAGGACATACTCGACCACACACCTCGGGTAGCGTGTTGGTTTGATGACAAAGCTCAACCGCTTCCATCACGTGGCCTTCCGCAATCAGCTTCAACCAGTTTGGAATGTAATTGTGAACAGGACATTTCCATTCGCAATAGGGGTTGCCGCACTCTAAACACCGTTCAGATTGATCGGCGGCTTGCGTTTCGGAGAATGGTTCGTAGATTTCTACGAATTGCGTCGTGCGCAAGTCCATCGACTTCTTCGACGGGTCTTGCCTCCCTTGATCAAGGAATTGAAAAACATTTTTTGATTTCTTGCTCATATCTCTGTTCTCAAAACACGCCTCAGTTGGTGGCGTTTTTGCAAATGAGTCGTTGCCTCAGCAAATCGCTAGTGCTGAATTATTCACAACGCGTGGTTATTGTCGCCAATAAAGATTCAAGGCTCGCGGCCTTAGGTTTTACTAGCCAGAACTTGCCAATCCACGCGCGGAAGTTATCAAGAATTTCTTGACCCCAAGCGCTGCCGGTTTCAGCAACAAACTCTTCAATAACACTGCGCAAATAATTTTGGTGATCACTTAACGCTTCACCATCAATACGATGACTATCAATCAATTCATGATTTATTTTGTCGGCAAACGTATTCGACTGATCTAGCACGTACGCGAACCCACCCGTCATGCCGGCACCGAAATTAACGCCACAATCACCAAGAACGGTAACCAGTCCACCCGTCATATATTCGCAACAGTGGTCACCTGCACCCTCAACCACCACATGCGCACCGGAGTTGCGAACACCGCAACGCTCCCCCGCGCTTCCAGCAGCAAACAATTTACCACCTGTAGCGCCATACAGGCAGGTGTTACCAATGATACTGGTGTCTTGAGATTTAAATGAAGAACCGGCTGGTGGTCGAATTACAATTTTACCCCCTGCCATACCTTTACCGACGTAGTCGTTGGCATCACCTTCAAGATAAATATCCAATCCACCTGCATTCCATACACCCAAGCTTTGACCAGCAACGCCTTTTAATTCAAGTCGGACTGGCTTGTCACACATACCAAGGTTGCCGTGACGCTTCGCGATTTCACCACTCAAGCGCGCACCGATGGAACGATCGCAATTGGTGATATCGTAACGGAAAGTGCCGCCCGCTTTATTTTCAATCGCTGACAACATATCCGCTACCATTCGCTCTGCTAAGAGCCCCTTATCGTACGGGGTATTTTGCGGCAACTGACAGATCTGAGGCTTGGACTCAAGAAACTCATCGCTATAAACGATGGGAGATAGGTCTAGCCTTTGTTGCTTACTGGTTGCACCGGAAATGGGTGCAAGCAAATCGACTCGACCAATGAGATCGTCGAGTTTACGCACACCTAAAGACGCCATCAATTCACGAGTTTCTTCTGCGACAAAGCGGAAGAAATTAATCGCCATTTGAACCGTGCCTTTGTAATGATCTTCGCGCAACTGATCATTTTGCGTTGCAACGCCTGTAGCACAGTTATTCAAGTGGCAAATACGAAGGTATTTACAGCCTAACGCGACCATCGGTGCAGTTCCAAAGCCAAAGCTTTCTGCACCCAAAATAGCCGCTTTAATTACATCCAAACCGGTTTTCAAACCGCCATCTGTTTGTAAACGCACTTTGTCACGCAGGTCGTTGGCACGCAGGGTTTGATGCGTTTCGCTTAGCCCCAACTCCCATGGCGAGCCAGCATAGCGAATTGACGTTAACGGGCTCGCAGCAGTACCACCGTCGTAACCAGAGATAGTAATTAAATCAGCGTAGGCTTTCGCAACACCCGCTGCAATGGTGCCCACACCTGGGCGCGATACGAGTTTTACGGAGACAAGCGCATCTGGGTTGACTTGCTTGAGGTCGTAAATTAACTGCGCCAAGTCTTCGATGGAATAAATATCATGATGAGGTGGAGGCGATATCAATGTCACGCCAGGCACAGAATAACGTAGGCGCGCAATTAGCTCATTGACTTTTCCGCCAGGTAGCTGACCACCCTCACCGGGTTTAGCACCTTGCGCCACTTTGATCTGCAACACTTCCGCGTTAACCAAATAATGCGGGGTGACACCAAAGCGTCCCGAAGCCACCTGCTTAATTTTAGAAGACTTAATAGTGCCGTAGCGCGCGACATCTTCGCCACCTTCACCACTGTTGGACCGGCCACCTAACGTATTCATGGCTTCCGCAAGCGCTTCGTGTGCCTCAGGCGATAGAGCACCTAATGACATCGCTGCAGAATCAAAACGTCGCACAATTTCTGAGACTGGCTCCACCTCATCCAGAGGAATTGCTTTAATGTCGTTTCGTAACGACAACAAATCACGCAGTGTTGCCACTGGGCGCTCGTTGATTAAAGTTGCGCAATCACGCCAGTCGGCATACTCACCACTAATTACCGCACGGTGTAATGCTTGCACCACATCAGGGTTAAAAGCGTGATATTCCTGACCATGGACGAACTTAAGCAGACCACCAGGATGGATAGGTTTACGTGCAACCCACGCAACAGCAGCCAGCTCTTTTTGATCGGATTCTAGATCGTTGAAGCTCGCACCTTGAATACGACTCGCCGTACCCGTAAAACACAAATCAACAATTTCATCGTCAAGACCGATTGCCTCAAACAACTGAGCACCGCGATAAGACTGGACAGTTGAAATACCCATCTTAGACAGGATTTTCATCAAACCTTTGTCGATACCTTTGCGGTAATTCAGATAGGCCTTTTCCTGCTCGACACTAATTTCACCAGTGGCAATTAGATCATCGATAATGGCATAACTGAGATAAGGGTAGACCGCCGTTGCACCCATACCAATTAAGGTGGCCACGTGGTGCGAATCTCGCGCAGTACCGGTCTCGGCAATCAGGTTGGCCTCACAACGTAAACCCTCATGCACCAAACGGTGATGCACAGCACCTACTGCAAGTAGCGCATGAATGGGTAATTGACCTTCTGCTAAATCTTTATCGCTTAGGATAATCGTTACGACATTTTTCTTAACCGCAGCTACAACTTCATCGCCCAATTTTGCGATCGCGCTTTTCAAATCAGTTGTCGCTGGGTCGTAATGCAGTGAGAATTTACGGCTCTCGTAACCGGGGCGATCTAAACGCTCAACTGCGTCAGCTTTACGTGGTGACAACAGTGGCGAGGTTAAGATCACGCGATTGGCGTGAGTCTCTAACTGCTCAAATACTGACTCTTCCCTACCTAGGCATGTCTCCAGCGACATCACAATTGCTTCACGTAGCGGATCAATTGGCGGGTTAGTTACTTGCGCAAACTGCTGACGGAAATATTCGTAAAGGGGGCGTTGCTGTTGCGACAAAACAGCCATCGGCGTGTCATCACCCATAGAGCCAGTGGCCTCTTGGCCTGACTCAGCAAGTGGAATAACGACCTGAGAGCGCTCCTCCATGGAAGCCTGATACATCTTCATGTAGGTGTTAAGCAGGTTCGCCGGCACACCGGTATCGCCACCACCTTCTGTCTGAAGAACATCTTCGACGTGGAGTGCATTTTTATCCAACCACTCGCGATAGGGATTGCCAGACTTCAACACTTCGTCGATATCACTCGTGTGCAGCAGCTCTCCGGTTTCGGTATCTACCGAAAGAATCTGACCGGGACCAAGACGACCTTTCGCCACAACGTCAGCAGGATCATAGTCGTAGACCCCAATCTCGGAAGCCACGGTAATGATGTCATCTTTGGTGATAACCCAGCGCGATGGGCGTAAACCATTTCGATCGAGTGTACACACTGCATAACGGCCATCGGTAATAACCAAGCCTGCGGGACCATCCCACGGCTCAATGTGCTTCGAGTTAAATTCGTAGAACGCACGGAGGTCTGGATCCATATGTTCAACATTTTGCCAAGCTGGCGGCACGAGCATACGGATGGCTCGATACAACTCCATGCCACCTGTCAGTAGCACTTCAAGCATGTTATCTAAGCTGGAGGAGTCAGAACCGGTTCGGTTAACAATAGGAGAAACGTCCTGAAGGTCAGGCAGCAGATCCGTTTGAAACTTTGGCGTACGCGCTACAGACCAGTTACGGTTACCCATAATGGTGTTGATTTCGCCGTTATGCGCCAGCAAGCGGAATGGCTGAGCCAACGGCCAGCGTGGCATCGTGTTAGTTGAAAAGCGCTGATGGAATACACAGATACCTGTCTCTAGGCGCTCATCTGCCAAATCCAAAAAGAACTTCGGCAGATCAACTGGCATTACCAAACCTTTATAGGACACCACTTTGGCGCTCAAGCTGGCAACATAAAAATCTTGATCTTCGGCAAGACGCAACTCGGCTTTACGGCGAGCAATAAATAGCCTGGACGCTAACTTACTTTCGCTAGCTTCGCTGGTATTGATAAAAACCTGATAAAACTGGGGCAACGTTGTCTTCGCAATCTCACCGAGGATTGCATTGTCGGTAGGCACCTGGCGCCACGCGGCGACTTCAAGACCTTGCGCTGCCAGTTCTTCACCAAGTACTTCACGTGACCTGGCGGCTTTACTCTCATCGATGCTGAGCATGATGCTACCCACACCATAGCTCGCCGATAACTCAACGCCCTGCTCGTCTTTTAAGACTGTTCGAAAAAAGCTATCCGGCTTTTGCAGCAGCAATCCACACCCATCACCGGTTTTACCATCAGCACCAATTGCACCACGGTGAGTCATGCAAGTGAGTGCCTCAATGGCTGTGGACAAAAGTTTATGGCTCGGCTCGCCTCGCAAATGGGCGATTAAACCAAACCCGCAATTGTCTTTAAATTCATCAACGCTGTATAAGCCAGTAGTCATAGGCAGTGTACTTCCCAGGGTTAGTCTGGAGTTCATTCATAGCCGCTGCGACAAAATCATCATCACAGCGTCAGCGATCAACCGGATTAGTAGCTAAAAGCGTCGCGACGCATGGCATGAAAGAAACGCAGGTGCGATACAGTGGCAACTTTAATGCCAACTGCGAACATCTATCGCGATCCTTTGGTGATCGGTCTGTTTGGAGGTCAAAACCCCCATCCCCAGACAAAAAAGCCCCTTAGGGAGGGGCTTGGTTTTGAATGGGCGGCAGATATTACCTGCTGGCGACCAGCTTGGCAAGAGCCAAGAAATCCTTTAAATATCGGTAACTTACGATACCTGCGACACATTAGGGCTTGCTAGAGTCTCTACATGCTAGCCAATTTATGCGACATTTGGGTTTCAGACGACTATTTTCCCGCTATAACGCAGGACCAGGCCACCCATTGACGGTCAGGTCAGATATTTCTTTTAAATCCATTAATATCTTTGTGAATAGACCCCATTTGGCGCGGCCATGCGCCAGCTTTACGCTGCACATCAGGCAGCTGATTTATCGCCTGGCGAGCCAGATCTAGCGAAGAGAAAACACCGGCCACAACAATATAAACAACCCGGTCATTGCGCTTCGCGGAATAAACTCGGAGTTGCGAGCGATTGGGCTGACGCACAATGTAATCGTCAACGGCCTCACGCACAGTTCCCGATAGCACTTGCAACGTATATTTATCTGCTGGCGTATCCAGCAAACGTCTCTCGTCAATCGTAAACAACTCCGCCTCAGCATCGGCGAGCATCGCCGCTTCAATACCAAATGGTTGCGCGGGCGGCTCATCTTTCAGGTCGGGCATAGCCTCGGCAGTAGGCTGACTGCTGGAATCCGGTAATGCGGCAGCAGATTCAGCAACCAGCCCCTCTTCCTCCGCCAGCACCCTCTCCATAGGTTTACTCGGATCCTCTTTAGGCGCAACTGCGACGCTATTTGCGCCCCCCGACACAACGGGTAACACAGGCTTCGCGATAACCGTACGCTCACTCTCTACTTCAGCTTTCTCGGCAACCAGCTCAAGAGGCTCGACTAGCGCTTCATCAGGGTCTTCAACAGACGCTGACTCTTCCTGGTCTCGAGTATCCGCGGCGTCACCCGCCGTCCGCTCCCCAAGCTGGGACAAGGTTTTATTTCCAGAGTTGTGATCTACAGCCAACGGGATCACAGCTGGCTCATCATCACCAGATGAGCTCAACAGTAAAATTAACAACAGCCCAGCGGCCAACACAACAATAATAGCCATATGCGGTAACGGCAGACCAAGCCTGCGCGCTTCCGGCTCAGGCAACACCATTTCAATTAAGATCTCTCTCGCAGGCTCGTGAACAGCGCTAGGTATACCTTGCGACACATCATGGAGAAAGCTTATATCGTCATCACTAAACGGAAAGATCCCTGAGAACCCAGCCAAATCGAGACGAAAACGCAAATATGCCCGCAGATCCTCTCGGCTTAAAGTTTCCAGATGAAACACTTGCACCATCTGATCCGACTTTGCGCACTGAACTAGCCGAACACCGAACATGTTTTCGCCGAACAAGATGAGATGCAGGCAGCGATGATCTTCGTCTTGATATTGCGCAATACGCATTAACGCCGAAAGACTTTGTTCATCAAGCTGGTGTGCTTCATCGATAATAAGAATCTTAAGCGGATCATCATCCTCTGCGGCCGCACCATAGTGGCCAATCAATTCAACCAAATGATCAATGATTTGGCCTGGCTCACCGTCAGGAATAGAAGAAACAGAGGGAAGGTTAAAGGCTTGCGCGATGTCTATTAGAAGCTGACGAGGATCATTAAGTACCGGGGCCGACATATCGACCACAATCTCGCTTTCGTCGATTCTCGCTAATAGCTCTCGCTTAAAAACTGACTTACCCATGCCTCGCTCGCCCACAACGGCAAGGACACTGGTACTAAACTGGCTCAGATGGATGAGCTGCTCAAACTGATCCCGCCGATTAGCACCATCAAACAGCTCGCCACCTTGATCAAGAAATGGGTCTTCTGTAAGCCCAAAATGGTCAAGATAGTCAGCGACAGCGCCCTGCTCAAGTGCTTGGGTATTTAGCATAGTGGTAGCCTACAGTGCACTCGCGAGAAAAAGTATCTAGTTACTGTGATTGCTCTAACCGTTGGCAGCAATAATAGCCTAATCAATCGTGTACTTAAATGACGACACCCAGGCTCAAATTATCTGATTGACGACGCAGGCCTTGCGCGAGCGCCGCAATTAATCTGCAAGATCCGCTGCGTAATCACGCGTTAAACACTCACGCAGCTTATCCAAAGGAAAGTCGTCCGTCACCAACGCCTCGCCAAGTGACTTGAGCAAGACCAAGCGGATTTTGCCATCCAACACTTTTTTGTCTTTCGACATCAGCGTCAAGTAGCGATCCTCGGACATCTTGGGCGGCACCACCGGTAAATGTGCTGCCCGCAATAGAGCGACTAGACGGTTAAAATCCTCTTGGGTTGTCCACCCTAACCGACAAGAAAGATCCATCGCCATGACCATTCCAGCCGCAACAGCTTCACCGTGCAACCAATTCCCATAACCTTGATCAGTTTCGATTGCATGGCCGAAGGTATGCCCTAGGTTTAAAAACGCTCGGACACCGGACTCTCTTTCATCTTTAGCGACTATGTCAGCCTTTATTTCGCATGACCGGCTAATTGCATGAACCAACGCACTGTCTTCGAGAGCCATTAACTCGGCAATATGCTCTTCTAGCCAGCAAAAGAACTCAGAATCTGCAATAAGGCCATACTTGATAACCTCAGCCATACCTGCGGACAACTCCCTTGGAGGTAAGCTTTTCAGCACATCGGTATCAATGAAAACTGCCTGAGGCTGATGAAAGGCCCCAATCATGTTCTTACCCAACGGGTGGTTAACGCCAGTCTTACCGCCCACCGAAGAATCCACCTGTGAAAGCAAGGTGGTTGGCACCTGAATAAAGTTCACGCCGCGCTGGTAGCTCGCTGCCGCAAATCCCGTCATATCACCAATTACCCCTCCACCCAGTGCAACCAAGGTCGTGGTGCGATGATGATGATCTTGAAGCAACGCATCAAAAATCAGCTTTAGTGTATCCAGGGTTTTATATTGTTCACCGTCAGGCAACAGAACACTAGTCTGCTGTCCAGCGCCCGCGAACTGTGCTTCCAGCAGCGGCAAATAAAGCGAAGCCACCGCTTGGTTCGTAACAATGCAAGCTTGTTTTAGCTCAGGATCAAGTAACCGCTGAATTTCATTAAGGACGCCACTGCCAATGTAAATCGGATAAGACTTACCGGGGATAAAAACATGGATGGTATTCATAGTCGATACAACAAACTGAAACAATAATTTGAAGGACTATTGTATGACGTTTGCGATCAGCTTAAAACGTATTGCGCCATCGACGGATTAAAAGCGTAAGGGAAATACCGGAAAGCAATTTCTGCTTCCTAATAATTGAGAGACGAGACGATCGACTGCGCTACAGCTTTTGGGTTACCAGCATTGGTGTCAATAATATGGTCTGCCACTTCTCGATACAAAGGGTCTCTACGCTGGTAGAGCTCTTTAATGCGCTGTTTGGGGTGGTTTACTTGAAGTAGCGGGCGCTTCTTGTCCTTGGCTGTACGCTGAGCCAACTGGCTAAGTGACGCATTGAGGTAAACAACATCGCCACGTCCCGAAAGAAGGCTGCGATTCGCGTCACGCTCAACCACACCACCACCTGTGGCAATGACACAAGACTCGTGAGCATCAAGCAACTCAGACAACAACTGCTGCTCTCGATCGCGGAAACCAGACTCTCCTTCGACATCAAAAATCCACGAAATATCAGCACCAGTGCGCTCTTCGATGATCTGATCCATATCGAGAAAAGGTAGTGACAAAAGATTTGCCACTACCTTTCCAACAGTCGATTTACCGGACCCCATAGGGCCGACGAGAACTACTTTGCGAGCCACGTTATTGAACGAGTGTCTCAGCCATAATGCGAGGAGTGATAAATATCAGCAATTCGCGCTTTTGCTCTCGCTTGACGTCTTGGCGGAACATGCGACCTAAATATGGAATGTCACCCAAAAACGGTACCTTGTTGACACCCTGAGACTGCTCTGTTTGATATATACCACCTAAAACTACGGTTTCGCCGTTAGCGACCAACACCTGGGTTTCAATTTGAGTGATATCAATAGTCGGGATACCACTAGCCAAATCAATTTCACCCACTGAGTCTTGGGAAATATCTAAATCCATAATGATATTGTTATCTGGGGTTATTTGGGGCGTCACATTGAGCTTTAACACAGCCTCTTTAAATGAGGTTGAGGTTGCACCACTCGCAGAGGCTTCTTGATAAGGGATTTCAGTACCACTAACAATTTCCGCTTCTTGCTTATCTCCGGTAATGACCTTAGGCTGAGAAACGATCTCGGCATTACCAGTATTTTCTAGCGCCGACAATTCCAGATCGAGAAGCAAAGCATCCTCACGAAGCACCCTGAAAGCAAATGAGCCCGCAGGATTTACCACACCCAGATCCACGACCAAATCCTCAACGATATCTGTGGTCCCGCCATTAAAAAATTCCGAAGGCGCACCGGGATCTGAGTCCAGGGCTTCATGACTACCAGCGAAAGCAACATGATTACCGTCACTACCTTCGTTATAACCAACCCCGCCCCATCTAACACCTAGCTCTTCGCGAAAGTCTGTGTTTGCGATAACAATTCGGGCCTCAATCATCACTTGGCTAACCGGAATATCAATTTGCTCAACCAGCTCTCTAAAATTGTTTATCTTGTCTTGCGTATCCGTGAGAATAATTGAATTAGTTCTCTCATCAACAATTGCCTGCCCACGCTCGGACAAAATCGAGCCAGTAGCATTGCCATCTTCACCACTACTACCGCCACCACTATCCGAGTCTTTAAACAAATTAAACAAATCAACAGCATTTGCGTAACGAATGCGTATGTATTCGGTTCGCAACGGAGCAAGCTCCTCTAACTGCTTTAAGGTTTCGAGCTCTTGACGCTCACGCTCTGCAATTTCTGCAGCAGGCGCCACCATCAACACGTTGCCAATCTGACGGCTATCTAGGCCCTTAGTCTTTAGCACCAACTCAAGAGCCTGATCCCAAGGAACATTATCCAGCCGGAGAGCGATATTTCCGGACACTGTATCACTTGTAACTAAATTCAAATCCGTGATATCGGCAATAATCTGTAACACAGAACGTATGGGGATATCCTGAAAGTTTAAGGATAATCGCTCACCTGTATATTTGAACTTTTCATTCCTTAGTTCAATTTCCTTTTGAGTAAGCGGCTTAATACTAATTACATATTCTTCATCGGTCTGATATGCCAAATAATCATACTCACCGGTTGCTTCAATGCGAATAATAGCTCCAGAGCGTTCACTTTCAGCATCTACAAATTGTACCGGCGTTGCAAAGTCGATGACGTCATAGCGGTTCGCCAAATCCGAAGGCAGCTGGGCGCCATCAAAGGTTAACTCAATTGCCCCCCGAATTTGCTCCATATCAACATTAGTATTAGGGTTCGATAACGAAACAACAATTTTTCCCTCTCCGTCAGCTCCACGACGAAAGTCAATACCTGTAATACCACTGTTACTTTTCGCTTCAAAAGCAGCTTCATTGCGACGCTCCAGCCCCTGACTGGAGGAAGATCTCTGAGTAACTGCCGGTTTAGCGACGTCGGAGGATCGGGTTGAGGCCGCCACTTGAGCTTGCCCCACTTCCAAAACAAAATCATTACCTTCGGTGGACATTGTATAATTGGACAGCTCATCCAAATTCAAAATTAGTCGAGTTCTATTTTCACCACCAAGAACCATTGCGCTTTGGGCGTTCGGCATTGAAAGGCTGTGTCGTTTTTCTTTTAACGCACTTTCAGCGCCAGGAAAATCGACAACAATTCTCGCAGGCTGCTCAATGGAATAATGCTCCACCTCCGGAGGCTCATCACTAAAAGTTAAGCGGACTTCAAAGCGGTCTCCAGGTAAAGCTGCAAAGCTGATATCATTGATGGCGTTTGAATAAACGGCAACGGCCCCAAATAAACCAAGCAACAGCACAAAGCTTTTTAGGAAGGCTTTATTTTTAATAAAGTATTTGGTCAACATAACCGCTTATTCCTTTTCTTTCAGTTGCAATGACCGAGGACGCTCAACCCAGCCGTCTAAGCCATCGGTAACAATTTCGATAATATCGATCTTGGTGTTTGAAGACGCCACAATACGCCCATGGTTTTTCCCAAGATAGTTGCCGTTTTTAACCATATGAATTTGACCTTCACCGTCATCCACGAGAGCCCAGAGGGTCTTATCCTTCTCGATCGTCCCCACCATCGAGAGCGATGCGAAATTGTAGTTCTCGAGCAATTCTTTAGGGCGATTAAAATCAGGCTTTACGTTGTCACTAGATCCCACGATAATATTTTTCTGCTCTTCAACGATTTGCTCAAAGGGGTTGCGCAACCGAGCAGCACTATAGGTAAAAGCCTGATACGGCGTAAAAGTGGGCATTGGCTCGATTTGCCCTTTAGGTCGCCGTTTAGTTTCATTAATAAAATCGGTGAGGTCTTGATTATCCCCCCCCATACAACCCACCAACGAAAGTGATAGGCCGATGATAAGAATGCGCCGCCACCTCATAGTTATTCGTCCTGACTTTTATATCGATAAGTTTTCGCAAGGATTGTCATATCCAAGCCACGCCCGGAGCTAGAGCCACTAATAGTGAAATCATGTAAGGTAACGATTCTTGGCATTCCAGCGATAGCACTAACAAAACTGCCTAAATCGTGATAGCTTCCTTGTACTTTCACTTCAATAGGAAGCTCAACATAGAATTCTGCAGCTCTTTCAGACTTAAACGTGGTGCTATTTAAATTTAGACCTGTAGCCTCACCACGCTCTTCAATGTCTTCGAGTAAGCCGGGAACTTCCGTATCACTTGGAAGCTGGGAAACCAAGCCTTTAAAAGCTTCCTCCATTGCAACCATCTGCTTTCGATAATCATCCAGATTTGAAGCCTCAAAGGCTTTTTTCTCAAAAGTACTACGTAATTGAGACTCTTTATTTTCTGCAGACTGCAGCTTGTCATTCATATCTTTTACAAACATGAAATAAGCGCCTGCGATCAGAACCACGAACGCTGCGACCCAGATCGCAGCCCGAACTGCAATCGGCCAGACGCCAATACGCTCTACGTCGCCAAGATCAATATTTTGAATTTCTTCGAGAGTATCTTTCCAAGCCATTAGCCATTACCCTCTTCGTCTTCACCTTCTTTTCGCGGTGATGTAGTATTTACGGTCATGGTAAATCGTTGAATTGTCGAGCCCGAGTCTGCGCCTGACGCTTCATCAATCTTCGACATATTTGCACCGTTGAACCAATCTGAGTTTTCCAAGTTCCTCATTAGCGAAGATATTCGATTAAGAGACTCTGCTGCCCCCTCAATACTAAGCTTATTCTTGCCCCTAGACAGTTTCGTCAGATACACACCCTCGGGTACTGCACGAACCAATTCATCAAAGTAACGAACAATAACGGGACGAGTGCCTTGAAGATCTTGAATTACCTTCATTCGCTCCAGAAGCTCTGCACGGCGCTTTTTCAGCTCCTGAATTTCTGCCACCTGCTTCTGCAACGCATCAATCTCCGATTGCAACATTTTGTTGCGACTATTCTGGTTATCGATGGTGCCTTGCACCGCACTTATCCAAACGTAGGCACAAAGCACACCAAGGATTGCAAAGCCACCCAGCACGGTGAAAAATTCTTTTTTCTTCTCCTGGCGCTTTGCGTCGCGCCAAGGGAGGAGGTTGATATTCGCCATTATTCAAAACTCCTCATCGCCAGGCCGGTTGCAATCATCAAAGCCGGCGCGTCATTGGCAAGCGCTACAGTGTTTACTTTGGGAGCAACAGACATATTCGCGAAGGGGTTAGCAACAACAGTTTGTGTTCCTAATTTTTCTTCAATTAAGTCGGACAAACCTTCCAGCGAAGCAACACCACCAGCCAAAACGATATGATCCACATCATTGTACTGGCTCGACGAAAAGAAAAATTGCAATGAGCGAGTAACCTGCTGCACTACAGCATCTTTAAACGGCTCTAACACCTCACTCTCGTAGTCATCTGGAAGACCGCCTTGCTTCTTCGCCAAACCCGCCTCTTCGGCAGACAGACCATAGCGACGCTGAATTTCCTCGGTTAATTGTCGACCACCAAACAGCTGTTCTCGGGTGTAAATAGTCTTACCATTTACCAACACACTGAGTGTGGTCATGGTCGAGCCGACATCCACGATAGCGACCACCTGATCTTCTTGCTCTTCAAGCTGCTCTTCAATTAGCTGATATGCGCGCTCCATGGTATACGCTTCAACATCTACGATTTCCGGGTTCAGGCCCGCGGCCTCAATAACTTCAACCCGTAAATCCACGTTTTCACGACGACACGCAGCAAGCAACACATCGACTTGGTCCGGGTTGCGCTCTGAAACGCCCTGAACCTCAAAGTCAATTGCAACCTCTTCAAGCGGATATGGAATGTATTGATCCGCCTCCATACTAATCATGGTCTCCATGGCGTCATCGCTGAGCCCGCCCTGCATTTCGATTAGTTTGGTAATAACGGCAGAACCCGCAACCGCAACCGCGACGGATTTATTTTTCGATTTTGCTGTCTGAGCCACCGTGCGCACGATATCGGAGACTGCTTCGACATCATTAATGTTCTTTTCAACAACGGAATTAGGTGGGAGAGGCTTAACCGCGTAGCTTTCCACACGGAAGCGATCACCTTGGCGGCTAAGCTCCAGCAATTTGACGGATGTCGAGCTAATATCGATCCCGATGACCGGCTTGGTCTTTTGATCTAAGAAGTCAAAGATTCCCATTTTTCTATCTATTTCCGAGACTTATACGTGATTGATGTTATAGCACTTTAAGTAGGGTAGGCAACAGGGATATGAATAGGTAATCCGCCGAAAAGCCCGTATAATGAACCGATCATCCCAGGAAAATCAGCTAACCCCTTAATTTAATTAGATAAAATGCCAATTAACCGCTCGTCCTTATCAATCGTCCTTCTAGTACTTTTGACTGGTGTCTGTGGAGCCGTCGCAGGTTGGACAGCCCTTTACTTATACCTTAGCCCGAATTTACCGGCCGTGGAGTCAATAAGGGAAATCAAATTCCAAACACCGCTGAGAATATACTCAGCAGACGATCATTTAATCGGTGAGTTTGGCGAGATCCGACGTATCCCTGTCAGCTATGAAGAGACTCCGGCACTACTCATTAAAGCGTTTCTTGCAGCAGAGGACGACCGCTTTTACAGCCATAATGGGGTCGACGTCAGAGGGATACTGAGAGCTGTTTCACGTTTACTGCAAACAGGGGAAAAACAAGGCGGTGGCAGCACAATTACTATGCAGGTCGCGAAAAACTCTTTTCCAATCAACGATGGCTCTTTTATTTATAAAGCGAAGCAGATCATTCTCGCGACAAAAATCGAGAAAGAACTCAGCAAAAACGAAATCCTAGAGATCTACCTAAACCAAAACTTTTTAGGCTACCGAGCTGAGGGTATTGGCGCAGCCGCGCAAGTCTACTACGGCAAAAGTATCGATCAGCTGACCCTCGCGCAGTGGGCGATGATCGCTGGACTTCCCAAGGCCCCCTCGACCTTGAACCCTCTGGTTAACCCCGAGCGAGCCAAAGAGCGTAGAGATTGGATTCTGGAGCGAATGTACAGTCTAGAATATGTTTCAGAAGAAGACTTCCGTGAAGCGGTATCCACACCGCTCACAGCCAGTTACCACGGCCAGCAAATAGACCTTAGCGCACCTTACGTTGCAGAGATGGTGCGCGCGGAAATGCTCACACTCTATGGTGACGCCGCTTACAGTGAAGGATTTAAAGTCGTCACTAGCGTCGACAGCCATCTACAAAAAGTTGCACAGCAAGCGGTTATAAAAGGCCTGCTTGATTACACACAACGACACGGATATCACGGCCCGGAAAAAAAGTTTGAAGCATCACTGTTTAACGTCGAAGAGGCCAAATCACTGATCGACGCTAGCGAGCCTCTAAGTGACAATCCCACAACCTCAGCGTTTGAGTTATACGCGATTCACGCGACCCCTCCACAACCTCAAGCCTCACTAGAACCAAACAACACCGAAACACCTGAGGCTAGCGAAACACCTGAGACTGAAGCCGAAGCAGAAGGGCTTGGCGAGATTACCGAATACATTGACCTCGCTCCGTGGCGCAAAGAACTCACCGACACGCCTAGCTTTGGAGGCCTAGCCCCCGCCATCGTAATCGACGCTCGTGAGCAGCACATCGAAATCCTCGTTAAGGGTGCCGGTGTCATGACACTCCCCTGGGAGAACGGCCCTTCAAGTGCGCGCCCTTATATCTCTGAAGACCGTCGAGGGCCAAAACCCAAAGTCGCGACAGACGTTATCAATCGGGGCGACCTTATTCGAGTATATTTCGATAGCGAAGACGAACCTTACCTAGCTCAAATCCCCAAAGCTCAAGCGTCGCTGGTCTCCCTAGACCCAAATAACGGCGCCATACGCGCATTAGTCGGCGGCTTTGACTTTAGCTACAGTAATTACAATCGCGCCACACAGGCTAACCGTCAGCCCGGCTCTAATTTCAAACCATTTATCTACGCCGCAGCGTTAGAAAATGGCTTTACTGCGGCCACCGTGGTGAATGACGCCCCCATTATTAAATTTGATAGCACGCTTGAAAAAGCCTGGCGCCCTGAAAATTCAGGCGGCAAATTTAGCGGCCCTATTCGCCTGCGAGAAGGGCTTTATCGTTCGAAAAACTATGTCGCCATTCGCGTGCTAGACTCCCTCGGTTTTACGCAAACCATTCGCGGCATGGACCGCTTCGGTTTTGACAAATCCGAATTACCACGAGATTTAACACTCGCGTTAGGCAGCCATGTGCTGACCCCACTCCAAGTTGCTCGCGGCTATACGGTTTTCGCCAACGGTGGCTACAAGGTAGAGCCCTATTTTATTGAAAAGATTTTTGACTCAGAAGACAACCTGCTCTTTGAAGCCACCCCTATTACAGTTTGCAAAAACTGCAGCAAAGAAGACAAAACACTAGCTGACGAAACAGTGGAAAACACAAACCAAAGTACCGATGCAAACACCGAGCTCGCCGAAAATATCGAATCACCGCAAACAATTGATTCGCAAATGGTTAGTGATGAAGAACTACTCGAAGCAGAACTAGAAGCAGAGATTGCAAACATGCTCAATGCAGAAGGGCAGCTGATAGCGGGGGAAAAATCAGAAGATGCCCACCAGGAACATCTAAAACAGAAGCAACTGCCGATTGCCGAACTGGTTATGGATCCACGTGTTGCCTACATCATGGACGACATATTGAAAGATGTTATTAAACGTGGCACAGGTACCAAAGCGCGCTCCCTACAACGCCCAGATATCGCTGGAAAAACTGGCACCGTCGGATCAGACATCAACAACTTTGATGCCTGGTTTTCGGGGTACAATCAAAAAATAGTCACTACCGCTTGGATAGGCTTTGATCAAAATTTACCTCTCGGCAAAGGCGAATACGGCTCGTCCGCCGCCCTACCCATTTGGATGACGTTCATGCGTGAAGCGTTAAAAGATATTCCTATCGAAACTCGTGAGCAACCACCCGGTTTAGTCACCGTACGCATTAACGCGAAAACCGGTAAACGTGCTCAGCCAAATGACCCGGATGCAACCTTTGAAATATTCCGCGAAGAAAACGTACCCGAATTAGAGCCCGTAAGCGACGTGCTTGTACCGGCAGATAGCGCCGGTGAGGTACACCCCGACGAATTATTTTGATTTAAATAGGACGCAATAAAAAGCCCAGCCTGGTAAAACCAACGCTGGGCTTTTTAATGCCTTTTTGAAACCGCTAAAGCGGATAATGTTCCGGGTAATCCATTCGCGCCGCATCCGACTCTATTGCTGCAGCAGCAACCGCAGCAGCGACATTGGATAGCAAACGGGGGTCTGTTGGTTTCGGCAAGATGTAATCAGGCCCAAAACTAAACGTAGCACCTCCGTACGCCGCGCTCACCGCTTCAGAAACAGGTTCTTTTGCAAGCGAGCGGATCGCTTCCACTGCCGCCAATTTCATTTGGCTATTGATTTCCTTCGCGCGCACATCGAGCGCCCCGCGAAATAAAAACGGGAAGCACAACACATTGTTAACCTGGTTTGGATAATCGGATCGGCCAGTCGCCATAATCAAATCATCACGCACCTTATTCGCGACGTCGGGAGAAATTTCCGGATCGGGATTTGAGCACGCGAACACAACCGGACGCGGTGCCATTTTTTGCAACTGCTCAGCTGATAATAAATCCGGGCCAGACAAACCTAAAAACACATCGGCGCCAGTAATTGCGTCATCAAGGTCGCGCTCGTTAGTCACCAATGCAAATTCGCGTTTATGTTTATTCAAATCCGTGCGCTCTGAATGGATCACACCTTTTCGATCTAACATCGAAATATTTTCTAATTGAGCACCCGCATCAATCAGCAATTTACAGCACGCTACTGCCGCTGCACCGCCACCCAGACAAACAATTTTTGCCTGACGCAACGACTTCCCTTGAATTTCCAGCGCGTTAAGCATGCCTGCCACCGTAACAATAGCAGTGCCATGTTGGTCATCATGAAAAATAGGTATATCGCAACGGCGAACCAGCTCTTGTTCAATTTCAAAACATTCAGGGGCTTTAATATCCTCGAGGTTGATTCCACCCCACGTCTCAGCGATACGTGCAACAGTGTCGATAAACGCTTGTGGAGACTCTGCGTTGACCTCGATATCGACTGAATTAATATTCGCAAAACGCTTGAAGAGCAGACTCTTTCCTTCCATCACCGGCTTGCTGGCCAAGGGTCCTAGGTTCCCCAAACCTAAAATAGCCGAGCCATCAGAAATAACCGCGACGGTGTTACCTTTGCCCGTATAGCGGTAGGCATCGTCAGGATTTTTGGCAATTTCACGGACAGGCTCTGCAACACCAGGACTGTAAGCCAACGCCAAATCCAACTGGGTATCTGCAGGTTTAGTCAATTCCACACTGAGCTTTCCTGGAACGGGAAACTCGTGGTAATCCAACGCTTTTTGTTTAAAGTCTTCGCTCATCTCTATTCCGTACTACGTATAACGCGAGAAAATTCAGTCGACTGCCTCAGCTAAATATAGCTAAAAGCACATTAATTACTCTTCAATCTTTGGGCATGCAGCCCAATCCAGTGCGTAAGGAGTACGCACCTGCATTAGCCAAGGTTTATAACCCCGAGCTTTGACCACTTCATTGCCACTTCGATCAATCAGCCACCCGGAAACTGTAATATGCATTCCGACTGCAGATCTAAGCCTCTCAATGTCAAATTCGCTATGTTCAAAATAGCGCATATCACGATGCGCTATGCGCAACACCAAGTCACCTTCCAGTTCGATAAAGAGATCGCCAGGCTGATCTACCTTTTGAACGACCCCGCAAACGCGACGAAAAGCGGGCTCAAGATCATTTAACTGGTGTGCTGCAACCGCCTGCCAATACGGATCATTCCAGAGCCCCAAGCCCACCTTTTGCGCTTGCTTGGCTTGCGCCATGAGACAATCTGAAAAAGCTAAATCTGGAGGCACAGCCAAGGGGAACGCTAATCCCTGACTTATTAAATGGCTTTCAAGGTTGCGGCCCGATGGGAGGGTGACATGGGCCAAGACTCTACCGTAGCGATCAGCCCGGCGAGACTCAAAAGACAAATGCACAAACTGTGTTTCAGCCCAAAAGGCCTCAACCGCTTCCCGCGATGCACGGGCTAGAGGTTGCTCTGCATTGCCATCTCTTGCTAGTTCGGGTGCATTGATTGCGATTAATCGCACCCTGCGTCCGTCCGTTAAACGGAGCGTATCACCATCATGAACAGAGGATACTTGCGTGCGCTCATGGATGGGCAACTCGGGACAATCCATTCCCCAAGTCGTTGGCGACGCAAATACTGCGCTGCCAAAGAAAAAAACGCCTGAGATTAAAACCCCAGACGTTCTGTAAAGCATCTACTGGGTACTGTGAAATCTTAGCTAGCGCGACGGTTACCGAAACGCTTCTTGAAGCGGTCAATACGACCACCCGTATCCGCCACTTTCTGTTTGCCAGTGTAAAACGGATGACACTCAGAACATACGTCGATAGTAATGTCCTTCGCCAAGGTTGATTGAGTTTCAATCACGTTGCCACAACTACATTTAGCGTTCATTACGCCGTAGTTTGGATGAATTTCTGCTTGCATCGGCTTTGCCTCATCAATATCGTTCGTGCCCTGCCACGTGCGCGGGCAACTGCGAGTAGCCACAGATAAATAACTGCAGCCACCTTAAAAATTAAGACGGCGCATACTACCAGAATGCAAGCGCAAGGCAAGCGATCTCCGCGAATTGGCGGTTAAATTTTCACCCTTTGAGCGAAGTCTGCGAGAATGGCTTCCGTATCCGAAGAAAGTAGGCCGATAATAGAGAATGCTCCCCACCCTCGTATTGAGTATCGCGCTCCCGACTCCATTGCGCCGCTGCTTTGACTACCTGCCTATCGAAAGTACTGAGCTACCCGCTCCCGGCTGCCGGGTAACCGTTGAATTTGGCCGCCAGCAATTAGTCGGAATCGTCGTATCGCACAATCCTTCAAGCGACGTTCCTATAGATAAACTCAAGCCAATTCAACGGGTTATAGATTTATCACCCTGCCTTAATGAAGAACAACTCAGCCTACTAGAATGGGCCGCAAAATATTACCAAGCCCCTATTGGCGAAGCGATTACTGCTGCACTACCCAGCCTATTGCGCCAAGGTGAACCGGCGCAACTAGCGCCACAATTCGCTTGGCACCTAACCCGAGAAGGGCTGGGACTGCCCGCTCAATCACTTTCTAGAGCGCCGAAGCAGCGCCAAGCGCTCGACGCTTTGATAACGCACAAGCACATTGGCCCCGCCCAGCTTGCCGCTTTAGGGCTCACCACCCCACCTTTCAAAGAGCTTGAGAAAAAAGGCTTAGCAGAACTGGTAGAGCTTGATGAAACGCCAGAGAGTGCCCCGCAATCTCTATTGGCCGAGAAGCCTTTGCAGCTCAACGAAGAGCAATCCATCGCTTTGCAGCAAATTTCACTCTCCCAATACCAGTGCTACTTGCTAGAAGGCGCCACAGGAAGCGGTAAAACCGAAGTCTACCTTCAGGCAATTACCAAGGCGTTAGAAGCCGGAAAAGGTGCGCTAGTATTGGTGCCAGAAATTGGCCTCACACCGCAGCTCGTTGGCCGCTTTCAACGACGCTTTAACGTAGACATCGTCTCTCTTCATTCTGGCCTATCAGACAAAGAGCGGACGCAAGGTTGGATTCAAGCGAAAGAGGGCAAGGCACGCATTGTTATTGGCACCCGCTCCGCGATATTCACGCCCATACCCAACCTTGGGTTGATCGTCATTGATGAAGAGCACGACCTGTCTTTCAAACAGCAAGATGGGTTTCGTTACTCAGCGCGAGATCTCGCCGTACTGCGCGCAAACAGGCTCGGTATTCCCCTGCTCATGGGCTCCGCCACACCCGGCTTGGAAACACTCTACAACGCCATTCAAAACCGCTACCAGCACCTGCGCCTAACTCGTCGCGCGGGAGATGCCAAACCACCGACAACTGAGCTAATCGATATCCGCGGGCAACAGCTTTACGAAGGGTTTTCGAGTGAGCTACTGCAACGTATTGAAACCACGCTGGCAAAAAGCGAGCAGGCGCTGGTTTTCATTAACCGCCGCGGTTTTGCACCCGCTATGCTGTGCCACGATTGTGGGTGGATAGCAGAGTGCAGCAACTGTACGGCCAAAATGACGGTGCATCGCCATCCCCCACACTTACATTGCCATCATTGCGACCAGCAGCGTCCCACGCCTCGGCAATGCCCAGAGTGCCGCAGCCAAGACCTGGTTAACCTCGGCATTGGGACTGAGCGAACCGAGCACAACCTCAAAGAGCTATTCCCCACCACACCCGTCATCCGAATTGACCGTGATACGACTCGCCGCAAAAACGCCATGGAAAATTTGCTCGCCGAAGTAAAGCCGGGAACCCCCTGTATTCTTGTAGGCACCCAGATGCTGGCAAAAGGACATCACTTTCCCGATGTCACTTTGGTCGCCATTCTTGATATCGACAGCGGGTTATTCAGTGCCGATTTTCGCGCCCCCGAACGCATGGGACAATTGCTCATTCAAGTCGCGGGCCGCGCTGGGAGAGAGCAAAAGCCAGGCAATGTGGTGATCCAGAGTCATCACTGCGACCACCCCAGCATCCAGAGCCTAATTAAGGAGGGCTACCACCGCTACGCACGCCGATTACTGCGTGAAAGGCAGCTAGCAGGACTGCCACCCTACCAATACATGGCATTATTCCGCGCCGAGTCAAAGCGCCCTGCCAATGCGTTGGAGTTTTTGCACCTGACAAAAAAATTGTTACGGCAATCAGTCGCGGCCAGCCCAACTATGCAATACATCGGCCCCCTGCCTGCGTTTATGGAACGCAAGCAAGATCGCTATTGCTTCCAGCTTCAGGTCATCGCGGCAGACCGTCAACAATTGCAACACCTGTTAACTAGCGTGTGTTTAGCGTTGGATAGTCACGCACTTAGCCGCCGTACACGGTGGTCAATTGATGTCGACCCACAAGACATGAGCTAGCGCCAGAGTCGCTCAAAAAACCCAAATTCAGTAGTCGCGTAGACTTAACCAGAGCTTCCCAATACAATCCGCTGCACGTTTTGCCTGACACTGTCGTTGGATATTTTATGAGCCGTGATTACAAACGCCGCAACAACTCATCCGCTCATCGCGAGTCGAGGATTCCTGGTTGGGTATGGCTATTTACCGGTTCGATCCTCGGTGCGTTTGTGATGTTTTTGTTCTACCTGAAAGATATTCCTAAACAACCCGCCACATTAATCACCGAATTTAACAGTAACGACACCGACAAAAGCGAAGCCCCCCAAATAGACGAAACCAAAGATGAAGACGGCGTCACCAAACCACGCTTCGTCTTTTACGAGCTACTCAAAGAAAACGAAGTGGTTGTGGATACCACGCCCATCGACATGCCGGAAGCGAACGAAGTCAAAGAAGACATTGAGTACATGCTACAAGCCGGATCATTTCGTAACGCCGCCGACGCTGATCGATTGCGCGCGCAACTCATTCTGCAAAACCTCAATGCGACAGTTGAAAAGAAGCTTGTCCGCGACCAGCCCTGGCATCGCGTAATGGTCGGCCCATTCAAGACCCGCGCCCAGGCCTCCAAAGCCCGCGGTACTCTGGCAAGCATGGATATCGATAGCATTATGAGCAAACAAACTGTCGGTGGTGGCTAGCCATCAACTCAATTACGCCGTTGAATTCTGAACGACCGCCCCCATCTTGGCTTGTTCAGCCTCCTGCACTCAGCATTTGATCAAATCTAGATAAAAAGGATTCACCGTGGAGCAATACCGAGGTACCACTATTCTTTCCGTTCGCCGCGGCAACAGCGTTGTTATCGGCGGCGATGGTCAAGTATCACTTGGCAACACCATTATGAAAGGCAACGCCCGCAAGGTGCGACGTCTCTACAAAGACCAAGTCATCGCCGGCTTTGCCGGTGGCACCGCCGATGCCTTTACCCTCTTTGAACGGTTTGAAGCCAAATTAGAAGCTCACGGAGGGCAACTCACCCGCGCTGCTGTCGAACTTGCCAAAGACTGGCGAACTGATCGTGCCTTGCGCCGCCTTGAAGCCCTACTCGCGGTTGCCGACAAAGAGGCGAGCCTAATCGTCACTGGGAATGGTGACGTCATCCAACCCGAGCAAGACCTCATCGCCATCGGCTCTGGCGGCCCTTTTGCACAATCGGCCGCGCGCGCGTTATTAGAAAATACGGATCTCAGCCCCCGTGATATTGTCGAAAAAGGCTTAGGCATTGCAGGCGATATTTGCGTCTACACCAACCACAACTTCACCATCGAAGAACTCAATTTTTAAGTTCGCTAAGCCCACGGCGCTAAGCGAGCCAATCAAACGGTTAATTGTTTTATGTCAGATATTACTCCCCGCGAAATTGTCCACGAGCTAGACAAACATATTGTCGGCCAACAAAGCGCAAAGCGTGCGGTCGCGATTGCACTGCGCAACCGCTGGCGACGCATGCAACTCGATGAAGCCATGCGCGATGAAATCACCCCAAAAAATATTTTGATGATTGGTCCAACCGGGGTCGGGAAAACAGAAATTGCAAGACGTCTCGCCAAACTCGCAAATGCGCCATTCATTAAGGTAGAAGCCACTAAATTTACCGAAGTAGGGTACGTTGGGCGCGATGTAGAGTCGATTATCCGCGACCTGGTAGAAACCTCCATCAAACAACACCGCGGAAGCGCAATGGAGAAAGTGCGCTTCCGGGCAGAAAATGCAGCAGAAGAACGTATTTTAGATGCACTCCTGACACCCGCCCGCGGCGAAGAACCCGACAACAACGAATCGTCAACACGCCAACTATTTCGTAAGAAATTACGTGAGGGCGAACTAAACGATAAAGAAATTGAAATCGATATGGCTACAACACCGGTAGGTGTGGAAATAATGGCACCCCCCGGCATGGAAGACATGACCAGCCAACTGCAAAATATGTTTTCCTCTATGTCATCAGGTAAAACTAAAATGGTGAAAACCACCGTTAAAGATGCCTTAAAAAAAATCACCGAAGAAGAAGCGCAAAAACTCATTAATGAAGACGAAACCAAGGCCCAAGCCATTGAAGCCGCCGAGCAGAACGGCATCGTCTTTATTGATGAAATTGACAAGGTAGCAAAACGCGGCGATTCAGGTTCAGGCGGGGATGTATCACGCGAAGGCGTCCAGCGTGACTTACTGCCTTTAATCGAAGGGTGTACAGTCAGCACCAAACACGGCATGATCAAAACCGATCATATTTTATTTGTAGCTTCAGGTGCATTTCACCTTAGCAAACCATCTGATTTAATTCCCGAGCTCCAAGGACGTTTGCCGATCCGAGTTGAACTTGAAGCATTAACACCGGACGACTTCGAGCGCATTTTGACGGAACCCGACGCCTCACTCACTGAGCAACACCAAGCGCTTCTAAAAACCGAAGGCATCGAACTCGACTTCACAAAAGACGGCATTCGACGCATCGCGGAAACTGCTTACCAAGTAAATGAGACCACGGAAAACATTGGCGCCCGCCGCCTACATACAGTGCTGGAAAAACTGTTAGAGGATGTGTCGTTTAGTTGTGGCGATGACACAACATCATTAGAAGTGAACGCCGAATACGTCGACAAACATCTTGGCGCCCTCGCCAGTGACGAAGACCTCAGCCGCTTCATTTTATAAATCGCAACCAATAACATAGAGCTACGCGCAAGGTAAATCAGTGGATATTCCGCAACGCATAAAACTCCACAAGAAATCCAAACAGCTCGAACTGGTGTTCGGTCATATCGAGTACATGCTCGACGCGGAATATCTACGCGTATACTCTCCATCAGCTGAAGTAAAAGGTCACGGTCCTGGGCAGGAAGTGCTGCAATACGGCAAGATGGACGTCGCTATAGAGAAAGTCGAACCGGTTGGTAATTACGCGCTGCAGATTGTGTTTGATGATGGCCACGATAGCGGGCTTTATAGTTGGAACTACCTCGCCGATTTAGGACACAAAAAAGACGCCAACTGGCAAGATTACCTCCGCCGCCTCGAAGCCGCAGGCAAATCACGTGATGCCAATGTGAGTGTTGTTAACCTGATCGACCCAACACCTACTCTTTAAACTTACTCAACGCCTCATACGCCTCTCGCACCTCGCGAAAACGCTCAACATCACCGCCTTTATCGGGGTGATGCGTCGCAACCAATTCTTGATAACGTCGCTTTATCTCATCCATAGAGGCATCATTGGAAACTCCCAATACATTTAAGAAGTCCGCTCGCCCATCGTAACTCGCGTACATCTCCCAAAAACCTTGAAGCAATTCGCGAACATTGCCTGGCTTCATGTCTTCAAAATGACGCCAATCGCCGTAGTATTCGCGCAACAGCCTGTCAGCATCCATGTTGGCGCTGGGTAAATTGCAGGTTTCGGCTTGCCCCAGCGGCTTCAACGCTATCGCAAGTGGTGAAATTGTTAAGTAACCAACGTTATCTTCCAGCCATTGCTGTTGCAAATCATAGAGCGTATTCATCAAAACGAAGTGTCGCCTAAACAACTGCAGTTCAGGATTGTCATCACTGAATGACAATACATCGTGGCCAGAGAGCAAGCTTAACAGCTCGTACTCACTGTAAGACGACGCCTCAGCGTTCAAAAATAGTTCGCTCAAATCGCGACGCAGTGCAGCCGTTTCCATTGTGCCCTTTTGAATTAGCTTGATACCTAGCGGCAATATTACCCAAAACAATCAATCGATAACGATTCAATTAATGCTTGGCGATAGTAAATAAATAATTAATAACCGAAAAGAATAGGCCATTTAACAATATAGCGTGATAAAAAACAAAAGCAGCTACACTTATGAATGAAGCGTACTCACCTACAAATGAGTTACGCCGATTAATGACTTAAGATATTAGCTAAACACGATGCTTCGCAAAAAAATACTGACACAAATTTTGCTAATACAGCTGCTAATACTCTGCCTATTTTTAGCAGCGTATGCTGTTATTTACTCGAGCTATAGCCGCATCGAGCAACAGACGCTCGAGACCAACCTGAGTCGCGCAAAGAGCGCTCTCAATCGCGAAATCGTCAACTTAAATAGGTACAATCGCGAATGGGCCGCCAGCGGAATCATTTATTACTCCATCCGGAATACGGAAGAAAGCACTATTCGAATGCGGCGACTGATGATGAGCAGCATTGTTGGTGCCTTTGGAATCAATAAAGCCGCCATTTACGATAAAAACGGCGAGAAAGTTCAGGCAACTGAACTAGTTGACAATGGCCCCAAAGAACGTGAGATTCTAGATGACAGTCACTTCATGCGTAGCATTCAGCAAACGCCTGCGATCTTATCCCACGAAACACTCGAAAGCTCAATCAGTGGCTTGCACATCGCCGGAGATGACATATTAATTCTTGCATCACAACCCATAACGCTCGGTGGTTTCGGCCCTGGGGTTCAAGGCTCTCTAATAACCACGTCTGATTTCGGTGAGAACGCGATTAAGAACCTGGAAGACATTGTTCGTCAAGAGCTCGATATCCAACCACTTTTTGAATTTTCAAGCACGCAAGAAGGCGAAGACATTCTTGCAAAAACACTAAAGTCTCCCAATCAGGAGCTATACATCCCTATCGATTCAGACACCATTGGCACCTATGCATTGCTGAATGATCTCAATGGCAACCCGAGCTTCATGTTATCTATCCGCTCTCCACGTGCGATCATGGCTCAAGTGAGGGACACCCTGGTAACCTCCGGTATTGCCCTACTCATTTCTTTCACATTGATGGCGGCATACGTTCTCTTCTTCCTCGACCGATCAATTCTAAGACGCTTAAAAATATTGGACAGCGACGTCCGCGATATTGCTAACGCCGAAAACATTCAACATCGGCTTGAAGTGTCTGGAAATGACGAGCTATCAGGGCTAACAGTTGCGTTTAACGGTTTACTTGACTCACTGGAAAAGATTCAAGACTCGCTCAAAAACGAAAAAGATAAAGCCGAGACAACGCTGGCCTCGATTGGCGACGCCGTGATTACTACCGACCTCGAAGGCAGAGTCGAATACATCAATAAAGCGGCACAAAATATAACCCGGGCGTCATTAACTGAATGCCAAGGAAAAAAACTGGAAACCTTTTTCAACCCAACAGATGAACACGGTGAAACACAACAAATTAATCTCGCGCTACGCTGCATTGAAGCGCATCGCACTATTCGCGATACAGAGTACTGCAACCTCATGACGGCCAGAGGCGAAGACATCATCATCGAAAGCCTAGCCTGCCCCATCCAAGGGCAAGATGGTCTTGTAAAAGGCGCAGTTATTGTCTTTAGAGATGTCTCTCAGTCGCACCACTTACAAAAAAATCTTGTTTACCAAGCCTCTCACGACAGCCTAACAGGTTTGTTCAATCGTAGTGAATTTGAAAGACAACTAGGCATTGTGACGCAATCAGCTCACCGCAATGACCAACACTACCATTTATTATTTATCGATCTCGATCGCTTCAAAGTGGTCAACGATAGTTGCGGTCATATTGCAGGAGATCGGGTATTAAAAGAAATCGCACGGATTATGAACTCATCCATTCGCCAAAGTGATGTTATTGCGCGAATTGGTGGTGACGAATTTGCTATTATCTTAATGGACTGCAAATCTTCAGATGCCTATGACGTCGCCGAAAAGATCCGCATAGCGATCGATAACTACCGATTCATGAGCAGCGGCAAATCGTTCACATTTGGCGCCAGCATCGGCCTCCTCAACCTCAAAGATCAAAACTTTACCAGCGACTCGGGCGTATTATCACTCGCAGACAAAGCCTGTATGGCAGCTAAAAATGCCGGCAGAAACCGAGTACATATTTTCAAACATGAAGACGCAGAGCTTGCTGAGCAACAGAAACATACACAATGGGTTCATCGAGTCACAGACGCCTTAGAACACGATCACTTTATACTTTTTTATCAAAAGATCGTCCCTGTTAACAACAATTCAGACCTGCCCACAAGCGCAGAAGTACTAATACGGATGGAAGATACCGACGGTTCAATTATCGGGCCCGGGGCTTTTCTACCCGCAGCGGAACGTTATGGGTTGATGAAATTTATTGATAAATGGGTCATCGAGAAATTCGCCTCGCTATCTAACTCTAACCCAGAGATATTTGAAAGCGTAGATCAATTTTCTATTAATTTATCCGGACAATCCCTTAGCGATAGTAAGTTTTTAACCTATCTTCTGGAGTTTTGCGAAAACTCAAATCTCGACCCCAAACGTGTTCGGTTTGAAATCACCGAAACCGCGGCAATACACAATATCCAAAACGCACAACACTTTATCCAACGACTCAAATCTATCGGCTTCACCTTCGCATTGGATGACTTTGGCTCTGGCATGTCGTCATTTGGATACCTTAAGAATCTTCCGATCGACTCGCTAAAAATCGATGGGGTTTTTATTCGCAACATTGACAAAGAACCAATCGATTACTCAATGGTTCGCTCAATCACTGAAATCAGTAAGGTCCTAAACATTTATACTGTTGCAGAGTTTGTCGAAAATGAAACAACGATGACACTTCTACGCGAACTCAATATTGATTATGCGCAAGGCTATCACACACACAAGCCCGAGGCGTTAAACTTGTTATTCAACCCAACCCACCACTCCAGTGCCGCATCCTAGTCAATCTTCGCTTCACTCATTCGCCATGGTGTAGCGCCACAATTTAGTAGATAATCGCGTTTACTTTAGGTAACTAGAGAACGCATCAATGACAGTTCAGTTCAGTGACACGGCATGTAGTATTGGTATTGACCTCGGCGGCACTAAAATTGAAGGCGTTGTACTCGAACGCAATGGAAACGAACTCGCACGGAGAAGGATAGCCACTCCTCGCGGCGACTACCGCGACATCATTGAAGCGATCTGCACCCTGGTCGAAACTCTTCGCAATACAACTCAAACAACGACACCGGTAGGCATAGGAACGCCGGGCGCACTGGACAACAACCATCAGCTAAAAAACAGCAATACCACCGAATTAATTGGCCAACCCTTTAAGCGCGATATAGAAATACGTTTGGGTCAGTCATGTGCTATCGCTAATGATGCCAATTGTTTTGCCCTCTCAGAGTCTGTCGATGGTGCCGCCGCCAATTCAAACAGTTGCTTTGCTATTATCCTTGGTACAGGAACCGGTGGAGGGTTTGTTTTTAATCAGCGACTTCACACTGGCGCAAACAATATAGGCGGCGAATGGGGCCACAACCCTTTACCCTGGCCTAGCGACGATGAGCGCCCCGGGCTGCGCTGCTATTGCGGAAAAGATGGCTGTATCGAGACGTTTCTTTCCGGTCCTGGTTTTAGTAAACATTTCGCCAAAAATACGGGGGCACAATTAACAGCTGAGGAAATTTTCGCTCTTGCCGACAATGGCGACTCACTCGCGCTCAAGCACGTTGAGATTTATGAAGACCGCCTCGCAAGGGCCTTATCTTCGGTCATTAATATCGCAGATCCAGATTGTATTGTCGTAGGGGGCGGCCTCTCGAAGGTGGCGCGCCTTTACAAGGCTATACCTGCACTCTGGGGGCGCTATGTATTTAGCAGTGATGTCACTACACCCTTAAGACCGGCGCAACACGGTGACGCGTCTGGAGTGCGTGGTGCGGCGTGGCTGGGTTTCGAACTAGCCGCAAGCCAGCACAGCTGACTATGGCTTAGCAGACCAATAAATCGTGTTTGGCGAGATAGTCTCACGCAACTAGCTAGTGAAACCTTGTCAATAAAAAGCCACAATACGACCAACGAAGCCGATACCTTCTTGAGTGTCATTCAAGCGCTTGTCACTACACTGATATAGTAGTGCCTCACATTTTTTGCCGTAGCTGCCGTTCACGCGTTAATGAATAGTACATCGCACAAACAATTTATACCCTTCATTGCACTGCTAGTTCTAGTTGGGCTTATTGTATGTGGACTATGGTTTGCGGTAAGCGCCACTCCTGATTCTCTAAAGCCTACTCGGACAGTGAAAGCTGGATTGGTAGTCCATAATGGGGAAATACCTCAGCATGATTCCAACGCTTACACAGATGATTATTCTGATGACATCTTCTATGTCTTGCTTAGAGAGATTGCCAAGCCACGTGGCTGGTATCTTGACTACACACCTTGCCAATGGTTTGAATGCATCGACCTGCTTAAGCAAGGTGAGATTGATGTCCTTCCCGCCGTAACCTACAGCGCGGAGCGAGACGCGCTTTTCGATTTTCACTCAATATCTGTTCTACAAAGCTGGAGCCAGGTGTACACCAACCCTGGGGCTCACATCCGTAACCTGGATGACCTCGCAGGACTCACTATTGCAACACCACGAGGCAGTATTCAAGCAACGGATTTGCAGCAGGCGATGTCATCCCGGGGACTTACGTACAACGAGTTGTCTCAACCCTCTACGAGTGCAGCGCTAGATGCCCTGCGCAGCGGACGTGCTACAGCTGCAATTGTTGATAATATTTTAGGCAGGCGTCTTGCGCACGAATTTAACGTTATCGAAACCCCAATTTCACTAAACCAAGCTGGACTTTTTTTCGCTACCCCTGAAGGCACTAATGCCGACCTTTTGATGGCATTTGATCAGCAACTCGCAACGTGGAAGGGAAACCCCGATTCTGTTTATTTCGATACTTTCAATAAGCAGCTCACTTCCTCATCGCCCCAGAGGATTCCCACATGGCTGATTTCCACTCTTCTTATCACCACCGCATCGGTTGTAGTACTCATTACGGTTGTGCTCTTTTTGCGCTGGTCCATTAAAGCGCGTACGGCACAAATACAATCCACCAACCAGCGCTTACATCATTTAATGAATTCGAGTAGCGCCATTATTTATTCCCTGGACCCACATACCGGACATATTCGGTGGATCAGCGACAACGTGCTTCGTATTACAGGGTTCACAGTTGCAGAAGCTTGCCAAGCCAAATGGTGGATAAATCAACTACATCCTGAAGATCGCGATACAGCTATCGCTACTTTTAAAAAAATATTTTCCGACAAACACATCACACAAGAATACAGATTCATTGATAAAACTGGCAATGTCCGATTTGTCCGCGACGAATTGCAGCTCACATCATTACCCGGTAACCGTCGCGAAATTATCGGCACATTGTCCGATTTAACTGACGACTACAAATACCAAGCAGAAGTTAGCTTTCTACGAGAGCACGACTCACTCACCGGCTTACCAAACCGAACCCAACTATTTGAAAAATTAACAGCGACGATTAATGAATCACAAAGAAATAAGAACAGCTTTTCAATCATATGCATTGATCTCGACCGCTTTAAAAACATCAACGACTCACTAGGTGTCGAATTTGGTGATAAAGTATTATTGGGTTTGACTAAGCGATTAGAATCATTCTGCCGTACCGGCGAAACGTTAGCACGAAGCGGTGCCGATCAATTTGTTTTACTATTACCAAATCACGGTAGCGTGCAGGTCGCCGAAAGAACCGCCAGTTCGCTGTTGCACGAAATTCGCAGACCGCTAAACATCGACAAAAAATCTCTCATCATCACATCGAGCATTGGCATATGCTTGTACCCAGAAAACGCCGAACGGGCCGACCAAGCAATTCATAACGCTGAATTAGCTATGTTTGCTGCAAAAGAGCAAGGCGGCAATAGCTTCGCTTTCTATCAAAACTATCTTGCAAAAATTAGCGAAACAAAGTTCCGCCTAGAGAACGACTTGCGTCATGCCATTGCAAACGAAGAGCTTCAGCTGTACTACCAACCCCAATACGGTCTACGCGATCTATCCTTAACTGGAGTCGAGGTACTTATTCGTTGGGAGCACCCCACGCAGGGCTTTATACCACCCAGCCAGTTTATTCCTCTTGCGGAAGAAATCGGCGTTATTGCCGAGCTCGATACCTGGGTAATGCATCAAACCTTTAGTCAACTATTGAGCTGGGATAATGACATTGGATTTAAAGTTCCACGGATCAGTTTAAATTTATCTGCCGCAGAACTGGATGATCACAACTTGGTGAATCGCTTTGTCGATGCAATTGAAGACCACAATCTATCTGCGGATAGAATTGAATTAGAAGTTACCGAAAGTGCGTTAATGCGGTCGCCAGACACTGCCATACGAATATTACGAGAATTACATTTACTCGGAATCAAAATTTCCATGGATGATTTTGGTACGGGTTATTCAAACCTTGCTCATCTTGGCCGACTCCCCATCGATTGCCTTAAGATAGACAGATCATTCGTCCAACAAATTGGCAAATCACACTACAGCGACTCATTAATTCGCGCCATTATTGCGATGGGGCAGGCACTAGACTTGAAGATTATTGCCGAGGGAATCGAAACCACCAAACAGCAACGGTTTCTATTCCATGCGGATTGCCATATCGGCCAGGGTTACCTATTGAGTAAACCACTTTCCGCAGACGCAATGTCGAAACATCTGCAGGAACTAAAAACGCAAGACACTCAACGCTCGCAAAACATGCTTTAACATTATAGATCGAGCCTAATGCTGATGTCCGCCTGGGCCATGCACGTGCCCATGAGCTATTTCTTCTGCCTCTCCAGCCCGTACCGACTCTATACTGACTTCATAGTACAACGTCAGACCTGCAAGGGGGTGGTTCATATCAACATCAACATTAAACTTGCCGGATTTTACCACCACCATATTTCTCACACCTTGGTCAGTTTGCACTGATACAATTTGACCAGGTCGCAATTTTTGTTTTTTATTATTTAAATGTAGATGTTTAATCGGCACTCGCTGCACTGCATTCTCGCGACGCAGACCATAACCCTCTTCAGGCGTGACAGTAATCTTGAGATCGTCGCCAACACAGCGTCCCAACATCGCCTTTTCCATACCTGGAATTAAATTGCCATGCCCATGCAAATAGTACACAGGATCACCGTCCAGAGATGTTTCGAGCCATTCACCGTGGGTGCCATCAGCGTCCACTCGACACATTTTATAGTGAAACCCAACCACTGAATTTTTTTCGATTTTCTCTTCGCTACTACTATCTAAAACCACTATACCTACCTCAATTGTCCGCCCAACAAGTAGTCCTCGCAGGCCGTTACTGTATTAATATCACCGAGAATCATAACAATATCTCCCGGCTTTAGTTGATCCGCAAAGGTGTCTGCCGGAATAATATGTCCTGCTCGATGAACTTCGACTAGCGGGCTACCCTCACAAGGCACGGTTAATTCATCAAGCCGCTTACCACAACTCCACGCATTGTCGGTTAGCGCAGTGGCATGCAATATTTCTCTAGACACATCATCCTCCAACCGATATTGCTCACCTTGATAAAATCCATGTAACAATTTATATCGGTTAGAACGCGCCTTATTGATGACCTCATCTATTTTACTATTCGGCACATTCAACATTAGCAGCACATGAGACACAAGTGTCAAGCTAGCTTCCAAGGTTTCAGGAATGACCTCTTTTGCCCCCTCTGCCAGCAGTCCCTCTAACTGGCTGTCGTCGCGCGTACGAACAAACACTGGCAGCGTTTCATTAATTTCTTTTACCCTGCGTAAAATATCTTTTGCCTGAGCGCTATCGTCAAAACTGATAATTAAAAGAGCCGCGCTTTCAATACCTGCAATTTTTAAAATATCACTTCGCGTACTATCGCCATAGTACGCAGGCTCTTCCGCGGCAACTGCCTCGGATATTCGCACCATGTCGGTGTCGAGTGCCACATAAGGAATATCCAACTGTTTAAGAAATCGCGCAATAGTTTGGCCCACTCTACCAAAACCCAAAATGACAACGTGGCCGGTTTTTGCTGGAATTGCCTCCGCCCCGGGCAGATTAGACTCGTCTCCCAACACCTGCTTCCCAGAGAACCGCCCTAAGAGCGCATCAATTTTATCCACAATAAAATCAGAATAACGGATGACCACGGGTGTTAACGCCATACTGACAATAGTCACTGACAGAAGAAATGACGCAACGTCATCGGGGATTAATTTTTCTCGAGTTGCTAGCGCAAGCAATGCAAATAGAAATTCACCACCCTGCGCAAGGGATAACCCCGCTTGCATCGAGGGACGAAGTGACTCACCCAACGCTTTGGCTACCAGCGTAATAATGAGCGCTTTAAAAGCCAGTAATGCTACACCACTGACAATTATGCGGAACCAATACTCCGTCAGCATGCCAATATCGATCAACATACCAATGGTGATGAAAAATAGTGCCAGCAAGACATCGCGAAACGGTCGCACATCAACTTCCAGTTGATGCTTAAAGCGCGTTTCACCTAACATCATTCCAGCAAGAAAAGCGCCTAATTCCATACTCAAACCAACCGCCTCTGTCGTCACTCCCGCCAATAACACAATCACCAATGCGGAAAACACCAGCAGCTCATCGGAACGAGTTCTTGCTACCTCGGCCAAAATTCGTGGCAACACATAACGCCCAAAGAGAAAGAAGAGCACCAAAATGCCGCCACTCTTCGCGACCTCTAAAACAAGCTTATATCCATCGGCTTGCTGGCTGCTACCTGCCATCAATGGCACACTGATTAGCAAGCCAACAGCGACTAGATCTTGAAAGAGCAATACGCCAATAGCCATTTGGCCGTGACGGCGATGCAATTGGCCAAGCTGAAGCAATTCACGCGAAACAATCGCGGTGGAAGACAGCGCCAAACCTCCGGACACCAACAACGCGAGACTCCACTGCATCCCCCACCAATAAAAGGCGACAAAAAATGCCAGAGTACAAATGATGACCTGCGCAGAACCAAGTCGAAAAACCGTGTTGCGCATGGCCATTAACTTCGGTAGAGAAAATTCCAAGCCCAGTACAAACAATAAGAAAACCAACCCTAGTTCAGCAATCGCACGCAAGTCTTCAACATTAGTGACCACCGCAAACCCGGTAGGCCCTAACGCCAAGCCAACTAGCAAATACGCTAGCAACCCGGGGATATGTAAGCGGTGAAAGATCGTGCTAAGTACCGCCGCATTGGCCAGCAAGATTAAAATAGGTTGGAAAATGTGCCCTTCTTCACCGTGCACGCGAGCCTCCTCATTGAGTCACCCTGACTGTAGACAGACTTACTATTAAACAGGATATCGACAACGTCTGCATTACTCGCACTCAACATCAACAAAATTCGCTCCGCAGAAACAAAAAAGGGAACCGCTGGGGTTCCCTTTCTCTATTGCTTTCGAAAGTTACGAGCCTGGATGCTCTTCTTCAACGACGCCTAGACCAGACGACGTATCACCTTCACGTGGGTTGACGTAACGCCACTTAATGGAACCAAATAGCATTTCATCCCAAGACTGCAAACCCCAAGGTACTACACGATTAGGATCTGGGTTTGCTGGGTTTTGTGCTGAGTTATCCCAGGCGGTGTTATGCACAATCACGGTACCCGCGGGCAATTGGATCGGCTCTTCTAAGTGATAAGTTGTTTGCCAGTTAAAATCGTAATTAGGAACTGACAACAATACCTCTTCGCGACCATCAGGATAGCGAGCAACAAAGTTTGATGCTTTACCGCGAAAATGCGCGTGTGGTAACAGCGTGTAGACCAAAATGTCACGCTCTAGCGGCTTTGATTCGCGCTTTGCCCAATACTCTTTGGTGTTCGCTGGAATCTTAATCATCGGGTTGAGCAATACTGTAGAATCAAGTGGATACTTTGGCTTCTTCTTGTGCAGATAGATACCCATACGCGATGTATCTGTCACCGGCTTACCAAACGTGGTGTAGTGCATTTGAAAAGAAAACACAGCATCTTTAGGCAAAAAGACGCCAGTGTCTTCCGGAAACTCTTCACCTCGACCTCCTGGCACATAGCCTCCCAAACCACCCATAGCCTGAATACCACGAGGGTTGTTTGGATCGGCTTTACCAAAGGTCGTAATGACATGGTGCAACGCTTGACGTGAGCCCGGTAAAATCTCGACAGCGCGAACCCACACATCTTCATCTAATGGATTTTCTGCAGTGGGGTTCAAGTAATCAACAACGCCTTTTGCAGGCACATCAAACGACGGAATCTCTACAATCACATCTGGCTCACCCAGAGTCCACTCTGGCCAGTCGTGCTTGTACTCCGCCAGTGGGTCACCACCTTCTCCACGTGGGGCACCGGCCTCAATCCAATGAACGAGTGTTTGCTGCTCTTCATTAGACAGGCTTCGATCATTAGAAAACTCACCCACATGTGGGTCAGCGTGCCATGGCGGCATTCTCTTGGTTCGCACTACCTCACGAATCATCGGCGCAAAGCCGCGAATCATGTTGTAGTCCGACATCGCGAAGGGACCAATACCACCATCGCGGTGACAGGTTAAACACTTATCAATCAAAATGGGGGCAATCTCATCAGCGTAAGAGATTTGCTTGTGCTCTTCGGTTTTGTCCGCTTCGAGCAAATTCACAAGGCATCCTTTCGCCTCAGTGAACGCAACCTCAGGCTGCTTACCCGCGATGGTGGCATTAATGGCATCCACCGCGTATGGATTTTCTGTGGAAACACGCTGCGTCTCATAGCCGAGGCGATCGCTCAGTTCACCACGATAAGCCAGCTTCCAGGTTTTAGGGTCGATAACATATACATCAGCCGTTCGCACAACACCCATTGATTCTGCAATCAATTGAGTATCATCGATTAAGATCGGCATATCCATGCTGAACTCTTCAGCTTCTTTCACAATCGACTCTCGGGAATCTTGAATAAAAGCATTCAACATCAAAAACTGAACGTTTTTACCCTTAAACTGGTCACGCACCTCTTTATATTCATGCACGGCGTTGCGCACTATAGGGCAGCCGTTACCATGAATCATGATGACCACGGCATCCATATCGGAGTAATAATATAGCTCATGCATCTTGCCGTCTTGATCTAACAACTTAAAGTTGTCGACACGGTCACCTGGCTGCAGAGCCCAAGATTGGAATGCCACTGATAACAGCAGCACGGAGGTTAGTATTTGTTTCATCGCATTCACCCTGTTTGATGGGATAGACGTAGTCCGATTCTAGCGGCAGTGCTGCCAGAGTATTGACTACACGGTTCTTATTTGTATTTATAAAGGAAACCTATATCTATGTTAGCGCCAAATAAAATTAACTTCAGGTTAAGAAAGGTTTCTTCGCGTTAGCTTTTCCTTCTTAAAAGGTCACTCAACAGAACAATCAGCCTGGAAACACCTTTTTTTATAATAAACTCCACCATGATAACTAAAACTAATCCATGCATAAGCGAGCCTAATCAAGCCATTAGAGCAACTAATAGCGTAACGTTAGCCGTGCTTATTTCTTTCAAGCCTAGCTTGAACCCACCGGTTCAGCACAAGATAATGTCGCCCTCTTTTAACTTGTAGTCTTTTGGGAATAACTATGGCCACTTTTGTTAGCGCGACCGGTATAGGGGTCAGCGATCTCTCTGCCTCTGAAAAATTTTATGCAGACATGTTAGGCATGGACTCCATGCAAACGATTAAAGCATCCAACATGGATGAAATCGTGATGGGCTATAAAGGCACTCGCAGCGCCGCTATCGTGTTGATGCATTTCACCGATGGCTCAACCCCTAACTACAAAAACAATCCGATCAAACTTGTTTTTATGGTGGAAGACTGCGCCGGCACACTGGATAAAATTGCCGCCGCCGGCTACACGGTTGTCGAAGAACCTAAAAATTACGCCGCTATGGGCGACATGATCATTGGTTTCGCGAAAGACCCAGATGGCTATCTCATTGAATTAATGCAAAAGCCTGAAAAAAATTAATTGGTATAGAAGTAGAGCATTATGGCAAACACGGCAACCCCCTCGTGGTTTCAACAAGCAATAGACACACCCTATAGTGAGCACAAGGTCTCTGCTTACGGCTGCGATATCCATTACCAAGCATGGGGAGACCCGAGCAACCCTGGTCTCTATTTTTTGCATGGCAATGGAGCGCATTCACACTGGTGGGATTTTATAGCGCCGAGTTTCGCTGATCGCTTTTATGTCGTCGCCCCCTGCATGTCAGGCATGGGAGATAGCGGGCATAGAGATATCTATAACGTCGCCACTTACGTAGAAGAAGTAAAGGAAACATGTGATGCCATTGGCTTTTCAAGCAAACCCTTATTAGTCGGACACAGCATGGGAGGACGGCTGGTATTCGCAGCAGAGAAAAAATACCGTGATGCATTTTACGGGGTCATTATTGCTGACTCTGCTTTCCCGCCGCCTGAACGAACATTTAATTTTGAAGAACGACGCAAGGCGGGTGTTAAACCTCATAAGATTTACGCAACCGAGGAAGAAGCACTATCTCGCTTTAGACTTTTTCCACCGCAGCCATGTGACAACGAATACATTGTAAAATTTATTGGCAAGCATTCTATGCGTGAGGTAGACGGGGGATGGAGTTGGAAATTTGACCCTAAAGTATTCAGCCAATTCGATTATGAAAACATGTTATCCAGCATGCCAGAAGAAGGCGAAAAAATACTAGGGATGATTTACGGCGCAGACAGCAGCCTATACACCGGCACGGCTGTGGAATATAACGAAAATTTGTTCGCCAAATTTGGTTTACGTAAACCGATCGCGATACCTGGCGCCCACCATCACTTATTTCTCGACCAACCACTAGCGTTCATTGATGAACTCAAAAAGCTGATCGACGAAACAGGCTACGGCCAATAAGGCTCATCGTTGCGACAAACCGCCAAAGCCTGTGAGCGCATTCCCACACAAGGAAAGAGCCAAACAAGGAAAGAGCCAAACAACGAATAAGCCAATCGTTGGCTAGATAGTAAATCCAACATTGTGTAACGGCATCTCAGTAATGCGCTCTCCACAGGCGTTAAAAATTGCGTTACAAACCGCGCCCGCCAATGGCGGTAAAGCAGGCTCACCCAGCCCTGTTGGGGCATAATCACTTTCAATAAAATGCACATCAACTGGTGGCGTTTTCGCTATACGCATACCGCGATAATCATGGAAATTAGATTGTTCAACGCGACCGTTTTCCATGGTAATAGCTAAGCTATTTAGCGTGCTAAGGCCATCAACAATTGACCCCTCCACTTGCGCTACTGCACCACTGCGATTGATCACCGGACCGGTATCGACCGCCGCAGTAATGTTGTGCACGGTGACTATTTTCTTTCCGTTAACATCTACATCGACACTGACTTCGGCCACTTCGGCTACATGCACGGCATGGCTAAAATGAAACGCTAGCCCCATACCCCGCCCGGGAGTTAGCTGTTTACCCCAGCCTGATTTTTCCGCGGCGAGCTTGATCACCCCCGCTGCACGGCCTGTATTAAGCGAACGGATATTAGTGGAATCGAACCAACGCGGCTCGCCCATAATCTCCAGTAAAAATTCAACATGATCACGCTTAGCGGCATGCGACATTTCTGCCAAGAAACTTTGCAACGCCCAGCCTAAGACATTAGAGCCAGGAGCACGCCAAGCACCACAAGGTGTCTTCGTATCGATCAAGCTCATGCTTCCACGATAATTGTCGATACACAGCGCAGGAAACTCTTTCGGGTTTTGATAAATACCAACCGGTGAACGCCCATCAATGCCTGGGCCAATAATGTGATTGTGGAGTGCAACCAACTTTCCTTTTTTATCAACGGCGCCTTTAAATTGGTAAAAGCCGCCCGCGCGGTAAAAATCATGTTGCACATCATCTTCGCGCTTCCACATTAAATGCACAGGCGCACCAACGCGTTTTGAAATACTGGCCGCCTCGCTGGAAAAATCAGTCCGGCCTCGACGACCAAAACCACCGCCCATTCGTGTTTGATGAACAGTGACCTGATCGTTATGCAAGCCAAGCACTTGTTCCGCCATGGTATAGATACGCACTGGCGCTTGGGTCGGTGCCCACACCTCGAGACTTGCGGGTTGACCATTTTTTCCTGCACGAAAATCGGCGGTGCAGTTCATAGGCTCCATGCATGCATGGGCGACGTAGGGAAAGGTATAAAAGTTTTCAACTACTGTATTGTTAGCGTCAGCAAATTGCCCATCAACATCGCCCGTATTGGCACGCTGCTGTTGCGGTTTACCGGCGGCAATCTTTTTTGCCTCGGCTTTCATGCCTGTCCAACTATCTTTGGATGCGTTGCGCTCATCCCACTCGACCTTTAATGCGGCTCGAGCCTGATAAGCTTGCCAGGTGGTCTTGGCTACAATAGCCACCCCATCAAGCAACTGATTAACATCGCCATTACCTTCCAACACAAAAGCATCAACCACACCGGGCAGCTTTTTAATCTCCGCAAGATTGGCCGATTTCACCTTACCGTAAACAGCCGGGCACTTGATGTAAGTGGCATACAACATGTTCGGTAGTTTTACATCCGCTCCGAACAGCGGCTCACCAGTAACAATAGCGGTGTTATCGACACCGGTAATCGACGAACCAATGAGGGTGTAATCTTCTTTCTCTTTAAATGTTAAGTCATTTTTCGCAGGCACTGATTGCAACGACGCCTCATGCACAACGGCTTTAAACGGCAAGCGTCGCCCAGTCGGCTGATGGATCACTTCGCTGTCCACGGTTTTACATTCACTCGCACTGACTTGCCATTGTTTACTAGCGGCAGCAATCAACATTGTTCTCGCCATTGCGCCCATTTCACGCATAGGCTGCCAATTGCGATTCAAACTGCGTGAACCACCCGCACGCTGTTCGCCATACACGGCTTCGTTAACCGGTGCTTGTACGATTTGCACATCATCCCAACTTGCCCCCAACTCTTCCGCCAAAATCATGGGGATCGCCGTTTTTACACCTTGCCCCATTTCTGGGGTATGAGAATACAGCGTAATTTGTCCGTCGGGGCTAATATGCACAAAGGCATTCAAAATGAATTGCCCATCTACGCCTTCACCATCGGCGGCGAGCGTAACATCGGACATCAATCCGTTTGCCAAGGTTAGGCCACCACCCGCAACTGCCGACATTTTTAAAAATGATCGACGATCAATAGTCACTAAATCATCTTGTGTTTGCGGCCTACTCAACGCGCCGCGAAAGGTTTGCTGAATAGTTTTGAAAAGCGTTATTGTCGAGTCGTCATCGCGCAGTGGGGCATTCATGAGGTGTCCTCAAGCAGTCCGTTTTAGAAACTCTACTTTAGCGCATGGTTTGTTGGAATTTAACTCTACTAGACACTTATTAGCACTATTCCACGGCATCACGCGGCACCACTATTTTTTGTAAGCCGCTCGTGATTGATATCGCTGCACTCTTTTAGGTTATATCGCCATTCTTGCAAATAACCTTGATGTAGATCACGAGCTGCCAGCGGTTCTTAACACTACTATCGATATAATGGCGTACAGAAAAAGGGGAATTGTCATGATGAGAAACTATCTACCGCATCTACTACTGGTGAGTGGCGCATGTCTATTGAGCGCCTGTGAGGAACCAGCATGCATAGACAACACCAAACCGGATACAGAGACCGTTGCGCAAGCGCCCAGCGTCACAATCGCCGCTACGGTGAAAGAACTTATGGTCGGCGCCATTGAGCCCGCAAGCAATGCCATTTGGGCCATTGGCATGGATGAAAACATGCCGCAAAGTGAATCCGATTGGCAAGCGCTGGAAAACGAGGTCTTTCAAATGATGGCGGCAACCGCTGCGATATCACTAGGGGGCAGCGGCGCAAATGACAACGCCTGGGCGAAACAAGACGCGTGGCAGTTGATGACGCAGCAAATGGCGACCATTTCCTCGGATATTCTAACGGCTGTGCGCGCACGCGATTACGATGCAACGCTCGAAGCCAGTAACTATTTGATCGAGCCCTGCGGCGCGTGCCATAGCGCGTTCCCTGGCGAGTCTTCTCTGTAGAACCTTTCGCCGCTTCATAGCCTCAGCGCAGCTGGGGCTAAATCAGCTTACTCACACCTCCAGCCCCTATTGTTAAGCCCATGCGAAGACAAGCCGGCTTTGCTATCATCGCCGCCCATTTTCGTTGCGCAGTAGTAGATGGAGACGCCGAATGAATCACCCAATGACCACCCTTATCCGCATTCGCTATGGTGAGTGCGATGCTCAACAAGTCGTGTTTAACGCCCGGTATGCAGACTACGTCGATGCCGCCATGACTGAATATATGCGTCATGTGCATGGTGGACCGAACAAGCTGCTTGAGCAGGGGCTAGACAACCAGGTGGTCAAGATGACGACCCAATGGCGCTCCTCCGCCGTGTTCGATGACACCATTGCCATCACCACGGAGACCGTTCATATCGGTAACACGTCGTTCACATTGATGTACAAGATATTTGATTACCCTACCGGAATACTCAGAGCGACCTGTGAAATGGTCTATGTCATGGTCGACAGCACCGACTACAAAAAACACCCGATTTCAGAGGATATTCGCCAACAGCTTGAGCGTGGTGCGCCAGGCGTGGTGATAAACTTTGCCGCCATCGATTTCAGCGCGGAGACATTGTTTAACAATATCGAAGAGCACTAGAACAAAAATAAAAAACCCCGCCAATTGCACACAGAGATAACTCGATTGGCGGGGAATGAGAGCAAATATTCAATTAATCGTCACAGGTTAATCATCGCCTTTTAAGCTTGGGTAGCCATGGGTAAATACCCAGTGCGTACCTGCAGCAGGCAAATGACATCCTTTGCAAGACACTTCAAATCCTTCGGATATATTCATAGCCGGGTTCTGAACATCAAACAGTGCCCACCCCCAGCCTTCCTGCCAATGTTTGTTGCCTGAAAAGCGGTCAGCCGTATCCCGCACCATAACAAACCAAATCTTGGTCGCACCCGCCCATTGCGCGTGCCCGGTCGTTAATGTCCCCGATTCAATGTGACTAACATCTTTTACTATCACCGTCCCGTCGGGGAAATCGCCATTGTGACGATAGTATTCGAGTGCCTCAGGCTGGGTGTAGACATCATGCAAACCGGCACCAGGTGCCATCGGTTCGGCAATTACCCAGCTGCCGAGGTGCGACCACTGCTGACGATACTGTCGAGGAAGTCGCAAGCCACCTTTCTGGTCGATCAGCGACTCAAACGTGCTGGCCAGTGATTGCGCCTCTGCCGTATGCACCGCAAGTAAAATCGCAACGATGGCCAATCCGCGTAACAACGAAGAGAACATGCTAGTTGCCATACTAAACCTCCATAGAGGTGAGGCCAGACTGCGGCCCCACGCTCGTGTAATGCACCGAGAAATTTAATCGAGAGATACAGTGGGAAAATCGATGTCGGTGTCTGCAATATGGTTGGTGTAATTGGTGAAAATGTTGGCCACCACATTGGCCACAATTTCCAGCAACAATCCATTATCGACACCGGCTTCATAGGCGTCTGCCAAATCGGCGTCACTGACCACGCCGCGATTGCGCACGATCTTGGTCGCTAGATCAGCTATTGCATTGTGAAGAGCATTGGTACCACGCCCTTGCCTGGCTTCAGCAATTTGCACCTCCGACAGGCCGGCCCCCTTACCCAATAAGGTGTGCGCAGAAACGCAGTATTGGCATTCGTTAGCCTGACCAACGGCAAGCGCAATGACCTCCCTCTGAGACGCTGTTAAACGGCCATTAGCAATGACGCCGTTTAAGGTGAGAATGGCTTCGAGCGCCGCGGGGGCATGCGCCAGAGTGGCGTACAGATTGGGGACCATGCCGATCTTGGCTTTCACGCCATTTAAGAGTGTTTGCGCTTCTGGCGCGGCGGATTCTAACGTTAGCGGTTGAATACGTGACATAAGACTGACTCCTGAGTTAATTGTTTAACGATTCGAGAGTCAGTATGCGATACTTTTAGCAACACAAAGTATCACAAACATTGCAGATCATACCAATGTTTGCTCTAATCCCCACTTTGCGACAAACAGGAACGACCACCATGGATCGCTTGTCACCTATTTTCAGCCGCTTCAGACCCACCACAACCGTGTTCTACGCCGGTCAAGTTTGTCAGCAAGCCAGCTTCAGCAAGGATGACAGCTTCGGCCATTTACACATTATGAAAAGTGGCTCGATGCGCTTAGCAGAAGATGATGAAAACGAGCTTGTTGAAATCAATGAGCCAAGTGTCATTTTTTATCCTCAACCCAAAGACCACCAATTTATACAAAGCGACCAATGCCCTCTAGATATTGTCTGCGCATCAATTGATCTTGGAAGTACCGCATTAAACCCGATATCAGCGGCACTCCCAGACCGCTTAATCATCCCTCTCGCAGCAGTCGAGACCTTGCAGCCATTACTCGATATTTTATTTAGTGAAGCGTTTTGTAATTACTGCGGCAGACAAGCAGCACTCGACAACTTGATCAGTTATTTTCTCGTGATTTTATTGCGCTACTTAATTGAAGAGCAGCAGTGCTCGACGGGACTGTTTGCCGGACTAGGCGATGCGAAGTTAGCAAAAGCCATGGTCGCCCTACACGATAACCCACAGCTTAATTGGAATGTTGAAAGCCTGGCAGACTATGCGGGAATGTCGAGAGCGCGGTTTTCAGAGCACTTTCATTCCGTGGTGGGTATCACGCCGATGGAATATGTGACGCGCTGGCGTATCAGCGTCGCACAACAACTGCTTAAACAAGGCATGAGTATTAAACAAGTCGCAGGCAAAGTGGGATATCAAAGCGCTGCGGCGATGACACGCGTGTTTAGCAAACGCACCGGCGTGTCACCACGAGAATGGGCGGCAACAGTGCGGACGAGCGGCCAGGAGTCAATCCCACCGACGCTGACCTCTTACATGCCATCTCTGAAGTAACGAGTATCGCTTATTGTTTTTGCTGCCGTTCTTGCAGACGCGCGCCTTGCAATATACCGGGCAAACCGTAATTACCTTCATGGCAAGCGTATTCATAAATCACATCGTCAAATGCCATCATCGGCAACTCTCCTGTGAAGGGTTGTGCAAACGATGCAGGGTCATCAACGGTAAAACGGTAGATAATTTTATCGTCCGCGACACGGGTTAAGCGCTCAGTAATTTTCGCGTTAGCGGAGCTACCGCGAAAACTTTGCTCTTCACGAAACCCCGTCGTTTCAATCACTAAGGTATCGCCATCCCAATGCCCGATGGAATCTCCCATCCACTTAGCCAATGGACCGTGTTGCTGATTGTCGCCGATGGGGATAATGCGCGCATCGTGAACCATCTCAGCCAAAATCATCACATAACCCGGCGACTGTACGATTTGATAATGCGCGTTGTACATCGTGGGTAACATGGGTGGCCCAGCTAAGGAGCCAAAAGATAAAATACACCGCTCTCCCAAGGAGCGGCCTTCTGGGCCATCATTCTGAGTCGCACGCGATCGACGTCTTGCTCTCTCTTTCCCCGATTCCGTTAATGCAGGCATTTTGCCGTTGGGCGGGTCAATCAAAATTGATGTGCGATATTCACCGTTAATTTGGGCAGCTTCCATACCCCGATCGGTCCAAAATAAATTGTAATTCCCAACCGGCGGTAATGGCTTCGCTTCCGGAGCTGGCGCGTCGGGGTCGGTTGGCTTGGCATCCTCTGCGACTCGTGCATAAGCCTCTCGGCTTATGGCTTGAGCTTCCTCTACCGTAAGTGCTCGACGAGTTCCAAATTCAGTGGGACGCTCAAACGGTGTGGCAACCTTATTGTGCCAAAACCCTTGAAAGTCCGGCGTACCGTCCGCCATCCGTGGCACGGTATACGTATCAGCACTCACCTGACCACTAAGACCAACGGCAACGAGACACACAGCGGCGTAACGCACCATATGTGCTGACCTACGCGAGCCTTTGAAGTTGACTTCACATTGATGCGTACAATCGACTACCATAGCTTCTCCAGTTTTTATTATTTTTGCTCTGCACAAAGCTTGAGTGATTGATTTCTCGCTGTAAATCACTTTAGCAGTTCTTAGCATGAGTACCCAGTGAGCCCGACCAAGACAGCCTTCATGATGTACTTCCCCCGCTTACTGTTACGATTACCGTTGCTATTACCGTTGCGATGGTGTCTTGCACTCTGCACAACGATGCTACTGAGCACCCAAGACAGCCACGCCATTACAAACAATAACGTCACACTACTGCCGACTAAAAATACCGTCCGCGTCAACGGGCTGAGCACCGAGCAGATTAAAGCACTGGCTCAACTAACCGCACTCGAAATGCGCAGTGCTCTATCGGTTGTCATTAGCAACACCTTCCCCAGTGACGCAGATTTTGTGATTTACGTCGTCGGCGACGTGGAATTTTCCCACGATCACATCAGTTTTGTGCCCGACCAACCATTAAACCCACAACAAGAATATTATTTAACGCTTTCGCTTATTCCTATTGGAGAAAAACTAATAATCGAAGAAAAATTTACCTTAGCCACGCTTTTAACAGGCGATGAGCCAAGCATTGTTCACGTCACACCCGGCTCCACCCAAGTACCAGCCAATCTGCAACAATTTGAGGTTATTTTTTCTGAACCAATGGATACGGATATTCCAAACAGCAGCATTCAGATTCTCAATGCGCGACAAGAACCTATTGCAATGCTCAACGCCTTAATGCAATTACGATGGTCGAATAGAGACAGAAGGCTAATCATCACACTGCCCAATCAACCCAATACAGCATCCGACGATAGTTATAAAAGCGAACGCTTTGCCATTCGTCTGCTACAAATCAAAGGCACTGTGCGCAATCAACACGGCGAACCCATGCGTAGCGATTACCAAAAACCGTTTTATGTTTTACCAATAGACTTAACATCACCTGAAATAAATAACTGGGCAATTGACACACCAAAGAGAGACACAAGAGAAGGGTTCGAAATCCATTTTGATGAACCGCTAACCCTCAAAGACTTACAGACAGCCATCGCAATTTACGATAGCGAGGGGAACAAAATCGCGGGGAAATCGCTAATCAGCCATTTACAACTTTCATGGCACTTTATTCCGAGTCGCGCCTGGAAAAAAGAACGCTATCAAGTTCGTCTCTCTCACGCGTTAAGCGATCTCGCAGGCAATACAATTTCCAACGCCCAGGATATTCGGTTGCACTTTACACCGGAATAGACCAATCCTCAGGCGCTTATCTAGCAATCAATTATTTCGAAAGATTGTTGGTAGGAACGCAGCACGTCGACCACATCAATTCGCACGTTGCGATACCAGCGACCGTGGCTATACGCACTAGCATCCGCATGATCAACATCATCGCGCCAACGTTGAATATCTTCTAACGAATGCCAGTAGGAAATGGCGATATCCAAGTCGCCTGGCTTTTCACCTTCTGATACCGCACTAAAATCCACGCAACCGTATTCGCTAAATGCCTTATCACGTAAAAAATTAGTCGCTTTTTCATAGCGCTCATCAAGTGCGTGAATCTCCGCACGAAAAATAACAGCGTACATTTTTCATCTCTGTAGGTACATTTGATTTAACAGCCATTACTCTTACGCTTGCTGCTCATGATTTAGCAGCCAACGCTTTCTTTCCAACCCGCCAGCGTACCCTGTTGTAGATCCGTTGGAACCGATAACACGATGACAAGGCACAATAATCGCAATAGGATTGCGACCATTCGCAGCACCCACCGCACGCGCAGCCGCTGGCTTGCCGACGGCTGTAGCCAATGCCTTGTAACTCCAGGTGTCGCCCAGTGGAATGGTTTGTAACATACGCCAAACACGCTGTTGAAACGACGTTCCTGCTGGCTTTAACGGCAAATCAAACGCCACCCTTTTTCCTGAGAAATATTCTGTTAGCTGCTGTGTTGCATTGGCAAATATCACATCGTTAAATTGCCAATGATCCACGGCAGGGATATTTTTTTGTCCCGCCATCCACACATGTGTAATGGCGTCACCATCGCCAGCAATACCTAGCTCCCCTAACGGGGATGCCATGCTTGTGTAATAGACAGTCATTCTATCGCCCCCTCAGTTGAATGAGTGTTAGAGTGTAACGTTGCCCATAGCGTACTAGACTAATGGATGACCGCTCTGCCAACACGACTACTGCCGTCAACCGAACACCCCATCCCTCTCACCATGCCAGTAAAGCCACGCCACAGCCCCAGAGAAACACCACGGTATGCTAACCCGAAGTTCAATTCAAGATGGGACTTTGTCGGCCATCACACGGCTAGAACCAGCGTCTACGACGTTAGCGTATAGACTGGTTGAATGACGAAGGCGAGTCGTGAGATTCTTAACCCATCGCGCCGTGGCTCAGCAAGAAACAAAGACCCCGGCAACGCATATAGGCACACTAAACGGACAGAATGTTTGCTAAAACCAAAACACACCAATGGATGACGCATGAAAAATCAGCTAACCCACGGCGAAAGTAAGCGAATTATGTACATAGAAAATAAAGAAGGCCTGATTGATGAATTCGCCGCACATATAGGATGGGTTACCTTTTCAAAATCGGGAAAAACTGTTTATTACAAAGACAAAGTGCTAAACAGGCTGAAAGGAGGCGGAATTACCGGCAATCATATGGATGCAGCCTCAGGTGACGAGTATTGGGTTTCGGGTATAAAGAAACGAGGCTTAAATACGCATTGGGCTGAACCGACCCCCGTCAAAATAGACGATGACGCCCGGGAAGAATATGAACGTCTCATTAAGCGCTAACCGGCATAACTAGACGAGGTTTTTATGAGCACCAAACCCCAAATATTATTCTTGTCTCATGGTGGCGGGCCGATGCCCCTATTGGGCGACAAAGGCCATGCTGAGATGGTTGATTGTTTAAAAAAAATCACGTCATTACTACGTAAACCCTCAGCTATTTTAGTGGTGAGCGCGCACTGGGAAGAAAAGGTACCAACCATCACCGCCGGCGAAAGCCCAGCACTTATTTATGACTACTATGGATTTCCAGAAGAATCCTATAACATCACCTATCCTTGCAAGGGCGAAGAATCGCTAGCCAAAAAAGTCCATGACAAGCTGAAAATTGCTGACATCGATTCTAACCTAGACAAACAACGCGGTTATGATCACGGGTTATTTATACCACTGAAGATAATGTATCCAGAAGCAGACATTCCATGTGTTCAGTTATCACTTCTGGATAATCTGAGCCCAGAACAGCACATTAATTTGGGCCATGCGCTACACGATTTAGACTACAAAAATCTGCTAGTCATAGGCTCAGGCTTTTCTTTTCACAACCTAAAAGCTTTTTTCGCCCCAGAATCGCCGGAGATGAAAGCATCAAATGAATCATTTGAGTCTTGGTTGCTAGATACGTGTTCGAACCCGGATATCACTGAAAAAGAACGGCAACTACGATTGTGTGAGTGGGAAAAGGCACCGGGCGCTCGTGCCTGCCACCCGCGAGAGGAACACTTATTGCCACTACATGTATGTTATGGTTTAGCAAACAGTGCCTGCACACAATCATTCGAACTTGAGATTCTCAATAAGAAATCAAGCATGTACTTGTGGCAATGAGATGACAACGCCGCTTAATAAAGCGGCTTAGATTAAGCTGGCACACATGCGAGTGTGCCACTTTGAGCTAGAGAACGATATTCGCCAATGTGGCAAGAACAACAACCAAAGCCACTGTAATAGAGGCTGCAATTGCAGTTTGACGTATTAGCCGCAGATTTTCATCGGTTCCGGTTTTATCTGTTGAATCCATAATAATCACTCATATATCGACGGGTTTATGATAATACAACCATAAACCTCACTTTAAAAAAGGGATTAGCGGCCGTATTTTTCGGGCCGCTATTTTAGAGGCTCTAAACAAAAAATTATAGAGCCCGCTCGATAAATTATTTGCTCTATTTTAGGGCAAATAGTCAGGCAGCCCTGCTATATACTTGAGGGTAAACACAGACACTTACAGCGATCCATGCACAACCAACTGCCATCCTTGTTGTCGTGACTAAGCGTCCCCTTTCCACGAAAATCGCTGGCAAGCACACATGAATATACTGGAAACTGAGCGTTTACTATTAAGACCATGGAAAGCATCTGATTTAAAACCGTTTTCCAGAATGAACTCCAACCCTAAGGTTATGGAATATTTCCCAAAAACGTTAAGCGAAGAAGAAAGTACCCGTTTCGCAGAAAAAATAGCAAAAGGTATCTCGAACAATGGTTGGGGGCTTTGGGCCGCAGAAAGAAAAGCCGATGGGAAGTTTATAGGCTATGTAGGTCTTAACCGGCCAGATGCTGAGCTGCCGTTTTATCCGCGTGTTGAAGTAGGCTGGAGACTCTCAGAGGAGTACTGGGGAATGGGCTATGCGACAGAAGCGGGGTTGAAGGCGCTAGACTTTGCCAATAGCAGCCCAGATATTACTGAAGTAGTGTCTTTTACCGCCGCTATCAATAAACGCTCGGAGGCCGTAATGAAGCGGCTTGGGATGATCAAAGTACAAGAAAGATTTTTCCATCCAAACATACCTAAAAACGACCGCTTATGTGAACATATTTTGTATAAAATTAGTGTAAATCGCTAAGCTTTGGCAATTAAATACCAGCCACCGAAATCACGGTGATACGCCTATGTTTTTGTCGAAACGGCCGAGGGTGGATTTTTAAAACTTAAAATGAATTGTCCAAAATGTAGTTGCCAGGGAGCCAAACTCAACTTGGCAATGACCTCACTGCGGTATAGCGTGCTCAACGTACACGTGATTATTAGACAGACTCGCGACAGATAAAAACAGAGGCTTAATAGTCAGACAGCCTACAATCACTTCCAAGCGGCCAGGTATAGGTCCAAATAGTAATTTATAGACAATGGACTAGTTAGCATGCGTGAAGAAGACGTCCCCAGTCCAATAGATTTGAAAAACTTAAAGGATGCACAAGAATGGGAAAAAGCCGCTATGCAGCGCCCATTCCGACTCGATTTTTTTCAGGCCTTTTGCACACAGCTATCGGCGTCAAACAATCCCTCTCTCAACGTATTAGAACTTGGTTCTGGTCCAGGCTTTTTGGCGGAGTATTTATTATCTCGGTTACCCACACTGAACATTTCGCTGTTAGATAACTCGCCCGCGATGCACTCGCTGGCAGAATCAAGGCTGGTCAAATATCTCGATCGCGTCGAATTTATTGAAGCTGACTTCAAGCAAGCAGATTGGAATAAAGAGCTAGATACATTTGATGCGGTAATCACATTACAGGCCGCGCATGAACTCAGGCACAAGCGCTACGCCGCTGAGTTTCATCAACAAGTCCGACCGCTGTTAGGCGAAAATGGCGTTTATTTGTTTTGTGATCACTATTGTGGCACTGATGCCATGCAGAATGATCAGCTGTACATGTCTATCGAAGAGCAGCGCCAAAGCCTAGCGGCCGCTGGTTTCTTCTATCAAGAGATCCTCAACAAAGGTGGTAGGTGCTTGTACAATGCTTTCTAAAATAGATCGCTTGCCAGAGAAGACAACAAGCTGACCAGCATGGATTTTTATTACAAATTGACATTCCTATACCAGATGAATTTACCCAAGGTTCGTCGCACATGGACATAATTAAAATCGACCAATCACACTGGGAAGATTTGAAGACTATCAGGATCGAGTCGCTACGCGATTCACCCGAGGCGTTTGGGGCAACCCTAGATGAAGTGCAAGGCTTCGACGACGACAGATGGAAGTCGATTCTGTCGAACGACAGCAACCTAGAATTCTTTCTCGCTTATAATAATGGCCAACCTATTGGCATGATTGCTTTCGTAAATGCATTAACGCTCGCATCTATGTGGGTAAACCCAGCACACCGGATGGAAGGTATTGGACGTAAACTAGTTTCCACTGTACAAAGTCATGCAAGCTCCATGGGCCACGAAAAAATAGTACTCAAAGTCGAGGCCGAGAATGCTCAAGTGATTAGCTTTTACCAAAAATGCGGCTTTGAAATGGTTAAAGAGCCCAATAACGAAATGGTTTGGCAACCTTAGTAAAACAACCTAGCACATAGAGCACACAATGAAAGAGATTGAAGCGGTATTAGATTTCATCGTCGAGATAGAAAAGCTCAAAGACGTACACAGAAAAACCAAGCCGGTAGGATTAGAACGCTTTGAGAACTCTGCAGAACATAGTTGGCATGTATGCTTATCCGCCTTGATGCTAAAAGATTATGCTAACGAAGCGGTAGATATTAATCGCGTTGTAAAGATGTTATTAATCCATGATCTCGGTGAAATTGATGCCGGCGATACTATTATCTATGCCTCAGAAACTAAACAGCTAAAGGATCAAGAGGAACAAGGCCTACGACGGGTACTGAAATTCCTCCCAGACGGCAAAGCACAAGAGTATATTGATTTGTGGCTTGAGTTCGAAACCGGTAAAACAGCCGATGCAAAGTACGCAAAAGCCATCGATCGAGTACCACCACTACTACATAACCTCCATGGAAACGGGCATAGCTGGAAAGCCCACGACGTATCCCCCGAAAAGGTCCTAGCCGTCAATAGCCGCATAGCAAACGGCAGTAAGAAACTGTGGCATATCATGGAAGGTAAGATAAGAGATAAAGTGCACAACGGCGAGTTTAAAGACACGTTTGAAGTTTAAAGATACCCGGTTGACTTAAAAAGAGAGCAACATGAAAAAAATAATTGGTTTAGTATTCTCAATGCTATTCTCGTTTGCTAGCTCCGCGCAACTTTCACAAAAGGATGGAAATGGAATGACACCGAATGACTTCATAAAAGCCTACGAAACCGCAATTTCCAATCAACGCTGGGAAAATATTGAGGGTTTAATCCATGACGACTGCGTCGTTACCTTTACCAATGGAACCTATCGAGGTAAACCGCAAGTTGAGGAGATATTTCGCAAGAACTTTGAACTGATCAAAGATGAAGTGTACACCATTTCCAATATTCATTTCGTTATCGAAAAACCCGACTACGCCGTGTTTATATTTCATTACCACTGGAAAGGCATCATCCACGGTCAGCCCTCCGAAGGTGGCGGTCGCGGCACGTCGGTCATCGTCAAAGACGAAAAGAGTGGCAATGGCGCTTGGCAACTGATTTCCGAACATCTCGGACCGCATGCCTAAGCTCAGTTGATAGATGGGCACGCTAGCTTGAACCCATTTAGCTGAATTGACACTATGATACCCATCTTATGAAGCCAACAGACACCGGCAAAGCTTACGATACCATCACTGATCGCTGGACCAGCGATCGTTTTGATATGCATAACGGTATCGAACAGCATCGCCGCGCGATTACGTTTACCGATAACAGAGGCTACGCACTCGATGTCGGCTGCGGTTGCACCGGGCGCTTTATGGATTTGTTGTCGTCGGAAGGTTTCACACCCGAAGGCATCGATGCCTCGGAAAAGAAAATAGAAATCTCACGCCAGCGTTCCCCCGATCTCAGTTTTTATCACGACGACATCTGTGTTTGGGAACCCAACAAGCAATATGACTTCATCACCGCATGGGATAGCATTTGGCACGTGCCACTTGAAGATCAAACCGCACTGATGATAAAGCTCATAGACCTTCTCACTGTGGACGGTGTTCTTATATTTTCTTTTGGCGGAACCGAAAAACCCGGCGACCAAACCAACCACGATATGGGGCCAAAGACCTACTACTCCTCCCTCGGTACCAATGGATATCTGGAATTATTTATAAAAAATCATTGCGCGATAAAACATTTAGAATTTGATCAGCACCCAGAGCTGCATACTTATTTGATAGTAAAAAAGCTCGCCTGACAAACAAATATCTATTTTATTTCTCGATTGCTCAAACCTGGGCTCGCAGATTTATAGTGGCCACTTATGATTAGAGACTTTGAAGATAGAGATTTAGAACAAGCTTCCATACTATATGTTGAGGTTTTCAAACACGCTCCATGGAACGAAGGTTGGAAAATCGAATGGGTGCAAGACAGGCTACAAATGATTATGGATTCACCTGGCTTTTTCGGATGCCTCTACGAGGAAGATAAAACTGTAGTAGGCGCCATTGTCGGACGCACAAATAGCTTTAAGGGCCGGCGCGAACTCGAAATAGTCGAGCTGTTCGTATCACCCACACATCAGTCAAAGGGATTGGGTAAAAAACTCCTTTCTGCAATTGAGAAAAGTGCAAAACAGGGTGGGTACAGCCACTCAACGCTCATCACATCCAGAGCTGCGCCAGCTTTTGATTTTTACATTAAACGAGGATTCAAAGCCCGTAGCGACATGACGTTTATGTCGCACTCGCTAGATTGATGTTCTGAATTATTGATAAGCATACAACCGAATAAAGGATTCAGCAGATACAAAACTGCCCCGCAAATGCGAGGCAGTTAAATATAAAGCACCAAATATGCTGAAGCAGATCCCTAAAGCATATGCTCGATGGCTTTTCTCACTTCACGCGCAATTCGCTCAGTAATTCGGTTTAACACCATACGAATTAAAGCTTCGGTTAACTCTTCGATGGTCTCAGCAACTTTCATCCCCAATGCGCGCATCATGCGCTTAATCAACAAGAAAACCCACGTTGCGGCCTCACCACCTAGCTGAATGCCTTTTTTAAGAATAATGGCGAGGTGATCGGCAATAGTTAATGCACCAACAACGACGGCTTGCGTTTTAGCAATCAACATTTGAATCACGTGGGATAAAGCAAAATTAAGTTTTTCCCAAAAACTTGAAGATTGCACTGTGTCGGCAGAGTCACTGGTTAGCCATGCTTTTATGGCTGCAGCAGAGTTTTGAATAGGATTGGGTTGATAGACAGCTTCCCAATCATTACCTTTAATCGAGCCAATATAATTTCTCATTTTATGGGCACTGAGGTTAATCAGGATACCGCCAAACTGCATGTAATAAGCACGGCCAGATGTTGGCGCATGTGAGTATGGAAAAACAGGAACCATTGTTACTGGGTCTGTCGAATGATACATACGATAAATATTCTCTGCCTTAAGCTTGCTAGTAAGCGCTTGACCAAAACCACCTACGCCGAAGCCAACCCGTGGAGCGCCGAAGGTATACAACTGGGTTTTAACCGAAAATTTATCTTTTACCCAATCAGCTGCCAGCGATGCAACCGCACCACCAAGGCTATGGCCAATACAGTGGACTGCAGTGACACCCGTCTGCCCCGCGAGAAATCGAGCCAAATCACCACAAAGACTACTGAAGACTTGATTAAACCCACTATGTACAAATGAACCCGTTTTCGAAACACTCAATCCGCAGCGTAGATCCGTGACAATATCCGCTCCGTAGTTCGACGTTGTGGTACCACGAAACATAAGAAAAACGTCATTTGCATATTCTCCAGCGCCTCGCGCACAGACCGCAAAACTGTCGCGGGTATTGACCAACCGGCTACCCACCTCGCCAGCTAAAGCAGTCTGATCACCTTTCTTCTGAGAAAATTGCGGGCTCATCATGAATAAGTTTAAATCAATACTATCTTGAACACCGTATACATCTGCTGCCAACTTTGCGGCAATATTTGCAGCTACTCTAGCCATTGCCAAATCTCCTTATTAATTATTGATCCCAGTGACAGGTGGTTCCGATAAACCCCATTTCCATATCAACTCGTCGCAAATCTTCACCTAAATCACAACGTAAGTTTTGTGGCTTCGCACCACCAAACTCTCCAAATTCTTCCTCGATGAGTTTTCCGCCTGTCCATATCAGGTGCTCTTGTCCTTGATATTCGACAAGTATTTTTTGCCTGGAAACAAACTGGACAACCAAACCACGTTGCTTATCCCAAACTGATTCAAATGAAAACCTGCCCTCTTCATCGGCAGTTACCACATCTTTATGCTCAGTATTTTTGAATTCGTATGTCCTCGTTAATTTCGCACCCGAGGCAGGTTCTCCATTCAGCATAACCTGACCAGCAAACCCCGAGAACAAACAAACTTTTTCCCCTATCAAAAGGCCCATATCTTCATCCTCTACCGTCGATACATATGCCAATGGAATAACACCTAGCACGAGAAGCACAATCGCTACCACACCCCAAATTTTCCAACGCCCTTTTGCTTCAGACATAGCGCACGCTCCCATAGCAAAGGGATACCAGTAACAAATAGGTGTGAAATCGATTGCCGCTCTGAAGAGCGAAGCGTCTGGGCTGTTTAGCGAATATGGTTTGCATTAATCAGAGATCCATCTCAGCTTGGCGCGAGTCGTCTATATTACCGCAGCCAGGCGCAGCACATTTTTATAAAAACACAAAATGTGCGCCAATTATCACTTAGCTAACAAGGCTGGTTACAGCTTAACCTACCGATTCCGGCATAAACTTAATGTCTACGAAAGAAGTAGTAAGGTAGCAGCCCTCATCAGCCATTACCTCTTACTCTCGACTGCCCCTTAGACCCAACTAATCCCAATGACAATTGGTACCAACAAAACCGGGATTAAGATCTACCCGCCTTATTGGGTCTTTCAATTCGCATCGTAAGTTCCGGGGTTTATTTCCTCCGAACTCCCAAAACTCCTCTTCACCTAATTTAGCGCCGCCCCAGATTTTCCAGCGTACTTTCCTTTCAGCCACAACATTTACCCTAAAGGCAAAGAAATAGAAAAAATAAAATCGTTGTAAAATTGATTGACGCGTATAGTGGCAAAACGAGCCAGCTGTTTAGCGAACGTGGTGTGCATTAGTCAGAGATCAATATAAACCCTGTTCGAGCAGCGCATGTTACATCAGTTGATGATTGTTTTGACACGATAAGCTGTAAAATTTGCTAGGCCTATCAGTTCCGAATAAGATATGCATCCCAATCAATACGGCGCGTCTCTATACACTTGCACACCCCGATACCGTGACACATCCGTTTACCTTGACACACCTCTATACCCTGACATACGCATAGCTCTAGCAACTCAAAGAAATCTAAAAAATAGGACAAAGCATTGCTATACCTAAGAAAACCCACCAGCGACGATGAACAGCAAGTTCAATCGCTCTACAAACAAAGTAAGGATCTGCATCTTCCGTGGAGCTATCCGCCTCAAGACATTAAAAAATATTTGAATGAAGAAGAACGTTACTTTTTGTGCCTCGATGACGACCAAACGATAGTGGGTACATTTAACATCTCCGGAATCGTTCGTGGATATTTCCAATCGGCTTATCTTGGCTATGAAGTGTTTTCGCCTTTTCAAGGCAAAAGTTACATGCGAGAAGGGTTAGCACTTTTAATCGACGAAGCGTTCGGCCCTTTGAATCTCCACCGCTTAGAAGCTAACATCCAACCAGGTAATACCGCGTCCATTAAGCTTGTCGAAGGTGCTGGATTTACGAAAGAGGGGTTTTCCAAAGCCTATTTAAATATCGGTGGTAAAGGCTGGCAAGATCACGAACGTTGGGCGCTAGTTAACGAGTACTGGCAAGAGCAGCAATAACCACTTCAACACAGCAAGCCATCAACTGCGCTGACGCTGCACGATGCCCATCATTTTATATAGCAATTGACTCGCAGCGAATTCGTAGGCGTGGAAGCCAGGGATGGGAGCGAATTCAAGCATGTCGAAGCCAATGATGTTGCGCTGGCTAACAACGGATTCAAAAAGGCCGAGGGTTTGATACCAGCCTAAACCACCAGGAACAGGCGTACCAGTAGAGGGAAAGATGGAGGGGTCCATGCCGTCGATATCGAGAGTGAAGAAAACATTTTTCGGGAAATCACTCGGCAACGTAATCTCTGAAATATTATTCGGCACGATGTCGTCGGCATCGAAATAGACTACGTTAAATTCTTTGCGCGCTTGCATTTCTTCTTCGCAATACGCGCGAATACCCAGCTGCACGAGTGGAATATTTTTTTCAACAATGCGTTTCATCACGGATGCATGGCTGTATAGGTCGCCTTCATAAGCATGTCGAAGATCGGCATGAGCATCAATTTGCACAACGCCAAAATCAGTAACACCCGCGTCGAGATAGCCTTTAATAATTCCCCAGGTGACGGTGTGTTCGCCGCCAATACCAACCGGCATGCCGCCCTTTTCTAAAATGTTTTGGGTGGCGTTGGCGATACGCTCGATAACAATTTCAGGATTGCCTTCGCAGTTCACCGCTTTATGGGTATAGATACCCAACTCACTGGGATTACTTTTTCCATCCCACGTTTCTAATTGTTCAGAGGCTTCGATAATACTTTTAGGGCCTAGTGCGGTACCGCCACCATAGGACACCGTGCGTTCAAATGGTACAGGCAAAATATGGAATAGCGCATCATCAAATTTCGGCTGCTCAATTTCGGAGCCCAGAAAAATGTTATCGATTGCCTGATCATTCGACATATATGATTACTCTTGATTTCTAAATTTTTTATAAAAGGGGCTAACAAGGCTCTTTAGGATAAGCGCGTTTTAAAATCGTCGTAGGTAAATTCACGCACGAGTGTTAATACATCAGTCTCCGAATTCCACAACATAATCGCCGGCAATTTCGTGCCATTGAAGGTTGTGGTTTTTACCATGGTGTAGTGCGCCATATCTTCAAATACAATTCGCTGACCGATTTCTAACGGCTCGGCAAACGAATAGTCGCCAATGACATCCCCCGCCAAACAGGTCATGCCGCCTAAGCGGTAGGTATAAGGAAATTCATCGGGCTGCCCAGCATTTGTAACATCAGCGCGGTACGGCATTTCTAACGTATCCGGCATGTGGCATGTCGCGGAGGTGTTGAGAATGGCTTGCGGTAATTCGTTCCAGGTGACATCAAGCACCGAGGTGACTAACACACCGGTACCAATGGCCATTGCTTCGCCTGGCTCTAAATAGACCTGCACATCGTAGCGATCAGAAAATTCTTTAATCGCGTCGACTAGCGCATCACGTTGATAGTCGTCACGCGTAATGTGATGACCACCACCAAAATTAACCCATTCTAAATCTGGCAGGTAACGACCAAACTTTTCTTCTACTGCCGCCAGAGTACGTTGCAACGGTAAAAAATCTTGCTCACAGAGTGTATGAAAATGCAGCCCGGAAATACCGTCCAGCGTACCGCCCTCGGCTTCCCATTGCTCGAATTGCGACAAGGGAATCCCTAAGCGTGAACCGGGTGCACAAGGGTCGTAGATTGGCACTTCACCTTCAGAGTGTTCAGGGTTAATCCGCAAACCAAAGCGCAACTCAGGCCGCGCTTGCTTAGCATCGTGAATCAACGGCTGAAAGCGCTGCCATTGAGAGAAGGAATTAAATACGACCGTATGGGCGATCCCGAGAATTTTTTTCAAATCCTCTTCGGCATAGGCAGCAGAGAAGCAATGATGCTCCGCGGCATTTTCTTTATCTATGGCATCATCGCCGGAATAATAGTCATGCGCCAATTGTAATTCGTGCAAACCACTAGAACAGGTACCGCTAAGATAATTGGCCGTCAAATCACCTAACGACCACATGGAAAATGCTTTTAGCGCGCCTAAAATCTTTGCCCCGCTGCGCGCTTGCACATCGGCAAGAATTTCCAAATTTTGACACACCGCCACCTCATCCACCACAAAGCAGAGTGGCGGCAGGCGAGAAAGGTCGAGTTTTTTAAAATCGGTTCGTTGCATCTTCTTATACAACTAAACGGAAAAATCCGGATCTTCAATCACCTTCCAAGGCAATCCGTATTTGTTCATGTCTTCCATAAAGGGATCGGGGTCCATTTGTTCCATATTCCAGACGCCGGCGCCTTGCCATTTTTTTTCAAGCAACATTTTTGCACCGATCATCGCGGGCACACCGGTGGTGTAGGAGATCGCTTGCGATTGTACTTCGGCGTAGCAGGCTTGGTGATCGCAGATATTGTAGAGGTACGCGGTTTTCGGCTTGCCGTCTTTAATACCGGTAACGTAGCAACCAATACAGGTTTTACCTTTGGTACGCGGACCAAGGCTTGCCGGGTCTGGCAACAGGGCGCGCAAAAACTGCAATGGAATAATTTGCTTGCCTTCAAATTCGACCGGCTCGATTCCAGTCATACCCACATTACCCAACACTTCCAAATGTTTGAGGTAGTTGTCGGAAAAGCTCATCCAAAATTGCGCACGTTTTAAAGTCGGGTAGTGTTTCGTTAATGACTCCAACTCTTCGTGGTACATGCGATAAATATTGTAGGTGCCCACATCTTCCGGGCAGGTGAACGACTGCGACGTAGACATCGCCGGTGTTTCACGGAATGCGCCGTCTTCCCAATGACGACATTCAGCGGTAACTTCGCGAATATTAATTTCTGGGTTGAAGTTAGTGGCAAATGGGTAGCCGTGATCACCACCGTTTACATCAATAATATCTAAGGTATGAATTTCGTCGAAATAGTGTTTCGCCAAATAGGCAGTGAAGACGTTAGTTGCGCCTGGGTCAAAGCCAGAACCTAATAGCGCCATGCGGCCCGCTTGTTTAAATTTATCTTGATAGGCCCATTGCCAGCTATATTCAAACTTAGCCGTTTCTGGTGGTTCATAGTTGGCGGTGTCTAGGTAATCGACGCCCGCTGACAAACAAGCATCCATGATACTCAGGTCTTGGTATGGCAACGCGACATTGATCACCAAATCGGGCTTCTCGGCTTTCAACAACTCGGTCAACTCAGGGACATTATCCGCATCCACAGCGACCGTTTTAATTGGGCGGCTGAGCTGTTCTGCAATAGCATCACACTTTGATTTTGTGCGACTCGCCAAGGTGATTTCGGTAAATACTTTGGGAAGCTGCGCACACTTATGCACAACCACACCACCAACGCCACCAGCACCAATAATCACAACTTTCGCCACTGCCAGACTCCTTTTAAATACTCAATAAATTAAACGGTATTGCACATCAACTAAATTGGTTAACGCTCAAAATAGGTATATCCACGCAAGCTTTCTGAAAAGGCTTGCAGCATGCGCTTACGTGTCGCTGGCGAAATTTTGCCGTTACGCACTGCCTTTTCTGCTGACCGGCGGAAATTTTCCAGCATATCTTGAGGATTGTATTCGACGTAACTCAGTACGTCCGCAATACAATCACCTTCAAACTCACGCTCAAAGTCAAAGGTTGCATCTTCATTAATTCGCACGCTCACCACGTTAGTGTCGCCGAACAGGTTATGCAAATCACCTAGCGTTTCTTGATAGGCACCCACTAAAAACACCGCCAAATGGTATTCTTCATTTTCATTTAGCGGGTGCAACGAAAGAGTCGTTTGCTCGCCATTGGGGTTCGCGAAACGGTCAATCTTGCCATCACAATCACAGGTCAAATCTGCAAGGATCGCTTCTCGTGTTGGTTTTTCGGCTAACCGTTCGATGGGCATAATTGGCAACAATTGATCAATCGCCCAGATATCGGGTAACGATTGAAAGACACTAAAATTACCGTAATACACATCACTCAACAAATTGGGCAACGCTTCAAGTTCTGGCGATACACGACGAGCCTGAGGTAAAAGTTGTGCGATTTTATACAACACTGCGCGACAGAATTTATCAGCCAGTGCACGCTCCCGTAGTTGCATTTGCCCATGCCGAAATAAGTCATACACCTCATCTCGGTAATAAAGCGCATCGTTAAAACACTCTTGCAAATTATCTTTGGTAACGCGATCAAGCACATCGACTAAATTGACAATTAGCTCATGACTGTCGTCGGGGAGTTTCTCTGGTAAGTTATGCGGCTCCGGCTTGCGCACATCCAGCACGTTAAACAGCAACAGCGATGAATAGGCGACGGTCGCACGACCACTTTCCGTCACCAACACTGGATGAGCAATATCTTGCGCATCTAATACTTCTTTAACAGCTTCAACAATGTCGACGCAGTATTCATCGAGTTGGTAATTCATACTGTGAGTTGAGTTAGAAGCGGAGCCGTCGTAATCGACCGCAAGGCCACCACCCAAATCCAGATACCCCATCGCCGCACCTTCTTCAACCAGGCTGACGTAGTAGCGACACGCTTCTAATACGCCTGTACGAATGTTACGGATGTTCGGAATTTGCGAACCGAGATGAGCGTGCAGTAACTGCAAACAGTCCAACATGTCGGCTTCTTTCAACAGGTCGACAGCATCAATTAATTGCGATGGGGTTAAACCAAAGAGGCTTTGTTCGCCGCTGTCATTTGCCCAATGGCCATCTACCTTAGTTGATAAGCGCATACGCGCTCCAATTAAGGGGCGCACCCCCATCGCTCGGCTGCGTTCGATAATGATCGAAATCTCTGACAGGGATTCCACCACAAAAAAGCAACGGATACCCATTTGCACCGCATACAAACCTAGCTCAATAAATTCCGCATCTTTATAACCGTTACAAACAATGAGGCTATCGGTGTCTTTTAAATGCGATAGCGCGATAATGAGCTCGGCCTTGCTCCCCGCTTCCAACCCATGATGGTAGCGCGCACCAAATGACGCAATCTCTTCAATCACGTGACATTGTTGATTCACTTTGATCGGGAAGACACCGCGATAATGATTTTGGTAATCCAATGACTCTATCGCTTTTGCGAATGCTTCGTTTAACTGGCCAATGCGGTGGTCGAGAAGGTTTTCAACACGTAACACCACGGGCATTTCCATGCCGCGTTCCGCCATGCCGTGAACGATATCTTTAATTGGAACGCGAACTTGTTTATCCGCAAAATGCGCAATAACTTCGGCATCACCTTGTTCACTGATGTCGAAGTATCCGGCACCCCAATCACGGATACCGTAGAGCTCTGCACTAGCCTGCGCCGACCAATCATCTTCGCTAGTTTCATTAAACGCAGCAAAGGTATCAGACTCAATGGCTTCTGCGATGTCGGAAGGGGAAACAGTCATTAAAGAACCTCGAAATCGTTAGGGTTTCTTCAGCAACGGGCGAGAAATAGCTGTGGGACTAGCCAGATATGCTGGCTGCGGATTTTGCATATTCTGACAGACAAAGAAAGCAGAATTTCAATTTTTTTCGATTGACTGGGGCCGCCGCTTTTCGACTTGATCGCGCTCGACTGTGGACAACGATTTATAACCTCTGACTTCACCATCCGTTAGATAGGGCCATCCATAACCCCATCGAAATGGCGTATCAAGATAGGGGCTGCCTCCGACACGTACTCCCATTAACATCATCATCGCCACCTCCGGCTGCCCCACTTCGGCTACACATTGGCGAAGGGCCTCATCAGCTGCCTGGCGCTCAGCGTAACTTCCACCGGCCCAGTAGGCTAGATCGTGAGCAATGCAGCACTCAAGCCAGAGTTCGTTTTCCTTCGCATTGCCATCGGGAAACAAACTGCAGCCATCGCTGCGAAATGGCTGTAGTGTCGATAGGTTATCAGCGCCATCGCCGGTCTCATTCTCGGCGGCAGAGGGTAAGCTGGCAGGCAGCAGGAGCAAAGCGACCAACAACACAAGGAAAGGAACAGCTGTTACTTCCCCAAACGGGAGTAAAACTCGTTGATTCATTCGTTATTCTCACTGGAGTTCGGGCATTGGCAATGTACAATACCGACACTTACGAAAAGCAATGCGTAACCGAAGGTAGACTCCATGTCGCAGCAGAGTGATAACAATATCAAAAGCCAATCTGATACTACACATTTTGGCTTTCAGCAGGTCAAAGTGGGCGAGAAAGCCGGGCGTGTCGCCAACGTATTTCACTCTGTTGCCTCTCGCTACGACCTTATGAACGATTTAATGAGTGGCGGCGTTCACCGATTATGGAAGCGCTTCACCATTGAGTCCGCAGCAGCCAGGCCTGGGCAAACCATCCTCGATATCGCTGGCGGTACCGGCGACCTCACCATGAAGTTTTCATCCATCGTGGGCAAAGAAGGCCAAGTGGTGCTCGCCGATATAAATGATTCTATGCTCAAGGTCGGTCGCGACAAGCTGATCGACAAGGGTTACGTCGACAATATCAACTACTTACAAACCGACGCGCAGTTTCTACCCTTCCCGGACAACACATTCGACTGTATTACCATCGCTTTTGGCCTGCGCAACGTCACCGATAAAGACACCGCGCTCGCCTCGATGTTGCGCATTCTAAAGCCCGGCGGCCGACTCTTGGTACTGGAGTTTTCCAAGCCAAGTAACCCCGGCTTAGGCAAGATTTACGACACCTATTCCTTCAGCATTTTGCCGCGCATGGGCAAGCTCGTCGCCAATGACCCCGATAGCTACCGCTACCTCGCCGAGTCAATTCGTATGCACCCCGACCAAGAGACACTTAAGCAAATGATGGAGGGTGTGGGGTTTGTAAATACTAGCTACACCAACCTAACCGGTGGCATCGTTGCGCTGCACAAAGGGTTTAAAGCCTAATGATTGATCCGAGTATTCAAAGCGCTGCCTGCGTTGCGATCGAAGCGGCCATCAATACGGCGTTGCGTTACGATCCAGGTACTCGCCAAGGCCTCGCTGGCCTGAGTGGACAAGTGTTAGCGGTTGAAGTGAGTCCGCCCGGCGCGCAGGTCTACCTGGTACCCGGAGAAACCAAGGTATCGGTACTTGGGCAGTACGAAGGTGACGTATCGACACGGGTTAAAGGCTCACCACAAGCGCTGTTAGCGCTGATGCGATCCAGACAATTAAATTTGGCCGAGTCCGGCGTTGAGGTGTTTGGCAACACCGGCCTGTTAATTCAGCTAGCTTTTATCCTCGGCGCACTGGATATCGATTGGGAAGAAGCCCTCAATGACATCGTGGGTGAGGTCATCGGTCATACTACAGCCGACACTATCCGCCGCACACTGGGCTGGGCAAGGGAGCGCAAACAGAGTTTTACTCGATTATTGGGCGAGTACGTTACCGAGGAATTGCGCAGTACGCCCGCGCAACCAGAACTCCATGACTTCTATAGCCAAGTCGATGAGCTTCAGCTCGCCGCCGACCGTCTCGGGGCTAAACTCGAGCAAATTAGAAAAAAACGCGACCAAGACAGAGCCGCCGCAGACGCTGCCGCCTTAGACAATTTTGATTCACTGGACCCGAATAGCGAAACCAAACATTAACCTTGCCGACGCTATTACCCGGATCGCAAAACCTACTATTGACCGAGACCGCCCGACAGAGACCCCTACGTGATCGCACTATTCCGTTTTCTTCATGTCAGCCGCATCATTCTGGCCTATCGACTCGATACTTTGCTGCGCGACTACCCCACCCCCTGGGCCGTTCGGTTGCTAGTCGGCTTACTGAGTTATTTGCCAGAACCTAAAACAAGCCGCGGTATTCGCTTGCGCCTAGCGCTAGAGTCACTAGGACCGGTGTACGTCAAGCTAGGGCAACTACTGTCCACCCGACCAGACCTCATCCCCGCAGATATCGTCCAAGAACTGGATAAACTCCAGGACCAAGTCCCACCATTCGCTCCGGAGGAATTTCGCCAGATTGTGGAATCCGCGCTAGGCGCTTCCATTGAGGATCACTTTGCGAGTTTCGATAGCCAGCCGTTAGCCTCAGCCTCCGTGGCCCAGGTCCACGCGGCCACACTCCCCTCTGGCGAAGAGGTGGTCATTAAAGCGATTCGCCCAGGCATCGAGCGAACGATTGCAAAAGACATCAAGCTGATGCAACGTTTAGCGCAACTGCTCGAAAGCCACGTGTCGTTCGGCAAACGCCTGCGCCCAGTGGAGGTAATCGAGGAATACCGCCACACCATCACTAACGAACTCAACTTACAACGCGAAGCCGCCAACGCAACGCAACTGCGCCGCCATTTCGCCGGATCGCCTCTGCTTTATGTCCCCGCTGTCTATTGGGATTTAGTGCGCAAAAACGTGATGGTCATGGAGCGGGTGTACGGTGTACCGGTCGCGGACATCGATACACTCAAAGAAGCTGGCACAGACATGAAAGTGCTTGCCGAGCGCGGGGTCGAAATCTTTTTTACCCAGGTGTTTGAGCACAATTTCTTTCATGCTGACATGCACCCAGGCAACATTTTCGTCAACATCGAAGACCCAGCCAACCCCAGCTATATTGCGTTGGATATGGCCATCGTCAGTTCGCTCAACCAGGACGACCAGTTCTATTTAGCGCGCAATCTGCTGGCCATGTTCCGCCGTGACTACCGCATGGTGGCCGAGCTGCACGTCATGAGCGGTTGGGTCAAAGAAGAGACCGACATCAACGAATTCGAAGCGGCCATTCGCACAGTCTGCGAACCGATTTTCGAAAAACCATTGAAGGATATATCGTTCGGGCAGGTCCTAATTACGCTATTCCAAACTGCCGCGCGATTCGATATGACGGTTCAGCCACAGCTGGTGTTATTACAGAAAACACTGCTCAATATCGAAGGCCTGGGCCGTCAACTCTACCCCGAACTCGACTTGTGGAGCACCGCCCACCCGTTCCTCGAACGCTGGCTGAAAAAGCGTTTCAAGCCGAAAACGCTTGTCCGCCAACTGCGCCGATATGGCCCAGAGTGGCTGGAGAAATTCCCTCAGGTGCCCCACTTAGTATTCAATGGCTTACAGCAAGTTAACCGCCTGGAAGACACTTTAGGCACACTGGAGCAGCAGGTAAAAAGCCAGCAAACTACGCAACGTAGCACCCGACGTCGCAATGTCATTGGCATCATCTGTCTGGTTGCAGGCGCCGCCATTGGCTGGCCAGCCCTCCAGGCACCCATCGTCGCGTTACCCACTGCCAGCGCTGTGCTATTCACAGTGGGCGCATTAGCTTGGCTAATACGCTAGAATCACACCTAATCCGCGATCCCGAAGGTGCATCGTCAAACTAAACTACCGTTTCTCAAACATCACACCATGACCGACGTTTCCACCACAGACAGCGCTTTCCTCGACGAGATAAAATGGTCCGCGGATGGCTTGGTTCCAGCCATCGCACAGGATGCCGACTCTCATCGTATTCTGATGGTAGCCTGGATGAACAGGGAAGCCTTAATGCTGACGGCACAAGAGAACCGTGCCGTGTATTGGTCTCGTTCCAGGTGTAAACTATGGCGCAAAGGTGAAGAATCTGGGCATGTGCAGCAAGTCCGCGAGATTCAACTAGACTGCGATGCCGATGTCATTATTCTTAAGGTAAAACAGCTGGGCGGCATTGCCTGCCATACTGGGCGAGAATCTTGCTTCTACCGAGTTTTACATGATGGCCAATGGGAAGTGGTTGAGCCTGTACTGAAAAACCCAGACGAGATCTATCACCACACCAAGAGCGATGAAACCATAGACGGCCAATCCAAAGGTTGAGAAAAGAATTGCAATGAATGATGTACTACAACAACTGGATGCCATACTAGCCGAACGCAAAGGGGCCGATGCCGGGTCGTCCTACGTCGCCAGTCTGCACCACAAAGGTCTCAACAAGATTCTAGAGAAAGTCGGTGAAGAAGCCGTTGAGACTGTACTCGCCGCAAAAGACGCTGAAACTAGCCAAGACAATAGTGATCTCATCTATGAAACAGCAGACTTGTGGTTTCATTCGCTGGTCATGCTATCGCACTTGGGGGAATCATCCGAATCGGTTCTCAACGAACTGCAACGCCGCTTTGGCCAATCAGGTATTGAAGAAAAAGCCTCGCGGCAACCTAAATAGATTATTGATACGGAGTTAAGTTATGGGTATTGGCGGCATTAGCATTTGGCAATTACTAATCATCCTAGCCATTGTGGTCATGATTTTTGGTACCAAACGCCTTAAAAATATTGGTGGCGATTTAGGTTCTGCCATTCGCGGATTTAAAAAAGGCCTCACCGATGAGGACAAACCTGCGGTTGAAGAAAAAACTGACGACGCAACGAACGAGAAAGTTATCTCTGGTGAAGCCGAAAAGGTTGAGAAGGACTAACCTCAGTGTTTGATATTGGTTTTACCGAAATCATCGTCATTGCCGGTGTAACATTAGTCGTGGTCGGCCCAGAACGCCTGCCCGAAACTGTACGCACAGTGGGTTTATGGCTCGGCCGATTCAAACGTAGCCTGCGTGAAACTCGACGCGAATTGGAAAACCAATTTGGGGCGGATGACATTCGTCGACAACTGCACAACGAAGAAATCATGCGCAGTTTAGAATCAGTGCGTGATGACACCGTGGATGCATTTGACCTGCAACAGGATCTGGAAAAAGAAGACGACCTTTATCCACCGGGTCACCATGATCATGACCCCAATAATGATGAAGAAGAAAAGCGTCTAGCCACTGAAAACACCATTGCGCCACCTCAAAACAGCGACATTCAAGACAGTGTCGAGACCCCTAGCGATAGCGCATCCGTTAGTAGCGAGAGCACAACTGAAACCAACAAACCCTCTTAGTTAGCCCCAACCTGAAACAATAGACTCTATGACCGCCGGCAGCAGCTCCACAGACCATAGTAATGATCAAGAATTGCCCCTGATTGCACACCTAAAAGAACTGCGCAATCGGTTACTGTATTGTTTTATTGCCGTCATCGCTGTTTTTTTATGCCTAGTGTACTTTGCCAACGATATTTACAGCGTAGTGTCAGCGCCGATGATGCGAGCCCTCCCGGAAGGCTCGAAAATGATCGCTTACGAAGTTGCCTCGCCTTTCTTAGCGCCTTTTAAATTAACGTTTTACGTTTCCTTTTTTATCGCGATGCCTTTCGTGCTCTATCAAATCTGGTCTTTTATTGCACCAGCGCTGTACCAAAAAGAAAAACGTATCGCGATACCCCTGTTTATTTCGAGCGTTATCTTGTTTTACGCAGGCATGGCGTTTGCGTACTTCGTGGTGTTCGAAATTATCTTTAAATTTTTTGCCTCAGTGGTGCCGTCGGATATTCAGCAAGCCCCGGACATCAACGCCTACCTCAGCTTTGTTCTAAAATTATTTTTTGCCTTTGGCTTTGCTTTCGAAATCCCTATCGCCACTGTTTTGCTGGTATGGGCGGGCGCTGTGGATACAACCAAATTGTCGAATGCGCGCCCCTACATCATCATTGGCTGCTTCGTCTTTGCCATGCTACTAACCCCTCCCGACGTGATATCACAAACATTATTAGCTCTGCCCATGTGGCTATTGTTTGAAGTAGGCGTATTTTTTGGCCGTTGGATCGAGAGAGACAAAAAAGACGAGGAAGAAAGCCCAGCAACCTGATTACACAGTTCAAATTTGAGGCATAAAAAAACCAGCAATAAGCTGGTTTTTTTAAATTCTTTAATGAGTTCTCTTACAGCATCAGGAAGATCAAAATCCATCCGATAGCAGCCACAACGATAGATTCACCGGCTTTCGCCCAGTTAAACAAGCCGTAAAAGTAAGAGAGCGGCGGAACAAAGACGGTCGCCAAACCCCATGTGAAGTCTTCTTTGAAAGAGCAAATTAACAACATTACCCAGCTGGCCACTAAGAGGGCTATGCCGAAAGTTAGTAATACGCCTGACACTGGATCCATCGATCTCTCCTCAACAATCGTGTAATTGCGCCCCAAGTGAGCGACAGTCATTCAATTCTGTTCCTGCATTGTTGTTTGTCTTTTGCAGGAAGGAGGTGAATGGGGCTAACCCAGTCCCTCGCGAGATGGCGCATAATACCAGCCTCTTTGCGGGCTTGCTAGCGCTACGCTGACAACCAGAAGGTAACGGGGCCGTCGTTACAGAGGCTGACCTGCATATCAGCGGCAAACTGGCCTGTAGCCACCTGCAATTCAGGGTATTCACCAAGCTTCGCGACAAATGCTTGGTAGAGCTGATCGGCGAGTGCAGGAGGCGCCGCTGAAGAAAAACTGGGACGCAGCCCTTTCTGGGTGTCCGCCACCAGAGTGAACTGTGATACCACCAGAATACCGCCTCGGATATCCAACAGACTGCGGTTCATCTTTCCTGCTTCGTCGGAAAAAATACGGTAGTTAATCACCCTGTGAAGTAGCTTATCGAGCTGCGCTTGGCCATCAGCCTTTTCAACGCCTAAGAGCAGTAAGATACCTTGGTCAATGGCGCCAACAACATCACCACCCACCTCAACTTTGGCATGCGTTACCCGCTGAATCAGTCCCCTCACGTTTCCCCCGTAATCAAGCCATAAAAAGCGTGGGAGAGTAGGCCATTACGCCTCGGAGGGGAAGTCTGCCTCAAAACGATCAGCCATTTCTCGGGTGGCACGCACCAGCGCATCCACGATACTAGGCTCGCGCGAAGCATGGCCCGCATCTCGAATAATGTGCAGCTGGGAATCATGCCACCGCTTGTGGAGCTTGAATGCGTTATCAAGAGGACACACGGCGTCGTAGCGGCCGTGAACAATAATCCCTGGAATGCCTTGTAGCTTGTCGGTATGTTCAAGAATTTGGTTTTCGTCGATAAAGCAATTGTTGATGAAGTAATGCGCTTCAATACGCGCTAACGCCACGGCACGGTGTGGGTCGGCAAAAGTCTCCACGACTTCGTGATTGGGACGCAACGTTGAGCAGCGCCCCTCCCACACAGACCATGACTTAGCCGTAGCCATCTTAGCCAGCTCGTTCTCTCCAGTCAGCCTATCGTAATACGCCTTAATCATATTACCGCGTTCAGCTTCCGGAATTGGTTTGACGTAGTCTTCCCAATAGTCAGGAAAGAGATGGCTCGCTCCATCTTGATAGAACCAATTGAGATCGCGCTGACGGCAGAGAAAAATACCACGCAATATGAGCCCCATGACTTTGTCTGGGTATGCCTGCGCATAAAGCAAACTCAAGGTTGACCCCCAAGACCCTCCAAATAGAACCCAACGCTCAATACCTAAGTGCTTTCGAATTTTTTCGATATCACTCACAAGTGCTTGTGTGTTGTTGTCCTCTAATTCCGCATGCGGTGTAGAATGCCCCGCGCCACGCTGATCAAAAGCAATAATGCGATAACGCTCAGGATCGAAAAAACAGCGATCTTGCTTACCCGCTCCCCCACCTGGTCCGCCGTGAACAAACAACACAGGAATCCCGTCCGGGTTCCCAGACTGCTCGACATAGAGCGTGTGCAAATCACTAACACCCAACATTTGCTTATCGAAGGTTTTGATATCCGGGTACAAACTGAACATGGCGGCCTCTATTTCGCTGCTCTTGTGCAGAGCAAGTTGAGCTATAAGTGTAGACTAAAGAGACTACTCTCATCCCTTTTCAGCCGCTACGCCTATTCGCGCGGTTTTTGACTTAGATCGAGAAATAGGTCTACAAAGCCTCGTCAAGGCTCAGCTCCTCTAGGCACAGCCCCTCTCAATCTAAGGCCATAAAACCAAAGCCTATAAAATCTCAAGCTCATTGACTTTCCGAGGTGGCACCGTATTAGCGGCACTCTTCGATTGCGAATCACTCTCTGTCTTACGCAACTAAGATTGGCGTCTCGGTCTCAAGGTTGGCATATGGCACATTGGCCAACAAAACAGAGAAGCTAACAAATCAGCAGCAAACAAATACGCCCACCGCTATCACGAAGTACACCGATCTTAGCGTTTGAAGAACCTGCACTACGGCAGCCAAACTTGGTACGCGCGATACAAGAGATGAACTGCAAAGAGAAATAAAGGCAAAGCCATTATTTTAATGAATAGCGCATACAACCGTTTATTGAACATGTTGCCGAGACGAAACACGGCCAACGCAACAGCCAATTTTGTCAGACATAGCGAGGTTAAAGCCACAATGATAAAAACGCCGGCTTCCAAGGCCGTCCCCATAGCAATGTAGCTACTGCCAATCGTTAGCCAAAACAAATAAGGTGAGGGATTTAAGGCATTGATTTTTACAGCCGTCAACAAACTAGATGCCCCACTCGATTGTTGAGGATTAATCTCGCTTGGAGCCATCAATAATTTGTAGCCGACCCACAATAAATACAACCCACCCAGCAATGACAACAACGCTTCTAACTGACTCAGAGAGTGAAGCGTCGTCGACAGGAGCAAGGCAATGATAATAATAGGACCATCAGTAATGAATGGCGCGAGACTAGCAAGAAAGCCAACCCGAACACCTCGCGTGAGGGTTTGATGAATAATAAAAACCCCCAATGGTCCAGGCTTGATACCCGCAGCAACACCAAATGAAATGGCAGCGAACATAAACACTAACATCGGCGCTCAACATTCCAACCAGTAGCGTGCCAATAATTCAACAACAAACATTCTTTACTTTCTTATTCACTATGGCAATTGTTCGCGCTCGACAGAGGCCCCAGCGCTCGCAGTGTAGTTTCACTATTAGTGCCTGAAATTACTCACCCGAAAGCCCACAATGGGCTATATGTATTTAGTATTAAGTCATTCTCGAGAAGATTAAATTGGACCATCTGATTTAATGGTTTGGTTTTTTATCATACCTAGGGAATTCGTCATTGATAACGTACCAGCTAGGCGTGGAGGAAATAAAGGCATGATATTGTCTAGCAGGATTAATGTGCGAGTCTAGCGTTCCCACGCGCAGCCGCAAAATACTCGGCAGATCATCTCTTGCGCTATATAAGGGGCTTGCACAGATTCCGCAAAAGACGCGACGCTTGTTTGGTGACGCTCGATATTCGCTGAGCTTATCTTTTCCTTTTACGACTTTGAAGAGTTCCGCTTCGATCGGTGCAACTGCGACGAAAGCACCGCCTTGGGCTTTTTGACATTGCGCACAATAGCAACGCGATAGCTCCTCGATGTCTCCCGCATAGGTATAGCTTACCTCACTGCACAAGCAACTTCCGCCATGCATAATAGCCCCCTTAATCGTATTCTAAGCGCTTACCCATAGAGACCACTCGATCCATGCTGTAACCGATCGCCTCATAAAATTCTATAACCTGTTGATTGGTTGTTCGTATTTGCAGGTTTATCTTTGGGCAGCCTACAGCTAACAATCTTTTTTCCACTGCTTTCATCATCTCGCGGCCTAACCCTTCACGTCGCATTGAGGGCAATACGGCCAAGTAATTAATCCAACCTCGATGCCCATCGTAGCCAGCCATTGCACTCGCCACGATTCTTCCGTCAATATCGCCCACCAAAAACAACTTACCACTATCCTGCAACTTTCGATCAATATCTTTATGTGGGTTGTTTTGCGGAACAACTAAACCGCACACCTGCCAAAGATCGATCACCGCTTCGCGATCGTGCTCATCAAAAGATCGAATGTTCATTCTGATTCTCGCTCGTCTGCCAACGCATCCTCGATTGGCCCATCAGCATGAACACCAAACTCACGGCCAAAAATTTGCCAAAACGCAATAAATAGCATGGCGATGATTGGACCCACGACAAAACCATTCATACCAAACAGCGTTAAACCACTTAACGTCGACAGCAACACCATCCAATCTGGCAGCTTGGTATCTTTGCCGACTAATATGGGGCGCAGCACATTATCAACTAAACCAATAACAAAAATACCGAAAAGTACTAGCACCGTGCCCGACATCACTTCACCCACTGCGTAAAGGTAGATTGCGGCTGGCAACCACACGAGACCCGCACCGACGGCTGGAATTAACGATAACACTGCCATCACCACACCCCACAACAAAGCTGGAGGCAAATCCAACACCCAAAATATAATGCCACCCAATGCACCCTGAACAATAGCAATAACCAAGTTGCCTTTTACCGTTGCTTTTGATACTTCACTGAATTTTTGGAACAGAAGACGCTCACGCTCATCACCAATTGGCAGATAATGAATCAGCATTTCAATGAGCTCATTCCCATCTCGCAACAAAAAGAACGCAACGTAAAGCATAATGCAAAATGACAGAAAAAATTGAAATGTACCCTGACCGACAGCAAGCGCATTGCCCGCGAGAAATTGGCCCGCTGCTAACGCTGCTTTGGAAGCACCCTGCCTTAACGCATTAATATCAATATCAAATCGCTGCAGAAGTGATTCAATTGCGGGAAAAGCCGCACGCACCTGATCGACATACTCAGCTGGATTTACATCCCCCTCTTTTAACTTTTGGTAGAGGTCGACGCCTTGCTGTATAAAGGTAAACCCCAGAAACAACACTGGTATAATCACTAAAACAATACACACCATCAACGTTACCAAGGCAGTAACATTTGGCCTCTTCCCCCACTTGCCGACCAACCAACACTGCATTGGGTGAAATAATATGGCGATAATGCAAGCCCATAAAATCGGTGCAAAAAATGGCAGCATGAGCGCGCCAAATAGTAGCGTAATGCCAATTAGCGCACCGAGAAATGCTCGTCTTTCAATTTTTTCCGCACTCATGCAAACCTCTGTATTGATAAAGATGTACTGATAGATTGAGCGTTAATCAGCGCAAAACCTTTTCGTCATATAACAACCATTCGAGTCCTCACTGTATGCAGCAAAAAGGCTTGCAATACACAAACCCCTCACGCTCGCACAACCGCCCGGCTTGGTCAAAATGGCATGCTTCCAGTTGCCAACCATAATGATTGATAACAACGCCCAAGCAACGCCTCGGTCTCTCGACTCTCGCGCAGTGCGCATCGATTTAATGTCACCGTTTTGTGAATTCAGCTCTTTCAGCGCCGCACACCCCAATACATTCAACTTATCTCTTGCCACCCAACATGTCACGTCACGGTACTTTAACTTCTCAAAGGTAAGTGCATGTCTACTTTCAGGGGGAGATGTGATTTGCATATCTGCCAGTTGTTCTTTGAGCAACCGAATAACAGCAGGGTCTTCGATGAAGTCTATTGATGTGTCCATGCATAGCCAGTCCTTTGCAAAAATAGAGTAAACGCTTTGTTATTGGGTTCTACAGGACGTTTCCTTTTATGATTAAAACATAAGATGAACACAAGAGAGAATACGCAAGCGCAAATAAGCGACAACCAACCGCGCATAGTTGTAATTCAATTGCGACTAAGGTTAGAGTGGAGCCCCTAATAACGTTGAAGCCCCCAGGAGCTAACAATGCTCGAATTTCCTCAGCAAAAGGTTGATAGCGCGCGTCTTTTTTCAGAAGACACCGACAAGCCTTTGCCGGAGACTCTCAACCCCAAAACACGCTACGCATTTTTTAGCACCATCGCCAAGGGCGGAAAATCCATTATTCAATCCTGCCGCGATCTGCACCTAGGACGGACTATCTGCTATAAATCGCTACGCCCTGAGTTCATTAACGACCCGATTGAGACAAAACGCTTATTACGAGAGGCTCGTATTTCTGCAATTTTGCAGCACCCCAATACTATTCCAACCTATGAAATCGGTCGCGACAATCGCGGCAATTATTATTTCACCATGAAATTGGTACACGGTTATACACTTCGTGAGGTGCTAAATTTTCGTGAGCGTTATGATCTAACTCAGCTCATGGATCTTATTATGCCCGTCGCACAAGTGCTCGGTTATGCTCATTCACGAGGCGTACTGCACCGGGACATTAAGCCTGAAAATATTCTAGTAGGCCCATACGGCGAGGTACTTCTGCTGGACTGGGGGCTTGCAAAGGTATGGTCAAAGGACGAGAAAAAGGTCGACGATAATTCGGAGCTAGAACAAATTGCCGCCGAACCTGGCATGACCGGCGAAGCAAAACTTCAGGGCACGGTCATGTATATGTCACCAGAGCAGATACACCGAGACCCATCCATCGACGTACAGTCTGACCTGTATAGCTTAGGCTCGGTACTCTACGAAGTACTCACTGGACTAACACCTTTTCAGGGCGACAATGTGACAACGCTGCTGGAACAAATTAAAACCGAGACACCTGTCGACCCGCGCAAAGCATCTAAAGCCCGAATACCGAGTATTCTCGCCGATTTAACCATGAGCTGTTTGGAAAAAGACCCCAATAACAGGCCGCACTCCGCCGATGCTGTGCTGCGCACCCTCAGAGAAAACTGGGGATTTGTGCAATAGACTCTCGCGACCTCGATACCAGGCTTACTCAAAATATAGAACCACGGCCATGCCCTACATTGATTTTAAGCAGCTGAAAGAACTTGAAACGACATGCACGTCGGCAGCCTCGATATCCTGGCATAGCGCAGCTAAAAGTCATGCAGGACTGGTGCGCAAAGCCAACGAGGATGCCTTTTATCACTCATCGGAACATGGTTTATGGGCCGTTGCCGACGGCATGGGTGGTCTAAATCGCGGTGACTATGCCAGCGGAGTAGTCGCTGAATCGCTTGTGCATTTTATGAAGGCAAGCTCCCTGGCCGAGAGCGTCAGAGACCTTGAAATGAAGCTGAGGGATGCACACAATCTTTGCCGGACGTCATTTCCCGGTGAACAGGTTGGTTCAACCGTTGCCGTTCTGTTCAACTATGGATCTCATGTCTTCTTTTTGTGGGCTGGGGACAGCCGAATATATCGACTAAGAAACAACACGCTGACTCAATTAACAACAGATCATAGCGTCGCCCAGACCATGATCGCGCGTGGTCAGCTGCGGCCTGCCCAAGCTGAGCATCATCCATCCGCCCACGTATTAACCCGCGCTGTTGGCGTCCATCAAACTCTCCACCTGGAGCTTGATTTTGACTGTGTTGAACCAGGAGATCGATTTTTGATTTGTAGCGATGGCCTCTACAAAGACCTTACCGTTGACGACATAGAACAATTACTTGCCCAAGATACCGCCGACAACGCTGTGCGTGCACTCATTGATGGCGCACTCAATAAAGGGGGCCGTGACAACATAACCGCCATTGTTGTCGATGCCGACTAATTAGCAGAATAGTGCTAATCTGGTGCAGTTTGAACAATAGCCAAAAATGAAAAAACGGGTGTACCCACGCGATTAAAAACCGATGATTTATTGCGCTACTACGCCAAGGACAGGCTAGAAGGCGAATACAAGCCAAAAGCATAGATCTCGCTCTAAAGGCCTACGAGACAAGCGATAGCACCAAAATGGAGCGACAAGTGATGCACCGCACCAAATAGGTGCTTTAAATTGGTGCATTTTCTAACCCTTTGTCCGCACCAGCCCATTCAGCAAGGGCTTCGCCACAATACTCGACCTGGCATGAATAATGTAATGCCAATTGCGATAAATAATGTGTCATTTTATCTGACTTCAAAAATCAGGGGCTCGCCCTGAATAACGACCTTTACGGAGAATGAAAATTATGAAGAGTAAGTTGGAATATATCTGGCTTGACGGCTACCAACCAACCCAAAGCCTACGCAGTAAAACTATGGTCCGCAAAGACTTCAGCGGCAAACTTGAAGACTGCCCAATGTGGTCATTCGACGGTAGTTCTACCGAACAGGCTGAAGGCAACGCGTCGGATTGTCTGTTGAAGCCAGTCGCCATTATTCCTGATCCAGGTCGTATCAACTCTTACCTCGTAATGACCGAAGTATTGAATGCTGATGGTACTCCTCACGTATCTAACGGTCGTGCGACTATCGAAGACGATGACGATGATTTTTGGTTCGGCTTTGAGCAAGAATACTTCTTGTGGGATCCAAACACTAACCTTCCTCCTGGTTTCCCAGCTGGCGGTTACCCACCTCCACAAGGCCCATACTACTGCTCAGTTGGTGCACGCAACGCCTATTGCCGTGACTTAATCGAAGAGCATTTGGACCTATGTCTTGAAGCGGGCCTCAATGTTGAAGGTATCAACGCCGAAGTAGCTGCTGGCCAGTGGGAATTCCAAATTTTTGCTAAGAGCGCGAAGAGAGCCGGTGACGAAATCTGGTTGGCTCGTTACCTATTAGAGCGCACCGCAGAGCGTTATGATCTCGCCATCGACTGGCATCCTAAGCCTCTTGGTGATACCGACTGGAACGGTTCAGGCATGCATTCTAACTTCTCTAATGGCGCAATGCGTGAAGCTGGCGACGAGAGTGTATTCACCAAGATCTGTGAAGAATTCGGCAAGCATGTTGAAGAATGTATCTCTGTATACGGCGCTCATAACGAGCAGCGCTTAACAGGTAAGCATGAAACTCAATCTATCGATCAGTACAGCTATGGTGTATCTGACCGTGGTGCTTCTATCCGTATTCCAATCGGTACTGTAGAAGATGGCTGGAAAGGTCGCCTAGAAGACCGTCGTCCCGCGTCTAACGCTGATCCTTACAAGGTAGCTGCTGTTAACATCAAAGTAACCAAGCTAGCTTTGGCGTAATATAAGGCCACTAGCATAAAGCTAACCGCCAACAAAAAACCGGGGGAGAATCAAATTCACCCCCGGTTTTTTATATCTGATTTGAGCTAAGCGCTATGTTACGTCGCTTACTGCTACCAGTTTCGCGTCGAATTGGGAGATGACTTAAACACCTTCTCCGTAGCCTCCATAACCGCTTTTTGAGTATCGCTAGGCTCGCCTCCAAACGACGCAATTTCATTTAGCATGCCTAGCAATGATTCCACGTGCTTTTCTTCGAACGTCTTTAGGCTGGGCGAGAGAATGCCTTGCACTTCTTGCGATATTTCCCCCGCTTCTTTCAACAAATAGGAAGAAGAGGCATAAAGGCTAGCGGCATCTTTAGCTGAGAGATTAAACTCACGACAAAATACATCGATGACTTTGTCTTTGAGCTCTTGGGTCATCAAACCAGGCAGCTCTGCCACGGCAACCACCAATACAGCAGCAGCTTCCATTGAACTTTCGATGCAGTGCAATGGTTTAGCCCCCACCTTTTTAGCCCAACTGCGACGCCTTGCCCAATAAAACGGGTTAAACGAATTGAGGTCGACACCAGAGTTTTGCAGGTTATAAAGTGCCCAGATCAAGCCCGCCGCCGCCGTTATGATTCCGATGATGATATGCATAGATCCTCCGATGATGGCGCACTTCCATCAATGCTTAACCATACACCGGCGCGATCACTAGCGGAAATTCAGGCAGCACCAACGGCCTTTGAAATAGGATCAATTACTCTGCTACTAAGTGCTCACACCGCCATCGCTCACTGCCGTCCTTTGATAGCGCGCTAGACAGGCGGCCTGCAACGCGGCGATACAGCGCGGACAGGGTCCAAGGTGGATTCACAATAATCATTCCCGACGCAGTCATACCCAGCGCGGCATCTTCAGCGACACCCATCTCGTACAGCTGAGTATTTTTAAGCGTCGTTTTTTTTATTTTAGCTTCCAAGGCATCAATCGTGCCGCGACTCACCATCGGGTACCACAACGCCAGAGTAGCTTGCGGCATTTTTTTATACGCCTTCTGCAATATATCAACGACGGTATGATAATCACTTTTAACTTCGTATGATGGGTCAATAAGCACTAGCGCGCGCCCATTAGGCACAGGGAAAAGGCTCAACAACCCTTTAAAGCCATCCTCCTGTCGCACATAACACTGCCCTTTCTTTTCACAGTGCACCCGCAGATCTTTGACAACCTGCGGATGCATTTCAAAAAACCACGCCGTGTCGTCTGCCCGCAGCAATTGCTTAACGATTGAGGGAGAGCCGGGGTAGTTTCCATTTTTTAACTCGCCACTAACAAGCTCTCGATACAGATCGAGCTCTGGATAATTTTCCCAATTTATTTTCAATACACCGTCAAAGATTTCGTTAGTTTTCAACGCTTCCACACTATCGATACGATACATCCCATTGCCTGAGTGCGTATCAATATAAACAAAAGGTTTGCTTTTCAACTGTAGGTAGCGAACGCATTCGATTAGCAACCAATGCTTGAGAACATCCGCATGATTACCTGCGTGAAATGGGTGCAAATAGCTAAACATAACTATCCTTTTATTTAACGCCTGTTGTCGAATCGACAGGCTGCACACTATGTATTACCGACGCCCCAAAAATCATGTTGTCTTGGTCTCGCGACAACAATTTTTATGTTACTTGTATCCTTTTTGAAAACTTTGCAAGTTTACGAGTATCCAGAACGGTTCCGCCGAGAATTCGGTGTCGATGCAAGAACGATTAGGGGAGTGCTTGAGGAAAGAGAAAGCGGCATATCGCGAATGCGCTATGCCGCCGCATTTTTTAACCGGCGTTTTTAGCGCGCTTACGCTCGTTCTCGGTTAATAATTTTTTACGAATACGAATGCTTTCGGGTGTCACTTCGACAAGTTCATCATCTTCAATAAACTCTAAGGCTTGTTCCAGTGTGTGCTTGATAGGGGGCGTTAAGGTTAACGCCTCATCCGTGCCTGACGCACGCACGTTGGTTAGCTGCTTGCCTTTAATCGGGTTAACCGCGAGATCGTTGTTGCGCGAATGGATACCAATCACTTGACCTTCATAGACGTCGACTGCATGGCCTAAGAATAAACGCCCACGACTTTGTAAATTGAACAAAGCATAAGCCGCTGTTTTACCCTTTAGCATACTCACCAACACGCCATTTTGGCGCTTCGCAACTTCGCCATCCTTTACCGGGCCATAATGGTCAAAAATGCTGGTCATGATGCCGGAGCCAGAGGTCAACGTGAGAAACAAACCACGGAAGCCGATCAACCCTCGAGATGGCATAATAAACTCTAAACGCACACGCCCTTTGCCATCTGGTTCCATATTAGTAAGTTCGGCCTTGCGCAATCCCAACTCTTCCATGATGGCACCTTGATGTTGCTCTTCAACATCAATGACCACTTGCTCGAAGGGCTCTTGAATTTCGCCATCAATCTCTTTCTGAACAACTTCCGGGCGCGATACACCTAATTCAAATCCTTCGCGGCGCATGGTTTCGATCAATACTGATAGGTGCAACTCACCACGACCAGAAACAATAAACTTGTCTGCGCTATCGCCTTGCTTTACTCGTAACGCCACATTGTGAATAAGTTCTTGGTCGAGACGATCTTTGATATTACGGCTGGTAACAAACTTACCTTCTTTACCCGCAAACGGTGAGTCGTTCACCATGAATGTCATACTCACGGTAGGCTCGTCGACTGTCAGAGGCGGTAGCGCTTCGACACATTCAGGGTCGCAAAGCGTATCGGAAATACTGAGGCCATCGATGCCATTGACGCAAACAATGTCACCAGCGGTGGCCAGCTGCGTTTCAACCTGATCTAGGCCGAGGTAGCCCTTCACATTCAGCACCTTGCCTTTGCGCTCTTTACCATTCGCTTCTTTGACAATCACCTGCTGACCCGGCTTTAACGAGCCGCGAGTAATGCGGCCAACACCGATAACGCCAACATAGCTATCGTAACTTAACGCAGAGACCTGCATTTGGAATTTACCGTCAGGGTCAACATCTGGAGCAGGGACATTCTCAACGATCATTTCGTAGAGAGGCGTCATGTCATCGGCCATTTCGTCAGGCTCTAGACCTGCAATGCCATTGATAGCCGATGCATAAATAACAGGGAAATCTAACTGCTCTTCGGTCGCTCCAAGGTTATCAAATAGATCGAATACCTGATCCATCACCCAGTGAGGGCGAGCCCCAGGACGGTCGATTTTGTTAATGACAACGATTGGCTTTAAACCTCGTTCGAACGCCTTAGACGTTACAAAACGTGTTTGCGGCATGGGGCCATCGACGGCATCGACTAGCAGTAGTACAGAATCCACCATCGATAGGACACGCTCTACTTCACCACCGAAGTCGGCGTGCCCAGGAGTATCGACGATATTAATGCGGTAGTCGTTCCATTTGATCGCAGTATTCTTTGCGAGAATGGTAATACCACGCTCTTTCTCCTGATCATTGGAGTCCATGATGCGCTCAGCACCTTCGTCTTTTCGATCCAGGGTGCCAGATTGGCTCAGAAGTTTATCGACCAGGGTGGTTTTCCCATGGTCTACGTGAGCAATAATCGCAATATTGCGGAGTTTCTCAATCACAAAAAAGGCCTCAAATTCAGGAGCTTAGAGTACTGCAGGCGGGGGTGACTACGCGGCAGGTCCGGCTGGTTAAAAACGGGCGCGATTATACCTAGGTGGGCTAAGCACCACCAGTGGCAGCGACGAAATTTTGTGCATCATCACGTAGTGAGTTTTCGACGGGAGCTAGAACCTTTTGAATTGACTCGCTGGTTGGCGCTCACATCAGATGAGAGAAGCCGGTTCTTCTAGAAATTGCTCTACTTCTTCGCTGGGAAGCGGCTCGGAAAAGAGGAAACCTTGCCCTTGATCGCAGCCATGCTCCATCAAAAATTGCAGCTGGCTGGTGGTCTCAATCCCCTCCGCAATGGTGGTGACATTCAATTCTCGACACAGGCTCAATAACGACATGACAATTGCGCGGGCTTCACCATTTTGGGTCACATTGGCAGTAAAGCTCTTATCAATTTTCACGGTATCAATCGGCAGTTTTCTCAAGAAACTCAACGATGAATAACCCGTACCAAAGTCATCCAAACTGATTTCGACACCCAAGTTGCGGAGCGCACTGAGGTGCTGCACGGCCAGCTGCTCGTCTTGCAACACACTGGTTTCCGTCAGCTCTATTTCTAAGCGGCTGGGTGATAAACCAAAATGCTCTATCATCATTTCAAGCTGCTCAACCAGATCCACCTGCGTAAGCTGACGGGCTGAGATATTAATCGCAATCCGTACTTCCTTCGGCAACATCCTGTCCCACAACTGAATCTGCTGCATGGACTCGCCTAAAATCCAGTTCCCTATATCGCGAATCAAGTTGCTTTCTTCAGCGATCGGAATGAATTTACCCGGAAGGATTAATCCTTTTTTCGGATGCTGCCAGCGTATCAATGCCTCGAAGCCTACAGGCTTCATATCTGCCAAGCGAACCTTAGGCTGGTAGTACAAGCAGAATTGATTCTGCACCATGGCGATCTGCAGTGCATTCTCTAGAGCAAGTCGCTGGTGAACCTGATCATTAATCGCTGAGGTAAAAATATGATAGTTATTTTTACCGCGCGCCTTAGCTTCATACATAGCAAGGTCTGCATTGCGTAAAAGTGTATCTGCGTCACGACCATCGTCTGGAAAAACAGCGATGCCAACGCTAGCACCAACATGGATTTCACTTTTTGCAACAAAGAAGGGCTCGTTCAAATCTTGAATAATACGCTCTGCAACAACAGCTGCATCATGAGGCGCTTTAATAGAACTTAATATTGCATTAAATTCATCACCACCTCGACGACTAATGAGCTGATCCACCGACGTTACGCCAGCTTGCTCGAATAAAATGTCGGCCTGACGTAAACGATTTTTTAAGCGGTCAGATATTTGCACCAATAACTCATCGCCCGCCTCATGACCAAGACGATCATTTACTTTTTTAAAGTCGTCCAAGTCAATAAATAGCACCGCCGCTTTATTTCGTTCCGATTCCGCTCTCGCCAATAGTCGATTTAAGGTTTCGCGTAATGTAGTGCGGTTGGGCAGCTGGGTTAGCGGATCATAGTAGGCGAGCTGTCGAATTCGACGGCTTGTATGCATCAGCTGCTGCCCCATTTGTCGAAAAGCAACAGCCAACTCACCAAGCTCATCTTTAGTACGAATGTTTAGCTCAGGACGGAATTCACCACGTGCTATATGCCGCGTAGCGTCAATTAAGTTATGAATTGGTTTAATCGCAATATTATTAACAAAGTGATTAAAAACAACGCCAGAAAGTAGCAGCGTAAAAAACAGTGCACCAACAAAAATGAAAATATAAGGTAGACGTTTATCAAACAAGACTTGCTTATCAGTCAGCGTCGCCAACCAAAAACCATTAGCCACTGGTCGCACACTGGCAAAATACGATCGATCTGCCACGTTAAGAGTATCGATAAAACCATGCTCGCTACGCTGATAGAGCTGCGCAATATTGTTAAGTCGCGTAACAACTTGTTCACTTTGCGTAACCACATTGCCATCATTATCGAGCAGTACAATTTGATCGGCACGATCCGTACCATTGACAACACCCAGGCTATGCTTGAGCAGAGGGGAGACTGCAACTTCAGCCACAAAATAACCGAGCACAGAATCATTCCGCTTGATCGCAGCCCATCCAATCAAGACACCCACTGACGACTTACTGTTGGCAGTTCCACTCTCAGCAACTAAAAACCCGATAGATTCTTGACTATCAATTAGCTCCGGCAGTGCTGAAAAATAATCTTTCGAGAACTGCCCTGAACCGACACTGGCAAGCGGGGTTTGCAACTCAAGGGCTGAGTATATGGACAAGCTGACCAACGATTCTTCGCTCTCGAGAATGTCAACTAAGAACGACTGAATGCTTTCATTGTAACTCTGTGCTGGTCGCTCGGTTTTCTGCAGAGCGCTTATCAACGCAGCATCTCGTGCCGATTGACGAACAACATAATCAATGTATTGAAAATAACGAGAAACTGAATCCCCTTGCGATTCAGATAATTCAGCTTGGTAGGTAAATAGATCTTTCTTGAGCTGACCATCGATATACACATAGCCAATACTGCCCAATATTGCGAGCGGTGCCAATAAAAGCGAAAACCAAAGTAACAGTAATTTTATTCTCAAGCCCATCAGCTTTTATTCGCAGCGTTCCCATCCATGTATTCGCCGATGAGCCTGCTGCAAGTCCCCCAAAACTAATTGATGCGGCCACTACTTTAGAGCATTCCACATGCGCAAGTAGTTGCCTTCCTATAAACCAAAAAATCCACCGTCTGATTGCCGACGTGCTCCTGGTTGTTCCTGCTTGTTTTCAACGCTTTCGAAATGAGTAATCGATCCGCGCGAGGCATGCACAAAACAATTCAGAAAAAACTCTGTCGTTTCACCGCTACTGCTGTTGCGCCCGTAGAGGTCCAAACGGTAATACATTTTGAAACGATTTGAGCGCTCATCATAACGGCTTGAGTGGCGATCTAATGTAATAAAACGTAACCGTTTACCAAACTTTTCTTGCGCGAAGTTTTGGCACTCCATGGCGGCATCGGTCAATGTGACATTTTTATAGCCGTTGCTTCCTGCATTGCCGCCCCCGAAGAAGCTGATCAAATCTAGGTCGCCACGCCATACAAGAGTTGCTACAAAACCACATACAATCACAAATAGCAACAAGACGGCGACGCTCGTGTTTTTTGTGTTGGATGATCGACGTTTTTGAGGCGATTTTGCCATACGCTCCCTATTGAAGAGCCTTATTTTCCGTGCAAAGTGACTGGCTTAAGGGCGATAAACACCTATATTGGTGAAGCCCAAATCCGCTAGGTGTGCAGCGTGAAGCTTACTCATAACCCCTTTATCACAATACAGCAGGTATTGCCGATTACTATCCAATTTGGGAAAGCGGGTATTGAGCTGATAAAAAGGCACTTTCATTAGTGTAGCCCCACCTAGATCAAGCGGCTGCTTTTCTTCCTCATCGGGATGACGGATATCAATGACGATCGCATCGCCTACACTCTCTGAAATACTCGTTTCTTTAATATCGCCCTTCAGGTCTTCAGCAACCTGATGGATGGGCATTTCAGCACGGCTCGCCAGCGCTTGTTCTAAAACATCCCAATTAAAATTCGTTTCTTCCCTCTCAATTCTTTCTCGACTGGCTCGAGTTGTCGGCTTGACGGAAATAACGCCGCAATACTCCGGCATATTTGCAGCAAATTCCTCTGTCCCAATTCGTCGTGATAACTCAATGATTTCACCCTTGTCCATTGTAATGAGCGGGCGCAACACTAAGGTATCGGTTACCGAGTCAATAACGCTGAGATTAGTGAGCGTTTGGCTAGACACTTGAGCAATAGCTTCACCAGTCACCAGCGCTTGTATGTTTTTCTCTGCTGCAATTCGCGTCGCGGCTCGCAACATCATTCGCTTGAGCACCACCCCCATTTGGGAGTTGTGAATATTTTCGAGAATTTCACTGACGACCCCTTCAAAGGGGACAGAAATAAACTTTAGTGGTTGATCAGGAGAGAATTTACGCCACAAATAGTAACTGACTTCTTTGACCCCCAACTCATGCGCGCGCCCCCCCATATTGAAAAAGCAAAAGTGCGTTTGCATACCTCGCTTTATCGTAAGATAGGACGCTACAGTGGAGTCAAAGCCGCCAGACACTAACGAGAGTACCTCGTCTTGAGTGCCAAGGGGATAACCACCCAAACCAGGGCGCTGGTTTTGCAATACAAAACACTGGTCGTTTAAGATTTCCAATTTGACGACGACTGTTGGGTTACTTAAATCAACACTGGCTGACTCACAACGCCAGTTGAGCACCGAGCCTAATTTGCGCTCCACTTCCATAGAGTTGAAGTCATGTTTGCCTTGTCGCTTAGCACGCACCGCAAAACGCTGATTTTCCAGGTGCGGCAACCACAACTCTGCAACTTTTTCGGCCAAATCATCAAGGTCGGTAAAGGTAACTCCCACAGCTTCTGAAAAATGCGCAATGCCAGGCGTTTGCGCGAGTATCTCTGCCACTTTGCTCTCAGCAGCAGCATCGACATCTCCCTTCACTTCAAGGCGATCCCAATACCTCACGACTTCAATACCGGAGGAAGCAACATCGTATTTAATCCTGCGCGCCAAATTGCGATGTAATTGCTTAACGAACCGCTTGCGCACAGGCGAGGTTTTGATAGTGATTTCAGGGAAATATTTGACAACAAAGAGCATGATATTCGCGGAACCAGGTGTTAGATCAAGGGAGCGGCATTATAGGCGAGCTATCGCTTTAACTCATCTGCCTCTTGACTTAACATGGCGCAAACTACGGCACGCGCCTGCCGCAATGCCTGATGCTGGGTAGGACGCACACCAATACGGTGCTCACGAATAATTGCAGTGTGGTCTCCCCCAGCACGAATAGCCAGCACGTTAACCCATTGATTTTAAAAGGGTTATACCGAGCTGCAATTAGAGTAAGTCGTGTTTTGTAGTTTTAGGGTATCCGGCTATGTATCCTCATAACCATCCCTGATGTTGGGTACTGAGCCGAACATAGAAAACCTGGGTCCCTCGACACAATTGAGCATTCACATTCAAGATTAAAGACTTAACCATCTGGAGGACACCGAATGTCAGGTATTTCCCTGAGCTTGATCAATGATAACGAAGCCCGCTGGGTTGATTTACGCTTCACCGACACCAAAGGAAAAGAGCAGCACGTAACGATACCAGCGACTGAAGTCGACGATGACTTTTTCACCGAAGGCAAAATGTTCGACGGTTCTTCAATTGCGGGCTGGAAAGGCATTAATGAGTCAGACATGATATTGATGCCTGATGACGAAACAGCTCTTTTAGACCCTTTCACTGACGAACCAACGGTCATCATCCGCTGCGATATCGTTGAACCCTCAACAGGTCAAGGATACGAGCGCGATCCACGCTCCATCGCCAAACGAGCCGAGGCTTACCTAACATCAACCGGCTTAGGTGATTCGGCGTTCTTCGGTCCCGAGCCAGAATTCTTCGTATTTGACGATGTAAAATGGGGCTCAGATATGAGCGGCTCGTTTTACAAAATCAGTTCTGAAGAAGCCGCTTGGTCTTCTGAACATCATTTCGACGATGGCAACATGGGCCACCGACCCGGCGTAAAAGGCGGTTACTTCCCAGTTCCACCAGTTGATTCGCTTCACGATCTGCGTGGCGCAATGTGTAACGCCATGGAAGCCATGGGCCTAAACATCGAAGTACACCACCACGAAGTAGGCACTGCCGGTCAATGTGAAATCGGTGTGGGTGCCAACACCTTGACCAAGAAAGCCGACGAAGTACAAGTACTGAAATACTGTGTACACAATGTTGCCCACGCTTACGGTAAAACCGCAACGTTTATGCCTAAACCGCTGGTTGGTGACAACGGCAGTGGAATGCATGTTCACCAGTCATTCGTCAAAGATGGTGTCAATCAGTTCGCGGGCGATGTCTATGCCGGCTTGAGTGAAACCGCGCTGTTCTATATCGGCGGGATCATTAAGCACGCAAAAGCCTTAAATGCGTTTTGTAACGCTTCAACTAACTCCTATAAACGTCTAGTGCCAGGCTTCGAAGCCCCTGTTATCTTGGCTTACTCAGCGCGCAACCGTTCAGCGTCCATCCGCATTCCTTACGTTTCAAACCCCAAAGGCAAGCGTATTGAAACTCGTTTTCCTGACTCAACAGCGAATCCTTACTTGGCATTTGCTGCGTTGCTAATGGCTGGCCTGGACGGAGTGAAAAACAAAATCCACCCGGGTGATTCGGCCGATAAAGACCTCTACGATCTTGAGCCTGAAGAGCTGGCAGAGTACCCAACGGTTTGCGCGACATTCGACGAAGCGCTGAAAGCCCTCGACGAAGACCGGGCGTTCCTAACCGAAGGTGGTGTTTTCTCTGACGACATGATCGATGCCTATATCGCACTGAAGTCTGAAGAAATCGAGACGCTAAACATGACCACTCACCCCGTTGAGTTCGATATGTACTACAGCGTTTAATTCAAACGTTAATAGACGATAGAAAAAACCCAGCTACGGCTGGGTTTTTTGTGGGCCCCATAGTCGTAAGGTCACAATGAAAATGGCTTGGAGCTGCGCCAAAGCAAACGGTACACTTGCTGCACTACATCCCAATTGATGGAATGAATCTATGCGCCTTATGGTTTTTAAGTTATTTATCACGATTGCCTACTGCCTCTTGTTCAGCCAGAGCACCTATTCAGCCGACGTTTATAAAACAGTCGACGAGCATGGCAACATAACCTACAGCGATAGTCCCTCAGGTTCATCATCAGAGAAAGTACAATTAAAAGAAGACAACCGAATGCCGGCACCAGCGCTACCAGCCACCCCCAGCGCACCTCGCCAAAGTGAAGAAGAGTCGCCTGAGCAAGAGATCCCAACGAGCTACAGTGTAAGCATCACCTTTCCAACCCATGAATACCACGTACCTCCGGGTGAACGAAGCCTTACTGTGAGCACAAAAACCGACCCTGAACTCCATAGCAGCCACACTGTTAAGGTGAGCGATAATGGGTCTATGTTAGACGGCTCGACCATCAACCATATCACCCCTGGAACTCACAGCATCAGCGCAAAAGTCGTTGATAAGCGCGGAAAAACGCTAGGTAGAGCGGCCGCCGTTACCGTGTATGTTCACCGAGTGAATAGACCGCGACCAGCCCCTTAACGGGCGACACCCAAGAACAACTGACAAGCCCCATTTTAGAACCACTTTTTTCACCCCTCCCCTTTATGAATCACGAGAGCACACTTTTGGTTCATACTGATGCACCACACCCCATAATTGCACTACAATTGCGCACACCTCTTTCTCCGATAGCGAAATATCTCAGCTGATCACTACTGGTTATGCGCCTTGAATTGCCCCAATTAGGTGGTTTAGTTTTTGCAAGCGTCCGCTAAGCAGTGAAGGACACACCAATGCCAATAAACCCAGACTTCAAACAAATCATCGAAAACCTGACCACAGCCATTCTCATTGTTGATCAAAAGCTGTGCTTCCAGTACGTCAATCCGGCGGCAGAAATCCTCCTCGAAATCAGTGGCGACCAAGTTAAAGGTACACCTATCAGTAGCAGCTTTCACGAATCCGAGGCAGCTTTAGATACCTTGCAAGACGCTTCGACGCACCGAGTCACTTACACTAAACGACAAGCACCATGGCAACTGCCAAATGGCACAGACCTAACCGTCGACTACTCTGTCACTCCCTTAGCAGAAAGCTCAGATCTCCTCATTGAAATCCAGCACCTGGACCGCCTACTGCGCATCAGCCGTGAGGAAGCGACAACAGCAGCCCAAGAAACCACTCGAAACTTAGTGCGTGGGCTTGCTCACGAAATCAAAAATCCGCTAGGGGGGATTCGCGGTGCCGCTCAGCTGCTCGCACGTGAACTCAACGACAGATCCCTTGATGAATATACCCACGTCATCATCCAAGAGGCTGATCGTCTGCGCAATCTAGTGGACAAGATGCTCGGCCCACACCAACCCACCTCAATGGAAGCGGTCAACATTCATGCGGTCGTTGAACGCGTTGCCACCATTATCAATGCCGAATCCGGTGGCACCTTGGTGATTGAGCGCGACTACGATCCAAGCATCCCTGAGATTCAAGGCGATAAAGAGCAGCTAATCCAGGCGATTTTGAACGTTGTTCGCAACGCTTGGGAGGCATTAGAAGATGCTGGCATGAAAGATGAAGGGGAAATAACTATTCGTACGCGTGTGCAGCGTCAATTTACCATTGGGCGCTTCCACCATAACCTGGTTTGCCGGATTGACATCATCGACAACGGCCCAGGTATTCCGCCAGAAATCATTGAAGATATTTTTTACCCAATGATTTCTGGGCGAGCCAAGGGAACCGGACTAGGACTCGCAATTTCACAACAATTAATCAGCCAACACTTAGGGCTAATCTCCTGTGACAGCCGCCCTGGGCGCACACAGTTTTCAGTCTACATACCTATGGAACAAGATAATGCAAAAGTCTAATCAAGTGTGGATTATTGACGACGACCGATCGATTCGCTGGGTGCTAGAAAAGGCACTGCATCAAGCAGGCATTGAGACCGAAAGTTTTGATAGTGGCGACCGCGCCATGCTGGAATTACAAAGCTCCCATCCCGAAGCCGTAATTTGCGATATCCGCATGCCCGGCATTGATGGCTTGGAGATGCTTAAAAATCTGCAACGGGATAACCCGGATGTACCCGTCATCATCATGACAGCTCACTCAGACTTGGATAGTGCTGTCGCTGCCTACCAAGGTGGTGCCTTCGAATATTTACCAAAACCATTTGACGTAGACGAAGCGCTAGCGGTGACTCAACGTGCGCTTGCACATGCAAAAGAGAACCGTGGCCTCAGCGTCCCTGAACCCCAGGAAATTGGTGGTGAAATCATCGGTGAGGCACCTGCAATGCAGGAAGTGTTTCGAGCCATCGGGCGCCTTTCGCAATCCAACATTACCGTTTTAATTAATGGCGAATCAGGCACCGGTAAAGAGCTTGTTGCTCGCGCGCTCCACACCCACTCGCCTCGACGCAGCAACCCCTTTATCGCGCTGAATATGGCAGCCATTCCCAAAGACTTAATTGAATCGGAATTGTTTGGTCACGAGAAAGGCGCATTCACCGGCGCTGGCGCGCAACGCTCTGGCCGTTTCGAACAAGCTAACGGCGGAACCCTGTTTCTCGATGAGATTGGAGACATGCCCGCGGAAACGCAAACACGTTTATTGCGAGTGCTCGCCGATGGTGAATTTTATCGCGTAGGCGGACACACTCCCGTAAAAGTTGATGTGCGAATCATTGCGGCAACACACCAAGACTTAGAACAACTAGTTGAAGCAAATCGCTTTCGGGAAGATTTATTCCACCGCCTCAACGTTATCCGGATTCACATCCCTAAACTGGCCGACCGACGGGAAGACATACCGAAACTGGCAACCCACTTTTTTCAAACAGCCGCGAAAGAACTCAACGTTGAACCTAAAATATTATTGCCACCAACAGAAAACTACCTGTGCAGCTTAAGCTGGCCCGGTAACGTTCGCCAACTTGAGAACACCTGCCGCTGGATTACAGTGATGGCTTCTGGGCGAGAGGTTCACCTGGAAGACCTCCCACCAGAATTACTCGACAAGAAGGAAGCTAGCGCTCCAGCGGGTGATTGGGAGAATGCACTTCGCCATTGGGCAGACCAAGCGCTTGCAAGAGGCCAGCACGATATTCTCTCCGAAGCGGTGCCGACGTTTGAACGGGCACTTATCGAAACCGCACTTAAACATACCGCCGGACGCAAACGTGACGCCGCAAACTTGCTTGGCTGGGGCCGCAATACCTTGACACGTAAACTCAAAGAACTCGGTATGGCGGATAGCGACGACTAGAGTTTCAGACTCTTTTGATCTAACAACTCAGACTATTCCGTTAATCCAAACATGCTTTTCGTGCGTATGATTAGTGTGGCTGGATTAACTGGAGTAGCACATGCATTCTACAAACCGAAACACCTCACACAGCATCACTAGCAATCCAAACAAACCTCTTGTCGCCATTGGTAGCTGCCTCGTGGGTAAGCCCGTGCGTTTTAATGGCCAGCATAAGCGCAAGCATCGCCACGTCGAAGCACTTAAAGAATTTATGGATCTCACCCCCATCTGCCCAGAAGTCGGCATCGGCATGGGTGTCCCCAGAGAACCCATTCGCATTGTCGAAAAAGAGGGGAAATTGATTGCTACCGATTCAGCTACCCAGAAAATCGACGTCACCGAACCACTCGAGCAATACGCGCAGCAACAACTTGCTCGTCATCCAGACCTCTGTGGCTACATTCTTGTTAAAGACTCCCCCAGCTGCGGCCTAGAACGCGTCAGTCGTTACAATGCGAAAGGAAACTTTACCGCGAATGACGCCACGGGAATTTACGTCAGCTCACTCATGAATCATGACCCGCTGCTTCCACTCGAGGAAGACGGCCGTCTGCACGACCCCAATCTTCGAGAAAGCTTCGTAGCACGGGTTTATGTCTACCATCAATGGAAACAAATGCGACACAGTGAGCTAACGGTAAACGCTCTACTCCAGTTCTATGCGCGCCACAAGTATTTGGTGATGGCTCATGACGTCAGCACTTATAAAGAAATCGGTCCCTTACTGGCCAATGCAAAACAATACCCTATTGATGAATTGGCCGATAAAACCATCACGCTGATCATGAGTGCGCTGAAAAAGCCTGCAACACGACGCAGCCAAGCCAACGTCATGCATCACATACAGGGATATTTAAAGCAGCACATCTCCGGTCCCGAACGACAACGGTTGCGCGAACTTATCGAGCAATACCGGGAAGGGATTATTCCAATGATCACACCGATGACTATGTTGCAACATCACTTTCACCACTCGCCCGACGAATACATTGCCGAGCAAGTATTTATGCAACCTTATCCAGAGGCATTGGCACTGCGAAGCCATCTCGCTTGATATTGGCACTTTGCTGAAGGATTTAATCGACACGTGGGAACTGACTCAAGGTCATCAAAAGACTACAAGCATGCGCTCGTCTGGATTCGCAACGATCTTCGAATTCACGACAACCCCGCATTACACAACGCCTGTAAAAAAGCACATGAAGTAAGCGCCTGCTTCCTGCTTTGCGAAGAAACGTGGAACACGCACCACGTCTCGAATCGCCGACTCGGATTGACCTATAGCGCACTGCAATCACTCAATGACGAGCTAGCGCAGCTTGGCATCAAGCTGCATGTGCTCAATGCAAAGACATTCGATAGCGCCGCAGATTCTCTTCTCACGCTGGCAAAAAAATGCCAGATCGATAGCCTGTTTTTCAATTACGAATACGCACTGGATGAGCAACAACGTGACTCACAGGTTTCGAAACGCTGCGCCGAGCATTCGGTTGACGTTATCCGTAGTAACGCCAATATCATCATACCGCCTGGAAAGATCAGCACAAAAAGCGGCACGCCCTTTAAAGTATTCACCCCTTTCAAGCGTGCCTGGCTGAGTCACTATGCAGACTACGACCGACACCCACTAGCAAAACCCGCAGCGAAAGGCAGCATCAAGGCAAAACCATTAAAATTACCAACCACTGACTTTGACGACGAATACCACCAGAAACAGAAAGTCACCGAGAAACAGGCGCTCAAACAGCTCAAGCAGTTTATTCAGCGCGATGTCGACAACTATCATCACCAGCGCGACTTACCCAGCATTGAAGGCACAAGTCTACTCTCGCCCTTTTTAACCATTGGGCTAATATCGCCCAGGCAATGCATACACCTGCTACGCAACCACAATCAGGGCGATTTGGTATGTGAAAAAGAAGGGCCTGATACCTGGCTGAGCGAAATCATTTGGCGCGAATTTTATATTCATCTGCTTACGGCATTCCCTCAGATTTCAAAAAACTGCCCAATGAAACCCGAAACCGAGTCAGTGCCATGGCGACACGACGAACAGGACTTCGAGCGTTGGTGTAAAGGGGAAACAGGCTTTCCTTTAGTCGATGCCGCAATGAAGCAACTGAACCACAGCGGCTGGATGCACAACCGTTTGCGGATGGTTGTCGCCACCTTTCTCACCAAGTACCTCCTCATCGACTGGCGATGGGGAGAGCGCTACTTCATGGAACAATTAACGGACGGCCACTTCGCTTCGAACAACGGCGGCTGGCAATGGTGCGCCTCAACCGGCACCGACGCCGCCCCCTACTTCCGAATTTTACACCCTGTACGTCAGGCGGAGCGCTTTGATCGCGATGCAACATTCATAAAACAGTGGCTACCAGCACTAACAAACCTACCTGCAAAAGTGATCCATAAACCCGGCGACCCCGCCCTACTCGACGCAGGTTACCCTGCACCGATGATTGATCTCACCTTCGGTAAGGAGCGCTGTTTAAATGCGTTTAAAAAGTAATATACAACGTTGAGAAGTAAACACTTTTGCATTAGAGGCATCGACTTCTTTTTATTAAACGATTTTAATGCCACCCCAAATGACACGCCTGCGCAAATTATTCAGATAATTTCATCTGATTGATCCAGGTCATCTCCAAGTTTTTTCTACGCCCTACAATGCACGCCGTAACATCATAACTATGATTGAGGGCAATATGATTAAACTATCAAAATTAACAACCGTTATTGCAAGCCTAGGACTAGCGATAGGCTCTACTACTGCCATGGCATACGAAAAAGGTGACGGCATTGTGCGTCTAGGTGCGGCTTATGTGAACCAGCAGTCTGGCAGCGACCCTGTTACTCAGACAGGTTTACCTCTGCCAGCAACTTTAACTGGCACCAATGTAACCGTTGATGACGATGCAGAGATTGGTTTAACCATTGCGTACATGCTCACCGACCACATTGCCCTTGAACTGCTAGCCTCTACGCCGTTCTCTCACCAAGCAGAGGTAAGCGGCATTGTTCCCGGAAGTCTTAATCTAGCGGAAGCAAAACAATTACCACCAACACTGAATGTACAATACTACCCACTTTCCACCACAAGCAAGTTTCAACCGTACATTGGTTTAGGTGTTAATTACACTTTATTCTTTGGCGAAAAGCTTCACAAAGATGCCGCAAACGCTTTGGGCAGCGACGGCGACGTATCATTAGATGACTCTGTCGGCCTGGCCTATCAAATTGGTGCTGACTTTGCTTTAACCGACACGTTTGGATTAAATATTGCGATTTGGCAAATTGACCTAGACACAACGGCGACCATTGACCTAGATGTGGGCGCAAAAATTAAAGCTGATATCGAAATTGATCCGACTGTATTTATGATTGGCGGTGCCTTTAAGTTCTAAACAGTAAAAGGTTTAAACACCGACAACAAAAAACACAATGGGTGTTTTCTAGGGCCTCTCTACTGAGGCCTTTTTTATCGCTGAAAACTTAAATCTTCAATAATTATGTTATGTATTCTTAGCCTTTTCTGAACGGAATTGATTCAACCAGCGATCAAGTTGATTCGCAAATTGTTGCCTATCACTTTGAGATAAGCTCGGCGTTTTCGATTGCACCAACCCACTCGATCGCATCGTCTCCATAAAGTCCCGCATATTTAAACGAGCACGCACATTTGCCGCAGTCAGTTTTTCGCCACGACTGGTAATAACCACACCGTGTTTATCAACCACCTCTGCTGCTAGCGGAATATCGGAAGTAATCACGAGATCATTTTTCTCAACGGACTGAGCAATAAGGTTGTCAGCGATATCAAAGCCCTTTGCAACCTGCACAAACTTTACAGTTGGCAAGGATGGTAACTGCAAGGGTGAATTAGCTACAAAGGTAATTGGCACGGCGACGCGCTGAGCCGCTCGCAGCAATACCTCTCGAATAACCACTGGACAAGCATCGGCATCAACCCAAATCTGCATAATATATCTCTATAACGAAATCGCATTGCGTAAAGATTGCTGGTAAGCAGCCTGGACTTGAGGTGACGGTTCCAAGCCAAACCGAATCCGTAGCATTTCTTTGTATTGCTCAAAGGCATTCATAATGGATGACTTTTGCTTAAGACTGGAAAAACAATTCATCAGCACGACGTAAAGCGGCTCATAAGTTTCATCGACGGATAAGCCACGCCTCGCCAACTCAATGGCATCATCAATATAGCCAATCAGCAAATAGTGATTACTCAATCGTTTGACCAAGGTTAGATAATCTTTGTGTAACGATTCTCGATAACGCAACACCCAAAAATCGCTATCGGCATTGAGGAATGGCCCACGATATACATCAATCAAGCGTTGTAACCGTGAAGACTTCGCGGACAACCAACTTTGACGGTGTAACAGCCGTTTAACCTCCCCTTGAACAACCCAGGCGTCGACCCAGCAGTGCTGACGACTCAATGAAACCCGATTATCTTGCTGTATAACAGCATCTCGACCTACCAACTTTCTCAATCGAGATAAAGTTACTTTGAAGTTATTAAACCCTTTTTCGCCATCTAGCTCCGGCCACAATATCTCAATTAATTCTGATATCAATATCGGCTCTCGGCCTCGAGTGACCAACAATTTCAACATTTGTATTGGACGGCCGCTTTGCTTAGCCAAATCTAGGTTCTGCCCATCTAACGTGACGCTAAACTCACCTAGTGAGCGAATTCTTACCGACCACGGCCAATTGATCAATGTCCTCCCAAGATCATTCGGCGACACTTTTTGTAGCACGATACGCTGACAAACGAAATCAGGCGCTATATCCAGGTCGAGGGCTTGACTATAGACATCAGATAACAACAAACCAACCGAACCGTGAAAATTAACGATATCGTTATCCCTCGCAAAGTAAATCGCTTTTGCAACGGCTTGATAGGCATCCTGCTTTGCACCTTGAATAACAATCCACGCCTCCAACAACAGCACTTTGTACTGCACCAAACGCGAAATATGTGAAAGCCGCATAACTTTCAATTCATCTAATGCACTTAGTGATGCCTCATATTGACCAAGGCGAAAATTCACAACACTCAACAAAAAATAACAGGTAGACACACCAAAACTATGCGACATCGAGCGTGCTTTTTTAAGCACATTATTGAGAATAGGTTGAGCCGTCGCAAAGTTTCCACGCTGCACACACAACCACGCCTCACTAATTCTTGCATTTATCTTTTCAATCGTCCGTGCTTCAGGGTGAGTGCGAAGTTGCTGAGCCTCTTCGCCAACATTCTCCGGTTGATCGTTAAGCAAAAACGTCGTCATCCTACCACTGAGCAAATTGGTTCTTGCAGGCAAGCCCTCATACAAATGCAGCTGCTCTGCTTCATCGGTGGTACGATTAGCTTCACTGACTTGAGCTCTAGCCGCCAAGTACATCGATTTAATCAGCAAGAAAAATAATGCTGTTTGAGGTTCGACGGTATCAAGCGAAGGAATTTGATCCAATAGCGTGTCAACGTCGCGCGTTAGAGGAACGAAACCATAATTATAGAAATGCCAAAGCAACACGGCAATCAAGCGTAGGCGCGCTGTTGGGTCCTCCTCCTCGCTCAGCAAAACCTCGCATTCTTCTGCAAGCGTTCCATATTCGAAATTTTCCGGGCATCGCCAATTTAGACACCACATCACACCGATAATGACAGTAATGTGAACTTCCTGGCTTGGGTATTGCGGACAGCGACGACGCAACCTATGTAATTTATCAAAGTGTTCATCTATACCCGAAAGATCCGCTCTGCCCAACGCGAAATTGAGCGCGGTGCCTGCCCATGTCATATATAGCCCGGCAAAATCTCCTTCCCGCTCAAATTGAATCGACGCTTTTTGCCACTCTTTTGACGCATCGGGAAGCGACATGACGCTGAGAGCTCGGCCGTAAAGCACAAGCAACCACGGCAACTGATCCCTAACTGATTGCGGTATGGCTTCGACCCACTCCAACAGAACTTCGTGCTCACCTGCTTCCAATAACACCTTACCTTCCCGCATGCACAAGCTAATGAGCTGTTGCCAGGATGACGCCTGACAATAATTTTCTGCAGCCCAACGCGTAGCACCAGCGGCCTCTAGTACACGACCAGACTGATAAACGATGTTGAAGTATTCTCTGTTCGTTAATGTCTCCCTTCCATGCCGCATCAAAAACCGCTTAAACACCGGATTCATTTGATACCAAACATCATCACTTTTTGAAAATCCCGCTTTTGATGCGTACAAGCATCCAGTTGATAAACGAATTCTATCTAGCGACTCTATGAGCAAATCTCGATCCAACAACATGAGGTCTTGGAGCATACCGACGTTGAATAGCGGCAACGCAACCAATCGAAGGAGTATAAACTTTTGCTTCGCTGTCAGCGGCTCGAACACCTCGTGCAACAAAAAGTCATACAAGGTTTTTTCACCATACCTCGACAACGGTTCGGAGGCTTTGCCAACATCGTCTAGGGACCGAGAAAAAATAACGACCCCTGCTACCCACCCTTGCGTTTGATGCACAATTTGTCGAGCGACCTCGCCTTCTGGAATATTCAGCAGGTCAAACAATGTCGACATTTCTTGAGCATCAAACAGCAACGCTTGAGTATCGAGGCAAATCAATTGTTGTTTGACAACAAACTTGGCAATTGGCCCGGCAATTAAGTCGCGTGACGTCAATATTAGTCGGCCATGGCCAGGTAACTGAGCAATCAATGCCTCAATAAAACGATAACCGCGCTCACTCGCGGTAAGATGGTGCGCATCATCAATCACCAAACAAAACGGTTTTTCACACTGCGCATAAAATCTTTCAATCACTGCACTGTCATCACCGGCAGGCTCATTAGGCAGATGCTCCGCAGTCCGCATACTAAGGTGCATTGCGCAACGTGATACGGAATCTTTGTCCGGTTCAACGTTGACCCAAATTGATTCACCCTCAAATTGTTGCTGAAATTGCGCAGCCAAGGTTGATTTACCGACACCCGGGGCACCAAATAAACACACACAACGGTGACTATCTTGATTTAATTGACGTAACAACCTAGGCCGAAAAAGTGTGTTATCAACTGATGGGCCGGCATGCATTCCGGTGGGTAGTTTGGATGGTGACATTTTTACTTCTTGTATATGCAAAACTAATTTCTGATTGTCACTTTTGCCCTAAATGATGTAGCGATAGGCTGTATTTCAATTTCCTGCCGAAAAGTGTGACAAACCTCTAGTTTTTATCTCGCAGGTCAACATTTCTTAATGTTGTAACCCTAACTGTAACCTCAATTACACAAAAATGCCCGCGTTTGATGATTCAGGGTGCTTTGATTAAGTCTTTGGATCCTAGCGGCTCGAGAGAACTGGGAGTTCTCGTAGTTCAAGTCGCATCGTAGAGCTGTGCTATGCAACGCAACTCGTCACTGAGCTTTGGGGGCGATGCTTAGCCATTCGCTAAGTTATCGATGGGCGAGCGCACAGCTTTAAGAAAATTGGCGCGATGGGTTTGAAATGGATTTCTAAGCCAAGGAATCGGCTTGCTGGTCGCGCCAACCTTTTTCTTGCTTCATGGACGGCGCTACATCGAGTTGTGCTAGTTCGGCTGTTGCCACACCTTTAATATAAAGCAAGCTTATAGTTTATGACCAAGCATTCACACGCAGACTTTGCGACCATGAAGTCACTTTTTGATAGTGAAGCAAAGGTGTCTATTAGCAGCTGGCTATCCCTCACCAAGAAATCAGAAGCCGTTGAGCTATCGCGCGGTAGCACGCTTCAAGAAATTTATTTTAATGTTTCTCACATTTATTTTTTAACCAGTGGCGTTGCTCAAGAATTTATTGAGCTTGAGTCTGGAAAAAATATTATTCGCGCATTTCATATGGCCCCAGCTGTTGTAGGAAACTTATCAGATTACAAACGTCATTCGATTAGCCGCCACAACGTAACGATGATCGAAGAAGGTAGCGCTATGCGCATACCTTGCCAGGCACTCATCGACCTCATGTCCGAATGTCCAGATTTGGAGCGTTGGTTTTTAATTAATATGTCGCAAGCTCTACTTAAACATCAACATCGTTTACAGAGCCTGTTACAACTTGAGAACGAACAACGCCTGGAGGCATTTTTTTCAGATCAGCCTGAGCTAGCAAGCACACTATCGAGCCAACATATTTCCGAGTACCTGAACGTACCGGCAGTTATCGTCAATATAGTCCGCAAGGGTTACAAGAAAGCCTCAAAGCAACGAGAGCATTCCTTAATGAGCGCATAACCGCGTCTCTTTTGCTGACTGCAACGTCCAACCTTTCAAGCTCCAGGCTTTTTCGTGGAAGTAGTACGCTACGGTATTACACATCGGCTCAACCAAAGCCAGAGCTCCTCCTACCATGACATCACCGGTCATGATTAAGCCGACAGTGAAAGCCACTGCCATGTGAATCACAGCGAAGCTAATCGTTTTCTTAACACCATTGGTTTTAGACTGGTTCATTTCAACACCTCAGACATCCATCACTGATTAACAATGTGTCCAGTATTGCAAATGACTCTCATTTGATGAAATTAATCGATACTAACAGCGCAATTTAAAATGGCTATTGTAATGAGGCAGAGCCTCGAGTCAGAAGGCGACTCAGACGATGAGGATAGAGGCCGAATGGCCCCTATCCAAGGCAAGACTATAGAGGGCGGTAAATGAGCTGGCGGGTTTTGCTGTGCAAGCCGCGCGCATAACGCAGGTCGTCATGATTGATCATCCCCACGAATACGACATTCTCAACAGGATCAATCCAAAACCAGGATCCAGCAATCCCCCACCACCAATGCGTACCGACCGGCATGCCATCCGCTTTGGCCGGGTCGTTCACAATGGCAAAATCAACACCAAATTGGTTACCTGGATACCCCGGACCAATATTCGCGATACTGTCGGGCAGCTGATTGGAACGCATAATGTCGATAGCGTCTTCTGACAAAATTCGCTTGCCGTTATAAACACCCTTGTTTACATGCATGAGTGCAAAATGCATGTAATCTTCCGCGGTAGAAATCAAACCACCACCGCCAGAGAAAAACGTAGTTGGCTTAAGGTAAGTGCTATTTTCTGGACTCGCTAGCTTGCCATCTTTACCCGGACGATAGCGGCGTACTAAACGATTTGCTTTTTCCGTCGGCACTTGGAATGAAGTGTCCTTCATTCCAAGTGGTGAAAACAATCGCTCCTGTAGAAATTCATCAAACGGCTTACCCGAGAGCACTTCGACTAAGTAACCTTGAATATCGACCGAGATACTGTACATCCAACGGCTACCCGGCTGATGATTCAGAGGGATCGACGACAGTTTGTCCGCCATATCCGCCAACGTGGTATCACGGCCAAGAATGTTGGCTTTAGCGTAAGCTGAAGGAACTGGGCCTCGAGACAGCGGTGGAAAATACGCGTAGCCACCAGTATGGCTCATCAATTCGCGTATTGTGGTCGGATGCTCCGCCGGTTCTGTGGTAAAACTGCCATCATCAGCAACGCCTGTATAAACCTCTAGCCCTTTCAGCTCAGGAATATATTTTTCAACAGGATCATCTAATTTAAATTTTCCCTCATCATAGAGCATCATCAACGCAGTGCCGGCAATAGGCTTCGTCATAGAGAAAATTCGAAATAGACTGTCATCGGTCATTGCGACATTGTTTTCTAAATCGCGGTAGCCGTAAGACTCTTTCATCTGCACCACGCCGTCTTTCGCCACCATCGCGACGACACCGGCAAGTTCGCCGTTATCAACACGCTGCTTTAGCTCGGCCTTAATGGCATCGATGCGTGCAGATGCAATAGGCTCGGCAGCTGTAATTCCGCTAACGGTGGTTGAAAGAAGAATGCTTGCGGCAAGAACTGCTCGCTTGCAATGGAGAGCAATGGACATAAGAACCCCTCATCAATCATTAGGTCGGTATTTAAAATTGAGGGGGATGGTACCTTGTGGACGGTAGGAGCGCATGCATAGTTACGCTGCTTTACAAATTCTAACCTCCCAATAAAAACTGCAATGGGTTTTTGGAACGAGTAGCCTCACTGAGTTCATCAACGGCAAAACACACCTGGTTACAACCCAAGGTTTTCGCTTGCGACAAATATGTCGACGATTCTTCAAGAACATCTTGCCAGTCGCGCTGTAAACTCGCTTCACCCACGCCGAGGCCAACACTCGCTGTAACGTGACCAAATGCATTTTTGTCGTGCTCAATGTTTTGCATCTCAATATTTTCGATCAGGCGATTCATTGCCTCAACCGCTTCAAAACGACCGGTGTCTGGCATTAGGACCGCAAAGCTATCTTCGCCATATCGATAGTGACGATCTCCATACCGTAGCGACTCTTTAATGGTCGCACTTACTTGGCACAAGGCGGCGTCACCCGCTGCGTCACCATAGTGTTTTACGTAGCCTCGAAAATTGTCCAGCTCAAGCAAGGCTAATACATAGGCACTTTGTGACTGCATCGCATTGGCGTGATTAACGTATACGTCGACTTCTAACGCTCGCCGGTTGCCTATCGCCAAAACATCATCCTGTAACGCTAAATCACTTAGCACCTCGTTGCTCGCCGCTAACTCTGCAGTTCGGTGACGGATACTCTGTTCGATGGATTCTCGTTGCTGATCAATTAGTCGGAAATGCGCGCGCGCCAATTCGGTTTGTGTTACCAACCCGATTACTGTGCGGCGATCATCGACGATAGGAATATGGCGAATACCACGAGCCTGGGAGATCGTTAAAGCCTCGTGCAAAGTCGCATTGGCATTTAACGTGACCAGCGGCGCCGACATAATATCGGCCGCGCATAACCGCTGAATCGCTTCTCCCGCTGAACAATCGGCCAGACTACGAACAATGTCATGTTCCGTGATTATCCCCAGCGGAAAAGCACCGCCGGAGTCAGGCGCAGAATGATCAATCACAACACAGGACACCTGGTGATCCCGCAGGGCTTTCGCTACATCGACAACCGGAGTCTGATTGCTCACGCTGACGATGCCGCTAATCATTAATTCGCGAACGGTAAGATGTTCCATGAGGTTCTATCCAGCCTCTTAGGCAAATGTGCAGAACGGGTACACCTTTCAGTGTAGGCTGGTTTCCAAAGTTGGCAAAAACAGTGGGTAACGCCCCCTTTTGGTCGACACCGGCGGCATAGAAAAAGCGGCTTTATCAAGTCTCGGTTAACTAACGAATAATCCAAGCTATGCTAGGCTTTAGATAAACCCTCCACGCTTCTGCGACGCGGGCTGCCCACGCCGCAGGCGACAGTCGAGAACGCTACCATGCCTGATCACACAGAGCGCCGCCGTTTTAGTCGCGTTAATTTTCAAGCGGACGCATCCCTAACTCAGGGGATGCTCAACACACCCGTTACCGTGCTAGATTTATCGTTGAAAGGTGTTTTGCTACAGAAATTTGAATCCGCTCAATATGAATTACAACGCCCCTTGCAACTTCATATCAGTCTATCCGACAATGTGACTATTAGTTCGACACTACAGTGTGTGCACCAAGAAGCTGATCGCCTGGGGTTTCAATTTCAATCGTTGGATAACGACAGCATGGCTCATTTGCGGCGTCTCATTGAATTAAATCTCGGTGATCCAGCGGCTGCAGAGCGTGAGTTAATTGAGCTGCTTCACTAGATTTTCGATAGTTTGAACTCCACCAGCTCTCACACCTCTAATAAAGTCGGTACAGCACAAGCATAAAAGCCCTATGGCCTAAAGGAGAAATAAACCAATGACGGATATCGCCAGCAATGATCGCCGCTACTTTCCGCGGGTAAACTACCGCGCGCACGCGACGCTCGTTACCTCGCAAAATCGTTGGCCAGTGCACCTACTGGACCTATCTTTTAACGGTGCCTTGGTTGCGCTAATTAACAAGCACAACCTTATACCTGGCGAAACTATCATCCTCAACATCGAGCTCCACGAAGGCGACATCATCAAGCTACAAGGCACCCTATCGCATATCAAAGAGCACTATTTAGGGTTGGAATGTCGCGCTACCGGAATCGATAACCAAGCTCGATTGAGAGAACTGCTTGAGAAGTTTAAAAGCAAAGAAGCCGATCTAGCAGAGCGCAGTTATGCGTCACTCTTAGACTCCAATAATTACGACCTTGGCGACTAGAGGGCAGCCACTAGAACAGAGCCAAAATAAACGCAGGCTGTGAGTTCACACCGCCTGCCCAGCTAAGCCGTCAGCCTGCAACCATTCAAACAATCACAGCACATCCAACACTTCTGATAATTTTTTAACAGCCACGACCTCCATACCTTCGATAGGCTGTCGAGGTGCATTGCCAGCAGGAACAATGGCTCGTTTAAAACCATGTTTGGCTCCTTCCCGAATACGCTCCTGACCACTCGGCACCGGGCGGATTTCACCCGATAATCCAACCTCACCAAACACCAATAAGTCGGGCGCTAAGGGCTGATCCCTTAGGCTTGACACCACAGCCACGAGTAACGCCAAATCACCACTGGTTTCGATGATTTTTACACCACCCACGACATTCACAAACACATCTTGATCACCAACCATTACCCCAGCATGGCGATGCAAAACCGCCAGCAGCATGGCCATACGATTGTGCTCCATACCGACTGATACACGGCGCGGATTGCCTAGGTGGCTGTCATCAACCAGCGCTTGAATTTCTACCAATAAAGGTCTCGTACCTTCCCACACCACCATCACCACAGAGCCAGCGGCAATTTCTTCCGGGCGCTGCAAGAAAATCGCCGAGGGATTGCTAACATCACGTAGCCCCTGCTCGGTCATGGCAAAGACACCTAACTCGTTGACAGCACCGAAGCGGTTTTTATTACCGCGCAACGTACGATAACGGGAGTCGTGAGAGCCCTCTAACAAGATCGAACAGTCAATCATATGCTCGAGGACTTTAGGACCAGCGAGACTGCCGTCCTTAGTAACGTGACCCACAAGTATGAGTACAGTGTTAGTTTGCTTCGCAAAGCGAGTTAAAAATGCCGCACATTCCCTTACCTGGGACACACTGCCTGGTGCCGAGCTGATATCAGCAAGGTGCATTACCTGTATCGAATCGACCACCATCACTTTAGGCTTATTGAGCTCAGCCTGTTGAACAATGGCCTCTGCACTGGTTTCGGACAACAGCTTGAGCTTATCGGTCGGCAGTTGCAGGCGCTGCGCACGCATCGCCACCTGCTGTAGAGACTCCTCACCCGTGACATAGAGCGTGGCCATGGTCTTTGCCAACTCGCACAGGGTTTGCAGCAGCAGGGTAGACTTCCCCGCGCCAGGGTGGCCGCCCATCAACACCACTGAGCCTGGCACCAAACCACCGCCAAGAACACGATCCAACTCTTGGCTACCGGAGCTAAAACGCGGCACAGCCTCGAGATCAATCTCCGCCAGGGTCTGTACCTTGCCCATCGCGGCACCACCAGCATAACCCTCAAACCGCTCAGCGCGAGCAGTCGTCTTAGTACCGAGACGCACTTCACTTAACCGGTTCCACACACCGCATTCCGTGCATTGGCCTTGCCATTTAGCGTAATCCGCACCGCACTCCTGGCAGACATAGGCTGTTTTTTGCTTCGCCATAAATCTCCGATAGCTCCTTGTCTAAGAATTCGGTAAGCTCGCTGGCCACCTGTGAACAGCAGGCAGGATAAACACAATATACTGTATATACAACCATGAATTTAGCCCCCGCAATGCCCCGCCCAGCACGCTGCTTCATCGCTGCTCATGACACCTGGAGTCGCTTCACGCGAGGCGGTAGACTATCGCAATGAGCTGCTCCCTGATTCCCGAAAAACCACTACTGATTTCGCCATCCCTCGCGGCCACCATCGGCCTTGAGGAAGCGGCCATGCTGAGCGTATTGAACGATTTTGCCAGCCACCAATCCCCCAAGCAGTCAGGTAACTATCACTGGTATAGTTTTGACCACCATTCAGCAGGGCAATGGCTGCCCTTCTGGACAGCGCACGATATACAGCGCATTAGTAAGAACTTGGTCGATAAAGGCATACTACTGCTGCAAAGTGCTCCGTTTCAGCAAAGTGGACAGTTGCACTTTGCTTTTAACGAAACACAACAAGACACCCCAGCAACGGCCATCACCCCCAGTGCCCACAATACGCCAGTTCACGGCAAACACCGCATACCGCCCAATTGGCAACCCAGTGACGACGTACTTGCGCAAATTGCGCAGCGCAATATCCCGCGCACATTTGCCATGGAGCAACTGCCGGAATTTATCACTTATTGGCGAGAGCGTGATGAGCCCGCTCATTCTTGGGGAGCCAAGTTTCAGAAACAAGTGATACACGCTTGGCGTAACAACCAAACCATGCAGCATCGCCGCGAAACCTCGGATGCCATGAGCAGCAATTGGCGTCCCAGCGAAGATGCCATAGAAGTTTTAACTGTACATGCAGGCATTAACCCTCAGTTTGTGGAGGACGCCATCCCCGAGTTCGTACTCTATTGGCAAGAGCGAGGTGAAAGCTCTCGTACTTGGAACAGTAAATTTATTCAACATGTGCGCCGCCAATGGAACCGCTATACGGCGACTGTTGAAAACGAAACCGTTCCCAAACCGTTACCGGACAATTGGCGGCCAGGTGACGATGTCTACGATGTACTACGACTGGCAAATATCGACTTACAGTTTGCCAAACAATTGCTGCCAGAATTTATTCTCTACTGGCAAGAAACCAAACAAGTGAACACCTCGTGGAACACAAAATTTTTACAGCATGTAAAATACCACTGGGCCAAAAGTCATAACCAATCGACACAAATGAGCAATCAGCATGGCGAAGCAACCCATAACACCCGCGGACGCTCCCTCAGCGACGACCTCAGCGACCGCAGCTGGGCATACTAACTCGCAACAGTCTGGCACGACCGGCGATGAACTCATCGACACGATCAATAGTGTCTTCGCGTTATTTCGCGTGAACTATCACAACCAATACTATGCAGCGTTTGGTGATACACAACTGCTGAACCAGACAAAAAAATTATGGTTTGAAAGCTTAAAACGATTCACCCCGCAGCAAATTTTGCAGGGGGCTAAACTAGCGATCGAACAATCAGAATATTTACCCACGCTACATAAAATGATTGTGTTTTGCCAAGGCGACCCCAGCAGTTACGGGTTGCCGAACCCTCATCAAGCCTATGTAGAAGCCTGCAATGCCCCTAATCCCAAAACATTACAGCGCTGGAGTCATGCCGCGGTCTATCATGCCGGGCGCGCATGCGGTTGGTATTTTATCGCCTCAAACCCGGAACACATTGCCTTTCCCGTGTTCAAACAACACTACCAAGAATGGACAGATAGGGTGCTGAACGGTGAAGTATTACCTGACATCGAAGTTCCGAAATTGCCGTCTGACACCGCTACGCCTTTATCAAAAGACGAAAACCGTTCTCGAATGAAAGCCATGAGAGAGTCGCTAAAAATATAAATTATTATTTTCACTTTCAGCAACACACTTCGCATTCACGATAACCACCTCTAAGCATTACGCATAGAGCGATCTGTTTTTACAGAAACAACGGATTGGAATCAACATGTCATCATCGAACAACAAAGCAAATGGTTTATTAGCCCTCTTCGTCATCTATGCATTCTTTTGTATTGGGCTAGTAGGCTACCTGGCCCAAAACCCTATCAAATCCAAACAATTGGCCACCACCGAGGCGCCAAATTTTTCTGCTATTAAAGATATTAGCGAGCGTAAATCAGCGTTTTTTAATTTTATCGATCCACTAATCCAAGAGCGCAACCAGGCAATTTTACGCAAGCGATCTCGATTACAGTTTATCGCTGACCAATTAAACGAAGAGGGTGTTTTGACTCATCGCTTAAAAACCCAATTACAGGCGCTGGCAACAAAATACCGAATCGATACTGAAGATCTTGACCCAGCATCACTCATTAAAGAGTTGGACTTGCGAATAGGACAAATTCCCCCATCAATGGTATTAGCACAAGCCGCCAATGAGTCCGCATGGGGGATGTCGCGCTTCGCGCTGAAGGGAAACAACTACTTTGGCCAGTGGTGTTATCGCAAAGGTTGTGGACTTGTCCCGCAGCAGCGCTCAACAGGTGCAGCGCACGAAGTGGCAAAATTCAAAGACGCGCGCGCATCCGTGACGTCCTACTTCCTCAACATCAATACCCACAGTGCGTACAAAGAACTACGTGCAATCAGAAAACAACTACGCTCTAACCAACAAGCAGTGACGGGCTTACAATTAATTGAAGGACTACGCCGCTACTCTGAGCGCGGCGACGCGTATGTCGAAGAACTTGCGGACATGATTCGTTTTAACCGGCTGAATACAAAAGACGTGCGGATCAATAACGAATATATTGCGATAAAACTGGATTAACGCGCGGCTATTGCTAACAATAATATGAATAGCTGCGTCATTCTCGCCTGATGAGACTACTAGCTCCTCATAATAGAACCCGCAATTGAAACACAAAATTCATCTGGGCTAACGGCGCGTTTAATGCTATCGCCAATATCAGATAGCGCTAGATTTAACAATTTTGGCGGCAAAGAACTATTCGCAACAGTATCCCACATCAAACTCACCAACGGTTTATGTTGTTGCCGCAAATTAGGCTCAACTACCATGGCTAACCGGTTCGACGCTAGTTCTACTACCGAGCCTGCTGGGTAGATACTCATGCAAGCAATAAACTGATATACCACTTCGCTATCGAGGTGCGAGCCAGACCAATCTAAGATTTTCTTCATTGCCGCAGTGGGTAACATACCCTGGTGATAAACCCGATCTGCCGTTATCGCATCATATACATCAACTACGGCACCCATTCGTGCAGCCATGACGACAGCGTCTTTAGATAGGCCGCGAGGGTAACCAGTACCGTCTAATCGTTCATGATGTTGGGCACAAATTTGTTTAATGACGGTAGGCACTTCAGGTTGATTCAACGCCTCTTCACCATACTGAACATGGCGCTTCATTTCTTCCCACTCATCCGGTGTTAACGAGCCTGGCTTGTTCAAAATCTCATCCGGCACGTGCACCTTACCGACGTCATGCAATAGACCGCCAGTTACTAACTCATGCATTTCATCACCACTAAAGCCCATTGCACGCGCCAGCACACCCATAAGTACCGCGACACTGAATGAATGCTCCATGAGATATTGGTCTTTACAACGCAGGCGAGTAAAACAAGAGAGCGCACTTTGGTTTCGGCGAATTGATTCACTAATGCTATCGGCCATGTCTTCAACGGGCTGCAAGTTAACAACATTTCCCATTTTCACATCGTGCATCACCTGCGAAACGAGGTTTAATGCATTGGCGTGAATACTGGTTGCAGAACTCAACTCGTCAGAGAATTCGACAACAGGTTTGTTATCGGGCGCATTCCTTTGAATTGCCGACAATTGCGCATCGATTTTTTCATTAACCGTATCAATAGGGGTACCTTCACTGCAATCCAACCCCTTTGCCGTATCGATATATAATTCAGTCACACCAAGCTTTCGAATTTGCTCTATGGCAACACTGCGCTTGATGAGACCGTGTCGCCGCAAATTATTATCGGGTATCCATGCATTATTGAGGTCGGCAATATACATGCCCACCTGAAGATGATCAGCGCTTATGCGTTTAATACTCGACATTCAGAAAAGGTCTACGAAGTTGAATCTATTAGACAAAGTATAGATATATCTCTGAGACTTCGTAAAAGCACAGCTAAAAATTATCCGTAAAACGCAATAATTTTCGATGAACTCTGGAACGCTTGATTAAGATTTCAAAACTTATTCTTCGGGGTACCACTCACCATTTGGTTGTTTGCGAATAAACAATTGGGAATACCAATAATAGCGTCCCGACTCTTCACTCGGCGCGGTGCAGTTGTAACGTGAACGCGCAACAGGCAAATCCTGTGTTGCTATTGTATGAACAACAGCTCCAGTTACCGAGACGGGTATAGCACCTTGTCCACTGGCATAACACTGCACTCGTTCAGCAAGATGCCGGTCGCTCAACGTTATCGAAACCTGTGGTTTAGTATGGCCTTGCGGCAGAACCACATCGTTCAGCGGGCGGCCTCGATCATCAGTCACCGCCACGCTAACTAATGGCATGGGCACGCTTTTAAGTTTTGTTACAAAGTCATCAACCGTTCCGTAACGGCCACCAAAGGGGAAACGGGGCAAGGCCTGTAAATGGTCGATCGAATTAAGAGGGCCGGATTGTTGCCCGAACGCCAACATGTTCAAAGCGGCTACAATCTCCTGTACAGCCAGATTATATTCACCATAAGGATAGGCTAACAAACCGTGTTGTTGGCCTGTGTGCTTCGTGATGAGCGCCTCTGTAATGTTAATGTCATCACCAATTCGAGTACGCCACTCTGCATCTGTCTCTTCATTGTTCTTGCGCAAAAAGTGGCTATGAGAATGCGAGTGGTTGGCAATGGTTGCACCATCGTTTGCCATCTCGTTCAGTTGTGCCCAGCTAACAAACAGCGATGAGCCACGCTCAATGGGCGCAGTATTCACAAAGACCGTAAATGGGAAACCATATTGTTTTAGTAGAGGATACGCATTGTCATAAACCGACGAATAACCGTCGTCAAAAGTAATCGCCACGGTTTTGTCAGGTAAGGCTTTACCTTCCCGCAGTAAAGACGCCAGAGACTCAAGCTTAACCACCTGATAATTAAGGCGCTTAATGGCAGCCAAATGCTCAGCAAATAAATCCGGTGAGGTACTGGTAGAAGCGGGTGTTTCATCCGATATATGGTGATACTGTAATACCACCGCAGCCTGAGATGACGACAAACCCATTATTAACAGTGCACCGGCGCACAGGGCATGCAAAAGCGCGTGCCTACGCGCTTTTGCTAGTCGATACAGTGGTGGTTGAATCATCTCACGCCTCTCTTGAATGGTAAAAACTTAGACAAATGCAGCCTGTGCCCGCATAGCATAGAGCGCTATAATAACCGCACTTCACCAATAACCGAACTGCAAACTCGGTCTGCCAACAACTGCGCTGATCTTATGAATTCAATATTGCCTTCTACCCCTACCCCCACGGCGCGACGCATTGCCAAGACAATACTCAACGGCTTTGACTCCTATTTCGCGGACTTCCAAAACATAACCCTGGGAGCAAAAGCACGCTTTGAAAAGGCCGACTGGGTAGGCGTACAAGTCGCGCATCGCAACCGTATCGAACTCTATAAACGCAAGGTAGAGGAAGTTATTCGGTTGACCCATGACGTCACCAGTAAAGATGTCAGTAATGTTGAGCTTTGGCGTCAGGCGCGAGTCGCCTATGCGCAGCTCATTGAAAACCACAGTAACTATGAGATCGCAGAAACGTTTTTTAATTCCATCTTTTGCGGGATTTTTGATCACGAACATATTCACGACCGCCATATGTTTGTAAAACCTTCGCGACCCTGGGATGACAAGCCGCTGCGTGGTTACTCAATATACATGTGTTATCAAATCACTCGAGGGCTGGTTGACTTGGTGTCTCGCATTCTAGACGACTTCGAGTTTTCAGTGCCCTGGGAAAATAAAAAACGTGACATCGCGAATATAGTCCGCGCTATTCGCGAAAATATTTTGGAAAACTTTACCGGCACACCGGAAGAAGTTCGAATTGATATGCTGGAATCGATCTTCTACCGTAATAAAGGTGCCTATCTCGTCGGTCGAGCGGTGATAAAAGGGCGCTATCTCCCCATCGTGTTGCCGTTACTCAATAACGAAGGCAAGGGTGTATTTGTCGATACCGTTATTTTCGAACCCGATGACGTCAGTATTATTTTCAGCTTTACCCGTTCTTACTTCATGGTCGATGCGCCTATACCCTCTCGTTTCGTGCGCTTCATTAGCACCTTGATGCCCAACAAAGACATCCTAGAAATATATAACGCGATTGGTTTCAACAAACACGGTAAAACCGCGTTTTATCGGCATATTCTTAACCACTTAAAACACAGCGACGATAAATTTATCATCGCTCCAGGCATCAAGGGTATGGTAATGACAGTGTTCACGCTGCCGTCATACGATGTAGTGTTTAAAATCATTAAAGACAAATTCGGCTCATCAAAAAATGTAACCGAGAAAATTGTGCGTGAAAAATACAAACTTGTATCCCGCTCCGACCGAGCCGGGCGCATGGCCGACACTCAGGAATACACCAATTTTATTTTTTATCGCAACCGTTTTAGCGAAGAGCTGATTGAGGAGCTATTAACGCTTGCGCCTTCGAAAATAGAGCTGACAGAAAAAGTACTGATCGTAAAGCACTTGTACATCGAGCGTCGCATGACGCCACTTAACTTATATTTAAACAAAGCCACCGATGAACAAATTGTTGACGTGATGGATGAGTACGGTAACTGTATTAAAGAGCTAGCCGCAGCAAATATCTTCCCAGGGGATATGCTTCTAAAAAACTTTGGGGTAACCCGTCACGGTCGCGTTGTGTTTTACGATTATGACGAAATTGCGACGATGGACGAGTGTAATTTCCGTCGTATCCCGCCCGCCCGCGATGACTTCGATGAGTTTTCCCCATCACCAACTTTTGCAGTACATGACAACGATATTTTTCCAGAAGAGTTCCCACTCTTTTTTGCTGGCAATCAGAAAGCGCGGGATGCCTTTGAGAGCCGTCATTCTGATTTGTACGATTATCAATATTGGAAAAAGATTCAAGACCAGGTGTCAGACGGTGTGGTTGAAGATACTTTCCCTTATCGACGCCGAAAGCGATTCGAACGTCGAGGCATGTCGATACAAGCCCGCTCGAGAAATTTACAGTAGTATTATTGTCGTTATTTTTGATCAAAAGGGGCTATTTATCCCACCCCTTCATACAACTGACGTGAACAGCTTAGCCCCTTGCACCACGCTTTGTTATTATAGGCAGCAAAATTAAGAATATTGTCACTTTCGCCGACGCAGTGCGCATAGCGTTTAGAGAAGGATTGAATATGCTCAATCCATTGGTTGGGGTTAATATTGAGCTGACTAATCAGCGTAGGAATCTCAGATTGGATAAACCCGCGCTTATCCTCTCGAATAACACGACCGGTCTTATCCACTAAATCAAAATAATCTTCGCGAGTAAATGGCAAGGCCGCATGGATATCGGTATGCGCGCTTCCATCAAAAGGCATTAGTGACGCTTCAGGTAAATTCTCTAGATCCAGATCAGTTTTTAGTTGTCGCTGTTCATTTACCTGCTTAGTTAAACGCTTTTCGTCTTTGTTTTTAATCGCCTTGTATTTTACATAATCAAATAAACGTTGTTGGATCGACGTAAAATCACTATCGATTAAGTCATCCACCATCCCTGCACGTACAGGGTTCAGATCGACATACGCCATGCAGCTTAATACAGCAGCTTCATCCAACAGCGCCTGACTTTTAAAGCGGCCTTCCCAAAAACGCCCTTTAATACCGTCTTCTTCGTTCGCCATACGCGCGATTTTTTCATTTACACCGCGCATAAACCAACTAATGCTCGATAAGCGCTCGCGCCACTCTTCGATAATGTCATGTACCACATCGAGTGACGCTTCATCCAAAGCCGCAGGCTCCGTCATCCAGCGGTCAACGAGCATATGGCCTTTGTACAACTGCAACCACCGCTCAACCACTTCATGCTGTGACCATTCATCAGCACGTGCCTTATCAACATGCAGCACCACATGGTAATGATTACTCATTACCGCATAGGCACAAATATCTATCGCATACACATACGACAAAAACCGCAAGCGCGACACAAGCCACTGCTTACGGTGATCAAAGTTTTCACCCGTCTCATAATCCTCACCACACAAATACGCACGCCTCACACAGCGCACATAACAGTGATAAAACGGGGTGGCGTCTAAGCTAACTTGCGATTCGCGGTTTATCGTCATGGTGGCGAACTTTACAGCAGAGTGGAAGAAATGTAAAATTTATGGGTGTCCTATTTATTCTTCGATAATCCTCACCACACAAATACGCACGCCTGTAAGCAGGTAATAAAGTTGTGAACTAACTATTAAAGTCATGAACTGTTTAATAAAGTCGTGAAGTAGATAATAAAGTCGTGAAGCTGGCTCACATGGAAGTTCATTAAACTGAGGTCTTTTATCGCCTTTGAATAGTTAAATGAACTACTTAATACTATTGATTACATCGGAATTACTCTATTCAAGCATGTCTGCTTTGTGCCATTAGCGGACATTAGCCAACTAATTTCTCTATATGTATGTGAGCGCTTATCGCTCAAAGGCCTCACCTATGAGCGAAAACCGCTCATAGGTGAGCTATATTAAGCTTGCATGCTATAAAAAAGAGGGAAAATAGTTGGCCCTATTTTTGCTGTATACAAATGGAAAGGATTTCATACCCCCAAAGAACTGAATACTGAGAAGTCAGTAATGAGAAAAGCATTTTATGATGTCCCAACGTCTTTCTTCTAAGTATCTACTTCTTTCTTTAGCCGTTGCGTTAATTCCGCTTATCAGTTTTGCTGCACTTTACAACTATTACACAATGCAATTGGTTTCTCAGATCACTGATGAACAGCTAGCTACTCGTATGGCTGCGACTCAAAATGAGATGAGAGTGTTTCTTCGTGAGAGAGGTTACGAAATAGCAGCGCTTGCTGATCAATTTACTGATCCTGGTCTGTTTGAGCATGAAGGAAGCAGGCTGCTTTCAATTGAAATGGAAGACCTGTTACGACTTCAGACAGATGATAGTTCTATCTATGGTATCGCCTTTTTTGGTAAGAGCGGTGAGCTGAGCTGGACCTTTCCAGATGATCTTGTACTTGATGAGCTGAATGCAGGAATTATTTTCGAGGGTGTTGCGTTGAGCGATCCGTCGACCCGCAGTTGGGAACATCCACCCTATATCCTTATGAAAAGCCAAGTAAACTTTCATGGGCGACAGGTTGAAGCGCCGAGTATTGGTCTGATTATACGATTTAATTCCATCACTGAGATGATGAAGGGGTTGGATCAGCCACACACTTACCGTTCTGTGCTTAGGGTTTCGAGTGGTCAAACTTACGATGTAGTTGGGCAGCCTATTGAAGCTAAATTTTCTAGCTTTCAAAGAGAGATCTTACCTGGTTGGTCATTGCTTTTATTACAAAATCATGGCCTGGTATCAACCCCGATTGAGCAGATGCGAATCTGGTTGATAGTTCTAGTAGTGTGTACAGTGGTCGGCTTGCTACTACTGCATTTCAATATTTCTAAAAAACTGAATCAGCAGGTTGATTCAATTGTCAAAAGCGTTGAACAGGTTGCCGCAGGTGATCTTGATAGTCCTGTAAAACAGTCCACTAGCCTTGAAATGGATAAGCTGGCGACAGCGATCGAAACTATGCGTATGCAGCTTAAGGGCTTTATAACTTCAACCCTCGAAATAGAGAGGCGGGCGTCGTTAGGTCAGTTGGCTGCTGGCTTGGCGCACGATATACGTAACCCTCTTACCACTATAAAAACTACGATTGTTGCTCTTACCAAGCGAGAGAAAGATCCGGTCAATCGGGATATGTTGAATATGCTAGAGGACGAGATTGATCGGATGAATGATGTAATTGAAAACTTGCTTGATTATGCCCGGCCAAGAGAGCCAAAGGCTGAATTACTGAATTTATCCGAGCTACTTGAAAGTATGGCGACCTTGCTGAGTGCATCAGCCCGGGAAAATAACGTGACTATCCGCATTGAGTGTCCTGCAGCAACAGAGGTCTGGATCGATGATGGGCAGTTAAGGCAAGTACTAATGAATCTTATGCTGAATGCCATTCAGGCGATGAGACGGGATGGTGGAATACTGCTGATCCGCTGCACTGAAAAATTTGATTGTGAAGATGTGATAATCAGTGACAGTGGCACCGGGATTCCAAAAGATGTTATGCCGCACATCATTGAGCCCTTCTTTACCACAAAGTCGGCAGGTACTGGGCTGGGGTTGGCTATCTGTAATGCGCTTATCCACAATAATAATGGACAGCTGATTATTACCAGCGAGGAGGGACAGGGAACGACTGTGAGCTTGCAATTACCCAAAGCTATAGGGGGAGAGTCTGATGAGTAAGGATATTTCTGTGCTTATGATTGACGATGAGCGCAATCTTGTTCGGAGTCTGAGCTTTTCTCTGAGTGATGAGCAGATTGAAGTCACCGGCGCTTTTACTGGTCAGGAAGGACTGGAGAAAACAGCAGAGACCAGCCCGGATGTTATTCTGCTTGATCTGGGATTACCCGATAGCTCGGGGCTGGATATTCTGTCGCAGCTCAAAACTCAGCACCCGGATATTCCTGTGATCATGATCTCTGCCCATGGTGATACCCGAGCGGCGGTCAAGGCTGTGAAAGAGGGGGCGCTCGATTATATAACTAAACCTTTTGATGTGGACGAGCTGGTGATCCTGATCCGGCGTAGTGCTGAACAGGTTAGGATGGTGAAAGAGTTACAGTTTTTACGCGGTAAAAGCCACAGTCCTAGCGGTTTGGTTGGCAGCAGTCCGGCCATAGCAAAGCTGAAAAGAGAGATCGAGCAGGTTGGCAGAAGTGCCGGTAAGACGGTATTGATTACTGGACCATCTGGCACCGGCAAATCTCTGATCGCAAAAGGCTTACACGATATCCGTTTTGGTGATGCGCCTTTTATTGAGGTGAACTGTGCTGCGTTACCTGAGCAATTGATCGAAGCAGAGTTGTTTGGTGCTGAGCGGGGGGCATATACCGGGGCAAATCAGCGTCGCTCCGGGCTAATAGAGCTGGCCAACGGTGGTACCTTGTTTCTGGATGAAATTGGTGAGCTGCCTGTTAGCTTACAGGCAAAACTACTGAGCTTTTTGGAGAACAGGTCCTACAGGCCCATCGGTGCTGGTAGAGAAAGAAATGCTGATGTGTTTGTTGTTGCAGCAACTAATCGCTCTTTGCAAGATGAGGTTGAAGCGGGAACATTTCGACAGGATCTCTACTACCGTCTGAATGTACTGCCGATTGAGGCGCCACCGCTGTCGGTGCGACGGGAAGATATTCCTTTACTTGTGTCCTATTTCAGTGAGAGTTTTGCACGGCTGGAAGGGGTTGAAGCTAACCGTTGGGAATCGGATGTACTACAGGAGATGCTCAATTATACCTGGCCGGGCAATGTTCGTGAGCTTAAGAATCTGGTTGAGCGATTAACCATTCTCAATCCCGGTCGCACGGTTTCTCTGAATCTACTGCCTGAGGAATATCTTAGCAAGGGGGCCGATCCCGCTTATGAAAACAGTTATACCGAAGATCTAGAAAACCGGGAACGTCAGTTGATCCTCAATGCTCTGGAAGAAGCCGGAGGGCGCAAAGGGTTGGCGGCAGAAAAACTGGGTATTTCTAGGCATGCGTTGAAGCGGAGAATTCAGCGCTTGCAGTTAGAGGATTTTCTATGATTCGCTGGGTGCTATTGTTGCTGGCGCTGTCTCCGTCAACCTGGGCGTCTGAGTTTGCTCTGGGGGCTAGCGATAAAGATGCGACGGTTAAGGTGGGGTGTCTATTCCCATTGGGAGGGCGGAGTGGACTTTATGGCCAGGATAGTGCAGTTGGAATCCGTCTGGCCTTTGAATGGCTTGAGATGCAGTCTGTAGAATATCCGCCTATTCGGGTACTGATCGCTGACAGTAGTTCAAAAGCTTCTAAGGCGACCCGACTGGCGCGAGATTTTATCCGTAAAGATAAAGCCCGTTTTATTTGTGGTGTGGTGAATTCAAATATCGCCTTGCAGGTAGCGAAGGTTGCTGAGGATGAAAAGGCATTCTTTATCGGCACTGATCATGCATCCTCAAAACTGACCGGCACCAATGTCTCGCCGTATTACTTCAGAGTGAACAATAATACCCAGCAGTCCATGCATGCCGCCGCGAGCTACATCAAGGAAAAATTTAAAGCTATTAAGGCTGATCAACCGTTACGCATATCATACATAGGCCCGGACTACGATTACGGCTATCAGACCTGGCAGGATCTGAGAACCTCTCTGGAGAAGAAAGGTGTGGATTTTGAAATCGTCACGGCGCTGTGGCCGCGCTTGTATGAGTCAGACTATACGCCTTATCTGAAAGCTTTGCTGGAAAAGCCGACAGATCTGATTGTCAATTCACTCTGGGGTGGAGATCTGATTGCCTTTGTCAGACAGGCGAATCAGACTCATCTGTTCAGGCATGCACGTTTTGCTAATTTTGATACGGGCAGTAATTACGATGTCCTGGCAGCCTTGGGCGACGATATGCCGGATGGACTGATTCTTTCTTCAAGGCATCATAATAACTGGCCGGATACCAAGTACAATCAGTGGTTTATTAAACGTTTTAAAGCACTTAGCGGGCGCTACCCCTCGTATGCGGCTGAAGGTGCATATTCCGGCATGTTGGCGATTGCGAATGTTATGGCTGAGGTGGGAGTGGATGCCAAAGATGATGAGATTCGCTCTGCTCTGCAACAGCTAACAATATCGCTGCCGGAGGATCCGCAAGGCTTCACCTCATTTATGGATGCTGAAAAGCATCAATTGCAGCAAGTGATCGCCATCGGAGTGACGATGCCGAATACCGCCTTCCCTCCTGCTACTCATATGCTGGGTGACTGGCGTATCTACTATCCTCAGTCCGATCAATAGCAGCTGGTTTGAGCGCTGACCGCTCAGCGGTGGCGCTCGGCTCTGAGCGTGTAGCGCTCATGATCTTACAGTCACCATCATTGTTTTTTAAAAATATTCATTAAAAACAATTGGTTATTGTTGATTTTGTTTGTTGGCATAGCTGTTGCTCAAAGGAAATGTACAGATTTTTTCTGTCACAACAATAATTAAAACCTTTGAGGCATAATAATGTTTAAATCACTAAAAACGCCTTCTGCTTTAGCGGGTTTGCTGCTAACCGCTACCGTCACACAACCAGTTTTCGCTGCTGATGATGAATACAAGCTTGGTCTTGTGACCTTCCTGTCCGGCGGCGCTGCAGGTCCATTCGGTGTTCCTGCTAAGAATGCTGCTGATCTTACTATCGAAGCGATCAATAGCGGGACTTTACCTGCGCCATACAATACCAAGGGTATTAACGGCGAGATGTTAAAGCCTGTGTACATTGATGAAGCGGGTGGCGCGACTAAACAAACCGCAGAGTACCGTAACCTGGTTGAGCGCGAAGGTGTCGATGCCGTTGTGGGCTATATCTCATCGGGCGACTGTCTGGCGGTTCCTGCTGTTGCTGAACAATTGAAAACCCTGACTGTGTTGTTTGACTGTGGTACTCCGCGAGTATTTGAAGATCAGGATTACAAGTATGTTTTCCGTACTGGCCCGACTGCAACGATGGATAACGTCGCGGCTGCTCTGTACGTTAAAGACACAATGGGCGATGTCGAAAGCGTTTCGGGAATTAACCAGAATTACTCATTTGGCCATGAGTCCTGGGACGATTTCCTTGGCTCGCTGAAAAACCTTTCTTCTGAGGTGGATGTCTCCACCGAGCAGTTCCCTAAAATCTACGCTGGACAGTACGGTGCGGAAATTTCATCACTGATGGTGAACTCTGCCAATGTCATCCACTCATCTTTCTGGGGTGGTGATATGGAGGCGTTCCTGCTGCAGGGCTCTGCTCGTGGTCTGTTTGATGACCAGACAGTGCTGCTAACCACTGGTGAAAGTGCTATGTACCGTCTGTCTGAGCAGATTCCGGAAGGTACTGTGCTCGGTGCGCGTGGACCGTTTGGTGTATTCGCGCCTGATAACGAGATGAACCGCTGGTTCCGTGCGGCATATACAGAGCGTTTCGGTACTCCGCCTACTTATCCTGCATACAAAATGGTTCAGGCCCTACTGGGCTTGAAACTGGCTAACGAGAAGGCTGCTGAAACGGTTCAGGGCTCGCCGACAACGGAAGACGTTGCAAGCGCGTTTGAATATCTGGAGTACGAAGGCCCTGGCGGTAAAGTATCTATGAACCGCGGTAAAGGTCACCAGGCTTCCATGGAGATGGTTTACGGTCGTTACGCCCTTAATGGTGGTGAGCCTAGTGTGACCGATATTCGTCGTTACCCGGCCGATTGCGTCAACCCGCCAGAAGGCGTTAAAGGCATTGATTGGATTAAACAGGGTATGCCTGGCGCTCAGTGTAACTAATGTCCCTTCGCGCCGGAGCGATGCTCCGGCGCTCTTCTTTACTAGTTAAAACGAGATTTATCTTATGACGTTGCTTATGGCGATGCTGATGGATGGCGTTATTTATGCTTCCTGGCTGTTTGTGATCGCAGCAGGACTGACGTTGATCTACGGTGTCATGAAAATTCTGAATATGGCGCATGGTAGCTTCTACGCGATAGGTGCTTATGCTGGAGCCTCACTTGTAGGGCTCTACTTCGCCGGAGGGTATCCACCCTGGGGGGGTTATCTGTTATTGCTGGGCGCTGCGCTGCTGAGTGGCATCGTGGTGGGCTTACTGATTGAGCGAGGCATTCTGCGGGTTATGTATGGCCGAGATGAAGTGGTCATGATTCTTGTGACTTATGGAATTCTGCTGGTACTAGAAGATGTCATCAAGCTTATCTGGGGCGTTGATGCCTACTTTGCTTACCAGCCTTATACCATGCTAGGCCGTACTAAGCTGGCCGGTTTGTCTTTCTCTAACTATGACCTAGTACTGATTGCGGTCTCCGCGTCGATTGGCTTCATGCTGTGGTGGGGGTTGAACCGCACCCGTCAGGGTAAGTTGTTACAGGCGGTGATTCACAGCCGTGATACCGCAGCGTTTCTGGGTATCAATGTGACTCGGATGTTTACCGTAACCTTTGTCATTGGTGCTGTGCTGGGTGCCCTGGCCGGGTCTCTGACTGCGCCAGGTATTTCCGTGATGCCGGGTATCGGCGTTGAGGTCATAGTGTTGGCGTTTGCTGTTGTTGTTATCGGCGGTCTGGGTAGTGTCGGTGGTGCACTGGTAGGAGCACTGATTGTTGGCATGGCCCGAGCCGCATCGGTTCACTTGTATCCAGATGCTGAGCTGTTCGTTATCTATGGTGTGATGGCGCTAGTACTGGCGTTCCGACCTCAGGGGCTATTTGCAATTGCCACAGCGAGGAAAATCTGACATGAAATATGCAAAAATTTTATTACCCATCAGCGTTATTACGATGCTGATAGCCGGTTTTTTGATGCCTGGGTGGCTCAGCTTTCTTCTGACTCTGGCGATGGCCAAGGGCCTGGTAGTACTGGGGCTTTTACTGCTGATGCGGGCGGGTCTAGTCTCTTTCGGTCAAGGGCTTTATTACTGCCTGGGTGCTTATGTGGTAGGGATTGCAGGGGACTATTTTGAAACCCAGGAAGCGCTGCTGCTGATCCCGATGGCAATTGCTGTTTGCGTTGCGCTGGCGGCAGTGATCGGACTGCTGCTGTGCCGTTACCGGGACATTTTCTTTGCCATGTTCTCTATGGCATTTTCCATGATCCTTTATGGCGTGCTGGTCAAGAGCACTTCTTTCGGATCCTCTGACGGGTATAACGTTCTGCCGCCAAAGCTGTTCGGCTGGGCACCAGTTGATGCCAGTGCACAGTTGTTGCCATACAGTATCGCCGTGGTGGCAACGATGGTCGTGGCTGCGTTTGTATGGCGTTATTTCCGTTCGCCAATGGGGTTTGCCGGAGAAGCCGTGCGTGAGAATGAGATCCGGGTAGAGTATCTGGGCGTCTCGGTGAAGAAGGTTATCTATATCAAGTATCTGCTGGCTGCGGCTATGGCAGGCTTGGGTGGCGCTATTACTGCATTGGCTGCCGGACACATTGATCCTGAGATGGCCTACTGGACCACTTCAGGTGAGTTTGTATTCATCGCTCTTATGGGGGGGACAGGTCACGTTGCGGCACCGGTACTGGGAGCGACCATGTTCGAGCTGCTGCGTACTTACGCCTTCCAGATTTCACCTTATACGTGGCAAATGATCCTGGGTATCGCCCTGTTGGCCATCATTCTGTATCTGCCAAAAGGTATCTGGTCTTTGGTTGAGCGCTTCACTGGGAGGACTTCATCATGAGTGCACTTCTTGAAACCCGTGCGTTGGCACGTAACTTTGGAGCGGTGACCGCAGCAGCGGATATCAATGTTGAAATTAATCGCGGTGAAATTGTCGGCGTGATTGGTTCTAACGGCGCTGGGAAAACAACTTTTATTAATATGGTGACTGGCTATCTGCCCCCCAGCAGTGGTGAGATCCTGCTGCATGGTAGAAATATCGTTGGTAAATCACCTCGCGAAGTTATGCGCGAAGGTATATGCCGATCATTTCAGGTGGCTCAGTTGTTTCCAGATTTGACCATGCTGGATAACGTGCTGATTGCGATCGGTATGGTTGAACAGGGTTCCTTTCTTTCCCTGATCAAACCGCTTCAGACCAAGGCTCGCATCGAGCGTGCAGAAGCTCTGCTCAGCGCGTATCACATTCTTGAATATAGGGATGAGAAGGTAATGACGCTGCCTCAGGGCGTCAGAAAACTGCTGGATATTGCTCTGGCAATGCTCGGTGAACCGGAACTACTACTGCTTGATGAACCGACTTCAGGTGTTGCTATCGACGATAAGTTCGACCTGATGGATACGGTGATGCAGGAGGTAAGAAAATCCGGTGCGGCAGTGTTGTTCGTTGAGCACGATATGGAGGTGATTGCTCGTTACGCCACCCGTCTAATGGCGTTCTACGATGGTCGGGTCCTGGCGGATGGGCCAACTGCTGAAGTGATGAGCGACGATAAAGTACAGGAGTTAGTAACCGGTCACCATTTGGAGATCAGTTACTCTCAGGAGGTGGTAAATGCTTAAGCTTGAGTCGATTAATACCGAGATCGCAGGCACGCCTATTTTGCGAGACGTTACCCTTGAGGTTCCGACCGGAACTATGGTGGGGCTGATTGGCCGGAATGGTGCGGGTAAAACCACGCTGATGCGGACAGTTATGGGACTGTTGCAGCCTACCGATGGCGTTCTCAGCATTGATGGTAAAGATATGACTGCTTTGCCTTCCCATATCAGAGCGGAATCTAAAGTCGGCTACATGCCAGAAGATCGGCAACTAGTACCGACACTGACCGTGGAGGAGAACATTCTGGTGCCGGCCTGGGCGGCCCGACTGCCGGACGCTGAAGCACGACTGGCTTGGGTTTATGAGCTGATGCCCGAGGTGGAAGGTTTTGCCGATCGTAAAGCGCTGCAGCTGTCTGGCGGACAGCAGAAACTGGTTGCCCTGGCGCGGGCGATGATCACCGGCAGTCGTCTGTTGCTGCTGGATGAACCGTTCGAAGGGGTTGCGCCAGCATTATCCCGTCGTCTGGCCAGTGTATTACACACCCTGAAAGATGAAGGGATGTCGGTACTGTTATCGGAATCTGATTACAGCCATTCGGCGGACCTGGTGGATCAGGTTTACTCCATTGAGCGTGGTTCTGTAACCGCTGCCAGCTCATTTAAGCAGGAGGATGTAGCATGAATGCATTCAGCTTTTATTCGTCCCATGGACTGATTTGTAAACCCGGTGCGATTCAGGACCTGGGTGCTTATTGTTCCAGCAACCGCTATCAGAAAGCCCTTCTGGTGACTGATCCGGGCATTGTGGCTGTTGGGCTGTTACAACCGGTGGTTGAGGCGTTACAAGCCAATCAGGTTGAAGTTGCGGTATATGATCAGGTACAAGCTGATCCGGCACAACGTATTGTCGAACAAGCAACTCAGTATGCTATCGATACTCAAGCTGAAGCCATTATTGGTTTGGGGGGCGGTTCCTCTCTGGATGTTGCCAAGTTAGTTGCTTTGCTGGCTAAGGGTGAAGAGCGGTTGGACGAGATTTATGGTGTGAATCTGGTGAAAGGCACACGCCTGCCTTTGATTCAGATTCCAACCACCTCCGGCACCGGTTCCGAGGTGACGGCTGTGTCAATCATCACCGTAGGTGAGACCGAGAAAAAAGGTGTTGTATCACCACGCTTGCTGCCTGATCTGGCGGTACTGGATGCCGAACTGACGGTTGGACTACCAGCCATGATCACCGCGACAACCGGTATTGATGCGATGGTTCATGCAATTGAGGCATATACATCAGTTAATCCTAACCATAACGGTATTTCTGACCTGTTCGCCTGTAAGGCATTGGAGCTGCTAGGGGGGAATATCCGCCAGGCGGTGATGGATGGTAGTGACCTGGATGTCCGCTCAGAGATGCTGCTGGGATCTATGTTGGCCGGCCAAGCATTTGCTAATTCGCCGGTTGCAGCAGTGCATGCACTGGCCTATCCACTGGGTGGTATCTACCACTTGTCACACGGCCTTACCAATGCACTGGTGCTACCCCATGTGATGCAATTTAACCAGGCAGTTTGTGCTCAGAAGTATGCTGAGCTGGCACCCATCGTGTTCCCGGATATGGCGCAGATAAGTGATTCAGCTGAGCGTAGCGACCAGTTTATTGAAGCCCTGGCTCAATTAAACAGAGATCTTTTGGGAGAGGTGCGTTTACGGGATTACGGTATTGAAGAAAGCGCGTTGCCGATGCTGGCTGAAGAAGCGATGAAGCAGACCCGTTTACTAGGTAATAACCCTCGTGAGGTGACTCAAGAGGATGCACTCAAAATCTATCAGGCAGCGTGGTAACCAAAATATGGCAAATGCACAGCAACATCATTCACCTGAAGTGCTGGGTGACTATAAGCATACCCTGAGTATTCAAACTCGTTGGATGGATAATGACATCTACGGTCATGTGAATAACGTTCAGTATTACAGTTACTTCGATACAGTTGTGAACCGTTATCTGATCGATCAGGGAGTGTTAGATATCCATCAGGGCGAGGTGATCGGTCTGGTAGTGGAAACACAGTGTAAATACAAAAAAAGCCTGGCTTTTCCTGAAATCATTACCGCAGGGTTGACGGTCACCCGGATCGGCAACAGCTCGGTCAGATATGAGGTGGGTTTGTTCAAAGAAGGGGAAGATCAGCCCGCTGCCCAGGGACACTTCATTCATGTCTATGTCGATAAGCAAACGCAGCGCCCAACAGCACTGCCGGAGCCGCTGCGTGTAGCACTAGAGAAAATTGTGTTTTAAGGAGCAGGTTATGCAACTGAATAATGCAGAGCTATTGAAGACTCAGGGATATATTAATGGTCAGTGGTGTGACGCTGAGAGTGGCAAAACCTTTGTTGTCAGTAATCCTGCGACAGGAGCGCCGCTTGCTGAGGTCGCGGATCTAAGTATTGCGGATACAGATAAGGCGATCTATAGCGCGAGTCTGGCTCAGCTTGCTTGGCGAGAGCAGACTGCAAAAGAGCGCGCCTCAGTGCTGCGTCGCTGGTATGAACTGATACTCGAAGCGCAGGAAGATCTGGCGCTGATGATGACGTCTGAGCAAGGTAAGCCTCTGGCAGAGGCTCGGGGGGAGGTTGTCTATGGTGCATCATTCGTTGAGTGGTTCGCCGAAGAGGCTAAGCGTGTATACGGCGATGTGATACCTGCTCATGGTAAGGATAAGCGACTGTTGGTAGTGAAACAGCCGGTGGGTGTCGTTGCTGCTATTACGCCATGGAACTTCCCAATCGCTATGATTACCCGAAAGGTTGCACCGGCGCTGGCGGCCGGTTGTGCAGTGGTGGTTAAGCCGTCGGAACTTACGCCACTATGCGCGTTGGCGCTGGCTGAACTGGCGGAGCAAGCAGGTGTGCCGCCTGGCGTGTTTAATGTTGTGACCAGCACTGATGCACCGGCGATAGGTCAGCTGTTGTGCGAAGATAGCCGTATCAGAAAACTATCTTTCACTGGCTCTACACCAGTCGGTAAGTTACTCGCACAGCAGTGCGGCGCACAGGTTAAAAAAGTCTCCCTGGAATTGGGGGGAAATGCGCCCTTTATCGTCTTTGATGATGCGGATTTAGATGCAGCGGTGAGTGGGGCTATGATCTCTAAATTCCGTAATGCCGGACAGACCTGTGTTTGTACTAACCGGATCTTTGTACAGCGCAGTGTCTACGATGACTTTGTTGGCAAACTAACCGATGCGGTTGCCTCTTTGACTGTCGGTAACGGTACTGAGTCCGGTGTCACTATCGGTCCTCTTATCGATCAACGAGCGCAAGCAAAAGTTCAGTCGTTGGTGGATGAAGCTATCGCTTCAGGGGCTGAGGTTAGCATTGGTGGTCAGGCAGCTGAAAACTTAAACGCTGGCTTTGAGCCAACGGTTTTGACTAAGGTTAATAATCGTATGCGAATCGCCCAGGAAGAGATCTTCGGGCCTATCGCGACGGTGATACCTTTTGACGAAGAGCAGGAAGTTATTGAACTAGCTAATACCACCCCTTATGGTCTGGCAGCCTATTTTTATGCTCGGGATAATGCGCGTGTATGGCGTGTCTCAGAGGCTCTAGAGTACGGCATGGTAGGGATTAATGAAGGATTGATCTCTACGGAAGTTGCGCCGTTTGGTGGAATAAAAGAGTCCGGTTTGGGTCGTGAAGGCTCGAAATACGGTATTGAAGAGTACCTGGAAATAAAATACCTCTGTCATGGAAGTATTTCTTAAGTAATTCTTGCGTCCATGCTCGCTCGTGGGTTTGCCCTGCATATTAATATGCAGGGCCTTTTTCATTCTAATAATTCTAACTGGCCCTGCCTAACGCCGAGAGTATGTTCCAATGTGTATCATCGGCATTGGGATTGTGATGACTCCTCCCCATATTTCTGGCTGATAGCATTAACATGACTGTAATTCTTTTATCTCTGATCGCTCTGGCGTTCTTACTCATCATCATTGAGGATGTCATACACCTCAACAAAGCCAAGTCTACTTTGTTCATAGGTACTCTGGTTTGGATTCTTGCGTTCATCTTTCCTGAACATAGAACTGAGCATTTAAAGGAAGGCTTGAACGAGAACTTGCTGGAAATAGCAACGTTATGGCTGTTCTTAATGGCGGCAATGACCTTTGTTGCCTACCTGAATGCGAAGGGTCTGATTACTCAGTTGGTATACCGGCTTTTGCCTGAGAAGCTGAACATGCGGTCATTGATGATTCTTATGGCTCTGCTTGCTCTGCTGTTCTCTTCGTTAGCAGACAATATCACTGCTTCATTGATCATGATGTCACTCTTGGCATCATTGAAACTGGATACCAAACAAACACTGAAGTTTGCAGCTTTGATAGTGTTTGCTGTGAATTCAGGTGGTGTTTCTCTGATTACCGGTGATGTAACGACCTTGATGATCTTCCTTGCGGATAAGGTCACGATTACGAACCTGTTTTTACTGATTGGCCCTGCTGTGGCTGGGGTGATTGTTCTCGCGCTGTTACTGATGTGGGGTAATAGTGATCAGGTTGAACTGCCTAAATTCAAACGCCCTATAGCGTTGGCTGATAAGGCTATAGCGGCTCTGTTTCTGTTAACTATTATCAGTACTTTATTGTTTAGCGTGCTTTTTGCGGTACCGCCGGTGCTTACCTTCCTGTTTGGTCTGTCTTTGATGTTCATGGTTCATCGGATGATCTATAAAAGTGAGTCGAAACCGAACGTGCTGGAGTACGTGCGCGAGATTGAGTTTGATACTCTGCTGTTCTTTTTAGGCGTGTTGCTACTTGTAGGTATGCTAAAAGAGTTGTCTGTTCTGGATACTCTGCTCCAGCTGTATCAACTGATGCCTACGTACATGGCTAACTATTTCGTTGGAATACTCTCAGCCTTAGTTGATAACGTACCTCTTACGGCAGCTATTCTTAAGTCCGGTATCGAGATGGAGAGGGCTGATTGGTTGGGACTAACTTATGCTGTGGGTGTTGGTGGTTCTATGCTGATCATTGGTTCTGCTGCCGGTGTCATTGCACTGAGTAAACTATCAGAACTGACGTTCATCACCTACCTTAAGTTTTTCCATTGGCTCCTGATTGCATACACAATAGGTTATTTGGGCGTGATGGTATTGGCGAGGTTATAGCACCATGCTAAATACAAACTCATTACCAGTGAAACATAGATAGATAAAGTTACTCGCCTTCACTAGGAAAAAGACAGGGAAGCAGCAGCTGCTGTTTTTCCCTTTTGCTGTTTCTGCTCGTGATTACTATGTCTGTTATTGGCACAAAGCGGAAGCTGGGAGGATGCTTACTCTGTTATAGAGTGACGTGCACCTTGTTGGTTCGATCGTTTATAAAGCCTTAAAAGGGGCAGATAGTTCCTTCTTCAACTTTGACATTAGTAGGATGGGCTCTACCATAATTTTTAGCCCCGGATAGGTTACGCCAGTAATGAAGAAAAAAGTACCTAGTGAAAATAGCAATGCTGTTAAGAACGGAATGCTTGATGAAAATAATAGGTATGAAAGCTGCAGCCAGCCGAGTATTGACGAAACAAGACAAACAGAGGCAATGGCAACAAAAAGTAGTTCTTTTATTCTCCATCGAAACCTCTGAATGGGTTCATCTAAGTAGCCGCAGAAAGCTAATATCCTCGAGTCTTCAGGTTTCAGTCTTCCTATTCTAATTAGTCTATCCATTTGAGAGAAACAGGATTTTTTTGCCATAGAACCACGTTTGTATTTTCGCTCTGATGCAATGAAAGCACGTTCGAACAAAGATGGGGGATCTCTCTCTTCTGAATGCCTGAATAGGAAACGAGTAATTTTTAAAAAAAAGAAATGTAATGGACCATTGGTTAGTAACCAAGTGAAGAGCTGGATTTTAGGTAGGTCGCTCCTTGATGAGTATGTATCATCTTGATTCATGCAGATTTCCTAAGAATGTCCTGGATCCTTAGATCATCAGGTAATTTCCCTTCAGATTGAATTAAGTCGCAAATTTCTTCAAACACCCTTCGCCTGAAACCAACATCAAGTAGAACCCCCTGATTGTCTCGACAATGATGATCCACAATTGAATAGACTTGTCCAAGAGTTGATGATTCAAGGATCTCACCTTCTGAAATGTTGTTTAGATATTGCTCGTTGAGCAAATAATCTAGCCTGACCCCAACGCTTCCGATTTTCATTAAATATTCTGCGTTAGGGCTTCTCTCATCGGCTTCATAAAGAGCTTGAGTAACACGTGAGACCTCTCCAATGTTGCCAAGCTGTGTTTGATTTAACTTAAGCCGTGTTCTTTCATTTCTTAGGCGTGTACCAAAACTATCGTTTACATTGTTGTTAACAATACTTTGCATTTATGGGGGCTTCTACGTATTATTTCAAAACATTTCTTGTTAATTCAGTATATGCCATGACCAAGAGTACTCCAAAAGAAGTTCGACATGAATTTGAACAGTGGGGAATTTCAATTAGCTCCTGGGCCAAAGAGAATGGCTTCTCTCCTGCATTGGTATATCAGGTTCTATCAGGGAAAAATAAGTGCTTACGTGGCCAGAGCCATAGAATTGCTGTGGCCCTTGGGCTTAAGGAAGGGAAGGATATTGCTATCAATGATTTCCCTCATGGGCGTTCAAAAGAAAAAGTATTGGGTAATTAGGAGGTGAGGCACAACTTTAAGATGCTCTAAAAAGAACAAACCCGAAAACAGTATTCTGGATCCGGGCTCGGTTTGTAGTAAATACTACGGTTAGCGCTTCTAGTATCTCTCTACCTTCCTAGCCCGTCAAGCACCCTTTTGCCTGTAGGGAGGTATTTCTATGGCTTTAAATAGGCGAAATGTTAAAAAACTAGCAGTTCAATGGGAAAAAAATCAGCTTTCAAGTAAAACTGGGCTTGAGTATGTGCCCTTTCTTGGAATTCGTGATGTTCCGAGTGATGGCCAACGTCTACGGGAGTACTCGTGGACCGTCGGTAGGGTCCATCACATGATGTCTAAGTTAGAGGCGAAGTTTTTCTATCTTATTGATTCTAATCCTCTTGTTCTAGATATCCGTGAACAGTATCCGCTACTACCTATCCAAGAAGTAGAGCAAATAGCTGATAGCTTAGAAGTGAAGTACACCTTGAATAAGGTGGATCACGTATATACAACAGATTTCCTTCTAACGTTGGAATCGGGCCCTGTTGCTATTCATGTTAAGCCTTCTGAAAAGTTAAAAACTAAAAGGACATTAGAAAAATTAGCTGTTGAACGTTATTACTGGGATCGTCGAGGAGTTCCTTTCTATGTAGTAACAGAACAGGACATATCAGAAGAAATTGTCAAAAGTATCAAGCAATATCATAAGTACAGAGACCCTCAATCTTTAAGCCTACCCAATAGCCGCATCGAAATAATTGGAATTAGGGTTGGGCACCTCTTGCAACAGGAAGATGGTCACCCTGCCCATATAATTTGTACTCATGTTGATAAAGAGCTCGAACTCGATTGTGGAACTACTTTGTCAGTTGTTAAACACTTCATCGCTTCAGGGCGATGGTTTCTTAAAGAGGGGACATTATTTGACCCTGATCAGCCTCTGCAAATAGAGGATTCAGGCCATGAGTGAATACGACACCACATTACGAATTAATCAAATCTTGTGGGATGGTGCTTCCATAGAAGCTGCTATGCGAATTGAGCGAATTTGTTGGATGAGGCCTGATGATGATTTTATCGGCTTAATAAATATCAAGGATCTTAATGCAAACCCGAGAATAGATAGCCTTAAAAAAATAAAAGAATTAGTAACCGAGAATGCATTACAAACCTCTAGCTCTGATCAAATTGTTATCAGCCCTCTACTGTCTACGGACATCGGTGATAAGTATTTTGCGCGAGCTAAAGAACTATACGATCTTTTCACTCCATTCTTTCATGAGAACCAAGTAGAGCTATTTACAGAGGGGATGCGCTACCGGGTCATCAAAAAAAACCGGGTTACCCTACAAGTGGGCCTCAACACAGTTCTCAAATACTTAAGGCGCTATTACCAAAAAGGTATGACCTTAGACGCTTTTGTTCCTGAATATGCAAAATGCGGAGGGGCTGGGAAAGAAAGAAGGTCGATTAAAAAGCTTGGGAGGCCTGTTAGCCCTGAAAATATTGGAGGGTATTCTGATGGCATGCCTTTATCAAAAAAAGATAAGGAGAATCTTAAAAAGGGGTGGAAAAAGTTTGCCGGAGTAAAGAAAGAAACATTTCAAGGAGCTTATGAAAAAACGTTAAAGGAGTTTTTCTTTCATGAAATTCGAGTGCTTCCGAATGGAAAAATTGAGCGAGTTATTGATCCAGAAAAACCGATTCCATCTTTTACACAATTTACTTACTGGGGAACAAAAAAACTTTCTAAGAAGGCGATTCGATTGAAAAAGAGCTCAGAAATAGAAATTGAGCTGAATCACAAGCCTATTATGAATTCTTCAAGAGTTAAGGAAGGCCCTGGTACACAATATCAGGTTGACGGTACTGGTGGCCTTGTTTATTTAGTTGCCCCTTGGGATGAAACAAAAATTATAGGGAAAGCCCAAATTTATGGTGTACAAGATAACTATTCTCAACTTGTAGTGGGATGGTCAGTCGTCATTGATAATGCAAGCTATGCTACTTTGATGCTTGCTCTTGAGTGCGCATTTACAGATAAGGATGATCTTCCTGCTGATTTAAATGAGGAGCTTTGTGAACGTTTAGGTTTGCCCTGCGGATCTCCTTTGATGCCAAAAGGTGTTGTTTGTGACGAACTCCTTGGAGATGGGGGGCCAGAGTTGGTAGGTGAACAGTCATCTCGTCTAGTAGAAAGAGGGCTATTTAGTTGGGCAACGGCAAAACCGAGAGCTGCTAATTGGAAAGCATATATTGAGAGGTTTTTTGGACACCTTAAAGCGAAACTTAATCAAATACCAGGGGCTGCAGACCGCTATAGAAAAAGAGGTGTAAAAGCCCCCTCAGAGTTAGCTTGCCTGACTCCCTCGGAATTTAAGTCCCTTATTATCCAAGCAATTATTCAATACAACCATTCCTATACGGTTAAAGATCACCCGGACGCTATTTCACTTGCGAGAGCAGGATACGATTGCTGCACTCCCATTAATTTGTGGGAATGGGGAAGCCGTCATCGCTCTGGATCTGGCAGGTCCTATCCTAAAACTTTTATCAGAAGTGTTTTGCTCCCGCGTGTAGACGCTAGCATCTCATCGAAAGGGATTAAAGCAAATAACCTTTATTACATAAGCGAATCAGTTAACCAGTTGCATGGATTCCATCGTGGATTAAAGCAAAAGACAAATAGGATACAAGTTGCCTTTGATCCTCGTGATGTGAGTGCTATCTGGCTAATTAACGAGGATGGAAGTTTAGGAGAAGTATGTCTGTTAACGCCAGCGAACCAGCACTTTACGGGCCAATCTTTGTGGGATGTGAATTCTTACTTCAAAGAGGAAACGGCTTTCATATCAAAGTCCAGAAAACGCGGCCTTTCTAAATCGATATCTATAGATGATGCTATGGACAGTATAATTTCGGCAGCGGTTGCTAGACGAAATATGGCTTCAGAAAAACCCTCCTTTGATCAGGATTCTAGGGATAACTATCAACAGGAAGAACGCCATCATAATAAGTGGTCAAACGAAATAACAGGTTCTCCTAAACTCGAAAAATGTGATCCCGACACATCTCCCTTTGATACAGCAGAAAGTTACTTTTTTGGAGAATAAAAATGATTGATGTGTTTGCTCAGAACAAGAATTACGTACTTGCCAATTACTCCGATAAAAATTTACCAAAAGACTGTATAGGGCATCCTTTTATCGAAAGCTTACCTATTTTCAAACAGCCATCTGAGATAATACAAGCCCTTAATAATAGTGTCGTCATCGGGCAATCTGAAAAGCTAGATTCTCGAGAGGTTCGTTTAAATTCTCTTCGAAAACTTAAGGAGCACTTTATAGCTTTACCGCGTGACGGAATGCTTTGGGGCGTTTTACAAAGGGAGATAACATCTGTCTATTTAGGGCGGTATAAGGCGGATCCAAATCATTATAGAAAGTTACTAAATTGCCAAACTCCAATTTGTGTTGGACCAGACGGCTATAAGCCAAGCTTTATGGTACTGAAAGGAGCATCTGGTGCAGGCAAAACAACCAGCATCAATAGGGTTCTTTCTCAAATACCCCAGGTTATTCGCCACACAAATTACAATGGTTATCCATTTCAAACTAACCAGATTCCTTGGATTAAAATTGATTGTCCGCATAACGGCACACATAAACCAATACTGATCGATATTATCTCTCAAATACACAGCCTATTGGGCCAAGATTCGAAAAAGCCCAAAATGTCCCGCATTAACGCTGAGACGCTTTTGAGCTATGTAACTGCAATGTTTGCAACCCAAGGAGTTGCTTTATTGGTTATCGATAATACGGAGAATTTAGTCTCAGTATCTGAAGGTAAACGCATGCAGCTACTTAACTTTTTGTTCAACTTGTACGAGAAAACCGGTGTCTTTGTGGTTTTTATTGGGACTCCTGAAATTGAGTCGGTTATCGCGTCTGAGCTTCGAGCTCATAGGAGAAGCATAGAACAGGACGTCCCGAGGTGGACGTCTCTTTCAGATAGAGATTGGCAGCGCTTTATCGAATCGTTATGGAGCGTTCAGTTAACACAAAACCAAACTTCTTTAACTGATGACTTGAATGAACTTATGAGAGAGTTTTCTCTGGGGCTACCTGGTATAGCTAGACCTCTCTTTACAAAAGTACAGGATGAAGCGATCAGGATGGGGCATTCAGGAAGTGGCGAGATCATTACCCCTTCTTTATTAAGCCGAGTAGCCAACGAACATTTGAATGGAATTTATGAATCCTTGGGAGTGTCTTTTGAAAGTGGGAGTTTAGGTCCAATCAATAAAAGAGCAACGAACAAAAATACTCAAACTGAAACAGGAAAGTCACAGAAGAAAGATGCACTTGTGCTGGATCGTAGTTTCTTGAGGGAGTTGTTAAAACTAGCAAAGGACGAAGTGTCAATAATAGAGGGGCTAGAAGATCTAGGCTTAAGAATTCCCAACCATTTAGTGCAAGCCTAAGCTATGTTTGGGTCAATCGCACCCCAGATAGAAGGCGAACTTCTGTGGAGCGTTATTGCTAGATCTAATGACGCTTCTGGAGGTTTTAATGAACTCTTGTTGAGGAATTTGGGAGCAGTTAAAAATTTGAGAATGCCAGGGAATTTGGAGAGGCTGACAGAGTTAACCGAATGGGCTGGATGGACTACTGATTCCATAATAAATGAAATGACCATTTATCCGTACTATCGTACGGTTTCTGGAAACTTCTATGACTCATTGCTGGAAACGGCCAAAACGGGTGCAGGCTCAACTCCATCAAAATTGGCTACCAATCTCACAGGGAAAATCATTCGGCAAAAATCTATTGTTTTCTGCCAAGAATGTAGAGCAGACGCTTTTAATGAGCATGGTTTTCTTTACCTCAAAAGAGAACATTACCTGCCTGGGGTCTATGTTTGCGCCTCTCATGAACGACCGTTAACAATAAGCATGATCAGTGACGAAAGTACTTTGTCTCTACAAGGTCTTGGTGATGATGTGGGGGGAAAATTAGAAGGGATTCTAGATTCAGAATTTGCCTTATTTTTGGCTCGAAAATCTAAATTATTATTGAATTACGATGAAGAGAAAAGTCGAAAGGAAGCTCGTGATAATAGGCTGAAAATTAAAAGGGGGATTGAGGAACTAGGTTGGCTATCAGCGTCTGGGAGATTGATCGATGGAAGGCTGTTTGAAGCTTGGAGCAGAGAATGTAATCAGGAGTTTTTGGGTAGCTTAGGAGTGAAATGTTCTAGGCTTCAGCCGTGGTTAAAAAAAGTTGTTGAAGGTGGGATAAACAACCGGTTTCTGGTCCATCCTATCTGGATGTTAATCCTAGAGTGGTTGGTTTTGAAGGAAACAGCACAGGATCCACAGTTCGCACTATTTAGGTATATAAAAGGGGATATTATGAAGTGTCCCAATCCTATATGTGGCCGTGAAATGTCCGTTGTGCTTGGTCAAATGAAGCAATGTGACCGGTGTGGTTATACATTCAAGGTTTCAAAGAAAAGAGCTGTTATCTCTGAAATTATCGATAGAGGGGAGAGATGGAGAAAGCACCTAAGCACACTGCTTCAAGAAGAAGCACCATTGAAAAAAATAGCAGCTGAATTAGGGGCATCACCTATAACTATTAAACGAGAAGCTTTAAAACTCGGGTTTAAGGCTCGTTGGAAGACGCCTCCTGATGTAAAAGAAGTAGGAGTCTCGATTGCTAGATTACGTTCCGAGAGGGAAAAGTGGCTTGTTGTTCGGCAGTCAAACCCTTTGGCAGGCCGAAAAGAACTTCGCAAGTTAACTCCGATTACATGGAAATGGCTTTATCGTAACGATAGAACATGGCTGTATGAGAATTACCCAGAGAATTTGTTAGATTTAAAGAAATGTTCGATGGATGCTGTTCGCAAAATTGAGGATAGGGATAAAGCAAAAACTCTGATTTCTATGATTCGCTCAGGGGAGCTAAGAAACACCATAGGAGGGAAGCGCCCGACATTTAATAAGTTGTCGGCAGTACTTAATTTACCTCTTCTATCAAATGCTAGGTACCAACCTTTATACAGGTGGACGAGTCGAGTAGCTTGTTTGCTGATAGCCTCTAGTAAAGCTCTGAGTAGTAAGAAGGTGTATAGAGAGGGTGCTAATGATTAGCTTTTTACCTGAACTTCATGAAGGGGAGCTATTGGTTGGGACTCTCGCTAGATATGCAAAAATTATTGGTTGCAGCAACATAAAGCAACTATCCAGAATGGCTCCTATTGACTCCCCAGAGGCTAGAATAGACAAAAGATATCGGCAATATGTTCTAAAGATAGCTGAAGAGTATGGAAAGCTTGGGTACTCTTTTGAACAGATCGTTAGAGACCATTCCCTACACTACAATGATCGGCTATTGACTAATTTTGCAGACCGTTATAGAAGCTTTAATCCTGATTTTGGGGAGTCTCTGGACTATTTTCAATATTGCCCTGAGTGCTTTCATGAATACTGTAATTTGGGTACGGTAGGTATAATAAAACGTGAGCACCAACATCCGTTGGTGTCTGTATGTACTGAACATGGTCGTTTTCTAAAATCTGTCACGAAGGATCGAAATGACTATTTGTTACCTATAGATCGTTTCTCCTTAAACTACAATGACACTCCAGTTATACCGGATCTCCTCTACAATTTTGCATCTTTATATGGGAAAAGTTTCTCAATTATCGATGACACTATCATCGATTTTGAAAGAATTGATGCTGCGTTAAGGCGGATACTAACCAGTTGGTTAAAAAAGTATGAGCGGTTGCCAGATGAACTTTTGGAAAAAATTGATGCGCTTTCAATTCTCAGAGATCGACGCTCCTTGACCTTTAAAGGGTTTGATAAAGTATCAAATAAAGAGGTATTCGGTTTCTGGGAATATGATGGTGTGTTCAATACTGATATAGGAGAAGTCTTGCTAGTCAGTCTCGTCTTCGGTTTAGGGTTGCATGAGCTACGTGCTTTAGATCAATCAAACCCATTAGTACAACTGCCTCTTATCACAGAATACAACGAGAACAATTTTTCAGTTGAGTTAGAATATGAGGTGGTGCTAGATAAATATCCTAGATGGAGGTTTGAACGAGCATCACCTTGCTACGAAAATACCTGTCGTATAATAGTTCCACTAACTCAGGCATCTGTTCGAAATGAAAGTATGGATGTTATTACAAGTTTATACCGAAAGGGTAATAGGGAAAAACAAACATATAAGTTCAAAACCATTCATGGTGAAGGTCGAAAACAGAGCAATATCAAAGGACTCGGATGCTTTGCTTTTTCTGAATTTGTGTATTTGATTATTACCATCCCGCTAGGGAGAACGGTCGAGTAGCATCTTGGTTCGTAGTATCGCAAGTGCCTCAGCGTTGGCTATATAATAAAGTCGTGAAGTTATGGATTAGCCCAGATTTGGTGTTTACGTCAAATTGGGCTTTCAAGCTAAGTTCCATTGACCACTTTTCTTGTTCTGGTGTATCTCAGAATCACACTAAACCGCTTTATTGCTTGTGGTACTCTTGGGCATTGTCTAACAATAAAGCCTTTAACCAACTATTTTGATCGGGTAAAGACTTTATTGTTAGCTCGGAAGAAGTAGTCGCTTGTAAGCTATTGAAAGTTCTTATTAACTAGTTCACAACTTTTTTACTTGGCCACAACGCCGTACACAGCGCACATAACAGTGATAAAACGGCGTAGCGTCTAAGCTAACTTGCGATTCACGGTTTATGGTCATGGTGGCGAACTTTACAGCAGAGCGGAACGGATGTCAAATTTATGGGTGTCCTATTTATTTTCTACAGGCCCCGAAAGTGCCTGGGTTACAAAACCCCGCTGGAGGCCTATACTGAACTAACCGGTGCACTTACTCCTTGAAGCTGGGCAGAGCGGAAGAGATGTCAATTTTATGGGTGTCCTATTTAATCTTGCGGGTGTTTGTTATATTTTGCACACTTCTATGTTTACTCTATGTTTACTATTAGAGATGTCAAATTTATGGGTGTCCTATTTATTCTTCTTCAATCAACTTCTTGGTATAAACTTTACCTTCATAGCCATCTATATCAATTTCATCAAAATAATTTAGCAAAATGAAATATAAAATATCACTTGGATAAGATAGCCCTTTATTAGCAGCAGATAGCTGAAGCTCTCCATAATACTCAGACGACCCAAAGTAATTTAGCTCAAACATGGTGCTCAATTCGCTAAAAATTAGGCTCAAACCTGCGCCTTTAGAAAGCCCAAAATCAGAATAGGCAGAATCTAAACTTACATTTATAGACTCCCATAAACCATCTAGATCTGCCTCAGAAAAGTTTACATTCGAATTATCTAGGTGCATTACCACACCGTTTCGCAACACAGATTTCAGCTTTTCGTCAAAAACTAACTTTAGCAACCCAACAGCCTCCTCAGTCGTTTTTGGGAGAACCTTGTTTCCATTCATGTCCGAAACATGAACCAACCTTAAGTTTTCAATCACCCCCTCGCCAGGAAAGCCTGGTACAGCTTGGACGGATACAGGCTCTAGCTTATATAAAGAGTCATCTTTGTTTCCACCAATTGATGAAATCGACACACACCCCACTAGAGACAAGAAAATCAAAATAAATATCGAACGTGTGAGATCAGTCATTTCGCGCACACCCGCTACATAGAGTCGGCCCATAACCGCCTCGTGATGGCATCCCAGGTAAAAAGACACCAATATCACCTTTCATATTTCCTATAAAAACCGGCATAGCTCCAGCTTTGCTCAAGCTCGTATCAGAATCAGAAAATCTCATGCTATGACTATCAGTTCCAGGATGAAGATGAACATTCATCATCAATTTAGTTGAAATATTTGCAGCCTTTTTATTAGCAGCAACAGAGTTGGAAACCTTACTCTTACATGCCGCAACACTACCACCATAGCAAAGATTGTTTGGAAACCCTGGCACGGGTATTCCATCCACAGCTTTCCCAGACTTCAAATACAACCTCCCATAATACTCTACCGCATCCCCATCTTTCATTGCTGCTTGCTTAGGTATGCTGGCCTTGATGTACTTAATAGCTTCTTCGTATTGACTCCGAGGGACTTCATATTTTTTCCCCTTCCAAGTTATCTTGACTGTAGCGCTCCTTTCAACACCAGCCTCTTTAAGCCATCGGGCTAATGGGCTCAATCCTTCACTGCCGCCTGTACCAGCAGCATCAGATTCTTCACTCCCATTCCCCTCACTAAAGGTTCCATTCTCATTTAGAACAGGCGCACCACCACTCCCACTATCACCACCACTGTTTCCACCACTGCCTGATGTATCCGGCTCCGGCTCTGGATCCTCATCCTGTTCAACAGAACCTGAATCTGAGAAAAACCCACCGTTAACAGCAAAACTACTACCGTCAATATAACTCCCTAAAAACCCCGTCGGATCAATCATACTCACCGGATTATTCCAAACATACGCATACCGGTTATAACTCTGACTAAAGTGCGGTGCCTGCACCACCACATCCGGCGAAATAAATCGCCCAAGCAATGGATCATACACCCGCCCATTCATGTGAATTAAACCGACATCATCCAACTGCTCGTGCCCGGTAAAACCGCGCGATGTCGTTTGCGCTTGCTTCAACCAAGTCGGTGCTGCACTAATCGCACTCCAATCGAGATGACGATAGCCACCAAAGGGATCAAAATCTTTACCGCTATCGATTTCCCCATCTTCATTGGTAATGACATTAATCGAACCCAAGTGATCGGTATGGGTGTAGAGCATTTTCTCATCGACGTGCATATCGATACCCACTTCACGCGAGTGAATCGCACCACTGAGATAGGTTTTCTCGATCGTCATGATGCTACCGGTTGCCGGGATCACCACTTCAAAATTACCACCGTATAGATACACGGTTTTATCGCCGCGATGGTTTTCTTGGTAGAAACGCGAGGTATCCGGATCGTATTCGAAAAATGCTTTAGCCGTTGGCGATGCCGTATCACCCTTAGTAATTAAATAGGGTTTACCAAACGCGTTATAACTGATATCGCGATCGTCAGCGACGCCCGCAACATTGTCTTTAACAATATTACCGCTCGCATCGTAAACAAAATCATGTTGCGTACCGTTAATCGTTACACGGTTTAGACGATGCGCGCTGCTATCTAAATCGTAACGATAACCGGTGAGGTTGTGACCATCTGAGTCGGTTTTGGTTTTAATATTCCCCAACGCATCATAGGTATAACCCAAAGTGCGTGAACCACCGGTGGAGTTAATGTTCGAGCCGCGTAAGCGCTTTAGATTATCGTAATTAAAGACTTCACGATTGCCGCTTAAACGGTGATTGGTGCGACTGTGAACGGTGTTATCGGACCACCATTCAATTTCAAGGTTTTGAATACTGCCGCTACCCGTCACGATCGATTCTAATTGTCCGGTGATAGGGTTATAGCTGCGCTGGCTACTTAAACCATTCCCCCATTCGGTATCACTGATGTTGCCGTGATTATCCATTGCTGTGACTTGGTACACCAAGGGACCGCTGACGCTATCGCGTCGCACGGCACTGGCAAAGCCGTGGTCATTATAAACATTAAATATTTCTAAGCCGGATGGGTAGTTTTGCGTCTCTACGCGGCTGTAACCATCGTAGGTGATATCGGTTTGATAACTCTCAGTGAAGTTATTCAAGTTGATATTGGTGGTGATGGTCTCCATTTCCAATAATGATGTGTACTGGTAGGTCTCGGTAAAGCCGGGACGCGATTTGTAATCGAGCACACCTTGGTATTGCCCATCGTAGGACCAGGTATTGGTCATTTGATCGCTACCGAGGTGATCATCAATCCGCTGCGTCATGCGACCTAACTTGTCGTAGTAGAACTTGGTGGTAATACCCCGCGCATCGGTTTGTTCCGTGGCTTGACCTAAACCATCGTAGACGTAATTAATAGTGCCGGCGTTCGGGTCTTGCAATTGCGTCATGTTGCCGCGGTTATCAAAATCAGAAATGACATCGGTATCGGCATCACTATTGACACGCACCCAGGTATTGTTACCCATCGCATCATAACCGTATTCGGTTTTGACTTGGTCGCCGGTGCCGTAGGCATCGTAGCTAACAATGAGTTGATTGAGGATGTTGTACTCTTCAACACGCGTATAGGTTTTGTTTGTACCCGGCCCAACAATCGTGGTGGTTTTAGTCACACGACGTCGATCATTCAATTGCTCGTAGTCGTATTCCACTAAACTGCCATCGGCGTTGCTGACGGTAGTAGGGCGATCGTAATGGTCGTACTCGAACTCGGTGTAGGTTGGTGAACCTGTGACATAAGGCACACTGCGTTTTTCAACTCGACCCAAGTAATCGTAATAAATATCAACCTTAAGATCTTCACCATCAAAACCTTCGGTCACGATGCGAATTTCGCGACCACGGCTATCGTAGTAGGTGGTGGAATCCGGTGCGCCTTTATTAATTTCGTAGGCATGCTCGGTAGTTCTTACCACTTTATAGGTGGGCGCTATGGAACCTACCGATGGGCACAGTGCATCACACAAAATTTTCGAGGTGTTGATGATCGTACCGTTAGGCAAGGTCTCTTTGATTAAATTGCCAAAGGCATCGTATTCGTATTCGGTTACCAAACCATTGGGATCAGTAACACGCTTAGGCTTGCCAAATCGCAGATCGTATTCGTACTCCGACAAATGACCTTCTGCATTCATTTGATAACGAGGGTAACGGTTATCAATATACTCAACCATTTCACTGGTGCGCGAACTAAATCCAGTGCCCGATACGGTTATAGACACAGGGTTGCCATTGGTATCGTATTCTGGATCTTCTGTTACGGTGTGTTCTGCGGTTGTCGTCGTCGAGGCACCCAACGCTAACGAGTCACTGCGATGTTTAGTGTTCGTCACCGTTTGCGATTTATTGTTAGCCGAGTTGCTTGGGTCAATGTACGACGTCGACACACTTTCAGCAAAGCCCAATACCCAGTCTGCTGCATTGTTGTTGTATTGGGTACTAACAACTTTGCGATGCTCTAGGTTGTTAAATGTACCGGGCGTAAAATTGCCTGTAGGCGAATAACCATAACCCGTGGAAACAGTGGTTTGCATGCTGTCTTGATACATACTTCGATTGCGAGCTTGACCATTACCTTCAAACGTAATGTTGTTTTCGGTGATGACCGCGCCAGTTGTCACGCCGTAATCTACGATGTATGTTTCTTCGAGTTTGAGGAAGTGCTTGTAAAAGCGTGGACGCTCATAATACAGCCCATCCCAATTTAATGCATAACCATCGGCGTAGTTCCAATAGCGCTCCTGCTTAGATAAAAGAACATTATTGTTGCTAATATAAAGAGGGTTTAAGTAACGCTCCTCCTTTTGAGGCAGGCCATCACCCTCTTCTGCCTTGTAATGAAAGCGACTGTATTTGTAACTTCCATCCGGTAACGTTTGACGATATTCAGAATTCACTTCACTGTGTATAAACCGATAATCATACTCCGTGCGATTAAAGCCACCTAACCCATTGGATGATTCAATAGCCTCGATTTGCAAACTGTCGCCACAGACAGCATCACTATGACAATTGTAGTTAATAGGGGGTAGCTGGGGCTCATCACCAAAGTCCGTGTAGCCGCGTGCTATTTCCTGCTGACGACGAGTTTGTTCAGATTCATAGAAGAATTTACGAATACCACCCAGCCCATTATCGATTTCATCGACACTATACCTATCGACAGTATTGAGCGGACTCCCTGATGGGGCTTTGATGATATCGTATCCGTTGACTCGGTAGCTAAACACATTGGGTAGACCACACGATAGGTTGATCCCTGCAGCGTCATACCCGCAATAGCGAATTGAATCCAGAACCTCAGACTGCCCTTCGCTTCGATAATTGAATAGATACTCGGATACAGGTGCGCCATTCGAATTGTTTTGAATGCTAACCAGCTGCCATAGACCTGCGCCAATAGTGGGCTCACCACTACGAGGCTGATACCCCAAAACGACTTCATATCCACTGTAGCGAATACTTACCGGATATATTTCTTTATATTCGTAACTATTTCCTGCAATGATTCTCTCTTCTGACGCCTTTCCATAAATAATGTCTAACTCGTTTTCAAAAGCATCAATCACCTTACTGGGATACCAGAAGTCTTTATCAGTCGTCCCCTCAGGAAGGTAATCTGGGTTGTACGGAACATCATCCCAACGTTTCAATCGACTATTTTCCGTCGAACCATATAGGTATGTTTTGCCCCCCTTATGCATTTCAAAGTACGCTGATCCGGTTGCATCTTCCCTATAAATAAACTGCTCATCAGAATTCTTTTCTGCACGATAGATTGCACCCACAATTCCTCTTCGATCCCAATCCTCCGGTATTAGCTTGTGCCCTTTATAGCAATACCTCATCTCGTTTTCAGGGAACAGTAAAGTGGAAGGCAAGTCACAAGTGGATATTGGAGCTAAACCGGATAACGACCAGCCAGACTGAAGAGGAGTTGGCGCATTATCCTCCGATTTCCAAGTAGAACTACTCGACAACGCACCGGCAAAATGTGAGCTGTGGCTTAGCACAAGACTTGGAGCATTACCGTTAACGCCCGGCATAGTTTTTATGGGTAGGGAAAGCTCCAAAGCGCCTTGGCGATTAATTCTATGGTCAACATGAAGCGCTTCAGGTAACTCTGAAAATTCAGGTAACTCACCATTAATACTTATTGAAACTGCATTAGAGTAGCTGCAACCAACTTCATTACAAGCCTCAACACGGTAATTCGTAGTACCTAATCTTACTGCATGATGCGTGTATTCTCGGTCACTTACACCAACGTCTGCCACTTTCCTCCAAGAACCATCGATATAGTGCTGGACTGAGAGACTTGTTAAGTCATTGCTTTGAGCTACCCACGTTAAATAGGCTCTACGTTGTGAGTTAGAAGCATCGACACTTAATACCGGCGCTGCAGGCGGTATTTGAATCATAACTATTCCGCTTTGCGCCCAAGCCGAGCAACCACTAGAGTTACACGCGCGAACTCTATAGGTATACCATTCATTGTTCGTTAGTTGCGACTCTTGCTTAGACGTCGAAGCCGAATTTTGAATTGTTGACCAGGAAGGTGAGCCAACATCAACCCAAATTGCACGCTGAAGTTGATAGCTAATTGAAGTCCCCGAGGCGGCCGCCCAAGATACTGTAAAAGTGGATGAATTGACCGGATAAGGTACCGTAGGTGTACCAGGCACCCCAGGAGGAAGCACTACTTGGACGGATTTAACAGCAGTGTAACTACCACATCCAGCCGCGTTGCACGCGCGCACCCTGTAGTCATAACTTCCATCAGAGAGACTGCGCGACTTGGATCGACTCGACCCTGAATATATTTGACTCCAACTCCCGCCATTTTTACGCTGATAAAGTTGATAAGATGTCGGAGAGCCGCTAGCAGCGCCCCAATTAACCGTAAAGCCTCCATCAATATCTTTGCTTGAAGATGCATGAGATAGATTGCTAAAACTAATAGCTCCTGGCGTCGCAGGTGGGGAGGGCGCGGCAACCATAACAAATACCGAACCCAAAGGGTATTTCGAGTAATAGCCAGGATAAGCTATCTCAAAGTACAGCTTATATTCGTAATTACCGGCTGGGACGGATGAAAAGCTATAAGTATTGGCTGAAGGAGGGGTGCTATAAGACTGATTGAAAACACCATCTTTGTATACTTCGATCAAATCAGCTTTAAACGACACATAGGGCCCCACAACATTCATATTGAGGCTAAAATTACCCGTCGTATTCGTATAACTATTTCCTACCTCATAAACTTGCGCCGACGAAACCTGCGAGAGCAGTACGCCCATTGCAATAGTAAGAAAAGCAAATACAACGTGAAATGACTTGCGCTGAAAAACCCCAAACATAACAACCCCAATTATCTACGTAACATAGCTCACTCTTTTTTAGGCCGAACGAATGCCTGCCCAAAGAGCAATTATCGAGAAAAGAAAACAGTTTTTACATCAGACTGGCATCCAATGCCTTTCGTAATCAACTCACTGTATACGGCAGCTAAGCGCCGCTTACCTCATTATTAGTCTTGCGACGTGATCGATACAATCGATGCTAACGTTAGGCGTACTTTCGGCCTAAGAAAAAGCCAACCGAGGCCCAACCCCCAATAAATTATTCGCTTTTACAATACGTTATTGTTAGCGCGAAATTCGTTTTGGTTATTCTTAGTGCAATAATTATAAAAATCAATATTAAAATGGCCGCTTATAACAAATATTTTTAATTTTTGTCGTCCAATTCAACAAAAAGCCCCTTTAACTTTTCAGCTAAAGGGGCTTTCCTTGACTAAGTGCCACGACAACTATTTATCAACCACCTCAAACGCATCCACCTTCTGGAAGCCGCGCGGCAGTTTACTACCACGCCTACCACGCTCTCCCAGGTAGTGATCGAGGTCTGCCATTTTTAATCGCGTATGGCGTTTGCCCGCGTAGAGCACCAATTCTTGTTTGGCATTGACGGTTGCGGCGGCCACTAAAAATTCTTCGCGGGCTTGCAAACGCTTACTGGGGATATTGAGAATTTTGTTGCCCTTGCCGCGCGCCATAACGGGTAAATCTTTGACCGGGAAGCTTAGCATCCGGCCTTCGTTGGTAATGGCGATAATTAAATCGTTTTCAACATCTTTAATTAAGCAGGGCGATAACACTTTGGCACCTTTCGGTAACGTTAATGCTGATTTACCGGAGCGGTTTTTAGTAAAGAGATCACCAATGGTGGCGACAAAACCATAGCCCGCATCGGAGGCGAGTAACACGGCTTGATCGTTGCTACCCATAAACAACCCTTCGAAGGATGCACCGCTAGGCGCATTTAAGCGACCGGTAACTGGCTCACCTTGGCCGCGAGCAGAGGGTAAGGTGTGTGCTGCAATGGCGTAGCTGCGGCCAGTTGAGTCAAACAAGTACACAAACTCGTTACTCTTACCAAGCGCGGAATATTTGTAGCTATCGCCCGATTTATAATTCAGTGCAGTCGGGTCGATGTCGTGGCCTTTGGCAGAACGAATCCAGCCTTTTTCTGATAGCACAATAGTAACTGGGTCGCTGGACAGTAAATCTTTTTCATCCAGTGCTTGCGCTTCTTCGCGCTCGACGAGTGGTGAACGACGGTCATCACCGAATTCATCGGCAACGGCTTGCAGTTCTTTTTTGATGAGTGTTTTTAAACGCGCCGCCGAACCGAGAATTTTTTCCAGTTGTTCACGTTCTTTTTCTAACTCTTCTTGCTCACCACGAATTTTAATTTCTTCGAGCTTGGCGATTTGCCGTAAGCGCAATTCTAAAATCGCTTCCGCTTGAATATCGGTAATACCAAAGCGTTCCATCATAACGGCTTTGGGTTTGTCTTCGGTGCGGATGATATGGATCACTTCATCAATATTGAGGAACGCCGCCAAGTAGCCTTCCAAAATATGTAACCGCTTGAGCACTTTATCAAGACGATTCTGCAAACGACGACGCACCGTCACCATACGGAAGCTCAACCACTCGCCTAAAATTTTATCGAGTGATTTCACACCGGGGCGGCCGTCGATGCCGATCATGTTGAGGTTAACGCGATAGTTGCGTTCAAGGTCGGTGGTGGCAAATAAGTGATTCATTAATTGCTCGACATCAATTCGATTCGAGCGAGGCACAATCACTAAGCGTGTTGGATTTTCGTGATCAGACTCGTCACGCAAATCGGCGACCATCGGCAATTTTTTGGCCTGCATTTGCTGCGCAATTTGCTCAAGGATTTTTGCACCGCTGACTTGATGCGGCAAGGCAGTAATGACAATATCGCCACTGTCTTTATCCCACACCGCGCGCATTTTGATGCTGCCGCGACCGGTTTCGTACAGTTTAATAAGGTCGGCTCGGGGCGTTGTGATTTCTGCATCCGTTGGCATGTCCGGCCCAAGAATATGCGCACATAATTCCGTCACGCCAGCCTTGGGGTTTTCTAACAGATGGATTGTTGCGTTAACCACTTCGCGTAAATTATGCGGCGGAATATCTGTCGCCATACCAACGGCAATACCCGTCGTGCCATTTAGCAATACGTTCGGTACTCGCGCAGGCAAAACGGAGGGTTCATCCATGGTGCCATCAAAATTCGGCGCCCAATCGACCGTGCCCTGCCCCAGCTCTGATAACAAGACGTCGGAGTATGGTGTGAGTTTGGATTCGGTGTAACGCATCGCCGCGAATGATTTAGGGTCATCTGGCGAACCCCAGTTACCCTGTCCGTCGACTAAGGGATAGCGATACGAAAATGGTTGAGCCATTAGTACCATGGCTTCATAACAGGCCGAGTCACCGTGCGGATGGAACTTACCAATCACATCACCCACGGTGCGTGCTGATTTTTTGTACTTTGCACTGGCTTTTAAGCCGAGTTCACTCATCGCATAAACAATGCGGCGCTGCACCGGCTTTAACCCATCGCCAATGTTGGGTAGGGCCCGATCCAAGATGACGTACATGGAGTAGTCGAGGTAGGCTTTCTCGGTATAGGTTTTTAACTCGATGCTTTCTTCAGCTTCGGGGGTTTGAATAATGTCTGTCATAGGCCTTCAATGATGTTCAGCAAATGAATGAAGAAGATGTTTAGTGTGCTAGGCATTCTACCCATCGCCCAGCGGCTAGCAATAGCTGGATATCACTATCCTTAGATTTTGCGGTGGCGATACCAGGTGAATAGCGCAACGCCAATGTTGGCTCCAACAATACAACAGGCACCGAGGATTTTGTTCCAGGTAAGTGATTCGCCCAGCCAAAAAAAGCTCGTCAGCAAGGCGATAGGAACGTATAAATAATAGACGACACCGGTAATGACGCCGGGCAATTCAGAGCTGACTTTTACCCAGAGACTGTGACCGATGACGGTACAGACCACGCCTAGAAGTATTAAACACCACCAATCCGTGGTGTTTAACTGCCAGTCAGTCATCGGGATAAAGGGAAAGAAAATAATACCCGCAAACAGGAATTGCCCCCAGGCTCGCGTTGCAGTGGGCACGGCGATCATACGTTGATGCAACAAAGGCAAGCATGCGTAGAGAAACCCACTCACGACACCAATCAGCATTCCCACCGTGATTTGATTACTCAAGCTGAATTCTGGCGCGACCAAAATCACACCGACAAAGCACAACAACACGGCTAACCATTCCAACGGTGCTATCTGTTGTTTTTTTATCAGCCAGTTGAGAATAAGTAGGTGAATACCGTATGTGGAAATGGCGATTGCAGCGACCGAGGCGTTGGCCGTTTTGATGCTAATAAAGTAGGTCAACCAATGACATCCAAACACCGCGCCAACAACCGCTAAATTGATCCAGTCGGCAGCGCGTAACGTGGTGATTTTTTGCCGCCACAAGGCAACCGGGCTTACCAATAGCAAAGCAATTGCAATTCTCGCCACACCAATGGTGAACTCATTGGCTGATGTAGTTCGAATTAAAATGGGCACTAGCGACATTGATACAACCGCTAGCAAGGCGGCGGCTAGTAGCGAGACAGATATTCTTGCCATGGAGGATTTCACTGGGATCATTTAATGCTGGAGCGCGGTCAGGTATGGTACGGCAATCTAGCGCAATATCAATCTACCCTCGTGATATTTATCGCAATGACAGTAAATAGACATGGTGCAGCTCTTTGTCGAGATGTGATTCAACCGTCATTGTCATTGGTACAAGCTCACCACTCGCTCTGCATACCTGCGCTCGACAGGTGATGACATTGGAAGACGGCATATCGCCATCGATATCGGCTTTGATGAAGTCTCTGACTATTTTTCGACTCTCTTCACCCAATAACGCATCAATGGGCTGACCGATAACGGCATCACGAGTCATACCACTACGACTAAATGTAGCGGCGTTTGCGGTAATGATATGCGCATTGATATCGATGGCCACGACAATATCGTTAGTTTGATTCAGCATAGCCTCAAATAACAGCTGTTGTTTTTCTATTTCAATCGCGGCTTTTTTGTATTCCGTAATATCAATTTGCAAACCATAGATTTCTTTCGGTGCTTCTTTATCATCGACAAACATTTTTCCCACGCTGCGCATCCAACGAATATCACCAAGACGCCGAGCAATGCGATATTCAACATCAAGCTCGGATTTTTCTTCCCACATAGTTCGCACAGCGGCACGTACTTTGTCTTGATCTTCCGGCAGCACAGAGGATAACCATAATTCAAAACTCGGCTTATGCTGCCCCGGCAAATAACCAAGTATCTGGAAATTTTTCGCCGACCATTGCAGCGTATTACCATCGGACTCCCACTTCCAGGCACCCGCACCTGCCGCCTGCAAAGCCAAACGCATGCGCTCCTCTACATCCATCAACTCATTCATTTGCAGAGAAATTTTCTTCCCCATATCGTAAACAAATTGACTTAAATAACCGATTTCATCTTTACGGGTATCCAGGTTAAATTTTTCTAAATTCCCATCACTAATAGCATCCAGTGAGTCCGCGATACTTTCGATACGTCGTGAGAACATCGTACCAATGAGGTATGCAACACACGCAACAAATAGTAAGCCAGATAACGCAACGGCCGAGCCAAACCGCAAGGTTTCTCCCGTTATCGCCTGGGTTTTACTGTGGTCGTAGCGATAAAGTATTTTTCCCACCAACCCACCCGCTGCGGTGATATTGCTGGTCTGCCAGGTAGAGTCCAACTCAAAGTCAGTTAACGATTGCCCTAGTTGTTCTATTTGTGAGGAAGCGACAACCCGCTCGTTATTATCGACAACCATTAAGCTTTCAAAATCCGATTCTTGCACCAACGTCTGCAATTCAAATTGCAACTGGCCGTAGGCTTTGGTCATGAGCGCGGTTAAACCACTGGTACTACCAATATGCCAGACGATAAACGCATTCGAATCTTGGGTTTGCGCGATTAAACGATCTTCAAAAAATTGCAAGGACTTCCACAGCACGGTAAACAAGACTGTAGACGCAAGGACGAGAATGCTAATGACTATTTTGCTACGAAAGGACATAGTTTTTTATTATTGGATGCTCATCTAGGCATCACGTTTTTATTGAAGAGACTCAAACCATTCGATGTAATCGCTATCACGCATTGCAATAATGTTATCCAGGTACGCATTATCAAGAATCGCCTGGTTTGTTTTTGTATCATGCAAGCTAAGAAACCAACGCTGAAGCTGCGCATGAAGGTGACGCAATTTAGGACCAATAATGACTAATATGGGTGGCGACGGAGCGGTATAACCAAAGACGCGATAATTACGCCCGACTTGCTCGCGACTCGTTTCACCAAACCGCTCACCAACGACGCAAGCATCGACGCTCCGGTTGGCTACTGCCAGCATGCACGATTGATGATCGCGGTGATAAACGGCTTGATAATCGTCTTCTTCGATACCGGCTTGCATCAGTCGCTGTTTCGCCGTCAACGTGACAGCGGCCATTTGGTCTGGGAAAGCGACGGTTTTACCCTGAAGTTGTGAAACGTTTGTCAGCGAGTCATCGTTGGTTACGAAGACTCCCCGCAACGGATTGCCTTTTTGCACCAGCCCGGTATAGCCTTTCTCGCGAACAGCCATATAGTCCCAAGGTTGAACCAGAGCAATATCAAATTCGTGTGCGCTGAGCGCTTCGCGGAAGGGAGCATAGGCGGCACGACTTTCTAGCAACACCGGTTGATCAAGCGCTTCGCTTAACGCTTGAACTAGCGCTCGAAACCGGTATTCCAGAACACCGGCCGGAATAAAGGGTAAAACACCAAAACGAATCGGATCTTCGTTTTTGAGAAGTGATGGTTCTGCATCAGCGCTCATTAGCGGAATAAGCGCTAAGGCGACAAGCAAAATTATCTTTCGTCCATTTGACATAGAAACCCCGAGCTTTAACCACGAATCAACTGATTACAGGCCCTCACTGGCGCCTCGGAGAGTGACGTACCGCGAGCACAGTGGCTCGACGCAGTCAGACATGACCACTATACGCCTGTTATACCTCTGTGGGCAATTTTTAACCACTGGTATTGCTAGGGATCCTCACTTTTTTGGTTTTTGCCATAAACCTAGTGTAAACATGCGTTATTCCATTCTTTTAAGCATTGGCTCATCCGCGCCAGCTTTGTATGATGCCAGTCGCTCAATAACGACAATAACGAGCGAATATTCATCAGACAGTCAGATCGTCTAATTCTTTTTCTAACTCTACCTAGACACTGGGGACGTGACTATGCACTCCGTTTTAATCGTTCTATTTGGTATCGCCGGCATGTGCTTTGGCTGGTTCGTCTATTCGAAATTCATCGCCACAAAAATCTTTCGCCAAGACCCCAACTTTGTCACGCCAGCTCACGAACTTGAAGACGGCATTGACTACGTCCCGACCAATAAATTTGTCCTTTGGGGGCATCACTTTACCTCCGTTGCAGGGGCGGCACCAATTGTTGGCCCCGCCATTGCGGTCTATTGGGGCTGGGTGCCCGCTGTATTATGGGTTGTTTTCGGAACCATTTTCTTCGCCGGGGTCCACGACATGGGAGCCCTGTGGGCTAGCGCGCGCCACCAGGGGAAATCGATGGGTGCGCTTTCCGAAAGCGTTGTGGGTAAACGCGCACGCTCACTCTTTATGGTGGTCGTGTTTTTAGTACTGCTTATGGTGAATGCCGTGTTTGGTGTGGTAATCGCCAATTCGTTTGTCGGCACACCCGGTGCAGTCTTTCCTGCGTGGTCTGCTATTGTCGTCGCGTTAATTATTGGGCAGCTCATACAGCGCCGCTTCTCATTATTGCCGCTAATCGTTGGCGGTGTTATCGCGCTCTACTGCTCGATTTATGTTGGCAGCGTGCTACCTATTTCATTACCTGATGAACTACTAGGGCTTTCGGCCAAAGCAAGCTGGATCGTTATATTATTTATCTACGCAGCCATTGCATCGTTACTCCCTGTATGGATGTTATTGCAACCCCGAGACTTTATTAATGGCATGCAGCTGTTAGTTGGTCTGGTCTTATTGTACGGCTCTGTTTTCCTATTTATGCCTGACATTTCAGCGCCTGCATTCAACGATCAACTCGCTGAGGGTACGCCAAGTATTTTCCCATTATTATTTGTGACTATTGCCTGTGGTGCAGTGTCTGGCTTTCATGGCATTGTTTCGTCGGGTACTAGCTCTAAACAACTTGATAAAGAACCAGATGGACGCTTTGTAGGTTACCTAGGCGCAGTTGGTGAAGGCTCACTTGCGCTAATCACCATTGTTGCCGTGTCCAGTGTCGCGTTAGCAGCATCACCTGACAGCTGGCGAGAAATTTATTCCAGCTTTTCCGCCGGTGGTGCAGGCAAATTTATTGAGGGCGGCGCCAATTTAGTTCATCAAGGCTGGGGCATTCCTGTTGAATTCGCGACAACCTTGTTAGCCGTCATGGTGGTGTTATTTGCAGGCACAACTATGGATTCTGGTGTGCGCCTACAGCGTTACATCATTCAAGAGTGGGGAGAGATTTATCAAATTAGCGCTTTTAAAAATGGTCTCACGGCAACATTAATTGCCGTTGCCGCTTGTTTACTGCTTGCGTTTGGTGCCGGCGGCTCGTCGGGTGAAGGCGGCATGGTCATTTGGCCTTTGTTCGGCGCGACCAATCAGATCCTCGCGAGCTTGACCTTGCTGGTAATATCGGTGTTCTTAATGAAACTCGGTCGACCCGCCTACTACACGCTAATTCCCATGGTGTTTATTCTTTGCATGGCGTTCTTTGCTGGAATTTTACAGCTCATTGGTTTTTATGAATCGAAGAACTGGCTATTGGTAGTCGTTGATAGCATTGTACTCATTGTTAGCGTGCTTGTTATTTTAGAGGCCATTTCTGTCATCATACGCCTTAAACGTGGCCAACCAGCAGAGCCTGCTGTATCGGCGGATTGATTCGCTCCAGCGATTAGGTTACTTTGGCTTGCCAAAGTAACCTATCGATAGCGAGACTCTTCAGCATGGAACGCCAACCAAATCTTATTACGTCAATTTCTTTGTTTATTGTCCTCATTACGGCTACGGCATTTAGTAACGCCAGTGATGGCTTTTTCTATGTTACGCCGCAATTCACGATCACCCACCTGTCATTTGATCGCGAATTAGTTCCCGAAGGTTTAGATCGAACCAGTAACGCTATTGGTGCGCAAGTTTCAGCAGGATACCAAACACCTTTTTGGGTAGTCGCTGAAGTGGGTTATGGTTACGCAGAAAATATTGAGGCCTTAGGTAGCACGTTTGATAATCATGAAATCGGCGAGTACCGCTATGCGTTAGGTGTTGCTATACCGCTCGGCAACAATGTTCGCTTGGTACCCAAAGCAGGTCGCATCCGCTACCGAGTTACCGCTGAGGAAGGGCAGTTTTTAAACGCCGGAAGCGAGCAAGGCACCACGATAGAAAACAACGAACATTACCTTCAGTTAGATTTAGAAATTCGTTTGAGTGACTTGGTTGGTTTGGATTTATCCTATGTCACGGCTAACACTCATTTTGGCGATATTGATGCGGCGCGCATTGGTGTTCAATTCGAGTTTTAGTCACCGCTTGATTATTAATAAGCAAAGCTTCTCTTGCCCTTTGCCTTCATGACCCGCATTGTTAATGCATGGTAAAACACACGTCAGATTCAATCACGCAGGCGTTTGAACGCGGCATTGCTATTTATTTCAGCCAATGCCGCTCTCGCATCCCTGCGTTTTGTAACACGCATTTTAATTTTTCTGGCGCTTGGAAAACAAACCGTCGGGCATTTGGTTGGGATATTATTAAAGCGCCTATTAATCTTTTCTGGGCGCCAATTTATATTGCACTCATCTTATTTGGCCTTCTGCTTAGAAAAGCTGGCTTAGAGTTTCCAGCTCGCCTGTTACTGAAAATGCCAAGTGGCTTAACTACCCAAGTACAGCATTACGTTGCCCAAGCCATACACACAGAGTTACTTTGCTCCAACGACCCTACGCAATCGTTGCAGTCTTGTATTGTTGTAGAGTTAGATAAACTCTCCACCCAATCCACTGACCACCAATTGCTTTACCAACAACTAGAGCCTGTGGTCAAAGATGCGCTCAATCAATACACCATTACTCGAACTGCATCGGCCGATATAACTAATTCCCTACTCAGCACGATCGTTGGTGCATTTGCGTTTAAAAAGTTCACCCCCGGTGGCTTTGCCATTGGGATTTATTTAGCCAGCTACATAGCCCATCACTTAGCTGTAAGTGATTTTTTGTTGGGTGCATTTTTCGGTAAGCTTTATTACGCGCTTTTTCCACCGACACCATCCTGGCAAATCCTGGCCGTCAGTATCGCTGCCATATTGGCGATATTATCTATTCTGGCTTCGTTTTCAGGAATTATTTCTGATCCCATGCAACTACATTTAGGGATTCATCGCAAACGGCTTGAGAAGCTCGTCGATAAGCTAGAAAAGGATTTTAAGGCGCAAGAAGTCGGAGGGTTTAGGCCAAAAGATCAGTATGTTGCTCGAATTCTCGAACTCGTTGACGCCGCTAAAGCTCAACTGTTTTAAGCTTTTCCACGACCTCTAACCAGGCGTTTTATTCCTAGGTAGGACCCCGTCAAAGTCGCTATCGATACGCCGATCAACAAGAACCATACAACAATATCCCAGACAGGACGCACGCGTAACCAAGACGCAAAATCCATTTGATGTAAACCGGAAAATAGCCAACGGTACCAACGGTTATCGCGATCAAAGTAACCTACCAGTTCTCCACTTTCGCCATGCAGGTATAGTCGTGTCGATTGCTCATCGTCTAACACCACTCTCTGCACAGGAAAATAGCGCGTGGAATGATGGTTGTAGTAATAGCCATCTGCTTCGTTCAGGGTATCTACATGACGGATTTTTCGCTCAAGCGATACCTTATTAATTAACCGTTGCCATTCGTCGCTCGTCAGGGGATTAGGCGAGAGATCTTCAGCGTTCAACCGCTGCACGCCGGTATCAGAGACAGCAAGAATCTCTAGCTTTCCTGAGAGAGCATAACCTTCTAATCGTTTGGTGTTTTCTGGTATTGGCAATGACGGTAATCGACGAATAAATTGTTCTACATCGCTCGAGGCAAGCGGTACACCCGTTAAAGCTTCTCGCTCGAGCTTACCACCACCTAATTGAAATAGTTGCCAAGGATTCATCGACAATAATCCGCTACCGACCCACGTCAACACTAACAACCCAAACACTAAACCCACATAATGGTGCCACAACGCTACACCTCGATAGGGTGAATGCCGACCACTGGGAAGCCGCCTGTACTTTACAACACCAAGATAAAGCCCAAACACTGTAAGAAATACGCCCAGCAGAGATAAGGCAATAACGACATTTTCCCAAAGCTTATCGTGCTGACGTAACAGCTGAGGATAGAGCCAATGGGGAATCGCGCCAAACCAACTCCATGTTCTCTGCGTTTGAGTTGTTAGTTGTGCAAGGTGCCCACGCGTACTAGAAAAATACAATGCGGTATCATCGATGAAAGAGACTTTCAGCAAAGGACGATCAACATCGTAAAAGTTTGTTACCGTCCATTGATCTTGGTCGATCCACTGCGTGCTGACCACGTCGTTAGGGTCAAACAAAAAGGCATAGGCACCCTCGCTCTGTTGAATTAATTCCGTTTTGCTAAAGGCAGGGATTACTTGCCCGGTACGCAAATCTAAAATCGGATTTTTTCGATTTGAGGCATTAATTCGCAGTATCGGACGATCGGCGTGCATTTCTATTACAAATCGATTCACATCAACCAATGCTTGCGATGGCAAAGAATCAACTCGACAACATTCCGCTGTCGATAACGGGGAAAGTGTTTTAACCTGCTGCTGAGAAGAGACACTAGGAAAAGGAACGTACATCATGACGAAGCCTGATAAACACCAGGCGCTCATCACCATACCGATCGCTATACCAAGATAGCGGTGCAACAAGGTTGAAACACGAAGAAAGGACATCGCTAAAGGTTGGCCCACGCCTGCACAAGCCAGAACACGCCGACACCAAAAGTAATCGCGGCAATGAGGAAACTCAGCCAACGCTCACCCAACTTATGCGCCCCTAAACCCTGCACCGCACACGCTGCGGTCACCGCATAAATCACCATCGCCAATGTCGTACCGACACTAAATAGCACCAGGTAGATAAGTGCCTGCTTAAAATCGTTCAACAGTGTAATTGGAATCAAAGCCAGCAACGGCGCAGAGCCTGCCAAACCATGCAATGCGCCCATTGCGGTCGGGATATGTCGATGCCGTTGCGACTGGGTTAGCCCGTGATCGAGTCCGTCTGGTTGCGAGTGACAAGCGTAGACCAATGATTCATTCCGCGATACCACACCTCTATTGCTAACACTCACCGCAATAGCCCAGACAGCAAGACCGATCAGCGCGGCGCCCACAAGGGCTTCTCCCCAATATTGCCAGTAGGCGTCTAAACGAATATTTAGCGCTGCCAAAATACTACCGACGAGCACAACAATCGCTGCATGCCCTAGACCCCAACGCGCTCCATAACTCGCCGCCGCTTTTAACTTAGGCCTCAAACCGGCAAACACGCTAACCGCCACTAAATGGTCTAGCTCGATAGCATGAATTGCGCCGAGTATGAACGCTGTGAAATACGCACTAATTACAATATCCATTACACCACATCATAAGGGACAGATAAGTTCAGATGCCATGATACCAGGCTACCTGAATTTTTAGGCCACTCATTGCGGCCTGCGGCTAACACAACATCGGATTTCGCCGTCTAACGCGCCTATTTGCACGAAATTGCCAAGCATTTCGCATACTTTCTCTTCAAAATACTTTTAGAACTGTTGAAAAGTGTAATGCGTTTAGATCGAGGGACTAGCTCCCTCTTGGTTGACAGTACTCATGGTTATTGAATGTGTAGTATGTCACACATCCAAACTAAAATTGATAACTAAAAATAAGATTATTGTACGCGCCAACCAGAAACTTTTGAAAATCTATGGATATAAATTATTGGAGGGAGTACCTGCCGGTCGATATAGTCTCCTCAGTTTTGTGAACAAGGGCAGCCACAGAGTGGTCGGCTACCCATTTTCTAGAAGAGGACGCATCTATGAAATTATTCGCTTTGGTATTTGCCAGCTTACTTTTTACTAACATCGCTGTTGCAGGTTGTGAAGAGCCACAAGAACCTGCACTACCCAACGTTGCCGATGCTGTAACCGCTCAAATGGTTAAAGCACAAAACGACGTTAAGGATTACATTAAGTCTGCTGAGAAATTCATTGGTTGCACACGCAATGAGTTAGCGCAGCGTCGAATGACGAAAAAGATTGAAACAATCGCGGAAGACTTTAACTCGCTAGTGCGTGCTTATAAAGAGCGCATGCAAAAAGCGTAAGTTATCATAAGCCAAAAAAAGGCGCAGCCTAGGAAGGTCTGCGCCTTTTTTATTGGCCGCAATTAACACTAGTCAGCAATCAGATCATATTGCTCTTTTAAGATCGCGATAATTTCCGCTTTAGGGTTGTCTGATAGCTCGATCTTTTCCCCAGTAATCTTCTCTGCAATACCGCGATAGGTATTCGAGACATCCATTAACGCATCCATCGGCAATTCATTGTCACGTGCTAGTGCAGAACGCTCCGCCATCCGGTCTTTATTCAGCAGAATGTCGGAGTCTTCAAAATGACCAAGTAAGAACTGACGGAAGCCTTCTTTCGAGTTCTCTACAATTTTACCGTCTTGGTAGCTCGCTCCATCCCAAATGCGTGATGAGTCAGGAGTACCAACTTCATCCATGTAAATAAGTTTTTCGTTCCCGGCCTTATCCGTCACAAAGCCGAACTCAAACTTGGTATCGACGAAGATTTGATTAAGTTTTTCAAGGTCATCACTGATGACGTTAAAGCCCTCACGCAATAACTTTTCGTAAGTCCCAATATCATCGTGATTACGGAAATTAAACGCTTGATAATTATCTTCGATATCTTTTCGGGTGATGTTTACATCATCGACTTCAGGTACACCGGGGATTCCTTTGAGAATACCCTTAGTAGAGGGGGTAATTAACAATTCTGGTAGCTTTTGATCTTTCTCGAGCCCATCGGGAATAGCAATACCACAGAATTCCCGCTCACCTTTGCTATACGAACGCCACATGGAACCGGTGATGTATTGGCGACAAATCGCTTCGATCATTACGGGCTTAGCTTTTTGAACAATCCACACAAATGGGTGGGGAATATCAAGGATATGGCTATCGGCTAAACCTTCTTCGCGAAAGCGCTTAAACCAGTGGTTGGAGATGGCATTAAGTGACGCACCTTTACCTGGCACACCTCGCACATCGCCTTCACCGCGCCAAATGCAATCAAACGCGGAAATGCGATCGCTGATCACCATGATCGCCAATGGTGCATCGGCCGCCACATCGTACCCTTTCTCGGCAATCAAGCGACGACTATCGGCTTCGGTCAACCAATAGACGGAGCGGACCTTTCCACTATGAACGGGTTGGTCAGTACGGATCGGCAGATCGTCGTTTACCGCTAACACGGCATTTTTAAGAGATTGGCCGGAAGTGCTCATAGGAATTCCCTGCGATAAAAAGTCTATAACAATAGAGGTATGATTAAAAAAGCCGCGAATTCTACAAGATTCTTACGTTTTCATCACGTAAAGTTATAGAACCAAAGGCTCTATATTTAGACTCGAAGTAATTCTTTTAGATATTTAAAAACCCTCGCCAAGCGGAAGTTAGCGAGGGTTCAGCAGGCTGGATTGCTTAGGCTTATTAGCGAGTAAATAACCCTTTCACCGCAGTCGCGATATCGGCGGGATAAACGACCATCTTGGAATTGTTGGAGGCCGACAGCTCATTGAGAGTTTCCATGTATTTTTCGCCCAGTAAGTACATTACCGGCAGCTCGTCGCCACGCTCTATGGACTCCGTAACCAATTTAATCGCTCTTGCGGAGGCATCAGCCAATACAATGGTCGCTTCTGCATCACGCTTAGAGGCTTCAAGGCGACCTTCGGCTTCTAGTACTGCGGCCTGTTTTTCACCTTCTGCTTTGGTCACTGCAGCACGTCGCTGACGCTCGGCCGCTGCTTGTTCTTCCATCGCCTTTTGCATGGTTGGCGATGGATTAATGTCTTGAATCTCAACGGTCTTCAAGATAATTCCCCAATCGGAAATATCATCAGAAATAGACATCTTAAGCTTTGCCTTGATCTGATCTCGAGAAGAAAGCGCATCATCTAACGACATTTCGCCCACAATGGAGCGCAGCGATGTCTGGATTAAATTCTGAATAGCGATAATGTAATTCTCAACACCATACACCGCCTTTTCGGGGCTTACGATATTAATGTAAGCGACTGCATTCGCAATAATGACCGCATTATCTTGAGTAATAACATCTTGTGAAGGGATATCAAGCACGATGTCTTTGGTTGTGACTTTGTAAGCAACCGTATCAACATAGGGAATAATCAAGTTGAGGCCGGGCGTTAACGTTTTATGGTATTTCCCCAATCGTTGAACAACATCTTTACGGCCTTGCGGTACAGTGCGCACACCTAGCGCAATAGTGACAATAACCAAAATAACGATTGCGATGACTGGAATTAATGACTCCATGCTCCCTCCTTAGCTCACTTTTTTGACTAATAAATCATTACCACTGGTGTCAAAAACAGACACTTTATCACCAGGCACCAATTCGGCTTCACAAATAAACCGCCATTCATCTTCGCCTAAAATTGGTGCTGAAAACCTCAATGTTCCTCGCCCTGAAGACACCTGATACTCAAGTACAGTCCCCACCTTGCCGTTGATGGCTTCCATCGCCATACCGGAGCGAGTTCGATCTTTCATTTTAGGTGCAACAAACTTAAACCACCCAACCAGACAGGCAACAGACAATGCCGCCCATATACCCAGTTGCACGGCAAAAGAAATAGGCGCAACAAGCATGACCATACCCACAACCACTGCGCTAGCACCCAGCCAAATCATGAAAAAACTGGGAACAAATATTTCCAATACCGACAGAAATATACCAAACACCCACCAATGCCAGTACTCCGCATTCGCGTTCAACCAATCAACCATGATGATTCCTCTTTATGGAGTTTGTTATTGTTGTTATTAAAGTTATATGGCTTGGTTAACGGCTACGCCGCCCTTTCTTGCTGTGCAACCACATCGCAACCAGAAACCCAGAGAGCGCGCCTGCCAGGTGAAACTCGAATGATATGCGTGGGTCGCCTGGTAGGACACCATATATCATTCCGCCGTAGAAAAATACGACAATCAATGCAATTGCAATATTCCAGAATCGTTTATCAAAGAATGCGGTAGCAATACTTAAACTCCAGAGGCCAAAGATCCAACCGCTAGCGCCAACGTGCAATGAAGCTCGCCCAAATATCCAAACCAACAAACCACTGACGATGATTATTAAGGCGCTCGCGATAAAGAAATAACGCTTCGACTTTAGTACTGCAATCGCACCAAATATTACCAGCCCAATAACGTTATTCACTAAGTGGTAGTTACTACCATGAATAAAGGGTGCGGTTAAAATCTGCCAAATTTTAGAAACGTTTCGAGGCAACACTCCATATTGAACAAGCTCGTACTGCAATAAGACGTTGGCCACATGTACAACAGCAAGCAGACCAACCGCCGTAAGCAAATAACCCAGCCTATCGGCGATACGAGAAATGTTCATCGAAAAACGTAGTGCTTATTAAATTAATCTTTATCAATCGCTAACCCCAGTGTTCTCGGAATAATCGTTTAGGCTATACCTCAGCCATATCACCTTTTGTTTCTAGCCATGCTTTGCGGTCGCTTGAACGTTTTTTGGCTAACAACATATCCAGCATTTGCGCGGTATCATCGCCGGAGTCGATGGTGAGCTTAACAAGGCGGCGGGTGTCCGGGGCCATGGTGGTTTCGCGCAGTTGCAGCGGGTTCATTTCACCCAAACCTTTGAAGCGTTGTACGTTTACCTTGCCTTTTTTCTTCTCGGCTTCGATACGGTTGAGCACACCTTGCTTTTCAGCGTCATCGAGTGCGTAGTAAACATCTTTGCCGACATCAATGCGATACAGCGGTGGCATGGCAACGTAGACGTGGCCCGCAGCAACCATAGGCTTAAAGTGGCGAACGAATAGCGCGCATAGCAGTGTGGCGATATGCAAACCATCGGAATCCGCATCGGCAAGGATACAAATTTTGTGATAACGAAGGTTATCGAGATTATCTGATCCAGGATCAACACCGAGCGCGACTGAAATATCATGTACTTCTTGAGAGGCTAGCACTTCTTGGCTTTCAACTTCCCAGGTATTTAATATTTTTCCGCGCAACGGCATGATGGCTTGAAATACGCGATCACGCGCTTGCTTGGCAGAACCACCTGCTGAATCCCCTTCCACCAAAAATAATTCGCCACGCGAAGGATCATCCGATGAACAATCTGCCAACTTGCCAGGCAAGGCGGGTCCCGCTGTGACTTTTTTACGGGCAATCTTTTTACTTGAACGAACACGTTTTTGCGCGTTACTAATACAGAAGTCTGCCAGTTTATCGCCTTCTTCTGTGTGTTGGTTTAGCCACAAGCTAAATGCGTCTTTGGCAACACCGGCAACAAATGCGGCGGCTTCACGTGACGATAAACGTTCCTTCGTTTGGCCAGAAAATTGAGGGTCAGCCATTTTTGAAGAAAGAATGTAACAACAGTTATTCCATAAATCGTCCGGTGCTAATTTAATCCCGCGAGGAATTAGGTTACGGAACTCACAATATTCACGCATCGCATCCATTAACCCCGTACGCAACCCATTGACGTGGGTACCGCCTTGCGCAGTGGGAATTAGGTTAACGTAACTCTCTTGTGTAAGCTCGCCACCTTCGGGTAGCCACTGCACCGCCCAGTCAGCGGCCTCGGTCGTTCCTGAAAAGGCACCAACAAAAGGCTCTGTTGGCAATGATTCCCAACCTTGTGTCGCTTGCAGCAAGTAATCTTTTAAACCATCTTCGTAGTACCACTCATCTTTGTTGCCACTTTGCTCGTCTAAAAAAGTAACTTCAAGACCCGGGCATAGTACCGCTTTTGCACGAAGCACATGACGCAAGCGAGATACAGAAAACTTTGCCGAGTCGAAATATTTCGGGTCAGGTAAAAAACGAATGCTTGTGCCCGTATTGCGCTTTCCACAGGTATCGATGATTTCAAGGTCTGACGCTTTCTCTCCATCTTTGAAGCCAATACGATGCACACTACCATCGCGCTTAATGGTGACTTCCAAAACTTTCGATAACGCGTTGACAACCGACACACCAACCCCATGCAAACCGCCTGAGAACTGGTAGTTATCGTTGGAAAATTTACCGCCTGCGTGCAACGTACTTAAGATTACCTCGACACCGGGCTTACCTTGTTCTGGATGAATATCCACCGGCATACCACGACCGTCATCGGTCACAGTGATAGATTGATCTTTGTGTAAAATGATATCAATTTTTTTACAGTGTCCAGCCAACGCTTCATCGACACTATTATCGATAACCTCTTGCGCCAAATGATTGGGGCGATTGGTATCGGTATACATGCCTGGGCGTTTTCGAACGGGATCAAGCCCTGTTAAAACTTCAATATCTTCTGCGGAATAATTTGCCATAACTATTTTGTGTTAAACCTAGTATTTAAAAAAATGTTAGTATTTATTAATGTTTTTCTAAGAATTCAATAATTTCGGGTAAATGTTGCTGGAAATTTTGAAAGCTGTGATCCCCACCTTCTTCTATTAGCTGCGCGCATCCGCAGTATTTTTCTACGGCATCGCGATAATTTAAGGTCTCGTCACCTGTTTGAGCCATTAGCCATAATCGGCTTTTACAATTAATAACTTGCGGGTTAAGTGCTTCCAATGCCGCCGTATCCGATTCATCAAGACGGTAGCGTTCTTCATTGTGATAATTTTTTAAGTCTGTATGCAAATATTTACTAATAAGCTGATGAGGATTTACTGCTGGATTAATCAGGACAGCTGGGAAACCATGTTTTTCCGCCAGTACAGTGGCATAAAAACCACCCATAGAACTCCCCAGCAAATATATTGATTCGGGTTGGTGAGATTCGACGATCGACTCTAGTTGCTCCATCGCCTGTTTAGGGTAAGCCGTTAATGCCGGACAACAATACTGAATATCAGGCCGATGTTGTTTTAGCCATGCCTCACATTGCACAGCTTTCGCAGACAGAGGCGAACTCAAAAAACCATGAATATACAACAGCAAGCTCATAGGTAGGTAACCGCGACTATTAATAGCCTTCGGAATTAAACTCGATGGGATAGGATTTTTGAGGTATTCGAACTACAGAGGTATTGAATTCGCCATCAGGGAGCAACTCAAACCACCGATAACCGGGCATTAAATTTTCAATCGCAAACTCATCACTTTGCGTTTTAAATTGAATGCAAGTAGACGGTGTCGACATAAACGGCACACCTTGCCTATCTGCCGAAAATTCCTGATGAACATGTCCCCATACAACACCCCGGACATGTGTGTACTGATCAAGTACTTTAAAGAATGCAAAATCTGCACGAACCTTCTGGGTATCTAGCCACGCACAACCAACCACTAACGGTTGATGGTGAAGAAAAACTAAAACATGCCTATCCGCAGTGTGCGACAGTATTTCGTCAAGTAAGTTAAGTTCACTACCATTTAAATTTCCGTGTGTGTGACCTGGCACTTGCGAATTTAATAACACGAGAGTCCAATTGCCAATATCAACACGTTTTACCAGACTCTCTCGATCCTGAGCCTCTAGCATATCAACCGGGGAGTCGTGATTCCCCGGTAGCCAAGCAAAATGATTAAATTGCAACGAGCTATCTTCAAGCAATGTTAAAAAACGCCGGTAAGTTCGCGCACCCCCATTGTTCGCAATATCGCCTGTGGCCAATAACATATCGTACGGCTGTGTTTGCTGCGCGATAACATGCGCCAACACATCGTGCAGACTTTCGTTAGTATTTAAGCCAAGCAACTCTTCCGTGTCATCAGGGCCGATATGGCAATCGGTAATTTGTAGAAGACGGATAGGCAGTTGCGAATTTTCTACAGATGCAGTGAGGGTATAGTCCATAGTTTACTGTCGTCGTTTTAGCTCAATTGCGGCTGCACACAAAATGTCATTGGGCGCTAAACAGCCGAACACCGAGCTATTTAAGTCCCATCTATTTAAGGCCAAGGGTTTTTAAATCAACAGTGACACGACCTTGAGACTGGCACAAAGTCAGCCAGTCTCGTAAAAATTTATTTTGTTGTTGCTTTTCGTCTGGGTGATACATTTTTTCGTTAGGTGTTTCATACCGCGCTTGCCACTGGTAGTGACGATTCCACGCAACCACCTCAGCCATTTCAGCATCGTGATACATGCGCACAGTCATTTCTACGGAGGCATTCGTCAACTTGGCGACATCACTAGATGCTTCGTGCAATAACTGGTGACCAAGGGTGACGGTCGTTGTATACGGAGCACGGTCGGTGATATCGACTGATAGAAGTGTGGATTGACCCACTTCAAACTGGCATGAGTCTTTTGCATCTAACGCCGCCAGCAAGCGTTTAAGGCTGGCATAGTTAAATTCACAGGTAGCGTGATGATCGGCCAAATCCACTTTGTAGCGCGATTTTTTTACACGACGAGACATACCCGCCTGAGCCGATGTGTCTCGCTGCGTGTAGATGGCTTTTGCTGCGCTTTCTGCTGCACTACGCATGAATGACTTCAACCTTGCCGCTCGCGGCGAATACGTTCTCGATTAAGCTGCAACCACTGCAGCGTGATAAGCGATGCCGCATTACCGCATCGTCCATCATATAGGGTATCAAAGACATCCTGCGAAGGTAGAACACACACTCGGATGTCTTCGTCTTCTTCGGCCAAACCGTGCACACCACCTGCCTGACTCAAATCACAATAACCGCAAAACAGATGGAGCTTTTCATTCGTACCGCCAGGGCTAGTGAGGTAATCGCAGATATACTCCAAGTGTTCAGCTTTGATATTAGCTTCTTCCTGCAATTCTCGCTCTACCACTTCTTCAGCGGTTTCACCGGGTTCGATCATACCAGCGACAACCTCGAGACACCACGGGCCTTGCGGCTCATTCAAGGCCCCAACTCGAAACTGCTCTACAAGACCAATCAAATCGTGAACAGGGTCATACAATAGAACGCCGATGGCCTCGCCACGGATGAAAAGCTCCCTAACCACCTCTCGCCCCCAGCCACCGTCAAACAGCTTATGGCGCAAGGCAATCCGGTCCAGCTGGAAAAACCCTTTAAAGACTACATCCCTGGAGACGATCTCCACGTCATCAGAGTGAAACTCGGATGGCTCAGTTGTCATAACTACACCTTATGATAAATTTCGCTGCCCGATTCACGGAATTCTCGCGCTTTATCGGCCATTTCAGCTTCCACATCAATCATTTTGATCGTATCAACATTGTCATTCACGGCAACACCAAGATTAGCAGCGTAGTCGCGCACTTCTTGAGTAATCTTCATCGAACAAAACTTTGGCCCGCACATCGAGCAAAAGTGGGCAACCTTTGCAGAATCTTTCGGCAAGGTTTCATCATGATAGGCGCGAGCGGTGACGGGGTCTAACCCGAGGTTGAACTGATCTTCCCAGCGGAACTCAAAGCGCGCTTTAGACAAAGCATTGTCTCGCACCTGTGCTCCCGGATGCCCCTTCGCCAAATCCGCAGCGTGTGCAGCAATTTTATAGGTAATAATGCCTTCTTTTACATCATCTTTATTGGGTAAACCTAAGTGCTCTTTAGGTGTGACGTAACACAACATGGCACAGCCATACCAACCAATCATTGCGGCACCAATACCCGAGGTGATGTGATCATAGCCAGGCGCGATATCAGTGGTTAAAGGGCCCAGCGTATAAAATGGTGCTTCACCACACTCACGCAATTGCTTGTCCATGTTCTCTTTGATCATCTGCATAGGCACATGACCCGGGCCTTCGATCATCGTCTGGACATCGTGTTCCCATGCTATTTTTGTTAGCTCACCCAAGGTTTCCAACTCGCCAAACTGGGCTTCGTCATTCGCGTCGGCAACAGAACCCGGACGCAAACCATCTCCCAAACTAAAGCTGACATCATACGCTTTCATAATCTCGCAGATGTCTTCGAAATGCGTGTAGAGGAAATTTTCTTGGTGATGAGCTAAACACCATTTGGCCATAATAGACCCGCCACGCGATACAATACCTGTCACACGTTTTGCCGTCATAGGGACGTAACGCAACAGCACACCGGCGTGGATCGTAAAGTAGTCGACACCCTGCTCTGCTTGCTCAATCAATGTATCACGGAAGATTTCCCACGTGAGATCTTCCGCTACGCCATTCACTTTTTCTAACGCCTGATAAATGGGAACCGTACCGATCGGCACATGAGAATTTCGCATGATCCATTCGCGCGTTTCATGAATATTTTTACCCGTCGACAGATCCATAATGGTATCGGCACCCCATCGGGTACCCCAGGTAAGTTTTTCGACCTCTTCTTCAATGGAAGAGCTCACCGCCGAATTACCAATATTGCCATTAATTTTCACCAAGAAATTTCGACCAATAATCATAGGCTCTAATTCTGGGTGATTAATATTGGCAGGAATAATAGCGCGACCACGAGCAACTTCGGAGCGAACAAATTCTGGCGTTATCTCATCGGGAATACTTGCGCCAAAACTTTCACCGGCGTGCTGTTGATGTAACACACCAAGCTCTTTTGCCTGCTGCAGGCTCATATTTTCACGGATCGCAATGTATTCCATTTCTGGCGTAATAATGCCTTGCTTGGCGTAATGCATTTGCGTGACATTTGCGCCAGGTTTTGCTTTGCGAGGTGTACGCACGTGTTCGAAGCGTAGTTTATTTAAACTCACATCACTCAATCGCTGGGCAGTAAATTCAGAACTTGCTCCGTTTAATAATTCCGTATCGTTGCGGGCCTCAATCCAAGCACTGCGCACGTCGGGTAAACCTTTTTTGAGATCGATATTTACAGACGGATCTGTATAGGGACCCGATGTATCATAGACTCGCACGGGCGGGTTTTTTTCCCCACCAAAATCTGTCGGAGTATCTGCCAAACGAATTTCTCGCATTGGCACCTGTACTTTATGTTGCTCGCCTTGCACATAAATTTTGCTGGAATTGGGCAACGGCTCAATCGCTTCACGCTGTACCGTTGTGCCTTGCGCTAATTGCACATCACCATTATTCGCTTCATTGATAGTTAGATCCGCCTTATCAAGGTTGGTGGACTCCGACATAGTGTTTACCCTTTTTACAGTGTGTGCCTTTGTTTCCGCTACCGGTCCAACAAAGGTTATTGATAAAAGTGCTGCAACGGACCATGACCGTCACCGATATGTAATTGATCGGCGTGAGCAATGGCGTGTGTTACATATTCTTTTGCAGTACTGACCGCATCATTCATGGCATAACCTTTCACCAACAGCGCTGCAATAGCCGACGATAAAGTGCACCCGGTACCATGGGTATTGTTACTCTCAATTTTTTCGGTGCGAAAAACTTCACATCGCTGATTGTCTCCATCGCGCCACACCAACACATCGGTGGCGCTGACACCAGTGAGGTGCCCTCCTTTCAGTAATACGGCATTTGGCGATAGCGCCAACAGCGCTTCAGCCTGTTCAATCATTGCCACCTCATCAGTAGCAGGCTCTGCGTCGAGCAATAGCGCGGCCTCCACTAGATTAGGCGTCACGATACTCACTCGCGGCAATAACTCTTCGCGTAATGCAGCCACCGCTTCTTCGCTAAGTAGCGCAGAGCCGCTGGTCGACATCATGACTGGATCGCAGACCACAGGAATATTCTCATGTGCAGTTAAATGCCGCGCGACACACACCACATTGCCAACACTGTGCAACATACCTAGCTTAATCGCGGAGACGTTTAGGTCTGCGAATACTGCCTCTATTTGTGCCGCTACTGTATCGATAGGGACAGGCGAAATGGCAGTAACCCCTAGCGTGTTTTGCGCGGTTACAGCGGTGATAACCGTTGCTGCGTAAACCCCCAGCGCAGAGCAGGCTTTTAGATCAGCTTGTATGCCAGCACCCGCACTGGAGTCACTACCAGCGATAGACATAACAACGGGCGTTTTCGCAGACGAGCCAACTTGTCCCACACAGGTCTCCGTTGTGGTTATTTGCAAATGAGGGTCAGTATCGAGTTCAGAAGGATATAAGAGGCCGGGGAGCAACCACAGTCACTACCCTTTGATCATCTCGTTTCCTACGCCAGTACTAACCGGATCAGGTTCACGGGTCTATCTCAGCTCGGTTAGGTTTTAATCACCTTTTCATCACCGGCACCCCGACAAGATACCATCGCAACCGCGACGAATTGGCAGTCTAAGCAACCGTCCTCGCACTGTAAAGCGACGAAGGCGCATTACAGCTTCTCACCAACAAATTGGTGAATCTACGGTCTATAATGAATATTGCGCTCGATAGTGTGTCTTGATTGGGGCGACAACCCTTAACATTTGGCAATACACAAGGAAGGTGATCTAAGCGGTATGACGTTTCATTACCATCCCCAGATAGACACGGTAATTCGGCCTGACTATGAACGCATAGAGCGTCGTCATGAGCGCCCGCCGTTGATTATCGAGCCTCTATCACTACAAGAGCTCAACGGCACGCGCTTTGATCGAGTCACTTTGTCCGCCGATGCATTGGCCAGCCAGCAGCAAGATTTACGCGGCGACCCAGTCAGGCGTAGTGAAGGTGATAGCCTTGCCACCCGCAACGAAGTCATCGGATCACTCAACAATGAACCCAGCTCCGAGCGAATACTCAGTCAGAAAGCGAAGTCCGCTATTCGTGAATATCTCGAGGTAGCCGATGCACAACGCAAATTCAGTTAATTGACCCAGGTATTAAAATTAACAGATATTTACGGCACCCCTACAGACTTACCTCGACCCTTTATTGTCAAATACGCTAAACTCGTGAACGCTATTTAGTCAGCAGAAACACCCACCGCAAGATCCACAGGAAAACGGTTCTATGAAAGCTTTTTACCCCGCACTTGGTATCGCCTGCCTGCTCAGTCTACCGATGACCAGCCATACCGAAACGCTTGAAGAAATCTATGAGTTAGCGCTTGAAAACGATGCGCAATTAAAAGCCGATCGCAATGCGTATTTAGCCGGCAAAGAAAGTTACAAAATCGCTCGTTCGGGGTTAATGCCAACCATCTCAGCAAACGCTTCACTATCAAAATCGAGCGATGAATCCGATGGATATCGAGAGACACCCAAGGGGTCTGCACCTTCACCTATAGCGGGAGAAACTGATACCGACTCTACAGGATGGGGAGCATCTTTGGTGCAGCCGCTTTTCGATATGAGTATTTGGTATGGATTTCAGCGCGGAAAAATTAGCAACGAGTTAGCCGAAACACAATTTGCCTCAGCACAGCAGGACTTTATCCTTCGAGTTGCCGCGGCTTACTTCGACGTTTTACGATCTATCGATACATTAGAAACATCCATCGCGGAAGAACGAGCGATTGGTTCACAGCTCGAACAAACTAAACAACGTTACGAGGTTGGTTTAACCGCAATTACCGATGTACACGAAACGCAAGCAGAATACGATCGCGCTACCGCAAACACACTCCAGTCACGCGGCAATCTAGGTATTGCCTTCGAAGCATTAGAAGTTTTAACTGGTCAGCCAGCCAATGCAGTTGCGCCCATAGGCGACAACTTCCCTGTAAACAACCCCGAGCCTGCCAACCGCGAAGAGTGGGTTAACTTTGCGCTTGAAAACAACTACCAATTGCAGTCTGCCAAACTCGCAGCAGATTCAGCCAAGTTCAGCGCAAAGAGTGCAAAAAGCGAACACTACCCAACCGTTACGGGACGAATCACTTACAACAACAGTAGTAGCGAAAGTGACTTCACAAACAACGGGGCTGTTAGCCTAACAAGCCCAGCCAGTCGCTACACAGATAGCGATAACGAATCTACAAGCGTTGTAATTAGCTTGGATGTTCCCCTTTTTACCGGTGGACGCACCTCAGCGAGTCGGCGTCAAGCTCACTACCAATATTTACAGAACTTAGAACTCTTCAACAACGCCAAACGTAACACGATTCAATCGGCACGAAGCTCTCACTTATTGGTAGAAACGTCTGTAGCGACAGTACGCGCTCGACAACAAGCTATCGTGTCGAGCCAAAGCGCATTAGAAGCCACACAAGCAGGTTATGAAGTCGGCACACGTACGCTGGTGGATTTATTATTATCACAACGAGCGTTATACCAATCGCAGCGCTCATACTACGACGCACTTTACTCTTACATCATTAACACGCTTCGTTTAAAACAAGCGGCGGGCACCTTGAGCCCTGAGGATATTTTAGAGTTAAACCGTTGGTTGGACGCAGAAAACCAAACGACTCGCGCCAGCTACGAAAACTAACTTCAGCTAGAACACTGTTAGCGGTAAGGTTTAATGACCGCTAACAGTTTATCCAACGCGCCGCGATTAGCATCAGCAATTTGCTTTGCTCTTTTACCCATTTCACTTCGCAACTCATCATTACTCGTTAGATTCGCGACAGTTGCCGACAGCTGTTCTACATCATCGGTAATCGCCATCGCATCGGAGTCTTTTAACAAACGACTTACTTCAGCAAAATTAAATAAGTGCGGGCCGCTCATTATTGCACTACCCCAAGCTGCAGGCTCAATAAGATTATGACCACCCACTGGCACCAGGCTGCCACCGACAAAGGTGCAATCAGCAACACCGTAAAGCATTAATAATTCGCCCATGGTGTCACCCAATAGAATCTCACAATCTGCACCAATGGCCTCACCGTGGCTACGTCGCTGAACTTTCCAACCACCCGCCTCACATTGATTGGCTACGTTATTAAATCGTTCTGGGTGTCGCGGCACGAGAATTAAAAACAATTTCGGGTTTAATTGTTTCGCGAGCTTAAATGCGGCAAGAACTTTTTCGTCCTCACCCAGATGAGTACTGGCAGCCAGCCAAATATGCCGCGGCTGCTGTAAAATCTCGTTGCGTAGTGCTGCGGCACTCTGACGAGTATCGTCGCTAATCGTGAGATCAAACTTAATGCTACCGGTGATGACGCAGTTTTCATGCGGCAAACCCAATTCCATCATCCGTCGACCATCATCACGGTGTTGTACCGCCGCCTTGGTGAGCTGTTTGAATGTACCACCGATCACGCCACCAATTTTCTGATAACCACGTGCCGACTTTTCCGATAATCGTCCATTCGCGAGCACTACGGGAATATTACGCTCCGCACACGCTGCGATGGTATTGGGCCAAAGCTCAGTCTCCATAATGATTAAACATTTAGGACCTACACTCGATAAGAACCGTTGTACGCTAGCGGGTAAATCGTATGGCGCATACACGTGAATTAGTTGTTTAGCCGCGATGGCCTCAGCAAAATTGTTTTGCACCTGAACAGAACCGGTTGGCGTCATGGTGGTCATAACCACGACTTCACCGTCTGATAATAGGCTCTTTACTAAAGGAACCGCCGCCAACGATTCACCGACAGACACACTGTGTAGCCAAATGGGGGGGCGTTTTAGTGGCGGTATTTCTGCATAGCCAAAACGCTCACCCCAACGTTTGAGATAGGCTGGCGCGCGCAGCGCTCGCCACAGAAGGCGCAGGGCGATCAATGGTAGGCAGGCGTAGAACAATGCGGTATAGAGCTGACGATTCATCGCTTCGGAACTAGTAGTCTAAACTTTCAGCAAGTCTGCATTCGACTGTGCAAGTGGTTATAATGGCGCACCTGAATCGGCACACCGCCAAAGACTGACAAGTCTATGGCCAATTGAGAGCACCGCATTGTGCGGAACAACATTAGTAATGTCCATCTCACCTGCTGAGAAACGCCAACTACCGCAATAACACAAACCGACAACAACAGGATAAAGCGCAGTGCCGCAAACACAGCCAGTAAAAATTGAACTCGACGTTGCCGTTGTCGGTGGCGGTATCGCGGGCCTATGGCTGACACGCAGACTTGCCGAGCTAGGTTACGGCTGCGCCTTATTCGAGGCCAAAGCACTGGGTAGCGATCAAACACTTGCATCACAAGGCATGATCCACGGTGGGATTAAGTACACCCTCGCAGGGTCACTCACAGGGGCGTCAGAATCTGTGGCCGACATGCCGCAATATTGGCAAGACTGTCTAAACGGCAAAGGCGATATCGACCTGAGCGATGCGAAAACGCTAAGCGAGCACTTTTATTTTTGGTCAAGCGACAGCGTCTCATCCAAGATGACGACGTTCTTTGCGAGCAAGTCTGTTCGTGGACGTGTTGATAAGGTAGAACCTGCTCACTATCCCACACTTTTCCAGGACAAACAGTTCAATGGTCAGCTGTACAAGTTGCAAGATATCGTGATGGATACCGCCAGTGTGATTGGCGCGCTTAGCGCTCCAATGAGTGACAGGCTTTTTTTACTGCCCACTGATTATCGCTGGGTTAAAAACGAAAACGGTTTAGCGGAATTGCATTTTGAACACGCTGATCATCAGTACATCGTATGTGCACAGCAATTTATTTTGTGCGCTGGCAAGGGGAATGGTGAGATTCTAAACGCGCTTGGGATTAAAAAACCCAAAATGCAACTGCGCCCACTCCAGCAGGTTTGGGTTAAACATAGCAACCCCTATGCATTTTACGGGCATTGCTTAGGCGCCGATAGCACTCCCAGATTAACGATCTCATCTCACGCGAGCAGTGACGGACGCATAGTGTGGTCACTGGGCGGCAGCCTGGCCGAACAAGGCGTAAAGCAAACACCTGCTCAACTTATTGCTGCGGCAAAAAAAGAACTTAACGATTTATTCCCCTGGCTCGACTTTAATGTTGCCGAGTGGAGCACGTCGAAAATCGATCGAGCGGAAGCCAAGCAACGGAATTTCATGCGGCCCGACAAAGCTTTCGTCGCCCCGGCTGATACGGTCGCAAATGTCATGGTAGGTTGGCCAACAAAATTAACACTAGCACCCAACCTAGCTAACGAAGCTGTGCGTCTGCTTGGCAAGAAGAGCATTCAACAGACGGCATTAAGTGCACTCGACCCACTACACGCACTCGAAACACCCACCTGCGGCGTACCACCATGGGAAAACCCAGAGAATATTCACGCATGAGTCCTTCACCCTCACTATTGCCCCAAGTCCCCCTTGGTAGTACAGATATACACATTAGCCGCGTTGGATTGGGCACCGTAAAACTTGGACGTAATCAAGGCGTTAAATACCCAACCTCTTTTTCATTACCCACTGACGCCGAAGCGTTAGATTTACTCGCTCACGCCAGACAACTAGGCATTAATTTAATTGATACTGCGCCAGCGTATGGGACTAGCGAAGAACGGCTAGGCGAATTTTTGCTTGGTCAACGTCACGAGTGGATCATTTGTAGCAAAGCCGGCGAAGAATTTGAACAAGGTGAATCCAGCTACAATTTTTCGCCTAAGCACATCAAACACAGTGTGGAACGAAGCCTACGCCGTTTAAAAACTGATTACCTCGATATAGTACTTCTTCATTCCGACGGCAACGATTTAGAAGCAATTGAGCAAGGCGGTCTCGATGCACTAGCGCAACTGAAATCTGAAGGACTGATTCGATCTTTTGGCATGTCAACCAAAACTGTTGGTGGTGGTATCGCAGCGGCAAAACAAAGTGACTGCGTAATGGCAACCTACAATCTCGCCACACAAGACGAAAAACTAGTCCTAGATTATTGTGCCGAACATGGAAAAGGCGTGTTACTCAAGAAAGTTTTGGCTAGCGGCCATATAACACACCAAGCCACGGCAAACCTTACCTCAGGCGAAACACAAGACAACCCACTTCAAGCCAGCATGGATTTTGTGTTTAAACACCCTGGTGTTAGCGCTGCCATTATCGGCACGATTAACCCAGCTCACGTTGCAGAAAATGTCGCGGCAGCTATTCAAGCTTGCGCAAATAAGTAGACAAAAAAAACCGGTAGCACCAGGGCGGCACTACCGGAGAGAGTCGCTATTAATCTGAGGTCCCCAAAACAAGGTGAACTAATAGCTGGTCATGAAATTGAATACACGGTACTAAAACGTAAGCCTTTACTTTTCAAAAACATACTCGCCAGGAGAAGCACAGATCGGTGGATGCATTTCACTACCAAGGCGAGTTGGCGCGGGCTTTTCTTCACCTGATCGCTCAGACAACCAACCTTTCCAGTGTTCCCACCAACTGCCTTTATTCTCAACAGCGGCTTCTTTCCAATCTTCGGCATTATCCATCGATGTATCGCCAGTGTAGTAAGTCGTGCGACCTATACCCGGTGGACGCAAGACACTTTGGATATGCCCGCTGTCACTCAAGACAAACTCACATTTCGAATCCAACAACTGTAGGTTCTTGTAACAGTTTTTCCACGGCATGAGATAATCTTCTTCGCCAGCGAGGAAGTAGGTATCCGCATCAATATCACGAAGATTAACTTCTTCACCTTTGATCATCAGCGGAATATCTTCAGAAAACCGATTGTTCACAAAAATATCTACAAAATCGCGATGTAGGGCCGCAGGTAACCGCGTTGGGTCATTATCCCAAAACAACACATCCAACGATGGCGGCTCTTTACCTAGCAAATAATTGTTGACCCAATAATTCCAGACAAGATCCGTCGGACGCAACCAGGCGAAGACATGAGCCAACTCCTTACCTTCCATAACACCGCGCTTGCGTGAAGACTTTAACGCACGCGCAATGCCTTCCTCAGTTAAGAACAAGCTTAGCGTGGGATGGTGACCGATCTGTAGTGCCGTCACTAACAAGCTGTGGTTTTTAACAATCTTTTTGCCTTTTTTGCCCAGATGGGCCAACAAAGACATCGATGTAATACCGCCTGCACAAGCACTTACCAAACTCAAGTCGGGGCTATTAGTAATTTCCAACGTTGCATCCATTGCTTTCTCAATATCATCGATGTATTGATCAAGCCCCCAATGTGCATGTGATTTATTAGGGTTCTTCCAACTAACAATGAATACCTGAAACCCCTGATCCAAAAGATAATTCACGATGCTATTTTTGGGTGACAAGTCAAACACATAGAACTTGTTGATTTGCGGCGGCACAATAAAAATTGGCTTTTTGTAAACGGTCGCTTGTGTCGGGTTATATTGGATCAACTCCAACTTTTCCGTTCTAAAAACAACAACGCCAGGCGTGATCCCCAAATCGCCACCAACTGTAAAACTATCGGGTGAAATTTGTCGCGGCATCGCATTATTGTTTTCGACATCATCAATAAAGTTTTTTAAGCCAGTTAGCAAGCTCTGCCCACCAGTTTGAAAAGCCCGTTTGACCGCTGAGGGATTCAATGGAGAGTTAGAGGGCGAAAGCGCGGCAGCAAACTGTTCCACTAAAAATTGCGAACGCAAACGATCTTGCTCTTCAAAGTCCAAGTCATCGACTAATGCTTTGCATTCTTTGTGGCAGGCGATATATGTTTGCATCACCGTTCGGTAAAAGGGGTTGTCATGCCACACGGCATCTCTAAATCGATGATCACCGCGCTGCGGAATTAGGTCGGACTTATTTCGGACCACCTTCAACATTTCTAAAGCAAAGCTTTCATAGTGTTTAGCAAACACCAACGGCTTTTTCAGCATTTGTGTATAGAGAGTAAAGATGGAATCAAATACGCCTTTACTCGTGCCATCTAATCCAGGGAAGTCTGTTTCTTTATCCTCTTCGAGCTGCTCTGCTTCTAGCTCAGGCGCTTCGGCCTCCTGCTCGATCGATTCATCATTGATAGGTTGGGTCGCACCGACGGCAGCAATATCCAGCTCCACTGCGCGAGGGTAACGGCCGTACTGGCTCTCAACACGCTTGGCGAACGCTTTGAGAGCATTTGCGCTATTACGAAGTTTATTCAGCTTTGCCTGAAGCTCATCATCCGCTTCTTCACTAGCAAACTCATCGAGTAATGATTCACTCGCTTGCTCGACTCTATTCACAATGTTTGTAATTTGCTCAACGCTAGTCGCGTCTACTTCAGAGGGCGCCACAGTTGCCTCTGACGCGGGCGCATGAGCCGCCCCTTTGGTGGGCGACGTCACCGCAGCATCACTTTGGCCTTGTACTTCTGTATTCATTTTAACAAAAGCGCCATCCTGCTCGGATGGAGAAGCGATGGGAAGCTGGGAATCATATGTGCCTTGCGTTTGTGCCATGGCCTTACATCACCTCGCGGTTAATCTATAGGTAACATTTCTAATTGCACACTAATAAGATAATGCAATATTGCTACCAAGTTTTGACAACCTTGTGGATCGGTTTGGTGATCCAACGTAACGCAGGTTAGAAACTTGGCTTTCCGGTACTCAGCGAAAAAATATGACCTGCTGAGCGACACACCCTTCGAATTGGATGCGTACCGGTATCGCGAAATACGGTGTAGGTGTAACAGTGAGACACCTCCATGTGTCTCGCGATGACTAGGTCTTAAAGCGTTTAATTCACGTCGGCCGTGGCAGCTTTAGTGGTGCGCTTGGCCTTGGGAGGCGCAGCTTCAGCTAGCTCGTTGATAGCATCAGACATGTCCTTCATCAGTGACGTCAGCTCTCGTACGTCACGCTTTGTCGGCACACCAAGTAGATGCAGTGAGCGATTAACACTTTTATCAATCATGGTTTCTACACCCGTGATTTTTGTGTTTGCCTTCTCACGTACCCCAACGGTCTTTTCAGATACCTGATCTTTTGTCTTAGCCATTTTCGACTTCAGTTCTCCAACTTTTTTGTCTTCAAACTCTAAGCCCTTTTTCGCTAGTTCGCCGGCAAGTGACGTCCCTTTTTTGGACAAATCCGACGCAGTGGCTACAGCTTTTTCCTCAAGCGTCAAGACAGCACCAAGCCATGCATGCCAGCCAAACTTGGCCATACTACTTGCCATGCTAACTGACTTAGTGACTTTGCCAGCTAATTTCGATTCTTTTAGTTTTGATTCAATAGACTCAACATTGGATTTCTCAGAGTCTGTTTTTTTTGCAGCAGACGTAGCCATTACTCACCTCACTGTGGTTTATGCGTGACTTTCAAACGTTAGATAACAATCTACTTACCTGGTGTAACCTACTGACCTGAAAAACTTGTTTACATAGCAAACAAAGTCTTTAGGCGTTACCTGTAGTGCTATCTAGCAAAAAGCAAACCAAAGGCAACAAACCAAAATTCTGTGGTTCCTATATAGGTACATAACAGGTTGAGAATAACGGCTGTATATGACGAAGATATTGCGAGGAAGTAACGCTTTCCTTGCTTCATCACAGCCGCTTCAAGAACTATTTCAAAGATACTGAAATAGTAAAATGAGATTAAAGACTATGCCTTGTTTTTAGATTTCTCAAACCGGTCAAGTTGAGTCATGTGCCAATCGTAAGATAAACTTGTCATTACCCCATGGCCTGATATCCAAGAGAAGAATAGAACGATTGATATCGCAAGACGTCACTATGGTAGCTACAGACCAATAGCTAATTACTGACAAGTAAAGACGTAAAACTTGAATTAAAAGCACTGATTTTCAAGCACTTATACGTTTTCGGAAATGCGGGCTTAGGATTCTTCGCGAGAAAACCGGTACCATCGCTGGCCCCAGCAAAGCATTTCACACACAAAAAAGCATCAGCTTAGTGCAGCCTCACCAAAGCGGAACATTTTGTCGTCTTTATTTTCTTTTTGAAGGGTCTTTATTTTATTACTGACGGCAACCATCACCATCGGTTGCATCAAATTCATTTTCTGCGCTCAAATCGAGCAAATTAATCCGCTACACGACCACCTTGCTTTCCATTTTGAGCCACTTGTGGCGTTATGCCCGCACTAACTTGAAACGTCGATTTGGTTAACTTATAGAGCTACATTTGATAAACGGCGTTGACCGGACCGGCAAAGCTACCGTTTGCGGCGCCATCACTGATGGTGACTTGTAAGCCTGGAATAAAAAGTAGAACTGTACAGACACTTTTTCTCTAACACCTTTTTTTCAAACCAATGCGACGAGAAACAAGCACTCAATTGACCTATCGTTGAGCCAATCGCTTTAGTATCCGAAGGAGTTGTAATAAAGCTTTTTAATAACTAAATAGTTTTAGAAGCCGCCTCTATCTAGCAACAACTAAAACTATTTTCATATCAGGTTGGAGACCAGACAGGTTCCAGAAATGTGCACACTAATTAGCTTTTCACCAGTTTAGCGCATCGTCGCTCGAGGCTGTGGCAGACTAATGATCTTCCTTGCCATCAAGCAGGTGACCGAGCTTACCCTTCTTGGTTTCAAGGTATTTACTATTGTGTGGGTTTCGACCGGTTTGGTGAGAAATACGTTCAACAACTTTCACACCTAACTCTTCCAGCGCCTGAACCTTGCGCGGATTGTTAGTCATTAAGCGTATTTGGTCGATCTCGAGATGATCGACCATAAACTTAACGATACTGTAGTCGCGCATATCCGCACCAAAGCCTAATTGTTCATTGGCTTCGACGGTATCGGCTCCCTTATCTTGGAGATGATAAGCCTTAATTTTGTTTAGCAAACCAATACCACGGCCTTCTTGTCGGAGGTAGAAAATCACTCCCCGTCCTTCCATAGCAATGCGATGCATCGCTGCTTGCAATTGCGCGCCACAATCGCATCGCAAACTAAACAGCGCATCGCCCGTCAAACACTCAGAATGAATACGAGCGAGCACCGGCTCATCGCCACGGACATCACCCATCGTCAGTGCAATATGTTCTTTATCAGTTTCTGTATCTTCAAAGCCGTGCATTTCGAAAATTCCCCACGGTGTGGGAAGCTTCGACGACTCTACATAACGCATTGTCACAATGTAATTCCAGTTCTATAAATGAGATTCGAGGATCAACACACCCGCTTCACGACGCAAATCAACGCGGCTCAAAAAGCTATTCCCCAATAAAATTTCCCGCGGAAAATCACCATAGGTGATACTTGCTTCCACATTATTCACCACCACATCCCCAATTCTCACGCTGTCGAGCATGACCAATTTAGCTTCGGCAACGCCATTTGCCGTGGTAACACTAATACTGCGACCCGCACGATAGTTAATACCTAAACGCTTCGCTTGGTTGAGGTTCATGGCAACCGATGTCGCTCCGGTATCCACCAAAAACGAGACTGCCTGACCGTTAATACGGCCTGGCGTAAAAAAATGCCCGCCGCGTCCCGACGCTATTCGAACAACCGACTTCTCAGCTTTTTTAAAGCTGGTCGATATCGACTTCGATAGCGCTACAGTTTGTTGAGTGCCATCAATGTCTAATACGGCTTGGTTTGCATCGGCTGAAACCAATAAAACACCTTCAGGGCTGCGCTTGCCTTCTTTAAGCACGCGTTGCTTGCCGTCGATTATCAAAATCGCACCACCGCGATATAACCCTTGCACGGAAATATCTAACGCTGCCACTGGCATCACTGCACATACCAGCAGTGAAAAAATAATCAACCAACTCTTTTTCATCGAGTCTCCTTGTTATTTTTGATTGCCATGTGCGGTCACACCGATACCGCTGCGCCGAGCCATCCCATCCAAATCACGCCATGCAAGCATAGCGCGGCAAAAATACCGGCTATGACATCATCTATCATGATGCCAAAACCGCCACCGACTTGCTTATCTAGCCAACGGATTGGCCAGGGCTTGAGAATATCGAACACTCTAAACAATACAAAACCCAACAAAACGGTAAGCCAGGTTGCCGGCACCAAAAACATGGTGATCCAAAAACCTACAAATTCATCCCACACAATTCCCGGATGGTCGTGACAACTTTGGGCTTTCGAGGCAGCCTCACAAAAATAAATACCTACCGCAAAGCTCCCTACAAGCACCGCTCCGTAGAGCGGGGCATTCAAATACTGCAACAATAAATACAATGGTATCGCTGCCAATGTGCCAAACGTACCCGGTGCTTTCGGTGCACATCCAGAGCCAAATCCAAAGGCCAGTAATTCAACGGGATGGTGCAATAAATAACTGAATGCTGGTGCGGCTTGTCGACTCACAATACAGTCTCACTCATGTTATCCAAAGTGCTGAAACCCACTTTGACTAACACTCATGACTCTCCCTTGGTTTTTGCACAACACATCACGACCACCTGTAATCACGCCTACTTCGGTCGCGTCGATTTTATTCATTGCGATGAGGTGTTCCAATTGCCGTACGTTGTTTTCCGGCACGGTAAAACACAGTTCATAATCATCGCCACCCGTCAGTGCCCATTTCACAACTTGCTCTTCTGTCGCTAATTTATTGAGCGCTTCGGATACCGGCACATCTTCCCAACGAATTTCTGCACCAACACCACTGGCCGTACAGATGTGCCCCAGCTCAGCCATGAGTCCGTCGGAAATATCGACTGCGGCAGACGCCAAATCTCGCAACATGACACCTTCTTTAAGACGAGGTGTTGGCCTGTAGTAGTGACCCATAAAATAATTAAACGCTGATTTACCCACCTGGAGCTCTTGTTTGATTACCGCAACACCGGCGGCTCCATCACCTAGCGTGCCGGTCACATAAATGCGATCGCCCACTCTCGCGCCACTACGCTGTAGCGCACTGTTCAACTCGACGGCGCCCATTACCTGAATGGTTAAGCTCAAAGGACCTCGTGTGGTATCTCCGCCAACCAAAGCACAATTAAATTCCTGTCCCGCTCGAAATAAGCCTCGAGTAAACCCATCCAGCCAGTATTCATCGGCAGAGGGCATGGTCAGCCCTAAGGTGTACCACATGGGTTCTGCGCCCATGGCGGCCAAGTCGCTCAAATTTACGCGCATTGCACGTTCAGCGATTAATTCAGGATCGGCATTTTTAGGAAAGTGATTTCCTCCAACCAAAGTATCCATTGATGTCGCTAATGTTTTACCCATCGGCACATTCAATAGTGCACAATCATCGCCAATACCTAGCGCTACACCGTAGCCGCCCAAATCCTTTTTAAAATACTTATTGATTAAATCAAATTCACTAATTGCCATAACATCTACTAACGCTTCACAGTGCCTCGTGCACTACGACTATTTTCTTTATAAAAATTTATTGCGCGCCCTTTTCGATGGATCGCAATTTTGTTGCGACCTGATCTAGCACCGCATTAATAAATTTGTGACTATCAGCAGCTCCGAATTTTTTTGCCAGCGAAACCGCTTCATTGATTGCCACTTTGAACGGCACATCAATTCGCGATCGCAATTCATAGGTGGCAATGCGTAATAAAGCCAAGGTAATAGCATCCAGCTCATTAAGCGAACGGCCCTGCAAAAACGGCGTAAACTCAGTATCGAGACTTTCGCCTTCATCAATACCTACACGCACAAGTTCTTGAAGATACTCATAGTCGACATGCTTCATGTCATATTCAGCACGAAACTGCGCGATGATTTCGTGAGGCGCGTCATTGTTCAACTGCCATTGATAAAGCGCCTGCATGGCATAATGTCGGGCTTTGCGGCGGGCTGCGGGACTACTCATTTATTTATTCTCTAACGTTGAAGGTGTTGCACTTATGTACAGCTTTACTGACTATAGTTTCTTAAGAAGAGAGACCATTTCCAGCGCTGTTGTGGTCGCTTCAACACCTTTATTACCGGCTTTAGTTCCCGAACGCTCAATCGCTTGTTCTATGCTATCAACCGTTAGTACACCAAAGGTGACTGGCAGATCGGCATTCAATGAAACCTGAGCAAGCCCTTTTGTACACTCACCCGCTACATGCTCAAAATGTGGTGTACCACCACGAATCACCGCACCCAGCGCAATAATTGCATCATATTTTTTTGAGGCCGCTAATTTTTGAGCCACGAGTGGCATTTCAAATGCACCTGGCGCATAACAAATAGTCACGTCATCATCTTTGATACCGTGACGACGTAAGGTATCCAAAGCCCCTTCTTTTAAGCTTTCGACAACAAAGCTATTCCAGCGGCTCACAATAATGGCGTATTTACCGTCTACCGATGTAAAATCACCTTCAATCAATTGCTGGCTCATATTTTTCCTCAAACTTTTGTCAATTCAAATATTCTATTCTTAACGGATTTAAAAACTGATTTACTCTGGGCTTGAGACGTGTTCAACCACTTCTAAATCAAATCCAGAAATACCCGAAAACCTAAACGGTGCCGACATTAAGCGCATCTTATGCACACCAAGATCCTGGAGAATTTGTGCACCTGTACCCACTTGACGATAGACATTGTCTTGACTTGGTCGCACTTGTTTTCCAGACAACAGCCAATCCACACTTTCCTCGACCGTTGATGCAATATCATTGTGGCAAATCAACACCACCACACCTTTGCCTTCTTTCGCCACATGATCGAGAGAGCGCTGAAACGTCCACGCTTTATAGTCTTTTTCATCTTCGCTTTGTAACGACAAAATATCGCGTGCGGCATTTAGCACATGCACGCGAACTAAGGTTGGCTCGTCACTGACTATTTCACCTTTAACAAAGGCAAAGTGCATATCTTTGCGAGCGACATCACGATAGGTTAATAAACTAAAATCTCCGTAATGCGTCGACACTGCACGATCATTGACACGCTCAACAGTTTTTTCTTTTACTGAGCGGTAGTGAATTAAGTCAGCGATGGTACCAATCTTAAGACCATGCAATTCCGCGAATTTTTCTAAATCCGGACGGCGCGCCATAGTGCCGTCTTCATTCATAATTTCGACAATGACCGAGGCCGCCTCAAAGCCTGCCAAGCGCGCCAAATCACAACCCGCTTCGGTATGACCAGCACGACTTAGTACACCCCCAGCTTGCGCTAAAATAGGAAAGATGTGCCCAGGTTGAACAATGTCTTGCGGCTTAGCATCACGCGAAATCGCAGTACGCACTGTACGTGCCCGGTCTGCGGCAGATATGCCTGTAGTCACGCCCTCTGCCGCTTCGATAGATACAGTAAAGTTGGTAGAGTGACGAGCGCCGTTGCGATTAACCATCAATGGCAACTCTAGCTGCTTACAGCGATCTTCAGTCAGCGTTAAACAAATTAACCCTCGAGCATTTTTTGCCATAAAGTTAATGTCATCGGCACGTACTTGCTCTGCGGCAATAATTAAATCGCCTTCATTTTCTCGATCTTCATCATCCATCAAGATAACCATTTTACCTTGACGAATATCATCAATAATTTCTTCGATACTATTCAATGCCATAATTAGATCAGCCTACTTGTTTGCTGTTCGTTTTTTCGATGCGCAAAAACGTTATTTTAAAAACCCGTTTTCTGCTAAAAATTCCATACTAATAGTCGATGCGCCACCATCAGCCGCTTTATCGCCGAGTACCAGTCGCTCCAAGTAGCGCGCTATGACATCGACTTCCAAATTCACTTGTGTACCCGCCTGATAACTACCGATCACCGTGTGATCTAACGTATGCGGCACAATATTTAATTCAAACTCACAACCATTGACTTGGTTTACCGTGAGACTTGTACCATCAACCGTAATAGAACCTTTCATGGCGATGTAGCGAGCAAGCTTAGATGGCGCACGAACGACAAAGCGTTCTGAACGAGCATCCGGTACTCGACTGACCACTTCACCCACAGCATCGACGTGACCACTAACAATGTGTCCACCTAAACGCGAACTCGGCATCATGGCTTTTTCTAGGTTTACCGAATCACCAACTTTCCAATGTGGAATGGTGGTATTGGCTAACGTCTCTTGAGACACATCCGCCCAATACCCGTCACCCGGCAATTCAACCGCCGTCAGGCAGACCCCGTTGGTCGCAATGGAATCGCCCAGCGCCACATCGCTTAGATTTAAGCGATTCGTCACGATACGAATACGCAAATCGCCGTTACAGGGTTCGAGCGCTGCAACACGTGCAACATCTTCGATTATTCCAGTAAACATTTTGCCTTCCTCTATTATAGATTGCGGCTAGTCATCTTTATCTAAGGTGGCTGTGATGCGCCAATCTTGCCCAACCGCTCTGATATCTTGAATCTGAACCGTCAGCTGAGCGGCCATGGTATCCAACGGCAAATCAAATAAAGGGCGCGCGCGACTGCCCATTAGTTTCGGAGCCATGTAAACCACCAGTTCATCAGCCAAGCCGAGCTGGACAAATTGACCAGTCAATGTCGAGCCAGCCTCTACCATCACTTCATTGCACTCGCGCTCAGCCAATAGTCGCAGCAAGCGCATTAAATCAATACGACCAAGGCCATTCTCGTCGAGGTTAAGGTGCTGACATTCGGTATCAGCCAAACGCTCGCTCTCAATGGTGGTGCTACCAGCTGATACCCACAAAACGGGGCCAGCCTCTTTCAGTAGCGGAGCATCATCGGGTAACCGTGCCTTGGAGTCCAACACCACCCGTAGAGGTTGTTTGCTAGGCGCATACTCGGCGCTAACACCTAGCTCATCATTGCGTACCGTTAGACGGGCCTGGTCGCGCAAGACCGTCTCAATACCAGAAATAACGGCCGAGCTTCGTGCCCGTAGACGCTGCACATCCGCGCGCGCCTGGCCGCTGGTTATCCATTTACTTTCACCGCTTGCCATAGCGGTACGCCCATCAAGACTCATCGCCATTTTGATGCGCACATAGGGCAAGCCCTGCTCCATCCGCTTAATAAATCCAGGATTGAGTGCCCGGGCCGCATCTTCCAGCACAGGCCCATGGACCGCAATGCCTGCCTGCTCCAAGCGTTCGATTCCACGACCAGCCACTTTGGGGTTGGGGTCCAGCATGCCGTAAACGACACGACCGAGCTTCGCCTCAATTAACGCATCGGCACAAGGCCCCGTTTTCCCATGAAAGCTGCAAGGCTCGAGGGAGACATAGGCCGTTGCGCCGGTGATATCCACTCCCGCACTATTCGCTGCGCGAATTGCGGCAACCTCAGCATGAGCTTCGCCAGCCCGCTGGTGCCAACCTTCGGCCAATACGCTGTCACCGCGAACAATGACACATCCGACTCTGGGATTGGGCTGAGTGCTATATAAACCACGCTCCGCTAACGCGATGGCTCGCGCCATCATGGCTGTATCCAATACTGTTTGATCGCTAGCAGTTTGCTTGAGGGGCTGTAGATCTTTCACCCGGATAACTCACTCGTCTGCCGGATTTAAAGAAAGCCGATCAATCTCTTGGCGAAACTCATCGACATCTTGGAAGCTACGATAAACCGAAGCGAAACGCACATACGCTACTTGGTCTAGCTGACGCAACTGCTCCATGACTAGCTCGCCCATTTCGCGAGAGGGTAGTTCTCGTTCACCGGTTGCTTGAAGCTTATGTTTGATATGGCTGATGGCCGACTCAATTTTCTCAACGCTGACAGGCCGCTTTTCAAGCGCGCGCTGCATACCAGCCCGGAGCTTTTGATCGTCAAATGGCTCGCGCGTGCCATCGGATTTAATCACCCTGGGCATCAGCAGCTCGGCCACTTCATAGGTTGTAAAACGCTCGTGACAAGACAAGCACTCTCGACGACGGCGTACTTGATCGCCCTCGGATACAAGGCGTGAATCGATAACTTTAGTATCATCAGCACTGCAAAATGGACAATGCATGGATTGGTCTCGCAGCAGAATGGAGGGGCAGTTTAGCACAGCAGCTTTAGCCGCTCGCTATTGAATAGCGCCGCCACAGCTTAACAAGGCCTAGCAGCGCACCCTTTGAGCTAAATCATGCCGCTAACGATAGCGGCATCACTCGTGAATTGCAGGTTAGTGACTATGGGTATACAGGAAAGCGCTTGCAGATATCTAACACTTTGGCTTTCACCTCGGCGCAGACCGAATCTGCTGTACCAGCTTCCAGGGCATCTAAAACGTCGCACATCCAGCCAGTCAACTCACGCGTTTCAGCCTCACCAAAACCTCGCGTAGTAATCGCTGGCGTACCAACACGCAACCCGCTGGTAACAAATGGTGAACGCGGATCATTAGGTACCGCATTTTTGTTGACTGTGATGTAAGCGCTACCGAGTGCCGCATCAGCATCTTTCCCGCTGTACTCTTTACCGATCAAATCAACCAACATCAGATGGTTTTCGGTTCCACCAGAAACAATCTTGAAGCCGCGCTCCATAAATGTTGATGCCATGGCTTTCGCGTTTTTAACCACTTGCTCCTGGTAGGCCTTGAACTTTGGGCTCGCAGCTTCTTTAAAGCACACCGCCTTCGCCGCGATAACGTGCATCAATGGGCCACCTTGACCACCAGGGAAGACCGCCGAATTTAATTTCTTTTCGACCTCTTCGTTCGCTTTGGCCAAAATCACACCGCCACGAGGGCCGCGCAAGGTTTTATGGGTAGTCGACGTCACCACGTCAGCAATCGGCACTGGGTTCGGATAAACGCCTGCAGCAATCAAGCCCGCCACGTGGGCCATATCGACCATCAAGTAAGCGCCAACCGAATCGGCGATATCACGAAAACGCTGCCAATCCATAACTTGAGAATAAGCTGAGAAACCGGCGACGATCATTTTCGGCTTATGTTCTTTCGCCAAGCGCTCAACTTCATCGTAATCGACTTCACCGGTCTCTGTGTTCAGACCATATTGGACTGCGTTGTAGATCTTGCCAGAGAAATTAACTTTGGCCCCATGGGTTAAATGACCGCCGTGATCCAAGCTCATCCCTAACACCGTTTCGCCTGGAGCAACTAAGGCTTGATACACAGCGGCATTTGCCTGGCTGCCTGAATGGGGCTGAACGTTGGCGTAGTCGGCACCAAATAAGGATTTAGCGCGTTCGATCGCAGACACTTCGACCTTATCGACATATTCACAACCGCCGTAGTAGCGCTTGTGCGGGTAACCTTCCGCGTATTTATTAGTGAGCTTACTACCCTGCGCCGCCATGACTTGCGGGCTGGTATAGTTCTCAGAAGCGATTAGCTCAATATGCTCTTCCTGACGCTGAGCCTCTTCTTGCATGGCCTCCCAGATTTCTGGATCGTATGCATCTAAACCGCGTGAATCATCAAACATTGGCGCCTTGTCTCCCAAACAGAACAGTCCCGAATTGGACAGATTTTAAGGAGCGCGAATTGTACTAGAGGTTAAGGTAGCTCTCCAGTTAAACATCGATCTAGTGACCAACTATGAGCTTCACAGGAAAGCCACGGCGGGTTCGGCTATAGTAAAAACTGAACCTCCCGGAAACCACCTTATGAGCGAAATAGAAGGACGCTACGGTTCTGCCGTCTTTATCGACGACCACATCGTCTATATGCGAATGAACGAAGGAGTCGAGGTCAAATTGAGTGGCGCCCGCAGCACCCACAGAAAAATCGCTGAGCACATGCCCGGTAACTACGGCATCCTGATAGACCGTGTTCACGACTATTCAATCAGCCCGGTCGAGCTGTACGAGTACCTCAATTCAATTGAGAACCTAAAAGCCATTGCAAACGTGGTCTATCGGGAGAACACAAAAAGCAGCCTGGCAACCGCAGAGCGGATATTTCAAGGTCATTTCGGCTACTTCAGCTCAGTAGAAGAAGCGCATGCTTGGCTAAACTCAGTCCTAACCGAAGAATAAAATCCCCAGCATTGAACCGTTGAATTCAACGCAGAGTTTGGGTAACGTCTCGCCCAATCGACTCGCAACCCATTATTCGCTACGACACCCTGTTTTCTAACTTTGTTTTCTAACTAAGGAACTCAAGCCCCCATGGCTCAATACGTATACACCATGCAAGGTGTTGGCAAAATCGTGCCGCCTAAGCGCGAAATCCTCAAAGACATCTCATTGTCGTTTTTCCCAGGCGCAAAAATTGGCGTACTCGGCTTAAACGGTGCGGGCAAATCAACCTTGCTGCGCATCATGGCGGGCGTCGATACCGATTACATCGGTGAAGCACGACCAATGCCCGATATTAAGGTGGGTTATCTGGCACAAGAGCCACAACTTGACTCAGAAAAAGATGTGCGCGGGAATGTAGAAGATGGCGTTCGTGAAGCACTCGATGCGCTCGCCGAGCTCGACCAAATTTATACCGCTTACGCGGAGCCCGATGCAGACTTTGACGCCCTGGCCAAACGCCAAGGCGAACTTGAAAACATCATCAATGCCTGGGATGCACACAACCTCAACAACACCCTAGAGAAAGCCGCCGACGCCTTACGCTTACCGCCCTGGGACGCCAAGGTTGACACATTATCGGGTGGTGAAAAACGTCGCGTTGCCTTGTGCCGATTATTACTATCACGCCCCGACATGCTGTTACTTGATGAGCCGACCAACCACCTGGATGCCGAAAGTGTTTACTGGCTAGAGCGCTTCCTAAAAGACTTTACAGGCACCGTAGTGGCCATTACCCATGACCGCTACTTCCTCGATAACGCTGCCGGCTGGATTCTCGAACTCGACCGTGGTCACGGCATCCCCTACGAAGGCAATTATTCCGATTGGCTCGAAGCAAAAGAAAAACGTTTAGAACAGGAAGAACGTAGCGAAGCCTCACGTCAAAAAGCCATTCAAAAAGAATTGGAATGGGTGAGACAAAACCCCAAAGGCCGCCACGCGAAAAACAAAGCGCGTTTAAATCGTTTTGAAGAAATGCAATCGCAAGAATTCCAGGCGCGCAATGAAACCAACGAAATTTATATCCCACCCGGCCCGCGCTTGGGCGACCAAGTCATTTCCTTTGACCATGTATCAAAAGGTTATGATGGCCGTTTGTTAATTGATGATCTCTCTTTCTCAATTCCGAAAGGCGCGATTGTCGGTATTGTCGGCGGAAACGGTGCCGGTAAATCGACACTGTTCCGCATGATTTCTGGCATGGAAGAGCCCGATAGCGGCAAGATCGTTGTTGGGGAAACAGTAAAAATCGCTCACGTTGATCAAAGCCGTGACAAGCTCGATGATAAAAAAACCGTATGGGAAGCGATTTCTGACGGTTTAGATGTTATCCAAATCGGCAATTACGAAGTCAATAGCCGCTCTTATGTGGGCCGTTTCAACTTTAAAGGCTCCGATCAACAAAAACGCGTCGGCGATTTATCCGGCGGTGAACGCGGCAGGTTACATCTGGCAAACACGTTAAAACAAGGGGCAAACGTATTGCTCCTTGATGAGCCCTCAAACGACTTGGATGTTGAAACTTTGCGCGCATTAGAAGAAGCTATCGAAGCTTTCCCTGGTAGCGCACTAGTGATCTCGCATGATCGCTGGTTCCTCGACCGTGTTGCGACTCATATATTGGCTTACGAGGGTGAGAGTGAAATTGTATTCTTCGAAGGCAACTATACCGAGTACCACGACGATTTAGTGAAACGCAAGGGTGACCAAGCTGAGCCTCAACGAGTGAAATACAAAAAGATTGGCTAAGCCGACACAGTCGCGCAAAAACAAAAAGCCCGCGTTTACAGCGGGCTTTTTTATATTAGAAAACAGGGAGCGTGATCTTAGCATTCGAAAAGTTTTGCACGAAAGGTTTGCAAAACAGTCAATCACTACGCTGAAAAATTTCCGCGTTTTTATTCTCTTCTTGTTTAAATTTTCCATACCGTAAAAAATAAACAACTTCTTCTATCACCGCATCGTTTTGCATCATCATCGGGTGAGTAATAGGCATCACTTTAAAGTCATCCATACCTTCAAGCTTGGTATTTTCTACCGAGACCTTGCCATCATCATCACCAGGGATCAAACTCGACAGGATCCAATTAATACTCCAATTCCCTGCAATAATACCCAGTTCAAAATTAGCAGCGCCGAGCTGTTTCGGCATATCATCTTCACCTGTCCCTAGTTGCAAACCAGCGTCGCCATTTATCCAATGAAATAACCTTATCTCTCCCAGCTCATCAACAACTTCACTCCCCTGATTAGGTGGCCCCAACATCACTACGCGGCCGAGGTTATCCAGCCCGTTGTTTGCTGTGTTGTTAGCGATATAGTGGCGCACCAATATGCCGCCCATGGAGTGCGTCACAAAATGCACAGGCTCGTCATCTGGGCACTGGACAATGGCTTTTTTAACCTCTTCCTGCGCCAGCGTTTCCACCCGAGCCTCACGAGATGGATAGTCGTGATTGACCACGGCGTAACCTTCTTCAGTCAGGCGCTCTGCCATGGTTTCCATCGATTCACTACTGCGAGCCAAACCATGCAACAGCACCACACAGTCCGCGGTAACACAGTGGCTAGCCAAGGGCACAGCCAACAGTATCAACCCCTTAATCAAAGTCTTCATTAACCAACCTAATTGAAGAGTAAAGAAGCGATCATGCCATCGCGGCGTGATAAAGCAAATCAGACGCTGAGCAGCCGTGAAACCGCACTAACTGTCGGGCAGTGTCTGCTGCAACCGCTGGTTTAGCACCCATAAAAACAACTTCCGGATCGCTTGCTGGCTGTGCGAATCCACACAACGAAAGTGATCCACCGACAACTTATCGTCTAGCATCAACTGTTTAAGGACTTCTTCATCGAGATCAATTGCGATACCGTGTAACACTTTGCCACCCCCTGGCGTAACGAAAGACAGGGGCACAATATTATTGATAATGATAATCATTTGCAACTAGATAAAGGAGCGAATAGGCGTATTGAGTTGCGATGGCTCAGCGAGACTACATTCAGCGGAACCATCCACTCGCAATCACTTCCAAGTTCGCAGGCGCACCGCCCTGAAGGCAAGGCCATGCAAATAACGTCGCCAAAGCGGCGATTTCAGGCTATGTAAGTGCTCACACACAAAATCGAGTCATCTCGACGTCACACAATGGGAAAGGCAATGCTGATCAAGTCTAAACACCGCAACACCCTCACTGAAGCGCATGTCACGAGCGAAACTCACTACAGCAACCGTCGACAGTTGCTCAAAGCAATGGGAATAGGCGCGGTCGGCGTGAGCGCCGCTAGCCTTGCCACACCTGGTCAAGCCCAACTGCTGGATGGCCTTTTTGGCGGCGACAAGAAAGAAGAGCCCCGCTTCCGGCTTGGCGACCAAACACTTCCTTTCACCAATACACGAACACCGTCGCCAACGCTGGAAATCACCCCAGAAGTTAAGGCGGCGACATACAACAACTTTTATGAGTTTGGCACGGATAAATCCAATCCTGCGCACATGGCAAAGGATTTCAAGGTCAAACCCTGGACACTGGAAATCACCGGCGAGGTAGACAAACCCGTTACCGTCGACGTGTGGGAACTGATTAACTCAGCAAAACTTGAAGAACGCATCTACCGCTTTCGCTGCGTGGAAGCCTGGTCCATGGTCATCCCCTGGATTGGCATTGAGCTGAGCGAGCTGATTAAAAAAGCTAACCCCAACAGCCGAGCAAAATTCGTCGCCTTTGAAACGCTATACGACCCAGACCAAATGCCAGGGCAAAAATCTCGCTGGGTAGGCGGCGGCATCAGCTACCCCTACGTGGAAGGTATGCGCATTGACGAAGCCATGCACCCATTAACGATGATGGTCGTCGGCATGTACGGCAAAACCCTACCCCCACAAAATGGCGCACCATTGCGACTCATGGCGCCGTGGAAGTACGGTTTCAAAGCGATTAAATCCATTGTCAAAATCCGCCTCGTCGAAGAAATGCCGCCGACTACCTGGGGCCTACTAGCACCGCAAGAATATGGCTTTTACGCCAACGTCAATCCCGGTGTGGATCACCCTCGGTGGTCTCAAGCTAGCGAGCGGTTTATTGGCGAAGGCCGCTTCGCCAGCCGTCAACCCACGCTGCCATTCAATGGCTACGCTGACGAAGTCGCAGGGCTTTACGCAAACCTCGATCTAAAAAAGAATTATTAAGCTCTGAGTAAACTGCATGCCTGCCAAAATACTTTTTCTGCGCTCGTTGCGCCCAGCGGTGCATCTGTTTGCCGCCATTCCTTTGATATTGATTGGCTATCAGTTGTGGTTCAACCCACTAGCGTTTGCAGACCCCGTCGAGTACCTGACCCATTTTAGTGGCGAAAACGCGTTACGATTGTTGCTACTCAGCTTAGCCGTCACACCCATTGCAAAACGGCTCAAGCAACCACTGGTTATTCGTCTGCGTCGGCCAATAGGCCTATGGTGTTTTGCTTATGCGTCACTGCACTTAGGCGTATGGCTCAGTTTAGACCTGCAATTTCAGTGGGCACTGATTGGAGAGGAAATCGTTCAAAGAAATTATCTACTCGTGGGATTTGCCGCGTGGGCCATCATGTTGCCATTGGCCATAACCTCCCTCCCTGCTCTGCAAAGGGCGTTGGGCAATCGATGGAAAAAGCTACACCACTGGGTTTATTTAGTCGCACTGTTAGCGCCGTTACATTTCATTTGGTCTGTGAAAAGCGGCTTAACGGAACCGCTGATTTATCTGGCCGCTGCCCTGATGTTGCTCAGCTTTCGCTACCGCACACTCACCAAATATATTCGCGCGCGGCAGTAGACGATTGAGGGAAAGACCCAATCGCCGCGCCTCGCGTCAAAGAGGCTAATGATCTGTTTGACTGTAAGGTGGCGCAGGCTTAAGCAGAGGACGCTGCAACGGCGCATTGAACAGTACGCGGGTATCTTTCGCATCTAGATACAAATAAAACCGCCACGACAGCCAGGCCAGTAGACCAACCACAACAACAATCATCAGGTTCTTCACTGTTGGCTCGAGCATGACCAACATCGACAAGAACGCCACACTAAACACACACATACCCAAGGTTTGAATGACCCAGGCAGCCAGCCACGCGGGGTAACTCATACGTATTAATCCACGCATGAGTACCAAGTATATCGCCCAAAAAAATACGGTTCGTACAATTGAAATGGGTTGGTTAAAGATGATGGTGGCAGCAATGATCGAGGCGGTGTACCACAACAGCAATAGTTTGAGTCGCCGTGGTAGCTGGGGAATGGCTGTGAATAAAGAACTTAATTCAGTCATAAATCACCCTAGTGTTATTTATTATTTTGGGTAGTTATGGGGTAGTCGTAACTCTCAACTACCCTAGCACTCGAGCAAAGTTTTGCAAAGGGTCTTTACGCTATTCACTCAGTAAAACGATAAGCAGCGCTACTTTCAGCACCTAACCTTATAAATTAGACCTTACCCTTGTTTAACACCGCCGCAAGCCAGTGTGCAGCCGCCAAAAATGCACCAATTCCGGGAACCCCAAAAACACCTGCAGATAATTCACAACCGATAAAAACAGCAATACCTTTCAACCACGTAGTGCGACTTGTCGGTTCACCATCACGGGCCCCAATTCTAAATAGCGCCACAACGACCGTGATAATAGGTATCAATAAAATCAAAAATACATTTTCAATCGGCCCAAACGCTGACGTAATGACGAGACGCTCTATGGATGTTTGCCGAAGACAAAAATCGGCAGCGATAAAACATCCAACAGCCGATGCGATTAACAACACACCAATAAATACACTACGTACGACCTTCACAGGCAAATAGACTCACTCTACAGACAGGCTACTAGAACGGCGCTAAGCGTTTAAATACACCAGGATAATCATACAGCGACGTCACTTCATCGCCCGGTAAAACCTCAGGATCTATAAATCTCAAAGTCTCTTCCGACGGCTTGCAATACAAAATATCCAGTGACAAACGGTTACCGCCGTATAAGCCACGATGAATCATATTTGCAGAAAACACCAATAGATCCCCGGCACTTAACGTAATGGTTTTTGCACCATTCAAATCCTCGGAATGACGACGACCGTTCTGTTCCAACCTAACATCCAACTCATCTTGAGTATCCCAGCGCCTATGCGTACCCGGTACTACCTCTATCCCGCGTTCATCCCGAAGCGGGATTCGACAGTGAATAACCTGCGTTTCACTTAGCGTGCGTTTTTGCTCGTCTACAGATAAATGGTACTGCGCGTCACGATGCCAGTAATTTTTTTGTTGTAAATTGGCCGGATCAAAGAACAGCTGAGTATTCATAAACAGCACATCATCACCGACAATTGATCGCGCAATCGAGAAGAGTTTTGAGGATGCAATGAGCTTAAATAAAAGCTGCCTCTGGCTATCGTCGAGATAATCTGGTTTTGTCAAACCCGCTGAATTAACCGCACGCTCAGCATATCGCTGCGCATTGTGCGTCAACCAATGCCTGTGATAACACTCTGCCACGTCAAGAAGGGATGCCAACTCGCTGGCGGCAAAACAATTTCGAACTACGCAATAGCCGTCTCGCGGGTAGTCACTGTTCATTCTGGTCTCGTCAGAATAAAGGTCGCCGTGCCCATAAAACACACCGCAGCAATGATCGGCACCCAAATATTGGATACACTGAAAAACATAATGCACCAGCTGACTACAAGCATCACGATAGCTAACACTTTGCTCGTTCGTGAAATGGCGCCACGCTCCTCCCAATCAATTAACAATTTACCAAAATGGGGGTGGGCATAGAGCCAAGCATGTAACTTGTCTGAGCCTCTCGCCGCAAACCATGCTGTTAGCAATAAAAAAGGAACTGTAGGTAACCCAGGGAGGAACACACCAACAATAGCTAGCGCAAGAAAAAAATAAGCGAGGATAAGTGATAGAATTTTTTTCATAGAGTGGAATTAAACTATCCTCTTTACTACACCAACACCTATATCAGCATAGCCTAAAATCACGACACTGATTCACCACCAACAAAGACGAGGTAACCGGCCCTGAATACGCTTTCATTTCAATCTTCGCTAATGAGCATCATCCGTTCTGATCAAGTTTAGCGTCGCGGACACACCACTTAAAGTCACTTGACCACACCAAACGTTGTTTAACCCGGCCACAGGCACAAAATACTCTTCATCCAGCTGTGAGAGTAATTCAGCCTTATCCGCACGACTGATGATATGCTCGACACCTTGGGTGTCCCAGGCTTTAATACATTCAAACGGAGCATGTTGCCTATCATCACTGTGAGCTTGGCAGATATACGTACCGCCATCAAAGTCCATAACCAAGGTGTACAGCGCCATCTAACTAAATCCCAACATTGTGTAAAGCTGTTACATTGTGTAACCCTGCGACATTGTGCCACCCCGCATCAACATCTAACAGCTCGCGAAAGAATGAACTCAGTATGCACAATGATTGATAACACCCGCTGATTCACGTCGAACAACGACCTCAAAACAGAATCAGCCGGGAGCACGCCCATGAAAGGCAATGTATAGCGCCCTAAGATTGACAGGCAAAATATGCCAAAACGGTTCTGAATCATTTGGCCCAACCTGCCAAAAGAGATTCTCAACAAACGCCACATCGATAGTATTTTTGAGTTCGTCTGATCCACATTCAAATGCTTGACTGATTGCATTCAGCAACGGCCCGTAGTCTTGAATAGGTCGTCGTTTACTCATCTCGTCATTCAGCGCGTTAGCAAGCGACTCAAACCAGGAATGGGAAGAAAATTCAGTATCAACTAAATCATTCCAATAGGCATCATAAAGCGCATCAGCTCTACTGGATATATCTGGATAGTTATCTCTAACACGCTGACAGAAAGCATCTAACTCCATTATCCACCGACCACATGAAGCTCGGCAGCACGTTGATGCAACCAATAAACGGCCACCGTAATAATCAGCGCACTCAGAATAAACACAAAACCACTTTGAAAAATAATACCTAAGACGACCCCTAAAATTGGCACTAAGTTAACCAGTACATTAGCTATCGCTTTTTGTCGTGTCGATATAGTACAAACAGCATGACAAGTGTTGCATATATACTTTACTGAGAACACATTCCTTAATCGTAACGCTTTATTACCGCAACTTGGGCACTTTCTCATAGTTGCACCTCATTTTTTGATACAGGTCGTTACAGGATAGGCCTAACACCGGATCGCAATAGGTCGTGGCAATTTTATTTGCCAATTAAGTTCGCCAACTCATACCAATAGCCAAGATCCCAAGATCGGTTTGCGGCCCCACTGGTTGAAGGGGCCACGTACATTTTACTGTTTCCAATCATTTTATCCTGAAGACCAAAATCAACGTTTTTCGAACGCAAATAAACTTGAGCGGCCTTCTTTCCGTTAAAACAAACCACCTCCGGTTGAATGTCGATCATCTTCAACTCAAACTCAACAATTCCTGCCTGAGCAAAATCTATAGCACTATCCATTCCTGACTGATCTTTTACTACATCTGTTAATCCAATACCAAATTCAATTAAACGGTGATACTCAGAAGGTCTCAATACACAATCGGTCAAGCCAACGTCAAAAAGTGTCTTCCATATTTTGTTGCCTCTTCCCGCATAATATTGACCAAGCTGAGCTGAAGCTGCCCCGGCCGCCGTACCGCAAATCACCAACTTTAGATTATTTGACAACAGGTCATTTAACATAAATTTTTATGGCCCCAAAAAGCGCGCGGTTCAAATTTGACACTACGACTTTTTCTCATTCACTTGTGACCAGTGGTGCGGCATTAGCTCGCGAAGAGGCTTAAAGATTAATTGATTTTCAGGATTACTTATCGCGACTTCAACCTCACCGCCCCAATACGCTAAACGCTCCTGACATATTCCACAAGCGGTTAGGACAATGAAATCTGACTCGGGAGACTCTCTGTAAATGCAAAGTGAATGCGTCACGTTCTCATTCAATTTACACGCCTCCAAGAAGGCGCCGACCTCCATACATAATGACAGCGCGTCATGCTCTGTGTCAGGAGAGACACTAGTTAATATACTCCCTCGGCTCGTCGCTACGGCTGCCGCCCCTCCCGAACCAGAGGGATACCTTTCATTGACGAGTCTCGCCGCCGCATCAAAAAGTTTTTCGTGTATCTCGCTCTGTAGATTCATTTGCTTTAACGCTTATGACTGCTGAGGCGCATTTTTTTGCGCCGTCAGCCTACCCATACTTGTTACGTGACGTTAATTTGTTCGAAAAATATGTTGGTCAATTGATGCCACAATGGATCTAATCTATTCCAATCTAGTGCACCATTAGGCTTCTTTATATGCAATTTTCCAAGAAGAACCTTGTCGTATAGAGCCGCCTCTATATTTCGATAATATTCATTCATATCTTCTTCTCTTTTGGGTACAGGGTACCTACCATCCCACACAATAGAGCCCGAGAGAACTTCAAGAACCTTTACCGTTTTATCATCGAAACTTAGCTCTGTTTTATTTAGCAGTTTCGATAAATCATGAGTGTGCGGTACGGGAAGTTTCTTGGCTACAATTATTGCTTTTAAAATTAGCTCAAAAGACATGCCATAAAGCATTTGATACACAGGCCAGCAAGCTACGGACATTGAAAAGCCAGAGCCCAAATCAAGCTGTTTTGAAAAAACATGCTCATTCTGCATTGCTATCCACACTGCGCCAGCTGATGCGTGTAAATCAGAGGATTTGTTGTACCACCACAGAGGTGCTTCCTGCCTCCTTTCGTATACACCTTTAATCATTCAGAGTCACTTTAGTCCGATACTCGAGAATCACGCAACGCTTGGTTCAGGCGAGCCGTAGACGTCACTTGGAGCCGCTTGTTATAGCACACTTTGCACCGCACTATACGATGCAATTCTTTTATCAATCGATTCCTGCGCTTCTTTTGGAAAGCACCCTGTTTCAGCCATTTTTATTAAATCACTGAGTTCTGGATCTGGGTATCCATTCTCAGCGCAATGCATCAGTAGCCAAGCTGATAATGATGATACGAGCTTACTGTTTTCATCAGTAGTATAGCGTTCTTCAATATCATGACTTGCTATCATGAATTGTGCTGATATGCGGCGCATCATATCAAGGATGTATTGCTCTGATGTCAGAGCTATCGTTGCTAGCACATTTTCGACGATCAAATATACATAGAATAGTAAATATGGCATGCGGCTATAAAAGTATTTCCACTGAGAAGGCAACCCTTTAACACCAGAAAATATGAAATTTATATTTGAATCTTCTGTCTTTATCGAATGATGCTCAGTAAATAGATGCATGGCCTTATTACATACCCCATCAAAACTATCATTTGAGCTTTTGTCATACCGCAATTGGGCAATGTAGTCTGAGTCGAGAACTCCATTAAACGTAAAAGATTCTAGAACTTGAAAAATTCTTTTTTTGTGCCCATCGATACCTCCCGTGATTTTAGGCTGAAGACGGGATTGGTTGCTCTCAAGGTTCCTTACAAAAGCATCTCTATCAAGATACATCTCTTCAAGCACAAACAAACTTTCTTGAATAGGCTTTCTAATTAGCATGTACGCAACTGACATTTTTCCCTTTGATGCGGATGATAGCGCCTCATAAATACAATGCATCATGTCAGATAAAATAGCAGGAAGAACTGTAGAAATTATAATCCGATTTTTATCTTCTACCTTATCATTTCTCTTTAGCCAGTCTAGTATATGTTCTTCATCAGGAATTGAATCTATCTCTTCCTCACTGAGCTTTACATGCGTTGTAAAAGCACCTGCTTTTTCTCCCGACTCAATTATTTGAGTCATTATGTCATGAAGTATGAAGCATAGATCATGTGCACTTTGATATTTCTCTGGGAGAGTAATCATTGCTCAGAACTCCCTGGAGTGGTATGACGCCTCAACAACGGGCCGGAGCACGCAGTGCGGAGGTCCGGCGCCGAAGGCGCGAAGTTGATTGATTTGTTAGGCATGCAATTATAGAGCTGATCATTTTTGGCCATCCACTTCGACCATTTCAAAAATCTTTCCGTCTATTTGCTGCTTAAATCGTCCTCTTCTAATTAGCTCTTTGTTAGCTTTGCTCACTTGGGAAAAAGTACACCCAAGCTTCATGGCCACTTCTTTATGCGCACCGGTTGGCCAAGGTTGATCAGGCATTAGTTCAGCGACTTTCTCCAAGAAATCTTCGGTTAACGGCTTGCTCGGGAATGGAGTTGAATCAACCTTAATGCCACCATTTTGCAAGCGTACGATTTTTATTCGGCTATTGCAGTTATCACAATCTACTGATTTAGAGGAGCTCGGATAGTTATCCACCAATATCTCGGACTCTTCCAAGCAATCAGGGCATTGATACTTTTCTTTTATTTCTTGTCTATTTTCAATAGAAAAATCATCGTCTTCTTTTGAATATTTAGAGATTAATTTGCTTCCACAAGAAGTGCATTTTATTAATTTATGGCTGTTGGGCCTGGCACGTTGTAGATAACTCAATTCGTTGTCGCACTTTGGACATTTTTTTGATACATCGCGACGTACTTTTTTTGTGGGCTTGTGAACTTTTACTGAAGGAACAGATAGTTCCTTCATAAGAACCCGGACATCTCTGCTTATATCGTCGACCTGTCTTTCTAAAGCCATATTCCCCATACCGGACACATAGTGCAACTTTGAAATAGACTCTAGCTTGTCGGCAATGTTCATTAACTCCTGCTCGCGTTCTTGCCTTTCTTCCCGCTGCTCTTCAAGTTGCTCTCCAATGACACCCTGCCAATCGCTAAGTGCGGTATCATTTATAGACTTGAGCATTCCAATCATATGAATCGCACTTTGCAACCTTTCTTCCCGGGCACGTAGCGTTTCTTCAACTGTTTCATAGTCCGAGTTCTCTAACTCATCAGAAATGTAGATCGAAAGCTTATCTAGCTGATCGGAAAGATTAGTGACTTTTTCAGCCGCTTTTAACGCGTAAGTCTGCAAATTTTCGTGATGAGCATTTTTGACTTCTTCAATTGCTTTCGCGTGGCCTGACTCAGAATAAATATGAGAAACTATCCACGCCACTACCACAGATAGTATTGTAAGTATCGTACTCAACAAACCGGTTTCTCTCGTCGTTAAATCACCGGTAGCAAGATATAAGAGCGTGCCCAACACCCCAAGAATAAACAGGCTTATAATTATTGATATAAATCTTTGTGATGGCGCCCAATTCATAAGATTTCCTTATATATTTTTCCCGCGATCAACCATGCAGATTCTGCCTAACGCCTTGCACACGGGCCGTAGTGGAGCGCCAGCGGAACGGAGGTCCGAGCCGCCGCGCAGTGGCGGCGCTTTTTGTGGTGCAAATTGTTAGTTTTCTTTGCGCGCATATATTGGACGCCCCTTTAAAGAACCAACCCCTTGCGATAGCTCAGCAGAGGAAACAGTAACCACACAACTTATATCAAATGGCCCAGGCTGAAGGGCTTCAAACTCAGCAAGTAAATCTTCGGCCTCTTCTCGATCTTCCATGCTATCTTCAGCAATGAGATAGTGCACTATGACCTTTTTATTAATACATTCAAATGACACTCCGCGAATATTCGGCGAGACCGTGCCAAGTAAAGCTTGCATTAAGTCTAGTGCTACTCTGTTCTCGAAATCTAAATCCATATCTCTACTGGTAAAACTAACAGTTTATTAAAGAACGCGCCTAAATATGGATACCGTTTCCATATATGGACACAAATGTCTAAATATGGACTCAAAGTATCCATATTTAGGTGCACTTGTCTATATATAGGCGCGTTCTTTAATTCGGCCTTCGGGATGAGCGATAGAGGTGACTAATAGACTGAGAACATCTTATAGGGCTGTTTGATAAGGTTAATACGACTGTTTGATAAGGCTGGCTCTGCCGCTATACTGCGCTCTTTGTTTTTATTTGGGCTTTCTCATGCCTTCATTACATGCTAACGACGCCTCTCTGTCGCTTTTTCAAGAAATTTTGCTCACCACCGACGGTACCGTGACCGATCTTATTGCTCTTTATACTGGGAGCCCCATTCATATCACTAAAATTCAGCAATCAGTCGTTAACCATGCGGTACCGACATCATTACAGGTCGACCCGCAAAGCGATGTCTTGCATCGTGAAATCTTGTTGAGTGGCGATGATAAACACTACCTTTATGCGGAGTCTCATTTTGTTATTTCGCGGATGTCGGAACAAATGCAAAGTGATTTACTCCATACTGACACACCGATTGGTTTGTTGTGGAAACAGGCACGCTTAGAAACTTACCGTGAGATTATCGATTCGTTTACCGAGCCAATGGGCAAGCTCGCACCCTATTTCTCCGGCGATCCGTCAGACAGGCTACGCTGCCGAAGCTACTTGATTCATCACAACACCTTGCCGCTGGGCTTGATTACTGAGAAGTTCCCCGCAAGTTTTTTTACCTAAACACATGTAAACATTCGAATAGCGTAGCACTTTTACCAATTTCACGTACCATGCTACTCACATCGTTCACACCGACATAGGGGTTAAAGGAGTTAAGATGAAAGCGTTAAAAATATTCCTGGGCATTGTTGTAGTGCTCGCGATTGTCATTGGTGGCGTATCGTATTATGCCGTCAAGAATATCGATGACATTATTAAAACGGCTGTTGAGGAGCAGGGTTCGAAAGCGATTGGCACACAAGTCACGCTAGGCAGTGCTCACGTCGATTGGAAAAATGCCCGTGTCGAGCTTAAGGACCTAAAGATTGCTAACCCCGACGGCTTTTCGACAGATTACGTGATTGCACTCACCGAGGCTGTAGTTGATCTCAATTTAGACTCATTAGAAAAGAGAGTCATTATTTTGGATGAAATATTGGTCGATGGGCCAAGCATTATTGCTGAAGAACGCGATTTAAAAATCAACTTAAAACAGCTGGCTGATAACCTACCCAAAGGAGAAAGCGCTAAAGCCAGTGAATCAGCTGATTCAACAAGCAGTGCGCCTGAGATTCTACTAGAAGTGAAGAAATTCACCTTCAGCGACGCCAACTTACAGCTTGTTAGTCAAGAGTACGGCGACCGAACACTCACCGTGCCAACAATCTCTCAAACGAATCTCGGCAGCCCTAACGGGGTGACACCGGATGTACTTGCTCAGCAACTCATAGATCGTGTTTTGGATTCGGCCAACGATGCCGTGACGAAAGCCACCAAGAATGCCGCCAAAGAGAAGGTCCGCGAAAAAGCGAAAGAAGAGCTTAATGAGCGGTTATCTGATGAAGATAAAGAAAAGCTTGATGACTTAAGGTCACTATTAAAACGCTAGGATAGCGGCCTTAGTCAACTCAACACTATTTAGCACAATCTTCATTATCCATTATTTATTTGGAAAACTAACAGGAGATAAATCATGCGTCACATTCTGGCCATCGCATTATCGACGTTGATTTTTACTGGGTGTAGCAAAGCCCCAGAACCCGAAGTGGACGTTGCCCCACAACCGACTGCCGCACAAGCGCAAGATATTCGCGGTGAGGAAGTCACTTATACCGTGGGTGACACGACGCTAACCGGTTATATTGCCTATGACGCCAACCAACAAGGGCAGCGTCCTGGGGTGTTAATTGTTCACGAATGGTGGGGGCATAACGATTACGTCCGCACGCGTGCGCACATGCTCGCTAAATTAGGATACACCGCATTTGCATTGGATATGTACGGTGATGGCAAGCTGGCAACCCATCCGGAAGATGCTCAAAAATTCATGATGGAAGTCATGAATAATATTCCCACCGCCGAAGCTCGCTTTGCTGCCGCACACAAATTGTTAGACGAGCACAACACCACTAACCCGGCTCAAACAGCGGCGATGGGTTATTGTTTTGGCGGTGCGATGGTGCTTCATCAAGCACGTATTGGAAGCGACCTGGCGGGTGTTGCCAGCTTTCACGGCAACCTATCAACAACATCTCCTGCCAAAGCGCACGGCGTGAATGCGAAGGTACTGGTATTGCACGGCGCCGATGATCCCTTTGTACCACAGGAACAAGTGGATGCATTTAAAAAAGAAATGGCTGCCGCTGTAGCGGACTATAAATTTATTGCTTACCCCGGTGCGGTTCACGCATTTACCAACCCCGGCGCAACAGAAATTGGTGAAGAGTTTGGGTTACCGCTAGCCTACAATCCCAATGCCGATGAACAAAGTTGGAACGAATTAAAAGATTTTCTAAATCAGCTCTTCTAATAGATTATTGATGATTAAAGCCGCCACTGTGTCACTCGCTTTGGCGGCTTTTTTGTTCCTGCACTTTTTCATCTCTGGCCTCAAAAACTAACAGCACATTACCCACTTCACCGCGCCTTACATTAAAACCACTGACAAAGGCAAACACACCGTTGGCAGCTATCGGCCCACCGCCATCTAACGCGCCACCTTGTACGGTCACTCCATTCACCGTGTTATACACTTCACGGGCCGTATTATATTGCCACAGCACTTCACCGGTTTGACTGTCAAAAGCGCTCAACACACCATCGCCACTTCCGGCAAATACAATACCGCCAATAACCGTCACGGCTTGCGAAAAGGCATTGGTGCATCGAAACCCGGTTTGGTTTTTGCAATCTGGTTTGGGTGCAGCCACATGCCAAACAATTTGCTGCGTTGCGATATCCACTGCGGTCAAACCTGGCTTGGCTTCCTGACGATCACCACCGACATCGGCAACAGCGACATAGGCTCGCTTACCATCATTGGCAAAGCCCCACTGAATTCCTCCGAGAGGCCCACCGCGTCCTAACTGTAATTGATTAATGAGTTTGCCTGAATCGGGGTCAATAAAATAAAAAATCCCGGATTTTTGCCCGGCGATAATCACATCCTTACCGTTTGCGAGCTGGACTAGTTGTGGCGTGCTACCAAAGTCATAATCGGGGCCTAAATCTTCAGGGCAGTTCCCATGACTCGTCCGGCCGCAGCCAATCACAAAGTTGTCATTAGCAGTTACTTGATTTTTCCAACGAATGTTTCCGGTTTTAAGTTCGATAGCAACGATGGCATCAGAGCCATCTTCTGCCACATCCGTGTAGGAGTCACCAGTCGCGACGTAAAGTAAACCGCGTTTTATGTCGATACTTGGCGCGGACCATATGGCTGCCCCGGCCGGGCCAAACATTTGTTGACCGTGCTCATTAATTTTAGTGGGAGCGGGTGCCTCATCGATGACATAGGTTTTCCACAGGATTGCTCCATTGGTCACATCTAGCGCGGTAACGCTGCCGCGGAAATTACAGCAGCCATAGTCTGGGCTGCTGGCTGCGACTTCTTCGTTGGACGACATAGGCACATAGAAAACGCCGTCGTGATAAATGCCCGCACCGGTTACACGGCCCACGGGGTTGTTATCGATCCTGGTTTGCCAAAGCACCTGGCCGGTATCGACATCGACGGCAAACACATCATTTGCGTTGGTACCAAACAATGCGGCGTATCGCGTATTATTTTTGCCGATGGGCACCACACTCACCGCATTACGAACACCGGAATTCACCTCCACTTCCCATACAACACACCCCGTTTGTAGGTCTAACGCGTAGGCTTTACCAGGAAATACGCCGGTGAAGAGTCGGTTTCCAACAATACTGGGTGGGGCGTGACGTCTACCACCGGGATACGCAAACGCCCAGCGCAGTTGAAGCTTGTGGAAGCTATCCAGGGGAAGCGTTGTGGCAGATTGAAAGCGACTTTGCGTTAAGTCGCGCCCCCAGCCATTCCACTCGGTTGGGCCAAAAGGGTCATCCACAACAGGTGAAAACTGCGACGGGTTTTGGCAGTAATTTGCTTGCCATGTTTGGCTGGCATTTTGCTCGCCCCCACCGCTGAGGAACAATGCAATTTGGCTTTTTTCTTCTTCACTTAAACGCACGCCCTGGGCGCGCATTACACCCGACGTCAGCGCATCCCGTATGTCCTGGGGCGATAACGCCGCCAGTGCAGATTTGGGAGGCGTTTGGTTCTGCGGGGAATTGTGGCAAATACCGCAACGTGCCTCGTAAAGCGCTTCACCCGCTTCTTCCGCTTGTGCAAAATGTAAAAACAGCGCGAAAGATACAGCACCAATGAACTTAATACGCATTGTGATGGTTTTCATAGGCAACTTTTATTATTTGTATGTACCACTGATGAAGTTTTTGCGCCCTCATTCTTACACTAGTCGCTACACAAGGCTAGAAACCTACTAGGGCTACAACAAAACTTAATAGTTTGCACGTTAAGCTACTGAACCCTCAATGCTAGTATGTGGCGATAAATTTAGGCATTTAGCCGAAAAATAAGTATCACGTACAAAACCGCACGCTCACAACCGGTAGCCTCCGAGGCACTTATCATGCTCATGACTGACCTTTTGCGCTCACTCAAATCGCCCTCCTTAATCGCGTCAACGGGCGCCTCTTCAATGCAACGATGGGCTCGTCATACTGGGTTTTTCCGTCATGTGTTGATAACCGCAGTCGTACTTTGTGGTTGCCCCTTCGCGTTAGCTGGGTCGCTACCGACATCGACACCAGAGCGGGTCAACTTGTCTTCGGAGCGGTTGAGTGCCATTGGTGATTCACTCGAGGGCATTATTGATGAAGGTCAACTTCAGGGCAGCGTGACGCTGGTTGCGCGACACGGCAAGCTTGCCTATCAGCATGTATACGGAACGCTTGATATTGAAACAGACACACCACTGCAACCAGACAGCCTTTTTCGCATTTACTCCATGACAAAACCCATTGTCACCGTGGCCGCCATGCAGCTGTATGAGCAAGGTAAATTCCAACTTACGGATCCTGTCAGCCAATATCTTCCAGCGTTCAAAAACACGCGTGTATTGCGTGACGGAAAATTAGTTGAGCCCAGCACACCGATAACAATTCAACACCTTATGACCCATACGTCAGGTATGGTTTATGACTTTTTGGGCCGCTCTGAAGTTGTTGCGATGTATCAAAAAGAAAATTTGCGCAACGCAAAAGACAACGCGGAATTCGTGGAACGAATTGCCAAGCTGCCTCTGCAACAGGAGCCCGGCAGCCAATGGGTATACTCTTTCTCCGTGGATGTATTAGGTCGATTAGTCGAAGTGATCGCTGGTGATAGCCTCGGCAATGTACTGCACGACACCATCTTTGAACCGCTCGGCATGGAGAACACCTTTTTCGAAGTGCCTACGGAGAAGCTTTATCGGTTTGGCACTAATCACCAATTTGCTGCTGATGGTACGCTCAACATTATCGACCGCCCCAGCGATAGTGCCTTTGTTAATAAAACCACATTCGAATCCGGCGGCGGTGGTTTAGTGTCGACAGCGCAAGATTATCTGACGTTTTGCCAAATGATGCTTAACGGCGGATCTATTAATGGCGTGCAGATTCTGAGCCCAAAGACAGTTTCGTACATGACTCGTGATCATCTTCCTGGCATATTGGGCAACACATCGGGCGTGCCCAACCGACCAGGTTTTGGCTTTGGGCTCGGTTTTGCAGTCACCACCGACCCGGTCGCGGCGGGCACCATCAGTTCTGCTGGAGAATACTATTGGTCCGGTGTAGCGGGTACGCTGTTTTGGATTGACCCAGCTGAAGATTTAATTGTCATTAGTATGATTCAACAGAGAAGCTCACGAGTACCTTTGCGAAATCTGCTGAAGCAAATCACCTATGGTGCAATGCTCGACGCCCAATAGTATTTACCCCTATTAAAACAACGTAGTTAAAAAAATAATTATAGCGGGTGCAACATACCCAACACTCAACAAGCAATAAGAGGTTTTTATGCGTACATTAGCTAGCATAGCCGCCATCACCGTATTGGCGGGATGTGCTCAACTCCCAACAGCCACATCCTCCCGCAGCCATAACCCGGCTGGACTGGAGTTTTCATCGCCTGAAAGTGTGGGAATGTCCAGTGAGCGTTTAACTAACGTCAACAATGTATTGCAAGGCTATATTGATGACGGCGAAATTGTCGGCGCGGTAAGCATGATTTCGCGGCACGGTAAAGTCGTCCATCATGAAAAATTCGGCGTCCACAACAAAGACTCCGGACAAGAAACCGAACTCGATAGCATTTACCGCATTTATTCGATGACTAAACCAGTCACCACTGTCGGTGCAATGATGTTGTACGAAGAAGGTAAGTTCCAATTAACTGATCCAGTTGAAAAATACCTACCTGAATTTAAAAACGTTTTAGTCTTAACGGAAGATGGCAAACTAGAAAAACAAAAACGCCCCTTCACTATTCAAATGTTAATGAGCCACACAGGCGGGCTCACCTACGGCGTATTTGGCAACACGCCTGTTGACCAACAATATCGCAAAGCGGGCATTCTGCAAGACAAAGACTTAGCCGAAATGGTTAGCGACCTTGGCAACATTCCATTGCAGTATCAACCCGGTACTCGCTGGCACTACAGTGTCTCGGTCGATGTATTAGGGCGCTTAATTGAAGTGTTGGCAGATCAACCGTTAGATGAATACTTACATGATCGCTTGTTCGCACCACTGGGCATGACTGACACTTTTTTCCAGGTACCCGAAGATAAAATTTCTCGCTTCGGCACCAACCATAGCTATAGCCGAAAAACGCAAACGCTCGAAGTCAGTGATCGCCCAGAAACAAGTCAGTACACCAAAGACGTGACCTTCTTTTCAGGCGGTGGCGGCTTGCTATCCACAGCGGAAGATTACATGAAATTCTGCCAAATGATGCTGAACGGTGGCGAATTTAACGGCGCACGTATTCTTAGCCCTAAAACCATTAACTATATGACCACCAACCACCTGCGCGGTATCTTTGCTAACCGTGGTGGCGAAGGCGCAAATAGTGGCATCCTTGGCGCTCAAGGTTTTGGTTTGGGATTTGGCGTGACGGTTGACACCGTAAAAAGCGGCGTCATTAGCTCTACCGGAGAATACTATTGGGGTGGCGCTGCCGGGACAGTGTTTTGGATCGATCCTGTGGAAGATTTAACCGCGGTTGTGATGATCCAACACATGAATGTCCGCGTCCCATTACGTGCCAGCATGAAGTCGGCAATTTACGGTGCCCTTACTGAATCGGCCGAATAACTTCTTTTTATATCACATGATAAAAAGGGCGCTTGGCGTCCTTTTTTATTTGGAAACGCACAACCACATTATTCAAATTTTTTTCGTCCACATAGATTCTCTCACACTAGAAAATACCTTCTCGAAGTAAAAAGAGTATACTCCGCAAACGCACCATCCAGTCACCACATAATAAAGAACAAGGGACTTGTATGCGCTATTTCATTATTTTCGCACTATGCATCTTAGCCATCTCAACCGTTTATGTTGTTCACAACAACGACGACACAATACCTGCTTCGGCGTCGACTTCTCTTGATAGAACGACAACAGCGCCAGAAAATCAACGTCAGAACACCATTCGCCAACACACAGCAACCCTAGATAAAGCTCGCATAATCGCTGCGGATAAAGAGCCCAATAATTGGCTCGCTCATGGGCGCACATACGATGAAGCACGATTTAGCCCGCTAGATAAAATTAATACTAAAAACGTCGCTCAATTAGGTTTGGCCTGGCATTACGATTTACACAGTAATCGAGGTCTCGAGGCAACACCGATTGTTGTCGACGGCGTTATGTTCACCACGGCGGCATGGAGCATTGTCTACGCACACGATGCGCGTAACGGCGAACTGCTCTGGCAATACGATCCAAAGGTACCCAAAGCATGGGGCGCCAAGGCCTGTTGTGACGCAGTGAATCGTGGTGTCGCGGTTTGGAAAGGCAAGGTATTTGTCGGCACCTTAGATGGCTACCTGGTGGCGTTAGATGCCGCTAGCGGTGAAGAAGTGTGGAAGATAAATACCATTGATCGCAATAAGCCTTACACCATCACGGGTGCACCACGGGTTATCAACGATAAAGTCATCATTGGCAACGGCGGCGCTGAATACGGTGTGCGTGGTTACATCACGGCTTATGATACGAATACCGGCAAACAGGCCTGGCGTTTTTATACGGTGCCTGGCAATCCTCAAGAGGGTTTCGAATCAAACGCATTAAAAAGAGCGGCTGATACGTGGAGCGGCGAATGGTGGCGCTACGGTGGTGGTGGCACAGTCTGGGATTCAATGGCCTATGACCCTGAATTGGATTTATTGTATATCGGTACCGGCAACGGTTCGGTTTGGAACCGACAAGTACGTAGCCCCGATGGCGGCGACAATTTATTTTTATCGTCTATTATCGCTATCAATCCCAACAACGGTGAATATGTGTGGCACTACCAAACGACGCCAGGTGATAGCTGGGATTACACGGCCACGCAACATTTAATTTTGGCCGACTTAACTATTGACGGCGCGCAACGCAAAGTCATTATGCAAGCACCGAAAAATGGATTTTTTTATGTTATTGATCGTGTCACTGGCGACTTTATTTCCGCGAACAATTATGTGCCGGTCACGTGGGCTTCACACATCGATCCAAATACCGGCCGACCAGTAGAAACGGCCAATGCGCGTTACCAGGCGGATAATCCTTTGGCAGCATTGCCGCCGGAGCAACAAGTCGCCGCATTAAAATCACTCACCACGGCGCAACTTGAATCGGCATTTCACAAACCCTCACCCTTTGGTGGTCACAATTGGCACCCGATGTCCTACAGCCCCGAAACTGGTCTTGTGTATATTCCAGCTATGGATATTCCTTATGCCTACGGAAATGAACCTGCCTTTGAGTACCAAGAAGGCCGCTGGAATTTAGCGATTGATTGGCAATTAAATGCAGCGACGGGTGATGAGGAATTAGATGACCGAATTGCGGGCACCGTACGCGGACATATTTCGGCGTGGGACCCGGTCACTCAAACCGAAAAATGGCGAGTACAACATGCAGGCTCGTGGAACGGCGGAATGCTATCCACCGCAGGCAATATTTTATTTCAGGGAACAAGTCACGGTCAGTTTGTCGCGTATAACGCAAAAACCGGCGAGCAACTTTGGGCAAGCGAAGCGCAAACCGGCATTGTCGCACCGCCTATTACCTACGCCATTGACGGCGAACAATATATTACCGTCGTCGCAGGCTGGGGCGGCACCTTCCCGCTCGCCGCAGGGAAAGCGGCCGAAAAAATTGGCCAAACGCATCGCGGTCGTATTCTCACCTATAAGCTAGGGGGAACCGATCAACTGCCACCGTTAAATACCTCTGTCGACGTCCTACCAGCGCTACCTGCATTTAACGCTAGCAGCGAAACATTACGACAAGGCAAAGCACTTTATCATCGCTACTGCGGTGTGTGTCATGGGCCGGGTGTACAAGGCGGCGGCGTGATTGCGGACCTTCGCTTTATGGGTGAAGCAAAACACGCCATGTTCAATGACATTGTACTGGGTGGCGTCTTTAGCGATCTTGGCATGGTGAGTTTTGCGGATGTCATGGATGAAAAGGATACTGCAGCTATTCAAGCTTATGTTCTTTCGGAAGGTCATCGGCTAAGACGCACAAAGACAATTGAAAGCCATTAGTTTTTATCGATCTAACGACAGCTATCACACACATTATAAACACAGGTAACTCAACACTAGTGGCTTTGTTTATAGGGCTTAACGATTCGGAAAAAGCTGAGTAATTCTGTTATTCTCTTCGCGCCATACATTTCACAGCACGCAATTTAAATGCGCGCTATTTGTCCGTTACCCTTGCAGTAGTCAAACGTTCGAGTCAACAAGTACTGCTGCAGCTCTTTATTAGGAAGACAACATGACATTACGAATTGATGAATTATTTACTGTGGCCGGCAAAGTGGCCGTTGTAACCGGTGGCTCACGTGGCATCGGTTACATGATCGCCCACGCACTCGTGGAGAACGGTGCAAAGGTGTATATCACTGCACGCAAAGCCGGACCCTGCTTGGAAGCAGCGGCAGAGTTATCGACAATGGGCGAGTGTATTGCAATACCCGGTGATCTTGCGACCGACGAAGGGCGCCAAAAGTTTGTTGACGATATCAAACAACGTGAATCAAAAATTGATATTTTGGTCAATAACGCCGGCGCGGCATGGGGTGCTCCCTTTGAGTCTTTCCCCGATGATGGTTACGACAAGGTGTTTAATATTAACGTTCGCGCAATTTTTATGTTGACACGCGATTTATTACCACTTCTCGAGAAAGATGCGTCGCGCGAAAGCCCAAGTAAAATCATTAATATCGGTTCAATTGACGGCTTACGTATATCAACAACGGACAACTATTCCTACGGTGCCAGTAAAGCCGCTGTGCATCACTTAACGAAAAATTTAGCGGTTCGATTGGCAGACAAAGGTTTAAACATCAATGCGATAGCACCCGGGCCTTTTGAAAGTAAGATGATGGCACAAACATTAAAAGACCATAAGGAGCGCATTGAAAGCGGTATTCCAATGGGTCGCATTGGCCGCCCACAGGATATGGGTAGCTTAGCACTGTTCTTGTCGTCCCCTGCCAGCAACTATGTCACGGGGCAAATCATTGCACTCGACGGCGGTAGTAATATTGCGAATGCACAAAAGCGCACTGACGACTGATTTGAGTCCAGCACCAATAAAAAAACGCCGTACTGTTTTACACTGTACGGCGTTTTTTTATATCAGCGTATTATGAATACGTTGCTATGAGACAAGCATTAGTGTGCGTGACCGTGGGCAACTTCTTCTTCAGACGCTTCACGAATTTGCATAATTTCTACTGAGAAATTTAATGCAACGCCAGCCAACGGATGGTTCGCGTCAATAGTCACTTCATCACCTTCAACGGCTTTTACAACAACTTGTTGTACCTGCCCATTTGGGCCTTGCGCGTTAAATGTCATACCTTCTTCAACTTTATCAACACCTTGAAATAAAGACTTGTCGATAGTCTGCACAAGCTCGGGAACCACTTCACCATACCCTTCGGCTGCTTCTACACGTACATCGAGTTTATCACCCGTTGTTTTACCGACTAAGGCATTTTCTAAGCCCGGAATTATATTGCCTGACCCATGCAAGTAATTAAGTGGATCTCGGCCCTCAGAAGTGTCAATAACTTCGCCTTCATCATTTTTCAGTGTGTAATGCATGCTAACGACGACTTTGTCGCCTATCAATAAGGACATGATGTCTCCCAATCTGTGTTAGTTAAGCCTATGAAAATAGCCAACGACATTGTTGGTCAATGAGTCATATTTTCAACGGATTAATTTAGTGAAAGTTCTCTGGAAAACCGCAATCGTTTATCCAATAGAGCCTGACGGCAGGGTGCCATTCACGTAAACACTATGTAGAAGTCACAATGTCCCATGAAAATGATCGGTATTAGAGCAGACGCGGCGCTGCGACTCGAATTGTCTCACAAATGGACTATTGATAACAGGTCAGCCCAGGGCGGGATAATGCACATGAAGAGTGCAGAACCAAGTAGGAGTGAGAAACCAAGTAGGACTGCGAAACCAGTGCCGCTATTAATCGAGATACTGTTCAAACATCAAATTAACGGAAGCCAAGCGCGCACTTAACATCGCTAATGACTCCTTCAGTTGTGATAGGTCACCGTCTCGCGCCGCCGACTCAAGCGCCGCCGCAGCTTCCATGGTGCTGTTAGCGCTGATATTCCCGGCCACACCTTTTATAGTATGTGCAAGTTCACGAGCTGTTTGCACATCCTCCGCACGCACTGCTTCCTCTAATGCTTGTAATCGGTTTGGCATTTCGCCCAGGAACATCTTCATTAGTACCACTAAGCGCTCTTCTTTTCCTCGAACACGTTTAAGCGCCGAGCCTTTATCCCACAGGTCTGTATTGCTTGGTGCTTCGACATACGGTTGTGCAAATGTGTGGTCGACTCCACCGGATTGTATCAACGCCCATTTCGTCATCATTCGCTCCAATGCACCGGAATCGATCGGCTTGGATAAGTAGTCATTCATCCCCGATGCTAAACAGCGCTCTCGATCACCGCGCATCGCGTTGGCGGTCAGCGCAATAATAATACTGTCACTATGGCGCTCACCTGCATCACCACGACGAATTGATTCACTCGCTTGATAGCCGTCCATTTCGGGCATTTGGCAATCCATAAGGATGAAGTCATAGGGGTCTGCACTTGCTAGTTTATGCAAGGCCTCTAAGCCATTATCTGCAAAATCAGGGTGAAGGTTGTATTCATCTAAAATGCCTGCGATCACTTCTTGGTTAATTTTATTGTCTTCCACTACCAACACTCGTTTATTTTCCATCAGTGACGCATGTGTTGGTCCAGTTATTTCATCTTCAGTATGACCAGACCAATCTTTACGATAGGTTCCTTCACCCAACACAATAGCCGCAAGCGCATGAACTAAATCATCGAGAGTTAGCGGCTTCGAAAACGAAAAGCTCACACCGCACCGGGTGAGAATTCGTGGGTCCGAATGGTCTTCGATTTGAGTCATAAGAACAATACATGTCTCCGCCGACAAGGGTGCTAATGCCTGTATCTTTTCTAACATATTGTCTTCGAGGTTATTTGCTAACCAATAACCCATCGAAGGACACACCTGAATGCTTAGCCCCCACGAGATATTGTTCTACCTCATTTACGGACTTCGCCGTTTTTACATTCGCACCTAATTTTGTAAGTTGATTCACTATGGCATCTACCGCCGCTTGATTAGAATCAGCAACGAGCAGCTTAACATCTCCCATCACATCAGCGATGTCTCGCCGCAATCCGACGCCTTCTGTGCAATGCTCTAAGCCACAGTCAACGAAAAACTCAAAACAGCTGCCCATCCCGACCTTGCTCTCTACTTTGATGTCCCCACCCATCAATTGACAAAGCTTTCTCGATATAGCCAGCCCCAAAGCAGTACCGCCGTACTTACGCGTGGTCGAGGCGTCAACTTGTGTAAACGATGAAAATAACTCAGCAATTTTTTCTTTAGGAATACCGACACCCGAGTCAATTATTTTACAAACTAACCGAGTATCAACAGGGGATTGCTTTTCTAAGCTCGCAATAATTTTAATTTCACCCCGGTCTGTAAACTTAATTGCATTGCCTAATATATTGGTGAGTATTTGCCGAATACGCGTTGGGTCACCAATGATTGTCTGATAGTTGACGTTTGTTTGATCTAAGATCAACTCGACCTTTTTATGCTGGGCCTTGACCGCCATTGCTTCCGCCACTTCACCCAGCAAATCTCGCACACGAAAAGCAATGTACTCGACATCCATCCTACCTGCTTCGATCTTTGAAAAATCCAAGATATCGTTGATTAGAGACAATAGCGACTTGCCACTGGACTCCGCCAAACCGAGTTTGTGGCGTTGCGCTCTATCTAGATTGGTTTTTTTAAGCAACTCTATCATGCCCAGCATGCCATTCATGGGTGTACGAATTTCGTGGCTCATACTCGCCAAAAACTGTGACTTGGCGAGGTTTGCCTGATCGGCTTTATCTTTCGCTTCGAGAAGCTCAGCCGCTTGTTGCTCCATAATCTTTCTGCTTGCACTATTGCGTTCTACCAGCGAGTTGTAAGCATTAACGAGAAGACCCAACTCATCTTTTGATCCATGCTCGATTTTTTTGGTCAGCTCACCTCGATGTGTAATTTGCTCAATTATCTTTTGCCTAAACCTTCTCAGTGGCGAGGTTACTACAGCGCTTTGGACCCAAAATACACCCGCGAGTATCAGCAGCAAGCCTATTAAATAGCTAGCACTAACCGCGTAGATTTCTTGAATACCACTGGCCAATAATTGGTCGGGGTTGAGCGACAAAATCACGTGAAATGTTCTTAGTCTATTAACCGAACTATCGATCAATTGAATAGATAGCAGACGAATACCTTTGTCCAAGCTATCGCCAACCGGCGCACTTTCACCCGACACATAGTGCAGATAGTCAGATAGAATCTGCGATGGTAGGTTATCGACTCCCTGGTACTGCAGATTTTCTTGGCTCGATGCATAAATCTGATTTTTTCGGGGATCGACGACATAAATTTCACGTATAAAATCTTTCGCTGCGATATTGAATGTGATGCGCTGTAGATTCTCTGCCGATGAATTTGCTTCTGAGGCAATAACTAATGTATCCCCCAAGTGATCAGCTTCTTGCACTAATCGTTGTTGAATTGCGCGCTCAACGCGTAGATATTCAACCGCAATCAAACCTAATAACGACAACAAACCGACAACTAGAACCGGCAGCATCAGTTTAAACGATAATGATTGGTAAAAATGTGTCTTAATGGCTTTCAATGATCTACACCTTGACGACCCTGCAAGCTATTATCTTTTTAAAGCCTATAGACATTACTGCTGCCTATAGGCTAGCAAGCCCAACTCTTGGCAGTTATATTCAATAGCGCCTACACGATTAAGTACATCACAAACAGATTTCGCTCGTTGGTCCAGCTCGGCGGGCTTACTGAAAATAGCTTTCTGTTCCTCATAGCCAATAATTTTCAGATCACCTAGCGCTTCTCGGAATTCTTCACTCGTAATACCTTCTCTCTGCGCCATAACATCATAAGCCATGTCAGGATTTTGCTCAGCGTAGTCCAGCACTTTTTTCCAAACGTTACGCAACTTCTCAACAAAATTTGGATAGTTTTCCAAGACGTCATTAGCAACTGCAACCGTATCAACAATTTCATAGGGAATTTCGGCTGAGCTAAAAATTATTGATCTATTGGGTTGTTTTAGAATTTCTAACGAGATCGGAGGGTAGGTAACAAATGCATCAATATTGCCAGCATCCATCGCTCTAGCACCGCTACTTTGTTCAACATTAACAAGCTCAACGTCATCTAGTGAGAATCCCGATTCTTCTAAAGCACGCGACAACAAATAAATGCCGAGGGAGCCAATCTCGCAGCCTACACGTACACCTTGTATGTTTTCCATCGATTCAACAAGGTTGCTGGCGACAATCACATCGCCACCGTTCGAAAAATCAGGAACAAGAACAATCTTGAGGGGCCGACCACCCAACGCTTGAGATTGAACAGCTTCGATTATGGTACTGGCTAATCCATCCACTCGACCATGAATATAGGCTCTCTGCGCATCTGACAATGATCCGAAAGGGACAAGCTCAACAGGTAAGTTTTCCGTGTCAAAGTAACCAAGATGTTCAGCCAGATACAAAAATTCGTATCCTGGCCACGGGTTGATCGCAATTTTGATGGTCTCTTGCGGCGGCTTTCCACAGCCAAGCAGTAAACAACTAACAATAGCGAACGACAGACAGAGTAAACGCACGGTACACCTCGAGTTGGGGCAACTCTACTCAGTGTAGCAATGCTTTAAAGAAAACAAAGGAAGGAAGAACCGCCCTACTGCAAAGTGCAATAAGAGCGATTCGAGTAAGAATAGATGGACCTAAACCAAATAACTAAGGCCCTATTGGTTACTATTTATCAGCGAGAAACTTCTTAGCGTCTTCAATGCCACCCATATTTTGAACATTGGTGTAACCCATCTCTTCTAATGCCTTTTCTGCTTTACCCGCGCGTCCACCGCTGCGGCAATAAAGTTTAATGGGTGCATCTTTGTCTTCAGTGATCGCCGCAATTTTGCCGGTAATCTCATCGTAAGGAATGTGTACCGCTTGCTCGAGATGCCCACTATTCCATTCTTTCTCTGTGCGCACATCAATCCAGATATCATCTGAAGCAAAGGCACCCATTGAAAATAGTGATACCTTTAACAAAACGCAGACCATTATGGCTTTTGTTAGATATTTCATTGTTCAACGCTCTCCTGTTTTCATGGCTATTTATATCACTTAACGATAAGACGCTTTATAAGCGCTTTAGCTTACAGATTCAACCGACTTCGACAAAAGCAATGCGTTTTTTACCAGCGATACGATATGAATCAATATTTGCTGCCAGTTTACACGCAAACTACACTGGCAAAGATTCATCGCATTATCACTGTCGTCAACACCAATACGCTTGCGGAGTTAAACACAACAATGACGCAGCCCCTAACGTTGGAACAACTCCAACACTGTTTAGCCAATGACGTAGATGCTGAACATGTGGCAACACGTCTGAACTTAGAAGAATCTCACCATCAAAACGTTATTCGCTGGCACCGAAAGTTTTTTCATTTAGAAAACTGGTATTCCATTCACAGCTTAATGCGCGGGTGCCTGCGCCTTGCTGGCTTACTTAAACGGGGTGAAGACAACACACACAAGCTGAAAGTTGTTAACAACACCATTCATTTACCCCATTTACCGCCCGCATTCGATGGCTTTAGGATCCTTCACCTTAGTGATTTGCATCTCGATATGGATGATTCGAGAGTCAACGTTGTTGCGTCCACACTGGCGACTCTCGAGTACGATATATGCGTTCTGACCGGGGATTATCGTGCCGATACATTTGGCGATAGCGCGCGCTCTATGCAATTATTAGCTCAACTGCGCGAACACATTAACAGCGATATCTACGCTGTGCTCGGCAACCATGATTCAATTCGTATGGTGCCATTTATGAATGACATGGGCATCAAAACCCTAATTAATAGCGCTGTTTCACTGAGAAAAGGCCGAGATATTATTTCGTTAGCAGGTGTTGATGATGGGCACTATTTTCAGTTAGACAATATTGAAAAAGTGGCAACCACACTCGAGCCAACACGCTTCACTATCTTGCTGTCACACACACCAGAATTATTTCATATTGCACAACAGGCCCATTTTGATTTATTTTTTTGCGGCCATACACACGGAGGGCAGATCTGCCTTCCTGGCGGATTACCCATAATCTTAGAATCACGCTGCCCCAGACAGCTGGGCAAAGGGAACTGGCAATACCAACAAATGCATGGTTACACTTCCGTGGGAGCGGGAACTTCAATCATCAATGTACGATTAAACTGTCCACCGGAAGTAGCTGTCCATACATTACGTTGCAACGGCTTTAGCACTTAATAGGGAACTTTGCGCAAACCTAATTTAAATAATATGGGTGATAGTAAAATATCACCCGCCACAAAAACTAATGCACTACTCAAAGCCACCGTTAGGCTAACCTCAAAAAATATAACGACAAACAGTCCAGGAATGATGGCTTCAGGTAGTTGGTCAACTCCACTGCACCGCGCACTCGAGGGCATCTCTAAGCGGCGTTTTGCAAAACTTGACAGCAAATCACCGAGCATTGCGCGTAACGCGATTACACAACCAAACAACCAGGATAATTGCAACACGCAGGCCAACACCATACATGCCGCGATAGACGTAAAGACACCCCGCCAGGTTTTACTCTCGCCAAATACTCGGTTGCCATCTGAGAAACGATGATACCCATCGACCGGAAAGTCAAAGTCATGGAGAAATAGTTTCCTAGCGATAACCGGAGCACCATTTGCTGCGAATAATAGAAGCACACATTCAATTAACAGCATGTTTCACCTCACCGATACAACGTAGCGTCAGGCCCAGCGCAAAATTGCTGAATGACATCTCAAGCTTTGTGTTAAATCGACGACATAGCAAGTTTTTTTATGACCAGTTTGCTTTCAAAAAACGAATGGAATATAGCATCCATTTATATCTTGAGACTTGCCACTATATTTTCGGGGTGTTTGTGAAATTTCTGTGAGTGTTAGAACTATTTATTCTTAGATGTGAGAAACTGAAAAAACCAACTAGGCCATAGTGATTTAAGTAATAGAAAGAGACCACAGGCCAAACTGCACCCAATGGCGTTGGCTAACATATCAAAGCCGCTCAGTTGACGACCGGTCAATTGTTGCATTATTTCGATGAAAACTGAGTAACACCACAGTGCCACGATAGCGGTGAGATAGTGCCGTCGATAGCCCCAGGCAGCACTGAGCGACCCGCCAATAACGAACCAACCAAACACATGCAGCGCTTTATCCCAGATAGAGACAAAAATATCACCATGGTCCGGTTTTAACGAAAGGTAGGTAATGAGAGAAAGAAGGGAAACAAACTGCAGCCAAGCCAGCCAACACCAAAGCAGTTTAAACTTCGCTACAGTTTTCATCTTTAAATGGAGCAGTTAACGAATCATTAATTAACTGTTTTGTTGTCAGCCTCACCGGCTTTTTCTTTTGCCTGCTGTAACCATTGCAGATACAAGGCATCGAAGTTAACGGGTGGCAACATGAGCGCAGGGAAACTCCCTTTTACGATAACGTTGTCGATTGTTTCCCGTGCATAAGGGAAAAGAATTTGTAAACAGGTGGTGCTTAACACTTGTGCTAATTGCTCGTTTTCAAGGCCCTTAACAAAGAACACGCCGGCTTGTTGCAACTCAATTAGAAATACAACTTTATCCTCAAGCTTAACGGTAACGGTGAGGCTCAAGACCACTTCGTAAGCATCGTCACCTACTTTGGCATTTTTCGCGTTAATTTCTTGATTAACCTGTGGCTTCCATTGCTGACTGAAAGCCTCTACCCCCATAGGCGCTTCAAAAGATAAATCTTTGATGTAAATACGCTGTAGCGCGAATTGCTGGCCAGCCTGGCCTTCAGTTTCGTTTGCCGTTGGTTGCTGTTCGTCGGCCATTGTTTACTCCAAATAAAAACTAAAATTTAAATAATGTACGTTATAAAAGTTACTTAACCACTGGAAGGTTCTGAGCCTCCCATTCGGACATACCGCCACTCAATCGATTCACTTGGAAATCTTTACCACGCAAGGTATTGCCAACACCACCGGTGTGCTGGCCCATTTTGTCCACCAAGATTATGGTCTTCGCTTTGTGGGGTTCCAACTCTTGCCAGCGGTCATTGATTTTATTGAAGGGGATATTCAGTGCATTCACAATATGGCCGGTTTTGTAGTCAGACGGGTCACGCACATCAACGAGTATGGCTTCGTCGTTATTCATCATGCGCGTTAACTCGTGGGTGCTTACGGTTTTACCGCCACGACGCTTTTCGTTCCAAACGAAGGTGTAAATTAACGCGAGCAGCACACCAACTAAAATGTATTGCTCACTAATAAAAATAAAAAAGTCCACGGTTACTCATATTCCTCTCTCTGGGGCTACCTCTTGGTAAGGTGCCAAACCCAGGCCATGAGCACCTGAGCGGGCCAGGAGTATACACTATCAATCTAGCAATTTCGCGGCCCAGACGGTCCTGTCCTGCCCAGGCTTCCGGCTATCACACCAATAGCGTGAGTGAATAGAGTTCGTGGCGTTAACCCAGTAGAATGGTGGGTCTAGACTTCTTGGTCTCCAGAAATGCGCTGTCTCGACAGATACTCTCTATGGAGGAGCCCAAGCAACCCCTTAGCCCTCTGTACGGAATACGAGACCCCCTTATGAGCGATCAGAAAAAGCCATTGTTGTTAATCGTTTTAGACGGTTTTGGCTATTCTCCGGCCCCCAAATACAATGCCATCATGACGGCAAACACCCCCACTTGGGACGCACTGTGGGCGAATAAGCCACATACACTCATCCACACCTCTGGCATGGCAGTTGGCTTACCTGAGGGGCAAATGGGTAACTCCGAGGTGGGGCACATGACACTGGGAGCTGGCCGTGTGGTTTACCAAAATTACACCCGCATCAATAAAGCCATTGAAGACGGCAGTTTCAATACAAACCCTGTCTACTTGGAGGCCATTGACAAGGCGGTTAACGCAGGCAAAGCCGTGCATATCATGGGCTTACTGTCTCCCGGTGGCGTTCACAGTCATGAGGAACACATCTTCGCGATGATTAAGCTCGCCGCATCTCGCGGTGCTAAAGAAATTTATCTGCATGCGTCACTCGACGGTCGCGACATGCCACCCCGCAGCGCTGAACCCTCACTAGCAAAAGCCGATGCTGTGTTTAAAGAGGTAGGTGTTGGCAGGGTCGCCACCATCGTGGGCCGCTTCTACGCACTTGATCGCGATAACCGCTGGGATCGAGTACAAGCCGCCTACGACGTGATGGTCGACGGTAAGGCTGAATATCAGGCCAATAGCGCTGTTGAAGGCTTAGCTGCGGCTTACCAACGCGATGAGAATGATGAGTTTGTTAAACCTACCGTGATCGGCGATAAAGTAACCATTAACGACGGTGATTCAGTCATATTTATGAATTTCCGCCCCGACCGCGCGCGCCAGATTTCGCAGGTTTTCGTCAATGCTGATTTTGATCAGTTCCCCGCTCGTAAGCCTGCCATTGCCGCTTTTGTGCAGACAACAGAGTACAGCAGCGACCTAGATGCACCGATTGCTTTTCCGCCACAAAGCCTAGAAAACTCCATGGGCGATTACTTGGCAAAACAGGGGAAAACACAATTACGTATCGCTGAAACGGAAAAGTACGCACACGTAACCTTCTTTTTCAGCGGCGGCCAAGAAGACTTGTACGGCGGTGAAGATCGCGAGCTAATCCCCTCTCCCCAAGTCGCCACCTACGATCTAAAACCCGAGATGAGTGCTTACGAGGTGACCGACAAACTGGTGGCCGCCATCGAATCCGGCAAGTACGACACCATCGTCTGTAACTACGCCAACTGCGACCAGGTTGGCCATACCGGCGATTTCGACGCGGCGGTAAAAGCGGTTGAAGTCGTCGACGAATGCTTAGCAAAAGTCATCGCCGCGAGTGACAACGTTGGCGGTGAACTACTCATAACAGCCGACCACGGTAACGTAGAGGAAATGTTCGACGACGCCACAGGGCAACCTATGACGCAGCACACCACTTTACCCGTTCCGTTAGTCTACGTCGGCGGTCGCGACCTATCTTTCAATGGCGAAGGCAGCCTCGCCGATGTTGCCCCAACCATGTTGGCAATGATGGGCTTGGCACAACCGAAGGAAATGACTGGAAAAATTCTGGTAAACCTATAGATTTAGGTAAGCCCGCTTCATAACGTGGCGGGCTTTTTTAAAACGATCACTTGCAATAAGTGTAACCAAGAAATGGCTTGAGCGGCTAAGCAAAAGCCACCCCAAAAGCCAACCTATAAAAAGGAACGCATCGTGAAAAAAATACTGGCCAGTGCGCTTGTGGTTTGCAGCGTTGGTTGGGCTCTCCCCAGCTTCGCGCAAGACGCATCTGAAGCGGAGTACCAAGCCAAACTTGAAGCCTTGCAAAGTACCATTAAAGAGCTTGAAGACGAATTATCCACTGTTAAAGATTCACGCGGTAAATTGCTCGACCAACTCGAGTCGAATGAGACCCGCGTCAACGAGCTGCTCGACAAAATTGATGAAATCAAAGCTGACCTGGAAGCAGAAGGCCAAGCGCTGATTCAATTGCAGCAACAGCGTCAACAACTCGCAAGCGAGCAATCCTCCCAAAAGAAGCACATAGCCCAGCAGGTACGCACTTCGTACCGGCTGGGCAAACAAAGCAACTTGAAGCTCCTCCTCAATCAGGATGACCCTCAAGCGATATCGCGCATGGTGAAGTACTACGACTACGTACTCCGTGCGCGCACCGAAAAGCTCGCACACTATGCGGCAACGGTTGATGAACTTAACCGTGTCGAGCCTGCCATCCACACAAAAACCGCACACCTAAAACGTAACCGCCAAGCATTACAGGATCGCTACAAAGACCTCACGTCGGCACAACAACAGCGGCAAGAGACGCTAGCGCGACTAGATGCAACCATCAAAACTAAAGACGAAGAACTCCGCAAAGCCAGCCAAGACCAGGCCGCTATCGAGCGTGTATTAAGTCGCCTACAAAGCGTCACTGGATCCGACACGGTCAGCTACCGACCATTTGCCAGCGACACCACACCCTTCACCAAACTCAAAGGAAAGTTGCCCTGGCCAGCAAAGGGCAATCTCAGCCACAAATTTGGCAGCTACCGGGTCGCGGGCAAGCTCAAATGGGATGGCGTCGTCATCAGCGCCAAAGAAGGAACTCCTGTTAAAGCGATTCACCACGGCCGAGTCGTATTCGCCGACTACCTTCGCGGTCAGGGTTTGCTCATTATTGTTGATCACGGCGAAGGTTATATGAGCCTCTACGCACACAATCAATCACTGAATAAGCGTGTTGGCAGCTGGGTAACCGCTGGTGAAGTCATTGCCCAGGTAGGCCGCAGTGGGGGGCAAAAACAAGCAGGCCTATACTTTGAAATCCGCCAAAAAGGCCAACCCACCAACCCAAGCCGCTGGTGCGGATGAAGCCGCTTTCTGGGGATTAAGTCGTTACAAACGCGTTTTTATCCATTAGATTTGGGTTAATTCGCTGAATTTAAGACCCCATGTTGGGTCTACACTAGGTATTGGTAACTCGCGCCCCCATAATCACGTATTCGCGAGATGATAAATTTCGAGCCCAGCCGTTTCTCGGCTCGACAGGAGATCAACATGTTGCCCTTGGGCTTTCGTCAACAACACCTTAAATCTGCTGCGACAAGCATTACGGCTTTGATGGCCAGTATCCTCTGCCTGACCGGTACAAGCTGGGCCGAAACCGATACGCCGTCACAACCAGAGGCGCTAAAAGAGATTCAGCAGCCAATGCTTCCGCTGGATGACTTACGCACCTTCGCAAAAGTATTCAACCATATTCGCACTGGCTACGTTGAAGATGTCACCGACAGTGCACTGCTCGAATATGCAATCAAAGGCATGCTCACTGAGCTAGACCCTCACTCCGCCTACTTAGACTCAAGCTCGTTTGAAGACCTTCAGGTGAATACCACCGGTGAATTTGGCGGACTAGGTATTGAAGTCGGTATGGAAAATGGCTTCGTCAAAGTTATCTCACCCATTGACGATACGCCCGCCGCACGCGCGGGTGTCGAGGCCGGCGACCTCATCATTAAGCTCGATGAAAAACCCGTAAAAGGAATGTCGATCTCAGAAGCCGTCGACAATATGCGCGGCCCAATCGGCAGTGAAATTCGTATCACCGTGGTGAGAGATGGCATTGATCAACCTTTTGAATTAACCCTGGTACGCGACACCATCAAGGTCACCAGCGTACGCTCGCGGATGGTAGAACCCAATTATGGCTACCTGCGCATCGCACAGTTTCAACTACATACCGGCTCGGAAGTAGTGTCGGCTGTGGAAAAGCTGAAGTCCGAAAGCGACGATTTACGCGGCATTATTCTCGACCTCCGCAACAACCCTGGTGGCGTTTTGCAAGCCTCAGTCGAAGTAGCTGATGCGTTCTTAGACGAAGGCACTGTGGTCTACACCGAAGGCCGTCTGACCGATGGCAATCTGAGTTACAGTGCAAACCCTGGTGATATTCTCGACGGATTGCCCATGGTGGTCCTGGTAAATGATGGATCGGCTTCAGCATCAGAAATTGTTGCCGGCGCTTTGCAAGATCACGGACGAGCAATCATTGTCGGGACACAAAGCTTTGGTAAAGGCTCTGTGCAAACCGTGATTCCCATCAGTGATGATCGCGCCATCAAAATGACCACGGCTCTCTACTTTACACCCAACGGCCGCTCGATTCAGGCGCAAGGCATCACGCCAGATATCAACGTCGAGCGCGCTAGGGTAACCACCATCAAACCGCAATTGCGCACTACCGAGGCAGACCTCAACAACCATCTCGGCAATGGTAATGGCGGCAACGACAATGGCTCAAACGAACGTGAACAGCGCGCAGCCTCGAGTGATAACCTAGCCGAGCGAGATAACCAACTCTCTGAAGCATTGAACCTTTTAAAAGGTATTCATGTGTTCGGTAAGCATGGCCCCAAAGCAGTGACAAAAATGGCGCAGAAAGATATCTAAAGACGCTGTAAAACGACACATTGATCAAGTTCACAAAGGGGGGGGTGAATGCGATTAACTGACTGGGATAGCTTCAGCCTTTGCCCGAAGAAAGCGCTTGTGAGTTTCATCCTCTGCGCCTTGATGATCTTTGGTGTTGCCGTCACGGTCAGCGCTAACGGCACACTACCCCCTCCACTGACACAAAAGCGCCTGGCGCAACCACCAACCCTCCCGTCTCAAGTCCAGATTGCCATCATCATTGACGACATTGGATACAGCTGGCGTCAGGGAGCCGATGCGGCTGCCTTACCGGGCCCAGTCACGCTGGCGATCATCCCTCACAGCCCCCATGGAGCAAAATTGGCAAGAGCCGGACACCAACAGGGGAAAGAAATTATGCTGCACGTCCCCATGAGCAATGTGCTCGACAAGCCGCTAGACGCTGGCGCGTTAACAGAGGACATGCCTTATGCGATGTTCATGCGCACGCTGCATGAAAATCTCAAAGCAGTCCCTCACGTGCGTGGAATCAACAACCACATGGGCAGCAGGTTGACCCAGTTGAAGCAGCCCATGCGCTGGCTGATGGAAACGCTTAAAGACCAACATCTTTATTTCGTCGATAGCAGGACTAGCCCTCATAGCGTCGCCTGGAAAACGGCTCGCGAAACACACGTGCCAACTCTCCAGCGTGACTATTTCCTCGACAACGACGTCGATCTCGCCAGCATCGCATTCCAATTTGGCCGCTTCCTGCAAATGGCAAAACGGAATGGCCAAGGCGTCGCCATTGCCCACCCGCACCCCGAAACCATTCAAGTATTGCGTACCGCCATCCCTTTACTGGAGCGATCTGGCGTCCGTTTAGTCCCGGTATCTGACCTTTTATCCGCGGAAGACAACCCGCAGACATTGATACATATGCCATCAAACACCTCGATTGATGGTCCACAGGACTATAAATCCCCCTTTTTTACCCGATAATCGAATAAAAAAGCAGCAATACCAGCCAAAAGTTGTATAGGCATTGAGCAGCAAAAGCGCTAGTATTATGTCTTACAGCGCTAGATTTACTCGTGCAGGCAATTTATTGCCCACTGGAAAGCTAAGTCATGGTGCAACTAAGCAGCAATTAAATTGCATTATGTGAACTCCGACACACTTATATCGCGCCCCACTGATTGAGTGCGACTATAGTTAATCGACCATTAAGCATACGGTAAGTATTGTGTCGATCTGGAGTCTAACCACTGAAGGATGCTAGCTATGAAATTTAACCGCACAGGCGAGCAAGGACGAGTACCCGAGAGATCGGATCGTTTCTACTGTCGAGAAGAATACTGGTATTACACAACTCGCGAAGGTGTTGATATCGGTCCTTTCGATTCGCTAGACGATGCAGCCAATGGCGTAAATGAATTTATCGAATACGTGTGCGAAGCTGAGCCGAGCTTCTCTGCAACTTTGCAACAATACAGCAGCCACGCCGCATAACGTCGCCTCCCAACATTACAAAAAAAGCCCAGTACTCTTCTCATTTGTCAGTACTGGGCTTTTTTTATTGTCTCAAGATATTCAGCGTCTAGCCTATAAACGCATCTCTATACCTTGCGCTTGCAAGTGCTGCTTTGCTTCTTCGATTGCCACTTCACGAAAGTGGAAAATGCTCGCCGCTAAGACAGCATTGGCTTTACCTTCTAAAATGCCATCTGCTAAATGTTGCACATTGCCAACGCCACCTGAAGCGATCACTGGAATATCAACCGCTTCACTGACCGCGCGTGTTAATGGCAAATCGAATCCGTCTTTGGTGCCATCACGATCCATACTCGTTAATAAAATTTCACCTGCGCCGTAGGCGGCCATTTTTTTCGCCCACTGAACCACATCAATGCCCGTCGGCTTTCGGCCCCCGTGCGTAAAGATTTCCCAACGAGGTGTTTCACCTTCGCCACTCACGCATTTGGCATCAATTGCCACAACAATACACTGCGCCCCGAAACGCTGAGACGCTTCACGAACGAACTCGGGGTTATGGACCGCAGCAGAATTAATACTGACCTTATCGGCGCCCGCATTGAGCATGCGGCGAATATCTTCGATCGTGCGAATACCACCACCGACGGTTAATGGAATAAATACTTCCTCTGCCATCCGCTCTACAACATGCACCATGGTATCGCGGTCTTCATGGCTCGCCGTGATATCGAGAAACACAACTTCGTCAGCACCTTCCTCGTTGTAACGCTTTGCGACCTCAACTGGATCACCGGCATCACGGATATCGAGAAACTTTACTCCCTTCACCACTCGCCCGTTATCAACATCTAGGCAGGGTATAATGCGTTTTGCTAGAGCCACTTTAACATCCTCGCTGAAAACAATTTCACTCACAAATATTTAAAGACGGGCCTTTACAACCATTGTTTAAAATCAAGATGGTTGCACTTACCTGCGTTTATAAACTTTCAGCTATACTTCTGAACAAAAAATTTGCACTTCGTTAGTTGAAAGCACGCTTTTTTCTCAGGCCGCAAATTTGATCTTCTACACTCAGTATATGAACAACTCAAAGTTTCCAAAAGGCCCTGGACAATCTGGAATCGAGCAACGCCGAGAGCCACGCTATAAAACTCGCTTGGCATGCATGGTAAAAAACGCCAGTGGCGATTCATGTCCAGGGCTAATCACCAATTTGTCATCAGGCGGATTTCAAGTCGCCGGAAACTTTCAGTTAATGCGCACGGTTTTCCCTCATTTCAAAAGGGCCGCCCTGAACGACGCGATAAAACTCAGTGTGGATTTTCGCGTACCGACAACAGACAAAGTCGCCGCGTCTGTACACCTATTAAGCCAAAGCGTTTACTGTCGGCGAGTGCGTGGCGACTGGTTTCACATTGGGTGCCAACTCGTTGAGCTGGATGTGGAAAGCGAAAAAGTATTGAGCAACTTTATTCAGCATTTTGCCGCTCAACATAGCGCCGTACTCAACGGGCTTCGCCCACCACGCTAGGCTGTTTGGCTGTCACACCAGGCTTGAGCTTCTGCGATATCTAAGGTGCCTTCATATATGGCACGCCCAGTGATTGCGCCCAAAATCCCCTCGCCTGCCACCGCTTGTAACGCTTTAATATCATCAAGCTTTGATACACCACCAGATGCAATCACAGGGATTGGCGACGCTTGCGCCATGGCAACGGTAGCATCGATATTAACGCCACCCATCATGCCATCCCGAGCAATGTCGGTATAAACAATGGCACTCACGCCATCGTTGGCAAATTGCTTGGCCAGGTCGGTAGCTTTTACACTAGAGACTTCGGCCCACCCATCGGTGGCAACAAAGCCGTCTTTTGCATCCAAACCGACAATAATATGACCAGGAAATGCCTTGCAGGCTTCAGCAACAAACTCGGGATTTGTTACCGCTTTAGTACCGATAATGGCGTAGGTCACACCAGCTTTTAAATAGGCTTCGATGGTTTCCAACGAACGAATACCGCCGCCAATTTGAATGGGTAAGTCTGGGTATTTTTTTGCAATCGCCGTCACCACTTCACCGTTGACAGGCTCACCCGCAAACGCACCGTTGAGATCTACCAAATGCAAACGGCGTGTGCCCTGATCAACCCACTGCTGCGCCATCGCGACAGGATCATCAGAAAACACTGTGGAGTCTTCCATCAAGCCTTGTCGCAAACGTACACACTGGCCATCTTTTAAATCAATTGCAGGGATAATTAACATAATACTGTCTCTAACGCGTTTTATGCGGTTTACACTGTTCCATTCCAACGCACAAAGTTTTGCAGCAATTGCAAACCGGCGGTGTGGCTTTTTTCGGGGTGAAATTGAGCTGCAAATAGGTTGTTTTCACTTAACACGGCATCAAACGCAACGCCGTATTGACACTTACCCGTTACCTGTTCAGCATTTTCTGCCGAAACGTAATAACTGTGTACGAAATAAAAACGCGAATTTTGCGGAATATTTTCCCATAGAGGATGCGCTTTCACTTGCTCAACTTGGTTCCAACCCATGTGAGGAACTTTAAGTTGATTGCCATCAACGTCTTTCAATGCACTTGAAAAGCGTTTTACATTGCCAGGCAAGACATTCAAACAATCGACGCCATCGTTCTCTTCACTGTGCGACATCAATGCTTGCAAACCAACACAAATGCCTAACACAGGTTTACCGGATGCAATGGCATTTTTAACCATTACGTCGGCTTCAATATCGTATATACCTTTGATGCAATCACGTATTGCGCCAACACCAGGAAAGATGACACGGTCTGCATCAGCTATAACGTGTTTATCAGCTGTAATCGACACGTCTACTTCTGGCGCTACATTTTTAATAGCGCTAGCAACAGAGTGAAGATTACCCATACCGTAATCGATAATGGCGAGGGTGCTCATAGTTGAACTCACAACGAAAAATTTTACTGAACAAGCAATGATATTCATCGCTCGATATTAAACTCACAAGAGAGCAATGGCACGATCGAAAGTCGTGCCCCGGGGTATTTAGAAAACTACAATGTACCTTTGGTAGACGGCATGACATTTCCCAAGCGATCATCACGTGTTAACGCCATACGTAACGCGCGCCCAAAGGCTTTAAACACTGTTTCGATCTGATGGTGCGCATTCATACCTTTGAGGCAATCGATGTGCAAACTCACTTGCGCGTGATTGACGAAACCTTGGAAAAATTCGCGAAACAACTCAGTATCGAAATTTCCGATACGTTTTTGCGTGAAAGGCACATCCATCCACAAACCGGGGCGACCAGAAAAATCAATCACGACCCGTGATAAGGCTTCGTCCAGCGGCACATAGCTGTGGCCGTAACGAGTAATGCCTTTTTTGTCGCCCACCGCTTGCGCGAACGCTTGGCCGAGCGTGATACCCACGTCTTCCACGGTGTGGTGATCATCGATGTGCGTGTCGCCATCGCAGGTGACATCGATATCAATCAAACCATGACGCGCAATCTGATCCATCATATGTTCTAGAAACGGCACGCCAGTATCGAATTGGCCTTTGCCGCTACCGTCTAGATTGATGGTGGCAGTGATTTTGGTTTCTAGCGTGTCGCGCTTAACACTGGCTGAACGCTCAGTCATGGTGATTCCTCAATGTTTATCAAGCCGCGCATTATACTGGTTTGAGCCCCTTAGTCGCCAGGGGGAAGGATCGAGATACTAAGTCTATGATGAAGCGTTTTTCGAGGCAGCCAATGATGGGTGCAGTGGCAACGCAGATCGCTTCACTCGACGATTGTGAAGATTTGGTCGAAGTTCGCGTATCTAAGCACCGTCTTAATCTCCGGTGGGATTTGCGTCAGCAGCAGGTTTTCCTTACCGAGGCCCGAATAGTCACGCAACACCAGTAACAAGCCCAAGCCGCCACTATCAAGGCCGAGGCAATGCTGCAGACTAACCGCATAGCGCTCGAATTTAGGCTGCCCCTCAAAGCTCTCGCGGAATGCGGCGTGCAGAGCACCATTAAAATAGCCTTCTACCGCGATAACCAAGCCTTTCTTATTGGAGGTAATTTGTGTACTCACTTGGCTTTGAGGGATCACTGCTGCTCCTGAGCTATTCCTGTGTTAAACCGATAAAAACCTATTGAAGAGTATAGGCTAAACCAACGCTAGGCACCGATTCCCATGGCCTGCCGAGCTATCATCTTTTTCAAAAAACCCAGTTGGTTTACCTGCTTGAGCCCTGAGTTCCGCACCACCTGTAGCGCCGGATGACGACTGCCAAACAATCGCTTAAAACCTTCCATCGTCGCCATCATCGCCAGATTATGGGTTCGACACTGTCGCTGGAAGCGTTTAAGGACCGACGGATCACCAAGCGGAATACCGCGTTCACCAGCGCGCGCTACTTCCGCTAGTAATGCTTTTACGTCGTGAAAACCTAAATTCACACCCTGCCCAGCTAAAGGATGGATGGTGTGGGCTGCATCGCCCACCAGAGCGAAGCGAGGGGCTATGTAGTCCACCGCATGACGCTGACGCAGAGGAAAACTGAATCGCTGATCACAATGCTCGATGCGACCAAGCCGTTGTTCAAACGCTCTTTCTAAACGACTAGCAAACACCGCATCCTCTAGTGCAAGTAACTCGGCAGCTAAGTCTTCGGTGCATGACCACACAATCGAACAATAATGTGCATTGCCCTCTGTCGTTTGTAATGGCAGAAATGCCAAAGGCCCGGTATGACTAAATCGTTGCCAGGCGGTAAATCGATGAGGCTTTTCGCAACGAACGGTGGTGACGATGGCTCGATGCCCATAATCCCACTCTCGCGTTGCTAAGCCTACTTGCTGTCGTAAAGGAGAAAGAGCACCATCGGCCGCGACGACCAAATCCGCTGTTAGGCTTTGCCCATCGTTTAGCTGAATCGTTACCGGCTCGTCTTGCCCATCACTGGGCAAGCTAATATCTACCACACTTTGACCACGCAACAATTCAACATTAGGTAGCTGAATGCAGCGAGTTAACAGTGCATTCAGTGCGACCGAGTTTTCGACAATATGACCGAGGTTGGGCTCGTGTAATTCATCACTATCGAATTGAATTGACCCAGTACCCTCGCCATCCCACACCGACATGTGCTGGTAAGCACATGCCCGTTGATCGACAATGGATTGCCAAACACCAAGCTCATCTAATAAGTTTTGCGATTGACGCGTGAGTGCTACCACACGCGGGTCAAATTGTTCGCCACTGAAAAGCGCTGGGGCTTTGCCCGGATCGACAACAACAATATTTAGCGGCTTAGCACTTTCTGATTGGCTTTTGGCGTGCGCAATCGCTAAACCACACGCCAGTGCAGTACCGACGAGACCCGCACCTGCAATGATGACATCATAATGTTTCCCAAACTCTGCTTCCCAGTGAGACTCTGTCTTTGTCATTACGCTAATCCCATTGAGCGTTTGGATAACAGTGAGCCGGCGCCCGGCACCACATCCAATAAAAACAAACCCAAATTGCGTAACACGGATTGCTGCATACTGGCACTGGAAAACCACCGCACCATTTGATCGCTCAAGCCGACAGTTAAGTCTTGATCTAAGATTTGTTTGTCGATGTATTGCTGCAAAACGTGTAGATCACTCAACGCAACGTTTTTATCATTCGCGTCTTTCAAAACTTTCATTAGCTGCCAGCAATCACGCAACGCTAAATTAAACCCCTGCCCAGCGACAGGGTGTAAGAAATGCGCCGCATTCCCCATTAACACTAAACCGCGACGCACCTGTTCGCAGGCTAACTTTAATTCCAACGGATAGGTAAAACGCTCGGCGCAACGTATAAATTTACCTTGGCGAAAACCAAAGCGCTGTTGCAATATGTTTAAAAAGGCATCTTCATCGAGCGATGCGATTGACTCTGCTTGATCTTCAGGCAGAGTCCACACCAGCGCCGACGTACAACTATGGCTGGCTTCGCCCAGTGGCAACAAGGCTATTGGCCCTGCGTCCGTAAATCGCTCGTAAGCACGACATCGATGCGGCTCACTCATTTCGATATTCGTTATCAGCGCCGTTTGCTGATAAGGCTTAGTCGAAAATTGCACCCCCAACGTTTTAGCCAAAGGCGACTCAGCACCATCTGCAATTACGGTTAAGTTGGCATGTAACTGTGCAACACCAGAGTCAACCAAGTCGATCTGATAGCCCTGTTGTAGCGGCGTTAACTTCTTGACTCTTGCCGGTGCTAAACAGGTAATGTGGGGTCGCGACAATAGCTCAGACATCAGCACACGACCAAGCCAAGCATTTTCAACCACATGACCAACGGCGTTCATGTTGTATTGTGCCGCGTGAATTTCCGCTCCACCGAAATGCCCACGATCGGACACATGTACGGTATCGATAGGCGTAAGATGCTGAGTAAGGGTCGACCAAATTCCACAGGCATCTAGAATTTTTTCTGAACCCGCAGCCAACGCAGTGGAGCGCGCATCAAAGCTACTTTGATAGGGCTTTTCATCAGGTTTGCTGAAGGCAGCCGATTCGATTAAAACGATTGACCAGTCCGGTTGCGCGCGATTTAACATCAACGCCAGTGCGATACCCACCATACCTCCACCAACGATGGCGATATCGCAATGACGAATAGTTTGCTCTGTCGTTTCCGAATTAGACAACTATTAATTCTCTGCCAAAAAATTAGGACGCCATTAAGGCTTCAATGTCTTCAACGGTTTTGGGCACGCCAACGCTCAACTCTTCGCAGCCGTCCTTGGTAATTAACACGTCATCTTCGATGCGAATACCAATACCGCGCCAGCGCGCTTCAACCGTTTCATCATTAGGCGACACATAAATCCCTGGTTCAACGGTCATTACCATACCAGGCTCTAGCACACGCCATTCACCACCAACTTTGTAGTCGCCCACATCGTGCACGTCCATCCCTAGCCAATGGCCGATGCGATGCATGTAAAAACGCTTATAAGTCTCTTGCTCAATGATGTCTTCGAGATCACCCTGCAACAAACCGAGTTCTAATAAGCCTTCACAAATAATACGCACCGAGATCTCGTGTGGGTCATTCCAATGATTGCCAGGTTTAATCACCGCCATGGCTTCGCGCTGCGCTTTTAGGCACACTTCATAGAGCGCCTTTTGCTCTGGCGAAAATTTTCCATTGATGGGAAAGGTGCGGGTAATATCTGCGGCATAGTTATCTAATTCACAACCGGCATCGATTAACAACAAATCACCATCGCGTAATTTTTGGTTGTTTTCGATGTAATGCAAAACACAGCCATTTTTACCACCGCCAACGATACTACTGTAAGCGGGAAAGCGTGCGCCGTTGCGACCAAACTCATGTAATAGCTCCGCTTCAATCTCATATTCAAACATGCCAGGTTTGCAAGTTGTCATCGCACGAGCATGGGCCGCAGCTGAAATTTCCCCAGCGCGCTTCATAACACGAATTTCCGCAGCGCTTTTGTACAAACGCATATCGTGAAGAAAATGATCAAGATCTAAAAACTCACCGGGCGGTGTGGCACCAGTGCGCACCTTGGCGCGAATACTGTTTACCCATCCCATTACGTGAGCATCGAATTCAGAGTTTTTACCCATCGCGTAGTACACACGCTCGGTGCCTTCGATCAGACCCGGTAAAATATCGTCGATATCATCTATGGGAAACGCATCGTCAGCGCCGTGATCAGCACAAGCACCTTCAGGGCCTGCGATGTAGCCGTCCCAAATTTCTTTGCCTGGATCTTTTTCCCGCACAAACATCACAGTTTCACCGTGGTCGCGGCCAGGAATGATCGCCAGAACTGCGTCCGGCTCGTTAAAACCGGTCAGATAAAAAAAGTCGCTGTCTTGGCGAAAGGCAAAATCGGTATCGCGATTACGCACCTTGATTGACGCCGAAGGAATAATGGCAATCGAATTAGGCTCCATGTGCGCCATCAAAGTTTTACGGCGCCGCGCGAATTCTTGTTTGGTAATCGACATAGCGGACTCTTATTTATGCAATACGGTTAGTGAACGGTGCGTTGATCTTCCTCTGGGTTGGGGTCTGAGTGCACACCGATTTCCATAAAAATAGTGAGTAGGGCAACGCGAATGTATTCGACAATTTCCATGTAGTCATTTTCGCTATCATCATCAAGCGCATCCTCGGGGCTGATCTGCACAAACGCTGCAAAATCACGTAACGCATCAGCAGTTTCTGCTGACATTTGCGTATCACCGCTAAGCCCCGATGTACCAAAGCCCGTCAGAAACCCATGACACCAATGGCCAAGCGATACTATACGTTGTTCTAAATCCGTATCGTCGTCTGGCAATAACAACAGCACAGAGAACTCCTGATCACGCAATTGCGATAAGGTCGTTTGGTAGATTTGGATTAGCAACTGCTCTGACTCACCATCAACACTTTGACTGCAATCTAGAAATTCTTTAGCCGCTTTCAGCCACTCTCCATGGCTATAACGGCCCCCTCCACAAAGATGACCACAGATCATGCCGTGAAGTTCGGCAGGACTATTCAGCGCCCCTAATGATAGAAATTGATCGGCTAGCCCATCAAAAGACGGCAGTGTTTGGGTTTTATTTGTCATGACTCTCCAACAGGTGTGTCCGCCACTGCTTCGTGGCATTGCAGTCCGCCTTGATTGAAGCATCAGAGGCATGAATCAAAGGTTCCGGAAAACTGCGCATCCTATCACGATTCAGTGAAAGATCGTTCGCATTAGAGAACAAACAGCACCCAGCCACGCGTCCGCAATTGACCCCCACAAGTCGGCGCAATATAGTAACGACCAGGGTTTTGTGGTGCGATACGCTATTATCTTGTTTAGAATCAGCCTTTTACTGAAAGAACCTCGAATAAAGTCTAAGGCAAAGCAAAATCTGGGTTAGTAGACTATAGATAGATACTGTTAGCCAGACGAAAGTGGACACTATGAACGATAGCATCCTTGCCACACTAGAAAGTAAGATCGAGCAGCTCGTTCGCATGTGCGATCAATTGCGTGAAGAGAACCGCCAGCTGCACGCCAAAGAATCTGAATGGATCGGCGAGCGTACTCGCCTGATCGAGAAAAACGAACTTGCCCGCACGCGTGTTGAAGCGATGATCGCGCGCTTAAAGAGTTTGGAATCCGAAGCCTAAAGTCCGGGCGTAACAGGAATACACCATGACTGACAATGCGACTATCGCCGTCAATCTGCTCGATAAAGACTATCAAGTTGCTTGCCCACCAGAAGAACAGGCCATTTTGCAGTCCGCCGCCCGCCAGCTGGATCAGCGCCTACGTGACATCCGCTCAACTGGCAATGTAATTGGGCTGGAAAAAATCGCCATCATGGCCGCACTCAATTTAAGTTACGAGCTGATGCTCGCGAAAGAGTCATCAGCGTCTGCAGACTTGGATAGCGACAAGCTAAAGAGCCTCGTCGATACGCTGGATGCTGCGCTGAGCAAATAGCCACCACTCTGCACAACGGACGATCGCCCACTACCGTGCATAACCATGCCTGCCAGTGATACAGCGCAAGTGTTATCAAATTTTCGTTTCTCCAAACAATAAAATCTCAGCATCCCCTTACAGCCGAGCAAGGCTAGCGTTATACTGTGTTTAATCCCTGAGGTGTTCGCCAGTCGAGACGTCCTTGAGCCGATAATACCTACCCGGGGATCTTCTGCTGATACTGTGTGCATGTCCGCGAGACGGAAAGCCTAATGTATTACAGGGATCACCACCTTGAACCGTTACGGTTCAAGGCAACATTGACAGCGGCACCCTTCGGGGCATTTCTATCGCGCTATGAATTACCGGCGCTTTCGTCATTACTCATACGCATGACCAACCTCCCATCAACGCTATCTATTCAGCGCAAAAACTTGCGTCAGAAGCTTCGTATGCAGCGTCGCACCCTGACAACCCACCAGCAACTTCAAGCCGCTATTGAGCTTGATCGCTTGGTCTCGCGCCAACCCGTGTTTCTTCACGCACGCCGTATCGCACTGTATTTAGCCAATGATGGTGAAATTGACCCGAGCTTATTGTGGAAACGCGCATTGGGGATGGACAAGCAATGCTTTCTGCCGGTACTGGATCCACATCATGCTGGAACGTTGAAGTTTGCGCCCTACGACGCAGAGTCATCACTCGACAATAATCGCTTCGGAATACCCGAACCCACGACAGAACCCATCGCAACAGAGACACTCGATATTGTGTTTATGCCATTAGTGGGATTCGACCATTGGGGGCAAAGGCTCGGGATGGGCGGGGGATTCTATGATCGTACGTTTGCGTTTAAAGCAGACCAGGCTGAAGGGGAGAAGCCATTATTAATTGGCTTAGCCCATCAATGCCAAGAGGTGGACAGACTACCGGTAGAAAGCTGGGACATCCCCTTAGACGGCATCATTAGCGACGGCCGCATTATCGCGCCTGGGTCTCTAGCCAGTGACAATTTTCTTGCCGGTGATCTACGCCGAAAGCCATAGAGCAATTTGCGCACATAAAAAACGGCGCCTTGTGAGCGCCGTCTTCTGATATGTTATTCCATTACTTTAATTGAATTCAGGAATACCCCAAGATTCTGACTTCAAGCAATGGTTCACGTCCTAATGTAACTGCTTCCCGAGTTGAACGTTAATCTTCAACGTAGTGTTACACCTTGGTGCAACGCTGAGGGAGTATGTTGTTCTTTTTCGGATTCGAAGACATCACTGAACCCGACACTACTGACCAAAACTCCCACGAAGAAGACAATAACTGCAATAGTTAAAATGTCATTTTTCATAGGAAGAACCTACCTTCGTTGTAATCGTTGTTTCTGAAGGGCCGAACTTTATACAATAAAATCCAACAAAAACCAAACTTTAGCATGAGAACTAAATCCAACTTCTCATTTGGTTTCAGTATAGCGAGCAAAAATAAAGCCAACAGAGAAAAGTGATCAATTTGCGTTCTAGATCACAAAGTTATATTAATAGCAGGGTTTTATATATCTGAAATGATATAAAAAATAGAAATCGAAAACCAAACGCTCTTACTGCAGCTAGCTCAAGCCCCTAACCTGAACCTTTGAGGGCCCCAGATTGGGGCCAACATCACCAAAAAGAGGCGTAAAACTCAAACGATACGCTAGCTCAGGAACAACTTATAAGCCGGATTTTCAGACTCGTCCCAAAATGGGTAATTTAAGTCAGCGAGAAACCGCTTCAATTCGGCCTGCTGAGCCTTCGGTACCTGCAGCCCAACCAAAACACGACCAAAAGCGGAACCGTGATTACGGTAGTGAAACATCGAGATATTCCAGCCGGTCGCGAGATGGGTTAAAAACTTCAGCAACGCACCTGGGCGCTCAGGAAACTCAAACCGATAGATCACCTCGTCCTGCACCTGGCTCCCGCGCCCACCTACCATATGACGAATATGCAGTTTCGCCATTTCGTTGTCAGTGAGATCTTCAACGGCATAGCCTTTTTTACGTAGCCCAGCCACCAGTGATTCACGGTCGGTTGGGTCTTCGCTTACTTGAATACCCACAAACACATGAGCCTGCTCTTGATCCGCATAGCGGTAGTTAAATTCGGTGATACTGCGCTTACCAAGGTCACGACAGAACTTTTTGTAGGCGCCGGGACGCTCAGGCAATGTCACTGCTAATACGGCTTCGCGCTTTTCACCCGTTTCAGTCCGCTCTGAGATATAGCGCAGGCGATCAAAATTAGTATTCGCACCACTGTCGATAGCCACCAGGGTTTGCCCTTCGCAACCCGTTTCTGCCACATATTTCTTGAGCCCCGCCAACGACAATGCACCGGCTGGCTCAGCAATGGAGCGAGTATCTTCGAAGATATCCTTGATCGCTGCACACATTTCATCGGTGTCGGCCGTGATCACACCATCAATGGATTTACGAATGACGCGAAAGGTCTCTTTGCCGATCTGCTTAACCGCAACACCATCGGCGAAGATGCCAACTTCAGGCAGGATTGCTCGGCGGTTTTTCTCCATAGCCAACTTCAAGCAGGCTGAATCCTCAGCTTCAACCGCGAAGATTTTCGTCTCCGGGCGGATATATTTGATGTAGGCCGCCATCCCCGCACACAAGCCTCCGCCACCCACTGGGATAAAGACGGCATCGATTTTACCTGGATGCTGCCGCAGTAATTCCACCGCCACAGTCCCCTGCCCCGCAATGACATCAGGGTCATCAAAAGGATGAATGTAGGTATACCCTTTTTCGGCAATAAGCTTTTGTGAATGCTCGAACGCATCGTCATAGGCATCCCCGTGCAATACAACCTTGCCGCCGTTGCGGCGCACACCATCCACCTTAATTTGTGGGGTGGTGCGGGGCATCACGATGACCGCCGGGACCCCCAAATGGTTCGCAGCCAGCGCCAAGCCTTGAGCATGATTACCCGCCGATGCCGCTATTACACCTTTACTACGCTCCTCTTCAGTCAGTTGGAGCATTTTGTTGTATGCGCCACGAATTTTGAAAGAAAACACAGGCTGTAAGTCTTCGCGCTTAAACAACACATTGTTGTTCAAACGGCGCGACATAAGTCGTGCAGTATCAAGCGGAGTTTCGACAGCGAGATCGTAGATGCGCGCATCTAAAATGCGCTTTACGTAGGACTGAGGCATGATGCAAATGATCGATAAAATGTGAGAGCAATTATATAAAGCGGCATGGTAAAGCATGCACTGTTTGAAGTCATGGAGTTTTACTGCACTAGCTGCTTAGAGCATAGGATCCAGGCTATAATGCGCAACTCGCTATTCCCGACGAACCCGAGGTACGCATGACACAAGATGAACTCAAACGAGCCGTTGCGAAAGCCGCTCTAGAATACGTTAAACCAAAGCTCTACAGCGATACCATACTGGGAATAGGAACCGGCTCTACTGCCAACTTATTTATTGATGAGCTGGCTAGCGTAAAAATGTATTTCGATGGTGCCGTAGCAAGCTCGGAAGCTAGCGCCGAGCGTTTAAGAAGCCACGGCATCAATGTTTACGATCTCAACAATGTAAGCGATATCGCCATTTACATTGACGGGGCTGATGAAAGCAACGCTAAATTAGAATTAATTAAAGGCGGTGGCGCAGCCCTAACACGGGAAAAAATCGTCACTGCCGTGGCCCAAGAGTTTGTTTGTATCGCAGATGAAAGCAAGTGGGTAGACTGCCTTGGAACATTCCCTTTACCTGTTGAAGTCATCCCTATGGCACGCTCCTACGTTGGCAGAGAGCTTGTTAAATTAGGGGCTGACCCGGTATACCGTGAAGGGGTTGTTACGGATAACGGTAACGTCATTATTGACTGCCACCATTTAGAAATTCGCAACGCGGTTAAGCTCGAAGCAGCCATTAATCAGATCGTTGGTGTGGTGACCAACGGCTTATTTGCTCAGAAACCTGCGGACGTATTGTTGCTGGGCACAGCAAACGGGGTTATCGAAAAGCGCGCAGAAAAGTAGATCGGCACCCGGCGCTAGCGAGCAAAACTCTATTGCTCGCTTCCCTCAACGTGAACACCATAAGGCTTATCAATAAACGATTTAATCCCAGCGAATACTTGTGCGCGGTAAGGCGCGCTTTCACCGACTAAGTGATGCCGACCCTGTGGAACCATTTTGATCACTGCGCTGGGCAGCACAGTTTGTAACGCCGATAAATTATATTGCCAATCTACTGTATGGTCGTCATCACCCTGGATAATAAGAACGGGCGTATCCACTGGAGTAAACTTTCCAACTTTGGAGATCCATTCTTTCATCGCCCCCACCCATCTGACAACCAAACGACGATCTTGTAGTGGGTCGGACTTTTTTAAAAACTGCAAAAAAACCTCATCGTGTGAGTTGTCGGTAAAGACCCGCGGCAAACTCCGCAAGAAAAAACGCCCGATTGCATAGACCCATCGATCTCTAACCCACCCTCGAGATCGCACCAAGGGCGCCAATAGTACTGATTTTTCAAACACAGGATTTGTGGTCGTCAACAAGTGCTGTACTACTGCAACACTCCCCATACTCTGTGCCACAGCATACCAAGGTGATGGCATCACATGACGAAACTTTTCGATCGCCGCTTCGAGCACCGCATGATAAGTGTCAAAGCTTGCAATGGATGAGCGTGGGCCACTGCTTAACCCCATACCGGGAAAGTCACAAGCCACTACCGCATAATCGTTCTGCAACGAAAAACGCACGAGATGATTAAATAATCCTACATGGTCGTAATAGCCATGACACACGAAAATAGTGCCTCGACTCATCTCTGGCAACCAGTAATGGGCAGCGATAGCAAATCCGTCTACCTCAAAACTACCAAAGCCATGAAGCACACCCTCTAACGTTTTTGAAAAATTTATTTTGTAGTGATCAAGATATGCCTGCACCTCAGGCGAACGGATATTATTTTTATCGGAATCAATATCAAACGATAAGGGCTTCAATGAAGAGGCCAACTTTTTAGCAGATGACGCTGTGAACATAGGGGTTCTTCAATTAATAAGAGAAAAGCTAAAGAGAAAGTGAGTCACCCAACAAAGCTGGCTCGTTAGAATCAGGAGTATAGCAATTTGCACACTAATACTAACCCCTATCAGCTAACCAATGTGATAACTGTTGCTCGTATTCACCGAGAAATGTCGTACCGACCGATGCACCATCAGCCTTGCCCAGTTTAATAGCCCGACGTAGGCTTTTGATAGCCGCATCACGCTCCTCTAACTCCCACAAGGATAAGCCACGCAAATAATAGAATCGATGCTCAACACTGTGTCGGCGTATAGCGATATCCATTTGCTCGACCACTGTTTGAAACTCTCCCTTGCGATAAGCTTGTTGTGCTAATGCAAAACGATAATAGGGATTACGCAGTTTAAAGTCTTCAGCAAGGCCTCGCAGCCGCTCCGCCTCAACCGTATCACCTTGAAATTCAAAAATAACCGCAAGATTATTTAGTGCAGACCAGTCATCAGGGTCGAGCTGTAAAGCGTGCCGGTAGCTCGCTTCGGCTAAACTCATATGCCCAAGGCGGCGCTGGATGATGCCCATGTTGTTCCAAATAAAACCACGATCTGGAGCAACACCTATCGCTTTGTTGGCATAAACATAAGCACGCTGTAAATCCTCAGCAACCAGGTAATCCATACTCAGGTTGCTGTAGTAATGAGCCAATGCTGTTTGGTCAGAGACAATACGTTGCGGATAATTTTCGCTATAGCGATCAACACGGAAGTCGATAATGCCATTGCCACCGCGTTTCAAGTCGACACTGACATTCACATGACGGTATTGCACCAGGGTTGACTGAGTGACTGCATCCCATGCAGGAGGCACATCCACCTCTTGAAAATTCGCATTCAAACCCAGCTCTCTCGCCATAGCAACGAACATCGCAGAAAACGCTAAGCAGTTACCACGGCGCTGCGAAAACACTTCTTGCGCAGTGAGGGTAGCATCAGCTTCGTAGCGAATATTAAAGTCTGGGCTATAACGTAAAAGATTAAACAGCCGTTCCAGCCTCGCATCTTCCGATGGCACGTCACCCACTTGATCACGTAACACATTACGCATCCCGGGGGTTATTTGGAGCAACTCGATAGCGGGCGTGTTTAACAAGCTTTCGGGAATATCAGGCGGTGGTGTCATGACCGCTTCGAGAATTTCAGGCTTAGGCGGCTCTACGACAACTATTGGTGCGTTACTGCAGCCAACAACAAAACCAGCCAAGCAAAACACAACAAGCGCAATGCAATGATGCGGTATATTTATTATGTGTAACAGGTACCGGTCGTTCACAGCAAACTCCCAGATCAAGTTTCAACAGTGCACGGCTGTTTATTTCAAATTATAGAAGAACATGGCTAGTTGGACTGATAGAAACGGCAGTAGTTCTTATTGTTAGCTCGCCGGTCAATCAGGGCATATGTCGATGTATTGACTACGTTCTTCAAACGTTTTGCAGTTATTGGGTTGTAACTGTTATTGGGTTGTAACTGTGCGTTTTATTGTTGTCATTCGTTACAAGGACGCCAAACATCGGCGGAAATAGCAGCGGCTACTAAAAGCAGCCGCCGAATTACGTAGATCTTACTTCACGTTTGGTACTAATTCACCGGACTCATAGCGTTCAAACATTTTTTCCAAACTAATGGGTGTAATCTTCGAAGCATTACCCGCAGTGCCAAAGGCTTCGTAGCGCGCCACACAAATATCTTTCATGGCTGTAACTGTTTCTTTGAGGTATTTTCGCGGATCAAACTCAGCGGGGTTTTTCGCCATGAACCGTCGCACAGCGCCTGTTGATGCCAAACGCAAGTCGGTATCAATATTCACTTTGCGCACGCCGTGTTTGATACCTTCACAAATTTGTTCAACCGGTACGCCGTAAGTCTCTGGGATTTCACCACCGTATTCGTTGATAATCGCTAGCCACTCTTGTGGCACGCTGGACGAACCATGCATAACCAGGTGAGTATTCGGAATACGCTTGTTGATTTCTTTAATGCGATCAATCGCAAGAATGTCGCCCGTGGGTGGGCGCGTAAATTTATATGCACCGTGAGAGGTACCGCAAGCAATCGCCAACGCATCTACCTCAGTTTTCTTCACAAAGTCAGCGGCTTCTTCTGGATCAGTCAGCATTTGATCGTGGCTCAATTTACCTGCCGCACCAATACCATCTTCCTCACCTGCTTCACCCGTTTCTAAGGATCCTAAGCAGCCAAGCTCTCCCTCAACTGACGCGCCACAGGCATGCGCCATTTCCACAGTTCGACGAGTCACTTCGACATTGTATTCATACTCAGTCGGTGTTTTGCCATCTTCACCCAATGAACCATCCATCATCACCGAGCTAAAACCCAACTGAAGTGAGCGCTGGCAGACAGACGGCGAGGTACCGTGGTCTTGGTGCATACAAACAGGGATATGAGGGAATTCTTCGATCGCCGCAAGGATTAAATGACGCAAAAATGGCGCACCGGCATATTTTCGAGCGCCCGCTGAAGCCTGAACAATCACTGGACTATTGGTCTGGTCAGCAGCCTCCATAATGGCACGCATTTGTTCCAGGTTGTTCACATTGAACGCTGGCACCCCGTAGCCGTTCTCGGCAGCGTGGTCCAATAGTTGTCGTAAGCTGATAAGAGCCATAAAAAGTAATCCTTGCAGGCAAAGTTAAATCTTGAAAGTTAGCAGAGAATGGTAAGATGCCAGCCCCCGTTTCGCAAGTTGAGAGACGCAAGTAACGCAGCCCACTTCGCGCCCATCGACAAGCACAGAGGTAACCCCATAGACTACAAGGGTTAGGCTAGCCAGCGAACAGGCTTGGCAACAGCCGCAGTTAACGATATTTATGTGGAGCCATTATGACAACCAGTACCTTTGACCTGCCGCAAGGCTTTCAGTACTTCGGCAAGAACATCGGCATCAAAGACGATACCAAGGACTTTGGCGGCATACTCGCCGACGCCCCCTGCACCGCAGCTGCGGTCTTTACACGTAACACCATGCCGGGAGCACCTGTGATCGTTGGCCGGGAACACGTTGCTAATGGCGAGCTACAGGCCATCATCGTGAACTCCAAGAACGCCAATGTCGCGACGGAGATGCGCGGTATTGAAGACTCTCGCCGCATCTGTCAGCGGGTTGCTGAAGAGTGTGGCATCAAACTAGATCAGGTTCTACCCTCGTCTACCGGTGTGATTGGTCGACGCCTACCTATGTCGGTAATCGAGTCTGGTTGCGAAAACCTGAAGGCCGCTTTTGGGTATTCACAACAGCATATGGAAGATTTCGCCAAAGCGATTATGACCACCGACACGCGTGAAAAAATCATCAGTGGCAAAGTGGGTGACGCCACCATCCTCGGGATCGCCAAGGGCGCAGGCATGATCGAACCTAATATGGCCACCATGCTGAGTTACTTCACCACCGATGCAGAGATACCCGAATCGGCCCTGAAAGTAATGTTAAAGCGTGTCGTCAATCGCTCTTTTAATCGTATTTCTGTCGACAGCGACACCTCGACATCCGATACCGTCGTGATCCTAGCGAATGGTCAAGCAGGCAGTGTCGACCTCGAAGCCTTTGAAGAAAAGCTTGCTGAACTGGCAATTTACTTAGCCAAAGAAATTGCACGCGACGGTGAAGGCGCAAGCAAGTTAATCGAACTAAAAGTATCTGGCGCAGAAACGCCGGAACAAGCCTTACTTACCGCCAAAGCCTGTGTGAACTCACCATTAGTTAAAACAGCCATTTATGGCGCCGACCCAAACTGGGGTCGTTTTGTGATGGCAATTGGCAAAGTGTTTCAATATCAAGTTGACATCACCCAATTAAAAATTTGGTTTGGCCAAGGCGAAGAGCGTTTGTCGATTACCGCCAAAATGCTCGACAGCGATAGCGTCCCATTGGATCAAATTTCTAAACTGTTGCAGCGCGACAAAGTGTTTATTGAAATTATTTTAGGTGAAGGTGATTGTAGCGAAACGGTTTGGGGCTGCGACTTAACGGAAGGCTATGTCGATGTAAATGCGCATTACACTACCTAATTTAAATCGCATTTTTTTGAGCTTTATTTAGGAGCACTGGCCACGTTCCTGAAATAACCTGCTGTTTGCTAGCGTGTTATTTACCTGTGCTCTACACCCACCGCATTGACTGATTAGCGTTGCGCACTAGCCATCGAATGCTCATGAGCGATTCGCGAGACTAGTTGTATTGGGATTCGTTTTGATCACTAAGTCGGCAAACTATTTAAAGAGGTAAGCAGTGAAATAGGCCCGCGTGCGAAGCGGGCCGGAAAGCGTTTTACTTGTGAGCGATAGGCTTATCGGTGAAGAGGTAATCTTTAAGTTCTTTATCAAAAACCGGATCCTTACGTCTAATCCATTCAAGCGTCATCGCCGCATGCTCTTTTTCTTCGTCGCGATTGTGAATAAGTATGGCTTTCAGGTCAGGATCTTTACACGCGTCGACACGCTGGTTGTACCAATCAACAGCTTCGAGCTCTTCCATCAGCGACACGATGGCGCGATGCATATCGCGGGTCTCGTCGCTAAGTTCAGCAATAGGTTCGTGATAACCTTCGTTAGACATGTTTACTCCTATTCTTATAGTCAGTATTTTTTTAATGGTTTAAAAAACGCGTTACGGAGTGACGTCAACGTCGAAGCCGTACTGCTTAAATAGCGCTTTACTTTCTTCTGGCGAGTCACTGGTTTCGATAATCACTCGCGTTAGCAAACTGTAGCAGAGATATAAACAACCGTGGATTTTACGTCCCAAACTTTTACTCACCGCAATATTATCAGAGTGCATTAACCGCTGAATACCGTTAAATTTGTTTTGAATCAACTCCCAGTCGCTGCCGAAGTAAAAACGTTTAACAATGCCCTTGTGAGTAGCGGCCAATTGCTCAAGCTCTTTATAAATGACTTCGAGACGACGAAATTCGTTCACCATCTCCGTTTCATAGTGTGAGTCAACTTCAATAGGGTTTACCAACAGGCGCTCCTCAATTTCTTTAGGCACCACCCCCATAGGTAAACTTGAGAGCTGCTCTATCAAAGACTCCTCTCTGATAGAAGGCAGCATAGGAAAATATTGTAAGCGCTGAAAAAAGCAACACACATCATACGTTAGCTGCTTGAATTTCGGCAGCCGCATCAACGAGATCACCGCAATCGCTATTAACATCACTAGAAATATGTGGATAGCACCATCATCGCTGAAGAACCTGAGAAAGACTTTGCGCCATATCACGTCAGCCACTGAGTAGGTAATGACCCAAAATAAAATGGCAAATAACAGACAAGAGCCATTCATCACGACAAATCGACGAACAGGTGTCGTTGTATAGTAATAGCGAAACGATTCTTTTTGCGTTTCTTCTTCAGAAACAACGGGGGGCGCTGTACGCCAAATCCAAGCAGCCCATACCAAGTAAACCAATAATAATAGAAATCCTATCCACATAAGCTGTTAACCATTATGAGGGCATAAACCCTGGTGTTAGTTAATTTTTGAACATCTATTGTTAAGAGGGTCGATAAATTACTCAAACTGCAAAAATGTCAGTATTTTCGGGACGACTTCTTCCCGCTTGGTTAGCAACAAAAGATGACCACATTCAATCTCCACCAAGATACTATTCGGAATACGCGCGGAAAGAATTTTTCCATTTGCCAAAGGGACTAACGGATCATCCGTTCCCGCCAGAATTAGCGTGGGTTGCTGTAATTTATGCAGCCAGTGGATACTCGTCCACCCGGCCACTGCAGCCAACTGATTAAGGTAGCCACGACCAGATTTTGCTGTCTTGATGTGTTCGGCAAACTCCTGGACTCGCTCCGGCTCGTCTCTCAAGACACCACCATAAATATGATGAGCAACCTCCATTAGATACTCTTCATCTAGATAGCGTTTAGGGGTTGATAGTTTCATGAAAACCGAAGGCTTACTTGGCACCATGACCACACCTGGCGATGTGGCGGCAAGAATTAGACGGCGACAACGTGTTTGGTGTTGGCGGGCAAAGTCTTGGGCCAAACCACCACCCCAAGAAACACCCAGCGCGTCAACATTACCGTAATCAAAATAATCGAGAATTTTTGCGGCCAAGCGACTGAGCTGCTTAAAGCGCATGGGCAGGAGCGTGCCCTGAGATTGGCCAATTCCAGGAATATCGAAGGTTATGCACTCAATTGGTTCAAGATCTTCCATGAGTGGCTTTAGTAGCTCTGCGTTTGCTCCAATACCGTTAAAGAGTAGCAAAGGCGGCCCTGTGCGATCAGGGACAAGCTTGCGCACCACACGAATCTTCAGCCTATCCACCTTGATAATACTGTCTTCGAATTCAACCAATGGTAACCACCTTAAGGCTCATTATTTTGCCAAGACGTTATAGGCACCTAGTTCTAAATCGTACGCCTTTATTCAAGCGTTGTGTATCGACTAACAATGCTGCTGCAAAAGCTGTGCCTTGCCACCAGAGCGCACCAACCTTAGCGAGCAAATGTGACAAATGAGTTTAGTGACGAGAGAAGGAATAGCCGTAATATTAGCGTATTAAGCAAAATGTCTTTAATAAAGGCGAGCTTACGCTGATTTTATGCCGACATACAAAATCAATGGCCAGCTTACAGGTTTTTCGGACTCTGGAGCGCCCCAGGCCTGCAAAAATCTATCGCTATACAACGAGACAGGATTGCGCCCCCTGTCAGCTTCATAGGATTTAACGGCCGACCAAGTATTTAGATAGCCAATAAGATGATCAAAGTGCCATTGCTTTTCCATGGAAAAAGCAGGTGTCTTTTCACGCGGGTAGGGAAGAGGAATTTTAGTGTAGCCCTCATCTAATAGTTCACGACCTTTTGGCCAATACGGACCGATGACTTGCGAATGGAACTCCGCAACGATGTCATCAAGGGTAGTACCCGTGTGTAACAACTGATAACCCCAAGCCGCTAGCACCCCACCGGGCTTTAGCACGCGACTCACCTCCGCAAAAAATCGGCTGTGATCAAACCAGTGAATGGCTTGCGCTACGGTAACCAGATCAACGCTACTATCATGTAAAGCCACGTGCTCCGCAGGAGAAACACGATAGGTAATATTCGGCCGAGAGGTCGCGTGTGCAATTTGATTGTCACTAATATCCGTTGCAAAAACACGATCAAAATGATCCGCTAAAGCAATACTTGCCTGACCATTACCACAACCGCAATCCCACACCAGTTCGGTGCTAGGCGATAATGTCGCAAGATAACGATAAAGCGCTTCGGGATAGTCGGGACGAAAATCCCGGTAAGCATTAGAGGCTTGTGAAAACTGATCGGTTAACTTCGGCATTATTTTACTTTATGGTTAACGGCCAACGGTCCAGGTGTTAAATGAAATGAATATTGTTCGCGTCGATTACAATAACCCGCAGCATGCAGCAGATCTACTGTTGCTTCTTGATCACTATGCGAGAGACCCTATGGGTGGCGGTCAGCCGCTTAACGAATGGACCAAAAGCAATTTGGTGACCGCTTTGAGTCAGCGTCACGATGCAATCAGCCTACTCGGATATATTGATGACCAACCCGTTGCATTACTCAATGCATTCGAGGGCTTCTCTACCTTTAAATGCCAACCGCTCATCAACATACATGATGTTGTGGTGTTGAATCAGTTTCGTGGTAAGCACCTGGCAGCATTAATGTTTAACGCTCTGGAAGTTATTGCAGATGAGCGCAACTGCTGCAAACTAACCTTGGAAGTATTGTCTGCCAATACATCCGCTCAACGTTTGTACCAACGCCTGGGTTTCACCGCTTATGAACTAGACCCACAAGCCGGGCAAGCATTGTTTTGGGAAAAATCACTGACGGAAAAATAAATATTGCATCCATTGCCATGCATTCTACATGTAGTAGCGAACACCCACTGACACTGCATTCACCAACATCGAATCGACAAAAAGGGGCGAATCAAAACGGAATTGCTGCCATTCCAACTTCATACTGTAAGTGCGGGAAAAACGGTAAAACATTCCCACTCCATAGTAGAAACCAAAGTCTTTATCTTCACCATCAAATTTTGCTTGCGTATCGGTAACCGTAAATTCAGACTCCACGTCAAACAAACCAACGCCGAACTTCGCAGTAGTAAACCAGCGCGGAGTGAGCGCCCAGTTACCAATCACCGCACCGCCAAGCACATTATATTTAAACGATGCATCCAGCGTTTGATTTGGCGGTATTCGATCTCGAAGCAAGGACGAATCAGAACCAAAATCGTAATAACTCGTTTCTATCCCAATGTTGTCATTAAAGCGAACGCCTAGCGACACCCCCCAATGACTACCATCGGCTTCGAAAGGACTCACATCGTCAAAAAATTCATAGTCCGCAATTGTTTCACCGTAAGAACCTTCGGCATAATAGCCCACTATGTCAGCATAAGTGCTCGAAGCAATAACGAAAAACATTATTGCTGAGAGAATGCGACTGGATATTTTTCTTATACTGTATTGCATATCCCCTCACTTAAAATCGTAAAAAAGCCGCGCAACGCGGCTCTAGAAGTACGATAGGAGTTATTACTTACCTTTATGCTATTTACCTTCGAGAACGGCAACAGCGGGTAACGTTTTGCCTTCCACATACTCCAAGAAAGCGCCTCCGCCCGTTGAGATGTATGACACTTTATCGGTTATGCCAAATTTATCAACGGCCGCTAACGTATCACCGCCGCCCGCAATGGAAAAGCCCTCACTTTCGGCAATTGCTTTTGATACGATTTCAGTGCCTTTTGCAAACGCGTCGAACTCGAATACGCCAACCGGCCCATTCCAAATGATGGTTTTTGCTTCTTTGATTAGTGCTGCCAATTGATTAGCTGAATCCGGACCGATATCAAAAATCATATCGTCTTCTGTCACGTCATCCGCTGATTTTAACGTTGCTGGAGTTGTCTCTGAAAACTCTTTACCGACAACAACATCGGTTGGCATCGGAATATTTACTTTTTCGAGAAGCGCTTGCGCAGTCGGCACCAGATCGTGTTCACACAACGACTGACCGACTGGCTTACCAGTCGCCGCCAAGAAGGTATTCGCAATACCTCCGCCAACAATAAGTTGATCGCACTTATCCGCTAACGAATTCAGTACTTCGAGTTTAGTTGACACTTTTGAGCCGCCCACAATCGCTAGCATAGGTCGCGCCGGATTCGCCAAGGCCTTTTCTAGCGCATCCAACTCAGCAGCCAACAGTGGTCCAGCACACGCTTCAGGAGCAAATTTTGCGACACCATGGGTAGAGGCTTGCGCGCGATGGGCAGTACCAAATGCATCCATTACAAAAATATCACACAGTGATGCGTACGCTTTGGCTAAATCATCTGTATCTTTCTTTTCACCGACATTAAAACGCACGTTTTCAAGTAATGCGATTTGCCCATTTTCTAATTCGACGCCGCCCTGCCACTCTTTAATAAGCGGCACGTCGCAACCAAGCAACTCGGAAAGATAAGATGCCACTGGCTTCATCGAGTATTCTTCAGCGTACTCACCTTCCGTCGGACGACCCAAGTGAGACATGACAATCACTTTAGCACCCGCTTCCATCGCCAGTTTTACAGTGGGCAAAGCCGCTTTAATACGAGCATCGGAGGTCACCTTGCCATCTTTGACAGGCACATTGAGGTCTTCTCGAATCAACACTCGCTTACCGGCAAGATCTAAATCTTTCATTAATTTGATGGCCATACGGACTCCCTCGTTATTGAACTCTTGTTTCGCATAGTTACGCTTAAGCCCTATTGCTTAGCGATAACACGCACCATATCTAACATGCGGTTTGAAAACCCCCATTCGTTATCAAACCACACTAACACTTTAACTAAGCGTCGCCCCGCAACGCGAGTTTGTAACGCATCGACGATCCCCGAGCGGGCATCATGATTAAAATCGCAAGACGCTAACAATTCTTCGCTATAACCTAAAACTATTTTGTATTGCTTGCTCGCTGCCTCTGCAAGCACTGCATTCACCGACGCCACATCAACGTCGCTTTTGACGACTACGCTCATATCAATCGCTGATACATTAATAGTGGGCACACGCATCGCTTGCGCTTCGAAGCACCCTGTCAATTGCGGTAACAAGCGATCAATTCCCTGAGCCAACCCCGTTTCTACTGGAATAATAGATTGAATCGCGGAGCGAGTTTTGCGCAGGTCGGTATGATGATAGGCATCAATGACAGGCTGGTCGTTCATTGCCGAGTGAATAGTAGTAAGCACACCGCTATCAATACCAAAAGCGCGATGCAATGAATCTATCACGGGAATGATACAGTTAGTCGAGCAGGAAGCGTTGGATATTATTTGGTGTTCCGCATTCAAGTGCTGGTCATTGCAACCAAAAATGGCTGTAAAATCTACATCATCCTGACTGGAACCGGGTTGAGACAGCAACACACGCTTCGCACCCGCATCAAGGTGCTGCTGCAACGTACTTCTATCAGAATATTCACCGGTGCATTCCAAAACCAAATCAATACCCAAACTTCGCCAGGGTAAGTCGCTAATCTTTTCTTTATGCAAAATCTGAATGCATTGCTCATCGATAGTGAGTAGATCGTTGGCAACGCGGACATCGGCAGGGAAGCGGCCGTGGGTAGAATCGTACTTGCATAGATAGGCGATGGTGTTGCAATCGGCCAGTTCATTAATGGCAACGATTTCGATATCGTCGAGACCCGATTGCTGCGGGGAATGGTTGCGCGCCTCAAAGTAACTGCGCAGCACGCATCGCCCGATTCTTCCGAAGCCGTTAATGGCAATGCGTGTTGGCATAATTCTGCGCTTTTCCTAAAAGCTTACTTAATAGTTAAAGAATGTCATTCGCGGTGTTAATGACGTTCTCGACGCTGAACCCGAAGTGCTTCATCAGTACATCGCCGGGCGCAGACGCACCAAAGCTTGTCATACCAATCACGCGACCATCAAGACCAACAAACTTGTACCAGTAATCCGCATGGGCAGCTTCGATAGCGACGCGCGCGCGCGCAGCACTTGGCAATACTGATTCTCGATAGGCTGCATCTTGCTGCATAAACAGTTCAGCGCAGGGCATTGATACTACACGCACGTTTTTGCCTGGCATTTGCTCTGCCGCTTCAACAGCAAGCGCCACTTCAGAACCCGTTGCAATAAAAATTAAATCCGGTGTGCCGTTACAGTCTTTTAAGATGTAACCGCCTTTTGCAATTGCCGCGACCTGACCTTCATCACGAGGCTGCGCAGCTAAACCTTGTCGAGTCAAAATAAGCGCGCTCGGCGACTGCTGAGATTCAATGGCTAGCTTCCACGCTACCGCCGATTCAACACAATCGCATGGACGCCATGTAAACATGTTCGGCGTGTTACGGAGGTTAGCAATTTGCTCAATAGGCTGATGCGTAGGACCATCTTCACCCAAACCGATAGAGTCGTGGGTGTAGACCATGATTTGTGGTTGATGCATTAGCGCCGACATACGTACCGCATTGCGTGCGTATTCCATAAACACTAAGAACGTTGCGTTGTAGTGGACGAAACCGCCGTGCAAGCTAATGCCGTTGCCGATGGCAGTCATACCAAACTCGCGTACTCCGTAAAACAAGTAGTTGCCCGATGCGTCGTTTTTACTTACACCTTTTGCGCCGGACCATAAGGTTAGGTTGGAACCTGCCAAATCGGCCGATCCGCCAATCAGTTCTGGCAATAACGGGCCGTATGCATTCAAACAATTTTGCGATGCTTTTCGGGTGGCTACTTTTTCCATGCCCGCCTGGCATTCTGCAATATAAGCATCAGCGGCAGCGGAAAATCCTTCTGGTAACTCGTTACGAATCACACGGCGCTCAAACTCCGCTGCTAGCTCAGGATACTCATTACGATAAGATTCAAACGCTTGCTGCCAGGTGCCTTCATCTTCAGCACCTTTTGCTTTCGCATCCCAATCTGCATAGATCTCTTCCGGAACAATAAACGCATCATGAGGCCAACCCAGCGTTTGCTTCGCTAGTGCAATTTCATCTGCACCCAGAGGGGCACCATGACATTCTTCTTTGCCTTGTTTATTCGGCGAACCGAACCCGATAACAGTCTTACAACAAATCAGTGTTGGTTGTTCGCTGTTGCCACGACCAGCATCAATAGCCGCTTTAATGGCATTGGAGTCGTGACCATCGACTTCGCGAATCACTTGCCAGCCATAGCTCTCAAAGCGAGCTGGCGTATCATCAGTAAACCAACCTTCCACTTCACCATCGATAGAAATACCGTTGTCATCATAAAAGGCAATCAACTTACCGAGACCTTGCGTGCCAGCCAGCGACGCCACTTCGTGAGAGATCCCCTCCATCAAACAGCCATCACCTAGGAACACATAAGTGTTGTGATCAACAATGGTATGACCAGGACGGTTGAACTGTGCCGCCAAGACTTTTTCCGCAATCGCCATTCCAACACCGTTGGCAATACCTTGACCTAGCGGGCCAGTAGTCGTTTCTGCGCCGGGGACATCGTGATACTCAGGGTGACCAGGGGTTTTGGAACCCATTTGACGGAAGTTTTTAATGTCATCTATCGACAAATCGTAACCGGTCAAATGCAACAGTGAGTAGAGCAACATCGAGCCGTGACCGTTAGACAGAATAAAGCGGTCGCGATCTGGCCAATGAGGATTAGTAGGGTTGTGCTTCAGATAATCATTCCACAATACTTCAGCGATATCCGCCATCCCCATCGGTGCACCGGGGTGGCCGCTGTTAGCTTGTTGCACAGCATCCATACTGAGGGCGCGGATGGCATTGGCGAGTTCGTTTCGAGATGGCATAACAGGCAAAACTCCTAAAGCGGCGATTGGGCGATTCTGAGTGAAATCTGGGCTAGTAAAAAGGGTGCGTATTGTCCCTTACCGCCTCAGTAGCGTAAAGGTCTGAAGCCGCTATTTTGGATATTTAATGGCCTTATGATGTGCAAGCACGGACCGCGCAGGGTGTAGGGTTGATCGCACCCTATTGACGCCCACAAAACCTATATCAATATTTTTTGATATAGGTTGGCGGCTCTGCTAGACTTCGCTTTCGACCAGCAATGAGTTTGGATCAACCCAGGCAATATTCTGTGAGCACCCCAGCGCCCAGCAAAGCAATTAACGACGCTCAACCCGACCCAACAGCCCATCTAAGCATGATGCTTAAAGCGGCTGCCGATCCTCTGCGCCTGGAGATTCTCCGTGTACTTGCCCAGGGCTCTTATGGCGTGTTGGAGTTATGCCAAATCCTTGATTTGAAACAATCCGGCCTCAGCCACCACCTCAAAGTGTTGGCACAAGGGGAGCTAGTCGCTACACGGCGGGAAGGCAATTCCATTTTTTACCGACGATCGCACTTAGCTACAGACCACCCACATTTCGGCTTTGTCGCACAGCTCTTTGAGACCATCGATCAACTCAAACTGAGCGAGACCGTGCAACACCAACTAAACTCAGTTGCACGGGAGCGCGCTAGTAACTCTCAGGCATTTTTTGCAGCCAACGCCAACAAATTTCGAGAGCAACAAGACCTCATTGCGAGTTACGACGTATATAAAGAACAAGTCAGCGACATTCTCAACAGCGTCGTTCCCGCCACAGCCCATAGCTGCCTAGAAATCGGCCCAGGTGAAGGCGAGTTTTTAAGCGTATTGGCAAAGAAATTTAACCAGGTGACAGCACTAGATAATTCACTGGATATGTTGAATCGAGCCCAGCGGTTGTGCCAGCAACAACACCTAGACAATGTGCAATTAGTGCTGGGAGACTCGTCTGTCGCTATTGAAAAAACATTAACAGCAGACTGCATTGTAATGAACATGGTTTTACACCACGTACCCAACCCTGCAGAACTGTTTCAACATTCGACACAATTACTTCATCACAGTGGTGCGCTGATCGTGACCGATTTATGCCATCACAACCAACAGTGGGTAACAGAATCCTGTGGCGATTTATGGCTCGGCTTTGAGCCCGAAGATTTAACTGAGTGGGCAGCGCAAGCAGGTTTAAATGAAGGCCAAAGTATTTTCTTTGCACTTCGCAATGGTTTCCAGATTCAAATCAGACATTTTTTAAAAATTTAATGACAAGTTTATTTTAAGGAGAACCTCCATGTCAGAGTATTCCGTATTTACTTCTGAATCTGTTTCAGAAGGACACCCGGACAAAATGGCGGATCAGATTTCTGATGCCGTTGTTGATGCTATTTTAAAAGACGACCCCGACGCGCGCGTCGCAGTAGAAACCTTAGTCAAAACCGGCATGGCAATTGTGGCCGGGGAAGTTCGCACCTCCACCTATGTTGACCTAGAAGATCTCATCCGCGATGTCATTTTAGATATTGGCTATGACTCAAGCGATGTTGGTTTCGATGGTGCAAGTTGTGCGGTATTGAATGCAATTGGCAAACAATCTTCTGACATCGCTATGGGTGTTGACGAAGGTGACGACAAGGATCAAGGCGCTGGCGACCAAGGTTTAATGTTCGGTTACGCGACCAATGAAACCGACGTATTAATGCCAGCACCTATTTATTACTCGCACCGTTTAGTAGAGCGTCAAGCAAAGCTCCGCAAAGACAAGGTATTACCTTGGTTGCGCCCCGACGCAAAAAGCCAAGTCACTTTGCGTTATGAAAACGGGAAACCGGTTGCCATTGATGCCGTCGTACTTTCAACTCAACACGACCCTGAAGTTTCTCAAGAGAATATTCGCGAAGCCGTATTGGAAGAAATCATTAAACCAGTATTGCCTGCCGAGTGGTTGCATAAAGATACTCTTTTCCACATTAACCCAACCGGTCAATTTATTATTGGTGGTCCAGTGGGCGACTGCGGTTTAACCGGGCGCAAGATTATTGTAGATACCTATGGCGGTATGGCACGGCACGGTGGTGGCGCGTTCTCTGGTAAAGACCCTTCAAAAGTTGACCGCTCTGCTGCTTACGCGACCCGTTACGTAGCCAAGAATATCGTAGCCGCAGGTCTTGCCGATAGATGTGAAATCCAAGTGTCATATGCAATTGGTGTTTCTGAGCCAACATCTATATCAATCAACACTTTTGGTACCGGCAAAGTCAGCGATGAAATCATTGCTACACTTGTACGTGACAACTTTGATTTACGTCCAAAAGGTTTAATCGCAATGCTTGATCTTAAGCGTCCAATTTATCAGCCAACCGCAGCCTATGGTCACTTTGGTCGCGAAGATCAAGATTTCCCTTGGGAAAAAACTGACAAAGTTGATGCGTTGAAAAGCGCGCTGTAGGGGTTTTTCGGGAGACGTGAGACGATGGATGTGAGATGAAAGGGATTTTATTGAACTAAAGGATTTAGTTTTATGCAAACGGAAAAAGTTGCTCGGAAACATGAAAAGCTAGAGGTATGGCAGGATGCGATGGACTTGGTTACGAGAACCTATCAACTGACCGCTTCGTTACCTCCAACTGAAAAGTATGGTCTTACGTCTCAAATGCGACGGGCAGCGGTTAGTATCCCGTCTAATATCGCTGAAGGTTCAGCACGTGGAAGCACGAAAGAATTCCTGCGCTTCTTGGGAATCGCAAGAGGTTCGATTGTAGAACTGGAAACCCAGTTACAAATCTCGAATCGTTTGAGCTACGTAGAACAGCTACAGCAAGTTTATTCAAGCACCAATTAAAACCTATGCAAAACTGAATGCGCTTATTCAGATGCTAAGAACACGAACCGAAGTCAGTATGTAAGCCCTTTCATCTCACGTCTTACATCTCACTTCTCACAAAATACCGGAGTCAAATATGACATCACCAGCTACTCAACAAGCCGCAGGCTTTTCTGATTACAAAGTTGCCGACATCTCACTCGCTGAGTGGGGCCGCAAAGAAATTGAAATCGCTGAAGGCGAAATGCCCGCATTGATGGCTTTGCGTCGCAAGTATAAAGATGCGCAGCCACTAAAAGATGCAAAAATTATGGGCTGTATCCACATGACCATTCAAACCGCGGTACTTATCGAGACCTTAGTCGATCTTGGTGCTGAGGTGCGTTGGTCTTCATGTAACATTTTCTCTACACAAGATCACGCTGCTGCCGCGATTGCAGCCGCTGGCATTCCTGTGTTCGCCTGGAAAGGTGAAACCGAAGAAGAATTCTTGTGGTGTATCGAGCAAACCATTCTCGCTGAAAAAGAAAGTAGCGAAGTATGGGATGCGAATATGATTCTGGATGATGGCGGCGACTTAACTGAAATGGTTCACGCTAAATACCCAGACTTGTTGAATGACATTCACGGAATCTCTGAAGAAACCACCACCGGCGTTCACCGTTTGTTAGAAATGATGGAAAAAGACGAGCTTAAAGTTCCAGCCATCAACGTGAACGATTCAGTTACTAAATCTAAAAACGATAACAAATATGGTTGCCGCCACTCATTGAATGACGCGATCAAACGCGGTACTGACCACTTACTTTCTGGTAAAAAAGCCTTGGTTATCGGTTACGGCGACGTAGGTAAAGGTTCTGCCGCTTCACTTCGCCAAGAAGGCATGATCGTAAAAGTCACCGAAATCGATCCTATCTGTGCCATGCAAGCGTGCATGGATGGCTTCGAAGTGGTGTCTCCCTACAATGACGGTGTCAACACTGGTAAAGTAGAAGATATTAATACCGCAGTTCTTAGCACAACTGATTTGGTTGTTACTACCACGGGCAACGTTAACGTGTGTGATTCAGCGATGATCCAAACACTCAAAAATGGTGCAGTGATTTGTAACATTGGTCACTTCGATAACGAAATCGATACGGCGTTCATGCGCGAAAACTACGAGTGGGATGAAGTTAAACCCCAAGTACACAAAATCTATCGCGATAAAGCTGCAAACGATCATCTAATTCTTCTTTCTGAAGGTCGTCTCGTTAACCTAGGCAATGCCACTGGTCACCCTTCACGCATCATGGACGGCTCGTTTGCTAACCAAGTACTCGCGCAAATTTATTTGTACGAAGCCAAGTTCGCTGATCTACCAGCAGCAGAGAAAGCAGACAACATCTACGTTAAAGTGCTACCTAAAAAGCTTGACGAAGAAGTAGCACAAGACATGGTTGAAGGTTTTGGCGGTGTCATCACTAAACTGACGGGTAATCAAGCCCAATACATTAACGTCAATGTAGAAGGTCCATTTAAGCCTGAGTCTTATAAGTACTAAAAAACTAATTAGGAATGTACTGAGGCAGTTTGTGCACACACAAACTGCCTCATAAGTTGAATAACTTATTTTGGTAAATTTTGTAAATGCAGAAAACGTGGCTTTTCAGCCATTTTCGCAATGAAGAAAAACGTTATTGACTTATTGCATACCTATCTAATTTAAAAGCAAGCACCCATTACCGAGAGGATGCAAATAGGTTCTTGCCATTCAGGAGCTGCTTTTATAAATGCCTCCAACTTAAAACTAGGAATCTTATCAAAAAGGCCTGGTTACAACGACAAATATAAATACTGCAAACTTTACTTTAGCCTGATACTCCATAGCTTTTAGGGACAACCCTATGATTGCACATCGAGTTGCCATCATTCTGCTTACTCAAGTATGCAGAAAGCACATGCGCCCCCCAACGCGAAGCAAATCATAATAGAAATTGCAATTAAGCCTGAAGCCATCCAATTTATTGGTTTCTGGCTAAGATCATCCAGCCCTTTTATTTCATAGCTCTCAATTAATTATTTTGGTTTCAAGCGATAAGCTGATTCCAAAAGTCACCTGTTATGGTGAGCATCCCATTATCATATAGGTTTTTTCCAAAAAATGTTGATTGATCGAACATTAAGCCATAGAGACAAAATCATCCCAAACACTAAACCAGAGCAGTGGCTCGCATCAGCCGCATGTTGCATATAAACCCCTGCCGCGGCAATCGATATTGTTGCGACAAAACCGATATGTAATGCAATACCTGAAGGCAGAAGGTTTTTCCTTATTATGCCTGACATGAATACCGATCCGAATAGAGCAAATATACCAGGTGATATCCCAGCGTACGAATCGTAGGGGTAATCTGCGACCATCCTACCTAACACGGTAGAACACAAAGCACCTATAGCACTTCCAGCCACAAGAATAAAAATAGACCTATATGCATATATAGACCAAGCGAGCGGGCCTATAATCATTAGAAAAACGGAATTTATCAAAAAATGTGAATTCGACGAGTGAAAAAAGGGTCCTATCAAAAGCCTCCATATTTCACCTCTAGCAACCATTTCATGCATCGCACCAAAATGATAAATCAGCTCAAATCGACCACCCAACCAAAGCTCAAGTAAAAACTGAAGAATTGCTAGAAAAATAACGAAGATTAACCACCCAGCAACAGCTCGCCTTATCGGCGCTGACGTAGCAACCCAATAAAAAAACATTGTCCTCTCACCTAAGACTGATAGCGATTTGAACGAAATCAAATAGTCGCATAAAATCGTAGCAGATATTAATGAAAACAAACCGGCCCCTTTCAGGAATACCGGGCTGCCCGAGATCATGACACCGAAAAATACAACTATGGTTGCCGCTATGGTTAACACTAGACCAATGAAAACTCGTGCCTTATAATTTTTAACCAATTTTCTAGCTATTTCAGGGTGGCAAGTTGGCGGTAAAAAAAAATCTCCCCCTGGCTTTGCGACTAAAATAGGCATGAATGGAGACCAATTTTTTAAATCTTTTAGGACGTCCTCAACGAACTCGTAATCAAATTTCTTTCTTCCTTTGAGGAGCGACCATTGTTCATTCAATCCTTGCCGCCTCAGAGACCCAAGTTGCCAATCATTTCGCTTATCTTTAGGCATATAAACTATCAATCTAAAGTAGTTAAAATAATGGCCAATCGATAACTTATCGATTGGCCATTTAGATATCACTGGATTTTGACTTAGGAGGAGGACAAATGGGAGAAACGATTGGTACTATAGGCTCCGTAAAGCAAGCCGACACCAACAGCTAATCCAAATCCAGCAGCGAATGGTGCGCCTGCGATAACAGCCGTTGCTGCTAGAGCAAGAGAGGCTGCCCCACCATCTTCCATTGACAAACCAGCGCTAACAGCTTCAAGCTCCGTCGAAGACAATTCACGTAGAGTATTACTTGACATAGTTTTCTCCTATATTGATCCTATGTAAAAAAAAGACACACAACTGTGTGCACTCTAAATCTCCCATATGCCTTCTGCATTTTAAACCTCAAATCCAGCCAAATTTAGTGGCAAAATCAGACAGTGGGAGGTTTAGCTTGATCAATTTATTCCGTAATAACCGAAGATCCCCACCGTTTCAAAGCTCGATATAGGCTTTTATTGTCTGAAAACCCCAAGGCCTCAGCAATTTCACTAATAGTAACTTTGCTATCGGTTTTTAGAAAAAGGTATCTTCGTCTACGCTCGGCATCCAAGAGACGCTTAAAGCTCGTACCTTTTTTACTTAACTTACGACTCAGGGTGCGCTCACTGACACATAAAGTTTCTGCAATACTCGCGGCTCGGACTGTCATTAGATCACAGGTCCTTAATATACTCCCCACCCACTCAATAACTGACTTTTCAGCTGTTCCCGCAGCAGCTTTTATTTTAATTAAAGAGGCGGAAAGCTCATCCAGAGCCATATCGTTATCTTGGTTTTTCTTCAACCAACGATGAACATGATCGGGCAGGGCCATGCTTATCCACCTCCTGTTTTAGCAACCTAATAATCGAAGATTGAAAGATCTAAATTCTTTTATCCAATCAACTTATGTGAGCTGCATTAGCATTTCGTGATCTACTTCTGTTATTCCATTGTCTTTAATTACATATATTTGGTGCACAAAAGACAATGGTGACTGCCTGTGAGTCACAATGACAGTAGTTATTTTCAGTGACGCCAGATTTTGAAGAACAATCTTTTCAGAGTCCTGATCCAGATTTGCAGTTGCCTCATCCAGAAACAGAATTTTGGGTCTTTTGTATATAGCTCTGGCAATTAGTAACCGCTGTCTTTGACCTGCGGACATTATCGATCCCATATCACCAATGAGGCTGTTGTATTTCATGGGCAGAGAATCAATAACCTTATCCAACCCTGCAGCAATAACTGATCTATTAAGTTGCTCATAATCTATCTCTTCAGAAAACAATGTAATATTATCAAGAATTGTTCCGGACAATAATTGGTCTGACTGGAAAACACCTGCACATACATCACGGTATTCCCTGATGCCAAATTGATTAATTAAAATACCATCAATTTTGACGGTACCTTTAGTAGGCTGAAGCAGGCCAGCAAGAATTTTTATCAAGGTTGATTTTCCGCTTCCGGACGGGCCCACAATGCCAATACTATGGCCAGCCGGTATTTCGAGATTAATATTCTTTAAAATCGAAGGTTCGTTTTTTGAATAACAAAAAACTATATTTTCAAGCCGTAGATTTCCTTCGATCGGAGGCCTAAGCTTTGGCAAATAAAACCCCTTAAACTCTGGCTCGGTACAGGTTATATCGGACACTCGCTCGAGCTGAAGCTTTACCAAACGGATTTGCACCAATTTATCGACAAATGATTTTATTGACGCGGCGAAATTCTGTTTTAAAGCGACAAAAGCAGTTAGGAAGCCAATGGTAATCTGGCCACTTATTACGAATGTCGCAGCCACGTATATAAGAATTACGTTCTCTAACCCATAGATTATTCCGTATGCAGCTTCCACGTTTATATTGAACCGAGTGAGCTTGACATTCGCATTGACTTGTTTTGCGTAAGTATTTCTCCACAGCAAAAGACGAGGTACTTCCCGGCAATAAAATTTTATTGTTTCAATTGTCCTCATGTTCTCCATGAGGTTGGTATTTGAATTAGCTTCGGCAACAAGCCTTTGCTCTTGCAACGCCCTGACTTTTGGAATAATTGAAATCTTTATAGTGGTAGCTACCACAACAAACAGCAATACGATAGATGCCAATGTGGAACTGAAATAGAACATAACCCCCAAGGTCACCAACGCAAGAAACCCATCCAGTATCACTGTAATCAAGTCTTCTGTGATAATACGTCGAATTTCCCTGATACTACCAAAACGTGATGTTAAATCCCCCACATGCCTCTTTTCAAAATACTCTGTGGGCAAACTCATTAGGTGATCGAAGACATTTCCAACCATTTGAAACCCGATCTGATTGGAAAAATACATCTGTATACGCGACCTTACGAAGCTTACAAGTACCGACATTAGCGTTATAATACCGAAAGCTATCGCTACTGAGGTCAAAAAAGTAGTATCCTGTTTGGCGATGCCCTCATCTATTACGAATTGCATATAAAAAGCGCTGGCGATACCTGTCAATTGGATTAACAAAGAAAATACTGCGAGCTGGATAATGGCGGCATTAAACCCTGGATAACGCCTAAACAGCTCAAATAGTCTTGTTCTCAATATTTGCTTTTTTGTTTCAAACCCAATACCCGGACTCGCTTCCATTGCTATTCCGGTAAAATGTTTTCCTACCTCTGAAATGCTGTAGTCTCGCCTGCCAACAGCGGGATCGTGGATGGTTACATTTTTTTTACCAATTTTCTTCAGCACTACAAAATGCTTCATATCCCAGTGAAGGACCGCAGGAAGCTGTAATTTGGAGAGATCTGCCACTTCCAGCCTTAACGCTCTCGTCTTGAGTCCCAGAGCCTGAGATACTCCCATTATTTCCTGGATATTGGCACCTCGGGCAGAGACAGCGTACTCGCGCCGCAACGTATTCAGGTCAATTTTGCGCCCATAATAGGAAGCCACCATCGCCACACAAGCAAGACCGCATTCACTTTGTTCTGCCTGCAATATAGCCGGTAACACATATTGACCACCAAAAAGCTCCCGAATCATAAGCGAGTTCCCACACTTTTAAACGGCTCGAACAATCGATCCAGTAAACTTTCATGAGCGGTGATTACTTCAGCTGAAAACTGCATACCGGAGCGTAAAGATATTTTTTCTTTGGAATCGCTGTAATTCACCTCTGCTTTTACCCGATAGAATGGTTCTTCTATAGCAACAGGCACCAGGTATTCTCGCGGGTCGGTCACTGTTTGCGAGATGTCTGTGATTTTTCCGGGAAAGAAACCGTAGGTTTGATAAGGGTAGGCATCATAGAAAATCATAATCTCCTGACCTACCTCGACCGCGCCCAGCGCTCTCGATGGCATGAACAAGTTGGCTTCCAAGGAATAGTCTTTGGGTAAAATGGTCACTATTGGTGTTTGAGGGATCAAATAATCACCAGTGCTTACGTCAAGATTTGAAATGGTTCCATTCACTGGGGCCACAACTGTAATGGCCCCTTGACTTTCAAGCTCTATTCGTTCGGAGCGAAGCCTGGCTAATGAGTTCTTTAAGTTTGCTATATCTTCCTGATGCCTCACAGGAAGAGACAAAAGCTCTTGCTGTAGTTCAGTGTTTACATTTTCCCTAGCGAGTTGCTCCTGCTGTGCACCCTGAAACATCTGTGCAATACTCAAGTAGCTAGCCTTCTTCTGGTTATACTCCGATTTAGCGACCACATTTTCCGTCATAAGCTTTTCTGTTTTTTGCATTTCTTCACGAGTTATTTCCAGTCTCTGTTTTATTATTTTCTGGCTTTCAGCCAGAATTTCTATTTCCTGCTTGCCCCCTTCTATTTTGGTTTCCAGTGTCGATTTAGTTATCACATGCCTAGACTTTGTAAGATCGATTAATTCTTTTAAGTAAGCTATCTGCTCATCTAGCTCTTTTAGTTTACTTTGACTAATCGAGCTTCCGCTCTCCCCAAATACCAGTGGCGTTAGGACAACCAACACATCACCCTTTTTTACTTCCTGGCCGTTCTTAACGAAAATGTTTTCTACTGCACCGGAACGCCCTCCATAGACTTTCACTTCGCCAGCGTTTGGCTCTAGATAGCCTCTTACTATCTGTGTATCTTTGAATTTTAATGTTGCAAGAATAACTACCAAGCCAACAAAAACGATGAGCAACGCCAAGCTAACCAGTTTCAATCCTAAGGGCTGGTAATACACAGGCTCACCAAACAATGTCCCTACACTGTTTGATATCGCTTCCTGTCTAAATAGCTGGCCTGACATAAAACTAAGCTGCTTTAGTTATATCAAGCTGGGGACGTTTCGATGTGCTCTTGACGTCAGGCACGGTAAAGTAAGAAGGAATATTGGGTAAATATTGCCACTGCTCAGGGTGAGCTCTTATCCATTCTTCTGCATTTGAAACAAGTTTTTGCAGTATTCGAATTGTGGCATTCTTCATAGTCTCACCTTTTAGCGGGTCTGTACTAATTGCACTCTCCATCTCTATAATGTTTTTATTTCCTCGCCTGTAGGTTACAAAGGGAATAATTGGCGTACGGCCTGCAATTGCAATTTCGACCGGCCCCTTAACAAACCTTGCGGTTTGGCCAAAGAATTGAACCTCTTCAGTCTCTCCAAAGCTATCACTTAGATCAAAAAGCGCTGAGAAGCTTGCATTACCCTTTCTCAGAGAGCTGACTATTTGAATCGGGTTATATTGACCATGCCGCATAATTCGATAGTTCAAACGTGCTTTTTCTCCAGCAAGCCGTTCGTCCCAAATATCTTGTTGCTCTCGCCGCAAAACGAAGGCCTCCCGGCCAGGATCTGCCAGTTGTGAAATTAGTTGAAATGCACTAACGAAATCACCCATATGAATAGTTAGCAATACCCGCGATTCTTTTGATACATTTATATAATTTTCATACGCTTGCTTATCCTGCCAGTAGAAGCCATCCCTTAAATAGGCTTGGTACTCGCTTTTTGCATGTTCGAACAAATGCCTATGAATGTTGGTAACCATTGATTGGTGTCTTTGCCTGAAAAGTACTTTTTTCGCTTCAGAATAAGGTTCTTGAAGTACAAAACTCAACATCATGGCCGTTTTCTCTTGAAACTCTTTACCCTCCTGCACAAATCCTGTTGCTACCCAGTTGAGCAGCGCAAGCGGTAGAAGTAATAGCCGTTTACAACGCAACTTAAGGCTAGACATCAAAAGCCTGTTGGAAAATCGCCTCACATACATGCAAAGCATTTCGTTAAAGGTCAGATCATTTATCTTTTCGATTATTGATTCCAGAAATTGGACATTGGCAGCACTTTCACTTTCATCGAAAGTTTTCTGAGTCACATCCATTCTCAAAAACCCGTTGCCACCAATCACGCGGGCCCCGGCCTGCTCGCAGGAGAGGCTTGTTAAAATTGATGTCAAACGCCTATCAAATATATTCCTGCCAATATCATCAAACGCGTCAAAACATTCAATCGAGGCTTCCGTATACCTCCCTTCAATATGATGCTGCCTTGCTATTTGCATAAGGGCTTTTACGCTCACCCAACTTGAGCTCATAAAAAGGCAAGCAGCCCTTTTTAAAGGGCGCCCAAGACAACTTAAATGTCTTGAGCCATCTTTAGCATAAAATTTAGAACTTTGCTGATTCACAACCCTGAAACCTGCATTTCTGCCCCTTCTGATGAATCAAAAAGCGCGACCAAATCCGCTATCGACTCTACCTGCGCCAACAATTCTTCATCGGCGCTAGTTCCAAAATGATTTTCAAGATCAAATACGATCTCAATTAGTTTTAACGAGTCCAGGCCAAGCTCACCAAATTTGGTATCCATAGTAATAGACTTTCTTTCATTGCCAACAAGTTGGCGGAAGCTTTCGATGACTTTTTCTCTAACATTTTGGTTCATTGTTGTTTCCATATATTTAACTCAAGGTTTCTGTATCGAGCACTTTAGACTCCCAAGTAATACATCCATCTACCGTATTTATTATTTTGCTACATAATTCTTGACACTTATCTCTTTTGATTTTTCCACTTGTTGTTAATGGAATCGAATGTGGTGCTACAATTTTTATTGCATATGGAACGATGCCGATTCGTGTACGTAACTCATTGGAGACATCTATCTCAATCAGATTGTACGCCTCCTGTGAAAAATGCTTCATTTTCAACTCTATGAGTATAACCAACTCCTCACGATCGAATGTCAAACCAACTGCTGCACATCGATTAACTAGCATTGGTCTAGTTAGTTCATGCACAATGGACTCAATGTCTTCCAGATAAAAATTTTTTCCATTTTGTTTGATGATATTTTTAATTCTTCCTACAAAATATAAGTTTGAATCTTTGATAAAACCCAAGTCACCTGTTTTGACATATCCTCTATCACCAGCAACTGTTTGGTCAAATATCGCTCTGCTCGCAAGTGAATTAAGGTAATACTCTCTGGCAATGGATTTTGACTTGACATATATTTCACCCACATCGCCATCACGAATGATTTGATTTGTCTCTGGACTCACTAGCTTGATGTTCTTTGAAACTTTCCCGACAGCGACGTATTCGCTTTCACCTAAGCCGGACGTTTTGATCGCCCCTTTAGTGCCAGCAACAAATAACGTTGACTCTGCCAATCCATAACAAGGATAGAAAATAGAAGATTTATAGCCGCAATCAACAAACCTGCGACTAAAATCTTTCATTGTTACCGGGTTTATTTTCTCTGACCCACTATATGCCAACTTCCATCCACTTAAATCCAATCGTTCAATCTGCTCGTCATTTACTTTTTCACAGCAAAGCTGGTAACCAAAATTCGGTCCACCACTAACTGCTCCATCATATTTGCTAATAGCTTCAAGCCACAGATATGGCTGAGCAACGAACCGGATTGGCGACAAAAAATAGTTGAGCATTCCTGTATAAAGTGGCTGAATGATATGCCCAATCAATCCCATATCATGGAAAAACGGTAGCCAGGTAACCCCAACATCCCCCGGTTTATTATCGAACTCTCTTCTTATCTCCTCAGAGTTCGCCATAATATTCTCATGAGTTATTACTACACCTTTAGGTTTTGACGTCGATCCAGACGTATATTGAATGAATGCAATATCGCTTGCCTCAACTCTTGGCATTTTCCAGTCATTCGACAACTGATCACAATCAACCAGACTTTCCGTATTGATAATTCTTATGCTTTTATTGATTTCTTCGGAAGCATTTATCACAGCAGCGCTTTGGGAGTTAGTGAGCGCCCATTGACAATTACTTTGGTGAAGCACATCTACTACGGCCTTCCAGCTATTACCTCGGGGCTTGGCTAACGGCATCGGGTAAGCACCAGCCAATATGACTGCAAAAAAAGCAATTATAAAATCCGGGCCATGTGGGTAGATGATTGCGACGGGCTTTTCCACAGCACCTAGCGCCTGAATATATGCAGCCATCGCGGATGATTTTCTAAATAATTGGCCGACAGATAATGACGAGCGCACCTCATTCTTATTTCCTAGAAAAGAAAATAGAGGTCGGTCTGGATGTTCGTATGACAGGGCCACCAATAGTGACACCATATCCTTATGTTTGTATTTATATAAGTCCATTTTTAATTATTATGTATGTAAGTGTTGCTATTTTGATGCAATCATCGCTGACTCTATTATTTTTATTTTCTATGTGCAAGCTTAACGTGTCGATTTAATTTACTGCTATCAATAAATCTATTCTGAATATAACCCTATTTTCCCGTTATTGAAATATATCGCTCCCTGCCTAATACAAGGAAAGTATTTTACTGCCTCCTGTAAAATCTGACGTAGTTGTGCGAACCTAGCGGATTCTAAGGCTTCGCATCAGCTATAGCCGATGGTAGCAGTGCCTAATCCGCCAGCATAGCGATCACTTTGGGTAGATCCATGTGCTTTTCTATTAATCAAGTTCATTTAGAACGCATTAAGCTGCTTTGTTAGCAATCAATACATTACGGTACTTATACGAAGTTTCATTTTTATGCATTTAAAAACATGATTTATTTTTCTTTTTCAAAGGATAGCTTTTGCATCAAGTGATATTTCTAGGATAGGATTGAGTCACTTCAACCAGATAATTATTAAATTCTATGCATGACATATCCGAGGAGAAGGAATTCCTCAACACCGGCTCAACCAGTTTTTTGAACAACCCATACCCAACCTATTCAAATTGGCGCCTAAATAGTCCTGTCTTTTACAGCCCTTCGCATCAGGCCTGGCTGGTCACTTGCTACAAAGACGTTTTGAAGGTTCTCAAAGACCCCAATACTTTTTCATCAGACAGGCCTCTGACATCATCCCCTGGTGGCTTGGGCTATCGCTTTATGCTATTCAGTCAGGATCCACCTGAACACAACCATCTACGATCAGTTATTAAACATGCATTCACAACAAGGCGAATTAAAGAAATAGAGTCATGGGCTAACCAACAAATTGAACTGCTTTTGCACGCGCTCCCTAAAGACAGTTTTGATATTGCCACCCAACTGACAATTCCTTTTCCGATTATGGTTGTTACCGAAATGCTCGGTATTCGACAGGATAAATGGCAAGACTTAAAACGATGGACTGAAATGATAGTAGGTCATCACAATAAAGACTCTCATTTACTGGGTAGAAAAGCATTCTTAGAACTGCATGCTTTGTTCAAAAACGAAATAGAGATCAAGAAACGCAAACCTTCGGAAGATATTATCTCTCATTTGGTATTAGCTGAGTATTCGGGAGGAACTCTTAGCGATATCGAAATTATTAACTTTTGTACGACACTTTTGGTGGCAGGAAATGAGACTACAGCCAGCCTTATGTCTAATATGTTCAATATTCTTGGACAAAATCCAGAACTTTGGGAGCGGTTGAGGAAAGACAGGAGCCTAGTTCAAGCCGTAGTCGAAGAAACTTTACGCTATGACAGCCCAGTCCAGTATGTAAACCGGACTATCACTCAACCAGTTTACTTATCAGGTCAACAGGTTAATGAGGGGGAAACTATTATTTGTTGCCTGGGGTCCGCTAATCGTGACGGTGATATTTTCATAAACCCAGATGTATTTGATCCCGAACGTAGTCAAGGTAAACACCTTGCCTTTTCTCATGGCATACATTTTTGTGTTGGCGCAGCGTTGTCAAGGATGGAAGCCTGCTTGGTCTTGAATCAAGCACTTGACCGCTTTCATCGAATCGAAATTTCGGAACCCGGTTCACGTTATGAGAATATGTTTTTTCGTGGTTTCAAACATCTCAAATTGGACGTTACTACTTAATCAGAGAAAAAAATGGACGATATATTAACAGGTGATTTAGATAATAAGTCACAGAGTTTTTTGGAATTTGTCACTCAGCTTTCGAGCAGAATAGTTTGGGAATACTCGGATGAGAAAACTCAAATTTCGGATTTATATGAAATAGCTAAAGAAAAATTTTGGAACGCATCTCGCGATATTGACTGGTCTTCTAATAACCCAAGACTGAGTTGGCCAACGCAGCCAGAATCTAACCCTTTATTTGGTTTCAAACCCTATGATCTTTTGCCAAGCGAAGAGCGTATCCGGATAAGTTGGTGGCAACACGGCCTGGAAATCAGCGAAGTTTTACACGGTGAGCAAGGCGCTTTGATAATCGCATCGCAACTTGTGTCTTGCATGCCAACAATGGAGGCCAAGCTTTTTGCAAGCTCTCAGGTTTCTGACGAGGCACGCCACGTAGAATTCTTCTCTCGATACCTGACTGATATTGTAGGTTTGATTTACCCACCAAGCAAAGAGCTGGAGCGGTTTATAAGGCTAATGGTTGACGACCCACGGTGGGACATGAAGTTTATTGCCTGCCAAATATTAATCGAAAGCTTAGCAATGGCTAAGTTTCAAGAAATCAAATCTAAATCTTTAAACCCTATTCTGACGTTTGCAGTAGACTATATTGCCAAAGATGAGGCACGACATGTTAAGTTTGGTACTACTTTACTGGAAGACTATATTAACTCTTTGTCTGATCATGAGATTCAAGAAAGAAGTGATTTCGTATTAGATAACATATTACGGCTTGCAAACGCCCAAAACATATACTCTCGAATAGCTGAAGAAATGAGTTGGGATAAAACAGCACTGCGTTATCATTTGCGCAAGTATCGAATTTCACACCCAGAAATAAACCGGAACAAGTTTCGTCAACTGTCCATCAATCTAGATTCGGTTGGATTATTAACCGACAAAACGATAGAACGAATGGCAAGTATTCAGACCATATAGCTGTAGTACGCAAATTCTCTTTCAGGGTACCTCGCTCAAACCAAATTCTTACTCAACGTAGCCCTTGGCAGAATGGGAAACAGGCTGATATCTAATGCTTTCTATTATCCCGAAAATTATTGCGAGTCTAGCGATTTGTGCCTGCTGTTTGTATTTTTATCCAGGCTAATAACGGTAATCGATAAAGCAGACGGCATTGATTGAGTCCAGATTATTTTAGCCGTCATGGCGGCATAAACTAGTATAAGCGCGTGGAAAATTACAAAAACCAGCTTCTTTAGCCATTTTATGGCCGGATTATACTTAAGTGCATTACGCTACATGTAATGGCCCCTCCCTATATCAAGGGTCAATAAAATAGCACTATCGACCGAGCCATTGGCAATGAGAATTATCGATTTTTGGTCCGCCCGCCCCACAATGTGACGTTCACCAAGTTGTTTACGTATCTAGCCCTTATCTACAAACGCTGCAATTGCCAGAATCGACACTACGTACGCCAATGGCGTCTTAAATTTATACCCCAAGGATTTGGGAGGCGAAGACCTGCAATTTCGTTTTGCGATGTTTGAGGCTCACCAACCGCTTGCGTTGTGATCAAGCCAGTCTGCCCACACTTGGTAAGATGCGAAAGATGGTAGTGGCTGAAACGCAGCAGGGTCGTAATTTGGGTTTGCAGTTGATAGTGGGTGTTGAGAACGCCCTGATTACTTGGGGTACTTCGAGCATTGAGTTATCTAGCCCGATGCTCTGCACTCGGTTTTTTCAATGGCTGGACTATACCACTGCTGGTGGTCACCATTAAGTACAGGGTGTTGATCACATTGCTATGTCCCAAGATTTTCCCTCCAGCTAAACCTGTTACATACCTCATCTATTCATTAGACTGTCGATATTCAATCGACTGGAATTTGATATGCGTATCCCACGACTTTTTATCGACAAACCGCTGACAGTTGGTGCCACGGTTGCTGCCAATAAAGAAACCGCTCATTACGTGGCCACTGTATTGCGCATTGATGTTGGTCGCGAGGCGGTATTGTTTAACGGCACCGGTGGCGAATATTCAGCACGGGTAATAACCGCCTCCAAGAAAACGGTGGAATTTGAACTGCTCGAGTTTATGGGTTGCGACATTGAATCACCTCTGCATACGCAATTGGCAATTGGTATTTCTAAAGGCGATCGCATGGATTGGGTGGTTCAAAAATCAACGGAACTTGGTGCCACGGCCATCCAACCAATATATACGGAACGAACTGAGGTCAAATTCAAAGCCGTCCGACTGGAGAAAAAACTGCGTCACTGGCAGCAGATCATTATTAATGCCTGCGAACAAAGCCATCGTACCGCGGTGCCCAAACTACACACACCACTTTCATTCAACGATTACCTCGCCCAATGCGACGGTGAAAGCAAATTAATTCTTGACCCCCACAATGCACAATCGCTCGATAGCTTTGAAAAAGCGCCGGCAAGCGTCTCTCTATTGGTTGGTCCGGAAGGTGGGTTTTCGGAAGAGGAAGTCAATCAGTCGCACGACCAAGGTTTTACTTCTTGGTGTTTGGGACCGCGAATTTTACGAACGGAAACAGCGCCGATAGCGGCGTTAAGTGTTTTACAAGAAAAGTGGGGCGATTTTTAACAGTGCTAAACTTGGGTGCGGCGGTAATCGTAAAACGCCTGCTCTAAAGCCGTCACATTAGGGATCACATGCTTTTCACCGGCATGAACCACGCCCATCATGTCGAAGCGTTTAAGTTCGGCATCCTCATCTTCATGAATTTCTTCTGCCTTCACACGCGCTAGCTTGGGGATACCTTGTGTCGCGATAGCAATAAACGGCAGGTCATCTGAAATACCTGTGCCATTCAGTACGGCGATACGGCAGGCGCTGCTATAACTCGGCTGTGCCTCACCGCACATGACTTCGTAACAAATAACAGGTATTAATTGATCACGCCATTCAATATCACCTAAGTACCAATCAGGTGCATCGATATGACGTTGGGGTTCTCTATACGGAACCATTTCCGCTACGGTCACCGTTGGCACTAGTAGTTGGCGCCCAGCAACTGGTATCAACAGGCTAGCAACTTCCTCTACTGTGGCATGCGATAAGCGTTGTGGTTCGTTCATTGAATTTGCCTACGTTTAATCTTTTTGGGAGCGGCTAGAGTTTTCTCCGCTCTCTATCACTATTCGGAATTATGCGCTGCGCGTTTCTTGATACCGTACAGCTTGCATCTCTTGAGTTAAATGTTGAGCTAGTGTGTACGGCGTGCCTTTGAAATCAACACACCCCGTGTCTAACACAGATTCTGGCATGGAGGTGCTCGTACAACTGCTCGGCGTTTGAACCCATACCTGCCCGCCATTTTTTTTCATGAGGCGACTGCTAGCAGCCCCGTCATCACCCATGCCGGTAAAAATAATCACACCACTTCGCTCACGAAAACTGTAAGCAACATCTGACACGATACTATCCACGGACGGTGCGTAGCCAGTACTCCATTTTTCGTCATCAACTAGAAACGTACCGTTCGACAGCACTTCGGTATAACGATCCGCCGGTACGATTGCGAGCTCATTTGGCATGACCACATCACCATGCTCTATAGCTTTCGCTGGATAGTGGGAATGCCTTGTCATCATTTGTACTAACGTATCGTCGTATCCAGCGTCGATATGTTGCACATAAATAAAACCGATACCCAGCTTTGGAGGCAACTCACTTAAAAACTGCTTCACCGCTTCTGGCCCACCGGTTGAGGCAGCAAGCACCCAAACACGACGCGCGCTGCCTTCAGTTACACGCGATAAATTTATAGTACCGCTGAGCTGCGTTAATTTAGCCAGTAAACGTCGCGACCAAGCGTCGTATTCTGGTTGATGACTCGCAGGAATCTCACCATCACAAAAGATAATGGGGACGTTTTGTCCATCGAGCCAGTCATCTAAATATTCGTCATCACCTTCGCCACTATCGACATCAACTACCCATGCATCAACCGGTGTTGATCCCAAGTCAATGTTGACTTGGCCGCGGGAATCAATTTGCGATACTAATAGCTTACAGCCAATTTGATGCCCACCACTTTCTACGACACCACTTAACGTGCGGTGCTGCGCCGTGGTGTAGGCTAATACGCCGATCCTTAGCGCTTGTTTTGTCACTAGGACTCCGCTTCCTCGCCAATAAGTTCATGGATAGCGCCGAGCAACACTTCCTCCTGGTAAGGCTTACCGAGATATTTGTTAACACCTAGGCTCAATGCCCGCTCTCTATGTTTATCCCCCGTACGAGAGGTAATCATAATAATCGGAATATCACGCAGACGACTTGATGAGCGAATATTTTTCGCCACCTCAAAACCATCCATACGAGGCATTTCGATATCGAGCAACATGACATCCGGTATATGATCCTGCAGTGTCATGAGTGCATCTGCACCATCTTTTGCCGTAATCACTTCGTAGCCTTCACGCTCAAGGAATCGCGAAGTTACCTTACGCACAGTCACCGAATCATCGACCACCATGACGGTAGTCACGCGATCCTCGACTTCTTCCACTTGCTGTATTTCGAGCTGTTGGGCCCCTGGCGACAACAAGGCAATTTCTTGGCGAATCATTGCGTGTGGGTCAAGAATAACAACCACACTACCATCACCCATTACGGTTGCACCGGACAAGCCTTCAACTAAAGCAAACTGTGGCCCCAAGCTTTTTACAACAATTTCGCGCGACCCTAATAGCTTATCTACTTGGACCGCCATAGCGTGCTCACTCGTGCGCACCAACACTACGGGTATTGGCAGCGCTTGCCCTTCAAGACGCGGCAAGTTATTGGGATTGAGCATGGTACCCAAGTATCTTACGCGATAGTTTTCACCAGCGTATTCAAAGCGTGCATTTTCGTCTTGATAATAATGCTCTAATTCAAAGGGGCTAACTCGCACAATACCTTCAATAGTGTTCAACGGAATTGCGTAATTATCATCACCAATTTGAATCATTAAGGCGCGGTTTACTGACACCGTAAATGGCAGGCGAATTGTAAACTGAGTACCTTCGCCCCAGCGTGAGTCGATGAAGACCGAACCACCTAACTGTTTAATCTCGGCACTCACCACGTCCATGCCAACGCCGCGGCCAGAAATTTGCGTGACTTTTTCTGCGGTAGAGAAACCTGCATGCAGAATAAATTGCATGATGTCGTGATCAGACAGGTTTGCACCTTCTGTCATCAAACCACGCTCGATTGCTTTCTCTTTAATGCGCTCCAGGTTTAATCCGCGACCGTCATCAGTTAGGCGCATGATGATATCGCCACCCTCGCGGCCGAGGCTCAAGACAATGCGACCTACTTCAGGCTTTCCTGAGGCAGCGCGCTGCTCCTGGGATTCGATACCGTGGTCAACGGCATTACGCAACATATGTTCAAGTGGTGCAACCATACGCTCCAGTACAGAGCGGTCCATTTCACCTTCGACATTATCCAGCTCGAAGCTCACTTGCTTTCCAAGTTCAGTAGATATTTGTCGAACAATACGACGCAAGCGTGGAACAAGACGAGAGAAAGGCACCATGCGCGAGCGCATTAAGCCTTCTTGCAAATCGGTATTAATACGCGACTGCTGTAACAATAATGTTTCTGTGCCACGGGTTTTATCGTTAAGGGTAAACGTTAAATCCATCAAATCCGATGCAGATTCCATTAACGAGCGGGACAGTTGCTGCAGTTGTGAATAGCGGTCCATCTCCAGCGGATCAAAATCTTCTGCCTCTTCCATCTGCTCTTGACGGAAAATCATTTGCGCTTCAGTTTCGATATCCAAACGACGCAACTGTTCTTGTAAACGCTGTACCGTTGATTCCATTTCGTCGATGGCGAAAACCAATTCAGAGTTTTGCTCCTCTAAACGGCCACGACTGATCGAGGTTTCACCCGCTAAGTTAACTAATTCTTCGAGCAACTCAGCAGAAACCTTCACCATTTCCTGCGGACCGGCACGACGCGCTGCAACCTGGCCAGGACCAGTAGGTGATCCCGTCGGTGAGGCGACAGGAGCTGCTGGCTGCGTTGATACCTCGGTACCAATCGGAGCGGGGGCTGAAGGCGAAGTCGTTAATGTGCCAGGCACATCCCGCTCGGTCATGCTGGGACGCTTCGGCTGGAACGGCAAAATTGAAGCACCCGCGTTATCGTCACTCGGTGCGGCGGGCGCTTGATCAGCCGCCTTAAAGGCTTCTTGCGACGCAATTTCTTCGGCGCTACTGGTCGACATAACGTCATCCAGGCCTTCCGGCTCATGTCCGGCTACGCGCGCTTTCACTTTATCTGTGCCGCTGATTAACTTGTCTTGGTAATCATGAACGATGGCAAAAAATGCTTCATCAACCTGCGGATTTTCACCTTTGCTGATAAGGAACGATTCAAACTCATGGGAGAGATCACCGAGGCCCATCAAACCAGCGAGACGTGCACCCCCTTTCAAGGTGTGCAATGAACGCTTCAGTGATTCTACTTGTGTCGAGTCTTCCCAATCGCCTTCCCAATCATTTACGGCGTTGTCGATATCTTCAAGCAGCTCGTCAGCTTCTTCGATGAAAATCTCGAAAACTTCAAGATCCACTTCTTCGCTATCATCACTGGTATCGACGTCGGACACCACGATACGAGCATCAGAAGCGTTTTCGTCACCCGCACTCGTGAGGTGGTCTGCTGCCAACTCGTGATCAGTGACTTCGATAACAAAATGATCATCGTGTTCGTCGCTACTGTCTAGCGCACTTTCTTCATCCGCGCTGTCAGCGATTAGTTCTGCGTCTGCGCTATCTTCTGCGCTCGCTTGCTGCGGCACATCATCACCATCAAACCCAGGCAAATCGACCTTGGACTCTTCGTCCCAATCGGTTTCAGGTAAGCCTAAAGATAACTCTTCAACGGGTTCCGACGTCTCTACATCGGGCGTTTCAGTGACGGCACCAAAGGTAGGTATGGTGCTGACGACATCGTCAGCCGATTGAAGTAGGGCTGAAATTTTATCCAGGGTTTCTTCACGAACAGGCTGGATGTTATGACCAATCGCGACGGCGTCGATCATATCTAGCAGTTCCGCATGCCCCTGAGATAACGAAGTATAGAATGCTTCGTTCGAGGTAAGCTTCTGGTTAGCGGCGGCTTGATATACTTCGCACAACTGTCGACTGAGTGTCGCCATTGGCGGCAGCTTCGCGTGTTTTGCACCTTTAAACAATGTTTCAAGCTCAACAATCATCGCTTGCAGTGTTTGCTTATCCGCTTCACCGGCTTTTTGCCAAGATTCAATAAACTCATCTGCATCCAACAGAAGTTTCATATCTTCTGCCATGAAGATAGAAAGCAATTCCGGATCGACAACGGCCTGTGAATCTTGTTCTGCTTCTTTTTGTCTAATCAGTGGCGCAACAGATCGCTCTTTGAGTTCAGCGACTCGAGCCAAGAATTGATCGAGCTTAGAAATTTTAAGCTCTTCATTGTTTTCAATTTGTGTCAGTACGTCTTGCGTATAGTCAACGCAATCTTTGATCAGCTGTAAGATATCTGCATCGATGTTGACTTGGTAATTGCGTAACTCTTTGACAAAACGTTCTAGCGGCGTTACCAATTCAGCAATTGGCGTCACTTCGGCCATGTGCGCGCTACCCTTAAGGGTATGCAAAGCACGCTGCATTGCATCGCTAGGCGGCGTGTAGAGTGGCGCAGAGTGATCCATTTCTGCGATATATTCTTTAACCACATCTAAATGCGTTAGCGCCTCGGAGCCGAAAATCTCCCATAGCACTGAATCATCGCCATCGTCATCATCGTTTTCTTCGAGATAACTATATTCTTCTGCACTTGAAGTCGGCACTACGTTTTCGGGTTTCGCCACAGAGTCATACATCTCTGGGCTACTCTCGAACAGCTCAGATGCAGGCTCTTCACCCTTGGAAATGGACTCGGCCCAGGTGGCTAATTTTTCGATGTAATTGGGATGTGGAATCGGCGTGCGGTGTTTAAAGGCATCTACCATCGCCGGTAATTCGCCAATAACTTTGCGAATTAAAACAACTATGGCATCGCCAGGCTCAATGGTGTTATCAATGACGCGGTTGAGCATGTTCTCAACCGACCAAGCTAACTCACCCACATCGTCCGCATTCACCATGCGACCGCTACCTTTCAGCGTATGGAAGGCTCGGCGGAATTCGGTTAACGAGTCACCATCTTCGAAATCATCCGCCCATTTGGGGAAAAATTCGTTTATTGTTCCGAGGACTTCTTCTGCCTCTTCAATGAAAATTTCTAGAATTTCATCGTCGATGATTTCTTCATTTTCGTCATCAGCATCAGACGTTAGTTGCACCGGCTGAGTAGGCGCGGAACTTTCCTCTATACCAGCTTGAGGCTCTTCACTGGCTTCAGCAGAGACGGGCTCGACATCATCGAAAGCATGATCTAAATCGATATCGTTGGCGCCAAGCTCGTAGTCAGACTGCTGACCATGAGTCTCTTCTTCGCTAGGCAAGGCAGCGATTTCGACAGACTCAACAGCAGGATGACTTTCGATACCACCTCGAGTGGGCACTGTACCAGTCGTTTTGGCGGCCGGACCGCGCATGGTCGCAGGAATTGGATAACCGAGAGACTCAACACTTTCTTCAGCAACGGAAAGCAACATTTCGTCTTCTTCGTCACGGTCACCAGTAATTCGCTCTAAATAGTATTCAACGCTGGCAATCGCATCGGCCAACGTATCCAGTGTCGACCACTCTGGAGATTCCTGTCGCTCTAACAATTGTTCACGCACATACGTCGCGCATGATTTCAAAATGGCAGCGGGCTTGTGCAACGGAATAATATCCAATCCGCCTGCGATTTCAGTTAGGTGCCCAGGCACATTGCCCAGGTGCGATGTGTCCCACTGTGACGCGATGTATTCAATAATCGCATCCTTGGCTTGCTCCAAGCCATTGCGAGATTCACGCAGAACTGAGTCATGGGCGGAATCCAATGCGTTGAGAGAAACACCGCCATCTTCACTTTCCGCATCTCGCTCTGCACCACGCGCCATGAGTTCAAGTGAATTCTCGATCTCAATCACTTTGCCAGCGACTTGCATCAATACATCGGCAGAGACTTCGCCTTCAGCCAAGCTGGATTCCAAAAGTTGCGCTTGATTCAGCATTTTCTTGCGCAGGTCACCAATACCTAACACGGCCATCGTATCGGCCACACGTTTGATGACGGGAATTGCTTCGTTGATGTCAGCGCTTTCACGGTCCGTGAGACTGACATCGAGCGCATGCTTGATTGTATCTAGTTCATCTTTCAGCGCATTGACAACAGAGACAATCGCTTCCAGGTCGGGCGCGATAATCTCGTCTTCTGATTGGTCAGCCTTCTTCTCAGGAAGCGCATCATGAAGGTTGTAAGCATCACGAATACGTTTGATGTACTTTCCTTCACTTTTGGCGCCTGCAATGTAATAGAGAATATTTTTTACCAAGTCGTCATTGGTAAAACTATTGAGCTCAGAAACGCCGCCAGACGCCAGTTCTGCAATCTCTTTATCAATTTGACGTAATAACGTTTTAACTGATGCGCTGGACTCAATTCCATCCAATTCCAGCCCTTCAACCAACGCTAGAGAAATATCCCATAGCGGCTGACGACCGGTATGTTGTGTCAACTTGCGCAGACGGCTAAACACTTTGTAGAGATACTTGATATTCTCGTCGCGGTTAACCGCTTTAATCACACCTGCAGCAGCATACTGATACATCTGACGCAATTTGTTGACGATAACAACGAATTGTTTCGGATCAATAGTCCCCGCCGCATTTTTGTCGGCAATATGATGGGCAGCCGCCAAATTCGGTGTAAATAATTTGGTTTCTGTTAGCAATGCTTCGCCACGCACTGCGCGCAAATCATTCAACAGTGGCAGGACAGCATTTGGGGAGTCTTTCTTGGATTTTTTCACCTGCTCTAAGTAAACAGGTAATTGTAGAATAGCGCGCATCAATACTTCTTGCGCTTCGGTTTCATTACGAACCGATTTATTCATCAGCGCTTGCGCGAGACCTTCCATCTCTTCTGCGAGCAGTGCAGCGCCGTAAAATTCGACCATCTGCAAACTGCCATGCACTTGATGAATATGCGTTAGGCAAAAACGAATGCGAGTTGTATCCTCAGTGTTCTCCACATAAGCTTCCAGTGCTTGCCTGGCCTGCTTAAGGGACTCACCAATTTCGCCGACAACCCAATCAAGTGCTGCGTAGCTGCGGTTATCGCCCATAGCGTCGCTTCTCTTCGTTCTTAACTTACGATCTCGCGATCGTTTTAATCATTGTCAGTACTAGCGAACTATCCCAAGCAGCTAGCGTTTTATATAAGCTTGAACACTTTCGTCTGGATGGCGCTCTAAATCTGGATCACGCCAATCCACCATTTCACCCAAACCGATGACCAATAGACCGCCGGGTTTTAGGTGATCGACTAAATTTTTCAGGATGTCTCGTCGCCGCCAACGCCGAAAATAAATCAGCACATTTTGGCAATAAATCACATCCATCTTTTCAGCCGGCATGATGTTTTCTTCCAACACACTGCCTTGGCTAAAACACAATCGATCTCGAAGCTTTTCTTTAACTTGGTAATTACCATCACCAAGATCAATAAAATAATGTGCTACTTCCTGCGCGCTTAGCCGCTCCAATTTTCGCTTAGGGTAAATCCCTTCACGAGCGCGACTTAAAGCCGGCAAACTAATATCAGTGGCAAACACCCCAAAATAAGGCTTCAGTTTTGCCAGTTCAAAACAGTCGTTAAACAACATTGCCAACGAGTAAGGCTCTTCCCCCGTGGAGCAACCTACACTCCACACGTCAAAGCTACCAGACAGTTGTTGCTTATCGATCCGGTCTTGTAACAATCGTCGCACGCATTCATACGATTGTTTATGGCGAAAAAAACTGGTTTCTTTCACCATGAGTCGGTCAACTAACACCGACCATTCTGCTTTCCCCCAAACTCCTTCTCCGAGTTTGGTGTAGTACTCTGAATACTCAGTAAAACCCAATTCGCGCATGCGCATTGAGATTTGTGTTTCCAAAAACGCTCGCTGGTGTTTACCCAGCAATATACCTGTTCGCGCTTCTAGTAGTTTTGACCATTGCTCAAATTCAGCATCGGTCAACGTCGCAACAGATTGAAGTTTCCATACCATCCTTGTGGCTGAGCATCGCTATCTAAGCGATTTTTTCTTCATCTTCTGTATCATCTAATAAGTCGATATCAAGATCGTCGTCTAAATCTGGCACATCGAGTTCAGCAAAATCACTTTCAGACACTTCGTCATCTAGAGTTAACTCTACCGCGTCATCATCAGCCAGCTCTTCATCCGCGAAGTCATCTGCGTCAGCTATAGCTTCCATTGTTCCAGTATTGCTAAACGTCATCGCAAGTTCTTCAGGTAGTTTGAAGCCCGCTACAGATTCACGGAGATCCCCGGCCATTTCTGCCAAGCGACCAATCGAGTCTGCCGTTGCACTCGTACCCGCAGAAGTTTGCGAAGTAATTTCCTGAATAACGTTCATCGTATTTGAAATGTGGCCCGCAGAGGATGCTTGTTGGCGTGCCGCGTTCGAAATGTTTTGAATCAATTCCGCAAGAGATGACGATACGTTTTCGATTTCTTCCAGTGCCACACCCGCATCCTGTGCTAGGCGAGCCCCACGTACCACCTCCGCAGTGGTTTGTTCCATCGAGATAACGGCTTCGTTAGTATCGTTCTGAATCGTTTTAACCAACGCTTCAATCTGTTTGGTCGCAGCGGCTGAACGTTCTGCCAGTCGCTGCACCTCATCCGCTACCACCGCGAAGCCTCGACCGGCGTCACCCGCCATCGATGCCTGAATCGCCGCGTTAAGTGCGAGGATGTTGGTTTGGTCAGCAATGTCGTTAATCAACGATACGATGTCACCAATTTCCTGTGATGATTCACCGAGGCGTTTAATACGTTTTGAGGTGTCCTGAATCTGTTCACGAATGGTGTCCATACCGTGAATGGTGTTTTGTACCACTTTTGCACCGTTGTTCGCGATCGATACCGACCGCTCCGCAACCGATGCTGATTCAGCGGCGTTCGCAGATACTTGGTCAATGGTGACCGCCATTTCGTTAACCGCCGCGGATGCTCCAGCAATTTCTTGCGCCTGGTGCTCAGATGCTTCAGCGAGATGCAATGCGGTTTGCTGTGTATCTTGCGATGCCCGCGCAACGTTTACTGCCGTTTCATTAATGCGCGATACCAGGATCCTAAGTTGGTCAATGGTGTAGTTAATCGAGTCAGCGATCGCACCAGTGAAATCCTCGGTTACCGTTGCCGTGGTAGTCAAGTCACCGTCTGCGAGGTCAGCTAGCTCATCGAGAAGACGTAGAATTGCGTTTTGGTTTCGCTCGTTAGTGTTCGCAGTATCAACTAATCGACCACGCGTACCGGCGTAAACACGAATACCGATAATCGCCAACAAGATAAACGCGATAACTGCTGCACCGATGGTAGTCGCATTATTTGGAACACGTACCGCCGATTGCGCATCAATTTGGGTAGATAGTGCCGCAAGTGCTTCACCGAGCTGAGGCAAGTCATCGAGCAGTGCTTCTGTTGCTTGGCGTGCGCCAAATAGTGCTGGAGATGCTTCGAAGATTTCTCGTACCGAACTGTTCACGAACTCGAAAAGCTCTGACACTTCACTCAAACTTTCAACTGCAAACGGATCTCGTATGCGTGAAATACCTAAAGCAGCGTCGCCCTCTTGCATACCGTTAAGGAATTTACCGAATAAGTTTGCATCAAGGTTAAATTGGTCAGCAGCTTGCATCGCATCAAATCCACCCGCGAGCATGCGCTCTACGTTACGACCAATCCGCTCTGCCCGCCATGTTTGTTCCTGCACCGCAACAATTTGTGCCGCAGGCGCACGGTTTTCCAACAAGATTTCTTTAATCTCTTCGTGCTCAATCTGCAGTTCAGGCAGTGTTTGGTTAAGGTTTGCCGCCACATCATTTAGGAAGATGATCGTGTCTTTGTTAGTTAGAATCGTATTGGAGTTTTCTTTTACTCGCTCCCAAATCGCTTCAAAGCGCGCAAATTCAGACGCTACCGCCGTCCGCGTGCGAGGGTCACTTGCGCGCAGCGTATTCCACGTTTGTGTCATGTTATTAATAACAGTTTGCAACTGGCCGAATGAGGCTTCATCACCGTTGGTAGCATCACGAGCTAGCGCGGTCACCTGATTTGACTGCACACGCAGTTCCGCCGCTAACTGAATGTAGCCCTGATCTCGTTCACCCTGCATCTGAGCGATAAGACCACTGGCACCCATCGCAAGGAAGGATAAGATGAAAAGGACAATGAGCAATGTCATTGCCAGGTTATCCTTCATGGTAGCGAAGATGTTTTTAGATTCGATTTTCATGCTACGCGCTCCTGAGCGTCTCTGCCTTTACTGCACAACACAGCTAATCATCAATGGATTCTGTAAACTTACTCTTCACAAGCACTATCTGCCTATGAAGGATTGAACAACTGGTACCAGGGTGCGATGAACACCCTTACAGGGCATAGGCTTTTAAAAAAGTCTATTGCGCTGCATTAATAAATTGTGGATCGTCGATAAGTTTGGCGGGACTAAAAACGTACCAGCGTTGATCGTCGCTGGTAATGGCACTACGGCTATTGGCGTAGCTGCCCGCCATGTAAGGCTGCAGCGCTTTATCAAGCTCAGCAACACCTTCGTTGTAGGTATCGATTGGAAAATGCTGCATACCTAACGCAGCATCAACGACCAGACCGGTATATAAATCACCTTGTTCAAGCACTAACACGCGGTGACGCTTACGCTGCCCTTCAAGACGGCCGCCCATAAAAGCAGGCAAATTTATCAAGGGCAGCAATCGACCGCGAACATTGGCCACCCCCATCACCCAAGGCTGCACACCGGGCAATTTAGTATAAGGAGGATGCTCAAGTAATTCTGTCACTTCGCCCATTGGTGCCACGAAGTACTGACCCAGCAGGGTGAAACCGATACCACTCCAATGTGGTTGCACTTTAGCTTCTGATGGCAAGCCTTTTGCCGCACTGCGGCTGCGTTGTGCCAAATCGACTAAAGCGTTAAAAGCGGTTTGTGGTTGTGACATGCGTAAACGTTATCCTTGCTGTGGACGTGATGCGGGCATCACGTCCTACCCTTTATGCCATGACTTCTTTAATGGTTTGCATTAGCAACTTGTCGTCGATGGGCTTAGTCAAATAGGCTTTAGCACCTTGACGCATACCCCATACACGATCGGTTTCTTGATCTTTGGTGGTCACGATAATGACAGGAATATTGGTAGTTTCCGCACTCTTGTTAAGCTGGCGTGTCGCCTGAAAACCATTAAGACCTGGCATAACCACATCCATCAATACCACGTCGGGTAATTCTTTTTTAGCAACGGCAACGCCGTCTTCTCCAGTCTCTGCAGTGATTACCGCATGACCATTCTTTTCAAGCATGTTGGTCAGTTTGTACGTTTCGGTTGGAGAGTCATCGACGATCAATACTCTTGCCATATTTAACTCCGGGAGACTGGTTATCTGAAAATTTATAAACGTTATTATCTTGCGCTTCGCTCAACCGGATTCACCGATCAAAGCGAACTCAACGCAGTGTATGCAGTTCGAGCGAGAATTTAAGACGCCTGTGCCTGATTGGGCTTTACATGCTCCTCAATGGCACCTAACAACTCACTTTTACTGAACGGCTTGGTCAAGTACTGGTCCGATCCGACGATGCGGCCCTTAGCCTTATCGAACAGACCATCCTTGCTGGATAGCATGATGACTGGTGTACTTTTGAATTCACTGTTGTTTTTAATCAGCGCGCAAGTCTGATAGCCGTCAAGACGCGGCATCATAATATCGACGAAAATGATATCGGGACGCGTATCGGCAATTTTCGCCAGTGCATCAAAACCATCGGTTGCCGTGACGACTGCGCAGCCGGCTTTTTTAAGCAAAGTCTCGGCCGTGCGACGAATCGTTTTACTGTCGTCGATCACCATCACCTTTAGACTCTCGAGGTTCATCTCCATACTTTTATGACCTTTTTATTGCAAAATTTTGCTTTTGATAACTACACGCTCAGTCGCAATTCGGTGGTAGTTCCCAGGGAACCGCATAGGTGCAAATCTTTTAACATAGAATTCAGGTATTATCTATAAACCGCTGAATAAATGGCAAAAACTGGGTTTTCAATCGACCGAACGGCAGCTAATTAGCGACCACTAATCAGTTGCGAACCCGGGCTGAAAACCGTAATGTTTCGCCACCGACCAACAGGGCGTGATTTACCTTCACCTTCCATTGCAATCGGGACAAAATTAACCGGAACTTGATAACTCCAACTCAAATACTGAAGAGGCCTATGAGCATTAAGCTAGGGGTGGTGATGGACCCGATTTCCTCCATCAATTTTAGCAAAGACACCACACTTGTCCTTCTTTTGGCAGCAGCAAAACGTGGCTGGACCATAGAATATATCCAACAACGTGATCTCTTCCTCGAGAAGGGTACACCCAAAGCTGTTGCTCAAGCTTGCGAGGTATTTGATAACCCCGACCAGTGGTATCAATTGAGTGATCGTCGAACGATCAATCTGGATGAACTAGATGCCATCTTAATGAGAAAAGACCCACCATTTGATGGGGAATATATTTATTCCACCTACATTCTCGAAGCCGCAGAGCGAAAGGGTACGCTTATCGTCAACAAACCGCAGAGCTTGCGCGACTGCAATGAAAAGGTGTTTGCCACCCAGTTCCCCGAATGCTGCCCCCCTCTCGTGGTTAGCCGCAACCTCGACATATTGAGAAGCTTTCATACCGAATACAAAGACGTGATTTTTAAACCATTAGATGGCATGGGTGGAAGCGGCATCTTTCGTGTTGGCGAAGACGGCCGAAATCTTGGTGCGATTTTGGAGTCGCTAACCAATAATGGCCAAGAAACTATCATGGCCCAGCAATTCCTCCCTGACATTAAAGAAGGCGACAAACGTATCCTCGTCATTGATGGTGAGGCAGTTCCCTATAGCTTGGCACGCATCCCCAAAGAAGGCGAAACCCGCGGCAACCTCGCTGCTGGCGGCACCGGCAGACCACAACCATTAACTGACCGAGATCACTGGATTGTGGAGCAGGTCGCTCCCGCATTGCGAGAAAAAGGGTTACTCTTTGTGGGACTCGACGTCATCGGTGATTACCTGACCGAGATTAATGTCACTAGCCCGACCTGCGCTAAAGAAATCAACACAGCATACGATACTGATATTGGCGGGCGCTTGATGGACGCCATTGCCGCTCGATTGCCAAAATAAGCCGTTCTTGAGCCAACAACACCTATGACAAACAGCAGCACATCGCAACCTGCTACCACCCTCTCGGATGCCCAGGTTAGCACTAATGACCGCCTCAGCTTTACGGCGTTTATTGCTATCGCACTGCATGCTCTGTTGATACTAGGAGTGAGCTTTCACTACAGTGCAGAACCCACGGTACCGCCTACCTTCGAAATCACGCTCGCAACACATAAAAGCGACAAGACACCAGAGGACGCTGATTTCCAAGCGCAATTCAACCAGGAAGGCAGCGGTACGCTAACCGACCCGAAAGAGCTAACGACGGACAAGCTTGCACCACTCGCTGATACGAAGATTAGAGAGATGACACCTCTACCCGAGCAGATGGCAAGCACCGAGCAGGTTGCGGAGCCCAAAGAGGTGATTCGCACGGAATCAAACGCAACGCTTCAGGTGGCGCGCCGAGAAAACACCCTCGACCTTGAGAACCGAAAACAGCAAGAAGGCAAAGAGCGCGATATTCCGCTCATAAGTCCAGAAATTGCCAGCTTACGCGCCAAGCTCGACAGACAAAAACAAGCCTACGCAAAAAAACCACGCATTCGACGCCTGACCAGCATCTCAACGACTGCATCTGCCGATGCCGCCTACCTCAATGAGTGGCGTCAAACCGTAGAACGGGTCGGTAACGAGAATTTCCCTCGCGAAGCGCTAAGCCAAGGCATTTACGGGCAACTGCGTATGGCCACGGTACTCAAATCCGATGGCACCATCGTCAGCAATGAATTGATGTCGAGTTCAGGACACAGCATCCTGGATAGTGCGGCACTGCGCATCGTTCACCTGGCATCGCCTTTTAAACCCTTCCCTCCAGAGATTGCAAAGGATGTGGATCAACTTGAAATCATCCGCACCTGGCGCTTCGAAATCACCGGCCTAACCACCAACTAATTCCGCTGCGCTATATAAAACACGTTACTAGACGCTACAGATTTAGCGATATCTGCGTTTAGCGCTTGTATTCCTTCCCGAGCACCCCAATACTTAAAGGCATGGCCAGTTTAACTCCTCACAAATCGTTCGAAGAACACTTTCAAAGTGGCATGGAGCTGTCAGAAGGCGGCCTCCGCGATCAGTTTCTCATTTCCATGCCAAGCCTACGGGATCCAGTGTTTGCCCATGCCATTACCTATATCTGTGATCACACAGAAGAGGGCGCATTAGGCATCGTCATCAATCATCCACTGGACATCAATGTTGGCGATATTTTCGAGCAACTGGAATTGGACCGTAGCAGCCCAATCTCTCAAGATATGGTGATGTCCGGAGGCCCGGTGCAAATGGATCGTGGGTTCGTCCTTCATCCAAGCAACTTCGATTACGAATCAACCATTCGGGTATCGGACGACATATGTTTGACTGCCTCACGAGACGTCTTAGAAGCGATGGCGAATCAGGTTGGGCCAGATAAAGCTGTTGTAGCGTTGGGCTATGCAGGATGGGGCGCTGGTCAATTAGAAGAAGAAATTCTTGCTAACTCTTGGCTGACCGTGCCAGCTGACAAGAATATTTTATTCAATACGCCTTGCGAACACCGCTGGGCAGCGGCATCAAAATATCTTGGCATAGACTTAAACCTCATCCACGGAACAGCTGGGCACGCCTAGACTGCCGATACACTAAAAATTACCAGCGCCTCCGATAGAGCGCCCTTACTCTTAACCCTATTGGCTTCTATAAAACCCTTTAGCCGCCCGATCATTAAACTCACCGCTCATGCCAACCACCCTACTTTCCTTCGACTACGGCACACAAAGCATTGGTGTTGCCGTCGGACAGGCGATCACGCAAACAGCTTCCGAGTTAAAACCGCTTAAAGCTAACGATGGCGTACCCAACTGGAACGCGGTTGGAGAATTAATTCAACAATGGCAGCCCGACCTGTTAATCATAGGCCTACCGCTCAACATGGACGGCAGCGAAAGCGAGCTCGCAGCCCGCGCTCGAAAGTTTGCCAATCGACTTAACGGCCGTTTTCACATTAAAACGCACCTGATGGACGAACGACTATCAACCTACGAAGCAAAAGAAGAGGCGATGGCGAGACGACAAACCCTCGATTTCAAAAAGAACCCCGTTGACTCGATTGCTGCACGATTAATCTTAGAGTCTTGGTTTCATGAGCAAAGTAAACAATAGACTTTTGCCCTACCAACTCGAATTTTCTTAAACCTCACCCTACAAGCTTAAAAAAAGTATGGGGTTTGTTATTCTCGAGACAGAAATGCAAACGCCGACAAAGTCTGTCGGCGCATTCAAAAATAACAGCGGCATAATACTGATAAGTGTTCAAATAGATCGGACACAGACCCGCGATGGATTAGAACAAACGTCCGCCGTTATCTTTTTCATCCTCTTGAATGGTTAATTCATCCGCCGCATGAGATAAGTATTCGGCATCGGTTTCTGAAGCAAGCTTAATCATCAAACGTAGGTCGTTTGGTGAATCCGCATACGCTAAGGCGTCTTCATAAGTGATTTCGCCACGATCATACAATTCATACAATGCCTGATCGAACGTTTGCATGCCCAGGTCGGTAGATTTTTTCATTAATTCTTTCAGTTCATGCACTTGGCCTTTACGAATCATATCTTGCGCCAAAGGCGTATTGAGCATGACTTCAAGGCAAGCACGACGACCATTGCCATCGGGTGTCGGAATTAATTGTTGCGCAACAATTGCTTTCAAGTTGAGCGACAAGTCCATCCACAATTGCGAGTGACGATCCGCTGGGAAGAAGTGAATAATACGGTCCAATGCCTGGTTAGCATTGTTGGCGTGAAGGGTACACAAACACAAGTGACCTGTTTCCGCGAACGCAATGGCGTGATCCATAGTTTCTCGAGAGCGAACCTCACCAATCAAAATAACATCAGGTGCCTGACGCAGAGTATTTTTAAGAGCCATCTCAAATGATTCAGTATCAATACCTACTTCGCGCTGCGTGACAATGCAGCCTTGATGCTGATGGATAAATTCAATCGGGTCTTCGATAGAAATAATATGGCCCTTTGAATTACGATTTCGGTGTCCCAACATTGCGGCAAGCGATGTCGATTTACCGGTACCGGTTGCACCCACGAAAATAATCAAGCCGCGCTTGGTCATCGCCAGCTCTTTAATAATTTCCGGCAAACCCAGTTCATCAATTTTGGGGATATTGGTTTCAATTCGGCGCAAAACCATACCTGCCAAGTTGCGCTGATAAAACGCACTACAACGAAAACGACCCACACCGCGCGCACTGATCGCAAAGTTTAATTCTTTTGTTTCGACAAACTCCTTACGCTGACGCTCATTCATCACACTTAGTACCGCTTCGCGCGCTTGTTCAGGCGAAAGAGGTGACGTTGTTACAGGCACAACTTTTCCGTGCAGCTTCATCGATGGCGGCACACCCGCGGTAATAAATAAATCTGACGCACCTTTTTCAACCATCAGACTTAGTAAGCGATCAAAATCCATGTTTAAAAAACCCCTGGTTTTTTTGTGGAGTGAAATTTATCCTGATAACTTCCACTCTGAATCAAATTATTTACTTCGCTTTTTCTATACGTGTACAAATCTGCCTCTCTACGGTGCCTCAAAAAGAGTGAGGAAAGTGTGCTGGCAAGGGCCGACAATTGCTCCTACATTACCGGCATACATCCCATCCTAGAAATAAAGCAACACGCGCAGAACCGGAGTGTATATGTAATACATGAGGATTCGAGCATGGAGCTGACGCGGCCAGCGCGCTTTCATCGCACTTCTTGTGCATCTTAGAAGTTGTCGGGCATCTTCGCTTTCTCTCTCGCCACTTCGCGAGTGACTATGCGACGCTCAACTAGATCAGTCAAACACTGATCCATCGTCTGCATACCCAACGAACCGCCGGTCTGAATGGCGGAATACATTTGCGCCACTTTGTCTTCACGAATCAAGTTACGAATCGCTGAGGTACCACGCATAATTTCATGCGCCGCCACACGGCCACCGCCATTCTTTTTCAATAGCGTCTGTGAGATTACCGCCTGTAGCGATTCCGATAGCATCGAACGTACCATAGCTTTTTCATTTGCGGGGAATACGTCAACAACACGGTCAATAGTTTTAGCGGCGGAAGTGGTATGCAGCGTGCCAAACACCAAGTGGCCAGTTTCTGCCGCAGTTAACGCAAGGCGGATGGTTTCCAGATCACGCATCTCACCCACCAGAATAATATCGGGATCTTCACGCAATGCTGAACGCAATGCCTCGGCAAAACCATGAGTATCACGATGCACTTCGCGCTGGTTTACCAGGCACTTTTTACTTTCATGAACGAATTCAATCGGATCTTCAATGGTCAGAATATGCTCGTATTTGTTGTCGTTGATGTAGTCCATCATCGCCGCAAGCGTCGTGGACTTACCCGACCCCGTTGGCCCTGTCACCAACACGAGACCACGAGGTACTGCACAGATGTCGCGAAATACGTTACCCATGCCAAGTTCTTCCATGGTTAACACCTTGGAAGGAATAGTACGGAAAACCGCACCCGCACCGCGATTATGGTTAAATGCATTGACGCGGAAGCGCGCTACGCCCGGCACTTCAAAAGAGAAATCTGTTTCGAGAAATTCTTCGTAATCCTTACGTTGCTTGTCATTCATAATCTCGTAGATCAGACTATGAACCTGTTTGTGCTCCATTGGAGGCAGGTTGATTCGACGCACGTCACCGTCAACGCGGATCATAGGCGGCAAGCCAGCAGACAAATGAAGGTCAGAAGCGCCCTGTTTTGCGCTGAACGCCAGGAGTTCCGTAATATCCATACAACTACCTTAGTCGATTAGCTGGTAAAATGTTTGCAGTTCAATCAGTTAGATCGGGAAATGAAGGTTGTAACTCAATCAGGTTAACCTCTACAAGTATATGCATAACTTGCACGACAAACTAATCAAAGTCCGCGACCGAGTGCACGAGGCGACAAAATGTGCACGACGAGACCCAGAAGGCGTACAAATTATAGCCGTCAGCAAAAAGCAACCCGCTGAGAAACTACGCGAAGTCTACGAAGCGGGGCAGCGGCAGTTCGGCGAAAGTTACCTGCAAGAAGCCCTGGAAAAACAGCTCGCTTTAGCCGACCTAGATATTGAATGGCACTTTATCGGCCCCATTCAAAGCAATAAGACGCAGTCCATCGCGCAGCATTTTAATTGGGTGCATAGCGTTGACCGAGAAAAAATCGCACGACGCCTGAATGATCAACGGCCGAGTGAACTGCCACCACTCAATGTCTGTCTACAGGTAAACATTGACAACGAAGCCAGCAAAAGCGGTATAACACCCGATCAATTGATCGACCTAGCGGAGCGTATAGTCGATTTGCCGCACCTTCGCTTACGGGGGCTGATGGCCATTCCCGCACCGCGAGAAGACTACCAGGAACAACTCACAGCACTAATGAAGGTGCGAGATCAATTTGCCCGCCTTCAGCAACAACTCGCCAGCCCCCATATCGATACATTATCGATGGGAATGTCAGGCGATTTAGAAGCGGCTATTGCGGCGGGCGCCACGATGGTGAGGGTCGGCACGGATATATTTGGAGCGAGAGAAAATCCATTGCCAGCCAAAGGCAACTAACCAAAGGCAACTAACCAAAGCCACTTAACTGGTTAACGGTAAACACATAATTCGATAATCTTTGGAGCAGTACATGAGTAACCCAGCAATCACCTTTATTGGTGGCGGCAATATGGCCAGCAGCATCATTGGCGGACTCGTCGCAGAGGGCTATGACGCAAAAGCAATCACGGTTAGCGACCCTGTGCGAGAAAACTTAGAACAGCTAAATCGCGATTTCGGCGTGCATGTCACCAGCGATAACCAACAAGCCGTAGCCAATGCAGCGGCGGTAGTCCTGGCCGTTAAACCCCAAGTCATGAAAACAGTCTGCTCGGATCTGAGCGATGCCCTGCAGCAACCACTCATTATTTCCATTGCCGCAGGTATTACGGCTGGGCACCTCCAGCAATGGCTGGGAGGTCATTTACCGATCGTGCGTTGCATGCCCAACACCCCGGCGCTCGTCCAACTTGGCGCCAGCGGTCTCTACGCGAATGAGCAATGCGAAGACAACGATAAGCAATTAGCAGAACGTGTGCTGAGCGCCGTCGGTATCGTTGAATGGCTCGACAGCGAAACATTGATAGACGCAGTGACAGCCATATCTGGCAGTGGCCCCGCGTACTTCTTCCTGATGATGGAGGCGATGATTGCCGCCGGTGTGAAGCAAGGCCTACCCCAAGAAACGGCCAGCCGCCTTGCGATACAAACCTGCCTTGGGGCAGGCAAACTGGCTAGCGAAAGCGATGTTGAGCCAGCCGAATTACGCCGCCGAGTATCATCCCCTGGTGGTACGACATTGAAAGCGCTTGAGTCGTTCGAACATGACGACTTCCACGCGGTAGTTGAACGCGCCATGGCCGCCTGCGCCGCTCGCGCTGAAGAAATGGCCAACGAATTATCTTAAAGGAGACTCTGAATGGGCACATTAGCTCAAATAGGCTTATTGATTATTGGCTCTCTAGGTTCGCTATACCTTGCCATCATCCTACTACGATTTATGCTGCAACTAGCTCGGGCTGATTTTTACAACCCGGTCTCACAGTTTATCGTCAAAGCAACCAACCCCTTACTCATTCCGCTTCGCAAAGTCATCCCAGGCCTCTTTGGCATCGATATCGCATCGATAGTCCTTGCTTTGGCCTTCCACTTCGTGGTGATTTTGATTTTAGGATTGGTAGTCGGTTTTGGCATTGTGCCTATTGGCAACGCCATTATTTGGAGCTTCTTAGGCACCATTTCCATGGTGCTGTACCTCTATTTCTTCGGCATGATAGTCATGATTATCGCCAGCTGGGTTGCTCCTATGAGCTACAACCCTTTCTTGATGCTGATCCGGCAAATCGTCGACCCTATTACCGCTCCGTTTCGCAAGATTATCCCGGCAATGGGTGGCATCGACATCACACCCATTTTTGCATTTCTCGCGATTCAGGTGTGCCGCATTATCGTCAATGACTTAGCAACCAGTGCACGCTTGATTCCCAGCATCGTGCTTGGCTTTCAGTAATGCCGTGATTAGTAAAAACGCTGACGGCTCACTCACGCTGCGTTGCATCCTGCAGCCCAACGCAGCCAAAGACGAAGTTGTCGGCGAATACAACGGGCTTCTCAAAATACGCATCAGCAGCCCGCCGGTCGATGGCAAAGCGAACACCCAGCTCATTAAATTCTTAAGTAAGGCTTTTGGCGTACCCAAAAGCCACGTATCGCTCCTGAAAGGCCATACCAGTCGTCAGAAAACTGTATCGATTGTCGCCCCTCAACAGTTACCACCGATAGTCTCCGAGCTAATCAAATCGTGATCAGTGGCGCATATTGACGACAGAACCCGCCGAATAGCCCGCCCCCAATGGAAACCACGCAAACTAATCTATTTTTCAACGAGTTAGATGAAAAAAGTCATTTAACACATCACTTCCCACGACGCTTAAATTCGGTTTTAATTAGTAGGGGCTAATTTCACAACCAATTTCAACAATCGATGTTAGCAAGCTGCTGACACCTGATTAAGGGCACCTGATGGATGTAAGATCGCTATATCGCCAAATGGCGAGCTACGATCGCTGGAAGACCGAGCTGCAACAGCACCTCAAGTCGTTTCAGTCGTGGTTTAGCGAGCACCGCATTCGCTCCACTGAGGCCCATCACTGCCTCGAACACGCCCTATCTCTGCTTGAAGACAATTATTTTACGCTCGCATGTGTGGGTGAGTTCTCTCGAGGTAAAACCGAGCTCATCAATGCGCTGCTGTATTCTGAGTACAATCAACGCATCCTACCGTCTCGCCCTGGCCGCACCACCATGTGCCCGACGGAAATCTATTATGACGGCGAGTCAGAACGCTGTTGCGTGCGATTACTTCCTATCGAGACTCGCCGCACCAACACCAGCATGGAGAATTTCCGCAAAATTCCCAAAAAGTGGGTAAGTATTTATTTTGATCCGCGCAACCCGAAACAGCTTGAACATGCCATGTCACAAATCTCGGCGACCAAGTCTGTTACTGAGCGTGAAGCGCGCCGCATGGGTTTTGACAACCGCACCCTGACCCGCGACAGCAAAGACCGTAACATGGTGGAAATCCCCGCCTGGCGCCACGCACTGATCAATCTCGATCACCCTTTGCTGCGCCAAGGGCTGCATCTTATAGATACGCCCGGACTCAACGCCCTGGGTAATGAGCCCGAACTAACACTCAACACCTTACCCAAAGCTAACGCTGTCATATTCCTGCTATCTGCTGATGCCGGTGTTAGCGCCAGTGACATGGCAATCTGGAATGAGCACATCGAAGTATTGCGGGAAAACCAAGGCATGTCGGTTCTGGTGCTACTGAACAAGATCGATACCTTGTGGCATGACCTTTACGAACCAGACGAAGTCGCCAAAGCCATCCGCTCTGTGCGAGAGGTTACGGCACGACAATTAAAATTACCCATCGAGCATGTCGTCCCAATTTCGGCAAAAGAAGGCCTTTTAGCTAAAGCACACAATGATCGCCCAAGACTCTTGCGAAGCAGCTTATTAAAAATGGAAATGCTGCTGGCCGAACGCATCGTCGACAATCAACGCCACATTACCAACCACCGCGCAATCGCCGACGTGATGGCCATCGCCAACAACACCTATAGCGTATTACAGCGTCGGACAGAAGAATGTCGTCGAGAACTAGCACTATTAGAATCCAGCACCAGTGCTGAAGCACAGATTCAAAACTTAGCGAAGTTGCGACACAACATTAAAGTTGCTCACACCGGCTATCATAAACAAGCGCTCGCATTGCGTTCTAGTCAGCGTTTGCTTGACCGGCAGAGAACCGCACTGATGGCGCCTGTCAGCCCTGTCTTATTAGAACAATTAGTCGCAACGACCACTGATAAGCTCAACAAAAGCTGGACAACCGTTGGCTTATCGAAATGTATCGCCGACTTTTTCGATATTCTTGAAAAAAATATCGACAATATGATTCGCGAAGCACAGCACGCAAACAAAGTTTTAGCCGGCATTTACGATCGCCCCGAAAACGCCGATGCAGGGAAAGGCGCTTTAGACAGGCATTTATTTTCAGTTAAACCTTACCGAAAATATCTAGAGCAGCTTAAATACCAAGCCAACAAATTTCGTTTATCTCTCGATACGTTATTCGCCAGCAAAAGCCGGGTCATCGAACGCTTTGTACAGTCATTGGTGACTGAAGTACGCACGCTATACAAACACCTGGAAGAAGATGTCGATCACTGGGTTGCTGAGGCCTTAACGCCGCTAACACACCACAACCTGTATCAGAAGCAATTGCTTGAACGCCATATGATGCGCCTAGCTAATTTAAGCAATGAAGATCGCGGCATCGACATGCAGCTTAAAGAATTACGCGTTAATGTTAAAATTCAGGAGCAAGCACTGATCAACTTGGGCGAAATTCTGGAAAATCTAAACATCTCAACGCCTGAGGGTGCACCCACGCAGGACAATGTCATTAGTATCAATTCGGCGCGGCGCAGTGTCATCAACGGCTAACGCATTACCAGAACTGCCTCCGGTCAGCTTTCACCTTAAACACTATTTACGAAAACCCTCATGAAATTCTTTTTGTCAGCATTATGCTTATTAGCCTTCTCCAGTTTTAGCCACGCACAAGACGAGTATAAAACTGCCGTCCAAACAGGGCAGGGAACTCTGGATATTCATCACAGTGTATTTAGTAGCACATCGCTTACCCCTAAGATCGCCGAGCGGTATCAACTCGTCAGGGGTAAAGACTACGTTTTAGTGAACATTGCCGTCGTGCCGCAAAGTACGCCAGGCCAAGGTATTCCAGCCAAGGTTACGGGTAAAGCAACTAATTTGATGCAACAAATGAAGTCGCTCGACTTCAAAGAGATTGAAGAACCCGGCACCGTCTACTACATCGCAGAATTACGTGTCACCGAAGAAGAACATTTTCATTTTGATATTGATGTAGCCTTACCAGGCGAAAGCTCGATCAATATAAAATTCACTAAAAAAATGTACGTTAATGAATAACACCCAACGACTCTCGATGATAGTGATTGCCAGCAATAACACTGGGAAGCTAAAAGAATTCAAACGCATCCTAGCCGACCTACCTTTCTCTTTAAAAACACAGGCCGATTATTCTGTCTCATCCGCTGATGAGACTGGATTATCCTTTGTGGAAAACGCCATACTCAAAGCGCGCCACGCAAGCCGAGAAACACAGCTGCCTGCCCTCGCTGATGACTCTGGATTATCGGTTGACGCCTTGCAAGGCGCCCCAGGAATATACTCCGCGCGATACGCTGGTACACAGGGTGATGACGCCGCAAACAACGCACGCCTACTAGACAACTTAAAAAGTGTTCCCGATGAACTGCGTACTGCCCGCTTTCATTGTGCGCTCGCCTACGTTCGCTACCCAGAAGACCCGTGCCCGATTATTTGCCAAGCCTCATGGGAAGGTAGAATCTTGAAAAAAGCGCAGGGAGAAAACGGTTTTGGCTATGATCCGTTATTTTTTGTAGCGGAAAAAAATTGTAGCTCAGCTGAGTTACCGCCTGAAGTGAAGAACAAAATCAGTCATCGCGGGCAAGCCATGGCAAAGCTATTAATTGAACTTAAACAAAGCATTTTCTAAGCCAATTTTAACGGCAATCTAAGCAAGATAGTCGATTATTTTTCGCGCGTGCAACAGTCTCACTTGGCAACTCATTGAATAATTTTGCATACGCTCGACTGAAATGCCCCATGTGCGTTAGACCATGTCGACGTGCAATTTCAGCGATGCTGCCTTGCGTCCTATCCCCTCCAATAAGCTCCGCTTGAATAACACTTAAACGTATACTATTCATATATTCTTTCGGGCTAATATTGAGATAGATCTCAAATACTTTTTCCAGTGCTCGTCTTGTCGTATGGAGAGAGTCTGCGACATCCGAAACCTTTAGCTGGCAGTTGTTCCCCTCACCGATCAACCCCAGCGCCTTGTCCAAAAGCCTCACCTTAGAATTCGACCGGACCTGCTCCACCTGACCATTTCGCAGCAAAAAACCAATAATATGGAATATGTCACTGCGTATCTCTCCAAACACACTATCTGATTTATTGTGAGACCCACTGAAGCTACTGGCATGAAGTGACCTATCACATACTCGCTTCGCAACGTCATAGAAGCCCTCTGTAAACAATTCAATACGGTTCTCCGTTAACAGAAAAGCTTGCAAGACGGCATGTAAATCTGGAGCGAGGTGCTTTGACAGACTAGAGACTTTAACAAGCAAGACATAGTGCATCGTATTCGCTTTAGTAATCACTTCCCATTCTGACAAACCAGCCTGAATAGAAACGTGCCCCATGCCGGAGTAGTTACCTTTGGAGTAACAGCAGTGGTCACTAGGGTGAAGTGTGAAGCAAACGTATCCGCTATTAAACACACCTTTTTGATAGATTAACTGATTAGTCGTCCTACGTATGATGCTTAAGTCAGGGTGCAAAATCGCATCACTTTTTCCTACAAAGGGCCCACTACTTAACTGCATGGTATTGATAGAGTGCGGTAGCGCTTTAAGCCCGTATTGATCAATAGAATTAGCGATACAAGAGAAAAAGCGCTGTTCATGCAGCTTTTCTTGAGAGTCAGTTGTGGCCATAAAGTTACTACAGAAAAGAATTTCTAGCCTGCACTGATGTGGAAAGCGTGGTCTTAATCCCAAAAGCGGTTTTTTACAAAAATATTACAGGTGTTTGTCCACGCACATTTTTTACTTAACTAACCTCCCTCTCGCGAAACAGTAAAATTCCTTTTTATTTTGTTAGGACATGTAAACGTATGCAAAACCCTTCGTCAGTAATTATACAAGCTTCACTAGGTGAGAAATAAAAAGAACCAAACCATCAACATCACGCAGCGAGAAACTGCTGAGTTAAAAGCAGCGCTTATCTTACACCTAATAACAATAATAAAAACAGGGTCAATATCCCTTATGCGAACGAAAGATAAATTCTCTGTCCCAAATGCGTCCAAATAAAAGATCATCCAAGATTTTATTAGTTCGCATGCTTAACTAATAGGTATATGGAATTTATTCATTGAAGAATTAGGCATGAAAAAGGAAGTCCGGCGCACAGACTCTCAGCACGAAACGCAATTCGCTATGCGATCAGCATATCAACTTGGTGTGATTGCACGTTTATCTAGAGAAATAATCTGCTGCCAGGAATTAGAGTCTATTGAAGCGGTTATTTATGGCGCTGCTCGGCGTTTTCAGCTATCGGGCTGTTTTCGAGCAGCGGTAGCAGAAGAACAGATAAGCATCCAGTTCGGGAAAGGTATAAGTCGTCAAGATTTATGCAGCTTAGCAAAGCTCTCAGGTCGCGGTACAAAACTCTCTACCCATGAAGGCTATATCATCTTCCAAACCAAGCACTTGCTCCTTGTTTTATTGAGATCCGACTTTAGTGAAGATGAAATCGACTCGCTCAAAGACAACCTGGCAGTGTTGATTGATACTATTCACTATTGGCTCGACAACTATGCACGACTCAAAATAAAAGATACTCAATCTCGAGACGCAAGATTGGCGATCGCGCAAAAAATGAATGATATCGTCAATACCATGGTGCGTTTTAGCGAACACTTGAGTAATAGCCATAGTGCGCTGTGCGGGGATCTGTCATCCAAACTATTGGTAGAGCTGTCTACATTGGGACTCGAGGCAGACCAAGAAGAGGACATCATCGAGCTGGTCAATAGCACCAACGAGAAACACGGCTACTTAATTGATATGCAAGTTAAACACAATGCCGACATGCGCTCGATAATGGCCGAAGCGGTTAGCTTACTGCTTCAGGACCATACACCCGCAGAAAAACAAACCACCATACAGGACTACGATGCAGACGTTACCTTGTTTTGATAAGCCCTGCTACTGTACCGGATGCAATACGGTAGCGCTCCTTATTTCAGATTCATTCTCCGAGCGCGTTAAGATTAAAAATGCGCTTTTTGAGTACCCTTGCTGCATTATTGAAAGCTCTTGGGAAAACGCCCTGTCGCAAGCAACTCAATTACAACGTGTAAACTTTATTATTGCTGACTGCACCATAGAAGCACATGAATTTTGGCTGCACATTGAATCCATTCAAAGTCACTTCGAAAATACTCGACTCAATGCACTCATTATTACCGAAACTCACCAAGAAGCACTTTATTTGGGCCGCATTGTGAACGGAACGCGAATAACCCTATTAAAACCAATCAACCAGGTTACGTTAAAGCAAGCAGCACAGCTCGCAATCTGTAAAGCGGCTGAATAATTACAACACGCTTATAGAAAGCCTTCCGTTAGGTTACTTTAGATGTTTTACCAAATAGTTAATTCTCGGAAAGTGCACCACGACTTCGCCTGCTCTTTCATCCGTACGCGCAATTGCGACTTTATGTTCATCAGCATAACGCAGTGTGCCAAGAACTGGGTCAAAACCATAGTCTGCTGGCATCACAGAGACTTGATCCCCAATTGCGAAGCCTTCTAGCATACAGGTTGCCGATAACGAATTGGGCTCGCTCTGACGTGCAACCTGTATTGCGGCTTCACTTGTTAGCACACTGCTCTCACCTTCCCCAAACGCATTCAGCCGCTCCATCCATCGATTGACGTTAGCATAGGGCTTCAATGTCTCGTTAACGATAGGCTTCGTTTGCAAAAACCAAAGCGGATGATAAACAGATGCATCAGCAATGGTTAGGTAATCGCCTAATAAAAAGGGACGGTCATCGCTAAGCTGCTCATTAATCTGGTCAAGCGCCTGCTCTATAAACACCTTGGCTTCCGACGCAGGAATTCGTCGGCGAGGTGCATCCTTATTGAGGGCAGAACGATCTTCAGCAAATGCAGCCATAGCTTTTTCATTGCCACCAAACATCGCAATTAAAATATCCTTTTGAAACACCAAACCCACAGCATTTTGGAACAACTGAGTATCACCCCATTGCGACATGGCGTTCACCGTCGCGAGTTGGTCAGAGGGATATACATCAACTTCAGGCGAGAGTGCGTTTATAACCTTCGCAATTAATACGGTATCACAAAAGATGTCCGCACCTTTTTGCAGTACCGGCGTTCGACGATAACCACCCGTCAGCGCGACCAGGTCTGGCTTTGGCATCACCCGAGGGATTTCCACACTCTTCCAGTTTAGATTTTTCATTCCAAAAATGAGTCGGATTTTTTTAGCAAATGGTGATGCGTCGTAGTGATGGAGAATTACGTCTGTCATTGTTTGGCATCCTTATTAGGCTATGCAACGCGCTAATCGATGGAAAAGTTCCACAGTACATCGAAAGCGCTGCTTTCGCCGCTGGTCATCTCAACAAATATATTTTTAGTTAAGCGGTAGTTTAATGTTAATGAATTTACCGCCTCGAAGACACCAATACCATAACTTACTTTGAGGTCGGATGTCAGGTACCCACTAACACCAACTTGGGGTCCACTTTCATTGCTCATTGTCGTGACTCGTATGTCTTCAATACCCAGTAATTGACTCGCGCGATGCGTCAAATCGCTCCCCAATTCAGACTCTAACGCCAGTGACAGCGCTGCTTCGGCGGCAGCCACCGTAGGGTCCAGATCCACGCTTTCATTGGGAGGACCACCCGTCAACAAGTAACTAATTTGTTCTTGCTGCGACATCGTCGGATTGGAGAAGAGCGATATATTGGGTTCCGTCGCTGGCCCAGTCGCGCGCAACCCTACCTCAACCTCATTACTGACTTGGTCACGTACCGCAACCAGTCGCAACTGCGGATTATCAATGGCATTGACAAAGACTAAGTCGCCTTCGCGAATTAATAAGTTTTGACCGTATTTTTTAAAGCGGCCTTTTTCTAAACGAATAGTGCCAGTTGCCCGTAATGGCTCGTTGCTAGCTTGTTCAATAGCTAACGCTCCCGCCACACCCGTGTCGAGGCCAAAACCCTTGAAACGAACGTCGTCTCCTAAGGTGACATTTAGATCACTATGTACTTTCTGCCCCATGGCTTTCTCGCTACCCTCAACGATAGCATCAGCAGATTCTTTCACTGCCTGTTCTGGCAATGAACGGATTTCCACCCTCGCCCAGGGAATAAAAATATCGCCCGTTAAGTACACTTCCTCCGGAGAGGCTTCCAATGTGATATCTGGGCTAACCCGCAACTCGATTCTCGGCTCAGGAGTAAACTCTAAGTTTTTCGCTTGTAGACTCAGCTTTGCGGCCCAGTTATTTTGCTCCCATTTGAATGCCCCTAATACTTCGCCCGGTTTATTAAGGCTTTCAAACTCGCCCTTTAGTCGCGCGTCATTATTGTTAACAGCAATATTCACCTGTATTGATTCTATTGGCACTGGAATGATGGATGAACGAACGAGGCCTTGGTTGATATCAACCTCGCCATTTAACACGGGAAAGTCCAACGGGCCTGTTAGCGTCAATGAAGCATCTAGCACTCCATCTAATTGATCGGACGACGACTTCATCAACAGAGGCGATAAGCTCTTTAGCTGTAATGAATCGACCACCAACTCACCTTCAATGTTTGATTTCTCTAGTTGGAGGTGTCCGCGTACAGCGCCATCAGATTTTGTTATCAGCTCCCAACTGACGAGCGGGCTTAGATCACTAATTTCCGCACTCGCTCGCATCGTCTCCACCGGTAAATGTACGGCATGAGATGCATTGTTTAAATCGATGGTGAAATCAGTTGCTAAAATATCGCCATGAATCGCCTGCTGACTAATAACCTGCTCTCCACTAAGCACAAAAGACCAGTGACCGCGAGCTGACACACTCTCCGGAAGCAGTGGCTCTATCCATGCAAAAGGCAAATGATCGCCAGTGATATTTAAGTCTGGAATGTCACCATTCACATACCGCAGGTATTCATTACTACAAACCTTTGAGCGCTGAACACTAGCGATGGCCGCCGCTTCGCTATCCTGGTTACTCATCCCACTTTGCTCATTTAAGCAAAAAGATGAGAGGCTAACTTTGCTATCCTCGAACTGCCAATCGATATCGATAGGCGCGTCCAACCCCCATATTTTTTCTCCATTCAGCTGAAACCCAATAGCCATCTGGTCACATAATCCAATCCATCGCTGGTAGCCCTCCGTCAGCACATCGAGATTAAATCCACCTCGGCAGTCTAGATTTACCGTTTTATCGCTATGATTATCCAATCCGCGCAAATACAAACCCACGTCTTGCTGTTCGAGCGTCCCACGCATCGAGGTCTGAACTTGGCTGCCCATACCATTTGGCAACCGGAACTCCTCGATAGACAAGCGGACGTTATTGTTCCTCTCACTTCGATGCTGCCAATCCATCTGGATAGTCGATTGTAAAGCGTAAAATTCCTGCCACTGGAGCCGTTCGGAATTCAACTGTGATGACAATCTCCAAGCAGCTAGAGGACCACTGATTTTCCAATCACCATTGAGATCACCACTTAAGTCCGCTGATAAAAGGGTAAGATCGCTTAACGCCACATCACCTTCAAATAGAAGAGCTTTCTCGCCCAACTTTCCTTGCGCATTGAGTGTATTGCCGCTCCCAATATTAATTGCAAAAGCTTCGAGAATAAGTTCGTTTTGTTGCCATAGAACGTGCGCACTGCTGCGCAACGGCTCTCCTAGATAGTCAGCCTTTATATTATTCAACGCAATATCTGCATCAATAGCAGCACCGTCAATGGAGATATCCCATCTTCCTTCACCCTCTATAGCATTGATTTCCACACCTTTTATGGGCGCTATAAGCGGTGTCGTTGATGGGTCTAAACTAAGCCCATTTAACTGCAATAGACCTTCGCTTCGAATACGCTCAGACCACTTTATCTCGCCTTGCACACGTGCAACTGCATCACGCCACTGCCAATTAAACGACGAAACCTCTAATGTTTTTTCATGTAGTTTAAAATTTCCATCAAACGTGTGCTCATCCGGTAGGAGCCCACTATCTAATGTCGCTGTCAAGGTTGAAGTCAATTGCTGTAGGTTTCCTCCGACACTTATGGAGGCAGCATTTAAGCTCAGTTTATCTTTAGGTAGTTTTATACCGGCCGGTTTAGCTAAAAAAATCTCACCAGACACCGGGAGATTTGGTGCTAATAGTGCAACTGACAGGTTTGCACCTAATGACAGGGCATCTTGTACCAAGTGAATATCAAACGATTTGCGAAGTGATTCGCGTGTTGCTTCGGCGACTGCATCGATACTGACTTGGCTTAAATCGCCATCGAGCCTAGCGGCAACATGAGTCTGCCATTGCACATCATCGCACTCAGCGGCCAAGTCTAAGGGATAGTTTCCTTTCAAAAATATCGAGCCAGCAATACCCCACCGACAAAACCTATCTTCTCCTGCCATCTCATATAACCGGATACGCTCACCTTCCCATTGACCGGTTAGAGAGACTCTATGCATGTTATATAATGGCGATTTTTTATCGTTAAGCAAAAATGTATTTAAATACAACGCATCAATTTCTAGCGCGACAGGTATGGATATATGAGGTAAAAGCAGATCACGTGTGCTCCTAGTCTGATCTGAATCAGAATAAATATGGATATTGAGAGTGTCGATTGATGCACTTTTAACACAGAGTGCAAAACGAAATAAACAGCTAGGAGTTAGAGTAAAAGTAGCATTCTCTCCTTCTACACTTGCGCTATCGGTATTGTAATAGAAACTAAAACTCAGCCCTTCACTCAAGTTTCCATCGACTGCTGAAAATTGAATTTCAGGTATTGCTTGTTCTACTTTTGAAAACACAAAGCTTGCGAAGCTATTGGAACGAAATAATCCTAACAGAACGAAATAAAGGACTATCGCCAGCGACAGGAGAGCCAAGACTAGCCAGCGACCAAAACGAAATAATACTCTAAGTTTCGAGAATGCCGTCATGTAGAATTACAACACCGTACCAAAATAGAAATGGACGCGGTAATCACTATCCTCTTGATTAGTTGGGGTCGCGACGTCCAACGCTAAAGCGCCAACCGGGGTCTTCCAACGAACACCCACTCCAGCTCCGCCATAAAAATTATCAGCTTTGTTTAACTCCCCGACCCAAGCGTCTTGCTGCGCAATGGTAGGTACGAATTCGCCTTGGTTATCAAAGCGCACTCTACCGGTGTCATAGAACAACGCAATTTTCCAGTTCTCAAAGATTTTGTATTGATATTCCAAACCCCCTACTATCAGTTCATTGCCGCCAATCGCATTCCCATCGGGATCTACAGGCGCAATACTTTCATACCGATAGCCACGAATCGTTTGATCACCACCTGTGAAGTACCGAATCGATGGTGGTACCAGCAAAAAATCGTCTGCATCAATGAAACCCAAGTCCAAACGGCTTACTAAAGAATGTTTCCCAAATAACCGATAAGTAACGCCGCCTGATAAATTCAGTTCGTAAAAATTGGTATCTGATCCTAATGACTCCACGCTCGCACCAAAATTTAGCGCCATTCGAAAAGCTAAATCAGGATCCGCAGCAATACCTTTGAGATAACGTTTCGAAATATTTACACCCGGCATCACGTAGGTAAATGAATCTTGCTCTTGTTCACTCAGTTGGGACGTTTCATTTTTATATTCAACGAGATAGCTATATTGCCAGCCGCTGTCCGTCGCACGATTATAACTTGCACCCACGACGGTTTCGCTACTCTCAAGCTCTGTAGTCACCTTATGCTTCCACCCAGAATCTAGGCTGATGTAGCTTTTTTGAGGGTGTGGCCACGGAATTTGGTATCCAAATGTTATATCTTGCTCAACCTCAGAGGCGCGTAACTGCGTGAGCAAAGAATCACCGCGATAATTAAGTTTTGGCGTCAGCCACTTAAATCTAAATCTCAAACCGTTGTCATTGGTTGTTAAACCTAGTCCAGTTGAGAACTGGAAGCGCGGCTGCTCTGTCATTTCGATATGCAAGGTAATCTGATCGGGCGGCTGTCGCTCAACATTGATAGCGACATGTTCGAAATAGCCACTACTTAATAACCGATTGTAGATTTCACCAATGCTATTGACGCTGTACCAATCCCCTGGCTCCACTTCGATAATACGTCGAAGGAGTTCATCCTCGACCGTCGTCTCACTAAAATTTATTTCCACAATTCTGTGGCGAAACCCCGCTTCAAGGCTCAAATTAACATCGGCGTGATGAGACTCTGCATCAATTCGCAATTCGCTCGTCGTATAATGCGCATTAAAATACCCGCTATCGATCGCAAGAGTGAGCAATTGGGTTTTGAACGCTTCGTATTCCTGATGATTGATACGCTTACCCGGCGTAAATGGTTGGCTATTTATTAACGTTTGCAAACGGTTGTCGTGGGTGTGTGATGGGTGTCGCACCGAGACATTAGCTTTGCGCCAAACCGTTGGCTCACCCAACACAATCTGGATGAGTAAGTCTTTCTGCAGAGCATACTGGATGCTCGGGTCGTAGTATCCGATCGCCCGCAAAGCCTGCTTCACGCGAGGATCAAACGTTTGCTTCAGACTTTCGATATCTTCGCTAGGAAGGCTATCCCAGTTCGCCAAATACAGTTGGATATTGCGTTTGGCATCTCCGGGATCATTTTCAATGACAACATCAAACTGCGCCCAAACCTGTATCGGTAGAAGCAGCCACATTAAAAATCCGCCGCTAAACCTAATCCAAAGTCGATTTTTAAAATGCATGGGTGCAGTCTGTTGAGTTTGTCTGTACAAAAGGATTTATCAGATATTCATTTGGCTAGAGGTTGATGGTCGCTGCGCTATTGTGTCATACGCGCTATAATATGCGCTACGCAACATTTAACACTGGTGCATTTTGTCAAACCCCCGCTCGCTAGTTTTACCTCCTCTTAGCCTTTACGTTCACATCCCTTGGTGCGTCCGCAAATGCCCCTACTGCGACTTCAATTCGCACCAAAAGAACGAAGCATTACCCGAAACAGAATATGTTCGGAAGTTGCTGGATGATCTACAGCAGGACTCACGCTGGGCGCAGGGCCGACATTTACAAAGTCTATTTTTCGGTGGCGGCACACCAAGCCTATTTAGCCCTCAAGCCATTAGCCAAATCATCGAGGGTGTGGATCGTATCATCGGCATCACAGAGGCCGCCGAGATTACGCTTGAGGCGAACCCAGGCACAGTCGAGCAAGCGCGATTCGTCGGCTATCGTTCCGCCGGGGTAAACCGGCTTTCTATCGGCATCCAGAGCTTCCAGCCACGCCAGCTCGAAAAACTCGGGCGAATCCATTCATCGGACGAAGCAGTCAAGGCCATTCATAATGCGAGCATTGCAGGCTTCGACAATGTGAATATCGATTTGATGCACGGACTCCCTCAGCAGTCGCTAGAGCAAGCCATAGACGACCTTAAACAAGCGATTGATCTTCAGCCAACGCACCTATCCTGGTACCAATTAACCATTGAGCCCAACACCGCCTTCTATAGCCAACCACCTGCCATGCCCGGCGAGGACCTGGCCGCCGATATTGAACAAGCGGGCTGGGAGTACTTAGCCAGTCACGGCTACCAGCAATACGAGGTTTCAGCGTTTTCGCTGCTTGAACAACAGTCTCGGCATAACCTAAATTACTGGCAATTCGGCGACTACCTTGGCATCGGCGCAGGGGCACATGGAAAGATTACCGCGCCAGACCAAGGACAAGTATTACGCACGCAAAAAACCCGGTTACCTGAGCACTACCTCGACCATATCCCCGTCGACAAGTGGCGGGCCGTCGATGCGCAACAATTAACACTCGAGTTTATGATGAACGCGCTGCGCCTCAATCAAGGTGTCGAGCTAGACTCTTACACACTGAGAACAGGCTTGGAGCTGGCCAATATTCAGCCTGAGCTGGAGTGGTTGGAAGAAAACGGTCTTCTACAGCTAACTGGTGGCCAAATGGCCACAACCCCGCTTGGACAGCGCTTTTTAAACGATGTGATTGCTCGCTTTATGCCAGAGGAGTAGACAATTTCCTCGCTAATCCAAGCTCTATGAAAAAAATTCGCGCCTAAGCGTTGATAAATTGGCCAACTATCCCCATAACTGCTTGTAACCCCTATACTGGGTGCTTATCATTCCATCGCCGCAGCAAACGCTGCCCGCGTAAAAATTAACCTCCCCCGACTTTTGGAGACTAAACACTATGAGCGACGCCATTGTAAATGTGACTGATTCGAGCTTTGAGGGTGATGTTCTGAGTGCCGCAGAGCCCGTATTGGTAGATTTCTGGGCGGCTTGGTGTGGTCCTTGTAAGATGATTGCCCCGATCCTAGAAGAGCTTGCTGGTGAATATCAGGGCCGAGTCAAAGTATGCAAAATGGATGTAGATGCCAACAAAGAAACACCCGCTAAATACAACATTCGCGGAATTCCTACGCTAATGCTTTTCAAAGGCGGCAACATGGAAGCAATGAAAGTTGGTGCATTGTCTAAGGCTCAGCTGACTGAATTTGTAGAAGGCAGCCTCTAAGCTAACCCCCGTTTAGAGACCTCCAGCCGCCAATTAGTAATCTGGCGGCTGAAAACTTTGCTTCCCCAAGTTTTTGTCGCTATACTTCCTAGCAGTTCTCGCAACAACTCCCAGCGGTAACCCATTTCCAATTCTTCGATTCCCTAACCTTTTCTCTTGAGCCTAACCCGGCCACCTAGCGATCGAAGTCATAGTTGGTAAATTCCCCCTCCGCTGCGACCCTAATTGGGATGTTGCTACCATGATTGCAATCGCGACACATAAAAACGCGTCGCAACAATGTTTGCAAAGGAGCGCCACAGCGCCCAAAGAATTTTTACGGTTTGCTCAAATCCTGCATCAACGCTTCACCTTGTATTTTGAGAAACGCAGGTTACTGATGTGTTGGACGATCAGCATAATGCCAAACGAGTATTAGCCAAGTATTAAACAACCAACACACCATTAATAGTTAACGCATTCAGTTAGGCAAAACAAATGCCTATCTGATGGAGTTTCAATTAAACATACTTTTATTTATTTTTTGATATTTTTTGAGTTGTTACGCGGGAAAAATAGTCTATTACTCCTATAATAATTAACACTATTCACTACCGCACTCCGTCGCTTACCACTTTCTAACCGTTAAGCGATCTCAGTAACGATTCATTTCATTAACCCCCAACAACAGCCCCCCACATATATTTATGAATCTAACAGACCTAAAAACCAAACCCATTGAAGAGCTCATTGATATCGCCAAACAAATGGGTCTAGAAAACCTCGCTCGATCACGAAAGCAAGACGTCATCTTCAACATCCTTAAACGACACGCGAAAAGCGGTGAAGATATTTACGGTGATGGCGTGCTAGAAATTCTTCAAGATGGCTTTGGGTTTCTAAGGTCTGCTGACAGCTCATACCTCGCCGGCCCGGATGACATTTACGTATCCCCCAGCCAAATACGGCGCTTCAACCTCCGCACCGGAGACTTTATCGCTGGAAAAATTCGTCCCCCGAAGGAAGGTGAGCGTTACTTTGCATTATTGAAAGTGGCGGAAATCAACTACGACAAGCCAGAAAACTCCCGCAATAAAATTCTATTTGAAAACCTTACCCCCCTGTTTCCAGACCAACGCTTGGTGCTTGAAGCAGGCAACGGCTCTACAGAAGATCTTACCGGTCGCATCATTGACTTAGTATCGCCGATTGGTAAAGGGCAGCGCGGGCTCATTGTTGCGCCACCCAAAGCCGGTAAAACCATCATGATGCAGCACATCGCACAGTCCATCATACGTAACAATCCAGAATGTCACATGATTGTGCTTTTGATTGATGAGCGCCCTGAAGAAGTGACAGAAATGCAACGTTCCGTGCGCGGAGAGGTTGTTGCTTCAACATTCGATGAACCACCAACTCGCCACGTGCAAGTGGCAGAAATGGTCATCGAGAAAGCGAAGCGCTTGGTAGAGCATAAAAAAGATGTGGTAATTCTTCTCGATTCCATCACCCGTTTAGCTCGTGCATACAACACCATTGTTCCTTCATCCGGTAAAGTATTGACCGGTGGTGTCGACGCTCATGCACTGGAGCGCCCGAAACGCTTCTTCGGTGCCGCTCGTAACATTGAAGAAGGTGGCAGCCTATCGATTATCGCTACCGCATTGATCGACACCGGTTCAAAAATGGACGAAGTGATTTACGAGGAATTTAAAGGAACGGGCAACTTAGAATTACATCTCGATAGAAAAATTGCTGAGAAGCGTATTTATCCAGCCATTAATATCCGTCGCTCCGGCACTCGCCGTGAAGACCTACTCATGAAAGAAGATGAGCTACAACGCGTTTGGATTCTTCGCAAATTACTGAACGACATGGAAGACGTTGCCGCTACAGAGTTTTTGGCTGGTAAATTAAAAGACTTCAAAACCAACGATGAATTTTTCCTTTCCATGAAACGAAAGTAAAAGCGGTCTTAGCTATTATTCTATTTTCAACACTGGGTTTTGCAGCGAACTGATGAAATATAAAGACCTCCGTGATTTCATCGACCAACTTGAAAAAGCTGGCGAATTAAAAAGAATTTCCGTAGAGGTCGACCCCTACCTTGAAATGACAGAGATTTGCGACCGCACACTTAAAATGGGCGGTCCGGCTCTACTGTTTGAAAATCCCAAGGGTTCAACCATCCCCGTCCTTGCCAACCTCTTCGGCACGGAAAAACGTGTTGCGCTGGGGATGGGCCAACAAGACGCTAGCGCACTGTCCGAAGTAGGCGAATTATTAGCATTTCTCAAAGAACCCGACCCACCCAAGGGCTTAAAAGACGCTTGGGAAAAACTACCCATCTTTAAACAAGTCTTAAACATGGGCCCGAAGGTCGTCAGCAAAGCCCCCTGTCAGCGCGAAGTGCTACGAGACGATGAGGTGGACCTTACTAATCTACCTATTCAGACCTGTTGGCCAGGTGATGCAGGACCATTGATCACATGGCCATTGGTCATTACCAAAGGACCCCACAAAGAGCGCCAAAACCTCGGCATTTATCGCATGCAATTGATCGGCAGAAACCGCTTAATCATGCGCTGGCTAAGCCACCGCGGTGGTGCTCTGGACTTTCACGAGTGGCAAAAAGCACATCCAGGCGAACCCTTTCCGGTATCCGTTGCACTCGGCGCCGACCCCGCGACGATACTGGGAGCCGTCACGCCTGTGCCAGACACGCTATCTGAATACGCATTTGCGGGGCTTCTGAGAGGTGACAAAACGGAGGTCACCCAAAGTCTACTAAGCGACTTGCAAGTGCCTGCCAGCGCCGAGTTTATTTTAGAAGGCGTGATCGAGCCTAATGATATGGCTGATGAAGGGCCGTTTGGCGATCACACGGGTTACTACAATGAAGTAGAACGCTTCCCTGTATTTACCGTAAAAGCGATTACACATCGAAAAGAGCCGATTTACCACAGCACCTACACTGGCCGACCACCCGACGAGCCTGCAGTATTAGGTGTTGCGCTCAACGAAGTCTTGGTACCCATACTAAAAAAACAATTCCCGGAAATTGTTGATTTTTATCTTCCGCCGGAAGGTTGCTCATACCGAATGGCTGTAGTTACCATGAAGAAACAGTACCCCGGTCACGCCAAGCGCGTCATGATGGGGGTCTGGTCTTTCCTACGGCAATTTATGTACACCAAGTTCGTCATTGTCACAGATGACGATGTTAACGCGCGTAACTGGCAAGATGTTATCTGGGCAGTCACGACCCGAATGGATCCTGCACGCGATACCACCATAATTGAAAATACTCCCATCGATTATCTCGACTTCGCCTCTCCCGTAGCTGGCCTGGGTTCCAAAATGGGCATGGATGCAACAAACAAGTGGCCCGGTGAAACCTCCCGCGAATGGGGAAACCCAATCGCCATGGATTCCGACGTCTGCGAGCGGGTCGATGATCTTTGGAATTCATTGGGGATCGACTCCCTCATATCCCGATAGCGAAATCTTTTTCTTTAAACTTTCGATCGCTCCATATCTTGATATCTGAGCTACGCTTAATAAGTGCGGCTGGTTACTCGAGATATATTCATGGGATCAATTCTACGAAAGCTATTGATTAGGCAACGAATTTGGGCGCTAGTTTTGCTCAGCATGCTAGGTCTTGCCTTACTTGCGACGATTGCTATCCAGCAAGCACAAAATCAATTTATGGAGATGAAACAAGAGCAGTACGTGAAGCTTACGGACACAGCGAAACAACTGATCAATTTTTATTATCAAGCTGCCGAGCTAGGGGAGCTAGACAATGTCCAAGCACGTAAACTGGCCAAAGAAGCGGTTAAAAGTCTAGCTTTAGATAATCGCAACTATTTTTATATTTATAATCGCACGCACGGTTTAATGGTTGCACACCCTTTCATTGCTGCAGTCTACTCCGATGACACCCCCGAACAAATTGCCGCGTCAGTTAAATACGATCGAGAAGCCATGGCGACGTTTGGTGAAACCTTGGGATTAGGACGGCCTGCACTGTCTGGCTTCGATGTATTTAAAAAAACCCATAGCGACAACTACACCGGTTTTTTTGAATACTACCTTTACTTAACTGAAGAAAAGCAAGGCGTTGTCCAAGAGCCCGATGACCCCAACCTATCTGAACAAGCGGAACTCAAAATGGGGTATGGCACACTATACGAACCTTGGGACTGGGTTATCTTCACGTCGGTTTATCTAGACGACGTGAAAGAAAGCTTTTATTCCTGGCTAATCAACATGGTGACCGTCTCTGCGGTCATCATAATAGCTCTTTTTTTATTTGCTTTCGCAATATCGCGCTCTATCACAAAACCGCTACATGCTACCGTCGAACTCATGTCCGACATCTCCAGTGGCACCGGCGACCTTACGAAGCGTTTGGATCCAACCGGTAGTGATGAATTGAGTCAGCTCGCAGGGACATTCAATATTTTTGTTGAAAAAATTTCGACCATAGTTCAGCACGTTACGTCAGCCAATGAAAATATAATGCGTTTATCGCAACAAATGACGACCGTCATGCAATCAACCGTAGGACGTTCAGAAAGCCAGCTCTCTGAAACCGAACTATTAGCTAGTGCATCAAACGAGCTTTCTTATTCGGTAAAAAGTGTCGCCGAACGCGCCAATGAATCGTCAGAAGCTGCCCAGTCAACTGAGCAGTCAACGAGCCAAGCTCAAAACTCCATGGCAAAGAATATTCACTCGATTCAACAGTTGGCGGATGCTCTACTAAATACTCAAAGCCAAGTTACTAGCATGGAAACTTTCAGCAATAAAGTATCGTCGGTATTAGAAGTGATTGTCGGCATTGCAGAACAAACGAACCTCCTTGCCCTCAATGCTGCTATTGAAGCAGCTCGAGCGGGTGAGCAAGGTCGAGGGTTTGCCGTAGTCGCCGATGAAGTTAGAACTCTGGCTCAGCGAACGCAGAGTTCTACCGCTGAAATCCATAGCATTATTGAAAACCTTCAATCAGGCACTGAAAATGTCGTGCGAGCTATGAAAGATGGCCTAGACCACTCAGAGATATGCGTAAAAACTGCTACTGAAGCCAGCGACGTATTACAACAGGTAATTGAGTACGTATCGAAAATCACACAAATGAATATACAAATTGCCAGTGCAGTAGATGAACAATCCAAGGTGACACTGGAAATTGCTCAGAGTAGCCAGACTATCGCAAACACGTCGAAAGAAACACTAGATGCTGCCAATAGCAATATGCAGTCAAGTCACGAGTTAAATAATGATTCGCGCTCATTAAACGATTTGGTTGCTCAATTTAAAGTGTAGATTTATTGACGAATAACATAACGGGAAGGTCTTTCCAGTGTCTAAACTTTTACAACAACTGTCGATCAGACAGCGAATTTGGATTCTCATTTTCTGCAGCATTATAGGCATCTTGTCGATTGCTATAGTGGCGGTGAACAAAGCCCAAACTCAGTATTTTCAATTGAAGCAAAGCGAATACATTAAGCTCACCAATGTAGCGCTAAAAACCATTACTTATTATTATCAGCAATTTGATTCTGGCAAACTGACGGAAGCAGAAGCTAAACAGCAAGCCAAAGCCGCTATTCGGTCCCAAGCTTTAGATGATAGAAACTACGCAATGATTTTCCATACGAGCGAGATGCTTTTAGCTCATCCATTTCTAGACTTTGCGTATAAAGACGAAACACCGGAGTTATATCAACAAAGTTTAGCCATCAATCGTCGCGGCAAGGCCGACGCGGGTAAAAGAATCGGACTAGATGGGCCGCTGAAAGATGTTATGTCTGTCATCAAAGTCGTTCACCCAACCGACTATACAGGCTTTTCTGAGTATTACCTGTATTATGCTGAGGAAGACTCTGTACCCGTCACTCAGCCTATCGACGTTGACCCTGCAAAGCTCCCTGACGATGCCAGTCTAAAAATGGCCTACTCGACTTACTTTCAACCATGGGAATGGGTCGTTATCAGCGTTGTATTTCGCGATGATGAAAAAATCGCTTTCTACGACTGGGTAACAGAGATGGCCATCTATAGTGCCATACTCCTAACACTGATTTTTGTCATAGCGCTATTTATTTCTAGATCCATCTCTCAACCGCTTAATGCAATCGCTGAGCTGATGACAGACATTTCTCACGGAACAGGCGACCTGACCAGGCGTTTGGATATTTCCGGAAACAATGAGTTAAGCAGATTGGCTTTGGGGTTCAATACGTTCGTTGAAAAAATTGCCCACATAGTCACCAGCGTTGCCGATGCAAACGATAACATTCGCGGGCTGTCGCAACGTTTATCAGGGTCGATGCAATCAATCGTAGATCATTCCGACGAACAATTATCAGAAACGGAAATGTTGGCCAGCGCCTCAAATGAACTCTCTTATTCCGTTAAAAGTGTCGCTGATAGAGCTATCGAGTCTTCAGATGCCGCCAGGTCCACCGAAGAAGCGACGGGCCAAGCTCAAAGTTCAATGAGCAAAAATATCCGCTCTATTCAGCAACTTTCAGATGCTCTCCTGAATACTCAAAACCAAGTGGCAAGCATGGAGAGCTTCAGCAATAAAGTCTCTTCTGTGCTTGAGGTTATTATTGGCATAGCCGAACAAACCAATTTGCTAGCATTGAACGCCGCTATCGAGGCCGCGCGAGCCGGAGAACAGGGGCGTGGTTTTGCCGTTGTAGCCGACGAAGTGCGCACGTTAGCGCAACGTACACAAAGTTCTACATCGGAAATTCATGAAATAATTGAAAATTTGCAATCTGGGACGAAGAACGTGGTCAGCGCAATGAAAGATGGCCTGAACCATTCTGAAATATGCGTGAAAACAGCGACAGAAGCCAGCGATGTTCTCCAGCAGGCCATTGAACACGTCAGTAAAATTACACAAATGAATATTGAAATTGCCAGCGCTGTTGAAGAACAATCAAAAGTTACCCAAGAGATGGCGCAAAGCAGTCAAACCATTGCAAGTGGCTCCAAGGAAACACTAGAAGCCGCCAAAGAAAACATGCAAGCTAGCAAAGAACTTAATGGTGACACGCAAGCCATGGCAGACCTAGTAAAGCAATTCAAAGTCTCTTAGTTCAGCTATTGCGATTTCGTCGAGAGCTCATTCTCCATGGAGGTATTCAGCAAGGCTATTTTTAGCTCCATGGCATCGATGGTTTCGAATTCAACAAACCTTCCTTGTCGACGTATTTTTTCTATGTTTGCAACCCATTCGTTCCCTCGCTGCAATATCACAACACAGCGTAAGACAATTTCTTGCCTTCCTTGCAATAAAGAAACATTAATGTGGATTTTTGTATTATTTTTGATCCAACGATGCGATGCACTCGGTGGGTTTGGAATAAACCGCAACGCTTTTTCTGAAATATCTAATACGTAAGCGGGAGAATACTCTTCGTTCTCTGCAGGTGATATTTTTGCTGCTACATAAATCGGCACACGCACCGCGTCTCGCAGCTCATAGCTTTCCACCGACCCCATCAACACATCCAGTTGCGCCACCGTGTGGCCAGCATGTATCCCATCCTTAAGCAAAATATTTTTTTTGACTTCTGCATTGAGTCGGATATTTTCTCGGTCCGGGTTCAACGACATTAAACTGAAGTCTTTACCGACGGCAAACGGACCTCGTCGACCAAGGGACGCTCGCGTCTGATAATCCAGCTTCCGCTCTTCTCCTATATCACTGGGTATGAGAATACTGAAACAATCGATATATTCAATATCTTCTTGTCGGTCTTCTAGCAACAGAGTGAAGCCAGGTAAAATGTGGTCAGGGTCGCTCACAACCTGATTTTTTTGAAACACCAGGTGGCCGTTGATGTTGTAACCAATCACCAAACTTTCGAGACGAGCCGTTTCCTCAAAATCCACTATATAACGCACGCGACCGCCAATAACAAAGCAGCTGATAATTCGCTTCACTGTTTCAAGATGACGGGCAGGTGAAACCGCCACTTTATTTTTAATTGGTTTTTTCGGCTTGAAAAACGACATAATGCCTTCCCTGTAGAACAGTCGTACCCTTTCGTCTCTGTCGCAAACAAAAGGCCTCCCATTTCAGTATAGACAGGGAATCGCGATCTACTGGAAGTTTTAGTTGTGGCGGTTTGTTTGAACGTGCTTAGGCGAGAAAGCGGTTAGCTAAAATGACTAACCAACTAAAGACTGTAAACAGCAAGCAGATAAAAACGGCGGCTGAGCCCATATCTTTTGCTTGACCGCTTAGCGGATGATGTTCACTACCGATTCGGTCGACCGCCGCTTCGACGGCGCTATTTAATAGTTCGACAACCAATACTAAGACGACCGTCGCCACTAGAAATAGTTTTTCGAGTACAACAAGCGGTAGTGCTACAGCGAGAGGGATAAGTATGACTGCCAGCACAACTTCAAAACGAAAAGCCGCTTCGCTATGCCATGTTTTAACCAAACCTTGCATAGAGAACCGTGTTGCGTTTTTCAAGCGAATTATTTCATTTGTCACTGCACTCATATGGCTCTAGATCTCGCTTATCTATGGCTTTCCGTTTAACTAGCAGCTTTCAACACTAGGTTAACGCCGCAGCGCTTCCAATAGCACTAGGTACTCCCGGCATCGGTAGTGCTGGAAGCGCGTCTGCTGCCAACCCTAAGCTTGCCTGGTAATAATTACTGCTTTGCTCGTACTCACCTAGATGCCCGCACAGTCGCCCAAGCTCGGCATAGGTTTCGGCTGATTTTTCAAGTTTCAAGCTACTCTCAAAATACTCTTTCGCTTGTGTCCACTGTTGATTTAGCAAGCTAAGCCGGCCTAGAGTAAGCATCAGCATTGCGTCTCCTGGACGCTCTTTGAGCCAACCCTCTGCAACCAACAATTGTTTTTTCGGGTCGGCGCTATTAACCCGGCCAACCAAGTTTATCAGTTGATTATGCCAGTTTTGTTTCAGTGCATGGCGGAGTATACGAAATGCCTCCTGCCCCATGTCCATTAACTGCAGCTTTTCGACGTAGAGTACGATAACCGATACATCTTTTTTGAGAGCGGATGGAATGGCATCCCACTCCTTTTTCAAACGCGCGCCCCCAGCCTCCCTATTTTGAAACTCTGCCTTATTGGCAACCTCTATCAAAGATGAAAGATACAACTTCCGCTCTAGATCATACAGCGCATGCTCATCCATTACGTCATAGCGCTTTAATTCAGGGATGATCGCTTTCAGCGCAGACCAATCTTCTAAACGAAGATAAGTTTGCTGTAATAAATCTAAGACCACAGGATGATCAGGCGCAATTTTTTTAGCACGCTCTAGATTTGCCAGGCACTGTTCGTACTTTTGCCCAACCAATAACATTCTCGCCTGTGTTAGGGCTACCGCCAGCCCACTATCAGGAGACGAACGTTCAGCCTTATGCAGTAGATCAAATGCTTCTTGTGTATTGCCCAGCTCATAGCTTGAACGTGCTGCGGCAAGATAATTAATCAAAGGGTAATCAGCTCTAGGTGCCGATCTTATCAAATGCTTGCGCGCCAATGTCCAGTTGCCCTCAATAAAATTGATAATTCCTTTGGCCGTCCGTTGTTGTACCCAGCGGTTAGAGCGCACACCCAGTGTTTTTCCACCTAACGAAACGATGCGCCAGCTACGTGCAATCAACCACCACACTAGAATACTCAGCAATACGAGTAAGATTATCAGCGCAAGCGCCACCCAAAAGCTCATCTCTACTCGCGTATTACCAAGAGCTATCAAAACATAGCCGCTGCCTTCACTGATCTTTTGGAATAGAAACGCACCAGCAAATAAACTCGCAACGATGAGAAGAAAGAGCCGCTTCATGGCAACTCACCTTGGGTCGAGTCATTTTCACTTTCGTTAGTTGACTGATTAACTTTATTCTCAGTTGGCAACTGCTCGGTCGTCGCGCCACCCAGCTTGTGTATTTTTTCTAAATAACGGCCTAACACTTGTGTTGAGCCAGAGATATCGGGAATTTGTTGAACAATATTTCTATTTTTGAGCTCAGCGATTTGCTCACTTAGTTGTTTCGCTTGGTCGGACAACGGGTAGTATCGTTTTAGCAGCTCATCTACTCGTTGCAGACTTTCTTGATACACCAGTGTTTCTTCACGAAGCAATGCCCACTGCGCATTCTCAATATTTAGCCGCAAACTAGTATGCAACTGAGATTGTGCTTGTGGCGATAAAATATCATCGAGTGTTTCATCGCTATGAGTGATGCGCACAAAGCCTTTCAATCCAGAAAGCGATTGAAAGAAACTTGTTTGGATTTTTTCCCACCATGAAGAGTCGTCTTCGGTAGCAATATCAGCTGGTAGTTCAGATTTGATGGATTGGACGACCGAAAAATTTTCAGGGAAAGGTTTCGGTAGAATATTGACGATATTTCCGATAGCCGATAAGGATAAGAACAACCCTTCCCGATCAAAGTCATCTGCTAGTTTCAAGGATGCGATATCATCAGCCAGTTGCTTTCGAATATCATAAAGCGCGGGATCTGACCGATGACTGATTATTTCATCCGCCGCGAGCAACAACGCCAGCGCGCTTTCTGCATCACGTTCCATCAATAAGCGTTGACCCGCTAAACGAGTTAAGTAATGCGCTTCGGCAAGTTTCCAATCGTCATTCGTCGTCGAGGTCAGCGCTAACAACTGTGTACTAATACTTTGCAACGCTAACTGCTGCTGCTCAACCGTCTCGGCCAACTCGACTACAGTGTGTTCTTGCTGCTGCCATTGTTCTGTAAGTGATAGCTGTTTTTTTGATAGCGCATTAGTTCCTGCCACCAATGTCGCCGAGGTATTTCCCAAATCGGTCGCTAACTGAGTTTGTTGTTTTTCAAGTAATTGTTGTTGCTGCCACATCCAATACCCACCCCCAGCTGTACCACCTAATAGGATTAACATTAACAAGGCGAGCAACCAAACACCTATGGTACCGCGCTTACTTTGCCGACGCGGCTTTCCTGTTACAGTTATGTCATCCAGTTCCGGCTGATCAAAACTAACGTCCGTAGATGAGGAAGGCAACGCGTTAGAAGGCTCCCGTGTTGCGTTGGGCTTATCTTGGCTCGCATCTAACACAGTGTCGTTTTGCGACTCGGCATCAGACTGCTCGGGTATTGTTTTTTTATCGCTCATAGTATGTTGTCTTGTTTATCACTGACTCTACGCGTTGCCAGCGTGCGCTTGTCGCCACGCAATAAGTGCTTGGGTCATCGCTTTGTCCGTTGCATTCATCGCTACAATGACCTGGGAAAAGCCTAAGTCGCTTGCTACTTTTGCTACTCGCGCGCCAGGCACTAGCAATGGTGTATCATAAAAAGAGTGTGTTTGACACTTTAACACTTCGTTAAGATTCTCCAAACTTTCACCACTATGAACACTGAGAACAAGGCGATCTTTCTCGACTAGTTCTACGCTACGTTTAAAATCTTCCAGCACCGTCGACGGCCGATGCCGCTGATAAAGCTCACAATATTCGACTTTAGCACCACGTTTAGAGAGTTCGTCCGCTAGATGTGTACGACCGCCTACACCGCGCATGATCAGTATTTTTTGCTGTTCAACATTTGTCAGCTCTTTAAGCGCCAACAGCGCTTCGCTGTTCATTGCAACACCGGCTTCAGTGACATCTAAACCCTTTTCTCGCGCCAGCCTTGCAGTTGCCTCACCCACCGCGAAATATGACACCCCCAGCGGAAATTGTGGCCAATATTGGTCCATCCAATCAAAGCCGTAGCTGACCGCGTTTTGACTGACAAAAATAATTTTTTGGTATTGATCGATATCGAGAATGGTTTGCTTGATGCGCTGCTTAGCTGTCTCGTCATGGAGTGGGCAAATCTCTAGAACTGGTGAGACAAGTGCTTGCGCACCCAGTGAAGATAGCTGTGCAGCCCACGTCTCAGCCTGTTGGCGCGGCCGAGTCACTATGATTTGCACACCAGACAGTTTAGCCATGGATAATTTATTTCTTGTTGTGACAATACCGCGGCAGGAAATGAATAATTTGCCATGCGGCGGCGCGATAAACCAACGAGGTTTACTTATCCTCGCAGCGCTGCCAGTAATTTATCAGCGCCCGCTGCGATGAGACGATCGGCAACATCAACACCAATCTGACTCGCATCGACAACGTTGCCAAGCGCTTCATCCCGTACCATGGTTTGACCATCTTCTGACCCCACCAATGCTCGGAGATATAGTTCACCCTCGGTATTAGCCGCTGGAATAGCATAGGCCGCGATCGGAACTTGGCAGCCACCTTCTAAGCGCTTCACCACCGCCCTTTCAGCGTAAATCAATTGTGCTGTAGGCTCATGGTGCAAACTTTTTACACAGTCAACAATCCACTGATCGGCCATGCGACATTCAATGCCTACTGCACCCTGACCACCTGCTGGCAAACTAATATCTACTGATAAACGATCACGAATGCGATCATGAAAACCTAACCTCACCAGTCCTGCAGTCGCTAGTATGATTGCGTCAAATTGGCCGTCATCGAGTTTGGCCAAGCGCGTATTCACATTACCACGTAAAAACTCAATCTTGAGGTCTGGACGATACGCTAGTAATTGGCACTGTCGTCGTAAACTGGAGGTACCCACCTTCGCACCTTGTGGCAGATCGTCTATTGTCGCATAGTGATTTGACACGAATGCATCACGCGGGTCTTCACGCTCACAGATGGTAACCAGATCAAGCCCTTCCGGAAACTCCATGGGAACATCTTTCATTGAGTGAACCGCAATATCAGCTCGACCATCGAGCATGGCCTTTTCTAGCTCTTTCACAAACAAACCTTTGCCCCCTACTTTCGAGAGCGAGACATCTAACACCTCATCGCCCCGGCTACTCATAGGCACTAACTCCACCGCTACGTCAGGGTGGTGCTTTAGTAGTTCAGCCTTAACGAACTCCGCTTGCCACAAGGCTAGTGCGCTCTTACGGGTTGCGATACGGATGAGTTTGGTTTGTTCAGTAGACATGATGTATTCCAGGCGGCCAACGACTCGCCGCGATAATGATAGGACAAAAAACGGCAGCCGAAGCTGCCGTCTGATTCTACCATTTTTACATGGTGGTTAGCAGTTCTCGCAGCCGCGACACATGGCGGCGACTCACTACAGGCTTTTCTTCAATACCTTTTAAGCGCACTTTGTATTGACCTTGCGCATTCCGTTCCATACCTTCAATGGCATCGATTGAGACTAGAGCATTGCGGTGAATACGGACAAAAAGGTTGGAGAACTCGTTCTCTAAGTCTTTCAGCGTATCGTCAATTAGCGTCTCACCTTCGATGTGATAGACCGTGACATACTTATGGTCGGCAATAAAAAATCGTACGTTATCCAGCGGGATCAGCTCTACACCACGACGCGTTTTGGCGCTAATGTGTTTGCGTTGATCAGCTGGCGCTTGGCGCTCAGAGAGAGCTGCGAGCTGCACTTTATTGAGCTTTTGTGCTTTTTGTAATGCGGTTTCCAAGTCTTCCAGTTTTACCGGCTTAAGCAAGTAACCTACTGCATCGGTAGAAAATGCATCCAACGCATATTCATCATAGGCTGTACAAAAGATCACAGCGGGAGGGTCATCCATCGTGGTGATCTTTTTCGCCGCGCTTAAGCCATCTTCTTCTGGCATGCGGACATCCAACAGCACGACATCCGGATCGTGTTCTGCAACCGCTTGTAGCGCCTGCTCAACATTTTCAGCCTGCGCCACAACGTGGCAATCTTCCAATTTTTCTACCATGCGCGCCAAGCGGTCACGTGCTAGGGGTTCATCGTCGACGACCAGAACATCCATAGTTTCATTCCTAACTGTTTATGCTGTTGGTTTCTTGTTTAAAGGTGTTGCGGAGCCTGCCAACTGACGCCTCCGCAATGTTTAGCCCGCCCCGCAACACTCTATACGGGGTAGCTAATTTCAGTTTCATAAATGTCGCCGAGAATCCGCGCTTCAAATACTGCGCGCTCTCCATAGTACGCCGCTAAACGGTGACGAATATTTTCAAGCGCAACCCGATTACCCGGTTTACTCGGCGCTATCGTTTCACTTCCGCTACTGTCGCGCACTTTCGGCAAGGGGTTGCGCACCACAACAGTGAAGCGATTGTCCCTTGCATTTGCTGAGATCTCAACCGTGCCGCCTTCGCTGCGAGGCTGAATGCCATGATAAATCGCATTTTCAATGATCGGCTGTAAAAGTAGGCTAGGGATAGTGACACTTTCAGGCAATTCTTCTACTTGCCAGTCTACCTGCAACCGATTACCCAAGCGTATCTGCTCGATGCTTAAATACTGACGACAGAGCGACAATTCGTGCTTGACCGGTACTTTTCCTGGCTCCGCCAAGCTCGCTCGAAACAGATCAGACAAATCTTCTACGACGCGTTCAGCTCGATCAGGATCAGACCCAATCAGGCTGACAATGCTGTTCATACAATTGAATAGAAAGTGTGGGCGAATGCGCGATTGCAGCGCTTGGATGCGTGCTTTTAACTCAGACTCTTCTTGCGCACGCAGCTGCTGTTGGATATAGAAGTAACGCAGCACGATGCCAGCAAAGATGGCGGTCAGCACTAGATTGGTCGCAACTTGCCAGGCATCGAAACCCGATTCGCTATCGATCAACCACTCGGCACAGACTGACACGAACACCGAAACGCAGAGAATCAATGAGAAACTGAGAAAACCGGCTAGCACCAGTGAGTGATTCGCCAAAAAATTGCGCAATGGACACAATAGCGCAGCACTCAGCAGAACAATCCACTGCACGAGAAAAGACACCATGCCTAATTGCTCCCAATCCAATGGGTAGAGGCCAGTATCGGCGAGCACTAACGCTAACGCCAGCAGTTCGCCAGCAATAACGAGCGTAAATACCGACTGCACCTTGCATAGGTCAGGTAGAAAATCCCCGCGCTGCTCGACAGAGTGCCGGGTTATCAGCTTAGATTGCGTACTAATCGTTAGCCCCCAATAGCTGCCATCTGTTTTGGCTACTACGAAATAATTCCTAGCTAGCTGTTTGCGTCTAATTATTCTGATGAGGCTGCGCTATAATGCTCCGCGATTTTTAGGGAGGTTTGGCGCGCCATTCTTCCAGCCAGCGAAATTTAGTCGTCATCCTATGGCGTACTATTATCCCTAGTCAATTGATTTACCGTAATTTTTTCGGAAATATGTGCATGAGCAACCAAAAATCTAGCGATAAACCCTGGGGCGGCCGCTTCAGCGAACCAACCGATGCCTTTGTCGAGCGTTTTACTGCGTCAATTGAGTTTGATAAGCGCCTATATCACCATGACATCCAAGGCTCAATTGCACACGCTACGATGTTAGCCAAAGTGGGCGTGCTGACCGATGATGAAAAAGCTCAGATCGTTGATGGCTTGCAAGCCATCAAGGCCGACATTGAGGCAGGAGACTTTGCCTGGTCAGTCAGCCTAGAAGATGTGCATATGAATATCGAAGCAGCGCTAACTGAGCGCATCGGTATCACCGGGAAGAAGCTTCACACCGGTCGCTCGCGCAACGACCAGATCGCCACAGATATTCGTCTCTATCTGCGAGATGAAATTGATGCGATCAGCAAAGAGATTACACGCTTGCAAAGTGGGCTCGTACAACTGGCAGCCCAAGAAGCCGACACCATTATGCCCGGCTTTACCCATTTGCAGTCGGCGCAGCCCGTTAGCTTCGGACACCACTTGCTGGCTTGGTACGAGATGCTAGAACGCGATTACGATCGTCTTCAGGATTGTCGCAAGCGCGTCAACCAATCACCTCTCGGTGCTGCCGCTTTAGCTGGCACCAGCTACCCAATCGATCGCGCTTACACTGCGGAATTACTCGGATTTGACGCGCCGACGCGCAACAGTTTGGATTCCGTAAGTGACCGAGACTTTGCCATCGAGTTTTGTAGCTTTGCAGCCACACTGATGACCCATCTATCCCGCGCCAGTGAAGAGATTGTCTTGTGGTCATCTGCGCAATTTGCGTTTATTGACTTACCTGATCGCTTTTGCACAGGCTCATCGATCATGCCGCAGAAGAAAAACCCTGATGTACCTGAGCTAGTGCGAGGCAAAACAGGACGCGTCAATGGACACCTTATCAGCTTGCTAACCTTAATGAAGTCACAACCGTTAGCCTACAACAAGGATAATCAAGAAGACAAAGAGCCACTCTTTGACACCATTGATACGGTAAAAGATTGCCTTCGAGCCTTTGCCGATATGGCACCCGCCATGCGAGCCAAACGCGATAATATGCGCAACGCCGCAATCTCGGGGTTTTCGACTGCCACAGACCTCGCCGATTACTTAGTTCGCAAAGGCATTCCCTTCCGCGATGCGCACGAAGTCGTCGGCAAAGCAGTGGCACACGGTGTTGATACTGGAAAAGATCTCTCTGAAATGTCACTCGACGAGCTTCAACAGTTTTCGAAAGAGATTGAAGGCGACGTGTTCGACGTATTAACGCTCGAGGGGTCTGTCTCGGCTCGTGATCACATTGGTGGCACCGCGCCCAATCAAGTACGAGCCGCAGTGACCGAGGCTCAGAAAAACCTCTCTCAACGCGGTTAAAGCCTTCTTTAGGTCCCGACTCCTTCCCAAAGCGGTATCGGTTTCGCCCAGCCGCTTTGCTACCATACTTTTACTTCGGCTAACGAGTACTTGTTAGTGCCAAATGATCCAACGGTAACCTAACAGTTTTTGGCACCCACCTCTGATTAAGACTACGCTTAAAAGACCTAACGCTGTTATCACACATCAATGGAACACTCATGCTTCCCAAGATCGCATCATCTTGGCAAAGAAACATTCTCTAGATTTTACCTCAAGCATGAGGACGCGCAGACGACATGTATGGCTGAGGAAAGACAACAACATTTTCGAGTCAACGTCTCCACCACCGGTCAACTTCTTCCGGGGCACCTTTACGCTCCAATAGGGAACAGTTCGTTTGCCGAAAACATCATGTCAGCCGCGACTGACGGCTTTTTTGAATGGCACACTCATGAAGACCGCTATTTCTTTAGCGACAGCTTCGCCAAACTTCTACAATATCCACCAAACATACTGCCGATAGAATATGGGTATATTTCTGCGCACGTTTGCGCAGAAGACTTCATGGACCTTCGCCTAAAGATGGCACAAGCGGCTTATCGTAGCGAAGAAATCATCACCAATTTCCGCATGCATGTTGCCGATGGATCGCTACGATGGTTTGAATTGCGACTAAGCATTATTAAACAAAACGCACGCGGTCAAGCAACGGTATTACTCGGCTGCGTAAGAGACATTAATGAATACATCACCCAAGAAATGGACATGCAACAGCGCATGGAAAAAGAACGCTGGGTGCAGGAACAAATTGGTAACATTCTGAACGATGATTCGGAACAATCCTTCAACAATTGCCTGAATGCGCTCTGCGCCTATATCGATACAGACTACATCACGTTGCGTTGCGTTGGCAGGACCAACAAACCGAATCACTCCAACTCGTTGCGCATGGCGGCAGCAAAGCATTAAAGCACAACACAGCATTCATCGAACCCAAAGCATCTATCTCATCCAACGATCTGCCGACAAGCATTAAAAACCTCTCACGTGGTGAAGTGTACTATTCAAAAATTAATACGGAAAATCATCTCGATAACGAACTCATACGCACAGTAAAGAAATTTGGCGCTCGTGCCATCATCACAATACCTATAACCTACGAAGGAAAGGTCGAACACTTTTTTTCATTAATTCGTTGCCAATCAGACGACAACTTAACGAAGGATCAAACCAATATAGCGAAGGCCATAGGTCTTACTATGGCGATGATGACAGCGCGCCGACGTATCGCCAAAGAATTAGAAGAAAGTGCCCTACGCCTATATAACGTATTAGATGCAACGCAGGATGGCATTTGGGACTGGGATACCGCCAACAACCACTATTATGTTTCGCCCAGCTTTCTCTACATGCTTGGATACGACGAAGATGTATTGCCTCTTTCGCGATCGATTGTTGAAAGCTTTTTGGTTGAACCCAAACATCCAGAAGAGCTGTTTTACGACAACCAAAGTCAAGATAGCAAAAGCAACGTATATTTTAGACAAGCGATATTTCGTCATCGCAATGGTAGCAACGTCGACGCACTTGTCCGCGGAAAACAAATCACCTGGGATGCCCATGGCCGTCCCACGCATTGTGTTGGCGCAACGAGCTATATGCAGTGGTGCAATAGTTTCTGCGGTGTCGATTTCAACGCACATTCAGAGCAGAGCCAAGTACAGGCTGTTAAAGTTTTTGAACCATCGCCATTAAACAAATCAATACCCGTTAGCGAATTTTCGATCACGAAACTCGTCAGCAATATTTTAACGAGCGTAAAGCTGCAAAATGCAAGTCGCTCTCTCGATTTTTCTCTGCATTTTACCAATTCGCTGCCCGCGAGCATTGTCGCTCAGAAGGAAAATATTGCGCTAATACTAAACCTACTTTATGCGCGTGCCACCAATGTGACTAGGCGAGGCGAAATCAACCTATCTGTCAGCGTTGTACACGGCACCAACGGCTCCCCCGAGCTATACTTTGCACTTAGCGACCAAGGAAAAACGTTACATATTTCGGATCCCAGCTTGCTCACTAAAGGCTTACCTATTGCGTTAATACAATTAAAAGAGGTATTCGCATGGGTCAACCAACAAGGTGGACGTATCGATGTTCAACCCAACCCTAAAACCCATGGAAATGTCGTCAGTATGAGATTACCCCTCAAGGAAGCAATACCAACTACCAACGAAACTACAACCAAATCAATCGATAGTCCCGATGACATCAATTCAGAGGCACCCGAAACCCGACATGTTTTATTGGTAGAGGATAATTTGGTCAATCAACAAGTGGCTAAGGGCATTCTTAAACGCCGTGGCTTTGAAGTAGAAGTCGCTAATAACGGGCAAGAAGCTCTCGACCGCTTAAGTAAACCAGACGCCGATAAATTTGACATTGTCTTATTGGACATGGAAATGCCAATCCTCGATGGCTACCAAACAGCAAAGGCCATTCGATCAAACCCTTGTTATGAACACCTGCCGGTCATTGCGGTTACCGCGCATGCCATGCAAGAAGACAAGGAACGCTGCTTTAACGCGGGTGTAAACGACCATGTTGCAAAACCCATTCGTCCCGACATCTTATTTACCGCAATGGACAATCTTCTCGACACCGACGATTCCGATGCAATAGCTTAATAGCCGTTATAAGTGCACCACACCTATAGCGAAATACTTTAAAGCGTGATGTGATTAGCAACTAAACTTAAGACTGGATCACATCGCAACTCACGTTTGTATCGCCTTCATGTTCGCTAAGCCCATTGACATTGGCCCTATTGATGAAGGCCTAGACCGGAAGAATTTAACAACTCTAAAAAAGCGCTTTCTACAAATCAATAATGCACGTCTCGATCGAGTCTATGACGTCATTACTGACCGGCAACGTCCTTATCTTCAACTCATTCCCTTGCTATTCCATGTTAATCACCCAATGCTGCCAGGGTACGTCAGCCACCAAACACCCTGCGGCATCGATAATTATGAGCCAGATGCAGAGGCTCTACGCATCGCAAAAAAATTCTCTCGGAGTTTTCGGTATCAAAACGCGTCACAGCGCTACGACAATCGTTCCCAATGCAGCGCCATAGAAGCAATATTTCTCATGGGCAGCATAGGCACTATAGCGCACACCAGAAAAAGCGACTTAGACTGCTGGATTTGCCATAGCAACATCGACGCCACGTCACTAAAAGAGTTACGCATCAAGGCACAACTCATTACCAACTGGGCGAATAATGCTGGCTTAGATGTTCATTTTTTCATTATGAACGCCGAAGAGTTTCGTGCAGGGAAAAATCTACCTATCAGCGCCGAGGCAAGCGGAAACACTCAACACTACTTGCTTCTTGATGAGTTTTATCGAAGCAGTATTTTACTCGCCGGACGACGTCCATTGTGGTGGTTCGTACCAAGCAATGCGGAGACGAATTACGCAGACTATACTCGCACCCTGCTCGGCAAACGATTCCTCGCGTCGTCCGACGTTATTGATCTCGGAGGTGTTGGACACATTCCAGCAAGTGAATTTATTAGCGCAGGGTTATGGCACCTTTATAAAGCCATAGACTCACCCTACAAATCGTTGTTCAAATTAATTCTGCTAGAAACCTATGCTAGCGAGCTACCCAACATTCGCCCGCTATCGCTCGACTACAAACAAAGTGTTTACGATGGCTGCCAAGACCTCAATCTACTCGACCCTTATGTCCTGACCTTTCATCGTGTGAAAGCGTATTTATTACAACGGCGCGAAGATAGTCGGCTGTCACTGGCGAAACGGTGTTTTTACTTTAAAGCACAAAAAAAGTTAAGTAGCCCTTCGACAAAACACCTAAAATCGTGGCAACGGGATGTCATCCAGTCTTTTGTTGCTGATTGGCAATGGAGTGAAGAACAACTTGCTCATCTTGACAACCCATCGAAATGGAACATCGCTGAAGCGCTAAAAGAACATCAAGCTATTGTGTTGGAACTGAATCGCAGCTACCAGTGTTTAACTACTGTGGAGGACAGCGACTTATCGCACACGCAATATGATGCCAATGAATTTGAAATTCTTGGTAATAAATTGAAAGCAAATTTCACTCGTCGGCAGGGCAAAATAATTGGCATCAGGCTTGGCTTTGATTTACAAGTGGCTGAAGACCACCTCGTTTTTCATGAAACTCACGATGATGCAGGCCGTCATATTTGGCAGCTGCATTTACAAGAACTACGAGACTTTAACACTCTTCCAAAGCCCGCAGTTTATACAGGGCAATCTCTATGCGAATTAATCGTGTGGGCTTTGCGCAACGCTGTTCTCCATACTCAAACTCATGTAGAGTTAGTTACGGAGAGAAATTCTGCGTCTGCTACTGCTGCCTCCCAATGCGCAAAGGCGCTGGTGGATCTTATACCCTTACCGACCGAAAAAACGCCCCATGACAACTTTAGTCAGTCGCCCGTTGTCACTGATATTGTCATCATCGTTAACCTAGAAAGCGAAATCACAACTAACTCAAGCAGCGGATACGTCCAGCGCATAAGCGAGCGTACTGATGCCTTTAACTTCGGCACGAACAATGAAAATCTCGCGCAGTCGATCGATATAGTGATGCGTAATAGCTGGGACGAGATCGAAATTCATCATTTTTCGGATAACGCACTCATTCACGCACTCAGTTTTTATTTGCAAAAACTTGCCGACTGCAACGCAAAGTCTCAGCTACGACCTAAATTACAAAGCTATTGTTTTACTACAGGCTTTGGTCTAAGTATAAAGAATCGCGTGCACGGCTTATTTTTAGACGCCGCCACTTCACAGATTTTCGAATCCACGCGATTTGATGGCCGCTATGTATTTTCCGCCGACAATTGCTTTTATTGCTGCGAACGGACTCACTCTCACCATGTCAGGCAGTTTACGAGCGAGCCGGAATTACTAGATTATCTATCGCAACCCCTCAGCGGTTTTCATCGACTCCGTACCGATAGCTTTCTCGACACACATTTTCCACTGCACTTGCTAGCGAGCGTATGCCAGAAGCCGAGTATTCATATTGTGTTTTCTATTCGTGGAAAAAATGCCAACGCGTTGATACTCGACGAATCAGGCTCTCTTTTTGTTGCAGATTCTGTCATAGAGACACCGGAAAGCTACCTACGATGCTTGCATTATTTTATTAGGGACTACATTCAACAACAAAACTTACCTGTGTTATCGCCCGATTCATTTGGCGTATTTCCGGTAGAGTTTCATCAGTACGATTTTAACGACTTTGGTCACGAGTTTTTGAAGCCGGCGTATGTCACCACCGATATTTATGCGATCCCCTGCCATACCGTCATCGCTGAAGTTCACCAAGATCACGATGACCAACTATGGTTTACCTTGCACATCAACAACGAGGTATTCGACGGTGACAAATCGGGTAGCCGCTTGTTTAGCAGCGCGAGACAAACCATTCTGCAACATGACGGAAACCACCCCTTTTATGTGACGCACCTCGATGTTACCCATTGTCCACGACTGAAGTCGCGCCAAGGGGGCGATATCCAGCTAGTCCACTATCTAACCCTTAAGCAGCATATCGAAGAAAGACTGAATGCCGGCGAGAACCGATAAAACCGCTACCCTCCAGTACGGCAAGTATTGAGCACCTGGTTCTTAAGCCGCTATACTTGCCGACCTACATCAAGCATGGAAAGCGCCGCGCCGCCATCGGCAAGCCTTTCTGACACTTGATTCACTCAGCTTTCGAGAGATTCAACCATAATGTCCGCGTACCGCCGCTTCGTGATCGCCGCATCCATCGTCTTTAGCATGTCACTCATGCTAGCCTGTGGCCACAAAGCTGATTTGCGCCTACCCGTTGACTCCGACCAAGCCGCCACCGACAAGCCTGTGCAATCAAAACGCAGCGCGCCTTAAGTTCGAAGCTCCGATCAGGCATTTCCTCAACGCTCCATTCATTAGCCGCACAGCAATAGACAGAGATCAGATTAATCATGAACGCCTTTACCTACCGCAACGGCACAATGCACGCCGAAAACGTCAGCCTTCAAACCATTGCCCAGCAAGTCAGCACGCCCTGCTACGTCTATAGCAAGCATTCTATTTTGGATTGTTTTAATGATTACCACAGTGCCCTGGGCGACTACCCCGGCCTCATTTGTTATGCCGTCAAGGCCAACTCCAATCTTGCAGTGCTAAATCTGCTAGCCAAGGCAGGTGCAGGTTTCGATATCGTCTCCGGCGGCGAATTAGAACGCGTTCTCGCTGCGGGAGGACAAGCGGACCGCATCATCTTTTCCGGCGTTGGTAAAACACGATCCGAGATGCAGCGCGCTCTCGAGGTCGGCATCGCCTGTTTCAATATTGAGTCCATAGCCGAAATCGACCGGCTCGCCGAAGTCGCCGCAGAGATGGGCGTTGTCGCCCCGATATCGTTGCGAGTGAACCCAGATGTCGATGCAAAAACACATCCGTATATTTCTACTGGCCTTAAAGAAAACAAATTCGGCATTGATATCACGCAAGCAGAAGATGCCTACCGCAAAGCTCAGCGCTTAGATAGCCTCGCTATTAAAGGTATTGACTGCCATATTGGCTCACAGCTAACCGACGTCACGCCTCTTTTGGCTGCGTGTGATCGTTTGATTGCACTCTACGACCAACTGCGTGATATTGGCATTAGTATTGAGCATTTAGACCTAGGCGGCGGCATAGGGATTATCTACAACGATGAAAGTCTACCATCCATTGCCGATTACCTTGCGGAAGTAAAGAAACGAATTGGCGATCGCCCATTATCGCTGATGCTCGAACCCGGACGCTCCATTGTCGGTAATGCCGGTGTCTTAGTCACTCAGGTCGAATATCTTAAGCAAACACCCAACAAAAACTTTGCCGTCATCGATGCCGCCATGAATGACTATATTCGTCCCGCACTGTATAGCGCCTGGCAACATATCAAGCCTGTTAGCCAACAATCTTCAGCGAAGGCCTTGCATTGGGATTTCGTGGGTCCCATTTGTGAGTCGGGAGATTTCATTGGCCGGGACAGGGATATAGCAATACAGGAAGGCGACTTAATCGCCGTGATGTCTACTGGAGCCTATGGTTTTACGATGAGCAGCAATTACAACACTAGGCCACGAGCTGCTGAGGTTATGGTCGATGGCGATCAGTATTACATTGTTCGACAACGAGAGAGTTTTGCTGACCTGATTAAAGGCGAAGCGCTATTACCCTAAGGCAACAATCTGCTCGACACGGCCAGGGCCAAATAGTTTATTATCAAGGATATTGTGCTGTAGACACACCCGCAGCTCCCGAAGGATAAGTAGCTCGACATGCGATTACGTTTTACCAAAATGCACGGCTTGGGTAATGACTTCGTTGTCATTGATGCGATTACGCAACAAGTCAGGCTAACACCAGAGAAAATTCGCGCGCTGGCGGACCGACATTTTGGCGTTGGCTGCGATCAAGTACTGCTTGTCGAACCACCAACACAAACCGATGTCGACTTCCGCTACCGCATCTACAACCAAGACGGCGGTGAAGTGCAAAATTGCGGCAATGGTGCCCGCTGTTTCGCAAAGTTCGTCTCCGACCGACGATTAACAGGTAAGCGTGCTATTCGGGTTGAAACCGCCAACGGATTAATGACTCTCCACCTCCAAGCAAATGGAGACGTGTCTGTCGATATGGGCGTACCGGTTCTATCACCCAGCGAGATCCCATTTCTAGCCAATTCCGAGCAACAGACTTATGCCCTCGCGCTACCCAATCAAGATATTGAGCTATCTGCCGTATCGATGGGCAACCCACACGCAGTCATTGTCGTAGAGGATGTAGCAACCGCACCGGTAGAAACGCTCGGCAAAGCCATACAGCGAGCCGAGGAATTTCCGGAAGGTGTCAATGTAGGGTTTATGGAGGTATTATCTCGCGGTGAAATCCGACTCCGCGTACTAGAACGCGGCGTCGGAGAAACCCTTGCCTGCGGTACCGGCGCATGCGCTGCGGTTGTTGCTGGGCAACTCAGAGGGCTACTTGATAACGAGGTAACAGTTACACTACCTGGTGGCGTGTTACATTGCCAATGGCAAGGACCAGGCACACCGGTTATTAAAACAGGGCCAGCCACGACAGTCTTCCAAGGACAAGTACGAATTTAAGTCGCCCGATTAATCAGTTCAAGACAACAAGACGACGATAACAATGAGCAATAAACCCGACCTCACCGTACAACAAGTCAGCGAATTCTTACGAGAGAAGCCGGATTTTTTTGCAGATAACCCAGATATTCTCGCAGACATTACACTGCCTCATCATAGTGGTGATGCGATTTCCCTCGTTGAAAGGCAAGTTGCCGTGCTGCGCGATCGCAACATGGATATGCGACATCGCCTAACTAAACTGCTCGATAACGCCCGCGAAAACGACAAGCTGTTTGATAAAACCCGACGACTTATTTTGATGCTACTCGAGGGCAATTCACTTCCAGATATTGTGAGCACTATCTGTTTTAGCTTTGATCGCGACTTTAACATCCCTTACACCTCAGTGATTCTTTTCGCAGACCCCTCCAAAGTCCCTGAGTCGTCCGCTCGCATTGTGTCCGTTAACGATGCACGCCAATCGGTTAGCCGCTTAATCAGTAATAGTCGCGCTTTATGCGGCGATTTTCCGCCGAATGAACTCACATTCTTATTTCAGGACAAAGCCAAAGACATCGGCTCTGCGGCAGTTGTCCCACTGATGCACGGCAATTGTTTTGGTTTGTTAGCCATTGGCAATAGCGACCCGAACCATTACCGGTCAAGCATGGGCACCCTGTTTTTAAGTTATATCGGTGAAGTATTAAATCGTGTTATACCAAAGCATTTAACGTTTTAGATTAGGTTATTTTACGCTTAACGAGGGGAGGCCTTTGCAACATGGCCAAAACCATATCGACAGAAAAAGCCAAAAAATCCGCCCTGACTGAGGCTATAGACGCATTTTTACAACACCTAGTCATCGAAAAACAACTGTCATCCCACACTGTAAACGGCTATCGCAGAGACCTAATAAAGCTTGCATCGTTTAGCGAACAATATTCGTTAGCACATCCAAAAGATTTACATACATCACATATTCGTCAGTGTGTTGCGCTGTTTAACAGACAAGGACTCTCATCCAAAAGCTTACAACGTTGGCTCAGCGCCGTACGTAGCTTCTACCATTTCTGTAGCAAGAAAAACCTATGCGAACACAACCCAGCCAACGGCGTTCGCGCGCCAAAAGGCCAACGCAAACTTCCTACCACTCTTGACCCAGATGCAATGGAATCACTTATCAACCTAGAGGGTAATGATTTTTTCGCTATTAGGGATCGTTGCATCCTGGAGCTAATGTACTCCTGCGGGTTGCGTTTAAGTGAACTTGTCAATTTAGATATTCAGAACCTATCCAGTGACTACCATCAAGTCACAACGGTTGGAAAGGGAAGCAAAGAGCGAATGATACCTATAGGCAAGCACGCCAAACAGGCTCTCAGAGAATGGATCAACACACGAACCCAATACAACGAATACAATCAAAATGCGCTGTTTATTAGCAAAAAAGGGGCGCGTATTACGGGCCGAGCCATACAGGCTCGTTTCAAAAAATTGGGCTTACAGCAAGGTTTAGATCAACCACTTCACCCGCACATGATTCGGCATTCCTTTGCCAGCCACCTATTAGAATCGAGCGGAGATTTGCGCGCAGTGCAAGAATTGCTCGGCCATGCAAACATTTCAACCACACAAATTTACACCCATTTAGACTTTCAACATCTCGCCAAAATTTACGACCAGTCACACCCTAGAGCACAGAAAAAGCAAACCGAAGACTAGATCGCCATTTTTTTGGCGCTTTTTAGTTTTTTGTTTCCTATCGTCAAATAGGACGACTACCATAGTTGCTGGTTGGTTTTTTGGGTGGGTCATTGGTTACACCAACCGCCACTTCACTAATTGCTCCCCCCTCAGAAAGAAATGCTTCTATTTGTGAAGACAATTCTGTTCTTATGTGCGCGCGAGATGTCACCGTTCTATCTTCTGGCCGATCGTCTTTACTACCAAAAAATTCTTTTTCTACACGCTCAGAGTCATTAAGACCTAATCGAGATTTAACTTTACTCATATCCTTACCCTACTTATTCCGTTGATGACGGCGCAACACATTGATGCAAAGTCATCGATTTTTCTCAGTTGTCTTTTTGCTTCACAGCGAGAATATTTATAGCTCAAGGGAGTCAGGATGGCAGGCGAAGTTACAAATATTTTTAGCCTTTTTTGTCCTTAATTTTTATCAACACTAAGCAATACAGTTATTAAACTCATTTCGAAATTAGCGTATGCTTTGAGCGGCAAACTATTGCCGTCCAAAAATCTGTCCATCAACGCACACTCATGGAAAACGACTTGAAACATTTAAGAGTGACTATCGGCATCAGCGCCTGCTTGGTTGGCCAACGAGTGCGATACGATGGCGATCATAAGCGCTTCAACCGACTTCTTGAACGATTAAGTCACCAGGTGGATTGGAAGCCCTTTTGTCCTGAGGTCGAAGCGGGCCTAGGAACACCCCGTCCACCTGTTCAACTTATTGAAAATAACAAGACTATTCGTGCTCTAGGCGTCGAAAACAAAGCGCTCGACGTCACCGATCAGCTACAGGAGGCGTCCATTGATTACTGGTCTCAACAAGCGCGTCATCGGCACGTGAGTGGGTATATTTTTAAAGCGCGCTCGCCAAGCTGTGGAAGAGGCTCAACCCCTGTTGTTGATCACGAACAGCACATCCTTCACCATGGTGATGGAATATTCGCCAGTCATTGTCAGCGTAATATCGCGGCGGTAGAAGACACCTGGTTTCAATCTGACGCGCATTTTGTACGTTTTCTCGCTGCGTCACACGTCGCCCGCGCTATTCAGCGCGAAACTTTTGCGAGCATTACTTGGCTATCGGAATATCTAGAGGGAGCGCCCAGCGAGCACTGGATTGCTCAACTGCTGGATCGATCCATCGATGAATATGGAACGTTTGATGGTGAGGTGTCAGGCGATAAAGAGCAAAAAGCCGCTCTTGTGAAGCGGCTTTTTGAGATCTGGCCTGTTGATTTGGCGTGACACAGAGTTCAGATGCGTTAGACGGCGTCCGAACCTGTTTCTCCTGTGCGGATTCGAATAATCTCATCGAGGGGGCTAATGAAGATCTTACCGTCACCAATTTTACCGGTTTGAGCCGCTTGAGTAATCGCCTCAACCGCCTGCTCAACCATTGCATCATCCAATGCGAGTTCAACTTTCACCTTCGGTAAAAAATCAACCACATACTCTGCACCACGGTAAAGCTCGGTATGGCCCTTTTGGCGACCAAAGCCTTTAACCTCGGTCACAGTCATTCCCTGAACGCCTACATCGAAGAGCGCGGTACGTACGTCGTCTAATTTGAAGGGTTTAATGACAGCGGTAATCAGTTTCATGAGGTCAATTTCCTTACGTAGTATTGGAGCCATCAGGTATACGGCTCTTTGAATCTTTGTTGTTATTTTGTCTTGGAGCTTGATTCTGCGAACCCGGCCCCACAGGTGCCTAAGATACACAAAAAGCGCTCCACGAGCCAGAGAGGCGCTACGGCTAGCAAATACGCTAGCGAAGCGCCAAAAAACAAAAAACCCAGCCGAGGCTGGGTTTTTCGTGACTTCGCTACTCGCTGGTGGCGAGTATGCTTAATCTTAGCTCTTAACGAACTCTGGGTAAGCTTCCATACCACACTCAGAGATATCGACGCCTTCGTACTCTTCTTCTTCAGAGACACGCACACCGATGATCGCCTTGATGATCAGCCATACCACTAAGCTAGTGACGAATACCCATACGAAGATGGTTAACGCACCAACTAGCTGACCCATAAAGGTAGCATCGCTGTCGGTAATCAATACCGCGAAGATACCCCACAAACCAACCACGCCGTGAACAGAGATCGCACCGACAGGATCGTCAATTTTCAATTTATCCAACGCTAGGATGCTGAATACTACGATCACACCACCGACAGCACCGATGAGAGTTGCACTCAAACCAGAAGGATCAGCGGGCTCTGCAGTGATTGCAACCAAACCAGCTAATGCACCGTTCAATGCCATGGTCAAATCGGCTTTACCGAACAAGATGCGCGCAACAATGATTGCCGCAATCAAACCACCGGCCGCCGCAGCGTTAGTGTTTAAGAAGACGTTAGCAACTTCGTTCGCAACACCGATACCACCTAGTTTTAGAGTAGAACCGCCGTTGAAACCAAACCAACCTAACCAGAGGATGAAAGCACCCAAGGTTGCTAAAGGAAGGTTTGCACCTGGAATAGCGTTGATTTCGCCGTTGGCACCGTATTTACCTTTACGAGCACCGAGTACCAATACGCCAGCAAGCGCAGCAGCCGCACCCGCCATATGAACAATACCTGAACCCGCATAATCGCTATAGCTCAATTCGTATAGACCAAAGACGCTTTTGCCACCCCAAGTCCAACCACCTTCGATTGGGTAGATGACACCGGTCATAACAACCGCGAAAGCAAGGAAAGCCCAAAGCTTCATACGCTCAGCAACCGCACCCGATACAATCGACATCGCGGTTGCAACGAAAACGACTTGGAAGAAGAAGTCAGAAGCTCCTGAGTATTCACCCATGTCTCCGAAACCAGCTTCGTTGGACGCCTCAAGAATGCCCGCAATAGCTGCATCATCCATTCCGCCAACAGTTGTTACGCCAGAAAGGAATAGGCCGCCGTCGTACATAAAATGGTAACCGCAGATTAAGTACATAGTACAAGCAACGGCAAACAGAGCGACGTTTTTGGTCAAAATTTCAGTTGTGTTCTTTGCGCGAACGAGCCCAGCTTCAAGCATTGCGAAGCCTGCGGCCATCCACATAACCAGTGCGCCACACACTAAGAAATAAAATGTGTCCATGGCGTACTGCAATTCAAAAATTTGATTTTGTAAATCCATAGCGATTCTCCGGAATTGCGATTATTCGTTATAGAGCGTCTTCGCCGTTTTCGCCGGTGCGAATACGAATGACTTGCTCTAGCGGCGAAATGAAGATCTTCCCATCACCAATTTTTCCGCTATGTGCTGTTTTACTAATTGACTCAACAACGCTGTCAACTTGAGAGTCGCCAACGGCAACTTCAATTTTGGTCTTAGGTAGAAAATCCACCACGTACTCAGCGCCGCGATACAATTCTGTGTGACCTTTTTGTCGGCCAAAACCTTTTACTTCAGTCACGGTAATACCCTGTACACCGATTTCTGAAAGTGCTTCACGAACAGCATCAAGCTTAAAAGGTTTAATAATTGCTGTTACTAATTTCATAAGGGTTTCCTCAGGTTGATTGGCTTCAATACTCGGCGATAAAAATGTCTAACTGTTAAAGCCGAGTAAAAAGCTGGCCGAAACCAGCTTTTTACAGACTCAAGCCTTATTCAATAGGAAGAGAGTAAGAAACAAGGAATTGCATGTTGTCATCAACACCTTCTTCGTCTTCGATAAACTTACTGATAGTGAAGCTCAAGTTATCGTTGTAAGAGTAAGAAAGGTCCAAATGTACAGGATCGTCGTTCTCACCGCCGTCGTTGTGGTGTTGGCCAACTAGGATACCGAAATCACCGATAGAACCAGCGATGGTGTAGTAGCTGTAACCAGGTCCGCCAGCAATGTTGTCGTAGTAGGTCACTGCAACAGGGCCGATACCAACAGATAAGATCGCTTCAGACAGATCACCAACAGTGTCGTCTCGAGCAGGGATATAAGCGAACAGTGGATCGATTAAAGTGTCATAAGTAGCATCTGGATAAACGTATGACAAAACGCTTAGGTCAACACTAACAGGGCCAAACTCGCCGCCCCAGCCGACATAAAGGTCGTACTCAGAACCCAAAGAGTCATCACCAGAAGTGCCCCAAATACCAGCGTAGAAACCTGCACCACTAACGGTGATATCACCAGATACAGCTGCACTGCCGTCACCTAGATCATAACCACGCCACAAGTACATGTTAGCAACGCCAACTGATGCACTAACTTCAGCATTCGCAACAGGTGCAAACGCTGCAGACGCCGCGATTGCGGTAGCTGCTAAGGTACAAGTCAATGATTTAGTCATTTTCATGTTTTTTAGTCTCCAAGAATGATAGTGATTTTCATTTTGTTATTACGTTATCTGCGCTTGCGTCGCGATGGTGCGATCACCGTTGCAGCTTCGATAATGTTGTATCGCGCCCTACCCTAAAGCATACAGCGTGCCACTACGAAAAAATCCTTATTCGTCAATGTGTTACAGCCAAAACCGGAGATTTTTTGGCTTGCAACCGCACATATACGCCCAACAATAGCGCGCGGGCCACAATATGCACCAGTTTCACGCCCTAATAAAGAGCAGAAGCAATAGTTTTAAGGGTTTAGCACGAGGTATTGATTGGTTATTAAACAATTAAGCAGGAAACTTAAAGAAAGGATGCACCGAAGGCGCCCAAAGGCAACGCGTGAAACATTGTTTTAGGCGCCAGGTGCCAATCTAGACGGTCATATGTGCACGGACTTTATCTTCTTCCATTTCAGCCGCTAAGCCAGATAAAACCACTTCACCGCGATCCATCACCGAATACTCATCAGCGAGTGCACGGGCAAATTCAAAATATTGTTCGACTAACAAAATAGCCATCTCACCACGTTCTTTTAGGATAGTAATGACGTTGTGAATATCTTTGATGATTGACGGCTGGATACCTTCCGTTGGCTCATCCAGGATAAGCAAGCGAGGCTTCATGACCAATGCACGCGCGATAGAAAGCTGCTGCTGTTGGCCACCGGACAAATCACCGCCTCGGCGATGCAGCATTTCTTGCAACACGGGAAACAAGCTATAGATCTCATCATCGATTTTTCGTTGGCCGCGTGGCAAGGCAGCAAAACCACTTTTGAGATTCTCTAACACCGTCAGCTGAGAAAAAATTTGTCGGCCCTGTGGAACATAAGAGATGCCTTGCCGTGCACGGTCTGCCGCGCTTAGTTTGTTGATATCCTTACCTTCCCAGGTCACAGTACCCGTACGAATTGGCTGACGCCCTGTGATGGCCTGCATCAAGCTACTTTTACCTACCCCGTTGCGACCCAGTACACAGGTTATCTCACCTTTTTTTGCACTTAGGCTAACGTTCTGTAGTGCCTGGCTAGCGCCATAATATAAATCGATATTTTCTGCTTTTAACATGACTCAGCGCCCCAGATATACTTCAACGACACGAGGATTAGACGATACCGTATCCAAATCGCCCTCGGCGAGCACACTGCCCTCATGCAGAACGGTGACTTTACAATCTAGCGCTCGTACGAAATCCATATCGTGCTCTACAACAACGACTGAGTGCTGCTTGCTAATCTCTTTTAACAGCTTTGCAGTTTCCATCGTCTCTGTATCCGTCATCCCACCGGCAGGTTCATCCACCAACAATACTTCTGGGTCCTGAATAAACAACATACCGATTTCTAACCATTGTTTTTGTCCGTGCGACAAATTAGCGGCTAAATCATCCGCCTTGTCTTGCAAACCTATTAAGTCAATCAACTCGTGAATACGTTGTCGTTGCTCGTCAGTTGGCTTGTAAAACAACGTTTGCAGTACGTTGCGATTGCCCGCTAACGCCAGGTCTAAGTTTTCCCAAACCGTCAGACTTTCCACTACTGTAGGCTTTTGGAATTTACGACCGATGCCCATGTTCGCAATGTCCGCCTCATCGTGTGTGGTCAGGTCGATGGTATCTTTAAAACGTACATCACCAACATCAGGCCGGGTTTTTCCTGTAATGATATCCATCATGGTGCTTTTCCCTGCGCCATTTGGTCCGATAACCGCTCGTAGTTCGCCAGGCGCGATGGTTAGCGATAAGTTGTTAATCGCTTTAAAACCATCAAACGATTTCGTTACGCCACTCAGGTACAGAATACTGGTTACTTGATCTAGGTGTTTTGTCTCTATCATTTTGTCGACCCCACACTATCGCCTTCTACGCGGTTGGGTTGCTGCATAGTTCTTTTTTCTTTCATTTTATCAATGATATTTTGTGCTATACCTGCAAGCCCTTTGGGCATATACATGGTGGTTAATACAAACAGCGCCCCTAAGGCGAACAGCCATAACTCTGGGAATGCCGTAGTAAAGATTGCCTTTGCGTAAGTAATAACAATTGCGCCAACAATCGCACCATACAATGTGCCACGGCCACCTAGCGCGACAAAGATGACAATACCAATGGAGTTAATAGGACTGAATTCAGCAGGACTAATAGCACCCATCATAGGTACATAAATTGCGCCAGCTATGCCAGCAAGAGCAGCAGAAAACACAAAAATCACAAGTTTATAGTGCTCAACTTTGTAACCCAAAAACCGACTGCGACTTTCAGCATCTCGAATTGAAATCAGTACACGTCCGAATTTACTAGTAACTATCAACTTGCAAACGATATAGGAAAGACACAACACAATGGCCGCAAAAAACACCAGAAACGAACGCGTGCTATCCGCTTGAACGCTAAAACCCAGCAAGTCTTTAAAATCAGTTAAACCATTATTTCCGCCAAAACCGAAATCATTCATAAAGAACGCTTGCATCAGCGCATAGGTTAACGCCTGGGAAATAATTGAAAAATACACACCGGTCACACGAGAGCGGAAAGCCAACCAACCAAATACATAAGCCAAGAGGCCAGGCACCATAATCACCATTAGCATGGCAAAGCCGAAATTGTCGAAGCCGTACCAATACCAGGGCAAGGAATCCCAATTAAGGAATACCATGAAATCGGGCAACTCAGGATTGCCGTACACACCTCTATCGCCAATTTGACGCATAAGGTACATGCCCATAGCGTAGCCACCGAGAGCGAAGAAAGCGCCATGGCCAAGACTTAATATACCGCAGTAGCCCCACACCAAATCCAACGCCAGGGCCAAAATGGCAAAACACAAAATTTGCCCCAGCAATGTAATGGTATAAGTCGATACACCAAACGTTGATTCCTGTGGAACCATTACATTGAGCAACGGAATAATGATTCCCAAACACAGGACAAAGCCGAGCACGTACTTTCCAATACTATCTTTCTGAATAGTTTGAAGAATTATTGATTGTCTAAACATGCTACAAAACCTAATTAATCTTCAACAAACCGACCCTTCAAGGCAAACAAGCCTCTAGGACGCCACTGAATAAAGAGAATAATAAATACTAGTATCAATATCTTGGCGATCACCGCGCCGGTATACGGTTCCATAAACTTGTTAGACACACCAAGTATCAACGCGCCCATAAAGGTGCCCATAATATTTCCAACGCCGCCGAAAACCACAACCATAAAGGAATCGACAATGAGTGTTTGTCCGAGATTAGGTCCAACACTGGTAATTTGACTTAACGCGACACCTGCAATACCCGCGATACCCGAACCTAGACCAAAGGTCATAGCATCAACCCAGCTAGACTTAATTCCCATTGAGTTTGCCATGCCGCGGTTTTGCGTCACGGCGCGCATCTGCAACCCGACCATGGTTTTTTTCAGCAACAACGCCAACAAAGCCAATACCACCAAACTAAAAATCAGAATATAAATTCGATTGTAAGTGAGCGAGAGTGCACCATTGAGTTGCCAAAAGCCCGCAGCCCAATCGGGTGTTGCGACAGACACGTTGTTGGAGCTATAACCCGTGCGCACTAATTGCTGCAACACCAAACTCACGCCAAACGTAGCCAACAAGGTATCGAGAGGGCGTCCATACAAGTGGCGGATAATAACTCGCTCAATCAAAATACCCATACACCCAGAGACGATAAACGCAGCAGGAATCGCGATAATCAACGAATAATTTAAGAAATTAGGAAATAGCTGCTGGATAGCAAAGGTGGTGTAGGCGCCAAGCATAATCATTTCACCATGCGCCATATTAATCACCCCCATCACGCCAAAGGTGATCGCGAGACCAATAGCGGACAAAAGTAAGATGGACCCCAGGCTTACGCCAAACAATAAATTCTCTGAGAATTTAAAGAACCCAAGCTTGGCATTAATACTATCCAATGACTGTTCAGCAAATGCCGCAAGTTCCGTATTGCTTTCTAGGTAGTTACCGTCTTCATCTTTTTCCGCAAGTGTGTTTAAGATCGCAACCGCTTCTGGCTGAACCGTACTACTTAATGCTTTTGCCGCGGACATGCGCAGCGCCTGATCGTCGCTATAGATGTCGATCAAACCTAACGATAAATTCAAATAGTCAAGAACCGCACTCGATTTTTCAGTCTCAATGGCGACCGCAATGTGCTCTCTGAGATCTGCATCTGGATTCGCTGCCAAGTTCTTGGCCGCTTCGAGTCGCAACGCTTGGGATTTACTCTGTAGCTCGAGAATGGCGATATTGCTTTTCAGTGCACGACGTATTTTATTGGTAATTCGAATTTTCGTTAGCTCACCGGTATCTACACTGTTATCAAGCTCACCGGTTAGCAAATCAGTTGCGAGGTCCTGGTCTTTATCAAAGACAAAAAGCTGTTTACTGCTTTTCTCGTAATATAGACGTGCATCTAACAGTGCTTTAAGCGTCGTTAGAGATCTAGGGTCGTCGACTTTCGCTAGACCTTCGATAAGCCCTACTAGTTCTTTTCGCGAGCTATCGGGAAAAAGGGCCGCTTGTGTTTCGAACTCTTGTGCAATGCTTATTGTGGTCATCAATAGACCGACGCTAAAACACAATAGCTTGTGGAATATTTTCATGTGGCACCGAACCGATGTTCAGGAGGAGTAGGAGATCTCCTCAAACGAAGGCAATTTTTATTTTTAAATCACCTCGCAACCCTGTTGCGAGGTGATATTTATTGCAAAGAAATGCCTTAGGTCTTAGAAGTTTTGACCCGAGCACTTTTTGGTTTCGGTATTGTAATTACCGCAATTGATGGCTGGATCCTGCCAGTTAGACTCGATCTTCGCGCTCTCAGGCAAGAAGTCAGTCCATGCATCACCAGGAACTTCTTCGGTTTGCGAAACAATTTCGAATTGACCGTCAGCTTGAATTTCGCCAATCAATACAGGTTTTGTGAAGTGATGGTTTGGCAATACTTCTGCAGTGCCACCTGTTAAGTTAGGCACTTTAATGCCGTACATAGCAGGAATTACTTTATCAACTTCTGCAGACTTCGCTTTCTCAACCGCTTTAACCCAAGCATTGAATCCAATATAAGTGGCTTCCATTGGGTCGTTTGTAACGTATGGCCCTTTAATGTTGTTTGCTTTGGCGAACGCTACCCACTTCTCGATAAACTCTTCGTTAACGTCAGCTTCAGCACTTTGGAAGTAGTTCCATGCCGCCAAGTGACCCACGAGTGGTGCGGTATCGAAGCCTTTGAGTTCTTCTTCACCTACAGAGAACGCAACAACGGGAATATTGTCTGCTGTAATGCCTTGGTTACCCAGTTCTTTATAAAAAGGCACGTTCGCATCACCGTTAATGGTTGATACCACAGCGGTCTTTTTACCAGCTGAGCCAAACTTTTTAATTTCAGAAACACGGGTAGACCAGTCAGAGAAGCTGAAAGGCGTGTAATTCACTGAAATGTCTTCTTCAGCTACACCTTTGCTCATCAAATAAGCTTTAAGGATTTTGTTGGTGGTTTGAGGATAAACATAGTCAGTACCTTCGAGCACCCAACGCTCAACACCTTCCTCTTCCATCAAGTAATCAACAGCAGGAATTGCTTGCTGGTTAGGCGCTGCGCCCGTGTAGAAAATGTTGCGTGAAGATTCTTCACCTTCGTACTGCACTGGGTAGAACAACAAACCGTTCAATTCTTCCACAACAGGCAAGGTGAATTTACGTGAAACTGATGTCCAACAACCAAAAATAACATCCACTTCATTCACTTCAAGAAGCTCGCGTGCTTTAACACCAAACTTTGACCAATCCGCTTTTTCATCACCTGGATCAACAACAACCGCTTCCAGCTGTTTACCCATAACACCGCCTTTAGCGTTTTGTGCTTCGATCAACATCAGAACGGTATCTTTTAGTGTGGTTTCACTGATAGCCAAAGGCCCGCTCATAGAATGTAATACGCCAACTTTAATTGTATCTGCTGCATCCGCTATTGCTGCGGTCATGGACATCGAGACACCAGCCAATACTGCACCACTGCGTCGCATCCATTTTTTTAAATTGTTGCTCATTTTAAGCCCCCAATTGGTGATTGTTTTCGGCAGGGTTGCCGCGGGGGGATTAATAGCAGGTTTGGTGCCAACAGACTGTCAGCGTTTGTTTTTAGCAGTTAACTTATTGTTTTTATTAGATAATTTGTCAACCCGACAACATCTTCACAGCGCTAAACATTGCTTTTCTCAAGTTAACGAGAAGGGGTTGCTCACTAATGGTGCGCATAAATCTTTCGATGCACTTGGCTCGCACCAATAGTGAGCGATTTAATGTCATTGCTTACAACGCAGGCTAATCACGCTATAGCAGGCGTCAACATCCCTTCCTCTTCAATAAAGCTGATGACCTCTGACAACCCGTCCCCTGACTTGAGATTGGTAAAAATGAACGGTTTTTCACCGCGCATTTTTTTAGCGTCTCTGTCCATTACGCCCAAATCTGCGCCCACCAATGGTGCGAGGTCTGTTTTGTTGATAATAAGTAAATCCGATTTGGTAATACCCGGCCCACCCTTACGAGGAATCTTGTCGCCTGCCGAGACATCGATAACATACAACGTCAGATCCGATAATTCAGGGCTAAATGTAGCAGCAAGGTTGTCACCACCGCTTTCTATCAAAATCACATCTAAGTCAGGAAAGCGCTGTTGCAGCTCAGCAACAGCTGAAAGATTCATTGAAGCATCTTCCCGGATCGCTGTGTGGGGGCAACCGCCCGTTTCTACGCCAATAATGCGATCTTCATCTAGCGCTTCATTACGCAGTAAAAATTCCGCATCTTCACGCGTGTAGATATCGTTGGTGATCACCGCAACATCAAATTTATCCTTAATCTCTGCACACAGTGCTTTTACGAGTGCTGTTTTACCGGAGCCGACTGGCCCACCAATGCCAAGTCGTAAGGCTGGTTTTTTCATAGACTGAACACCTATCATTTACAATGTTTAGAATTTTATTTAAGAACGAAATAGTCGCGAGTATTGTGTTTCGTGTTGCATAGAAGCAACCGCGATTCTTGGTGAGCTATTGCCAACCGCTGCGTCATCAATAGCCGCGGCCTGTAAACACAGACCAGGGATTTCAGGAATCAAGTTGACTAACAACTGATTTGCTTGCGTCTGCCCCAGAGGGACTAACTTGATTGCAGCTTGCATTTGGTTTTCCAACCAGCTCCAGACAAAGCCTTCAATGCAGCTCTCTTTTGCCACGGTATAGTGTGATGCCGCTAGCGCAAACATAGATGTAAAACTCGTTGTGCTTGGCTGCCATTTTTTCGCGCCATCAATGTCTAGCTCTTTCAAGAGACGCCATAATGCTTGGCCCATTTGTGAGTCTTCAAGCAATAACTCTTTGGTCTCTCGTGATGCGAGGATAAAGTCATTCCAGTAAATGACTTGACGAACATCGTCACTTTGCCAAGCATCATATAGACGCATCAATACAGGCGCATCGAGCTGTGCAATATTGTACTGCATAACATTGCGTAACCAATCCTCGGTAGAACCCGCATCATGAACCCAGCCAAACTCGACGGCACTTTCAAACCCTTGTGAATACGCATAAGCACCCACCGGTAGTGCAGGGCTAACCAAATGCATTAAGTGAACAAGTGATGCTGAAGTCGCGTTACTCGTCATGATTAATGCGCGTGGTCATGAGAATGATGATGGCCACTCGAGTGATATGCACCATTTTCTGGGTTAAAGGGCCGTTGCTGACATTCCACCTTTAAGCCGAGGCCTTTGACCATGTCATCGAGTACATGGTCGTGCTGATAACACAAACACTCTAAAGTCACCTGCAGCGGTACATGACGATTCCCTAAATGATACGCTGCACGAAGCAATTGGAGTGGTTCCGCCGAACTCACCACCGATAAGGTTTCTGGCGCGGCTGATACTCTAATCTCTTCTCCACTCTTGCCAACCAGCAGACTTCCGTCGGCTAACACATGGCCGCGCTCTAAAAACCAACCCACTTGCTCACCTTTTTTAGTGGTCGCCTGCGCACGACTTTTTTGACGTTGCTCAAATGTGAGCTCGACTTCATCTTGATATTGGATACCGTCTCCGGCTTTAAATTGATAGCACTCAATCACATTATTTCTCGTTAAATTTAATTGACTCTACTTCAAGACTGATATGTCTAAAATAAAAAGTAACGCTGCGCGAGCGGCAAGACCGCCATTGGCTCACACACTAATAGTTGCCCATCAGCACGCACTTCATAAGTTTCAGGGTGAACTTCCATGTGCGGCTGGTAGGCATTGTGAATCATGTTGGCTTTTTTCACAGTACGACAATTTTTGACAGGTACCATACGTCGGCTTATCCCGAGTGTGTCCGCTGTACCATTACTGATTGCAGCTTGGCTAACAAAGTTTACCGACGTCGCTAGGCGAGACGCACCAAAACTACCAAACATACTCCGATAATGAACCGGCTGAGGCGTTGGTATTGACGCATTGGGATCACCCATTGGTGCAGCTGCAATTGCACCCCCCTTTAGAATCAATGATGGTTTAGTACCAAAAAACATTGGCTTCCAAAGTACTAAGTCAGCAAGCTTACCCACTTCTATTGACCCTACCTCGTGATCAATGCCGTGGCTAATAGCGGGGTTTATGGTGTACTTGGCAACATAACGTTTAACACGAAAATTATCAGATCGCTCAGAATCTTGTTCTAACGCGCCACGTTGCACTTTCATTTTGTGTGCCGTCTGCCAGGTACGCGTAACGACCTCACCCACACGTCCCATCGCTTGCGAATCAGAGGCTATCATTGAAAACGCGCCGAGGTCGTGAAGTATATCTTCGGCTGCAATAGTTTCTTTACGGATACGCGAGTCGGCAAAGGCTACATCTTCTGGTATGTTTGGGTCCAGATGATGGCATACCATCAACATGTCGAGATGTTCATCAACCGTGTTAATGGTATAAGGTCGCGTCGGATTAGTTGATGACGGCAACACGTTATCTTCACCGCAGGCTTTAATAATATCCGGTGCATGACCACCACCTGCACCTTCGGTATGGTATGTGTGAATAGTGCGGCCTTTAAATGCTGCCAGCGTGTCTTCAACAAAACCAGATTCGTTCAGAGTGTCTGTGTGAATGGCCACCTGAATATCATAGTTTTCTGCAACGGTTAAGCAATTGTCGATCGCCGCAGGCGTCGTACCCCAATCCTCATGCAATTTTAAACCCATTGCACCGGCTTCAATTTGCTCATTAAGCCCCGCAGGCAAACTGGCATTACCTTTTCCTAGAAAACCTAAATTCATTGGAAAGGCTTCAGCCGCTTTGAGCATTTGATGAATGTGCCATGGTCCCGGTGTACAGGTTGTTGCATTCGTCCCTGTTGCCGGTCCGGTACCGCCGCCCAACATAGTGGTCACACCACTCATTAGTGCTTCTTCAATTTGTTGCGGGCATATAAAATGGATGTGCGCGTCGATTCCACCGGCTGTCAGTATTTGACCTTCACCAGCTATGGCTTCAGTACCCGGCCCCAGTACGATATCAACATCGGGCTGAATATCTGGGTTACCTGCTTTACCGATTGCAGAAATGCGACCATCCTTTATTGCCACATCGGCTTTTACAATGCCCCAGTGATCAATAATCAGCACGTTAGTAATCACAGTATCGGGGGTCTCGTTACTCGCCTTTTGGCTCTGTCCCATTCCATCGCGAATGACTTTTCCCCCGCCAAATTTCACTTCTTCGCCATAGGTTGTAAAATCTTTTTCAACCTCAATCCATAATTCTGTATCGCCTAGGCGAACGCGGTCTCCTACTGTAGGACCAAACATGTCGGCATAGGCTCGGCGATCAATTTTGCTCATGACGCTTCTCCGTTGAGAATTCTATTGACTATTCGTTTGCACATCGCAATTACAATTTACCCATCACTTCGCCACGGAATCCGTAGATAGTTTTGTTACCGGCGATTTGCACCAATTCTACTTCGCGATCCTGCCCTGGCTCGAATCGTACTGCCGTTCCCGCCGCAATATTTAAACGAAAACCTTTAGTTTTTTCTCGATCAAATTTTAACGCAGGGTTGGTTTCAAAAAAGTGGTAGTGAGAACCGACTTGTATCGGGCGGTCGCCGCTATTTTCAACAGTAATAGTGATAGTCGGCCGGCCCGCATTGAGCTCAATATCACCCGCTTGAATATCAAATTCACCTGGAATCATGTGTAACTCCCTTAAAAGAAAGCGTTTGCATTAGACGATTGGGTTATGCACCGTCACGAGTTTTGTACCATCGGGAAATGTCGCTTCAACTTGGACTTCATGAATCATCTCGGGTATGCCATCCATCACATCATCGGCACTCAAAATGGTTCGACCATAATCCATTAATTCAGCGACAGTTTTCCCCTCACGCGCACCCTCCATGACTTCTGCAGAAATAATCGCCATAGCTTCAGGATAATTAAGCTTCAACCCTTTCGCCTTACGTCGCTCTGCAACAAGAGCTGCAGTAAAAAGCAGCAATTTATCTTTTTCTCTCGGGGTTAACTCCATAATATTTCCTCAACAAGATCGATATTTTTTGGTGAACGTAGTCGTTGCCGTTTTCGGCTGATTTACGTATTCCAAATTCTAGGTCTACAGATTTCACGCCCGTTGACGAGTGGGCGCAGCTGGCTCCATAAATATTCAAAACCACGTCGCCCCTGCTCAGGTGATTGGCCCAAAAAGCGTGCAACAAAAAAGCCTGGTTTTTGCGTCATTCCCCATTCGCCAACAAAGTTGCGCTGGGATAAACCATCTCGCCAGTCATCTATCTGCTGGCGACTTGCCTCGACACTCGCAATCAGAGTACCAGAGACAACATGCCCGCCCATACCCCAATGCGCTGCTAGCGCGTCACTACCACCGAGCCATTGCGTTCGTTCGCGCAGGACGAGACGATTGTCTCGCGTCACTTCGATTAATTGAATGCAATCTCCGTGCGAGAACTGTTCGCCACTGGCACGGCGACCCAAACAGACAAAATCCCATGCTATGAGGTTTGCATTATCCCGAAGGTGAAAATGATTTTGTAACTCAGCTTTCGCACCCGAAAACACAATCGTTTCCTGGGGCAACCACTCAAGGCAGGCATTCGCCGCCACCGAGGCATGAATGCCCTGATATTGGGGATGACCATGCTGATCGCTGGTGTAGACTTTTCCGGCGGCAGGGGTCGTGAGTAATACTTGCGTACCTTCTGGCAACTCGGCCGACAGTGTTAACGTATCACCCGGCGCCATGCCACCCGGCGGGTGCAACACATAGCAGTGGCAGCAATCGCCTTCAGGATAAAATGGGCGCTGGATTCGCAACGGGCCGAGGTGCTTAGCCCTCAACACAACTGTTTTCTCACGTTGCGCGAATTCTAAAGCAAGCTTAGCTTCCCACTCTCGCAGCGGCTTAAGAGTGGTTAAAGGAAGTGCATCATTCATTGTGTCGTGTTGTTTAGTAACGGCTGCGTCACCGCCGCAAATTGAGTCTAAGCCCGTGATCATACCGTTTTGGCATCTAGCACGTCAGCAACTTACTGAATTTCGTTACAAATCACGATACACTAGCTGGAGTTCAGTCCACTCTCAGCCCATTGAGGCAGCGCTGTATGGTACCGATTACGCCTGTATTAAAACTGTTAGAGCAAGCCAATAAATTTCTTTCTGAACAAGATATTGCGCCGGAAGTAAAGGCTCAGGCCAAGCTCGCAATGCAATCAGCCTTGTCACGCCTTGATTTGGTTACGCGTGAAGAATTCGACGCGCAGACCGCTGTATTGCAGCGCACGCGAGAAAAATTAGATAAACTTGAGCAAGACGTCGCCTCGTTACTTTCTGAACAGGAAGACGAGAAATAAACTACCAGAAATAAACAAATAGTCGCAGCAACCTAACGTGATGCTCAGGGAGAGCACGCCATACCGACGACTTCAGCAGGGAATGCCATGTCACTCGCTATCGTACACACTCGCGCCCAAACCGGCGTATCTGCACCACCCGTTACCGTCGAGGTACATCTATCCAACGGACTACCCAGCCTATCCATTATTGGGAACATTTACCCGTAAAATAATAATTCTTTATATTCAGTGACTTACACGGATTTTGCTATCATATCCACATGAAAAAATATCTTTTAGCCGTATTCCTAACTTTCGCAACGTCCGCCGCCTTCGCCGCCGATTCCATCACCGGCAAGGTGGTCAGAGTCGCAGACGGTGACACCATTACCATACTCACCAGCGACGAAGAGCAGGTGAAAATAAGGTTCGCCGGGATAGACTGTCCTGAACGTGCGCAGCCATGGGGACGCAACGCTACTGAAGCATTGAAGACAGTTCTCACCGGTGAGCCGATCAAAGTCAAAGTGATGGATGTTGACCGCTACGGGAGAACTGTGGGGCGCGTGTATATAAAGGATATGAACATCAACCGCCACTTAGTTGAATCTGGCAACTGTTGGGTGTATCCGCGATACGCCAAGGACAGTCAATTGTTCAAACTACAGGATGAAGCCAAAGCGGCACAGCGTGGATTGTGGCGACTACCCGAAGGTGAGCGTGTGCCACCGTGGGAATGGCGCAAGAATAAACGCAAATAATGCCCCTTCAAAATCCCTTCGACCAAAGCCCCGAAATTCGTTACAGTGTAACGCGAATTAGCTTAGGGGCTTCACCGTGGATAAAACCACAACGCAACGGCAACAACGCTACCGAGAACAGATAACAAAGGGCGAGAAGAAACGCCTTCAGGTGGTCCTTAATCGTGAAGCCGCCGACAAGCTGGACAATATTTGTTCTTCAGAAAATTTAAGTAAAACTGACTTTATAAAACAAGCCATAGACGAGTGGTATGCACGGATAAAATAAAAACAGATCATAACTATGGAAATATTCTTAATCATCGGTGGTATATGGCTCCTTATTGTTATCGTCGGAAAGGTCACTGGACGGAAGCCGCCGCACAGGGAAAGCCAAACTACCTACACACCGAATACAGCCCCCAAGCCGAAACAGAATACAGAGACGTTTCGACCATCATCCCGTAGTCGGGGCAATTCTAATATAAGCTTTAAAACAACCAGCACACCAACAAATACAGGAAGTGTTCCGGCAGAGGCTGACTTAGAAGGTTTACATGATGCCTTCACAGGTGCGCCACTTGATAAAAGTTTAGGGCTGCACCAGTGCCAATCATGTAAGGTTTACTACCACACAGAGAGTCTTCAGATACTAAGAGAGGCTAATAACTCTCAGTGTGTATCTTGCCAATCCACCAACATTATCGCTGTCATTGGGGCAAGTAAATCTACTGGCGGCAGAGACTATACCCCTAACGTTGTTACCCTTCAGAACTACAAGCAACATGAAGGCTCAGTTGTAACTTTTGAAGGTCGAGTACATAAAGTAAACGAAAGCCGAAGGGGTAACGACTTTGCAGTGATGTTTGAAGATAAATCTTGGGTTAAAGGCTTTAAACTTGTCTTCTTCCGTGACGGGGTTCGAAAAGTTGGCGGTTCACGATATATCCATAGCCTTGCTGGTAGAAAAGTCAAAGTTCGTGGTCTGGTGATCAAGCATCCAAAATTTGGTTACGAAATAATAGTATCTGAAAAATCTATGATATTGAGTGTTGAATAATGAAATGGAAAAACATAGACACGAACTATCAGAACCAGCTTGAAAAGCTGAGGTCGCAAAATCCTTATGAGCGACTTGGAATTGAATATGGGGCTACCATGGATGAGGTAAAAAAAGCGTATAGAAAAAAGATGCGCCTTTATCATCCTGATAGAACAGATAACTTCATGTCTGGACATGGCGAGGAGTTGTCAAAGCTTCTAAACCAAGCGGTAGAACAAATAAAAAAGGAACTTGAACGATGAAAACCAACCGCTATCAAAGACATTCATTAATAGATTGGTTTTCACAAGACGATGTAAAAGCCTCATCCTTTGCGGTCATAGGATGCGGTGCCGTTGGCAATGAGGTTTCAAAAAACCTTGCTTTACTTGGCGTGGGAAAGATTGACCTATTTGACTTTGACACGATTGAAATCCACAACCTGACAAGAAGCGTTCTATTTAGAGAATCTGATGTTGGATCAAGTAAAGCCGAAATTGCAGGTAAGCGAATCCAAGAATTGGACCCGAACATAGATGTAAATGTATTTACTGGCGATTTTTGGGATCTGCTAACTTTTGATCAGGCAAAATCTTATGACTGCATTCTATGTTGCGTTGATAATTTCGAGGCACGTATTAAGTTAAATCAGCTTTGCCTATTAACAGGCACCAACTTGATCAACACCGGAATTGACAGCAAGTTTAGTCAAATTGAGGTTTTTCCTTTTAAATCAGGTAGGCATATAGCCTGTTATGAATGCAATCTCCCGAATAGCGCCTATGAAAGAATGCAAAACAGATATTCATGTGGATGGTTAAAAAAGATTTCTTTTATTGAGAAAAAAATACCCACAACCATTGTTACATCAAGTCTTACCGGATCACTCGCTGTTGCTAACGCTCTCAATTTAATTAGAGGCGATTCGCAGCATGATGCAAAACGAATACTAATCGACACGTTCACGGGAAAATCAACTGTCAGCGTGATTGAGCAAAGTAGTTCCTGCCCTGCATGTTCCTCAATTCGGGATCATATCTCCATAGCTAAAGGATCAGCCCTAATTGAGAGCAACTTCTCATTTGGTGAAGACGTAGATATTACCACCAGCGACCCAATATTGATTTCATATCGCTGCGTGGACTGCCAACCCAACGAAGAAGATTCGACCATTGTTTTTGAGAAAGCCGCTAAATTTGACTCCACCTTGACCAATTGCAAAACATGCAGCAATGACAGCGTAGACATAACCATTAAAGACAGCTTTTCGATAAACGAACTTGTAGAGAACTTTTCGGGAAAGACCCTCCCTGTAAAGTTCATTCGCATTGACACAGAAGAACGAACATCAATTATTGAACTGGGGTAAGTAGAATGTCAGAAATTAATGTAATTATTAGAACCGCCGATCAAACACGAAAAGCTGAAGTGACACTTGATGCCAGTAATACAGGCGCTGATGTAATCCAAGCCTCTGTTGACAATTGGTCATTGCCTACCGACACCGACTACAGCTTAGTCAGCACCACTTCAGGAAAAACAATTACACCTAATTCAACCTTGGGTGATAGTGACATCAAAGATGGCGATGTCCTTGAGGTTCAACCAGTTCTTGTTGCGGGGTAAATAATGACAATCTCTGCCGAACGGATAAAACAAGACCTTCGAAAAATTGATGAACTTTCGAAGTCTGTTAATGGTCGGGTTAAGGTCAAATCTACTTCTGGAAATCCGGCGAACAAGATAGTGCTTGAAATAGATTACCCGACAGCACCTTCAAGCGATTTTCCTAAAAAGATTCAACAAAAAACAGAAGTTAAAATCGAGCTGCTTAGCCGCTATCCTTTTCAAGAGCCTTCCGCGACTATTACCACTCCTATTTACCATCCAAACGTATATAATTCAGGAAAGATTTGTTTCGGGACTAAATGGCTACCCACTCAGGGACTTGACCTATTGGTTAGACGAATAATTCAAATAATCACATTTGACGAAACAATTTTGAATGAACGCTCCCCGGCTAACGGACAGGCTTTAAGCTGGTATAGAAGCGCCGTTAGAAAACACCCCAATTCGTTCCCAACCGACAAACTAATTGTTAAAGAAGAACCCAAGAAAAAAATGTCTTGGAGCAATATGGATAGCAAGGAGGAGCAGAAAAAGGTTGTTAGTTGCCCAAAGTGCAACGGATCGCTAAGAGTGCCTACTGGCAAGAAATTAAATGTAACTTGCCCTAAATGTACTCATAAATTTTTAGTGACCACATGAAGTGGAATAATGTTAAGCCAGACATTACAGCCTTTCATGTTAATGAAGTGACAACGGGCTGGTCAGCTATTGATATGGCAAAATTAATCACCGCTACAGCAGATTGCCCTTTAGTAGTAATTCCTGATTATGTGCGACAGAAAATAATGGCTCACCTAAAAACCAGAAAGGTTGAACTCGGTGGGCTTCTGGTAGGAAGCGTTGTTAGTATTGATGACTTAAACGAAGGTCTAACAATTATTGTCATTACTGATTCGGTTGAAAGCAAAGACTTTGATTCCACCTCTGTTTCATTGAGTATGAGCCCATCGGTTTGGCAATCAGCCAACAAAAGTAGCGATGCGAAAACCTTTGTAGTTGGTTGGTATCATAGCCACCCAAACTTGGGAGCATTTTTTAGTGGAGTGGACAGAAAAACCCAGAAGGACTTTTTCAACTCTAATTACAATATTGGGCTTGTCATTGATCCAATTAGAAATGAAGAGAAATGGTTCATATCATCTGACTCCACAGAGATTAATCCCAATAATGTTAGACGTGAATTAGATGGCTTGGCGCTGGTATGAAAGATTTCGCCTATTTGGTGATGCGAATGCAAACGTATCTAACGATAGCATCACCTAAGCTTCGGTGAAATATGTAATCAGAATAAATTATTGTCATGATTTTAAAAAAATTATCGTTAACGGAAATTATTCGATATGAAAAAAGCTGATGTGGAGGTATACGAAGTTCAGCCTCATGAACTTATGATTGGTTTGATTGAAGTTATCCGAGAGACAGAAAAACAAATTGGTTATTATGAGATGAAAGAGATGGCGAAAGATCATCTCGACAAAAACTCGAAGCCAATTCTTGAGAAGAAAGCTAAACACTTGACGACCCAAGAAGTAACCAGCCTTGCGGCAAAGCTTTACAATCAATTAATGATGAAGGGGACAATTCAAGCCCTTTCTGCGCTTTCAAAATATCATGCTGATGCAAAAGGAATGAATCACCAACAGTTTCTAAAAGAGATTCATAGCCCTAAGAGACTTTCAAAGCATATGAAGGCTACCGGCTTGGTGAGACCTCCGAATGTGGCGGCACATGCAATTGTTAGCGGCACTCACCCAGAAGCGAAAGCCGCACGAAGGATATTAGCAAAATTTAAGATTCGAATTGATGATCCTGACAACGGGGTATATTTACCACGAGATGCGCGTTTCATCCCACATGAGAAAATGCCTGATGCGGCGAATCATGCAAAAGTTCATACCGATGAATATTATATCAATGTAACGAATGTTCTAAGCACCGCCACTTCAGCACTTGAATGCAGGGTGGCGCTGAAGTTGATTGCAAAAAAACTTCGTGACGGGACATTGGAGTACTAAGAATGAAAATTTATGCTGTTAAGCCAGACTCAAGCTTTAGAATGATGTTCCCGGAAGATTCGGTGTATGACTCTGAACATTGGGAATTTAAATGCAACTCTTTAGCAGGGAAACTACCGCTGCATTTCAAGGCTTACTTGAGCGATAAACAAGAAAAACCTGTTCCTGATATTGCTTGGTTGGGAATGAGCACCTTTGCTTTTCGTGAGGATGTTGCCAACGAATTATTAGATATTCTTGAAGAATCTGGTGAGCTATTACCGTTTACGGTCGATGGTGAACAATGGTACTGCTTCAATGTACTTCAACATTCAGACAATTCAATTGACCCAGAAAAATCAAAATATGAAATTGATGATGGTGAAATGCGATTCGGTTTAACTACCCCAGCGTTTAAACTGGAAAACCTGCCAAAATCACCCTTATTCAAGATAAAGGAAGATAACTATACTACAACCTTTTGCACTGATATTCGCGATACCGAAGACGATGTGTTGAATAACTTTTTTTGTGCTATTGCAGGTCACGGATATACAGGTGTCAAATTTGAAGAAGTGTTCGAAGCATAAAACAAATAGAATACACCTCGCTCGGGGTGTATTCCCAACTACTTTAAAGACGAAATACGAAAGACAGTTCGCGTAATATCTTTTACAACGACAACATCCGCGCCATGGTGGTAGCTCCACACATTATTATTAAGACTATCACCACCATCATCGCAGTAACTGACATCAAATTTTATCCCATATTTTGACAGTAAAAAATCGGTGATTTCTGGAAACTTTCCAGCGTCATAACTCCCATTAACATTCAAGGGAAAACGATCACCTGAGCATTCCTCTACCGCGTCCCATGCAATAAAACCATCTCTTGTTACCTCTTCCACTCTAAACATAAAATCAGACATGCAGTTTTCCTTTGCCGGTAAATTTCAGTGGAAACTTTATCACAATCGCAAATTATCCATCACCGGACATTAGGCTGCAATAACTGGTAAGGCTCAACCCCAAGAGCACGGGCAACAATTTCTAAGGTGCTGATAGTTACATTTCGCTGCCTTCTTTCAATCAGACTTATAAAAGTTGGATGAAAATCACACAGCTCACCTAATCCTTCCTGAGACAGTTTCCGCTCTTCTCTCAACGCCCTGACATTCTTCGCCAGAATCGTCAAAAGCTCATCACTGGGTTTCCGCTTGTCTTCATTTTTAACCTGCAAGAGCCAAATCCTCTTCAATATCCGTCACTTGCATGGAATTGAAAGGGATCGCACGGTGGACAAACACAGACCACACGTCTATATTTCGACTTATACGTCTATGCTTGGCGCGTATATCGCCATAATCTCGGAAGCAAGAAGGAAGTCCATATGAACAACAGATACTGGTGGGTTGGGATAGCGTTTGCACTCTCTGCCTGTTCCGACACCGCCCCAAGAGCAACCGCCGAAGCCGTCATCACTACATCAATGAATGCTGAAGGTGATAGCTCAACAAACGCCCTAATACTCAAACAACCTGAAGTTCAGCAAGTCATAGATTGCATAGCCAATCATTTGGATAGCCAAGGCTGGACTAACACCCAGCATGATGAATTCATGAAGATTACCAACGGTGGCAACCTGAAGAAGCTTTCTACCAACCTTAGTGAAGAAGAAACCATGGCGAAAATAGGTCCAGTCTTCGCCGCCACCGGCGAATGTATGTAGAGGGAATCTGATGAAATTTACAAAAACTTTGATGTTTGCAATAAGCCTTGCAGGTGCTGCCAACATTGCAATGGCTAAGGACGTTCGCGGCTTTGAAATTCGCGGGGTTAGTCCCGGTGATAGCGGTATGGAATCTTGCAATAAGCTTTCTGAACAGTTCCCCGGTGAATATGAGCTATACGACTTCCTCAAAATACCACGAGACAGAAAACTTTGGTCTATCAGCTCACGCTATGACATACGCAAGAATTCGAGCAAAAATGATAAAGAGTGTACAGGCTCATTTACCCTGTACGATCAGAAATCGGGAAAAGCAGTTCGTGCCGACTCAATCAATGTTAAATCACACGCGAAAGCCGTTTTTTACGTTGATTACAAACAAAGTATTCATCAAGGCGCATCATTAAGTGAGTGTAACGAATCACGCCAAGCATTGATTACAACGCTAACGGGAAGATATGGTGAGCCAACAGCGACACCCAAGAAGAGCGACGACAATATTTTGATGAAATGGGACTACAGTACCGCTCAAGGAAGGCTTGGTGACGATGAGTTGGAAATGTTTGCCGCTTCGCTTGAATGCAAAATGTACGACAATGAAACCAATTTACCAATGTTAAAAATAAATCTCAGTTTTCATTCTGGTCATGTTGTCGCCAACTCGAAAAACGAGGTTAATACCGAAAAAAGCTACACACCTTCTTTGTAAAATATTAAAGGGGCGATACAGCCCCCTTTATTTTTACCTTAACATTCTATCTCTTACCATCTGGCGCTTTTCTTCTGGCACTGTTGAGTGAGGCATATAGCGGCTGCAATGGATCACGGTCTGATTTAAGAACGCCTCATTGACTGCATGGTGCAACGATTCCATTACCTCTTCACCGATATTTGGATTATTTCGTTCACGCTGATCAATCCAGTTTTTCACGAACGGGAATAAAAGCGCCTCAAGCAGCTCAGCACGTGAACAACCTTCAATTTCAGATAGGGCAATAAAAAGGTTGTGCAATTCCGGGCGTAAATGTGTGACAGTTAAATTTTTATGCTTGGGTTCGGTGGCTTCCATTATTGCGCCCCGCTATTCTTTCGAAAACTGCGCAAATGATTTAAATGGGTGTTTTGGTTTGCCACTGGCTTGATGTTCGTTCACCACCTCTTCGGGATAGTATTGACTTAACTCTTGCTCATCGCTGATGGTTTCGGGGGCTACCGCTGAACGGACTTGGTATTCAATAAATGGTCGAATTTTAGCGAGTAATGCTTGTTTAGTAGTTTCAATAAACTGTGTCTTTTTGGCTTGAATAGCTTCAGTTGGAAATGCTTCGTCTGACATATCTGCTCACCTCATTTTAGTTATATCTGTATTTATGGGGGGCGAAAAAAGGAGGTTTTTCAACGACTAAATAATAGTATCGGTGGGTTTTGGGAATCCTCGCCCGTTTACCATCGTGACCAGTTTTTAGTGACATTGGACTGGTCTTAAGCCTCGCATATTGTGCCTTTCATCCTCGATATGCGTGGCTTTTTTAAATAATGCATCACCTCACTCAATATCAAACGTTTTGGTAATACCATTTTTCTTGACCACAATTTTCTTTCTTGGTCGTTCGAGGTATTCACCTATCGCCGCGTTCACCAGCTCAGAAACCTTGAAGCCGGTTATTTTTGATAGTGCCGTAATCTGTTTAACCATGTCAGGTTCAAGACTGAAATTTTTTCTTACAAAAGCCATTGTGTTGTTCTCCAATTGTTCACAAGATGTTTTCTACTTGTATATATGGCTTTTGAAAAGCACCTAAATATGACTATGAGAAGGTTGTTTATGAGGTGAATTATGATTGCAGTGAGAATACATGAATGCAGATTACGGGTTGATATGGACCGATTCGCTCAACGTTTGCGGATTGATACGGGCTTGGATGTCGAGACCCAATACCAGAAACCCGCTTATAAAATCCGTGTTGGTTCCAACGTTCAAACCGTTGTTGGTAAGCAATATGCCGGTGAGGATGTGAAGCTGGTGAAATTTGGCGAATTGAAAAAAATATTGTTGGAAGGGATTTGAGTATGAAATATTGTGTGAATGTAAGTTGCAAAATGATTGATCCAATGATCACCCGATTTTTAATCCGCACCGGCTGTAAGTTTGACATGGAATCAATTTTTGGTGGAATTCGCCTTATTTCTAACGGTGTCAAAGTTGATATTTTTGGAAAAGAAATGGCGAAATCTGAGAATTTGGAAATAAAGAAATTTTCTGAAATTCGTGATGTGTTGATTGCTTGATGATTGGCGTGGTGCCCCTTCGGGGTGCCACTTGTGGGACCTTTCCCATTTCAGGGACATTATATATTTTCTATGTTCAGCCTACGGCTGACTCGCCTTCGGCTCGTTTCCTTTTATTTGAATATTAATATTTAAAATAAAAGTGAAACTGCGGATTGTTCCAGAATAGTACGTTACCCTGAAGCAACGAACTATTCAAAAACAAGATTCTGCGTCTTGTCCGTCATAGTCTCAAATTCAGATAGCCAACGTTTGTTGGTGAGTTAGGGAAGGCATCGCCGAACTCTTACATCTCGTTACCGTCACATCATCCACCAACTACGGTGGCTCATGACCCTTCGGGACCACATGAAGTTGAAAATGAGAAAACTTCACATAGCTGATGTTGGCATAATCTCAAAGGATTAATCTTCTTCTACCAGTGCACCATCTTTGATTTTGGCGTCATTTCTATACCGCACAGCTCAGGGCGGTGTAGGCTGGTTTCTATACCCCAAGCCGGGGTCAATGCTGGAACAGCGGTCAGCGGGTTTCGCTTACTTGAATAGCACCTACAGGAAGCAATACGGCTTCTGATAATAGTATGTAGTCATCGAGTGACCAATTTTATGATTGTATTTTTCGATTAAAATGTAATTATTGATAGATAAAACCGATTTATAATAAAAACCACATTAAAATCAATAGGTTGCCGATAGTGGATTTCAAACGGTAAGCCAAACCAAAAACATAATATAGATTCACCACCACCGGCAACGGTCGAAACCCCATGGTCTACAGGCAAACACCACGGGTTTTCAACTGTTGGTCAATATACCATAAACACTGGCTAAAAGTCAACTAAGTCATTGAATTTAAAGGATATTGTTGAATCAATTCAACATGTTTAGAAACAATGACTTACGGTCAATCATTGGGTGTAGCTATCGCATTGATATTATTGATAGCTAAAAGGAATTTAAAGGTGCTGAATTTACGGGGATTCAAACGGCTATATACCAATGAGTACTTCAACCGGGTTTCGGTCTCCTAAACCGAGTTCAGTAGTTGGTCCCGGTTGGGTTCTCATTCAGATAGGTTGACCGGCTCAAGGATGAGCCACCCCTAACCATACCTGCTATACTTTTTACCTTTCAGTCCATAAGGTAAAAAGTGTTATGCCTTCTAAGCCCGAAAAACAGCCTCTACGGCAATCTAAACCCCGATCAAAAATCACTGTAATGTCAA
>JAWSVE010000002.1:0-184976 GCA_033852115.1 Cellvibrionaceae bacterium | reverse complement strand
AAACCGGCTATGTGTTCAATACGGAGCGCGGAACAGTACTTAGTGTGAAGGGACTGGGTGCAATGTTCAGCGCCTATAGTGAAAAAGCACTTGGTATTAAATGGAATTTCCACGCCCTCAGACACGCAACAGCAACCGACCTAATAGACCAGAATATTCACATTCACACCATTCAGCACTTCATGGGGCACCGTAACCTACAGAACACCACTGTGTACCTGAGTGAAGATAGTTCGAGATTCCGCGCTATTGAGTTTGATTGAGTGCGTCAAGTGCCTGTGATGGTGTTAGTGCCTGAACAGTAGATGACTTGTATTTGTTCAGTATGTTTCCATCGGTGGTCATGAAAATATCACAGTCTGCTTCTTCAGCAGTCCATAGGTGCAAAGCATCCAGATAGGTATTTGGCTTGTTCTTCTCTTTTATCCCACTAACATTCAAGGCATGAAGAATGGCGGTATAACGTTTGTCCGTCACTGTTTTTAGAAGCGGATAAAGCAGCACGGGAACATTGGTGTTATATCCTGAAACCTCTTTAATAATGGTTATCGTAGTTTTAAAGTCCAAGTGATGCAGGAAGCTATTGATAGGAATTCTTAGTAAAGCTTCCCGCATGAATTCTTCCAGTTTTTCACCACCTGTTTCTGAATCAATGTCAGAGGCACTAATGGTATTAACTTGGTCTGGATAAATTTTTAGTGGGTATAGGTTGTCATCATCTCTGACAAAATCGGTCTTACTCACTTTGAGCAATGGGGAATGAACCAGCTCACACGGTGCGCCGTGAAAACGACCTATAGCAATATCAACGAGGGGCTGACAACATAGTTCCAAGTTCACTTCATGTGAATAACACAAGGTCAACTGTCCGTCTTTTGCTAAGTCTGAAATGGCTTTGATTGCCTCAACCTCTGATTGAATATCCGGTCTATCAAAGCTGGGAACCACGTCATTATTCACCATCATGAAAGTTGCAGACCTTTTCTCACCGGTTGGCTTAGTGATATAGCCTTCGCTTCTTTTGGCATGTGTCGATACTTTTACGCTTGAGGCATATCGAAACACCATTGTGTCAACAAATACTCTATTCACTGTGCAGCTTTATCCTGTTGAGTCAATGAAACACCTTAAAGACCACTGTTTTTCACTTTATGGCAAAAATATTATCTGAGGAATTCCGCACCCGAAAATACCCCGAAAAATTGAAGAATATTTTCTTCTGAGGAATACCCAACTAAAACAGCCTGTATGCCGCCCCATTTTTCACCATTCCTACAAAAATCACCACCATCTGACCGCCTTTGTCGATTTTATCTGAAGAAAACCAGCATTTTTTCTCAGTTTTGAAGAATTCGGTCTTCAATCGCGCATATATACCAGTAGATAACAATAACTTTAAGGGTAAATCTCATGCGTATGTTAGATGGTCGCGGCACAGCCGCATATTGTGAAGAAATCAAAAGCATTTTTGATACTGCTTCAGTATCGGCAATTTCCGTTACTGACGGAGGCACGGGGTACAGTGCCGGTGATCCGGTTTTAATCGTCGGGGATGGCGAAGGTGCAACCGCTGAGGTAGCTACAGAGTCTTCAGGTGTTATTACTGCTATTAACGTGATTTCCGGCGGGACTGGTTACACCTATGCAAACGTTGACGCCACCGCTACAGGTAATGGTGATGCTGTACTTGCCGCAAGTGTTGACCTTGATCTAATGGCAAGTCTCGAAGCCTTTGATGAAGCTACAGCACAGCAGAGTTCACGATTCGAACAAGTGCTATCAAATGCACTCACTTCATTGCCGCTGTCATCTGAAGAAGCCGCCATTGTGAAAGCAGCTATCGAGGCTCTGTGATGAACAGCTCATATACCCTGATGGTTGAGTCAACGGCTAAACGACTTGATAGCCATAGCAAAAAATATCTGGCTTCCCTATTGGCGGAACATAGCCGGGTTTTCGTGACCAACCAAATCAACCAGCGTCTATACACCAGCAAGTACCGCTCAGCCGAAGAAAAGCAGGTGCTTCAGCACTGTCAACGGCTATTAATGGATGGGTGGCAACCATGACACCAGATCAAACCAAAACATTCATTGGCGAATTGATAGCTGAATATAAGCCGCAAACACACGCCCAATGGCGAGAATTATTGCGGCGCTTATCTGCTATGAGTAACAAATCTACAAAGCCGGAAACACAATCTGATTTGAGAACTGGATATGCAGAGTTAAAAAATCGTTACCGTATTTGGATGAATAAGCAATCCATTTCATTGCCAAAGGGGGTTCTTTCGAATGATTAAAGCTATCACGTGTTTGAAAGGTTCACCCCAATATTCAGCCGCAATGAAGCATTTGCAGCAACGTGCGAAATCTGAAGAATTTGAACTTTGCTATTACACGTTTAACGAACTTAAAAATGTGGCTGAGTTCATCGTTGATAACCCAAGCATTCAGAACGAAGGCGAGGGATACAAGCGTGAACTGTTTTGTGCCTATAGTCCATATGAGTACGGGCTATTATGGCGGATTGTAAAAACCTTGCGGATTTCTGATAACTCTGAAATTGAGTCAATTCAAGCTGAGGTCAAACACAGTAACCAACGTGTGCGCCGGGTGCTTTCTAACTTCCTAATAAAAAATAAAATAAAAGAGGTGTTCCATGCTTAAAATATTCTCAGATTTAAAACGCGCTGATGATCAGCTATTCGACGATGTTGTCAAGGCTTGTAAGGCTGAAGATGATGGTACATGGTTTGTCACAAAGACTTACGGCGAACTCAAACAAGCTGCTGAATTTATTTCCCACCACTCATGGGAAATCGATATGGCGAAGCTTCAACCACGGTTCACCGCTTATGAGTGGACGATGTTGAATTCACTTCTACAGACCAACAAATCGTCAAAACTCGAAGCACGGGAACATCAATGTAAAATCGCTGCACAGCGTACCGAGCGTTTTGTGAAACATTGGTTAGATACAAATGACCTTCGGAAACAAATCGCTGAAATGCAGTCACAAGTTCAGCGCAGAAAATTGAAAAGTGATATGCAGGAAGGGTGGGAAAAGTTACAGAAGATTTTTAACTAACTGTGGTAATGGGGCACACTTGGTGCCCCGTTAATCAAATTTTTTACCTTCACCATTCTGGTCACGAAAGTATGGCTTCTCTGATAGACCTGCATCATCCCATTTCATGCCTATCATTAATTTGGTTGGATCGTCTGGATGATGAGCAATCATTTTACTTTCACCAGACCTATATCGGACAACAAAGTACGGCTGTTTGTCTTCCTGACCATATTGCTCTTTTGCATTTGCGACTAACGATTCAATCATTAATTCCATTTCTTCCTCGGATACCTTACCGGTCATTTTTTTTCGTAATCTCTCAATTTTTTGAGACATTACACCGGCGTCAATGAAGTTGCCGCGATTATAGACTTCAATCGTATCTATGACACCTTTAAGTAGGCTCGATACCTTGAATCTCAATTCAAATAATTCGTTGTCATCCTCGCACTTTTCCATTTCATCTATCAAATGAATCAATTCTTTTTTTATTGCCCCACCTTGTTCATGCTGAGCATTCATTGATCTTCGCTTACTCTGAAGTGTCTTGATTTTTTTAGGTATCTCTTTTTGTTGTGCCTCATATTTTAGTAGTTGAGTAAGCAACGTATCGGATATGCTATCAGATCGCTCCATAGCATCTTTGTACTTCGCTACTTGATTATTTGCCACGCTAAGCTGGTCTTGTAGCACGGTGATTTCCTGATTTATCTTCCCAACCTCAGAAGTGAGATTTTCATTGGTTCCAAAAATTGTTTCAACGGGAACACCTCTCACATGAGTCAGAAATGCAGTCTCAAAGTCTTCATAGCGATACAGCTTTTTGCAATCTTTACAGGGTGAACCTTTCTCACGAGAAGCTGAGCATTGAAGATACCGTAACCTATGAACCTTGCCAGTATCGTCTTTACGGTCTTTATTCGCGTAGACCATGAATCTATTGCTATCGGGGCAACGATACTTAGACATATTACCCTCAACCGAGTAACCACATACCGCCAATTTCTGGAAGAGATTAGTTATCGTCTTTCCCTTTCTTCCCCCCCCTCGATTCTGGGCACCCGCTTTAAGTTTTCCCTCTTCGTCACGATTCAAATCCCGTGACTTTCTTGAGATTTCCGCCGCCTTGAATTTATCGGGGTCAACAACTGCCGGAAAGTGGCTTTCTATAATTTCAATTCTTTCGTTTTCCCCATCTTCATCTGTCACGATCAACTCACGCTCACCGATTAAGGCGCGGTTGTTTACAATTCGGGTGATCTGACTGTTATACCAGTGTTTAGGCTTTTTCTTGGTAACTCTTATTCCTGATCCTGACTCCCAAGGTTGAACGCCATATTCATTCAGCTTGTCAATTATCCAACCTGTTCCGCGCCCCTCGATTACCCAGTCCAGAATATCGTTTATAACTTTTACTCGTTCTTCATTGACGATGTATTCGGAACCATCTTCAGAAATATCTAACCATTTAGGCGTTCCCCACTTCCATAAGGTTTTTCGCTCACCATCGAGAATTTGTTGTTTAGCCTTATATTTGGCTGACCGAACGTTTTTTGATTTTCGCTCACTCTCTTGGTGTGCTCGTTCCATACTTAGGATAGTTGCCATTAACTCAATAGAGCCGTCACGGTCACTGTGAACCCTATTGTCATCTATTACGGCAACATTGATTCCTGCGTTCGTCAGATTAAGGAAGGGACTGATTGCCTTACGGGGGTTCATTCGTGAGAACCTGTCGAAATTCTCAATCAGAAGATAAGAGCCTGTCGCAATGGTCCCGTTTTCAACCAAGTCGATGAATCGCTTCAACGATCCTTGTTCGAGGTTGCCGCCTTTATAAGCACTTACGCCAAGATCATGAAGTTCTAAACTGGTATCAAGGTCAAGCTTATGATCCTTGGCAAACTTGACGGCTTTCTCGGTTTGACGCCTTATGGAATCGCCCTTTTCTTGAATGGATGTACTGAACCTGATGTATGGATATGCCTTTGGCTTCATGCTTTTCACCCGTCTTCTTTTATTACGGGTTAATTATACCATCTATGTCGATCGTTGGGCTACCTGAAACTGCCGTCAAAGAAAGCAAAGATCGAGTCCGCAGTGCCATTCTCAATAGCCACTTTGAATTCCCAGCTCGGCGTATCACTGTCAATCTAGCACCCGCCGACCTTCCTAAAGAAGGGGGGCGTTTTGATTTAGCCATTGCCCTTGGGATTTTAGCGGCTTCAGAACAGCTGCCTAATGACTCATTATCGACCTTTGAGTTTTTAGGTGAATTAGCTTTGTCTGGCGAGCTGAGACCGGTTCGAGGCATATTACCTGCTACGCTTGCGAGCAAACAATCCTCGAGAAGCCTGGTCGTCCCTGTCGACAATAGTGCCGAAGCGGCGCTAAATGATGACGCCAATGTGTTAATAGCTCGATCACTACTTGAGGTCTCCGCCCACCTTCACAATCGCGGCGAGCTGCAAAAGGCAAAGCCATATAACGCTACGACATCAACTCAAAGCCGCGCCACTACAACGCCCGATTTAAATGAAGTCCATGGGCAAGCACAAGCAAAACGCGCGCTAGAAATCGCTGCCGCTGGTGGCCACAATATTTTGTTTTACGGCCCACCCGGCACGGGTAAAACCATGCTCGCAAGTCGCTTACCTGGGATATTACCGGCAATGGAGCAGAGCGAGGCACTAGAAACGGCTTCAATTTACAGCGTCGCGAAAGGGCAAATCACCTCGCAATGGCAAGAAAGGCCGTTTAGAAACCCACACCATACCGCATCAGCGGTCGCCCTTGTCGGCGGTGGTTCTCACCCAAAACCGGGAGAAGTGTCGCTGGCTCACAACGGCGTCTTGTTTCTGGATGAATTACCGGAGTTTCAACGGCAAGTGCTAGAGGTACTGCGTGAACCTCTGGAGAGTGGAGAGATAGCCATTTCACGAGCTAACGCGCAAATAAGCTTTCCTGCAAAATTTCAGCTCATAGCCGCCATGAATCCTTGTCCCTGCGGCTACGCGGGCAGCCGTGACGGCAGATGTCACTGCACACCAGACCAGGTACTACGTTATCGACGTAAAATTTCGGGCCCGCTACTGGATCGCTTTGATCTACACGTCCAAGTGAATTCAATCGCTGCAAAAGATTTGCAACGGCTACCGACAGGAGATAGCACGGCCATCGTCAAGGCACGTGTGGCTGAGGTAAGAAAAATGCAGATGGCACGACAAGGAAAAGCCAATTTCTCATTAAAGGGTGAACAATTAATCGATGCCTGCCAGCTAAGCACAGAACAGCAAGACCTGCTGTCAAATGCGATGGAAAAGTTTGGCCTATCAGCACGTGCCTACCATCGTATTTTGCGTGTAGCGCGCACTATCGCCGACCTTGCTTTTTCGCAGAAAATTGAGACTGCGCACCTCACTGAGGCTTTGAGCTATCGACAACTCGATAGACGAACGCAAAGAGCGTTGGCTTAATGTAAAATATTCACTCCGGTGAGCTATCCGACCGGCATCCTAAATCGCAAATACCTTAACCACAGAGTAGCCTTTAACGACTGCAACTGACTGGCTGAAAGTTGCTTTGCCTTTTCGAAACATTGTATTGCTTTCGCGACACGCTTTTTTCGGACATAGAGTTTTCCGAGAGAATTGTATTTGCGCTGCAGTAAATAATCGAAGGCCTTTTTATCAACCGCCCAAGTACCTGATTGTTTAATGTCTTCAAGAATTTGTATTTTATATTCTCGGTTTCTTAGTTTATTGCCCGTTGCGTTGCTGTCATGGACCCGATACATAAGCAGCTCATCGAAAATATAGTAGTATTCGTAGTACTGTAAAATCCTGAGCCACAATTCGTAATCTTCACCGATTTTATAACTAGTGTTAAAAAGTCCTACTTTATTGACACATTCACGCCGAGTCATTGTGCTAATTGAAAAAGGGATATCACCGGCCAGCATTTCAATGAGTGTAATTCTTCCTTGTTTAAGGTCGGTATGTGCCTTTTCTTTTCTACTTTTAACGGGCTCCCCATCGCCATCAATATGTGTAGAGGCTGTGGGAACGACACCGGCATTTGGGTAAGACTCAAACACCTGTACCTGACGTTGCAATTTTTCAGGGTGCCATAGGTCATCAGCATCTAAAAAAGCCAGATACTCGCCTTTCGATTTTAATATTGCCTCATTCCTGCAAGCCGAAACACCTTGATTGATATTATTGATGATTGCAACGATCCGCGAATCTTCAGCGGCCAATTTTTCAATAATCTTGGCAGACCCATCAGTAGAGCCATCACTAACAACTATGCACTCCCAGTGAGGATAGGTCTGCTTTTTTAGGCTGTCGATTGCGCTCTCAATATATTTCTCTCCGTTGAAACAAGGCACTATCACTGACACCAGCCCTGATGTCCAACCAGTAGAAGATTTGCCCAAATTAGTAGACATACATATTCCCATTGAAGTGCCGCTCTATGCACTGCATCGTGTTTTCACCGTATCGATACAATAGTATCGAATACTGTGAGCCCCACCGGCGCAAACTGAATAACGATGTTAGAGGACGTCATTAACTATTGCATCGTAAAAATTGGACATGTTAACCCAGCTCATGATGCCAAGAAAAGAAAAGGGTTGAGGGAATAACGCTTAAAACACAGAGCTGCCTGAGAAAACGTTAGAGAGGCGAAACTTCATTGCTGGCAAGATTATCCAAAAGTCTCTGAATAGGTTCTTTTGCGGCACTTAGTGAAACCAAGTGGCTGGATAACATAGATGTTTTTTTCAACTCATCCTGGTTGGCTAAAATAAGCTGCTTGCCACTCGCACGAGCCAGGTCTGAGATAAGCGCTACCCGGCTGTGATCATGGAGAGCTAGATCAACAATAAACCGATGGACTACCGCATTCGCGATCAAATCAAAGCTGCTCAATTGCGCGCCTAAGTTTTCCAGAACCACACCGCATCCGAACCGACCCAAAGAGTCCAACTGAGGAAGGCTTCTTTCTAGTTGCTCCACTAACTCGTGTTCTTTTAAACAAAGTTCAATCTTTGTCACACCGTTTGCTTGGTTGCATAGCACTTTCAACTCGTCGACAAAGTGTCGATCATTAAGCACCTGGTGATTCACACGCAAGATTAGCGCCGGTAGTGTTGCCTCATGTTTTTTTGCTTCTTGCACAACGAGCTCCAGTTGCGCCATGACCCAACTCGACACACCGATAGCTACTTGATTAATCGCCACATTTTCGTATTCTCGATAAGACAACCAACCTTTAGATGGGTGGTACCAGTCAACTTCCAGCATTAGTCCTTCGGTCAGCCCGGTTAAATTATTTTTGATCGGTTTAAAAAACAGCTCTATCTGGTGCGTATCGAGCGCTCTACCAAGTTCTCTCTCAAGCATCAATAGCTGACTTGCTTCAACATTCATTGCTTCAGTAAAAAATTGATAGGTACTCGCGGGTATTGATTTGGCTTGATACATTGCTTTATCGGCATTACGCAACAAGCTGCTGACGTCATTCCCTGCTTCTGGGTAAACAGCAATACCAATACTACAGCCAATAAAGATATCGAAGCCGTGGATTTTGTGTGGCGCTTCTAAACTGCTAATAATTTTTTCAGCGATATGAGCGATGTCCGCAGAGCTCGCGGATTGTTCTAGCAATACCGTAAATTCATCGCCCCCCATTCGCGCAACCGAATCACTTTTCCTCACACTGGAGACGATTCTTGCAGCGCAAGACCGTATCAGTTCGTCACCAACATCGTGGCCATAGTTGTCATTGACTTGTTTGAAGCCATCGAGATCCAGATACATCAAGGTGAACGAATATTTATCTCGACTCGCAAATTGAATGGCATGTTCAATGCGGTCGCGAAACAAAATGCGGTTGGGCACTCCCGTCAATGCGTCATAGTGTGCAAGCTTGGCCAGCTTACTTTCTGCAACTTTTCGCTCAATAGCATAACGAATAGTGCGCTCTAGAAGCTGACTGTCGATGCGACCCTTAATTAGATAATCTGAAGCACCGAGTTGGATGGCTTCGCGGTCGACATCCGCTTCCATTTCATCGGTCATGACAATAATGGGAACTTCGCAACCTTGTTTGATTGCGGCGATGAGTAGATCTCGTGCCGAGCCGTTTTCCTGCCAATGATAGTCCAGCACAATGACATCAAAGCTGTTCGATAAAATGAGATCTAATTGCGCATCGGTGTAGGGGCAGTCGGTTAGATGATAGTTACGATGGTGAACATCGCTGAGTAAGGACGCGATAAGCTCGTATTCGTCTCGATGACCAATATGCAAAATGTTCGTGATAGCGTCCATAGATTCCTCTCTCCATCATGGAGAGTCACACATTCACCCGCAAGGTAATCAACCCTGGGAGGCTGAAGCCTCAACGGTGTCGAATTCAACACTTATGTACGGCCAACTCTGTTGCGCACTTAAAGTATTTAGCAGCAACACTGTCAATTTTCCACCGACCGCCACTAAAAGGCACTCAACGGTATAAAAAACCACCTGAAATTGACGTTTTTGAGAAATTTTCACACTGATGTCGGTATGGGATGACGGGCTTTGCTTCGACTTGCTAGAATGCTCCGCCACTCACTAAGCCGTATTCCTGTGACTCGATTAAACCCTCAACAATCCCGTGCCGTTCGCTATATCGATGGTCCCTGCCTAGTGCTCGCTGGCGCCGGGTCTGGCAAGACCAGTGTGATCACCCATAAGATCGCTTATCTCATTCGTGAGTGTGATATTCCGGCTCGACACGTTGCTGCGGTCACCTTTACCAACAAGGCGGCCAAGGAAATGAAGGAGCGGGTTTCTGGCCTGCTGAAAGGCGGCGACAGCAAAGGGTTAATCGTCTCCACTTTCCACAACCTCGGTTTACGTATCATCCGCTCCGAATACAAGCGACTGGGCTACAAGTCGACCTTTTCCATATTGGATGCTGAAGATGCCCGCGCAATTCTTAAAGAGATTATGATCAAGCACAACGATCTTGATAGTGATCACCTGGACCGGATACAGAACCAAATTTCTGAGTGGAAGAATGACGCCCTTACACCAGCAGAGACCATAGAGCGTGCACAAAGTGGTGGCGAGCAATCCATCGCTTTGATCTACCAAGGTTACGACCAAGCATTAACCGCCTATAACGCGCTCGATTTTGATGATTTAATCGCTCTACCAGTGCGCTTATTTGAAGAACATCCCGATGTCTTGGACGCCTGGCGTCGACGCATTCGCTATTTGTTGGTAGATGAATATCAAGATACCAACAATAGCCAGTATCGCCTGGTCAAACAACTCATTGGCAATCGAGGGTGTTTAACCGTGGTGGGTGATGATGACCAATCTATCTACGCATGGCGTGGTGCAAACCCGAACAACCTGGCACAACTAAAAGAAGACTTTCCCAATCTGGACGTCATCAAACTCGAACAGAATTACCGTTCGACTAGTCGCATTTTGAAAGCCGCAAACCACCTTATCGCCTTTAACCCCCACGTGTTTGACAAAACATTGTGGAGTGAAATGGGCATGGGAGATCCTATTCGCATTGTTAGATCCGCGAACGAGGACGCTGAGTCGGAGCGCATAGCCACAGAAATTTTGCATCAGCGATTAGGAAAGCGATTACAGTTTCGTGATTTCGCGGTGCTTTACCGCAGTAATCACCAAGCTAAATTACTCGAACTCAAACTACAGCAGCATCAAATCCCCTACAACATGAGTGGCGGTACGTCATTTTTCGCCAAAACTGAAATCAAAGACACCATGGCCTACCTACGGCTTGTGGTAAACCCCGATGACGACAGTGCGTTTCTGCGCGTTATTAATACCCCGCGCCGTCAAATCGGCACATCGACACTGGAAATACTCGGCAACTACGCTACGGATCGCGAAATCAGCCTTTATGACGCATGCTCAGAGATCGGCTTGCAGTCACTCTTGAAAGACAAGGCGGGTGAGCGATTGCAACGTTTTGTCGACATGATTGATCATGCTCGTGAAGCCTGTGAAGAATCCGAGCCAAAGAAAATTCTCAGCGAATTAATGGACGATATCGACTACGAAGGCTGGCTACACCAAAACGCCAGCAGCTCGAAAGTCGCCGAAAAGCGATTTGAAAACGTCCACTTTTTAATTAATTCTGTGCAATCAATGATGGATAAATCCGCCGAAGATAGTATCGACGGCGAAGGCATGGACCTGGCAGCCGCCATTGCCCGGTTATTGCTGCAAGACATTCTCGATCGCCAAGAGGAAGAAGATCTTACCGACCGAGTACAACTCATGACACTGCATGCAGCAAAAGGGCTGGAGTTCCCTCATGTTTTCGTAATGGGGCTTGAAGAAAATATTCTACCCCACGCCAATAGTGTTGCCGCCGGTGATGTTGAAGAAGAACGTCGACTCGCTTATGTTGGCATTACCCGCGCGCAAAAAACGTTGACGTTAACGCTTGCCAGCAAGCGCAAACAATTTGGCGAAATTATTGATACCAGCCCAAGCCGATTTCTCGAAGAACTGCCCGAAGAAGATTTAGTACGCGAAGGTTACAATACAGAATCCTCTCCCGAACAAAACCAAGCAAAAGGTAACGAAACCCTACAGGGCTTGCGAGATTTACTGGGTTAAAATATTTACCGACATTAGGTGTTCGAATATGAGTCATTGCGGTTATTCTTTTTAGTTTATAAACAACACTTTCTTTCTATTACACCAGATCTTTGGCACTTATTTCATCAGCCATTCCCCCCCTCTCAGCCTAAAAAGCTCTATACTTCTCTATCACGCTTTAGTACTCACGGTAAACGTCATGAGTAAGCTGAGACAACTATCCATTGCTGCCTCCTGCGTTTTCTCATCGCAAGCATTTGGTGTGCTGAGCGACTCATCTCAACCGCTCTATCAACTGAGCCTTGATGAGTTGCTGACGCTGCCAGTTGTTGGCGCGACACTCAGTGACGAAACCACGCTCACCGCCCCCGCTGCCGTTACTGCATTTAGCGATGCTGATATCGCTAAGCTAGGCGTCACCTATCTGCATGAATTACTTAACTTGATCCCCGGCTTTCAGAGCCAACGTAGCGCTGAATTTGCAAATATGTATTCTTATGCATCACGAGGTAGACGCAACGGCACCTTTTCTAAGGAGGTTTTGTTACTTGTCGATGGACGTATCTTTAACGACCCACGAAGCGGGGCAAGCAATGGGACGCTACCCATATTCCCACTAGAGCAAGTCAAACGTATTGAAGTCATTCGAGGTCCGGGTTCAGCACTGTATGGTGCAAACGCTTACACCGGTGTAATTAATATCATTACCCACAACGAAATCAATTCATTAGGCATAGAGTACGGCAACCAAACAAAAAAACTCATCGCATTGGGGTCAAAACACCGTGGCGATTGGTCATTGGATGGCTACCTCGGTTTAGATAAAAAGGATGGCGAGGTATACAACCTACCAGATTCGTTCAGCACTTCACGTGTAACCGCTGAAGACCCCTATCAAGCCGGGCACATTGATATCGGTATACGTTATTTATCAACTTCGTTTGACATCCGATACGACTACAACAACAGCGAAAACTTCTATCTCGGCGGCTCCCTAGCCGAAGGCATTAACAACGTTGAATTTGGTCAACTGCACACACGGTTAAAACATTCATTGATGATCAAACCGGATTGGGAGAGCAGTGTCGAAATAAGCTACTTAAAAAGTGGCTACACATTTGATACCCAAGGTTCGGCGCCCGGAGCATTCGCGTTAATCAGTAACCCGCCAAGCAATGCGCCGTTGCTGGCTGAAGGAAAACTCGAAGGCCATCGTTATCGAATACTGTGGCACAACGCGGCCTCATGGCGATCAGCCGATGATGTTCAATTTGGTATAGAGTGGCGGCACGAAGACGATACCCACGCGCGTGCTTACACTAATTTTAATACGGCACAGCTCGTCGCTGGCGACTTTCCTGTCGATTCTTTTACTGGGCTGGACTATTTATCACCTGCTACGCTGGAACAGGAAAGTGATATCTTAGGCGGCTACGGCCAAGTTCAAATCACCATTGGTAAGAACACGCATACCACGGTTGGCTTTCGCTATGACGATTATGATGATGCAGGCAGCCATGCCAGCCCTCGTTTCGCATTAGTGCATTTATTCAATGAAAAACACGCACTCAAATTACTTTACGGAGAAGCCTTTCGGGCACCCGCCAAAACGGAAACGGGTTTTACTCAAAACCAATTTATCACTGGAAACCCCGAACTCACTCACGAGCTAGTCAGCACCTCAGACCTAATTTGGATAAGCCACTGGAAACACACGTTTATTTCAGCGGGCATTTTTTACAATCGCTTCGAGGACCCAATTCGCGCAGGCATGTTAGATGGCCGCAGAAGCTTTTTGCAAAGCGGCGTTGAAGAAAGACGTGGTATTGAAGCCGAAATTCGCCAAGGAGTAGGGCAACATTGGGAGGCGCTTATGAGTTTTACCAAGCTAGACACATTGGATGACGCGCCTGATCTCCAAGCGACACAATTTGGCTCATTGTCGCTTCTTTTTAACTACGCTTCCTGGGACGCGAGTGTTTCTGCAACTTACCTAGGCAAGCGTCAAATGAACATTGTAGGGAACGATATCCTCGATATCGACAGCCACTGGGCGATCACCAGCAAACTGGGTCTCCAGTTCGGCCAACACTGGGGTTTTTATGTATTGGCAAAAAACCTTACCGACGAAGAGTATTTTTCTACATTCGAAGGCAGCCGCTTGAGTGAAGGCGTACCTAATAGAGGGCGCGATTGGGTTCTTGGCGCAACCTATACTTTTTAACAATTTTTGGTTGTTGTCGCTCTTTCATTACACCCGTTAATGAACTCCATCCGCTCAACACATATTACTTAAACTCAATCGGCGGTAAATCCCCATTCGCTGCATCCGTTTCGTTAACTGGTGCCTGACTACTATCTGCGTTACCAGCGCTTTTTTCCTCCATCGGCACTAACGACAAACCACCTGGCTCATTCGCTTTTATTCCCGAGGGCTCAGTGCTTGGGTTGGCACGGCTGCCAAAAGGCAAACTCGAACTCGATGGCCGCTTTGCTCCTTTGGGCTTTGCCGCCGGCTTCGCTAATTGTTGTTTTCGTTGCGCCGCTAATTGCTTCGCCAGCAAACGACACTGTTTCGCGGCCGCCTCCTTTTTCGGTAAAAGGTCTAGCGCATCCGCCATCAATCCCACTGCTTCAGGTAGCTGAGCGTAGTCTGGATGAGCTTTATGCATACCGTTGAGTAGTTTTATGGCAACCATTGCTTCGCCTTTTTCCAAACGATTTTGGGCAAGACGATGACGTGCTGATGCAGACCCGGGAATAAAATCAGGCATCACCTCGAGAACACGTCGGTAAACCATTGCCAACTGATGCTCTTCTTGACCGCGCGACAAGAAATCTAAATAGCGCGTCGCGACTTTACCTAGCACCTGCAATCGATTAGTCGCAAAAATAAATTCAAAATAATTCTTTTGAAACTCTTTATCGTTAGGGAATTGCGCTAGCGCCTTGTCAAGCAAAGCGACCACCTGATTGTAATTTCCCTCTTTCAGTTCAACATCAATGTTCGCTGCCAGACGATCCCGAGGCGAACGCGGCTCCTCAAAATCACCATGATCCTCTCGCGCATTAAAACCTAGTTCACCTTGGTATTGAAATATCATATAACCCATAATATGGAACATCACCAGCATGTAGTAATTACTGATTGCTGATTGCACGACAGCGGACAAAGGACCCAAGTTATCCCCCACCACACCACTAATACTGGCGACCGAGGCTGTCATAATCATGATAAAGCCAAGTATCAATCCGTACGGCAAGCCAATCGACGTTACTAACTTGATGATATTCGCTGGATTAAGCGCTTCATTTAAGCTATCGGTCATGCCAAAGATAATCAAAATCGCAGGCAAACCCAGTACCAGCAAAAAGCCGACTAAACCTGCCATTTGCGGCCCAAGAAAACGATAGGTTGTGCCCACCATACCCGCCATGACAATAGGGATTACCAGCATCCGCAGCAATAATGTAATGCCGCCTCCATAGGCCTCACTAATATCCGGCGCCACCAACAAACCCTGCGACGTGTTTTCCAACGCACTAAAACAATATTTTAAAAATGCCCCGGTCAACATTAAGTACCAGATGAAACCCAAGGGTAGGTAAAGCAATAGCGAACTTAATACCGCCGCGCCAACCACAACCGCAATTGCCTCAGAAGATAACGGGTAGCGAAAGCTTTCTTGCAAGCGCCGCCAAAATGGCGTTGCGTGATTCGCAGCCCCTAATGACTCAACGCCCTTGTGACAAAGAAAACAACTTTGTTTCGTGCCGTCTTCGCCTTCGTCAATACAATGATCACACTGACTCACATCGCAATGCGGACAGTGGAACGTCGCTGCGGCTGACGGGTGGTACTGGCAGAAGGTGTGCTTACCTGCTTCAATTACAGCCGACATTACACACCCACCACTTTTTTAACGAAGTTTTCATAGGCTTTTTGCTTACTGTATTCTTTCATGTCCTGTGCCACCGCCGCCATTTTTCTGGCGAGAATCGCGAGATCATTGTGCGGTGCTTTATTAGCGTAGAGCCCCTTAAATATGGCTTCAGCTAAAGAGAAATGTGATTCACTACAGAATCGCATGGCAGCTTCGATTTTATCGCGCATGTCTAACTCTTTCGCTAGTTCAGGGTTTTCTTCCCATACCTGTTTTTGCGCGGAAAGCTCACGTTCATTGTCCGCTTTCATTATTAACAATTTCTTAGCGATACGAGTGTAATCTTCGCCTTTGCTAATTTTGGTGAGGTTGTACTGCAGTCGAGCCAAACGAAAATCTAACCCATATTCTTCAATAATATCGTTAAGTGCTTTTATCGCGCTCGCAAACTGATAATTTTCGATCGCGCGATACACTTTCGATAAGCGGTCTTGATAAGGGTTAACTTTTTGATCCGTCTCAATGTACTCCTCGTTAATACTAGCGGGAAAGAACATCTGGTTAACCGCAATGAGAATAGCGCCACCGAGAAAGCCCCCCGCGTGCGCCATAAATGCAACATTGCTACCCTCATCAAAAGCGTAGCTATACAGCTCTTTGCCGATATAGAACGGCAAAATCAGCATAGCAGGCGCTCGGAAGTAACCGACGAAGACAAAAAACCAATAGAAGAATTCGATTTTTTTAAATCGAAACACTCCCAGGTACATTGCCATCACACCGGAAATTGCGCCCGACGCCCCAAGCGACGGAATCGAGCTGCCGAGATCACTCACCACCTGAGCGGCACCAGCAATAATGCCTGAGAGCAAATAGAAACCTAAAAACTTCATGTGCCCAAGAGCTGCTTCGACGGCAAAGCCACACACCAGCAAAAAAAACATATTGCCTAATAAGTGCATCACGTCGCCGTGCAAAAACTGGGAAGTAATAAAATCGATAATGCTTAATTCGGTAGGAATCAAACCAAAGCGGTAGAAACTGACCGCTTCTAAGTGACTATTGACGTCAGATCTGGCCTTCTTCCAATCAAAATACACCGCATCTGGCACCACATCTCGTTGGTTTTCCATAATGTGGCGCTTAAAATCAAAGTCGCCAAGCAGCGCCCAGCTTACATCGCCGAAGAAAAAGTCGAGTTCAGCATATTCCTCTTCACTATACTCATCTTCGCTATAGCCATCTTCACTATACACTTCGTTATAGTCATCGCCGTACTCTTCCTGCCAATAGCTTTCGTCGCCGCTGTCTATCGCAGCGCGCTCATCCACGTACTCTTGATATTCTTCGGCCAGCTCAGTTTCACCCTGATCGATCAGATACTGCTTGTAGATCGGCCATTCGATCTCCAGCAACCCTGTGGATTCGTAGGTGGTGTATGCCTGCTCAAATTTTGCGGAGTCGTTACTTTGATAGAAGAAAAAAACAAAGACGTTCAGTAGCACAATGCTGATGAGGACAACCGGGGCATGTTGCCAGTCAAAGCTCTTTTCGGTCGGTAGGATTATCATGGAGGCAAATCGATCCTTCTCTTGTTCGTATCCTCTGGCACAGTACGATCGATTGTCACGCCTCTTCCTTTACCCGTCTAGCAAATCGCCTTGCCTGAAGATGGGCACCCGATACCGCCGATGATCGGTCACCGGCTTACCCATCGGACTAACTCGCCGCCATGAGGATGACGTTACGCAGCGCATCAACCGATTCAGGGTTGATTGGCTTCGCAGCCGTTTCAACAGTAATTGACACGCTAGGTAGATCGGGAAGCCCTAGTTGGCGATGACACGTTTCGAGGTCGTTATTGAGAAAGCTGCGACCTCGGATTGTCACGCCCAAACCTGCGCCAACCGCCTCGCGAATGAAGAATATATTCTGCGCGGTAAAACTCAGCTGCCATTGAATTCCAGCCTCCTCCAGCGCGGCAAAGGCCATTTCACGATACCGGCAAGGCGCAGGGCAAAGTACTAGGGGTAAGGGTCGATCATGTTCCCAGTCAAACTGCTTACCCGCAATCCACTGTAATTGATCACGTACAATTAACTGCTCATCATCTGCTTTTGGATTGACTAATACGGCAATATCTAAGCGCCCAGAATCCAGGGCATCGCGCAACTCACTTGAGGTCCCTTCGGTTATTTCAAGTCGTACACCTGGGTGTGCTTTAGCAAAGTTAAACAGCGTGTTGGCACAGGCGTTCATAGCCAAATCTGGCAACAAGCCTATTCTCACAGGGCCACTAATAGCTGGCGATGACATGGCGCTCCACGCTTCGCTGTGGAGATCGAGAATCCGCTTGGCGTAGCGCAGCAACAACGTCCCCTCCTCCGTTAACGCAACCCCTTGGCCATGCCGCGTGAAGAGCTGACTTTGCGTCAGCTCTTCGAGGCGTTTTACACGAAGACTAATGGTTGGCTGTGCTAAACATAGGCGATCACTGGCTTTGGACAAGCTCCCTAGCTCAGCCACGGCCATAAAAGTACGCAATAGCGAGGGTTCAAAATCTGTAACGTCCATACATCTCCGTCATAGGTTATTGAAATGAGCAATACAAGAGTTTGCAATTATTAATTTGTATTATATCTAGTATGCCGTTAATGTCTGCCCAAAAATACCGGAGACGTCACTATGAAACGCTCGCTAAAACGCACCGCCTCTGCACTGACTCACTTAATCGCATTGCTATCACTCGCAATGTTACCCTTTCAACTCTTGGCTAATCAGGACACAACCATGCATACAACCGTCATTGTTAACTTTCCACTGGGTGCCGACACAACTGTTGAGCAAGCTAAAGCGTTATACGAAGCGTCAGTCCCGATGTACAAAGATTTACCCGGCCTCATTCGCAAGTACTACTTGTTTGGCGAAGGCGGCATCGGCGGTGGTGTTTATCTTTGGGAAAGCCGCGAAGCAGCCGAGGCTGTCTACACAGACGAATGGAAAAAAGGGTTAACAGAGCGCCTTGGCGCAGAGCCCACCGTTACCTATTTCAGCTCTCCGGTTATCATTGATAATGCGCAATAATCTCTTCGGGATAGGTAGCGCGCTTCAATAAAACCAATAACGCACAAGGCTAGCACGATGAGCAAACAACCTTTTGACAACAAGGCTAACGAATCTGATACGCAGCGCCGCCAGTTTTTAAAACGAGGCCTGGCAACAGGTGCCCTTGCTAGCCTGCCTAGCTGGGCTTTACCTGCACTAGCAGCTGGAGAAGAATTGATTCCATTTAGCGATATGCCAAAAGATTTTGCTCGAGGAGAGGCGCAACCCGGCGCCATGCACTTTCAGGATACACGTAAAATTTCTCGCTTTTATTCACGTAATGAAGACTTCTATGTTGTTCAACATTACGGCCAGCCCGATCTTGACCCAAACACTCATCAACTGAGCATCTCAGGCTTAGTTGACAAGCCACTGAATTTATCAATCGACGACCTTAAACAATATAAACAAGTCGAAATGGATATCGGGTTTGAGTGCGGTGGCAATCAACAGCGATTATTTCATGGGCTTATCGGTAACGCTCGCTGGAAAGGCGTACGCCTGAAAGATGTACTCAAAGATAGCAAGCTACAACAAAGTGCCCGAGAAATCGTATTCTTTGGCGCAGACGCTGGCGAAGAAACTGTTCGCGATAACAAGGTGATGCAGCATTTCGGACGCAGCTTATCGGTAGAAGAAGCCATGGAATCCAACGCCCTGCTCGCGCTCGAAATGAATGGCGAACCACTACCGTTGTTTCATGGAAAACCCGTACGCCTCATCGTGCCGGGCTGGTACGGTGTAGCGAATGTAAAATGGCTCGAGCGCATTCATGTACAAGACACGCGTTACATGGGGCGCTTCATGGCAAAAGATTACGTCACACTCAAAAAAGATCCACTAAACCCAGACACATGGGTTCAAAGTTCCGTCAGCCGAATGCACATGAAATCAGTCATCGTGCGCGCCACTCAAAATAGTGGTAGCTTTGTATTTACTGGTTTTGTCGTAAATGACGGTTCCAAACTGGATCGTGTTGAAGTCAAACTAGATAATGGCGAGTGGCAAACCGCAAAATGGCACAAAGAAAACTCCAGATATTCCTGGAAGCTGTTTTCATTCGAAACAAATAAACTCCCACCAGGAGAGCACACTATCGTCTCCCGCGTCATTGATCGCGCAGGCAATATTCAACCGACGCTGGAAGAAGCCCCTGAGAAAGCAACCTACTGGGAAAACTTTGCACAACAGCCGCGAACGTTTACTGTCTAAGATTTTCCTCGCTGTAGTCGCTTTACAGACCCCTCTCTTCGCTTACCACGAAGCAGCTGGAGCCAGCTCCACTGCTTCGTAACACAGTCATATTCAAATTGCAGAAAAACTTAGCGGGACTTGAGCGTTGTTGCACTTTAACGTTTCGACAATAAAAAGACTCGTAAAGAAAAATCCGCTTGGACCAACTAGTTGAAAGCCCTCACCTCTGTTACACCTCAACGCTAAACCTAGAATCCCGCCAATCGCCGTATAAAAGCTTTGGAATACAACCACACTCACTGACTTACTCCACAGCATCCGCACCTCAGGAACACGTCAAATCACTGATCTAATCCCCAAACTTCGCAGCCCGGGCTGCGAAACAAAGTTACAGGGCAGATAACCTACTGATAAGTAGAGATATTTATAGGCTGTAGAAACAGGCCGCGAAACAAAATACTCACAGCCAAGGCTGCTTTTCATGCTGGCGCGTTTTCCAACATAAAGCCTAAGTAGTTGTTTTTAATTGATTTAACGGTTTAAATGAGAAATCCAAAAAATAATTTCGCAGCCTGGAGATAAACAGCCAAGGCCGCAGAATAATACTGCTATATTTTTGAGAAAGCATGAAGCTACATATCACAGGGAATGCAGGTTCAGGAAAAACGACATTGGCTAAAAAATTAGGCCATGCTCTCGGAATACCAGTCGATAGTTTGGATAGTGTGGTTTGGAAAGAGGGGTGGGTTGCCGCTTCAAAAGAGGAGCGGGCTATAGGCGAGCAGCAGCTAATTAATCAAAACCAGTGGATAATTGAAGGGGTGTCGAAAACGGTTAGAGAAAGCGCAGACTATGTAATATTTCTCGATGTACCGAGGCATATCTGTATATTTCGCTGTTTTAAGCGCAATGTTTCCTATATGTTTAAATCTCGTCCGGAGCTTCCATCTAACTGTCCTGAAATCCGAATTATTCTAAGGTTGCTAAAGTTAATTTGGATGTTTCCATACTTAGCAAAACCAATAATTTTAAAATCTGTGGAACATAAAAAAGGTATTGTGTTTAATAAGGTAGCGGATGTAGAAGACCTTATTGCTAGTGTCAAAGCTTCAGTTGGGTAAGAGTGGTGGGTAAATATAACAAGGCCAATCAGCATCGCCCACTTCGTGGGCTGGACAGCTTACACTGCGCATCGTTTGTGTTCGTTTCGCTCATTGTTTCACAAACGGTGCTCCATGTAATCTGCCGCTGTTGGCGGCGTTAATGGTTCATCATGCATCAGGAAGATAAAGAAAGAAAAGCAATTGCCGCTACAGCAAAGAAGGTGCTCGCACTGCCTACAATATTATTATTAGTCTCGATAATCTTACTTTTTAGCGCTGAGCAGTAATGCTTTCACATTGTATTTAAGGGAATAACTTTAGCCCTATTCGGCTCTATATTTATTCTATCTACAACCCCTTTTCTAGTGCATGGCGTTATCCTTGGAGCATCCGCAATGCAAAATGGCTCTCTTGTAGGCATTTCTATTGAGACTCGCGCAATTAGGTTTAAAACTGATCCAGTTAGGTTTGTATTTGCACTTGCTTTATTTTGGGGGCTGGGGTGTTCTTTATTTCAGGGGGAATCTATTGGTTAAATACGCTGTCGGCACTCAACCAGTAACAATGCGAGGTTGTCGCGTTCGGCTGAGACAACGCAAAATATGCGCTGTGAAATAGCAACACTTGGCGTTATATGTAATCGAGGATGAAATCAATATCTAATGAAACACGAAGTTGAGGAAAAGTTTAAAGACTATCCCGCGTCAATAAGAAAGAAGCTCGAAACGATAAGGGATTTGATATTGGCAGCGGCCAAAGAGAGTGGTCTTGGTGAAGTTGAAGAATCGCTGAGATGGGGTGAGCCAAGTTATCTGGTTAAGGGCGGTAGTGCTGTGAGGTATGACTGGAAAAAAAATTTTCCTGACCAGTACGCAATCTATTTCAATTGTAATACTAAGTTGGTAGACACGTTCAAAGAGTTATACGGCAACAAATTTCGTTTCGAAGGGAATCGAGCAATTGTCTTTGGGGTAAAAGACTCTCTTCCTAAAAAAGAGCTAAAACACTGTATCAAGATGTCGCTTACGTATCATAAAGTCAAGCATTTACCACTCTTAGGAGGGTAGCAAATGACAGCGTGTAGCAGTCCGCAGCGATCACTCTTTCCGAGATTTCGGGTGTAAAGGCCTCTCATGTAGCCGAAGTGCTCGATTTCCACGATGTAATGCATCCTTTTCTTAGTTAGTACAGTGTTAATTTAGCGCTCTACTATACATTCGAAGATTATCTCGGTATAACCTAAGCCCTGCTTACAACGTCATTTATAGGTCACCTTCACCATGATCGATTCGAAGAGTTTTTGGGACAAAATAGCCACTCGCTACGCGAAAAACCCTGTTCGTAATGAAGAGGTTTATGAAAAAAAGCTAAGCATTACGCAAGGCTACTTCAAGCCGGATTGGAAAGTATTTGAATTTGGCTGCGGGACTGGTAGTACTGCCATTGTTCATGCGCCTCACGTTGGGCAGTTTCTCGCTTCCGATATTTCACCAAACATGATTGCGATAGCAGAAGAAAAACGCATTGCGGCAGGGCTTGATAACCTGTCATTTTTAGAAGGAACGTTGGAGTCACTAGCGTTAGAGCCCAATAGTTTCGATGCCGTTTTGGGCCTGAACATTTTGCACCTGCTCGATAATGTCAATGAAACAGTTGCAAGTGCTTATCGGCTCGTTAAACCCGGCGGCATCTTCGTCACCAGTACAGCGCTAATTGGTCACATCAATCCTATTTTTCGCTCATTTATTAAGGTTATGCAGTGGTTTGGTAAGGCGCCATTTGTAAACACTTTTGACAAGCAGACATTACTAGCTGCGATGACAGATGCGGGATTCACTATTGATCATGAATGGCAACCCGGGAAAGACTCGATTTTTATCGTCGCTAGAAAACCGTTGTAGAGAATGTTAATGCGATTTTATTCAGCGTTAGTTGGTCTTTCGCTCGAAGCGATGAGCATGCTACTCCTTTTCTGGGATGGGGTCCCTCCAGAGTTGCAACTGAGTACGTCGCACAGTTTATTGATGGCGGGCATAGGTCTGGCGTTAATGATCTTTGGCCGCCATTATTTATTGCATTGGATAGGTTATAGCCTGTCCGGTAGCAACGATACAGATTAGCCGTCATTACTCGCCACTTTACATAGCTTTTGTTTCACCACTCTTCTTTAGCACCTCATTAGTTTGTAGTATTAACTAATTCGTTTTATACAATACAACAATAATGTTTCGCGAAGGAAAATCTGCATGGCCAAGCTAGTTTCCCTTTTGTCTTTGTTTTACCGCTCGACGCTATGCGTCATCCCGCTGATTTGCATACCTCACGTTTACGCAGAACCATGGCATCTGGGCTTTGTTGTCGAGTATTACGAACTCGCCCACTACTATGGCAGCGACAGTGTACAGCGCGATCTACCCGGCACCGATTGCCCGCAGGGCACCAACCCAGACAATGACTGGCCTACGATTCTGACAACGCCCTACCGCACGCGCGCTGAAGCCATTGCAGCACTGGACCCTGAGCGGGTCGACGAGCGAACGCGCGGGCCAAATGGTTACTCTCTCTATTACAACCGCGGCCCCAACCGCGAAAATGTTTATGATAATCCCACGGTTTTGCCTGACCCGGGCATGTACGAGGTAGAAGGTGATATCGCGTTTGGTTTTAATCTCGACGGTGATGAGTCGACAGGATTTACTGGCGTTAATGGCGTGCCAGGTGTCGATAATGCGTTCTATAAATCCTCGGGCTGTGTTTTGCGTTTTCGCGGTCAACCGCGGGAAGCCGGTACGGGTAAAAACTCTAACGACTCAATGCATGATGGCGCGTTTACTATTGTTATGCTGTTGTCAGGAAACGAATCGCCGATGAATGACAGCAACGCGAAGTTGGGTTTTTACCTCTCTAAAGACGATATGGTTAAGGATGCCAATGGCGATATTGCAGCGGATTACTCGTTTCGCATCGACCCTGACACACGCTTCCAAGATGTTTCATCAGTGCGCATAAAAGACGGTATCGTTACCAATATTTCACCAGAAACATTAACGCTAAGAGATTTTTACGCCCCTGCGTTTTACCCTAAAGAATTAGTACTAGAACAATCACAATTTCAATTTGAGCTGAAGCCCGATGGTTCTCTATTTGGTTATATGGGCGGTTACCGCGATTGGCGAGAGCATTACCGAGGGACTGCGGGCAATGGTCGCAGTGCTGTTGGCGCGATTCACGAAGTGGTTGGAAAAATCAATTTACCGGCTTGGTGGTATTCGTTGCGCCGCAATGCGGATGGCTTGCCTGACCCAGAGACAGGCGAGATGCGCGGCATATCAACAACCTATGCCATTACTGCACTTCCCGCCTTTGTAATCTCTCCAAATGGACAGCACGAACAAGCGCTTGCTCAATCTATTCGGTAGCGACCATTGCGGTAGCCATTGCTATAGGCAAAACCGCTACCGCTTTTCACTTAGTCGTTAAGCAACGTTTGCAGCCAATTCATTATCGATTTGGTCAGCTCGCTTCGCCGCTGGACGACTCTGCGCTCGCTCGACATATTCCACAAACACCGGTTTCGGCTCAATTTGCTTTTGCGCTATGTGCCACCCCAACATACTGCTTAGCAGAAGATCGGCTACCGTAAACGAATCACCACAGACATAGGGCTTATCGGCTAACAGTTGTTCAAGCGTGCGAAAGACATCACTCACCAAGCCACAACCAATGGATTGGGCACGCTCTTGATTAATTTCCCAATCGAATACAATCGCGTTCATTGCCATTTCCAAAGGGCCTGCAACAAAGAATAACCAACGGTAGTATGCCGCTCGCTCAGGGCTGTTGACCGCGGGTGCTAAGCCTTTGTCAGGGAACTGATCGGCGAGATAAGCACAAATCGCGGCCACTTCAGTCACCACCGTATCGCCGTGAACTAAGGCAGGCACTTTGCCCATCGGGTTAATGTTCAAATACTCTGACGATTTAATACTGCCCCCGTATTCCATGATTTGCTCTTGGTAGTCCACGCCAAGCTCTTCCAACATCCAGCGGGCAATTCGGCCTCGTGAAAACGGGTTGGTATAGAGGGTGATCGGCTGTTGAGTCGTTGTCATGGTATATCTCCTTTTCGCGTTTTGAAGGTTTTTACCCACACAGGTTGGGGTTACTGCAAAGAATAAGTGCCAACTAGGCTGTTTTACGTCCTAATTAAACAGTAAAGTGATCATTCCTTATTAACGGCAGAGAATTCGCCATGTCCCGCCCTACCGTTCGCGTACTTGCTCTACTAGAACTGCTGCAATCCCACGGCCGATTGAGTGGCGCAGAGATCGCACAGCGTTTAGCGGTGGATCGACGTACCGTTCGCCGCTACATCACCACATTGGAAGATCTGGGAATTCCCATTACCACCGAACAAGGGCGGTACGGCGGCTATATGCTGGTGGCAGGCTTTAAATTACCACCAATGATGTTCACCAATGAAGAAGCTCAAGCCATTACCCTGGGTTTAATAGCGGCGGCGCAGCTGGGGCTTGAAGAAGGCACGCCAGCGATTGCTTCTGTGCAATCGAAGTTGGAGCGCGTGATGCCGGTTAACCTCAAGCAACGCGTGCGCGCACTGGGTGAAAGCATCAATATTGTATTGCCACATGCTGAGACACTAGGAAACGGGGTCGTGCTATCGCGCTTAACCAATGCGGCACAATATCGTGAAAGCGTCGAACTCCGTTATCAATCCAAACAAGGTGATTCAACACAGCGCATCATCGACCCATACGGGCTGGTGTACCGCTTCCACCGTTGGTACGTGTGTGGCTTTTGCCATTTACGCCAAGAGCTACGGACATTTCGTATTGACCGGATTCTCAATGTCACCTTGCTTGAGCAGTCATTTGAGCGGCCTATAGTTTTTGATGCGGCGGAGTTTCTCAACCATAGTATTATGCAGGCACCTCGAGTACATTCTATTAGCCTGCTGTTTCACACTGACCTGGCGACGGCCTCCAACTCGATGTGTGAAGTAGAAGCCTTATTGGAACAACGTACAGATGGCATACTGCTACGCACCACCACCGATAGCTACGATTGGCTGGCGAGTTGGTTAGTATCATTGCCGTTTGACTTTACAATAGTTGAACCCACCGAGTTAAAACAAGCACTGCGCCAACGCTTAGAAGCTTTAGAGCGGTCGACTCGATAACAAAAAACAGGGCAGTAGGTATGCGTTTATGGGAAAGAAAATAACCATCGTGATCGAGGGTAGAACACATGTTTTGCACGTTGATAACCCGCAATCTCTGCAAGCCATACCCAACGACGATCGCCAACATTTGCTTGAGCTATTAGGCGCGCTTAAAACACAACAGACCCGCGCAGCCGAGCAAGCAGAAAAAGCCCTAGCGCAAGCAAAAATCAGCGGCGCGATGGGCAACCACCAAATCGCCAATAAAATCGCAACAAAAGAGCCCCGTATAAGCGGTGACATGGGTAAAGGCGACGTCGACCATATTATGGCTCGCCTGATTGCCGAGGAAAGAGCCAATCAAAAACCCAGCGTACAGCCATCAACGATTTATAAATGGTTGGCTGGGATTGTGGTGATAACGTTTATTTTGATTATTATTTAATTTGGGGAATCCGAAAATTGAAATTACGACATTATGAAATTTATGTCATATATCTAACCGTAATTGTAATTACTATAGCTTGTTTACTGATGAATGGGCCAATGCGCGATGGCCTACCAATCGATTCCGATATCTCAAGCAGAATGGAGTTTATCGCGACCAATAGAACTTTATGGACACTATCATGGTTCGCGTGGATGCTATCTGCTCTAGGGCTATTTATCTTCTGTACAATATTCGCAAACAAACTACGCTCGTCACCGCTTAAAATAGTGGGCCTAGCTTTTGTTGGAATGGGAATTGCCCCAGACTTGATAGCTGAAGTGAATTACGCGTTCATTATTCCTGAAATATTGGTCAACGGTGCAGATGAACAAACATTCCTAACGCTGGAAACGTTATCTATTTACTTAACCGGTTTTCTTGGTAATGGCCTGTACAATTTGGGTGGCGTTGTTCTTACTATTTCCGCGATTCGCCAAGGCTTGATTCGATCTTGGGTAGCTATATGGGGAGTTACAGCTTGGATATTAGGACTTCTCTTATCGCTATCGATAGCTATTGGGTCCATGGCTGGTGCAGAGCTTTTTACCGCAAGCAGTATGGTGTTGAGTACTTTGTGGATGCTGATCTTTGCTCATAAGGTGGCTAATCATTGATTGAATATGCCCTCATTAAAACAGTACATATTGGTGCATTGATTCTCTGGTTGGGCCCGGCACTTGGTGCGTGGCTAGTATTAAGGGCTATAGATCAAGACAATTTAACTACCGACACCACAGCGAGGGGTGTGGTTAGAATTTTTTACTCGACAGTTGTTTTAGAGCATATTGCCTTTTTGGTGCTAATAGGCTCAGGGACTTTATTAGCTCTAAATTTCGATTTTTGGGGAAGCGAATGGCTTCAACAAAAGCTACTCATATTACTGATCGCAATCATTCCTCTTGAAATCATCGACATATATTTAGGTAATTGGGTTGCAATGAAAGCTTCCAGTAAAATAGCCAACAATATAGATCCAACCTCTTGGGAGAAAAAAGGTCTTTCTATATACCACGGAATATTTACGAAAATCGCCTTGTCAATTATTCCCGTTGCGGTTACAGGAATAATCTTTCTCGCCGCTGGCAAATCACCTATCTTTTAATTTTACATTAGGAAAACCATGCTCAATTGGATTTGGCTATCATTTTTTATCGCGGCTTTTTGTAGTGCGCTAGCCCAATTGGTTTTTCAAGGCAATACTGAGATATTCAATACGTTAGTCGCTGCGTTGTTCGAGATGTCTAAGTTATCATTCGATATTGCGTTGGGCTTAGTCGGTATTCTCACGCTATGGATGGGTATTTTAAAAATTGGCGAGCATTCAGGGCTTGTGGATAAACTGTCTCGCTTGTTGTCACCGCTGTTTGTACACTTAATGCCGGAAGTACCGCGCAACCACCCTGCGTTAGGGCACATTTCCATGAATTTTGCCGCTAACATGATGGGTCTCGATAATGCCGCAACGCCTATTGGCATTAAGGCGATGCAAAGTTTGCAAAGTATTAACCCCAATAAAGACAGTGCATCAAATGCACAAATTTTATTTTTAGTGCTTAATACCTCGTCGCTCACATTATTTCCTATTGCTATTTTGATGTACCGTGCACAGCAAGGTGCGCCAGAACCGGCCTCGGTATTTTTGCCCATACTACTGGCCACCAGCGCATCATCTTTAGCCGGATTGTTGTTGGTAGCCTTCGTTCAACGGCTAGCGATTTTTAATCGCGTGGTATTAACCTATCTGGGCTCCATAGCTGCCATACTCGTTGCCTTAGTAACTTATCTATCGCAACTACCGCCTGAGAAATTAGCCCGCACCTCGTCACTGATGGCTAACAGCTTACTTTTTTCCGTAGTGATTATGTTCATGGTGATGGGGATTCGACGCCGAATAAATGTTTATGAGAGCTTCATCGAAGGAGCCAAGGAAGGGTTTCAACTCGCGATCACTATTCTCCCCTACCTACTCGCCATGTTGGTTGCGATTGGCGTATTTCGCGCGAGTGGTATGCTGGATTATTGCCTATCGGTTTTACGTTGGGCTTTTGAGCTTGTTGGTGTGGATACACGATTCGTCGATGCGCTGCCGACCGCGTTTATGAAACCATTAAGTGGTTCGGGTGCGCGAGCTATGATGCTGGAGACGATGAACAATTTTGGTGTCGATTCATTTCCCGCGCTCATTGCCGCGACCGTTCAAGGCAGTACAGAAACAACATTTTATGTGCTAGCGGTTTACTTTGGCGCGGTAGGTATTAAGCGTATTCGCCATGCCGCCGCGTGCGGATTATTTGCCGACTTAGTGGGTATCATCACCGCTATTGTTGTTGGCTATTGGTTTTTTGGGTAAAGATCTAATTTAGGCTGCTCACTTTGATCAACCTACACGCACGCATTTTAGGACCGATCCGTGCACCTTATTCATTTGGAACTAACACACTAGTCCCAGACAATTATTCATCGAGGACTGGCTTTTCACATTATATAACAGGATAAAAGATGAGCTTTCGTCGTCATTACTTAGTATTACATGTCATTATTTTAAACCTTGTAGGCTGCGCCTATCCTATCGGAAAGACGATTCAAAAACCCATTTCCAAAGCCGCTGTAGTGGTAGATATAAATTCAGACATCGTTTGTTACAGAAAACATGCGACTCTTTTTACTAACGGTAGCAAAGATAGCATTCCGCTAGGTGCCGATTGGAGTAAAGACTTTAAAAAGAGCTTCGAGAAAGCACTCATCAAAAATAATGTTCAGTACGAGTTTTTTCAACTATCTGACCTCGGTTTGGACAATACGAGTATCGAAAAAATTGGCAACTCCATTAAAGCCGTTGTGATTCCTGAACACCAAGCAGTCTTCACGCAGCGTGTTTCGCAATTAAATGTTGATGCTGTATTTATATTGACCGATGTAAATGATCCAGACAATACTAATTCCTGTAAAAGCGCCATCAACGCTGCCGCAGACATGTACGGACTATTTGCTAGGGCACCCAGCATTGGAATATTCACCAGTCAAGGAGAGTACTCAAAAACGTTAGGTATTAGCGCAGTCATTAATTCTAGGGGCATTGCGACTCAACCTAGCACATTGAGCCAGCAAACTGTTTCTCGTATCTATCATACGCTAAACAACACGCTTGAAGACGCACTCGACAATTACCTTAGTCCAAGGATTGAGGAACAAGACCCGTTTCAAAACTGGTAATCGATTTTATTATGTACCTACCACAATCTGAAAAATCATGCAGCAGCTTATAGACGGAAACTTCATCGCGACTAACGCTCGACGTTATCGAGAACCGTTTAGAAAATACCGCGGAACCGCGCTCAAAAATTAGCAACGGCCCACGCAACAAGTCATTAGTGTATTTTAGTCTTTTCGCTTTCTTCTAGACCAGCCGTTTTATTGAAAACGTTAGAATGTCTATTGCTTACGCACCCGATGATGGCTGTGCATCTTGCTGCTCCGGCCGAGCCTTTTTGAATTGTCGTTGGTTTAATTGAAGTGGGTTTGACCGACGCTTTTTGAGCTTTCGGTTATTCCATAAAACAATCCCGCCAAACACAGCACTACTCACAATACACAATAGCAATACGGCGACAATCATCACGTCCCTTATTTGGCGACCCACTAGCGGGGTCAACATATTCCATTTATGCAGGATCGAAAACGACCATGACTCTGCACGATCGATGGTTCGGTTTTGATCCACAAGCATACCTGTCACTGGGTCAATAAACATTCGTTGGCCATTCTCATCATTAAAATCGAATTGCCAAACGGGTAAGCGTTTATTACGGAAATCATAGCCTGGACCGAAATGGGTCACTAAACGTTGGTGGCTCATCAAACTTTCATCCAATCCACTGAACTGTAACGCCCAGTAGCGCGAAAACTCAGCATCGGTCAAAGTGGAAACACGACCACTACCAGCATGTATATACATTGCGCTCGCTTCAGTTGGTCGGCCCGCAAAACGTTGCTCATCGCTCAACATCGTCCCATCCGTTTTGGGTAATACACTTAAGCGAAAATAAAACGTATCTTGTGCGCCTGAAACCAAACTGATTGCAGAAATATCCTTGTTGCCAACGACATTTTCTAGTTCATTGGAAATGTTTAGTTCTACAAGATTCGCCGGTGGCGAGAGACGCATGCCAAATGACGTATCCACATAGTGCGATTGCAAAAGATGGTAAAACCCGCTGGCAGACCAACCAAGTAACGGTAGCCATAAAATATAACCGAACACACGGTGCCAGCGCCGACTCGTATCAGGTATTTTTCGATTCGGCAGTAATAGCACCAAACTCAACCCGGTTGCTGCCATCGCACCGAGCGTGAGCATAAAGCAGGCGATAATCAGTACTCGCCCCGTACCGGCGACATCTAACCAACTCCAGGTATGTAAGGCCTGAAAAACCGACGCAAAGATGGCCCGACGCCCGTTCACCAACGATGCCAAACTATTGGTTTCGGTAAAGACGAAAGCGGTCAACTGATCATCACCTGCAAACTGAACTTTATAGACAGGCAACAAGCGATTTACCGACGGGTAGTGAGTACTGAACTCAGTGATTTTTTCTAGACTCTCAATTTCGTCGGTTGGTCGACCAGTATAGTAACTTGCCAACCATTGAGCTTGCGCTTGATCGTGATTAGGCAATTCCTGTTGGGTACTGAGCGAAAAGTAACGGCGTTGCTTGCCGTCTTGTTCTGTCACCTGCAAAAGGGGTTTATTGGCGAACGGAACAACTTTAATGACTTGCGCTTTGTGTAAATTTTGAGATCCAGTAATGCTTGAAATGGATGACAGTTGCTCCGCCGTGTACGTCATCTTGGGCGGGTAAAATGCGGCGGCTTTGGGGCCGAACCACGACATCAATGGGTGAGCGATACCCGATATCGCCCACACAATTACAACAAAGGCTCCCCACCAACCCAACACGTTGTGCCATTTCGCAGAAAAAGACCGTATTGCGGTTTTATTGATCACCTAACGCTACCTCTTAATGTTTTCTAAAAATTAACGCGTAATCCAGCAAATATGGAACGCGGATTACCTGGGCGATAACTTAGATCTGGGTCATTGACTTGATTAGAGGTATACGTTGAATACAGCACATCGCCAATATTCATCACTCGCGCATAGACAGCCACCGCATCGTTAACGGAATAATTCACGCGTAAATTCCATAAGTCATGGCCATCATAGCGTTGCGTATTTGTTTGATCCGTTGCGTAACTACCTACATGAGAGAATTCCAATTCAGCACGTAGGCCTTGAATAAGATCTGGGGTATAGCCGAGGCGAATATTACCTAAGCCTTCGGGAGCAAGTGCGACGTCGTTACCCGCAAAATTAATTTGTTGGTTGCAAAAGCAATCTCTGGAAAAGAAAACGTAAGAAAAGTCTTCATAGGTTTGTTCGGTATACGTGTACGAAAAACCGAGCTGCCACTGGGGCGCGATCAAGGCATCAACACCAAGTTCGACACCGCGATGACTGGTTTCACCCGCATTAACAGATTCGCGACTACCGTTATTGATTATGCTGACGATGTCATCTTCTACTGCCATATCATAGATGGCAACCTCGTAGTTGATTGCAGAGCTGCCGTCTCCAATCAACAAGTCGCCTCGAAAACCGATTTCTGTGCTGACGCTCTGAACTGGTTTTAGCTCGGTGCTATTTTGTGAACTACCAGGGCGAAACAACGCACCCACGGTCGGCGCACGGAATGCATGTCGATAGCTGAAATACGCGTGATGATTTTCGGCATATTGATAGGTTAACCCTAGTTTTGGGCTCGTATTATCATAATCGATCGATTGACTTTCTGGACGCCGATGGGAGAAGTCGAGTGCCCCATTCACAATATTATTGTCGTAATCCACCGTAAACGAATCGAAACGCACACCTGCATTCAGACGCACCTGATCTGTTATTTGGTATTCAGCATGTACATAAGGCGACACCGAGCGTTGATCTGCGTCGAAATCGTAGTGAATGTTGCCGGTACGTTGATAGTCGGTATAGATATCGCCATTTTGAGCGACGACAATTTCTTCCTCTAGGTACTCCGAAGGCGTTGAATCCACATCGACACCGACAATGAACTCAGCGCGATTATCGGCAAGTGCGTAACGGTATTTGAGTAAAAGGCCATAGGATTCAAACGTATAATCGCGAATATTCGGGTCGTAGGTCACCATCCAACTAGGCATCATGGTCATTTCGTTCTTACGATAGAACGGTGTCGCCGTTATCAGGTTCGATTCATTGAGCGCAATATTAAACTCAACCGATGCCCTACCCGCTTCTACCACCCGAAAACCAATGTCCCCATGAAACTGGTTTTTTTCGGTATCACTTTTATAGTCATTGTATTCGAGGCTCGAAACACCCGATTGATCAATGTCAGAGAAGGAGGTAATCAATTTAACGCTAGTGATATCTCCCATCGTGCTATCCACTCTGACATTAAGCGACTGCCTGTCGTAGGCAGCTTCATCTCTAAATCCGTCATTACGGGTTGTGTTGTAATCAATCCGAACACCGGAAGACTCTCCCAGATTTGTTCCGGCAGATAACAAACCGCGCCTCCATCCGAATGAGCCACCCTCAGCATTGGCCATCAAAATCGGGGCATTGGGGCTAGGTGAAGTAATCGCATTAATGACTCCACCAATAGCATCACTACCATAAAGCGCCGAGCCGGGCCCCTTAATGACTTCGACCCGGCTACTTTGCGGTATGTTAATTTCATACAAGCCGTTGTGATTAAAAAAACCGGTAGGGCGAGTAGGAATACCGTCTTCTAAGAATAAATACACACCAGCCGTAGTGATAGGCTGGCGAATGGAGGTCATGTGGCCCTCACCACCCAGATTATTGATATGCACACCGGCAACGCGGTTGAGTGCTTCAGAAGGATGGCCTGGGTCAATAAACTCCAATTCAATTTTGTTTATCACACCCACTGACTCAGAAAGATCGCGAATGTCTTTTTCTTCTCGCGTTGATGTGACCACAATATTGTCCATTGTCTCGTCAGACACAGCCACAGCGGGCAAGGTTTGTACGGCAACTATCAATGACAATGGAATTATTGAGACGGGTTGGTTCATTATTTTCCCCAGGATAAAAAATGGGGATAGTAAAGATCAGGGCAGTATAACGGAATGCGACAAATCGTCGCAGGCAGCCGCTACGCACCGGAGCAAAAGGTCACCACCCTACTAACTAGAGAGAAGTACCTGTAACTCCCAACGTTTTTCTGTGTTCAATCCGCTTGGCTACATTATTTAACGCACTTATTCTTTCATTCCTATTAACTTTCATTTACTTTGCATTCATGCAAAATATCTTTCTTCCACTTGGCGATTTACTCGCAGACTCACTCTTGCGATCGCTTGCTATCGATTGGTTACGCAATATTCCTGGATTGCCACCGATCCTGCAGTCCATTCACATTCTTGCTGTTGCTGTAGTCATGGCATCAGCGGTGCTTATTCACCTGCGCTCACTCGGTATCGCCGTTAGCCAACAGACGTTGGCGGAGCTGTACCAGCGAATGCGTTTGTGGTTTTGGTTCGCCTTGCCAGTATTATTTTTCTCAGGCATTTTGTTTATTTTTGCTCGGCCTTACCGCTATTTTAAGAACCCGGTATTTGGTTTAAAACTGTTGTTCATCGCGTTAGCGATCACGATGACCTGGTGGATATTTCATACCATTAAACGTCAATCAATGTTATCTAAAAACTGGGCTTTTAAGCTAACCAATGCGCTAGCGTTGGTATGTTGGCTACTCGTCATTTTTGCAGGCCGCTGGATTGCCTATGCAGAGTATTTATTTCCTAGGTAACCAATCGCTATGATCATTAATATCACCCCGTCAATGGAAGAGTCGCTGCTTCAACTCGAATATCTAGATATCGCACTCACTATTGGCGCTACCTGGTGGTTTCCTTTTATTGAGTCGATACACGTGCTTGCAGCCACCTTCATGCTTGGCATGCTGCTAATGGTAGACTTGCGTTTGCTTGGTGTTGCAGCAAAACACTACAGCGTTAATAGCATACTGAAGCAGCAACTACCCTGGGTATGGCTGGGGTTTGTCGTAGCAGTCGTTACCGGCGGCTTGATGTTTATTACCAATGCTCTGGCGTATGCCAGCAATCCGGCAATGCAATACAAGCTATTGTTAATATTAATAGCTGGACTCAACACCGTTTTTTTACACGCGTTGTTAAAACCAATGAAACGCGTAGCAGATCAATTGAACTCGGTTTCGTCAAACACGGGTTTCCAGCTCACCGCGGTCGCCGGGGGAGTATCACTATCCATTTGGGTAGCTATTATTTTTGCTGGGCGCTGGATAGGGCATATTCAATAACCTATCAAACGTAGTATGGTAAGCACTCCTTTAGTTACCGTGTTAAACGAGCGTTAACCATGTCTTTTTATGAGAATAAAGTTCTTCCACACGTTATTAACCTTGCCTGCTGAACCAAACCCATTTTAAAACAACGGCGCAAAATTGTGCCTAAAGCCGAAGGACGCATTTTAGAAATCGGCATGGGCTCCGGCATTAACCTTAGCTACTACAATCCCGATAAAGTTGAAAAGCTGTGGGGGTTAGAACCGTCGCTGGGTATGCGTGAAAAAGCAAAGCCTGCAGTTGATGCTGTACCCTTCGACATTGATTGGCTCGATTTACCCGGTGAAGAAATACCGTTGGATACGAATAGCGTCGACACCGTGGTATTAACTTACACGTTGTGTACTATCCCGGATTGGCAAGCAGCGCTCACTCAAATGCGTCGTGTTCTCAAGCCTGGTGGCAAATTATTATTTAGTGAACATGGAAAAGCACCTGATGACAATATTCATCAGTGGCAAAACCGCATCAATCGGCCATGGAAAAAGTTATTTGGAGGCTGCCATCTCAACCGCGACATTCCTCAACTGTTACGAGAAGGTGGCTTCGACATTAAGCAACTAGATAGCGGCTATCTTCGAGCAACACCGAAAGTAGCTGGTTTTAATTACTGGGGTTATGCTGATTAGCCCCTGACATTCTCAACAACTATTTTTTGGAATTAATATGAAAGCTTTACCTCATCATTATACTGCATCGTCCAAAGGTAACCCCGAAGACAACTTGGTCACCCAATCTGATGCATTGCCGTTGATCTCTGTTGCAGCACCCGCTGACTTTGATGGGCCTGGCGATCAGTGGTCGCCAGAAACGCTGCTAATGGCGTCGGTTGCAAATTGCTTTATTCTGTCGTTCCGCGCTGTAGCGAACGCAATGCAATTCCAATGGCTAGAGATTGAGTGCAAAGCTGATGGCGTACTTGATAAGGTCGATCGTAGTATTCAGTTTACCGATATCTTAACGACGGTTTCCCTTATCATTCCCTCATCGGTAGATACAGCAAAGGCTGAAAAGGTGTTAGAAAAATCTCACCGGGCGTGTTTAATAAGTAATTCACTGTCATGTGAAACTCGCTTGGAATTTACCCTGCATCACGCCGATTAACATTCTGTACCGACGTTCAGTGATAACGGGTTAATCTGCTATCACGCATGCTTTACGCTCTCGACGTAACCAACAGGTGCGGCCTAACGTAGAGGGACTTTCTCTACAGCAAAGACTCAAGGGATATGAATTTACGCTTCAAACGCTTAGACGAGGTTGAGCCATCTGCACTTATTGCGCTGATGAACAACCCCGCTGTGCGTCGTCAAATGCCCCTTACCTTCGACAATTTCGATGAAGACGATTGCAATACCTTCGTCGCGGCCAAAAATACGCTTTGGCGTGATCACGGTTATGGGCCGTGGGGCTTTTATATAGATAACGAGTTTGCAGGTTGGGGAGGCCTTCAGCCGGAACATGGTGATGCTGATTTTGCTTTGGTGTTACATCCACGCTTTTGGGGTGCCGGAAAGTCCATCTTCACAGCCGTGGTTAACCAGGCATTTACAGAATTAGATTTACCCTCTATTACTGTGCTTATACCACCCTCTCGCACACGCATCCATGGATTGCGTCGCCTAGGCTTCGAAAGAGACGGCGAGCTCGTTATTACACATACCACGTTTTATCGATTTAGATTGCATCGCGAAACCTGGAATAGCAATAACCCCTAGCGATTCAAAAATGAGACAGTGCTTATGTGTGTTCGATCAATTGTTTCAAACGATTGGGCTGCGATACATCAACTAGAGCTAGACAGTTACAGTCAATTAGCGCCAGAATCAATCGATACATTGCGCAGCAAGTGGCTGGTTGCACCCGAATTTTGTTTTGTTTATGCCATATCCAATACCGTTGTTGCCTATCTATTAGCCCACCCTTGGAACAATAAGACCCCACCCAAATTACATCAACGCTTAAGGGTCGACGACTTAGGCGTGGCTGACCTGCAATGTAGCCCGCTTTTTTTACATGATCTTGTCGTATCTCGGGAGCATGCCGGTAACGGTATTGGCTCCTCCTTATTTTCTCGATTATTGAGCGTCGCGAAAGCATACAACATATCTTCAATTAACTTAGTCGCTGTAGAAGGAGCGCACACCTATTGGCAACGACATAAGTTTCAAATTGTTTCAGAACAGGTTATTGATGAATGCTACGGCTCAGACGCTTATACCATGACGTTGTCGGTTTAGGTCACTGCCTTTCTAGTTATCCATCATCGCGCTATGATCCGATTTATTTGATAATTTGGGCTGCTCAAACCTTAGGACTGAATGATGGAATTAGTTGTCGGAGATTGTTCGACCTGGTCGATTCGCGCTCTCATGTGTTTAGCGCTAGCAGAGATCAACGTCACGGAACGCATTATTCCGTTGGGCCAACCCGGTTATGAGAAGGCCCTCTCCGGTGTATCGGACTCAATGCTGGTGCCAGTATTGATCGACGGGGATACGCGTATCCATGATTCACTCGCAATCGCAGAATATGCCAATGAATTGTCCGCTGGATTACTCTGGCTTCATGACCTCAATGAACGAGGACTCGCCCGCAGCTTAGTGTGTGAATTGCACTCAGGATTTGCCCAAATTCGCACCCTAATGCCATTTAATTGGGTTGTCTCTCGACCTGTCGATATCTCCGACGCACCTGCTGTGCAAAAAGAATTGCGTAGGCTCGACGCTATTTGGAGTCAAGCAGGCAGCACATTCTATTTTTCAACGCCTAGCGTGGTAGACGCGTTTTATGCGGTGTTGGCTTATCGCCTAAACGCCTACGGCATCACACTTTCGGGCGCTGCGGGTCGTTATCAGCACGCCCTCTTGCAATGGCCCCTCTTTAATCAGGTATTGGAGCGAGCCAAAGGATGGGCTAGTTGAGGCTTAAAAGCGCCCGGTTATCTTTCAAGGTTCTACCGAGATTAACTTTGTTGTACTCTCCTTTTGCTAGCATCTACGACACCTTGCTAGATGCATGAACAATAAATAAAACAAAGAGGATTTGATCATGAGTGAAAATATTTATAAAAGCCCAGATTCAGAGCTACAGAGTGACGGGCAAGCTACTGTGCCAATGACCATCAAAGATATTTTGTTTTCGTTTCAGGGGCGAATTGGGCGAGGAAAATTTTGGGCTGTTTATCTAGCAACCATTGTTGTGACCTATACATTGATGTTCGCTGTTGGGCTTTTACTACCAGACCCGGCGATTTTCGGCGCGTTGACATTCATCCTGATGGTTCCAATGATTTGGATTTCATTAGCTATTCAGGTCAAGCGCTGGCATGACCGAAATAAATCCGGTTGGTGGGTATGCATTGCTTTTGTGCCTATCATTGGCGCTTTTTGGGCGCTGATTGAAAATGGCTTTTTAGCCGGTGATGAAGGAATCAATAACTTCGGTGCACCTGCCGCGAAATAAGCAGCTTTTCTACAAGTCGAAATTCCTATCGCCTCTCGGCTAGAACATTCGATACGGCCACAACCAATAAGATCTTACTATTTGATCAATGCGTTGTGGCCGTAGTTCAGTCTAGTCACACGCAGACTAACCCTTATCAATCTGTTTACGGACAAACATCAGTATGCTTTTACTTTCAAAACCCTCTTCTGTCGGCCTTAGTCTTTTTCTATTTGGCTTATTGTCCGCATCACTCGGCGTTAACTCAAATCCAGCCCCTAGTAATGAGGTCGCGACGCCAGATGATTCCCCCGTCACAGCACCACAAGAGGCGGCTAATGAAAGCGCTGTTAACACAGACAAACCTGCTGCAATCGAAACGAAAAACAACCAACTGGAAAAACTGACTAGCCTGCTACCCACCTACGGCAATTGGTGCGGCGCGAATCACCCAGTAAATATGCAGGAGGCCGAAGAGCCCATCGACGGCCTCGATACCGCCTGCAAACGCCACGACATGTGCTATGAAGAGAAAGGCTACTTAGATTGCGAATGCGATAGCCAATTTCGTGATGAGGTTGAACAGGGGATATTAAGCGGCGAGTACCAAGGGAACGAAGAGAAAATAGCTCGATCGTTTAGAATCTATTTCCACGGCTCTCCTTGCCAAGGCGATGCCAGCGGCAAAATAGCGCCGTCTCGCGATATCCACAATATTGTTAAAAAGGTAACCAAAGTCGGTAAAAAAGTCGCGACGGATATCGCCGAGCGCGTACCTTTTGCTGGGAAAGGTAACGATGATCAATAAAGGTACTGCTATTTTATGTTTATCCAACCCGAAAAGCCCGTCCAATGTGGGTGCGGTCATGCGCGCGGCGGGCTGCTATGGAGCGGAAGCAATCTACTACAGCGGGACGCGGTTTGAACGTGCCAACAATTATACGCAAGACACCAAGGATATTCAGAGCAAGGTCCCTCTTATCGCTGAAGAAGATTTTCAGAAGCTAAAAAATCGTGACAGAAAACTAGTGTGCATCGAATTAGTTGAGGGGGCGTCTCCCCTCACAAGTTTCGAGCACCCACAAGATGCGATTTATGTATTTGGTCCAGAGGACGGTTCTATAGAACAATCAACTATCGATATTGCGGATGCGGTAGTCTACGTTCCGACTATTGGCTGCATGAATCTAGCGGCTACGGTCAATGTGGTGCTGTACGACCGGATGGCAAAAACTATTCAAACAATCGATCACGACGCATTAATCTTAGAAAGCCGTGATCAAAACAATCGCCTCAAGACCAAAAACTAATCCGCAGCTGTAAACAATGAGACCATTCACACGAGCTTAGGCGTGAAACGGCATAACGTAATCGTCTCACAGTGACTAATTTCTTACTTCCACTCTGTAATTTAACACCGTTTGATTTTTAGGAGGCACTTGGATTGTCCATTGCGCCAATGTCGATGATTCTTTCACATGAGGCGCGCTTTCTGAAATCATTCGCCAATCGCCTGGCATAAATTCATTGACGATCACTTCAACAGGCTCTTCCTTGGCATTTTTTAGAATAATCTCGTATTCACTTTGATAGATATTATTTGCCAATCGTTGATACTCTGTTTGGTAACGCTCCGCTGTCACATCAAATGCGTTACCCAGTTTTAACCTTACCGCTTCTTTATCAGGCGTATGATCGATACGGTCTTCACCTACAAATTGCGGACGCCCCTGGCTATCGTTCTTGTAGGCTCTCACCGTACCTTTTGGCAGAGGCATTCCTAAACCGTTTTCTTTTTCATTCTCGAATTGCACATACACGTCAACTTTGAGTTGGTGACTATCACCTTGGTATTGACGATAAAACCAATTCTGTGTGTTGGCGTTGAGGTAATATTCCTTTTTAACCGGCACACTTTCCGCGTTCAGTAAAGAAACTTGTTTGGTTTGATTGTTACGCAAGGTTGTACGGCGGTTGAGCGTATATAAGTGATAGTCGAAAAATTCCTCTTCCCGCATAGCACTACGTGGCTTAGCACTGACAGTGGATAGCGCTTCCAGTCGCATGGGTGCATCCATCGATGGCACCCGACCAACATCACCTGCAACTAATTGTAGCAGTGCATTGTTGTAGCTTGTTCCGCTTGAATTGGTTAACGTCACCCAGCCGGAGAGATCAAGTTGACTATCGTCTTCATTCAATTCTGCAACATAGTCTGCACGCCAACCTAAACCACTAGTGAGGTAATTTAGTTCAGTGGTATGTGTTTTTGCACGCTCATTGTTTAGAGTCACAATTAATGTAGGCTTGTCTCGCAGATTTCCCGGCACATCAGGAAAGACCATCCTGCCAGGATAATTTGTTTCGATGCGATCGCCTATCTTTAACACCGTGCCATTGTTAGTGGCTAACACAGTCGCTGTTTCAACTTTATTGTTCTGATTCGTGGGGTCTTGCAGGATGACTTGTATGTCTCTTCCGATATACTTCGTTAGCAATGATTGCGGTGTGAGCAAATCAAAATCAAAATTTTGCTCAAGCACATTCAAGCTTCCGGGTTCTGTTTTACTTCGTAGAATCGCTGTTTCTGGAATGATCAGGGCACTGACTTCACGTAAAGCGAGCTCTACTTCACCCTTGGGTAACTTAATGTCTCGTTGTTCGCGCACCATCGCTAAATTATCGTTATAGATTGTGACTGCAATATCTTTTTGATCGTCAGTCGAACTAACTATTTCCCCCGAACTAACCGATATGCTGGCTGTAAGCAAAGCCGCTGCCACGCTGTAAGCAGCACCCTTGGACTTAGTGTACTTACTTGTTTCACTTACCGTTCGCCATCCTTTTTTCATCGCTATCTCCAACCGATTTGTATGTGCCTATGCTCATTCGGCAACCTTTTCGCTCATTGGTTCACCCCCCCCATCGCCACTCACTTCCGTAGCGTGTAAATTGTGTTGCAGAAAATATATACTGCTGGATGGTGTAATTATTACACTTTTACTACCATTAAATTAAGGGATGTAACATGATAAAGAAGTTAGCGTTAACGAGCCTATCAATTGGTGCACTATTGCTGTCTAGTCAACTAACTTTTGCGGAAGGCGGTTTTTACTTGGGTGCGAAGACTGGCAATTTGGATATCGATGCAAGCAGCTTTGACGCAGAAACTCCTCTAGGGATTATGGCAGGCTATGAGTTTGACGGCGGTTTTGCCATTCAACTTGAAACATTAAGCAGCGATTTAGATGTTAATTCAGCCGGAAGAAACGGAGATTTTGAGTCTTATGCGTTGTATGGCGTATATCGCGGTCCATCAACTGTCTACTTTATGGCAAAGGCTGGCATACTCTACGAAGATATCGAAGTTCCCTCGTCATTTTACCCAGGGTCCATCAATGTCTCTGATGAAGGGCTCTCGGCCGGTTTTGGCTTAGGTTTCCGTCCAGGCAATCACGCACTTATTGAGTTTGAGTATACAATCATTGAAGAAGACGTGAACTTTATTGGCGCTAGCTTAGCTGTTCAGTTTTAGTTATTTTCAATAACATTAAAGTTTTCTCAACGCGCCGTTCATTGAGTTTGGACGGCGTTTCTATGTTTCAAGCTATCCACCAGCATCGAAACGATACCCGACACCCCAAACGGTATCGATAGAAAGTACACCATCACTAACCTGGCTGAGTTTTTTTCGAAGTCGATTCATGTGATTGCTGACGGTATGCTCGTAGCCATCGAAATCCACTCCCCAAATTTCCGAGACTAATTCTCTTCGCGAAAATACCCGCTTGGGATATCGCATAAATATCCATAGCAGTTCAAATTCTTTCGGCGTTAATTCACACTCTATATTTTTATACCAAACTTTGCGCTGCTGCCTATTAATTTTTAGGCCACCAACACTGATGGCGTGCTCCTGCTCATCGTTTACAGAGGCTTGCTTTTCATTACCCTTTTGACCCGCATTCAATCCGATATCAGACCTCAAAGTCGTCCCGTATGATGCAGGAAGTATCACCACAGGAATGTTGCGAGTGAGGGTCACTTTACCCAGCGCATCATTCAAATCTGTATCGTGAATCTCAATATTTATTACTTGGATATTTACAGGAGTTACATTTGACTCGCAGGAACCACCTTCGTCACTGTCCAACGAAGCCGCTATTCCCGCTTGAACAGATTGGTTGACAAGTATTTTTTCAACCAAACGTTTTATATTTTGCTGATCTGGCATTGTCATACTTGTCAGTCTAAGGTCGTGATCACTTGTCTGCATACGTTAAATCCCTATGTTTCAACGCTCGCGGTGTCTTTCTCGCTAATCGTTAGCAATACGCGGATAGCGTTCGATTAGATACACTCATATCAAACAGAAATACTCTGCGTCATTTAATGTTAGAACTCGAATTTACACTCCTCACTACGCTCTCATTTTCTCCTTAGTTACAAATTTTTTTTGGAAGTCGATGAATTTAACAAAAATATTTTTATTTATCCCGATGTGGCTAATTTGTGCTTATTTTAGGAGGAATGTACTGACAAGCGGAATCACCATGTGCGCCAACTAGCCTCATGCCACCTCTGTTGGGGAAATACATGCCAAACCAAATGAGAAATCGTCAGCATTCCCGCAATGTGCTTCTACCTCATTTTATTAGTGTCGTAATACCTGCACTCAATGAAGAAGAATCTATTGGATTGGTGGTAAAAGATTTACATCAAAAACTACTTGAGGCGGGTTTCGATAGCCGCTTCGAGATTATCGTCGCTGATAACAACTCGACCGACAACACTGCACACACAGCAATAAGTGCAGGCGCCAAAGTTATTCACGAACCTCGCCGAGGTTATGGCGCTGCATGCTGGTCAGCTTGCGAAGCGTCGATTGGGGATATATTAGTTTTTGTCGATGCCGATGGCGCCGCCAATTCAGAAGACTCAATTCGTTTAATAAACGCCGTAGCAGCAGGGTCAGATTTAGTCGTAGGGATTCGAAAAAATCCCGAGCGAGGATCTATGTCAATTTCCCAAAAATTCGGAAATTGGCTGGTTTGTCAGTTGCTGCGTCTACTTTGGCGTATAAAAACTGAAGATTTAGGGCCACACCGAGCGATCAGGCGTGAAGCTTTTGACGCTATGCAAATGGAAGACCGCGGGTTTGGCTGGACGGTCGAAATGCAAATTAAGGCCGCCCTGTTAAAACAACGTGTTGTTGAGCTACCCGTTAGATGGCAGGCAAGAGTATGTGGCGAGTCAAAAATTAGCGGCTCTTTGACTGGTGTTGTTAAAGCAGGCTTCGGCATCTTAGGCATGATTACTCATATGCATCAAAAATACCCTGCTTCAAAAAAGTTGCCATGGTGCCCGCCGCCTATCACTCATAAGCGCGGATTTAATTTATTTCACACTTCATTTCAACATCCTATTGAGGAAAGGAAAACACTATGAAATCTCTGCTCATAACTACTGCGACCGTCGCTTTGCTCGCGGTCAGCTCTATGTCATTCGCGTCAGGTGCCGATACTTCTGCTGGTGCTCGTACAGGTGATGCTGTTGCATACCAAATTGGCAAGCGAGTTTACGCCACACAATTTTCCTGTAAAAGCTGCCCGTTGAGTGGAAAAAAATTAACAAAAGACTCCGCTAAAGCGATTTTAAATGGTGAGCCAAAGGTCAGCTTAAGTGATAGCGATGCGCAGGCATTAGCTACTTTTTTAAAACGCCGCTTTAAACTGTAATTTAGGAAGGAAAGGAATTTATCATGAAAAGTTTACACATTGTTTTAGCTGGCGTGTTAATTAGCAGCTCAAGCTTCGTCACCGCAGAAGGCACATCACCTTGGTTGCCCATACCAGGACAGTTTTCTTCAAGCATCAACTATTCATTACAATCCGGTGACTCTGCCTACATTGGCGATCAAGAGTTGGACGTGGAGCTTATTACTGGCAGTGGCGCATCGGAATTCGAACGCGCATCAACGACGCTATCGTTTTCCTATGGGATCAATGATTTCCTCGCCTTAGATGCCACTATCGGTTATGGAGACGTCGAGGTTGGTAATGCAGACGAGGATTCTGGCTTAACCGATACAACCATTGGTTTAAGTTGGCGTGTTACCGATGAGTATTTCAACCCAGGATTCCCGACAACAACTCTTCGCCTTGGTGCCATTATTAATGGTGATTACGATGGCGCGCGTTTAGCGGCGGTTGGTAAAGATGCTAACGGTGCTGAGTTTTCTATCTTGTTAGGCAAATCCTTTACTAATTGGTTTTCTGTCTCTGCAGAGTTAGGAGTACAAGAACGCGACAACGACGTTCCGACAGCCACTTACTATGCAATTTCGACTCTATTTTATCCGGCACCTGGTTGGAGCTTAGGCTTGGGTTATTCCGATAAAACCTTTGATTCTAATTTAGACATTGCTGGCCCTGGTTTTTCTCCCGACCGTTTCCAGGAAGTGGCTGAAGAACGGTCCCTTGTAAAAGCCTCTGTTGGTTACGGCTTTGGAAATCACGGTTTTGCATTGTTGTATAACAACCTTGTTGATGGCCGTAACACGGTAAACGATGATGCGATAACACTTAGCTATACGTTGGCTTTTTAGTCCCATAAGACACGAGCCTAAGGGGTCTCCGATCAACTCGAAGCTTTCTTCGCGTAGCTGAAATGCCTTTATGTAAAACAAGCGGCTTAGTTAATGCCCTGTTCCTCAGCAAGGAGCTTAACGCCGCAAAAATGCACTTCAGATGCGCTCGTAAAGGCTCTCGGGAATTTGGCTCGATATTACTGCATCACTCTATCGCGGAGATAACACACCTACTTAGTGTTTCTCACCAACGAGACTTCCTGAATGTCAGAGAAAGTTTAGACTTGGTCGGAGTCCCCTAGTGTCTTATTTTGCAGCCACTACACAACCTAGGGTAGTGGCTTTTTTTGTTTTCTTTATCGTTACCGGCTCCAGTCTTGCCGCTCTTCTTTTCGGCGGTTGGCTAAATGCATCCCACTCAATACAGTTTTTGGGGATCACTCTCAATGCCCTATTTGGCCTGTTCGCGGTTGGCATTGTCTTATATACCCCCTTTGCTCAACAAATCTCTACTGCTCAACTATTTATTTTCGCTATAGCTTTACGGGTTCTCAGTCTTTGCTTATACCCACTGTTAGAGGATGATTATTTTCGCTATCTCTGGGATGGTTTTCAAACGCATATATCCGGCAGCCCTTATAGCAAGGCCCCTTTCGACTTCTTTCCCGGTGACGGACTTTCGCAACGCTGGCAAGACATTCTTTCAGGTATTAATAATCCAGATTTAAAAACCATTTATGGACCTGTTCTACAATACTTGTTTCTCTTAAGTTATTGGATCTCACCCGGTGATCTAGCGCCATTACAAGTACTTTTGGCGATATGGGATGTGTTGATTCTCGCGGTGCTTACCCAACAAAAGACTCGCAAATCATTCCTACTGGCTTACGCAATTCATCCGATGATTTTGCAAGAGGCCATAGCGAGTGCTCATCCTGATATTTTGCTAGGCGGTTTATTGTTATTCGCATTGTTAGCATGGCGCTCCGGCCGGCCTTTTTTAACTGGCACATTGTTAGCGCTGGCTTGTAGCTCAAAGATATCTGCTATCGTAGCGATACCTTTTCTACTAATTCCCGCTTCTCAAAACCATTTATCGCTTGGCCAATTGAGTTTTATGAAACGGTTCCGTTGTACTTGGCAATGGAGTGTCAAACTTGTTATTGCCTTTATAGTCGCGCTATTAGCGCTGTATGCTCCCTTGGTGTCGGTCGGCCAGTCTGAATTAGAATCACTGTTTGTTTTTGGCCAAGACTGGCGTTTTAATCCATTGTTATATCGCGTTCTTGAGTTAGTTATTTCACAATCTGGGAGCGCTGATATTACTCGTTTCTTTTGTGCAACGCTTTTGGTCTCACTGGCACTGTTTCTATTTTCTCATCAATGGATGGCGAAATTTAATTACGACACACCGCCAATTTTGATTATTTTAATCGCCCTTCTCCTGCTTTCACCTGTTGTGAACCCTTGGTATTGGCTGTGGGTTCTTCCTATTGCAACCTTTCTCGAACGACGATTGTTAGTCCTTGTTTTACCAACTGCCACCGTTTCTTACTGGAATACCAATACCCTGCAGGAAATCGGTTGGATTGAGTATAGCGCACCATCATTCGTTGTACCTTGGGCTATAACATTATTTCAAGTGAGCATTTTTGCACTTGCTCTCGTTGTTGAATGGCAACTCACCCACTATCGATCGAAACATTAGTATCCCTACATCGAGCATTTTTACTAAATACTGGCGTGAAACCTTTGCGAACTTTTATTCGTACATACGTAAGAGGTATCACAGTCGCCGTATGATGTATTTCCAGCCTGCTTTACATTCTATCTCGGCATCTATTTAACCGGAGCTTACTCATGAAGAAAACGGCTATAGTGCTTGTAATTGCGCTACTCGTTGCAGGGTTTTTTTACTTTGATTTACAACAGCTATTGACCTTAGCTGGCTTAAAGGATGGTTTAGAAGAATTTCAATCCTGGCGTGCTGCACAGCCGCTATTAGTCACTGGTGGCTTTTTTCTTTTATACGTTGTTGTCGCAGCCCTCTCTCTTCCCGGAGCTGCAGTCATGACTCTAGCGGCGGGCGCCTTGTTTGGTTTAGTGTTGGGTACGGCGATTGTATCCTTTGCCAGCACTGTGGGCGCCACATTAGCTTTTCTAGTTTCACGTTACCTACTACAACAAGGCGTACAGCAACGTTTTGGTGAACGCTTGGCAACCATAAATGAAGGCGTCAAACGAGATGGCGCTTTCTATCTTTTCACATTGCGCTTGGTACCCGTGTTTCCCTTCTTCTTGATTAATTTGCTAATGGGTTTAACACCAATACGTACCTGGACTTTCTACTGGGTTAGTCAAATCGGCATGTTTGCCGGTACTTTAGTGTACGTTAATGCCGGGACCCAACTTGGAAAGCTCGAAAGTTTAAGCGGCATTCTTTCGCCTGCTTTACTATTTTCTTTTGTTTTGCTTGGCGTGTTTCCTCTTATTGCTAAAAAACTATTGAACACCATCAAAGAAAAACGAGTATATGCTAAGTACAAAAAGCCCAAGTCTTTCGACCGAAATATGATTGTTATTGGTGCCGGTTCTGGCGGGTTGGTGGCATCTTTAATCGCAGCAACAGTCAAGGCCAAGGTCACGCTCATCGAATCAAACAAGATGGGTGGAGACTGCCTTAATTACGGCTGCGTACCCAGTAAAGCACTCATTAAAAGCGCCAAAGTAGCTCAACAAATGCGCAATGCCGAGCAATACGGGCTTTATAGTAGTCAGCCATCATTCTCTTTCCGAAAAGTCATGCAACGTATTAACGATGTTGTGAAAGCAATTGAGCCCCATGACAGTGTCGAGCGCTATACAGGCTTAGGTGTTGATGTGGTTGAGGGTTACGGCCGACTCATCGACCCTTGGACAGTTGAAGTAGAAAAAGCCAACGGCCAAAAAAGCCGACTAACAGCGCGCTCTATCGTGTTAGCAACGGGTGCACGGCCATTTGTCCCGCCACTACCCGGCATAGAATCCACCGGATATGTTACGAGCGACACGCTGTGGGAAACATTTAGTGAGCTAGATGCGCCACCTCGACGTCTAGTCGTGTTAGGTGGTGGACCAATCGGTTGTGAACTTGCACAAAGCTTTGCGCGATTAGGTTCAGAAGTCACCCAAATTGAAATGGCACCGCGCATTTTAATCCGTGAAGATGACGATGTAGCAGCGCTTGCGAAAGAGTCGCTTGAGAAAGATGGTATTGAGTTACTCACAGGCCACAAAGCATTGCGCTGTGGGGTTACGACATCAACCGATACACACGGCAACACAACCAACGAGAAATTTATTGTTGTTGAACATCAAGGTAAAGAAAAAGCTATCGCGTTCGATTACTTACTGTGCGCCGTAGGCCGCTCTGCGAGACTCGATGGCTATGGGCTGGAAAGCCTGGGTATCGAAACAAATCGCACCATTGTCACCAACGATTACCTCGAAACCCTTTATCCCAACATCTATGCCTGTGGCGATGTCGCCGGGCCCTATCAATTTACCCACACAGCATCTCATCAAGCCTGGTATGCATCAGTTAATGCACTGTTTGGTACGTTCAAAAAATTCAAAGTTGATTATCGTGTTATTCCTTGGACAACCTTTCTTGAACCCGAGATCGCGCGTGTTGGCCTGAACGAGCAAGAAGCGAAAGAAAAAAATATCCCATACGAGGTTACAACCTATGGCTTAGATGATCTTGATCGAGCTATTGCCGACAGTGCTGCGAAAGGCTTTGTCAAAGTCATTACACCACCCGGCAAAGACAAAATACTTGGTGTCACCATTGTCGGAGAACATGGTGGAGACTTGCTTGCAGAATTTGTTTTAGCTATGAAACACGGCTTAGGCTTGAACAAAATTCTCGGCACGATTCATACGTATCCGACCTGGGCCGAAGCCAACAAATATGTGGCTGGCCAATGGAAGCAAAAACATAAGCCAGAACTAATTTTAAACTGGCTCAATAAATATCACTCTTGGAGACGAGGAAAATCAAATGAAACAACTGCAACTGATCAGCATCACGCTGCTAAGCTTGATGATTCAACCAGTAGTGTGGGCTGAATCGATTAGTCACGATCCTTGGAGTACGTTGTTAGCTCAACATGTAAAACCTGTCGATAATAACCGATCGACAGGTGTGAACTACGCTGGATTTGCGAAGCATAGAGCAGAATTAAAGCAATACTTAAGAAAACTTTCGTCTGTTAGTCGTAAGGAGTTCAACGCGTATAGTAGAGATGATCAACTAGCTTTTTTGATCAATACCTACAATGCTTGGACAGTTGAACTAATTCTTACGCGCTGGCCAGACCTTGAGTCTATCCGCGACTTAGGTGGTCTATTAAGCTCTCCTTGGAGTAAAGAGTTTATTCCTTTATTTGGCGACACTGTTAGCCTTGATCACATAGAGCACTCATTAATTCGCGGTTCCGGTGCTTATAATGAACCACGTATTCATTTTGCCGTGAACTGTGCGAGTATTGGCTGCCCAGCATTGCGCGCAGAGGCCTACACCGGTCAACAGCTTGACGCGCAACTAGAAGAACAGACACACGCCTTTTTGGCCGACACGAGTCGTAATCGCATTGCCGGCGGAGAAGTTCAGCTGTCCTCGATTTTTAAATGGTACCGAGATGATTTTGAACAAGGCTGGCTTGATTACTTTTCTCTTGAAGAATTTGTGGCGGCCTATGCCGATGCGCTGAAACTCAGCCCCCAGCAAGCAAAAGCGTTAGAAAACGGAGACTTGGATATCGAATTTCTTGATTACAACTGGAAGTTAAATCAGACAAACAATTAATTGCTATGAAAATTTCTTACACCTATTTTCCATTATGGATTCGACACCTGATTGTCACGAGTTTTTCACTACTCATCGGTTTGCAAACACCTAATACGCTAGCAGATGGCTCGCGCTTAACTATTACAGGCTCCAGCACTGTGGCACCCTTAGCACTGGAGATGGCAAAAAGGTATGAAAGACAACATCCAGGGGTTCGAATTGATGTACAAACCGGCGGATCTTCGCGTGGGATCAATGATGCAAGATCAGGGCTCGCCGATATCGGCATGGTTTCTCGAGCGCTTAAAGACAACGAAAGTGATTTAACGGCCCATCTTATTGCGCTTGACGGAATCAGTATTATTTTGCATCGCAGCAACCCAATAGCGAAGCTTACCGGACAAGAAATCGTTGATATCTATACAGGCAAAGTCCGTAACTGGCAGGAAGTTGGCGGCCCCAATTTAGCCATTACTGTTGTCAACAAAGCGGAGGGGCGCTCAACACTCGAATTGTTTTTACATCACTTTGAGTTAACCAATAGTCAGATCAAGCCTAATGTGATTATCGGTGACAACCAGCAAGGCATTAAAACTATTTCCGCTAACCCAGGCGCTATTGGGTACGTTTCGATTGGTACAGCAGAATTTGAAGTTACCTTTGGCACCCCGATAAAACTGCTACCCATGGGCGATGTAGAATCGAGCGTTGCCAATGTCGCGCAAGGCTATTATCCGTTGTCTCGCCCACTTAACTTCGTAACTACAACCAACCCTAGTGAATTAGGGCAGGATTTTTTGCGCTTCGCTCAATCGCTTCATGTTAAAGACCTTGTCGAAGAGCAATTTTTTGTTGCGCCTTAACGTTTAGACCGATTGAAATATTCTATGGCTTACCTCATCAATCAATCCATAAACAGACTAGATCGCGGTGCTTTTTTTGCGTTGGGGTTGATTTCGCTGATATGTTGTAGCTTATTAGGCATGGTGATTTGGTTTTTGTTTCATGAATCGCTGCCCGTGCTTAGGGGTAGCCACGCTGGAAGCTTTATTTTTGATGATAGTTGGTTTCCCCTTGAGCAACGTTTTGGCGTCATGCCGATGGTCTGGGCATCGCTAGCCATTGCATTGGGGGCGACATTTATCGCAACGCCATTTGGTATTGCGAGTGCAATTTTCTTGGCCTTCTATTCAAGAGGCCCCATAAAGAGCACTTTCCGTTTACTCATGAATATTTTAGCCGGTGTCCCATCGGTGGTCTTAGGCTTATGGGGGTTAACCGAATTAGTCCCCATAGTCGCATCAATTCAACCACCCGGTACAAGCCTACTAACCGCTGTGCTTGTTTTGTCGCTGATGATTTTACCCACCGTCACACTGACGTCTACCGCTGCACTAAGTGCTGTACCCCCTCAGTTTCTCGAAGGTGCTCAAGCACTCGGCTTCAACCAAAAATCTGTCATTTTGCATATCGCTTTACCAGCGGCTAAAGCAGGTATCATCAGCGGCGTGTTGCTCGCTATAGCGCGTGCTCTGGGTGAAACGATGGTAGTCCTCATGGTTGCCGGTAATGTCGTACAAAACCCATCAGGGTTATTGGAACCCGTCCGAGCACTTACGGCAAATATCGCGTTGGAGATGGCCTATGCAATGGAGGATCATCGAGCAAGTCTATTTTTCTCCGGCCTATTATTAACGTTAGTCGTTTGGGCACTCGCAATGCTTTCCACAAGATTTAGATCACTGGACGGGCGCACGCAATGAACACTACGCGATTCGACTTCGCTGACTATCTATTTAGATATTCGATTTACTGCGTCAGCCTTTTAATGATCTTAGTGATCGCTTGGCTATTAGGTGATGTCTTCATAAAAGGCTTCTCTCACCTTTCTTGGGACTTTTTAGTTGAAGAACCACGAAGCTCTGGACGCGCCGGTGGTATTGCTCCGATCTTAACCTCGACAATGCTCATCCTCGCAGTGGCGCTCATTACTGCGGTGCCTATTGGTTTAAGCGTCGCGATCTGGCTCGCCGAACTCACTTCATCATTTGGAAAATATCAGCAACCACTCACGGGATTCGTAGGATCTACTCTCGATGTGCTAGCAGGTATCCCATCGATCGTTTATGGATTATTTGGTAACGCGTTCTTTTCCGTGTACCTCGGGCTGGGCTTTTCTATCTTATCAGGCGGTTTAACCCTTGCTTGTATGATTCTGCCCGTATTTATTCGCACTTGTGAGTCGGGTTTGCGCGCGGTGGATCGTCATTGGCGCGACGGTGCGCTTGCGCTTGGTATGTCGAGAGTCACCACTATTTTTCATATTTTGCTACCCACCACAAAACCCGCCATTCTTGCCGGTTTAATTTTAAGTATGGGTAGGGCTACCGCGGAGACAGCCGCACTCATTTTTACTAGTGGTTATGTCGATCGATCGCCAGACTCTTTATTAGATTCAGGCCGAGCACTGGCAGTACATATTTATGATTTATCAATGAATGTCACCGGTGGTGACGCGAATGCTTATGCTTCCGCATTGGTACTTATTTTAATGATATTGATTATTAATGTTGTGGTACAAGCCATGCTCGATCGATGGTTTTTCGCCAACACCAGAATAATTCGTAGCACAACATCAACTCACCAATAGTACTGAACCCATGACTGAATTAGAAACGCAAAGTCTAACCAAATCAACCTACAGTCAACCTACATTTACACTAGGCGAACTAGAACAGGGGACACAATGTTGCGAACCAACACCTCATTTGGCTATTGAAAACTTAAGCGTGTCCTACCATTCAGTACCAGTGTTGTCAGACGTATCTCTAAATATTTACAAAGGGTGTATTACCGCGTTGATTGGGCCTTCCGGTTGTGGGAAGACAACGTTTCTTTCGACTCTCAATAAGCTCATTGACAACAACTACAACGCGACCGTTACAGGCAGCATGAAGCTCGATGAAAGCGACTTAGTCAAAGATACTATCGATACACTACAACTACGACGTCGTATTGGTATGATTTTCCAACGCCCCAATCCCTTTCCACTATCGATTCGACGTAACTTAGACCTTCCTTTGAAGGAGCATGGTATTCGCAACGCGAAAACAAGAGCAGAAAAGATCGAAAAAGCATTGTCTGACGTAGGCCTTTGGAATGAGGTAAAAGATCGGCTCGATAGCTCTGCACTACAGCTATCCGGCGGTCAACAACAGCGACTTTGTATTGCGCGTGCGATCGTTTTAGAGCCGGAGGTATTGTTAATGGATGAACCTTGTAGCGCGCTTGACCCAGTAGCATCTGCAGTTGTAGAAGATTTGATTCAACGTCTAGCGGGTAGTTATACAGTGGTTATTGTGACTCACAACCTTGCACAAGCGCGACGTGTAGCGAACTATGCGGCGTTTTTTTGGATGACTGAACGAGTGGGCAAACTGATTGAGTTTGGCCATAGCCAACATTTATTCGAGCAACCAAAGCACGCACTAACCGCGGCCTATATCACTGGCAAACAGGGATGATCGGCGGCTATTTTTAAATCGTGTCACAAAGACTATTAATTGTGCGACGATGAACTCAGCGCATAACATGAACCTAGGTCCTTCAGCCTCCCTTTACCCCGTCCACCCTGCTAGCATTGTTATAAATTGATCGGTATCAAAGCCCACCCAGGCTATGTATATTTTTTCAATCTCTTTCCTAGTTTTTATGGCGCTCTCACCTACACTAAGTACAGTAGGCTAGATTACAACGGTAGTCTGCCCCTTTTGCTAAGTGCCCGAAACGATATGGAAAGACGCAATAAAAAGCTTTTTAGCCTTTTCTTTGCCTGTGCAATGGCCTGGCTTTCGCCGCTCGCCCCTGCCTGTGCGTCGCCTGTTGTGATTCATCACCCTCAGCTAGCATCAGAAGACTTTTCAACCACATCGCTGGTTCGCATTTATGCGATGCAAAAACGCGTGTGGTCTGACCGCTCCAGCATCAAGGTATTCACACTTCCAAAAGACAGCGGTACGCATAAAGAATTTGTGAAGGGCCTACTCCTAATGCAACCCTATCAGCTTGATAGGTTATGGCATAGGCTGGTATTCAGTGGCACCGGGTCTACACCGGAAGAAGTCAGCTCTCCAGAAGAAATGATTGAAAAAGTTAGAAGTACACCCGGCTCGATTGGCTATATTGATAGCAAATTCTTGGGAGCAGTCGACCAACGCATGTATGAGGTCGCCCAATGAATAGATCACTGCAATTGTCGACATTGTTCATTGGTTTAGCGCTTAGTACCGGGGCGTGGTCCGATAAACCCACCTTCAATGGTTTCGTTAGCCAAGCGGCTATTATTTCTAACGATAACCCCTTCTACGATGACGAGCCTGACAATAATTTCAATTTACGTGAAATAGGGCTTACAGCAAATTGGAATTTAACAAAAGAAATTCGCCTCGCTGGCCAGGCACTTTCAAGAAAAGCGGGGAGCTTTAATAGCTCAAGCCCGGAAATCGATTTCTTGCTCGTCGACTATAACTTTTGGCTAAGCGAACACCTTTCTAGTGGCGTTCGGCTCGGCCGCGTTAAAAACCCTTACGGGCTGTACAACGCCACACGAGATGTACCTCACGCTAGACCCGGCGTGTTTGTACCTCGCTCAGTGTATTTCGAAAGCTTCCGTGAGGCATTGCAAAGGATTGATGGTGGCACAGTATATTTAAGTAATACCTCAAACCTAGGTGACTTGAATATTGATCTATCGCTAGGTTCAACCACTATCGAAACTACCACGGTTGAATATCAAGTGTTCCAGAAAGATATTGTTGGGGAATTCAAAGATGTTGATGTCGAGGGCTTCAAAATTGAATTCGTACCAACCGCCGTCAGAGATCTTACTCTAGGATTTACCTGGTACAACGCAGAAATGGCGCTACAAGACGCCGCAACTTTTACGCCTCTCGAGCAATTCGCAGGCTTTATGGTATTACTTGGCGACCCAACACAATTCACCAACTATGTCACGGGCTTTAATATCGACGCCGAAATGAATTTGTTTTCGGCGCAATATAGCTGGAATCAGTGGCTATTTACGGGCGAGCTACTAAACATAGACATTAACACTACCGATATTGAGGTGTTACATATTCCCGAAAATGATCGTCAGGCAAAGTTGAGGGGATACTACTTGCAATCTGAATGGTTCGCCTCCCAGCGCTGGAGCCTTTATGGGCGCTATGAAGAATTATTCAATAACGTAGACGACAAAGACGGTATAGGTTTTGCTCAGCGCACAGGCGGCAACGCGCTAACCCAGTACGCAAAAGCGTTTACGCTAGGTGCAAGGTATTATTTAACTCCTGATTGGTCAATTACAGGCGAATTCAGTAATAACGAGGGCGCGGCGTTTATTGCCGGAACCGATGACATCGATTACTCCTCTCTGGAAAAAAGATGGCAACTATTCATCTTGCAGATGTCCTATCACTTTTAGATAACGACGCCTATTACAATGTTTATCAGTCTTAGATGGAAAGCCGTCGTTTTTCTAAGTCTTGCGTTAGTTTCGATAACTGTTGTCCTCACATGGCAAACAGTTAACAAGCAGCTAGATAGTTTTAATAGTGAGCTTGATAAGTCCTATATCAACCAACACACGCTACTTTTAGAGCTTATTAACGACGCCTATTTAAAGCTGTCGCAATTTTCACAGCTCATTTCGACCAATCAAACCGTTTCCTCCTCTTTAGACTCATCGGCTCACCCCGGCCACCTACAAAATTCTCTCGACGAAGCATGGCTGTCCTACAGCATTAACTTGGGATTAGATTACCTAGCCATTTACAACAATCAAAATCGTAAACTAGCCTCGGTAGGCAGTCCTAAGGTTAGTGGTGATACCCAGTTTTCTGTTGAAATCACCAAAGCAATAGACACAAGCACATCAACGGGCTCTCCACAGAGCTTTGTCTACTGCCAAACAAGTTGCATTCTCGTCGTTATAGAGCCTTTTATTAACTCAGCGGGCGAATCTGGCTTCGTGGTTATCGCTCAGAATATGGCTGATCTACTGCGAGTATTTTATAGCTTTTCTAGTACGGGCCTTGCCATTCTTTTAAGCAGTGAACCCGGTCAACAATCTACCAATGCCTCACGTCACTTAACGGAATGGCAAGCAGACATATGGGCTATAAGCGATTTCCGCAATCTCTTTCCTGTACTGATGCAATATTCCAAATTTAACCGACTTAACGAGAACCGCTTAAATACACTGTTTACTTATACCGATGATCAAAAATACCTCATCAAACTTTTACCGCTTGATAGGGTGAGCTTTCGCGGTATACACCCGATGCTAATCTTCCTATCAGACACCACAGCGAATTATAATTTGATGGTGTCGAATATAGAGCGGGGGGTTATCACAGGCTTTTTTGGGTTAATCGCCGCCGAGGTGTTGCTGCTTCTATTGCTTAATGGACCACTTAGGAAAATTCGTATAATTGCAGAGTCTTTGCGATTACTACCATCCCAGGAATTTTCTGCCGTATTGCAAAAAGTTAAGACTAAACCTTCTTACATATCTGATGAATTAACGACCCTTGAAAAAAGCACTATTTACGTCACAGAAGAGCTAAAAGAGCTTCATCATCAAATAGACTTAAAAAACGAATCACTTAACGGGAAAATTGATGAGCTTACGCGATCCCGCTCTTTCCTTAAACGGCTTTTTGATAGCTCTCAGATTTTTATCATTACACAAGGTTTTGACGGAACAATCCACACTAGTAATGCGCGATTTGAAGCGGTATACGGAAAGTCGCCTGACAACTTTGATTCACTGTTTTCCATTGAAGGTGAAGAAATATCATTCCGCCAGGAAGCTCTCAAATTAAAAAACAGGGAGATCGATTTATTCCAACAAGAAACACAGTTTCTTAGTAGCGATGGAAAACCGCTGGTTATCAACTGGACTCACGCATTAGTCGAGAGCGAAAACGGCGATACCGTCATATTGTCCATCGGCATGGATCACACGCTACAAAAGAATGCTGAAAATGATTTACGCTGGATGGCTCATCACGATAGTTTGACGAATATTGGAAATAGACGTTGGTTTACTAATGTATTCACAGACATGCTTGCGTCAAACACACCGGGCGTTTTAGTGTTTATCGACGTGAATCGCTTTAAGCAGATCAATGATATCTATGGTCACAATTTCGGTGACCAGGTGCTTATCAACATTGCTAACAAACTTCGAAAGTTTACCCGATCTTCCGACGTAGTCTGCCGATATGCAGGGGATGAGTTTACCTTGCTTCTTAACGAAATGACGAAGGAGCAGTTGAAAAGCTTCCTTCAAAAGCTTTGCCAAGAACTAAAAGGCAGTATCCAAACCAATGATGGCAGAACAGTGAAATTTTCCGCCAGTGTTGGAGCTTCAATATTTCCAGAACATGGCGAAGACGCGCAGACACTGATCGTACACGCCGACATGGCGATGTATCACGCCAAGAAGAAGGGCCGCTCTCAATGGCATATTTTCGACATAAACGATGCACAAGTTGCTCAAATTAGAAATGAAAATAAAGTTATTCTTTCGATTAAAAATGCACTACGTAATCATTCTTTCTCTCTAGTCTTTCAACCCATATTGGAAATAGATTCTGAATCTATTTCTCACCATGAAGTGCTTATTCGCATGACAGACGAGTTCGGCGAAAACATTTCTCCCGGTATGTTTATTCCGCTTGCTGAAAAAAGTGGTGAGATAAGGCAAATAGACAACTGGGTTTTGGAAAACGCGCTAAAAATACTGAGTAACTTAAACTCCAATCAATTATATACTCGCTTTGCTATCAATATTTCAGCGCCAACCTTGCAGCACCCTGACTTTCCTACGCAGCTGTGCGACCAAGTGGAGCAGAATTGTGTCTCACCAGATCAAGTAGTTATAGAGTTAACAGAAACTGCGTATATTGAAAATTTTGGTCAGGTACTAACCAATCTAAAACACATTTCTAATTTTGGCATTAAGATCTCACTCGATGATTTTGGTGTAGGCTTTTCGTCATTCACATACTTAAAATTAATGCCGCTCGATTACGTAAAACTCGATGGATCCTACATTCGAAGTTTGCTAAAGAACCCTGATGATCAAGTGTTTGTACGCAGTATGGCAGCGATGATCACCGCGTTTGGAATGAAAACTGTTGCGGAGTTTGTGGAAGATAAGGAAACACTGGATCTTTTGACAGAATTGGGAGTGTCGCATGGACAAGGCTATTTTATTGGCAAACCAATGCCACTTGATTCTTTAGCGCTTGAGAGCCACTCAAGCGGCCCTCAGCGACTGCTAGGCGACCGATAGCCGCCACGAAGTTAACCTTGCCTCGGTGCTAGTACGCTACATTAGCGCCTATCATTAGTATGTTCGAGTGCGCATCGGCCACACTATGTGTTGCACCAGGTCCTAGGTTTCCACCACTTATAAAGTTCAGGGGCGCATACCCTTCGGTTCGAATTGCTTCGACAAAAAGTTTTGCGCTGGGCGTAACGAAACTTGCAAACCCCAACACCCACTGATCTTGCTTTTCCCATTCCGCGCCATCTGGACCTGCGACAAAACGACTAAATTCCAGCGAGAATTGCGATTTTTTACCACCTAATGCTGTCGTATAACGTGTGCCTAAGTCCCAACTGGTGACTTTCGAGGCATCGAACTCTGGGATAGTTGGGTTAAAGGTACCCGGCCATTCGTCTTGTGTTTTAGCGTATTCCCCTTGTACTTCCCAATTTCCAATATGTAGCTGAGTGTAAATATCATAAGCGCCATTCTCTTCTTCACAGGCTTCAAAGTGAACGACAGGAAACCCTTGGCAATAGGGGCTGCCTTTGATGTACGAGCTACCTATTAACCAGTGGCTAGATTCTCCCAATGGAAACGTATAGCTGATATCTGCTGCGTAGTTATTTAGTTTGCTAGGCACATTGCTGTTGTCGACAGGTACGTTGGCAGCACGAAATTGTGCTCCACCTTGTATACCCATTAACCGCAACGAGAAGCTATCTGTTTTTATACCCGTATTTAGGCCGTATGCTAGGCCGCCGAACGCGTGCCAAACTGTTGATGCAGTAAATGGATTTACGGTATCCATTAAGCCAAATGGCACATCCATTTTACCTAATGATGCATAGACAGGCGTCGCCTCAAGGTCACCCAACAGCACATAGCCGCGGCGCACTTGCACTTGGTTGCGGTTTAAGTCAGTCAAGGTACCAGAGCCAAAACTTTGCTGAGGATCGTAGAGTATTTCAACGTAAGTTGTAACCCAATCACCAACCGTTGCTGTTAAAGCGATCTGTGCGGAGTGAATGACAGCCTCAGATACTGTTTTAGTCCGTTGGTTGTTTTCTGTGGGATGACGCATTAAGTATCCAAATTTACTCTCCGTATTACTTTTTTGGTAATCCGCAATAGGCGTTACAGCACCTGAAAGATATAGCGCATTGGAACCGATGCCGCTCTCTTTCTTCTGACTAAGAATCAATTCTTGTCTTCGCGTTATGTTTGTTGTGGGGTCTAGAATGTCGTAGCTATAGCTATGATTAGTGTGGACGATACCTTGTTCGCTTTTAGCAGGCTTTTTATCCGCTGGTGACGGTCCAGCTTCTTCCAGTTGTGCTACCCGTTCTTTTAACGACTCATTTTGCTTGGCAAGCTGGTCTAACCGTTCTTCAATGTCAGCCGGTGTTGCCGCATGTGTTCCTATTGATGTAAATAGCAGCGTGAATGCTGCCCTTTTGATACTACTGCCCATGATTTGCCCTTATATTTCATATGGAGATAAGCGTCGCGGATGCTACTGCACCCCTACAATGTTCACAACGACTACATGGTGAACGCGCGCCTTTGGCGACTACACGGTAAGGCAGATTAGATTTGATCATTAGGGCTTGTTTGCAAATTAATCAGTCACTATCAGAAACGTTGATCTGACGATATAAAATACTCAAACGTATTTTTCCCTTTGGCCTTAGACAGGTACATCGCCGCATCGGCGTTTTTCATAAGGTCGATTTTATTTTTTCCATTCAGCGGATATCGAGCAATACCCATACTCGCACTGACCTGACACTCCTGACCGAGAACCTCTACTGGTTGACGCGAAACCTCTAGAATCTTGTTTGCTACGATATCAATAGCTTGAGTGTCGTAAGCATCGTTGAGCAAAATCACAAACTCATCTCCACCCAATCTCGCAACCACATCACTTTCGCGAAGGGTCGACTTCATTCGCGCCGACACTATTTGTAGTAGCTTATCCCCCGCAGCGTGGCCAAGGAAATCATTGATACGCTTAAAACCATCAAGGTCAATAAACATGACAGCGAAAGCCAATTTTTTTCGTTTAGCACTGGCAATAGCTTGTTCTAGCAGCTCACTAAATAAGCCTCTGTTGGGCAAGCCCGTTAATTCATCGTGAGTCGCTAGATGTTGTACACGTGCTTCCACTTTGGTTTTTTCTCTACGTTGAGCAAGTGTTTCAATACCATAGACTAAGTTTTCAGCAACATTTTCTAGTAGAGATACCACTTCTTTATCAAACACTCGACGTTCGTGGGCACTTAAAAAAAGCGTCCCAATGCACTTCGCATTTTTTATGAGTGGTATGGCTGCTCCTGATCGAAGGTCCAGTTTTTCAGCATGCTCCTTCCACACTTTCGCTCGTGAATCATGCAAAAAGTCATTGCTCACACAATTTTTCTTTGATCTATATGCTAATGCGTTCAGCCCTAACCCACCCGGTTGATTGATAGAAGTTGATACGCTCATACTTAGAACTTCGTCGCGAAAGCCTCCAGAAGCCGCAACGGTATTTAGCGTTTCTTGGTTTTCATTTTCTAGCATAATAGACACGGAATCCAATCGCCCGTGATCGACAAGCGCCTCACACACGCCATCAAATAGGGTTCTCTCGTCTACAGCGCGCATGACAGTACTAATCGTAGCGCTTAAAGCAGAATATATTCGTTTTGCTCGCTCTAATGATTTTTCCGCTAAAATTAGCGGCGTCACTTCGCGGGATATCGTAACAATATATTGCGCTCCATCCATTTCCATTACGCGGTGACTCGGCTCAAACCAACCTCGTTTTTTACCATCAACACTTGTCGCAAAATGAATCGGTTCTGTGTACCCCTTCTTTCCTGCTTCAATTGTTTTGGCAAAGATATCGATGGTATCTTCGAAAGTTCGACCAGTTAATTGATGACCATACATATGCAGTAGCTGTTCACGCGGTATTCCACTCAACTCCACTACACGATTGTTTACGTATTCAAACTTAAAGTTTTGGGTGTTTGATAAGAAAATACAGTCTGGAGATTCGTCGGCTATTTCTCGAAATCGAAATCGATCTTGTTGTGCATTGGTGACTGAAGGCACTATGATGATCAAACCCCGATAGCCGGTGCACTCGTCAGCATCATTTCGAATATCCGACATCGCAACGCGTAAATATTTTGGGGCACCACTTTTGTCGGTGACAACGCAATCACACCATGGCGACCGACCTCCACTATTTAATGTCTCGATAAGACTTTTTTCGGGGTCGTTCACGACAAGCGGTTGAACGCTCAATTCGTCGAACGGTAAGCCAATGTAGTCATCCAGGATGGGACCCCAGAGAGTATTCAGACTGTCGCCTTCTAGACGGGTGAGCACACCATTTCTGTCGGTTTCCCAAGCGCCGTCCGCTATAAATCCAACCAAATCGATAAGCGTATTCCACTGAAAAGGGTGTCCTTCCTCTTGCGGATCATTGGGAAAAATATTTTTCATTGTTAAGTAACGCGCCTATTTGTCGATCAGCTCAGAGGGATAGCAAAAGGGCACGAGTTACTATGGCTTAGATCAATTATCTTCACTGCTCTCAGTCGCAATTACGTTCGTGAATCATTTATAGCGGCCTCATGGCTCGGCTGGTTTAATAAAGTTTAGCCGAAGATCATCACCCTATTGGATCATCTAGCCCTTATCTGGGCCGCTTAATCTCTTTACCTAGGCACTGAGATTCGTTGACCCCAAACGGCAATGTAACGGACTTATACCGTAAGTACTCAACCAAGATAGCTGTCAGCCACTTCAGCGAATGAATACGCCCGCTCGCAGCGTAAAACCAATAATGAGAAGGGAAAAGTGTAGTGTAGGTTTTTGTTGTTTTACGCGACAACTGTCCAGTTCGTCGCGGCCAATGATTAACGTGTTAGTGTGGTCATTCCATACGAGAACGACAAGTTTCTGGGCAAGCCAACGTAGAGCCTTCTAGGCAGAATTTTTCCCACTGTTTATAAACGGCGTCTATTTAACTTGACGCGTGTTGAATTGTTTTGAGTGTTAGATCACGTTGGCTTATGAAGTGAATATTCCGCACTGCTAAACGGCTCGTCACTAAACGATATACTGTGGTGTGGCGACTAGATCGCTTGCGCGGACGCCCCTTTTGAAGGCTTCTGTTCCCACCATAAATGCTTCGTCCGGTAAATCAGTAACTTTAAAGCCCGCATTGATAAAGTTATGTCGAAAAGTAGCTCGCTCTTGCGGCGTCAAATGCGGAATGTGTTCTGGGCTTTCATGCAAGTCTGAAAGAAGCCCACCATTGCCCCCAGTAAGCCACTTCATGTATTTAATTTGCAGCCATGGATGACCGCCAACACGCAGAGATGGCGCTTGCATAGCGTAGAAGGCGCTCGCTATAGGCTCATACTGCCAATACAGGTCGTAAGCTTGTTCATTCTTGCCGAGGCTCAGTAGTTCTAAATATTGATTTACCCAAGGCTTCTCGGGAGACTGCAGAGAGTCGATGCCCCACTGAGCAGCCCATTGCACTTTGTATTTCAATGAGAGTGGTAGCATCATTTCAAGGTCTACTACGCCCAACAGTAAACGATCGCCTACGCGTTTTGCGACTGCATAGGCGGCCGCTGGCCTTAATTCTTGTGTGAATTTTACTGCAACAACATTATCTAGCTCTGCTAATTTGTCGAATACGTCGAGAGGTAAACCGGTGGGATCAAAGCGTTCGATTTTTTTGTTCGGCCTTACGTAAAGTACAATAGCGAGTGATGTGTTTTCAATAATCTCGCGCATTTGTTGGTAGATTTCATCTAAGCTTTGAAGCTCGGGGTTGAAATACATTAAGGCATGGGAAAACCCTTGACGTTCTAGTGCACGCACATTGGCTTTCTGCTTTTGCCAACTTCCCGGGCGAATCACACCCACCATTAATATCTTATTTTTTGCTTCATCTGCTATGACACTATTCATGTGCATATAAGTGTCGACATCAATGCCCGTGTTCAATGGCATGATTGAACAAAAGCCTTGGGCTATAGAGTGCCTGACATCGCGACGCAGCCCATCTTCATCAAGCGATTTGAGATCCGCTTGGTGAGACGGAAGGATAAATACTTCTCCACCCCGTAAATGCTGCTTAGCCCAAGCTTTATGAGACTTTCCACTTTGTGGTTTTGAATGTGTTTCTTGAGTTGAAGCTGAGGTCGTCATCGACATTCCCTCTGTTATAAATGCCGCGCTAGCAAGGCTACTAGCCCCGATAAATTGTCGGCGAGTGATAACCGGTAAAATTGCATTGTTGTTATTACTCATCGCTCTGCTCGCACTCTATTGTCAACGTAAGATATTAGCCAACAAACAAGTCAGATAGTAGCGCATTTACGGAATATAACTCACCGCACCCTTTGTTCTGAATAATGGACCCATTGGCGCGTCAACCGTCAGAGCAATGAGTAGGAAATTGCCGGCCAGAGAGCCTGACAACACCAATAGTCGATTGCGATAAAAGAAAATTTATAAGCATACCGCATAATTTTTTATATTTTCTGAAACCTCGCCACTACAAAAATCGAATTACTCGTAAAGGCATATCTGCGGAAGTGCTGACATCGTCCACCTCTCGAGCTGCATTTGAAACGCTATTGGATTTTTAAATACCATAAGTCTAATCCAACGTTATTATTCTTTATCAGACCACACCGCAAACTCATTGCCACTCGGCTCCTTGAAGTGAAAGCGTCGGCCACCAGGAAAAGAAAAGACGGGCTTACAAATTACCCCCCCTGCTGTCTCGATCTTCTTTTGAGTGGCATCTAGGTTTTCGCTATAGAAGACAATGAGCGCCGCCCCATTCGCGGTGGTTGATGAATCTTCAGACTGGTAAAACCCACCATCAAGCCCCGCATTAAAAAAAGCACTATACTGTGGCCCATAGTCTTCAAATCTCCAACCAAAAACTTCACTAAAAAATGTTTTCGTCGCTAAAATATCTCGAGCAGGAAGCTCGAGATATTTAATTTTCTCGTGTGAGTCAGTCATATCAATAATCCTTTTTACTTATTGCCGACATTTTGATGAATATCGTTAAATATAATCTCAGCTTTCAAAGCTTTGGTTATTCTCATCCACGCTGTAGGCCTGTTCACGCAAACCTTGACTATCCCATTTGCTGCGCTGTATCGAGAAGAAATTAGCGCCATAGATGTGTATAGCACCAGTGAACTCGTTTATCGGGTTTTTAACCGAATGTATTGTCTCTTCTGGCATCGCAATAACCTCACCAGCGCAGATAGATTGCGAGCCAACTTGCTCTATACGTCCCATCGTATCACCTTGTAGGCGCCGCCAAAACGTATTGTCTTCTTGACCCACATAGACGCCAATGACTGCCCATGTATTATGGTTGTGAGGAGGCATCATCATACGTGGCTGCCAGACGACGTTTAAAACCGTCAGCGTATCTGATACGTACAGCGCTTCGATACCGCCGTTTTTTGTGGTTGCCATAGCTGTTGCAATTGATGATAGTTTGTCTCGGAGATATGTTTCAACAGTCGAAATGCAATTTGGCTTTGACCTGGCGTGTTGACAATAAGTAATAAGTTCTTCAATGATGGTTGCCATGTTTCCCTTGTGACGGATGGCTAGTGTTTTCTACATTGCTTAGTGGTGTTGAATATTCTCTCGTAGGCAATCGTTGTCGGATGTAGCAAACATACTCAAACGTCAATTTTTCCGTTTCCAATCCGCATACTTTTCATGAACACCTTTGGTAAGACCGGAAAGGTGGTCTTCTAATAAATCAACACCATAAAGGATCACCACGACAATGAATGACAGCTTAATTGCAACAAATCCATCAATGACAGCGATACAAACACCAATAGCCGCAAGAGACCAGATGGTAGCCGCCGAGGTAACCCCCACCACCGCACCATCTTTAGCAAGCATCACACCAGCCCCAAGAAATCCAATACCTGTAACCACCTGACCAATAATACGTGATGTATCCGTAACCTCGGTACTGACCAGTGCCGATGATGCGATAAAGATATACGTCCCCAGCACAATCAGTGACGAGGTTCTAATACCCACCGGCTTACCCCTTAGCTGTCTCTCAAGACCAATAATGCAACCACACAAAAGCGCGGTGCCTATAGATAACCAACTGAAGGGATGAATAGAAAACATGTGTTCGACGGACATTGATACCCTGCTAAATATTATCAATTAAATAGGTATCGAACTTTAGCAAGATTTGAGAAGTTTGAGGCCCTTTGTTTTAACTTTGTTAAGAATGGCCACTAATCTTTGTGGCCTTTCAACACTTATCCAGCGTAGCGTATTTAATAACGATAGATGAAAAATAAAACAACGGTAAAGTCAAACGCTCCTAGATTAGTCTTCTAACCAAACCTCCCGCTCGAGGTGCCTAATATCCTCAACCACTTTACTCTCCACATCAAATACCATACCTGGTCGAGTTTCGGTGTTGTAGGTAGGCCACTCGGGGATTCCTGGATGATTGGGGTCGCCCGTCCTGGCGAAGGCAATCCAGGCTTCGCTAACGGCATCTTCTACGGCCTTAGCGTCCTCCGGTGGATTGTCTACCGACGTCGCATTGCTGTATGCATAGGCGATTTCTGCGCCGTGGTGGGCTTTGAGCTTTTCGTTCACGGGAAAATCGAAACTGTACAAATAAGTCGGCCCCGACGCTGAATGCACGGCGGCTAAATTATCTGTGCCTCGGTGGAAACGGCTACTCTGAACTGCGATATATAGATCCCAAGGATTGGTTGTGTTACGACTTTCTGAATAAGCCGCAATAACGTCGGCATATCTGTCGCCTGTCGTCGGCACTAGTTTTTCTTTTAATTGGGCTTCGGTCATCTCGCCAAAGTTAGGATTGCCCCGCTCGTATATTGAATATTCTTCACGGTTACTACCAACCATGATCGGTTTACCCACAGCACTCGGCGCGGAATCAGGTACAAACATATCGCGAGGTATGTAGTTACCGTCTTTAATAGGTCCAAAGCTCGGATTAGTTCTTACTGGGTTGGCTACCGCGCCAAGCAATGTTTCCATGGGCAAGGCTTGGAGTTCTTCAACTGTACTGACGCCCAATTTCTCCATCACGGTATCGCGAGATTTTTCGGCGTAAGCAATGGGGTAGGCTGTTGGTCTAGCACCACTTTGGATAATGCCACGCTCAAATAGCGCTTTTGCACTCGGCGTACCCAATAGTGTGGCAACTTTAACGCCGCCACCTGATTCACCAAAAATCGTCACGTTATCTGGATTACCGCCAAACGATGAAATATTATCCCGCACCCACTTCAGCGCGAGCTCCATATCTTGCACACCGGCATTACCGGATGTCGCAAACGCCTCTCCAGCTTTATCACCAAGGTGAAGATAGCCAAACACATTCAGTCGGTGATTGACGGTAACAACTACTAGGTCACCACGTTTCGCTAGGTTCGCACCATCGTAAAGCGGTTCGGAGCCAGAGCCTGCATAAAATCCACGGCCGTGAAACCACACCATCACTGGCCGATCTTTCGTTTCTGTTGATGGCATCCATATATTAATTACCAAACAATCTTCGCTAGCGGGTAACAAATCTCCTACGTTATTGATACGACCAACTTCACCACCTTGCGGACATACATCACCAAATTGGATAGCTTCTTTTACGCCTTCCCAGCTTGTAGCCGGTTTGGGGGGCAAGAAACGATTCTCCCCGGCAGTCGATTGACCGTAATGAACACCTCTAAAAACGACAACTCCTTTGTCAGCTAGGGCTTCTCCTTGCAACACGCCTAGACTGGTAGACACTCGCGAAGGGTCTCCTGTCACTACAGCGTTGCTACTGCTGGGTACGGGGCTTTCACTGATTGCCTCTTCTTTGCTACACCCAGTTAAATAGACAGAAAACGCAACACACGCCCATAAAGAAAGACTTAACATTTTGCGTGTGCGGCTATGTTGATCATTTACATTAGCTATTTTTTTGAACATGATCGCCTCTAAGATTATGTTGTATTTGGGTATCATCCTATCAAAGCAGAAGCAAAACGCCTTGATAGATTACATTACCTTACCAGCTTATAATTCCGATATTCAGAACAATTTTGTCGGTTGTGAATACACTTAGCCTATCTCACGCTAATCCCGGTGGACTAAACAATGTCTGATAAAAGTACGCTAACACTCTTCGCGCATTACAACCAATTGATGAATGCAAAAGTCTATGCTGCCGCAAAGTCATTGGGCACCCCCATAGTTACCAATGATTACAACGCTTTTTTTCGCTCTATTCTCGGAACACTCAACCATATATTGGTCGCGGATATAATTTGGTTAACACGTTTTGCAAATCATCCGGCGCAATTTCGAGCGTTAAATATTATTGTGAATTTTCCAAAACCTACATCTCTGGATCAAATTATTTATGACGACCTAGAGAAGCTAGAAGAAAGCAGAGCAAGTTTAGATGCTGCAATAATTGAATTTATCCACGAGCTAAAGTCAGAGCACTTAACGTCCAATTTAACCTATCACAATACAAAAGGTGCTTCGTTCACAAAGTCGTTTTTACATTTGTTGCATCATTTTTTCAATCACCAAACACATCATCGAGGCCAGGTAACCACATTACTAAGCCAGCACAACACTGATATTGGCTCTACTGATTTGCTTCAACTATTGCCTAACGTTTAATATTCATCTTAGGATGGGCGCACATGAATAACATACCAAGTCCTTTAATATCTGCGGAAGAGCTTCAAGCGCTCATAAATTCTAAACAGATTATTATCCTCGATGCCACAATGCCGCCCGTTGGTTTTACGGTTAACGAAGACAAGTTTCTCTGTATTCCTGGGGCGAAATTCTTTGATATTGAAGAGAAAGCCAGTGACCTGACTAGTAATTTGCCACATTCGTTGCCGACACCAGAAACCTTTACCCAATACGTTCAATCACTGGGTATAAACACCGATGCCCATGTTGTTGTTTATGATCGCTATGGAATTTATTCAGCGCCTCGAGCTTGGTGGCTTTTCAAGACTATGGGGTTAGAGAATATTCAAGTTCTCAACGGTGGACTTGTAGCCTGGCGAGAGGCCGGCTTCGCTACGGACGAAAGATATGAGTGCGACAGCCCACCGGGCAATTTTGTGGCACGTTTACAAACTCAATGGGTCGTTGACAAACAGACTGTGCTTAATCATTCCAATCACACCACAGCGAATATTGTCGATGCCAGATCAAGTGGGCGATTTTATGGAACCGAACCGGAGCCTCGTGCAGGTTTACGTGGTGGTCATATTCCAAACTCAACAAACATTCCATTCGCGACACTGGTTGACGAAGGTCGCTACCTAGGACTGAAACAACTCAAGAGCATTTTTAACCAAGCGGGAGTTAAGGCAGCGCTACCGTTAATATTTAGCTGCGGCTCTGGTGTTACTGCCTGCGTCGTATTGTTAGCGGCTCAGTTGTGCGGCTATAGCAAGTTATCTGTCTATGATGGGTCATGGAGCGAATGGGGAGGAGACAACGACTTGCCCGTCTCTAAGACCTGATAAACTCGGTGTGTCTGCTAATCCTCGCCGCCATCTAAGGTGATATCAAGCTAGGGAATCAGGCACAAAAAAAGCCGCTAAAGAGCGGCTTTTAAATACATCGCTGACTATCGCTTATGGAATCATGTGCTCGATAGTTGCTTTCATTTCGTCTTCCGTACAATCCATGCAGATACCTTTAGGTGGCATCGCATTGAAACCGTTCCACGCGTGATCGAATAATACGTCCATACCTTGTGCTACACGAGCCTCCCAATCACCGGCATCGCCGATTTTTGGCGCGCCACCAACACCTGCATTATGGCAAGCGGCACACTTGGTAGTATAGATTTCTTCACCGCTGCGTGGCTCACCAGCCGCTACAACGCTAGCACCGCCTGCACAGTCATCACCAGCCATACACACTTTTCCTACCGGCTGTAAACGCTCGGCAATAGCGTCAGAGTCACCAGCGGCGATGGCGAAAACAGCACTTGCCATTAGGGCAGCGCTCATTAGACCTACAACTACTTTCTTCAACTGTTTCACTATGAAAACCTCGCTAAGACGAAAAGACTGGCCAGGAGGCCAAAAAACGGCGCTTATTATAAGCACAATCAGCGCATAACGAAATGATTTGCGCACATTGACGCCAATATCTGTGATGACGCCGGGGTCACATACACCTGAGAGCTCGCTATGGATTACCACGTTTCTCAAAGCACCCCGTGTTTGGACCCACTAACGCCAATAGAGATCCCACATGGCCTGTGTTTCTCACCTACACTTAGGGAAGGCTTCTTGAAGGTGATGTATGAGCAAATCGCTACTAGTTATTGAAGATAACCCAGACAATCAGTGCCTAGTCACTTGGATCCTGGAGGATGGTGGCTATGACGTCACTTGTGCAGACACAGCCGAAGCGGGCCTGGATTTGCTTGAGCAGGCGTCCTATGACTGCGTATTAATGGATATTTCTCTGCCGGGGATCGACGGTAAAGAGGCAACGCGTCGCATCCGCGAAAACGAGCAATGGCGTGACCTTCCAGTTATTGCGCTTACTGCTCACGCCATCAAAGGTGAAACTGCGGACATTTTTGCTTCCGGCGTAAATGATCTGATCACTAAGCCGGTAGACGAAGAGAAACTTCTAGCCTGCTTGAAAGCCTTGATACACCACTAGCTCGCTGCCACCCAACGTGAGGTTTAGGAAACAACACGGGCGCAATTTCGCCCATCATTTTTCGCTTGGTACATAGCATTATCTGCGCGTGAAAATAGGGTTTCTACTGTGTCACTCTCTTTAAATTCACTGACGCCAATTGATACGGTAATGTTCACCGGTTGTTCCTTAAAGTGAAACGGCAACTCAGCCACAGTTTCACGAATAGTATCCAGCGCTTTTAATGCGTCGTTAGCCTTTGTTTCTGGTAGTAGTACCACAAACTCTTCTCCACCATATCGCGCTATAAAATCCACTTCACGTAGTCGTTTGGAAAACTCTTTACTCACCAATTTTAAAACTTTATCGCCAGTCTGATGCCCGTAGCTATCATTGATATTTTTGAAGTGATCGATATCAATCACTGCCATCGATGTTGGGTTTTGGTATCGTGACCACCGAACCCATTCCTGGTGAGACCTTTCATTGTAAGCCTCACGATTAGGCAAACCAGTTAATGCATCAGTACGCGCTTTTTCACGCTGTATATTCAGGCTTTCTGTCGTTTCTTGTGCTTTGTTTTCTAGTGCCTCTACCTGCTGAAGCAGTTCTTTTATTTGGTTTGAAATACTATGGCTCGATTGTGTTTTCTCCATCGAATCGCGAATCACTTTCACCCGCTCAGCAATGGTCAATTTTAATGACTCTAGATCTGTAGCCGACTCAGTAACCTGGGAAATCTCACGAAGCTGATTACTCAATTCACTTTGACTAACGGCTTCACGTGCTTGCTGATCATCAAAAGCGCTGCCAGTGAGTTTTAATAGTTTTGATATGTTGAGTAATTCGGTATTAAGTGAAAGTAGATATTCACTAAAGCTGTCGTTCGCCGCTAAGTGCGACTGCATAATTAAATCGCGAACATCTTCTAGCGTTGGCACCAGGTCTCGCCAGTTGAGGCCGCGAGAAACCCGCTGTTTAGCATTTGATATTTTTTCAGCGACACACTCGGCAGGCTCAATGTCGTCCAACATTTTTTGTAAGATCATTGCGACGCGGGCACCCAGTACGTGGAGATCTATCCCCGCAAAGGTTTCAGCACTAGTCGCGATCACTTCAGGTTGACCAGTGCCGCAGTCTATATCACCCGTGGCAAGTGAAACATGCTGAGAGGAAACTTTCACATCCGTTGTCTCGCTCGGGGTAGTGGAATTACTGCCCAACAACCGAACAAGAAAACTCTGCTTCTCAGGCCTCGCGACGCCCTCAGGCTGGAACAAGTCGGCCTGCAGCGCGCTCAAATCATTCAGCAATTCCCCCAGCAGAGACCAATCATCGAGCTTTCTAATGCGCTTGCTAAGGGCTTTGATACGGCGTTTCGCCGCCGCATCTGGTTGAAGCATTAGAAGTTGCTCACAAATCTGCGATAACGCGCTCTGCATATCGGTTTGGCGCGCTGACTTACGCTGCTCGAAGTGGATAACCTCTTGTTCGAGGCCATCTAAATGCTTCGACAATCCAGTGATCTTGTCCTTTTTAAGGGTACTACGCAGGCTAGACAACGCACCATCAAGCTCTGGGTCAAGACCATCCGCGGCAAGGCTGACTCGCACTAGCGTACGGCGCAGCAACTCTTGTTGCTCTGCGTTGGTCTTCTCAGATGCTTCCTGTACTTCAATAAGGTTGAGGTACTTCTCTTTCCAATGCTGAGTGTTATCGGTGGACATTGTCCGGCCTCGATCTGTCTGTCATATATTGAGTATAGACAGGCTGCAAAAAAGCCAAACAAAAGGGTATGACTAAAAACAACGGCGCCGCACGAATAGTGGGGCGCCGTTGGTTATCGAGAGGAATGCGTTAAAACGTTACAGGTCGCCAGCTTTAATTTTAGCGATCAAATAGTCTGCAATTTCTAGCATTTGTTTTTGTGACACATTATTTTTGGGTTGAATTTTATATTTACCGTTAACAACTAACTGGGGAGTTGAATCAATCTGATAGTCACTCATCATATCTTGTAGGCGGTTCACTTTGCTATTTACGCCAAACGAACGGTAGGTTTTATCAAAGGCCTTTTCTTCGACGCCAGCCTCTAAAAAGACTTTTTTAATTTCTTTTTCTTCAACGACACGCTTACGCTCGATATGAATAGCATTAAACATTGCATCGTTGGCGGCGTCACTGCGTAGTGCTTTCGCGGTATAGAAGGCACGCGCAAGATTTTCTGTTGGCCCATCCCACTTAATATGCTCTTGCTTAAATTTGACCCCTTCAGGGAGATTCTTTTTGTACTCTTTGATTAAAGGCTCGAAGTTATAACAGTGTCCACAACTATATGAAAACACCTCGACCACTTCAATTTTTCCTCGTCGCATTGGTTTGTCACTAATGACTGTATAGTGAGTGCCCTCTTCAAACTCCTGCGCTTGCAGTGTCGACACACACAACATGCTTAATGCAATGGCGGTAAACCACTGTGTAATAACTTTCATTGATTAGTCCTTTTAGGCTTAAGGCAGTAATAATTATTTTTCAGATCGAATCTTTGCCACCAAAAAATCGGCCACTTTAAATAAATCGGCCTGCGTGGTGTTTCCGTTGGTTTCGATTCGATACTTACCATGTACAACAAGCTGTGGCGTTCCACTGATTTGATAAGCTCGTGCACGCGCATTCGCAGCATTGACTTTCTCAACCACGGTATGAGCTTGAAGCGCTTTTAGAGCGTCGTCTTTTGCTACACCGTACTCGCTAAAAAACTCGGCTATTTCTTCGAAGGATTTAAACATTTTGGGCTGACGCTTGACGATAACGATGCTTTCAGGCTGTTGTGGATGCATCGCATCAAAAATAGGTTGGTGCACTTTGTCTAAGATGCCCAACTCTTCAGCCGCGTAGAACATACGCGAATGAAGTTCCATGAGCCCATTCCAAACGGCGGGCACGCGAACAAAATTCACATCACTGGGCGCAACCGCCTTCCAGGTACGCGCTAACGGCTCGAAATGGAAACAGTGGCTACATCCATACCAAAACACTTCGGCTACTTCGATTTTGCTTGGGTCATCCACGGGATAGGCTTTTGGCAAGGTGACGTAATGAACACCTTCCTTATAAGCAGGCGCGGTCGATTGTGCTTTGTCTTCAGCACACGCAGCAAGAGAAAAGAAAACGGTAAATAGAACAGCGAAAAAGCGCATAGCTAACCTCTGACCAGAACGAAGCGTTAAGAAGAAGCGGGAGTCAAAGAGTGCTTTCTGAAGTAACGCTCGGATGTTTATCGGTTTGCCGTTATGGCTACTCACCGGTAGCTAATCGGCTTGATTATTAGATATTGTTAGGGTGCCATTAAGGAGCGTTATTCACCCTGTAGGCCCGTGTTACACAGACCTTGGTTGTCACGCAGGGTTCCCAATTTATTCGTGAGCGTATCGAGAACCCTGGTAACTAATGTAAAACCTATTAATTTAATCCAGCGATATAGTTCGCAACCGCTTGGATTTCCGCATTGCTCAGGTGTTTCGCAACGCCACGCATGGTTTGTTCATTGCCATCGTTGACACGAACACCATCACGGAAGCTTTCGAGCTGTTTAACAACATAATCCGCATGCTGTCCACCCAAGCGTGGGTAACCGGCTGGATCATTACCTTGGCCAGTGGGTGAATGGCACCCTGTACAGGCTGCAACGCCAGACTCTGGATTACCGTAGCGATAGAGTTGCTCTCCGAGACGCAAAGCATCAACGTCAGCGCCACTGTTAACACGAACAGTCATCTCTTTAGCGCCAGTCAGCGCAGCAGGCTTGCTGTCGTAGAAAGCCGCCACATTAGCAAGGTCTTGATCAGACATGTTAGCGAGCAATCCCGTCATCTCTGGAATAGCGCGCTCGCCACTCTTGATATCTTGAAGCTGCTTCGTGAGATACTTTTCACCTAAGCCTGCGAGGCTTGGGTAAATAGGTGCAAGGCTATTGCCATCTGCGCCGTGGCATGCAGCGCACACAGCGGTTAATGGTTCTCCAGCAGCGGCATCACCTTGAGCGGCAGCGCCCTGAGCCATTGAAAGTGCGCCCATCAGAAGCAAAGCAGGTTTAAAAACGTTCTTCATCATTAATTCCATCGTAAATGTTGTGGTGTGCTACGGAATTCGTTTTCATCTCACCCCTGTTGCGACACCTCTTCCCCAAGAGGTTCAACGGGATAAGTGACCGCCACGCAACTAGCCCGGTGGCAAAGGCCGCACATTATATACTAACCATCTGATAAAGCACCTTTTGAGCCCGTTTTTTGGTTAAGAATTAAGCGTTTAGAGGCTTTTTCCTGCATCAGATTCGTTCCCTGCACCAAACCTATGGATTTACCCGTACAATAGCGCCTCCTAACAACCTGCAGCAGGTGAATTCTTGTCCAAGCCCAATCGTTATCACAATGCCCAGTTTTTACGAAGCGCACCGACTTTGCAGGAGTGCCCCAAGGATACTGCGGCTGAAGTCGCCTTCGCCGGGCGATCAAATGCTGGTAAATCTAGCGCCATCAATGCCCTAACGGCGAATAGTAAACTCGCTCGCACCAGTAAAACGCCAGGACGAACTCAACTCATCAACTTCTTCGATATTGGTGACCGCTGCAACATTGTGGACTTACCCGGCTATGGTTACGCCAAAGTCCCATTAGAAATGAAAAAAAAGTGGCAGAAACATCTGTTTGATTATCTCCAAAAACGCGAGTGCCTAGAAGGTTTAGTGATTTTGATGGACATTCGCCATCCTATGCAGGAATACGATACAACCTTGCTCAATTGGGCCATTGAGGTTGAGATGCCTGTCCGCATTTTGTTAACAAAAGCGGATAAACTTAAAACCGGTCAGGCGAAATCAACACTCCTCAAAGTTCAACAACACTTGCGCGAGGCCAATGTTGATGATTTGGTTTCCGTACAATTATTTTCGTCGCTAAAAAAGACAGGCATTTCTGAATTGGTAGTGCAGCTCGATGAATGGTTACGCAACGAGCCAGACGAAAAATCCGACGACACAACCAATCACTAGTTCATCAACTACGTTTAATTTTGACGCGCAAAAAAAACCCGACGGCTTGGGGTAACCATCGGGTTCAAATTCCAGCACTCTTGGGGCCGAGTACCGGCTTACTGAACACATTGGGCTTATGCGCTCAGTAGTTGTTTAAATAGACCGGGGGTCTAATCAAAAGTTTCATTCTCGATTAACTTTTTTACAAAAAAAAACGCCCTAATAAAATTAGGGCAATTCGCTACGAAGTTTCAAGGAGAGCTAAAACTAACTCTAAGCATAGTTAATCTTGGCCCATGAAACGACCTAGGATTGTTGTTTTGTGCAAGGGCTCACGAAGTACTCAACATTATGGAACGGGTTTCCGACTATATGTTCGACCCGTTCTCACTGCGTTTGTGCACTTGCACAGCTCCTAGCGTGCTGAAAACCATTTAATGCGCCTGATCCCAATTGTCACCACTCCCCGCTTCAACCAATAGCGGTACATCCAAGTCCGCTGCGTTGGACATAATTTCGCACAACGTTTTACTGACTCGCTCTAAATCACTTTCATGCACCTCGAGAACTAATTCATCGTGCACTTGCATAATGATCCGCGCGTCTACAGCACTTGCCAATAAATCACCTTGAGGCGAACTATTGTCTGCTTGCGCGTCGCCTTGTAACCAAGCCTCGACCGAAATCATTGCCTGCTTAATAATGTCTGCTGCAGAACCCTGCATTGGCGCATTGATCGCCGTACGCTCAGCAGCTTGTCGACGCATACCATTACGATCATTTATCTCTGGAAGATACAATCGTCGACCACGAATGGTTTCAACGTACCCTTTGTCATGCGCTAATGCGCGAGTACGCTCCATATAGGCTTGCACGCCCGGATAGCGCTCAAAATATAAATCAATATATTCTTGCGCTTCTTTTCGGCCAATATGCAATTGTCTTGCTAAACCAAAAGCCGACATGCCGTAAATTAGCCCAAAGTTAATGGCTTTTGCACTGCGGCGTTGATCACTTGTCACTTCATCCAGTGCCACACCAAAAACTTCAGCCGCCGTTGCGCGGTGTACATCTAGGCCTTTAGCGAAGGCGTCGAGCAAGCCTTTATCCTGCGAAAGGTGCGCCATGATGCGCAATTCGATTTGCGAGTAATCGGCTGCAACAATTTTGTAGCCGCTCGGCGCTATAAATGCTTGACGTATACGGCGTCCTTCTTCGGTCCGAATCGGAATATTTTGCAAATTTGGATCTGACGATGACAGTCGCCCCGTCGCCGTAACCGCTTGATGATAAGACGTATGAACCCGACCTGTTTTTTCGTTAATCATCAACGGTAACTTATCGGTGTAGGTCGATTTCAATTTTGATAACCCTCGGTGCTGAATAATTAACTCAGGTAGAGGATAATCAAGCGCTAACTCTTGGAGTACTTCTTCTGCTGTTGAAGGTGCACCTTTGGCCGTTTTTTTCAATACTGGAATTTCCAGTTTTTCGAAAAGAATGCGTCCCAGTTGTTTAGGTGAACCTAGGTTAAATTCTTCACCTGCCAAGTCATAGGCTTGCTGCTCTAGCTCTTCAAGCTTAATCGCTATTTCTTCACTCTGCTTTTTCAGCGCAGCACGATCGATAAGCGCACCACGGTGTTCAATACGCTGCAATACAGTAAGCAGTGGCAGCTCTAATTCATCAAATACCGCCTCTAGGCTAGGCTCTTTTTCCAAAGCGGGCTTGAGCACCTGGTGAAGGCGTAACGTAACATCGGCGTCTTCAGCGGCATAGGGTGCCGCTTCTTCAATCGCTATCTGGTTAAAGGTTTTTTGTTTAACTCCTTTACCCGCAATATCTTCAAAATGAATTGTGTTGTGACCCAAATACTTCAGCGCCAAACTGTCCATATCATGACGAGTGGCCGTTGAATTCAACACATAGGATTCCAGCATGGTGTCAAAACGGATCCCGTTTAATTCGATATCGTAATTCTGCAAAACATGTTTATCGTATTTTAGGTTTTGACCTATTTTCCCAAGCGTTGCACTTTCTAAAAGGGGTTTTAGTTTTTCTAGAACCAATTCTCTTGATAGCTGTTGCGGCGCTCCATCATAGTCATGGGCTAACGGAACGTACGCCGCTTCACCGGCTTCGACAGCAAAAGATACCCCAACAATTTCCGCCTCCATGTAATTTAGGCTAGTGGTCTCGGTGTCGAAGGCAAATAAGCCCGCGTCTTTAATTCGCTGCAGCCAATCTTCCAACTCTTTTTCATCGGTAATGGTGTGGTATTGCGCTTCAACTGCCATCGCTGTGGCCGTGGCATTGTCACCCCCATCGTCGGACAATTCATCAACCCAAGATTTAAATTCGAGCTCGGTGTATAGCTCTCGCAAACGCTCGATATCGGGGGCGGACATAGCGATATCCTGCGGCGTGCAATCAAGTTCAACATCGAGTTTGATGGTGGCTAGCTCATAGGATAAGTAGGCTTGATCTCTATTCGCTTCGAGTTTTTCTGGTAGTTTTTTAGCGCCGCGAATTGGTAACTCTTTTACCGCATCAAGATTCTCATAGATCGCGTCCAACCCACCCACGCCTTGCAACAAACCAAGGGCCGTTTTTTCACCCACTCCCGCCACACCGGGAATATTGTCGACCTTGTCTCCCATCAACGCGAGGAAGTCGATAATCAACTCCGGCGGAATACCGAATTTCTCTACCACACCTTCACGGTCCATCACCGTTTCCGTCATGGTGTTAATCAACGTTACGTGTTCGCTGACAAGCTGCGCCATATCTTTATCACCAGTAGAGACGATGACTTCAACACCTCCCTTGGTGGCCTGGTTGGCTAGCGTGCCGATAACATCATCAGCTTCCACGCCATCCACGATGAGCAAGGGCATTCCCATCGCACGAATAATGTTATGGGTAGGCTCAATTTGGCTTCTAAGGTCATCCGGCATAGGCGGCCGGTGCGCTTTGTACTCCGCAAAAATTTCATCGCGAAAGGTTTTCCCTTTAGCGTCAAACACGACGGCGATCGGACTCTCGGGGTAATCCTTTTGAAGCTTTTTAAGCATGCTGGTAACACCACGAACGGCGCCTGTGGGTTGGCCGGATGAAGTGCGTAGATCAGCTTTAAACATGGCGTGAAACGCGCGATATAGGTAAGACGAACCGTCTACTAGGATTAGGGGAACACTCTTTGTGGTCATAGCGTGAATTGGTGCTTTTAATGTGGAGGATACCGCCGGATATCGGTGGTAATGAAAGGGCGCTAGCTTACACCAAAGCCTCTTAGTTCGCCGCTTCGCTATCAAAACAAAGACCCCTTCATACTGACATAAAAAGGTGTACTATTTTGATACCTACGATTTCCAGAGCTCTCAGAATAAGTGCTCACTTACCAAGTGTTGACAACAGCTATTCATGGTCGAGGCAACCTCAGGGAATTCACCCATGACGTAGAGGTAAGTTTTTATTCGTCAGTTTCAGAGCGAGGTCTCGGCTAGTATTCGCATTCATCGAAAACCGACTTTGGAAGAAACAGCACCCAATTGCTGTAAGTGTGCACTCGCTTATCTTTAGAGTCTCGAGGTTATTGTCTTTCGATTCCTCCTTTTGTCAGCACATCTATCCCGTTTTATCCCGACCCCGACGTACATCACACTATTTATAATTAGATGCTTTTTCAGGCAATTTTTTCAAAAGTGACAAGGCCGGTGGCAGGCGGGTCGACTACACTTTTCCGTACCCACGCTATGATTCGGGGGGATATGTTGATCTATTAAAGGGGATTTTCGTGAACAAACTGATACTGTCTCAGTCCGGTGTTTACCGGCTACAACAACTCGCTAGCCAGGTACACACACTAACTGGAGTTCGCCATAAGCTTTCGGATGAAGCGGCGATGATCGACCTTCTAAAAAATTGTGCGCAATCAAGTGACAAAGTAATTCAAACCTATTTCGCTGCGTTTACTAGTGAGCTCAACGAAGACCAAGTCAACTCACTTCTTGCACGCGGTGTTAGGCCCAGCGAATTAATGCACACGCATTAATCAGATGTCACCCCGCCAGCCTCCGTTCGCTGGGGCTGGCACTTTCCAACAATCCACATGCTTGCCGCTCATTGCGCTGTCGCTAAACACGCCTGCATGTCCGTAACAATATTATTTAGCATTGCTGAATAACTCTCTACACGCACATCTGCCCCCAGGATATCCAGCGCCACGGCTTGCAAACCCAACTGACCCGCTATCCGATTGGCGACTTCAGCATTACCTGAAACCTCGAAAAACAGACATTTGACGGGTTTGTTAATACTCACTTCTTTAATCGATTTTTGCAGTTCGACAAGATGTCTAACGCTAGGGGACTGCTCTGGGTTTATCGTCACCCAACCTAACTGCTGCAATCCGAAATGCTCCACTAATGCATCGTAGCCTCGGTGATACACAACAAATGGGGTGTGTTTAACCAACGCATATTTTTCGCTCAACTGCTGATCCAGTGTGGCGATTTTCTCTGCAAACACTGCATGCTTGTCAGCCAACTGATTTGCCAGCTCGGGATGCTCCGCTGACAACGTGGTTACGATATGTTTAGCCATGACACGGACTGCTTGAGGGTCTAACCACTGATGGTTGTCGGCATGGTGTTCATGGTGATCCGTATGGTTACTATGGTTATGGTGAGTATTATTGGGGTGATCAATAGTAGCCGTGAGAGTTATCGTTCGCTTTTCTGAAATGTTAGATAGTAATTTCGTCATAAATTGTTCGAGTTCGGGCCCGAGCCAAACCACATAGTCGGCAGCGTATAGCGCCTTTACATCCGACGCCTTAAGTGTGTAGTCATGAGGCGATGCATTGGTTGGCACTAAAACCCGGGTTGAGATTAGGTCTCCCAGAAGCTCTTCTAAAATCAAAGCGATGGGACGAATACTCACAACGACATCTAACTTAGCCGGTGACACTGACATTAAGTCACCGTTAGCTGTGGCCTTTGAGGTTAGTGCTTGATCATTATCAGCAAAACCGGACAGAGACAAAAACGACATGAGTAATACAGCAATAAATTTTCCCAATGTCACATGTAGAGGGCGTAAACCCCCATGGTTGTTGACTCTACTAACTTGATTACTCAACCTACTGCCCATAATCTTGGATATGCCTCGCGAATCTTGATCTTTAATGTTGCGCCCCGTTCTATTAACTTGGCATTTTACAAGAAAGTTATGTTATAAAGTAACAATTCTTTTTCAAGCGCCGGTAGAATACCGGAATGAATGGTCTATGCACCCTACCTCACTCACCTCTCAGCCACATAATCAGCAGCACTGCACTAATACCGCGTTGATGACGGCCAATCGGCTGTGCTCTGAGCGTGGCGTAAAGTTAACGCCGCAGCGTGAGCAGGTACTTCGGCTGATTCTGCAGAGCCGTCAGCCAGTCGGGGCCTATCAGTTAATGGCCATGTTAGAAGAACTGAGCGATAAGACTATCGCACCCCCCACTGTATACCGTGCACTAGATTTCTTGGTTGAGCAGGATTTGGTCCACAAGCTGCATTCCATCAATGCATTCGTCGGCTGCAATCATCCTTCATGCCATCATCAAAGCCACTTCTTAATTTGCAGCCACTGCCAAACGGCAACCGAGTTTGACGATGATTCGTTGAACCAAGCAATTACCCATTCGGCACAGGCTCGACATTTCGTGGCGAAAGAACAATCCATAGAGATCTTTGGATTGTGTCCAGATTGCCAAACCAATACATCACACCAGACAAACGCCTGAATGGCACACCCACTATTATGAATGCTACGCCTAACCACCCCACCGCTCAGCCTTTAATTGAGGCATCGAGTATTGGTTTCACCCGTCACAAACGCGATATTTTGCGCAATGCAAACCTACAAGTTTACGCTAAAGAACTAGTTACCCTCATTGGGCCTAACGGTGCAGGTAAGTCGACACTTATTCGTATACTGCTAGGGTTACTCAAACCGGATGCAGGCCGTGTGATTCGGCGACCTGATCTACGCATTGGCTACATGCCGCAGAAGGTCTCCATTGATCCTACCTTGCCTCTCACGGTTAAAGGGTTTTTAGGTCTTGCGGGTGGTGATCGAAATGCTGTCAGCCAAGCACTGGCGCTCACCGACGCAAGCCACCTGGAAAACTATGCGATGCAATCTCTCTCAGGCGGAGAAATGCAGCGTGTACTGCTATCCCGTGCCCTGTATCGTAAACCACATCTTTTAGTGCTTGATGAGCCTGTGCAAGGTGTGGATGTCGCAGGGCAATCGAAGTTGTATCAGTTAATTAGCAACTTACGAGATGAATTAGAGTGCGGCGTGCTGATGGTCTCACACGATCTCCATATCGTCATGGCTGCCACTGACCGAGTAGTGTGTTTGAACCAACATATTTGCTGTGAGGGTCATCCAGAAGCTGTTAGTACGCATCCAGAGTTTTTGCAGCTGTTCGGTAAAACCGAAGACACGGGTATTGCGATATACACGCACCATCACGACCACACCCACGATGGCAGCCACAGTCACGACCATGCTTGCCAGGGTGACCACCATGCCTAATTTTATTCTTTACGCATTGCTAGCCGGTATTGGTGTCGCGCTATTAACAGGCCCACTGGGTTCATTTGTGGTTTGGCGCAGAATGGCCTACTTGGGGGATACACTTGCGCATTCCGCACTATTTGGTGTCGCACTCGGGTTACTTTTGTCGATCAACTTAAATATCGCCATCGTTGCAGTTTGCACAACCCTCGCGTTGCTGTTCGTTGCGATGCAACACAATCAAAGTCTCGCGACTGACACACTACTTGGTATTCTTGCGCACTCAAGCCTAGCGCTTGGTTTAGTAGCCGTTGCAATTATTGATAGTCCCAGTGTTAATTTGTTTAGCTATATGTTTGGCGACCTCCTCGCCACATCGATCAAAGATATCGCTTTGATCTACGGCGTCGGCGTTATCGTGCTCGGCTTACTCATTTGGTTTTGGCGGCAGTTGTTGTCTTTTACCGTTCAGGCCGACCTCGCCAAGGTTGAAGGCATAAATACGACATTTATCCGGACCTTACTCATGGTGCTCCTCGCGGTTGTGATTGCGGTTGCAATGAAAGTTGTAGGCGTTTTACTTGTCACGGCATTACTTATTATTCCTGCAGCAACCAGCCGAAGACTATCTAAAACACCAGAACAAATGGCGATTGTGTCCGCTTTAATTGGTTGCTTAGCAGTTTGTGGTGGGTTAGCTGCTTCTTATTGGTTAAATACACCAACTGGTCCCTCTATCGTGTTATCAGCCACAACGTTTTTTGTCATCTCCCTCTCTAAGAAAGTAGCTATCTAACGCTTAGTTAAACTTCGTCTATTTGTGCGTGCAATAGCACGCACTACCCTTTCCGTTTATGCGATAATTCAAGCTTTTCGAACATTGATTTTTTCAACAATAATGCATTCATACATGAAGCAATTTTTGTCGCTTATTTGTTTAAGTTCCTGCCATTTTATCATTGGCAGTCCTTCCGCGTTTGCAGACAGTATATTTGGTTATTTGGGCGGAGGTGGACGCTATTTTCTTAACGAGCCCCTTTATACAAACCAACACAAGCATGATGTTTCTGGCGTTGCAAAGTTAGAATTCTACAAAGACTTCAACGCAAGCGATCAGCGCGTTGTTGGCACCTTATTTGGACGATACGACAACTCCGACTCGCATCGTTCCCACGGGGATATCCGCGAACTGTATTGGTCAAAAAATTATGCTAATGTCGAATTGTATGCCGGTATTCGGCAAATTTTTTGGGGTGTAATGGAATCAGTTCATCTTGTCGATGTGATTAACCAAACGGACTTAGTCGAAGATATAGACGGCGAAGATAAATTAGGCCAACCCATGCTGCAAGCAAATATTGATCGTGACTGGGGCAGTCTGTCGGTGTTTGTCTTACCTTATTTTCGAGAGCGTAATTTCCCTGATGAACAGGGTCGACTCCGGCCCCCATTACCTATTTCAGATAAAAGCTTTTTTGAGTCCGGCGCAGAAAAAAAACATATCGACGTCGCGATTCGTTGGAGCCATTATGTTGATCTTTGGGATATTGGTATTTCACATTTTTCAGGCACCAAACGAGAACCCTACTTCGTACCCGCTTTAGACGCAAACAGCCAACCCGTATTGAAACCCCTATACCCACAAAGTGAACAAACTAGCGTTGATGTACAGGCGACATTCACTTCGTGGGTATGGAGAGCAGAATTAATACGCGTTGACGACACTGAAGCCGGAGTCTACAGTGCGTTCGCTGGTGGCTTTGAATACACCTTCTACGGATTAGGTCCCCAGAAATGGGACTTCGGGTTAATTAGCGAATATCAATACGATAGCCGCGAGAAAACCTTTGAATCTCGCGCGCAAAATGATCTTGCCATTGGTGGCAGGTGGGCATTAAATGACTTAGCTGGCACTCAAATTCTAGCTCTCATTACAAAAGACTTAGACTACAGCAATCAATTTATATCGCTGGAAGCAAGCCGGCGTCTCTCGACAAAATGGGAAGCTAATCTAACCGCGCGACTATTCAATAATGTCTCATCAGAAAGTTACGAATATACTGTGAGAGACGACGACTATATAGAACTAGAATTTCTCTATTACTTTCAGTAACTTTATATAGCATACACTACGCACACTCCATCGCTAGCGTAGACGTTTTAATCCATTCGGACTAAAGTCTCTTTCACTGAGGCCTACGTTAAAAGCCCAGTTATCGAATCGTAGCTCCGTACTCTTACCAGTCAAATAATTTTCCATAATCAGCGTGTTGGGCCACCAAGTGTCATTCACTCTTTGTTGATAGTCTTTAAGCTCAAGCTTTTTGTACTCTTGACCAGCACGATCATAAAACATGATTTTGTATGGGCGATATTCAACGGCGTCTACCCACACCTCCTGCCGAGAATATCCTGAATCGCTGTCTACCGGTATTTGCTCCACGATATACGTTAGCTCATTGCCGAGTGTTTCCTCGCGCAGGAAGTCGTAGGTGTATTTTTCAATCTCCTGGGATGCAATATCTTCGTAAGCAAATTCACTATTCATAAATGAACCCGCTTTGTTATTGGAAGCAATTCGCTTGACCTTTTTGAGCGCAGGTAAAAATATCCATTGATCGTCTACATCAACTTTGTGCGTGTGTGAAAGAAATGCCGTGCCTTTTACATTCCCGGGGCTATCAAAAATAATAATTGATTTATCACCATCATTTTCTTGTTCTAAAATTTGGCTGCGCATACGGCGAGATTGCTCAGCACCCGAGCTATCCCTAAGTATCATCGTCATATCACTAGTGACATCGCCGAACCCATCTTGAGTACGATGCATTTTTTCTATAATTTCGTAACCTCTAAGTTCCGACGCTGAAGAGTCAGCTGCACTATTGGCTAAGGCACATGCTGAACACAACACCAGTACGCTAGCACCTACAGACCTTATTATTCGAGTCATCTCAACACCTTTTATTTATTGCTTTGCCACTTGCCTATCGTCGACAACAAGGAGTATTAGCGGGAGCAGCAAGAATACTGAATAAAGAGCCAATGCAATTGCAATACACATCATAAAACCCAATATGCTATTAATGGCAAATGCACTAACCGAAAGAATAAAAAACCCAGCTATAAGGACTAAAGAGGTAACAACTATAGGGCGGCCTACATAAGAAAAACTACTGATGATCGCCGATGTACACTCTTTACCTTCTTCTCTTCGCGCCAAAAGATATTTGCTAAAAAAGTGCACTGTATCGTCCACTACAATACCGAGTACCGCGCCGGCTAAAACAGATGCAGCCATATTCACTTCGCCGACGAATATACCCCATAAGCCGAAGGTAAGTGCTATAGGCAACAAATTTGAGACTACACTGATAATGGCTATTTTTGCGCTCCGTAAAGCAATAAAGATAATCGCACTAATTAGTATAATTGCGATTCCTGTACCCCACAGCATTGCCTTGATATTGCGCTCTGATATGTACGCAAACATAACCACTGGGCCAACGCCAAGGCTATCCAAACCCTGGGTCTCTTTTAGCCAGCCTTCCGCGCGCTGACTAAAACGGATCAAGTCGCTAGAGCTTAAATTCTTTACCGTCGCGGTCACTTGTGTCGATGATCTTGAGATATTTAATTGATTGTTCAAGTCCATACCGATCGGCAAAGACATTTCATACAATAACAAGTATTGAGCGAGGACATCTTCCTCTTGAGGTAACTGGTATGCTTGTTCGCTATTGTTAGCCATTACTTTATTAATGTGCTTTAGCGTATCTGAGACACTTGCAACCTGAATAACTTCCGGCTGAGCTCGAAGCCATTGTGTAAACGCTTCGACACTTGCCATGAATTCGGGCTGAGTTACACCGTATTCTTCAGTTGAGTCGAGCGAGAACTGTACTTGATATACCCCAGTTAAATTTTCTTGGGTGTAGTCGGTGGCTTCTCGAAACTCGATAGATTCATCAAAGTACTCAACAAAACGATCATCTAGTTCATTGAGTGGAATAGCGGCACAAATCAAGAAGCTTAGTAAAAGATTGAGAGGTAAAAACCAACGCTTGTTAGCAATGGCCCAACCCGTCAATTGTGTTATATCGGTGCCTGCTGACTTTGCTGTAGCTTTGGGCTTGAATGGAAATAATAGCAAACAGATTGGCAGGATGGTGTAGGCAAGCAACATAGCGATGAGTACACCAATCGCTGTTAGGTTACCGAGATCATGAAAAGGTGGAGAATCACTAAAATTAAGCGATAGAAACCCAACCGCTGTAGTTAAACTCGTTAAGGCAATTGGAAACACATTAAGACGAATTGATTCGGCAATAGCGTCGGCTTTCAATGCACCCCGCTGTAGCGCTTTTGTTACACCGGATATCACATGGATACAATCTGCGACCGCCAATGTTGAAATGATAATGGGAGCAGTACTGGAAACCGGGTTAATCTTTAGACCCAAATAACCTGCTACGCCCATACTAGCGAGCATAGATAGAAACACCACCACCATTGTAGCTACCGTGGCGACAATAGAGCGCAACAAAACGTAACAGATTATAGTTATGACTAGGTACATCAAAGGAACTAGCGTTCCCATGTCGTCCATTGACGCCTCAAAAAAGGCCCCTGACAGCATCACTTGTCCAGTAAGACGAATATCAACGGGATATTTTGCTTCGATTGATGTTTGGAGCGCTTTAACCTGTTCGATGATTTTGGGTTGTGCTTCAATGCTGTTTGCAGGCAATTGAAACTGAAGGTTAACCGCCGTGATTGTACCCTGCTCATTCACCAACAGCTTGTGCACTCGGGGATCATTAAGGACGACCTCACGTATTAGCGCGATCTTGGCGTCACTGATTTCGTCGTTTACTCCTAATAGAGGCTCAGTAACCAGGTCATCCATTCGAGCATAGCTATGGCTAAAGTTGGTAACGGAATCTACTCTAAGTAAATTTGGTATTTTCCAAGCGCTTGCTGTTAATTCACGAATAGCATTTAGTACCTCAGATTGGAATATGTCGCCGTCGCGAGGTGTTACTACCACAAAAATATTTTCGTTCTGAGTGTAGATCGCTTGTTGCTTTTCAAATGCTGTTAATTGGGGATTTTCGCTTCCAAAATACACTCGATAATCGTTGCTAACGCCTAGATTCTTTGCGCCAGCCATTAGTAATAGAACGAAAATGACTACGCAAAGCAGCGTGCGCTTGGGATATAGCATCAACAGCATTGTCGAACGTGTGATTAGTGCATCCATAGTTTGTCTCTGAATCACGAGTTTTCTAGAGCAGCGTTTCGACTAACGGATTGCTCTCTTGTTGCGCCAACTGATGTAGATCCCGTATTCGCCCGTTTCCTCCATTCAAAGTCCTGCTCCCTCACCTTCAAAGTCTTGAGCCAAAATCGCGTAGTAGATGCAGGCCAAATTGAAAAATTCAGCCCTTCTTTTGAGTGATACCAACTTCTGCACCCTGTATCCCAAACAGTACCGTCAAAAAGGTTCACCACCGTATCGAGAAAGTCTTTGGCAGCCTCAGAAGTTACCTCTACTTGACTAACACTTCGCTGCTTAGCTTGTTTTATTAATTTTGTGATAAGGTTTACTTGGCATTCAATGATGAAAATAATGGAGTTGTGTCCCAAACCAGTATTTGCACCAATAAGCTGAAAAAAATTGGCAAAGCCCGGTGTCGTTATGCCGTAGTAACTTTCGGGGCCGCCTTTCCAGGCATCTAGTAAAAGCTTACCCTGACTTCCTCTAATCGGCACTTGCGACAAATAGCTCCGAGGATCAGTATCAAAACCAGTTGCATAAATTATGCAATCAACGGGTACAAAATCACCCTGGCTTGTGACGACCCCATTTTTTTCGATGGCCGCAATATCATCCAAATTGATGTCAACATTTTCACGATTAAAGGTTTTATAGTATTGGCTCGATATCAACACCCGTTTGCAACCCAGATTATAGGTTGGTATAAGTTTTTGCCGTGTATCTTTGTTTTTAACTTGATATTTAATATATTGCCTTATCAATAACTCAGATATCCGGCCACCAGTTTTTTGAAAAACTAGAAATATTCTAGCTTCATTGGCAACGTATAAGAACGAGCGATATAGCTTCCTAGCAAAGGGTATATTTCGAAAAATCCACTTAGTCAATGCAGAATAAGGCCTTTCATTTCGAGGAAGCACCCAAGCACCGGAACGTTGAAATACGCTCAATTTTTTGGCTTTCTTCGCTACTTCTGGAATAACCTGGACCCCACTGGCACCCGTACCGATGATGGCAACTCGCTTGTTCTCTAACGAATAATCATGGTCCCATCTAGCGGTGTGAAATTGGTGCCCGTCAAAATTATTCGCGCCTTTGAGGTTCGGGATCACAGGGACATGTAGCGGCCCTGTTGCCAATAAAAAATATTGGCCTTCATATGTAATACCGCTACTAGTCGTAACACTCCATAGACTTTTCTCATTATTAAATGTCGCCGATGTCATCGCGGTATTGAGCCGTGTGTAGCGTTCCAGCGCATTTGCCTCAACAAAGTCGTCTATATATTGCTTTATCTCCGACCAGCCAGCAAAGCGACGACTCCAATTTGGGTTTCCTGCAAAAGAGTAGGAATAGAGATGGCTTTGCGTATCGCACGCACAACCTGGGTAGGTGTTGTCACGCCACGTGCCACCGATATCATTCGACTTTTCTAAAATGACAAAATCAATGCCCTCGTCCAAAAATCGTTTCGCAGAACATAAACCACCGAGCCCACCGCCAATAATAATAACCGCAGCGCTGTCGACTTCCTGCTGTTGTGTTTTTGTCGAACTATTCATCATAAGTCGCTTTTTATTTTTTTAGAGTTGCCGGGTTATCCCGCTCTGCGCTCCGGGCCAAGACGGCTAACCACCGGGCAAGGGATCGAAAATCCAAACGCTTTAGCCTGTTCCAGTATTTCTTTCGCTCTGTTAAAGCAAGGTCGCTTTCCGGTGCTCTGATGTGCTCGAATACTCGACATTGTTAATACGATGGTTTCACTTAAGCATGCCAACGCTTCCCCGGTATTTTGACCAGCGATATTTTGGGTGCCGAAACGAAGCTGAGAATCAGGCAACGCTATTTCACCACCACTAAAAATATACACATCATCGCGTTGTTGATGATTTCGGATATCCGGCGGTTGCGATGCATCACAAATAATCGCCCCAGAGCGACAGCTTGATAGATCTAAAAATCGCTTCCCCATGCTAGTCGCTGTCATCAATGCATCACAACGGGGGAGGCTTTCACGTAGTTTGTTGCTTAGCGTAATTGGGAAATCACTATCACTAGCCGTATATTCAGCCAAAAACAGTTCATACACCTCTGAAAAACTTAAGCTAGTATTTTTAACATGCTCAATAAGATGATGAGAGTGTCGACTTATTTTTTGCATTATCGGCGACGCCGTCACCAGTGAAGAGGTTATCAGGTGCGTTATTATCTCGCCCCCTAGATCACGTAATTTCTCAAGGCTATCCGAGCTTAGGGGGTTGCCAACAAGGATAATATTGTCGGCCTTTTCTGATAGAGCAATACTCGCAATACGGCCTACTGATCCATAGGCTCCAGCAATCGCGACGGTTCTTTCGTTCAAAGGTTTAGGTGTTTGTTGTGATAATTTCTCAATAGCTTCCACACATGACAACGCCGTTAGGCTATTGCCTGTGGTGATATGGTAGCCCCTGTCTAACACATCATTGCCAGCATTACTGATAATTGATGTATAGGCGCCAAGGCCCACGTAGTCTATGGGAAGCCCTTCAATTGCCGAAAAATAATTATCAAGAATATCTCGGCGCTGCGACGTATTTAACGCTAGCAACTCTTTAGGCTTTAAGATACTGGTAACAATATAGCCAAGGACGTAGTCACCCTGCTTGTTATAAATTCGTTTGGTCTGATACGCCAACCCAGCATCTAATTGATCTTTAGCCCAGCTTCTTGTTTTCTTTAACCAGGCCGCCAACTCATTCCTAAACTCACCATCAATATCCGTTCCATTGAAGGCGCTATCACCCCACATGCTGTCATCATCCACAGGGTGCAACAGAAATGCAAAACGCCCCAGGCACTTACCTTGATTTAAGGCTTTCTCTTTAGGGGGTTTGCTAGGTGTGCCTCTTTTTGCGCTTGCTACACTAGGACTTGATGCCTCATCTGACGCTGGCTCAATTAGTCTCAAGTATTCAACTAAACGCTCCGGCTGGTTATTTCTAAGCAGCAAGGCAACGTCATCTAATGCAATCAATAGCTTTTCAATTTGTTGATCACTGACAAGCAACGAAGGCTGTATTCGGAGGGTATCATTCCCATTTAGGGTGGGTAGGCAAACAATTTTATGTTTATTTAACAAATAACCCGACACCATGGGCACCGCAAAACCTACCGAGCTCATAAAACTCATGAGGTACAGTTTTTCTCCAGACCAAGGCATAAGCTTCAACCCTAGCATTAGGCCTCGACCACTTACTTGCTGGTATACATCAGGATAGCGCTCAACTAAACCCTCTAGCTTTTCTTTTAAATACTGACCACGCAAAGCTGTCTGCTGGATAATTTCGCTATTATTTTGGGTTAGGGTTTTTAATACTTCACCCCCTACACAAGCCGCAAGATTATTGTTGGCAAAGGTTGAACTATGATACATCCCAAAGTTTTTAGTCCACGCTGTTTTTTTTATTATTAGCGCGCCAATAGGCAAGAAACCACCGCTAAGGCCCTTTGCCAGCAACAGCATGTCAGGCTCTATCCCCTCATGCTGAATTGCGAACAGAGCGCCTGTTCTTCCCAAACCTGTTTGAATTTCATCGACAATCAAAAGCGTCTTGTATTGGTGGCAAAGTGCTTGCGCTTCACGCAAGTAGCCTTCGGGTGGAACATTAACCCCACCTTCTCCTTGTATAGGTTCAACAATAAATGCAGCATATTGCTGAGTTTGAAGCGCACGCTCTAGTTCGTTTAAATCACCATAGCAAACATGTTCTGTGTCATTACACGATATTAGAAAAGGTTCACGGTAAACGTCATTACCCGTAGCCTTTGCTGCGCCCTGGGTTTTACCGTGAAAACTTTGTACTGTGCTGAGTATTTTTTCACGACCAGTGGCCGATTTTGCCAATTTAAGCGCAGCTTCTACTGTCTCAGCCCCAGAATTGGTAAACTGAACATGACCATACTCATCACTAGGCATCAACGCTTTTAACTTCTCAGCCAGCTCTTCAACATAGTTTGTCGCGAAAGGCTGTATCATGATCGCTTGGTCAGAATCGATAAATGATTTAATTTTTTCCTGTATCGGTGGGTAATTGTGACCCAGGATCATGACGCCGAACTGAGAACTGAAGTCTGTTAAAACATCGCCATTGTCACATGTTAGCTCGCAGCCTTTTGCTTGCGTAATCGAATGATCAAATCCAATGATCTTTAAAAATTGCTTGCGGTCAGAATTGACTGTATACATCCGTTTTTCTCTTTGAGTGCCTACTAAGAGTTAGGCACGCTCTCCCATCATTGCGAGTTCTGTCGCTAAATCAGCAATAGTGGCTTGTTCCACCATTAACTCTTCGTCGATTTCAAAACCAAATCTTTCTTCTAACTCACCAAATATTCCCAAAAGCGCAACAGAATCAAGTCCAAAGTTGAGCCATTGTGTATCAGCGGTCACTTTCGTATCGATGCCTTCTTGTTTCAGTGTGTCCTGAAAGGCTTTTATTACCGCAATCAATATTTGATCCTGCTCCATACCCCTTCCTCGCAATATTTTTTACAACGCCTGTATCTCGTTACTGATGTATTGCTGCTTTAGTTTTGTTCTCTGTAGTTTGCCACTGGTCGTCTTAGGTATCGTACTTCGTCTAACGAACATCACGTCTTTGACTGCAATACCAAATTCCTGTGAGACTTGAGATTTGATGGTTTTTGCGATCTCTTCGCTGTGCGCCTTAAACGACTTGCTTGGGCCAACCTCCGCAACCACCACGGCGCTTTCCGCTCCTTTATCGTCGACTTGAAAGGCTCCAATGGAGTCACGTAACACCTCCCGAAAAGAGTCCGCGACACTGTTTTCTATATCGTTTGGGTAAATATTTCGTCCATTAACAATCAGCATTTCCTTACTGCGACCTGTAAGATATAACTGACCTTCAAACAAAAAACCCAAGTCCCCCGTTCTCAAGTATTGGCGCCCATCGTAGGGGTTCAAACGCGCATGGAAGGTTGCCTCAGTTACTTCAGGACGACGCCAATAACCTTTAGCGATATGTTCACTGCTTACCCATACTTCACCAACAGCCCCATCAGCTAACGATTCATTGGTCAGAGGGTCGACAATCTTCATTACCACTGATGTCTGAGCGACTCCACAGCTAACGATGGACGAAGCGATGATCGCTTCTGTCTTGTGCAGCGGAGTCACCTCATAGGACCCAGTAACCACTGCGCGACCCTGCTGCAATTCATCTGCATTTACCGACCGACAGCTCATATTTAACTGGGGCGGCAAACTCGACACGTATAACGTCGCCTCGGCAAGCCCATAGCAGGGTGCGAGTGCATCGGGCTTCAACCCATAGTGATGAAATTTATCGATAAACTGTTGCATAGTGGAATGACGTATCAGTTCAGCGCCACTGAAGGCCACTCGCCAAGTAGCCAGCGATATCCCTTCTAGAGCACTATCTTTGATACGCTTAACACACGCGTCGTAACCGAAGTTCGGGCACCCAGCTACAGTAATACTGTATCGACTGATCATTTGTAGCCACTGGACCGGCTGCTTGATAAAGGCTGAGGGAGACATCACAACGGCGGTGCCACCCAAGTAAATGGCCTGGAAAATGGCGCCAATAAGCCCCATGTCATGAAAAAGTGGCAACCAGGTGCCAATTCGATCTTGCGGACGGAGCCCAAAACCCACTTGCATCAGCTCTTGGTTTTGAACGAGGTTTTCGTGCGTAACCATAACGCCCTTCGGATCACCTGTGGAGCCAGAGGTGTATTGCAACATCGCCAGCTCTGGCGCCTGGTCTAACCAGGCTTCATCTTCTGCAAATGACTCAACTGCGCTAACACTGTTCATTCCGGCTTGAATAGCGTCCCAGTCGATGAGCTGAGTTTCAATTGAGCCCTCACCCAAGAAATTTGGAAATAGTGTTTCCAATCGCAGATGTGTCGACTCATTGGTGTAAAAGCCCGTAGCTTGAGAATCAGCAATGATTTTTTGTAGCGTTTCGACGCCACGGCTACGACCTGGAATTGATACAGGAACGACGACCAACCCTGCTTTCAGGCAGGCGAAATAGGTCACAACAAATTCAATGCACTGTGGAAATGCCAGAATGACCCGATCACCGATAGTCGATTTTTGCTTCAGCTTTTGTGCCAAATGATCGGTCAGTTTTTCCAATTGTAGATAAGTGACCGAATTTTCCACTTCGTTATTTTTTAGAAAAATAAACGCGTCATGCCCCGGCGTTTCAATAGCGTAGGCAGACAAATAGTCCAGCAAGCTTCTCCATCTAGGATTGCTTCGCCCAACAGTTTTAATACTCTGTCTATGCGAATCCATGCTCATACTCTCAATGTATGTTGGTGTCGTCGGACCAGCAGCGTCCTGGCATCAACGACATGAGCTCCATCAGCCTGAGACTGATGTGCGACTGAAAACGTAATGGTTATTTGAAGCAAAAAACGCCAGCGTCCAACGATGTAATACAATAAATTTGAAGACGCACTGCTTTTCGAGGCGGCAGAGTATAAGAAAAGATATTGTTTGTTCAATAGAATTTACAGGTTTGATTTCTATTTTTAGAAATTAATCGTGTATTAGAAAAAATGGCGGCTTAAAATTATTGTCGCGATTATCAATCTGTACAATGAGGGGTAATTGTTTTCGCCTCAGCGCTTCGTATAATCCTCTCGTGCAATTCAAACAGTTATCAGAAAACCATTCGACACATATACACTCCAGCTTTTTAGCGCTGGCTTCGCTACAAAATAGATTCGTTTCTGCACGCTGTTCATAACGTATTTCAAATCACATATATTGAAAAAATGCCTTTAAATATAGGGCTAAGTAAAAAAGAGATCGCCAGATAATGAGCACCACAACAGATGATTTAAGCGTCGAAAAATATCGATTGCAATCAAGGAGAGGCTTGACTGTTGACGAAAATGCGAAACCTTTTTTGCGCCAACTTATGAAATTAAACGAAAGGCGATTTTTGCTATATCTTGGCTGTCACGTTGCGGTTTGGATTTTTGCCGCAACCGCTATAGTACAGATTGATAATTTGGCATTTCAAATAGTTTTGTCGATTATTTTAGGTAATCAGCTTCATGCGTTTACCGTGCTGCAACATGAGTGCATTCATGGAACAGCGTTTAAAGCGAAAAACATTAACTATTGGCTTGGTGTGATCTTGGCCTGGTTTATCATCATGCCCTACACAACTTTCAAAGAATGTCATCTTTGTCACCACCGCTATTTAGGCGACACATGTAAAGATCCAGATGAATGGAACTACGGTGGTGGGACGGTGCTATCAATGTTATTGCGCATCATGACTTTTGTCCCGCGATTCGTTTTTATTTCAACAACACGCTATGGAAATTTAGTTGCAAAGCGCGTTTTAGTAGAGCTTTTAACAAACATTATAACGTGGCTTCTGCTGGGAGTGACGTTAATCTACACCGGGCACGGCGCCGAGTTTTTTCTTATTTTTGTTTTGCCCTTACTCATATTGGCAGTTGTCATTAACCCAGCATCACGTGGTTATGAACATTTTCCGCTTGTTTATATGAAGCAGGATGACCAATTTTTGCGGGCCGATATTGCGAAAAGCACGGTATCAGTGACGCACCCAGTTTTTTCCATACTATGGGCAAACATCAACTATCACGTCGAGCATCATGTTTACCCTGGCGTGCCTTTTTATAATTTGCCGGCGCTTTCAAAACTTATGAATAGCAAAAACTATCTACGTCGCCGGTTTATTTTCGAAAAAATATAGACTTACCTACATTCAATCATGTGATTTATTCACAATATAATGGAGCACAGCATGTCAGAAGATATTACAGTCGAGGAAGTATCAAGTTACGAGCTGCTAGACGCATCAACACTGGATAACAGAGCAATACCCAAATTTCAGCCTCAGGAATGGGATAAAGGCGGCTTTGATATCCAATCTTGGCTTGAAAGAACTGCAACTAATCGACTAGCTGATACCGAGTTTGGCGGCAAAAAAAATATCTTGGGGCCAACCGAAGCCGTGATGACCGATCCCCTGTTGAACCAAGTGTGTAAAACAGACCTTGCGGTTTTTCTTACCGCCGAAAAAGTCTCAATGAATAACTTGTGCCAAATGGTTAGTTTCGCGCCCGATGAGGCTAGCCAAGTATTCCTCGCTACCCAATCGTTAGATGAAGCACGTCATTACGAAGTTTTTTGTCGCCGTCTCGCTGATCTCGGTGTTAAACCAGAAGAGCGCGAACAAATGGTAAAAGACATGACTATGCCGAAGATGCAGCAGTTTTATGACCTGATCAATGAACAGGTTGATAAGAAAGCATTCATCCCAGCATTGTTAGCACACAACGTAGTACTAGAAGGCATGGTTTACCCTTTCTATCGCTATGAAATTCGCTATTGGTCTCGCCTAGACCCAGCACTAAGCAATATTATTCGCAACGTTTTCGCCGATGAAGTTCAGCACGTAAGCTATGGTGAACACTTTATCGCGCAGGAAGCTAGAATGGGTTCCCCTATGCGCGCGACAATCCAAAAACTCGCTGGGGAATTCCACCAGTTGATGTCAGAAGTGTTTGAGGAAGCTATCACGAATTTGATCGGCATTTATCAAGCCTCAGCGGATAAACATGCATCAATCATGGCTGACGTTGAGATTTTCCCTGGCATGAAGATGGGCAACATGTCTGAAGAAGATCAAACCCGTAGGCTTCTTAGCGAAATTCAAGAAGAGTATCAAAAACGTTTGCAAGCAATCGGCTTCGCTTAGGTTTTGTAATTCATCCCTGATTCGATGGTTTTTAAATGGATTCAATAGATAACCCACTAGAAAAAATTAGGGTTCCTAGTCTTATTCATAAGCTGTTATTGCCATTGTTAATAGCAATACAAATAGCCAACACCTTGGCTATTTGTATTATGTTGGCCATCTCATACACATTGAGATTTTTGCAAATAGCTTTGTTTGCTCTACCCTATTGTAAGACAGCATGGACAAAGATAGTTACCTGGTACCACGACTGGGTTCAACTACTAGCTGATAACCTATTGGAAGACCCTCGCGATGAACCTATTCTTGCCTGCGTTATCGGTTTGACGCTAACAGCGTTACCCGTGTTAATAATCCAGTTAGCTGTCGGTGAACTCAATTACGGACTAGTTTTACTTTTTTACGCATTTATATACGGGGCCAACATACGGTCTTTTGTACGTTCATTTAGCGCGATGCACCAAGACGGTCATAAACCTGGCGGCGTATTCAAAGGCGGTAGCTGGTGCGAAAAAGCAACCGGGAATTCGTTCACCTATTGTTATCTCGCCATATTTCGAGGAATCATTCCTCACTCTCCGGCGCACACGCAACAACACCATCGGGAAAATACTAGCCCAAAGGATGTGTATGCAACAGAAGAGTTCGATCATACAAACCCCTGGCACTTTATGAAGTACATGGTCAATGAAGTTATTTATCAACAACTCATGATCACGCCTTATATGTACTTCAAAAAGAACAAACAAATAGAGCAAATGCGCTGTATGGTTATGGGGAATATTGTATACTTTTTGCTATTTACCGCGCTGGCATTGTTTGACTTAAAGATCGCATTTTTTTATATGGCCGTTCCATGGTTTGCAAGCAACTTTCTTATGGGTGTCATCCATTGGTGCCAACATGCTTTTTATGGCGGCCAGCAATCTCCTTTAGATTTCGCTTACAACACCACGACTGTTTTAGAGACACCTGAAAACTTTCTCAATGAAGGGTATCACGTGTGCCACCACCACCCGAGTTGTCGTCATTGGAGCGAAGCGCCAGAGCTTTTCATCGAAATTCAGGATGATATGCGCCGCTCTAGATCTATTGTTTTTAAAGACTTAAGCACAATGGATTTGTACCTTTTGCTCATGCTAAAGCGCTATAAGACGCTAGCTAAAAAGCTAGTCTGGTGGCACGACGTAACAGAGGAAGACAAGATAACAATTCTTAAGTCCCGAGTTCGTCCAACTCGGTATGAAGCCAACGGCACCACTAACGGTTCTTCCAATAGCGCGACAACCTCTATCAGTACCACAGCAGTAAGTGCTTAATAGGTAAGGTAATGGCAAGATTTAGTACATACCGAGTAGTAAATATTATTAGGCAAACGCATGATTCAGTGACAATCCAAGTCACTAGACCGCTATTCAGACATAACTACCTACCCGGTCAAACAATCACGGCGAAAATTTACAGGCATGGTTCTGTCCACTACCGATCGTATTCAATTTCAAGCACAGCGGGTATCGACAAGTATTTGTCGTTCACAGTTAAAAAAGTACCTGGTGGTGTAGTTTCAAGTTACTTTAATGATGCACTTTCTGTCGGTGACCGTGTTGAATTATTCATTGCTGAGCCAAGCAGCTTTTGCCTTAGACATTCAAAACAACACTACAACACAATGTTGCTCTTCGGTGCAGGCAGCGGTGTGACTCCACTATTTTCTATTCTAAAGTACACTTTAAGAAACTTCCCTCACTGTGAAATAACATTAGTCCTTGGAAATAGAGAAGAAAGCGATATCATTTTTAGAGATGAATTGTTAGCGCTGCAACAGCAACACCCAAAGACCCTCCACTGCTATTTTACTTTAACCCAACCAGATCAACACTGGAGTGGCCGAACTGGTCGAATAGACGCGCCTCTAATCAATGCGATCATTTCTAGTTTTCTAAATCGTGATTCCAAGCCCGATATTACGTTTGTTTGTGGACCTGAAGGCTTGATGGATACTGTAGAGAACACCATGTGTGGCGCATTAGGTCCAAACTTGCACATCTTACGAGAGTCCTACACTCGATCAAACGTCAATACAAAAACCACACATACGTTTCCCGATACGTCTATTACTATTGTCGATGGTGACGCGTCGATACAAATACCTGTCGAATCCGGCGAATCTATATTGGCTGCAGCCATCAAACACAACATCGATCTTAAACACTCCTGCAAGAGCGGTTTTTGCAGCGCATGCCGCTGTAAAATTAGAAAGGGAAAAGTCTCGCTAGAAGGCTATAGCTGTCTAACAGAAAAAGAACGAAACGAAGGCAGCACGTTACTTTGTATCGGCTACCCCGATTCACATGATGTGGTTATAGAAACTCAAGGTCCTTAATAGTATCTCGCACTACGACGAAACACTTGCCACCGAGCTATACAACTCAGCTGGACTTTCTTGATGTATAGTTTGCTCAAAGTAATCTTTTACCGATTCTTCTACAAAAAACTTTGTTTTAAGGTCAGGGTCGAAGAAATTAGATGCCTGTATTCCCGTTTGAGCTTTGAAATGCTTGCAGAAATGTGAGCTATCAACATAACCTGCATCCTGAGCTGCTTGGGAATGTGAACGACCCATAGCAATTGAAATCACAAAAATATGCATTTTGAATTTGTTCCTAAATTCTTTAAACGTCATATTGAATGATTTTTTAAATAACTGTACTACTCTAGGAACAGACAGCCCAACTGCATCGGCTGCATCTGATATTTTGTAGTTTTTACCCAGCTTACCCATTATCATCAGGCCGATGATTCGTTTTAGCCTTTCATCTCCTACATCGCAAAAATTGTCGAAACGATGCAATCTCAAATGCAGCGCAGTGATCAAGCCATCAGCTGCGTCGATACCAAGCTGGTGGTTGTTAAGTTCATGCAAAACCGTTAAACAGTAGGTTTCGATGTTTTCTTCAAAATCCCAATAAACCGGGCCGTACTTTCTATTGGCTTTGATTTGAAGCACTTCAAAATCTTCATTGAAATAATCCAAGTACAGTACGGCCAGGCTTTGGTTCTCGTTATGGCAAGTGATTTCTGTCGAGGCGGGCACTAATACCATTCGGCATTCCAACACATCTGATTCACCCTTTACTGTTATTTTTAGTGGCCCATCTAAACAAAACATTAAATAGCAAGGAACATATTTCCTCGTTCTAGCCTTTATCGATGGCCCGACAAACAACAGCCGTTTGCGCCAAACATAGATTAGGCTACCGTCGTGTTTACTCGTTGTGTCGAGAATGGAGGTGTTTTTCAGCGTCATTGCAGTAGTCCCCTTAACTAAATTCCTAGAATAGAACCATAGGTACGCAACACATCGTATCGATATGCACCTATGGACTTGGTAAACCCCAAATTAATGCCCATCCTTCCTTTGCACAAAGATATAAATGTGGCATATGTTATCGCATAATTTTGTATTAATAGTTTTTAGAAGCTATGCGACAGAACTTTATAGCATATTTAGGATTTCATATGTTAGGGGGCAACACTTTATTCCATTCGAAATTTCTACATCTTGAAATGACCAAGGGCTAAACTACATTTATTTTTCTTATAGGCATCTTTTTTGACGCCTAAAATTACGGTTCTAGTCGATACGGTGCGATGGCGTTATTGCTTTTTTAGAAGTTGTTAACCGAATCACTTTTTTTATTTTCAATTTTTCACGTCATTTACTTAACTGCTAGCGCTCTATAATTGATTCGGTTTTGTAATATAGACCGCGACGCTTTGATTCCTTTTCGGCATTAACCAAACAGCATTTTTAGAACCGATATTGAATCAGTAGATTATCTCGCGGAATGATTAAGAAACCGCTTAGCCGCTGATAAGTCACTTTTGTGATGCTGAGAAATTGGGGAAGGCGGTACTTCTAGGTATTGATTGAAAAAGCGATTAACTCAAGGATATTGCTTGGGAAGATAGCGGGTTTGCCTTTAGCGATTTCATGTCACGCTATTTTGGGCGTTGCGGGCTAATCAATTATTTAGTGGCTGGTTGTGCTATTAGTTGAGTTGTCGAGAAGGTAATGCCGAGCGTCAAAGCAGCACCCCTCCTCAATAGGCTTAAGCGTTTAACGGCCGTAACTTTTTACAATAGATTGATAGCCAGTTTTCAATTGGCCAATAGTAAAAGGAGGCTTGAAAAAGCCGTAATAGTCGCCGTTAGGGTCTATAAGTACAATTTGTTCACCATGGTCGACATTGTAGTTTTCATCAGCACCTGCTTCTTTCTGAAAGCCGATGTGAAACTGGTTTGATAGTCGCTTGATCGTTAAGAAATCTCCGGTAACGCCCACAAACGCCTGATTGAATTTAGGCATGTAGGCAGCTAACGCTTCTGGCGTGTCGCGAGCTGGGTCGACGCTAACCATCACCACTTGGGTCTGCTCTTTAATCTCAGGCTCTAGTTGAGCATCCATAGCATTCAATATAGCCAAGGTTGCTGGGCAGAACCCTGGACAGCTAGAAAAACCAAAAAATAACAAAGTCCATTGACCTTTAAGCGACTCTTTCGTAAATGGTGTGCCGGTGTGCGCGACCAACTCAAAATCATTAATTGCTTTAGGCTCTTGGTAAGTTATTACGCCTAGTCCAACCAGTTCCTTCACACTCAATATACGTGGCTGCATCATGGTATATGTAAACAAACCCACTAGAATGGCTATAAAACCGCAAACAGCGGCCACTGTTAATGTGATATTTCGTTTTTGTTGATTCATCTTTAATTCAATAAGTAACCGTTTAGTTAAAAAAGTGCTTCCATCAAAAATCAAGGAGCGGATTGTTTACTGAATCGGTAAGTGGTTGTACCGGTAGCAAATAGTGATCGAGTAGCATTATGACAAATAGCGCCATAAGGTAGACAATGGAATATTTAAAAGTATCCTTTCCCGCGCTTTTTCGCTCTGTAAACATCATCACGCAAGCCCAGTACAAAAAGCCTAAACCAAGAACAACTGCACCGAGCAGGTAAAGCCAATTCAGCATACGTGTAGCGTACGGAAGCAGCGTCACAGCAAACATAATGAGTGTGTACAATAGGATGTTGAGATTCGTAAACTTTGTACCGTGCGTCACGGGCAGCATAGGAATATTTACTTTTGCATATTCGTCTTTACGATGTACAGCAAGCGCCCAGAAATGTGGCGGTGTCCAGGCGAATATAATTAATACCAACAACAACGCATGGCCACTCACTTCACCCGTAACGGCCGTCCAGCCAAGCAGCGGTGGTGCAGCTCCCGCGACGCCGCCAATGACAATATTTTGCGGAGTGGCACGCTTTAAATATAGTGTGTATATAAACGCATAGCCCACCAGTGACGCTAACGTCAGCCAAGCTGTTAATGCATTGATAAAAAACATCAAAACAGCCATGCCAATCAAACCTAGCAAGGCAGCAAAAAATGCGGCATTCAAAGGCTCAACGCGACCTTTAGCTAATGGCCTATTGTGTGTGCGAGCCATGTATTGATCGACCCGTCGATCGACGAGATGATTGACCACAGCAGCTGAGCCTGCACAAAGCGCTATCCCTAGGTTACCTAATATCATTACATCCCAGGGCACCATCCCCGGTACGGATAACAGCATGCCGATCACAGATGTTAGAATCATTAACGCAACGACATTGGGTTTGGTCATCTCGAGGTAGTCTTTCCAAATCGGTCCTGACGCCGCTGCCTGATCCGATTCGTTCGCTTGTGTTTCGCTTGTAGTAGCCATTTTGATCTCGCTGCGTGACATTTTATTTGCCACTAAACTCTATTAATTCGACGTTTTAATTAAAAATTTGATGTCATCTAACAAGTCATTTCCCGACTGTGTTTCGGTATACATCATTACCAAGGCACTATATCTATGTAGCAAGTAGTACTCATGGCCATCTAAATCGGCTTTCACTTCTTTCATTGAAGAAAGCATGCTGAGCCAAGCATCTCGTTCACTTTTTAGAACTTTCGCTTTAGGGTGTTGAGACTTTATAAACTCTAACAGTTCGTCACTAGGTTGTTGTGCACCCAACCAAATAAACAAACGCTCCAGCTGGTCCGCTTCACGACCCAGGCGTATATGAACCTGCCTCGAGAGGTACATCAATTCTTCGCACGTGCTATCGCAATCGTTGTCGAGTAAAAAAACTAACCTAAATTTGGGCTCTTGCTCTGCAATGGGCCAAGGCTTTCCCTCAAGGGTTTGAAATTCAAAGCCTGCAACTGAAGCGGGCTCAGAAATTAACACGCCTTTATTTTTTGTCCCCTCAGGGATCCCCCAGCCAGTAACAAACATGATGTACGGGACGAATGTGGAAAGCGCCGCTATAGCAAAAAGCCCAAGCAACTGTTTGCGCCCGACTGACTGTTTGTTTGCTGGTTGATTCATTGAACTCTCTTTTGCTTTTAGTTGGAAAACTTGCTGCGTATAACATTCCAGACATTGGTGCTTGCAAACAAAAACCACACGATTAAACCGATACCCATTGAAAACCATTGAACGGCATATCCGACATGTTTTTCTGGCGTAACGGCAACGGGTTCCCAGTATGCAAGTAGTGCACTGGGTTCATCTGCGTTCAAACGTATCTGCTTAGGAAAGAATTGGATTCCCATGGCAGCGCTAATCTGTTCTATGTCGACCGTTTGAATCACTTGCGGCCATTGATCGTCAGTAAACTCTTGCGGCTCTAGAACATAGCTTTCACCTGGAATGCTATAAATTTCACCCCGGATCGTAATCGGACCACTCGGCGCAGGGTATACTTCGGGTAGCTGGTCCCGAGAACCTGGTGCCTTAACCCAACCTCTATTCACTAGCGCCCAACGTTTGCTGTTCGACGCCACATCAAGGTATTCGAAAGGTTGCAAAATTTCGTAACCCACGCTGCTTTCATATATAGCGTTGTCGAGAAAAAATAGTCGCTCCGGATCAAACTGTCCTCGCAACTCGACCGGTGTAAACGCTAGCAGCTCTTCCGGTGTATTCAGTAACGAACTTAGCGCAACGTCAGGTTGATTTTGCTTTATCTGACGTTGCTCGATAATTTCACGCTTTTCGTCGGCCCTATTAAGCTGCCAAACACCCAAACTCAGTAGAACGGGCAATACGGCAACAGCTAAAAATGTCACCCGAAGATCTAGTTGAAACCTAATTCTCATGACTCTTGTGACTCGAGGATATGGCTGCTACCGTAGCGAACACTAAACCAAACACTACCTATCAATCGTATTTTGTGAGCTCAAACCATGTGGTTAAAAGTCATCATCGTCATTTTGTTTATCGCCATACTGATCAGCCTATCAAGCGGGTTAGTGTTTCTGCTGAAGGACATGGGGGTCCCCGGCTCTAAGCGAACACTTTACGCTCTGGGTGTTCGCATAACACTTGCCGCGCTGCTAATTGCAAGTATTTGGTATGGCTACGATGCGGGTATTTTAACAAATACCGCACCCTGGGGGCGTTAAACGATTGTCGCTACCAATGGCGACTTTTACTCTGTCGGTTTTTTCTTTTCCCTAAAGCTACAAAAGCAGGCCTAGGCCTGCTTTTGTAAAAATCCTTTTAAAATTATGCGGTTACGAACCTAAAATATAAACAAAGATAAATAGGCCAACCCAAACCACATCAACAAAGTGCCAGTACCAACTCGCAGACTCAAAGCCAAAACAGTCATCATGACTGAAGTGTCCCTTGAATACAGAACGCAACCACATAATTAGCAGCATCACTGTACCCATAGTCACGTGCGCACCATGGAAACCCGTTAACATAAAGAAGGTGCTACCGTAGATACCTGCGTTTAGTGTTAAGCCAAGATCCTGGTATGCGTGAACATATTCTTCTACTTGTAAGAACAAGAAACCGATGCCAAGTAGTACAGTTAAACCCAACATGATGTTGAACATCTTGCGGTTAGATTTAAGTAAAGCGGTATGCGCAAAATGCACAGTCACACTAGATGTTAAAAGAACAATGGTGTTAATCAGCGGAAGACCTTTCCATCCCATCGCTTCATTCGCACCGGTATAAGTACTGTTGCCTTTGTAAACTGCATCAGGGTTTGCTTCCTGAGGAGTCGTTAGCAACGGCCAATCAGCTGCAAATTCAGGCCATAGCAACGCACCCGTATTGGCGTTAGCACCCTGACCGTCAATCCAAAGCAAAGCCAGTTGGCGAACATAGAACAGCGCACCAAAGAAGGCAGCAAAGAACATCACCTCTGAGAAGATGAACCAACCCATGCCCCATACGTATGAGCGCTTTAACTGGGCACCGTTCAAGCCTGCCATATTTTCTTTAATAACAATACTGAACCAGTTCCAGAACGTAACAAACAGGATCAACAACCCGCATGCGAACAGAGTAAAACCTGATTCGTTGCCATTAATCCAGTTGGCGGCCCCAAATACTGTTACAAACATACCTAAGCTTGCGAAGAGCGGGAGTTTGCTCTGCTCGGGTACGTAATAGCTACCTTCACTCGCCATTCTATTTCTCCACTATAAAGTCATTCACGATGACTAATTCATTATTGGGTAATCAACGTTTAACGTTGGCTAACCTGTTCATCTTGCGATGCGTCGGTGATATCAAAGATCGTATACGACGCTGTAATATCTTTAATGCTTTTAGGCAAATCTGGATCAACCCAGAACTGCAAAAACATATTAGCTTCTTCACCAGCTTCAAGCGGCTGATTGTCAAAGCAGAAACATTGCACTTTATTGAAGTGTGCTGCTGAAGTACTGGGCACAAAACTAGGAATAGCTCGTGACACCATGGGACGATCTGTGGTGTTTTTTGCATAGAAGCTTGTGTCAACGACCTCGCCCGGGTGGACATACATTACTGCATCGTTGGGCTTAAAATCCCAGGGCATATTTTCATTATTAGTGGCAATGAAAGTAACCCGAATCGTCCGGCTTTCATCAATAACGCGCGGTGATTCTTTATCGGTAACAGCTTCAGTTTGACCCTTGCCGTTTAGCCCTGTGACTTCACAAAAAACATCATAAATCGGCGGTAATACATAAATGGCAAACGCAAACATTACGATAGATAAAACACTTAGTTTTATAACCGTTTTTTGAATATTGCTATTTGCCATCTTTTATACCTTAGCTCAGCAGTTTGGCCGTCTTATTTCACTTCAGGTGGTGTGCTGAAAGTGTGGTACGGAGCTGGAGAAGCGACGCTCCACTCTAAACCTTCAGCGCCATCCCAAGGCTTGTCTACTTCCACTTTTTTACCCGCGACAATAGTCGAGATAATGTTGTACAAGAATAACAACTGCGACAAACCGAATGTAAATGCACCGATAGAAGACAACATATTGAAGTCTGCAAATTGCGTTGCGTAATCTGGAATACGGCGAGGCATACCTGCTAAACCAACAAAGTGTTGCGGGAAGAAGGTTAGGTTAAAACCAATGAACGCAATCCAGAATTGTGCTTTACCCATCGCTTCGTTGTACATACGGCCAGTCCACTTAGGTAACCAGTAGTAGACACCGGCTGCCAAACTAAAGATAGCTCCAGCTACCATGGTGTAGTGGAAGTGCGCAACGATGAAGTAGGTATCGTGATACTGAATATCTGACGGCGCAATTGACATCATCAAACCAGTGAAGCCACCCATGGTGAACAAAATCACGAAAGCAATTGAGAAAAGCATCGGCGTTTCGAACGTCATCGACCCGCGCCACATAGTGGTAATCCAGTTAAACACTTTCACACCGGTGGGTACCGCGATCAACATCGTGGCATACATGAAGTACAACTCACCTGCGAGTGGCATACCCACAGTAAACATATGGTGAGCCCACACGATGAAACTTAAGAATGCGATCGCTGCCGTTGCGTAAACCATTGAAGAATAACCAAACAACGGTTTGCGCGAAAACGCAGGAATAACGGCAGAGACAACACCAAACCCAGGAAGAATGATGATGTATACCTCAGGGTGCCCAAAGAACCAGAAAATGTGCTGGAACAGAACAGGGTCACCACCACCAGCTGCATCAAAGAATGATGTGCCGAAGTGTATGTCCATCAACATCATGGTAACGGCACCAGCCAATACAGGCATTACCGCAACAAGCAAGAATGCAGTGATCAACCAAGTCCACACGAACAATGGCATTTTCATCAACGTCATGCCAGGCGCACGCATATTAAGCACGGTAGCAATAATGTTGATTGAACCCATGATGGACGACACACCCATAATATGAACACCGAAGATAAAGAAGGTAACGGTGTCAGGTGCATAGGTAGTTGAAAGTGGTGCGTAGAAAGTCCAACCGAAGTTTGGCGCGCCGCCTTCCATAAAGAAGGTAGAAGCCAACATCAAGAACGCAAATGGAAGAATCCAGAAGCTCCAGTTGTTCATACGCGGTAATGCCATGTCTGGAGCACCGATCATCAACGGGATCATCCAGTTTGCCAAACCCACAAAAGCGGGCATGATGGCACCGAACACCATCACGAGGCCGTGCATGGTGGTCATTTGGTTAAAAAATTCTGGCTCAACAATTTGCATGCCTGGTTGGAAAAGCTCTGCGCGAATTACCATCGCGAAGAAACCACCCAAGATAAACATTGCAAAACTGAACCACAGGTACATTGTACCGATGTCTTTGTGGTTGGTAGTAAACAACCACCGGCCTAGACCTTTCGCGGGACCATGTGCCATTGTTTACTCCTCCTATTGTGCTGCTTGAACGACATCAACTGGCTGAATTGAATCACCCATGTTGTTGCCCCAGCTGTTGCGCTGGAAAGTAATTACTGCCGCCATTTCTACAGGGGTAAGCTGTTCGCCAAACGCCTGCATCGCGGTACCACTCACACCATTCGCCACGAGGCTTAGGTGATCCATAATTGGGCCGGTCGCCACTGGGCTGCCTTTAATCGCAGGGAATGCACCCGGCACACCTTCACCCGTTGGGCCATGACAAGCGGCACATACACGGTTGTATACCGCCTCGCCTTCAGCGTACAACTCATCGAAGGTAAATGTTTGGCTAGCTAGCTCTGCAATTTTGCGTGCTTGTTCTTGCTGAGCACCGATCCACTGATCAAACTCAGCCTGCTCGACTGCTTTAACAACGATGGGCATGAAGCCGTGGTCTTTACCACACAGCTCAGCACACTGGCCGCGGTAAATACCGGGCTCTTCAATGTATGCCCAAGATTCGTTGACGAAACCTGGGATAGCATCTTTCTTCACCCCTAGCGCAGGAACGAACCAAGCATGCAACACGTCGTTTGCTGTGATTAAGAAACGTACTTTTTTCTTAATTGGCAATACGAGATGGGTATCAGTTTCAAGGAGATAATTCGGGATGGTTTTAACATCGATGCCAGAGTCCAGTTGACGGGCCTCATTATGCTCGGGATGTAGGTTGGAAAAGAAAGAAACGTCTTTTCCAAGATATTCGTATTTCCACTTCCACTGATAACCTGTGACAACGATATCGAGATCCACTTGCTCTTCAGTATCATATATCTTGATCAGCGCTTTGGTCGCAGGAAACGCCATGCCAATCAAAATAAGGAATGGAACCAAAGTCCAGGCGATTTCTAAGCCTAGGTGCTCATGGAACTGAGCCGGCTCACGATCACTTGTCTTTCGATGCGCGATGATCGAATAAATCATAACGCCGAATACAGCCACACCAATGACCACACAAATCCAAAAGATCAGCATGTGCAAGCCATAAATTTCCTGACTTACCGGTGTGACACCTTGGGTCAAATTGACCCCCCAACGCTTTGCTTCTTCTGCTACCGCTGACTGGCTACACAGCGCCAGTACCAAGGCAGAGCTAAGCAGTCGGTGGAAAAGCGGTTTTGCTCTTCTCAACATCGCCCGTTTTCTCCGTATTACAAATGTGAAAATCGTCGTAAAGCACAACAAGAACACCCCCAAAAAGGCAGGACGGCCCCAAGACTATGCGCTTAACCAGACTCAAGTATGTATATTGACCCAATAAAGCCGCGTGATCAGCTCAAACACCATTGCGAACAGCTTGATTACCCATCGAGATTATTATTAGAAGGGCGAACACCAAACCTATCTGCGTTTGGAACCAATAGTAAAGACGCGCCAAGGGGGCCACAAATCCCCACAAAAATCAAGGTTTTGATGGGGCAAGTAGTTGATCTGGACCAACTGGGACGCGTATTTTACAGAGTTCGAAAATAATTTCAGTATCTATTTGCCCCATAAGTGCCTCAATTTACTGACTTTCTACCAGATATCCACAGCAAAAGTGACAAAAATTTACGCGAAGGGATGTGATTTTGTGCGCCACATGTTGCTAATATTTGCACAAGTTAGCGCATTAGTGATCAATTACTACTGCTGAGTCTAGAATCTCCAATCAATAGAACTAACGGTTCTTATGACAAACTTGAGTTTATAGTCCTTTAGGTTATTTTTACCTTTGAAACACGCAACATTTTTTCTATGGCAGCTGGTATCGCCACTAACCACACAACGACACTACTGCCACTGAACAATCATGAGCAAACCACGCACCATGCAAATAAGGGAAACCATTCGACACGCGAAAGAGCAATCGGACTATACCGAAGGCCTGCGCGCGCTGATCGTTAAGCAACTTCCCAAGCTGCACGGCGCCATACAGCTACCCGAGAGCAACCCTGAAGGTGCTCTTCTCGATTTCGTTATCCGCTATATCGAGCACGTACCCAACTTTGTCGACGCCTTGCGCGGGCTAACGAAAGAGGCTGGGATTTATGACGATTACGCCTCGATATTTATCACGCTGGCTGAAGAGTTTTTCACCCAACCTCCTGAGGTGTTAGCCGACCATAACGGGCTGGATGCGTTGATGGACGAAGCCTATTTGGCCCACCGCCTAATCGAAGAGGTCAATGACCGGCTGATCGCGCATAGCGGAATCCCTCTTGTACCCATGGACATGACACGCGCTAATTTGATTGTGCACGAGTTAATTGGCGAGCCTTTCGCAAATGACCTAGATTTTGTGGTGCATTACTCCACTGAAATTCACATGGATAAAGAGAAAGAGCTTAGCAACAACAGCAATTTCCAGCGTTATGTAGACGAACACAAAAAAAATGGCTGGAGCACGGAGTTAAATCGCTGGCCTTGCTTAGCAGATGATTTGGATATCAATTTAGAGTTTGAATCCTTGAAAGACACAACCCCCGTCGACAACCCTGTGCTTCACTGATTATGGACTACTCTTAATCAACATAGCCTTTACGCGCCACGGCTAACCTTACCCTTTAAAGTTACTGGTTTTCATCAGAACCCAATATTTTGACGACCTGCGGTGCATTTTTTTGCTGCTCATGATCATGAATCTGCGCTTGCGCATTGACGATAGGCGTATTCACTCGCGTTTCTAGCTCGGCCTTAGGTCGTCCATTATCATCATCAAACTGTGTCACTTCTTTAAAGTCGCAGCTAACACACTCTCGATGATGGGTATTTTTTATCTTATAGACAACGATGCTATCCATATCGGAGCAGCGCGGGCAGACTGCCCCCGCAATGAAGCGTTTTTTTATCGAAGGTTTTTCGGCTGACATCAATACCGTCCTGTTATTTTGAAATGCCAGTATGGCGTAATAACGGATCGATATCGGGTTCACGTCCGCGAAATTGTGTAAACAACGTCATCGCCTCGTCTGAACCGCCGCGTTGCAAGATGTTTTCTAAAAAGGACGTCGCTGTCTCAGAGTCAAAAATGCCGTTTTCTTCAAACAAAGAAAACGCATCACTGGATAAAACCTCTGCCCATTTGTAACTGTAATAACCTGCTGCATAGCCACCGGCAAAAATATGGGAAAAGCTATTTTGAAATTTGTTGTAGCTGGGAGGCGTCGTCACAGCAACTTGCTCTCGCACCTCGTCTAAGAGCGCTTGCGGGTCACGAGGGTTTTCTGGGTCGTATTCCCAGTGCAAACGAAAATCGAAAAGCGAAAATTCAATTTGTCGCACAGTTTGCATTGCCGATTGATAGTTTTTCGCCTTTAACAACTTGTCCAACAAATCTTTCGGAAGTGGCTCGCCACTTTTATAGTGAGCGGAAATTAATGGGATAACTTCTTCTTCCCAGCACCAGTTTTCTAAAAATTGGCTGGGCAACTCCACCGCATCCCAGGGAACCCCATTTATGCCGCTAACCGCAGGACAATCAATTTGCGTCAGCATATGGTGCAAACCATGGCCAAATTCGTGAAATAACGTCGTTACTTCGTTGTGGGTTAATAGTGATGGCTTTTCTTTAGTTGGCGCCATGAAGTTACAGGTCAAATACGCAATCGGTAATTGAACACCGTCTGCAGTTGCGCGCCTTACACGGCATTCATCCATCCATGCTCCACCGCGCTTGTTTTCGCGCGCATAAATATCGAAATAAAAACCGGCAATCGCTTTCCCATCTCGCAACACGCGATAAAAGTCAGCGTCTGCATGCCAGGTTTCAACCGTCTCATCTTTCTTAAAACTGATGTTGAATAGCCGGCTAGCGACGGTAAACAAACCATCAATCACTTTTGCCGCAGGAAAGTATGGTCGCAACTCTTCTTCAGAAATATTAAAAATCGCTTGGCGTTGCTTTTCAGAATAGTAGGCAACATCCCATGCTTCTAAAATTTCGACATCGTAATGCTCTTTGGCGAACAACGTCAGTTGAGCAAACTCTTGTTTTGCCGCTGGGAGTGCTTTTTCTGCAAGATCAGTTAAAAAGCTCACCACTTCCTCAGGTGTATTGGCCATCTTGGTTGCCAATGACCGTTCAGCATAGTTGTTAAACCCAAGCAGCTGGGCAATTTCGTGACGCAGCCTTAATGTCTCTCGGATCAGTTCATCGTTATTCCACTGTCCAGGACCCTTATCACCGACAGCTAAGCCTTCACTAGATGCTCGCGTGCAATACGCGCGATACATTTCATGCCGCAATTCACGATTGTCAGCATGGGTCATGACGGCCAAATATGATGGAATATCGAGCGTTAATACATAACCATCGATATTTTTCGAGCTGGCAGCCTGCTCAGCCATTGCCAATGCAGTTTCAGGAAGACCCGCTAATTCATCTTCGTCATTTATAACTTTGTACCAGCCTTGTGTTGCATCCAGCACGTTGTTTGAAAACTGTGTAGACAGCTCCGACAAGCGTTGTTTAATTTCCGCATAACGCGCTTTCTTTTCCGCCGGCAAGGCAACGCCTGCCAATTTAAAGTCTCGAAGGCTGTGTTCTATAGTTTTTTGTTGCGCTTGTGACAGTGACTTATATTCTTCGCTGTCCGCTAGCGCTTGATAAGCTTCATAAAGTGCTGGGTTTTGGCTCACTTCTGTAGAGTATTCGGTCAGCAATTGCAAAGCTCGGGTATAACCTTCTCGTAATGCTTCCGAGTTCATCACCGAATTCAAATGTCCGATAGGTGACCAGGCTTGAGAGAGGTGGTCTTCTTGGGCCTCGAAGGGAGCAACCAGACTGGCCCATGTAGGCTGTTTGATGCTGGCCAACAAACTTTCGAGAGACTGTCGATTAGCCTCAACCAGTGCTCTAATAGCTGGCTCTACCTGTTCTGCGGTAATCGATTGGAAAGGTGGTAATTCGTTCGCTTCAACCAAAGGGTTAGTGCTCATTTACTCAATCCTAAACTGGCGATTAATCAATAGGTTAGCTCTGTTTTCAATCCACAGAAACGAGGCTAAAAACAACGCGCAGGAACGCTATGTTACACTCGTTCGCTAGACTTTGCGCCGCGAGATTTCGGGCCCCGCTCCATTCACAATAGACTAGGTACGCAGCATGTCCGCCATTAGACCTTACCAAGGCATCAACCCTCAGATTGGCAAGAACGTCCTTGTCGACGAAGCAGCCGTCATTATCGGCGATGTCCAGATTGGCGACGATTCTTCTATTTGGCCTGGAGCAATTATTCGCGGCGACGTAAACCATATACGTATAGGCGCCCGCACCAGTATTCAAGATGGTTCGGTACTTCATGTCACCCATAAGAATGACACCCTTCCTGACGGTTGGCCTTTGATTATTGGAGACGATGTCACGGTGGGTCACAAGGTTATGCTGCACGGCTGTACCATTGGCGACCGCGTGTTGGTTGGCATGGGAACGATTGTGCTCGATGCCGTTGTTGTGGAAGACGACGTGATGATCGGTGCTGGCAGTCTCATTCCACCGGGAAAAACATTAGAAAGTGGCTATTTATACGTTGGCAGCCCAATAAAGAAAGTGCGTAAGCTCTCAGAGCAAGAAATCGAAAAGTTACAATATTCAGCTGCGCATTACGTGCGGGTGAAAAACACTTATCAGCGCTAATCCATTAGCCCCTTCGCGCTCTATTTGTGAATTGCGAGTACTGCTGCACGCAAAATTAGCCAGCCCATCTACACTCTATAAGAGAGCTCTCTGCCCAGCAGAGCTGCTCATTTTTCTTCAATGTAGTAGGTAGTTGTTTATGTGGCTGCGTCGCTTTTCATTACGCACACGTATAGTCGTGCTCATGGCTCTCATTCTTTCAGCTTTTGCCGCAATCGGTGCGGTATCACTCAGGCAGGTTGAACAAAATATTTTCGAGGAACGGAAACGCTCTATCGCGGCGGTAGTTGATTCTGCCTATTATATCGTCGATGGTTTTTATCGGGATTTTGAAAAGGGTCAGCTTAGCGAGCGGCAAGCACAGCTCGAAGCCATTCGTGTATTGCGCAGTTTGCGTTATGAAACAGACAACTACGTCTGGATCAACGACTTAGCGGGCAACATGGTCATGCACCCCAACAATCGTGAACTTGAAAATAGTAACGTTCTCACAATGGAGGATCCCAACGGTTTACCAGTATTTAAACTGATGATTGATAAAGTCAGAGCATCCGGAGCAGGCTACCTAGAATACATCTGGGACTATCAGGGTCAGCGTGAGCCTGCTGAAAAAATCTCTTTTGTTCGCGGCTTTGAAGCCTGGGGCTGGGTGATCGGCACAGGTGTGTACGTGGTGGACCTTCAATCAACGATTGACACCGCTATATTGACTACCATGCTGGAGTGCATGGTATTCATGCTATTGATCGGTGGCGCAGTGCTAATACTCGTCAGCAGCATTACCTCACCGTTGAGACATATGGTGAATCGCGGCACGCAGATTGTGCGAAACGAGGTGATCGATCTCGACGTCAATTTTAATGAATTGGGTGATGATGAATTGGCCCGCCTGGGTCAAACCTTGAATGAGGTTTTTCGACAAATTCGCGGCACCTTACAGCAAGTTACTAATACGCAAAACATCGTATCGCGCTCCTCATCGACGGTGGCCGACACTGTTGGGCTTACCAAACAATCACTGCACAGTCAGCAGCAAGAAGTGGATAGCCTAAGCAGGGCGGTGCGAGCACTCGGCGGTGCGGTGCAACAGGTGTCGAACGACACTGAAACCGCCGTGGCGCTCTCAGCGGATGCTAACAACGCGGCTCAGGAAGGCAGCCGAGTGGTACAGGATACTGTCAGTGAGATCCAATACCTGCACAGTGCAATGCACACCACTGCTCAATCGATGGATACCTTGGTCAAGGATGTGGAAAGTATTGTCTCGGTGCTAGCGGTGATTAACGGCATTGCCGAGCAAACCAATTTGCTTGCGTTGAATGCTGCAATTGAAGCAGCACGAGCCGGAGAGCAAGGCCGAGGCTTTGCGGTTGTCGCCGACGAGGTCCGCGCATTGGCGCAACGTACGCAGCAGTCGACTCAGGAAATTCAAACGATAATTGAACGCTTACAACACGGCACTGGCGATGCGATGCACAACATGAGCAATAGCTCGGAACGCGCTGATAAAGCCGCGCAATACAGCAATGCTGCGGATCAAGCGTTTCAACTTATCAGCGATATTATTGCGCAGATCGATCACAACACAGCGCAAATTGCGAGCGCAGCCAAGGCGCAACAGAACAATGCGGGCGAGATAGAACACTCCGTTGACACCTTCTGCTCCACCATAGTGCCTGTGCGAGAGTCTATGGACAAAACAGCGGATAGCGCACAAGCGATGGCCGACGCGGTCAAGCAACTAGAAGCGGGAATACGTAAAATTAAGGCAAGCGGTAATTAAATCTCACGACGCATACCCTCGCGCAGCATCTGAATAACCGGAGCAGTTTTAGGACGAACTCGTCGCCACAGATAAAAAGATTCGGCCGCTTGCTCAACGAGCATACCAAGACCGTCAGCTAACGCGACCAGGCCTTGTGATTCTGCCCACTGCAAAAATGCAGTCGGACCACTGCCATAGGCCATATCATAAGCACAGGTTTGGGCTGTCATTTGTGCGGGGTTTAACGGCGGTGCAGCACCCTGCAAACTCATTGATGTGCCGTTGATAATGACATCGAAAACGCCTGGCGGGATACTATTTAAGCCACAGCCGGATACATCCCCCATACCTTCAAACGATTTAGCAAGATCCACCGCTTTACTCGCGGTACGGTTTGCGATCACGATAGATTTAGGTTCTTCGTCTAGAATAGGCCCCAATACACCGCGCACTGCGCCACCAGCACCTAAAATCAATACACGTTGGCTTTTCAAGTGCCAGCGCTGGTTGATAGTGATATCTCGAACGATGCCAATACCATCGGTATTGTCTCCGAGGATAGAACCGTTTTTATCCCGAATCAGCGTATTAACCGCTTTCGCTAGCTTCGCGCGAAGAGACACCTTATCCGCATATTGATAGGCCAGTTCTTTTAAGGGGAGCGTTATGTTCAGCCCCATTCCACCGAGTTCAAAAAAGTCGTCGACTGTTTCTTTAAACTCTTCAGGTGTAACTTCTTGCTTGGTGTACATCATGTCCTGCTCAGTTTGACGAGCAAAGGCGCGATGGACTTCCGGTGATTTGGAATGGACGATAGGTGAACCGAATACTGCGTACAAGTGAGGTCCGAACATTTAATTGGTTAACTCTTTATACCCACTGCCTGTGCGGTAAAAACTTTTCCGTTAATTCCGCTTCCGGGCTACCGGGTTCCGGATGCCAGTTATACCCCCATTTCACCGTTGGAGGCAACGACATTAGAATGGATTCTGTTCGTCCACCACTTTGCAACCCAAATAAAGTGCCACGATCAAAGACCAAATTAAATTCTACATAGCGTCCGCGACGAAATAATTGAAATTCTTTTTGCGCGTCCGTGTAAGGTGTGTTTTTACGTTTTTCAACGATCGGGATATAGGCATCGATATAGCTATTACCGACCGCTTGCAAAAATTCAAAACTTTTTGCAAAACCCAGTTCTGAAAAATCATCGAAAAATAATCCGCCAACACCCCGAGCTTCACTGCGATGTTTTAAGTAAAAGTATTCGTCGCACCACTTTTTAAAACGAGGATAAATATCTTCGCCAAATGGTTCGCACACATTCTTTGCGGTTTGGTGCCACGCGATACAATCCTCTTCTTTACCGTAATAAGGCGTTAAATCGTAGCCACCGCCAAACCACCAAACAGGTTCTTGGCCCTCTTGCTCAGCAATAAAAAAGCGAACGTTAGCATGGCTTGTCGGGATAAATGGGTTGTGGGGGTGGATGACCAAAGAAACCCCCATGGCTTCAAAACTTCGTCCCGCTAGCTCGGGTCGGCTTGCAGTAGCTGAAGGCGGAAGCTGGTCACCGTAAACATGGGAAAAGTTAACGCCACCCTTTTCAATGACAGCGCCGTTATCCATTACTCGTGAACGACCGCCACCACCACCAGGGCGCTCCCAGGCATCCTCTGTAAACTGGCTGCTACCATCCGCACATTCCAGGGCGCTACAAATATTATCCTGCAGGCCCAACAGGTAGGCTTTTACTGCATGTTTATCAACGTCACTCATTATCTACTCGCTGTGGGTACTCAATTAGATTCGCGCCGAAGACGAAGTTACCCGCCAGCGCGAATTAGCGTGCCAGTGATTAAATCACGTATTTCCGATGGTTTCTGCAAGCGCTGCGTTTCTCCGGGTGTAATATCATCCAGCTTGTCACCGAAATAACGCCTTACACTGAGCTCATCAGCCGCGGCGGACAGCCCAGCAGGGTTTGCGGAGGTTGAAACAATCGGGTGGCCAACCCTTTCACAAAGGGCTATAACAAGAGGGTGAGCACTCACTCTTACTGCAATGCTCGGATGTTCACCTGTTACCCACTGCGGGACAAATCCATCATTTGGGATGAGGTAGGTATAGGGTCCAGGCCAGTGAGTATTTAGCGTGGCAAGCTGTGTTTGATTTAAACCTTCGAGCAGCGGCTCAATCTGGCTGAGACCCGAGGCTACAATGATTAGCCCCTTCTCTACTGGGCGGTCTTTTAACGCCAGTAATCGGCGGACAGCTTGCTCGTTATAAGGGTCGCAACCAAGCCCCCAAACGGACTCAGTTGGATAAGCAATAACGCCGCCGCGCTGAATACATGCGGCGGCCTGGGCAATTTGTTGGTTTTTAGACCAATCCATCCGCTTTGAGCTGCTCCTGCAACTTAGCGTCTTTACCCATAACTGCACTAGCGTTAGCCGCACGCTCTTCGATCAAGCGCTGATGCATTTCAGCATCGGCAACACCAATGATTTGCGCCGCTAGGTAAGCCGCGTTTTTAGCGCCGGCTTTGCCAATTGCAACAGTCGCCACAGGAATGCCACCAGGCATTTGCACAGTCGACAGCAAAGCATCTAAACCATCGAGTGTTACATCAATAGGCACACCAATCACAGGCTTTAGGGTGTTAGCAGACACTGCGCCGGCAAGGTGGGCAGCCATCCCTGCAGCACATATAAACGCTGCACAGCCGCGTGCATCAGCATCTTTTACATAGTTGTGGGTGGCTTCTGGCGTGCGGTGAGCAGAGGTCACTTTCGCTTCAAAAGGCACACCTAAAGACTTTAAGGTTTCAAAGGCTGATTTCATTACGCCAAGGTCAGAATCAGAACCCATAAGAATAGCGACAAATGGCTTACTCATATCAATTTTACCTGGGGTTTAAAGGGTTAAATAAGGGGGCTTCGAGACTGTATCTGCGTAAATAAGACAGTGCTCGAAAAGTCGCGCAAGTTACATCAACTGAGCACTTTGCTCAAGTATCACGCCGAATTTTCGACCAGACCACAACGCTGATAGCCGCTGCCGGTATTGGCAACTAATCCTCGCAATTCTAGATTCATCAATACGCTCAATAAGTTACCGGTGTCGAGCTGGGTGCGCTGCACAAGAGTATCGAGGTCTGCTGTTTCAAAGCCTACACTGGTAAATACCAAGGCTTCGTCACCCGACAGGGCTTCCTCAACCGACACGGTTTGCATAGCGCTGCCCTCCGGGGCCATAGCCTCCTTCCATTGCCACTGGAGCATTCCTGCCAGTGCTTGGCGCATGTCGTCCGCGCACTCAACCAAGGTGGCGCCATCTTTTAAGAGCGCATGACACCCTCTGCTAACTGGATTATGTATAGAGCCTGGGATGGCAAACACTTCCCGCCCTTGCTCCATGGCATAACGCGCAGTAATCAATGACCCACTTTTCAATGCCGCTTCCACCACCAACACCCCCATACTCAAGGCGCTAATGATTCGATTACGGCGGGGAAAGTGACTCGCTTGCGGACCGGTGCCAAAGGGGTACTCAGTCACAAGACAGCCACCACCGTCGAGAATCTGTTCGGCTAGGCCTTTATGTCGGTGGGGGTAAACCCTATCGATACCGGTCCCCATGACCGCGATAGTTTTGGCTTTTGCAGCCAACGCGCCTCTGTGTGCGGCGCCATCTACACCGAGCGCCAAGCCGCTAGTGACCACCAACCCTGAAGCACCTAATTCTCGCGCGAATTGAAACGCATTATCTTGGCCTACCGGCGATGGCGAGCGACTTCCAACCATCGCAATTTGCGGCAAATGCAACACGGAAGCATCGCCTTTAACATACAACAAAGGCGGCACCGCACTAATTTCACGTAATAATGCGGGGTAGTCGTCGCTGGACGAAAGAAGAACGGTAATGCCTGATTCGCCCGCACGTTCACGATCCTCGACAACAGCTTGCCATAATGGATGACGGCATTCTTTCGCCAAGAGATCGCGGAGATGTGAATAGATTGCCTCGGGCAGCTGAGCCAACTCATCATCCGGTGCGGAAAACGAGGCACTTGCAGAACCAAAGTGATCACACAGCTGCCAATAACGCTGCGGGCCGATGCCGGGTATACGAAGCAGTAATTGAGTTGCAAATAGATCGTCACTGGCGGGCGTCAAACGCCCACCATGCAATGTACCACTGTCCATGTGAGTACCTGGTGTTGTGTAAGGGAGAAATAAATATGCCCCAGCTAATTAGCTGAGGCAATAGGAACAGAAAGAAGGATTAGGGCTTACGGATAATATCCGAGGTAGAGATTGGCTTTTCCGCCTCAAGAACAATACCAAAGCTTAGCTTTTCAAAGGTACGGAATACCATCAAAGTGCCGGCTTCTTCTTCGGGCAAGCGTACAAACTTGTTGGTGATACGGTCACGAGTTTCTGCCGCTCGTTTAAACACCGTAAACACATTACCGACCGCAACGCCTTCTCGCTCGCCACGGTTAATGACAACGACGTCTAACTTGCCAACCTGAGTCACACCACCTTCAACGGCGAGAATTTTACCGACAATGTCATCGTTGGGGGCAGAAGGGAAAAAGCTCGAGTTGATAGAGCGCTCTTCTTCACTTAACAAGCGATCGGTGATTCGAATTTCTTCATTGGTGCTGACAACACTGGCAGTTGCGATATCGTTTTCCAGCGCTTTGAGTCGCACATTACCAATGTGCAGGGCCTGTACACCGAGTACCTCGTTAGTGTCCGGGTCTACAAACACATCGCCGCGGCGATAAATGCCGTAAGCGGCGATGTCTTCGGGGAATTCACCGCGTGCATATAACGTATCTCCAGCGCCAACCACCAAACGATTGCTACCGCCTGCCAATACATAGGGCGCGCCTTCAAGCTCAGCCCCACTCACGACGCGACTTTTTGAAAGGAAAGTATCAATCGCATCTAGAGGGATGGTTGGAATGGCTTCTGACAAAGGAATGACACGTACCGATGGCTCAAGCTTCACCGCAGTTGGGTCTACCTTAAACGTACGAGCGCTATCGCCGCGCTCGACGGTTAAACGAGGACGTCCATCGAGATAAATTAAGGTAATGAGATCCCCAGGATAAATGAGGTGGGGGTTGCTTATCTGTGGGTTTACATGCCAAATTTCTGGCCACATCCAAGGATTTTGGAGGAAACGTTGCGAGATATCCCAAAGCGTATCGCCTTTGACTACCGTATAGCGATCAGGGTGATCATCGCGGAGGATGGCTTCTTGTGCCCAGCTAGAAACACTCATCACAATCAAAGTGATAAAGCCGATTAGATGTCTTTTCATAGAAACCAGTCCTGTTCAATTCAGCTATTGCGCCATTTGGCGTTATAATGGGCGAAGCTGACTTAGGGTTCCGTGATTGCGTAGCGCAATTAATTAATACATAGCGTATTTATTTGTAGGTCCGGGTTGGGATTAGCCCCACCCCCATCGCAGCTTTCTTAGAAAGACTAGCTACAAGATTATGGCCCAAACCCAAGGTCTAAAATAGCATAAATTCAGTGCGATCATAATGTTAGCAACGAATGTTATGTATTTACTAGAGGTTAATCACAAAGGGTTTTATTTCCTTACCAGCGGCAATTGATCATGGCAAAGCTCGATATATTAGAATTTCCCGACCCTAGGCTGCGCACAGTCGCTCAACCTGTCGAGACGGTCGATGACCGTATCTGTCAGTTAGTTGAGGATATGTTCGAGACTATGTATGACGCCCCAGGCATCGGTTTAGCGGCAACTCAGGTCAATGTTCATGAGCGTGTCATTGTCATTGATATCACTGAAGATAAAACCCAGCCGTTAGTATTCATTAACCCCGAGATATCCGTTTTAGATGACGAAAAGTCAGACTACCCAGAAGGCTGCCTGTCCGTTCCCGGCTATTCCGAAGACGTCACACGCCCGGCGCACATTCGGGTTAAAGCGCTCAACCAGCACGGCGAGAGCTTTGAAATCACACCGGACGGTCTGCTCGCGGTGTGCATCCAACACGAAATTGATCACCTCGACGGTAAGCTATTTGTCGATTATCTATCGCCATTAAAGCGCAACCGCATTCGCAGCAAGCTCGAAAAAGAACAGCGCTTACGAGCCTAGTGCAGGTAAGCGCCTCATCTTTTTTCACCATCTAACTACATAATAGAGGGCTAATCAGGCCATATGCAGGATATTTCACCCTTGCGCGTGATTTTTGCGGGTACCCCTGACTTTGCCGCACAACACCTCGCGGCACTAATTGACGGCCCACACCAGATTATCGCGGTCTACACCCAGCCAGATCGTCCAGCAGGCAGGGGTAAAAAACTGAAACCCAGCCCCGTTAAACAGCTAGCGGTAGAACACGACCTACCCGTTTACCAGCCACTCAACTTAAAGCAGCAAGAAACACAAGAACAGCTGGCGGCGCTCAACGCCGATATCATGATCGTTGTCGCCTACGGGCTGATCCTGCCGCAAGTCGTCCTAGATACCCCTCGCCTCGGCTGCATTAATGTACATGCATCACTATTGCCTCGCTGGCGCGGCGCGGCGCCCATTCAACGAGCGATAGAAGCGGGTGATACCGAAACAGGCGTGACCATTATGCAAATGGACGCGGGCCTAGACACTGGCGACATGTTGAAAAAAATTGCCTGCCCTATCCAAAACGACGACACGAGCACCAGCTTATTTAACACCTTGGCCGCGCTCGGTAGTGATTCAATCAACAATGTCCTTGACGAGCTAGCCGCCGGAAAATTAATACCCGAGCCGCAAGATAACGCGCAAGCTAACTACGCCGAAAAAATTTCCAAAGCAGAGGCGGATATAAACTGGCAGCTAACGGCCGAAGACATTGCGAGAAAAGTTCGCGCATTTAATCCCTTTCCTATTGCGTTTACCCACTCCAACAACGAGCGAATAAAAATCCATAAAGCCACCGCGCTGGAAACTTCCAACACAAAGGCACCAGGTACCATCCTTGAGATCACCCCAAAAGGCTTGTTAGTCAGCTGCAGTGAAAACGCACTATTGCTCGAAGAAATTCAACTCCCAGGAAAGAAAGCCATGACGCCCCACGCAATTTTATTGGGGAATCAATCGCGCTTTAACGTCGGTGATCAATTCACTTGCGAGAATCCAGCATAATTTATGGATGTTCGCGCACAAGCCGCTTTAGTGATTGGCAAACTTTTACAACAAGATGGCTCTCTAGCCACGTTGTTGCCTGGTGCACAAATACAAGTCGCCGACAACGATTCGGCATTGTTGCAAGAACTTTGCTACGGCACGGCACGCTGGTATCCCAAGCTACAATGTTATCTCGATGAACTTCTAGAAAAACCTTTACGCAATAAAGATAGCGACATTCACGGGTTATTACTCGTCGGTTTATATCAGTTAGTTTTCTTACGCACCCCCACTCATGCAGTACTCGACAATACCGTTACGGCGACCAAACCATTAAAAAAAACCTGGGCTAAAAACCTAGTTAACGGCGTATTACGGGAATTTTTGCGGCAACAATCCGAACTCGACCAGGTATTAACCAAGCGCCCTGCGTTTACTACCGCACATCCCAACTGGCTGAACAAACGCATCCAACAAGCCTGGCCCGACCACAGTGCGGCGATTCTCGCCGCCAACAATGCTCATCCTCCTTTCACGTTGAGAGTTAACCAACGCAGAGTATCGAGAGAGGATTATCTCAATTGCCTGAGCCGCGCTGGTATCGAAGCGACAAAAACACTCCACAGTCGCGATGGCGTCACGTTAGAAAAAGCCTGTAGCGTTGCTCAATTACCGGGTTTTCAACAAGGCGACATCAGCGTGCAAGACGAATCGCCACAATTAACGGCCGACCTTATGCAGCTAGCCCCAGGCCAACGCGTCTTAGATGCTTGCGCTGCACCGGGAGGAAAAACCGCACACCTGCTTGAAACGCAACCCGAGATCGCACTCACGGCGTTAGATATTAGCGAACGGCGCCTACAGAGAGTCACTGAAAATGTGCAGCGCATCGGCATGGAAAAACTCGCCACGCTTGTCTGCGGTGATGCATCACAACCCAGTACGTGGTGGGATGGCAAACCATTTGATCGACTATTGCTTGATGCGCCCTGCTCAGCCACCGGCATTATTCGCCGTCAACCCGACATCAAAATGCTACGCACACCAGCGCAAATAGAACAACTTTGCGAGACACAGGCATCACTGATGGACAACCTCTGGCCACTGCTCGCGCCTGGCGGTTTGCTGCTCTACGCCACATGCTCCATACTGCCCTCAGAAAACAGCGAACAAGTGCAGCGCTTTTTGAATACGCATCCCGATGCTGTACATCGGCCAATTGACGCCGCATGGGGATTAGATCAGACCGTAGGCAGACAATTACTCCCACAAATGAACGGCCATGACGGCTTCTATTACGCTACAATTAGCAAACAGAAATAATCAAACGCGCAGATTACGGGGTTAAGCTATCCCCGCAGCACATCTATCGTTAAAATCGCACACCTTGTTGCCAGTGGCACCATAAGGACTTTATAAACGCGATGAAAATTATCATTCTTGGTGCCGGTCAGGTAGGGGGCACCTTGGCTCAAAACCTCGCCAGCGAAGCGAATGACATCACCATAGTCGATGCCAACGAAAATAAATTACGTGACCTACGTGATCGCCTCGATATCGGCGTGGTGGTAGGTGTTGCCTCGTACCCAGAAATTTTGATTCAAGCCGGTATTCGCGATGCGGATATGCTCATCGCCGTCACCAATGACGACGAAACCAATATGATCGCCTGCCAGGTTGCATACAGCTTGTACCGCACACCGACCAAGATCGCACGCATTCGATCTCACGCGTATCTTTCTCATAGCGACCTATTTCGAAACGACGCAATTCCCATCGACGTGTTAATCAGCCCCGAACAATTGGTGTCTGATTATATCTATCGTCTAATCGAGCACCCTGGCGCACTTCAAGTGTTGGATTTTGCGCAAGGTGAGGTGCAACTGGTTGCGGTGAAAGCTTATTACGGTGGCCCACTAGTAGGACAAGAGCTGCGCTTTTTACGCCAGCACATGCCTTCTATCGATACACGTGTTGCAGCGATCTTTCGGCGCGATCGACCCATCACGCCACTTGGCTCCACGATTATCGAAGCCGATGACGAAGTCTTTTTTATCGCAGCGAAATCCAATATTCGTGCCGTCATGAGTGAATTGCGGCGATTAGAATCCTCATACCGACGCATCACCATTGCCGGTGGCGGCAACATCGGTTTGCGTTTAGCGCGCAAGTTAGAAAACCAATATTCTGTCCGCGTATTAGAGCGTAACCCTGAACGTTGCCAACAATTATCGGAACAGTTGACCCGCGCTATCGTTTTGCAAGGCAGCGCATCTGATCAGGAATTGTTGCTCGAAGAAAACATTGAAGATACCGATGTATTTCTCGCACTCACCAATGACGACGAAGCCAACATAATGTCATCCATGCTTGCTAAACAATTGGGTGCACGTAAAGTGATGACGCTAATCAATAACGCGGCTTATGTTGACTTAGTTCAAGGCGGCGAAATTGATATCGCCATTTCACCGCAACTGACTACAACCAGTGCCCTGCTGACCCACGTTCGTCGCGGCGATATGGTAAATGTGCATTCTTTACGCCGCGGTGCAGCAGAGGCCATCGAAGTTATCGCACACGGCGATGAAAAATCTTCACGCGTAGTGGGCAAAGCCATCGAAGATATTGATTTGCCCGCGGGTGCCAATATAGGAGCCATTGTGCGAGAAACTAATGGCACCTCGGAAGTGATTATTGCGCACGATGACGTTGTCGTGGAAACCGGTGATCATGTGATTTTATTTTTAGTCGACAAAAAATATACGCGGGATATCGAAAAGCTATTCCAAGTTGGCTTTAGCTTTTTTTAATCGGGCCGCACACTCATGCATCCAGCGATTATTTCACGCGTTCTCGGTATGTTATTGGTGCTATACAGTATTGCACTACTCCCCCCTACGCTCGTCTCTCTGGTTTACAAAGATAATGCGCATTTAGCTTTTTTATCCACCATGGGCATTACGTTAAGTGCAGGGATTGTGCTTTGGTTGATAGCGAAGGGGAAAAAGCAGGATCTACGCACACGTGATGGCTTTGTTGTTACCGCCCTTTTCTGGTCGGTTCTAGGGCTATTCGGCTCGCTACCCTTTATGTTATCCAGCGCACCCGGTTTAAGTTTTACCGACGCATTGTTTGAATCACTTTCCGGCTTAACCACCACAGGCGCAACCGTCATAACCGGTCTCGACGCGCTACCAGAATCGATTTTATTGTATCGTCAATTGCTGCAGTGGTTAGGTGGTATCGGAATTATTGTTATCGCCATGGCTATTTTACCCATGCTCGGGATTGGCGGCATGCAACTGTATCGCGCCGAGACCCCTGGGCCAGTAAAAGACACAAAACTCACGCCGCGCATTACCGAAACAGCAAAAGCACTTATTTTAGTTTATGTCGGCTTAACCGTCGTATGTGGAGTCAGCTATTGGTATGCCGGTATGACGGCGTTCGATGCTATTTGCCATGCATTTTCAACCGTCGCTATCGGCGGCTTTTCAACACATGATGCGAGTATCGGTTATTTTGATAGCGCCGCAATTATGTTGATATGCATTGTCTTCATGTTTTTGTCCGGCATTAACTTTGCGCTGCACTTCTTTGCCTGGCATACACGCAGCCTTAAACAATACTTCCTCGACCCAGAATTTAAATTTTACGCGACGTGTATTTTGCTTGGTATTGTGGTCACAGTGAGCTATCTCGCTTACACCGGTGTTTACAATAAACAAGATGCCATATTACTAGGCACGTTCGAGCTGGTATCGATTGTCACAACCACAGGGTTCGGTGCCGCAGACTTTAGTGCATGGCCAGCGTTTTTGCCCTTTATGCTGTTTATCGGCGCGTTTATGGGTGGTTGTGCGAACTCTACCGGTGGCGGCATGAAAGCAATTCGCGTACTGCTGGTTTGCAAACAAGGTATTCGCGAAATACATCGGCTGATTCACCCCAATGCGGTTATCCCTATCAAGATTGGTAATCAAACAGTATCTGATCGCGTCGTCGATGCTGTGTGGGGTTTCTTCGCCGCGTATGTGTTTGTGTTTATCGCAATGTTTCTTTTACTGCTCGCTAGCGGCCTCGATTTTCTAACATCCTTCTCAGCGGTCGCAGCGTGCATCAACAACCTTGGCCCCGGTTTGGGCGAGGTCGCATTTCACTACGGCGACATTCCCGGCCAAGCAAAATGGATTTTGTGCTTCGCAATGCTGCTTGGACGGCTCGAAGTTTTCACTTTGTTAGTGCTGTTTTCTCCAATGTTTTGGAGACGATAACCCTCTACCCGCTGGGTGCTACCGACATCCTAGGCCCATTAATAATTTTTAACCTAGCAAAACCTTGGTTGAGTAGTCAGCAATGCTATGATGGCCAGCCTTAATAAAAGTCACCATAGCTGAGAGAACAATAAAATGAAGAGATTAGTTGCCTCAATAAGTCTCGCTGCCGCCACATTGATTGGCGCTTTGCAAGTCAGCGCAGCGCCTTTGACTGCGATGGATTATATCGAGATAGAACAGTTATACGCCCAATACAATCATGCGATCGATTCTGGAGATGCGAAGGGATACGCCTATACATTTGTTGAAGACGGCACCTTTAATAATTTCAAAGGTCATCAACAACTTATTGATTTCGTCACTCGCTATACCGAAAAAATGAACGGAGCAAAACGCCGCCACTGGAATACCAATCTACGTATCACCGGTGACAGCGACGGAGTGGAAGCTTCTGTGTATTTAATGATGTTGGATTTATCCACGGAAACAACCGCGATCTCTACCTCTGCCAAGTACAACGATACCTTGGTCAAAACCGCAGACGGCTGGCGCTTTAAAACGCGAAAAACCACCTCTGACCGCCCTCGTTAATAGGAAGTGGTAATCTTCCCATTGCTATTGCACTATAGCTTGGGGCAGCGGATGGAATACGTTTTCTAAGTTGCTAAGATTCTCTAACCAATTAACCTCTCAGATCCGCGGTTGCGGATGGAATACGTTTTCTAAGTTGCTAAGATTGCACGCGAAAGCGTGCCTTGGAGTTCTGTGTTGCGGATGGAATACGTTTTCTAAGTTGCTAAGATACAAATCAGAAATACCAGTTTTAATTTCGTGTTGCGGATGGAATACGTTTTCTAAGTTGCTAAGATCTACCCCGTAAACTCCCGCCTTACCGCTCTGTTGCGGATGGAATACGTTTTCTAAGTTGCTAAGATCCATCTAGTAGGGTGCGAATACGGCGACTGGTTGCGGATGGAATACGTTTTCTAAGTTGCTAAGATACAACGGTTGAATTCAGATTTACCACTGCGTTGCGGATGGAATACGTTTTCTAAGTTGCTAAGATTAAACATGTTTAATCCTCAACCTATTACGGGTTGCGGATGGAATACGTTTTCTAAGTTGCTAAGATGGGGTGAGCTGTGGCGCTTACTAGCGGTTCGTTGCGGATGGAATACGTTTTCTAAGTTGCTAAGATCTGTGGCATCAGGGAAAGACTTCCTGGGGAGTTGCGGATGGAATACGTTTTCTAAGTTGCTAAGATCACGCCAAACAATGGAACGTCGACGACGGGGTTGCGGATGGAATACGTTTTCTAAGTTGCTAAGATGCTCTCTTTTTAAAGGGCGCGACATTGATCGTTGCGGATGGAATACGTTTTCTAAGTTGCTAAGATTCATTGGCTTAACCGGCCAACCGCTTTGGCGTTGCGGATGGAATACGTTTTCTAAGTTGCTAAGATTCCGCGCGGAGGATGGGCTGACCTGTCGGGGTTGCGGATGGAATACGTTTTCTAAGTTGCTAAGATAGGAAGGCGATAAGCCTTTGATTTGGTTGAAATAAATCGTTAAATGCGATCGAAAAAGCTGGGCGGACGCGCCTAAAACAGCTGAAGCTGATCCACTTTTTTGAGGCTTTCGGGGCTGCCCCCATAGAAAGCTTTAATATTTTCATACTGTTTATCGGTAATTGTGATAATTTGCACTCGACCCTGATCGGGTAGCTGGTCTTCAATTTTTCGCTCGAAACTTTCGACTCGCTCTTTACTCGATACCAGCCGAAAGTACACCGAGTATTGTGACATATCGAAGCCACAGTCGAGTAAATAGTTACGAAAGCGAGTGTATTCTTTTCGATCTTCTCTTGTTACCACGGGAAGGTCGAACATCACCATCATCCACATTAGTCGGTACCCATTGAGAAAATGGACTGAAGACATAGCACAGCCTTAATCCTTTCAGCCACTAGTCAAAAACTAATGTGGGTAACTTTAACCCTACCTCCTTCACTTGGTAGCTCTTCACCAACGAGAAAGCTAGCTTTTGCATTGAGCCAGTTACAGTTGTCATTGCATCATTGGTTTTGATGTCTGCCTGTAAAAGTTTAGCAAGCAATCGCTTTTCGTCAGGTGTTACCGACTTATTTTTTGGTAGTTTTATTACCATAAAATCAACCAACGGGCGGTACACCTCCATTAAGTCATCGACCAAACAAAACGGGTTGCCTTGGTTCTTATGGTAAACGCCCAGTGAAGGCGTCAAGCCAGCAGCCACAACCGCTCGCGCACAGGCAGCGCGAATGATGCTATAGCCATAGTTTAGCGAAGCATTGATAAAGTCTTCGCCATCACTATTGCGACGAAATTCAGCTCCTAAAATGGCACGCCAATACACTTTTGCTGCCTGGGCCTCAATATTCTGCGAGTCACCAGAGCCTACTTTTGACGACATCTTAGCCAGTTGTTTGATTACCACCTCATCTGCGTCAAGGTTTTCTAGAACAAGTGCCTGGTGCTCAATCTTTCTCGCGACCAACATCTGCCACAAACGTTTTTTAAGCGGAACGCTCGCGTCTATTTGCTGACGCAGTATTTTAGTCGAGACGTGATGAGCGCTATAGGGAAGCGTTAGCGAGATTGGATGGTAGTTTTTACCGCAAATAACAATTGGAATGCCTTCTTCTGCCAATCTAACCATGACCGGCTTAGACAATGTCGCTTGTTCCGCAGTGAGAATTAAGCAGCAAAGCTCATCAATTGTAACTCGCCCGAGCTCTTCCTCGGCACACATTACCACTAGAAAGCCACGATTTAGCTTTACGTAGCGGCCGTTTTCAGCAAGTTCTAAAACATTCCATTGCATTGACTATAATCTAAGCTTCTTGAACTGGTGATTTGAGAATAAAGTATTAATTGAAATATGGTTTTGTTTTTCATTCACAGCTTTTAGATTCTCCCTAACATCCAGCTTGTTTTTCGAGGCATCGTAGCCGGCAATACGTATGTGTTCGGCCTCTCCTGTAAGTTTGTTTGTCATGGTAAAACAATCTTGCTTATAGATCCGAACTAACTTTTTCATCGCAGGATGCCTGCCTACTTTGAACGACTCCGGGTCATGATGCTTTGCATCAGCGAAAGCAACAAAGTCTCCCTCAAAGCGATATAGCCACTCTCCTGATTTCTTATCCTTTTTATGAGGAATCATCCACACATCGCAAAATGCGTATGAATTCTTTCCATAGCCTTTATAGCTTGCGCTTTTAATTGCCTCAATACTTGTATTTGGTACATTGATTCGCACTTTATTAATACCAGTTTTTTTCGCAAAACTAGCCTTTTTATCTATAAAGTCTTTTCCAGGCCCTAAACTGACTTTAAATTCTCTCAAGTTTTCCACGGTTAGGCGTCCGGTTAAATGTTTGATAAGGTTCTGTCGAATTTCAGAGTCCCTGATTGCAAGAACCTCTTTTTCGGTAAGAGCTGTAATAGCTTTTCTCGTTACATATTTGGTGTCATCTTCAGTGCTTTTAATGCCATAGGCCGTATCATTGAACATTGAACCGGTTTGAGTTCTATCCGGTTTATAGGATGCAACAACCAAATCGAGTTTTTTAAACAGCTCTTTTTTTAGCTCAGGAATATCATTTACTCGACTTTTAAGGAAGTGATATAAATCCTTTTGCGTTTGATCGACGGTAGAACGGCGCGTATTTAATCGGTTGATGAGTGAACGTGAAGTAAGTCCGACCACAAACGCATCAACAATGTGATGCCTATGGTCTTCCCGATAATGCCCTGTCGCTCGGTCTTTGAAATTATTAAGCTGCCAAACATCACGCAACACTGCCGTCATCATGCCATTAACGCTAACCACGTTGTGCTGTGTACATAAACAGGAAAGATACTGGTGTGCTTTCCGCGAGATATACTTGGTGTCATTGAGTTGGCGAGCAATCATATCGCCCTTTTCGCCACCATAGAATCGCTCATAAGCGTCTTCTTTAAAGCGTTCATATTTTGAGGTTTGACCAAAAACACTCAACGCACGCTTTAGCATATCGTCATAACTATATTGGCTACCAGCGCCTGCAAACGCCTCATGCGGGGTTAGGTTCCCCTTTTGGTTGTTTTCATTCTTAAATGCCAACGTTTTGTTTGCCATACCGTCATCGTAGCATCGACTAAATGGGACTATATGCTCAATCTCTACCTCGCCATTGAATAGCTGTGAAGCGCTTATGCATTGGCCTGAAAATACACTGAACCGCGCGCCTTGCTTGCCTAGCTCTTCCCACAGTTTTACTTTTTGGAAGTCTCTTCTGCTGGGATTAATGATGCCGAGTTCATCGACAAGAAACCGGCGAATCTCATCATTTTTGATTTTGTTTTTCCGTTGCTGCTTTTCAATTTGCTCTCTTGCGTCTTTTGAGTTTTTAAGGTCTCTCGTCAGCTCCGCATGAATTTTAGCCGGTACAGAACCTAACTTGTCGATAACACGATTCACCACAACTCGCAGTTGGTTTAAGGCAACATGGACTGTGGGATTGGCTATTTTCCCATACTGATATGCGTCGTCGTCGCGCTCTAACGGGCTTTTGTTTTTGTCCGCTTCCGGCTGCGCTCCCCAAACAGATTCCGGCATGACTTCGCCATAATAAGGAAGGCGCTGCAAGACTTCGCCTGTATTCCCGTAGGTGTGGTTAAATGGATGCCCATTATCGTCTTTTAGTTGAGCAACAGCATCGCTATAAACTAAACCCTGATCCCGCATAACAGGATTTATCTGCTCCATAAACTTACGTGAGACACCCGCTGTATCTCGTTTAAAGCGATAATTACAGAGATTTTCAATTTGTTCGTCAGATAAATTTGGAATACGTTTTTTTAGCTCTAGCGCGACCTTCTCTGTTTCCATAACGACTTTTTTGCCGTTAATTTCTTCAAGCGGTTCAATTAAAAGATCGGCGATACCATTCAATGCAACGTAATCTATTTTTTCTGCGATCGCGCCTAATAATTCCTTTTTCATAAAGTCGACAAGCGTTTTGTTTCCCATGAGCTTGCCGTTGCGGCTTGCAACATCGAGATTAAACTGCGCATCCGACGGAAAAAGCGGTGACTTTTGCTCCTTTAGCTTAAGCATCTGCTTAAAGGTCATCGTTTTGTGAGACCTAAGGTAGTCGTAAACTGCCTTACGCTGTCGATCATCTAACGAATACTCGATATTTTGCGACTGATAACGAAGTGAGTTAACTTCTTGATAAATTCGATAATCGTGAGAAATAGGAAGATCAATATGCGCTCGGTTTTCTTCTGGGTAGTAACGACACTTACCTTTCGGTACAGGCTTGAGTGGATATTGCCAAAAAGCTGTTTCCTTTAGTGCCGCCCATTGTTCATCATTTAGATGTATGTTTCCCTGTACTGCTTTAATCCGCTCAAATTCATCTAGGTACATCTGCCGATCGGCGTAGAAATCAGTTTCTCCATTGCGGAAGCGAAATGGCTTTTGATCGTGCGCTTTCTTGTCTTTTGCTAATGCTTGGTTTTGTTTTTCCCGCTCAAAAAGGTATTCACCAAGGGTTTTTCCTTCAAGCTTGTTCCTTAATTCGGAAATTTTTTCTTTAAACTCGCTTTCCTCTGATTCTCCAGCCAGGCGATTAGATTTGAAGCCTCTGCGCCGTCCAATGTGGAAAATAGCGCGGCCTAACGTTTCTTTGTCGACAAGTTCTTGCGCAGCCGCTGCCCGCGCATAATAGGGTGATACAGTATCGAATACTTTTTTCCGCTCTCTCTCATCAACAGGGAATAGGCCAAACTCAATCAGCTCTTTCACCAAACGTCTGACACGGTTTTGGCCTCTATCTCTATTACGGCGTATGCCACGGGCTATACGCCTAGAAACAGCTAAGGGTTCTTTAGTTTTGGGGTGCCGCCCATCAGGAAATATTCGAACACCCAGGTCAAGAATACTCTTGGGTTCATCGCTATCATCCAGCGCAAATGCTACATAACCAATTGAAGAGGTGCCTAGATCTAATGCAAGTAGGTAGGGCGTATCCATCGAAATTCCTTTTTACGTTTAATTTAATTTCGAGTGGTTGACTCTAACAGCAAAAGGGATTACTTTCTATTTCGTGACGACGGTCACACTTAGCAACTTAGAAAGCGTGTTCTCTCTGTTAACAAGTTGTAGAACACAAAATAGATAACCCCGCTACGGCGGGGTTATCTATTTTGACACCTAAATCATTTTTATTCTTTCATTAGCGAAGGATGTTGCTTGTTATGTGGCGCTTAATAGTGTCTCTTTATTTTTGTTAAGTTTAGTTTTTGTTTATTCGTTCCACACTTATCTAACGCCCACCCAGTGGCAAAGATAAAACTCCCGCTTATACGCGCTTAAATCGCTTATATTCCCACTGATATTGCGCAGGGGCTTTTCGCACTAACGCTTCCACTTGTTCATTCATCGCGGTGAGGCTTTTTTCAATATTGTCAGAATATAAATCTGCCGGGGGGGCATAAAGTTTCAAGGTAAATCCCCCAGGAACGCGTTCTGCGAATCCAAATACGACCGCACATCCTGTGCGTTGTGTCAGCTTATGGACTAAGGTCATGGTCAGTGCTGGCTGGCCAAACAACGGCGCAATTTCTCCACCGTTAGTTTCCGGAACTTGGTCAGGCAAAATACCAATGAGCTCATTGGCTTTCAGTTTTTTTAAAACACTGCTCACACCTCGAAGATTAGCTGGAGCGAGTGTCCCACCATTTCGTGTTCGGCCGGTAATCATTAATTCGTCTATTGCCTTTAACGACGTTGGCGAGAACATATAGGTCACTGGATATTGCTCAGCTAAATAAGGCCCTATAATTTCCCAATTTCCTAAATGAGGGATCAATAATGTTAATCCCTTACCTTGAGCAAAGGCCTGATCGATAAGCGATTGGTTTTCAACGTTTTTGATATATTTTTCTAACCGCCGGTACGGTTGTACCCAAATGCTAGCCGCTTCCATGGCGGTGCGACCGGTCTCTATTAGGCTTTGTTTAGCGAGTCGCTGGCGAGCGGTATGGTCCAACTCGGGTAAACACTTCTCGATATTTTCAAGCGTAATACGCAGTGTTCGGCCCTTACTCCACCAGGTACATAAACCGACCAGGGTGCCAATATGGCGGTTGATTCCGAGGGGTAACACGCCAAACAGTCGGATTAACTTCGCACCGATTTTGCCGCGAAGCTGGTCGCGCTTGGAGGGATTTGCCATGATGACTGCCTAAACGTGATTGTGTTGCCTAATCAGACCGACGAAGCTTACCGAAAAACCCAACATTTGAAAGCTTTCTTGCCGCACCTGCCATATTAAAGCCGCGCAGAGGCCGCTATAATTGCCGGCTTTCGTTATTTTACTGCCCATACGGGCTTATGCGTCGCAGAGGACATCGTGTCAGAGAATCAGGTTGATGTATCCACCTTCCAAGGGCTGATTGCTGCCCTGCAAGACTACTGGGCCAAGCAAGGCTGTGTCATTTTACAACCGCTAGATTTGGAGGTGGGCGCCGGTACCTTCCACCCTGCCACGTTCTTGCGTGCCATTGGCCCTGAAACCTGGAACACGGCTTATGTACAGCCTTGCCGCCGCCCCACCGATGGCCGCTACGGTGAGAACCCCAATCGCTTGGGGCACTACTACCAATTTCAGGTGATTTTGAAACCTTCGCCTAGCAATATTCAAGACCTATACCTTGATTCCCTTAGGCTGCTGGGTTTTGATCCACTAACCCACGACATTCGCTTCGTGGAAGACAACTGGGAATCACCCACCTTGGGTGCCTGGGGATTAGGCTGGGAAGTTTGGCTCAACGGTATGGAAGTCACCCAATTTACCTACTTCCAGCAAGTCGGTGGCCTGGAGTGCTACCCTGTTTCCGGCGAGATCACCTACGGGCTTGAGCGCTTGGCCATGTACATCCAGGGCGTGGAGTCCATTTTCGATTTGGTCTGGACCCGCGGCCCCGACGGTACACCCGTCACCTATGGCGATGTGTTCCATCAAAACGAAGTCGAGATGTCACACTACAACTTCACCCACGCCAATGTGGACTTCCTTTTCCAGACCTTTGATACCTGCGAAAAAGAAAGTGAAAAGCTCATCGAAGCTGGCCTACCACTGCCCGCTTACGAAATGGTAATGAAGGCCTCCCATGCCTTTAATTTGCTCGATGCGCGTCACGCGATTTCTGTAACCGAGCGGCAACGGTTTATCTTACGCGTGCGCACCTTAGCGCGTGCGGTTGCACAAGCGTATTTTGATGCCCGCAAAAAACTGGGCTTTCCATTAGCACCCGAGGCCCTGCGCCAAGAAGTTTTAAGCGCGGAGGGAGAACAATAATGGCTAACGATTTATTAATAGAACTCGGTACAGAAGAATTACCACCAAAAGCGCTAAAGAATTTAGCCACCGCGTTTCACGATGGTATCGTTGCTGGTTTACAACAACGCGACCTAACTTTCGACAACAGCGCATGGTTTGCGACACCTCGCCGTTTAGCGGTTCGTGTCACTGCATTAATCGAAGCGGCACCCGATAAAGAATTAGAAATTCACGGCCCACCCGTGAAAGCAGCAAAAGATAAAGACGGCAACTGGACCAAAGCGGCCGAAGGTTTTGCGAAGAAAAACAACGTCGCGCCAGAAGAGTTATTAGAACTCGATACCCCTAAAGGCCCTCGTCTAGGGATTAAGTCGACTGCAAAGGGCGTTACCGCGCAAGACAGCGTTAGCGAGATTATTAAAGAGTCTCTCGATAAATTGCCAATTCCAAAACGTATGCGTTGGGGGTCAAGCCGTGCCGAATTTATTCGCCCGGTACATTGGCTTGTTGTGCTTTATGGCAATAGCGTTATTCCTGTTGAAGTCCTCGGCATTACGGCAACACAAGAAACCCGTGGCCACCGTTTCCACTGCAATACGAGTTTTGCCATTAACAACGTCAATGGTTACGAAGCGCAATTAAAAAGTGAAGGTCATATCATTGCGGACTACGCGCGTCGTCAAGCGATGATTAAAGAACAAGTTGAAGCCGAAGCGAAAAAACTTGGCGGCGTTGCCGTGATTGATCAAGACCTTCTCGATGAAGTGACCGCGCTGGTTGAATGGCCCGTTGCGTTGGCCGGTTCATTTGAAGATCGCTTTTTGGCAGTCCCCGCCGAAGCATTGATCTCCTCCATGAAAGAGCATCAAAAATATTTCCACGTGGTCAACGACAAAGGCGAGTTGCTACCGAATTTTATAACGGTATCCAATATTGTTAGTGCTGATCCTCAACAAGTGATTAACGGAAACGAACGCGTCATCCGTCCACGCTTATCAGATGCGGCATTCTTCTTTGAGACCGATAAACAATCCTCGCTCGAAAGCCGTGTCGAAAAATTAAAAACCATCGTCTTCCAACAACAACTCGGCACTTTGTTTGAAAAAGCCGAGCGCGTTAAAGCCATTGCCGGCTATATTGCTGAAGCAATCGGTGCAGACAGCAAAGACGCTGAACGTGCCGCGTTATTAGCCAAGGCTGATTTGGTCTCTGACATGGTATTAGAGTTCGATACTATGCAGGGTATTGCCGGGTACTACTATGCGCTAAACGATGGTGAATCGGAAACCGTTGCCGAAGCGATTAAAGACCAATATCTTCCTCGCTTCGCGGGTGATGCATTGCCCTCATCGGCGGTTGCTTGTGCGGTCGCTCTCGCGGATCGTATTGATACGCTCACAGGTATTTTTGGTATTGGCCAACCGCCCACTGGTTCGAAAGATCCCTTTGCGTTGCGTCGTGCGAGCCTCGGTGTATTGCGTACCATCGTTGAAAAAGATTTAGACCTCGACCTGCGACCGCTGCTTGAAAAGGCCGCTTCGCTACACAACAGTTTGACCAATAAAGATGTGGTCAGCGATGTACTGAGCTACATGATCGAACGCTTCCGTGCTTGGTACGAGGAAGAAAACATTCCAGTACAAGTATTCCAAGCGGTTAGCGCCAAAGAGGTCACTAAACCGCTCGACTTTAATCAGCGTGTTAAAGCGGTCTATGCGTTTAATCAATTATCTGAAGCCGAAGCGCTGGCAGCCGCCAACAAACGTGTATCCAATATTATTGCGAAATACGACGGTGATATTCCTACTGCCGTCGATAACAGCTTGTTAAGTGAAGCAACGGAGAAAACCTTAGCGGAATTAGTTGCGTCACAACAAACTGCCGTTGCGCCGTTATTTGCACAAGGTGATTACACCCAAGGCTTGAGCCAGCTCGCAAGCCTGCGTGAAGCGGTGGATGCATTTTTCGATAATGTGATGGTCATGGCCGATGATGAAGCCGTTAAGCAAAACCGTTTAGCCTTGCTAAATCAATTACGCGGTTTGTTCCTCGAAGTGGCTGATATTTCGTTATTAGCGTCGGCTAATTAACAGAGCATTGTAATGACCAGCTCTAATATCACGCAGCTCGTTATTCTCGATCGGGACGGCGTTATTAATCACGACTCTGATGCTTACATAAAAAGTGCTGAGGAGTGGAACGCCATTCCCGGTAGCTTAGAAGCCATTGCAAAACTCTCGAAGGCAGGTTTCAGTATTGGTGTTGCTACGAATCAATCTGGGTTAGGTCGTGGTTTATTTGATCTCGACGATCTCGAAGCCATGCACGCAAAAATGGTCGATGGCGTCACCGATTTTGGTGGCGAGATTACGGGTATCTTTTATTGCCCGCATCATCCCGATGAAGATTGTAATTGCCGCAAACCGCGCACTGGCTTGGTCGATGCGATGGAATCTGAATTCGGTATTGCCGCCAAAGGCGCGCCCTTTGTTGGCGACAACTTAAAAGATTTACAAACTGGTCTAGCGAAAGGCTGCGTACCCATTTTGGTCCGCACCGGTAAGGGCGAGCATTACGCTGACAACCTTCCCGATGACGTTCGCGCAAAAACCACTATTGTCGCCGACCTAGCCGAGGCTGCAGATTACATCCTCAAACACTTTTCAGTGTCCAATTAATTCTAAGGTAATTCAGCCATTATGATTTCTGTCATTCGTTCGGTGATTTTCAATATCGTTCTTTACACGACCGGCATCATCTACGGCACACTTTGCCTGACATTTATTCTAGCGCCTAAGCGCGCACGTTTTCATTTGGTTTTGTTGTGGGTGCGATTCGCGATGTGGTGGATGCGCATTGCTTGCGGCATAAAAATCACGGTCATCGATCATAACGACGGCCCTTTAAAAACACCGCACGTAGTGCTCTCTAAACACCAAACTATGTGGGAAACGCTGTTTCTGCAATATTACTTTTTGCCCATCAGCACTATCTTCAAACGCTCGCTATTAAAAATCCCTTTTTTCGGCTGGGGCTTATCGCTATTGCGGCCTATTCCCATCGATCGCTCATCACCGGTTAAAGCACTAAAAGACGTACAAGAAAAAGGCGTGCGCCGCATTCAAGAAGGCCTACATGTTTTAGTGTTTCCAGAAGGCACACGCATTCCCGTAGGCGAGGCTGGCAACTATGCACGAAGTGGTGCAGACATCGCTAAAAAAGCAGGTGTCGATATTGTCCCAGTCGCGCACAATGCCGGTGAATGTTGGCCCGCAAAACAATTCACCAAGCACCCCGGCGAAATCCGTGTCGTCATTGGAAAACCCATTTCCACTGAAGGGCTGCACAGTAAAGTGTTAACGGAAGAAGTTAAAAATTGGATTGAAGGTGAAATCGCGAAAATGCCGCCAGGGCGAGCGGATGCCCAACGTGTTGAGGAAGCCGCCTTAGAGAATAACTAGCACAGCTCAATGTAGTAATCACTCTAGTTTTTCTCATTTTGGCACACAGTACCTAGACTATTCGGTTCGTATGGGAAAGAATGCACGGCTCAAAAAGGAAAGTGCTTTAACAAGGAGATTTGATGCCAGCCATTGCACCAGAAGACGTCCTGTTTTACATCGCTGAGCGCGATATGTCGATTGATCAAACACTACGTGCTCTCTACAACCACCCTTCCGAAGTCACAAGAAAACACTTTATTGCCGTAAATTCTCACCTTAAGGGTAACTTCATCCGCGCAGGTCAAATGGTGATCGTGACTCCAGAGAACCCGTTAGGTTGCACGCTGTGGGAAACTCAAATGTCGATTGCGGCTAAGCATGTCGACTCCGAACTCGATCGTCTAACCGCCCAAGAAAGATCAAAACTTGCTGCCAATTACGCTCTACTAAGTAACGCTGCAGGCTACTCCGGCACAATGTATGGTTGGACAAATACTTATTTCCAGCAAAAGAAGCAACACGTTGAACGCGTCCTGAAGCAAATTGAACAGCTGTATAAAAACTCTTACGACACCACAGGGAACCTAAAGGGTAAAAATTTTTTCCAACAACGCCGTGCTCTATTTTTGCAGCTCGACCAAACTATTAATGGCATGCTCGAAAGACAGCTATTCGGTTACGAGGTCAACGCGAATCGAATTAAGTCAAAACTTGGATTAAGCAGTAAAGCCATTGTGCATCAGTGGAATACACAAGGTGGCTCCACTTCGATTGATGGTTTTAAGTCGAACTACACCAAACTTACCAACACAGCTCGTACCTTTAATCGACTGGGCTACGTCGCTATTGCTTTGGATGTAACTGCCAGTGCAGCGACTATAGCAGAAGCTTGTGCAGTCGAGCCCGATTCTGCATATTGTTCAAAAACAAAGTATGAGCAAACCGGGCGCGTAGTGGGAAGTGTTGGCGGTGGTGCAGTAAGTGGTACCGTAGCTACCTATTTAACCTGCAACTTGTTGTTTGGTCTCGAAACGGCAGGGACTAGTTTACTCTGGTGTACCATCATAGCGGGCGCCGCAGGCGGGTATGGTGGAAGTCAACTTTTCGGTTCGTGGGGTAAAGATGCTGGATCAGAAATTTATCACCGAACACACACTGCAAAATAACTAGTTACTGCTATGAGCGACATGCAATTTTGGCTAACTTGTGTAGGTTTTGCAGTGATGTGGATCAACCTAGGTTTAGCTATATACATTTATTTTTCGTTTCAGCGAAAGATTGCTAAAGCGATTGAAGGTGTCGAGTACTATAGTGCTGGCCTGATTCTCAGTATTTTTAAATTGCCGATGTACGGTCATTATTGCTTGTTTCCTAAACGTGCCCAACGTGATGGTGTTGATAATCTCTTTCAATCGCTTCCTACACCGCAAAAAGTAATGCTAATTACTCATTGGGTTACACTCTTTTCCTCTGTTTTAATAATCGTTTTAGCACAAGCCTTTTGAAGCCGTATTTCGGTTCTAGTTTTTCCTAGGTTATTTCAAGCATACACTTGTAGCTAAACACATAGATTAGATAATGGTAAGTACAAACAATAGCTCGAGGCCATTCATGAGATTCTTACCCGCCCTACTCTTGGTTACAGCAACTTTCACACATGCATCAGACCTTACCGTAAAAACCACATCAGTTAGCTGTGAAGGTAAGGACGAGTATGGCAGATACGAATACCAACTTGGTTTGATTGTTCAAAACATAGGGAAAGATGAAATAACCATTATTACTAAACCAAACAGCATGTCCACGCTGCTGTACGAAACGCCTGAATTAACACTTGATAATAGTGAAACAAAGATAAACAAGGTGCCCATCATTCCGCCGGAAAGTGAACTTGGTATTGTGGTTTTGCAGCCAAACGACGGGGCTCAAATTTATCGAACCACCAAAGAGCGGAAGCCGTTAGCTGACAAAGTAGTGGTCGCCTACCAAGGGTCTGCTATTTACGGCGGCCGGTATGGTAATTGGGTCGGCTTGGTGAAAGGTGAACCAACGACTGTGTATGACAATGATAAATGCAAACCATAAATCTCTTTGCAGCTATATGCACTGTCTATAACCGTCCTAAGTTTAACGCGCTTGATCACAAGCAAGACAAATTTGCAGCATAGGGCGCTACAGTATTTTCTTTACATCTAATTAGTTATTAAACGTAGCGGGAATCGATTTGATTTTTGAAACCAGCCTACTAGATAATGTACACGCAGCTTTATTCCTGAAATACAGCGGTTTCAGTTACATGGACGAAACCTAATTCAATTCGCCTAATTACGGCGCAGCCTTTCAAATGGTCTTAAGGAGAAAACCTGATGAAAGTATTCAACATAGTCTTCAAGGTTCATCAATCTAGCATTCACTCTTTAACAAAGGGCTGCTTTTTGCTCTTACTGGCAGCCTATGGCTTAACATCCCAAGCCAATAGCGATGACATCACCATAAAAGGTCGTGTGTTTTATAACGACAACCGGTCATACGGCCACTGGGATAGGCGTGAAGACCTTCGAGGTAAAACTGGCGCTGAGATATCGAACTCCAAGACACCGAATTGGCTAGGTGCGTATAAATGGACTGTTGAGATACTTGAGCTTGATAAGCTCGAGCCAAATGGGAGTAAAGGCTGTAAAAAAAGCCAATCAATTACGACGGTATCTGTTAAATCAGATGGCCGCTTCGAAGCTGTAGTCAGCGGCAAAGACGGATGCCAGTACAATGTCCCGCAGATACTTGATCTGCAGGTTAGAGCAAAAATGCGCTATTGCTTTGGAGAATGGTGTGTATCTTTCCGAGATTCTAGCGGCAATGTCTACGCACAAGATATTCCCGGAGCGACCTATAATAAACCACTTAAATTAAAGTCCGGCCAGACTCACGATTTAGGTGATTTCTATTATCCAGTAAAAACTAGCAAGAATACCGCTACAGTTAAAGGCATTGCCTCAAACTACTATGCTTCGCTAATCGACGCTGCAGTCTTCCTTCACGATGAGTCAAATATTCCGTTTTATAAGGACGAGTTCGGTGAGCTGTCTTACTACTACCCTTCATCCGAATCGGATACAGCAACCGCTAAATCACCGAATAAAGTCGTAATTTCGAGTTACACATTCGAAGAAGAATCCGATACAGGGTTCGAGATTAGCTCGGTTCCCAAATGGATATCTGGTAAAACATCCGTCCACGAGTATGGCCACATACTGATGCAAAGGGCTTGGGGTGGCGGTTACGGTTTTCCCGGCACCGGGCGCTCGGCAAACGACTTTGAAGTGGCTAGGTCACCATCCCCTCAGGTTGCGTTCAAGGAAGCATGGGCGGAGTATATAGTTAAGGCAGTATTTTCTGCTGAGGCTGGGTGTGATGACTCTGGTTTTGATTACAATAATGTAAAAACATTTGATCAATTAAGTCAAAAGCAAGATAAACAAGCGTTATTATTATTAAGCGACCAAAAACGAAAAGATTTATATACGCAATACACAAATAGCAATACTAAACCCAATACCTATGGACCCATTTTGGCTCCTATCTCGAAAGGGGCGAATTATCGCTACAATAACTTAAAGTTTCTTTGTGATTTTGCAGATGGTACACACGCTATCGCGGATTCCGGTAGTTCCGGTAGTTCCGGTAGTTCCGGTAGTTCAAAATCTACTAAGGTTAGGCCCAAACTGTCTCAACAGATAAAAGCACCTATTCGTCAAAATGGTAGTGTTGTCTCTCTTTACAGCGAGCCTCTTCAATACCCATCAGACTCGGCACTTAACGATAAAATAAGCACTTCTGTGTATGAGATGTGGGAGACGCTCCGCTTAATGTACGGGAAGCACCTTGAGTATGGAGGTAACTTCCATGACCCAGGGTTAAACGTATGCGACTGGTCAGATTATTACGTGAACGTAAAACATTCTAAGGAAAGCTCTGGCGATACGCTACACAAGAAGATTGAACGCCAGGTTAACAATATTCTATCGTTAAATAATCTCTCATGCCCTCATGTATTTTAAGTACTCGGTGCTATCCTGATAGCTCAGGACATAAGCCTCAATATTGCTTTTCATTTCTATAAGACCTGGCACAGAAAGAATGCCGGTAAACACCAAGTGTTGGGCTGCCCAACGGCCTTGACCTTGGTGGCCCGGTTTAGAATATTAACGTTTGCTAACACGTTTATCTGCATAGCGATATTTTGAAGGCTGTGTCGCAGTCTTTCGTTATATTAGATATGCTATCCGGCATTCTATAGATTTTCTCTTCCAACATTAACTTTTTCAAATTATAAAACAATGCCTGGCTTACCTCTCACACGAATACCTGCAAGCGATTCCAAACAGCAAGCCATCAGATGCTTGGTAAGCAATACCGAGCACCTGCCGGAAACTTCGCGGGTTGCCCGAGTGGATGACGCAAAAGCATTCACTACTTTCTTGTTAGATCCTAGAGTATCTGCACCTATTTACACACTGCCAACAGACATCAATGTCGACACTGTAGCTAAATTTATTGCGCGTCATCTGGATGAACGTACTCAAGGAGATGGGTTGTTAATGATTGATATCAATGATTCTGGAAAGGTCGTTGGTTATCACGACATTCAATTTTGGCCAGAGTGGTCGGCATGCGAATTGGGCGGTGCCATTAGCCCCGAGGAACAGAGTAGTGGCAAGGGAGGCTCCGGTGCTCTTGCCACATTCAATTGGCTATTTGATGTTGTCGGTGTGGACTTAATTTGTGAAACTGCGGCGCTCGATAATATCAGAACGGCAAAGCTGTTAGAGCGTATAGGTTTTAAATATATGGGCGAAATCGAAAGCACGTTACCTGGAGGAGGCACTCGCCCTTCGCGCTATTGGGAGTTAAGTAGAACCGACTGGTTGAAAAGTAGAGAAGATTAATTCGTCAGTTAAACAAGGCGCAGGCCAATTTGGTTAGCGCCTTGAGTGTTTCTTTCAATAGTTTTTCATCTCAACATCTTAGTGTTGCTCTTAGTCCTTATCCGAACGTTTAGCTTGGTTTTGTTCGCTTTGTTTTGACGAATCACCATTAATGATTCTTACCTTCGCATCCGCTGCAGAGCCATCTTTATCCTCACCAAAGTAAAGCGTCTGATGTGGGAATGGGATCTCGATATTGCGATCGTCGAATACATGTTTCATGCGGCGATTGAATTCTCGCCCGACCTTCCAACGATCATGTGCTCGCGTTTTAACGCGCGCTTTGATCACCACGGCACTATCTGCAAACTTGTCGACACCGAGCACTTCTAAAGGGTCTAGCATTAAGTCTTTGAACTCGTCGTCGTTACGCATCTCTTCATCAATTTCCTGCAGGCACTGCATGACATCATCAACATTTTCACGGTAAGCAATACCCACATCAAACAGATAGTAACTAAACTCTTTGGTTAGGTTCGATACCGTTGTCACTTCCCCAAACGGCACGGTATGAACTGTGCCATCCAGATCACGCAGTTGTATTTTGCGAATAGTAATTTTTTCAACCAACCCGAATCGATCACCAACATTCACTACATCACCCACTTGCATGAGGTCTTCAAAGATCACGATGAAACCGGTAAGAAAATCTTTAACTAACGTTTGGGCACCAAAACCAATGGCAATGCCCACCACGCCAGCACCAGCCATTAACGGCACAATATCAATCCCCAATTCTGAAAGAACGATTAATGTACCCAATATCGACAGAACAAAAAGCAGTACGTTTCGAATTATAGGGGTTAACGTTTGAATTCGGCTTTCAGCCAGACGATGGTTTCGCGACGCCCATACTTCCATGAGTGCGTTGAAAACTTCCCAGATCCCTAAAAGTAGCAGTAAAACAACCAATATACCGATGGAAAAATTTAACAAACTCACTGCTTGTTCAACAGACAGAAATAAACCGCCCTGCCCTTGAAAAAGTTTTGCAGTCGCATAGACGAGCACGAGAAAACCAAACACATACCCCGCTACAATCTGAAGTCTAAACAAGCTGGAGAAACGCGACTTCGAGAAATGTAATTTTCCCCATGAATACTTAAGCCGCTTTTTGACGACTTTTGCCAGTGCATGATTCCCGGCTACGACGACGCCTATCACTAACAGTGCGATTATGAGGGCGAGGAGATTACCAACCGATGAATCACTCAATCCCAATTTCTTTAACTGGCTAAGCGCTCTCCCTACCAAGGTGTCGTTTTTTGGCGAGATATTAAACCAATTCATAATGGGAATGACGGGCTCAGCCGTATCGCCAGGCGCCTGCTCTACCAGCGTTTTTAAGTTCGCGATAAATTGGGTCCGTGCGGTTTCACTTTCCAGCGTGGTAATGAGTTCTTCGATATTGGAAACGTCTATGCTATCTGCTTCAGTCGCCGTATCGGACTGGGCTGAATTAGCGCTATCTTGCGCGATGGCCGACATAGTGCTGAATAACGTTAACAATACAAAGAGAGACGCTGAACGCCAAAATCGGTTCATTCATTAGTCCTTAGGAGTTTGGTTTTTCGATGGTTACCTATTTGTGACTAGTATTACCCAAATACATTCCCCATAGGTGTGTAGAGGTCATTATTTTTTAGAATTGTCTGTACAAAAAAAGCGCTCGTAGTTGAGCGCTTTTTCAGGAGGCGTAACAATCGGAGCCCGTTAAACATCCAAATTTGCAACCGCCAGAGCATTAGTCTCGATAAAGTCACGACGCGGTTCAACTTGATCACCCATTAATGTGGTGAAAATTTGATCAGCTGCGATTGCGTCTTCTACTGTCACTTTCAACATGCGGCGTGTTTCTGGGTCCATGGTGGTTTCCCAGAGTTGGTCTGGGTTCATTTCGCCGAGACCTTTGTAGCGCTGAATGTTGTAGCCACGACGTGAAACATCCATTAACCAGACAAGTGCTTCGTCAAAACTAGAGACAGGTGCTTCACGCTCACCGCGTTTGATGAATGCACCCTCTTCCAGTAATCCGTTCAGAGCATTACCCAATTTCACTATCGATGCGTATTCAGCAGAGCTGAAGAAGTCTTGGGACATGTTGTATTCGGTATCGATACCGTGAGCAACGAGGTCAATTTTGGGGAGGAAAATATGTCGTTCTTCGTCTTCTTTGACAGTAACCTCCCAGCGGTGGCTACCTCCAGAGTTAACAGCCGCTAACTTAGCTGCTAATAGAGCCACCCATTCCTGCATTTTTTCTTCGTTCTTGAGGTCGTCATCTGTGACTTCCGGAAGATAAACTAGGTGCCCCAGCACTTCACGCGGATAGCGACGAGATAATCTTTCGATGGTCGCCATAACTGATCGGTATTGGTTTACCAAAGACTCCAACCCTTCGCCTGCAATAGCCGGCGCGGTAGGATTCACATGCAAGGATGCTCCGTCCAATGCCGCTTGGGTGAGGAATTGAGTTAACGCATCTTCGTCTTTCAAATATTGCTCTTGCTTGCCCTTGCTAATTTTATAGAGCGGTGGTTGAGCGATAAAAACATGACCACGCTCAATCAATTCTCGCATTTGCCGGAAAAAGAATGTTAAGAGCAAGGTGCGGATGTGCGAACCATCCACGTCCGCATCCGTCATAATAATGATGCTGTGGTAACGTAATTTATCGGGGTTGTACTCTTCTCCACCGATGCCACACCCCAATGCGGTAATCAGCGTGCCGACTTCCTGGCTAGAAAGCATTTTATCGAAGCGGGCTTTTTCCACATTGAGAATTTTACCTTTCAGCGGAAGAATAGCTTGAGTACGACGGTCACGACCCTGCTTCGCTGAACCACCCGCCGAATCACCCTCCACCAGGTAAATCTCAGAAAGTGCTGGATCTTTTTCTTGGCAGTCCGCTAGCTTTCCAGGCAGGCCAGCAATATCTAACGCGCCTTTACGTCGAGTCATTTCGCGGGCTTTACGTGCTGCCTCTCTCGCTTTGGCTGCTTCAAGCATTTTACCAACGATCAACTTAGCTTCTTGTGGGTTTTCGATAAGATAATCACCGAAAGACGCCGACATCTCTTGCTCTACTGCGGGCTTAACTTCTGACGAAACCAACTTATCTTTGGTTTGCGAGGAGAATTTTGGATCAGGCACTTTAACGGAAATAATAGCGGTTAAACCTTCACGAGCATCATCACCCGTGGTGGCTACCTTGTCTTTCTTCGCTACGGCTTCTTTTTCGATGTAGCTATTGAGGCTTCGAGTCAGTGACGCTCGGAACCCGGCTAAATGCGTACCACCATCACGCTGAGGAATATTATTGGTATAACAGAAGATATTCTCTTGGAAGCTGTCATTCCACTGTAATGCAATTTCTACCCCGATGCCGTCTTCACGTTCGCAGTTAACGTGCATCACCTTATTAATGGGGTTTTTGTTTTGGTTAAGGTATTCAACAAATGCTTTAAGACCACCCTCATACTCGTAGACTTCTTCTTTTCCGCTGCGCTCGTCTTTCAAGACGATGCGGACACCAGAATTAAGAAACGACAGTTCACGCAAACGTTTTGCGAGGTAGTCGAAGTGGAATTCGATGTTGCTAAAGGTTTCTTTGGAAGGGACAAACCGTACAGCAGTACCAGAGGCCGTAGTATCGCCGACGACAGCCAATGGCGCTTGTGGGACACCATGCTTGTATTCTTGCTCCCACACCTTACCTTCACGGCGGATAGTGAGCTTAAGGTCTTCCGAAAGGGCGTTCACCACCGATACCCCAACGCCATGCAATCCGCCGGAGACTTTATAGGTGTTGTCATCGAACTTACCACCCGCATGAAGTACGGTCATGATAACCTCGGCAGCCGAAACGCCCTCATCGTGCATTTCAGTGGGAATACCACGGCCGTTATCGCCTACGGATACTGAATCATCAGGATGGATAGTGACGAAGATCTCCGAGCAGTGGCCCGCCAGCGCTTCATCGATAGAGTTATCTACCAGCTCGAACACCATGTGGTGAAGGCCGGTACCGTCATCCGTATCGCCAATGTACATCCCTGGGCGCTTGCGAACCGCATCTAACCCCTTGAGTACTTTAATACTGGAAGAATCATAGGACGTTTCTGACATACTTAACTCCATTGTGCTGCCTTCAATGAACAAGCGCTATTGAATAGGTCAGCGGGTCACACTGATCATTGTTAAAATAGAAGGAGAATCCCCGTTTGCTGGTCTGCGGTCATTTAGGTCGCAGTCAGCTAAGTACTTTCCTTATTATTATCTGGTGTTATTTGGCCGTGTTCCACGTGAAACACCTGGGCATCCAGACTATTACCTTGGTGATCTTCTTTATCCCCTGTCCACATAGTGAGCAAAGGCTTTTTATCAACGCCGGTTATTAAAATTTGCACATCCAACGCCATTAGCCACTTTGCTAGCAGCGCTTGATGAACTTCATCCAACTCCGCCGGCAAGTCATCAATCAGAAAAACACAACGACGCTGCGTAAGTTGGTTGAAGACAGCCCCTTGGGCAACTATAAGCCGACAAGTTAAAACTTTTTGCTGGCCTCGCGAGAGGACATCAGCCGCAGGGTACTTATTGGCGGTGATTCGAATATCAGCGCGATGCGGCCCATAATAGGTATACCCACGCTGCAAGTCTTGCTCTAACGACTCTGCTAACACTTCTCGAAAACCCTGCTCGACCTTCCAGCCGGGTCGATAGTTGAACTCGATATCAACGCCATCCAAGATCGCGGGGATATCCGACACCGCTTCATGGAACGTATTAAACGTGCGTTCTCGAATGACGTGTATTTGTTCCGCCAAAGAAGCAAGTTGCAGGTCCCAGGGTTGGAGCTCTGAGCCTGATATTCTACCACGTCGGAGTAAACTATTCCGTTGTTTCAAGCAGTGCTGGAGCGCTTTCCAAGCAGGTAAAAACAAAGGTTCCACGTGGAACGCCAACCAATCAAGCAGTTGCCTTCTTCGCTTGGCACTACCCTCTATAAACTCAAAACTGTGTGCATCAATTGCCAATACGGGTAGGTATTCAGCTAACGCCGATGCCGATGAAAGATTCGATCCATCAACACGAATGACGGACTCGCCTTTGACACTCTTTTGAACGCCAACCTTGTGCGGCTCACCAGACGTAGATATCTCACCAAAGACGGTGAGCAGTTCGGAATCGTAGTTAATGAGCGGCTTCGGTCGATAACTTCGAAAGGAGCGCCCCAAGGCCAGAACATTTACCGACTCGAGCAAACTCGTTTTACCGGAACCATTTTTCCCATAGAAAAGATTGAGGCGCGGGTGAAGTGAAAGGTTAATGCCTTTTAAATTGCGGAGGTTTTGTATTTGCAGCGAGTGGACGGCCATCGTAATCGTTGAGCTAGGCCGTCCACTGCTTAAAGGAAAGCATGGATAAAGTAATTACAGGCGCATCGGCATGATGACGTAAGCGGCATCACCGTCATCAGCATCTTCAATCAAACAACTGGTATTCGCGTCAACGAACGAAGCCTTTAAGCTATCACCTGCTAATACATTAGTAATATCCAGCAAATAGCCCACATTAAACCCAATCTCCAAAGAGTCGCCAGAATAGTCGACGGGCACCGCTTCTTCAGCTTCATCTTGCTCAGGGTTATTTGCTACCAGGGTCATTTGGCCTTCAGATAGCGTGATGCGCACACCGCGATACTTCTCGTTTGACAGGATGGCAACACGCGAAAAGGCTTGGCGCAACTCTTGGCGCTTACCAAATAGAATATTGTTACCACCGCGAGGCAGTACGCGCTCGTATTCAGGGAATTTCCCGTCGACTAGCTTAGTGGTAAACGTAAAATAATCGGTTGAGATCTGGATATGTTTGTCACCCATAACAACCTCAACCGTCGCACCCTCTTCATCGCTCAACAAACGGCCCAGTTCGATAATCCCTTTACGAGGTACAACGGCTTGATAACTGGCATCAGCGCCTGCATCCAGCGGCTTTGTGCACATGGCGAGCCGATGACCATCAGTGGCCACGCAGCGAAAATGTTCGGGACGAACCTCCCACAACATACCGTTAAGGTAATAACGCACGTCCTGCTGGGCCATTGCGAATGAGGTGCTATTAATTAGGCTTTTTAATGTAGCTTGCGGGAACGTGAACTGCAGCTCGCCACTACCTTGCTCCACATTGGGGAAATTACTACTCGGTAGAGTGGATAACTGGAATCGACTCGATCCACTTTTAAGAATAACTTTCTCGTCTTCTTGAGTAAGTTGAATCTCTGCTGTGTCCGGTAGAGACCGAACAATATCGACAAATTTCTTTGCTGGAATGGTGATCTCACCACTTTCACCCATCTGGTTCAGATGTACTCGGGCTACAATCTCTACCTCAAGGTCGGTGCCAGTAAGAGATAACTGATCTCCTTCAAGCACTAGCAATACATTCGACAGTACCGGTAAAGTTTGACGGCGCTCAACAACACCGGATACCAGCTGGAGTGGTTTTAATAAAGCCTCACGGGAAACACTAAACTTCATGAATATTTCTCTTCACCGCACTATGTAGATAAGAGGATAAGGCAATCGCACGACGGCTATTGCCTGATTAATTAACTATTCCATGGGCCAAAATGCGATGCATTCGAACGGCTCTAGAAGACGCCCAATTATCGAGTGACTAAGCTACAAGCACAACCGTTTTGCTATGGATCAGCTCGAATAATTATGAAAAATTAATGGTTTAGTGATCCATTAGGTCGTTAGCGAACGCAACAAGTTTTTCGTATCTTCACGGATATCCGCATCTTCTTCTTTAAGCTCTTTTATCTTGCGGCACGCGTGCAACACGGTTGTATGATCGCGCCCACCAAACGCATCACCTATCTCTGGCAAACTGTGATTGGTCAACTCTTTTGCTAGAGCCATAGCGACCTGCCTAGGACGCGCAACAGACCGACTGCGACGTTTTGATAACAAATCACTGACTTTTATTTTGTAGTACTCAGCAACAACGCGTTGAATATTATCAACACTGACCTGTTTATCCTGCAACGCCAACAAATCTTTCAGAGCCTCGCGCACCAGGTCTACATCAATTTTACGACGCATGAAATGTGCATTGGCAATGACGCGTTTTAAAGCACCTTCAAGCTCCCGAATGTTGGATCGGATTTTTTGCGCGATAAAAAAAGCCGCATCGTGTGGCAAGTCGATTTTCACTTCAGCGGCTTTCTTCATCAGAATAGCGACTCGCGTTTCTAACTCTGGCGGCTCGACCGCTACAGTTAAACCCCACCCAAAGCGAGATTTTAGACGTTCCTCCAAACCACTAATTTCTTTAGGGTAACGATCACAGGTCAAAATAATTTGCTGTCCGCTTTCTAACAATGCATTAAATGTGTGGAAGAACTCTTCTTGAGATCGATCCTTTCCAGCAAAGAACTGAATATCATCAATCAATAGCGCATCCACTGAACGGTAGTAGCGCTTGAAATCATTCATGGCATGTAACTGCAACGCTTTAATCATATCGGCAACAAAGCGTTCAGAATGCAGGTAGGTAATTTTGGCATTAGGGTTTTTCTGCAACATCGCATTGCCCACAGCATGCATTAAGTGAGTTTTACCTAGACCCACGCCACCGTATATAAATAAGGGGTTATAGGAGCCACCGGGGTTTTCCGCTACCTGGTGAGCCGCCGCCAAACCTAATTGGTTAGACTTACCTTCAACAAAACTATCAAAAGTGAAATTGTGATTTAGATTGCTGCGATGACTAATCCCGCCTTCAATATCGCTGCGATCAATCTTAGTTGTTGTCGGCCGCGTGCTGGTGTGAACCGAAGCACTAGTAACCGGTGTAGTGTCTGGAACGATAATAGCGCTTGAAGACGAAGAAGCAGTCGATGGTTTAGGTTCTGAGCGGTTTGTGGTGATCGGTTCGTTACGCTGCTGACGATTTTGAAACTGGCCAACAGGCGAAGCTAACGTCCCCAACACCACTTCAAGCGTGTTACCCGGGCAATACTGGTGAACCAACTCATTAATACGCGTGAGAAATTTCTCAGATACCCAATCCGAGATAAAACGATTAGGCGCCAGCAAGCGTAACGTCTTTTCATCGCCCTCCACTCGCAACGGTCTTATCCAGGTATTAAATTGTTGAGCAGGTAACTCATCCTGCAGATTGGCAATACACTGATTCCAAACAGATTGCGGCAACTCAGCCCCCATTATTGTTATTTTCCTTAACTCTCTATCAGATAAATTCAGCGGTAAAGTACAACGACAAACCAACAACAGCTCGCTACAACTAGCTTGCAATGACTACACAACGCTTACCCAATCTCAGCTCTGGTCAAGTTTTCGAGTAAAAGAACCCCACGCAGGTGCGATACGGCAACTGCGGTTATTCATTAATGCGTTTAGTACGGGCTGTCGGCACTTGAATATCGATGAAATTAATCACAGCGCTATATCATCGGATTAGCTATCCAACACAGCGACATCGCCACCTATTCTAATAAGGTACAGCCCCTCAGAAAGAGCAACGAAGTGTACTCTTCTATTTCGATCTTATCCACACCCAACAAAAACCCACCAAATTGACGAAAAAATATCTTTTCCTTTAAATTCAATAAGTTGCAATAAATGCGTTCAAAATTATATAAACAGCTTTGAACAATAAGCATGGCTGTTTTTTAACCTTATTCTGTGGATATCCTGTTAGTATGCAGTGATTATACAGGCTTATATACAGCAAAATGACCAAAGTCTATGCACCGTAAAGGTGATCGAAAGCGACAGAAAAAAAATTCATTTTTTTTCGCACATTGACAGTAAAAAAATAGAGATTGATTTAGGCTCCCCAATTCTTTAAAATCCGCCGTCCTTTTTAGCGGTAGCACTAATCTCAGGCAAACTTGCCAGCAACCAGTGATATTGCTTCTATATATAGATACTAGATTTAGCTAGCCGCAATAAGCCCGACTTGTTGCAGACTAACAAACGGCAGGAACGATCATGAAACGTACTTTTCAACCCAGTGTACTTAAGCGCAAGCGCACTCACGGATTTCGCTCTCGTATGGCCACTAAAAGTGGACGTGACATCCTAAATCGCCGCCGCGCTAAAGGCCGCAAGCGCCTATCTGCGTAAACGCATCTCAACGCTGGGAGACTGGCGTGGTTACGCTTGGATTATCGAAATCTTCGCGACTTCTCAACAGCCACGACTTCCAGCGTGTCTTCCAAGACGCTCAGTTTAAAGTATCCCACCGCTACCTTCTGATCCTCGCTAGGCCAAACGGGTTATCCTATCCCCGACTCGGATTGGTGATCGCCAAAAAGAACATCCGTTTTGCTGTTCAACGCAATCGTATCAAGCGGCGCATCAGAGAAACTTTCCGCCTGCAACAGCACACTCTACCCTGCTTAGATGCTATAGTGCTGGCCCGCAGCCAACTGGATACGCTCGATAACACGGCGCAAACCGAGTTACTCAATAAACAGTGGGCGCGCTTAGTAAAACAGTTTACAAAAGCTCAGCAACAAGCGGCGCAGCAACAATGACTCCAGCACAACGGACTCGCTCTCCCATTCATCAATTCTGCGTGAATGGTGCAGTACGCCTAATACAACTCTACCGGTTGATATTAAGTCCAATCATGGGCCAACAGTGCCGCTTTTACCCAACCTGCTCCCACTACGGAGAGGAAGCCTATCGACGACATGGCTTTATAAAAGGAAGCTGGCTGACGGCAAAACGATTGGGGAAATGCCATCCTTGGCACCCAGGCGGATTTGATTATGTTCCCGAGATTAACGGCTCCGTGCAAAACACACTCTCGCCCTCGGCAACCACTCAACAACTCGAACCTATTGTATTAACACCTAAAAAAGCGGCAGTTTCAGAATGATGGATTGGCAACGAATTGGTTTACTTCTGGGTATCGCAGCAGTCTTAGTGACACTGCTATTTCGCTGGAACGCATTTCAAGAAGCGAGGCTCCCTGAGATAGAAACCGAAACCACCATTACCGAGTTTGCAGATCCAGGCGCAAACTTTCCTTCCGCCAACCCTGGTAGTTCACTATCGGACCAAGGTGATTCCGCTGTACCCGGTGAGCTCAGTCAGGATGAAGAAAGCAACCACATTGACGCTGCTGCTCCTACTCTCACAGCATCACGCAAACTAATAAAAGTCACCACCGATTCATTAAATGTATCAATTGATACACTCGGCGGCGATATTGTCATGGTGGCATTACCTAAGTTTCCGGTCACCATCGAACAACAGGATAACCCGCTGATTATTTTAAATCGCACACAATCAACTACCTATATTGCACAAAGTGGTTTGGTAGGCCGAAACGGAACTGACACAGCTGAGAGTCGCCCGTTATTTTCGAGTGCCGCCGATAGCTACACCCTGTCTGAAGGTGAAGACGAATTACAAGTAGATCTGCACTTTCAGCAAGATGACGTAAAAATTACTAAGCGCTATACCTTCAAGCGCAGCGACTACCTTGTTCGCATGGAGTACTTAGTCGACAACCAGAGCGGCGCTCCCTGGACGGGACGTCTTTACGGGCAAATATTACGTGACGACCATAAGCCCGGTAAGAACCTTCCCGCGTTTGCAATGAGTAGTTTCCTCGGTGTTTCAACCACTACCGAAGAAGAAAACTACAAGAAAATGGATTTCGACGATATTGCTGAAGACCGCTTCTCACAAACCAAGCAAGATTCATGGATAGCGCTGGTGCAGCACTACTTCATTAGTGCTTGGGTGCCCAACCCTGAACTGGATGTGGACTACGATTTTCGTCAGTTAAAAGGCAGTGGGCTGTACCGTTTTCTTTTCCAAGAACCACGTACCACCATTGCACCTGGCGAGCAGGCAACGATGTTTGCCGATTTTTACGTAGGCCCTAAAGATGTCTATCGTCTAGAAGATATCGCTCCTAACTTAGAACTGGTTGCTGACTACGGCCCGTTGTGGTTTATCTGTAAACCACTGTTTTATTTCTTGAACTGGTTGTATAGCTTTTTAGGAAATTGGGGTGTAGCGATTATTGTGCTCACCATTTGTATTAAAGCGGCCTTCTTCCACCTCTCCGCCACCAGCTATCGCTCAATGGCGAAGATGCGTAAGTTCGCACCTAAAATGGCTGAGCTGAAAGAGCGCTACGGCGATAACCGTCAGAAGCTCCAAGAAGAAACCATGAAGTTGTACCGCAAAGAGAAGGTAAATCCTCTCGGCGGTTGTTTACCGATGTTGGTGCAAATCCCGGTATTTATCGCTCTCTACTGGACGCTAATGGAATCTGTTGAATTGCGTCACGCACCATTCATGTTGTGGATTAATGACTTATCGGCAAAAGACCCTTACTTCATTTTGCCATTGCTGTACGGTACCACCTTCTGGTTTCAGCAAAAACTCAACCCACAAATGGGTGATCCTACACAGCAAAAAATTATGCAGATGATGCCTTGGGTGTTCACCATTTTCTTCCTGTTCTTCCCATCAGGCCTTGTGCTTTACTGGGTAGTGAACGGTTTGTTATCGATGGCACAGCAATACGTCATCACTAAACAAATTGAAAATGCTGATGCAAAAGCGTAAGTACTTTTTAAATTAAACAATTTATTTAAAAGCACATGCATCCCAACGATACCATTGCCGCTATCGCAACCGCTTCAGGTCGAGGCGGCATTGGCATCGTTAGACTCTCCGGCCCGAAAGCGCGCGCTATTGGCGAAATGATTTGCCAACAAACATTCACTCCTCGTCACGCCCATCACACGCCATTCTATTCAACCGACTCTCAGATTATCGACGAAGGCATCGCTATTTATTTTGTCGGCCCGCATTCGTTCACTGGCGAAGATTGTGTTGAGCTACAAGGCCATGGCGGCCCTGTCATTCTCGACATGCTAATGGATTGCTGTTTGCAGCACGGCGCTCGACTAGCGGCGCCTGGAGAGTTTTCACAGCGCGCTTTTCTCAACGATAAATTAGACCTAGCACAAGCCGAAGCCATTGCTGATTTAATTAATGCGACCTCTCAGCAAGGTGTTCGTAATGCAGTCAACAGTTTGCAGGGCGTTTTCTCAAAACGCATAGATGAGCTTGCTGAAGCTCTAACACAACTACGAATTTATGTTGAAGCTGCCATTGATTTCCCGGAAGAAGAAATTGATTTTTTATCGGATGGCAACGTGGCCGCGCAATTTTCTGAAATCGAACAACAATTGCAGTCACTGTTAAAAGATTCCGAACAAGGGCAAATTGTGCGCGATGGAATTCGCGTAGTAATAGCCGGTCGCCCTAATGCAGGTAAATCCAGTTTATTAAACGCGTTATCTGAAAAAGACAGCGCCATCGTTACCGACATCGAAGGCACCACGCGCGATGTCCTGCGCGAACATATACACATCGATGGCATGCCACTGCATTTGATCGACACGGCAGGGCTACGCGCTAATCCAGATGAAGTGGAACGTATCGGCATCGAGCGTGCGCAACAAGAATTCGCACAAGCCGATCGGATTTTATTGATGGTAGATGCCAGCCAACCCCAAGGCCTAACCCTTGCCAATTGCTGGCCCGCTGACGTCGGTGTGCAACCGGATCACACCAAGGTGACATTGATCGCCAATAAAATTGACCTCGCCGCCCTAGCGCCTGAAACAGGCACTACGAGCGATGGGTTACCACTCATCAAGCTTTCGGCAAAATCCAACGACGGGCTCAACCTCCTCAAAGAGCACCTAAAAGACATTGCTGGTTATACCGGCAGCGGCGAAGGCCACTTCACCGCAAGACGACGTCACCTCGATGCGCTACGCCGAGCACAATGCTTTCTCGATACAGGTAAACAGCAACTCCGAGCTGGCGCGGGCGAATTGTTAGCCGAAGATCTGCGCCAAACCCAAGAATGCCTCGGCGAAATTACTGGTCAAATGACGCCAGATGAGTTGCTCGGCCGCATCTTTTCCAGCTTCTGCATTGGTAAATAAGCCGTCTGCCCAACTGTTTAATCCATCCCTTTTCATCCACACCCACTGTTCACACAACAACCAAATCAACTAGTTATCCACAGATTTTCACCAAAGTCCTCACTAACCTATACAAGTTATTAACATTCATTCACAGGTTTATCCCCTAAATGACTGATTTATAACAATTATTAGAATTTTTTGTGAAGAACTCCGGGATATTTAGTTGAATTAACTATGAATCGAAATGTGTATAAACCGAGAATCACCCACGTTTGTGGAAAAGCCCGGATTTAGACACACCTTATTGTCAGGTATAACACTGGCTATACGGTAGTTACCACGTGGTTGTACTAGCTACAACTTATTGATTTTATTGACTTATCATGGCTTTTCCACAGATTTACCAATCCCTAATAACCATTACTACTAACAAAATACATATATATACTTATATATATTCTTTCTTATTAACTTATTAATTATTTAACCCCTAAAAACAAAAAACGACTAAAACTAAGCAACTCACATTCACCGTGTAAAAATTAAACACTTTTTTTGCTACTCTGATTAACCCAACATATAATGGCGCGCCCCAAATCTGGGGATCTATATACAGCCCTCTTCTGACCACGGTCATATTTTTAGGTAGTTGCTATGCGTTACCCCGAACAATTTGATGTCATTGTGATTGGCGGCGGCCATGCCGGTACAGAAGCATGTCTAGCGTCTGCGCGCATGGGCTGTAAAACTCTCTTGCTGACCCACAGCATTGAAACCCTGGGGCAAATGTCCTGCAATCCGGCGATTGGAGGCATCGGTAAAAGTCATTTGGTACGTGAAATTGATGCCTTGGGCGGTGCGATGGCAAAAGCCACCGACAAAGCCGGTATTCAATTCCGTTTATTGAACGCCCGCAAAGGCCCGGCCGTTCGCGCGACCCGCGCACAAGCCGACCGCGAATTGTACAAAGCCGCAATCCGCAGCCAGCTAGAAAACCAAGAAAACCTCATTATCTTCCAACAAGCGGTGGATGATTTAATTGTCGAAGGCGATACCGTCAAAGGTGTGGTCACGCAAATGGGCGTGCAGTTTTTTGCACCGTCGGTTGTGTTAACGACTGGGACATTTTTAGGTGGCGTGATTCATATTGGAATGGAAAACCATTCCGGTGGTCGCGCTGGCGCACCGCCATCGATTGCGCTCGCGAACCGTTTGCGCGAATTACCTTTGCGCGTTGGCCGTTTAAAAACCGGTACGCCGCCGCGCATTGATGCTCGTTCGATTGACTTTACTGATCTGCAAGAACAGTGGGGCGATACGCCAACACCGGTGATGTCGTTAACCGGTAGTGTTGATGATCATCCGCAACAAATTTGTTGTTGGATTACTCATACCAACGAACGCACCCATGAAATAATCAAAGGTGGTTTAGATCGTTCGCCGATGTACACGGGTGTTATCGAAGGTGTTGGTCCTCGTTACTGCCCTTCTATCGAAGATAAAGTACACCGTTTTGCCGATAAAGATTCCCACCAAATTTTTATCGAACCCGAAGGTTTAACCACTCACGAAATTTACCCCAACGGTATTTCGACGAGCTTGCCGTTTGATGTGCAATTAGATTTAGTGCACTCCATTAAAGGCTTTGAAAACGCGCATATTACGCGGCCGGGTTACGCTATCGAATACGATTTCTTTAACCCGCAAGATTTACAATACAACTTAGAAACCAAGCATATTCAAGGCTTGTTCTTTGCGGGACAAATTAACGGCACCACCGGTTACGAAGAAGCGGGTGCGCAAGGTTTATTGGCGGGTATTAATGCCGCGCTGAAAGTGCAAGAAAAAGACGCTTGGTGTCCTCTACGCGATCAAGCCTATGTCGGTGTGTTAGTCGATGACTTAATTACTATGGGCACGGCCGAGCCTTACCGCATGTTCACCTCGCGCGCTGAATACCGTTTGTTATTGCGTGAAGATAACGCCGATCTACGTTTAACCGAAAAAGGCTATGCGCTTGGCGTGGTAACTGAATCACAATGGCAAGCGTTTAACGAAAAACGTGAATCGATTGAGAAAGAAGAAGCTCGCCTAAAATCGACTTGGGTGCAAGCCGGATCGAATGAAGCAACTATTCTTCAAGAAAAAATTCCATCGCCGTTAACGCGCGAATACAGTCTGTATGATTTATTAAAGCGTCCGGAACTAACCTATCAAGATATCGGTCCGTTGAAAGGCGAATCAGTTGAAGACCCGCGTGTGGCCGAGCAGATTGAAATTGCTGCAAAATATTCAGGCTATATTGATCGCCAACAAGAAGAAATCGATCGTATGCGATACTACGAGAACACAGCGATACCCGCAGAAATGGATTTCAACTTGGTTGATGGCTTGTCCAACGAAGTCAAACAAAAACTCATCACCGCTAAACCCAGCACAATTGCGCGAGCGTCGAGAATATCGGGTGTAACACCGGCAGCAATTAGTTTATTGCTGGTTTATTTAAAGAAAAAAGGTTGGTTGCGCAAAGCCTCTCTAGTCGATGCGGCCGCTGCGGAATGAGATTAGTTTGGTGACGACCAGTAAAACGGAGCAGAACTCCTCTGTAGACAACCCTTTGCGTGATAGATTGATACATGGCTGTACAGCGTTAGGTATTTCGCTGGGCGACCAGCAGATTAATCAACTTCTCGCTTATCTAGCGTTATTTGAAAAATGGAACAAAGCCTACAACCTCTCGGCGATACGTGACATTAATGAGATGTTGGTGCGGCACTTGTTGGATAGCTTGAGTATCGTCCCTTTTTCGAATGTCGGTGAGCGTTGGTTAGACGTTGGTACTGGCGGCGGCCTGCCTGGAATTCCATTGGCAATTTGCTTTCCTGATAAGCAGTACACATTACTTGATAGTAACGGTAAAAAAACGCGGTTTCTATTTCAGGTGAAAACTGAATTGTCGCTCAATAATGTCGCGGTTGAGCAGGCGCGTATCGAATCGTTTCAAGCGCCTGCCTTTGATGTCATCGTCAGTCGAGCGTTTGCCAGTATCGAAGATATGGTGAATGGCAGTCAGCACTTGCTGAATGAAGCTGGTCAGCTTTTCGCCATGAAAGGCCAATACCCTAGCGAAGAGTTGAGTAAACTACCAAAACCCTTTAAGGTCGATCGCTGCGAACCGCTAACCGTCCCCTTTTCCGAGGGTGACCGACATTTGCTAATAATAAACCGGGAACACTAACCGCCATGTCACACTGTCATGTCTACGCCGTTACCAATCAAAAAGGTGGGGTTGGTAAGACCACAACCTGCGTCAACCTTGCGGCATCATTGGTTGCGACAAAGAAAAAAGTGTTATTGGTGGATATGGATCCGCAAGGCAATGCCACAATGGGCAGCGGTATTGATAAATCCATTCTCGACCTTTCAGTTTACGATGTATTGGCCGAGGACTCGGCTGTTGCCGACGTGGTTCAACATGGTGAGGCCGCAGGTTATGACGTGCTGCCATCTAACAGTGATTTAACCGCGGCGGAAGTGCAAATGTTGTCGTTAGCGAATAAAGAGTTTCGCCTCAAAAATGCCCTGGATGTGGCGCGACAAAATTACGATTACATTCTGATCGACTGTCCACCTTCCCTAAACATGCTGACAGTGAATGCATTGACTGCCTGTGATGGGGTCATTATCCCTATGCAATGTGAATACTATGCTTTGGAAGGTTTATCGGCATTGATGAACACCATTTCGCAAATTCAATCGGTACTCAACCCTGGGTTACATATCGAAGGTTTATTGCGCACCATGTACGACCCGCGCAACAGCTTAACTAACGATGTATCAGCTCAACTCAACGAACATTTTGGTGATCGTGTTTATCGTACCTGTATCCCTCGTAACGTCCGTTTAGCGGAAGCCCCTAGCTTTGGAGTCCCGGTGATTAACTACGATCGTCAGTCTAAAGGTGCCTTAAGTTATCTAACGTTGGCAGGTGAAATCATTCGAAGGAACGAAACAGCAGAAAAACAAACGCAAACTGCTGTAGAATCCCCCCAGCAATAACGAGGATATGCACAGATGAAACGCAAAGGTTTGGGGCGAGGATTAGACGCATTACTGGGGGGGATCAACCAACCTGCCAACCCGGTACCTGTCACGGAAAACACCAATACTGAAACCTCAGACTCTCTATCTGAGCCTTCATCGGATGGCGAAGGGTTAAGTACCCCACCACTATCGAGTGATGGTTTATCCCATGTACCGTTAGAGTTAATCCAGCGCGGTAAATACCAGCCACGTCGTGATATGCAGCCAGAAGCCCTCGAAGAGCTGGCAGAATCGATCAAGGCGCAGGGCGTTATGCAACCGATTGTGTTGCGGCCAATTTCAGAATCGCGCTACGAAATTATCGCTGGTGAACGCCGGTGGAGAGCAGCGCAACAAGCTGGCTTGGATAAAATCCCGGCGGTTATCAAAGATGTGCCCGACGAAGCGGCCATCGCAATGGCGTTGATTGAAAATATCCAGCGCGAAGACCTCAACCCAATGGAAGAGGCGATTGCGCTGAAGCGCTTACAAGACGAATTCGAACTCACCCATCAAGAAGTTGCTGAAGCGGTAGGTAAATCTCGCACCACCGTAACCAATTTGCTTCGTTTAATTGCATTGCATGGTGAAGTGAAAAAGCTTCTCGAGCATGGCGATATCGAAATGGGGCATGCGCGTGCCCTGCTAACTTTGGATGACGATGAGCAGCGCGAGGTCGCTCGCGAAGTAGTTAACAAGGGCTTATCGGTTCGTCAAACTGAGGCGATGGTACGCCGTATTCAGCAACAAACCACCAAAGCTGTTCCCGCTGATAAGGTTGACCCTGATATCAAAAAGCTGGAAGAGAGCCTCGCCGAGCAGGTAGGTATTCCGGTGACCTTACAGCACAGCGCAAAAGGCAAAGGCAAGTTGACCTTCCGCTACAACAGTCTTGACGAATTGGACGGTATTCTAAAACGCCTCAATTACGAGGCTTAATGCTTTTCCCGTTCCTCATTTTCAATGCCGATCTGTGAAACACGATATAAGCGATACTTTCACATTCATCAAAAGTCCCTGATTTACGCCAGGTTTAGTGTAAAGTTGCGTGAAAAATATCACCCTGTATTACGCGAAGCAGGTTGATGCGCCAGGTTAATATCCCTATAATGCCCGCCGCTAAGTTGATTGGCCCAAAATCGTATTTGGGCTATCCGACTGCTAGCAGGTAGAGATTGCGTGCAATCAAATATCACCAACAGTAACTTCGCCAGTTAGGTCGTTTCCCGATCTGAGTAGCGGGCTAAGTCAATGCGACCACCCATTCTTTTGCGTCTGTTACTTTTGTGGCTATTGCTCGTCGCTGTTGCTGGCACATGTTTGCTGTTTGATACCTCGCTTGGATTGTCGCTGTTATGGGGCGGATCAGCGAGTCTTCTCCCTAGCCTTTGTTTCGCTTGGTACAGCTACCGCGCTCCGTGGGGGGCACGGCAGGCAGCGAACGCACTCAGCGCTATGTATCGCGCTGAAGCAATCAAATTTCTGTTTACCGTAGCAATCTTTGCTGCGGTGTTCATGCAAGCAAAAAAAGTGTATCCGTCAGTGGTTTTTCTGACGTTTGTTGGTGCGCAATTGTGCGCCTGGGTGGTTACGGCGAGAGCGTTTTACAGGCGTCGCTAGTAATTTCAATTATCGGTATAGAGAGCATCATGGCAGCGGAAGAGTACACTCCAAGTACTACTGAGTACATTCAGCACCACCTTACTAACTGGACCTACGGCAAGCTCCCTGCCGGCACTTATTGCGATGGCAAAGTGGTTCAAGAAACCACAGGTTGGACTGTTGCGCATTGCCCAGAAGAAATGGCCGCTATGGGGTTCAACGCAATTCACCTAGACTCTATGGCGTGGTCACTTGGTTTGGGTGCGTTGTTTATGGGTTTGTTTTGGTTGATGGCCAAAAAGGCTCACTCTGGCGTTCCTACTGGTTTTCTCAATTTTATTGAGATGGTTATCGAGTTTATCGATAAAACGGTTAAGGATGGCTTTAAGCATAAAAATGCGATGGTCGCGCCAATGGCTCTAACGATTTTCGTTTGGGTTTTATTGATGAATATTATGGATTTGGTTCCTGTTGACTGGATCCCGTCGCTCGCAGCTTGGATTGCAGGCGATCATCACTTCTACTTTAAAGTCGTACCCACTACAGACCCCAATATTACCTTGGGAATGGGTTTGACTGTCTTTATCTTTATGATCTTCTTCAGTGTTGTGAAAAAAGGCCCGCTAGGTTTTATCAAAGAGTTAACCTTGCACCCTTTCCACACTGGCAAGCTACCTGTTGATATCTTATTGATCCCTGCCAACTTGTTCTTGGAGTTGGTTGGTTTAATCGCGAAGCCTCTTTCTTTAGGTTTGCGATTGTTCGGAAACCTTTACGCGGCAGAAATGATCTTTGTTTTGATCGCCACTATGTTTTCGGCCGGCTTAGTTGTTGGCACCTTAGGTGGTGTACTGCAGTGGGGCTGGGCTGTCTTCCATATTCTTGTTATTCCAATTCAGGCATTTGTATTTACCGTATTGACCGTTGTTTATATGGCGATGGCTCATGAAGTGGAAGAAGAAGACCAGTTTAATCACTAACTTTTAATTATTATTTTTAAAACCGAGGAGAAATACCATGGGTTTAGCACTGATCTCTGTAGCACTATTGATTGGTTTAGGTGCTTTGGGTACCGCCATTGGCTTCGCCCTATTGGGTGGTAAGTTGTTGGAAGGTTCTGCCCGTCAGCCAGAATTAGCGCCAATGCTACAAGGTAAAATGTTCTTAATCGCTGGTTTGATCGACGCCGTTCCAATGATTGGTGTTGGTATCGCGATGTACATTCTGTTTGTTACTGTTCCTGGTTTGGCTTAATTGATTGTTGTAACACAATCAATTTTTACCATTTAAAGCCAAAAGGCGTTAACGCTTACACAAAACAGAGGTTTTCGGCGTGAACATTAATTTGACCTTAATAGGACAGTCCATCGCGTTCATTTTATTCGTGCTTTTCTGCATGAAGTTCGTGTGGCCGTTCATTACCGCTGCGATGGCCGAGCGTCAAAAGCGCATCGAAGATGGTTTGGCTGCCGCAGAAAAAGCGGATCAGGACCTAGAGTTGGCCAAAGAGCGATCCGCCAAAATCCTTCACGAAGCCAAAGAGCAAGCTGGCGAAATTGTGGAGTCTGCTAACAAGCGTGCTTCACAAATTATCGACGAAGCGAAGCAAAAAGCTATCGAAGAAGCTGATCGCCAAAAAGCAGCGGCGGAAGCGGATATTGAACAGCAAGTTAACCGTGCGAAAGAAGAATTGCGCGGTAAAGTGGCTGCGCTCAGTATTGCTGGAGCGGAGAAGGTTTTGCAATCGTCAATCGATCAAAATGCGCACAAGCAATTGATCGACTCGCTAGCTGCGCAACTGTAAAAAACTGTTGGAAACATTATGGCAGAACTAACCACATTAGCCCGACCTTATGCGAAAGCGGCATTTGAGTTTGCGCAAGGTGTTAATGCTTTGGAGCGTTGGTCAAACATGCTCACTACGGTTTCTACTGTAGTGATACAACCAGCGGTTGAGCAGTTTTTATCGTCTCCTGGTATTACGGCAGAAGCAAAGGCGAACAAAGTTGTTGATATTTGTGGTGACGATATCGACAACAAAGTTGCAAACTTTGTGCATTGTTTAGCCCACAACAAGCGATTGTTGTTGTTGCCACAAATCTTTCAGTTGTTTGAAACACTGAAAGACCAAAAGGAAGAGCAAGTATTTGTAGAACTTGTTTCTGCGCAAGAAATAGATGCGCAAAGCGAACAAACGCTTGCTGATGCCTTGAGTAAGAAACTCTCTCGTCAGGTTAACATTAAGTCCAGTGTGGACCCTGAATTAATGGCGGGCGTTATCATTAAAGCCGGTGACTTAATTATCGACGGCTCGATGCGCGGCCGGTTTGAAAAGCTCGCCAGAGCAATCAATTCGTAGGATTGAGGAAAAGAATATGCAGCAGCTGAATCCATCCGAGATTAGCGACGTAATCAAGCAGCGCATCGACCAACTCGATGTTGCTGTAGAAGCCCAAAACGAGGGCACAGTGGTATCCGTATCCGACGGTATCGTGCGTATTCACGGTCTGATGGACGTAATGTACGGTGAGATGATCGAGTTCGATGGCGACATCTACGGCATGGCGTTGAACTTGGAACGTGATTCGGTCGGTGCTGTTATTTTAGGTAGTGCAAAAGGCTTGGCAGAAGGTCAAAAAGCCCGTTGTACTGGCCGTATCCTCGAAGTACCTGTCGGAAACGAACTACTTGGTCGCGTAGTCGACTCACTGGGTAACCCGATCGACGGTAAAGGCCCTATCAATGCGGCACAAACTGACGCGGTAGAAAAAGTTGCACCTGGTGTAATCGCTCGTCAATCAGTTGATCAGCCAGTACAGATTGGTTTGAAAGCTGTGGATTCCATGGTGCCAATCGGTCGTGGTCAACGTGAGTTGATTATTGGTGACCGTCAGATCGGTAAAACAGCGATTGCGGTAGACGCCATCATTAACCAGAAAGATTCTGGCATTAAATGTATTTATGTTGCTGTTGGTCAGAAAGCCTCTTCGGTTGCTGCGGTTGTACGTAAGCTAGAAGAGCACGGCGCGATGGGTCACACCATTATCGTTGCGGCGACCGCCTCTGATGCGGCGTCTATGCAGTTCTTGGCTCCTTTCGCTGGTTGTTCAATGGGTGAATACTTCCGTGACCGTGGTGAAGACGCACTGATTATTTATGATGATCTAACCAAACAAGCTTGGGCTTATCGTCAAATCTCATTGCTATTGAAACGCCCTCCTGGTCGTGAAGCTTATCCTGGTGACGTTTTCTACTTGCATTCACGTCTACTTGAGCGCGCTGCTCGCGTAAATGCAGACTACGTTGAGAAATTCACCAATGGTGAAGTGAAAGGTAAAACCGGTTCACTCACTGCGCTGCCAATTATTGAAACTCAAGCGGGTGACGTTTCTGCGTTCGTACCAACCAACGTAATTTCGATTACCGATGGTCAGATCTTCCTCGAGACTGACATGTTTAACGCGGGTGTACGCCCAGCGATGAACGCAGGTATCTCGGTATCTCGTGTAGGTGGTTCTGCACAGACCCCAATTATTAAGAAATTATCAGGCGGTATTCGTACTGCACTTGCACAGTATCGTGAATTGGCGGCGTTCTCTCAGTTTGCTTCTGATCTTGATGAAGCAACAAAAGCTCAGTTGAACCACGGTGAGCGTGTGACTGAGTTGATGAAACAAACTCAATACGCACCACTATCTGTTGCAGAAATGGCTATTGTTATTTTTGCTGTGGATAAAGGTTACCTAAACGATATCGAAGTTAATAAAGTTGGCGCTTTTGAATCAGCGTTACTTGCCTACATGAACAGTGATCACGCTGACTTAATGGCAAAAATCAACAAAACCGGTGAGTACAGCGACGAAATTATCGACAGCTTTAAAGCAGCTCTAGAGAAATTTATCGCAACACAAACTTGGTAATTCATTCGATAATTATTGGTAACTAACTATGGCCGGCACGAAAGAAATTCGTACGAAAATTGGTAGCGTTAAATCAACGCAAAAAATTACCAGTGCCATGGAAATGGTGGCCGCAAGTAAGATGCGTAAAAGCCAAGATCGTATGAAACTGGGCAAGCCTTATGCTGCTCGCATTCGTGCGGTCGTTGGTCATCTTGCAAATGCAAACTCTGAGTACCAACACACTTACCTCACTGAGCGTGAAACAGTTAAGCGTGTTGGCTACATTGTTATTTCCAGTGACCGTGGTCTCTGTGGTGGTTTAAACATCAATTTGTTTAAAGCCACTGTAAAAGCCATGAAAGAGTGGAATGACAAAGGTGTTAGTGCTGATGTTTGCGCGGTAGGTAATAAAGCCGTTGATTTCTTTAAGAACTTTGGTGGCAACGTCGTTGCGGTTTTACGTGACGTGGGCGAAGAGCCATCTGCTGCTGATTTAATCGGTAGCGTAAAAGTTATGCTAGATCGCTTCGCGAGTGAAGAGATCGATAAAGTTTTCATCGTGTATAACGAATTTGTTAATACCATGACACAAGAGCCCACAGTTCGACAACTGTTACCTCTTGAAGCGGATGAAGACGAAAAGCTACAACACATCTGGGATTACATTTACGAGCCTGATGCAGAAACATTGTTAGAAGGTTTATTAACGCGCTATATCGAATCCCAAGTTTATCAGGGTGTTGTGGAAAACAAAGCTTGTGAACAAGCGGCGAAAATGATCGCTATGAAAGCGGCAACTGACAATGCTGGCGCGCTGATCGATGAATTAGAATTGATCTACAACAAAGCTCGTCAAGCGGCAATTACCCAAGAGATTTCTGAGATTGTTGGTGGTGCTGCGGCTATTTCCTCCTAACCTAGCCGGCGACGTTAATCACAGAATTGAACGAATTTTTAAGAATTTAAGAGGAACCTGAGATGAGTAGCGGACATATCGTACAAATTATTGGTGCGGTTATTGACGTTGAATTTCCACGCGACGCAGTGCCTGAAGTTTACGAAGCACTAACCGTTAGCGATAAAGGTTTGACGTTGGAAGTTCAACAGCAATTAGGCGACGGTGTTGTACGTACAATTGCCATGGGTTCTTCTGAAGGTTTGAGCCGTGGATTGAGCGTTGAAGCCACTAATGCACCGATTTCTGTACCAGTTGGTTTAGAAACTCTTGGTCGCATCATGGACGTATTGGGTAACCCAATCGACGAATGTGGTCCTATCGGTGAAAAAGAGCGTGCTTCTATTCACCGTGATGCCCCTGCATACGACGAGCTTTCATCTTCAGCCGAGCTATTAGAAACCGGTATTAAAGTTATCGACTTGGTATGCCCGTTCGCTAAGGGTGGTAAAGTTGGTCTGTTCGGTGGTGCGGGTGTTGGTAAAACCGTAAACATGATGGAACTGATTAACAACATCGCTACTGAGCACAGCGGTTTGTCTGTATTCGCAGGTGTTGGTGAGCGTACTCGTGAGGGTAATGACTTCTACCACGAGATGCAGGAAGCCGGCGTTGTTAACGTTGAAGAGTTCTCAAAATCTAAAGTGGCCATGGTTTACGGTCAGATGAATGAGCCACCCGGTAACCGTCTTCGCGTTGCATTGACTGGTTTGACCATGGCTGAAAAATTCCGTGACGAAGGTCGTGACGTTCTACTGTTCGTTGATAACATCTATCGTTACACACTTGCGGGAACGGAAGTATCTGCACTTCTCGGCCGTATGCCTTCTGCGGTAGGTTATCAGCCTACGCTTGCTGAAGAAATGGGTGTACTCCAAGAGCGCATTACTTCAACGAAGATTGGTTCTATTACCTCTATCCAAGCGGTATATGTACCAGCGGATGACTTAACGGATCCGTCGCCTGCAACAACGTTTGCTCACTTGGATTCAACTGTAACGCTAAGCCGTGATATCGCAGCAAAAGGTATTTACCCTGCGGTGGATCCATTGGATTCAACGTCACGTCAACTTGATCCATTAATCATTGGTCAAGAGCATTATGATACTGCGCGTGGTGTACAAACCGTATTGCAGCGTTATAAAGAACTTAAAGACATCATTGCTATCTTGGGTATGGACGAGCTGTCAGAAGAAGATAAGCAAGTTGTTTATCGCGCACGTAAAATTGAGCGATTCTTATCACAGCCTTTCCACGTAGCTGAAGTATTCACTGGTTCACCTGGTAAATACTGCTCGTTGAAAGACACCATCGCTGGCTTTAAGGCGATTCTGAGTGGTGAGTTGGACGATATGCCTGAGCAGGCTTTCTACATGGTTGGTACCATCGAAGAAGCCAAAGAAAAAGCAAAATCAATGAAGTAACGCTTCATTGATTTGCCGCTCCGGCGGTCTCAAAGAGCTAGTAGTTTAACGACCCCAAATCGTACGAGATAATACAAGATGGCTATGACAGTACACTGCGACATTGTCAGTGCAGAAGAAGAGATTTTCTCTGGCCTAGTAGAAATGGTAGTCGCCCAGGGCACACAAGGTGAGCTTGGCGTTTCATACGGTCACGCGCCGCTAATCACAGGTGTTGAACCTGGCCCTGTGCGAATCAAAAAGCAAGGCGGCGAAGTAGAGATCTACTATCTATCTGGTGGTTACTTGGAAGTGCAGCCTTACCGCATTTCCATTTTGGCGGATACTGCACTTCGTGCTGATGATATGGACGAAGCGGCAGCGATGGAAGCCAAGAAAGAAGCTGAAGATGCATTGCTTAATCAAACAGGCGAGTTTAATTACTCCAAGGCCGCGGCACAGCTCGCGGAAGCTGCAGCTCAGCTTCGAACAATTCAGCAAATACGAAAAAAAGCGGGTAAATAACCCGCTTTTTTTTCCTCTCGAATTCAGTCGATTCCGACAAAATACGTTCTGCCAGTATTAAGCGATAATTCCCACACTCCGTCGTTTTTACACGGAAAGTTAACGGTCTATTCGTTACTATTTAGCACTTAACCGTTTTGTACTTAAAATATTTGGATTGCGATCTACTTGAATAGGAAGCGCCCCGCTATGCTTAACATTGTTGTTCTTGCGGCCGGAAAAGGCACGCGAATGAAATCCTCTCTTCCAAAAGTTTTGCACCCAGTTGCTGGTAAACCTTTGCTAGGGCACGTGTTGGATACTAGTAGAGAGCTAGCGTCAGGTGAAACCATCAATGTAGTTATTGGCCACGGTGCGGAATTGGTAGAAGAACGACTAGCTGCTGATGACATCCGCTTTATTATGCAAGCAGAACAACTGGGCACCGGCCACGCCGTCCAACAAGCCCTTCCCTACTTTGATGCTGAAGCTACCGTGCTGATTTTGTACGGCGATGTGCCACTAATAAAGAGGGAAACACTAGATTCACTAGTGTCTAAAGTCTCTGAACAATCTCTCGGCTTGTTAACCCTCAACCTCGAGAACCCAACGGGTTATGGTCGTATAGAACGCAATGATGATGGCGATGTGATTGCCATCGTAGAGCAAAAAGATGCTAACGAGGCGCAGTTAAGAATCAACGAGGTCAACACCGGTGTCATGGCTGTTTTCGGTAAACACCTTCAAGAATGGCTTCCAAAGCTCTCAAACGACAATGCCCAAGGTGAATATTACCTTACGGATATTATTGCCCTCGCCCAACAATCTGGAATCGCTATTGAGACGGAGCAGCCTAACGCCGAATGGGAAGTGCTTGGTGTGAACAACCGTGCTCAGCAGGCTGAGCTCGAGCGATTCTACCAACAAGATCGAGCACAACAGCTAATGACAGACGGCCTTACTCTGCTTGACCCTAATCGATTTGATGTGCGCGGTTCATTGTCTGTTGGGCAAGATGTCGTGATTGACGTGAACTGTGTTTTTGAAGGCGAAGTGACTCTAGGAAATGGCGTTTCAATTGGACCAAACTGTGTAATCAAAAACGCCACTATTGGTGATAATAGTACCGTTAAAGCCCACAGCATGTTAGAAGACGCTAACCTGGCAGCTCAATGTGAAGTTGGGCCATATGCGCGATTACGTCCAGGTGCCACCTTAAAGGACGGTGCCAAGGTGGGTAACTTTGTCGAAATCAAAAAGACCACAATGGGGGTTGGCAGCAAAGCTAACCACCTGACCTATCTGGGTGACGCAACAATCGGCGATGGCGTTAACATTGGCGCAGGTACCATTACCTGTAATTACGATGGTGTCAATAAGTTTCAAACCGAAATATCTGACGGAGCCTTTATAGGCTCAAACACAGCATTAGTTGCCCCAGTAAAAGTAGGCACTAACGCTACGGTCGGTGCTGGATCAACAGTTAACAGCGACGTACCGGACAAACACCTCGCTGTGGCACGGTCGAAACAACGTAATATTGATGGATGGCAACGCCCCGAGAAAAAGAAATAACCCAGCGAATAACTAACGCTTTACCGTGAATACAGGCGAGCCAGGGGGTTTAAGAAGTAATGAACCCACCTGTCACCTTTCTATTTTCATTTTAGTTTCGTTTTGTTAGAGTATCTTTCGTTTTGAAAGATAGTAAGCCTGCTCGATGACTAAACGAAACACCCAACAACGCCGACGCTCTATCGTTGAATGCCTGAACCGGGATGGTGAAGTGAGCGTTGAAATGCTAGCCACTCAATTCTCTACGTCGGAAGTCACGATTCGAAAAGACCTTGCTGCACTTGAAACCAACGGTTTGTTATTGCGCCGCTACGGTGGCGCAGTGCCTATCCCAAAGGAAATGAATGATCCGGCTAAATACGATCGTTCCAGCGATACCAAGCGTGCGATTGCTAAAGCGGCAGCCGAGCTTATACGGGACCACAATCGCATTATCATTGATAGCGGCAGCACCACGACAGCAGCACTGATTCCTGAGCTTTCCAGTAAACAAGGGCTAGTCGTAATGACCAACTCGATTGCTATCGCCGCGTCCATTCGCGAGCTTGAAAACGAGCCAACTATCTTGATGACAGGTGGTACTTGGGATCCCAAATCAGAAGGTTTCCAAGGTCAGTTAGCGGAACAGGTGTTGCGATCTTACAATTTTGACCAGTTATTTATTGGTGCAGATGGACTTGATTTGGAGCGTGGCACTACAACTTTTAACGAGCTATTTACTTTAAGTGGCGTTATGGCAGAAGTATCTCGTGATGTCATCGTCATGGCCGAATCCGAAAAAATTTCACGCAAAATACATAACGTCGAACTACCGTGGACATCTGTCCAAACGTTAGTGACTGATACCGGGATTACTAAAGAGTCAATTGACCGATTAAAAGCGCATCAAGTTGAAGTGATTTGCGCTGAATAACCGGATTAAAAATTTGAACACATACAGTTAAACGGAGAACACTATGTGTGGCATTGTTGGCGCTGTTGCGCAACGTAACATTACAAAAATTTTGATCGAAGGCCTCAAGCGCCTTGAATATCGTGGATACGATTCTGCTGGAATTGCAGTACTCAATAAAGAAGGCGAGCTTCAAGTTCTTAAGGCTGTGGGCAAAGTTAGTGAGTTGCAAACGGCTATCGACAATTCACCGACAAAGGGTGGTGTTGGTATTGCTCATACACGTTGGGCAACTCACGGCAAACCCAGTGAGGTGAATGCGCACCCTCACATTTCCGCTAAAAGTGATGTTGCCGTCGTCCACAACGGCATTATCGAAAACTATTTGGAATTGCGACAGCAGTTAGAAAGCGAGGGAATTTCTTTTCGATCAGAAACAGATTCGGAAGTACTCGCACACTTAATCCGCAAACTGTTAGATCAAGGTGAAACATTACTCAGTGCTGTTCAAAAAACCACAAAGCTGTGTGAAGGCGCGTACGGTATTGCCGTGACCGCAGTAAACGAACCTCAGCGTTTAGTTGTTGCACGTAGTGGTAGTCCACTTGTGATTGGTGTTGGTATCGATGAAAACTTCATTGCGTCAGACCAGCTCGCTTTACGCCAGGTAACAGACCGCTTTGTTTACTTAGAAGAAGGTGATATCGCTGATATCACCTTGGAAAACTACACCATCTATGAACCCAATGGTGAGCCAGTTGAACGAGAGGTTGTACAATTAACCGATAGCGTTGAAGCGGCAGAACGTGGTCAATATCGTCACTACATGATGAAAGAAATTCACGAGCAACCGAGCGTCATCGCCAATACATTAAACGGTCGTATTGGTAAAACCCGTGTCTTGGAAGAATCGTTTGGTACCAATGCAGCTGAAATTTTTGAAAAAGTCGAGCACGTCCAAATCGTAGCGTGCGGGACTTCTTATCACTCAGGTTTAGTTGCTAAGTATTGGCTAGAAGATTGGGCAGGCCTGCCCTGCTCTATCGAAGTCGCCAGTGAGTTTCGCTACCGCAAAACGGTGACGCCCAAGAACTGCTTGTTTGTTACCATCTCTCAATCCGGTGAAACAGCCGATACCTTAGAAGCATTACGTGTCTGTAAAGCGTCGGGTTACATGGCGAGTTTGACTATCTGTAATGTCGCCAACAGTTCGTTGGTTCGTGAGTCAGATTTACGCTTAATGACGTTGGCTGGGCCAGAAATTGGTGTTGCGTCGACAAAAGCTTTTACGACGCAGCTAGTAGCGCTGCAATTGTTAGCTATCGTACTAGGGCGTCGTCACGCTGTTAGCGCAGAACTGGAAGAAAAAATGGTAACAGCACTTCACCAATTGCCCGAGCTTTGCGAAGAAGTAATAAAACTCGATCAAGCGATTGAATTAGTCAGTGAAGATTTTGCGGATAAGCACCACGCGTTATTTTTGGGCCGGGGTGTGGAATATCCTATCGCTATGGAAGGTGCACTTAAACTTAAAGAAATATCCTATATCCACGCAGAAGCCTACCCTGCAGGTGAGTTAAAACACGGTCCTCTCGCTCTTGTCGATGCGGATATGCCAATTGTGGCCGTTGCACCGAGTAATGATCTCCTAGAAAAAGTGAAATCTAACCTCCAAGAGGTGCGAGCACGAGGTGGTAAGTTGTTTGTGTTTGCAGACGAAGCAGCAGGCTTTACAAATGATGAACAAACCAAAGTTGTTCAATTACCTCATGTACCTCAAAGCGTTGCGCCAATCGTCAATACAATTCCTTTACAACTCCTGTCTTACTATGTGGCAATCCTGAAGGGTACTGATGTCGATCAGCCGAGAAATTTAGCTAAATCAGTTACCGTTGAGTAGCGAAAAGCCCAGTATTAAAAAGCCGCAACAAGTGCAGCTTTTTAATACTGGATGGTGAGATGGTGATTTTGGATGTAGCTAACGTAAACTAACTACTTTCATTGGGTTTTAGCGTTAAGCGTAGAATGCTATAGCCTAATATACCTGACAGCAGCGACCCAAATAGTATGCCCAAGCGTTCGTCAAAAAACTGATTAACACCGGTTTGTTCAAACGCTAAACCAGAAATAAACAAGCTCATTGTAAAGCCGATACCGCACAGTGCGGATATACCGTAGAGCCCACTCCACCGCATACCTTTAGGCAATTCCGCGAACCCGAGTTTAATTGCCAGCCAGCAGCAACCAAAAACACCGATTTGCTTACCTATGAAGAGGCCTGCAGCGATACCGAGAGGTATCGGATGAAGAAGGCTGTCGATTCCCATACCGATAAAACTCACACCGGCATTTGCGAAAGCAAAAATGGGAAGAATTAAAAATGAAACAGCGGGCGCTAGACTATGCTCGAGCTCTTTAAGTGGTGACTTGTAGGTAAACTTAGATTTGTGAGGAATAAACATGGCCAACGCGACACCGGCCAAAGTGGCATGAACACCGGACTTTAAGAGAGACACCCACATAACAAGGCCAATCAACAGAAAGATACTGGTATCTGCGACTTGTTTCCGATTGAGAACAAATAGCACACAGCAACACAGCGCGGCGAAAGCTAGAGCGGTCAATGAGATGTTGTCGGTGTAAAATAGCGCGATTATGACCACCGCTCCAACATCATCAAAAATCGCCAGCGACGCCAAAAATATTTTGAAGGTTACAGGTACTCTAGAGCCAAGGATAACCAATACGCCTAATGCGAAAGCGATATCTGTAGCGGCGGGAATAGCCCAGCCTTGCAATGCGAAAGCACTATCACTATTCAAGGCGTAGTAGCAAAGCGCTGGAACAAACATACCACCAAACGCACCTGCCAGGGGCAGGGCTATTTTTCGTCGGTCCGACAATTCCCCTTCGAGTAATTCATACTTTAATTCGAGCCCGACCATTAAGAAAAAGATCGCCATCAAGCCATCATTAATCCAAAGTAACAAAGGTTTATTAATCTCAAAGGTACCGACTTGAATAGCGACGGGGGTATCAATTAACAAATCGTAATAAGGATATAACGGAGTGTTAGCCACAATGATAGCGATTGCTGCTGACACCATGAGCAGTATACCGGGGGCTGAATCTTGTTTTAGAAACCGGGAAAGCATGTTCTCAGAAGAACTGTTTATCATTGAATTGTGGACTCCAATAAGAATAGAAAAAGTTTAGATACTAAGAATAATATACGGTTCCGTGAAGACCAAGGATCAACACAGAATTTGGTTAAAAGTCGATTCAAAGGTAGAAAGAGGAGACCCGTGAAATAACCCTAGACTATGATTAGCTATTTCACGTGACGGATGATTAGTAGAGATCAATTGAGTCTTCTCAACGTAGATCTCTAAAAACTACTTAACGGTAATCGTAATCTTTTCTGAAAGCACCGGCTTATCGTGGGGTTTATGGATATGATCGCTCAGTAGTAGCTGCAACGTATGGGTGCCCGGTTCAAGTGTCAGCATGGTTTCAGTTTGGCCACCGCCGAAATGTTTAACTTGGTCTGTGGAAGGTAGAGATTGTGAAACGTCAGGTAGTTCTTCCAAGTTAATCAATAAATGATGGTGACCTGTATTGTCTTTTACGACGCCTGCGGGTGCCACGCCCATTCCCGAAAGGCCGAATACGATTTTGACGGGTGAAGTTACTGTATCGCCATTTTGTGGGGTCACAAAATACACCTTAGCCCCTTCTGGCGCTTTCGATGTTTCTGCCAGTGTGACGCAGGAAAAAGTAGCCATTGTGCTAGCGAAAAGACCAATGAAAAAACGGCGTGAGACAACGATTGTTTTTCTCTTAACTCGTAGCATGTAAACCTCCTTGATTAGTGATTAAATGGTTTAAAGAAAACTGCTAAGTGCTTCCTCGGCTTTGGGTTGAAGTGCAGACACATCGGCACCAATGCCATTCACGCGATAGAGTTGTATCGCTGATGACGCGCCATGTTCCTGTGTGAGCTGGCGCATCTCGCTTACCCAGCGCTGCGCATTGCTAACACTGTTAGCATTTTTAGCCCAAGTATGCTCGGCGATCTCGGCATGTGCCGCGAGGGTATCTTTGTCATCTGCACCTACAATGACTGCGGTATTGACATGGCTCGCTGCCAACCATGCGTTGACATCGAGCTCAACTTTGACGATATTTTTTTCCTTCTTGCCTGGCCACGCCGCCATGCGATATCTAGCCGCCATGCCATTCGGCCATTGAACATCCTCATAGGGAAATGCAAACCAATCGGGTTTCACTAACACAGCCCCGTTAACTTTCTCTGGGTGCACGATAACGAACCGGTTCACAAACTGTGCGCCACCTTCTAAACCGACCATGTAAAACTGCTTTTCAAAGCCGCGAATATTCTCTTGGTAATACGCCAGTATTTGTAGGACAAACTGGTCCGCATTGACATATCGTCCAAAAAGACCGCGATAGCCAAATTGATGTGGGCCGTCTGTTTTAACGCCAAAGTTAGCATCGAAAAAAACAGGGGCAACCAGCAGCATGCCGTGTTGTTCCGCAAAAGGTAGCCACTTACTAACGATATTTGCGACCGACTGTGATTCTGGTAAACGTTCGTCTAGTTGACCGTGGGCTAACACTAAGATAGGTCCACCAACTTTAAAGCTTTTCGCACGGTACTGAACAAACTCACCACCTTCAACTTTGCGCAGTACCGCTTGACCACGACTTGCTTGAAATTCCTTTTGTATCTTGGCAGCCCGCTCACGCTGCGCTACTGAGCTACCCGCCTCTGGCATAATTTTGGGGGGTGGTGTATCGGAGTAGTGAACGTGGCCACGACTGTCGGTCCAACGATAGATTTCTGCGATTGTCTTCGCGTTATAGACCAAGGAAAGGAGGATGAAAATACCGATGAGGAGTCGCATAGCGAAAATGGCCTTCATAAAGACGAATATGATGTGAGAACTCAATAATAGCAAATGCTAGCGTTAATTGGCGGTACCTCAATCGAGTCTGTTCACTGGCGTGAGCTAACCATGATGACATTGATTTTGTACGCCAATCTGTTTTTCGAAAATAAAGACCTCACCTAGGGGTGTTACCCGAGATTCGACAGGCTGGAACCCCGCCTTATGATAGACGCTAATGGCCCGCGAATTGTCGACTAAAACATCGAGCCATAGGCGAGTAGCGGGTAAATAAGTAATGACGTAGTCTTCAATCGCCACCATTGCGAGCTGGCCAATACCTTGGTTTGGAGTCTTGACCACGATTCGACGAAGCTCGACGGTTTGCCGGGCGGCACTATAGACCAAGCAGGCAAACCCTAGCTGGCCGTCACTCTGGGTATCAATAATATTTAGATACAGGACTCCCGGCTTGCAGCGCTCGGCCAGATGCTCTTGTGTCGAATAGGGCTCAATGTAAGCATCGTAGCCACTAGATGTCTCTAGTTCTGCATAACTCGCGCAGTCTCGAATGCTGCCTTTTACAACCGCAATGTGCACAACATTACCTTAAGTGAGTTTGGTCTCTTCGCCTTCCGAGCGGCCAATGACTACCGCACAACAACTATCACTAAATACATTGACTGAGGTACGCATCATATCGAGCAAGCGATCGGTTACCATCAATAAACCGACTAACTCCAGAGGCAAATCCAATACCGTCATGATGACCATGATAGCGACCAAGCTAGCAGCCGGAATACCGGCTACTCCAATGGATGTGAGCAGCGCTATAATCACGACGATAAATTGCGTAGCAAACGATAAATCTCCCCCGTAAGCTTGAGCGATAAAAATGACCGCCACGCATTCATATAATGCGGTGCCATCCATATTGATAGTCGCGCCTAATGGTAAACAAAATGATGTCGTACGATTTGATACCCCGGCATTTTTTTCAACGCATTCCATCGTCAGCGGCAATGTACCCGACGAGCTGGCGGTCGAAAATGCGGTAAGCATTGCTGGTGACATTGCGCGAAAATGTTTTATTGGATTAACGCGGGCAATAAATTTTAGTATTAACGGCATGGTGACAAACATGTGTAGTGCCAGCGCGATAACCACGGTGACAAAAAACCAACCCATGATTTTTACTGCATCAAAACCGGTATTTGCAATGGTTTTCGCAACCAACCCAAATACACCAATGGGTGCAAACTTCATAATAAACAGTGTCACAGCCATCATGGTTTCGAATACGGCTTGCCAAAAATTGTGCAGTGTTGTGCGCAACTCGGGTTTCAGTCGCGTCATGTAATAACCAAATAATAAGCCAAAAAAGATAATGCCAAGCATCTGCCCTTCAGCAGCGGCGCTAACAATATTGGGTGGCACCATGCGGACAAAGACTTCGACAATATCGCCGGTACCTCGCCCATCGGCGCGAGCAATTTCTTTGGCGACTTCATCGGCAGGCACCAGGGTTAATTGATCACCCGCTGGCTGCCCGTCGATGACACCGGGCTGCATAATATTCACAACGGCTAAGCCTACAAGAATCGCCAGTAAGCTCGATATCATGTAAAACGCGAGGGTTTTTCCACCGAGGCGGCCAATATTGCCATCGCTCCCCATACCCGCGACACCGCAGATAATGGATGAAAAGACTAAGGGCACAATGATCATCTTTAAACCATTGAGAAACATGGTGCCAACAAAATTGAAAACACTATAGGTTGATACACCGAGTACCTGCGTCGACTGATCGGTGAGGCCGCCAGCGATAAATGCGAGAACGATGGCCCCTAAGATTTGCCAGTGCAACGGGATACTTTTCATGGACACTCCAACGCGTAAAAATCGAATGACGGCTTAAAATCGGTAACAAGCAATAGGGTCGACCTTAGGGCAAGCACGTAAATTTCACAAGTCTAGCCAGCCAATGTCCCTAAAATGGTATAGTGCCGCGATACATCGTCGTGATTATTGCTTCAACAAGCGCGACGATGTATCGCGCAAGAAGAATAACCACACAGAAACCACAACAACTTATGACCACGCTAACTCAAAAAATAAACCCGTATTGGCGATTAATGCGTTTTGATCGCCCTATCGGCACACTGTTATTACTGTGGCCTACGCTATGGAGCTTGTGGATTGCTGCGGGTGGTTTGCCGTCGATTAAAAACCTGGTGATCTTCGTGGTGGGCACTATTATTATGCGCGCCGCTGGTTGCGTGATTAATGACTACGCCGATCGCCATTTTGATGGCCACGTCGAACGCACACAACATCGCCCCCTGGCAAAAAAAGAAGTCTCTGAAAAAGCGGCTTTAACACTCTTTGCCGTGCTATGCCTGCTCGCGTTTGGCTTGGTTCTCCTGACTAACTCGTTAACTATTAAGCTTTCATTGGGTGGGGTGGCGCTCGCCATTTGCTACCCATTTATGAAGCGACACACGTACTTACCGCAAGTTGTTCTAGGCGCAGCCTTTTCCTGGGCTATCGTCATGGCTTTTGCTGCCGAGCGCGGAGAGCTGCCGCCAGAGGTATGGCTAATTTATACCGCCAATTTATTGTGGACTGTGGTGTATGACACCTTCTATGCCATGGTCGATCGGCGCGATGACCTTAAAGTAGGGATTAAATCTACCGCCATTCTGTTTGGGACAAATGACCGCGCCATAACCGCAGGCTTGCAGCTACTAACCTGCTTTGCGCTGCTTCTAGTGGGCCAGCGCTTTGAGATGGGAATCGCCTATTTCGTTGGGGTTGGTTTGGCCGCGCTATTATTTTGGTATCAACAATGGTTGATAAAGTTTCGCAACCGCAACGACTGTTTCAGAGCATTCCTCAACAACAACTGGGTTGGTGCCGTCATTTTTGCTGGAATCGCAGTGGATTTTGCGTTGGGCTAAGCAAATTCCCGGCGTTGTCATAAACTTGTAACCATCTCTTTATTAAATGGTAGGCTGACAATGACTAGTACACTGACCAGTAATACAGGCGACGTTATGCCCGATAAAACCATTCTAATTGTTGACGACGAAGCAGCCATTCGTGACATGCTCCGTGCTGCGCTGGAAATGGCTAGCTACCGCTGTTTGGAAGCAGAGAATGCCCAAGACGCACACAGCCTAATCGTTGATGAAGCTCCCGACCTCATTCTTCTTGACTGGATGCTACCCCAAACCAGTGGCATCGAGCTTGCGAGGCGCTTAAAGCGAGACGAAGTGACCGCTAACATTCCGATTATCATGCTGACGGCGAAAGGTGAAGAAGACAACAAAGTGCAAGGCTTGGAAACCGGAGCGGATGACTACATCACCAAACCCTTCTCCCCTCGTGAGCTTGTCGCACGCTTAAAAGCCGTATTGCGGCGTATCGATACCCCCGAAAAGCAAGACCCGCTGTGGGTAGATGGCCTCTGCCTGGATCCGGTTAGCCACCGCGTCACCATCAACTCTCGCCCCGTCGATATTGGCCCTACCGAGTACCGTCTGCTGGAATTCTTTCTCACCCACCAAGAGCGTGTCTACAGCCGATCACAGCTGTTAGATCACGTATGGGGTGGCAATGTCTATGTTGAAGAGCGCACGGTTGATGTCCACATCCGCCGCCTGCGCAAGGCGTTGCAGCAAGATGGCCACGAGCGTTATGTACAAACCGTGCGTGGGGCTGGCTATCGATTTTCAACGCAACTGCCTGAAACTGCCTAAAACTAATACAATAGAGTCCAAGGGAGGGGGTGATCCGCGTTTCTTAATGCAAAAGATCACTCAGCTATTGCAACCTCCCCAATGCGAACTAAGATTGCGGCTTTACTCAATTATTTAAGGCAGAACGTTTTGCACAGAGGGTTTAGCGCCGAGCTTCAGCGCGTATGCATTTTTACCGCCGTCGGTGTGGTAGTTGGCTTAATTATTGGCGAACTCGCCTGGACACTGATTGCCATTGGTGGCCTCTATATGGGCTGGACGCTGTGGCAAATTCGACGATTGGATCGCTGGTTAACTGCCCGCGAGCCGGGTCTACCACCGGATGCCAGCGGAATCTGGGGCGATATCTTTGACCGCATCTACCACCTCCAAAAGCGTCAAGGCCGTGAAAAGAAGCGCCTGCAATCTGTTATCAACCGGGTTGAAGATACCACCGCTGCCCTACCCGATGCCGTTGTGCTGCTTGACCCCAAAGGTGAAATCAGCTGGTGGAACGACAACGCGAGCCAGTTGCTCTCCTTACAGCCAATCGACAAAGATCAACCGTTGACGCACATTCTGCGTAACCCCGCGTTTATTCGCTATTTCGAAAAAGGTGATTACAAAGAACCCATCAACATCAGCGCACCAAGTAATGATGCTATTAAGCTGCAAATTCAAATTACGCGGTATGGCCAAGGCGAGCGCTTGATCGTGGTGCGTGATGTCACACGTTTATTTAAGCTAGAGCAAATACGCAAAGACTTCGTTGCCAACGTATCGCACGAACTCCGAACACCGCTAACGGTTATCAAAGGCTATTTGGAAACCTTAGGGGATTTTCTCAGCAGCGAGCGCGCGGAAAGTATTGCATCGACCTGGGTAAAACCCATCGCGCAAATGCAACAACAATGTAATCGCATGACACTGCTGATCAACGACTTAATTACCTTGTCGCGACTAGAAACCGAAGACCGCGATGCAAACCAAACCGCGGTATCTGTTAGAGCACTAGTGAATAATGTACGCAGCGAAGCGGAAGCGGTAGCAGGAGATGATTACAACATCAGCGTCGATTGTGAATGCGACGATGCGATTACTGGTATACAAAAAGAATTACACAGTGCGGTATCCAACCTCGTCATTAACGCCGTTAAATATTCACCCAAGGGTAGTGACATCAATATCCATGCGTACCGCGACGATAAAGGCTGTTACATAGCCGTCACCGATAACGGTATCGGTATTGACCCCATTCATATCCCTCGCCTTACCGAGCGTTTTTACCGTGTCGATACCAGTCGCTCGATAAATACCGGGGGAACCGGGCTTGGCTTGGCTATCGTTAAACACATCTTACTTCGTCATGATGCCCAGCTTCACATAGACAGTGAGCTTAACAAAGGTTCGACGTTTACCTGTCACTTTCCGATATCGCGCATCGCTCGCGAAGCCGCATAAACCCTGAGAAATAAGTGAATATCGTGTAGATTAGACGCGTAGCGCCAATGATGTGCAATTGAATCGAGGCGCTTTCGTTAAACACCGGGTTGTAGGAATAATCATGGCCAAATGGCAGCACTGCTTTGTTGATAGTATTTCTGCTATTGGGGCACAACAGTGGCAAACGCTTTTTGGCCAAGACTCAGTGTTTCTACGCTATGAATTCTTGCACGCTCTTGAACACAGTGGTTGCACCACAAAAGAAGCGGGTTGGCAGCCTCATCACCTTCAGATCATCGACAACAACACGACGGTTGCCATTGTCCCGATGTATATCAAAACAGACTCCTACGGAGAATATGTATTTGATTGGTCGTGGGCCGATGCTTATCATCGCTATGGTATCCCCTACTACCCGAAACTTGTCACCGCTATTCCATTTACACCGGCCACAGGAACACGCTGGGCCAAACTTCCGTCGGTGGATGACGCACACCTCATTAGCTATATCAGCACAGCAATTAACGCAGAAATAAAGTGCTTAAACGCATCGTCATGGCACTGCCTATTCCCCAATCAAGACCAATCCAATGTATTGCGTGAGCACAATACGCTTCAGCGCATTGGTTGCCAGTATCATTGGATAAACAACCATTACGCAAACTTTGATGATTTTTTAACGACCTTTAATTCGCGCAAACGCAAAAACCTCAAAAAAGAACGCGCCCGAGTAAAGGAACAAGGCGTAACGCTCTTGCGAAAAACTGGCGATGAAATTACAGAGCAAGAATGGGAAACGTTCTATCGTTTTTATCACTACACCTACTTAAAACGCAGCGGACGGCAGGGATACCTCAACAAAACGTTTTTTAAATCACTTTCCGATAATCTCAATGATGCGGTTATGATGGTAGTTGCTGAAAAAAATGCAGACATAATAGCGGCTTCACTATTCTTCTATGATGACACAACACTGTATGGCCGATATTGGGGGTGTGAACAAGAACAAGAATTTTTGCACTTTGAGGCCTGCTACTACCAGGGTATCGAATTCGCTATTGAGCGAGGGCTAAAACGATTTGACCCCGGCGCTCAGGGTGAGCACAAAATTCAACGCGGCTTTACACCCACCCTCACCTACTCCAATCACACCATTGCGAACGAACAATTTCGAGAGGCCATTGCTCGCTTTATAGAGGAAGAAACACAACAAGTGCAACGGTATTGCGAACACGCGAAAACGTACTTACCTTTTAAGCAGCTTGATACATAGCGCGCGGCGCTTCAATTTTATCCAGAGGGCTAATAACTCCCTTGCCACCACGATTAACCACATGTGTATAAATCTCCGTAGTGGCAACATCCGAGTGCCCTAGTAACTCTTGGATTGTGCGAATATCATAGCCAGATTCAAGAAGGTGTGTGGCAAAGCTATGTCGAAGACTATGCGTCTTAGCTGGTTTATTTATTCCACTTAACCGAAAGCATTTCGAAAAGCTTTTTGCATCGACGTGGGGTGTAAGTGGTGGCGCCTCAGAACGCCAGAACGTGGATCAGGCCCTACTCTTGAAGAAGGGAATACAAACTGCCACATTAAATGTTTACTTTGCGCGGGATATTTCCGTGCTAGAGCATCGGGCATATATACTTCGCCAAAACCGTCTGCTAAATCTTGTTTATGCAACACGTCTACGAGCGCAATCTGTCTTTGCAAATGCGGTACAAGTTTTAGTGGTAATATGGTCGATCGATCCTTACCTCCTTTGCCAGAACGAACAATTACATTCTGTCGTTCAATATCAATGTCTTTGACTCGTAGAGATAAACATTCTGCTAACCGCAATCCTCCCCCATACATAACATTCGCAATCAACCAATGAGATCTACGTAAATTATCAAAGATACGCTTAAGTTCATCGCGAGTGTAAACAACCGGTAAGTGTTGATGTTGCCGGGCTGGCGTGAAATTTAAACCAGAAATATCAATATTGAAAAAACGATTATATAAATAACTAAGGGAATTTAACGCGATCTTTTGCGTGTTAACTGAGCAAGAACGTTCGATAGACAAAAAAGATAGAAACCTGTGAATATCTTCCTTGCCAAGATCTTTGGGATGCCTCTTCCCTGAATAGTTGATGTAGCGACGAATCCAAAGGATATAGGTTTTTTCAGTGGTATACGCTAATCCGGATTGCCGCATATGGTAGCGTAATTGATCTAAGAACCTATTAGAACGAGCGGACACTGGTACCTTAACGTCATCCATAAGCAACTCCTTATGCTGTATTTATAAACAGTATATGGTTATACAAGAGAGACAGCAAGACCAAACTCTGCAGCCTTGGCTGCGAAACACGGAAGAAATTTTTTAACCAGTTGTTTTCATTGAATTTTTTGTTCTTCTTTTCCCGGCTGCGAAACCAGATACCGACAGACAAGTCTGCTTTTTATCTTGGCGCGATAATCCACATTGTCTATAAGTGTTTGTTTTTACGAGAAATTAAGGTTTAAATAGCCACTTTAAAAAATAAATTCGCAGAACCGAGATATGAAGAATAGGTCTGCAGAATAAAACTGTTATGTGCGCATGATTATTCGAATATTGGCATTATTCACAACGATTTCGCTTCTAGGTTGCTCTACTTATGAGGTAGTACAACTTAGCGATTATCGCACTCAAATCGTTGGTACATGGAAAGAGAAAGCAAAATATTCAACTGTATTCGATATACACGCAGATGGGACTTTTGTAGAGCACTATCCACATATGGGTGGCTGTGTCGTATTTGATCCTAGCTACGGAAAATGGGAGTTGCGCAACTCTACATTGGTACTGTCTTATGAAAATAAATCTAGTAGTAGCAATTTTGAAACCACATATAAAATAAAGCAGCTTTGGAGTGAGGCTCTTCTATTTGAGTACCCAAATCAAAAGCAGGCAAAATTTAGGCGGGTTCACGAGTAACCAAAATGCACATAACAAACACGCGCAGCGTGCCGCAAAAAGACGCGGCGGGACTGCCTACACTTCGTTTCGGCAGCCCCTGGCGTGGGCGTTAGCTGTACGAGTCAGCATGAAAGCAATATTTAAAAGCACAGAAGGCGAATACTTAGAGGCTGTTCTAGAAGTTTCTGGGCAAGCTATTACTGTTATGGATGATTTTGGCGGCCCCGAATGTTTCCGTGGGCAAGAAATGGATGTCGAACTACGAGTGGGGCTTGAGCATGAATGTGAGAGTCAAAATGAAATGCTAGACGGAAACCCTGAACGTATAAAAAAATTGGAGCCTCTAGGAGGCTGGGCTTACCGCGCATACGGCATCATCTCAAACGTTGAAGACGAAACTCTAGTTGACGTTGGAGTATGTGAAATAAATGCTCCTTTTGAGGGTGGCCTCGTTGGAGAAAGTATTGCATTTACAGTTGAGAGGCTTGATGCACACAGCAGCTAACAAGGCGTTGTTGTTGCCGCAAAAAACGCGGCTGGGACGCTCACTACGTTCGCGCCCCAAAACTTGGCGTTATAGCTTAAAGGAACTGAGATGACCGGCACTTACGATTGGAACCCCATGCCTCACAAAGTAGAGATTAAATGCCCTACTTGTGGTGGGCATTGTGTCTTCGAGTTTGCTGAGGTCGTCAAAATTGCACAGAAAAAAGATGTCCCATTTTTCGAGCAAAGTGACATCTTTGAATACTCAATGTTTAAAGATAGTTGTGGCCATAAATGGCACGGCGCTATCTATTTCGCTAATTTGCACGGTGGCTCGATTAACGCTATCACTAGCTTACCCGATGGTTATTCCCCCGAAAATTGGTCTCACTCTAAGTACTTAACCAGAAATCATGGCCTCGATCTTGGAGCATTTTCTTGTAGTCATTGCCAAACAAGAAAACCATATATACTTCAATGGCCTCAAGATGCTTATTATTCATTCAGCTACAAAGGTGAAGTGCTTTGGGCCTTTAATCGCGAGTCGGCAGTAGACCTCCGTGATTACATTGCATCCAATGAAAGAAAAACCGAAAAATTTAAGTGGGCTAGCTTTCTGTTGCATATTCCAACTGTCTTTAAAAAGCAAAATGCCCGCGACAATATCGTTAAGCAAATAAACAAGGTGCTAGCCTGAAAATGGCTATAACAAACGGCTCCACCGGACAAATTTTACTGTCACCTTTTTCGCGCTGCGCGGCAAAAAGGCCGCCAGCAAAATTTGCTCGGTGAGCCGGGCGTTAGAGTTTCAAGTCGCTATGAAAAATTTAATATCACTTGTCATTGTTTTTTTACTTTCTGGCTGTGGTATGCCGCCAGGAACAGTTTGCGATGACGAAGATGAGTTGAGTCAATTTTTCTGCGAGGCATCAAAACACTATTATCCTGATTGGCAATATGAAGAGAGCGGCGCTTTCTATGTCACGAACGATCCCGCTGATGAAATCAGAACTCGGGTCAACTTGGAGAACGCACTAGTCGAAGGTGCACGGGCGAGCAAACGAATAGATATTGGCGGAATAGAGCCTATAGCAACTAAAAATAGCCTGCTTGCTGTACTTGATAACTTGGCCGAGTCCAAAATTAACTTAGAGGGCTTGCATGTGGTTTACCTGGGCCCAGAATCACAAGCGCAAGAAGTGTTGTATGCTTTGAAATCGTCGGGAGCGAAAGCGAAGTTTGTTATTTTTGAAAGCAAGTAAAACTCTAACAAGTCAATGTAGGCCGACCCGCGTAAGCATCGGCCTTGAAAAACAGGCCTCAAAGCGCTTACGGGTCGGCTAATTGAGGCGTTAAATATACCTATGCCA
>JAWSVE010000014.1:0-24316 GCA_033852115.1 Cellvibrionaceae bacterium | reverse complement strand
AAGCGAGTGACGGTACGAACACGGCCAGCGATAGTGATACCAGCACTGTTATTCGTATTAACGATGCGCCTATTCTAGATCTCGATGCAAATAACAGCACAGCAACAGGCTCTGATTTCGTTACTTCATTTACGGAGGGTGGTTCGCCAGCGTTTATTGCTGATGTTGATATTGCTATTTCGGATGTCGATGATACCCAAATAGAAAGTGCGACTATTACCGTTCAAAGTGTTGAAGCTGGTGATCTGTTAATCGTAGGTTCGTTACCAAGCGGTATTTCAGCCTCCGCATATAACCCAACGACCGGAGAAATCACGCTAATCGGGTCTGCTTCGCTGGCTGACTACCAAACGGCAATTCGCGCTATTCAGTATACCAATGACGGTTCGTCTACAGCGGCAACGCGAGACGTGTCGGTTATCGTGAATGATGGTGACGCGGATAGCAATGTCGCCACAACCACGATTAATGTCACAACTATTCCTACTGTGAGTATTACTGATGTAGCTGTTCAAGAGCCCAGTTCGGGCACCACCACTCTGGTGTTCACCGTGTCAGTAGACGAATTGCTTGCCAGTGATTTGACGTTTGATTACGACACAGCAGACATTAGTGCGCTTGCCGGGGCGGATTACGTTGGCGTTAGTGGTGGTTCGGCAACAATTCTAGCTAACTCAAGTTCAACGACAATCTCGATCACTATTAATAGTGATGCAAACAATTTTGAAGGTGACGAAACCTTCTCTGTCGATTTGTCGAACTTTAATCAAACCGTTAATTATGATGCGAGTGCACATGTAACAACTGATGGCATTCAAGGTATTGGAACCATCGACGCAAACAACGGTGCACCGGTTGCTACCGATGATTCATTTGCAACGACGCCAAATACTGCATTCACAACAGGTAACGTATTAAGTAATGACCAGCTAATTGACAACGCAACCATTTCTTCGGTTGATACAACTGGTGTGAGCGGGACTGTCGTTAACAACGGTGACGGTACCTTTGATTACACTCCGGCTTCTGGTTTTGTCGGCACGGAAACGTTTACCTACACGCTAACGGATTTAGATGGTGAAACTAGTACAGCGACCGTTTCGATTGAGGTGACAAACTCGCTGGTTGTTGGTCCGGATGTTATTAACGTCCCCAACACTAGCTACACAGAAAACGACAGTGCAGTTCAGCTTCTGTCTGGTGTTTCGATCACTGATGCAGATAGCACTAGCTTGTCGTCGGTTGTCGTGGAATTGTCTGGGTACATCCCGTCGCAGGATGTTCTTAGCTACCTCACTTCGGGGACATCTGTCAATGCAAGTGCTGCAACTGATGGCAACACCTGGTCGTTAACCTTAACTGGTGGTGCAGATATCAACGAATATCTCGCGGTACTAAATAGCATCTCCTACGAGAATAGTTCTGAAAACCCCAGTACTGCCGGGCGAACAGTCACGGTGACGGCCTATGATCAAGACTACAATAATGTCTTTGCCAGTGATGCAGGAACGCTTTCCGTGGTTGCGGTTAACGATGCGCCGGTAACAACCGACAATGATGTCTTCACCATTCAAAGTAGTAATGACAACGGCTTAAATATTACAGCGCCAACAGATTTCGATAATGACGATAGCACGTTGGTCATCACCGTTACTGGCCTGCCAACAGGAATTGGTTCAGTGATGATGGCTGATGGTGTTACGCCCGTTACTAATGGGCAAGTGCTTACCTTAGCTGAATTAACATCACTCGTTTTTGATGCGGGCTCAACTCAAGGCACTGACGATTTTACTTACACTGTTAGCGATGGTGATATCACCACAGTTGGAACCACAACGATTGACGTTGGAACGACAAACGCTGATGTCAATACGGTTTACGAAGGCGGGTTATCGGGTGGTACCAGTTCAGGATCCGCTCTAGCTACTGGTAATTTGTTAGATAACGACGCTATTCCAACCTCGGCTATTGATAGTATCGATTTTAACGGTACGACTTATAGTGAAGTTGGCGGCATTATTACAGTCGATACGCCATTAGGTGTTCTGACCGTATATGCCGATAATTCAAATGGTCGCGCGACGGGAGATTATGATTACCAACTAGAGGCTACAGATGGTTCGGGTAATGATGTTACTGAACAGTTTACGTATCAAATTACCAGTGGCTCTCTGACTTACACCGATAATTTGACAATTTCAATTATCGATGATATGCCAATTGCCAATAACTTGTCAGAAGATATTCCTGAATCCGAAGAACAGGTGTTTAATCTTGTTTTTACTTTGGACGTTTCTACTAGTATGAATGCAACAGTCGGTACTACTGGTCAATCTCGACTCGAGCTTGCAAAAGAAGCATTGGTTGCACTAGCGGACGAATATTTTAATCAATCAACACAAGTAAATTTAACTGTTGTGCTGTTCGCAGACGGCGCTCATGAGTTGGGAACCTATAGCGATTTTGCTTCAGCTGAAGCAGCAATAACAGCAATCACTGATAATACACAAACTGCTTACGGTAATGATGTTGGTAGCGGAAACCTGACCAACTCAACTAGCTACAATGATGCACTAAATCTTATTGAAAATGTATTCCAGGACGATTTGTCTACGCAAAGCCCTGCAGACGACGTGCAAAATATATCCTACTTCCTTTCCGATGGAGCAATTACAGCTGATGGTACGCCAATTGGAAATGGGTTCGATACGTTTGTTAATGCAAACTCTATTGACTCCTATTCTGTTGGTATCGGAACAGGTTTGCCATCTGACTTATCAGACCTTAATTTTATCCATAATATTGACTCCTTAGGCGCCGGGAACGGGACCATTGATGATGCATTGATTATTTCAGATGTGTCGCTACTAGAATCTGAATTGTTGAGTACGGTTCCAACCGCCTTTGGTGGCAACATTACCTTTAACGGTTCAATTCCAAATATTTTATTTGGTGCCGATGGTGGCTATGTTGAGTCTATATCACTTGTTCTGGATTCAGGGACTGAGACTTTTACCTTTAATGGTACGAGTATTTCTGGGCCAGCAGGCATCGGGACATTGAATGGTTCGCAGTTGACATTGAGTTCGTCACAACCAGGCGATGGATTCGGTTTTGGTACGTTCACATTTGACTTCGCTGATGGGACCTATCTATTCAGTGCGCCTAATGGTTCTGCGCCTGCGACATTTGATTTTGATTACAGTGTTCTTGATAGTGACGGCGATTCAGCTTCAGCAACCGCGACTATTAATATTGTTGATGATAAGCCGGACGCGAGGGATGATTTAGATACTTATCAATATGTCGGCCAGGTTGTTGAAGGGAATGTGATTAATGGTTTGGACACAGACGGCGGGCCCCGTTTTGGAACGGGCTTTACTCCGTTCGCCAGTCAGGGCGGGGGTATCGATAAAATTGTTGACGATGCGACCGTTACAGAGTTTAGTTTCCGAGGTATTTCAATTGATTTAGATCTTCCTATTTCTTTGGCGCCACCAGCATCCGGCGGTTCTGATTCTGTACTGGTGAATTCCCAAGCGGATATAAACGCATCTGATTTTTCAATTACGTCTTCGGTTGGCGTTTTAGGGTTTGATAATGCCGGTGGTGGTCAAGGTTTAGGCGTCAATGATGGTAGCGGGAACGCAGATGAGATTGATAGTGACGAGCAAATCACCATCACCTGGGATAGTTCGGTATTGCCTTATGGTGTGAGTAATTTGGTACTCACTACATCTGGTTTAGGTGGAAGTGAAGACGCGATTATCAGTGTGTTTGATGTAAACGGTGTCGAAATGAACGGTTCACCAATCACAGCGTCCGGGGGGACTATAGACTTAAGTACTTTTGATAACGTCGGCTCTATAACGATGGGTGCAGCCGTGGGTGACGATTATACACTTGCGACGGTTAGTTATGATCCTGCTCCAGAACCCTATGTTACAACGCCTGCCAGCGGTAGTGATGGTACGTTATCTTGGGTATACAGTGTTGAAGAAGATATAGATGGCAACATTATTGTTCAGGCGACGGTAACGGATAGCAGTGATGGATCCATACTCGTGATGCGCAGTAATGGTTACTACCAGTACATACCAGATCCGGCGAATGCCCCCGTTGAAGAATCTGTTGCTTTTACAAGTGCAGGAAATGTGTTCGCCAGTGATTTAACGCTTAGCGGTTTTAATAGCGGAGGTGGTACAGCAAGTTTAAATTACTCAGTAGATGGGGTAACTATCCAGGGAGGAGCCAACAATGACCGAATTGATGACGGCGAACGCTTAAGCATCGATTTTACATCGGGTGGTGGCAATCCCTTTGGTGTGCAAAATATTCAATTTGGCTATACCAGCATGAGTGGTGGCGAAACTGTTACCTACACAATTTACGCGCTTGATGGTGTTACTGTATTAGGTACAGAGAACTCTGATAGTACTCCCTTTGTACTCTCAGCGGCAGATTACCCCCAAATTGGGCGGGTAGACATCACGGCAGATAATGGTTCATGGGTTCGATTGCAAACCATTACCTACGATGAGCTGCAATCTGCTCCCGTAACCAATGTTGACCCGGTGTTCGTCGATTACACACTAACTGATTCCGATGGCCAATCAGATACTGCACGTTTATCTATCTACAGTATCGATAATGAAATTACCGGTACAGCGGGCGTAGATAATATTTTAGGCAGTTCAGACAATGATGCGATCATCGGTGATGCCGGCAACGATACGTTATCGGGTGGTGACGGCCACGATAATATCTCAGGTGGCGAAGGTCTCGATATATTGGTTGGCGGTCTGGGCGACGATTATCTGTCTGGCGGCACTGGTGCCGATGATCTTCAAGGTGGTCTAGGTCAGGACCATTTAGCAGGTGATGAAGGTGACGATTTACTGGATGGTGGACAGGGCGATGATGTTGCTCTGGGCGGTGACGGTAATGACCAAGTATTCGGTGGCGCTGGTGATGATCGCTTAGAAGGTAATGAAGGTGATGACCAACTGTTTGGTGGTGCAGGAAACGACCAGCTTGAGGGCGGTGACGGTGATGACACGTTGCTTGGAGGTCAAGGTGATGACCAGTTACTTGGCGGTTTAGGCGTCGACGTTTTCAAATGGTCCTTTGCTGACAACGGTTCTGAAGGCAGTCCTGCGGTTGATACTATTTTGGATTTCAATTCGCAGCCGGCTTCAGCCGGAGGGGATGTGCTTGATCTGCGAGACTTGCTCGTGGGTGAGAGTGAAGCGAGCCTGGATGAGTTCCTGTACTTTGAACAACAAGGTGCGAATACAGTTATCTCAATAAGCACCGAAGGCGGATTTGGCGGTGGCTTTGACTCCAATGCTGTTGATCAACAGATCGTGATTGAAGGGGTGGATTTAGTAACGGGTTTTGCGGACCAAAGTGCGTTAATCCAAGACCTGATCAACAACGGCAAGCTGATAACCGACTAAACCTGTCTATACTGAAGAGAGCCCGGTGAAAACGATCGCCGGGCCTGATTCAGGGTGGGTTTTATGTTGTATGTTCAAAGAGATCAAGAGGGTCACATTGTTGCTATCAATAGCCATGCAACGGCTGAGTGTTATGAAGCCTTAGATGCGAATCATGATGATATTAAAGCGATTTTAGAGGGGAATAAGTCTTCAAAGCCTGGAGAGCACACTTCGCAACTGAGAGAGTCCGATTTGGATTTTATACGGGTTGTTGAGGATTTAATAAATTTATTAATAAGTAAAAATGTTATCTGCTTTACCGACCTACCGGAAGAGGCCCAGCGAAAAATTAACCATCGCCGCAATATAAGGGCCGCTCTAAACAGAGAGCTAGATCTGCTTGACGATGAAGATTTTCTGATTTAAATCTCTTGTAAATAGATGTTAGCTGTTTCTTATTGCCGGACCTGTCATCCCATCAAACCCTAGCTTGACTAATTGATCGATTTCTTCCGGCGTTGATACGCCTTCGGCAATAATTTTCAGCCCGATGGAATGAGCGATTGTTACCAGCCCCTGAGAATAAAATTGCGATGAGCTTTTACTGTCGATATCGTGGATAAAGGCAGAGTCGATTTTTATATAGTCTAACCCTATATCATGTAATGCACCTATTTTCTCAGCTGCATGCCCAGCGTGCTCTATACCAAGACGACATCCCAACGGTTTTAGTTGTTTTATAAAACTCTTGAACTCTTCGATATAGTGATAAACGCCTTGTTCAGGAAACTCGAGCCAAAGCCTATTAGCCAAGGGGCGGTTTTTTAAAATTTGCGCAATAAATTTTTGCTGTGCGTTAGTGTCATGTAGTAATTGCGTGTTTACGTTAATGCCTAGATCACAATCGGGATCATCGTTCAATCGTTCGCACGCAAGTTTTAATGCGTGTTGATCGAGCTCGGTTAGTAATTCGCAGCGCTGCGCCCAGCCAAGAAATTCTCCAGCATTCAATAGTTCGTTGTCTTCGTATTGGAGTCGGATGGGGGCTTCAAAGTGCAGAACGCGTTGCTTGCTATCAACGACAGGAAACAAGTGGAGCTGAAACTTTTGCAGTTTAAAGGCTCGATCGAATATGCTTTTCCAGTCCTGCAGATTACCGGGTAATGACCGACCACTTGGTTCAATGTGTGTTGGCACCAGCAGCTGGTCGTCCTCACCGTCGTTACTCAAAGTATGTTCAAGCTTTTCAAGTAGCGAAATAAAATTGGAGGTAGGTTCGTAGGCAATAGAGGCTGCTTTGATGATGTTGGTGGCTAAATTCGATTCATTAATAATCTGTTGGAAACGATTAAATAACGTGTCTGTTGTTTCCGTTGGATTGATTTGATTGCCGAGTAATAAAGCGAATTGGCTGCCATCAAGTCTTCCACCAAGCGCATTCGGTTGATCCGTGAGAAGCTCGTTGATTGACTGGCCAAATTGACGTATTAGTTGGTCTAATTTTTCTCTTCCGTATAGCGCATTAAGTTCCTGCAAATTCTTCAATGTGAAGATAGCGAATCGGCCAGACGCTGTTTGATCCTCTCTGCCAATTCGCGCTTTTGCTTGACTCAAAAATGCATCGCGGCGATATAACCCGGTTTCTTGGTCGAACGCCTCTTCAGCTAAACGAGTTTGAATTCTATCTGCTTCTGCTAACAGCATTGATTTCACCTTGTTTGAAAGGCTATTCATTGACTGTGCGAGCGCTCGGAATTCGCGCGTTTTGGGTAAAGGGATAGTGACAAAGCAGCGCCTTCCAATTGCTTCCGCTTGAGAGACCACCGCATTTAACGGCTTAATGACTTTTTTAAGTAGAATATAGCTGCAGGCGCCGCTTAGTAGCGCAATAACAATGAAGAAAATCAGCAAGCGAATGCTTCCGTTCCAAAGTTGATCGTAGGCAAATGCTTTGTTGCTTTGGACAGAGACTTTTCCTATTTGTCGCCAGCCACTATTAACGTGCGCACTGCCTTGACTGGGGTTGATGTCGATAAGTTGCGAAAACCATAGCGGCGCTTTCGATTGGCTGGCGTTGTTGACTCTCTCGTAGATGGTGCCGCCCTGTGGCGCTTCTAAGGTAATTCTTTGAAAAAAGCCCGTGTCAAATTGTGAATTAATTTGCAACTCAGCAACGGTTGGATTGAATTTTTCAGTGCTTAAAATCAAGGCTAAGTTGTTGGCGCTGTCGACATTTTTTTCGTATAGCTGTGCTTCTAGATACAACGTGCTTGAGATAGTTGTAATTATAAAACTGCCGCCCAAGCAAAGGGCAATAATGCTGGTGACAAGTAACCAAAGCTGTTTACCTAAAGACATGGTCTCTCCTTTTGAAGGGTGACTTTATACCGCACATTCATTCTAAAAACCCTTCCTTTCGAATACGTTGTAAAACTGACTGCCACTTGGATAGGCGTGATTGAGAACTGTCATAGGCAGAGCTTTGCCCTGCTACCCATATGGACGACGCGTCAAAGCTAAATACAGGTGTTAAATCTGTTCTCGCAGAGGCCAAGCGAATTTGAGGTACTAAATTATCGAGAATTAACGGTTCTGCTGAGGGCGAACGATAATAGGCAAGGACCATATGGGCTTGTACATCGCGCTCTGGGTCTGGGCCAACCTGCGCTTGGACATAGACAAGGCGCAGTTTACTGGCCTCAAAGCCGGCGGCTAACAGCGTGGTGTATTTGGCTATGGTGAAATCTTCGCAATCACCCTGCATTTTATCAAGTGATTCTAAGGGGCTGGCCCAATAGTCAGCGTTCGACCAAATCTCTAGGTCGGTTTTGAAGGCCAACGTATTATTAAAGAAGTCGTTGACGGCATGGAGCTGCTCGGTAGGGGGGTGGCTATCGATTTGTGAGACGAGTTTAAGCCACATCTTTAATCGTAAATTGGTCGCTGGCCCGTAGCGCTGAGCTGCATATTGCTGAAGCTTCTCAAATGAAGAGGTCTGATCCCCAAGCGCCCAGATTGACAGCGTTCCCCATAGGAGTAGTCCAAGCCCCGTGCTGAAATACCGCCGAGCAGGAGAAGCTAAGGCGGCCAGCGCGTGGCTAGCGGACAAAGTTGCCCCGTCACCTCGTTGAAGTCTCCTGTATTTCTCGCTCACTTGCATCTGAATCCGCTGGCTTACATTCTTAGCTCTATCTATTTAGGTTAGACAGCGATTCCTAGGGGTGCGAATCTGACGATGCCGTGTTATTCGCTAGAAATTGGGGGGAATGGGCTTGGGAATCTGCCAGGACGTTCAAAGAAAACACCGAGCGGTCAAAGACTTACCGGTTTTTTCTCAGGAAATCGTTATAATGGCCCCAAAGCTTGGGTGGCGCCTAAATTTCCTTTTGGCACACGCAAGGTCGAATGTTTTTTGTCTCAGGAGCAAAAATGGACGTTATTACCAAAAGGGCGCTAGCCACCGTGGTGAATGTGGCGATGGGCGCTGTATTTAGCATGAGCGTCAGTGCGCAACAAATCACCTCCTTAGGTGATGCTGTTCGTGAGGCCGTCAATAACAACCCTGAGGTAAAGGCAAGTTGGCATGAGTTTGAGGCGGCGAGAGAAGAAGTCAAAATAGCGAAAGGTGGTTTCTATCCTAGCGTTGATCTCGAAGCACAATCTGGCAAAGTGGATTCCGATAATCCGGCCTTTTTAGATGATAAATATCGACGTACCACCTCACGTATTGCGGTTACCCAAAATGTGTTCAACGGCGGGCAAACTTGGAATGAGGTTAAGAAACTCAATCAGCAGCAGTATGCGCGTTACTACGAGCTGCGAGAGGTTTCTGAATCACTAGCGTTTGAAGCTGTCGCCGCTTACTTAGATGTCATACGATTTCGTCGTTTGGTTAAGTTAGCCGAAGATAACTATATTGAGCACCGTTTGATATTTAATGATATTGAGCAGCGTGCTCAAGCGGGTATTAGCCGATCAGTCGACTTAGAGCAAGCCAAAGCACGTCTAGCTCTAGCCGAATCAAACCTGATTACAGAAACTACCAACCTCTATGACGTCTCCCGTCGTTACACTCGTTTGTTGGGGCAAGTGCCGGCCGATGAACTCGAAGAGCCGACGATAGACGCTTCTGCTATTCCTGCAGCGCGCATGTCGGCGCTATCAGAGGCCTACGATAATAGCCCTTTGCTTCTGTCTGCTTCGTACAATTACCTGTCTGCGCAGACTGAGTATAAAGAAAAGAAATCGCCTTACATGCCCAAGATAGATTTACGGGCGCGCAAAGATACCTATGACGATAGCACCAACGGCTTAGCCAATGAGTTTGACGAAACCGTGGTTGAAGTGGTCTTAACGTACAATTTGTTTCGCGGCGGGTCAGATCGAGCGACTCGTAGAATGTTTCAGCAGCGATCAAGCGCACGCTATGAGCAGCGTCAACAAGCCTGTCGTGATGTAACCCAATCTGTGTCTATTGCCTTCAATGACATTCAAAGCTTATTGGAACAGAAGCGCGTATTGTCGCGAAATTTAGAGGCGATCGAAAAAGTTAGAACAGCCTATAGAAATCAATTTGATATCGGTCAGCGTACATTGTTGGATTTGTTAGACACAGAAAATGAATTCTTCGATGTGAGTCGTTCCCATGTCAATGCTGCCTTTGATCTTCAAGTGTCTCAAGCCTCTGTTTTGGCGGGAATGGGACGGTTGATCGAAGTGCTGGCGGTTGAAGGCCTCGATATGCAGGCAAGCCAAGCGCTAGATTTGGCGGGCGAAGAAGATGTCGCAAATTTTTGTCAGCTAAAGTTGGAGCGTGGATCTTCTGTTGATCGAGAAGAGGTGTTAGCGCGTGTCCTTGCGAGTGATCGCTTGAAAGTGAAGCCGATTGTTGTGCCAGCTCCAGCCCCGGCTCCAGTAGTTGAAGAAACACCCCGAAAAAATGTCTCGTTCAGGTTTAACGTGCAGTATCAGAATGGTTCTGCAGCACTTATGGATAGTTACATGAGTGATATAAAAATCGCTGCTGACTACCTTAAGGAAAACCCAAATGTTAAGGGGATAATAGAAGGGCATACTGATTCGGTGGGTGCCAGCGAATACAACATGCAGCTTTCCCAGGCTCGTGCCGAAACATTGAAGTCTGTTTTGGTGCGCGACTACAATATCGACGAGTCGCGACTAACGGCCAAGGGTTTCGGTGAGCAGGTGCCTATCGCTACCAACGCGACGGAGCAAGGTCGTCGTGAAAACCGGCGCGTGCTCATGGTGATTGTCGAAGAATAGACAGTTAATGCGGCCCATTTTCTAGAGACTATAACAATATTAGAGAAATGGGCCCTATCGCCGTATCCATCGTGCAGTACGGGATTTCGAATTTCCTCGAATTGCACCTATAATCCCGCCCACCTAATTTGTATATCGACATACCCATGCCTGCTGCTATCGAGCTCAACAACATATCTTTTGGCTACCCTAACGCAAAGGTCGATGTCTTAAACCAAATCAGTATCGCTGTTGCTGAGGGCGCCTGTTTTGGACTCTTAGGCCCAAATGGTGCTGGAAAGACTACGCTGCTTAGCATTTTGATGGGGCTAAATATTCCGTCGTCGGGCAGCTACTTTTTGAAAGGCCAAGAAGTCTCTCATCAATCATCGATCATCAAGACAACCTGCGCAATTGTCCCTCAGGACTACGCTTTCTATCCGGAGTTAACCGGCGCAGAAAATTTAGATTACTTTGCCGGCTTGTATGGTCTTAAAAATCAGGCGAAAAAAGCCCGTTTACGCTACGTGGTTGAGGTTGCTGGGTTGTCAGACGTTTTGGGAAAGCACGCACGGCTGTATTCCGGGGGCGTAAAAAGGCGCTTAAACTTAGCGATTGGCCTGCTCAATAACCCCGACATATTGTTTCTTGATGAACCTACCGTTGGGATTGATGCTCAGTCTCGCCAGTTTATTCTCGATTCAATCAATCACCTGAAAAAGACGGGCATGACGATTATGTATACCTCTCACTATATGGAAGAGGTACAGACTGTCTGCGACGAGCTGGCTATTGTCGACAATGGTTCTGTCGTTGTACAAAGTTCGTTAAAAGCACTGATTGCTGAGGCAAACAAGAATGTTTATACCGTCACTGTCGATAAGCAGATTCAAAACAATTTCCTGAGTTCGAGCAGTTACACTGTGAATCAGGTCGGGTCAGACACATTAACTGTGGAGATGTCAGATCTGTCGACCGATGTTCCCGCACTGTTTGCGGCGCTTTCCGAGCAAGGCTTGAAAGTGAATAGTTTTAGTAAAGAGAAAAGCACGCTCGAACAGGTATATTTGGATTTAACTAGCAAGGCGCTGCGAGACTAATTATGTTGAATGTCTGGGTTGCAACCATCAAAAAGGAAGCCTTGTTATTATGTCGTGACTTGCACGGACTGTTATTGCTGTTCGTGATGCCTGCAGTCTTTATCGTTATTATGTCACTGGCCATGCAGCAGAATTTTTCATCGCGTAATGACAATCAACTGACTGTCTTGCTAGTCGATCACGCGGTCGATGAGGATTCTGCTAGATTAGTTAACATGCTCAGTGAAAGTGGAGCATTTCGCTTTGTAGAACCGGATAACACAGACAAGGGTTTCTTGCTCGAGGAGCTGCGGCGGGATAATGCTGCGATTGCGCTAAGTATCTCTCCGGTTGACTCTGAAGAAGATGATAATACCCTTAGCGTTGACATTGTTCTCGCCCCTTCGACCACAAAACCTTCAGAGCTGATATTTGTATCGGCTGTAAACGATGCACTCCGGGGAATCAAAGCGGACCGGATGATGCAAGCCTTCAGAGACTCAACGGGTGAGGAGCTTTCAATAGATGATATTGCCAACGTCAATGTCTCGGTTGAATACGCTTACTCCAAGCAGGAAGGTGTATCACCTACGGCGGTTCAACAAAACGTTCCCGCTTGGCTGGTCTTCTCAATGTTCTTTATTGTCATCCCATTGTCGAATACGTTCGTCAATGAGCGAAACCTCGGGACTTTGCGTCGTATCGCGACAATTGACGTCTCTCCGCTTGCATTGCTGGTTGGTAAGTTGGTCCCGTATTTTGTCATTATGCAGCTTCAAGTGGTGTTGATGTTATTGATAGGTCGCTTCTTGGTGCCGTTGTTGGGTGGAGAGGCATTGGTTATTAATGGTTCGATGGCGCTGTTGGCTGTCGTGTCAGCGGCGGTATCTATCGCAGCGCTGGGTTATTCAGCACTGATCGCTACGATTGCTAAAACCACTGAGCAAGCAACAACCCTTGGTGGCGCAGGCAACATTATCTTAGCCGCAATTGGTGGTATTATGGTGCCCAAATTTGTTATGCCGCTGAGTATGCAGTCTGTATCCAACCTTTCACCCATGAGTTGGGGATTGGAGGGTTTTTTGGATGTGTTGCTTCGCTCTGGCGGCTTTGCGATGGTCTGGCCTAAGGTTGCTGTGCTCGCAGCATTTGGGGCTACGTTAATTGTGATTAGTTACCTTCTGCTGATGAAGCGTATGCGCTTTTAAGCAGCCGAAAGTACCAAAAAGTGGGTTTTAATGGATAAGCAAGAGTTGATCGCAACGCTCAAAGAGATGATTGTCGAGGAATGTGATAAGGATATGGAGCCAAGTGAGATTGGCACCGAGGAGCAACTGATAGGAGGAGGGTTGGACCTCGATTCATTGGACGCGTTACAAATTTCCATGTGGGTCCAAAAAACCTACGATGTTAGGATTGAAAACGGTCCCGCTGCGCGCAAAGCGCTCCGTTCGGTTGACTCGCTTGCCGATACGATCATTGCTGCGAAATCTGCTTAACAATGCCGCTTTACAGTAACTCCACCTATATCATTGGCGCTAGTTGTCACTCGGTTCTTGGAGATAACCTGCCTGCCAGTGTGCCGTTACTTCGGCAAAAGCCTGGATCTCCTTCAAAGCTCGATTGCCGTTTAACCGGTACTGAAACTAAAGTCCCATACTTTCTGCTCTCAGGGTGTGATTACCATGATGCCGATGTTCGGTATGAGTTCGTTCTAACCAATATTATTCAAACCGCTATTAGCGACGCAGGCTTAAATGAGCAGGAAGTCGCCGCTATGGGTTTGTTTTTGGGTTCGTCGTCCTTCGATATTGCACGGGAAGAAATTCGCTATGCGAAAGCGCTTGAGGACGAGGACAATGCGATACCCTTAGCGGAGTGCGGAATGGCTATTGTGGCCGAAAATATTCGCAAACGCTTCGGGATAAAAGGGCCTGATTTGAGTTTCAATACAGCCTGTACATCAAGCGCCAATGCCGCCTGGTACGCTCATTTGGCGATCCAATCTGGCTTGATAGAACATGCGTTGGTGTTAACCGTAGAGTTTGCTAACGATACGACGACATATGGTTTTCAGGGGTTACAGCTAATTAGTCAGAATGGCGTCGCGCCGTTTGACGAACGACGTGATGGCATCGTGTTAGGGGAAAGTTGCGCTGCTGCTGTGCTTTCAGCTAGGCCCCCTGTAGATGGTCAACGATCAATTAGCATTGCCGGTGGGGCAAACCTTTGTGATACCTACAGCATGTCAATTACTCACGAGGATGGTACAGCGGTTGCTGACGTTATCAGGCAGGCTTTAACGAGTGCGGATATCGAGTGGAGCGATATACAGGCCATTAAGTGTCATGGCACTGCGACTATCGGAGGAGATGCGGCGGAAGCGAAAGGTATGCTGTCAGTTTTTCCTGAATTGCCTCGGTGTGCTGTTATTAAACCCTTTATTGGTCACACGCTTGGTGCCTGCGGTCTGTCCGAGCTGTTACTGTTCGGTGCGGCGATCCAGCAGGGCTTCGTTCCTGGAACGCCAGGTCTTTCTAATGAGGGGGAGAACTTAGGTTTTGTGTTAAATCAAACACCAAGCGAGGCGTTGCCGGGGTTCTATTTGCTAAATTATTTTGGCTTCGGAGGCAACAATACATCGCTAGTGATTGCGTTAGAGGGAGAGCTGTCATGAGCCTCCAGCTTCCTCCACTTGCCATTCACGCCGTCGGAACCTATAGCAATGTTTATGGTGAAGATACAGATACCTTAGTCGACTTGAAGCCAGTACTGAAACAATATGTTAAAAATGTTCCGAGGCGCTTAACGCGTTTTGTCCAGTTGGCATTAATTGGAGCAAGTGAGTGCGCGGCTGGACGTGAGCTGCCTGAGCAAACGGGAGTGTATTTTTCATCGTGTCGAGGCGACACCGGTGTCACCAGTCAGTTGCTGGATGAGCTGGTTAGAGATCGGCATCCTCCAGCTCCTCTGAATTTTGTAAACTCAGTCAGCAATGCCGCGTGTTTCTACGTGGCGAAAGTCTTACAGCTCTACGGTCGCAGTAACTTTGTATCCAATTACTATGAACCGGTTGTTGCAGCACTCACTGCAGCCCAGTTAGATTTAAGTGTGACCGCAATGCCAGCCGCTTTGGTGGGCAGCGTTGAGAGTTGCTCTTCACCATTGGCAAATCATCGTCGGCGCTTATCAGTTAGCCCAGAACGCAGTGTTGCAGAGGCAACCAATTGGTTGTTGGTATCGAGTAAAAGTCGGCCACTAACGTCAGTGTTTCCTGTGTTGGGGTACGTGAATCACATCGGTTATTTTGATAGTTTGGAGGCTCTACAGGATTGGCTAAAGGCCCAGACAGGTATTTCCGAAACAGAACTCTGGTGCGGCCAGCATTTGCCTGTCGATGTCAGGGCTTCTATTCAGCAATCGTCAGGGATACAGCGTTGCAACGACTATGTTCGTCAGGACGCTTATTATGATAGCCCGACTGTAGAAGGGATATTGCAGTATTTGAATTCAGGTACTGGTAAATCGATGTTGCACATTAATGCCGATCCAACGGGACGCTACACGCTCCTACATGTCTCTCGCGCATAATCACCAGCTCGGTGGCATCAATGTGTCGCTAAGTTATGGCAGGACTAAAATAGCCTTTTTAGAAGCCGCCAAACTTCAGCTTCTTTGTCTGCGCAGGCGTTGAGGATGTTGTTAAGCTTTTCTGCGTCCATCGGCATACGGTTTCGAGTCATTTTACTTGCATGTAATGCAAAGTTTCTCCATTCGTCCCCAGCTTCTGTCATTTGTTTAGACGCTTGAGTTAAAAGCTCCGGCTCCAAGTGCTGTGCAGCCTCTTTAAGAAATGCGGCATAAATAAAACGAAAGCCGGCACCGCCAGTGCCAATCTCTTCTTGCATCCTAACAATGTGCCCTAAATACAAATTAAGATGTTTGTCTTTTTTAATAGGGTGTTTGGCAAGTTTTATGATTTGTTTGCCGAGATAGCGAATGCCTTTGATGCCAATGAACGGCAAGGGCGCGTGCATTACTTTGTAATTGGCTTTAATCGCTTTTTTTATTGCGGCGGGTAAATCGAGTGCTTGAGGCATTGTCTTGGGGTAGTACATCAAGCCTTTGGCTGCCAGTGCGCCTTTAGCAAAGCGCGCTTTCTTTAGGCCTTTCGCATCGCAGCGAAGCGCGGTTTCAAATACAGGATCGCTGACAAGGTAATCGCCTTCGTGTTTCTTAAAGGCAATAAGGTTGTGCCCGTTGAAGTGGAACTGCATTTCTCGGGGGAAATAAGGTAGCCAATATACGTTAGTTTGTAGCCCAACTGGCTTGCCTTCTGATAACAAGTTATCAAGCGCGGCCATGCCGTGTTCTTCGTTGCGGAACGTTTTAAATTCGAACTTTATCCCGGTCCGTTTTTGCAGCCCTTTTATGATAGCTTTTGGCGGCATTCTGTAGGCGATCATCGGCATGCCAAACAATTTAATAAACGGAATATAGGCAAACGTGAGCGCTCCGGCTAAGCCGAATGCCATAGGCTCTGAAAGAGGTAGGCCGTAGTGGCTAGATAAACCTGCAGCGACGCCACTCTCGCAATGCGCTGACTGGATATGGTTAAAGCTGGTATCTTGCACCGCAAAAGGGTTGGCGGGGCTCTCGCTGTCGACGTCAGTCGTAGCGGTAGTTATATCAGTCATGTTAGGTTCAACTTAATTATTGTGGTGTGCTAAATTCGACTGGGATGCTCTTTAGTTGCGATAGTTCCAATCCCAAGGCATCACCGTAACGGGTGAGAGTTTTATCTGGAAGTGTGTTGAAAACACTGGGCTTAAAATGACGCTTTACTCGCCACTGAAACATGCCAACAGTTTGTGCCAGCATCGGGAGGTCCATTCGATTGTTATACATGTGATACTCAAGGGGCGAGCTGATGCCCTGTTGGGCTTGTTGCCAAGCCCTGAAGCAATCACTTTCAATTTCGCGAATGGCCTCTTTGGTTGCTTCGCCCTCAACTTCCCAGCCACTAGATTGAACGCCTAGGTAATTGCCTTTGTCATCCGTAGCATAAAAAAGTTTACGCTGGCCCGCGTAAGTCGACACGCTATCTTGAGGGACATCGTTCTTTTTCATAGAAGCACTAATTTATCAGGCAACGGTGAGGCTCATCATGGCAGAAGAAAAACGTCCACTTTCAGGAATGTAACAGAGCAGGCGCTGGCCTTTTTCGAGTTTTCCTGAATGGTAGAGTTCGTCGAGCATAATGTAGATCGATGCAGAGCCAGTGTTTCCTTTCTCGCTTAGGTTGGTGAACCACCGCTCTTGAGGGATGTCTAGTCCACCTTGCTGCAAACGATAAGACACTTCGTCGCGGAAGAAGTGTGAAGAGTAGTGTGGCAAGAAATAATCGAACTGGTCTGGCGTTAGTTGGTAGCGTTCCACCAACTCGGCAATAGGCTTTTGAACTGTGTAGAGCATAACGTTTTCGTTTAATAACTTAACGTCTTGTTTAACAGCCAATACAGACTGGTTGTTTCGCTCTTCCTGATTGAACATCTGCCAGCCCGTTGTGCTGCCATCTTCATTTTTGACGGCGCCAGCATACATGCATGTTTCCATCTCACCCGCATAGGAGAAAATATGGAGCCAATCGACTTTTAAAGATAGTCGATCTTTTGCTGGTTGAGGTTCGAGCAGTGCTGCGCCAGCACCATCGGATAGCATCCAGCGCAAGAAATCTTTTTCAAATGCAAGCTCAGGTTTTTTCCCGAGCGCTTCAACAAGCACATCAGATTCTGCTTGGAAATTTCTTGCTTGCATTGACGCTGAAGCGAGCTCGGAGCCGGTAGCGATAGCAGACTTAAATTCTCCAGCTTTAATTCCAAGGTAGGCGTATTTGAAGGCAGTCATACCGGCAAGGCAGACGCCAGCAGTACCCGCTACTTCGAGTGGGTTGATACCTAGCTCGCCTTGAACCATGACCGCATGGTTTGGCATTAATTGATCGGCAATGGAAGTACCCGAGGTTAAGCAATCTAATTCATTGAGATCGATTGTGCCTTCGCTGACTTTTTTCACCGCTTCTGCTGTTAGCTGGGCGTTATTAAAATTAAATTCCAAGCTCGTGGGGTCGATGGCGTAGTGACGGTTCTTGATGCCGTTGCTGCGTAATATTAAGCGGCGGGCCCGCGAAGGTCTAGGTCCTACCTGACCCAGAATGCGTTCCATGTTGTCGTTGTCGACCGGCGGGTTCGGTAAAAATGCCCCCAGATTTGTAATATAAACGGAGTTGTCGCTCAAGATTGTTGCTCCAGATAACTTGTCGCTTCGCCGGAGGGCGCCGCGTAATACGTTTTTTGCGCTTGAATATGTTCATGGGTCACTGGTGCTAATAGCTTCTTGATGAGCGCATTTAGAGGCACAACAGTAAGCAGCATAATGACCAAAAACGTGAAGTAAATAAATATAACTGCTTTTCGAGGTAAGGACGATTGTGGTCCAAGCGATAGCAGTAATTTCCCCCAGATTCTAAAACTGCGATGGGCAATTTTTTCTGATGCGATAACCTTTTCGTCAACTTTGACTGCGCCAAGCCCGGTTAGCATGGTTTGCAAGGGGGTATTAGATTCAATTAGCTTGTTACGAATGACTTCGCCAAATCGGCTGGCATTGTTAATGTCTGCTTCGCTAACCCCCGCTTTAGGAATAAGCCCGCCAAGAAATGGACCCTTGCTACCCGATAACATCCAAAGTGGTGTCGCGAATAATGACGCAAAGCTATCCGCTTGGTCTGTTAGCACAATGTTATCTATGAGTTTTGCGCCGCAATTGCGAAGCTTTTCTTTGACTTTTTCCTGAGCCATTAACCACATGTTGCGGCACCCTATAACCGTAACGACAGGTTTGTCTTTCAGTAATGTTTTGGCAGTCTCAGAGTTTAAAAACGTGCCTACCGGTCGAGAGGGTGACAAAAACCATACTGTGTAGCACAAAATCACCAAGTCGTAGTCAGCGTTAACGTCAATACTTAGGGGTTTGAGTTCGATGGGCGTTTCGTAAACCGTGTCAGGGAAGTTGTTAAAGAACGTCACAAACGGCCACGGGAACGGGAATGGTGTGCTGGGTTCGATGGGTTGCTTAATAACCTCAATATCCTCAGATGCTCCAATCAGCGGGCTGATGATAGAGTCTGTTATGCGAGACAATTGTCCTGTCTGAGAATACCCCAGCACGAGTACGCGCTTCTTCATTGCGATTACAGCATCCCCTTTAAAAACATATACCAAGTCCCGTGGTTGGGAGTCTACCCAAACGGCGAATTATGCCATAGCCACTATTTAGAGTGCTAGGGTAGAGGACTAATGTAAGTGTTTCTTAGATGGAGGGGAAACCAAGCGCAAACCGGGCGATGGGCTGGGTGCGGCTGAGTTTGCCCCCAGTTGTGGTTGGCGCCTTGTTGTAGGGGCGTGCAGGTGGTGGGAGGATACCAGTCGTTGACTGCTTGATAGCCTCTCTAGCCATGTGGGGCCAGCGGCTTCCATCACGCGCTCTATGAGCTGACGGATGGTGGGTTCAGTTTGGAGGTGAAACAGCTCTAGTAACTGTTCCATTAATTCTGGGTCCGATAGACACAGCAGGTGCTTCGAGCTTTCCGGTAGTCTGCGCCGAATTTCAATGGCTAGCTTGATGACGTTTGCGCTGTACATCCGAAAGAATGCTCCGTTGGCTATCTAGTAGGTAAATAGGGTTGTTAGTGCTATCGATAATTAGTCTCGATAGTGTCCGCCCATCAAGCCTAAGATGATTTAGGCGACTTTAGAGCTAAGCGGCGCAGAGTGCAACTTTCATTAAATGCTATGCCTATGAATATGTGACCAAGTTAATACTTTGTCCAGGTTGCGCCTCTGAATGGTCGGTTTCAGGCATATTCGGAAGCTTTTGTCGTGCTGGTCATTTTTACTAAAAGCTGGTTAGATGCGCGCAGACGACTCGCAATCACTTTTATTTGTCGCTGCATGGCACGTGGATGTCAGTGGAAGAAACTATGAATAAGGCAGCAGGCCATCTAATTGTAGACCTTAATGCTATCCAAGCGAATTGGCGCCGGATTGTTGAGGAGGTTGGTGTTGACTGCCAGGTATCCGCTGTTGTCAAAGCGGATGCCTATGGGTTGGGTGTCTCGGAGGTTGCGTCTGCCCTAGCAGGTGCGGGGTGTCGACAGTTTTTTGTTGCGACTGTCGATGAGGCTTTGCAGTTGCGCGCGATTCTGAATGAGCGGAATGCGGATATTTATATCCTTTCCGGAGTGACCGTCGATGCATTTTCGTTATGTCAGCACCATAAATTTATCCCAGTGCTCTTCACCTCAGAGCTCGTAGCTCAGTGGTCCGAGTATTGCCGCCAGAGCGGTGAGGCGCTAGAGAGTGTTATAAAGATTGATACGGGGATGCATCGCCTGGGGCTCACAATGGAGGAGTTCGATCACCTGTTGCGCTCTCCTGGTGTTGTTCACAATGCAAACCCTGGTTGCATGATGAGCCATTTAGCGTGTGCAGATGAGCCAGGTCACTCACTCAACGCCGTTCAGTTGGCTCGCTTTCGACTATGTCATGAGCAGCTCCTGAGCGTTGTTTCGTCGGTCCGAACAAGCTTTGCAAATTCCTCTGGTGTTTTCCTTGGGGCCGATTACCACGGTGATATTGTGCGACCTGGCTATTCTCTATATGGCGGTAACCCTTTGCCAGGAAAGCCCAACCCGATGCAGGCTGCAGTGTCTTTAATGTTGCCGGTAGCTCAAGTTAAGCGCGTCTGTGGTGCGGCAACGGTTGGGTATGGAGCGACCTTCCAGATTGCTGAAGGGGAGTGCCGAAGGTTGGCGATCGTCCAGGGTGGCTATGCCGATGGTATTTTTCGCTGCCTAAGTAATCAGGGGTGTGGGTACGTTGGTGGGCACCGCGTCGATATGGTGGGGCGTGTTTCGATGGATACCGTCGTCTTTGATGTTACTGCGGTCCCCGAGGAGTTAAATATAGGTCAAGTTGAGTTGCTGGGGCCCCATCAAGGTGTTGATGACTTGGCCGTTGCGGCCAACACAATCGGGTATGAGGTGCTTACTCAGCTTGGTGAGCGATACCACCGCACCTACATCTCCAACTCTTAGAAAATTTTGTAATTTAGTGGTGGCCAGCGCATGGTGCTGGGGCTAAATCTGAGCGCGTTAATTGTTGAGAAGTTAAACCATGAATATTGAAAAAGTCATTGAGATTCTTGCTGATGGGGGCATTCACTCTGGTGAGGAGTTGGGGGCAGCACTGGGAGTCAGTCGTACTGCAGTTTGGAAACAGCTTAAAAAACTGGAAGGGATGGGGTTGTGTGTCGAGAGCGTGAAAGGGCGGGGGTATCGTCTACCTAACGGTTTGGAATTGCTCGAATTGACTAAACTAAAAGCGCAAGTCTCGGAACAGATGCTTACTCATTTGACTGGCATTGAGTTGTTTGGGTCTATTGATTCGACCAACACCCATGTGATGAATCGTGCTCAAGACGGTGCCGGTCACGGCCTACTATGCCTTGCGGAGCATCAAACGTCTGGCCGCGGTCGCCAGGGGCGGCAGTGGGTTAGCCCTTATGGCCGTAACATCTACCTGTCTCTTGGTTGGCAATTCGTTAGCGGCGTTGCTGCGCTAGAGGGGTTGAGTTTGGCTATAGGGCTGGCAATTGCTAGAGCCTTGACCAATCACGGTGTGGAAGGGGTTCAACTCAAGTGGCCGAATGATGTGCTAATTAATCATCACAAAGTTGCTGGTGTATTGTTGGAAATGACTGGCGATGCATCGGGCGTCTGCCAGGTTGTAGTGGGAGTTGGGATCAACGTCCATATGTTGGAATCTGAAGCTAAAGACATAGACCAGGCTTGGGTCAGCGTTGGCGATATTAAGAAGGTTTCTCGTAACACGCTCGCGGGTGACTTAGTGCATGAGTTATTGGTGATCTTATCTGAATTTGAGGCTGGCGGGTTTGCTCCCCTCCGAGAGGAGTGGGAGGCGTTTGATCTTTTCCGCGATCGCGATGTGTGTATTACGGCTGGCGACCAAGTTACTGAGGGGCGAGTGTTGGGGGTGTCTGACAACGGCGCTCTAAGGTTGCACAGCGCCAGTGGTGACGAGCAATTAATCTACGGTGGTGAAGCCAGTTTGCGGCGTGCGAGTTAGGTTGTGATTTTAGATTTAGATGCCGGTAATACTCGGCTCAAGTGGCGATTGCAGGGGTCAGGAAATGTGCAGGCAGGAGCTTGTCTGTATGCCGATATGGCGGAGTCTCTGTCGGGGCTTGGCGAGATACGTAGAGTCCGGGTTGGCTGCGTTGCTGGAGCTGATCGCTTAAATGAGATTAGTGCTTTGTCGTCGAAGAACTGGGGGTGTGAGGTTGAGGTGGCCAAGGTTCAGCCGCTGTGTGCGGGCGTTGAGCAGGGGTATGTTGAGCCAGCAAAATTGGGTGTGGATCGTTGGCTTGCGGTATTAGCAGCGTATAACGAAAGTCGTTCATGTTGTGTTGTGGTCAGTTGTGGAACTGCAATTACGGTCGACTTGGTGGATGCTCAAGGTATTCACTTAGGTGGGTATATAGTACCCGGCTTTGAGTTGATGAGGCAGGCGCTGTTTTCTGGAACACATGCAGTTCAGGTGCCTCCTGCTGCAGAAATAGCCGAGCTTAAGCCTGGCGCTACGACGCTTGAAGCGGTTAGTCAGGGGTGTTTGCAGATGGTTCTCGGATTAGTGTGTTCAGCGAAATCCCAGTTAGGCAATACCAATGTGACGACCTTTTTATCAGGGGGGGATGCTTCAAAACTCTTGCCTCATCTTAATAGTGATGGGGTTTTGTTGCGTGAGCAGTTGGTGTTGGACGGCTTGGCCTATGCATTGCCATAGTGTAGTGTCCCGTTGATAAGTCGTGTGTTGGTCACGCTCTGGAATGGAGAATCAATAATAATGCGATGGGTTGTCATTAGTCTGATAGTGATAAATGTAGTGGTGCTGGGTTGGCAATTGGCAACCCTAAACCCGGTCACTGAAGAGCACTCGGCCAAAGCACCTGTTTTGAAGCAAAATGTCCCCTCTTTAAGTCTCCTAAGTGAGCTAGAGCTAGAGGAGCGTCAAGCCTTGCTCGCGAGCAAACCTCGAGTTGATTTAAGGTCTGAAGGCTCTCCCGACGAGCCTTTGTGCACCTTGATCGGTCCGTTTCCGCGGTTGCTGCGGGCTGAATACTTTGTCGAGCGGCTGGCAGCCTTTGATGTGCCTGGGGTGGTGCGCGAGGTTGAGATTCCGGGTGAAATTGGATACTGGGTATACCTACCGGCTCAAGATACTCGAAAGCAAGCATATGAAACGCTTCGAGAGCTCCAGGCAAAAGGAGTGGATAGCTACGTCATACCAAAAGGTGAGCTGGAAAACGGCATTTCTTTTGGTATGTTCAGCAAGGTTGAGTTAGCTCAGCAAAGACTTAAAGAAATGCGCGAAGACGGTTATCCGGCTGAGCTTAAAGAAGTTGCGCGCTCTTATCGCGAAGTTTGGGTGGTGGTTCAGCCTGGAATTGCTAAAAATTTAGACGAAGAGGCCTGGCAAAACCTGCTGACGGCAGAAGAAGGGCTAGAACGTCGACAAAATTTCTGCCCACCTGTTGCCAGCGAGTAAAAGTTTCTCTAGAATCCGCGCTCCACTCTTGAGGGTAGTCATCGATTGACGCTTTCGGAGTTGTGAAGAGCTGGTGTAGCTCAGTTGGTAGAGCAGCTGACTTGTAATCAGCCGGTCGGGGGTTCAACTCCTCTCACCAGCTCCACTTTATAACGCCCCAAGTCAGGTATCTGGCTTGGGGCGTAATCACTCTGGGTTAGTAGCAGAGGTGGTGATAATAAAGCTCCACGTCTAACTATCAGAAATTATTAAACTTTTTAATGTTTCGTTGGTTGACAACAGTGGGGTCGAGCCGGACAATGGCCGGCTACTTTCGCAGGGGTTCCCGAGTGGCCAAAGGGATCAGACTGTAAATCTGACGCGCAAGCTTCGGTGGTTCGAATCCACCCCCCTGCACCATTACAGTTTTATGCGAGCAGACCGGTTGAGTCTGTCTGTCAGGCCCGGGCTGCTGCTTATGCGCTGTGTGGGTTTGTCGCTGAGTTAGGCGGGCATAGTTCAGTGGTAGAACCTCAGCCTTCCAAGCTGATGATGCGGGTTCGATTCCCGCTGCCCGCTCCAATTTGATATGCGCTAATTGCTTTAAGCGGTTTGTAGGCATAGCGAAGGCTTTTTGGCTCATATAGCTCAGTCGGTAGAGCACTTCCTTGGTAAGGAAGAGGTCACCGGTTCAAATCCGGTTATGAGCTCCAGTTTTTGTCCATGGTGGCGGGTGCTGCTGTGGGCTTTTGTATGTTGGTTTTATTTAAATTGTCGTTAATGGCCCGTTACATTTGATTGTTGGGCTGAGTCGAGGAGGCTTCCGCAATGGCGAAGGAAAAATTCGAACGTAGTAAACCCCACGTAA
>JAWSVE010000013.1:0-15868 GCA_033852115.1 Cellvibrionaceae bacterium | reverse complement strand
ACGTGGGGTTTACTACGTTCAAACTTTTCTTTTGCCACTTTAAAGGTCCTCTAGAAAATAATTAATTAGAAATTTATCTACCGTTTTTTGCTCGAATTTCATCAGCAATATTGCTAGGGGCTTCCGCATATTTACCAAACTCCATGGTAAATGTAGCTCGCCCTTGGGTTGCTGAACGAAGGTCAGTCGCATAACCGAACATTTCGCCTAGAGGCACTTCGGCATTAACAACTTTACCCGATGGGTTTTCATCCATACCTAGAATCAAGCCGCGGCGGCGATTCAAGTCACCTACCACATCACCCATATTTTCTTCCGGCGTCACCACCTCAACCTTCATCACCGGCTCAAGTAAAACAGCGCCGCCAACGTCGGCCAACTTTTTGGTTGCCATACTTGCCGCAATCTTAAAGGCCATCTCAGAGGAGTCAACATCATGGAACGAGCCATCATACAACGTTGCTTTAAGACCAAGTAACGGATAACCAGCCAAAATACCATTCTGCATCTGCTCTTCAATACCCTTTTGAACAGCAGGAATATACTCCTTCGGTACAACACCACCGACGATCTCGTTTACGAACTCTAGCCCTTCTGCCTCGGAATCTTCTGCAGGCTCGAACTTAACCCACACATGCCCGTACTGACCCCGGCCACCAGATTGACGCACAAACTTGCCTTCGACTTCACATGTGTTACGAATACATTCGCGGTAAGCAACCTGTGGCTTACCGATATTCGCTTCGACGCTAAACTCTCGACGCATGCGATCAACTAGAATATCGAGATGAAGCTCACCCATACCCGATATGATAGTTTGCCCGGTTTCTTCATCGGTACGAACCCTAAAAGACGGATCCTCCTGAGCTAACTTGCCCAACGCAACGCCCATTTTTTCTTGATCAGCTTTTGACTTGGGCTCCACCGCAACAGAGATCACCGGCTCTGGAAATTCCATACGCTCTAGCGTGATAATAGAACCGCTAGCACACAATGTATCACCTGTGGTGACATCCTTTAGGCCTATACCTGCGGCAATGTCGCCAGCAAGAACCTCTTTAATTTCTTCCCGATTATTGGAGTGCATCTGCACCATACGGCCAATACGCTCTTTCTTACCTTTAACCGGGTTGTATACCGCATCACCAGAGTTGAGTGCGCCAGAATAAACGCGGAAAAAGGTAAGCGTGCCCACAAATGGATCTGTTGCGATTTTAAATGCAAGCGCAGCAAATGGGGCTTTATCGTCTGCTTCACGCGTTTCTACGGTTTCTCCGTCCTCTAGAACACCCTCGATAGCTTTAACTTCCGTCGGCGAAGGTAAATACTCGATCACAGCGTCTAGTACAGCTTGAACACCCTTATTCTTAAAGGCCGAACCACCTAACACAGGCACAATTTCATTCGCCAGTGTACGCATGCGAATACCTTGTTTGACCTCTGCTTCGCTTAATTCGCCACCCTCAAGGTATTTTTCCATTAACTCTTCGTTGGCTTCTGCCGCAGCTTCCACCAAGTATTCGTGCATTTTTTCGCACTTTTTTTGTAGCTCAGCCGGAATCTCACCATATTCAAAGGTGGTACCCATATCCTCTTCATTCCAGAGGATGGCTTTCATTTTAATGAGATCAACAACACCCTTGAACTCATCCTCAGCCCCAATCGTCATCTGCAGCGGAACAGCATTCGCACCTAAGCGCTCGCCCAACTGCTTGACCACCATATCAAAGCTAGCACCCGCACGATCCATCTTATTGACGAACACCATGCGAGGAACTTCGTACTTGTTTGCTTGACGCCATACCGTTTCAGTTTGCGGTTGAACACCAGACGAACCACACAACACAACCACCGCACCATCCAGCACTCGCAATGAACGCTCTACCTCGATAGTGAAGTCAACGTGCCCAGGAGTATCAATGATGTTAATGCGATGCTCGTCGAACTGCGCATCCATTCCTCGCCAAAAACACGTCGTAGCGGCGGAGGTAATGGTTATACCACGCTCTTGCTCTTGCTCCATCCAATCCATGGTGGCAGCACCATCATGAACTTCACCAATTTTGTGAGACAAGCCGGTATAAAACAAAACACGCTCAGTGGTCGTTGTTTTCCCAGCATCAACGTGGGCACAAATACCAATATTGCGATAACGTGCAAGTGGAGTTTTACGAGCCACTACAGCGATCTCCAGAATCAATGAAATTTGAAATTAAAAACAAAAGCTAAAACGTTTAATGCGAAAAAGGCAGCGTAAAGGCTGCCTTTATATACCACACAAAGATGTTCTTAGAAGCGGTAATGCGAGAACATTTTGTTGGCTTCTGCCATGCGGTGGACGTCTTCACGTTTCTTGACTGCACCGCCTTTGCCTTGTGCGGCGTCAATCATTTCACCGGCTAGGCGTTGAGGCATTGACTTCTCGCCACGCTGACGAGAGTACTCAACCAACCAGCGCATACCAAGCGCTTGACGACGTGCAGGACGAACCTCAACAGGCACCTGGTAAGTAGCACCACCCACGCGACGGGACTTAACCTCAACGATTGGCGCAACGTTTTCAAGCGCTTCGTCGAAAGTCTCTAGCGGATCTTTGTTTAATTTTTCTTGAACGATTTCAAGTGCACCATAAACAATACGCTCAGCAACGGATTTTTTACCGCTAACCATTACCATGTTCATGAATTTTGCGAGCGTAACGTTACCGAATTTAGGATCAGGCAACACTTCACGTTTTGCGACAACGCGTCTTCTTGGCATTTCTCTTTCCTCTTCAGGGGGATTCTGAGACTCAAAAACCGAGCTCAGCCTTACTAATATAAGCTGAGTAACGAGTGCTACTCAGCGGCAAGTAATAAGTCTATTTACTTAGGACGTTTAGTACCGTATTTCGAACGACCTTGCTTACGATCGCTAACACCTGAGGTATCTAAGCTACCGCGTACAGTGTGATAACGCACACCTGGCAAATCTTTTACACGACCGCCGCGAATCAAAACCACGCTATGCTCTTGCAAGTTATGGCCTTCACCACCGATGTATGAAGTGACTTCATAACCGTTGGTTAAGCGCACACGGCAAACTTTACGCATTGCGGAGTTAGGCTTTTTAGGTGTGGTGGTGTAAACGCGAGTACAAACACCACGCTTTTGTGGGTTGCCTTGTAGCGCAGGTACGTCACTTTTTTGGACTTTGCGCTTACGTGGCTTACGCACCAACTGGTTAATTGTTGCCATTAACTCGTCTCCAAATGCTCTGGGTCTATGGTAGAACCCTGTGTTGTGCCCATCTACAGATGAACACTCTAAATAAAATGGCCGCCCAAATAGCAGACGGCCTACAAAAATTGGGTTGCGCATTGTAAAGAGGGGGTTAGCCACAGTCAAGCAGCTAACCCCGAATACTTAGATATTTACAATACGCTATGGGCGATACTAGGAAGCGCTAGATTTAAGCGCTTCGGTGAGAGCCGCTTCGACGTCTTCTGCACTGACGCCTTCAGAGCTAACCACTTCAGCTTCACGCTTCTTCTTACGCTCAGCATGATAAGCCAAACCAGTACCGGCTGGGATCAAGCGACCCACAACCACGTTCTCTTTCAAGCCGCGCAAGGTATCAACTTTACCGGTAACTGCTGCTTCGGTAAGAACGCGAGTTGTCTCCTGGAACGATGCCGCTGAGATGAACGACTCTGTCGCCAATGACGCTTTGGTAATACCGAGCAATAGTCGATCGTATTTACCAGGCAACTTGTCTTCGGCTCGCAAAACCTCGTTCTCTTCAAGAGCGCGAGAGTATTCCACTTGCTCACCTTTAACGAAGGTCGATTCACCCATGTCGGTGATTTCAACCTTACGCAACATTTGACGAAGGATCGTCTCAATGTGCTTATCGTTAATTTTTACACCTTGTAAGCGGTAAACGTCTTGGATTTCGTTAGTGATGTAACGAGCCAAGGCTTCGATACCTTGTAGGCGAAGAATATCGTGTGGGTTACTTGGACCATCCGATACAACCTCACCTTTCACTACTTGTTCACCCTCAAACACGGTCAATTGACGATGCTTAGGAATCAAGACTTCGTAGTGTGTAGAGCCATCTTCTAATGGCTTACCATCGGTTGGTGTGATAACCAAGCGACGCTTGCCTTTAGTTTCTTTACCGAACGAAACGGTACCAGTGATTTCTGCAAGAATTGAAGGCTCTTTTGGCTTACGCGCTTCGAACAAGTCGGCAACGCGAGGTAGACCACCCGTAATATCGCGAGTCTTCGAACTTTCTTGCGGAATACGTGCAATAACGTCACCCACACCGATGTCATCACCATCCACCAAGCTCAAGATAGCTTTAGGTGGCAACATGTAATGAGCTGGTACATTGGTGTTAGCCAAACATAGCTCTTCACCATTTTCGTCAACCAGCGTAACGGTTGGCTTGAGATCTTTACCTGCAGATGGACGCTCAGCTGGGTCAATAACCTCAATAGATGTAAGACCCGTTAACTCATCAGTTTGTCGACGGACAGACAACCCTTCTTCCATACCAGAGAACAAGATACGACCTGCCACTTCGGTAATAATTGGGTGAGTATGCGGATCCCATTTCGCAACGATGCTACCACCGCTAACCTCTGCGCCATCTTCAACACTAATAACGGCACCATAAGGAATCTTATAACGCTCACGCTCGCGACCAGATGCATCAGATACAGAGATCTCACCAGAACGAGACACAGCAACAAGCTCTTTATCGGCTCGGCGTACTAGCTTCACATTGTGGAAACGCACACGACCGTCTTGTTTCACTTCAACGCTATCCGCTGCCGACGCTCGGCTTGCAGCACCACCAATGTGGAAGGTACGCATGGTTAACTGCGTACCAGGCTCACCGATTGACTGAGCTGCAATAACACCAACAGCTTCACCAACGTTAACGATATGCCCGCGAGCCAGATCGCGACCATAACATTGTGAACAGATGCCGTAGCGAGTTTCACAACTGATGGGTGAACGAACGATTACCTCATCAATACTCATCTCTTCGATGCGCTTAACCCACGCTTCGTCGATCATCGTACCAGCAGGCACCAAGATCTCATCAGACTCTGGTTTCACTACATCCTGTGCAACAACACGACCCAGGATACGATCACCCAACGTTTCGATGATGTCACCACCCTCGATAACAGGCGCCATGGTTAAGCCTTCGGTTGTGCCACAGTCTTCTTCGGTAACAACCAAATCTTGAGCAACATCTACCAAACGACGAGTTAGATAACCCGAGTTCGCTGTTTTGAGTGCGGTATCCGCCAAACCTTTACGAGCACCGTGGGTAGAAATAAAGTATTCGTTTACGCTCAAGCCTTCACGGAAGTTTGCAGTAATCGGCGTTTCGATGATCGAACCATCTGGACGCGCCATCAAACCACGCATACCGGCAAGCTGACGAATCTGTGCGGGGGAGCCACGCGCACCTGAATCGGCATACATAAATACCGAGTTAAAGGAGGCTTGTTTCTCTTCTTCGCCGTCACGGTTAATAACAGACTCAGTACTGATACCTTCCATCATCGATTTCGCTACGAGATCGTTTGCGCGCGACCAGATATCAATAACTTTGTTGTATTTTTCGCCCTGTGTTACCAAACCTGAAGCAAATTGGCTTTCAATCTCAAGCACTTCTTCTTCAGCCTGGTTAATAATGTCTGCTTTTTCATCGGGGATAGTGAAGTCGTTAACACCAATAGACGAACCAGATTTAGTTGAGTATTCGTAGCCCATGTACATCAACTGGTCAGCAAAAATAACAGTCGCTTTCAAACCAACAACACGGTAGCAAGAGTTAATAACTTCTGAGATCGCTTTTTTTACCATTGCCCGGTTAACGGCAGAGAACGGAAGACCTTCGGGTACGATGTCCCACAACAACACGCGACCTACGGTCGTGTCGACCATGGACGTATTTGCAGTCGTTTCACCATCTTCGCCGATGACATTTTCACTGATGCGAACTTTTACTCTCGCTTGAAGATCAACAATCTTACCGTGATAGGCACGGGATACTTCAGCAACATCGGCAAAAGCCATCCCTTCGCCTTTTGCGTTGGTGCGCTCACGCGTCATCCAATAAAGACCCAATACAACGTCCTGTGAAGGTACGATAATTGGTTCACCACTTGCTGGTGAAAGAATATTGTTTGTTGACATCATTAACGCACGCGCTTCAAGTTGCGCTTCAAGCGTCAATGGTACGTGCACCGCCATTTGGTCACCATCGAAGTCCGCGTTGTACGCAGCACAAACCAATGGGTGCAACTGAATCGCTTTACCTTCAATCAATACAGGCTCAAATGCTTGAATACCCAAACGGTGAAGCGTTGGTGCACGGTTAAGCAATACAGGATGCTCGCGAATCACTTCGTCAAGAATATCCCAAACCACAGGCTCTTGACGCTCAACCATTTTCTTCGCAGCTTTAATGGTTGTCGCTAAGCCACGTAATTCTAATTTGCTAAAAATAAACGGCTTGAACAACTCCAACGCCATTTTCTTAGGCAAACCACACTGGTGTAGACGTAAGGTTGGGCCTACAACAATTACAGAACGACCAGAGTAGTCAACGCGCTTACCAAGCAAGTTTTGACGGAAGCGACCTTGCTTACCTTTAATCATGTCGGCAAGCGACTTCAATGGACGCTTGTTAGAACCTGTAATGGCACGACCACGGCGACCGTTATCAAGCAACGCATCAACCGACTCTTGCAGCATACGTTTTTCGTTGCGCACAATGATGTCTGGTGCATTCAAATCGAGAAGACGTTTCAAACGATTGTTACGGTTGATCACTCGACGATACAAATCGTTAAGGTCAGATGTCGCGAAGCGGCCACCGTCCAATGGAACCAATGGACGAAGATCAGGTGGAAGAACTGGAAGCACTTCCATCACCATCCACTCAGGCTTGTTACCTGAGTTGAAGAAAGCTTCTAAAAGCTTCAAGCGCTTAGAAAGCTTTTTAATTTTGGTTTCACTGTTGGTCGCAGGGATTTCTTCACGTAAACGCGCGATTTCATTTTCAAGGTTAATATCGCTCATCAAATCTTGAATCGCTTCAGCACCCATTTTCGCTACGAATTCGTCACCGAACTCTTCCATAGCCTCGAAATACTGCTCATCGGTCAGGAGCTGGCCTTTTTCCAACGTAGTCATACCAGGCTCGGTCACGACGTAGGATTCGAAATACAATACGCGCTCGATGCTGCGCAAAGTCATATCAAGTAACAAACCGATACGGCTTGGTAGTGATTTCAAAAACCAAATGTGTGCAACTGGACTCGCCAACTCAATGTGACCCATGCGATCACGGCGAACTTTAGACAAGGTCACTTCTACACCGCACTTCTCACAAATGATGCCGCGATGTTTCATGCGCTTGTACTTACCGCACAAACATTCGTAATCTTTTACCGGACCAAAAATCTTGGCGCAGAACAAGCCTTCACGCTCTGGCTTGAAGGTACGATAGTTAATGGTTTCTGGCTTTTTCACTTCACCAAAAGACCACGATCGCACCATCTCTGGTGATGCAAGTGCAATGCGAATCGAGTCGAATTCTTCTACTTGTCCTTGGGCTTTTAGTAAGTTCAATAAGTCTTTCAAGGCCTTTCCTCCAGTGGATGCTTATGCCTTAGGTGCCGTGTTGTCTGACAATCCTGTTTGGCTTGGCATAGTGGGCGTTGGCGCCCACCACGGACTGACGTTTAATCTAATTCAGTTACTGCAATACAGCTGCTTACTGATCGTGCTCTAGTTCGATGTTGATACCTAGCGAACGAATCTCTTTCACCAATACGTTGAAAGATTCCGGCATACCGGGTTCCATGCGGTGATCGCCATCGACGATGTTTTTATACATCTTCGTACGACCTGCCACATCATCGGATTTAACCGTAAGCATTTCTTGCAGGGTGTAAGCCGCACCGTATGCTTCCAGCGCCCACACTTCCATCTCACCGAAGCGTTGACCACCGAATTGTGCTTTACCACCCAATGGCTGTTGCGTAACCAAACTGTATGATCCGGTTGAACGTGCATGCATTTTGTCATCAACCAAGTGATTGAGTTTCAGCATATACATGTAACCAACGGTGACTGGGCGAGAAAACTCGTCGCCAGTGCGGCCATCATACAAAGTCGTTTGCCCAGTATCGGACAAATCAGCCAAACGTAAGAGCTCTTTAATCTCGGTTTCTTTCGCGCCATCGAACGCCGGGGTTGCCATTGGAACGCCGCCAGTCAAATTGCGTGCTAACTCAAGAACATCTTCATCGGAGAACGATTTCAGATCTTCTTTATCTTTAGCGATACCTGTTTGGTTGTAGATCTCTTCCAAGAACTCACGTATCTCAGCAACTTTGCGTTGCTCGCGAATCATGTTGTTAATTTTGACACCAAGACCTTTCGCCGCCATACCCAAGTGAGTTTCGAGAATCTGACCCACGTTCATACGCGAGGGCACACCCAGTGGGTTCAAAACGATATCTACTGGCTCACCGTTTGCGTCGTGAGGCATATCTTCGATTGGCATGATAACGGAGATAACACCTTTGTTACCGTGGCGACCTGCCATTTTGTCACCAGGCTGGATGCGACGCTTAACGGCAACATAACACTTAACAATTTTCAGTACGCCAGGCGCTAAATCGTCACCAGTAGCTAACTTGCGCTTCTTATCTTCAAACTTCTCATCGAGGATACGACGACGCTCTGATAACTGCTCTGAAGCGCGATCCAATTGTTCGTTAAGCGCATCATCAGACATGCGTAACTTGAACCAAGAATCGCTATCAAGACCTTGAAGATCTTCTGCTGCTAACTTGTGACCTTTCTTAAAGCCTGCGCCACTTTGTACAGCGTTACCAATCAATGATGCCTGCAAACGCTCGAAGGTCGCTGCTTCGACAATACGGTACTCTTCATTTAGATCTTTACGTACTTCATCTAATTGCGCTTTTTCAATTGCTAACGAACGCGCATCTTTTTCAAGACCATCGCGCGTAAACACCTGTACGTCAATTACAGTACCGCGCGTACTTGTTGGCACTCGTAGCGAAGTGTCTTTAACATCTGAGGCCTTTTCCCCGAAGATTGCGCGAAGCAGTTTTTCTTCAGGCGTTAATTGAGTTTCACCTTTTGGTGTCACCTTACCAACAAGGATATCGCCGGGGCCTACTTCAGCACCGATGTAAACAACACCAGATTCGTCTAGCTTCGATAGCGCACCCTCACCAACGTTTGGAATATCCGCAGTAATTTCTTCGCTACCTAACTTGGTATCACGAGCGATACAGGTTAGCTCTTGAATATGGATAGTAGTGAAACGATCTTCTTGTACCACACGCTCTGAAACAAGAATCGAATCCTCAAAGTTGTAACCATTCCAAGGCATGAACGCGATACGCATGTTTTGGCCTAGCGCCAACTCACCCATATCAACTGATGGACCATCAGCAAGTACGTCGCCACGAGATACTTGATCACCAACTCGAACGATCGGGCGCTGATTAATACAGGTATTCTGGTTTGAACGGGTGTACTTAGTGAGGTTGTAGATGTCTACACCTGCATCACCGCTCTCAACTTCATCATCGTTTACACGAACAACGATTCGACCAGAGTCAACACGCTCAATTACGCCACCGTTTTTCGCAACAACACACACACCAGAATCTTGCGCAACAATGCGCTCCATACCAGTACCGACAACAGGCTTATCAGCCTTCAATGTTGGAACTGCCTGACGTTGCATGTTCGAACCCATCAATGCGCGGTTCGCATCATCGTGCTCTAAAAATGGAATCAACGATGCTGCAACAGAAACAACCTGGCGAGGTGAAACGTCCATATATTGAACGTCTTCTGGCGACTTCAAAGTAAATTCATTTTGATGACGCACTGATACAAGCTCGTCGGTCAACTTGCCATCTTTATCAACAGTCGCTGAAGCCTGTGCAATAACAAACCCAGCTTCGTTAATTGCTGACAAGTAATCGATTTCATCAGTTACTTTGCCATCAACTACTCGGCGGTAGGCTGACTCAAGGAAACCGTAATCGTTAGTGCGAGCATAAGTCGCCAACGAGTTAATCAGACCAATGTTTGGACCTTCAGGAGTTTCAATTGGACATACACGACCGTAATGCGTTGGATGCACATCGCGTACCTCAAAGCCGGCACGCTCACGTGTTAAACCACCTGGGCCAAGTGCAGACACACGACGCTTGTGCGTCACTTCTGAAAGCGGGTTGTTTTGGTCCATAAACTGAGACAATTGGCTCGAACCAAAAAACTCTTTAACCGCTGCAGCAACTGGCTTAGCGTTGATGAGATCCTGAGGCATCAAGCCTTCAGACTCCGCCATCGACAAACGCTCTTTAACAGCGCGCTCAACACGAACCAAACCAACGCGGAATTGGTTTTCGGCCATTTCACCAACAGAACGAATACGGCGGTTACCAAGGTGGTCGATATCATCGACAACACCGTTACCGTTACGAATTTCAACCAAGGTTTTTAATACAAGAACGATATCTTCTTTCGATAGCGTGCCTTCACCGGTTTCACCTTCAATGCCTAGACGGCGATTGAATTTCATACGACCAACCGCTGACAGGTCGTAGCGGACAGAACTAAAGAATAAGTTTTGGAATAGTGCCTCTGCTGATTCTTTGGTCGGTGGCTCACCAGGACGCATCATGCGATAGATTTCTACCAACGCCTCAAGCTGAGTGCGCGTAGGGTCCGCACGCAGAGTATCTGAAACGAATGGACCGCGATCTAACTCGTTGGTGTACAACGTTTCAAGTTGATTCACACCAATCTCGATCAGCTTACTCATCACCTCTTCTGTAATTTCTGTATTACATTCGAAAAGGATTTCGCCAGACGCGGTATCTACAACGTTCTTCGCTAATGATTTACCAATCAAATAATCAGAAGGGACTTCCAACTGGTCAAGGTTTGCCGACTCCATCTTTTGGATATGGCGTGCCGTAATACGTCGACCTTCCTCAACAATGACTTTACCTTTGGTGTCTTTAATATCGAAAGTCGCAACTTCACCACGCAAACGAGCAGGTTCCAGCTCAAGACTAATTTGACCATCTTCTCCAATATTGAAAAGACTGGTCTCAAAGAACATTTCGAGTATTTCTTCAGACTCATAACCGATAGCACGCAAAAGAATAGTCGCAGGCAACTTGCGGCGACGATCGATACGCACATAGACAAGATCTTTCGGATCAAATTCGAAATCTAACCATGAGCCACGGTAAGGAATAACACGTGCAGAATACAGCAACTTACCTGAAGAATGAGTTTTACCCTTGTCGTGATCGAAGAACACACCAGGAGAACGGTGCAATTGAGACACAATCACACGCTCGGTTCCGTTGATTACAAACGTACCGTTTTCTGTCATGAGCGGAATTTCACCCATGTACACTTCTTGTTCTTTGATGTCTTTGATCGCTTTATTCGCCGACTCTTTATCGTAAATAATCAAGCGAACTTTGACGCGCAAAGGAACTGCGAAGGTAGCACCACGCAACACACACTCACTAACATCAAATGCGGGCTTACCAAGAACGTAACTCACATACTCTAATGCTGCATTCCCTGAGTAGCTAACGATGGGGAAAACAGATTTAAATGCTGCCTGCAGGCCAATATCAAAGCGCTCTTCCGGCGAGATACCTGCCTGCGTAAATTTTTGATAGGAATCTAACTGAATTGCCAGGAGATAAGGGACATCCATTACGTCCTGAAATTTTCCAAAGTCCTTGCGGATACGTTTTTTCTCAGTGTATGAGTAAGCCATCAGCATTCCCCAGCTTGTTCACTGTGTGGGTAGAATTTCAAATTGTCGATTTTGTGTAATAAAGCAACGCTATAGTGACGAGCTGCCATTTACATCAGGAGACCTAATAATCGGTCACCACGCCTCATTCTGAGGACTTCATATAAGAAAGCACTAGGCCTTCTTTAATTGTTACAAACAGGAAAGGGCCGACGAGCATAAGCCCGTCGACCCGGTTCCTTGCTTGAAGATGCTAGCATCTAGCAGAGCCAAATTACTTAAGCTCGACTGACGCTCCTGCTTCTTCAAGGTCTTTCTTAGCTGCTTCTGCTTCTTCTTTGCTAACTGCTTCTTTAAGAGTAGAAGGCGCGCCATCAACCAATTCTTTAGCTTCTTTCAAGCCAAGACCAGTGATGCCACGAACAGCTTTAATAACGTTTACTTTCTTGTCGCCTGCGCCAGTCAAAACGATGTCGAATTCAGTTTTCTCTTCAGCAGCACCGCCAGCGTCACCACCAGCAGCAGGAGCTGCAACAGCTACAGCAGCAGCTGCAGAAACACCGAATTTTTCTTCCATTGCTTCAACAAGTTCAACAACGTCCATTACTGACATTTCAGCAATAGCATTCAAGATATCTTCTTTAGATAGAGCCATGGTTTAGGTCTCCAGATAATTTAAAAGGTTTACGTATAAGAAAAAACGGCGTAATTAAGCTGCTTCGTCTTGTTTTTTGTCGCGGACCGCCGCAACTGCTCGGGTAACTTTTGACGGAACTTCGTTGAAAGTTCGGGCCAGCTTGGTTACTGGTGCAATCAAAGTTGCAGCCAACATAGCAAGCGCTTGATCGCGAGTTGGCAATTTCGCCAATGCGTCAATTTGACCAGCGTCTAGTAACTTACCACCTACTGAAAGAGCTTTAACCTCAAACGCTTCGTTTTCTTTCGCAAAGTCTTTGAAGATTCGAGCCGCCGCACCTGGATCTTCCATAGAAAATCCGAAGATTGACGGGCCAACTAGGGCCTCTTGAACACATTCAAACTCGGTACCTTCAACTGCGCGCTTCGCAAGCGTGTTGCGAACCACCTGTAGACGTACGTTGTTTTCACGTGCCAGTTTTCTAAGAGCAGTCATGTCTGTCACGTTCACACCGCGTGAATCGGCGATCACGAGTGACAGTGCATTAGTTGCAGTCTCGTTAACTTCAGCGACAATCGCTTTTTTGTCTTCGAGTCTTAATGCCACGAAAGTTCTCCTGGATAAGATTTAGCAATTCAAACTACAAACCGCTAAATTCACACTTATCTGTTTAACGCTAATTCTCTATATAGAAAGTTTGCGCCAAACGTTTCCGGTGATCTAATCCAGCCTTTCTCTAAGAAGAAATAGTCTGAATTGGGTCTCACCATCTGCGTAGGACGTTCTAACTACGGCAAATAGCACCTAAATTAAAACAGCTTAAGGGTTTCCCCTCCTACGGTCTTTGATAGCTTGCGAAACGTAAACGCTCCGCAAACCCCAAAGTTCTTGTTACCAGCCAATTAAATATCGAGGCTAGCTTGATCAATCGCAATGCCTGGGCCCATTGTAGTGCTCAAAGAAATGCGCTTGAGATAAACACCTTTAGCAGCTGAAGGTTTTGCTTTCTTCAAGTCGCCAATTAGAGCTTCAAGGTTTTGCTTGATAGCCGGTGCATCAAATGAAATTTTGCCAATACCGCCATGGATGATACCGCCTTTATCTGCGCGATATCGAACCTGACCAGCTTTCGCATTGTTTACAGCAGCAACAACATCAGGAGTTACTGTACCAGTCTTAGGGTTTGGCATAAGGCCACGAGGACCAAGCACTTGACCCAAAGTACCAACAACGCGCATAGCCGCTGGCTCAGCGATAACAACATCAAAATCCATGTTGCCACCTTTAATGCTTTCCGCTAAATCTTCCATGCCAACAATGTCAGCACCAGCTTCTTTAGCTGCATCAGCGTTCGCGCCTTGCGCGAAAACAGCAACACGAACTTCTTTACCAGAACCATTAGGTAAAGTGGTTGCACCACGAACACCCTGGTCTGATTTACGTGGGTCGATACCCAGATTAATAGCTGCTTCAACAGTTTCAGAAAACTTTGCAGTTGCCAACTCTTTCAACAAAGCAACGGCTTCGTCGATCGAGTATTGTTTAGCAGTATCAACTTTCTCGTTAAATGCTTTTTGACGTTTAGTAAGCTTAGCCATAACTTACACACCCTCCACTTCGATACCTGCAGCACGAGCACTACCGGCAATAGTACGTACAGCAGCGTCCATGTCAGCAGCAGTAAGGTCAGCCATTTTCATAGTGGCGATTTCCTCAAGCTGCGCGCGAGTCACCTTACCAACTTTGTCGGTATTAGGACGGGCGCTACCACTCTTAATCTTTGCTGCCTTCTTAAGTAAGAACGAAGCAGGTGGTGTTTTCATGGTGAAGGTGAAGCTGCGATCACTGTATACACTGATCACAACGGGCACTGGGCTGCCAGGCTCAAGGCTTTGAGTCTGAGCATTGAATGCCTTACAGAATTCCATGATGTTTACGCCGTGTTGACCCAATGCAGGACCAACGGGGGGGCTTGGATTAGCCTGACCGGCGGCGACTTGCAGCTTAATATAAGCTTCAATTTTCTTTGCCATGATAGGACTCCTATTGTGGGTAGTAACGCCTCAGATCAGTTGGAGCTGATCGTCATAGACTCCCCTGTTAAAAAATGAGGATCTCACCTCGGTAAAATTATTTTAGGTCTTCTCGACCTGGCCAAACTCTAGCTCAACTGGCGTAGAACGACCAAAAATCAATACAGATACGCGTAGACGGCTCTTCTCGTAGTTAACTTCTTCAACCACACCGTTAAAGTCATTGAACGGCCCATCGATAACGCGAACCATCTCGCCAGGCTCAAAGATCGTCTTCGGTTTCGGCTTTTCTACAGAGTCATCAACACGCTGCAAGATATTCTGCGCTTCTTTCTCAGTAATCGGTGCCGGCTGATCCGCCTTACCACCAATAAAACCCATAACTCGCGGAGTATCTTTCACCAAGTGCCACGTATCGTCATTGAGCTCCATTTGGACGAGCACGTAACCAGGGAAGAACTTGCGCTCGCTGCGACGTTTTTGGCCGCCACGCATTTCAACCACTTCCTCAGTGGGCACCATAATGTCGCCAAACTGGTCTTGCATATCATGCAAATCAATACGCTCTTTGAGCGCATTGGCGACTTTTTTCTCGTATCCTGAATAGGCGTGAACTACATACCAGCGTTTAGCCATGGGACGTTCTTATCCTAAAATTAGAGATGCCAAAAAGCCTAATGAAGAATCAAGCAACCAAAGTAGAAAAGCCATAACAACGACAACAGCGACCACAATCAACGTAGTCTGATTTGTTTCTGGTCGAGTTGGCCAAACGACGCGACGCACCTCTACAACCGACTCTCGCAACAGAGCAAGCGTCGCAGCGCCTTTTGCTGTTTGCGTCGCGATCAACAACGCAACAAGCCCAGCAACCAAAAGTGCCGGAACGCGATACCATAATGGCAATTCAGCATAGTACGAATTTGCGATAACGCCAGCCGCTACCAGCGCAATCACCACCAGCCACTTCACCAGATCCAGGCGATACTCAGGGGTTTCTACTTTTGCATTCATCGGCAACAACTAGCCTTAATCGGTTTGCTCTTAACAATTGGGCCAACTTCAACCCTAAAAATGGCAGGCCAGGAGGGACTCGAACCCCCAACACCCGGTTTTGGAGACCGGTGCTCTACCAATTGAACTACTGGCCTGTAACTCAAAGGCCAAATTTAGCCTTTAAAATCACTTCTACATGCACAAAGGCACCGCAAGCGGTGCCAAAGTGATCTAGCTTTATATGCTAGAAAAGTAGAGATTATTCGAGGATCTTAGAAACTACGCCAGAACCTACAGTACGACAGCCTTCACGGATCGCAAAACGCAGACCTTCTTCCATCGCAAT
>JAWSVE010000005.1:0-70138 GCA_033852115.1 Cellvibrionaceae bacterium | reverse complement strand
TTCAATGTGGAAAAACAGCCCAACGGGTTCACCAAAAGAGTTCTATAGCGAGTTAGACCCAAGCCGATACGAAACCCGAAAAGTTGAAATCTTTGCCGGTGGGAAAATGTCTTACGCATCAAAACAAAAAGAAGTTCCGCCTACAAGGTTAGGCATCACCCCTGTCCCAACTATTGCGGAAATCATGACGCAATCAGAATTTACTGTTAAAGAAATCAGTAAACAGGAATTTGAAAGCATTTGGACAAAAGCCACGAAATGAGTATTAACTATACAAAAGGCGATGCCACAAACCCCGTGGGCGATGATAAAAGAGTCATCGTCCACGTTTGTAATGATTTAGGAAAATGGGGCAAGGGGTTTGTACTTGCAATAAGTAAACGCTGGAAATCACCTGAACAAAAATACAAAACTGCATTTCTTGAAGAGTCAAAACCATGTTTAGGTGATGTTCAATTCATACTGGTTGAAAGTAATTTAACCGTAGCTAACTTGATTGGTCAGCACGGTGTCAAAACGGCGCGTAGCAAATCGGCATTACCGCCAATCAGATATGAAGCCATTGAAAAAGGTTTGAGGAAAGTTGCCGATTTTGCAATTCAAAACAAAGCCTCTGTCCACATGCCAAGGATTGGTTGTGGTTTAGCTGGTGGAAACTGGCAAGAGATTGAACCGATAATAAACAGAACGCTTATTAGCAAAGACGTAGCCGTAACGGTCTATGACTTTTAACGCTTTAGCGTCATACAATTTTGGGGAATCTTTAGATTGAAGAAGTCTGAATACGTCACTTCCATTCTATCCATAATAGCTATTTTAGTTTCAGTTACTGCGATATATCTTCAGCAATCAGAAAAAGAAGATGCGTTACGCGAATCACTTTTAATAATTCCAAAACATCCCTTTTCCGTTAAGGGTGAGCCAGAAAAATTTGAAATTATTAATTCAGGACGTTCTGTTGTTCACCTGTACCAAATCCAACTTGTTTCTGGTCATGGCGGCGCTATTCAATATCATAGACCCATTGGCGGTGAAGAACTGGAAGGCTTGGAGCTGAAGCCGGGGCAAATGATCACTGTAACGATGCCCTACAGAGAAAAGGTAAAAATGAATATTGATCTGTTCGGACTCTTAACCCCAATTCGGTTAGAAGTGACGACAACCAATCTTGAAACATTTTTATCAAAGGAACTTACCAACTTTAATCTCGAACTATCTGACGAAGATATAGACCTCCTGTTTCAAAAGAAAAGCAATACCGAGAATGAGTAACGAAGGATTCAAACTTGGCTGGGATAGCCGTGCAAAGCGCGTTGTTCATATTGATCAAGTGCCAGAAGGTTTTGAACATTCAGTGTGCCCTGATTGTGGTTCACCTCTGATAGCCGCCAATAGAAACCCCGATACCCGAATAAAAACCACGTACTTCAGACACCGCAATGAATCAAACTGTAGCGGTGAAACGCTCATTCACCTTTGGGCAAAACAGGTAATTGCTGAAAAGCTGTCTGTTCGTGGCGCTGAATATATCGCTGTTGGTAACGCCAAAGACTTGATGCGAAAATTTCACCGTGTTGAGCTACGCCAAGAGCCGGAAAATATAGACATTGAAGCATGTGAGCTTGAAAAAACGCTTAGCCTTAACAATCAATTCCGGGTGCCGGATGTGTCGGCAATTCTGCCTACCGGTGAAAACCTCTATATTGAAATATTTGTTCATAGTGCAGTTGATGAACCGCGTTCAGACTTTTATGAAAACAATGAGCTGAACTGTTTAGAAATTGACTTATCAGAACTGCCCCCTGAATATCTCAATAGTCCGCAACAGTTCGAAGGCTATGTGATAGCTGAAGCACCGCGAAAATGGGTTTACTGTTCACTTTATACCGCATTAGATCAACAGGCACAGTCTGACGCAGAAGACAAAGCGAAAGGCGCAACTGACGAAACAAATAAGCGAAGGGATAAAAAGCGTTCGGCTAAAACTGAATGGCGCGAAGAACACAGCCACTTTGTAATTCTGGTGGATGCCTACCTAAAACCAGAAAACCAAGATAAAGCCAACAGCTACTACGACAATCAGTTATCAACACCCGGCACCCCATCTTTTAACACTCGCCAGTTACTTGAATCAAAATTCCGTGAAGTTCCCGAGGTGGTCAATATTTCGGTGAAGGGTGAGCTTGGCTTTCACTGTCACCGCGTTGTCTGGCAGTGGGAAATATACAGGCGATTGGTAATTGATGGATACCATAGAGCCACCAAAGCCGCGAAATCGGTCAAGACAACATGGTCTACACGTGGTTATGAAGATGTCATGGCTATGACTGCTTGGTATGACTACGCCCCCAAATGGTCGGCTGAACGCCTCTATTCTGAAATATTGGGTACAGGTATAACAGTTCGCCCGATTTGCTCTGAGGCTGAAAAAATAGTCGGTGAACCTATTATTGTTGAGCGGGATAGACCGGAAGAATTGCAGTATCTGAAAGTTAGTGAGTGGCGGGGAATGCCGAAACCGGTCTGTGTAATCCGTCGTTATCTACGCGAGTTGGTTAGCCGAGAAATTATTGAAACGATGGGTAATGACTATATTGTAAAACAAGGGGCGAAGCCGCCCCTGTGCTTTTAATTTTTGCACTCGATAGCCGACATTAGATCACCTGAAATCACCTCAAATTCTTCACCGTCTGGACCGTTGTTGTGCTTGTCACACAGAGGAATTATGTAGTGTTTATCATCGTCACTGTCACATCTGATTACGTGACCGCCTTCTATCTTTGTTTTTGTTGAACAACCTTGTACACCACAACCACTATTGGTTTTGTTGGCTAACTTTTCCCAGTGTTTAATCCATGATCCACAAGGGTTGCATAGGCGCTTATTGGTTACACTGCCGCTTAGGTTTTTAACCTTGATGCTCTCATTCAAGCTTTTTCTAAATTCAGTAAGGTCTTTTATTTTCATGTGACACCTGTATAACAGTACGATAATTGTTAAACAGTATAGTCAACAAATCAGGGGGCGACAGTCTTGTATCAATATTGATGTTTGGTTATTTTCTCAACATTCGAGCTTTTGCCACTTGGCGCTGATCATCGGGCAATTCCGAGTGCAAGATGTATCTGCAATTTTTCTTCACCGTCTGGTTTATGAACGCTTCGTCAATTGCATGGTGTAGGCTTTCCATGACCTCTTCATCAGTATCAAGATTGCGTTCACGTTGATCAACCCAGTTCTTCACAAAGGGATACAACATAGCCTCGAACAATTCCGGCGGTGAAACGTTCTCAATTTCAACGAGTGCTTCAAACAGATTTTTGAGTTCTCGACGCAAATTCATTACATAAAGGTTCGCGTGACCTTCCGTTGCTTTTTGTACCGCCATTATTTCACCCCGCGCTGTTCTTTCGCGAAATCAGAAAATGACTTGTAAGGATGCTTTTGGACACTGGCTTGATGTTCGTTCACTGCTTCGTCTACGTAGTATTGATTTAACTCTTGTTCGTCGGTGATTGTTCCGGGCGCTACCGCTGAACGGACATGGTATTCAATGATAGGACGCAACCGGGCAAGGATTGATTGTTTAGCGGCGTCTATGAATTTGGTTTTTTTAGCTTCGATTGCTTCCGCTGGGAATATTTCGTTTGACATGGTGTTCACCTCGTTTGTTTGTACTGATATTTAGGTGAGCATATTTTCCCGATTTTTAAAGTGCATAAATAAAATTGCAACCACTGTGTTCTTGCCGGTCCCGGTGGTTGCATCCGGTGAGTGCTTATAGGGTTCCTCGTCCCTCGGTTGGCACTCATTAGTTGAGATAGGTTTACCCGCGAAGTTGTCCTATCTCGGTGAAGCCCTCCAATTATTCGGTTTTTCATCCCTGTTGTTCCGAATGGTTGTGAGGGCTTTTTTATGCGGGTTTTATGTCTATCGACTTAGCGCCACTCATGGCAAGTTCAGCATGAAGCTTTTCTTCATCGCAGACGAAATATTCAACACGCTTTTTATTTCTGTGCTTATCCACGAATTCAACATTGAATAATCCGTACATACTCAAAAGTTGATTGATTATTGAGACTCTATCCCTTTTTATAGAATTAATACTAAACCCAAGTTTCTTTAATTCCGTGGGAACATTCTTGCAAAAACCTTGTTCCTGAAGAGCCGTTTTCTGTTCGCTGAATTTTTGTGTTTCGGTTTCCAACTCAAAGAACCCATTCACAGCAACGTCACCGCCCAATGACTCATGACTGAACAAATAAACGTCTTTGGCTTTACCATGAATCAAGCGACCGCGCCCAATGGCTTGAATTGTTTCGCTATCACTAAAATGGTGTTTAACTTCCCGCATTGAAACAGAGGTGAATGCACGATTATTCACGCTCATGGCTTGACCGCCAGACACCCTAACCGGAAAATCAAAGTATTCTTTATCATTGCTGCTTTCGCCAAACACCGCTACAGACAACGCCTTTATGTCTGCTTCCTGTATCAGTTGGCGACCTACCACCAGAATACAATCACATTCATTGAAATTGTTCATTCCGCGAAGTGCGCCAAAGTGCGAATATGTACAAGCCCCAATTTCACCGGCTAACCATTGCGGGAATTGCCCAACACCTTCAACCGACTTATAGCTGATAATGCCAACATTTTTGTACTTGGCACACATGGCTTTTAATGACTGAACAAAAGCGGCTCTGAACTGTTCGTCACCAAGTTTATTTTTGGTCACGGTGGTTTCACACTGGTAAACACCAATATCAGGTTTTTGCTCAATCTGGATTTTATGAAAAGGAACACTAAGGGTTTTAGTGATTACCGATTCACGCGCCGTTGCATCTAAAAACAGTTTCGGTGTTTTCTGGTAGCGACTGTGAACGGTCTTGACCTTACTAAAGCAAAGTTTCTTGTTTTGTATATACAGGTGTTTCAAATGGTCATCATTGCCGGTCATGACAAATTGGAAAAGCTGTTCAAGCACTTCACTATTCTGGCAGCTGTCCTCCATATCAGTGATTGCTTTTACATAGTCATAACGGCTTTTAATTGCTTGAACACCAGCCCGGTTTTTATTGGCTGTGCTCATGGCTGAATGATCGCGGATAACAAGCGCCCGGTGTTGAAGTGTGGCTGTTTCAATGCCTACACCGTTCAGCACATCATTCAAGACATTGCGCACACTGTCATAGTTCGATTCGAGGCTTTCCACGTCTTCGCAAAGCTTCAAACAGTTTTCATCTACTATGATGTAATCCGGCTTCCATATGCCGTGACGATGGGTTGAACCGGCTTTCTTCTGGTCGCGAATGAACCGCGATGGCTCATTGAATAGTTCATCATGCGTCATAATTCTTATTGAGCTATGAAACTGTTTAAACTGGCGAATATAGGCACAAGTGTCGTGCATGTGGCACATTGACCGACTGCAAACGCTCAAAGGCACCGGCACTTTTTCACGGTTGAAGAATTTTAGGTTTTGCGGGTTCTCGCAAACGTGGTCACGCCCTTTGATGTGGTGCATACCGGAACCATATTCACGCTTGTACTGTTCGGCTAATTCATGATCCTGAACCAAAATCAGCACACGGGGTTTTCTGTTCTTACCTAATGCTTGTTGTCGCGGTTTAAGTTCTGGTGCTGGTAGGTTGCGAATTGCGTTTAATACTTCAGTGGTTTTACCTGCACCGGTAGAGACATTAATAAACCGGCTTTCACCTGTATCAAAGAATTCTGAAACCAACGCTTTTAAACGCTTCATGCCTTCGCTGTGGCTCACCATGGGTTCAAATTGGTGGCTGCATGGTTTTGGCTTTAGTTTCTGTCTGGCGCGTCCTGTTGTCGCTGTATAGCCGTGTTCCTTGGCGATATTGACCAATGTTCCAATATGTCCGCGAACGTTCCCGGCTATTATTGACCTGTGCTGTGAGTGCAAATCACGGTCAAGCTTTTCAGCGTCTTCAACTTGCCAATGTGTCTTTAATGTTTGGATGCCTTCACAACCAAGATGTTGCAGCACCGCAAGGTTTACCGGTAGCCGTTCACCCCAGTTCAGTGAATCGGGGATGAACTCTAAAAGCTGGTGGATGAACTCAGGGCTAACCGTGTTATCTGTGGCGATGATTTCCGGTTGTGTGTAGCTGCATTGGCTATTGATCACCAATGGTTGCGCCTTGCCGTTGTAATAGGCTTGTGGATCATGAGACAGAAAGCAATTGTATTTCATGTGCTGCATTCGATCATCAAACACTACCGGCAATTTTAACCAGTCGCATACAAGCGCATAGGCGGCTTTGTACCGCTGTTTAGTGGTGTGTACGCTGTCGCCTTCATTGTTGGTAAAGTCGGTCAGGATGCCGAATTTAAGCCCTTGCCGTGGTGATTTGAAACAATAGACCGTTTCAGGCTTAGCAATTACCAACCGTTGAACGTGGTCAATATCAATGCCGGGGTTATCCTTGGTATCAACGTCAAATTGAACAATGCCGGTTATTCGCGCCTTATCGGTGAATCGGTTTTCACCGTAAAAACACAGTGTAGGAACCATGACCGGCAATTTTGCTTTCAATTCGGCTGCACTGGTTCCAGCCTGTTGAATCTGTTCTACCAGTTGTTTCAGGCTGTCGCCTCTTATCTGGTCAATGATTTCAGATAGTGGCTTGTGTACCGGGTAATTGTCGCCGGGGCGGTCAAGGTGGGTGGCTGTAATCATTGTTCATGCCCCCTGACCGCTGACGCGGGTGCGCCGGGGCGCGTCCCTCTTTGGGGAATGAATGTAAAAAAATCTATTCCTATTGCGTAGAAATGGGATGCTTTTCTTATAAGAATATTAATAAGAAAAGCATCCCGATTTAACGCACTTTGTGAATTCAAAAAGGTAAAGGCGCAGCCCCGCGAAGCGGATACAAGCAAATGAAGGGGAATTTCAACCGGGGAACGTCTAAAAAGGCGGTTTGAGAATCGGGCTATATATTGGTGCTGGTACACGAAAGCTTTCCTTTTTTGTATCGGTTGCATCGAGCAACGCGGTTTTTATCAGTGGCATGATGAAAATAGTCTTCAAAGTTGTTCTTATTGTTGTTAGTAATGAAGCTCAGAAACCCGCACCGGCTTAGTCACCCGGCGCGGGTTTTCTTTTATACGGTCTCATTCGGGAACCGGTAAACCTTCCTGATGCAATCGCCGGTCAATACAAGTTCCTCTCTTGGTCGCTGCAAAAATTCGGTGATGGCTGAATCAATAATCGAACTCACGCTGAATTCAGTCATGGCGGACAGCTTTTCAAGCTGGTCATTGTTTTCAGGTGATAAGGTAATGTTGCGCTTACGCTTATTCATGGGGTACCCCTTCTGGTTTTTGTTAGTGCTACCAGTATGTATAAGGGCAAGAGGGGTGAAATTGAAAATTTATTATTGATATTTTCTATCAATAATTGACCATTGATAGATTTAACCGTTTAAAGTGGTGGATGTGGTGCCAATATCAGGGAGATTAATATTCAACGGTGGCGGCACTGTGGTTTTAGGGTAGCATTGGTTTCTGAAGCCTATCAACTGTAAAAACCTTTTAAATCAATAGGTTAAGTTAACTCAATTCAACATGACCGGGTTCAATTGGGTGAAATCTACCAGCCCGGTGAATGCTAAATACTTTTTGAATACCGGTGGTGCTGATGTCTCCAATTTCAGTAGTTGTGACGGTGCCACGGTGTTCACAGCATTGTTTGCCACATGGATGTGGCACTCCCTCCAAGCTGCTATACTTTCAACGAAATAATCATTTTACGGAAAGTATCATGCCCACAACCCGCAAAACACAAGCCGTTCAAGCCAACTCTAAAAGAGCAAAACATACTGAAACGTGGAAAGTTCGTTCACGTGCTGCCAATGACTGCGCCCGTGGTCGGTCTCACCTCACGCCTGATGAGGTTCAAACCATTTGCACAAGCATCAAAACCGGTAGCCGCTACAGTGACCGTGATGAACTCATGGTGTTAATGGCGTTTCACCATGGGTTGCGCGTTGGTGAGCTGGTGGGGCTTCAGTGGCAGCATGTGAACCTGAAGAACCGCCAATTGAAGGTCATACGCTTGAAGGATGGTATAGACACTACACACCCTATTAGTAGCAAACGTGAAATCATGTTGTTGAACAGGCTCCACAAGACACAGGGTAAACCCGTGAGTGGTTTTATCTTCAACACCGAGCGCAACACCCCGGTGAGTGTGAACGGCTTTCAGAAGCTATTCAGCAAGTTTTCAGAACAGGCACTCGGTGTGAAGTGGAATGCTCACGCCTTGCGCCATGGTTGTGGCACTCAGTTGGTTGAGAAAGGCGTTCACCTAATGGTCATCAAGGACTACTTGGGGCACAAGAACATCCAAAACACTACGCGCTATTTGCATGAGTCCGGGGCACAGTTCAAAGACATACAGTGGTAGTGCCGCCACCGTTGGCAATCGTGGTCTATGATTTTGGTTCACGCTTACCATTGAGGAATAGTGATGCAGAACCCTTACCCCTTTGTAATTAAAAAACGTGATTCTGATGACACCATCATGAATCAAGAACACGCTTCTGATGAAACCATCGAGTTTTTAATTTACGTGAAGGTGAATGAGCCGGAAAAAGGTCGTTGCAGCGCCAAAATTGAATACAGGGACAAGCAATTAAAAAGCTGCCTTGGTGATGGTAAAAATCCGTGTGTCGAGGGAAGTCAAAAAGATGTGGTAATGGAATCAATAAAAAGAATCTTGGAAGCTTACCCAAAATACAAAGTTGCTTCACCAATGCCAGACTAATACCAAGCGGTGTGAGACTGGTGAAAATGATGTTTCACGGTCTCGCACTGGCACACCTTCCAGATAGTCCAGTCGAAAGCCTTCAACACAACGGCAAAAACCACTATTCAAACACCATGAACCCGTATGTTTTCCAAAATCGAAAAATAGCCATTTTCCGTTAACCTAAAAAGTTCATGTGAAAAACACACCTCACAATAGCCAACTCCCGAACCACACCACAAAATCATCACGGTTCAGAACCCAAATTGCAAAAAACGTGTGAATTTTTGCTCAAAATCCCGCATTTATTGAAAAGACTCAATTCAACATAGGTTCATACAGCGCGAATTTTAAAACCCCGTGTGAATTTTGAGCCTGAAAACCGCGATTTCTCAATAAATCAAAGATTCCCACCATTTCAACCATTTTCAGGCTGTGCGCTTTTCGGTTAAGACAAAATCGAAAAGGGATAAATAAAGGTAATACACAAACAAACTCAATAGGAGTATTACCCAATGCAACGTAATCTGAATTCGCGTCTGGTCGAGCGTTATAGCCAGAACATTCTCACTCAACTTCAAAACTCAGTAGTTGATTCAATCACTGTTACTGATGGTGGTTCCGGTTATTCGGTCGGTGATCCCGTGGTTATCAATGGTGACGGTCAGGGCGCGACTGCTGAAGTTGGTAGCCAAACTGGTGGTGTTATCGACACAATCACTATCACAAATGGTGGTAGCGGTTATTCGGTCGCGACCGTTGATTGTTCCGGTTCGGGTAACGGCGATGCAACTGCAACCGCTACGGTAAGTCTCGACCTGCTAACTGACATCACGGCTTTTGATGAACATGCAGACCAACAAAACGAACGCCTCAACCAAGTATTAGTAAATGCGCTTCTAAGTCTGGCATTGACGCCAGAACAAGCGGCTGCGGTTCAGACTGTTATTGATGGGCTTTGATTATGAAGTCTTATCTTGATATGCGAGAAGCGGAACGAAAGCGGGTTGATAGTGCCGCCCGTTTATACCTCGAAGAATTGCTTTCTGACTATTCGCGCCAATGGGTAATGGAAAAGCTCAGGGTGCAAAGTTACGGCACTTTTAGAAGCAACTTTGACAAGGGTGTAAACCTTCGTTGTATTCAATTGTTAAAGGAAGGATTCAATGCTTGACGACAAATCAGAAATTTTAGCTGGTGACATAGTTGCAGAGTATGAACCCGATTCTCACGAGAAGTGGCAATCAGTTTTGCGGCTCGTGAGTCGCATGTCCACTAATCCAGATTATAAAGCTACTGACCGGCAAACCTTCAACCATTGTTACCAGTGCTTAAAAATGCGCTATAGACAGTGGGAACGGCAAAAGTCGGTTTCAGTTCCGAAGGGGGTTCTAAAATGATTCGTCATTTACAGGAGATTCGCGGAACCGAGACTGAAACGGCGGTCATCAAGGAATTAAACCGGCTGACCGCAACCGGTGAGTTCATACCATGCCGTTATTCGTGGTCACAGATTAAAGCATACAGTACATATTTGATTGATATGTCTTCAGACCTTAGCCGCGAAAGTTCAAGCTACGTTTCAATGTTCCTCGAACGGTTCAATAAGGTTGAGCTGGATTTTCTATTTCGCATTAAAAAGGCACTTCTGACAAGCGACCAGCACGAATTAGAAAAAATCGAAGCCGAGCACCACACGAATGTGAACCGCGTTAAAAGGGTTGTAAATCGGTACACTACAGCACTTTCAAAATTAAAACAAAAACTTAAAGGTAATCACGATGATTAAAGAATTTGGTAAATTTAAAACCGAAGAGCCGAAAGAATTTCAGCTTATGATTGATTCTCTATCGAAGGAAAACGACTATAACCAGTATTTCACACTGATTACATGGGGTGATATTGAAGACATTTATGCGCTGCTGTCACAAGACCCTGTAAGCCCACGGTTGCATGTTCTTTGCCGTGAGCACATGATCACGCCCTTCGAGCGTGAAATCCTTGAGGTTATGATTAAAACCACTCGTGCGGGTGTTGTAGAGCGTCGAAAGGAACTACACCGGAATGCTGTATCTAAATCGCTTCGCGCCATGAATCGGTGGCGTGAGAATCGGGCGATTGATTTGCAGATTGCCGAACTTCAACAGAAGAAGAAAATGAAGGTAGAAACTGAAGCACCAACTTCCGGGCTATATGACAAGGTTAAAGCTATTTGGGGTTAATGGTCGGGGTTGTGGGGCACACTTGGTGCCCCGCATTAAAACAGTCTATTAACCTTGCTTTCTTCGATTAACAGGCTGTTTTTAACATCTTTTATCAGCTCACCGGCGTTCAGTGAAACGTTCATAGGTTTGGCGTAGTGCTTTTCAATAATATCTACACTGGTGCGACAATTGGTGGCAATCAGATAGACGCTAACCTGATTTCTGATCATGTTGCAAATGTAGGTATGCCGAAGGCTCACAAAGTCCCGCTTTCTTTTCCGGTCATCATATTTCATGCCCAACCGAGTGAGTAGGGCATTGAATCCAGTGCGGTGGTGTTCCAGAAAAAGCAGTTCATCACAATTGCCATGATTCTTAATACCCCGGCGTTTTTTTATCCCCTCGAATGTGGCTACTGCTTCGGGGCGGCTAATGGATTCATAGGCAACCCCGCGCTTACCCTTAATGTTCTTAATAATCAGTGTAGACTGCCGTTTTTCATCGTCGGTATAAGCTACTTGAATATCTTTGAATCTAACGTTCTTCGACTCGCTTACACGTAGCCCGGTATACATCAAGAACTCTACATAGTCGCGCAATTCTTTGGCGCTTTCATGGTGCCGGGTTTTCTCAAGGTCTTTAATGTTTTCGTTAAGGGCTTTTAGTAGGGTGCGCTGTTCCTTCGGTTCAAACCATGCTCTACCGGCTGTTTCTTGATGACTTCCCCTGTCGGCGGTGAAGTCTGGAACCTTGGTTATCCACTCCATGGATTCAGCCACTTTTAGGCACATTCTCAATGCGTTTCGGATTTGGTGGAAGGTTCTACGGGCTATGGGTTTTTCGTCATTTTTGGCACGTTCAGCCTGTGCTTCCCGTAGGTAGCGTTTCCACATGGCATTGGTCACTTCTTCGCAAGGCACGTCTTGCCAGTGGTGGGTAAGGATGTGCTTGTTCATCACCATAATCACACCGCGCAAGTATTCGGCGCTGTGCTCTTCTCGTCTAACACTTAGGCGTAGGTCTTTAATAGCGATGATGGAAGCGTCTTTGATGGTGGGCTTCTGTTCGGCTTCTTTGGTTTCGCGGGTGGGAAAGGTGCCGTTATTGATTCTTGCCTGTTGTTCAAGGAACCAAGTTTCAGCGATTTTGTAGGCATCTTGCAGCACGGTGGTTCCTGTGCTGTACCGTTCATATTTGCCTTTGTGGTGGAAGCCGCATGACCAGCGTTTACTGTTTGGGCGAGTGTATAAATGAAGCTTCTTATAGTCGGGGTGGGTTAGTTTTTCAGTCATGAAGGCACACCAAAATTGCTACACATTGACTGTGTAGTATAGCTTAAAGTGTGTAGTTATGTGTAGCCATATAAAATATGCTAACTAACTGAATATAAAGGATATTTAGTGCGTTTTGAATCCCCTGTGTCTACCAATTTCACCACTCTGGCTTAAAAAAAGTAATTGGATTAACCAATTTGACCGCCAGGGATGGCGGGAATGTTGGTTTTGCAGGAGCGAAAACCGACCACCACTCTGGCTTTAATTCTGTGTCTGGCTAGGCGATCTATCCAAGGTACCTAGTCAGCGAGGGGCGTGATTATAACAGTGGCTTTTGCTTCGTCAACTGGATTCTGAAGAGCGGCTTTGTGCATGGCGTTATGGAGGGATTTCCGCTACCCTGTGCGCCCTTGACGGTGCCCGCACCTACCCTCGATTAGATCACTGATTGACCTATGAAGCGCCAAGATTTCCACTACGATTTGCCCCCCGAGTTGATTGCTGAGCGGCCGATGCCGGAGCGGCGGGATAGCCGTTTGCTTTACCTCGATGGCGATAATGGTGGCATGCAGCATGGTGGCTTTGCGGATTTGCTGAACTGGGTGGAGCCTGGGGATCTGATGATCTTCAACGATACGCGTGTGATTCCGGCGCGATTGTTTGGGCAGAAGGCGTCGGGCGGTAAGGTGGAGATTTTGGTTGAGCGCCTGTTGGATGAGCAGGCAGTGTTGGCCCATGTGCGAGCGAGCAAATCACCTAAGCCGGGCAGTTCATTATTTCTCGAAGACGGAACCGAAATCGCTGTGCTTGATCGCGAAGATGCGCTGTTCAAGTTGGGCTTTCCCGCTGATAAAACGGTTATCCAAGTATTGGAAAAAGAGGGCAGTATTCCGCTGCCTCCCTACATAGAGCGCGCTGCAGAAGACGATGACAGTGAACGCTACCAAACCGTTTACGCTAAGAATGCCGGTGCAGTAGCAGCGCCGACGGCGGGTTTGCACTTTGATGATCGATTGCTTGCGCAGTTGACCGACAAGGGCGTTCGAACAGGGTTTGTCACGCTGCATGTCGGTGCCGGAACCTTCCAGCCAGTGCGTGTTGACGATATTCATCAGCACGCGATGCATACCGAAATTATGGAAGTGTCGGCCGAGGTGTGCGAGCTCGTGCGGCAAACCAAGGCGGCGGGCAATCGTGTCATCGCCGTCGGTACTACCAGTGTGCGCTGCTTGGAAACGGCGGCTCGCGAAGGTGAGATTCAGCCGTACCAGGGTGAAACCAATATCTTTATTTTTCCGTCCTACCAATTTCGTGTGGTGGATGCGTTGGTAACGAACTTCCATTTACCCGAATCCACGTTAATTATGTTGGTATCGGCCTTTGCCGGTTACCGCGAAACCATGGCAGCGTACCAAGAGGCGGTGGCGGAGAAGTACCGCTTCTTTAGTTATGGTGATGCCATGTTTATTACCCGCAACCCCAATCCATCGTTACCCAGCGGTGACGAGTGAGTATTCTAAAATCGTCAGTATTAAGAAGGTTGTTTAGTGAGCGAGTCGTTTTCTTTTAAAGTTTCCGCTACGTCGGGCCAAGCTCGCCGAGGCGAAATGCAATTCCCTCGCGGTAAGGTGCAAACCCCGGCATTTATGCCGGTGGGCACCTACGGTACGGTGAAAGGCATGTTGCCTCGCGATCTCGATGCGATCGGTGCCGAGATTGTGTTAGGTAATACTTTCCATTTAATGCTGCGCCCTGGCACTGAAGTGATTAAAGCCCACGGTGACCTGCACGATTTCATGCAGTGGCAGGGTCCGATATTGACCGACTCTGGCGGTTTCCAGGTGTTCAGTTTGGGCAAATTGCGCAAAGTTACGGAAGAGGGCGTTAAGTTTCGCTCGCCAATTGATGGTAGCGAAGTCTTCCTAGATCCCGAGCGTTCCATGAAAGTGCAGCGTGATCTAGGCGCTGATATCGTGATGATATTTGACGAGTGCACACCGTATCCTGCGACGGAAAAAGAAGCACAAGTGTCGATGGAGTTGTCGTTGCGCTGGGCCGCGCGAAGTAAGCAAGCTCACGCGGACAATCCCGCTGCATTATTTGGGATTGTTCAGGGGGGGATGTACGAGAACCTGCGCGATGTATCACTCGAGGGGCTAGTGGATATTGGCTTTGACGGCTACGCCATCGGCGGCTTGTCGGTGGGCGAGCCGAAAGACGATATGCTGCGCATCCTCACCCATACCGCACCGCAAATGCCGCAAGATAAGCCTCGCTATCTAATGGGCGTCGGTAAGCCCGCCGATATCGTCGAAGCGGTTTGCCGTGGTATTGATATGTTTGATTGCGTTATGCCGACGCGCAACGCCCGCAATGGCCATCTCTTTATTCGCGAAGGTGTGATTAAGATCCGCAATGCCAAGCATCGCCACGATACCGGCCCACTGGATCCCAGTTGCAGCTGCTACACGTGTACAAATTTTAGTCGCTCCTATTTGCACCATCTAGACAAGTGTGGCGAGATTCTCGCGGCTCAATTGCATACCATTCACAACCTGCATTTTTATCAAACCATCATGGCAGAGCTGCGTGAAGCCATCGAAAACGATTGCCTGGATCAGTACGTTAAAGAGTTTTACGCACGGCAAGCGTTATAGTGGGGTTGATTTCGGCGCATAATGCCTCCATAACTGGCTGAGGCGTCGCCACCCCGTTGGCAGGCCTGTATAATCTTGCGCCTTTGGTCATAGGTGGTTGCGCACATACCAGCTACCGCATAACAACAACGATAAGTGAACATCATGGGTGCCGCTTGGCCCCGCGCTAGAAAGCTCTTCGCTCTCCAGTGAACGATAATTTGAGACAAGGCAACTGCCCAGGCAGTTGGGATTTTCTATGTTAAATAAGTACCCACTTTGGAAGAACGTACTCATTCTGTGTATTGTTTGTTTAGGGGCGCTCTACGCGCTACCCAACATCTACCCTGAAGATCCGGCGGTGCAGATAACCAGCCAGGAAGCGGGCACCGAAGTGCCCCAGTCCATTCTCGATCAAGCTACCCAAGCCCTTAAGAGCCAAGGTATCGAAGTACAAAGTGCGGAAGCCACCAATGGCCTCGGCTTGATTCGATTAACGCAAGATGATGATCAGCTTCCCGCGAAGCAATTAATCGAAGAAGCGTTAAGCCATCAATATGTTGTGGCGCTCAACCGAGTACCGACCACACCAGAGTGGCTGGCTGGTCTGGGTGGTCAGCCAATGAAAAAGGGCTTGGACTTGGCAGGCGGTGTGCACTTCTTGCTTGAGGTGGATACCAATGCAGCGGTGTCAAAACGTTTGGAAACCTCGAACTCCGAATTCAGAAGCTTATTGCGAAAGGAGCGCATTCGTTATCGCTCAGTGGAAATAAAGCGGGACACTATCGAAGCAAGTTTCCGTGATGCGGATGACCTTAGCGAAGCGCGTTCTATCGCACGCAATACCTTTCCAAATTTTGACCAAGTCGTTAGTGACGCAGACGGTGAATACACCGTTGTATTAAGTATGTCTGAAGCGGCGATACAGGAAATCGAAAATTACGCGATTAGTCAAAACTTGGTTGCGCTACGTAATCGTGTAAACGAATTAGGTGTTTCCGAACCTGTCGTTCAACGCCAAGGCCGCAACCGTATCGTAGTGGAATTACCCGGCGTACAAGACACGGCAAACGCGAAGAAAATTATTGGTAAGACAGCGAACTTAGAATTTCGTATGGAAGCCGAGCCAGGTGGTTTGGTTTCCAGCAAGGAACAATTCCGTCAAACCATGTACGGCAATATATGGTTAGAAAAAGACATCATCATCACAGGTGATTCAGTGTCTACAGCATCTTCTGGGTTCGATGCTCAGACGGGGCAGCCGAAGGTGAATTTGACGCTCGACGCCCAAGGCGGAACAAAGATGAATTACGCCACGCGCGATAATGTTGGTCGTCGTATGGGTATTCTACTTATCGAATATCGCTCGGAACGTTTGGTGCGCAAAAACATCGATGGTGAAGATGAAACATTCTACCGCCAAACAGCAGAGAAAGATCTGATTAGCTTGGCAACCGTTCGATCTGCCCTTGGTGTGCAATTCGAAATTACCGGCCTAGATAGCGCCACAGAAGCCTCTGAACTTGCATTACTTTTACGCTCTGGTGCTCTAGCGGCGCCGATGTATTTCGTACGTGAACGTACCATCGGCCCATCCTTGGGTGCGGAAAATATTGCAGTGGGAATGAAATCGGTCGTGCTGGGCTTCGGTTTAGTGCTTATTTTTATGTTGGCGTATTACCGTGTATTTGGTATTGCAGCCAATATTGCCTTGACGGTAAACCTGATGTTGATGGTGGCGGTCATGTCGATCTTCGGCGCGACGCTGACACTACCGGGTATTGCCGGTATTGTGCTCACTGTGGGGATGGCCGTGGACGCTAATGTACTTATCTTTTCCCGTATAAGAGAAGAGCTAGCTGATCGCGCCTCCCCTCAGCAAGCCATTAATGCGGGTTTTGAACGCGCGGTCGTGACTATTCTTGATGCTAACTTAACCACACTAATTGTAGCCTTCATCTTGTGGGGTATTGGTACTGGGCCTGTAAAAGGGTTCGCTATTACCCTATCCATTGGCATTGTGACCTCGATGTTCACAGCCATTATGGTGACTAGAGCCATTGTTAACTTAATGTACGGCGGTCGCCGAGTAGAGAAACTATCAATCTGATTAGCGTTATCTTTAATCGCAATCTACAACGAATTTTTGATGAGAATAATATGAGTGACGCAAAGATTATTAACTTTATGGGGCAGCGAAAGCTAGCCGCTTTTTTGTCAATAGCTTTGGTTTTGGCGTCGATTGCTTCGCTGGCATTTCGAGGGCTTAATTTAGGGTTGGACTTCTTAGGCGGAACACAGGTCGAAGTTACATACTCTAGTCCTGCCGACCTGGATAAGGCACGCTCCTCAATTACTGAAGCGGGCTTTAGGGATGCGACCGTCGTGTACTTTGGCGCCGAAACCGAAGTAATGATTCGCTTCCATGGAACCTTAGAAGATGTTGCGCTTGAGGGAATTTCATCGCGTTTAAATACCTTAATACCTGGCGCAACCATTAATGAAATCGAAAAGCGAACTCAGGGTTACGAAGTTAAGCTGGCGCTGAGTGATGCGAATAACCTCAAGCAGGTTGTTGGTGAGCTGTTCCCGTCAAAATTTTTTGATGCAGTGGAAGTTAAGCAAGAAGAGGGTGTGACGAACGTCTATTTCTCGAAAACTTTTGGCGATGCGATGACGGCAATGTTGGTTGATACCTTGGCTCAAGCAGCTGCTCAAGAAGTGACGCTGAATTATAGTGAAAGTGTTGATTCGCAAGTCGGTGCAGAGATGTTCGAAAATGCCATGATGGGCATGTTAGTCTCGCTGTTGATCGTGATGATCTACGTCGCCTTTCGTTTTCAGTATAAGTTTTCCTTTGGTGCGGTGGCGGCGCTAATTCATGATGTCATTATTACGTTGGGTGTTTTCTCGTTTTTTCATTTTGATTTCGATCTAACAGTATTTGCTGCGATTCTTGCCGTGATCGGCTATTCACTAAACGACACAATTGTTGTGTCCGATAGAATTCGAGAAAATTTTCGTAAGATTCGCCAGATGGAGCCGATGGACATTATTAATACATCCCTTACTCAGACCCTTGGTCGTACATTGGTGACATCACTGACGACGTTATTGGTTCTGGGCGCGTTGTTTATTTTTGGTGGCGAAGCGATTAGTGGTTTCGCGCTGGCGCTAATTGTCGGTATTGTTGTGGGGACGTATTCTTCTATCTATGTTTCAGCCAATACGCTTGTAGCATTGCATATTCAAAAAGAAGATATGATTGTGCCAGTGAAAGAGGGTGCGGAGTTCGAGGAAATACCCTAGTTAATCACTTAGGTCTTTACGTCAGCCTCGGTTACCATTCGCGTAGCCGGGGTGAACATTCTTGTCGATAATCCATTGTTCTAAATCTTGCGCCGGTAATGGCTTGCTCATGTAATAGCCCTGGATGACATCGCATCCATTTTCGCTCAAGCAGTTGAGCTGCTCTTCTGTCTCTACCCCCTCCGCGACGATTGTTAAATTTAAGCTATGCCCCAGGGCGATGATGCCGGAGATAATGGCAATACTATTCGCATCTTGGGGTAGATCCTGGACGAAACTGCGGTCAATTTTTAATGTGTCGACAGGAAACATCTTTAGATAACTGAGGGATGAATACCCGGTTCCAAAGTCATCAATCGCTAGGTGAGTCCCTAGGTTTTTTAACTCGCGTAAGTGTTGACTAGTGTTCTCGTCGCATTCGGCCAGTGTATCTTCCGTGATTTCCAGCTTAATAAGCGAGGGTGGAATTTCGGTTCTCTCTAGTGCGCTTTTGACTCGATTGAATAAAACAGAACCGTTTAGCTCGCGCCCTGAAACATTCACTGCAATCGGTACCGGATTAAAGCCTTGCTTTAGCCAACGGCTTTGCTGATTGCAAGCGGCGTTTAAAACCCACTCGCCAATGCGTGTGATTAGGTCACTTTGTTCAGCAAAAGGTATGAACTCTAAAGGTGGTATAAATCCTCGCTCGGGATGATTCCATCGTATTAAGGCTTCCATGCCTGACAGCGCGCCTGTGCGAGCATCGATTTGAGGCTGATAATAGAGTTCAAATTGATTGTGTTCGATGGCGTCGCGTATTTCTACTTCCAGCTCGATTTGCTTGTTGATATCGGATTCCATGCTTTTCGAATATAGCATGGAGCATTTTCCACCTTTAGCTTTCGCATGAAACATGGCTGTGTCGGCGTGCTTCATTAGTTCATTGATGGTGTCGCCATCTTCTGGGAAGGTGGCGATCCCGATGCTACTAGAAACTAATGTTTTATGTTCTAGAAAAGCAATTGGCTCTTTAAGTTCTTCAAGAATTTTATCGGCTACACGGATAGCGTCTGTTCTATCATTAATGTTGCTAAGGACTACCGTAAACTCATCGCCGCCTAATCTCGCAACAATGTCAGCAGAGCGAACACAACCTTCTAATCGCTTAGAAAAGTTTTTGAGAAGTACGTCCCCAGCTTCATGCCCTTTTGATTCGTTAATTAATTTGAATCGATCTAAGTCCAGGAACATGACAGCAACCATTGCCTGTTCCTGTATTGCTTTTTCCAGCAAGTTTTTACTGCGTTCGACAAAAAATGTTCTGTTGGGCAAGGAGGTTAGATTATCGTAATAGGCTAGCTGGTGAATGTGTCTATCAATATGGCCTGTGTGTGTTAATCGAGATACACGTTGTCGCAAAATGGTCATATTGATGGGCTTCAAGATGAAGTCCGTCGCTCCAGCGTTAAAGGCGCGCTCTAATGTCCCTTCGTCGTTTAGAGAAGTAATCATTAATATAGACGGTAGTGAGTCACTATTGATAGACAAGATTCTCTCACTTGCAGTAAAACCATCCATCACTGGCATCATGGCATCCATGATGATTAGATCGGGCATGGATTCTTGGCATGCGAGAATCGCTTCAGCGCCATTATTGACTTCTGTAACGATATAGCCGTCTTTTTCCAGAACACTCTGCATGATAATACGTGAACTTGTATCATCATCCACAATCATTATACGAGGTTTGTCATCCTTTGTTGGTATGGCGCCATCAATTCCGGAAGCATATTCGAGAACCGATCTGTGTACCTTATCAAAAGTCGCATGTATTTCATCAACTAGGTGGTCGATATCTAGTTTACTGTAGCGGCTAATATTCCCGGTTATGTGTGAGCATAATTTTTCCAGGCTTCTCGCGCCCAGGTTGCTGGCGCTTCCCTTGATAATCTGCGCAAAGTATTTTGCCTGTTTATCGTCAGTGTTGGCCAACGCTGCAGCTAAATTATCGATATAGCGGGGTGTGTCTTCTAGGTACGTCTTGATGTAGACGTTAAATTGACTTCCCAGTTGCTCTCGCAAGTTATCTAAAGCGTCAGGGTCTAGATCTTCATCGTCGATAATCTCACCGGAACTACTATCTTTGCTGTGCGTAGAGCCGCTTTCCGATATGCCGCTATGTTTGCCGACCAACCACTGTTCCAGTTTCTCGCGTAGCGCGTCGAGAAAAATGGGTTTAGATAGATAGTCATTCATCCCTGCCGTTAGGCACCGGTTGACATCAAGTGGTCCAGCTTGTGCAGTTAGTGCAATAATCGGTATGTTCTGAAACTCTGAGGCTTTGCCACGAATGATTTGACTGGCTGTATAGCCATTCATTTGTGGCATGTTGCAATCCATTAAAACTAGGTCATATGCATTTTTCGACAGTTCGATTAATGCTTCAGCACCGTTTTCACTAATTGCAGACTTGATCCCTAGTTTGTTTAATAAACCTTGAGCAACTTTTTGATTTGTTTTGTTATCTTCAACGACCAAAACTTTGCTGCCTGATAGGTTTTTAGCCGTGGCAGCTACTTTTTCAGTGGTACGTTTGTCATTTCCCAGTAATGCGATTAATGTTTTCTCGAGCTGTGCGGTGCTAGGGGATTTCGGCATGCAGGTGGTGTTATCTGGAAGGTTATCCTGCGGCGTGTGCGATAATAGTAACACGTGAATGTTGGACAATTTTGGCGAAGCCGCAATACGTAGAATCAGTTGTATTTCGTCTCCTCCGGGCAGTGGAGTGTCAATAACAACCACATCATAGGGTTTTCCCGCAGTGGCAGCATAATCCAGTAGAGTTAGTGCCTCTTTAGAATGGGATGTGGTGCGCTGAGCAGCTTCCCATCCTACAAAAGTGTTAATCAGAGAGTGGCAGCTATCTGTGCTACGGCTGACAATGAGAACCCGCATCCCAGTGAGTTCGTCCGGAATGGACGTGCTCGGGGTCATATCACTTCCATCGGCAATCGGGATTGTAAACCAGAAGCAGCTACCTTTATTGGGTTCTGAAACAACACCTATCTTTCCGCCGATTAACTTTATGAGCTGACTGCAAATGGCTAAGCCGAGCCCTGTGCCTCCAAATTCGCGTGTGGTTGAGCCATCCGCTTGAGAAAAGGCTTCGAAGATTTTTTCTTGAGCATCCTTGTGGATACCTATGCCGCTGTCTTCAACTTCTACTTTGAGTAATGTCTGCGAGTGGCTGCTGTCTTGATGGCTAGTTTTTGAGGTGCTTTGTTCGGTGGTCGATAGCCTGATTTCAATATTACCCTGATGTGTAAACTTAATTGCATTGCCGACCAGGTTGATCAGTACTTGTCTTATTCTTCCTGAGTCTGCGAACAGTGACTTAGGAACACTTTCGTCGATTTGATAATTGATCGACAATTTTTTCTGCTGAGCTTGAGGTGAAAGAAGTTCAGTGATACCTCTAACCATCTCAATGGGGTCGAATAAACTGCTGTGAAGTTTAAGTTTCCCAGATTCAATTTTCGAGAAGTCGAGGATGTCATCAATAAGTACCAGTAGCTCTTCACCCGAAGTGCGAGCAATATTGATGTACTCCTTTTGTTCCTCTGTTAGATCCATTGCATTTAACAGCTCCAGCATACCCATGACGCCATTCATCGGCGTACGTAGCTCATGACTAACCGTCGTGGCGAATTCACCCTTCACTCGGGCGGAAGCTAACGCGGTATCGCGGGCTCTTTTTAGCTCGTCTTCACGCGATTCCAATGTTTCCATCATTGTGTTGAAGGCAACTTCCATCGCGATGATATCTTTCGAGCCTGCGAGCGTAGCTCGGATACCTGAGTCACCTCGCTCGGCTCGGTTCATTTCTTGAGAAAGAGCGCGAATTGGTTTGGTTACTAGATTAGTTATACCGTATAGAGCAATAAGCAGAAGGCTGGCAGCGATCGCTGACACGATTAAGTTGTTTTTCGAAAGGCTCGTGCTTAATGCACGCATTGCGTCCTTACTAATAACAATTTCGACAAACCCAGCAAGTTCTTGCTCGCTTTCAAGGTTATTCAGGTCAACAAGGGCCGCTGAATCGTCATTCAATGAATCATTGCCTGCGTATACCGGCTTACGGAAATACCACGCGTTTTCAGTTTCGACAATTGTTTCGAAGCTATCGTTGGGAATATGGTTGCTTGATTTATCCCCCTGTTGAAACAATATTTCTCCACTGGCTGTAATAATGCTTCCCCCACTAACACTTGGAAATGCCAGTAAATTCGATACGGCGTCAGCGGCGGTTTCGCTACTTTGGTATAACAAGGCAAGGGTACTTTGGGTAGCGAAATTTTCGGCTATCGTTGTGCCTTCTTCTTGAAGTAGGTTGTTGAGTTTTCGTTCTGTAATCGTCGAAATAATGATTGAAGAGGCAATAGCCAAGCAAATAATGCCTAGTGTAATGACTAGGATTATTAGTTGGCGAAAACTCATCTTCGCTTGTAATTGCTGAAATGGGTTAGTCATCAGCACCACTATTTAGATGGATATACAAATTCATAAGCTTCTAGATCATTCTTGGTTAAACGAATGCCCAGGTGTTCGGCCGCGCGCCGATTTACGGCTTTGTTAAGTGACGTCGAAAACGCAATATGGTTTTTCTCGATCTCGCTCGTTGAGGCAGTTTCAAGTAAGCGGACGAGATCTTTACCCATGCCAAAATTGTTGGGATATAGCGCAAACAGTGCGCCGCGCTTCACGTCAGACAAGTTGCTCGAAAATACCATTTGGTTTTTGGCCCAGGCAGTTTCAAGAATTCGCTGTAAAATCGATTTATCCCTCGAAGGTGCGCCAATTGGAAGCCACAGACCGTCGGTGTCCGAATTCATGCTTTCTTGGATCGTTCGATAGGCCATGGCGGCATCTTGCATACTGTCGACTGGGTAGGTGTGAAGCGTTAACCCTAGCGCTTTAGCTTGTTTGGCGGCTTGTTGGATCGTCCAGTCGCTTAAGCTGGGGTTGTAAACGACGTAAATGTTTTTGAGGTTAGGTTGCAACTCTACAGCTAGACCAAAGACCTGGGATGGGTCGGGGTTCAAGGTGATGCCGATGTAGTGACTGGTGTCGGGCTTTAGGATGGCTGCACCCATAATGATAGGGATGCTCTGTTGCTTGCCAAGCGCATCAATGCTGCGTTTCCCTAGGGCAATAACGCCTGCGTTGGACCCTTGAGAAATCAATTCTCCAACAGTTTGTTCAGTTTCGCCTCGGGCGAGTTCATGTGCGATGACAGGAATAGAGGAGGCTTCTTCGATTCCCTCTATCATGTGCATGAAAATTTGTCGGTAAGGGTCTCGAATTTCTGGATAGAGCACGGTGAGCCGGTTTTCACTCAAGGCCAGAGAACTCATCAGCATCGCACAGCACGCCGCAAGGGTAGCAAACGCTGAGCGCGCGATTGCTCCACTGCGACGTTGCCTGGGCTCATATGGCAGGCGAAGCTTGACGGCAACATGATTTCTCTGGTTGGCGTGAGAGGTGCGTTCCCTGTTAATGCTCGTTATCCTATACATCGAGTGCTGGTATATCTCAATTAGGGGATGGTTAGCGGCCCCATATTGTGAAGTATGCTCATTTAAGTGTAGTCATGAGCTATTGGCTTGCCACACACAGATACGAAAACCTTTCAATTATTGGATATGCCCTATTGATTTTCGAATGTTGTACGAGCGAATGGGTAGCGTTAGTGAAGTTGCTGTGAAGAAGCTGGTGGGTTAAGGACTTTCTCGTCACCAGGCGTGGCGCTAAAATCGTTTTGTGGGATGTGTGTGCTGATTTTTCTATCAGTAGATAGTGCGGTCGGGTGGTTTGAATCAATATCAAATGGGATCAAATTCTCAGCAAGCGTAATGAAGACTTGGCCTATTGTTGATAGCATGCGTTTTCTCCATTCCAATATGGTCCTTATTCAGGACCTTTATTTTGAGTATAGGCACAAGTCACCGAGTTGTTAGGTTGGAAAGGTGTATTAACTAAGTTGGAAAGGCGTATTAACTAAAGGGCGCGGCTGAAAAACGTTAAGCTGTATCGTGGGGCTCGTCCTCGCGACTAGCGCAATATTGAATGACCGGAAAATAAACACAATGGCTAAACGAATTTGGATGTCCGACGAAGAACTCGATTCATTGGGTATCGACGAGTTAAAGGCGATGGTAGCGCGCCACTTACGAATTTTTAATTCCAGTAGTGGTTACGGCTTTTGGGAGTGGGATTTACGTAACAATGATTTCGATTGGAGCGGAGAGTTTTGGGATCTGCTCGGCTATGGTGAAGACGACGCCCCCAATATTACACACGCCGATCAAATTAGTGAATTGATCCACCCGGACGATCTGGAGGAAGCAAAAGCGGGCGTCGTTCGTCACATGAAAACCAAAGCAAAAATTGATGGCACGTGGCGGGTAAAAGCAAAGGATGGAAGCTATCTATGGACGCAATGTCTGGCAGATTCTGTCCGGGATGAACGCGGGCGGGTAGTTTTTCTATCTGGTATTAACTTTGATGTGACCCGCCTTAAGAATGCGGAAGACCTGGCTCGGCGAAGTGAAGCTAGGCAGTGGCGAATAATTAACTCTTCAAACGATGGTATTTGGGAGTGGTCGTCGGAAGATAATAATTTCTTTTTCTCTAAACGCTGCTTTGAACAGATCGGTTTGCCTGTCAATGAAGGCGATATGCACAAAGGGGTCGACTACTTTAAGAGCTTCCAAAATCAGATTCACCCTGAAGATATCAATATGTTTCGTGATGCGTTGAAAAAGCACGCCCGAAACGAAGAGCCCTTTGATGTCGAGTATCGAGTTATGGGAGGGGGCGGCAAGCAATATTGGATTCGCGCTAGAGGACAAGCAACCTTTGACGACGAAGGGAATATGCTGGCCTTTTCCGGCACCAATATGGATATCACAGCGCTGAAAAATGCCGAGGCCGGGATGTTAAAAGCTAAAGAGGCTGCCGAGCGAGCGAACCAGGCTAAGTCAGAATTTTTATCCAGTATGAGTCACGAGCTACGCACCCCGCTGAATGCTATCTTGGGCTTTTCACAGCTGTTCGACTTCGAGCAAAACATAACCCATGGGCAGCGGGAAAATATTCGTGAGATTCGCAAGGCAGGTCAGCATTTGTTGCAGCTGATCAATGATGTATTGGATCTTGCTAAAATTGAGTCTGGGAATATAACGTTATCACTTGAACCTGTCTTACCCATTCGAGTGGTTGAAGAGTGTGTTGTGTTAATGCAGCCTCAGGCTGATGAACGCGGAATTGAGCTCAATGTGAATACAGCAGGGCTAGAAACTATCTACATCCATGCAGATGCGGTGCGGTTGAAACAAGTATTACTCAACCTTATTAGTAACGGTATCAAATACAATCGTGATCAAGGCTCAGTAGATATATCATTTTTAGCCAATGACGATCACACACTTATTATCCAAGTTCAAGATACCGGGTATGGTATTCCTGATTCGCAAAAAGAAGCAGTATTTGAACCGTTTAATCGTTTAGGGGCGGAAGATAGTACCACCGAGGGATCGGGTGTCGGGCTAGTCATTACTAAACAACTTGTCGAAATGATGGGGGGCGAGTTGGATTTTTGTAGCCGCCTCGGAGAGGGGACTTGTTTTGGCGTGACCCTGGTGCGCTCGGAAGAGTGGACGGCTGACAAATCGAAATCGGCTAGTCAAACAGTGGAACCGCAAGGCGATATTGAATTCAGCAGCCAGATTAATAAACGTGTGCTGTATATTGAGGACAACGCGTCCAATTTACGTTTGATGGAACAGTTGTTGGATCGTTTTGAGCAAATCGAATTGCTCACAGCAAACGAAGCGTTTAGTGGTTTGTTTATGGCGCGAACGGAACAGCCAGATATCATTATTCTTGATATCAACTTGCCTGGGCTTGATGGCTATGAGGCGCTTAAGGTCCTTCAACAAGACCCTTCAACGATTGGGATCCCCGTGATTGCACTTTCGGCAAATGCGATGGCCCATGATATTGATCGCGGGTTAAAAGCGGGCTTCCGATCTTATCTGACTAAACCTCTTGTGTTCAGAGAGCTAATCGATACGCTCAACTTGATCCTCAATGAGAGCGAGCAGCTTCAGGTCGAAGTCGACTAATAGCTGCTCGTTTGTTGAGACTTTATTGGGCAGATTGCTGGAGCTGCCGATAACCTAGAGGTAACCCAAGTGTTTTTGCGTAATAGGGAGTAACTGCTTAAATACTTTTGGCGGTGCGGCAACAACATGGCCGGTTTTCATATGGTTGTCGGCACCTTTAAAATCCGACACCATTCCACCTGCTTCCTTGACTAATAGTACTCCGGCCGCAATATCCCAAGGTTTTAAGTTCATTTCAAAAAAACCGTCTAGGCGTCCTGCCGCAACATAGGCAAGGTCAAGGGCCGCGGCGCCCGCTCGGCGGATACCTGCTGTTTGCCCGGCAATTTCGGCCATCGCCTTTAAGTAGGCGTCCATGTTTTCTAACGCAAAACCACTAAATGGAATGCCAGTCCCTATTAATGTGGCATCAAGGTTTGGAGGGGCAGATACGCGAATACGTCGGCCATTTAGTTGGGCACCTTTGCCGCGGCTTGCGGTATATTCTTCGCGCTTAATGGGGTCGACAATGACAGCGTGCTCTATACGGCCTTTGTGAACGCAGGCGATGGACACTGCGTATTGCGGTATACCGTGAATAAAGTTTGTGGTGCCGTCGAGGGGGTCGATGATCCATTGGTAGTCATTTTCTGAGCCTTGGTGATCACCAGATTCTTCAGCTAGAAAATTGTGCTGCGGGTAGGCTTTTTTTAGGTGGTAAAGTATTTCTTTTTCCGCGGCTCGATCGACCTCGGTGACAAAATCGTTCTTCGATTTATTCTCTACGGTGACCACATCCAGGCGTTCACTAGCACGTTCGATAAGGACGGCTGCTTTGCGGGCAGCGTTTAGGGCGACGGTTAACATCGGTTCCATAGTTGTATTCACCTATTTAATGGGGATGAGGCCAGAGAAGTAAAAGAGCGGAGGCAGCGACTGTGCCGGCGCGAAGTATATAGGAAGCGATGATGAACTCCAAGGCGACATCGTCTCCCCAGCACAAGGCATATGCTCGCTATTTGAGGCGGTCATTGTCCTCAAGATACATCAGGTGCCCCAATGTTCAAAACCTTTGGACTTTTGAAGGATTCAAGGTTTCTTAGCAGTCGCTGAATTTGCTAAACTTTGCGCCCTTTTTCATCGGTCTTTTTCTGTGCCCGCGCAGAACCATTTGCGGACCAGCAATTAACAAGAGTTATTTATGAGCGAGTCGAGTTTCGAGAACATCAAAATAGTTATGGTGGAAACATCGCATCCCGGCAATATCGGTGCGGCTGCTCGCGCGATGAAAAATATGGGGCTGTCACGTTTGGTTGTGGTGTCTCCAAAAGAGTTTCCGTCTCCGAAGGCTGTATGGCGTGCAGCCAATGCGCTGGATGTCCTGGACAAAGTAGAGGTTGTAGAAACCCTTGAGGAAGCCGTAGCCGATTGTGGTCTTGTGGTTGGAACGAGCGCGCGCGAGCGTCGCATCCCTTGGCCGTTAATGACCGCTAGAGAGTGCGGTGATCGCAGCTGGGCCGAGTCAGCAACACACCCAGTGGCGATTGTATTTGGTCGCGAAGACCGAGGCCTTACCAATGAAGAGCTACACCAGTGCAATTACCACGTGCATATTCCGACAAATCCTGAGTACAGTGCATTAAATATTGCCGCGGCGGTACAGGTGATTTGTTATGAAATTCGTATTTCATTTTTGACCGCCCTCAACGGCGAGGCGCCGCATTATGACGACTGGGATATGCCCCCCGCCAAAAATAAAGATTTGGAGTATTACTTTAGTCATCTGCAAGAGACGCTAGAAAAGCTTGGTTTTTTAGAGCCTGATAATCCCCGGCAGACCATGACTCGTTTACGTCGTCTGTACAATCGAACCCGACTAGATGAAATGGAACTTAGTATTCTGCGCGGTATGTTGACGGCAACTCAGAACTACATTTTCCACACAGAAAATAAAATTCAATCGCTTCAAGAGTCGGCAAGTGACGAGGCAGAAGATTAGCCTTACAGCAAGTCTAGTACTGCACGCTCTATATCCACCTCGGTGAATTGTGCATTGGGGTTGTCGCCAGTCAGTCGAAAACGTTCATTTCCATCGCCATCGAACACGAGCACGGCGGGAATGCCAATAAGACGGAAGTATTCAAACGCATCAATTAAGTTTTCGTCCATATGAAAGTGATCAAAGCGAGCGTTCATCTCTTTGACAAACGTATTGGCCTGCCTAAGAGCTTGGCTATCGTTGTGGTCATCTAAATTCATGGAAATAAATCGCACGCCTTTATCACGATAGGATTCGCTCATGGCGACCATGTGAGGGAAGCGTTTGATACAGGATGTACACCACATCGCCCACAGATCCACCACCACAATATTCGGTTGGTAACGACGGACCTGCTTTTCCCACTGTTTAAAATTCGTAGGCTTAATCGATATTTCGGTTGTTGAGTCGGTGTTGGTGTCATTACCGCAGGCGGCGACTAGCGCTATCAGGCTAATCCATAGCGCGAGAATTGGCAGCTTACTTAGCTTCACGGCGGTACTCCACGCTGCAGCCATAGGGTTGTGTTTCGGTGAGTGGTGCAGGCTGGCCTGAGAGTAACGCGTTGATGGAGTCTCTAACGTAAAATACCGCAGGCGGGCCTTTTAGATGGACAACGTTGCCAGGAGAGCGCTCCATTGCTGGAGAATTATGGAGCAGGCCCGTGTATGCCAAGGTCCGGTCTGGTCCGAAGACGAAAAACTCTGGTGTGACACTTGTGCCCAGCTGTCTACCTAGGTGCTGATCTTCATCGCGTAAATAGGTGAAGTTGAAACGCTCCGCTTTTGCTCTGGTCTTCATGCTATTCAGGTCGTCACCTCGATTAGCGTTGAAGTTTATCCCTACAAAGTTGACGGGCTTGTCACTATAGTCGGAGACCAGCTGTTTGAGGTCCGATTCTATCCTTTTTGAAAAAGGGCACATGTTCGAAAGGCTGACGATGACTAATACTTTGCCTTTGAAGTCGCTTGAAGAAAAGAAGTTGCCAGCCGTATCGGGAAGGGAAGAAAATTCAGGTAATGGATCGCCAATATTGATGACTTTATTAAACTGCCCAGCGGAAACTGCTACGGCGAATGATAGGCTGCTCAAGAGAATCAGTTGGAGAAAGCGTTTCATCGATCTATGCCTATCTTCTATACCTGTGTGGAATGACCGTACTTGTCGGACTCCCAGATTATTGGATTTATACCGTGATTGTACAAAACCTCTGAATATCAATCAGTTAGCTTAAACAAATATTAACGAATCTGTTTCGTCTGCTTGGAATAATAACCGACAAAAATACTTGGTTTAATAGTTTACCAATTTAGTTGGTTATTGCATAATGGGCGGCATACACGATGTTATGCAGAGGGAAAGGTTATGCGATTAACCACCAAAGGCCGTTATGCGGTCACCGCAATGTTGGATTTGGCGCTGAACGCAGAGAAAGGGCCGGTCAGTCTAGCGGACATATCCAAACGGCAAGAGATATCGCTGTCTTATCTCGAACAGTTGTTTTCCAAGCTGCGAAAAAATGAGCTAGTGAGTAGCGTCCGTGGCCCCGGCGGTGGTTATCGCCTGAGTCGGGACGGCAGCACTATTTTTGTTGCTCAGATTATTGATGCGGTCAACGAATCCATTGATGCGACAAATTGTGGTGGGCGCGGCGACTGCAGTAAAGGGCAAGTCTGCCTCACGCACCACTTGTGGTGCGAACTCAGTGAACAGATTCACGGGTTTCTCAGTGGCATTAGTTTGGCGTCACTGGTTGAGCGCAGCGAAGTTCAGGCCGTGAATGAAAGACAGCATGGTGAGGCGAGCTTAGAGCTTATATAATGCCCGCGCTATGAGTAAGCCTATTTATCTTGATTATGCCGCCACCACACCGGTTGATCCGCGCGTTGCCGATGCTATGGTCGAATGCCTCACCCGGGATGGTATTTTTGCGAACCCCGCCAGCCGCTCTCATGTTTATGGTTGGCAGGCGGAGGAGCGTGTTGAGATCGCCCGAGCTGAAGTGGCGGGTTTACTGAATTGTGATCCTCGAGAAATTGTTTGGACTAGTGGGGCGACTGAGGCAAATAACCTTGCCCTGAAAGGAATCTTTGAAAAGCTCGACTTTAGTGGGCACCTTGTTACCTCAGCGATTGAGCACAAGGCTATTTTGGACACCGCTAAGTGGTTAGAGGGGCGCGGCGTTGCTGTGACCTACTTGATGCCGGATAGCGACGGCATTATTGCTGCGGATAAAGTCGCAGCAGCAATGACGCCGGAAACCAAGCTCGTCAGCCTAATGTATGTAAACAACGAAGTGGGAAGCGTTAATCCCATTCGTGACATTGCCACTATTTGCGCACAACGCTCGGTATTGTTACATGTCGATGCGGCGCAGGCGGCGGGTAAGCAGTTGCTTGATGTCGGTGTGCTTGGTGTTGATTTGCTGAGTTTGTCGGCGCATAAGTTTTACGGTCCAAAAGGGGTCGGAGCTCTCTACGTTAAGAGGGCAATTCAGCGCGATGTCGCTCCGCAAATGCATGGCGGGGGGCACGAGCGTGGCATGCGTTCGGGTACCCTAGCGACTCACCAATTAGTCGGCATGGGAAAGGCCGCGATGTTGTGTGAGCATTGGCAGTCAGAGGCGCAGCGTTTGTCCCTTCTAAGAGATAGGTTGTGGCACGGTATTGAAGATTTGCCATCAATTACTCGAAATGGCAGTCAGGTTGAGGTTGGCCCTGCGCACCTTAACGTGTGTTTTGGGGGTATTGAAGGCGAGAACTTAATGCTCTCTTTACGCCAATTGGCCGTCTCTAGTGGCTCAGCATGTACGTCTGCAAGCATGGCACCGTCTTACGTACTCAAGGCCATGGGGGTGCAAGACGAGTCGGCGTTGAGCTCGATTCGGATCTCACTGGGCCGGTATACGACGGCCGAGGATATTGATCAAACCATTCAGCACATACGACAAACCGTATTGCAGTTGCAGGAGGCGTCTTAGCCAGCTGCAAGTAGTCTGTCTGTGTCGTCGTACTGTTGCAGTCACGCTGTAATACACTCCGCGGCCAGCAGGTTCTGAACGTGACTCATTTTCGAGTTGCCAAACCAATTGAGTTAAGAATGTTATGACTGAGCAAATTAATGAAGCGCTCAAGAAAGAATATGAAGCCGGTTTCGTTTCTGATATTGAATCTGAAACCTTTGAGCCGGGCTTAGATGAGGATGTCGTTCGTCGCATTTCCGCACTTAAGGGTGAGCCTGAGTGGATGTTGGAGTGGCGACTAAAGGCGTTTCGCATTTGGCAGGAAATGGAAGAGCCAACGTGGGCGCATGTTAAGTACACGCCAGTTGATTACCAAAGTATCTCTTATCACTCCGCACCGAAGAGTATGAAAGATCGTCCTAAGTCGTTAGACGAGGTCGATCCTGAATTATTGGCTACCTATGAAAAGCTCGGTATTCCGTTGGTTGAGCAACAAATGCTTGCCGGCGTTGCTGTTGATGCGGTTTTTGACTCTGTATCAGTTGTCACCACTTTTCGTGAAAAACTTGCCGAAGCGGGTGTGATTTTTTGCTCAATTTCTGAGGCACTTCAAGAGTATCCGGAGCTGGTAAAAAAATATCTGGGCAGTGTGGTGCCGCAACGTGATAACTATTTTGCGGCGCTGAATAGCGCAGTCTTTACGGATGGTTCATTTGTTTATATCCCTAAAGGCACCCGTTGCCCAATGGAATTATCCACCTATTTTCGCATTAATGAGCAAAACACAGGGCAATTCGAACGCACATTAATTGTCGCAGACGAAGGCAGTTACGTCAGTTATTTGGAAGGCTGTACAGCGCCACAGCGAGATGAAAATCAATTGCATGCTGCTGTCGTTGAGCTGGTCGCGTTGGATGGAGCCGAGATTAAATATTCTACGGTACAAAACTGGTATCCGGGTGATGAGCAAGGTCGCGGTGGGATCTACAACTTTGTCACCAAACGAGGTGAATGTCATGCCAATGCAAAAATTTCTTGGACACAAGTAGAAACGGGTTCAGCGATTACCTGGAAATACCCAAGTTGTATTTTGCGAGGTGAGAATAGTGTAGGGGAATTTTATTCGGTCGCTTTGACCCGCGCAGCACAACAAGCGGATACCGGCACGAAGATGATTCATCTCGGTAAAAATACGCGATCCACAATTATTTCTAAAGGAATATCCGCTGGGCACAGCAATAATGCCTACAGAGGCTTGGTGCGAATGGCGCCAAGTGCTGAAGGTGCGCGCAACTATACACAATGTGATTCACTTTTAATCGGTGATCAGTGCGGTGCGCATACTTTCCCGTATGTCGAGAGTCGCAACGCATCGGCCATCGTGGAGCACGAAGCGACTACATCCAAGGTTAGTGATGACCAATTGTTTTTATGCCAACAGCGTGGAATTGATACAGAAAAAGCGGTCTCGATGATTGTGAATGGCTTCTGTAAAGAGGTCTTTAAAGAGTTGCCAATGGAATTTGCGGTTGAGGCCGGCAAATTATTGGAAATCAGTTTAGAAGGTTCAGTTGGCTAGCGGCTAGCGACAGGAAATATCATGTTATCGATTAAGAATTTACAAGCGAAAGTAGAAGACAAACAGATTCTCAAAGGGATTAATCTTGAGATAAAACCCGGCGAAGTTCATGCCATTATGGGGCCCAACGGCGCAGGTAAAAGTACCTTGGGTTACGTGCTTTCTGGTCGTGAAGGCTATGAAGTAAATGGCGGGGCAGTTACCTTAGACGGTAAAGATTTGCTAGATCTAGAGACCGAAGAGCGTGCCCGCGAGGGGTTGTTTCTAGCGTTTCAATACCCGGTGGAAATTCCCGGTGTGAGCAACATGGAATTTATGAAAGCGGCAGTAGATGCTCAGCGACTTTCGCGTGGCGAAGAGGCAATTAGCTCACCTGATTTTTTGAAAATGGCCAAAGCTGCCTGTGCACAAGTTAATTTGCCGTTGAGTTTTTTGAAGCGTGGCGTGAATGAGGGCTTTTCCGGCGGTGAGAAAAAGCGTAATGAAATTATGCAAATGCTTTTGCTGCAACCCAAAATTTGTGTCCTTGATGAGACGGATTCAGGGCTGGATATTGATGCCCTAAAAGTCGTTGCCGATGGCGTAAATAGTCAGCGCTCTGAGGACCGCGCGTTTATTGTTGTAACGCATTACCAGCGTTTGTTAGATTTCATTAAACCTGACTATGTGCATGTGTTAGCAGATGGAAAAATTGCCCGTAGTGGTGATGCTAGCTTAGCCCTCGAGCTTGAGGAGCAGGGTTATGCTTGGCTGGCAGAACGGAAAGAAGAACAAGCACAGCTTGAAGCTAAGGAGTCTTCGTAGTGAGTGCATGGTTAGAAAGTGCGATCGATCGCGCTGAATCAATACAGGACTGGCTGTCACCACGCCGACAGCAGTCGCTTCAGTTGTTGCGTGAACGTCAGTGGCCTAGCCGCAAAGTTGAAGATTGGAAATATACGTCGGTAAAAGCCATAGAAGCAGCCACAGGACAATTGCAGGAAGTCGAGATTCCTTCGGAACTGCCGACGTCCATCGCGGGCTTGGAATGCATCGATGTGTCTTTACAAAATCCATCAGCTATCAACGATCTGCCTCATGGTGTCACTATTTCACCGATCAATGATTCGTGTGAAGCTTGGGCGAGCGAGCTTTTTGGCTCCATCAAGCCCGTGCGGCATATCTTTGGTTTAGTCAATGATGTATTGGCGACCGAAGGGGTGGTCATTGATATCGCGCCTGGTGCGGTAATTGAACAGCCGATTCGACTTATTCGAGCGTTGAGTCAGCAGCAAGAGCATCATGCGCGTGTTTTAGTGCGCATTGGTGAGGGTGCCAAAGCCACGATTATTGAACAGTTTTCTGGGGATGCATTAAGTCTGCACACAACGGTTGCAGAGTATGCCTTAGATGCCCGAGCGGAGTTGGTGCACTACCGTTTTGGTTTGCAGCGCGCTCGAGCGATTGCGTTAGCGGGTAGTCATTTTAGGCTCGGCACTGGCGCAAACCTGCAGTCGACTATTGTTGGTCTCGGTAGTGATTTATCCCGCGTTAATGTTGATGTCGATCACCGAGGCGAACACGCCAATGCGAAGCTCAATGTTATTTACCTGCTGCAAGGTTCAGAGTTGTTTGATTTGCATAGTACTATCGAGCACGCCGTACCAAATTGTACGACGGAAGAAAACGTGCGCGGTATTGTTGCCGATAAAAGTCGAGCGGTCTTTAACGGTCGCATCCACATACATCGCGATGCGCAAAAAACCTTAGCTGAGCTAAATAACCGTAATCTATTGCTGTCTAATACCGCCGAAGTAGACACCAAGCCGGAATTAGAAATCTACGCCGACGATGTGCGCTGCGCGCATGGCGCAACGGTTGCTGAGTTGGATAAAAAAGCGTTGTATTACATGCAGTCGCGAGGAGTTAGTGTTCAGCAGGCGAAGATTATGCTGAACTTTGGTTTCATCAACGAATTGGTAGAGCAAATGCCGCATGGTGAATTGGCCGAGTGGTTGCAGCCCCAATTACGTGAACTGTTTGTGGACATGGTCTCTGACGAGTTGAATAAATAGGGGGTGGCAGTGAGTTTTGATGTTCAAGCGCTGCGCAAAGAATTCCCTATTCTCAACCGCGCTATCGATGGCAAGCCGCTTATTTATTTTGACAATGCCGCGACTACGCAAAAACCGCTGTCTGTTATTGACTCAATTGTTGACTATTACACACACCACAACAGCAACGTGCATCGCGGCGCGCACCGGTTGGCTGATGAAGCAACACAAATGTTTGAACAAGCGCGCGAAGTTGTTGCGCGGTTTATGAATGCTAAGTCAAGCCGCGAGATTATTTGGACAAAGGGCACCACTGAAGCAATCAATATTGTTGCCAATGGCGCAGCGCAAATCCTCAAACCCGGGGATGAAATTGTGGTCACGGAAATGGAGCATCATGCTAATTTGGTGACGTGGCAACAGGCTGCATTGCGCAGTGGGGCAGAGCTTAAAGTAGCTCCGATTTCAGACAGTGGTGAGCTGGACCGGGAAGCTTATCGTTCGCTGCTGTCCACTAAAACGCGCCTCGTTGCATTTCCTCATGTGTCCAATGCGTTGGGTACAGTAAACCCCATCGCCGATTTGTGCCGTGAAGCGAAAGATGTTGGTGCAATGGTTTTAGTGGATGGGGCGCAAGGAATTGCGCATTTTGCTGTAGATGTTCAGTCCATCAATTGTGACTTTTATGCGTTTTCGGGGCACAAATTATTTGGCCCGACGGGTATTGGTGCATTGTGGGGCCGCGAAGACGTCTTAAAAGATTGGCCAGTGTGGCAAGTGGGCGGTGAGATGATTGAAACAGTGACCTATCAATCTTCCACTTGGAATGTCTTACCTTATCGCTTTGAAGCCGGGACGCCTAATATCGCAGGTGCCATAGCGATGGCTCGCGCGATTGAGTGGTTTCAAACGCTACCATTGTCCGATGTTCAGCAACACGAAGAGGCATTGTTAGCGAGGGCCTCTGAGCTAGCGACGGACTTCTCTGGTTTACGAGTAGTCGGTGAAGCCAAAGAAAAGGTTGGCGTTTTGAGTTTTGTCATGGCCGCTGGGCACCCTGCGGATATCGGTTTTCTTCTTGATCGCCAGGGAATAGCAATTCGCACCGGGCATCACTGTGCTGAACCGTTGATGCAGCGATTGGGTGTTCCCGGTACTGCGCGGGCTTCGTTTTCGATTTATAACACGCTTGACGAAGTCGAGCAGTTTTTCGTCGCGCTAAAAAAAGTCAGTGCGATGCTTGAATGAATATAGTTTCCTTTAATGACTGAAAGGATATTGAATGACAGTTACAACTTTTGACCCTGCCGCTCCCGCGATTCATATCACAGAGTCCGCGTTGACGCATTTTGAAAAGAAATTAGCGGCCGGGGGTGACGATAAGAAGCTTTTGCGTTTGAGTACCGAAGAAAGCGGCTGTACGGGCTATGCGTATGTTCTCGATATGGTTTCTGAGGCAGAGGAGAACGATGTCCTCATTGAATCCAGTGATACGATTACGTTGGCGGTTGCAGGTGATGCCATTGATATGCTGCGGGGCACAGAAATAGATCTTGTCACCGAAGGTGTAAACCGCGTTGTGAAATTTAATAACCCCAATGTCGTAGCCGAGTGCGGTTGCGGCGAAAGCTTTAGCGTTAATTAGTTGTAGGGGTTGGCTAGATGCAGCAATCTATGGTGGTAACTCAGCGAGAATGCCCTGCGCGGCGCGTTCCGTCTGGCGAGCCTGTAGCTATTCCGGCTGGTGAGTTTCTCTCGATAAAGCAAGCGTTGGGAGGTAATTACACCGTCACTTGGCAAGGCAATATGTTGCGTATTGATGGTACTGATGGTGATGCTATAGGCCAACAGCCTGAGCAGCTTGAATTTGCTGATCACGGCGGCGAATTGATTCAAGAAGATCAAGTTTGGCAGGCATTGGATACTATTTTTGACCCCGAGATCCCGATCAGTATTGTCAGTCTTGGTTTGGTCTATAAGGTCTTAATAGACCAAGTAGAAAAACGAGTTACTGTTGAAATGACGCTAACGGCTCCCACTTGTGGTATGGGGCCTGTGCTGGTGTCAGATGTGCAATACCGCGTGCAGAAGGTGCCGAACGTAGGGGGTGTGAAAGTAGAGCTGGTGTTTGACCCGCCCTGGACCCGCGATATGATGAGCGAAGAGGCTCAACTTGAAGCAGGGTTGTATTTTTAGTTCATCTTTCTGTAATCTCGCGCCTCCATTGTCCCCCTCAAGCGAATTTTTGCTATGTCTATACCGTCCACAGAAACCATTCTTGAAGATCTCGAATTCTTTGATGACTGGGAAGAGCGCTACAAATACATCATCGATCTAGGTAAGGCGCTCACGCCAATGCCTGAAGATCTGCATACACCAGAGCGATTGGTTAAAGGTTGCCAAAGTAATGTATGGATTGAAGTGATCGGGGATGGTGATCGCTTAAGTTTTCTGGTTGATAGCGATGCGGTTATCGTGCGTGGTTTACTGGCGTTGGTGATGGCCGCGTATCAAGACAAATCGCCTCGCGACATTCTGGCATTTGATATTGACGGCTATTTTGGGTCGCTGGACCTGGAGCGTCATCTCAGTCCGACTCGAGGTAATGGGTTGCGAGCGATGGTGGCTAGAATTCAATCGATAGCAAATGCCGCTCTATAGTCTCGACTAGGCCTGAGGAACTCTGCTCTCAGCCTGACATCTATTTGTAAAATCAATACCTTATATCTCCCTCAGTCCTGGTTGCAGCGGTTGCTGTAGCGGGGCCAACTCTATAAAATTGGCGGGTTTTTGACTAGCCAAATGAGCGTCTGCGCGGGCGTCAGCTCAAAGTGCGATATTTTGCTCGGTGGCGGAGAAAAAACCTTAATTATCAATGGTTTGCAAAATGGTATGCAGGCCACCAACTTGACCCTATCGTGGAGACCCTCAATGGCGATTGAACGCACCCTATCTATCGTGAAGCCAGATGCAGTTGCAAAGAATGTAATTGGCAAAATTTACAGCCGTTTCGAAGACGCTGGCCTACAAATCGTTGCTGCAAAAATGCTTCATTTGTCTCAAGAACAAGCTGAAGGCTTTTACGCTGAGCACAAAGAGCGCCCATTTTTTAAAGATTTGGTTGCTTTCATGACTTCTGGCCCTGTTACCGTTCAAGTGTTGGAAGGTGAAGGCGCGATTGCTAAAAACCGTGACTTGATGGGTGCTACTAACCCACAAGAAGCGGCGGCCGGCACTATCCGAGCGGATTTCGCTTCTTCAATCGACGCCAATGCGGTACACGGTTCAGATAGCTCTGCTTCTGCAGAGCGTGAAGTGGCTTACTTCTTCAACGCTGAAGAAATCTGCCCTCGTTAATTAGCGTGAGCTAAACAACATTGAGTAACACCATGACGCAAGCAGTAGAAATCAATCAACCGGTGGAAGGTAAGGTGAATATCCTCGGGATGTCACAGCCGCAGCTCGAGGACTTTTTTCGGTCTTTGGGTGAGAAGCCGTTTCGTGCGTCGCAGCTGATGAAGTGGATTCATCAGCTGGGTGTTACCGATTTTGCAGAGATGACCAACATCAGTAAACCTCTGCGTGAAAAGTTAGTAGACGTTGCTGATATAAGTTTTCCTGAAGTCATTCGCGAATGGGATTCCAGCGACGGTACTCGAAAGTTTTTAATGAAAGTCTCGGGCGGTAGTTCCGTAGAGACGGTATTTATTCCTGAAGGCGACCGTGGGACCTTATGTGTGTCTTCGCAAGTGGGTTGCTCTTTAGATTGCAGTTTTTGCGCGACCGGCAAGCAAGGCTTCCAGAGAGATCTGACAGCATCGGAAATTATTGCCCAAGTGTGGTTGGCCGCGAAATCGCTGGGCCAATTTGAAGGCGAGCGCCGCCGTCGAGTCACCAATGTGGTGCTGATGGGAATGGGCGAGCCGCTATTGAATTTCGACAATGTGGTGGCAGCAATGCACATCATGATGTCAGACTTTTGCTATGGTATTTCCAAACGTCGCGTGACACTCAGTACATCGGGCGTTGTTCCTCAGTTGGATAAGCTGATTGGTTTAACGGATGCTTGCCTGGCGATTTCCTTACACGCTCCGAATGATGAGTTACGAAATCAGCTGGTACCCATCAACAAAAAATACCCCATAGCCATGTTGTTGGATTCGGCAAAGCGTTACATTGAGGCGCTTCCTGATAACCGACGCAAAATTACAATTGAATACACCTTGATTGATCAGGTTAATGATCGCCCGCATCATGCTCGCGAATTGGTGCATCTGCTGAAGAATATTCCAGTAAAAATTAATTTGATCCCGTTCAATCCATTCGCTCTATCCGATTACAAACGGGTGAAGCCAAAAGCATTGAAGCAGTTTCAAGATATTTTGATCAAAGCGGGATATACCACCACGATTCGAACGACGCGCGGTGATGATATTGACGCTGCATGTGGTCAGCTCGCTGGCGAAGTAAACGATAAAACACGCCGAAGTGAACGTTATCGACAGCAAATGCCATTGGATAAAAATATTATTTCATCGGATCGCGAAGTAGGGCGACCACCTGTACGTTAATAGCGAGAGACCATTGGAGTAAATGATCAATGCGTAATCTGTTCGTAAAAATAATAATTGCTTTAACGACGCTTCACTTGGCTGCCTGTGTCACAGTGATGGAGGATGGTGGCACATTAGAGGTTGATGAAAAGAAAGCGATTCAGTCCTACGTTGACCTTGGTTTAAATTATATTCGCGTGGGTAACCGGGATTCTGCTCGGCGTAGTTTACAAAAAGCATTGGAATTAGATAAGCGTTCCAGTCCCGCCAATGAAGGCATGGCTTTACTTTATCAATTGGAAGGTGAGAAAGAAGTCGCTGAAGACTACTTCAAAAAAGCGATCCGTTATGATTCTGACAACTCACGTGCTCGAAACAACTATGGCAGCTTTCTCTATGAGCACGACCGTTACGATGAGGCCTACGAGCAGTTTGAAGAAGCCAGTAAAGATCTAAGTTACGCACAGAGACCTTACGCCCTAACAAACTTGGGGCGAACAGCCGCAGCCATGGGGAATGAAGAGCGGGCTGAAGCGGCATTTCGTCACGCCTTGAGTCTCAATTCTAAATTGCCTATCGCGCTTGTAGAGTTGGCTGATATTACCTATAAAAACCGCAACTATAGTGAAGCAAAAAAATTGATTGACCAGTATGGCAAGGTTACTCGCCACTCTCCGCGCACCTTATGGCTAGGTATTCGGATTGAGCGCACGTTTGGTAACCGTGATAAAGAAGCGAGCTATGCGTTGCAGTTGAAGAGTCTTCACCCTTACTCGAAAGAGTATCTTGAGTATAAGCGAACAACTGAAGGTGCTATCCAGTAATGTCTGACGAAAATGACACAATCGTGACAACGTCAACCGACAGCGCGCTGCCAGAAAATACTCCGGGAAATATGCTCAGGCAGGCGCGAGAACAATCAGGACGCTCTCTTGAATCGATTGCTGCCGAATTGAATTTAACCGTGGATAAGCTGCGCGCGATAGAAGCTGATGAATACGATAAGCTAGCATCTCATGTGTTTGCTTTAGGGTATATTAAGCGATGCGCTAAGATTTTGGCTGTAGATGAAAACCAAATTGCTGCACGCTTTAATCAGCTAACCAAGCCGCAGATTGAAAGCAGTGAAGAAGAAGTGCCAGAACCGTCTTCATCCATCTCCAACGGTGTTAAGCCCCAGCTCATGATGCCTGCTGTGGTATTTGGTGCAGCACTCATTATCTTGATCGGAGTATTCACCTTCTCTTCGGACAATTCAGAGGAGCAGCTGCCTGTTCCGGTGAAACAGTCTGAAACATCAGATGAGATACGTGAGCAGCCAGATAGTGATTCCGAGATGGCGGGCGCTACGGAAAATACTAATTCGGTTGCCAATGAAATTTTAAGTCCAGTGGGTACAGTGCCGTCAGCGCTTACTGAAGCAGAAGTGTCGGCGATGGAAAATGTCGCTCCTAGTGCGCAGGTTGTTACCAACAATGTTGCCACTTCTACGCCTGCTAGCGAAGAAACAACAACCCCCGAGCCAGTGTCAACCGGCGACGGGTCATTTGATTTGGTGAGAAAGCAGCTGAGTTTTTCTTTTTCGGAAGACTGCTGGTTAAAAGTGACAGACGGTACCGGAGAAGTGCTCCATGCGCAGCTTCAAACGGCTGGTTCGAACCTTGTCCTAGAATCTATTGTGCCAACCCAGATCATGTTGGGTAATGCACGTGTTGTGAGTCTCGATGTGGCTGGCGAGCCATTTGCCATAAACCCGCTGCCAGGCCGAGATACGATTAAGTTTGTTATCGAATAATTCATTGTGTGAATTGCTGTAGTTGAGTATGCATAATCATTGCCCTATAAAACGACGGAAATCTCGGCAGATCATGGTCGGTAATGTACCGGTAGGTGGTGACGCCCCTATCAGTGTGCAGAGTATGACTAACACCGAGACCACAGACGTCGAAGCCACGGTGGCTCAAATCAAGCGCATCGAAGATGCAGGTGCCGATATCGTTCGTGTGTCCGTGCCGACGTTAGACGCCGCGGAAGCATTTGGTGAAATAAAAAAACGCGTTGCAATTCCGTTGGTCGCCGACATTCATTTCGATCATACCATTGCGTTACGCGTTGCTGAGTTGGGTGTCGATTGTTTGCGTATTAACCCAGGCAACATCGGCAAGGAAGAAAAAATTCGCGCCGTAATTGAAAAGGCCCGTGACAACAATATTCCAATTAGGATTGGCGTCAATGCGGGTTCTCTCGAAAAAGACATACAGCGCAAGTATGGCGAGCCTACCCCGCAAGCCCTCGTCGAATCAGCTTTGCGCCATGTCGAGATTTTGGCAAAGCATAACTTTGATAATTTTAAAGTCAGCGTAAAAGCATCGGATATTTTTATGGCAGTAGATGCCTATCGAGAGCTGGCTAAATTGATTGAGCAACCGCTGCACCTAGGTATTACTGAAGCTGGTGGGCTGCGTAATGGCACTGTTAAATCGTCAATTGGTTTAGGCGCGTTGTTGATGGATGGTATTGGTGACACTATTCGGGTGTCACTTGCAGCTGACCCTGTGGAAGAGGTCAAAGTTGCGTGGGATATGCTCAAGAGTTTAAAACTGCGTAGTAAAGGTATTAACTTTATTGCCTGCCCAAGTTGCTCGCGTCAGAACTTTGATGTCATCAAAACCATGAACGAGCTAGAGAACCGCCTAGAAGACATTACCACCCCAATGGATGTGGCGGTTATTGGCTGTATCGTTAATGGTCCCGGGGAAGCCAAGGTGGCGGATATTGGCCTCACTGGCGGGACACCAAATAGCATGATTTTTGTCGATGGGGATACCAAACAGCGCATTCCTAGCAGTGATGTGTTGGATCAATTCGAATCGGCTATTCGCGAGAAGGCTAAAACGAAGCAAGCTGAACTTGATCAGCTCATCGCATCTGATCTCAATGGTTGAGATCTCTTTGTTTCGATCTCTTTGCTTTAGAGTAATAAGGAATTCTTTTGAGTAAGTTTCAATCGCTCCGTGGTATGAATGATTGTTTACCGACGGATACGCCAGTTTGGCAATACCTAGAAAGTACTGTGTCGCGATTATTTGCGCGCTATGGTTACCGTGAAATACGGGTGCCGCTGGTTGAAAGCACAGACTTGTTTAAGCGCTCCATCGGCGAGGTGACTGATATTGTCGAAAAGGAAATGTACACCTTTAAAGACTTGAGCGATGAAAGCATTACTTTACGGCCCGAGGGAACTGCGTGCGTCGTGCGCGCGTGCCAACAACACGGCTTGTTGCACAACCAAACACAAAAAGTGTGGTACCACGGCCCCATGTTTCGCTATGAAAAGCCGCAGAAAGGACGGCAGCGCCAGTTCCATCAAATGGGTGTTGAAATCTTTGGTTTTCAAGGGCCGGATATTGATGCTGAAATTATTATGATGACGGCGCGCTTATGGAAAGAGCTGGGCCTTAGCGATGTGGTGACATTACAGCTCAATAGTTTAGGCACCTTAGAAGCGCGTAATGCTTATAAAGCGAAGTTGGTTGAATTCCTCAACGGAATTCGCGATCAGCTCGATGAAGATAGCCAGCGTCGCATCGATTCTAATCCTCTGCGCGTACTCGATAGCAAAGATAAAAAAACACAAGCGTTGTTAGCTGATGCACCAGACCTTCTCGATCATCTCGATGAAGAATCTGCGGAACACTTTGCACAATTGCGTGCCTTATTAGACGCAGCCGGTATTCACTACCAAGTGAATTCACGCTTAGTACGTGGTCTCGACTACTACGGTAAAACAGTATTTGAATGGGTGACTGAAGCCCTGGGCGCGCAAGGCGCTGTCTGTGCCGGCGGACGCTACGACGGTCTGGTGCAACAACTGGGTGGACGAGCGACCCCTGGCGTCGGTTTTGCTATGGGTGAAGAGCGTTTGGTGTTGTTGCTGCAAGAATTAAATCTAGTACCAGATAGTGTTAACCAACAAGTGGATGTTTTTATCGCCTACGAGTTGGAATGTTTGCAAGGTGCAATGCTGCTGGCTGAGAATTTACGAGAACAGCTGGGTGATTTACGTATACAAACCCACTTCGGTGGCGGTTCGTTCAAAAGCCAAATGAAAAAGGCTGACAAGAGTGGCGCAGCCGTTGCGCTATTAATCGGTGAAACCGAACAGGCCAATAGCAGTGTGACGGTTAAGTGGTTGAGAGAAGATAAACCGCAACAGACAGTGGCGACATCAGAATTATTAAAATTATTACAATCTCTATAGGAGTGAATTGTGGCGGATCACATTACAGAAGAAGAACAAATTGAAGCGTTTAAGCGCTGGTGGAATGAAAACGGTAAGTCCTTGGTGATTGGCGTGAGTGTAGCCGTCATCGGTTATTTTGGCTGGCAAACCTGGCAGAGCCAGCAGCAAAGTGCGAATGAAGCGGCATCATTGATGTTTGAAGACCTACTAACCGCCGCAGCGGTTACACCGGGTGAAGAGTTGACCGAAGCTAATCGCCTCAAGATTGTTGATATTGCTGAACAATTGAAAACTGATTACAACAGCGCCTACGCCAGTAATGCGGCGTTGATGTTGGCAAAAATATACGTCAACGAGGGTGATGTAGAGAACGCAAAAGCGCAATTGCAATGGGCTATCGATAACAGCGGGGATCAGGCATTAAGTCTCACTGCTCGATTGCGTTTAGCCGAGCTGCAATACGGTCAAGCTGAATACGATGCTGCATTGGCGAGCTTAAACGTTGAAGCGAACACCTATGCGCCTTTGTTCGATGAGCTTCGAGGTGATATTTATGTCGCTCAAGGTGAAAGTGACAACGCGGCGTCTTCCTACCAGGCAGCGCTAGACGGACTCACTGAAGGCATGTCACAACGCCGTAACTTTATTCAAATGAAAATGGATGATTTGGCAGCACCGGCTGTTGCGAAGGCGAGTACTGAGGCAGAAGGCTAATGAAGTATTTTTGGGTTGCGCTTGCCGCGCTACTGGTGGGATGTGCCTCAACCGATGAGTCGCTTGAGCCAATGAAGCTCGAGGACTTTGAACCGCGTGCAGAAATCCACAAAGTGTGGTCACGAACAATCGGTGATGGGCAGGATGTTCGTTATACGCAGTTCGTTCCTGCTATCCGTGGCAATGAAATTTTCGCGGCCGATGTCGAAGGGCGCGTATATTCCATTGACCGCGAAACAGGTTCGGTTAATTGGAAAGTGAAAACGCGCGAGCCAATCTCTGCCGCAATAACGGTGGTTGCTAATACGCTACTAGTGGGGACATACAACGCGGATGTCATCGCATTGGATGCAGCCAATGGATCTGAAAAATGGCGTACCAGGGTGTCTTCTGAAGTGCTCAACGTGCCCGCTGCCGATGGCCGTTTTGTTGCGGTGCAATCGTTCGATGGTCGTTTGGTTGGTTTGGATTTCGATGATGGAAAAGAGCTCTGGAGCTATGAGGTTAAGCCACCATTGTTGACCTTGCGTGGCCATAGTGCACCCGTTATCGAGAATGGTATTGTTTATGCGGCATTCGCTACCGGCAAAATTGTTGCTATTCAAGCGGAAGATGGTGTTGTTGTATGGGAACAACGAGTTGCGATTCCCAAAGGTCGTAGTGACTTTGAAAAACTGGTTGATATTGATGGCTCGCCGCTAGTCGTTGGTGAAATCTTGATGGTTGCGAGCTATCAAGGTCAATTAATGGCGTTGAGCAAAAGTACGGGTCGGCCATTGTGGGCGGAAGAAATATCCACCTTCATGCCACTGTCTGCGTCGGCTGGCGTAGTGTATGCGACCGATGCTCAAAGTAGTGTCAAAGCATTCAAGATGGGTAATGGTAGTCAGGCATGGAATAACGTTGAATTGTTACGTCGCAAGCTGACTGGCCCAATGGCTTGGTCCGGTTATGTGGCTGTTGCTGATGAGATCGACGGGTACTTGCATGTACTTGATAGTGAGAATGGTTCACTGGTAGCACGAAAAAAAATCAATGGTAGTGGTGTACGTTCGCCATTGGTAGCTAGAGGGGACACGCTCTATGTGCTTTCGAACTCGGGTAAATTGCTAGCGTTGACGATTGAAACGTTAGAGTAAATTAATCTTCATTTCATTGTGCTCGCAGCTGCCGTCAGCGGCTGTGAGTATTCTTAGTTTTATCTTCCAGATAGTTACGTTAGTAAACAGCTGTTTGGATAAATAGAGATCTTCACATGCTTCCTGTCATCGCTTTGGTTGGCCGACCTAACGTAGGTAAATCAACGCTGTTTAATCGATTAACCAAAACACGCGATGCCTTGGTGGCAAATTACGCCGGCTTAACGCGCGATCGCAAGTATGGCGAAGTGGAAGCTCACGGCCACCGCTTTATCGCGATTGATACCGGAGGTATTAGTGGTGATGAGGAAGGGATTGATGAGCTGATGGCTGGCCAATCCAAAGCCGCAATCGACGAAGCCGATATTGTTTTGTTTTTAGTGGATTGCCGAGATGGATTGACCGCTGCTGATGAAATTATTGCCAATCATCTCCGCGTTCAAGGCAAGAAAACCTTTCTCATTGCCAATAAAATGGATGGCCTTAATCACGACTTGGCGGTGGCACCGTTCTATGAGTTAGGGTTGGGTGAGGTTTACCCAATTACTGCAACACACGGTCGTGGTGTAAAAACCATGTTGCAAGAGGTAGTGGATTCGCTACCGGAAAGTGAGGAGGAAGACGTTACTGATGAGCCAACGGGAATCAAAATTGCCGTAGTCGGTCGACCGAATGTTGGTAAATCGACGCTGGTCAATCGCATGTTGGGGGAAGATCGCGTGGTGGTATACGATATGCCTGGCACCACACGCGACAGTGTTTACATCAATTATGAACGTCACGGTGAGCCGTATACGATTATTGACACGGCCGGTATTCGTAAGCGAAAAAATGTAAAGCTGACCGTAGAGAAGTTTTCAATTGTCAAAACCTTGCAAGCCATTGAAGACGCTAACGTTGTTATTTTGTTGATTGATGCCAGCGAAGGCTTGGTGGAACAAGATCTGCACTTGATGGGTAGTGTTATTGATGCCGGTCGCGCGTTAGTTGTGGCAATTAATAAATGGGATGGTTTAGAAGAAGATCAAAAAAATGATATTCGTCGAGAACTAGATCGTCGCCTGAGATTTGTTGATTTTGCTGACATACACTTTATATCGGCTTTACACGGTACGGGTGTTGGGCATCTGTATAAATCAATAAAGCATGCGTATCGTTCTGCAACACATCAGCTAAATACCAACCAGCTCACGAAAATTCTTGAAGATGCTGTAGCCTCCCATCAGCCACCGATGGTGCGTGGTCGCCGTATCAAACTACGCTACGCCCACGTCGGTGGTCACAATCCACCGATTATTGTCATTCACGGTAACCAGACCGAGGAAGTGCCAGACCACTACGTGCGTTATCTAGAAAAAACGTTTCGTCGTGCGTTACAATTGCACGGCACACCTATTCGAGTACAGTTTAAGTCGTCGGAAAACCCCTATGCGGGAAGAAAGAATCAGTTAACCGCCCGTCAACAGGCTAAGAAAAAACGTTTGATGCAGCACGTGAAGAAGTCGAGCAAACGTGCCAAGAAGAAATAAAACCCTTAGCAGTACAGGTTAGTTTGAAAAGAGAGCGTTTAGACGCTCTCTTTTTTTGCTTTTATCCAATCACCGATGTGGTTTTAACACGTTTGCTGCCTTTTACAACGGGTTGCTTTTGTAACTCGGCTTTACGTTTTATCTCAGAATCTATCCAATTCTTGCCAGCGATTAAAAAACCGGCCGCTAGAAATGCGCCGGGAGGTAGGACGGCCACTAAAAACCCTCGATAGTCATCCACCAGTGTGAATTTCCAGTTGGTGGCAACATCGCCGAACAATAAACGCATATTGGAAAATAAAGTCCCCGCGCCAAGGATCTCACGTATTGCGCCAATCGCGACAAGTACCACGCAAAACCCTAACCCCATCATGAATCCATCGACGATCGAAGGAATGACCGGATTGCGGCTTGCAAAAGCGTCGGCACGACCAAGAATCGCACAGTTGGTAACGATGAGAGGGATAAAAATCCCCAAAATTTGATAGAGCTCGTATGTGAAAGCTTGCATCAATAATTCTGTACAGGTGGTGAAGCTCGCGATAATCATGACAAATGCCGGTAAGCGCACAGCGTCACTGACACGATGACGAATCAAAGAAACAGCAAGGTTAGAGCCTACTAAGACAGCCATCGTGGCGATGCCTAAACCCAGCGCGTTAACCACCGAGCCTGTGACGGCTAAAAGAGGACACAGGCCCAGCAACTGGGTTAATGCCGGATTGTTGTTCCAGAGGCCATTGAGGCTTATTTCTTTATAGTCGACGCTGGTGTCCATAGTCTCTTCACTCATGGAGTCACCTCATTATGTTCTTTGGGGGTTAGTGGGTCTGCGATATTAAAAAACGACAAGGTCTTTTTAATCTGTCGTGTCACGGCGGTGCGAGTAATGGTTGCGCCGGTTAATTGGTCAAACTCTTCTTCTGACCCATCTGGATGCTTAATGTTTGTTTTTTCGTCAAAGCGCGAACCGAGTGTTTTCCCATTAAAGGAGAGTACCCAATTACTTTTTCGAACATCGACGTAGTCACCAAGTCCTGGCGTTTCATTGTGATCGGTAACGCGAACGCCAGCGATAGAGCCATCCTTATACACACCAATAATCATCTTTATTGGCCCGCTATACCCATCGGGTGCCACTGTTGGAATAATAGCGGCAAAGGGTTCGCCTTGGCGCCGAGCGATATGCATTTGTTTATCCAGATCTTCACTGGCGGTGAGGCCCATAAACTCTCGGTAGTCTTCAGGGATCGGGACCGTATCGCTGAACAAATCGTTGTCGTGATCTTCTTTAGGAATGATTTCAAAAAGAGCGGCTTGAGCGGCCCTTAATTTCGCATCACTGATACGATCTTTAGTGGATTGATAGGTCACTGCCACAACACCCGCGGTGACGAAAGCAAAAATCGCCAAGAGTACGCTATTAAAACCGATAGAATTTTTTAGCATTATGAATTACTCCGAGTCCTTGATGATGACGCGGCGTTTTTCATGGCCATAGCTACGAGGCGTGGTGTAGTAGTCAAGGAAGGGGGCTGCAAAGTTCATCAACAACACGGCAAATGCCACTGCATCCGGGTAATTGCCCCAGGTGCGGATGACATAAATGACGATACCGGTTCCTGCACCAAAAATAATTTTTCCTAAGCGACTTGTGGCACCCGTGACTGGGTCTGTGACAATAAAGAAAGCGCCGAGCATTGTGCCGCCGGACAACAAATGAAAAATGGGAGAGCCGCCGCTTTGGGAACTGCCATTATCATAAAATAAAATGGCCATAACCGCTAAAGCAACCAGCATGCTTACCGGAGCATGCCAAGTAAATATTTTTCTATAGAGCAAATATGCCCCACCAACCAGAAAACCGAGGTTTACCCATTCCCAGCCAACCGCAGCCCAGCGCGCCTCGGCGAAAATGGGTTGTTCGCTGTAAATCTGTTGTAGCGTTAAACCGTCTTGGTGTTTGAACAGGTCGAGAGGTGTAGCGCCGCTATAAGCGTCGATTGAGGCATCCGAAAAAATATGGCCGAGTGCACTCAGTGGCCCCAATAATTCTTGCCCTTCAGCCAATATTCCTCGTGGGGTTGCCCAAGTGGTCATTTCAACTGGGAAACTAATAATGACAATTACGTAACCGACCATGGCTGGATTAAAAGGGTTGAACCCCATACCGCCATATAAATGTTTCGCCAGTATGATAGCGCTGCCGGTGCCGACTACGACAAGCCACCAAGGGCAGTAGGGTGGTAAGGCGATGCCCAATAAAACGGCTGTAACAAGCGCACTAAAATCGTTGAGGTAAAATGCAATTGGGCGGTTACGTAAGTGCAAGATCGCCGCTTCACAGGCAAGGGCGGTGCTGCACGCAATGATAAGGTTATAGAGTGTGCCGGGGCCAAAGAAATGGGTAAGCGCGACGATACCGGGTATTGTTGCTATCAACACAGTACGCATGACGTTGCTTGTCGAATTTTGGCTGTGCGAATGGGGCGATGTTATTTGCGGTAAACTCATGTTTTTTTCGCTCACTATTCCGACGATTGCTCGGCCATATCATACAGCGCCTGCGTTTTTTCCAATTTAGTCTGCATACTGACTAAGCCTTTTCGGAGCGCATCCTTGGTGGTTGCATCATCGGTTGCAGCGATGCGTTCTTGTGTTGCTTCAATTCTTGCTTCGAGGGTCTGTATTTTTTGTCGCAATTCTTCGACATCGACAGATTGTTTCTGCATTGCCCGTTCCATCGAACGGGTGATTGCATCGCCTACAGCAGATTGTTCATCGCCACTCAACGTTCGCTTTGCGTCCGCTTTGCTTGAGGCCGGGCTGTTGGCGGCCGCTTCGGCTTTACGCAACTTCTCTTTCAACATCTTTTCCGATAGCTCGAGCGCGCTGCGCGTGTCACTATCCGCCTCATCTGTGCTAGCGAGTTGCTCGGTTATTTTGGCTAACTTTCTCTTTAGCGTGTCTAACTCGCGCTGTACCTTTTGGTTGGCAGACATCTCCATTTTTTCAACGGCTTTTTCTGCCTGGAGAGTAATATCGGACTGACTATTGCTCTCAGCTTGGAGAGTCGCATCAACTTGTTTTTCTTCGCTATTGCCTAATGTGGCTTGTTTATCTTGTAACGACTTTAATTTAACTTCGGTTTCTTTTATTCGAGCCCGAATAGCTTCAGCCTGGTCTGGTGCTGATTGCTCGAGTTCCTCAACCTTGGCTTGTAGCTTTTTCAAGCGGTCTTCGGTGCTCGTAATATTGCGAGCCAAACGAGCAGGGTCATCTTGCGCTTTCTTTGCGCCAGCAATGATATCGGCCACTAGATTTTTCTTGGCTTCTGCTTCGCTTGGTGTCGTGTCACTGTCTGTGGCTTGCGAGTTTGCTTGTGCAAGCTTTGCTTCTTCCGCTTTTTTCTTCTCTTCTGCACGGAGTTTGGCTTTTGCCGCTGCTTCTTCGCGGGCTTTTGCTCGCGCCGCTTTTTCAGCCTCGATGCGTTCTTTATGAAACTCAAAGCGCTCTCGCGCCTTTTCTGAATGCTTCTTTTCTATTTCGTGTTGACGAATTTCCCCTTTCGCCGCGCGATAGTACTGCACAAGCGGAATCTGACTGGGGCACACATAGGAGCAGGCGCCGCACTCAATACAGTCAAACAGGTTGTATGCTTTGAGCTTGTCTTCGTCTTGCGCCCGTGAATACCAATACAGTTGTTGTGGTAGCAAGCTCGCGGGACAAGCTTCCGCACACATGCCACACCGAATGCAGGCTTGCTCTGGTCCATTAGCCGGTGCTTCTTCCTGTGTTGGTGCCAGTAAACAGTTAGTGGTTTTAATAACCGGGCATTCTTCGCTGAGTAGCGTAAAGCCCATCATTGGGCCGCCCATGACAAGGCGCGATGCTGTGTCCTTGCTATAACCTTGTTGCTGAAGAATAAAACTAATCGGCGTGCCGACTAGCACTTCAAGGTTGCGTTGTTCGGAAAAAGCATTCCCTGTGATGGTGGTTATTCGTGATATTAACGGTTCGCCCTTAGTGACCGCGCGGTAGGCCGCGAGAGCGGTCGCCACATTTTGGCATACAACGCCCAGCGCGGCCGGAATTTTACCACTGGGCACCTCTTTACCCGTTAGCATTTGTACCAGCTGTTTTTCTCCGCCGTTGGGATATTTAGCGGGAAGGGTGACTACTTCGTAACGCGGATCATTAAGAGTAGCAATCGCCGCGGTCATTTTTTCAATGGCTTCTGGCTTATTGCTTTCTATGGCAATAAGAACTTCCTGCGGGCCATTTAATAAATAGTCGAGTAAGCGAATTGCCTCGACTAATTCTTCGGCGTAGGTGCGCATCAAAATATCATCCGAGGTGATATAGGGCTCGCACTCGGTGCCGTTGATAATGAGCGTCGTAATCGGGGTTCGTGATGCAAGTTTCACCGCGGCGGGAAAACCTGCCCCTCCCATACCTACGACACCAGCGGCTTGAATTTTTTGTATTAACTCAGTCGGACCACTGCGGGAATAATCTTCAATCGGTTGTAATTCGCACCACTCGTCTTTGCCATCCGCTTCAATGACGATAGATAAGCCCGAAAGGCCTGACGGGTGAGGCAGAGGTCGTTCTTCAATAGCGACCACCGTGCCACTGGTCGATGCGTGGATGTTGGCACTGACTTGTTGTGGCGCTTCGGCGACCAGTTGGCCTTTTAGTACTTTGTCGCCAACGGATACGATAGGGTCGGCGGGTGCACCTAAATGCTGCGAAACCGGCAAAATAACCTGCGGTGGCAGAGGACACTGGGCGATGGGTAAACCAAGTGATTGAGTTTTATTTTCGGGCGGGTGAACGCCACCCGGTGTAGGCCAAATTTGTCTCATGCCGCAGCCTCCGACTTTTCAGAGGCGTCAGTTGCAATAATATTGTCTCGGGAACCGAGATGATTTTGCGAGGGGAGCTGCCAATGCCAGTCGGCTACACCGGAATCCACTGGCAACATATCGATGCAGTCAACAGGACACGGCTCGACGCACAAGTCGCAGCCAGTGCATTCATCGGCGATTACTGTGTGCATTTGTTGGGCGGCACCGAGGATGGCGTCAACTGGGCAGGCCTGAATACACTTGGTACAGCCGATGCACTCATCTTCGCGAATAAAAGCGACTTTACGAGTATCTGACTCTTCGCCGTGCTCTTCATCGAGAGACGGTGCTTCGACTCCCAATAATTGCGCAAGGGAATTAATTGTACCTTGTCCGCCAGGAGGGCATTTATTAATGGCTTCGCCACCTGCGATGGCTTCAGCATAGGGGCGGCAGCCAGGATGGCCGCATTGCCCGCACTGTGTTTGCGGTAAAATGGCGTCGATTTGGTCGACGATTGGATCCGCTTCGACTTTAAATGCGACAGCAGCGTAACCCAAAATTGCACCAAACAATAACGCGAGGCCCACCAAAGCTAACACGGCCTCAGCAACAGAACGTTGAAGAATAAATTCAGATAACCAGTCCATCGTTTAAATCAAACCACCAAAACCCATAAATGCGAGTGACATTAAACCTGCGGTGATCATACCGATGGCCGCACCCTTGAATGGTGCGGGGACGTCAGCGAAAGCGAGACGTTCACGCATTGCGGAAAATAAAATCAATACTAGTGAAAAGCCGACGCCAGCACCAAGCCCATAGAACGTCGATTCGATAAACGTATGGGACTTGGTCGTATTTTGCAACGCGACGCCGAGCACTGCACAGTTTGTTGTGATTAAGGGTAAAAATACACCCAGGACTCGGGCCAGTAGCGGGCTGGTTTTATCGATAAACATTTTTGTGAACTGTACAACCACGGCGATAACCAATATAAAAGAAATGGTGCGCAGGTATTCAATATCGAGTGGGACTAATACCCAGGCCCGTACAATCCAGCTACAAATGGAAGCGAGTGTAAGAACAAACGTTGTGGCAGCGGCCATACCAATGGCACTTTCCAGCTTATTCGATACCCCCATGAATGGGCATAAACCTAGGAACTGAACTAGCACAAAGTTGTTCACTAGGATGGCGCCAATGAGGATGATTGCAAAATCAGTCATTAATTACTTCTCGCCGTTACATGATGCGCATGCCGGGCTGCGCACCGTCATCAGGATTGAGAATATAAATTTCTTTTCCACCCGGCCCCGCTGCCAGCACCATGCCTTCGGACATACCAAACTTCATTTTACGTGGCGCTAGGTTGGCAACCATTACCGTTAGTTTTCCTTCTAGGTCTTCGGGTTTATAGGCGCTTTTAATCCCGGCAAACACGTTACGTTGCTCGCCACCCAAATCCAAGGTGAGGCGTAACAATTTATCCGCCCCTTCGACATGCTCAGCCTTGGCAATTTTCGCTACGCGCAAATCCACCTTGGCGAAATCGTTAAAAGTGATCTCATCGGCGAGAGGTTCATCGGCTAGCGGGCCGGTGACTTTCGGCGCTGTCGCCGCTGCGATGGTTTCTTTGCTGTCTTCTACCATTTTTTCAACTTTCTCTTTGTCGATTCTAGACATCAATGGTTTGAACTTATTGATCTCTTCGTCGCCAATGTAAATAGGCGCTTCTTGCCAGGTTAGCTCACAACCAAGGAAGGCTTCTGACTTTTCTGCCAATGTCGGCAACACTGGCTTGAGATAGGTCACTAACACACGGAACATGTTAACCGCCAATGAACAGACCGCATTAACGTCTGCTTCGCTACCTTCTGTTTTAATCATCGCCCATGGCTCTTTACGCGAGACGTACTCGTTGGCCAAATCAGCGAGGGTCATAATTTCGCGCATGGCTTTACTGAAGTCGCGACTATCATAAAGCGCAGCAATACGTTCGCTGGCTTCAGTGAACTTTGCCCAAAGTTCGGGATCTTCGATTTCAGTCGATAATTTGCCGCCGGTTTTTTCAACAAACTTCGCAGAACGGCTCGCAATATTGATGACCTTGTTAACCAAGTCGGAATTAACGCGCTGTGTGAAATCGTCAAGGTTGAGATCGAGATCATCTACACCGTTTGAGAGTTTCGCGGCATAGTAGTAACGCAGATACTCTGGGTCGAGATGATTTAAATAGGTTCGTGCGTCAATAAATGTCCCGCGGGACTTCGACATTTTGGCGCCATTCACTGTAAGGAAACCGTTTACAGCGATGGTGTCTGGTGTGCGGAACCCGGCAGAGGTCAACATGCATGGCCAGAATAAGGCGTGGAAATTGATGATGTCCTTGCCAATAAAATGAAAGAGTTCAGTTTTTGAACCGGGTTTCCACGCTTCCTGCCAATCAATGTTGTTGCGGTCGCAGTAATTCTTGTAACTAGCAATGTAGCCAATGGGGGCATCGAGCCAAACATAAAAATACTTTCCAGGCTGGCCGGGAATTTCGAAGCCAAAGTAAGGTGCATCGCGGGAAATATCCCATTCCTGCAACCCTTCCTCTAACCATTCGGCAAGCTTGTTGGCAACTTCACTGGGAAGGTGTCCGGCGCGAGTCCAGTCTTTTAGATAATCGGTAAATTCACCCAGGGTCAGGAAAAAATGCGTCGACTCTTTTTTTACCGGCGTGCTACCCGACAATACCGAACGTGGGTCGATAAGCTCATCGGGTGTATAAGTTGCGCTGCAGACTTCGCAGTTATCGCCGTATTGGTCTTCCGCTTTACAACGCGGGCAGGTTCCTTTGATATAGCGGTCCGAGAGGAAGATGTTTTTCTCTTCATCATAGGCTTGTGTGATAACTCGCTCGCTAATATGGCCATTAGCCAGCAGACGCTCGTAAAATAATCCGGCTAACTCGCGGTTTTCATCCGAGTGGGTCGTGTGGAAGTTATCGAACGCTACGCGAAAATCGGAAAAATCTTTCTCGTGCTCTTCTTTAATACGAGCGATTTGCTCCTCCGGCGTGATACCAAGTTGCTCAGCTTTGAGCATGATAGCGGTCCCGTGGGCGTCGTCGGCACACACGTAGGTCACGTGATTGCCACGCATGCGCTGAAATCGCACCCAAATGTCGGCTTGGATATAGCCAACCAAATGCCCAAGATGGATTGGGCCATTGGCGTAGGGTAGGGCGTTAGTGACCAAAATGTCGCGACGATCAGGCATGGGCTCTATGAACTCCGTGAGGTTCTATCCTCGTTAAACTAAATTGTGCTTAAGCAAACGATACCTATCCCAGCTAGCAAGTCATAGCTGCGGTAGCCGAGAAGACGTCGTTTAGTTTGCCGGTGCTTGGTTTGTAGGTACTTTCGATGGCAAGTACAGGTGAAGCGTCCGGCCCAGAAAAAGGTCGGCAACTATAGCATTTATTTCTTTATAAATCAGCGCTTAGCCGCTTGGGTCGGGACTCCAAACGGAGTACCCTTAGCGCCCTCAAGATCAGAGCGGTAATAGTGAGAAAGACTATGTTTTTTAAAGGGTTTTCCAAGGGGAAAGTGAATGCCGACGGTGTTTTACAGGCGCTGACTAAGGTCAGTGACCCCATTCTCGGCAAAGATTTGGCAAGCCTTGGTGCGCTGTGCGAGGTCACTGGCAACGGGGCCGATTTGAATGTGGTGCTAACTCTTGGTTACCCCTTCGCTAGTCAGCAAGCTCAATGGCAAGGTCACATTGCCGAACAGCTCAAGTCGGCACTCGGGGTGAATTCAGTCAATGTAGAGCTTCGCAGCGAGGTGGTTGGCTCAACGCCCGGCGATCTAGAGTCGCTTTCGGGGGTAAAGAACATTGTCGCGGTGGGGTCCGGCAAAGGTGGGGTAGGCAAGTCCACCACATCGGTGAACCTGGCATTAGCGTTAGCCTCGGAAGGGGCGAAGGTTGGTCTACTGGATGCTGACATCTATGGCCCTAGCCAGCCCCAGATGCTGGGTGTCGGTAAAAAAGAACCGCAAATTATCGATAACAAATTCATGGTCCCGATAGAGGCACACGGGATTAAGTCAAATTCCATGGGGTACTTGGTTAATGAGCAAACACCCATGGTCTGGCGTGGGCCGATGGCCAGTGGCGCTCTCCAACAGATGGTTAACCAAACCCAGTGGGGTGAGTTGGACTACTTATTGATCGATATGCCACCCGGAACAGGCGATATTCAGTTGACGCTCTCTCAAAGCGTACCGCTAAGTGGTGCAGTGATCGTGACAACGCCGCAAGATATAGCATTACATGATGCCAAAAAGGGTGTTGAGATGTTTCATAAGGTTAACGTTCCGGTGTTGGGTATTGTTGAAAATATGGCGATTCATGTCTGCAGCCAGTGCGGGCACGAAGAACACATATTTGGCCAAGGTGGTGGTGAACGGATGGCGAAACAGTACCAAACCGCCTTGCTAGGCTCGCTGCCTTTGGCGTTAGATATTCGCGAGGACGCGGATGGTGGCAAGCCGTCTGTTGTTGCAAATCCAACATCGAAGGTGAGTGAGATGTATAAGGAGATTGCGCGGCGGGTTGGGGCGCAGTTGTGGAGTGTTAACCAGGCGCGAGCAACGCCGACGATCGAAATCTCGGAAGATTGATCCGAATTCACTGGCTGGGGTAACCACACCTTTTGCCATGGTTTAAAAAAACGTATTATGCGCGACCTTGAATCGCGCTTTCTTCGATCACTTAAACGTACAGCAGTGGGGCATTATGAGTATTAAGTCAGACAAATGGATCAAGCGCATGGCCGAGCAAGAAGGCATGATCGAGCCTTTTGAACCAGGTCAGGTGCGCTACGATAGCGAGGACCATCGCATCGTCTCCTATGGTACGTCCAGCTACGGGTATGATGTGCGCTGTGCTCGTGAGTTTAAAGTATTTACCAACGTTCACTCTGCGATTGTTGACCCGAAAAACTTCGATGATGATAGCTTTGTCGATATGACTAGCGATGTCTGTATTATTCCGCCTAACTCGTTTGCGCTGGCCCGTACGGTTGAGTATTTTCGTATTCCGCGCAATGTGTTGACAGTTTGCTTGGGTAAGTCCACGTACGCACGCTGCGGTATTATCGTCAATGTCACGCCACTCGAACCTGAGTGGGAAGGGCATGTGACCTTGGAATTCTCTAACACCACACCGTTACCGGCAAAAATCTACGCGAATGAAGGCGTTGCACAGATGTTATTCTTTGAGTCTGATGAAGTGTGCGAAACCTCCTACAAAGACCGCGGTGGTAAATATCAGGGCCAGCGTGGCGTTACGCTACCCAAAACTTAATCGTAAAATTATTAGGCGTCATTCAAAGCCGATAACCCTCAAGCGGGGTTATCGGCTTTTTTATTGGCTATCTCCGTCAGCGCTTTGACGTTTTACCCAGTTGCGCCTATTGAGCGCCTATCTATCTGTTGCTAGCGTCAACTTAATGGCGCTAAGTGTTTGTATTTTAAGAGAATTTTGGCGATCCTTTAGATCCCTTGCTATCGTTTTTATAGGCCCATTGGAATCTGGTAAGAGTTGAACTAGGTGACTACGGGATTGGCTCTTAAGAAGCGAAGGCAAGCGTGTGAAGCGACGAGACTTACTAACAGGAATTTTTGCAGGTGGTGCTTTTTCTGCGGGAAATGGCATGTTGTGGCGCATGGCCCAGCAAGCGACTCCTCAAAATTTCGGAGATGAGGCATTAACGGTCTCGGAACCAGTGACAGCGAAAGAGTTAGCGCCTGACTTAGACAAAGTAAAATTTTTCGAAAATGAATTTATCGATGATATCTATCTCGCCCAGGATGAATTCACATTGCTGACCTCCGTCCTGCACCGCTTGGACAATGCGCAAAGAGTGATCGGCCACGGTAATTTTAACTTACTTGGTTTTGATGACCTTTTGCGATACGCCAAACGCTACGAATCTATTGGAGAGTTCAGCCCGACTGAGCTCGACTTTATGGAAAAAATCTTTTTCACTGAGGCTCAAAGCTATGGTTTTTATGGCGAAAAAGTCACGGATCAAATGACGGCGGTTGTCCCGGAGCGGGATACCTTTCGTGTGCCATACACCGGGCACTATGTATTTCGTGGAGAGTCCTTGGCGTACTACGATAAGCTCGTCAACGATGTGGGCTCGCAGATTGTGCTGACCTCTGGTATTCGCTCAGTCGTCAAGCAAATGCACTTGTTCTTGGCCAAATGCGCCAAGTCTAATGGAAACTTATCAAAAGCCTCTCGCTCACTCGCTCCTCCAGGGCACTCCTTCCACGGTATCGGCGATTTTGATGTGGGTCGTCGGGGGTGGGGGGCAGACAATTTCACCAGCAAATTTGCGCAAACAATCGAGTTTCAAAAAATGCAGGAACTTGGGTATGTGCAAATTCGGTATACAGAAGACAACCAGCTCGGCGTCCGATTTGAGCCATGGCATATTAAGGTTGTCTAATAGGCAACGTTTTAGTCTTTTGGTCTAGCCAAAACATTCTTGTTACTTCCTTACTGAGATATGCTATGCACCATAAAAAACGAGGTGCATTATGGGTGAGGTCATTCCTTTCAAAAAGAAAAAACTCTCCGAGAAGTTTAAAGGTAAGAGCCTGTGCCGCGATGGCTTCCATAAATGGAAAGTCATTAAAGACAATCAATTTGATACTAAACAAGGCAAGCTGGTCACAGTGTACGAATGCACCCGCTGTGGGGAGCGAAAAACCAAAGCGCATTAAGCCATTCTTGGGCTTATCCCCGCTCAGTGTTTGCATGAATTGGCACATTTTAGAATGTTGCGAGTAAAGAAAATAAAAGTACGCCGGTACTGTGTAGCCAGCACCTAGTGGATTACACGATAATTCTTCGGACCGTTCTGTTATCGAACACATCTCACTAATAACGTAAAAATATCTGACTAGTCTCCAATGTTGGAAGGCTAGCATTAGGGGGTCTTCAATGTTATCAACAAAACTTTCGCGCAGTATGTCAGCGTCTTTACTGCTCAGTTCTTTGGCGTTTGGCGTGTCTGTCTGTGCTGAAACGCTTCCAGCGGATTATTCAAAGCCCGAGTCTTGGTTATGCCGTGGTGCTGACAAGGATTTAGGCGCATGTGACGTCGACATGACGACGACTATTGTTAATGCAGATGGCTCGATGAGTGTTGAAAAGTTTTCCAAAACTGATGACGCCAAAGTCGATTGCTTCTATGTATACCCTACCGTTTCTCTTGATAAAACAGGCAATAGCGACATGGTTGCTGGGCCTGAAGAGTATTCCGTGGTGAAACAGCAATTTGCCCGATATGGCTCTGTGTGCAGAACGTTCGCTCCATTGTATCGCCAAGTGACATTAACCGCATTGCGTGCTGGAATCAGTAGAACTGGAGGCGCGGCTGGCGTAGATAGGACGATGAACTACGGTGATGTAGTCGCCGCGTGGAATAATTATTTAGAAAACTACAATGATGGGCGTGGAGTCATCTTAGTGGGCCACTCACAGGGTTCTGGAGTGTTAACTCAGCTCATCAAAAAAGAAATTGAAGGCAAAGCAATTCAGAAAAAAATCATTTCTGCCATGTTGATTGGTACACGGGTGCAAGTTCCTGCAGGTCAAACAGTCGGCGCGACGTTTGAGCATATGCCATTGTGTGAGTCGGCCACTCAAAATGAGTGTATTGTCACCTACGCGTCGTTCCGTTCTGATGTGCCTCCACCCGAGCAGGGCATGTTTGGTAAAAACGGCAAGGATTCAGTCTCCGCCTGTACAAGCCCAGCAAAACTGGCTGACAACACCACCGCACTTCATGCGTACTTAAATACACAACAAGGCGTATCGTCTTCCAGCGTTTCTCCGTTGTCATGGACTAAAAATACTCCCCAACTGGAAACACCGTTTGCAAGTGTGCCGGGTTTACTAACCGGTAAGTGTGTTGCCAATGAGCGTGGAGGCTATTTTGAAATGACGGTGCATGGCGATCCCAAAGATCCACGAACGGATGATATTTCGGGTGATGTGATGAATGCAGACGGCTCAGTGAATGCGAGTTGGGGTTTGCATCTTGTTGACATGAATATAGCGATGGGAAATTTGATTAGCTTAGCGCGTCAGCAGAGCGAAGCGTATTTGGCTAAATAATTTTTCAGTGAACTTTTGCAAAAAGCCCAGCTATTGTCGAATGGCTGGGCTTTTTTTGTTTTAGGTAGAGTATTTGGAGTGGCTGATTGGGGGCGTGGCGCTAATCAAGTTTGGGGGTGATTGATCTCGGGTTTGCAGCATAACCTTCTGGGATACTGAACGCCGTAAGGTAAGAGATAATTGCGGTTTATTTTAGTAGACTGCTTCGCGCAAATATAATCACAAGTGTAGAGATTTTAAATGACGTATAACTATGATCCAGAATTGCTCCCCTATGTTAAAGGGATAAAAGATAATCCAATGGATGATCCTGTTGAGGCACGCGTAACGTTTGAGGCGATGATTAAAGCTAATGTCCCTCCGGCGAACGTCGAAGGACTACTCGTTGAAGATCATAGCGTGCCTGGGTTTGATGGAGCGCCGCCAGTAACCGTTCGGGTTTATAAACCGCAGGTTGCTCTTGAACAACCTGGGCCTGCGTTGTTGCATATTCATGGCGGCGGTTTTGTCATTGGTAGTATCGACGCTGATCATGCTACTGCGGCGAGCTTTGCGCGCGCATTAAACTGTGTGGTGGTGTCGGTGGAGTATCGGTTAGCACCGGAGAATCCATACCCAGCGCCATTACACGATTGTTATGCGGCGATGTTATGGATGCGTAGTTGCGCCACTGAATCGTATATTGATCCGACGCGAATTGCGATTAACGGCGTCAGTGCAGGTGGTGGGTTAGCGTCTGCTTTAACGCTGTTTATGCGTGAACGCGATGATGATCCATTGTGCTTTCAGTTACTCAATATTCCAGAAGTGGATGATCGATTACAAACACCGAGTGCGACTCAGTTTGTCAATACGCCGATTTGGAATAGACCAAAAGCGAAAGTGAGCTGGACGTATCATTTAGGTGACCTCGAAAGAGGGAGCGATGATGTGCCGCCTACGGCTGCTCCTGCACGTGCGAAGGACTTAACTGGATTGCCACCTGCTTATATTTGCGTAATGGAATTTGATCCGCTGCGTGATGAAGGCATCGCTTATGCTTCTCAATTAATGAAAGACGGTGTGTCAGTAGAGCTGCATTCTTATCCTGGTACTTTTCACGGCTCTGCGATGTTCCCAGTTGCAGTGAGTAAAAGGCAGTTTCACGAAATGCTACAGGCTCTAAAAAAAGGGTTGGGCATTACACTATAAGGCCTGTGGTCATAATCTATCGGGGCGTTTTTCTCGCCCCCTTTCTTATCGAATAAAATTCTACGCTTTTCTGCTCGCTTCCAGTTCCCCCGGCCATAGTGAGCAAGGGTGTGATGTAATAAGCACTTAATTGCTAGCAAGCTCTCTAAAATCTTTAGCCTTTCAACGAAACCATTTTACGCGTAAATGTCGTGTGGTCACTTCTTTAGTCAATAGTTCAAAAGTTTAAGTCTGCCATGATTTAAAACTTTAGCCGCATGCTCAAAGCTCTGTGCAAGAATATGAACAGGACATCATTTGGCGGCCAGAATAATTTCAGCTTCAAGATGTGTCGGCGTCTTGGTTTGTGTTTTATTCATGCGTTACGAGTCCTTTAAGTCGATATAAAAAGTATGGTTCGAGTTATCTATTTGCTCATTATTGTTTGTCTTTATGGGTGTTCTATATGTTGAGCGTGCATATCCCGATGTTAGGCAGCGCGGGATTCTAAATGTTTTTCTTGGTTATTGTTTGTTTGTTTTTGTGTTATGTGATCTCGTCGAAAAAATAGATTTTGAAATACTTTTAATAATTAAAAATGTGAATCTATTCAACTTGATGTGTTTCCAGTTATGGTGGAAGGAAACCTTATCTAAATTTCAAGTTTTCATTTGTTAAACCATTTTTTATGGGCTGTAGTTAAATTTGTTTTATGCGATCAAATTGCAAATGTGGTTTTGATGCTCATCACAAGAATGATTTTTTATAGAAACTATTCTGGCTGTTACACATCTGTGTGCCTAGGATTGTTTCAGCGTCATTTAATTCATTTGGCAGCGACGCTCCAAAATGTTGTAGAGAGTAATCGAGATGTATAAATTTCCATTGATTAATATTTTTGTGGTGTCGTTTGCGTTTGCAAGTGGAACTATCGCATCTAATATCCCGCTGGGTATTCCCGATCCATCTGGATCTGTCCCGACTGCAATAATGCCTTCCATTCCCGAGGTTTCAGATCAAAAGTCAGCGTTTCCATACGACCCAATTAGCACCCCTACGCCTGCGTGGGTTGGCGGAGCCAACCAATTTTATGTCGACAAGTCGTCCTCAGTTTGTAATGACAGTTCAAATAATGGGCGCGGAAGCCCCGAAAGACCGCTTTGCTCAATTCCTGGGCTAGGTAGCTCGTCATGGACATTAAATGTTGGCGCGCAAGTGTTTATTGCGGGCGATGGAGCCAGCTACGGAAGTGAAAATGACCTGTATTCGGTCAATATGGAAGGCACGGCTGATGCTCCAATATGGATAATTGGTGTCGGCGAAGTAGCGCCAAAAATGCTATTTAGAAAGTTTCGCTGGGGTAAAGCTCGTCACGTATTTTTTGATTCTGTTCATTTTCACTCCCCAAATAATCGCTTCATTATGCGTTGGGACGAAGCCGTTGGTCCTACGAAGTACTTCACCTTTCGCCGAGTTGAATGTTCAGGCTCAAATGGAGTCGATTCGTCTCAGGGTGGGCGGTGTTTTATGTTGGGTTCGAGTGAAGCGAACCCGCTTGAATTTGTTGTATTTTATGAATCCAATATTCACGGTCTAGGTCGATGGCAAGACGACCGCAGAACGTCCGTAGATATTCACGGGATTCAGCTAGGAAGATGGACTCGCTATGTGTGGATTTTGAATAGCGAAATTTCACATGTCCAGGGTGACTCGATTCAATGTGCTAACTCGAACTGGTTCGATTATGACTATGCATCGAGGCCCCACTATATCTACATCGGTGGGAATGAGTTTTATGAAAACTATGAAAATGCTTATGATCAAAAGGGGTGTTATCACGTAGTGTTTTCAGAAAACTATGTTCATGGTTTTTATAACGCTGAGAAGCCGGCAAACTCAACGGCAATTATTACAGAACAGGATAGCGAGAGCGATATTGGCGGCTTATATACGTGGTTTATTAATAACAAAATTGAGAATACTGGTACCGCTTTTGGTTCGAAAGCGACCACAAGCGATGCATACGTTTATATCTTGGGAAATGAGGTTTCCAATATTAGCAAGACGGCCCTAGCGTTCACCCAGCGTTGCTACAGTAATGGTAGTGCTGGAATGACATGCCCCAAAGGTTTGACGTTTGCCCAAAATACCGTTGATTGTGGTTTGTCGGCTTCCGCGATTACTAATGTACAGAACCCTACAAATAGCAATCAACGCGTGGAAATTGACGGTAATATTTTTTATAACTGTGTTGATACATCGCGCGGCACACCACACGGATGGGAGTCATTCTCTGACGATCCATTATTTTTAATTCATACACAGAATGTTCATTACAGAGACGCTGGCGGCGATATTGATTTGGCGGATGCTAGATACGACGTCTTAACGGCTAACATTATGAATAAAAGTATCGAGTTTGCATCTGGATCTTATCAGCTCCAGTCGTCGTCTCCCGCCATTGGTGCTGTGCGCAATATGAACTCTGCTTATGCGACCTTCATGTCTTTATACGGTTTGGATATACGTAAAGATATAAATGGAAATGTCTGGACCGAGACGGGTGGTAATAACGCTGGCGCACATCAAGAGATGATGCAATATATTCCTCTTGCGATCGATTTATCCTCATCCTCGGTAGCCCCATTTGATGAGGGAGATATTGTTGAGTACATAGCAAAAGCAACCGGGGTTTATGGCACTTTGGAGTATCGGTTCACAATTAACGGTGCGGTAGTTCAATCCTGGTCGGGCAGTAACCGATACTTATGGAATACTACAGGATTTGCTGGATCGAATAACCTGATTACTGTTGAGGTAAGAGACATCAAGAATATGTCCAGTAGTGATCACGTGAGTGTCAGTGGTGTTGTGGTGTTAGAATCCGAAAATTTGGCGCCCGCTAGCCTAGAGATTCTTTCTCCGACAAATGAAAGCGTATTTCTAAGTTCCGATTTGATTGAGCTTAAAGCGCAGTATATCGCAGGAGATATAGAAGACGTGGCTAAGCAAATAAGTTGGAATTCGAATATTGATGGCAGGTTGGGAGATGGGCTGGAGTTTAATATTCAACTGTCTTCTGGAAGGCATACGATCGTAGCGGAAACCATAGATAGCGATAACGTGATGATCATAGACGAAATCGTTGTCAATGTTGCAGAGGTAAACGATGAACCTAGCAGTAGTGACGTTGTAGATACCGTAGACGGTTCTCTTGAAAATGAATCTGCGGAGGATACATCAAGCATTGATGTTATTTCTGAGGCGGGTGTGCTTGGGAATGTCGAGCTTGTCCCCCATCATTTACCCCCATACTACGATGGCGAAGTAGTATCGTTCGTGGCAAGTGCAACGGGTGGAACCGGTGATTATCAATATAAGTTTCAGCTCAATGGCGAAACAGTACAGTCCTGGTCATCGAGCCGTTCATTTAACTGGGATACTTCCGGGTATGCTGATACTGAAAGTGTGCTTCGAGTACTGGTGAGAAATAGTGATGGTTCTGGTAGTAATGAAGATCATTGGATGAAAGGGTTGTCGGTTCTAGAGCCGGTAGTGGAACAGGTTGACGAGCAAGTTGACGAGAATGGCCCGCTTGGCAATGTACAGATAACCGCCCGCAATATGGTGCCATACTTTGAAGGTGAGATCGTCTCGTTTACGGTAAGTGCGACTGGTGGTACAGGTGACTACCAATATAAATTTCAAGTGAACGGTGACACGGTGCAACCATGGTCGTCCAGTGATAGTTACGACTGGAATACATCGGGCTATGTTGGAAGCAAAAATGTAGTGCGGGTACTCGTTCGAAATAGTGATCGTTCAGGAAAGTCTGTAGATGATCGAATGAAAGGAATAACGGTTGTCAACTAACTCATTTCTCGAGCCTTAGCGAACAACTGAAGGCGCAGTAGTTTTTAGCAATACATACTGCTGCGCCTTAAACGTTGTCTCTGATCCAACGTCAACACTTAAATGGCTGCTGATCACTGTGTGTTGACGCCACTCTTACGCTGATTTCACCATGTTAGATGTCTCGGTTACTCTCGCCAAGGCTGTTTCATATTGTTGTCTAAGCGGTAAGTTAGTGATCAAGCCCTGTTCTTGGTCGAAATTATCGTAGAAGCTGGGTAGCGAGAAATGCGATACAACACGTCCATCAAAATATTCTGCAGATGTGACTGCCATATTCAGTACGTTAGAGGCACCTGCGCCACCCGGCGAAGTGGATAGCATGACGATCGGTTTGCCTTGATAAACCTTCTGGTTAATTCTCGTCGCCCAGTCAAATAAATTTTTATAGGCAACTGCATACCCGCCATTGTGTTCAGCATAGGAAATCATTAGCGCGTCGGCGGACGCAATTTTATCGAGAAACTGTTGGGCGGCCGCGGGAATGCCGCATTCTGCCTCTAGGTCTTCACCATAAATGGGCATGGCGTAATCGTTAATATCGAGTAGCTCGATCTCTGCGTCACTGAGAAGAGTTGTCGCATACTGTAAGAGCTGCTTGTTGATCGATTGTTTACTGTTACTGGCTGCAAAGGCAAGTATTTTCATGGACATTCCCCTTAGTGGTTGCGGTTTATATAGTGAAATATGGATGCTTACTATTCGGCGCTTAACTGATTGAGCCAAATTTACCTGCCGTAAAATTGGCTCTAGCCTGCTTCATTTCCTCTTTGCTTCCCATGATAAATGGGCCCTCCTGAATATAGTCTTCTTGTATAGGTGTGCCGCAAAACAAAACGAAATGCGCCTCACCAATTGATCGACCTGTTATACAAATACTTTGTTGAGGCACTGACTTGCTTGCGCCTATGGCTATCGCTTGTCCCTTTTTAAGCAGCACAGTATGTTCTGCAAGCGCTAATTCAATGTCGCCATCAATGGCAATAATCCAACTGCTTTCCGAATCGCTGCGCTGGTGGGAAAACGTTGCGTTGTGTTTTACATAGCCATCAACAATAGTCATAGCGCGATCAGGTGCGCTAGCACTTTCTTTGCCGTTGCTGGTGCCTAAGACCAATCGTGCTCTAAACCCATCATTTTTAATCAGTGGCATACTTTCAGCGCGAACTAATATCGATTCTGGTGCGTCATGGCGCTGTTGGTTAGGTAAGTTGACAAACACTTGTAGTCCCCGAATTGTTGAGCCTGCACGGGGTGATTCATCGTGTACGGCGCCGCATCCCGCTTTGAGCCAATACAAATCGCCAGGGTTTAGATCAAGGTCGTTACCTTGGGAGTCTCGGTTGTGGAATTGGCCTTCGCTCTCCTCGAATAAAATAGACACGGCGGATAGCCCGGCATGAGGATGGGCTCCAAAGGTGGGGGTCGTCATGGTGTAGTGATCGACCATTACTAGAGGGTCCATTAATTCATTGAAGTGGGGCGCGCGATAGGTGTCTGCTGTGAAGCCCGAACCAACTGTGAATGGTGTGCCTTCAACAATAGCTGAAGTGGGGTTTGCGGAAGATGGCTGTCTTGAGGGCTGCATAGCTGGTGACCTTCATATTGGTGGCTAATTGATGGGTGTAATATTAACAATGGAACAATCACTGCTAAAAGATTCAAAAAATGAACCGATCGTTCTAAAATTAGAACAATGGGTTCCTATGGCAGGCGTATGTCGATAGAAAGAGATAATGTGTGATTGATCTAAATGACTACTACTACTTTGTGCACGTGGTTGAAAAACAGGGGTTTTCTCAAGCAGCCAAAGCACTGGATATGCCCAAATCTCGGTTGAGTCGTCATGTGAATAGACTCGAACAGCGCTTAGGGGCTCGGCTTATTCAGCGGACCTCCCGCCGATTTCATGTGACCGACGTCGGTCAGACATTCTATCGCCATGCGCGCGCATTACTGGATGAAATGGAAGAGGCGGAATCCGCTGTTCAGCGCTCTCTCAACGATTTGTCCGGGAGAATAAACCTCAGTTGTTCGGTGGGCGTTGCACAGTACGCCCTCAAAGAATTACTCGTGCATTTTCTTGCTGCAAACCCCAATGTTGAAATAATGCAGCAAGTCACTAATCAACAGGTGGACCTGATTGGTGACGGTATCGATCTTGCCGTAAGAGGGCACATGCTTGATCTACCGGACTCCAGCTTGATACAGCGTCATCTGGCGACGGTACCGTGGCACTTATATGCCGAGCGCTCTTTTCTTGCAAAAATCGGCTCACCTTCATCGCCTTATGATTTATTTAACCAACGTTGTTTGAAAGTTGGATGGCAATCTGCTTCGGGGCACTGGGAGTTGGAAAGTTCCACTGGCGTAAAAGCTAGCGTGCCTTTCACCTCGCAGTTTTGTAGCGATGATATGACCACACTAAAAGAAGCCGCAATGAATGGCCTGGGTATTGTCTCTCTTCCCGAATACACGTGTAGAGATGAGATCAACAGCGGGAAATTGGTTAGGGTATTACCAAATTGGACAGCAGGTATTGCTAGGCTGAGTTTGCTCATGCCATCACGACAAGGTGTAGCACCAAGCGTTCAAGCGTTAAACAAATACCTTTTAGCGCATGCGAAGAATTATATTGAGGGAGGGGTATTGCCAACCAATAGTTAAAAATGTCAGAGACGACTAGTATTGACTAGCGAACCCCAAGGCACAACCCTGAATAGTTCAAGCTAGTTGAATAGAAAGCAACACGCTGCATTGCCGATCACCTCACCTAAACAGTAAGCATACCAAGATTCGTCGTCTCGTTTGCGACGCTTAGGCTTGCCATTGTTTTCTTCCAATATGTTTGCAGCGTGCGAGCATGCTTTAGCTCTTATTGGAATGAGACTAATAGCTTTTCGCCAGCCATAAATCGTAATGGCGCGTTTTACATAACTTGAACAAGAATCTTGGCCATACAAAATTCGGTGCGCACAAGAAAAACCTTTGTGCGGGGATATTCGACGTTTGTAGATATTGATTAGATATATAAAAAGCCGATCCATACTCGATCTCGTTTTGGTACTATGGGGCACCTGCATAGGTATGTGGAGGTGTGTGCATTAGCGGGTTAGGTCCCGAGTGTACTTGGCCACTTTGTTAGCTGCTTTTAGAGGCAGAATACTTGATTGACCCATTCGGCATCACCACCAGCTTTTGAAAAGGGTCCATGAATTGAAGCTGCACATCCTTTAAGGGGAACCTTTCTATCTTGTATATTTGATGAAACCCAGTCTACATAAATGCGCCATTCTTCAAGATCGATGTCTTTGATCACTCCTATAGCAAGAATTGCCATTTCAGAAGAGCCTTTGCCGAGCAGTCTTTTTACGGCTATTCGATCGCCCGGTTTGACCAGTTGGAAACGTTCCTGCTGATTCTTAATTGTGTTTCCAACTCCTGACTCTTCACCCTCAAATTCGTTGGCATCCCAACAATACCAATACCCACGTTTTATGAACTGCGGAAGGACATCTTCATATCCTCCCCAAGTAGCACCCACTAACCAATAATTCACAATTTTCATGTACTCCTTGTGCAGCTAACGAATATAGTTCAGTTGTCATGCGTTGTTTGCTTGATCAACTGAAACGGATTGTTAGTTGCGACGACGATAGTGCCAAACTTAGCGACTTGTTCGGAAGAACAACAAGCGTGTTTGACATCCAGCCCCCGCGGTCATCTGCGTGCGAGAAAATAGAAAGGAAATGAAGATGGCGAGATACGCTTTTAGTAAGAGCACCCCCGCGGACTTGGACAACACTCAAAGCGTGTTTCTAAGCCGCACGGGGGTGCTCTTACTGTAAAAACCAAATGCGCTCTCGTCAATCTCCCTTCTAGATCTTTTGCGCTCACATAAAGATAACGCTTATGCTGTTTGTTTATACAGCTATATGGGTTATCCTAAAAATCCCTCAATGTGGTGCTCTCTTTTTTCGCAGGCCAACTAACGCCAAGGGTTGGGGCGCGAACGCAGTGAGCGTCCCCGCCGCGACTTTCAGCGGCGATAACCCCGCCTTGTTAAAACTTCTGCTTTTTCTCTACGGGAGATAGTGGCGAGGTAAATCACGAAACCAGCCAGAAATGCTGCTGTGCCGGGTGCGCCTATAGCTATGGCAGTTTTAGTAGACCACACCCGGAACATAATGCCGTAATCATTGCCTCCACCCACCGCTGGAAAAGATAAATTAAATAAAATAAATAGGATTGCTGAAGTAATTAGTGCAATTAGAGCAACGTAAATTAGCCAAATAAGCCAGTTTGGTTCTGATCGTTTAAACATGTGGAACCCAAAGACGCCAATAAATCCAGTAATTGCTAATGAAGCAATTCCGACGAAGCCACACCATATTATCAGTATTAATCCCATCTCTTACTCGTAGTTTTAACGCCGAGTGTTGGGGCGCGAACGCAGTGAGCGTCCCAGCCGCGCGTTTTGCGGCGATAAGCACGCCTTGTTATGTAACTTATATTGCCTACAATACTTGGATTTCATTTTAGCTATTCTTTTCAATTGCTTGCTCTAGCGGAAAATAATCGCTTTCGAGCCCAGTGGACTTCCTTGATATATCAATGAACACTTTGCCGAATGGAGTATCTACACTCCAATGATCCCATTGATCTAACTCTGTACTCACGAAACGCTTGAGTAGAATGGCTAGTTCCCTAAACTCTGATTCATTTAGCTTATCCATATTCAGCTCGACAATAATATTCCGCTACGCCTTAGAGTTACATAGACATTATGACACCCCCTAGGGTGCTAGCCTCCAGATATCGTGGGTTAGCTAGAAAACCAGAGCCATACTATATGTTGGAATCATATAAACACT
>JAWSVE010000001.1:369967-654544 GCA_033852115.1 Cellvibrionaceae bacterium | reverse complement strand
TTTTTCGCAGGCCAACTAACGCGAAGTGTTGGGGCTGCGGAGCGAAAGCGCAGCAGTCCCAGCCGAAGGCGACAACCACGCCTTGTTAAATGTTTTATTCATACTCATGAATTTCGCCCAAAGGAAACTTTGACCATTTCACATAGTTTTCTTTAGAGCATTCTTCCGCTTCAGAAGCGGATACGTTGCGTATATGCCATGCATAATTCAAATGATGATACGCATGCTCCATATCAATGCGTAGCTCAACTTCATCATATTCCTTATTAGAACCGATTTCCGATATGGTTTCTTGAAGCTGCTCAATTGCTTCTTCCAGGTTGGCTATGATCAAGTCTCGATTATTCATATACATTTAACGCCCGCAGCACGGGCAAGGTTGAAGCGCAGCGGAAACTTTGTCCGTGTGCCTGCGTTTGTTACGTGTTTTTCTTTTCAGTACCAAAGAGGTCTCCTTGCGCGAATTCAAGCTGATCGAATGTTTCTATTCGACCATAAATGTTCTCATCAAATTTTCCACGGTATTCTCCGACCGCAATAACCTTACAACCGGCATAAAATGCAGATTCAATGCCGCTTTCGGCATCCTCAAAAACAAAACAATCGCCTGGATTGACCCCCATTAATTGAGCTGCCTTTAAATAAGGATCAGGGCTAGGCTTTCCTCTCTCCACACTCTCCGCTGATACTAGGATCTTAGGAATAGGATAACCACAAATTCTAATTTTTTGCATTGCCAAATCATGAGAACTTGAGGTAACAACTCCCCAGTTCGATTCAGGAAGATTTAGAACGAATTCTAGTGCGCCACTTAAGGGTTGTATAAACTGCAACAGTTCCTCTTCGCGCTTTTCTATTTTTTTTGCTTCTAGTTTCGCGTTTAGGTGAGGCGCTAAAATTGCAACCGTATCCTCGGTTCGGCGCCCCTTCCCATGCTCTATCGCTTTGCCAATGTCGATAGCGTTCTCTACACACCATTCATTCATCGAGCGAAAAACAATTTCAGATGTATGAACTAAGGTATCATCAAGGTCAAAAAAATAGTTCATTTAACCAGCTCAGCAGCTTAGATTGACACGTAACGCCTGCAACAGCGGCCGAGCGTAGCGAGGTCCAGGCCCAAAGGGACGATGCTGCTTGCACTTGTTACATGTTTACTGCACATTACTTTCAATCCATTCAGAGATATCAGGATGACTCGCTGCCGCTAATTTGGATAGTTCTTCGGGGGCTTTACACTGTGATCCAATATAAGCCTCTGCTTTTTTTGCTAGCAAGGCCCAATCTAGTTCTTCTTTGTCATCGTCTTCTGGATCTAGCCAATTACCGTCGTAGAATATTTTTCCAGAGGTAATTTGTTTTACAAAATCACTAGCATTGTTCGATACTAGAGCCCTTTCACCTTCCGAGCCAAGAAAAACGACTGGTGGCTGCCCGCTAAGTTCAGGGTAATACCACAAACAAAATAGCGAGCCACAACCATCTTGGCCGAACTGGATAAAACTATGTCCTGTTTCTCTCCATTTAGGGCCGCCCAGCCATAAATCTAATGTGTCGGATGTTTCTGAGAATGTCTGCCTATTGGTTTCATAATCAATTGGCCAAGCAATTACTTCCTGAAGAGAAAGCTCGTCAAGGAAAGCCAAATCCGCTTTGGTATTGTCACTTAATTCTATTTCCACTCGATATTCCTTATGACATGTAACGCCGCAATTAGCGGACCCGGCAAGCGTTTAATGGCCTGTTTTTCAAGGCCATTGCTTGCCTGGGTCCGCTAGATTGCTTTGTTAGTTGCTTAATGTTTAAACGCATATAAGTATAACTGTAGGTTTCTTAAGTGCCTGCCCCAGTGAGTGCTGTAACTATTTTCTAAATGCCAGAGAGCGTCGTTTTCCGATGTGTTTTGGAAACACCAGCTAACTTCCATTAAATCCTGGGTTATATCGCTAATATCATCTATAGCGTCACCGGTAATGGGAGAGACTGATTCACCTACTTCTAGCACCTCAAAAACAGTGTTGTAATAACCTAATGATGGAAATCTTTTCTCCACCTGCTTTCTTATTTCGTCGTGCTCCATTCTCGGTGAATCGGGATAATCCTTTTCATCAAATTGATATTCAACTCTCGCCAGAGATACTGCTAATTTATCTAATTGTACAATCAATTCATCTATATCGTTGATTTCATCTTTTTTGAAGATAAAACTTATAAACTCATTTACTTCTTTTTCAATGCTCATATCTTCGACGTGCAACTAACGCCCGGCTTTGGGGCGGCTGAAACGAAGTGTAAGCCGTCCTGCCGCGCTTTTTGCGGCACTCAACAGCCGTTTGTTAGGGGCTTTACTCATTAGTATCTTTTATCCACTTAGAAGCACCTGCGACTTCATCTATGAAATCAGCAAGTTCAATTACTTTCGCAACCTGCTTAGATTCACAACCCAGATAAGTATAAACTTCCTTTTTCCGTGTCCCTATGGAGCCTTGGATAGTAATACTACTGTGATCAGACCAGTAATCTGAACATCCCCAACTATCTGGCTTCAGCGACGATTTCAGCCGAAAGAACTTCACGCCATCTAATTTTGTTTCAATTGTATTAATTTGTTCAGGCGTTATACTTGATATTTTTCGACCCTCTATCGCGACGTTTACAAAACCGTCGTATTCAACTATCCCACTCTTAAGTACTTTTAAGTTGTAAACGGGGCATTCTCCATAACAAGCACTTCGCTCCAAGCTCACTAATATGTCGTCACTAAAACCAGCGTCGTTTGAGCAGGATGGTAGAAAGACTACAGAAAGAGCAAAAACGATTAGTACTCGGAATTTCACATATGCCCCTAACGCCCAGGGCAGAGGCAGCTGAAACGAAGTGTAAGCTGTCCTGCCGTGTTTTTTACGGCAAACTGCCCCTGTTTGTTAGGTGCTGACTTATTTCTCACGAAAAATATCCCCAGCGGTGTTCAATAGGTAAGCATTCCATGCATAACTCTTTCCCTTCGTGTGTGCCGCCATCCAGTAGGAATCCATTAAAATCCGTGTCTAAATCAATCCACAGCTCTTCCTTATCAAATCGAGCTGGATTTTTATCTCGATTAATCATGAGATTTTCGCAATTTTCACATTTGCGAGCGGACATTTTTTGCTGAGGAATAAATCTAGTATCTTGGCCTAGATGAGTCAGTCCATACTTTTCAAGTAGTGTTCTTAGTTCATCATCAAGTGCCTCTAGTTTTTCATCAAAAGCACCACTTTCAATCTCTTCGGATGAGACTTCAAAGTAGCTATACAACCTTCTTATTGCGAATTGCTTCATTGTGATACCTAGACACCTAACGCCCACGCCAGGGGCTGCCGAAACGAAGTGTAGGCAGTCCCGCCGCGTTTTTTTGCGGCACGCTGCGCGTGTTTGTTAGGTGCATAACTATAACCACCGACTGGTAATTTGTTGGGTAGCAACAGCACCAATATTCTTTTTATAGATAGCTCCAAAGACAACCGCGCCTACGTACCTTCCAAGAACGATTGATGTAAGTAAAACAGATAGCACCACTGCAATTTCTATTGTGGAATATCCTTTATAGGTAGCGGGTGCCACTGCTGCACACACCAAAATAAACCAAATTTTCGGTAACGGGCCAATACTGATAATTAGCAACAGTACCGCCACCACAAATATGTATACAGCCCCCAAATTAAATTCAGTTAGCAAATGTACAGTTACAGCTATACAAGCAGAGATTACCAAAATAACAGCATGATAGATAACTGAGAACGAATACTGGTTCTGTACGCGTTCAGGCACTGATTTGATGGTAAATAGGCTTCGCACAGCCGCACCAGCAAATAGTAGAATTAGTATTAGTAGCTGCCATTTCATTGTGATGAGCACCTAACGCCGCAATTAGCGGACCCGGCAAGCGTTTAATGGCCTGCTTTTCAAGGCCATTGCTTGCCTGGGTCCGCTAGATTGCTTTGTTAGTTGTTTTTTTCCGTTCATGGTTTTGTATTTTAGAGCTTAGAATATCTAAGGCGCTTGATGGGAACCCTCTATGCCATAACTCATCTAGCTCTTTAGCAGAGTGTAAACCTTGTAAGGACCTGAGCCCGCGCCAAAATGGAACGCAAATTTCTTCAAAATTACCGGAGATCTCATAGATTTCTTGCCCTCTATTTTCACCTCGTTTGTAATCGGGATAGCCTGTGATAGTTAAATTTACGTTTTCATTTGTACCATTAAAGATGAGTTCATACTCGTATGGTTCTACGTGTAGAATAACTATTCGTTCTTCGTTTGACTGATACTCTTTTCGAAAAGAATCGATCGCGCTTATAAGGTCATCGAAACTGTCATATGGTGTATAAGAAAAGCTATCAGAAACAATGTTTTCTTCACCGTCGCTAATTGTGAAGTCAACCCACCCATGCCGTATATTCTCAAATTTTACTTTCATGCTACGTGTACAACTAACGCCCACGCCAGGGGCTGCCGAAACGAAGTGTAGGCAGTCCCGCCGCGCTTTTTGCGGCACGCTGCGCGTGTTTGTTATGATTATTCCAACTCATAGGCAAAGACCTCGAACTCATAATCCGAATACTGGGATTGATCCGTTACTTGTGGGCAACTAATTTTAAAAAAGTAAACATCAGGCTGTCGAGTTTCCAAAATTTCCCACTCATAGCAGGTATCGATGTACACACCATCGTTGTTAAAAACATTGGCTTTAACTTTTACGCGTCCGTACTTATTCCTGCTAGGCAGACTTAATTGACCTGACAGAACTAGACCACCTCTAAATTCGTCAGAACTTGGTACAAAACGATAGCTAGACTTCACTATTGAAAAATCTGCGACCTTAACTGGATCAGGGAGTTCATTGTTTCGAGTTGTAAATTCTTGATACACCCAGTTAATAATTATAAGTGCTAGTACGAATCCAAATACCGCACTACAAAACCCAACTCCCCATAACAGGCCTTTGGTTAATTGATCCTTCATAAGTTCTGCTCGCTAAAAATCATAACGCCAAGTGTTGGGGCTGCGGAGCGTAAGCGAAGCAGTCCCAGCCGAAGGCGCCAACCACGCCTTGTTAAGCATTGTTGCCATATATTTCATTATTTAGCTCGATGACAACAGGCTTTACACTGGGGTTCTTTTGCAGCCAAATGTCTCCAATATATTGTGCTACCGAGCGACCGTTAAGTATTGCTTTCATGGAGTCCACACTGCGAGCTTGCAAGAGTTCGTGACCTAGCCCCATAACTTTTTCTGACTCGTCAGCTTCAGGCTCGCCAGTTTGCTCTCCCCATACTTTTTGTATTGTGGAAATCAACTTCCCAGCTAATTTTTCAGATTTACTTTTTTCTCTAGGCATATTGGTTTGAATGCTTAACAGTTTTATTCTGCAGACCTATTCTTCATATCTCGGTTCTGCGAATTTATTTTTTAAAGTGGCTATTTAAACCTTAATTTCTCGTAAAAACAAACACTTATAGATAATGTGGATAATCGCGCCAAGATAAAAAGCAGACTTGTCTGTCGATATCTGGTTTCGCAGCCGGGAAAAGAAGAACAAAAAATTCAATGAAAACAGCTGGTTAAAAAATATCATCCGTGTTTCGCAGCCAAGTCTGCAGAGTTTGGAGGGGTTGCGATGGATAAAGGGAATTACGGGGTGGGGGGCATTGATGGTGTGGTGTTATGACCGTGTTTAGCGTTCAGCATGTCGGTATGCTGCAACACTTGGGGCGCGCTACCAGCAAGGGATTGCGATGTTGCGAGTCTCTCCAAGTCGCGCGATTTCCTAAGTCTTTCCGAGGTAATTGCTCATGCTTTACCTGAACACAGACCGTCAGTGAAACAACGCGAAGAGAGCTGCATGGATTGCGTAATGTGTGTCTTGGGAGGTGAGGCTGGATGTAAAAGAGTATGGAAACGTAATGCCGCTATATGCGCTGATAGAAAAACTACAAACCTGTCACTGGCTTGCCGTCTAACATGGCGTTATGTAAATCAATTTCATAGCTTTTGTCGTCATCTCTTTGCTGTAGTCGCACCACCAGGTAGTCCCAGTCTTTTGCTAACCAAAATATAGTGTGGCGCTCTTCATTTTCACGAACGCGTTTAACTTTAGTAGCATTAAATTTTCCTGCGGGTGTGTCTACTAGCTCGTCCCCGAGTATTTCAAATTTATACTCTTTGAGTCGCCCGCCATCAGCAATTTCGTAATCGCCTGGTGTGCCTTTGGAGAGCATGTCAGCGCGGATTTGTAATTGATAATTTAATTTATCCAATACATTGTCGGGAATGGTCATCTTCCAGGGTTTGTCTTGTACGTTGTTTATCACCTTGTGCTGATCCCACAAAAACTCTAGGTGCGCTGTGCGGTTGCGGCCTAAGCCGCCGCGTTTGTAGGTATAGTTGAGGGGCACAATATGTTGTTCGTTATTCCAGCGAAAACGGCTGGTTTCGCTCATGGAGGCTAATAGGCTGTCGGCGATGAACGATAGGGTTTGCGTGCCGTCGGGATGAGTTTCTAATTTGCGGATCGCGGTGATACCAAAGCCACGAAATTTTGCTTTATAAGTAGCTTCGAAGTCTGCAAGAGGGGTGGCACTCGTGGATACCCCAATAGTGAGAAGGGCAAAGAATACGACGATCTGTGAAACTGTTTGGCGCATGCTCGCGTCCGCTTTATATGTCCGGAAGCGATCGCGCCTGACGACCGCTAGTGTGTTGAATTGTGCACTGTGTCTGCTGTTGTATCGATTAGATGGCCGGATGCCGGCAAAAGTTTCTCATCTAACATACTTTTACCATTGTGCAGTTGCAACCGCCCGGTCGCAAACCAATCGACGGCCAATGGGTAAATGACGTGTTCTTGCGCTTGCACGCGTTTGGCAAGGCTGTCTGCATCGTCACCTTCAATGATGGGGACTTTGGCTTGTACAATCGGTGGCCCACCATCTAACTCTTCAGTCACAAAATGCACTGTGACTCCGTGGCAGCTATCGCCAGCCTCTAGCGCGCGCTGATGCGTGTGTAGGCCAGGGTATTTAGGTAGAAGGGAGGGGTGGATGTTCATCATCCGCCCTAGATAATGATGGGTGAATTCGGGCGTAAGAATTCGCATGAAACCAGCGAGGACAATGAGCTCTGGCCGGTAATTGTCTATTGCTTTGATCAGTGCTTGATCAAACGCTTCACGGCTTTCAAAACGTTTATGATCGAGGGTGATAGCATCAATTCCAGCCTGGCGTGCCCGCTCCAAACCTTTAACGTCTGGTCGGTTGCTGACTACCGCTTTTATGTTAATGGGCAGCGATCCGTCTTGTTGACCGTCGATTAACGCTTGAAGGTTGGTGCCGCTGCCAGAAATCAGTACGACGACATTGAGGGTTTTCATACGGTTTAATTGATCTCTACAAATGGCTCGTCATTTTGATCCTGAGCAATTTCACCGATAATGGCGACAGTTTCGCCTGCGTCGGTTAGGTGCTTCACCGCTGCGTCAGCATTTTCCTTTGCAACCACGACGACCATACCAATGCCGCAATTGAAGGTGCGGTACATTTCCTTGGCTTCAACATTCCCGTGTTCTTGTAACCAGTTAAATATGGCGGAAGGTTGCCAGCTTTTGCTGTCGATTACTGCTTTGGTGTTGGCTGGGAGAACGCGTGGAATATTTTCGAGCAGGCCGCCACCGGTTATGTGAGAGAGTGCGTGAACCGGCACTGTCTTCATTAAATCGAGCAGTTGTTTGACGTAAATACGTGTCGGCGCAAGCAGCCATTCTTTTAGGGTTTTACCGTCAAGTTGGTCGTCTAGAGACTGGCCGCTGCGCTCCAAAATTTTGCGCACTAGGGAATAGCCGTTAGAGTGTGGGCCGCTTGATGAAAGGCCTAACAGTACATCCCCAGCTTTGACTTGGCTGCCGTCTATAATCTCTGACTTTTCAACAACGCCGACGGCGAAGCCTGCGAGGTCATAATCACCTGCTTCGTACATACCGGGCATTTCTGCGGTTTCACCACCGACTAGGGCACAGCCGGTAAGCTCACAGCCAGCACCAATGCTTTTGACTACGTCGGTGGCGACCTCGACGTCTAGCTTGCCTGTAGCGTAGTAATCGAGGAAGAATAGTGGTTCAGCGCCTGTAACGATAATGTCGTTGACGCACATGGCGACCAAGTCGATCCCGATGGTGCTGTGGAAGTTGGCGTCGATAGCCAATCGCAATTTTGTTCCTACGCCATCTGTACCAGACACCAGCACCGGCTGTTTATAGCCTGCAGGCATTTCGAACAGTCCACCAAACCCGCCAAGGCCGCCTAATACGCCAGGGCGATGGGTGCGCTTGGCAACAGACTTAATATTGTCGACGAGTGCATTGCCGGCATCGATATCAACGCCGGCATCCTTGTAGCTAAGGGATTGAGTGTCGCTTGGGGTAGATGAATCGCTCATAATCGGTATGTATTCGCTCTGTGCGTCGTTGGTTGCTGGTCACTGATAGCGGCGCTGGAAAATTAGGCGGCTGGTCAAAATGGGGCGCCATTTTAACAGCTAATCGACGTTGATGTAGAACAGAATGTGTTCTCTATGAACAAATAGTGGAATTGAGAAAGCGCTACGTGAAAATAGAGGTCTCCTAGGCTTTTTGTCTGGCGGCGCGCTGTTACAATAGCCGGCCAGCAGGGTCTAGAGCGACTGTGTTACAGGAACAGGGTTGAGGGTCACACGATTGAAAAAACTATTCGTTATTGGGTTACTGGTTTTACTGGTGGTTCAATTTGCATCGCATACGTCAGCTGAAATAGTCAACCTGTATGATTATCAGACATTAGTCGTTACCCAAGACCGTAGCGAGCGTAACCAAGCTACACGCGACGGTTTGGCCGAGGTTATTTTGCGTGCTTCCGGTCAACTAGCGGTGTTACAGGACCCCTCCATTCTTGGGGCATTGAGCAGCCCATCCCGTTACTTACTGGAGTTTCGCTATGAAGCTACCGATGAGACTCTGGATGTTGATGGTAAGCCTACGCCTGCTTGGCGCTTGATACTTAAGTTTTCACAAGAGTCTGTTACCAAGCTGTTGCGTGATCGTCAGCTCTCAATCTGGCCGGCTAACCGCCCAAGTGTGTTGGTGTGGTTGGTGATGGACGACGGTCGTGGGCCGTTGATTGCCAGCTCGGCTTCTCAGCCAGCCTTATTTGATGTCATCACTGAATCTGCGGTGCAGCGTGGTGTACCTATCGTGCTGCCGCTCATGGATTTGGAAGATCAGGTGGCACTGTCCGCGCAAAGTGCTTGGCAGCTTGATGAAGACGCCATTGCTCGAGCGTCTGAGCGCTACCAGGCAGACAGCATTTTAGTGGGGCGCCTGACACAAACGTCACGGGGCGATTGGCGTTCAGCGTGGCAACTGAAGCATCGTGACGGATTTGATGTGTTCGACATCAATAGCGAGGATATCCTAGAGATTATTGGTGCCGGAGTTAACCAAACCGCAGATTATTTTTTCTCATTATACGGCTATCAACCCTCAGGGAATGCAAGCGAGCGGGTTATTATGCAGGTAGCGGATGTTCGTCATTTTCAAGATTATGTATCACTCTTAAATTACTTGCGCGGCTTGGCGATCGTTCGCGGTGTTGATGTGTCTGTCGCGCTTGGCAACTACTTGCTATTGAGTGTTGAGACTGAAGCTGATGTAAAACTGTTACAGGATGCCATTGCACTGGATAGCCGTATGTTGCCAGAACCGGTTCAAGCGGTTGCGACTGTTCCACCGGGGCAGCCGGAAAACCCATTGAAGTACGTATGGCAAAATTAAATGTGGGTCCATCGTAATAATTAATGGTTAGAAACAAACATGGTGAGTGACTTTCCACAACAAATGTCGTTAGGTGTATCGCTTCACGATACCGCTACATTTGATAATTTTTTCATTCCTCCCGACTCGGGAAATGCTCAGGTTGTTTCTGCACTGCTTAAACAGTTAGAAACTTCAGATGCCAGTGTCGTTTACCTTTGGGGAGCGTCCGGTGCGGGCTTGACACACTTGTTGCAAGCGAGTTGCCACGAAGCTGAGCGTCAGAACATCAGTGCCCAGTATTTGCCTTTGGGTGAATTAGCTGGCTTTGACCCGGCGGCGTTATTGGAAGGGATGGCGCATTTTGATCTAGTGTGTTTTGACAGCATAGAATCTGTTGCCGGAAATCCTCAGTGGGATGAGGCGTTATTTAATTGCTTTAATCAGCTTCGCGATCTGAATAAAAAAATGCTGTTTGCGTCGATTTATCCTCCCTCGCAGATTAGTGTGTCATTAGCAGACTTGCGTTCACGCTTGACCTGGGGGGAGACCTATCAAGTTGTGCCTCTGGATGACGTCGAGAAGGTCGCGGCATTGCGTTCGCGTGCGAAAGGGCGCGGCATGGTGATGAGCGAAGAAGTTGGTCAGTTTATTCTTAACCGCGCGCCACGGGATATGAACGACTTATTTTATTTGCTCGATCAGCTTGACGAGGCGTCCCTGCAAGAGCAGCGTAAGCTGACAATTCCATTTATCAAACAGGTTTTAAAGCTCTAAAAGTACTTTCGATTAAAAGTACTCTCCTCATAAAAACGCCGGAGCAGAAAGCGCCGGCGTTTTTGTTTTTAAGTATTATCGTCTATTTACTGGGGGACCAAACAGTGCGTGCAGTGCGCAAGCGCATCGTGCGGATTACGCATCGTCGTGATTAGATTGGAAAAATCTGTCACGGCCTTGTATTGATTTTCCGCCACAGTGCGAAGCAGCTGTGCGCCACTTCTGTCTCGGTACCCGACACCTACTTTGGACATAATGGCTGACGTATTGGCAGACATGTCTTGAATCAGTTGTTCAAATGGCGAGAGCTTAACGTCGATTAATTCGATAGTGAATGAATCGAGGTTGGCACGCTTCGCGGCGGATGCGATGGCATCATCTAGGTAGCCAAGTTGATCGACCAATCCAAAATCCTGCGCGCTGCTACCGCTCCATACTCGCCCTTGCGCGATAGGATGGATTAAGTCTGGGTGGGTGTTGCGGCCTTCGGCCACTAAATTGATAAAGCGGCGATAAATGTTGTCCACTTGGGCCTGCAGTACGCCAGCAGCGGCCGGTGAGACGGGCATGTCGATACGCATTGCCCCGGATAACTCAGTGGTGCCAATGCCGTCTGTGGTGACGCCAATTTTTTCTAAGCTGGTTTCCAGCGTAGGAAAGATAGCGAACACACCGATGGAGCCAGTGATTGTTGTAGGTGTTGCCCATATTTCATCGGCGTTTGCAGCAATCCAATAACCGCCTGAAGCGGCGACGCTACCCATTGAGACCACAATGGGCTTTCCTGCGGCCTGGGTGGCGACAATTTCATTGCGAATAACTTCCGATGCAAAGGCGCTACCGCCGCCGCTATCAATACGCAACACGACGGCTTTAATGCTGTCGTCATCGCGTGCTTGACGGAATAAATCAGCGAGTGAATCGCCGCCAATGCTTCCGGGAGGTTGTTGGCCGTCGTAAATTGTGCCGCTGGCAACTATCAAACCCACACGGTCTGGTGCTTTAATGGTTTCTCTGTTTAAGTGAGCAACGTAGTGTTGAAAGTCGATGGCGAGGTAATCATCATCGTCGCCTTCGCCAAACTCTTGAATAAATTTACGGCGAAGCTCCGCGCGGCTGGCGAGTTGGTCTACTAAGCGCGTGTTTAGAGCAAGTTGTGCAGCGTCCCCGTCGACACTTTTTAGGTGTTCGGTAAAATTATTGATGTAATCGTTAATTGCCCCCGCAGGTAGCTGACGCAATGACTCAACGCGACTGGTGTATACAGACCAGAGTTGATTGATCCACTGGCTATTATGTTCGCGAGACTCTTCTGACATGTCGCTGCGTAGGAACGGTTCAACCGCGTCTTTGTATTCGCCAACCCGGAACACATGCATGTTAACGCTAAGCTTATCGAGTGCGTCTTTATAGTAATTTCGATAACTACCGTAACCGGTTAGCATCACCGAACCCATTGGGTGAAGGTAGACTTGGTCGGCATAACTGGCGAGGTAGTAATGGTTTTGGGTGTAGAAATCACTAACCGCAATAACTTCCTTCCCAGATGTTTTGAACTTGTCGAGCGCTTGACCAATTTCCTCGAGCTTACTTATTCCGCCGCCAGCAAAATATTGGAGATCGATAATTAATTTGCTAACACGGGGATCATTGGTCGCGGCGTGAATACTTCGTGTGACATCACGTACGAGTGTTTCGGCTGGGCCTTGTCCTTGCCCCATCAATTGCGTTATTGGGTCGATGTAACTTTTTTGATCCACTAAAAACCCACTGATATTAATTCTCAGTGGTGCTCTTTCGGGTAGCGGTTTCAGCCCTGGGCCGAATAGGCTTGACGCAATGACGATAAGAAGAATCAGGAACACTGAGTTAATGACGATAACACGCGTCCACGAAATAGTTTTTCCAATACCCGAAAAAATTTGTTTCACCAGACCGGGGCGGGCATCACTCATTGTTGTCTCTCTCGCTCAATGTGTTGGTGTTGTCTGTTTTAGAATAGGTTGGCTCAGCAACGTCAGATTCAGAATCTGCGGTTAGGCGTTGTAACCAGCGGCTGCAATAGCCAGCGGAAATTGCCAAGGAGGGCGTGGCAATAAGTAATATAGTGTCGCCAGTATCGCCTTGCGGCGACATAAACTTGAGTACCGCCGGAATAAAATACAGCATCGCAATAAACCCTTGCCAGCTGTAGGCGCGGAATTTTAATCGCAGCATGCCTGGCAAAACCAACAAAAGTGCAAAGCACTGAACCGTCCATCGAATCCATGAACCGGTGTCTTGGGTTAGGTTGGCGTAGCTAATCACCGCGATAGTCGTGATGAACGCCGCAGCGTTAATGAAAAGGGCGATGATAAGGTTGCGCCGAAAAATTTGTTGGGACATTAGTGACTCGTTCTTAATGATGTGGCGATCTGTGCAACCCGTTTGCCAAGCGCTTGGCACAAGGTTTTTTCGTCGTCGGTAAAGGGGCGCTTACCATCGGCGCCTGCCCAATGACTGGCCCCATAAGGTGTGCCGCCTGCTTCGGTGTCATTGAGGGCTTGTTCGCTGTAGGGAATACCGGTGATCAACATGCCCTGGTGTAGTAGCGGCAGTAGCATGGATAGTAGCGTGGATTCCTGTCCGCCATGCAAGCTGGCGGATGAGGTAAATACCGCCGCAGGTTTGCCGATTAAATTACCGCTCAGCCAGCTACTGCTAGTGTTGTCCCAAAAATATTTCATCGCCGAGGCCATGTTGCCAAATCGTGTTGGGCTGCCGACGATGAGTCCTGCGCAATTTTTTAATTCTTCCTCGGTGCAATAGACAGCACCTTCGTCAGGAACGGAGGGCTCTACGGCTTCACTGGTTGCGGATACCGCAGGTACGGTGCGCAGCAGCGCTTCCATGCCACTGACTTGCGAGACGCCGCGGGCAATCTGCATTGCCATTTCTCGAGTGCTACCGCTGCGGCTGTAATAGAGCACTAAAATATAAGGAGAACTCATGTTGCTGTTGCCATTAAAGGATGGTTAATACGTTTTCAGGTGGTCGCCCAAGCGCTGCTTTTTTGCCTTTGACCACAATGGGACGCTCGATAAGTTTTGGGTACTTGGCCATGAAGGCAATAATGTCATCGTCGCTCAGATCAGGATTTTTTAAATTGTTATCCTTGTAGGCGTCTTCGCCTTTGCGTAATAGTTCTCGCGGGGTGATGCCCAACTGGCTGACGAGGGTTTTGATCTCACTTTCGTTCGGTGGTGTTTCCAAATATTCGACAATGGTGGGCTTGATACCTTGTTCTTCCAAAAGGGCCAGAGTCTGGCGCGATTTTGAGCAGCGAGGGTTATGGTAAATGGTAGTCATGGTTGTTGGCCTATCAGTCAAAAATCAGTCGGCAAAGCGCGCTATTGTACCCTAATGGTAGTCGGGCTGGGCAGAAACAGGAGGGATATATGCAGGATCAAAAATGCGTAAGTGCAAAAGCGCTGGTAGAAGGGCGTGTGCAGGGCGTTGGCTTTCGCAACTTTGTTCGCAACCACGCTATTGAGCTAGGGGTTTCCGGCTATGCGAAAAACCTGAGCGATGGCGGTGTGGAAGTATTAATGCAAGGACCCAGCGATGCGCTACAAAAGCTCAAGTCACGATTAAGTTCAGGCCCGCCAGGCAGTTTTGTTGAGCACCTTGAGTGGCAGGTTGTCGAGTGTGGGCCATTGGATGGATTTAAAACGGGTTAATTTGATGGTTATTTAGCGGCTGCAAGGTCGAATATGCTGTCTATACTGATAGGAAACAGCAAAGGAAAGTTGGCTCTCCATGGGTATTCCCGTACTAATCTGCGACGACTCAAGTATGGCTCGCAAGCAAGTGTTCCGCTCCTTACCGGAAGGGTGGGATGTGGATATCGAATACGCTTCTAATGGCGCCGAAGGTATTGAGGCCATCCGCAGCGGCAAGGGTGAGATGGTGTTTTTGGATCTCACCATGCCGGAAATGGACGGTTATGAGGTGCTTAAAGCCATTAAAGATGAACAACTTAAGAGCATGGTGATTGTCATCTCTGGTGATATTCAGCCCGAGGCGCGAGAGCGTGTGTTGGGCTTGGGAGCACTGGACTTTATTAAGAAGCCCATCAGTAAAGATAAGCTATCTGCTGTTCTGCAAACCTACGGGTTGATGTAATGAGTGGGGCGCTACCGTTTAGTGAAGAGCACCGCGACTGCTTGCAAGAGCTTTGTAACGTGGCCATGGGCGCGGCAGGAGAGTCTCTTGCCGATTTCGCGAAAGTATTTGTTAACCTGTCTATTCCTAAGATCCGCTATATTCAACCATCGCAAATATCAGAGGCATTATCGAGTCTGCATGGCGTTGATCGCGTATCGAGTGCGGCGCAATTTTTTAGCATGGGTGAGCATGGCGGTTATTCCATGGTCGTCATTACCGACCCAAGCTTCGAAGATTTAGCCTCAACGACAGGGCGGGAGTTGGTCAATGATGAGGCTCGAAAGCAACTGCTTCTGGATTTGACCTTGTGCATTAACAACACCTGTTTGCCCCAGCTAGCGGAACTGATGGAGTCCAGCATCGAAGTGTGCGAGCCGGACTTGTTGTCTCTTCATGTTCCCCTAGAACAGCTGGCGTTTACCGATATCGCCTCTTGGGATCATGTCGTCTCCGTAGAAATCAATTACCATCTCGAGGATCACCCATTCAATTGCGATTTGCTGTTGCTCTTGCCTGATGAAGTCGTTGAGGCGCTAGTTGAAGCGCTAGAATCTTTGCTGAATGACTAACACTGCTGCAACTCCAGCCTGTCGAAATCTCTCGGTTGACTAACTGTTCCTGCCCTCCGCCGATAAAACCGCGTTAATGTTTGCTCTTGACCCGACTAATCGGCCGGGCTAGCGCTCCGGTTTGGCACTAAGCTTCGCGCGAATAAAATCTGAGTGAGAGACATAAATAAGTTCAGCAACTCGCCTTATCAAATGTTCTTCGTATTTGTCGATGACGCCATCCGCAAAAGCCATCGACCACATACTCTCGACTAGCTGGAATTTCTCTTCGCTGTTGTAGTGGTTGTTAATTTGTTGTGTGAATTCGTAAAGTGACGTGGCACTTTGCTGGCTTTGCTGTGCACTACGAATAAGTTCATCAAGTTCTGCTGTCGACAGCTCGAATTTACTGGCAAGCATGTCATGTAGAGCGCGTTGCTCTGTGTCACTGCAGTCGTTGTCGGCGTAAGCAACCTCAATGAGTAAAGCGGCGCAGGCGAGCTGCCGGTGGTGTTTGGGTTGGCTGGTAGGTTGTTGTTGATCGGAGACGTCGCGGATCAACTTTTGAACAAGTGATAACATTCTGATTATCCGTATTGCTTACTATGTATTTACGGCGATGTCGGCTCAATGTGGAGTGGTAAGGCTGGTTGATATTTAATCGGCCATAGCTGTCTGTTCAACAAGCGCATCGCTGGCATCTTAAAAGTGAGATAACTTTAACCGTTTATCGTTCAATATCTCACCAACAAATCTTTTTTGCGGCGCCTGGATATGTGCCATTAGCACGAGTCTCAGTCTATAATGGCCGCTTTCATCTCAGACCCATTGGGTTCTGGGTAGCCTAAAGCGAATGGCCAGGTTTGCCAAGCTGATGCAAAACCTTACTGGTCGTTGGTTGTAAAACGTAGAACCTATTGAAAAGGTGATTGAATGATTATCAAACCAAAATACCGTGGCTTTATTTGTACCAATGCTCATCCAGTTGGCTGTGCAGCTCATGTACAAGAGCAAATTGACTACATCAAAGCTCAAGGGCCTATTAGCGGTGGTCCTAAAAAGGTTCTAGTCATCGGGTCATCGACGGGCTTCGGTTTGGCCGCGAGAATTACCGCAGCGTTTGGTTGTGAGGCCGATACCGTGGGGGTGTTTTTCGAAAAGCCAGCAACTGATCGCAAAACGGGTTCTGCTGGGTTTTACAACTCGGCGGCGTTTGAGACAGCCGCGAAAGAAGCGGGACGTTATTCTGCCAGCATTAATGGTGATGCATTTAGTCATGAAGTTAAACAACAGGTAGTTGATTTATTAAAGTCGGGCATGGGGCCAGTTGATTTAGTGGTTTATAGTCTCGCTTCTCCACGGCGCACGGATCCTGATTCCGGCGAAGTCTACAGCAGCTTTCTTAAGCCCATTGGTAGCGACGTAACCTGTAAAAGTTTGAATACTGACAAAGAAGAAATCAGTGACGTAACGATTGAAAAAGCCACCGATGAAGAAATTGCTGGCACTATTAAGGTGATGGGTGGTGAAGACTGGGAAATCTGGATGGATGTTCTCAATAAAAACGGTCTATTAGCAGATGGATGTAAAACAATTGCCTTGAGTTACATCGGCGACTCGATTACTTGGCCGATCTACGGTAAGGCGGCAATTGGTAAAGCGAAAGAAGATTTGGATCGCGCTGTTGTCGAAGTGAATAGCACACTATCGGCCGTGAGCGGACAAGCCAACGTTGCGGTTCTTAAAGCTATTATGAGTCAGGCGAGTGCTGCTATTCCTATCATGCCGCTGTACATGTCGATTCTATTTAAAGTCATGAAAGAAAACGGATCCCATGAAGGGCCTATCGAGCAATTGTATCGTTTGTATACTGAGTGTTTGTACTCCGACTCTCCCCGCCTGGACGACGCGAATCGTTTCCGTGTTGATGAGAAAGAGCTCGATCCTGCTGTGCAAGGCAAGGTGAATGAAATATGGGAACAAGTGACGACAGAGAACTTACGTGATCTTACCGATTTTCAGGGATATCGCGATGAGTTCTTGAAGCTATTTGGCTTTGGTGTTGATGGTGTTGATTACGACGCTGATGTTAGTACCGAGGTGCCAGCGGAGTTTTAATCACTCCTGAGATCTAATCATAATGGCAGATTTGCATACCAGTGTGGTTGAAAAAACGATTACCGTGGGGAGTGCCATTCAGGTAAGCCCTAAGGTCAGGCGTATCACTGCACCGAACGCGGGGCCTATGACGGGGCCCGGAACCAATACCTTTTTGATCGGAGATGACGACGTAACGGTATTGGATCCAGGGCCTGCGATCGACTCTCATATCGATGCAATTATTGAGGCGTGCGACGGAAAGCTGAATAAAATTGTCGTCACTCATACTCACGCCGATCACTCTCCCGCGGCAAAGCTTTTGAAAGAAAAAACAGGTGCGCAATTGTTTGGCTCTCTTCTGGCCGATGATGCGCACCAAGACAAGAGTTTTGTTCCCGATGTAACGTTGACGCATCTGCAACAAATTCCTAGCGATGAATATCAGCTAAGTGCTTTGCATACGCCTGGGCATGTCGGCAATCATTTTTGTTTCTACCTGGCTGATGATCGTATGGTGTTTACGGGCGATCATATTATGCAAGGAGCTACCGTCGTAATCATTCCGCCCAGCGGCGATATGGCTGATTATATTGCGTCCCTCAAACTTCTACTCGAGTACGATATCGAGCTGTTGGCTCCCGCGCATGGCCATTTGATGGCTTCTGCCCACGAGGTCGTACAGCAGATTATTGATCATCGCCTGTCGCGTGAAGTCAAAGTCATTACGGGATTAAAACGATCCCCAGACTCATCCCTCGATACCTTAATGCGCGAGGTGTATGCCGATGTTGATGAACGGCTATACCGCATTGCCAAGCTTTCCTTATGGGCTCACCTGCTAAAACTAGAAAAAGAAGGTCGCGCGCGTAAACATGCTGAACAGCATTGGTTGTATGACGATGAGTTGTGGCTCTACACTGGCGACTAGCGAATAAACCTCTTTATATAGCGACCTTATCAATTGGATACAAAATCACAACCACGCTTTTCTCTCGCGTTGTTTCATCCTCGTTATTGGGTTACCTGGCTCTTATTCTTGCTGTGGTTTGCCATCTCTCAGTTGCCCTATGCTGTCCATAGGGTGCTGGCTGCAGTGTTGTCGGTAGTATTTTATTATGTCGCCCCCTCGCGACGCAGGGTTGCCGAGAGAAACCTTGAGCTGTGTTTTCCAGAGCTCAGTGAGTTTGAGCGGGAACAGCTCTTAAAAGCGAATTTTTATTCAACGGCTATGGCTGTGTTTGAATCGGGTATGGCATGGTTTTGGCCGCGTGCACGTATTCAAGGTTTGGTGCAGGTGGAGGGGCTGGAAATTTTGCGCGAGCACCAGGCTACTGGGCAGGGTGCGATTATATTGAGTTTGCACTTCACGACATTAGAAATCTGGGGGGCTACATTTTCCAGTAACGTCGACAAGTTAGATATGACCTATCGTCCCCATCGCAACAAAGTCTACGATTACTTGCAGCATCGTGCGCGCGGGCGCGCCGACAGCTCAGATGTTGTCGCGGCAGGGGATGTGCGGTCGATGGTGAAAAAGTTGAAACAGGGCCGCTTTGTGGCGTACTTCCCCGATCAAGATTACGGCAAAAATCATAGCGTATTTGCCCCCTTTTTTGGCGTGCAGGCTGCCACAGTGACGGCGATGGCGCGTATGGCAAAAATGGCGAAGGTGCCTGTCATTCCGGTCATGTGTGCTCGAAAGCCTGGTATCGAAGGCTATAAAGCGTGGGTCATGCCAGCGTGGGAAAACTATCCCTCTGCTGACGATGTCGAGAATGCCACGTATTTAAATGCCCATGTGGAAAAGTGCGTGCGAATGCAACCTGATCAGTATCTGTGGGTACACCGCCGCTTTAAAACCCGCCCCGAGGGAGAGGGCGATCTGTATCGTAAAACCGACCGATAAAGTCTTTCGAGACAGGCAAACTCAATCCGCGTTAGAATGCGCCGCTGCCTCTATGTTGCCGAGGCAGTCCAAGGGCAGTAAGATTGGCCCCCTTTTTTAGGCAAGAGCGATAGCGCTTTGCCGACCACCAATTGTTTTACCTTATGGAGATCACCATGTTGCAGGGTAGTATGGTTGCCTTGGTAACCCCAATGACTGCCGATAATCAGCTTGATTGGCCCGCTCTAGACCGTCTAGTGGAATGGCATATCGAGCAAGGCACCAATGCCATTGTTGCGATGGGTACGACCGGCGAATCGCCTACGTTAACCGTGCCCGATCACATGAAGGTAGTCAAAGCGGTGGTGGATAAAGCTCAGGGTCGGATTCCGGTCATTGCTGGTACTGGCGCGAACTCGACGGAGGAGGCAATTGAGTTAACGCAGTTGGCCAAAGATATCGGCGTGGACGCCTGTCTCTTAGTGACACCATACTACAACAAGCCATCTCAGAATGGCTTGTTCCAGCATTATCGAGCCATAGCAGAAGCCGTAGACATTCCTCAGATTCTCTATAACGTCCCTGGTCGAACGGCAGTCGATTTGCTTCACGATACAGTGATAGCTTTAAGCGAAGTGGACAACATTGTCGCCATTAAAGAAGCGACAGGTGATCTCGAGAGAGCTAAAAAGCTAATAGACGCTGTGCCGAGTGATTTCACTGTTTTTTCAGGAGATGACGCGACGGCAATGGAGTTGATGTTGATGGGTGGTAAAGGCAACATCAGCGTTACTGCGAATGTTGCGCCGGATCAAGTCTCTCAATTGTGTGCTCACGCCATTGCGGGAAATAGAGCGGCTGCAGAAGAGATCGATGCGCGCTTGGCGCCGCTGAACAGCGCGTTGTTTTTAGAGGCGAATCCAATTCCTGTGAAGTGGGCGCTACAGCAAATGAACAAAATTGATAGCGGTATTCGCTTGCCTTTAACGCCATTGGCAGAACAATATCACGACCAGGTGCGCGCAAGCTTGCAGCACGCTGGACTGCTCTAAAATAAGACGCTAAGGATCCTTTCAGCGGGGTTGATGTCCTATAGGTTGATCAGCAGCCCAACATACTGAAAGTGATCTCAAAGCGAAGTGAAGACATAATAATGAAGTATCTTGTACCGAAGACCGTCGGAGTAACCTGGTTAGTATTGAGCTTGTCGGGGTGTGGTGTGTTATTTGGCGATGACGGTTTGTTTCCAGATAAGAGTGATGACTATTTGGATGCGGAGTCTATTCCGCCAATGAAGTTGCCTGAAGACGCTGATCAAGAGCGATTTACTCAGTTATACGAAGTGCCCGCTCTGAATAACGCTGATTGGGAATATCCTGACTCTTTCAGAGTGCCTCGGCCACAACCGCTGTCGGCCAACGTTTTTTCTGAGAAGGTGAAAATCCAAAGCTTATCAAACAAGCGTTGGATTGCTATCAATACACCACCCGCAGAGCTATGGCCGCGCGTGCGTAGTTTTCTTGCAAACAACAATCTTCAGGTGTCTCGAACTAACCCAGAAGTTGGTTTAATTGAAACATCCTGGCTGAGTTTTAAAGATGATCCGGATCACCGAGATCGCTACCAAATACGTGTAGAGCAAGGTGTGCAGCCCGAAAGCTCGGAGATTCATGTATTACACATACAACTTCCTCGTGCAGATGAGTTACCTGCGGACATTCTATGGCCGGATGTCTCAAGTAGCCCTGAACGCGAGGCATGGTTAGTCGACGAACTGGCTGCGACCTTGGCTAGTGAGGTGAACTCCGCATCGGCATCGCTATTGGCGCAAACGATCGGTGGTGATGAGAAAGTATTTTTTGATACCAAAAACAAAGAGCCAATATTGCGACTTGAGCTCGTGCCTGAACGTGCTTGGGCGACTTTGACTTATGCCGTCAAGCAAGAGGGTTTGCGCTTAATAGAGTTGGATCGAAAATCTAATATCGTTTACGTCACTTACACCAGTCCTGATGAAAGTGAAGGCTTTTTTAGCGGCTGGTTTAGCGATGAAGAAGACGAGGTCGAGTATTCCTTAACTGAGATAATCGAGCACTTAAATATTCAGGATACACCGCAGAATAGGACATTATTTCCACCCGCAGCATTTACAGATGCCAAGTCATTAGCTGATTTACCCGGTTATCTTTTATTGGTTGTTGAGCATAGTGATTCGATAGAGGTTTATGTAAGGGATGCCTACGGTAGGCCTTTGGTTGCGCGCGATGCGCGAGAGCTTCTCGGTATCATTAAGCGCAACTTAATCTAATCAACGATCTTAGTTGGTGCGCTGTGAGTGCACCCTCTGGAACTGACATTTGGCAATTGGTCGCGTTTTACGGATAGAGCTTTGCGTTTGGATGGGACAAAGTGCTATTTTTGAACTATTAGTTATATAGGTCGATGGCGTTGCAAGCTTCTTTATAGGCAAGTGCTCTCGACACAACCATGATATTTATCTTTAGGAGACTGAGCATTGGACGAGCGCCGGCGTTTTGAACGGATGTCCACCACGATTCGGGTCGAGATTACTCACCCCGCGTTTGGCACAATTGTGGGTTTTACTCAGGATATCTCTGATGGAGGGGCTTCTGTTAAGATTGAAAACCAGCCAAACCCTCCGGTCGGAACCGTAGTAAAAGTCGTTTTTCGAAAAATGGTGGGCACCATCAATGAAGAGCCCGTCGTGATGAAAGTGATGCACCAGCATCGTAACGTCGTTGGCTTAATGTTTACCCCTCACTTACCCTCACCTTAGATAGCAAGCCCGCGTCATTTATCGCTAGTTTATTTAAATCCTTTTTTTATTGTTGTGCTCGCAGTGCGCGGGTGCAATCACTTCAAGTCCCTCGCCGAGGGTTTTCGCTATGAGATCGAGATGCCTACAGTCCAACTCGGGATTGAGGGAGACATCCAGCCAAGACAGTTGAGGCAGCTGAGAAAGGATCGCTATAGCGATCAACTGGTTATCTTTCAAAGATAGTTGGCGGATGTTTGTCAGCTGCTGGATCCCTTCGAGAGAACTTATACGATTAAAGCTGCAGTTGAGGGTGGTTAACTCCTCTGGGTGTTGGAAGCGGTTGTCATGCAGGTGTTGGTTTACACACGCGTATAAGTGCTTATCGGGAATATTTTCGACAGTTGAAATTGGTTTGACTGACGAGATCGGTTGATCGTTCAGGGTAAAGCTATAGCGACTGCAGCCGCTGACTAGTGCAGTGAAGGCGGCAATGGACAGTAGGCGGAAATTCGAGCTTATCATGGGAGGCCCTTGAAAGTGGCTAAGGTGGAACCTGTCAAAGCGTAAGTGTATGCTAGGCGCCGACTCGTTAGCCAGGGCTTGAGATAGATAGGATTAACTGGCAGGTTCAATGGTGCCCTGGTGGGCCTGACGCGGTAATGCAACGCTCCATGAGATATCGATTTCTGACAATTCTACTGACTACCGTGGTTTGTTTGCCACCGGTCTCTTCCGCTGACGAAAGCGTAGTCGCCGATTCCCATTCGGATTGGCAGAACCGTGTTCAGCGAGCGCAGTGGGTTGGATGGATACAGGTCGCTTCATCGCGGAGTTTAGTCAATGCCTCTATGAGCAAAGGGAATGAACGAGTTGTCATTGATGGCTATCGCTACACCGCGAATGTGATGCATCAATGGAAGGGTGCGCTCGGCGATCAGGTTATCTTTGATGTCGCGTTGTCACAGTGCCATCGCCGTCTTGGGCTTGATCAGCAGTTAATTGCGTTTGGCGTGCTGGACTATGAAGGCCGACACCGAGTGCTTTCGTGTGAAGATATGGTGGCTGGTGAGGCTCTACAGAAGGTGATCAATCGACTAGGGATGGACGTTAAAGTGTTGCCTAAAATATCTTCTAGATAAACCGAGGGCCGCGCGAGGCAGCCGACCCGTCCTTACGCCATCGACAGACCTTGAATAACGCGCTTCATGATCTTCTCGACGTTTTGGGTTAGGTAATGAATGACGGAAATACCTAGGGTTTTATCGGGAAACTCTAAGCGTCGTCGTTTGTTAACGATTAAATTTGCTAAGCCATGCAGGCAAGACCAAACATACGCGGCTAATTCTTCAAAGGGCGCTTCAGAGACAAACCCTTCTTCTTTGGCTTGGTTTAATTCTCTAGCGACCAGTGCGAAAACGGTTTCGACGGATTTTTGCAGATTCTCGTATGCAGTAAAGTCGGCTAACACGTCGCCGAACATTAAATGGTATTTAACCGGGTTTTCAACAGCGTAGTTAACGTAAGCCACACCTAGTTTGACTAAGCGTTCATAGGGATCAGAGATTTTTTGCTCGCTAATGGTATCTAGGCATTTCTGTAACTCTGAAAAACCCTCGTATGCAATAGAGGCGAGCAAGCTATTTTTGGTTGAGAAATGGCGATAAGGGGCCGTTGGTGAAACGCCAGCCTCGCGCGCAAGCGCTCGCAAACTCAACTTCTCTGTACCGCCGCTGGCGATATGTCTGCAGGCGGCATCAATTAAGGTTTGTTTTAGGTCGCCGTGATGGTAAGGGCGAGTGATTTCAGCTACATCGCTTATTTCTGACATGTGAACAGCCTTGTATTCTTTCCACGCCTTCACGCTTATTATGCTCAGCTGTGCGTTTTATGGGTGGCAATAAGTACATCTGGTGTATTGGCTCCGCGTAAATGTTTTTGTATGACCAATGTCGCACCACTTGAAGCCAACAGCATACGTTAACTAAACGTATAACATAAAGCTATCACGTATCGTCCTTTATATCAGATTGTGTCGTCATAAATTTATCCAAGTATGTTGTAAAATGTGAACACGGTTAAATAAATTTTACATCGAGAAAAAATTTAATGTTTGTACCCTATTTAGTAACCCGTGTCGTGATAGCCGACTTGCCGCGTCATATTACCGAGAGCGCGACTGAATTATCTTTGTCCGTTTTGTCAGAGTTACCGGGAGCGATTACGGAGGGCTACTATTTATCGTTTACTGAGCTTGGATTAATGCTGGTAGAGGTAGGCGGCAAAATTGGTGGTGCACTACGAGTCGATTTTGTGGAAGGCAAGCTGGGGTTTCGGAGACGGCAACAAGAAGCTAAGCCCGACATTATTAAAGCGCTCGGGATTCAAGGTGGTATAAAACCGCTGGTGTGGGATCAAACCGCAGGGCTTGGCCAGGATGCTTTTGTTATTGCTCAGTATGCGGGTAAGGTGCGAATGTTTGAGAGGCACGGTGTTGTCAAAGCATTGTTAAACGATGGTTTGAAGAGGGCGAGTGACGTTGGTGAAAAAGATGATTCACTTAAATGCCTCGTGGAGAAAATGATTCTTTCTGAGCATTCGTGTAGTGATGTTGAAGAAATTCCTGATGTTATTTATTTAGACCCTATGTTCCCTGCGCGTAAAAAAAGTGCAAAAGTTAAAAAGGGCATGCAAATTTTTCATCACTTAGTGGGTAATGATGTCGATGCTGATATGCTTTTATTACCTGCAATCGATAATGCTCGTTATCGAGTTGTGGTGAAGCGACCCTTGACGGCGCCTGTGCTCGCTGGGAAAGCGCCAAGCTTTTCGATAAAGGGGAAAACCATTCGCTTTGATGTCTATGTCAAAGCAAAGATGCCGACTCATTTAGATCGTACAAAATAGCTCAGGCGAGACCAGATAAATTGCAACTCCGCCGCTATCGCTAGAAAAAAACCGAAAGTCATTATTAGTACACATATTGCCACACAAACTTCTTGATAAAGCGATGGCTCTAATTGAGTTTTGATTAGGTAGAGAATAGCCATGCTCGTAAAGAACGTTGAAAGCCCTAGCCTGAAATTGCGGAAGATTCTATTTTCTCGCGACCGTTGTGCCTGAATGCTCGGTCGCGAAGACAGTGGGCCTGAAGATGCCATGCGTTCAAAAGATCTCGTTGGGTGACTGCTCTATAGTTTAGCTGTCTATAGCGTGCTTTGTTAGTTGCTATCGTGCTTAAAAATTTATATTTATATTCTCAATAGTGGTAAGAGCGGCGCGAATAACAAAACTGTGAACTCGGTTGAAGCAAATCAAGAGATTTGTAATTAACTTGTGATAGCGTTTATTTTTGATGGCGAGACCATTGGTTAGTCTAGGAAAGCTAATGGCGACAGCTCGACGTGCCTTCACAACCCTTTGCGAGGTGATTTATGCATCCAGCCCTTTCGCAACTTTATGCTGACCACTTTAACTTCATTCGGTTGCTGCAATGTCTCGACGCTGAGGTAACTCGTTACGAGGAGGCTCACTCCGAGCACGCGCGCTTGCCGTTGATTCTTGATATTATCGAGTGCTTTCGTGTTTATCCTGAGGGGTATCATCACCCTCTTGAGGATCTCGCGATTGAATCTCTTCTCAAAAAAAACCTTCCTCAGTCAGAGAAGCTCTGGCGAATGAGAGCTGAGCATCACCAGCTCGAAAAATTGTCTCAGCGAGCTGAAAATGTATTCAATGCCGTTGCGAATGATACCGTTGTTAGTATTGATGATCTGGTGACTGCTGGGCGAGAGTATACTGAGCGACAGATTGAGCATATCCACTTTGAAAACATGGAGGTCTATCCATTATTCGAAAGGTTCGTTATGGACAAGGACTGGGACAATATGACTTCAAGAATAGAGGGTGCTAGCGATCCAGTGTTTTCCGCTGCAGTGAAAGGCGAGTTTGCATCGTTGTATCGTTCAATCATCCAAACGGGGCAAGCCGAGGGGAGAAGTGTCCATGCTAGAGGATTTTCGCGGTTGGAGCGAGTGTCTCAATAAAGGCCGCTGTGCGACCGGTTTTGCCTGCTGTTGAATTGTGCAGATAGATATAAGAACTATTAACTTAGGGCTTGGCAGGTTGCCATTTCGCAGCTGCGCTTTCGTCACTAGCTTTTTTTTCGACCCAGTAGGTTTGGGTTGGTGTAATTTCTTTTTTCCAAAACGGGGCGTCGTTTTTTAAAAAGTCCATTATGAACTCGCACGCCGAAAACGCTGCATGGCGGTGAGCGCTACTGACACCGACGAATACTATCTGTTCATTTGCTTCAATGCGGCCCACTCGATGAATAACTTTGACGCAATCAATTGGCCAACGTTGGTTGGCCGTATCAATGATTTGTTGCAGCGTTTTTTCGGTCATACCAGGGTAGTGCTCAAGCTCTAACGCGACGATGTCTTGGTCCTGATATATCTCACGGACTAAGCCGCTAAAAGTGACAATAGCTCCCGGTGAATTCGATTGTTCTCGGAGCCAGCGGTATTCGCTACTCACATCGAAGTCTGCGTGTTGAATACTAATCATGTTAGCCGCCAGTGACGGGGGGGAAGAATGCGACTTCGTCCCCATCTGAAAGAATTTGTGCACGTGTGCTGACGGCGTGATTGACCGCTATAAGGAGCTGCTCTTGTCCTAAAATATCAGCCCAGTTATCACCTTTAAGAGTTAGCTCATTGATTACATCATCTACAGTCGGCGAATGATCGCTGAGGTCTATCGTGATTTCGTCACAATCTAGCGTCTCGCGGAAATGCGCAAAAAACAAAATCTTTACCTGCATTGTTTACTCGCCTCGAACTGACAATAGTATGTGTTAAGCGTTTGTATCTTCTGGTTTGCTCTGCCAGTGACCTGACTTGCCACCTTTTTTCTCGACCAGGAGGATATTGGATATGACGATACCTCGGTCGACCGCTTTGCACATGTCGTATATGGTTAAAGCGGCGACAGACGCTGCGGTTAGCGCTTCCATTTCGACACCGGTTTTTCCTGCGAGTTTGCAGGTGGCTTTAATTTCAATGCAATTGTCGATTGAGTTGGGTGTAAGCTCGACTTTTATTGAGGTCAAAAGCAATGGGTGGCAAAGTGGAATTAAGTCGTGAGTTTTTTTTGCCGCTTGGATGCCGGCAATCCGAGCAACAGCCAGAACGTCGCCTTTCTTGTGACCACCATCAGTAATCATCGTCAGTGTTTCCGATTTCATACTGACGATCGCCTGTGCGGTCGCGCTTCGCTCGGTTACGTCTTTTTGTCCGACGTCCACCATATGGGCGTGGCCTTGACTATCTAAGTGGGTAAGTTTCGACATGCTGGTTATACGCTTGTATTGGTCAAGATGTTTTGCAGGCATTCATAATACACCGACGATAGTGTGTCGAGATCCGTTGCGCTTACGCATTCATTCACCTTGTGAATGGTGTCATTGAGAGGGCCCAACTCAATAACTTGTGCGCCAGTTGGTGCAATGAATCGTCCATCGGATGTGCCGCCGCTGGTAGAAAGCTCTGTGTCATAGCCAGTGACTTTCGAGATGGCGGATTGCACGGCAGTAACGAGTGTGCCAACAGGGGTTATAAAGGGTTGCCCGCTGAGATTCCATTCTATGTCGTAGTTAAGTTTGTGAGCGTTCAATATTGTCTCGGTACGATGACGCAATGCTTGATCAGTAACCTCGGTAGAAAAACGAAAGTTTCCTAACAGGTTGACGCTACCTGGGATAACGTTTGTCGCGCCGGTACCGGCATTAATGTTTGAGATCTGAAAGCTTGTTGCAGGAAAGTATTCATTACCTTCATCCCACACTTCATTTACCAGGGCATCTAGCGCTGGCGCTAGTCGATGGATAGGGTTTTCTGCTAACTGCGGGTAGGCGATGTGACCTTGTTGGCCGTTGATGGTCAAATTGAAGTTGAGTGAACCACGTCGACCATTCTTGATAATGTCGCCTAGCTTGTTGCTGCTTGTGGGTTCTCCAATGATGCACCAATCAATCTGCTCATTGTTGCTTTGTAGCCAGTCGACGACTTTTACGGTGCCGTTAATTGCTGGGCCTTCCTCGTCGCTGGTCAATAGAAATCCAATGCGTCCTGCGTGATGAGGGTTGGTTTCCACGAACCGCTCACAGGCTGTGATCATGGCGGCAATGCTGCCTTTCATATCGGCCGCGCCGCGACCATATATTAAGTCGTTTTTAATCGTCGGCTCGAAGGGCGGTGTGTCCCACTGCTCCAGAGGGCCTGTCGGTACGACATCGGTATGCCCCGCAAAAACCAGTAAAGGCCCAGAGTCTCCGCGTACTGCCCAGAGATTACTGACTTCATCAAAGGGTAGGGGCGTGAGCGTAAAGCCAATAGCACTCAGGCGATCGCCAATGAGTGTTAAGCACTCAGCATCTTCGGGCGTAACCGATTGGCGGCGAATTAGTTCGCACGCCAAGTCAACGGTAGGTGAATGGCTCATGAAGTTGCCTCAGTTGTTTTTGTGAAGCTCTTCGTTAAGCTCAAACGCGGTTTTATTGGTTTTGCATTCCACTGCGCCTGTTTGTGAGTTGCGCCAGAATAGTAGATCGCTTTTTCCAGCCAGCTCATGGGCCTTCGCATATGATGATACTTTACCTTCTTGGTCGAGCATTGCGACTTTTGTACCTGCGGTGACATACAAGCCGGCCTCAACAATGCAGCGATCGCCCAGAGGAATACCAATTCCCGCATTGGCGCCAATCAAACATTCTTTGCCAACGCCGTTGACTAGCTTGCCGCCTCCAGACAGTGTGCCCATAGTCGAACTGCTACCGCCTAGGTCAGAGCCTGCACCGATCATTACGCCTGCTGAAATACGTCCCTCGATCATCCCTGGCCCTTCAGTGCCCGCGTTAAAGTTCACGAAGCCTTCGTGCATGATCGTTGTTCCTTCACCTAAGTGGGCGCCGAGACGCACGCGTGCAGTATGTGCGATGCGAACACCTCCGGGTACAACATAGTTAGTCATTTTGGGGAATTTGTCGACGCAAGCAACTTCCAGTACTTCGCCTTTTAAGCGAGCTTGAAGCTGGCGTTCTGGTAGTTCTGCGATATCAATGGCCCCCTGGTTTGTCCAAGCGACGTTGGGCAGTGCACCAAAAATGCCGGTGAGGTCGGTCCCGTGAGGTTTAACCAACCGGTGAGAAATCAACTGTAGTTTAAGGTAGCCTTCGGGAACAGAGCTTGGTGCGCTGTCCGTTTCAAGCAAAGTGGCAACACAAGGCGCTTTGCTGTCTTGCATTTTGCCAGCGAGTTCGGCAACCGCTTTCCCTTCTTCGGAACCTTGTGCGCTGCAAGCGGCTACGATTGCTTGTAGTTTGGCGTTGTCGAGTTCGATTGCTTGATTGCCGCCGTCGTAGCCAATTGCGCCGCCAATGGCGGTGGTGAGAGATTCGCTAGGGTTTAGCAGTGGCTGTGCATAAAATACTTCGAGCCATTCTTGCTTGCTGTTGTGAGTGCCGATGCCGAGGCCGAAGCTATACAACTGAGACATGGTGTGATTCCTATACTATTAAATAATTGAAAGAGGCGCAGCGGCCCATTGGCTACTGCCAAAGCGCGTGTTTATTTGAGTAGTTGTTGGTAGTCCTTCTCACTGAAGCCAACCGATATCGCTTGGCCATCAATTTCGAGAAGAGGTCTTTTAATCAACGTTGGGTATTCAACCAGCAAAGATGGAATAACCTTAGCGTCGAGGTTTTCCTTTTGTTTCTCGGGCAGCTGCTTCCAAGTGGTGCTGCGTTTGTTTACCAACTTACCGGCATCGATGGTTTTGAGCCAGTCTGCGACTTGGCTTTTAGATAGACCATCTTTGCGAAAATCATGGAATTCATAGTCAACTCCCTGACTCTCAAGCCACTTACGGGCCTTTTTAACTGTATCGCAGTTGGGGATGCCGAAAATCGTTGGTTTGCTCATAGTGCCTTCGTTGCTGATTGAGACCTTGGCGGTTGTTGCCAGTTCGAAAAGGGCGGTAAGGATACCAGATTCCAGGTGGGATGTTCGAACCCGAATGGCGTCTTGATTGGTGGGAGAGTGCTTTATGAAGTGCAGCGACCTACAGGTTCGGCAATAACAGCAAATCACTATTAAAATAAATGGCTATAAGGTCACATCATCAGCCATTATCGTGCTTTGGAACTTGAAAATGGCCTAGACATCAAAGTGACGCAAGGATTAGAATTAAAAAGTTAGCCTTGATGGGCGGGCGCTAAGCAGAATCACTTATTAAGTATTGACCCCTTAAGCATTAGTCTTTTAAGAAAGTCAGTTAAAGTCGTTCCACTTAACATAATGCTTCGTCTATCAACGCTATGAGACAGGCGTGATGGTGTCTCAAGGTAAGATCTCTAGGAAGTACCTTTCTTGAATGCGCAGATAATTCGTTTTGTGCAGCTTATATTCGGATGTAATTGGGGGCGCTGCAGCCGTTGCTGCGGGGGAAAGCCCTATGAAGACTAAAGGATCGGAGTCGACTTGTGTCAGCATTAGTATCAGAAAATAGTAGTATTAACGCCCAAGCTACCTATCGGGTAGTTTTTTGGGGGGAAACCGCGCGCGGCTATGATCGTGATTTGGTCGTACGTAACTTTGCGAGCCGTTTTAAAATCAACAGCCGTCGTCAACTAGAGCGTTTATTCTCCGGAAAGGTCATCACGCTCAAGCATAGTTTGCCGCTTGCCGAGGCGCACCGATATATCAAAGCCATCCAAGATGTAGGGGCGGTATGCCGAATGGAAAGCGAGATGAAAAATTATTTCGGCAATGATGAAGTAATGACTCGTCACACCGTCAGCTTTCTTGAAAACGACGTCGATATGAGTACCTTATCGCTTGCGCCAAAAAACGAAGATTAATTGTCGTTAGGCGTTCCACATAAAAAAACCGGCAAGCAGCCGGTTTTTTTATGTCTGTCCACTGCCGAAGAGCTAGGCTTTTTTGGTTTTTTTTGCACGTTTGCGGTTAGGGTAGCAAGTTCTACAAAGCTCACAGATCGTGCCATCACACCCTCTAGCCGAACAGTATTCACGGCCATAATAAATAATTTGCAGATGCAATTTGTTCCAATAGTTTTGGGGGAACAGTCGTTTTAGGTCTTTTTCTGTTTGCGCAACATTTTTACCATTGGTCAATCCCCAGCGCTGAGCAAGGCGGTGGATGTGAGTATCGACGGGAAAGCTCGGTACGTCGAACGCTTGAGCCATTACAACGCCCGCTGTTTTATGCCCGACACCCGGTAGCTTTTCCAGAGCATCCATATCATTGGGGACTTCACCGCCGTGTTCATCTATGAGTATTTGTGACAATTTTGCGATGGCTTTCGACTTTTGAGGTGACAAACCGCAAGGGCGAATAATCGCTTGAATTTTCTCCACCGGTTGTTTCGCCATATCCTTCGGGTGATCTGCAAGAGCGAACAAAGCTGGCGTCACTTGATTGACTCGCTCGTCCGTACATTGCGCTGATAGCAATACAGCAACAAGCAGTGTGTAAGGGTCTTTGTGGTCGAGTGGAATAGGTGGCTTTGGATAGAGTGTTTGCAAACGTTTCAGCACGATATCCGCGCGCTGCAGTTTCGTTGGGTTTGGTTTCAACTCAATACTGGTGGACGCCATGCTTAATTTTTTAGACCTTCAAGGAAATGGCGAATACGTTGCGCACCTTCGATACACTCCTCACGTGTCGCTACGAGCGCAATGCGTACATGGTTTTTCCCTGGGTTCCCTGTTGCGGTGTCCCGTGCGATGTAACTTCCAGGAAGAACAGTTACATTCTCCTGGCTATAGAGTTGTTGCGCGAATAGTTGATCGTCCATCGGCGTTGCAAGCCACAGATAAAAACTGGCTTGCGGCCATTTAACGTCGATAACAGGCGATAAGATATCAATGACATCGTTGAACTTTTGCTTATAGAGTTTGCGATTCTCAATAACGTGTTGCTCATCTTGCCAGGCAGTAGCGCTTGCGAGCTGGAACGGTAGGCTCATCGCGCAACCGTGATACGTTCGATAAAGAAGAAACTGGCGTAGTATATCGGCGTCACCCGCAATAAACCCTGATCGTAGGCCAGGTAAGTTGGAGCGCTTAGATAAGCTATGAAACACAACGCATCGTGAGAAGTCGCTTCGTCCCATAGACGAACATACTTCAAGCAGGCCAGTCGGAGGTGCGTCTTCATCGAAGTATAATTCTGAATAACACTCATCGCTCGCGATAATAAAGTCGTACTGGTCTGCAAGCTCAATGAGTTTTTGCATTTGTTGCTGGCCGATTACCGCACCCGAAGGGTTGCCAGGGCTGCAAAGATAGATCAGCTGACAACGTTGCCAAACAGACGCATCGACATCATCAAAATCAGGGAGGTAATTATTATCTGCCGTGCAATTGAGATAAAAAATATCAGCGCCAGATAAATAGGTGGCGCCTTCATAGATTTGATAAAACGGATTTGGCGAAACCACTAAGGCATCAGGTTTGGAACGATCAATTACTGCCTGGGCAAAGGCGAATAGCGCCTCGCGTGTTCCATTGACGGGCAATACCTGAGTTTCTGAATCGACGCTATTGGTTGGGATCTTAAAGCGCATTTCCAGCCAGCGAGAAATTGCTTGGCGCAACTCCGGAATCCCTTTCGTGGCTGGGTAAGCTGAAATTTTGTTGAGTGATTGGCGAAGTGTGTCCATCACTAAGGATGGTGGTTGGTGTTTAGGTTCCCCAATTGAAAATGCGATGTGGTTACTAGCCGAGGAGGGCTCGCTTGTTGCGGCTTTTAATGCAGCAAGTTTTTCGAAGGGGTAAGTCTGTAGTTTTGCTAAATCGGGGTTCATGGTTTGCTGTCTTATACATGCTGGTCCAGTTGCTGACAAATTTCCTTTTGCAAGCGCTGGCATAAGCTGGGGTCGCTAAGCGGTTGCCCATTGTTGTCGGTGATAAAAAATATGTCTTCGACACGTTCGCCTAGTGTCGAAATTTTTGCATTCTGTAATTGAATATTAAACTCGATAAAAATGCGACCAATTCTTGCCAGTAGGCCAGGGCGATCTGGACTGATGACTTCGAGAACCGTATGGCCACTATTGATGTCGGTGTTAATACTGGTTCGAGTCGGCATGGCAAACTGTTTGAGCTGCCGCGGAGTGTGGCGGCTGATAACGCTTTTGTAATCGGCGGTAAGGCTGAGTTCTTCGCTGAGCGCTTTCTTGATACGAGCTACGCGATCTTTATCTTCGCTGATGGGTTCACCAAATTGGTCTAGCACGTAAAAGGTATCGACCGTGTAGCCGGATTTGGTGTGGTATATGCGCGCATCTTGAATGCTCAAATTGAGTTGGTCGAGACAGGTTGCTGCAGCCGCAAATACATTGAGTTGATCTTTGGCACGAATAAAAATTTGCGTCGCGCCCTCATGCATGACCGTTGTTGTCTTATCAATCAAGATAAGTATTGCTGCCTCTGGGGCTTTCGCGATGGCTTGCATGTGCCAAACAATGTCGAGATAGGTTTCGCGTAGAAAGTAATCCTCGCCCATGTCTGCCCAGAGTTCGCGAATTTGTGTTTCCGAAAACCCCTTTCGGGTTAGCTTATGTAATGCGGCAGCTTGGGTTTCTTCGATAACCTCTTGTTGGTCAATGGTATTTTCTAAGCCGCGTCGCAAAGCGCGCTTGGTTTCTAGGTATAGCTGCCGCATTAAACTGGCGCGCCAACTATTCCAAATGTCTGGGTTGGTCGCGTTCATATCGGCGACGGTCAAGCAATAGAGGTAATCAAGGTGTAATTGGTCGCCGATTTCTAATGCAAAATTATGAATGACATCGGGGTCCATGATGTCTTGTTTTTGTGACACAGAAGACATCAGTAGGTGCTTTTCTACTAGCCAACAAACAAGTCGGGTTTCGCGCGGTGTGAGTCCATGATCCTGGCAAAAACGAGTGGCATCTTCTGCACCTAACGTCGAGTGATCACCGCCCCGGCCCTTGGCGATATCATGATACAAACCGGCGATGTAAAGTAATTCCTTTTTGGGTAGACGCTTCATGGCATGCGCCGCAACGGGAAACTCTTCCGATGCATCTGGCCGATTAAATTGACGCATATTTTTTACGACCAAAAGCGTGTGGGCATCAACCGTATAGATGTGGAACAGGTCGTGCTGCATTTGTCCGGTAACGCGTCCGAATTCTGGGAGGTAGCGTCCGAGTACGCCATAGCGTTTCATTCGCTTTAGTTGCGTAAACAAACCATGCGGACAGCCCAGAAGTGCCATAAATAGCTTACGGTTTTCTTCTTGTGCTCGAAAGTCTTCGTCTATTAGTTCTCGGCTTGCACGAATGAGGCGAATGGTGCTAGCGCGGACGCCTCGAATATCGGGGTCATTCCCCATGAGCACGAATATTTCTAACAGTGCGCTTGGTGTTTGTTCGAAGACCTCTGCATGAGTTGCTTCGATATATCCATCCAGCAATTGAAAGCGTTCATTGACCGGTGTGATGGCTGTGTTCTTACCTTTCTGAAGAATCGCTTCATCCAAAAACTGGAGCAGCACATCGTTCAATTCGCCGAGCGTTAATACTATGCGGTAGTACCAATGCATAAATTGCTCGACAGCGAGGCGCTGTTCTGTGTCCTGATAGCCGAATAGTTTGGCCAACTCTCGTTGGTATTCGAACAGTAGTCGCTCTTCAGGTCTGCCTACAATCATGTGAAGGCCATAACGAACCTTCCATAAAAATTCTTCTCCAGAGCGCAGAATGGCAAACTCTTCCTCGGTCAAAAAGTCGCGGCCTTCAAGTTCGTGTAGTGATTCAACACCAAAAAATCGTTTTGCAACCCAACTGATAATCTGGATATCACGCAATCCACCGGGTGCATTTTTAACATTGGGCTCTAAATTATATTCTGTGTTGTTATGTTTTTCGTGTCGCTTGATTTGTTCATCCCACTTTGCGCGGAAGAAGTCGTCGGCGGGCCACATAAATTGAGGCGCGGTTTTTTGCGCGAGTTCAGCGCGAAGGCTGTCGTCACCCAGCAATGTGCGGCATTCCATGAGGTTGGTGGCGACGCTGATGTCGTTTTTCGCGATCGACAGACATTGGGACACTGTGCGGACACTTTGGCCAATTTCGAGCCCTATATCCCACAGTAGCGTGATGAAGCCTTCGATGCTTTGTTTCACCCCATCGACTTCGTCATCTCGCAATAGCAGTAAAAGGTCGATATCGGAGTGAGGGTGCAGTTCTCCTCGACCATACCCCCCCACGGCGGCGAGGCACACCGACTGTTTTGAATCTGATGGCCACTCAAATTGATGCCATGCGTAGTGCAAAATACAGTCGATAAAGAGTGCTCGCTCGCGAACGAGCTTGCGAATATCTTCACCTTCGATAAAGCGATTGTTGAATTGTAGGTCCGCTGCCGCGATCGCATCTTTAAACGTAGCGATCTTATTCCCGCTCTCGAGGCTGCTGCGGAACCGGCCTTGCTCGAAGAATACGAGTGGTTTCTCGAAATAAGGTAGGGACATACAGTGGTTGGTAACCTTTGTGGATGCTTAAGGTTTGTAGAAGGGCTCGCCCACGCGCGCTGTTAATATCTCAACACCATCTTTAGTCACTGCCATGGTGTGTTCCCATTGGGCAGATAGTCGTCCATCACGGGTTTCAACTGTCCAGCCATCAGGTTTGAGTTTAGTTTGATGCTTTCCAGCGTTGATCATTGGCTCGATGGTGAAGGTCATCCCTTCTTTTAAAACCATCCCTTGACCAGGCTTGCCGTAATGCATTACTTGAGGGTCTTCATGGAAGACTCGACCTATACCGTGGCCGCAATAGTCACGAACCACAGAGTAGTAGTTGCCTTCGGCGTGTTGTTGGATGACATGGCCTATATCACCGAGCGTAGCTCCGGGTTTAACCGTCTCAATACCTTTATATAAGCATTCTTGGGTAATCTGAATGAGTCGCTCGGCGTGAGGTGCAACTTTGCCAACGCAGAACATTGCACTGGTATCTCCATGGAACCCGTCGTATATGACGGTAACATCGATATTGATGATATCGCCGTTCTTAAGTATTTTCTTTTCTGATGGAATCCCATGGCAGACAACCTGATTGACCGATGTGCATACCGCCTTAGGGAAGCCGCGATAGCCAATGCAGGCGGATACCGCCCCTTGCGCGAGGATCATTTCATTGCACAGTTCGTCTATCCTGGCAGTTGATACGCCGGGCTGAACATGCTCCCCAATTTGCTCTAGCACTTTGGCTGCCATTCGGCCGGCAACGCGCATTTTCTCGATATCTTCTGGGGTCTTGATTGAAACTGACATTACACCTTGGTTCGCGATTGTGATGAATTTAGGGTTGGAAATCGGCGCTATTGTAAACCAGTATGGTTCAGAAAGATGCAATTGGTGCGTTTGAGGAGAGAATTTTTTATAGAAGCCCTTGATTTACAAGGGTTTTTGTGTGAAATGTCTCCCAACGGGAGGTGTTGGTCAGATCGATTTTAGCCTTTATTGTGGGTTGGCTTTGTGGTATAAAGCGCGCGCCGAAATCAAAGTAGGCAAACTATTAACTTAATCAAAGTCACACATATACCGGCACATGTGTCTGGGTGCCTTGAAAGATGCGCTTTATAGGGCGATTTCAGGGTTGATACATGGGGTGTATGGAGGCCTAACCCGAAAGGAAAATATCATGGCATCAGTAAGCATGCGCGACATGTTGCAAGCTGGCGTTCACTTTGGGCACCAGACTCGTTACTGGAACCCAAAGATGGGCAAATTCATCTTTGGCGCTCGCAACAAAATCCACATCGTTAACCTCGAGCACACCGTCCCAGCGTTCAACGACGCTTTGGAATTCGTGCGCAAGTTAGCGTCTCAAAAGAAAAAAGTGTTGTTCGTTGGTACCAAACGAGCGGCTCAAAAAATCACCAAAGAGCAAGCTGAGCGCGCTGGTCAGCCATTCGTGAGCCACCGCTGGTTGGGTGGTATGTTGACCAACTACAAAACGATCCGCGCTTCTGTTCGACGTTTCCGCGAACTAGAAACTCAGAGCCAAGACGGTACTTTTGACCTTCTAACTAAAAAAGAAGCGTTGATGCGTACTCGCATGATGGAAAAGCTTGAGCGTTCTATCGGTGGTATTAAAGACATTGGCGGTTTGCCAGATGCACTGTTCGTGATTGATGTTGAACACGAGCGTATCGCGATCAAAGAAGCAAACAAACTCGGCATTCCTGTTATTGGTATCGTTGATACTAATAGTGATCCTGAAGGCGTTGACTACGTAATCCCCGGAAACGACGACTCTATCCGTGCAATCAAATTGTACATGACGGCTATGGCAGACGCATGTCTAGAAGGTGCTTCTTCTCAGGCGGCTCCAGCAAAGAGTGAGTTTGTTGAGGTGGATGACGCTGGTGATGCGGCGGAAAGCAACGCAGGCTAATAGCGAAAGCTAGTCCATTTTGAAAAGGGGGCAGCGGCCCCCTTTTTTCAATTTAACCAAGATTTAAACCGAATAGTGAGGATACGATCATGGCAGCAATTTCTGCTTCGATGGTAAAAGAATTACGCGAGCGTACTGGGCTCGGAATGATGGAGTGCAAAGGCGCTCTAGTAGAAGCTGATGGCGATATCGAAGTGGCTATCGACAACCTGCGTAAAGCCAGTGGTTTGAAAGCAGCTAAAAAAGCTGACCGCACAGCAGCAGACGGCGTTGTAGCCATTAAATTGGCTGACGACGCAAGCTACGGCTTGCTAGTTGAAGTCAACAGTGAAACTGATTTCGTTGCACGCGACGAAAACTTCCTTGGCTTTGTTAACACTGTGGTTGATAAAGCGTTCGCGGATAAGCAAGAAGATGTTGCTGCATTAATGGCCGGTGATCTTGAAGATCAACGCGAAAAATTGGTTCAAAAAATTGGTGAAAACATCGGCGTACGTCGCATCGCTTCACAAACTGCCGAAGGCGGTGTTGTTGGTGGTTATGTTCACTCAAACAACCGTATCGCGGTGTTGGTTCAATTGAAAGGCGGCGACGCTGATTTGGCCAAAGACATTGCTATGCATGTTGCTGCTGTGAACCCAGCGGTTGTGAACCCAAGTGATATGCCAGAAGCTGATGTTAAGCGCGAAGAAGACATCATCAAAGCGCAACCAGACATGGCGGGCAAGCCTGAAAATATCGTTGAGAAAATGATGCAAGGTCGTATCGCCAAGTACTTGAAAGAAAACAGCTTGACCGAGCAGCCTTTTGTTAAAAACCCAGATGTTAGCGTTGGTAAATTAGCAAAAGATGCAGGTGCGGAAATCGTTGCTTTCGTTCGCTACGGAGTGGGTGAAGGTATCGAGAAAGAAGAAGTTGATTTCGCCGCGGAAGTTGCTGCGCAAGTCGAAGCAAGCAAGTAATTGCTGTCCCCGGCATTGTATGCCGGGTTTATGGAATGAGAATAGGCGCACGGACGCGCAATAAAACGCTTTTCAATTCTTTGGAGACCAGTCGATGCCGAACACTCGCGATAAAAAATATAAACGAATTTTGTTGAAGTTGAGTGGCGAGGAGTTAATGGGCTCCGAAGGCTTTGGTATTGACCCCAAAGTCCTCGATAAAATGGCATTAGAAATCGGCCAGCTTGTGGGTATTGGTGTCCAAGTTGGTTTGGTGATCGGCGGTGGTAATTTATTCCGCGGCGCTGCGCTTAATGCTGCAGGCCTTGATCGCGTAACTGGCGATCACATGGGCATGCTTGCGACCGTGATGAATGCTCTCGCGATGCGCGATGCGTTAGAACGTTCTAATATTTCCTCACGAGTTATGTCGGCTATTCCAATGAGTGGTGTCGTTGAGCACTACGATCGTCGTCAAGCAATTCGCTGCTTAAGTAGTGGTGAAGTTGTTATCTTTTCTGCAGGGACTGGTAACCCATTCTTTACTACAGACTCTGCCGCCTGTTTGCGTGGCATCGAAGTCGAAGCTGATATCGTTTTAAAAGCGACCAAAGTCGATGGGGTTTATTCTGCTGACCCAATGAAAGATAGTTCGGCTATAAAATATGATCGTTTAAGTTACGACGAAGTATTAGAGAAAAAGCTAGGTGTAATGGACTTAACTGCAATTTGCTTAGTGAGTGAACACAATATGCCCGTTCGTGTGTTCAAGATGGACAAAGCGGGCGCGTTATTGAATATAGTCGTGGGTGCCGATGAAGGTACTTTGATAGAAGAAGGTGCGTGCAATGATTAATGACATTAAACAAGAAGCTGAAACAAGAATGCAGAAAGCGCTAGACGCGCTAGCCGTACACTTCAATAAAATTCGTACAGGCCGCGCGCACCCTAGCATCCTAGACGGCATTATGGTGTCGTATTACGGCAGCGATACTCCTTTGTCACAAGTGGCGAATGTCAACGTGGAAGATGCGCGTACTTTAAGTATCACGCCATGGGAAAAGCAATTGGTGCCCGATATTGAAAAAGCGATTATGAAATCTGATTTAGGGCTAAACCCAGCTACAGCCGGTGAGGTTATTCGTGTGCCTATGCCTGCGCTCACTGAAGAAACGCGTAAAGGCTTCATTAAACAAGCGCGGTCTGAAGCGGAAAGCGCGAGAGTGTCTGTGCGTAATGTGCGTCGAGACGCTATCGCCCAATTGAAAGATTTACAAAAAGAAAAAGAAATCAGTGAAGATGATGAGCGCCGCGCGCAAGATGAAGTGCAAAAGATTACTGATAAATTTATCGCTAAGGTTGATGAAAGCCTGAAAGCGAAAGAAGCAGACTTGATGGAAATATAATAGCGGCAATCGCTATTATATTTTCATGGTAGTTAGATCTGCCGCTTACCAAATCAAAGGTTAGTTTAGTGTCCTCCGAAAAAAATCTTCGGCACATTGCGATTATTATGGACGGCAATAATCGCTGGGCCAAAAAACGTGGGTTGCTGAACATAAATGGTCATAAAGCTGGTGTGGAACGCATTCGCGACATGTTAAATACATGTCGAGACAATAGCGTGGAAGCATTAACTCTCTTTGCATTCAGTAGCGAAAACTGGAATCGCCCTAAGCGAGAAGTGGACGCACTGATGCGTCTTTTTCACAACTACCTCACTAATGAATCTCCACAATTGCGTGATGAAGGAGTGCGATTGCGAGTCATTGGTGGGCGTGACCGATTCAGCGACAAAGTACTGGGTGCCATCGAAAATGCGGAAGATATTACGCTAAATGGCAGTACAGATTTGGTTATTGCGGCAGACTATGGTGGCAAGTGGGATATAACACGCGCGGCGAAGAACATTGCTATCGAAGTTGCTGCAGGCCGCCTGCTAGAAGATGATATTTCAGAAGAAGTGATGGACAAGCATATGTCCACCGCAGACCTACCTCCGCTGGATTTGTTAATTCGCACGGGCGGGGAGCAGCGCATCAGCAACTTTCTAATGTGGCAGGCCGCTTATGCTGAGCTGTATTTTTCGAGCAAGCTTTGGCCTGACTTTTCATCCGCTGATCTTCTGGTGGCGATAGATGAGTTTAATCGGCGTCAGCGACGCTTTGGTCTAACCGGTGATCAGATTGCCGGGTCATCAAAGGCCTAAGGTTGAGGCTCAGGGGTAAACTATGCTGAAACAGCGCGTCATCACTGCGATTGTACTTGCTGCTATTTTACTAGGCTCATTGTTTGCGTTGGAGCCTCAGTGGTTTGTGTCCGTGGTTGCGGTGTTTATGGCCGTCGCCGCGTGGGAGTGGTCAAGGCTAGCGCATTGTAGCGGCTTAATCACTCGTACTGTGTATGCTGCAAGCATGGTGGCGCTGCAGTTATGTATGCTCTGGTGGTTGGGGATTTTTGACGGGCACATCGACTCGGCCCGCGTGAAAACCGTGGTTTCCGTTACGGCCGTTTGGTGGTTCGTTGCTGCAGTTTTTGTGAAACGGTATCCCTCATTTTCGTCATTCTGGAATAATCCGGTTGGACAAACGCTGATCGGTATATTCGTTATTTTCCCCACATTGTGTAGTGCTGCATTCCTTCATGCCGAGCCGAACGGCGCTTGGTTGATTGTGATAATGGTTGTTTGTGTTGCATGTGCCGATATTGGGGCTTATTTCGTTGGCCGTAAATTCGGTAAACGTAAATTAGCACCCGCGGTAAGCCCTGGAAAATCAATGGAAGGGTTTTACGGAGGCTTCATTTGCAGTGTGTTATTTGCCACCCTATTAATAGTTGCCATGTCAGTCTTTGGGGATCGCCCGTTAGATTGGCGGCTTTTGTTAGTTATCGTGCCGACTAGTTTGGTGTCTGTTCTCGGTGATTTGTTGGAAAGTATGCTCAAACGCGCGCGCGGAATAAAAGACAGCGGTCGAATTTTGCCGGGGCATGGTGGTGTCTTGGATCGTATTGATAGCATCAGCGCAGCAGCGCCAATATTTACGTTAGGCTATCTTTTATCGGGTTGGAGTTGGTAATCATGGCAGTTAAAACGATTACCGTATTGGGTTCTACCGGATCTGTTGGCAAGAGTACGCTAAACGTTATCGCTCAACACCCTGATCGCTATGCCGTTTTTGCGCTAGTGGCGAACCGCAGCGTAGATAAAATGGTAGCGCAGTGTCTTGCTTGCCAACCTAGAATCGCTGTCATGCGCGATGAGGAGTCTGCTAGCGAGTTGCGTAGTCGACTTGCCGATGCGGGTGCGGGAACGGAAGTGCTTTCAGGTGACGATCGCATGAACACGGCGGCCACCGACTCAGCCGTCGATATGGTGATGGCCGCGATAGTGGGTGCGGCTGGTTTGGCGCCGACGCTGGCCGCCGTCAATGCCGGTAAGCGTGTGTTGCTTGCTAACAAAGAGTCTCTCGTGATGGCGGGGGCTTTGTTTATGCAAGCAGTTACCCGAAGTGGCACCGTACTTCTGCCGATTGATAGTGAGCATAATGCAATCTTTCAGTGCCTGCCTATCGACTACCAAGACTTTGAGACTGCAGGCTTAAAGCGTATCTTATTAACGGGCTCCGGTGGCCCTTTTCTGCATACCGATATCGCGGAACTTGGTGCCGTGACGCCAGAACAGGCGTGTAAGCACCCCAATTGGTCGATGGGAAAGAAAATATCTGTCGACTCTGCGACGATGATGAACAAAGGTTTGGAGTTTATTGAGGCTTGCTGGCTATTCGATGTAGCCCCAGACAAAATCGATGTTGTTGTGCACCCGCAAAGCGTCATTCATTCGATGGTCGAATACCTCGATGGGTCGGTTATCGCACAATTGGGTAACCCCGACATGCGAACACCTATCGCTCATGCGCTGGCTTGGCCAGAAAGGATTGAGTCAGGCGTTTCCCCTCTGGATTTCATGCAGCAAGGCCGCTTAGACTTCTTCGCGCCCGATGTGGTGAAGTTTCCGTGTTTGCGATTAGCAATGGATGCCGCAACGGCGGGTAAAACCGCGCAGGTCGTCCTAAATGCGGCGAATGAAGTCGCCGTTGATGCCTTTTTGTCTGGTCGGCTGGGCTTTTTACAAATAGCCGATCTCATTGATGCAACGCTGCAACGATCAACGCTTATTGAACCGAGTTCTGTAGAAGCTGTCATAGGTGCTGATCAGGAGGCTCGCGCGCTGGCTTCTGAGCTTTTGCCCAGTTTTTTTTCGGCGTAGCCCCCTAATAGCGGTTATTTAAGAGAATACGCATGGAATTGTTACAAACGCTCATATGGTTTTTGGTAGCGATTATTGTTCTTGTGACCTTCCACGAGTGGGGGCATTTCTACGTCGCACGTCTATGTGGTGTGAAGGTGCTGCGCTTCTCCGTTGGCTTTGGTAATCCACTCTGGTCCTGGACCGATAAAAAAGGCACTGAATTCGCAGTAGCGGCCATTCCTTTAGGTGGCTACGTCAAAATGGTGGATGAGCGAGAAGGTGAGGTTAAAGCGGAAGACCTGCCTTATGCTTTCAACCGAAAAAATGTTTGGCAGCGTATCGCTGTAGTGGCAGCTGGCCCAGCGGCTAACCTTCTCTTGGCGGTCATTTTCTTTTGGATTCTATTCCTGCCGGGGCGAGCGGACTTAGCGCCCATCATTGGAGAAATTCAACCAGGTTCAATTGCCGAGCGCGCACGCCTTGAGGTGGGTCAAGAAATCGTTGCGGTAGATGGTGTTTATACCCCAACACAGCGGGATGTGTTAAGTGAACTAATAAACCACATGGGTGAGTCGGGCCCCTTAAGTTTCTCGGTTAAGTACCCTGATTCGGACAGAATCTATACATCTGATGCGATGCTTGATGCATGGCTCAAAGACTCAATGGATCCGAACCCCATTGCTGAACTCGGCATTACCTTCGAAAAACCCCCTGTGGTGGTCGGCCTCATTGAGGATGGCCCAGGTAAAGAAGCTGGGTTCAAAGAGGGTGATCGGGTGCTCTCTGCCGATGGCGTTAACCTAAGTGACTGGTCTGGTTGGGCTGAATACGTTAGTGCGCGGCCTGGGCAATCGATTGATGTTGTCGTCAAGCGTGCAGGTGATCTTGTCAATCTAACGGTTATGCCCGTCGAGGAAGTTGTTGAAGGCAAAACCGTTGGCCGAGTTCGCCTGGGTGGGATGTACGACCAGTCTTACGTGCGTCGTTACGAATATTCTGTTGGCGAAGCATTCGTCGCCGGAGTTGAAGAAACGATGCGCACAGTTAGCTTCGTTTTTGTTTCGGTCAAGAAGCTAATTCTTGGTGAGATCTCCCATAAAAACTTGAGCGGACCCCTCACCATTGCTAAAGTGGCGGGCTCTTCAGCCGCCAGTGGTTGGATGAGCTTTCTTGGCTTTTTGGCATTACTGAGCGTTAGCCTCGGTGTATTTAATCTGCTACCAATACCGGTATTAGATGGTGGTCATTTAATGTACTACTTGGTGGAGGCTATCAAAGGCAGCCCAGTTTCTGAGAAGGTACAGGTTATTGGATACCAGCTGGGGCTATTCCTGGTTGTTAGCTTAATGGTGCTTGCGATCTACAACGATGTTCTGCGCCTTTAAGGTAGACATAGCGACTGGTTGAGATAGCGAGAAAGAATAAATTGGGGTTTTTGATAATAACGGGTAGCTGAACTACCTCGCGCGTGTGTCATTCAACAGACAATATCAATTAAACGAACGCTCGAACGTTAAGACATTGAACTTTCAGTCAGGATTAAAACCGCTTCACGATCGACACGATCCGTGCAGGGGTTCCATTAGAAGTAATTTATGAAACAAGTTGGCCGTACATTTCTTTTTGCCTTGCTACTGGTAACACTGCCGGCTCTTGCGCAAGATCTACAACCTACACAACCTTTCCGTGTATCCGATATCCTGATTGACGGCCACCAGCGTGTCTCACGCGGTGTTATTTTCTCGTCCTTCCCTATTCGTGTGGGCGATGTTGTCAGTCAGAGAATGATTAAAAGCGCTGTACGCGAGTTGTTTACCACCGGCTATTTTGACGATGTGGAAATAGCACGTGAAGGGGATGTGTTAATTATTCGTGTGAAGGAGTTACCAGCCGTTAGTGAAATTGAGCTAGATGGTAACAAGGCGATTAAATCCGAAGACCTGTTAAAAAGCCTATCCGAAAATGGATTGTCTGAAGGGCAGATTTTTAAGCGTGCAACACTTGAAGGGTTGGCGCAAAGTTTAGAGCGCGAATACGTCAATCAAGGCCGCTATAGCGCCTCAGTGGTGACCGAGGTTATTCCATTACCGCGCAATCAGGTAAAAGTTAAAATCGAGGTTGATGAGGGCAAAGAGGCTCGCATCAAACATATTAATATTGTTGGTAACAGTGATTTTTCCGAAGACACCCTAAAGGACTTGTTTGAAATTAAATCCACAGGCTTTTGGTCTTGGTTGTCTGGGAATGATAAATACTCGCGAGAAAAATTGACCGGTGATATTGAGCGGCTTGAGTCCTTTTATCTTGATAGGGGATATCTCGACTTCTCCATTGACTCCGCTCCGGTTTCCATTAGCCCAGATAAAGAAGCGATTTATGTCACTATTAATTTGTCGGAAGGCGAAGTCTATTCCGTTAATGAAGTAAAGCTTGCTGGCGACCCCATTTTGTCGGAAGAAGAGATTCGCAATTATATTGTCATCCAGTCGGGGCAAACCTTCTCACAGTTATTAATGACAACCAGCTCGGATTTTATTACCCAGCGCCTCGGCAACGAAGGTTACACATTCGCCGAAACTAAAGGCATTCCCCAGCCAGATACTGAAAAGAAAACGGTTGATATTACGTTCTTCGTCGATCCAGGTCAGCGAGCCTACGTTCGACGCATTAACTTCCGCGGTAACTCGCGCACTTCGGATGAAGTCTTGCGACGTGAAATGCGTCAAATGGAGGGCGCGTCGGCGTCGACTGCAAAAATTGAGCAGTCGAAAGTGCGTCTAGAACGATTGGGATACTTCAGAGAGGTGAACGTCGATACGGTGGAAGTGCCCGGTTCATCGGATCAAATCGACGTGAACTTTGATGTTGAAGAGCAACCTTCTGGGTCGATTGGTTTTCAAGTGGGTTACTCCGACGGCTATGGTGCTGTCGTAGGGGCGAACATTAGCAACTCGAACTGGATGGGGACCGGGAAGTCTGTTGGGTTCAGCATTAACCACAACCGTTATCAGTCGTCAGTGAATTTTAATTACACCGATCCGTATTTTACGGTTGATGGTGTGAGTCGGGGGTTTGGTGTCTACTACTCCGAATCCGACTACGAAGAGTACAACATATCGGCGTTTAATATTGACCGCTTAGGTGCAAACCTGACATTCGGCTATCCGCTTTCCGAAATCTCCAGTATTTCCATGGGCTTCAATGTTGAAAATTTGGTCATCGATCCTGGTCAATTCTCAAATCAGGAAGTTAAGGGGAGTCCCGAGTTATTTCCGTTGATTGAGCAGTACTACGTTCGTCAGAGTGATTTGAATTCGGGTGGGGGCTTGGCCGCATTCCCATTCGCAAGTACCGATCCTATGGTCTTACCCATACCACAGGGCTTTATCGATAAGAATGGCGACGAATTCGACACCTTCAGTGTAAATCTCGCTTGGTTGCAGAGCGCCTTGAACCGCGGTGTCTTGGCGACGCGAGGTTATCGCCAACAGTTGTCGTTCCAGCTCGCTTTACCGGGTGGTGACCTTGAATACTATAAGTTGCGCTATGAGGGCCAATACTTTCGTCCTTTAACTAAGAACTTAACGCTACGACTGCGTACTGAGCTTGGTTATGCTGGGGCCTATGGCGACACCACTGATGTCCCATTTTTTGAGCACTTTTATGCGGGCGGGTTCGACTCTGTGCGCGGCTTTGAGCGCAATTCACTAGGCCCCAAAGGCGTGCCTTCTGTGACTTATGATCTGGTTCAAGGCGCTGATATTAATGGTGATGGCGTCGCCGATGTGAACTATGTATTGTGTGATCAGACCGGTGGAACCTGCTTTAACCAGAATGATAAGCTTAGCGCGCAAGTCACAGGCCGCTTTGATCGCTCGATTGGAGGCAACCTGCTGATTGAAGCCGGTGCCGAAGTTATTTTCCCTCTGCCCTTTATCAAGGATCAGCGCAGTGTACAATCGGCATTCTTTATTGATGTCGGCAATGTGTTTGATACTGAGTGTGGTGAAAACCAACTCAACTGTTTCGAGAGTATCTCGTGGGATAACATGAGTGCCTCCTATGGGATTGGGTTAACCTGGATATCCGGGTTTGGGCCATTGCGTTTCAGCGTAGCGCGACCTATTCAGGAGCAGCTATATGATGAAACTGAGTTCTTCCAGTTCACTTTGGGCACATCGTTCTAAGTGAGCCGAATAAACTAAATTAAATTGATAACAAATAAACTGGAGTTGATTGTCGTGAAAAAGTTACTTATCGGATTGGTCGCAGCGAGCTGCTGTATGGTTAGCGCTCTGAGCTTTGCAGAAGGTCGCATCGCCGTATTAGACGCTCAAGGTGCAATTATGCGTACTGAGTTTGCTCTCAATAAATTCAAAGAGCTAAACGAATCAGCAGAAATTGTCGAGATGCGAGCTAAGTTAGAGCGTGTGCAAAGCGAACTGAAAAAAATTGCAGAGGAAGCCGAAAAAGACGGCCTGACTTGGGACGATGCTAAAAAAGCAGAGATGGCTAAGCGTCAAGAAACTCAACTTGCAGAGCGTAAGCACTTGGCTGAGCGCTTCCAGGCTGAGCAAGTCGCTGTGCAACAAACCATCATGCGTGAATTAGGTGAGAAGCCAAATACTGCGCTAAAAGAGTTGATCAAATTAGAAGGTATTGGTCTCGTGTTGAGCCCGCAAGCTGTTATTCATGCGGACACATCATTTGATATCACCGCAAAATTGACTGAACGTCTTAACAAAATGTAATTATGCTAGGGCTGGGTTTTCCCAGCCCACGTACACCTGGCGGTGTTTACAGCATGAATAATCGAACCTTTACCCTAACCGAACTGGCCGAATATAGCGGTGCAAAGCTTATCGGTGACGGGACCCTCCAAATTTCTGGCATCTCCACGCTGCAAGAGGCGACTTCGAGTCAGCTTAGCTTTTTAGCCAACCCTCAATATCGCAAGTACCTCAGTTCTACGCAGGCTGGTGCTGTCATTCTTGATCCACGCGAAGTGCAACACTACTCAGGTAACTGTTTATCAGTGCCTAATCCTTATGCGGCCTATGCCAAGCTAACGGCTTTATTTGCAGGCGTTGTCGAAACAGAAGCGAAACCAGGGGCATCATGTGTTCACCCTAGTGCAGTTGTCGCCGATTCAGCAGAGATCGGGCAGGGCGTTGTGATTGGCGCAAACGCGGTCATTGAGTCGGGAGCGCAGCTTGGTGATGGCGTTAGTATTGGCGCTGGCTGTTTTGTCGGTGAGGGTACGATTATAGGGGATAGCAGTCACCTCTACGCCAATGTGACGGTTTATGGTGGCATCCGTATTGGTCAGCGGTGTGTTTTCCACTCAGGCGTAGTGATTGGCGCTGACGGCTTTGGCTTTGCCCCAACTGACAGTGGCTGGGTGAAAATTCATCACCTAGCTGGTGTGATGATTGGTGATGACGTTGAGCTGGGGGCAAATACCTGCGTCGATAGAGGTGCACTGTCTGATACGGTTATCGAGCATGGAGTCAAAACCGACAACATGGTGCAGATAGCGCACGGGGTTAAAATTGGCGCGCAGACCGTAATTGCTGGATGCACGGCTATTGCTGGCAGTGCTGAAATTGGTGAGCGTTGCATGATTGCCGGTGGTGTCGGCATTGTCGGCCACATTACCATTGCCAATGGTGTGACTGTAACGGCGATGAGTTTAGTGACCAAATCAATTAAGTCTGCAGGTAGTTACTCATCAGGTACGCCTTTAACAGAGTCACAGCAGTGGCGTCGCAGCGCAGTTCGGTTTGGCCAATTAGATGAGATCTATCAACGGCTTAGGGCGTTAGAAAGTAAAAAGTGAGCCTGTGCAATCCACAATTTGTGTGGGACAATACCGGCCGCTAACATGCCAGCACCGCTGCAGCTAAAGCTTGGCAAGATCACAGCTTGCCCCATATACACTTTTTAATATCGTTGCCTATTAGTTCAAAGTAAAGAGATTACTATGTCAGACTCGCAAATGGATGTTACGGAAATTCGCAAGTATCTTCCTCATCGTTACCCCTTCTTACTCGTCGACCGAGTGGTTAGCCTTGTTAAAGGTGAGTCGATTGTTTGTTATAAAAATATCTCTGTGAACGAAGAGGTATTTAACGGCCATTTCCCTCAGGCACCTATCTTTCCGGGAGTGTTAATTGTTGAAGCAATGGCTCAGGCGTCTGGTATTTTGGGTTTTAAAACGTTGGACAAAACTCCAGAAGATGGCTCGGTGTATGTATTAGCGGGTGCCGATGATGTTCGTTTTAAGCGACAAGTGGTGCCGGGCGATCAACTAATGTTGGAAGCTAAAGTCGTATCGGAAAAGCGTGGCATCTGGAAGTTTGAATGTACAGCCTCTGTCGACGGCCAGTTAGCGGCTAAAGGGACTATCCTGTGTGCCGATCGCAAGGTCACAAAATAATTATTTTCAGCGATTAGCGCAGTGTAAAAAATCACACGGCAAAATCCGCTGAATGACTACTGCGTTATTTATTTAATAAAAGATAGCCACGACGTGTAGAGAGAAACATTTTGATTCACCCAACCGCTATCATAGATCCAAAGGCCAAACTTGCAGATGATGTCGAAGTTGGCCCTTGGACAACTATAGGGCCCAATGTTGAGATTGGCTCCGGCACGCGCATCGAATCCCATGTCATTATCAAAGGCCCTACACACATTGGTAGCGGCAATCACATCTTTCAATTTTCCAGTATCGGCGAAGACCCCGCAGACAAAAAATACCAAGGTGAAGACACCCGCTTGGTCATTGGTGACAACAACGTCATTCGTGAAGGCGTAACGTTGCATCGTGGTACTGTGCAAGATCGCTCGGAAACGACCATTGGCAACGATAACCTGATTATGGCCTATGTCCACATTGGTCACGACAGTGTGGTAGGTAATCACTGTGTCTTGGTGAATAATACGGCGCTGGCGGGTCATATCATTGTGAGTGATTGGGCGGTGTTAAGTGGCTATACCTTGGTCCACCAGTTTTGCAAAATCGGTGCTCACAGTTTTACCGGAATGGGTACCGCAGTCGGCAAAGATATTCCTGCTTATGTTGTTGTTACTGGCAATCCTGCTGAAGCAAAAAGCATTAACAGCGAAGGCCTACGTCGACGCGGCTTTAGCAAAGAGTCCATTACTGCCATTAATAAAGCCTATAAAATCTTGTACCGCCGAGGGTTAACCCTCGAAGAAGCAATCCTTCAGCTACAAGACATGGCAACAGACGTCCCAGAAATTAACGCACTGATTGATTCATTGCGCAGTTCAACGCGCGGCATTGTTCGCTAGTCGCTTATGTCTTCTCCCGTTCGCATTGGCCTGGTAGTGGGTGAACTCTCCGGAGACAACCTTGGTGTGGGTCTAATGCGGGCGATCAAGCAGCTCGTTCCTGATGTTCAGTTTGAAGGTATTGGTGGCCCGAAAATGGTGGCGGAAGGCATGCTAAGTCTCGCTGACCAAGAACGCTTAGCGGTGATGGGCTATGTCGAGCCGCTAAAGCGCTTGCCAGAGTTGTTAGGTATCCGTAAAAAAGTAAGAGATCATTTTCTTGATAACCCACCCGCTGCATTTATCGGTATTGATTCACCCGGATTTAACTTAGGCTTAGAGAAAAACCTTCGTAAAGCGGGAATCAAAACCGTGCATTATGTTAGCCCGCAGGTCTGGGCATGGCGGCAGGGGCGAGTAAAAAAAATTGCCCGATGCGTGGATTTGATGTTGACGCTCTTTCCTTTCGAAGCCGAATTTTATCGCGAGCACGACATCCCCGTGAGCTTTGTGGGGCACACACTTGCAGATACGATGGATTTGGATCCAGACACGCTAGCGGCCCGTGACCGACTTGGGTTGGCACAAGTGACAACCGCGCAAAAGGTGGTTGCTCTCCTACCCGGTAGCCGAGGTAGTGAAGTAAAATTATTAGCGGCAAACTTTCTTTCCGCTGCGGAGCAAATCGCGGCGACACTACCTGACGTACATTTTATTATTCCCGCTGCTACGACGGCGCGCTACCAGCAAATAGAGCAAGCTCTAGAAAGCTATCCAGAGTTACCTGTCACTCTCCTACAAGGGCAGTCTCACGATGTCATGTGCGCTGCAGATGTTGTCGTGATGGCATCGGGTACAACGACGCTTGAAGCTATGTTGCTTAAAAAACCTATGGTTGTTGCGTATCGGTTTCCGGCATTGAGCTACGCCATTCTCTCTCGCCTGCTCAAAATACCTTATATATCGCTACCCAATATACTCGCAGGAAAAGAGTTGGTGCCCGAGCTATTGCAGGATGCCGTGACAGCAGATGGGTTAGCGAAGGAAGTACTGGCTTACTTTGCGGACAGCGCTCGAGTAGCGGCATTGCAAGGTGAATTCCTAACCATTCATAAAACCTTAAAACAAAACGCTGATGAAAAAGCTGCGACAGCTATCATAGGTTTGATCAATGCCAGTCATTGAGTTGGAACCTTTCGTAAGTTGTTATACCGGAGAACTGGTTGCCGGAGTGGATGAAGTCGGTCGAGGGCCTCTCGCCGGTGATGTCGTCGCCGCCGCCGTGATTCTCGACCCGCGAAAGCCGATAGAAGAGCTAAACGATTCGAAAAAACTATCTGAAAAAAAGCGTGAAAAACTTTTCCCTATTATTCAAGAATACGCATTGAGTTTCTGTGTTGCTCGAGCCTCAGTCGAGGAAATTGACGAGCTAAATATTTTACATGCCAGTTTGTTGGCTATGCAGAGAGCCGTAGAAGGTTTGCGTGTGCAGCCGGAGCATGTATTAGTTGATGGTAATAAGCTTCCAAAATGGAATTATTCCGCAGAAGCTGTCGTTAAAGGGGATAGCCGAGTTCCCGCGATAAGTGCGGCGTCTATTCTCGCTAAAGTCGTTCGGGATCGAGAAATGGTTGCTCTAGATGCGCTTCACCCCAACTATGGCTTTGCCCAACATAAGGGGTACCCATCAAAACAGCATCTAGCGGCGCTCAATAACTATGGTGTATTGCCGATGCACCGTAAAAGCTACGCTCCCGTTAGAAAAATACTTGATCGTGGTGTGATCGACAAAACCTAAACTGCGATTACTGTCCCTGGTTCCTTCTGGTTTCAATTCCTAAAAAGCGCAAACTTATTTGATGAAGTGACTGCGAGGTCGCAAATAGGTGTCGCCTAATTTATGCTTTGGTCACAAAAACGCTAGTGCAACCAATAATGAGCCTTGCATATAGCTGCCATTGTTTTGTATTGTGCCAGCGCTTTCATAACGATGAAGCACAAAAAAATATAATAAGATTGTTTTAAAGGTTGGTCAAATAATGAGTGCTATCACCTATGCTGCGGCTGAAGGAGACACAGCTGCGCCTAAGATGGTGAAAGGGAATTCGCTGCTACTGCTTTATTCAATTATTCCGGTTTTATTGTTTGTCGTACTGTTTGACTATGCGATTTTCGACAATCAGTTACGCGACCTGTGGTTGCCGACGACTCCAACCGATCTATTAATATGGGCGGTCATTTTCAACTTTCCTCATATTGTTTCCAGTGTTGTGACATTGGCGGATCAAGAGTATTTAAACTTCTACGGGAAAAAGCTCGCTAAAGGGCTTCTCGTTATTGTTGGTGGTGTAGTGTTGGTGAATGTCGCTGCGCCCATGCTGTTGTCGCCACGGCAATCTGATCTCATGTTCCAAGGTTTCTTCATTTTTTATACCGTGTACACCATGTACCATGTATTGTCACAACAGTACGGTATCGGTTGGATGATGATGAGGGCAGCACGAGACCGAATCTTTCAGTCATTCCGTTGGCTATCTGTTTTATCTGCGTCGCTCATGTACATTATGATTTTTGGAGAGCGAGTGCTCTCCGAAGTAAGTGGTTTCGGCTACAGCGGTTATGGTCTAGCATTAATCGCCGTATCTGTATTAACGGCCCTAACGGTAGCCGCTGGGCTATGGTTGCTAAGCCGTTCCCAGACGAAGTTAGGCACGATGTACCTCGCAAGCAACGTTGCAATGTTTGTTGCAACCTATGCCTTTTTAGTGCTCGACTATCCGATGTTTGTCATCATGGTCCCCAGGTTTGTTCACGATGTCACCGCATTTATGATCTACAGTGTGCATGACGATAATCGCAACCGAGATGAGTACCGCAATAGTATTTATCGCTTTCTCAAGTTTCTGCCCATTGCGCCGATGTTTTTATGTTTTCCGTTAGCGATTGTATTGGCAAACGGGGTGGAGTGTGGAGTCTATATGCTGGATGCAGCACTTGGATTTTCAGCGCCCTTTAATTCGGAGTGTTTTATTCGAGAATTTTATGCGCCGCCTGCAACCAACGGTTTGCCGTACAATATGAAAATATGGATGCAAGTTATGTTTATTGTCGGCTTGTTTCATTACTACATTGAAAGCTTTGTATGGCGTAGGGACTCCATTCATCGGCATTCGGCAGGATTTCAGTTGTAGACTTATTGACATATTGTTAGCGTGTGAACAAGCCAGCTTATTAGCTGGCTTGTTTGTTTCTGGGTCTAGTGCTTCTACTGTGTGGTTCAACGGGGTAATCTCCAACGCGTATCGCACTGGCTTGTTGGGTAGTAGGTTTACAGTCTTGCTGCTTATCGCGCAATTGAGACCTGACAACATATATTCATCATGCTGGTGATCTCGAGGTGAGTTGAAATGAGAGTAAGTGGAATTTAGTATCTGCCTAAAGGGTTATTCCCATGTTAGCAACCTCTTAACCGAGAAAATATCATGTTTGACTTTGAAGACACCCCAGATTTGGACGAGGCCTTTGAATCAGTCTTGGCGAATGCGAGCTTTGCCGAATACTCTCGTGAAAGCTTGGCGTCTTGTGAGACGTTTTGCGAAATGCTTCGCCAAGCGCAACATAATGATATTGTTACTTTGAATAAGGAATTGGCGGAAATAGCATTAGAAACCGACGACCACAATGAAGCTAGTGGGTTTTTGATGACAATAGTCAATCTTGGCGGCGGCTTGGAAACGTTCGAATCACCAAATGAAGCTACCATCGACATACCACTCGACAGTGCGGATGAATTTGTGGACTGGGTCGTGAGCATCCCAGCGAACGAGCGAGAGGCAACTTATCAGCGAGTGTTGGATGCTCAGATGAAAAGAGGCTTGCGTCTAAAGGATGACGATTTGGCTACTCAGCTTACGCTACATCAGATAGGTATCATCAGAGATTATGCGCTCAATAGTGTAAAAATGATTAAGGAGTTCGCTAACTTCGCGACAGAGCATTTAGATAACAAATTTCCTATCGAACAACAAATCCCCGATAGATTATGGGAGGCCTTTTCATCGCGGGGTGAAAAGGAAACTACAAAAATCGTCGAAAAATGGCGGGGCAGCAAAGCCAATACCCCCCAAGATTTTTTTATTGCATTGGAGTGGCAGCGACTAGGTTATATTACGATTCATCAAGGTAAGCATTACGCAGAAACCGTGGCAGAGTATATATTGGCCTCTTGCGAGCCAATAGACAGTGAAGCAGAGAGGCATGCTCTAGCCCAACAAGCTGAGCGAGCTATTGAGCGATATCCTCATCTAAAGCACGAGTTCATCGAGGCTTTAGGAAAGAAGGAGGCTTATCGTTGGATTGTAAGTCACGATATGGTTTCGCGTACACGATATATTAAACAACTTGTTGACGCTGATATTCTAGAGTCGCACCAGCTTCTTGATGCACTGGATACCGGAATTTCAAAGAGGTGGAATTCTTCCTTTTTGAAGGAATGTATTGCGTTGCGGAACGAAGTGGCAGAGTGGAATTAGAGCGCGATATCTCGCTAAGACTAACTGGATATATCGGTAGCCTATAGATCATTGACTAAGTCGGTTCGCTAACATTGGGTAAAAACTTAATGTAAAAGACGGCCGCTAGAGATACCAAACCAAGCAGGCCGACCGTGACATGAGAGCCCAGCAAGTCACTAATTAACCCAGTCAAGCCACCTAACAACATGAGTACGCCAATAATTGTATTAGATAAAGCGACGTATGCGGCGCGATTATCGGCGGTTGCCATATCCACAAGATAGACCTTTCTGCCCAGGCGAACACCGCCATGCATAACGTTTAACACCAAAAACATCGACGCTAACCCAATCTCACTAATTGCCCAGCTTATGTCGTTAGAGACTGCGAAAAATGTGAATATACCTAGCAAACCGGCACCTGTTGCCGCGACCATCATCACCCGTTTGCTTGATTGATCTCCCATGTACCCCCACACCGGCGCCGACAAACCGCCTGCGATGCCATTGGCAATTAACAAGGCGCTTAGCCCAAGCAAGCCACTATCCGAATGCGCTTGGGCAATCAGTGCATAAAAGGGCGGGGCGAGCCCAACAGAGAGTAGTAGCCCTCGTGCGATAACAAATGACCTGAAACATATATCCGTTTTAATGGTTTGAAAGTGCTGAACGGCAACCGTAAATGCATTCCCGCCGCCTTCAGTTTCACCTGGCTGCTCCTGAATACTGGCAAAAATAACACTAGCGAGAATCCATAACACGCCGCCTATGGCAAGTAACCCGGCGAAGACGCGTACGCCGTATTCAGAAAAATCAACCTTAACTAACAACAACCCTATGGCTAAAATCACGACTCCTGATAGGCTGGCACTCCAACCCATTAGAGCGCCGCGCCGGCTTTTGGAAATGGTTTTACCCAATACATCTTTGGCTGAAACGGAGCAAATGCCGCGCGATAAGCTAAACAAAACAAGCATAGCAATAATCGCGCTGCCAGCTTCAGCGCCATCGAAACTGAGAACTATATAAGCCATACCGAATAGGCTTAGTGCTGCCAGTGCTGAGCCGACCAGCCACACTGTTTTTCGAATCGACACACGTCGAATCACTGCCGCAACAACCAATTGCGGCAACAACACACCGCCTTCTCGAATGGGAACAAGAAAGCCAGTGAAGATAGCAGGTACATCTAGTAGACCAAACAACCAAGGAATTGTCAGTTTCGCACTCGTAATTTCATCGGCAACTTTGCCAAGCAAATTAGCAGCAAGATAACTGAAAAAGTTGCGTGGTTGATCATTGCACGCCCCATCGGGTATGTCTTTGCAAACACGGGAATCCTCGTCGCCGGTGACATAGTCATAGAGGGTTTCTATAAAGGAGGTGCGGTTTCGGCTAGCCATATGTCGAGTGTTTTTTACTTCTTAGTAACGCTAGGACTGTAAATACGAATAGACCAAACATATGGATCAGGTTTTTGGCAATATTTCACGTGGTTTGCAAATACAAACCTGTTTATCGGCAACGCGTAGCGAAAAATCCACTACCTGAATAGTGAAAGCAATCCTTACTTCAGATGGTTGTCTTCATTGCCTTTAGCACTGACTTTCGCTACAACAATCAAAGCCAGCCCTGCGGATAAAAGAGATGCCCAAATCCCTTGGAAGTGAACATGATCCATAGAGATATCAAGCATAATAAAAACAACCGCGTTTAGAAGAAAAACCAATCCAACGGTGTATAAAGCTTTTAACTTGTTCATTCCTGCGCTCCTTGCTTGTTGCCGTATTATTAGATAAATGACTGTTAAAGATAAAATTGAAATGTAATCGGGTCAATGTTAATGCTAAACGGGAAACTATTTAGTTATGCCGATATATCGTTTATCTCGATGGTTTTCAGTGTGTCCGGAAGGTTGTTAAGACCTTCAAGTAAAAACCTGGGAAGAAGGTTGTAATCACCAATGTTATCTAGCGGAAGCCAACGAAACACAAGCTCCACCGATTCCTCAATACCATTGAAATCCACTTCGGAATCAATCTTAGGCACGTCAGTCAGCGATACTAAGAAGTAATTGGCCAGTTCATGGACTTTGACTGAGTTATATTCAAAAAAGCTTTCAGTATGCCAGAGCTGCCGTACGACCCGACAACTAAGCCCAAGCTCCTCACGAAGTTCCCTAATAACCGTTTCTCTAGACGTTTCAAGAAACTCTACCCGAGCACCCGGCAGCACCCAAAAATCATCACCAACCGCTTGATGCAGTAAAACATACTCATCGTGGATGACCACTGCCGCACTTCTTAAATTAAAGCGGCCTTCATTGGTATCAAAACTTATCATGTGGTTTGTTTAACGTGATCTCCAGAGAGGGTATGGTCGAAACGAATTAAAATATTTGTCGATATACCTTCGGCTGTTATCAGTTTTCAAAGAGATCCCACTCATTGTTGACGTAATCCATAATCTTATCGCATTCAAGCTCGTCCTTAAGGTCTGCAAAGCAATGGCTGTATATGTAGGTAGAGACAAAATGGAAAACGTGATGATTTGCTGACTCCGGGTCATTCTTGATGTCTATTTTTATAGCATCAAACGAATGCTGTATGATTTCACGAATAGTATCTTTGTTGTTAATCCCACGATTTTTAGCCACGTATTTTACGGCATAAATGTATAGATCATTGAGATCTTTGCCATCACGAATGACATCTCGTTCGGCTTTCGCGTAAGCGGCTTTAATTTCCTTCAGCCAATTTCGATTTCTATTAGGTAATTTCATGGTTAAATTGCATCACGCTTCAAACACCAGCACAGCTCTGCTGTGTTGACGTGCTTTGACTTGTTATACGATTACTCGCCAACTACACCGCCAAAAGATGACAGCTTTTCGCGAGCTTCAGCATAATCTGCTTCTGAAAGTGGTTTGCTATCAACCGCCACAGCTACTGGCTTTAGACTGCTTTTCCATTCAGATATGCGAGGATCACTTTTCTCTGCGACCCCAAGGTAAACCCCAGCAAAAGGAGCTATATTCGCCTTAATGTAATATACGACTCACCGGCTTGGAGGTTTGCTTTTACGTGACTCCATGGCTGATTTTTAAGATCAACCATAAAAGTATGCTTACCGGGTTTTACTTGATGCTGAATCATTGTTCCAGGCTTTAGTAAACCAACAAAAATATCACCATCCCACATTTCGAAAGTAACCCCGTCACCGATAAATACAGATGGCCTAATAAAATTTACTAATGCTTTTCCGGGTTCTATAACATCAGTTCTTAAAACTGCTTCCATTTTTGCACTAGCACAACCAAATAGACTTACTGCCAACAACATCGTTACTGCAAACTTCATTTATTGCTCCTCGGTTTTTCACGTTGGTGTGCCCCACATAACGCCGGTAGCAGGCGCGACGCTTTTTAGCGTCGCCTGCCTGCCTTTGTTACGGTTTTTTTCTTACTATGCGATCGTAAGGGATTAAATCTGGGTTCGCAGATTCTAATTTTTTGTACTCGTCTTCGAGCCACCCTTGAAAGTTTTCTAAAGAAAGCAGATGATCTTCGTAATCGCTTACATCTTGAATCGTCTCGCTTTCGAGGAGCCTTTCATTGTATTTAATCGCATCGTTGACAGCAGACACCAATAAGGATAAATGCGGTTTAGATATATCTAACATTTATGCGGTTTCCTTTATGACCAAAATTGCTAGCTGATTAAGCAATCGTTTGAAGTTTTCGAGGGGCATATCGTAAGCAGGTGCAATCGTGTAATGTGTAGCTCCAACCCTGGGGTTGAACCTATCGCGCACGATTGCAAGACCCACTGGGAGTTTTGTACCTTTAGGTATTTTGTAATATTCCCACGATGATCCCTTAAATGTATTGGGCGCATCGAATGTGCTTAAACCGCGTGGACTCGGTTTGCAACTCACCCATTTTACGCCCTGACGATCCTCGATGGTTATATCTGCGGGTCTCAGCTTGCCATTTGACATAATCGTATCCGATTCCACCATACCAAAGAGTGAACCTAAATCACTCTTCTTTTTGGCTCGCCAAAGGTTCACGGGTGCATCTTCAAAGTACCTGTCAATATCTCCCGCTTTAATTAGTACATCCTTAAGAACTTCTAACATAATTTCTCTCCTTAGTTAATTTAATGCGATTACCGTAACGCCTGCATCACAGGAGACAACGGAGCAGAGCCAATTGTGGTAAAGTGCGCGTAGCGCACCACAATTGGCGGCGCGTAGTTGGCTTCCTGTGCATGCAATTGTTAAGCATTCTCCACCAAACCGGCTTCAAACGTTTTTACGCCCTCGGGAATTACTTCCCATGCCGCTTTTGAACCAACATAAATGTGATACCCAATTTCAACTTTGGGATCACTATTTACGCAGCCTAAAGTAACCCCATGAACTGCCCCTTCATAGGTACCGCACAAAGTTGACCCACATTTACTACAAAACCTTAACCCGAAACCAGGCTGTGTTTCATAGCTTGTAAGCAGCTCTTCACCCTTAACCCATTTAAATTCGCCTGGCTCAACAACCGCATACGCTGACGCTTGAGAACTAAAAGCTTTACGGCAACGTGAACAGTGACATGACCGAGCATCTTTTAAAGTGCCATCTATTTCGTACTTTATACTTCCACAAAAACATTCACCCGTTATTGTCACGTTCTCTCCTGATGCTTAACAACAATTTATGTTGCGCGGGTTACGGATATACGAGATATCTACAGCAGTCCCGCGCGTTAATTCTTTAATTTCAACAGCTTACACACTGTTGTGTGTTATTTAAACCCTGTAACGATAAACGATTTATCGTTACAGGGTTTCCAATTTATCTGATTTATAAGCTTTTCTCACTCAAAAAGGCGGTTTGGTCTTGCCTTAACTGCGATTAACGTATTGGTTGGCACCTAACTCGTCTTTGGTGTGCTTCATCGCGTTCAGCGTTTAACAGAGTTAATACGCTGCAACGCTCACCACCTCCCACCCCAAAAAGCGTGGCAGGGAGTGAGGTGGACGTACCGGTGGGGCTTGTCGAAACCCTCGAAACAGGGCAGGTATTTGCTCCTGCAATACCTGCATACATACCGTCCTGGTAATAATGTTTCTCGGGAGCGCGACCGCCAAAGATGGTGGAAGTGCAGATTTCCTCGGGAACAAAAATCTGCCAATGGATGGCTTACTGCGTTTTTGAAATGCCCACCGGTACGCCCAACGGATTAAGAACACCAATCTTTCAGCACCCACTGAGCCCAAACCCAAAAAAACAAGCAAACACAAAAAAGGCCAGCGATTGCTGACCTTCTTCTATAAACCCAAACCTCAAAAAAACTAAAGATCCTTCATCTTCTCTAATTGAGCCGACAGCTTTTCCATCGAATTACGATAGTCCTGTGCCTTAGCCTTCTCCTTCTCCACAACCTCCGCAGGCGCATTATCCACAAACTTACTATTCGATAACTTCCCTTCAATACGGTGCAGCTCCTTCTGAATCTTATCGATTTCCTTTTGCAGGCGCGCACTCTCAGCCGCCACATCGATTAACCCAGCCATGGGCACCAACAGCTCCATCTCACCGACTAGCGCCGTTGCTGCTAATGGCTCTTCACCATCCGCACCCAAGAAATCAATCGACTCCAAATTCGCCAACGTACTCAAAAACTGACGGTTACCATTCACGCGCGCTTGATCGGCTTCACTTGCGCCTTTACACAACACTGTTAGCAACTTGCCAGGCGACAATTGCATTTCACCGCGAATATTACGAATGCCGGTAACAAACTCTTTGACCCATTGGATATCGGCAATGGCTTGTTGATCCACAGCGCTTTCATCACATAACGGGTAAGCGGCTTTCATGACTGTCTCGCCTTCAACACCCGCTACTGGCTTAATGCGTTGCCACAGCTCTTCGGTAATGAATGGCATTAATGGGTGCGCCAAACGCATAATAGTTTCCAGCGTGTTAATCAACGTTTGCTGGGTGCCGCGAATTTGTGCAGGCGTGCTGTCTTCACTGTTCAGTACCGGTTTAGATAATTCCAAATACCAGCTACAGAATTCATTCCAGACAAAATCGTACAGCGCTTGGCTGGCGATATCGAAGCGGTAGGTGTCGATACCTTCGCGCACGGCTTTTATCGCTTGTTGTAATTCACTATGAATCCAGCGGTCTGCTAATGATAATTCAACAGGGGAATTATCGTTGGCGTCGTAGCCTTCGCAATTGCTTAAAGTGAACAACGATGCATTCCACATCTTGTTACAGAAGTTGCGGAAGCCTTCGATACGGCCGACATCGAAATTAATATCTCGGCTGCGCGACGCTAACGAATAAAATGTATAGCGAAGCGCATCGGTACCGTAGGCGGCGATACCGTCGGCAAATTCTTTGCGGGTTTGCTTTTCGATTTTTTCTTTCATGCGCGGTACTTGCATACCGGCGGTGCGTTTCGATACTAGCGATTCCAAATCGATACCGTCGATCATGTCGATGGGGTCGAGCACGTTACCTTGCGACTTCGACATTTTGCGACCTTGACTGTCGCGAACCATGCCGGTGCAGTAAACCGTGTGGAATGGAATTTCTTTGCGGAAGTGCAGGGTCAGCATAATCATGCGCGCGACCCAGAAGAAAATGATATCGAAACCTGTCACCAATACATCACTGGGGTGGAAGGTTTTCAGTGCGTCGGTTTCTTCTGGCCAGCCCAAGGTACCGAAGGTCCACAAGCCAGAGGAGAACCACGTATCTAAAACGTCTTCGTCTTGATTGAGTTCGACGTCTGCGCCGAGGTTGTGTTTCTCGCGCACGTCTTCTTCACTGCGACCAACATAAATGTTGCCCGCTTTGTCGTACCACGCGGGAATGCGATGGCCCCACCAAAGCTGACGAGAGATACACCAGTCTTGAATGTCGCGCATCCACGAGAAGTACATGTTCTCGTAATTTTTCGGTACGAACTGAATGCGTTCGTCTTCCACCGCTTTAATGGCTTCTTCGGCCAGTGGTTGGGTTTTAACATACCATTGGTGGGTTAGGTAAGGTTCAACCACCACGCCACTGCGATCACCGCGTGGAATTTTTAAGGTGTGGGGTTCGATTTTGTCGAGTAAACCCAGTGCATCCAGATCTTCAACGATTTGCTTACGCGCGGCAAAGCGTTCCATGCCGCGGTATTTTTCTGGTGCATTGTTGTTGATGTTGGCATCGGCATCGAAGATGTTAATCATCGCCAAGTTATGGCGCTGGCCCATCTCGTAATCGTTAAAGTCGTGGGCGGGGGTGATTTTTACGCAGCCGGTACCGAAATCTTTGTCAACATAGTCGTCGGCAATAATGGGAATTTCGCGTTCGGTTAATGGCAATTTAATGAATTTGCCGATCAGTGCCTTGTAGCGCTCGTCTTCGGGGTGAACTGCTACCGCCGTATCGCCGAGCATGGTTTCGGGGCGGGTGGTAGCAACAACCAAGTGACCGCTGCCATCAGCCAGTGGGTAGCGGAAGTGCCACATGTTGCCTTGTTCTTCTTCGGACACTACTTCCAAATCGGATATGGCCGTGTGGAGTTTCGGGTCCCAGTTCACTAGGCGTTCGCCGCGGTAAATCAAGTCGTCTTCGTAGAGGCGAATAAAGACTTCTTGCACTGCTTTGTAGAAGCCGTCGTCCATGGTGAAGCGTTCACGGCTCCAGTCGGTGGACGCACCCAGGCGACGTAATTGGCGAGTGATGTTACCGCCGGATTCTTGTTTCCATTCCCATACTTTTTCGATGAATTTTTCGCGGCCCAAATCGTGGCGGGATACGCCTTGCGCATCGAGTTGGCGTTCGACCACCATTTGCGTGGCGATACCGGCGTGGTCGGTACCCACTTGCCACAAGGTATTTTTTCCCTGCATGCGTTGATAGCGAATCAGAGCATCCATGATCGAGTCTTGGAAGCCGTGCCCCATGTGCAAACTGCCGGTGACATTGGGCGGGGGGATCATGATGCAGTAGGACTCGCCTTCGCCGGAGGGCGCGAAGTAGCCGTTGTCTTCCCAGGTCTGGTACCACTTGGTTTCGATATTTTGGGGCGTGTAGGTTTTATCCATGCGAAAAACTTATCTGGTTGCTATGTATCTGGTTGCTAGGACGGCCGAAACACTGGAATCAGGTCTGGCGTCGCTAATGAATGTGGTGACGTTTGGTCGATCAAAAATAAGCCGCGGATTATACCTTGGCAGAGGCGGGGCTCCTAGTCCGGAGCCCGAATAGGCGGTGCTGGCAGTTTGCTTACTGGTCGTCGGTTTTGTTGCGTTCAGCGGCGATGAGTTCTCGGACCTTGGCTCTCAACGTCTGCTCGAATTTTGGCATCAAGGATTTCATGACTTCGTCAACCAGCTTGTCATCGGCTGCACTCATACCCGTTGACGCGGCAGGTGCGGCGGTGGCGCTTGGGTTGGCAGAGCTGTGGCTGGAAGAGGGCGCGTTCGCTGCTGTTGAGTGAGTCGACTCAATTTCTTGTTGTAGTGTGCGGTTGGTATGTAGGCGGTCGCGAATGTGTTTGGGTAAGAACGGGTTGTCCGTTTTTACAGGGCGCGCCGACAGTGGTGCGTGAGCTTTGGTAGTCGCACTTGCTTTGTTTTCATCGGGCTTGGCTTTGTCTGCCCCAGGTTTAGGCGCATCAAATAAGCTGGGTTGGTGTTCGGCGGGCTTTGCTGAATCCTGGCTTGGCGTTGTTTCTTGAGGAGGGGGATCAGGGGTAAGCTCGTCAAACTGCGGTAGCAGGTCATTTATCTCATCACTGCCTAGCGCTTCGAGGTCGAATACCTCTTCCTCAATGGCGGATTCAGCGATTTGATCGCCGTCGTTCTTTGCTAGCGGCTGATCCATATCATCCGCTTCGAGAATAATGTCGACGTCGCTAACCGTTTCACTCTCCTCGTTGCTAGCGATTTCCGCTGTCTCTGTGTTTGAGGAGGAATTGCTTGATGTTGATGCTGGTGTCGGTGTCGGTGTCGGTGTCGGTGTCGGTGCTGGAGTCGAAGCGTTTTGCGTTCGGTTTTTTAATGCTCTAGCAACGAGGTCATCATTATCTTCGACGGTTTGCTCCGCCGCGGCTTGGCCGAGTGTGGGGATGTCTTCGCTAAGGTCGTCGAGGTCTAGGTCCTGAAACTGGGAGTTGTCGTCGATTAGTGATTCGTCGGTCAGTGGTTCAAGCACAGGGATATCGGTGGCGTCATCTTCTGCATGATCTTCACTTTCCAGCGGTGATAAAACTGGAATGTCGAGACTATCAAAGTCTGAGCTGTGACCTCCAGTCGTGCCTTGTTCCGAGTTGTCTTGTCCAAGACCGTCACCGCCACGGATATCATCAAGTACTTCACTGAGTGCTTCCGTTAGCATGGGGACGTCATCCTCAGCAACAGCGTCAAAATGGTCAGTCAGGATCGGTGGGTCTGCAAGCTCACCCTCTTTATTGGCTTCTAACAAATGCTTGATGGATTCAAGCTCTCCTAGAATCGCATCCTTGGCCTTTTTTTTATCGTCTGACATCAATGAACCCTAGCTGCTAACGTGATCATAGTGTGATGAAATGCCTTGCTAATGGGCAATATCGTGGGATTGTATCGAATAGCCAAGTTCTCGGTAAGTTTTGAAGTGTTGTCGCGTTGCGGTTAACACTTCCGGCGCTTTGACGACGACTTCTACCAGCCGTTCAAAAGCAGCCGGTGCCTCTACCGTGCTTGGGCACAAATTAATTAAGACGCCTTGCCCTGCATCAGACCGCGGCGTGCTTCCCACGCTGAGATGAATCAGCTCCATTGCATTGGGTGTGCTGTTTGAAGGCGTGTCACAACTGTGCGGGATAAAGGCTTCCGCAGGGTATGCCCACAGCATTTGGTCGAGCTGTTTGACCGAGTCTTGGTCTGGTAGTGCTATTTGCGTAGGCTTGCCCATCTTGAAGAGTTTTTCGGCGAGGCGACAAACAAATTCAAGGCGGGCGCTAAGCTCTTCCCTTGGTAGTACGTAAAAATCAACTTGTGGCACGATACTGACTTTACCTGGCTAGGTTACTTGGCATTGTTAATGAGGTAATTCATTAACAGCGGCACCGGCCGACCGGTTGCACCTTTGGCATTGCCGCTTAGCCACGCGGTACCCGCGATGTCTAAGTGGGCCCAGGGGTAACTTTCAGTAAAGTGAGACAGGAAACAGGCCGCCGTTACGCTGCCGCCGCCAGGGCCGCCAATATTGGCAAGGTCAGCAAAATTGCTGGAAAGCTGCTCTTTGTATTCATCCCATAACGGCATATGCCATGCCCGGTCGCCGGCACTCTCGCCTGCACTCAGCAGCTTTGCCGCGAGTTCATCTCGGTTGCTGTATAAACCGCTGGCATGAGCACCCAGTGCCACGACGCAAGCACCGGTGAGTGTTGCGATATCGATAACCGCAGCAGGTTTGAAGCGTTCAACGTAGGTGAGCGCATCACACAATACTAAACGGCCTTCCGCATCAGTGTTGAGAATTTCAATGGTTTTGCCCGCCATTGACGTAACGATATCGCCAGGCTTAGTCGCTTTACCACTAGGCATATTCTCAGCGGCGGCGATAACGCCAATAACATTGATTTTCGGTTTTAATTCGGTGAGTGCCGTTATCACACCCATCACGCTGGCAGCGCCACACATGTCGAACTTCATTTCATCCATGCCTGCACCTGGCTTCAGACTTATACCGCCCGTATCAAAGGTAATGCCTTTGCCAACGAGGACGGTCGGTGCTTTAGATTTTGCGCCGCCCTGGTAATTCATCACGATAAGTTGCGCGGGTTCTTTACTGCCCGCCGAGACACTTAACAATGAACCCATACCAAGGTCAGCCATTTGCTTTTCGCTGAGGACATTGACCGAGAGTGACGAAGACTTGCGGGCGAGGGCTTTGGCTTGCTTGGCTATGTAGGACGGCGTGCAAATATTGCCCGGTAGGTTACCTAACTCTTTCGCTGCGGCGACGCCTTCAGCAGTCGCTGCGGCTTGAGCGACGCTGGCTTTGATCGCGGCGCTGACTTTTCCATCACAGACCAAGGTGAATTGTTTAAAGCTCGGGGCTGGCGTCTTTTTGCTTTTCGTTTCTTGATAGCTATAGGTGCTGCCAGCTGCCGCTAAAATGGCCTGCTCTGCAACCCATTCAGGCTCTTTGCCTTCGACTGTGATCTCTGAAAAGTATAAATGCACTGATTTGCTGGCGGTTTTGTTGATACAAGCAAAGAGCGCCTGGAGAGCTTTGCGGAGGTTGCTAATGCTGCTGCCTTTTTGATCGCCAAGCCCCAATAATATGACTCGCTCGGCTTTCATCCCGGCAGGGTGGTGAAGTAGCGTACATTCGGCATTTTTGCCTTTGATATCCCCTGATTTGATCAATTTCTGAACCAAGCCGCCGCTGGCTTTATCGAATTCGCTTGTACTGTTGGCTAGTTTGCCTTTTTCGAAAATCGGCAGCACTACGCAGCTGCTTTTGGCGGTTGTTACTGTAAGGTTGGCGCTAGAACTACTGGCGATCGTGAACTTCATAGGGTTTCCTATCTTAGGTAGCCGGAATGCGATTAAGGTTCGTCGTAACAAACATGGGATTCGTGATGTCCCACAGGTATAATGCGAACGCTTTGATTTTGCGGTGTGTTGTCGGCGTCATAGTGTACGCTATGAACAACGCAGGGCAAAAGGGGCAGCGTTGATACTCTTCATTATAACAACTCAGTCGGTTGACGACCGAATTAGGCTCTATTCCCAGTGATTATTCTTCGTTATCTATCGCGAGAAATTTTAACCACCACTGTTGTTATTAGTTGCGCCTGGCTGGTATTTTCGCTTGGTCGTCGATTCGCTCAGTATTTGGACGAAGCGTGGCGAGGCGAACTGGCATCAAGCGCGATCTTTACGATTATTGGTTATCGTATCCCTGAATTCTTATCGCTGATTTTACCGGTAGGTTTTTTTCTCGGCATTTTCGTGGCACTCGGGCGTTTGTATGTTGATAACGAGATGGCTGTTTTGTCGGGTTGCGGTGTCAGTAAGCGACGAATTCTTGCTTACGTGATGGTGCCAGCGTCGTTGATAGCCATAATCGTTGGGACTATTTCACTCTTTCTTGGGCCTTATTCACTGCGACAAGTGGAAGCGATTCGTTTGCAGCAAGCCAGTCGAAGTGAGCTCGATATTTTATCTCCCAACCGTTTTCAAGCGCTGAGTGGTAACAGTGCAACGGTGTACTTCAAAAGTTTTAACGACGATAAAACACAAATGCAAAAAGTGTTTATCGCAGAAATGACCTCTAGTGATGTTGATGATGGCCAGCCGTTATCGGTGCTCGTTTCAGACACAGCGGAGGAATGGTTTGACCCCGATTCAGGCCGTCGCTATTTGTTGCTAAAAGACGGTTATCAATACATAGGGACACCCGGTAAAGCCAATTATCGGCAGCTAAAATTTGATCGTTATGGATATTATTTGCCGCAGCGCGAAGTTAAAAAGAGTAACCGTATTCGTGTTGAGAATGTCACCGTACGCGAATTGTTAGAAATTAGTCATCCTGCTTTCAAAGCCGAGCTACATTGGCGATTGGCTTTACCCATTATGGTGCTAGTGGCGACGCTTATTGCGGTGCCTCTCAGTCATACCAATCCAAGGCAAGGCCGTTTTTCCAAATTAGTGCCTGCCTTTTTTATTTTTATGTTTTATCCGGCGCTATTGATTGCCGGTCGGGGTTGGCTAGAGGAAAAAAAGATTCCGGTGTCGTTTGGTTTATGGTGGGTCCACGCTATTTTTATTACAGTTGCTTGCGGCCTTTTGTGGCATAACAATGGGCAGCCTCGCGGTAAATTACGAAGCCCGTTAAAGTCAGCCGTGAATAAAGAGAAAGGGGACGCACAGTGATGCTAAGGCGCCTCAACCGTTACCTGGGTCGCACGGTATTATTCGCGACACTGGGAACCCTCTGTATTTTAGTTTTTTTGCATTATCTCTCGATCTTAGTTTCCGAGCTTCGAAACCTTGACGATGCATACACTCTTTCCAATGTATTTGTTCATTCCCTTTGGCTTATACCTGGAGCAATCTATGAAAACCTTACCTTTGCCGCGTTTCTCGGTTGTGTCATCGGTCTGGGGCAACATGCTAATGCAAATGAGCTGGTTATTGTCCGCGCAGCGGGCGTTAGTGGGCGGCGGGTAGTTTGGATTGCGATGCGGCCTATTTTGGCTCTGACCTTTCTCGGCGTACTTTGGGGTGAATATGTCACTCCGCTTACTACCCAGTTGGCCGAAGGTGTCAAAGCGTCGGCCACAGCGGATAATCGGGCGCTAGACTCTGAGGTGGGTGTTTGGTATTTGGATAACAACGCATTCCAGTTTTTTAGTGGGTTAAACCGCAAACTGTACGGTGTCACAACCTATCAATTTGCAGAGGATCGCAAGCGCTTGTTGTCTAGCAGTTTTGCTAAGGAGGCCACCTACTATGCCGACGGTTGGCGCTTGGAAGAAGGTCGTGATAGCCGATTTGTATTTCCGGAATCCACATCCACTGAATTGAACGATGCATTGCCCTATGTTGAACAACAGCGGTTCACTTCGCGTCATTGGGAAACGCAGTTAACGCCGACGCTGCTAAACGATTTAGTGCTGCCGGTTGAAGCGTTATCGATCCGAAGCCTTTATCGGTATGCACGAGATCGAGATGCGCAGGGATTAGAAAGCAATGAGTTGTGGCTGACTTTTTGGCAAAAAATTTCTCAGCCGTTAGTGGTAGTCGGCTTGGCGCTGGTGGGCATCTCGTTTATTTTTGGTTCGCTGCGTGAATCGACGATGGGTTTCCGTCTAACCATTGCGGTGACAGTTGGGATTGTGTTCACTGTGCTGCAGGACTTTGCTGCCGCATCGAGCCTCGTTTTCGGCTTCTCAGCGCTTATTGCGGTTGCCATTCCAATTATGTTTTCAGCGTCTATTGGTTTGTGGATGTTACGCTCGCGTTAGGTTGAAGGCGTTGTCGTTTTTTTTTCGGGTTTCGGTAAACACACAACCGTTGTGTCGCTAAGCAAATCGTGGAGAGCTTTTCTTTCACTATTCAGCCAGCACCACCAGTATCCAATTCCCCCTAGAAGTACGCCAAATGGGCTGATGGCACAGCGTTTGGCGGCTTGAATGGTCCTCACGGGTTGCCCTTCCGGTGTGACTAAACGCAGCCGCCATGCGCGCATGCCCAAGGTTTGTCCACCATGAACCCAAAAGTAGCAATAAAAGCTGGCAATAACGCCAGCCCAACCTAACTGTACCGCAATGGAAAACAGTAAAGGTTGTTGCGCTTGCTCGACAGGTACGCCAACGGCTTTACCTATGGCCAGTGCAACGGCGCCATAAATGAGACTAATTCCACCGAGAAGTAATAGATCGTACCCCAGCGCGGCGATTCGTCGAAAGGGGCCTGCGATGCTGACCGGCTGTGGACTCGAACTAGGGGAGTGGCTGAAGGAGGGGGAGGTATCTGAGTGGTTGCCCATAAAAAAATCACGCTGAAAAGGCGTGATTGTACAGAAGACTGTGGCTAGAAATCGAGTTTTACCATCAGCTTAACGCGATCCGCCGACACACGCAGTTTGTAATCAATATCGCGACGGTTAATCTTGATTGAGCCAGCACCATCAGCATCAGGAATAATTGCTAGGCCATTAAACTCAGTTTCGCGCAGGTAATTCCAGTAGGCCTTGGCAAAGGATTGCAAAAGGTATTTTGAGGCGGATTTACCAGAGGTCAATTTGTCGCTGCCGCCCTGAATCCAATAGTAGTTATGCATACGTTGGCCAGCAGACATCTCATTGATCCGCAAATTGTTGGCTGTTTGTAATAATTCAGTGTTATCGAGAGAGCGCGCTTTACTTGTCAGCCAGTTACCTTTTGTGCCCTTTTTGCCTGTGAAAAACTCGTTGTCATCTGGGATAAAAGGGCTTTCGAGCACCGGTTGAGCAGGGACCGATTCGGCCGACGCACTGTGGGTCATTAAGAATGAAAGTATGCACGCGATGGTGAATGCCATGGCGAATGTGATCGACATTTGCCAGGCTGGGTTTATTACGTTGGCCTGGGCATGATGCGAGTGGTTTCTTTCCATGTGCCGTTGAGCTGACTGGGTGATTCTGTGTTTCATGACAGCACCTCCTCTAACAGTAATTATCGACCATACTGCCAGTTTCTCCTGGGGAAGATGAGGGGGGAATTTAGACGGTTTGGCTCTGTCCCTTTTTAAAATTTGAACGGGTTAACACTATTCTGAAAAAGAGGTTCTTTGCGCCACGAGGGAGGCGGCGCGTCACGTTAGTTGTCGCTTACCTGCTATCAAAAGGTACCTTGGCCCGATCGGTTTTTCATGCTTTGAGGGAGTAAAAGCATGGCTTTATGAAGTAAATGATCTAATAGAAGCGCTGCGTTTAATGGCTATAAAGGCAAAAGCCGAGGTACACGCTGACAGTTTGGTGGAAAGAGAGGGCTAGAGCTGATAACTGATAGTGAGTTCTTTGGCTTGGTGCGCGCGTCGGCCTATGGAAATTGTCCCTTTTCCAGCTAACGGGATTTCTTCTCGTCGCAGGTATATTTCGTTTTGATCCGGTGTTTGAACATAGGTGCCGTTGGTGCTGTGATCCTGCAACACAAATTTCCCACGTTGTAGAGTAATTTGGCAATGATCGCGTGAGGCCAGACTTGAGTCGATATGCAGGTGTGCTTTGCGATGATCTCGTCCAATAATAAACGGCACATCTTCGGGTGTGATAACAAAAATTTGATTGTTGAACGAGAGCTGTAGTTGTTTGGTATTAATTTTTTGCGTCACATGATTAATATGCATGACCCGTGTGGCTTCATGGTTTTCTTCGGGACCTTCCCAGATAACACGGTATATAAAGCATTTTTCGGTGTCGCCTTTCAAATTAACGCGGTCAAACTCTTCACAACTGTTTCGTAACTCATCGGGTAGCGCATCCACTAAATTTTGTGTAACGACTAATTGGTTGGCTCGCGCGATGTGTGCCACACAGGCGGCATCATTGACGGTATCGCCGAAAACATCATTGCCATCGACTAAAGTATTGCCATAGTCCATGCCGATGCGCAGTGCCAATTGCTGTTCACTTTGATGGCTTTTTTGTTGGCTGCTGCGTTGAATTTCTATTGCTGCGCGGCAGGCATCAGCGGGAGAGTTAAACCTGGCCATGATCTCGTCGCCAATGGTTTTTACAACCTCGCCATTGTGAGCTTGAGTGATCTTGCGCATGGAGTGGATGACGGCATCGATAAGTCGCTTTGCGGCGACATTGCCCAAGGCTTTGTAGATTGCAGAGCTGCCCGAAACATCGGCAAACATAATGGTTTGCGGTACAGGTTCATTTTTTACGATACTTTTGTCTACCACGAGTTTCCCTGTTGATTAGCGGCGATTGATCGATCGTCGATCCGGGCGCTTAGATATCGACGCCATCGGACTTTCCTAAAGTGTAACGACTGGCGGTTAAATTCGCCATGTTCTGATGATAGGACTCCATGCCCTACGGACTGGTTCACATTCTACGGGGGTTAAATCCGCGCTATCATGGCTGACTTTGTGAAGCAGCCAAATGGCGATGAGACCTGGGGGCGAGATGACTGACACCAAAAAACCAATAATTCATGAAAACCACGACTGGCTAGAGGCTGTTGTAGAAGAGATCGTTGAGCCTGAACGACCGATTATCGACCCACATCATCATTTGTGGATAGCCCGGGGAGCGGGGGATTACCTGTTGCCTGAGCTTTGGGGTGATACAAATTCCGGGCACAACATTGAAAAAACGGTATTTATTGAGTGTCACGCTGAATACCGTAAAGAAGGGCCAGAACATCTTAGGCCCATTGGTGAAACCGAGTTTGTGACGGCGATTGCGGACCAAAGTGATGTGGGTGATGCGGGGCAAGCCCGTGTCGCAGGCATCGTTGCTGCCGCTGATCTGCGTCTGCCGACCGAGGTTCTCCAGCAGGTGCTCGACGGGCACGCGAACGCGGCAAAAGGGCGGTTTCGCGGTATTCGTCAAGCGGGGGCCTACGAGGCAAATCGCGATATCCTATTTATTAAACCCCGCCAGCCCGCTGACCTGTACCTCGATGAGGACTTTAGGCGCGGCGTTAGAACGCTTGGTGCGCAAGGGTTAACATACGATACGTGGCACTACCATCATCAAAATCGGGACTTTCTTGAGTTTGTAAAATCCGTGCCTGAGACAACCATTGTGCTCGACCATTTTGGTACCCCGCTGGGCGTGGGGCCTTACGCGGGCCAACGGGATGAGATCTATCAACAATGGCGTAAAGATATCGCTGACATCGCCCAATGTCCTAATGTGGTCGCTAAACTCGGTGGGCTGGCAATGCCTGACAATGGATTTGGCTGGAATCTGGGCGACGTTCCGCCGACCTCAGATGAATTCATCGACGCGCAATCACGCTACTACTTGCATACCTTGGAGTGCTTTGGCGTCGATCGCTGCATGTTTGAAAGTAACTTCCCAGTGGATAAGTGGAGTTTGTCGTACCACGTGGTGTGGAATGCCTTCAAGAAAATGGTGATGGACTGCTCGGAAGACGAAAAACACAAGCTCTTCTACGCCAATGCCAAACGTGTTTACCGGTTGTGAACTAGGGCCTGTAAAGCCGCTACAAAGTGTGAGAAATAACCGGACTGAGTAATAAGCAAAAGATAGAATGGGCGCCTGCGTAGGCAGGGACACGTAGGCGAAGACATTGGCACGGCGCTAAGCGCGAGTTACTCATTTATGGCAGGTTTTAGTCTTTCAACATTTCATGATCGGATATCTCGTCCGCTGATACGGCGGCCAGATATCGTGTTTCTGTGTTTAGGCATTGTGATACTGGCCTGGCACATGGTGGGCACGCCAGAGCGTATTCAACAGTTGTACCCCGTCACCGTTCAGCAGTTCAACGTTGCCATGTTGTTTGATGCCGGTGGTCGAGAAGTTGAGATTTCGACCTTTGTCCCAGAAAACTCACCTCGTCAAACAGTGGTTGAGCAGTCTATACAATCTAGCCAGTTGGACTATTACCTCGAACCTGAAGCGGGCGGTTTGCGCGCGCTGTGGTCGGGGGAGGCTCCCTCCAATAAGGTGAAATTAAGTTATAACGCGAGCTTGATCATCCACGCGGTTAATTTTTCCATTGACCCCGATATTCTTTTGCCGACCCAATACAATGCGGCATATTCAGATCAGTTGAAGGCCACCAAAGACGTTCAAGTTAACGATCCCGAAATCAAAGCGCTATGGCAGACGTTAGCGCCTACCTCGAACCGAGTGATCGATACACTGCATGCGATCTACCAGTTTACCCATGACGAACTAGAGTCTGTGCCGTTCAAGGGGACAACCGATGCGCTAACGGCATTACGGTTGAGACAAGCAAGTTGCAACGGTAAGAGTCGGTTGTTTGTGGCATTAGCGCGCTTAAACCATTTACCGGCTCGACTGGTGGGCGGGGTGATTCTTGATGCGCGGGAAAAAAAGACATCACATCAATGGGTCGAAGTACGCGTCGGTGAATATTGGGTGCCGTTTGACCCAACCAATGGTCATTTTGCCAGTTTGCCAGACAACTATTTAGAGTTGTATCGCGGTGATCACGTGCTATTTCGTCGCACTAGCAATATCAATTTCGATTATCGGTTTTCTTCCAACAGTCGACAAATTCCTGCCGGTACACAAGCGGCGATCATGTCACCTGATTCGGCGGATCGATTCAATACGGTTGCACTTTTAGCCGCACTTGGACTTGATGAGCAAACAGCCGGAATTTTCCTGCTCTTTCCTTTTTGTGCGTTGTGCATCAGCTTTTTTCGCAATGTGATTGGTGTGAAAACCTTCGGCGTTTTTATGCCGATGTTGGTTGCTGCCGCTTGCCGTTATACCGGGTTATTACTTGGCGTTGTTGCATTCATGTCGATTTTGGCGGTCGCGTTTACCGTCTATCGTGTGTTGGAACGGGGCCGGATGTTGAAGGTCCCTCGATTGGCGGCCGTCATTACCGTGGTGACTGTGTTTTTCTTGGTCGTTATCGCGTTGCTTGACGTAACACACTCGCCAATTCAGCTGGGAATTATTGCGCTGTTTCCTGTTGTCATTATTTCTTTCACCGCAGAACGATTACATCACATGGCAGAAGACGGTGTGTTAGCCGATATCGTAACGCACACTCTCGGTACGTTAGCGCTCATTGCTGTTTGCTACTTTGCCTTCGATTCGTTGTTGCTGCGCGGCATATTTGCATCCTATCCGGAAAGTTATCTGTTGGTCTTTGCAGCGCAATTGGCTATCGGCCGCTGGATGGGGATTCGTGTTAGCGAGCTTTGGCGTTTTCATCGAATATTGCGAGGCGTTTATCAATCTGGGTTGCTTGGTATTAACAAGCGCAATCGAGATTTCGTCATGATGGACAACACCAATGATCTTATCCGCTTAGCCAACGACAAGCTTGCCGCAAAAGCCGCGCTGTCGGCACAGGGCGTGGCGGTACCTGAAACCTTAGCGAGTTACAATTCTGTGTTGACCTGCCAATCCTTGTCTAGCGATATTCAGCAGTGGGATAAATTTGTTGTCAAACCGAATACCGGTAGTCGAGGTCGTGGTATTTTGGTTCTCGATGGTCGGTCTGAATCTGGCTGGCTGACCACAAACAAGAGTGAACTTAGTGAAGGCGATATATACCGACACGTACAAGAAATTCTACAAGGTAGTTTTTCCGTTGACGGTCAACCTGATATTGCTTTTATCGAGCCATTGTTGGTCACGGATGATCGGCTGACCGTGCCAGGTGAACTTTCCAACGTGGAAGATTTTAATCGAGGTTTGTGCGATATCCGTGTGATTTTGCACCATGGCGAAATTGTTGCCGCGATGTTACGCATTCCTACCAATGCATCCGGTGGCAAGGCAAACCTTCATCAAGGTGCGATTGGTGCCGCGATTGATTTGTCATCAGGCTGTACGTATCGAGCAGAACATAACGGCCAGCCGGTTACTCATCACCCTGATACTGGCCGCGCCCTGGATACGATTAAAATACCGCACTGGCCAGCTGTTTTGGGCATGGCGAAAGATTGCTATCGAGCCATTCCTTTGGGGTATCTCGGTTGTGATATTTGTATAGACAAAGTCTTGGGGCCATTGGTACTTGAGGTCAATGCGCGACCTGGGCTAGAGATTCAGAATATTCATAATCGAGGTTTAATGGATCTGCTTCAGCAAGTTCGGGTGGATTTAACCTCATGAATAATCTCACAGCGGAAAAGACGAATCGTCCATTTTTGGCAGCGAAGGGGATCACCTGGCATGACAATGGGTTGATTGTTTCCTGTATTTGCGCCTTGTTGGTGTTGGTTTTTTTTGTCAGTGAACGAATGCTGCTAAGTAAATCGCAAGAGGTCAATAGCAGTATTCTAATTGCCGCCGAGGAAGCGAGTGATAGCGATGAGGTGGGGATAGATGCAGCGGAGTTATCCAATGACGATAGTGAATACGTCAATATTATTTATCGCTATCTCAACGAATCTTACTCCGGTTTTCCAGCGCTAATAAGTCAATATCCCGCAGCAGCGCCACATGTCTGGTTGGGGGTGCTAGAACGTTACGAAAAAGAAGCTCCAACAGCCGCGGGAGAGCTTATAGTCGAATTTGCTCGCTATTACCCAAACGACGTGAATTTTCAGTTTTTGCTGGCTAAATGGCATTCTGTCAGTGGTGATTTAGCGGGCGCTATTCAAACGTACCGTCATATTTTATCGTTAGATAATTTCCATCAAGCTAGTCAAATCAACTTGGGTTTGACGTTACTTAAAGTGCAAGATTATAGCAATGCGGTTGTGGAGCTAGATCGCGCAATTGAAATTTCCAGTGGTATCAAAAAAGGTAAGTCGCTTTCGGCAAAAGCGAGCGCCTTAATGATGTTGCGTGAGTACAGTACCGCAGAAGAAGTATTCGCCAAGTCTATAGAATACAGACCGAGTTATGCGCCAGCATGGCGTAAGCTTGCAATAGCGCAATTGAGAAATGAAAAACCTTGGAACGAGGTGTTAGCGACACTCGATAACGCGCTAAAGCTTCAACCGGATTATTTGTTGGCTCAGTACAATCGAGCGCAGTTGCTGTGGCTGATGCAAAAACCAGAGGCAGCACGAAGTGAACTGCGTGATATATCAAAGCGAGCACCGGAATTTGCACCAGCCCGCTGGAGTTTGGCGCACATCAATATATTGACTGGGCGCAAGAATGCTTCAAAAAAATCGTTACAGTGGATCAGCCAACAAACACTATCACCGGAAGAAAGTACTTTAGTACGCTGGATGCAGGTCATTGTAAATGCTGATTGGCAATCGATGGCGCAGCTCCGAGAGGATAGTGCCTCGCTTCTTGCAAGCAAGGACGAGAACGCTGAAATGTTGCGCATCGCTGAGTGGATTGAAACTTACCATCTGTATGTTTGTGGTTTATCCATTAAGTCTATTCGTTGTAGTGAAAAGGATAACCGGCTAGTTGCACAGAACCGGAAAACACTCAACCATTTCGAAGACCCGTTTCTTTTTAGTGAATGGCAACTCAGGAAAGCGGAGGCTGCCGCAGCAGATGGTCAATACAAACGGGCAACTAAGGGTATCGTGCGCCTAATCAACATGTCACCGGACAGCCATTTGCTTCAGTACCAGTTGGGTCGATGGTTGATGGATGCAGGATTGCCCGCGGATGCAAAACCCTATCTGCAAACGGCGGTAGCGCTTGTGCCAACCGATACTCAATACCGATTGAGCTTGGCGCTTAGCTTTGTAAGAGACGGAAAGGCCGATGAAGCTGAAGCGGCCTACCGATCGCTTTTATCGCTTGCGCCTAATCACAAGATAGCTCATTTTAATTTTGCGCTATTGTTGCTACGACAAGATCGGTATGACGAAGCTGAAGATCAGCTGCTAGCCGCGCTGGATATTGACTCAAATTATACGAATGCGCAGTACAATCTTGCCAAGTTGTATATTGATACTCAGCAATATGACCAGGCACTTCCGCATTTGATTGACCTAACCGATGCCGTACCAGCCAATCGACGTTATCGCGAGATGTTAGCCAAAAGCTATATGCAATTAGCTGAATACCAACAGGCGTATGTTGAAGTTCAGCGTCTGGTTGCACTCAACCCAGACAGTGTTAGCGCAAAAATACTCTTGTTCGATGTGCAGCGAGAGCGGGGCGAATTGCGTAAAGCTGGCGATGTCATTTTGAATTTGCCCGTTGAAGCCTATCGCCCTGCTGTCATTACTAAGATGTATAACTTAGGTGTTCGGGCGCTCGATGCTGAAGATTTGGCGTTAGCTGAATTACTCAACCGCCAAGTCCTCGAGTTAGACGCTTCAAGAGACAAGGCACTCGTGAATCTGTCGGCGGTACTCAACCGCTCCGGCCGGTATCGCGAAACGGTAGCTTTGTTATCGAACTCAGCTACCTTGCCCAATAACGAAAAACTGGTGGTGAATCTAGCGGGAGCCTTGAATAGTCTAGGGGAATACAAGCAGCTCGTTGCACTGCTTGATAACTACCTAAACTTCCGTGAAGGAAATGGTGCTTTAGAGCAAATGTATGCGGAAGCGAGTACGACTATCGCGATTGAGCCGAATATCCAGTAAAGTACGCCTGTGTTTTAGAAGGTTAGACAGTATGAACGTAGAGTGGTTAGCAAAAAGGCGAGTGCTGAGTTCGTTTTGCTTTGGTTTGGCTGGGTTATTAGGTGCTGCGGGGAATGCAGTCGCTCATGACTTTACCATTGATATCATAAACGGTGTTGATTCCAACCCCAATAAATTGACAGATACTCTCGATCTGGACAACGGTGCGTTTAGCGAAACCCGATTTGAGCTATCCCACACCCCTGGTTTTACGGGATACTATTATGAGGTGCATATTCGAAATACGGACTATGTGACGGGGGAAGAAACCACATCTGAGGACAATACTGAAGAGCTGGATGCGAATCTTGATCTAGGCTGGAAATGGCGTCCGAAGACGAAAAATGGCAGAGCCACTTACCGTTGGGAAGTGAATGTTAATCGCAAAGACTCTGTGTATGTCGACCGCAGTACCGGAGATGTAAAGACTTGGTACGATGTGCCTATCGGTGAACGTTTTGACGCAACCTGGGTAGAAGTTAAAACCAACGGTAAAGTACCCCTATCTGAAGATGCTAAGTTTGTTTACGAACTCAAAGTTAAAGACAAGGATTACTACGATTATCAGGACGAAGAGTTTTTTTATTTGTCGGGTAATCCTGCCCCTCCACCGTCTAATCTCGATTATCAGCAGGCTGATTTAGAGTTGGGTTTTGAAAAAGAAATTTGGCCCAACACTCAGTTTGAAAACTCGATTGTATTTGCGCGACGTAATTACACAGATAGACGAGCAAAAGATGAAGACGGGAATGAAATCCTGAACTCAGACTTGAGTTATCGTTATCTAGAGGCCAAAAATGGTCTCGATCATCGCATAGCAAAACGTTGGAAATTTAAATGGGGGCTTAACGTTTATCAGCGACTAGACAATGAAGATGGTTATTACGATAGCCTGGCAGGTAAAGCCTACATGCGGCTGCGCTATCGCAATGGAGATTACGTGCGTTTTACCCTCGGGCTAAGTTACAACCATCGCCGCTATGATAATGCGATTGACGATGTGAACGCAGAAGAAGAAAGCGGTAGAAGACGAGAAGGTTTTCGGTTCGAAGCAGAATTGATACGTCGAATTGTGCGTAAAAAATTTATCAACCTCGATGTCATTATTGGTGCACGCTACGAAGACTTTGATAATTCAAACCTGAAGTTTGCCTATGATAGAGGGCAGATATACGGCGGTATTCGTTGGCAGCCATTTTAAAGGCACATGGCACGGCTTTGATTCTCCACAATTAGTTTTCGGCAAAACCGCTATCACATAAAAAAGCCAGTGTGAATCCACACTGGCTTTTTTAAATTAGCCGATTAGATTGGCTATCTCAATTTGTTGGAAACGCATTGTTAGCTGTTGTAAAGCGAATCGGTTTTTGCCGCCATGACGAAATCGTTTTTATGTAACCCGCGTATTTTGTGGGACCACCAGGCGACGTTGACGCTACCCCATTCCAGCAGTAACGCGGGGTGATGACCTTCGTCTTCGGCAATTGCCGCAACCTCATTGGTAAAAGCCAGTGCACTGGCAAAGTCTGGAAAGCTATAGCGTCGATGTAATTGCTTTACACCATCGTCAATGACTAATTCCCACTCCGGAATTTGTTTGTGCAGCTCTGTGGCTTCTTCCTCGGTAACACGTGGAGCATCTATGCGGCACGCTTCACAAGTTTGATTGAGTAGTTCATCGGTGCTATCAGTCATGCTAACCTCTTGTCTATTGTTCTCAAATTATAGGGGTGATACTGCCCGCAGGTTTCTATAATAACAATAATTGCCGCCTAACGGTTTCCAACTTTTTATGTTACGACACCTAACAACTATTTTTGTCTCCGCTTTCCCATTTGGGATGAGTAGTATGCTTTTTGCCCAAACATACCTCGAGCCAGAGGCTGGTGGTGAGGGCATGGATCAATGTATAGAGTTTACCAAGCCGGGGAGTGCGCCGTTTGATATATCTCTCGCGCCCAGTCCTGTTGAGCCTGCACAAATCCCCAGTGGTACGGTTGTCGGAGAGATCCAATACTCCCGCTATCCAATTTTTAATGCGAATGACCCTAAGGAAGATAATCAACTTTTTTCGTTGGTTGACTGGCTACACATTGATACAAAAAAACGGATATTGCGCGATCAAATCCTTTTTGCCCCGGGTGATGTCTATGAGCCGCGCGTTGTTGAGGAGTCTGCCCGAATTTTACGCGAGGCCGACTACTTGTACGATGCGCGTATTTGGCCTTATCAGTTGTGTGGTAATCGCGTGGACATGGAGGTAGTGACTCGAGAGGTTTGGACGTTGTACGCCGGAGGTTCCCTCAGCCGTTCTGGAGGAAATGATAAAACAAGCCTATACGTGACTGATGCTAATTTCTTGGGGCGGGGAGAAACCTTGTCCGTTGAATATAAATCCACGACGGATCGCGACGGCTGGCAACTGGGTTATATCGACAATAGCGTGGTTGGCAGTCGCCACCGGTTGGAGTTGTTTTATGCTGACAATTCTGATGGTTCTCAAACTGATGTCGTTGTGGAGCGGCCATTTTATTCTCTGAATTCACACAATGCGTGGGGCGTTGCATATCACGATGTGGAGCGCGAGGATGACCTCTTCGAGCGAGGTGAGGAGGTTGCGACTTTTCAAACCTACAAGCAAAGTGCTCGCGCTTATTGGGGGTTGTCCAATGGCTGGGTTGACGGTAAAACCCAGCGTTGGTGGCTCGGTGTCAATACTCAGCTGGAAGAATACGAGCCCTTGTCCGGCGACTTCAGTGCGTCCGGTATACCACAAAATAGAGAAGTTAATTATCCGTTTATCTCTACCGAAAAAATTCACGAAAGTTTTATTAAAGTCAATAACCTAAACCAGATGCACCGCATTGAAGATTTTAACTTAGGGGTTACCTGGAGTGCTCTGCTTGGTGTTGCGGATAAATCTTTTGGCTCTGATGAAGATAGGTTAGTACTTGATTTGTATTATCGAGATGCTTGGATGTTATCTGACCACACATTGATGCAACTTGAATCGAGCATCAACGGTTTTTGGCGCTATGATGAAGACATTAGTGATGAAGTACAGGTGGCGCTCAGTTGGCGTTACTATAATGGCGTCTATAAAAAGCACGGAACCTATTTCGCGGCAGATGCACGATATGCCCGCAATTTACCAGGAAGTGAACAAATCTTAGTGGGGTCAGATGAAAGGCTGCGTGGTTATCCATCTCGCTATCAAGAGGGGGATCGTAGTGTGGTGTTTACAGCTGAGCACCGCTATTACACTGATTGGCATATATTGCGTATTTTTAGGGTCGGAGCTGCCGCGTTTTTGGATGTGGGAAGAGCCTGGGAAACTGGGGATCGTAACGACGGTGCTACGGGTTGGTTGTCGGATGCGGGGTTTGGGTTGCGAATAGCATCAAGCCGAGCACAGAGTAAAAGTATTTTGCACATCGATATTGCTTTCCCATTCAATCGCCCCGACGACGTGGATCGATATCAGGTCGTCGTGGAGGCGAAAACGTCTTTTTAACGACGAATGGAATGCTGCGCTAATCGTGAGAGTGGCTTTTTGCGAATGCGGCCTGTTGTTCTGCCGTTGCTTCTGTTTGGTAAGCGTTTTTCCATTCATCGTACGGCATGCCGTAAATTATTTCGCGGGCTTGCGCGTAGTCGATTGACTCTCCGCGCTCTTCGGCGGCTGCCATGTACCATTTGCTCAAGCAGTTTCTGCAAAACCCGGCTAGGTTCATTAGCTCGATATTTTGCACGTCTTTGCGTTCGTCAAAGTGTTGTACTAAACGTCTAAAGGCAGCGGCTTCTATTTCGGTTTGCGTTTGTTTATCCACAGTGTCTCCGTATCGCTTTTACATTAATGGGCGTGGCTGCCCTTTAAAATCAGTTCCGCAAAATTACAGGGTCGGTGCGTATCGTCGAGCTGGGCAGCAATAATTTTTTCCCAAGCAAGGCGGCATGCGCCAGTAGAACCAGGCAAACAAAATATAACGGTGTTGTTGGCGAGACCAGCGGTTGCCCTAGATTGAATAGTTGAGTTACCAATATCATCGTAAGATAGTTGGCGAAATAGCTCACCAAACCCTTCGATAGTTTTATCAAATAATACACTGAGTGCTTCAGGCGTACTGTCTCGCCCGGTAAACCCTGTGCCACCTGTTGTGATTATTGCGTGGGTATCGTTATCGGCAATCCACTCGGAAACGATCGCGCGCATCTGGTAGATATCATCGATGACAATATGACGGTGCTGTAATCGATGGCCGTGACTTTGTAAGGAGTCGACAAGGTATTGTCCAGACGTATCATTTTCAAGTGTGCGAGTATCTGAAACAGTTAATATCGCAACATTAAGCGCTGAAGTCATTGTTGGCATTCTCTACTATGAAATCGCAAATTTGTTTGACGTCGGTTAAAGGGAATACTGGCCCGTTGCAGCCGTAATCAATTGCATTAATTGATTGATCTGAAGCTAAGGCTAGCAATGGCTCTGCGTCGGGAAGTGGCTCTGCGTTATGGTCGGGACGCACTACGGCAAGCTTCGGGTGAGGGGAGCGCTTAAAGCCTTCGACGATAACGAAGTCCACTGGGTCTAATTTCGCTAAAAGCTGATCGAGAGTCGGCTCGGGTTGTTGATCAAGCTCTTTCACCAAAGCCCAACGTTTCGATGAAGCAACAATGACTTGAGAGGCACCTGCGGTGCGATGTCGAAAGCTGTCTTTTCCTGGTTGGTCAATATCAAATTCGTGATGGGCGTGTTTAATGGTTGCGACGCTATAGTTGCGCCGACGTAGTTCCGACACGATGTTTACCATCAACGTTGTTTTACCGCTGTTTTTCCAGCCGGTAATGCCAAATAACCTCATGTAATCAACCGCCGGTCATGTTCATTAAACGCACAATCTGCGGTTCATCGCTGTGATCAAAATAGTGGCGTTCGGGTTTAATGAGTATTGCATCCCTGATGGCTTGCTTTAGTTTTTCTATATCATTTGGGTAGTCGCGCACTTGTTGGCGAAGATCAACCGAATGTTCGTTTCCTAGGCACAACAGAAGTCGGCCTTCAGCGGTCAAGCGTACTCGATTACAGGTGGCACAAAAATTTTCGCTGTGAGGAGAGATAAACCCTGCGCGAGAGAGGGTCTCGCCAATTTGCCAATACTTCGACGGGCCGCCAGTGGTGTCGGTGAGTTGCGTCAGTGTGTAGCGTTGGCTAATTAATTCTCTAAGTGCCGCACTGCTCAAAAACTCTTCACCACGCACATGGTCGGTAATGGCGCCTAATGGCATTTCTTCGATGAAGCTTATATCAATGGATTTATTCACTGCGAAATCCACTAAATCAATGACTTCGTCAGCGTTTCGGTTTTTGAGTACGACGGCGTTTAACTTTATTCGCTCAAACCCAGCGCTGATTGCAGCATCGACACCGGCAAGTACGTTGTTGAGGTCACCGGTTCTCGTCATTTCTTTAAAGCGGTCTGGTCGTAAACTATCCAGACTGATGTTAATGCGTTTGACGCCTGCGTTTTTCAACTGGCTCGCATAGCGGCTCAGCTGAGAGCCGTTTGTCGTGAGTGTAAGTTCACTCAATCCGTTCAGCGCCCCGAGTTGCTCAAAAAGAGCCATGACGTTATTGCGGACCAGCGGCTCGCCGCCAGTGATGCGAATTTTTGTTACTCCAAGCTCAACAAATGCTTTGGCGATTTGTGTGATTTCTTCCAGCGAAAGTACTTGTTGACGAGGCAAAAACTGCATCTCTTCTGTCATGCAGTATACGCAACGAAAATCGCAACGGTCGGTGACCGAAATTCTGAGGTAATTAACCTGCCTAGCAAATGGATCAACTAATGGCATCAATGAGGCTCATGTAAGGGATTGATACGTGGTTCTGCAACGTGGGTTGATATGGACCCGTAAATACTATTGCTGTTGCATGGTAGCGGTATCAAAGCTGAGAAAATGTAATTGGAGGCATTGTATCAACGATATAGGTGAAAAGGGTACGCCGAGAATAGGATCATTTGTGCCTCAATATGGGGCTGCGCTGGTGTTGGTCCTGCACCAGTAGTGAGCCATGATATGTGCTTTTTGCGGTAGGGTGGTGCGGCATGTCGGGTCGCATTTGCCCAGAGTTGGTGCTGCATTTTTTAACTTATTGAAATGTAAGAGTTTTATTTTTTGTTATTTTCTGGCATTAGACTTGCTTTATTAGCCAAAACGAAATGCGGCGATGGGGTCATCCGGTTTTGGCGAAGCGAAGTGTCACCACTCATCCAGCCTTTGATGATACCCAACAAGTTGAAAATCGAGAGTTGATCAGCGTCAACGATGTAACCAGCAAGCAGTAAGGTGGATTTTGATGGAAAAACAACGAGTCTTAGTGGTCGGGAATGGTATGGTTGGCCATAAGTTTATCCAGTCACTCCTCGGTGCCCCCGACGCAGAGCGACAAGATATTATTACGTTCTCGGAAGAGCCTCGACTAGCGTACGACCGAGTTCAGCTAAGCGCGTACTTTAGTGGTGCTACAGCAGAAGACCTCGCTCTCACGGATGAAGCGTACTACACGCAAAATGGCGTGACGTACTTGCTCAACGACAAGGTCGTTAGCTTTGATGCGGATGCCAAAACTGTAACAACCGCCTCAGGTAAGGTTGAGTCTTTTGATAAGTTAGTGCTCGCCACGGGCTCGTTTCCTTTTGTTCCGCCTATCCCAGGTAAAGATCAGCCTCACTGTTTAGTGTATCGCACCATAGAAGATCTCGAGGCGATTACCGCCTCAGCTAAAGAGAGTCAGGTTGGTGTGGTTGTCGGTGGCGGTTTGCTTGGTCTTGAAGCGGCCAACGCGCTAAAAAACCTCGGTCTAAAAACGCATGTCGTTGAGTTTGCGCCGCGTCTAATGGCTGTTCAGTTAGACGAGGGTGGTGGTCAATTACTCCGCACCAAAATTGAAGAACTCGATGTAGAAGTTCACACAGAAAAGAATACTCAAGAAATCGTTGCGGGAGAAGAATGCCGTTACCGAATGAATTTTGCGGATGGCTCTTTCCTTGAAACTGACATGATTTTGTTCTCAGCGGGTATTCGCCCGCAAGATGAGCTGGCGCGAAGCTGCGGTCTAGAAGTTGGTCCTCGTGGCGGTATTGTGGTGAACAACAATTGCCAAACATCTTCTCCAGACATCTATGCAGTAGGCGAGTGTGCTCTTTGGGATGGTCGTATCTTTGGGTTGGTGGCGCCGGGCTATCAAATGGCAAAAGTGGCGGCATCGCATATCACCGGTGGTGAGGAAGAGTTTACCGGTGCCGACATGAGTACCAAGCTGAAGTTGCTTGGTGTCGATGTGGCCAGTATTGGAGACGCGCAAGGGCGGACTGAAGGTTCATTGTCTTACATCTATCACAACGATGTTGATCAGGTATATAAGCGCCTGATTGTGTCGGCTGATAGTAAGTATTTGCTAGGTGCGGTGTTGGTCGGTGATGTCGATGCTTACGGTAATCTTCTGCAGATGATGCTCAATAATATTGAATTGCCTGGCAGCCCCGAAGCGTTAATCTTGCCAAGCTTAGATGGCGCAGCACCGACTATGGGTGTTGATGCCTTGCCTGATACTGCACAGATTTGTTCTTGTAACGATGTCTCTAAGGGCGCAATTTGCCAAGCGGTCCAGGGCGGCGCCGTCACAATGGGTGATATTAAAGCGACTACAACAGCATCGACGGCATGTGGAGGCTGTACCGCCCTGGTGAAACAGGTGTTAGATGCTGAGCTGGTTAAATTAGGTGTCGAAGTATCGAACAATATTTGCGAGCACTTCGAATATTCTCGTCAAGAATTGGCTGACATTGTTCGTGTTAAGAAGATCAAAACGTTTGCAGAATTACTCGAAGACCATGGTAGCGGGCACGGTTGCGAAATTTGTAAGCCCGCTGTGGGGTCAATCTTGGCGTCATATTGGAACGAATACGTGCTTAAAGATGAGCACATTGGGTTGCAAGATACCAACGATGTTTTTCTTGGCAATATGCAAAAAGACGGCACGTACTCTGTAGTCCCTCGTGTTGCTGGTGGTGAAATTACGCCAGAAAAACTCATTGTTCTCGGCGAAGTGGCAAAAGAATTTAATTTGTACACGAAGATTACTGGCGGCCAGCGAATTGATTTATTTGGCGCGCAGTTGCATGAGCTGCCGATAATTTGGCGCAAGCTCGTCGATGCGGGCTTTGAAACTGGCCATGCTTACGGTAAATCTTTACGTACCGTTAAGTCGTGCGTTGGTAGCACGTGGTGTCGCTACGGCGTGCAAGACTCTGTATCCATGGCGATTGAGTTAGAAGAGCGTTATCGAGGTTTACGCTCGCCACATAAATTAAAAATGGCGGTCTCCGGTTGTACCCGTGAGTGCGCTGAGGCGCAGAGCAAAGACGTTGGAGTCATATCCACCGAAAAAGGTTGGAACCTTTACGTTTGTGGTAACGGTGGTATGCGACCTCGCCATGCCGATTTATTTGCGACGGATATCGATGATGAAACGCTGAAGAAATACATCGATCGCTTTTACATGTTCTATATCCGTACGGCAGATCGCTTACAGCGTACCTCCGTTTGGCTGGAAAACTTAGAAGGTGGATTGGATTACCTAAAAAGTGTCATTGTTGACGACAAGCTGGGGATTTGCGATGAGCTTGAAGCAGAGATGGCAAAAGTGATTGAGACATATCAATGCGAATGGAAAACAACGATTGAAAGTCCCGAAAAACTTAAACGTTTCCAACACTTTATTAACGCAGATGCGGCTGATGATAACTTGGTCTATATGGATGAGCGTGGTCAGCGACGTCCTGCAACCAAAGAAGAGCGTATCAAAATTTTAGAAGCGGTGGGGTAACGCATGACAGCAGTAGCGAATAATTGGGAAACCGTTTGTCAGTTGGATGACATAGCACCTAATACTGGGGTGTGTGCACTATTTAATGGTCGTCAAGTTGCGATTTTTAGATTGGCCACTAGTGACGATGTATTTGCCGTAGATAACTTTGATCCGTTTGGTGAAGCGAACGTTTTATCACGAGGTCTCATCGGGTCTATTGGTGGTGAGTTGGTTGTTGCATCACCGCTCTACAAGCAGCATTTCAGTCTAACAACCGGCACTTGCCTGGAAGATGAGACTGTGTCAATCGATACATTTCCTGTTCGCATAGAAAGTGGAAAAGTACAGTTAGGAAAAGAATAATAAATTTCAACCTTTCATTTTGATTTAACCAATTGCTCTCTAAGCCTTGGGGTGGTTCGCCACCCTTTTTTTTGGCTTAAAAAATAGCGTTTACTTTTTAAAAAGGGATATACATGTCTTCCGAAAAGCTCAACATATTTTCCTTTACAGGAAAGATGAAAATACTTCACCTGTCTTGGATGGCGTTTTTTATTACTTTTTTCGTGTGGTTTAACCATGCACCAATGATGCAGGCCATCGGATCATCGCTTGATATTTCGATGGACCAGCTGAAAACGTTGCTGATAATGAATGTTGCGCTGACGATTCCTGCGCGCGTCTTAATCGGTATGTTGACGGATAAATATGGTCCTCGCCTCATTTACTCGGGGTTGTTGATGGTTTGTTCCGTCCCGTGTTTTATGTTTGCGTTAGCTGATACTTATACACAATTGGCACTGGCACGCTTCCTACTTGGTTTTATTGGCGCAGGTTTTGTCATTGGTATTCGCATGGTGTCTGAGTGGTTTCCGGCCAATGAGTTGGGTACGGCCGAAGGTATCTATGGGGGCTGGGGTAACTTTGGGTCAGCAGCAGCGGCATTCACTCTACCCACTGTTGCTCTAATGTTTGGCGGTGATGAGGGTTGGCGTTATGCCATTGGTATTACTGGCGTGATGAGCTTAGTCTTCTCGTTTATTTACTACAAGAATGTCAATGATACTCCTAAAGGATCTACCTACTTCAAACCAAAAAATGTTGGCGCTATGGAGGTCACCAGTAAGGGCGACTTCTACTTGCTGCTTGTGATGAAAGTGCCTATGTATGCAGCGCTGGCGCTGCTCGCTTGGAAACTGGCTCCTCAGGGAGCAGACATTCTAAGCGATTTTGTTGTGAATTCTATTTATGTTGGTTTGGTTGTACTTTATTTCTTTGATATATCAAAAGTTTGGCAAGTAAACAAAGAAGTATTTGAAAAGCCGGTTCCTGAGCTACATCGCTATAAGTTCAAACAGGTAGCTGTTTTGAATATTTTGTACTTTGCGACCTTTGGCTCCGAGTTGGCCGTGATTTCTATGCTGCCTCTTTTCTTTGCGGAAACTTTTGGCTTAAGCCCAGTTGTTGCGGGTATGGTTGCTTCTGCTTATGCTTTCATGAATTTGATGTCTCGGCCTGCGGGTGGACTCATTAGTGATAAAGCGGGTCGACGTAAAACATTGTTGTTCTTGACGGCTGGATTGGCCGCAGGCTATTTTGTGATGGGTATTATCGATTCAGGCTGGGCTGTATGGGTTGCGGTAGTCGCTGCGATGGCATGCTCTTTCTTTGTGCAATCGGGGGAGGGCGCCGTGTTTGCGGTAGTGCCGTTAATCAAGCGTCGTTTGACAGGGCAAATAGCTGGTATGACAGGGGCGTACGGGAACGTGGGGGCTGTTGTTTATTTAACTGTTCTATCGTTTGTCGACTATTCAACTTTCTTCTTCGTGATTGCAGGTACTGCAGTTGTTGGTTTTATTACTTTGCTCTTTATGGAAGAGCCTGAAGGCCAAATGGCTGAAGTGCGTGAAGACGGTTCTGTTGAACTCATTGATGTGAAATAGTAATTTTTGTCTCGGGACATGACATTTTGCTAGGTCAGCAACTGGTTAAATATGGAGTTGCTGGCTCAGCTCGATGTTTGGCCAGCTTTTAGAAACTATAAGAATAATGCGAGTTAGGTAAGTGGGTGTTGATCTAGCGGTAGATACTTCTAATGTTTTGTCGCTTAGTTTTGGCGGCTATTCTATTGCTGGCCGAAAACCTGAAAACCAAGATGCGTTCGCAGCATTTCAGCCCAATATTGGTACTCGGCATTTAAAAGGCTCGGTAGCTTGCATTGCAGATGGTGTCAGTTGTAGTGAAAACTCACAGAAGGCAAGTCAAACGAGTGTAACCCAGTTTATTGAAGATTATTTAAGTACCCCCGATACTTGGCCGGTTAAAACAGCGGCGGCACGAGTGCTGTCTTCAATGAGTGCTTGGCTCTTTTCTCAAGGGCAGTCATCTTACCTTCCGCACAACGGTCTGGTCACAACTTTCAGTTCACTGGTTTGTAAATCTACCACCGCGCATATTTTTCACGTTGGCGATAGTCGCGTTTATCGCGTGCGTGAGGGTGAATGTGTGTTGCTGACTCGGGATCACACGCATAATCAGGGTGGTGATCAAGGTTATCTTGTGCGTGCGTTGGGTATGGATAGTCGGCTGGAAGTCGACTATTACCAAGAGAGTCTTCAAGAGGGTGACGTCTTCGTGTTAACCACCGATGGCGTCCATGAGTATCTAAAATATGCTGAATTCGCTGATTTTATAAAGCGGGGTGAAAGCGAAGGCTTTGCCTTGGAAGGAGTGGCAAAAGGATTTGTTGATACTGCGTTTGAGCGAGGCAGTGAAGATAATCTTAGTTGTTTGGTGGTTAAGATTGATAGCTTGCCCACCGAAGAAATCGACGAGGTTCATCGTCAGCTAACCGCGCTAAAAATCCCTCCTGTCATGGAGGTGGGGAACGTCATTGATGGATACGAAATTCTTGATGTGTTGCATAGTGGATCTCGTAGTCATTTATATGTTGTTTGCGAGAAAGGGACGCATAAAACGTTTGTCCTTAAGGCGCCTTCGGAAAATTTTGCCGATGATCCGGTTTACTTAGAGGGTTTTATACGCGAACAATGGGTGGGTCGGCGAATCAATAATCCGCGAGTGATGAAGATTTACGAGCGCCCAGAAAACTCACCGTTTCTCTATCATCTATGCGAAAACATCAAAGGACGAACACTGCAACAATGGATGTACGATAACCCTCAACCTTCCATTCAAGCAGTGCGAAATATTATAAAATCAATCGTCGATGCACTGCGTGTTTTTCAGCGGCAAGGTATGTCTCATCGAGATTTGAAGCCCGACAACATAATGTTGGATGAGCGAGGTCAAGTTAAATTGATTGACTTTGGTACTGTGCTTGTTCAGGGGTTGCAAGAAATTCAATCGGTTATTGATGATGAGGTTCCAGTGGGAACGGTTGATTATGTGGCGCCGGAAACAGTAATGGGGCAGTACCACGCGATGTCAGATTTATTTTCGCTCGGTGTTATCGCGTACGAAATGTTGACCGGCAAGCTTCCATTTAAAGAAAACCTCGCCAATCGATTACCCAAACATTTCAGCGACTGGACCTATCGTTCGAGTATCAACTCCCGTAACGACATACCTCAATGGTTGGATTTATGTTTGCAAAAAGCCACCGAACCGGATCCTCGAAAGCGTTACCATGCGTTTTCTGAATTTCTCCACGATTTTTCTGTACCCAATGCATCGTTAATTAGTAAGCAGAAGCAGGCACCATTTATCGAGCGTAACCCCTTATTATTTTGGAAGATCGTATCAGGCGCGCTTGCAGCACTGGTTGTTGTTCAAACTATTTATATTAATTTTAATTAAATCACTTCAAGTGATTTTTAATTCCTGGTTGCTTTGCTGCGTCTGTAAGTGATGTTGAGATGTAACTATAGATAACATTTATCTAGAGGTTGATTGACTGTTTGTTAGACGCTAACTACTTCAATAGTCGTGGTCAAAACAGAAGAGTTTATGCCTGGTGAGTTGCAGTTGTTTGCGTGTGTTGACGTTAAAGTTGTTTCTCAGGGTTACTAGCACTGGTTGTTGCAATGCAGCCACTGTGTAGTTTGGTAACAGTTTGTTGCAGCATTTTTAGCGAATAATTACCAAAAAACACCCGATTTTTGACCTTTTGGGCGCTAATTGAGCAGCCTCCAGACATTTCGTGTAATTCCACCGATCAAATGAGCGAAGGCATTGACTCTTATTTAAAAAAGAGTAAGGATACCGGCCCAATAATAACTCAATAGCAATCCTATAACGGGGGAAGTTTCAATATGAAGCGAACACCACTCTATATGGCGTTGGCCGGTCTGGCCGTATCAGGCGCCTCTTCATTAACATTCGCACAGGATAGCGGACAGGTGATCGAAGAAGTGATCGTCACCGGTTCTTACATTCCTGGCTCGCCAGAAGATGCTGCGGTACCCGTTGATGTGGTCACCTCAGAAGAAATGGCGAAAATCGGTTCTCCAGATATGTTGGAGTTCATCAAAAACCAACCAGTGAGTTCTGGTGTGCTTGGTTCTTCAAACCGATTCGATGGTAAAGCACAGGGCGCTAATGGCGCGGGTACTATTAACCTTCGCGGTTTAGGGCCTCAACGTACGTTGGTTTTGGTTAACGGTAAGCGCGTAGCCAATAACCCAGACACTGATTCTGTTGATACTAACTTGTTGCCACTTGCTGCAATGGGTCGAGTTGAAATTTTGAAAGACGGTGCGGCCGTTCTTTACGGTTCTGACGCTGTTGCTGGTGTTGTTAACTTCATCACCAAGACTGACCTTGATGGCTTTGAACTAGGCTTGGATCATCAGTTTGTAGATGGTTCTGATGGAAACACTAACCTGAAAGCAAACTGGGGTTGGGTTGGCGACAACCAAAATTTCTTGTTGAGTTTGGGTTACCAGACTAAAAGCGAGCTTGACAATTCTGAGCGCGATTGGGCGCTAAAGAGCTTCGAAGAGAACCCTCGAGGTGGTTGGTCAGGCGGTGGTAGCCCAGGTGGATTTATCACTGACATTAACGGTGGTCTCGTTGGACCCTCAGCTACAAACCCTCTTGGTATTGTCCCGTTAATTGATGGCGGTTGTAATGATTTTGTGGCTAATGCTTCGCAAATTACCAGCGGTGTGCCTCGTTGTCGTTTTCAATACACAGCGCTTGACAATTTGGTTGATCCATTAGATCGCTACCAAGCTCATGCTGAATACAACCTAACTTTCGGTCCGGATATTGATTTCCATATTGAGGGAACTTATTCCAAAACTGAAACAGAGTTCAATACTTCGCCTTCTTATCTAGCGACCCAAAGCCCTACCGCTAGTAGCTTCTTTGGTATGTTTTATATTCCGAAGAATGACGCGACTTATGGCACTCACCCTGCGTTCGCTGCATGGGAAGCTGCCTATCCCTCAGTTGCTCCATTTACTACAAATGGTGTTACACAAGCTGTCTTAACATTTCGACCATATGGTTGGGGCGGAAACCCTCTTCAGGGTAACGATGCTACCGTTGACGATCGCTCGTACGAGCAATTTAGATTTGCTACCGGCTTTAGTGGCTTGATTGGTGACTCTATCGGTTGGGATGTTAGCTTGTCCTACTCCGAGGTTGAGGGGCATCGAATTGGCCATGATACAGTGGTAAACCACTATCAAGCGGCTCTAGTGGGTCTAGGTGGTCCAAACTGTAATACGCTTACTCCTGGTACTAATGGTTGCTATTACTTCAATCCATTTAGTACTGCCATTGCAGCGAACTCTATTACTGGCGTTGCTAACCCGAACGTAGATAATGCAAATCTGAACAACAACGCTGAGTTGTTAGACTGGATGTTTGCTGAACGTTGGGATACTACCACTAACACTAACCTTACTTTTGACGCTGTATTTAATGGTGACTTAGGGGTTGAGCTGTCTGGCGGTATGATCCAATGGGCTGCGGGTATTCAATACCGTGATAATGAGTATGAGAGAAGCGTTTCTGCCAACCAAAACTTGGATATCAATCCATGTGCTGCTGCAGCTGAAACTCAATATACTCTCAATGAAGCTGGTGCATTTACTACGTGTGCCGCAGCTGGTGAGGCTGTTGATACTGGCATTTTCTTCTTCTTAGGAGGAAGCCGAAACTCTACTCTAGATTCAGATGTGTCTGCAGTTTTTGCTGAGTTTATGTTACCTCTTACTGACACTCTTGAAGCTACAATAGCGTTGCGTCATGAGGCGTATGGTGGTGAAACTGGTAGCACTACTGATCCTAAGGTAGCGCTTCGCTGGCAAGCCACTGATTGGATGGCGTTCCGTACGTCATACAGTTCTACTTTCCGCGCTCCAACTCAAGTGTCGTTGCAGGATGCATCAGGAACTAGCTTGCAGAATATCAATAGTACGTTCCGTGCTATCGATACCTTCGGTGATCCAGAGCTCCAGCCAGAAAAAGCAGATGCATACAACTTGGGTGTGATTTGGACACACGGTGGGCTGAATGCGTCATTGGATTACTGGTTGTTCGATATGACTGAAGCCCTGACTACTGATCCTCTAGGTGGCATGGTTGCAGCTATGTTTGGTGATCCAGCTTCTGCTCTAGACGATAACTGTGGTAATGCTTTATACGCTGGTCTTGAGTCTCGCTTTACCTTCTCTGGCACTTGTGGCATTGACAATATCTCTCGCGTTCGTACCAACAACGTAAACGGATCGGACCGAGAAATTTCAGGTATTGACTGGGCTTTGAGTTACGATTGGGATCTAGCTAACGGTGACGTTATCACTGCCGGTACTGCTGGTAGCTACACTCTTGGGTATGATTTCGAAGACGTGTATGTTGAAGGTATCCTAGTTGAAGAAGGTCGTGATGCAGTTGGTGCTTTGAATGCGCAAACTTCTGCTTACCCTCTGCCTGAGGTTAAAGGTAACATCTATGCGCAATATGCCATGGGTGATGCGAATAACTTCCGCCTTACTGCTCGCATGATCGATGAGTATGTTGATATCCGTCCTAGCTCTATTACAGCTAATGGCGGAAAACAACCTAAAATCGATAGCTGGGTAACTTATGACTTCACCTATCGTTACATTATGTCAACTGATCTTGCTGAAACTGTTTTCAACGTTACCATTGAAAACTTGACCGACGAAGATCCACCCTTTGTTGAGCTTGATCTTAACTACGATCCTTTCACTCACAGTGCATTGGGACGTACTATTAAGTTAGGTGTTACTGCTAACTTCTAATTCAGCCAGTTAGTCAGTTCAACGTTAAAACCCCGCGCTAGCGGGGTTTTTTCGTTTTTGATTTCGGGTGTTCATCAAACTTTCGCAATTCATAAACGCTTTCGTTAAAATCTCGCCCTGAATTTTTACCTTACTTTGGAGTTACCCATGCCGGGACAATTTAATCCTCCTGTTCGAACGTTGATGGGCCCGGGCCCGTCCGACGTCAATCCGCGTATTTTAGAAGCGCTTTCTCGTCCTACTATTGGACATCTAGATCCTGCGTTTATCGACCTGATGGATGATATCAAAGCGTTGTTGCAATACGCGTTTCAAACCAAAAACCAGCTAACGTTGCCGGTTTCAGCGCCGGGTTCTGCCGGAATGGAAGCTTGCTTTGTGAATTTAGTTGAACCGGGTGACACTGTGGTGGTTTGTCAAAACGGTGTATTCGGCGGCAGGATGAAAGAAAATGTAGAGCGCTGCGGCGCTACCGCGATAATGGTTCAGGATGATTGGGGGACCGCTGTCGACGTGTCTAAAGTAGAAGCTGCGCTAAAAGCCAACCCTGGTGCGAAAGCTTTGGCCTTTGTTCACGCGGAAACATCAACAGGTGCTACCTCTGATGCAGCTGCACTATGTGCGTTGGCTCAAAAATACCATTGCCTAAGTATCGTGGATACCGTGACCTCTCTCGGTGGTATTGAGGTCGATGTCGACGGTTGGGGTGCCGATGCGGTTTACTCTGGGACGCAGAAGTGTCTTTCCTGTGTGCCCGGGATCTCCCCGGTCACGTTTAGTGATAAGGCAATCGAAGCCATTAAAGCGCGAAAATCAAAAGTTCAAAGCTGGTTTCTCGATATGGATCTGGTGATGGGTTACTGGGGTGGTGAAAGCAAACGTGCTTACCACCACACAGCGCCAATCAACGCTTTGTACGCACTCCATGAATCCTTGTTGATACTGAAAGAAGAGGGATTGGAAGCCGCTTGGGCTCGCCATGCAATGCACCACAACGCTTTGGCAGCGGGTTTTGAAGCGATGGGGCTGTCGCTGGTGGTTGAGGAGGGCGTTCGCTTACCGCAGCTCAACAGCGTATCCATTCCCGAAGGCGTCGAGGATGCCGCTGTTAGGCAGGCGTTATTAAATGACTACAGTTTAGAAATTGGTGCTGGGTTAGGCGCGCTTGCCGGAAAAGTTTGGCGCATCGGCTTGATGGGCTTTGCCGCCAATAAACGTAACGTGCTGTTATGTCTTGGGGCGTTGGATAGCGTGCTGACTCAGATGGGGGCTAAGATCAATTCTGGTGCCGCCGTTCCGGCCGCTATGGCAGCCTATCGTTAGATTCTGAGGAGCTTATAGGCCACCAATAAAAAACCGCCGAAGGGCGGTTTTTTATTGGTAAAAATGCTTGTGGAGGTCGGTGTGGGCATTTGGTGGGTATGGCGTCGAAAGGCTACGCCGTATCTCAAGTGAATTGCGGCACCCATCTTAATGGTTGGTGTGCTCCCTTTTCTCAGCGCGTGAGAAGTCACACAGCGTAAGAAAGGTCGAAGTCCTGCGGCAAATCGCTATTGCGTTGGTCTAACACCTCTTGAGCAGCGCAAGCACATTGCCCACAGCGGCTGGCTACACCTAACTCTTTGCGCAGTTCTAACAGGCTGCTCGCACCATTGTCAGCAGCTTTATGGATAGCTCGATCTGTGACGCTGTTGCAGATGCATATGTACATCTTTGTTTCCTGTTAACGGTGAGTGATAGTCGAATTGTAGTCAAATGCGAATAATTGTCAATAACGAATGTGTTTTATTGCTATTTAATATTTAATTGCAATTGCATCAGGTTGTCAGGTGTGAATTCATTGCATTTGCCTATCTTAGATTCGACTCTCTTAGATTCGACTATCGCCATTATTAAAAAAATCAATGTGTTACCAGCTATTGGAAGGTGTAGGATAGCGAACATCTATTAAGCCGTGAAACAGCCTAATATTTTATCTATTTGACCGATTTTCGGGCGCCTTGTGTCCGTAGGGTTGTCGCGAGATGCGATCTTGACTCGTGGCGCATTAATACATTAACAATCAGGAGTATGTTATGGGTGTACTAGTTGGTAAGCCGGCCCCAGATTTTACCGTGCCGGCGGTATTAGGAAGTGGTGAAATTGTTGATGAGTTCAACTTGGCCAGCACTATCAAAGGTAAGAAAGCGGTTGTGTTTTTCTATCCTCTGGATTTCACCTTTGTTTGCCCCTCTGAGCTGCTAGCGTTCGATCATCGCTTTGATGAGTTTAAAAAGCGAAATGTAGAAGTCATCGGCGTGTCTATTGATTCTCACTTCTCTCACAATGCATGGCGTAACACTCCAGTGGATCAGGGCGGTATTGGACCAGTTAAATACGCATTGGCTGCGGACATGACTCATGAAATTTCCAAAGCTTATGATGTTGAGTCTCCAGATGGTATGGCTTATCGCGGTTCATTTTTGATTGATGAGGAAGGTGTTGTTCGTCATCAGGTTATTAATGACCTCCCACTTGGTCGCAACATCGACGAGATGATTCGCATGGTTGATGCGTTAGCATTCCACCAAGAGCACGGTGAAGTTTGTCCAGCAGGCTGGAAAGATGGTGACGCGGGTATGGATGCGTCTCCAGCGGGTGTTGCTAAATACCTTAGTGAAAACGCTGACAGCCTGTAAATTTGGCTGATCAATGAAAAACCCGCTACTGGTAACGGTAGCGGGTTTTTTTGTGGGTGGAAAAAAACTTCTCTTGTAACACTGTGTGTTTTTACGGAGTAAAAGCCTTACGAAGAAATGGATTGAAAACACTCCACCATTTACCCGTAAACTGAAGGGGGGCTTCTTGGGCTGTTAGACATATACACTCGGTGTCTTTAGTGGCAACCGGTGTATGCTGCTGATTGGCATCACGTAATAAAAAGTCGCCTTTTTTATAGACTCCAGTTTCGTCCGAGAAGCTGCCTTGTAAAATTACCGTGTACTCGTCGCCTAAATGGCGATGTTTGCCCACTTTTCCTCCGGCTTTAATCTTCAAAAGGCTGACGTTGGTGCCATCGTGATCCTTAAATAAATCAGATGTTTTGACCGATAAGGTAGCCATCTTCCAGCGAATAGATGATAAGCCATCAGGCACTAGCTTTCGAAGTGCTCGGGGCGTTGCACTTTGTTTGCTGGGTGTGAGCTGGTTTCTTGGCGAGGGCTCTGTTTTCGTCAAAGGCTCCGGTGTTTGGGGCGCTAACGCTTGCCCCCCCTCGGTCTGACGATTGGCAATCAGTTCCATGACTCGGGATTTACTACGAGGGTTGATAGAGCTAACACTGTGAGTACTTGATGCGGCAGTGTCTAGCAGAGCGCCGCCAATCGCATTGTTGCGATTGTGTAACGCTCGACACTTAGCACAAAACTCTAAATGTGTGGCGATGCACAAAGCCTGACTGGTGCTACATGATCCAGCCGCATAGCTGACGAGTAGCTCTTGTGAAGGGTGGTGTAGGATTGACTCGTTTGTCATGACGTTAAGACCTCAACATCTTCTCTAACTTTGCTACCGCAAGTCGAACGCGCGACTTGACGGTGCCGAGAGGAACGCCAAGTTCCTCCGCCGCTTGCTGCTGGGTGCGGCCCTGTATGTAAACTTTCTCGAGCACGTCGTGCTGCTCTCTGGGCAATTCCTTGAGCGACTGGTGAACGTTCAAGTCCGACTTATGCTGCTGAATGGCTAAAAATGGATCTGGTGCGGTGTCATATTCGTACCACAAGTCATCCGCTTCAAGGTTTTGATAAAGATGGTTCTTGTTGCGCCTGAAATGATCAATTTGGCAGTTTCGAGTCAGTGTGAACAGCCACGTTGTGACGCTAGCCAGTTTAGGGTTGAACAGATGGCTTTTGTCCCACACCTTAATCATCACTTCTTGCACTAGCTCTTCAGCCAGCAGATTGGCGCCTGGTTGTTTAGCGAGGCAAAAGGCCTTAACGCGCGGCGAAAAATGATCGAAAAAGAGGCTAAAGGCTTCCGCATCGCGTTCGCTGATCCGCGCCAGGATGCTTGTCCAATGTTGGTTGGCAAGCGCCTTTTCTTGATCCTTATCAGATGAATTAGTCATGTGTCGCATATTAGCTGCGCAGTCTCTCTTATCCTAGCGAATAATCGTGCTTGCTAAGTGAGCTTCCATTAAACCACCCACACATCAAGCCACTTGTAGACGGTATACGGTCATAGATGAGGGTTGGATCACTCTATAACGCATGTGATCCGAACCAGGCAGCAGGGCGTAGAAGTGCGACAGAGTATCAAGTTTACGAGGCGCTTATGCCGGAGCAAATGTTCTCAGAATTTAAACAGTTCTATACCCATTTTTCAGACCATGAGTTGGGAAAGTTAGACGTCATTTATGCGAAAGACGTGGTATTCACAGACCCCATCCATTCGATCAAGGGGCGTGCGGCGCTTCACCATTATTTCGCGGATCTATGCGAAAACGTCGAAGAGTGTCGGTTTGAATTTCTAGACGAACTCGTTCTCGACAACGCAGCGTATATCAAGTGGGACATGCACTTTAGCCATCCCAAAATTCAAAAGGGACATCCACTGACGTTACGTGGCGTGACTCAACTGCAATTCGGGAAAGACGGTATAAGTTATCACGAGGACTTTTACGATATGGGGGCAATGCTCTACGAGCATGTTCCGGTGATTGGACGATGTATTCGTTGGTTAAAACGTAACTTGGCGGAGCGCTAGCAATGATTCAAGGACCAACAATGATGCAAGGAGAGGTGATCTGGATCACTGGCGCCTCGAGTGGTATCGGGCAAGCACTTGCCAGGACGTTATCGAGAAGCGGCAATACCATAGTGGCCACTGCCAGGAATAACCAAGCATTAGAGGAACTTGCTGCTCAATCTAGTGGTATCCACGTTCTGACTTGCGATGTTACCGATCAGCAACAGATGCAGGATGCTAAAGACTGGATTGACGCCAAATTTGGTTATATTGACAGAGTAATCATCAATGCTGGAGTGTGCGAATACTTTGATATCGATACCCCTGATTGGGATGCGATGAAAAGGGTAATGGATGTTAATTACTTTGGTGCGGTCAATACAGTTTCCAATGCGCTACCGCTGCTAGAAAAATCCTCCAGTCGATCTCGCCAAATACTGGTAACTTCTTCTCTGGCGAACGTTGTGCCATTCCCCAGAGCGGAGGCTTATGGAGCTTCTAAAGCTGCCGTCCATTATTTTTTTGAGTCTCTTCGAATAGATTTAGCCGAGACGAATATCGCAGTCAGCATTATACAGCCGGGCTTTGTGAAGACGCCTATGACCGACGCCAATGATTTTTCTATGCCTTTTATTGTCTCTACGGAGTCTGCTGTTAAATGCATTGTGAAAGAGATGAAAGAAAAACGACGCTTGATTACCTTTCCCAAGCGTTTTGCCGTATTGCTCTATAGTCTGAGGTGTTTTCCTAAGCTTTGGCACTGGTTAGCAGTAAACAAATTAAGCCGAGAAACACAGAAGGAGCCGGCTAAGTGACAGATTTAAATTCGAAACCGCTCAACGTAGCAATTATCGGGGCCGGTGTATCTGGATTAACCGTTGCTTACCTGCTGCGACAGCATGGGGGTAAAACGGCCTCTGGACAAGACCGGTTCAATATTCGTGTGTTTGAAGAAGACACGAGAATTGGAGGTCATACTGCAACCATCCCGGTTGACGTTAATGGAGAGACGTTGCATGTCGATACCGGATTTATCGTGTATAACGACTGGACCTACCCAAATTTTATTCAATTATTAACTGAGTTAGGTGTTGAAAATCAGCCGACGGATATGACATTCAGTGTTAGTTGCCAGGATACCGGGCTTGAGTATAGTGGTGAGAACCTGAATACGCTGTTCGCGCAAAGAAAGAATTTGTTGAGTTACCAATACTGGGTGATGCTGTCGAACATACTGCGCTTTAACAAGCAAGCCGTTGCTGACCTTGATAACGGCCAAATTGATCCAGGCACAACCTTAGGCGAATATCTTCACAAAAATAACTATTCAGGTTTGTTTACTTCGCATTATCTCGTACCTATGTGCGCTGCAATTTGGTCGGCGTCGCACGATATGGTGATGAAAATGCCGCTACTGTTTTTTGTGAAGTTCTTTAAAAATCACGGCCTATTAAGTGTTAACAATAGGCCTCAGTGGAGAGTCATCAAGGGTGGTTCGTCGCAGTATCTCCGCCCACTAACTCAACAGTTTAGTGATTGTATTGTCACTGCTTCGTCAATAGAGAGCGTGTCGCGTACCGAAGGGAAGGTTAAGATCTTATTCAAAGGCGGCAACGTTGAAACATTTGACCACGTTATTCTGGCTTGCCATAGCGACCAGGCAATTAAGCTCCTACACGATATATCCAAAGAAGAATCAGAAATACTCGCCTCTATTCCGTATAAGGACAATTCGGTTGTTTTGCATACCGATGAATCTATTCTGCCGAACAATAGAAAAACTTGGGCGGCTTGGAACTATCATCTGAGTTCAAAACGTCAAGATGCAGCAATACTCACCTACAATATGAATATATTGCAAGGTTTTGATCAGCCAAAAACTTACTGTGTCACGTTGAACGCTGATGAAAAGATTGACCCCAACCAAGTGATAGGGAAGTTTAATTACGCGCACCCCTCATTTTCTATGGACTCCGTTCTCGCTCAAAGTCGATGGTCTGATATTAATGGGGTCAACAATACGTGGTTTTGCGGTGCATACTGGGGTAACGGATTTCACGAGGACGGTGTAGTAAGCGCGAAGCGAGTAGCTAAGGCGTTGGGTGTAGATTGGAATTAAGTAGAGTGACTTAATGAATAGTAACTTAATGAATAGTGCTGAGATATCGTTGAAGCGTGTGAGTAACAGCGTAAGTGAAGCTAGGCCACTAACGGTCGATGATTCTGGCGTTACCGATTGTTATCAAAGTGCCATCTATAAAGGCACGCTGGAACATTGTCGAGTCAGCCCTAAGAGGCACTATTTTAGTTATCGCGTATTCATGATGTATCTCGATTTGGATGAGATCGATACAATTTTCTCGACGAGTCGACTCTGGTCGAACAAGACGTTTAACCTAAGTTGGATGCGCCGAAAGGACTTTATTGGTAATCCTCAAGAGACGATCTACGACGCGGTGGTGGATGAAATTTTCCGCAGTACAGGGCAGTCGTTTTCCGGGAGTGTTCGCGTTCTAACTAACCTGCGTTACTTTGGTTTTATTATCAACCCAATCTCCTGCTACTACTGTTTTGATCAACAAGAATCACTTCGCTTCATCGTTCTTGAAGTCACCAATACACCGTGGAGAGAAAAATGCAGATACGTGCTTGAATGTGATCCAAGTAATGATGTTCAGCGTAAATCTTTTGAAAAATCAATGCACGTATCTCCCTTTTTCGATATGGATATGGTGTACCGTTGGGTGGGTGGTAAGCCAGGAAGTGAATTGAAAATTGGGTTGTCGAATTGGCAGGGCAAGAAAAGGCAGTTTTATGCAAACTTAAACCTTACACGTGTGCCCATATCGAAAGGGGTGTTGACTAAGCAAATCTTAATGTACCCCCTGATGACCATGAAAGTGTTTGGTGCCATCTATTGGCAGGCGTTGAAACTGCGCATCAAAGGTGTTTCATTTGTCCCTCACCCTGAGCGATAGTTTATAGAGTTTTAATTAGGTGATTAGTATGCAGGTAACCCAAAGTCTTTTAAAACAACCCTCCGTATCAGTGAAGCCGGCTTCGATGAAAGAACGCATCGCGAGGAAAGCGGTATTTAAAGTGTTTGAAAATCTTCGGGTGGGCAGTTTGATTGTTGAGGAAGGTGGTGAGGTTTTTTCGTTTGGGTCCCCGAAGAAAGAGGGAGATCTGGTTGCAAAAATTCAGGTTCGAAATCCTGCTGCTTATTTAAATGTATTGATGCGCGGAACGATTGGATCCGGTGAAAGTTATATGCAGGGTGACTGGACAACTCCTGATCTAACCAATGTGATTCGCATTATGGTATTGAATATGTCTATCGTTGAAAAACTTGATGGCGATATGTCAATAGGATCGAAAGTGTCTAATTGGATTCTGCGGTTAGCGAATATTAATACGTTGACTGGTTCAAAGAAAAACATAGGTGCCCATTACGACTTGGGGAACGATTTTTTTGAACTGTTCTTAGATCAGGAAATGATGTATTCATCTGCGATATATGATGATCAGCACACCTCGCTTGATAAAGCAGCGGTTAATAAGCTGCGTGTTATTTGTGAAAAGTTGAAACTTAACGAAAATGATCATTTGTTGGAAATCGGCACGGGCTGGGGTGGTATGGCTATTTATGCGGCTCAGCACTATGGTTGTCGAGTGACTACCACAACGATTTCTCAACGGCAGTTTGAATATGCTTCTCGCCGAGTCGAGCAGCTCGGATTGTCTGGAAAAATTCAGGTTTTACTGAAAGATTACAGAGAACTCGAAGGCCGTTTTGACAAGATAGTGTCGATAGAAATGATAGAGGCAGTCGGTCATCAGTATTATCAAAGTTATTTCTCGCAGTGTAGTCGTTTGCTGAAAGAAGATGGTTTGATGTTGATTCAGGCCATCACTATTCCCGATCAACGTTATCATGCCGCATTAAAGGCTGTGGACTTTATTCAAAAGTATATTTTCCCTGGCGGCTGTCTTCCCTCGAATGAGGTTATAGCTCAGCATGTGTCGAAGGATACGGATATGCAAATTGTTGGTTTGCATGACATTACCAACGATTACGCGCGCACGTTGAAAGAGTGGCGGCATCGATTTAACAAACGTCTAGCAGAGGTCAAGAATCAAGGCTTTGGTGATGAGTTTGCGCGCATGTGGGAGTTTTATCTGTGTTACTGCGAAGGAGGTTTCGCGGAAAGGGTGATCAGTACAGCACAAATTTTGTTGGCAAAACCGCAAGCTAGAATAGCCTAGTGAGATAGTTCAATGAACCAAGCTTCTTGGGTTGTCAATGTCGGAAACGCCGTGATTTTTCAAGTGGGTTGGTTCTTGTCCCTATTTTTTTATGATAGCAGCCTCGTGGTTTTGGTCGCGCTGGTCATGGTGTTGATTGCCAACCAGCTTCTGTCCGCCTTTTCTCGAGCTGAGTGGTTTGTTGTTGGTGTTGTGTCAGTTGCCGGTTGCGTGATGGATCAACTCTTGGGTTTGATGGGTGTCTTCGAGTTTTCGGGCGGCGTTTTAATTCCTCTCTGGTTAGTGTCGATTTGGATAATGTTTGCGACGTTACTCGTTCGCAGCCTGAATTGGCTTGTCTCTAAAAAATCGCTTAGCGTTATCCTGGCCTTTCTGTTTGCACCTCTGTCGTATTTTTCTGGCGCTAAACTGACGGGGGTTAGTTTCGGACTGTCAGCGGAGATATCGATGCTAACTGTTGCATGCTGCTGGGCTTTGATGTTGCCCGCTATGCTTTGGATTACTGAGTCATTCACCTCCGACCGAGGTTGTGCCAATGCGTGAGCGCTTTTTGCAATATCGACACAATCAGATTTTAGGTTTGTGCAGCGTTGTAACTTACCTGGTGCTAAGTTTCTGTCCGGCAGTGTTATCGGCTCAGGATCTCAACACAACACTATTGTTGGAAAAGGAGTGGCTTGCTGCCGCTGAGTATGAACTTCCCTATCTTATCGGTAATGCGCGCGATAGGAAAACTGGCCAGCATCTATACACCGAATACCATTATTCGCGAGGAGCAGCTGGCTCTCATTCAGTGGTGTATCGCGATGATCAAAGCAAAATTATTGCCTTTAAAAAGTTGCGTTACGGTGAATTAGCAACACGGCCAGCCGTGTTTCAATACAACTACCTTGTAGGCGAAGTAGTGTCTGTAAAAAGGTTGAATGATAATCAGCTGAGTATCACATACCGTGAAACAGTAAATGAAGGCGAAAGAACGCAAGCGTTGAGTGTTGACGATAGTATAGTTGTTGATGCTGGTTTTGATGGCTTGGTTAGAAACAATTGGAGCATGAGTGTAGAGGACGACATAGATTTCCAGTTTCTCGTCCCTTCGAGGTTGTCCAGCTACTCATTTCGACTGGCGTCTGTATCTTGTGCTGAAAATCGAGAGGCGAGATGTTTTGAAGCTGCGCCATCTTCTTGGTTGTTGAGGCGTTTTGTTGCCCCAATTCGAGTTGACTACGATGCAGAAAGTCAACGGTTGATGAAATTTTCAGGTTTGGGGAATATCGCAAACGCGTCGGGCGATTACATGTCGGTTGATATTGACTATAAGTACCCAAGTTACAATTTCGACTAGCGATATTGTTCGCGTTAGTTGTTTTCTGGCAGCGGCCAGCCACCCAAGGACTTCCACTGATTAACGATGCGGCAGAAAAGCTCGGCGGTTTTTTGCGCATCGTAGGCAGCTGAGTGCGCGTCACTGTTGCTAAACTCAATACCACTAGCGATACAAGCTTTGGCTAATACCGTTTGACCATAAGCTAGACCACCAAGGGTGGCGGTATCAAAGCAGGAGAAAGGGTGGAACGGGTTACGTTTTATTTCGCAGCGCTCAACCGCCGCATTTAGAAAACCCAAATCAAAATGCGCGTTATGGCCAACCACTACCGCGCGATTGCAGCCAGCCGCTTTGACCGCTTTTCGAATAGGTCGGCAAAGTTCGCTAATGACAATTTCTTCGGGTTCCGCTGGGCGGTCAGGCGAATCTAAATCAATCCCTGTAAAGTCCAGCGCTGCTTGCTCGATATTGGATCCTTCGAAAGGCTCTACATGAAAATCAAGGACGTCGCCGGGAAAGAGGGTGCCGTTATCATCCATCTCCAGTGGGACCGCAGCGATTTCTAACAGCGCATCGGTCTGCGAGCTAAACCCTCCGGTTTCTACATCAATCACTACGGGTAAAAAACCACGGAAGCGTGATGCCATTAATGTTTTCGGTTCGTCCTGGTTGTCGGCAGTATTTGCGCTCAAAAGTGTATCCTAAATATAACCAATTAAAGGGTGGCAATACGCCATTGAAGTGTCTCGCCTGCGCAGAGTGGAGCGACATGTTGCTCACCAAGAGCGAGTGTTTCGGGGATTTGCCATGCGGATTTCACGAGAGTAATACTGTCATTGTTGCGTGGTAGACCGTAAAAATCCGGGCCAAAATGGCTGGCAAATGCTTCGAGGTTGTCGAGAGCGCCGGCACGTTCGAATGCCTCAGCGTACATTTCTATGGCCGTGTAAGCGGTGTAGCAACCGGCGCAGCCGCATGCGATCTCTTTTTTATTAATGGCGTGAGGGGCGGAATCGGTACCAAGGAAGAACTTCGGATTGCCACTGGTGGCGGCCTTGATTAAAGCCTGCTGGTGTTGGTTGCTTTTCAAAATGGGTAAGCAATAGTAATGAGGCCGGATGCCGCCGACTAGCAGCGCATTGCGATTAAATAATAAGTGGTGTGCAGTTACTGTAGCAGCGATGTTGTTGTTTGCGGCAGTAACAAAATCGACGGCATCTTCTGTGGAGATATGCTCAAGGACGACTTTCAAACCGGGAAATTGGTTTGTGAGTGGTTTTAACACTTGGTCGATGAATACCTGCTCGCGGTCAAAAATATCAATGTCATCATGGGTAACTTCGCCGTGCACGAGCAACTTCATGCCGACTTTTTCCATCTCTTCCAATGCTGGGTAAATGCTGCGGATGTTGGTGACTCCGGCATCTGAATTCGTTGTAGCCCCCGCAGGGTAAAGCTTGCATGCGACGATGCCTGCTTCGCTCGCTTGGCGAATGGTGTCAGGCGTAGTGTTATCGGTGAGATAGAGCACCATCAGGGGCTGGAAGCTTGAGCCTTGGGGGATTTCAGCTGTGATGCGATCTCGGTAGGCCAAAGCTTGCTCAGTGGTTGTCACTGGAGGAACTAAATTTGGCATGACAATGGCCCGCCCCATATAACGTGCAGCATCTCGGACAGTGTCTTTCAGTGTTGCACCATCCCGGAGGTGAATGTGCCAGTCGTCTGGGCGGGTAATGGTCAGTTCTGCGCTCATGATGGTGAGATTACCTATAGTTTATGCATACGATCGCGACACGTTTGGATGCTGTGTGGCGAAGGCGCATCCTACCGAAAAAGGCCGTTAAAGCACAGGCATCTTCGGCCGATACCTATAACAATACCTGGGTTTGTTGTGTTGTGCTCTAGTACGGCAGGTTGCGACGGCGGGTGCTGGTTTTGGTGGAGTTAAACGGTTGATGTTGCGATTCGTGGTTATTTTGTTGGTTGGCATAGTGGCATGGAGTACGTCCTGCCTGGCCGTTAAATACGATACCGACATTACCGAGTCTGAGTGGGTGGTTAATGTTTCGATTTTCGAATGCCGGTTGGTTCATGGGATCGAGTTCTACGGTGATGCAGTGTTTTATCAGCGAGCCGGTGAGTCTCAGCGCTTTGTCATCGACTCTGATACCCCACGCTTAAAAAGCGGGCAGGCATCACTTAAATCCCATGCTCCTGTGTGGGTTAAGCATGCCGCTGGCAAGGATATGGGGTATGTACAGGTTCGCCAGGGAAACACCCCTATTCGCTTAGATACGCGTTTATCTCAACGGGTACTGACAGAATTGCATCAAGGGATGGAAGTCGTTTTCACGCGGAGACCGTGGTACGGCGCTGAAAAATCCGTTGAGGTTGCTATTTCTGCCGTCAACTTCCGGGCGGCCTATGATCGCTATCTTGGTTGTTTGTCCGGGCTGTTGCCGGTCAATTTTGAGCAGATAGAGCGTACCAGTATTTATTTTGGCTCTAGTAAGGAAGCGCTAAACCCATCGGAGGTTGAGAAACTCGATAATATTGGTTTGTACTTTAAAGCCGATGGTGAGATTAGCCAGTTTTACGTTGACGGCCATACCGACAGCCTAGGATCTCGAGTAGAGAATTTTGAGCTGGCACGGGAACGGGCCGAAATGGTGACCAAATTTTTGGTGGCTAGGGGCGTCCCCCCTGAGATGATCGTTACTCGCTGGCATGGAGAAAGGTATCCCGTGGCCAGTAACCAGACCAGGAAAGGGCGAGCACAAAACCGCCGGGTGACCATCCGCTTGGTGAAAGGGAGTTCTGATGAGGAGCCGGAATTCCCTGATGAAACTGATCAAATGGCCTCTCGCTAAGTAAGATCCATCCCAATCTGCCACTAGCTCTACACTTGCTGTAGGTTTCCCGCTACAATGCGCGCCGATCACCGGCTCGCTCGTTCGATTGCGCTGTCATCTGTCCGGCCTTACGCTTATTCACTCGCGTGCAATCGTGCGATCAAATCGCCTCGATGTCTCATTTCCGTCCGTTGGAGAAGTTCATGTCTGCAAATGCATCCATTAAAAAAGTCGTCCTCGCTTATTCAGGTGGGTTGGATACCTCAGTGATTGTTCGCTGGTTGCAAGAAACCTACGATTGCGAAGTGGTGACATTTACTGCGGATATCGGGCAAGGGGAAGAGGTCGAGCCCGCTCGTGCAAAGGCAGAAGCCTTGGGCGTGAAAGAAATTTACATTGATGATTTGCAAGAAGAGTTTGTGCGTGACTACGTGTTTCCAATGTTTCGTGCAAACACCATTTATGAAGGCGAATACCTGCTCGGTACATCAATCGCGCGTCCGTTAATCGCTAAGCGATTGATAGAAATTGCCAACGAGACCGGTGCAGATGCTATCTGCCATGGTGCTACCGGTAAGGGTAATGACCAAGTGCGTTTTGAGTTGGGTGCTTATGCGCTTAAGCCTGGTATCCACGTGATCGCACCGTGGCGCGAGTGGGACTTAACGTCACGTGAGACGTTGATGGCATATTGCAAAGAGCACAATATTCCTGTGGACTTTTCCTCGAACAAGAAAAAATCCCCGTATTCAATGGATGCAAACTTGCTGCACATTTCATATGAAGGTGACATCCTTGAAGATCCCTGGCAAGAAGCTGAAGACGACATGTGGCGCTGGTCTGTCAGTCCTGAAGCTGCGCCTGATCAGCCAACTTATCTTGAGTTAACTTACCGCTGTGGCGACATTGTTGCTATCAATGGTGAAGAGATGTCAGCGGCTCAGGTACTGGCGTTTCTGAATAAAGTCGCGGGAGAAAATGGTATCGGGCGTTTAGATATCGTCGAAAACCGATATGTCGGTATGAAGTCTCGTGGTTGTTATGAAACGCCAGGGGGCACGGTTATGTTGAAAGCTCACCGCGCTATCGAGTCGATCACTCTAGACCGCGAAGTCACACATCTCAAAGATAGCTTTATGCCCAAGTATGCGGAGCTTATCTACAACGGCTACTGGTGGAGTCCAGAGCGCAAAATGTTGCAGGCGGCAATTGATGAGTCGCAACAAGTCGTTAATGGCGATGTGCGGGTCAAGCTCTACAAAGGTAACGTATCGGTAGTTGGTCGTCGTTCTGATGACAGTTTGTTTGATGAAAGCATTGCGACCTTTGAAGACGATGCTGGGGCATACAATCAAAAAGACGCGGAAGGCTTTATTAAACTCAATGCGCTCCGAATGCGAATTGCTGCTAACAAAGGACGCAGTCCCCTCAAATAAGGCTCTCACGAAAGAGCCTTTTTCTGTTACTGCGCTGAAGCAGGGCATCATTCAGCTCAGTTATACCGTGTATTTGGTAGATGCTGACACCCAAACTCATCTTTAGTTGATATCTATCAATAGCGTCTCACGCTGTATAAAAGATAATGGCCGCCAAGACGAAAGCAGTCTCGGCGGGACTTTTTTTATATTTTCGGTCGATAAACTGCAGTTTGAAAACTATAATGACGCCAACGCGTTTTGGCTCTGTGGAAGAGTTATAGTTTTGCTTGGGGCAAATCGTGGTTCTTAATAATTTTGCAGTCTGTAGTGAACACTATGGGACGAGCGCCTTACCAAGAATCCCATGATCCTGTTCTAGGAAATACACCGCAATAATTTTGAAGTGTTACGTTCGTTATCACCGTTTGTACGAACAAATGTGAGGAAAAACCTGTTATGACACATGAGTCTAATGGATCGGTAGAAGCCTATAATTATAAAGTTGTTAGGCAATTCGCCATCATGACGGTCGTTTGGGGTGTGGTTGGCATGTTGGTTGGCGTCATTCTCGCCGTTCAACTTGTGTTTCCACAAGTCAACGACATTTGGCAACCCTTTACCCATTTTGGGCGTCTTCGTCCACTTCATACGAATGCGGTTATTTTTGCATTCGGTGGTTGTGCGTTGTTCACTACCTCCTACTATGTTGTCCAGCGGACTTGTCAGGCGAAATTATTTGGTGGCTTTTTAATTCCATTTACCTTTTGGGGTTGGCAACTGGTCATTGTCGCGGCCGCTATTACATTGCCGATGGGTTTCACCACGTCAAAAGAGTATGCCGAGCTAGAGTGGCCAATTGATATTTTGATTACATTGGTTTGGGTAGCCTATGCGATTGTTTTCTTTGGCACTATCGTCAAGCGCAAGACATCCCACATCTATGTTGCAAACTGGTTTTTCGGTTCATTCATTATTACCGTCGCTGTGTTGCATTTGGTAAACAGCGCAGCGATTCCAGTGGGTTTGTTTAAGTCTTACTCTGCTTATGCCGGTGCTGCCGATGCGATGGTGCAGTGGTGGTATGGCCATAATGCAGTAGGCTTTTTCTTGACTGCTGGGTTCTTGGGCATCATGTATTACGTGGTTCCTAAGCAAGCCGGTCGCCCCGTTTTCTCTTACCAACTTTCCATTGTGCATTTCTGGGCTTTGGTTGCACTTTACATCTGGGCCGGCCCGCATCACCTTCATTACTCTGCATTACCAGACTGGGCTCAAAGTTTAGGAATGGTTATGTCCTTAATGTTGCTGGCGCCAAGCTGGGGGGGCATGATTAATGGGATCATGACGTTGTCGGGTGCGTGGCATAAGTTGGCGACTGATCCAACCCTACGTTTCCTTGTTGTCTCTTTATCGTTTTACGGCATGTCGACCTTTGAAGGTCCGATGATGTCGATTAAAACGGTGAACGCTTTGTCGCATAACACCGACTGGACTATCGGCCACGTACACTCCGGTGCGTTGGGTTGGGTAGCAATGATTTCAATCGGTGCGATCTATCATTTATTGCCTTCTCTATATCGAACTCCAGGAATGTGGAGCGTGAAACTGATTAACACGCACTTCTGGTTAGCGACTATCGGTACCGTACTATACATCGCGTCGATGTGGGTTAACGGCATTATGGAAGGTTTGATGTGGCGAGCATTTAACGTTGACGGCACGTTGACTTATAGCTTCGTAGAATCAGTTGCAGCGAAAGGCCCAGGCAACATTGTCCGTGCAATAGGTGGAGCATTGTTCCTATTGGGTATGCTGATTATGTCTTACAACGTGTTCCGCACTATTCAACAGGGTGGAACGCAAGTAACTGAAGCTGTAGAGCCACAAGCGGCTTAAGCTCGACGGTTAATTTATTCTCAACGTTATAGCAAAAAGACAGTGGAGAACTTAGCGTGAAGAATCACGATATAGTTGAAAAGAATATTTTTCTAATGGGAATTTTGGTGGTTGTTGCCATCAGTTTCGGTACCTTGGTCGAAACAGTTCCAATGTTTTTCTTAAAAGAAACCACCGAACCGGTCGAAGGTCTAAAGCCTTTAACTGCTGTTCAGTTGGAAGGGCGTGATATTTATATTCGTGAAGGTTGTACCGTTTGTCATACGCAAATGATCCGGCCTTTGCGCGCGGAGGTAGAGCGCTACGGTCATTACTCCGTGGCTGGTGAATCTGTTTATGAGCATCCGTTCCTGTGGGGATCAAAACGTACTGGGCCTGACCTGGCACGTGTTGGTGGTTTGTACTCTGATGATTGGCATCGGGTGCATTTGTTTAATCCGCGAGCGGTTGTCCCCGAGTCGAATATGCCGGCTTTCCCTTGGTTGCTTGATAATGAGTTGGACGGCAAAGGTACTGCGGCGAAAATGCGTGGTCTTCGCTTAGTCGGTGTGCCTTATACCGATGAAGACATCGCTGGTGCGGAGGCTGCTGTAGCAGGTACCAAAGAAGTGGATGCACTCATCGCATATTTACAGCAGCTTGGCACGCTGTTAACTCATAAACGCTAGAGTTTAGCGCTAAATTTGAGTGAGGCGAAAACAATGGATATCAATACGTGGCGCGGTATTTCAACAATTATTGTGATGATTGCATTCATTGCTATTTGTTGGTGGGCGTTTGCGCCTCGACGCAAAAAACGTTTCGACGATGCGGCAAACCTACCGTTTGCTGATGAGTCGCAACATTCGCGCACAACAGAGAGCGTCGGCGAGAAAGAACGCTAACGCTATTTAGTGAGTTAAGCCGCGGCTTGCTGGCGAGTCGCGAAGTGGTAGCCAACTGGCTGCCTTCATAAGTCAGGAGTCATTATGAGTCTCTTTTGGAATCTTTGGATCATTGTCTTAACGGTTATTGCAATCGTACTGGTGATGTGGGTGCTCCTAGCCAACCGCAAGGTGGCTAAGCGCGATGATGTTGATCAAGAGAACCGCACAACGGGTCACGTTTACGACGGTATCGAGGAGTATGATAATCCGTTACCACGCTGGTGGTTCCAGATGTTTATTCTTACGTTTATTTTTACCGTGATATACCTCATTTTATATCCTGGCCTAGGTTCATGGCCCGGGGTGCTAGGCTGGACGTCAGAAAATCGCTTAGAAAATGAATTTGCGAAGGCGGATGAGCGCTATTCAGCGATGTATTCGGATATTATGGGGCAGTCGATTGCTGAGCTTGCTGACGATCCTCGCGCGCAGAAAATGGGCGTTCGCTTGTTCTCCACGCACTGTGCTGTTTGTCACGGAGCTGATGGGGGTGGTAACTTTGGATTCCCGAATTTAACTGACGGCGAATGGATTTGGGGTGGTTCTCCTGAAAACATCAAAGCAAGTATTACTCATGGTCGAGTAGGTCAAATGCCAGCTTGGGGCGGCATTCTTGGCGAGCAGGGTGTGTTATCAGTGACTGAATATGTGCTGCAGCTTTCTGGTCAGGATCATGATGAAGCGCTCGCCTCAAAAGGTGCACCGTTATTTCAGCAAAGCTGTGCAGCCTGTCATATGGCAGATGGAACAGGAAACCCTATGCTTGGCGCGCCTAGCTTAGCTGATTCTGATTCATGGCTATATAGCGGTTCTCGCGAGGGTATTGCACAAACCATTCGATCTGGTCGAAATGGCATTATGCCTGCGCAAGCAGAAACGTTGCGCGAGGAGAAGATTCATCTACTCAGCGCTTACGTATACAACTTGTCACAACGCTTTGCAGAGTAGTACTGCCAACTTAGTACCCGCTCTTATAATAAAGCCCCGGAACGTGATTCTGGGGCTCTCTTCGATGTCTGCAACCAGGAAGGGCACTTTCCTTCTCTCTTTCCGCTACACTTTATGTATAGTCTTGTACATCACACACCGCGTTAATGTGATGTTTGAAAAGGTGGTTATAAATGCAAAAGGGTGATCAGATCGCTTCAGATAAACCGAAGCAATACCGCGAATTGTATGTTGCAGACGATAAAATTTACACACGAAAGATAACCGGTTTTTTTACCAAAGTTCGCCGTTATACGGGGATGCCTTTGTTAGCCGGTTTTTTGCTTTGTCCTTGGTTGATTCTTGATGGTCGCCCGGCCATGTTGTTCGATTTACCCGCACGAAAATTCCATGTTTTTTGGCTGACTTTCTGGCCTCAAGATGCGATGTACTTGGCTTGGTTGCTTATTATGGCGGCCTTCCTCCTGTTCACTATTACCGTGCTGGTTGGGCGTGTCTATTGTGGTTACACCTGCCCGCAAACGGTTTGGACAATGATGTTTATACGCGTCGAAAGCTTTATTCAAGGTGATCGGAACGCGCGAATCAAGCTAGATAAGCAACCCTGGGATAGTCAAAAGATATTTAAAAAGGGAGCAACTTACGCCACCTGGTTTTTGATTGCATTGGTCACGGCGTTGACTTTCGTTGGTTACTTTGTCCCGATTCGAGAATTGATTTCGTCGATTGTCAATTTAACGGTGCATCCCGTGGCGGCGTTTTGGGTTGCCTTCTTTACTGGGGCAACGTTCCTGAATGCGGGTTTCATGCGCGAGCAAGTGTGCAAATATATGTGTCCTTATGCTCGCTTCCAATCGGTGATGTATGACAAGAATACATTGGCTGTTCGCTATGATGCCTCTCGGGGGGAGAGTCGAGGTCCTCGCAAACCTAAAGAGGATTATAAAGCCAAGGGCTTAGGGGATTGTATCGACTGTTCCTGGTGTGTGCAGGTGTGCCCGGTCAATATTGATATTCGAGACGGGACTCAATACGAGTGTATTGATTGCGGTTTATGCGTTGATGCCTGTAACAGCGTCATGGATAAGTTAGGTTACGAGCGAGGTCTTATTCGCTACGCGACGGTTGAAAGTATCGAAGGTAAAAAGGCACATATTATTCGCCCTCGCCTTATCGGATATTTATTGGCGTTGTGTGTAATGGCGACGTTATTTTCGATATCTATCGCTAACCGAGTGCCGGTGGGTATGGATGTGCTACGAGATCGTGGTGTTAACCTCTATCGAGTTCGTGGGGAGAATGTTGAAAACGTGTACTCTTTGCGTGTGAATAATAAAGACCGAGATCCTCATTATTACAATGTCTCCGTCAGGGGTATTGAAGACGCGAAACTTTTGGGTAATACCCGAATCTATTTGGAAGAGGGTGAAATTCTAACGGTACCTGTTCGCTTGTCGATTCCAAAGAGTGCGTTATCGGCGAGTAACATCGGCGTTGAGTTTTACGTGCAAGCCGAAGATAACGCAGAAATGGAAGCGTCACATATTGCACGCTTCTTAAGTCCTTAGTCGCTTTCTACCAGCCAGCTATATCAGCTGGCTGGTAGTTTGCTTTTATCGATTTAAGTAATCTCAACCTGAGTTCGGAAATCGGAACTTGAAAAGATAACTATGGGTGATTTTCAGCCGGCAGTGAAAATTAATCGCTGTTCAGCGGAGGCAATCACTTTGATCGGTTTTTATCAGTTATGACAGAGCATTTAGTAGACCCATCCACCATTCCTGCTTACAAACAAAAGTGGTTCTGGTTCATCATGTCACCACTTATTCTGGTGATTATTGCGTGTTGTATTACCGTGACTATAGCGGTTTCCAATCGCGATGATGTGGTTATTGGTGATTACTACAAAGAAGGTTTACTGCTTAACGAGAAAAAAAGCCAGCAAGAACTCGCTGCGAAACTTGGCCTACGCGGCCAGCTAACATTTGATGCTGAATTGGCTGAGGTTGTTCTTCGGCTACAAGCTACGTCTGCTAGTGAGCCGTTGCCATCGTCAATGACCTTAAAGATGAGCCATCCAGCGTTTTCCGATCGAGATGCGACGATAACAATGAAAAAAATTGCCGGCGCAGATTCTTTATCGTTCATCTATTCAGCCGAGTACCTTGGTGAATGGAACAATCGCTGGTACTGGCATCTGGAACCCGCTGCACAGGCTACTGGGGGGTGGCAACTGAAAGGTGAGATCGATTTTAGCCAGTCAAATAGCGTTGACATTCAAGGTTGATTTAATTCGCTATGACCGCTTCTTGTTACCAATGCGGGCTTCCAATCCCTCCTGCTATCGATGTATCCGCAACTATTAACAACCAGCCTCGAGAGTTCTGTTGTACGGCGTGTTTGGCTGTGGCAGAACTTATTGAAGGAGCTGGGTTAGACAACTTTTATCGTTACCGAAAAGACTTTGTTGCCCCTGAAACCTCGCAAGCCGCCGATGCCGCCAATTCCGTCGATTATACAGCTTGGGATAACCCCGAGATAAATCATGAGTTTGTTACCTCGTCAGACGATGGTTGTCAGCAGGCCAATTTGTATATCGAGGGTATTCACTGTGCGGCGTGCGCTTGGTTAATTGAAGAGTATTTGTCTCGAGATGAAGCGGTAGAAACTGTCAGTGTTAACTCAGCTACCCATCGCTGCTTGCTAAAGTGGAAAGACAATACCAGATTGTCATCATTGCTGAAAAAATTTACTGAGATCGGTTACCAGCCAAAACCTGCGATTGCTACCGAGACGGTCAAAGCGGCACAGCATGAAAATCGGCTGGCGTTGATGCGGCTTGGTGTTGCGGGTTTTGCTATGGTGCAGGTCGGAATGTTTGCCGTTGCGCTTTATGCTGGCGCACTTCAAGGCATGGACGCTGAATGGCAATGGCTATTGCGAGCAGTGAGCGCGGCCGTGGCCACGCCTGTGGTTTTATTTAGCGCGCGTCCTTTCTTTATAGGCGCCTTCCATGCTTTAAAAACACGGCACCTGACCATGGACGTGCCTGTTGCGTTAGCCATTGGGCTGGCCTATGTGGCGAGTTGTTGGGCGACTATAACAAACTCAGGGGAAGTGTATTTTGACTCCGTGAGTATGTTTACGTTTTTTCTATTGAGCGGTCGTTACCTAGAAATGCGGGTAAGGCATCGGAACGAGTCTGCCGTTAACCAACTATCGAGTATGTTGCCGCACTACGCTCAGCGGATAAAGAGTGACAGCGAACAGTCGGAAGGAGCTGGATCAGCAACTGAAACCGTTATGCTCCATCAGATTGCGGTGAATGATTACATCCACGTGAAAGAGGGTGGCACTATACCGGTCGACGGCGAAGTAATCGAGGGTGCTAGTCATGTCGATGAGTCAATGTTGACCGGAGAAGCCCAAGCGGTTACGCGATCCATCGGTGATAACGTTGCGGCCGGAACAATAAACTTATCGGGCGGGTTAGTAATTAAAGTCACTGCCGTAGGTCGTGCTACGCGCCTTTCTGCTATTCAGCATTTGATGGATGAGGCTCTCCATCAAAAACCGTCACAAGTGTCACAAGCTGATCGATTGGCGGGCTATTTTGTTGCAGCAGTATTAGTTGTTGCTTCCGCGGTTGCGCTGGTTTGGTATTTCGTTCATCCAGCTGATGCACTGTGGGTAACACTCTCTGTTTTGGTGGTGACCTGCCCATGCGCTTTATCGTTGGCTACTCCTGTTAGTTTAACGGCGGCGATTCATCGTTTGCGACAGCTCGGCTTGTTAGTCACAAAGCCACATGTTTTAGAAAACCTCGCGTATATTGATTACGTCATTTTCGACAAAACAGGAACGTTGACGGCCGCAGATATAACCCTACATGCTATCGAGATTAATCAATCTCGGCACTTTACCAACGACAGCGCGGTAGAGATTGCAGGCGCGTTAGAGCAGCATTCATCACATCCGCTGGCGGCAGTGTTCAAAAAGCTCGGAACAACTCTTTCTGCTGACAATATACAGACCGTACTCGGCGCGGGTGTTCAAGGGAGTATTGATGGTCAGGAGTATCGACTAGGTAGTTGGCTCTTTGCAAAAAAAGCCGCGGCAAGCGATGGGACCAGTTCGAGTTTAGACTTGCTTGAAGATGACAGTCGCTCGCAAGGTATTTGGCTATTTGATCAGCATGGTTGGATCGCACACTTCTTGGTAAGTGATTCTGTTCGAGCGGAAGCGGCTCCAGTTGTATCTGCGCTAAAGTCGCATGGCACCGGAGTAGAGTTGCTTAGTGGTGACCATCAGACACCAGTTAAAGTGGTCGCCGATGCTGTGGGGATAGACAACTACCGTTCAGGCGTTAGTCCGGAAGATAAATTGAAGCGCGTCAGTCAGCTACAGAGCTTAGGCCACCGGGTTTTGATGGTAGGCGACGGGCTAAATGATTTACCCGTTTTAAGTGGTGCTGATGTGTCGATGGCGATGTCTTCGGCTACGGATTTAGCGCAAATTCAGGCGGATAGCGTTTTATTGAATAATGATTTACGTGTGGTTGAACACGCATTAGGAATTGGAGAATATTGTCGGCGCATTATTCGGCAAAATTTGAGTTGGGCTGTGGCGTACAATATTTTAGCCCTACCGCTCGCAGCCGCTGGATTAGTGCCGCCTTATTTGGCGGCCATTGGTATGTCTTTAAGTTCGTTGTTAGTCATACTGAATGCGACACGGTTGTATGGGTTTGCAAAAACCCCCTCGCTAGGACAAACGGCAGAGTGCGTAAGTACGAGATAATTTTCGCGGAAGATGAAAACTATGGAAGTTCTTTATTTGTTGATCCCGCTTGTGTTGGTGGCTATTGGTATTGCAATGGGTGTGTTGTTTTGGGCGATTAAAAGTGGCCAATATGATGACCTTGATAAAGAATCGCAACGAATACTACTGGATGATGATAATGCCCCGGTCAGTAGCGAGCATCATGACGAGCAGTCACCTTCTAAACAACGTAACAGCGCTAGCGAATAACAAGCGCAGCAACATCTAATTCGATATGACCGAACAACTGATTAGTATTGCTAGTGCATTTACTGTGGGTTTAATGGGCAGTGTGCATTGCATTGGTATGTGTGGCGGAATTGCCTCCGCGCTGGGTGTGTCTGCAGGCAATGACAACGCCCGCAGTCGTTGGCTCTACAATGTTCTCTACAACGTCGGGCGCTTGGTTAGTTACGCATTCATGGGTGGAGTCTTGGGGTGGCTGATCCATTTAGATCCGCATGCCATGCACGGTATGGGTGATGGAGAACATCACCATCAGGGTGTTTCAGTTGGAAAACTGTTGTCAGGCGTCTTGCTGATTGCGATGGGCTTGTACTTGGCGGGCTGGTGGTACGGATTGGTAAAATTGGAAAAACTGGGCCATGTACTTTGGCGAAGAATCCAGCCGCTTACACAGCGGGTGATGCCTGTTGACCGATTCTACAAGGCGTTATGTTTGGGGCTGTTGTGGGGCTGGCTACCCTGTGGCCTAGTGTATTCCGCCTTAGCTTTTAGCGCTACCCAGGATAATACATTCATGTCTGCAGCAACTATGTTTGCGTTTGGTCTGGGAACTGCCCCTGCGCTGGTGGTGTCTGGTGTGTTTGCCCAGCAAGTACAAACGTTCTCGCGACGACCTATTGTTCGGCATGTAATGGGCGCGTTAATTCTTGCTTTTGGTTTGTGGACTGTTTTGAGCGCGGTGGGTCTATCCTTACCGCTTTAAAACCTTTTGGCAGCAACGCCTGAAGCTTGCTCAGTGCTGGGCGCGATTCTGTGTTACGGTGAGAGCTGACTATTGCATTAGTTCTTCGTCAAACTGCGAATAAAAGAAGAGGGCCATTAACGCCCTCTCTCGATTTACTAGACAATGCTCGCTATCCCCTGGCGACCATATCTTTATCCAGTCTGCGCCAGGTTAACACGAAGAATAAGGAGCTGGCTGCGTACATCACTGCAACAATGACCATCGCTGTTTGAAGGCTTTGTGCGTACACCTGTCCACAAACGTCCTGCAGGTTCTGGCTGAGCTCAGCCACTACGCGCGGGTGGCATTGGTTTCGAGCTAACTCTTCTGCAGTTACCCCTAAATCTGCTATACCGCTGCTAAAGAATATATCTGAGATAGTTCCGATAAATAATGGACCAAAGCCGTAACCAATAAGGTTCACGACAAAGAGCAGTACCGCTGTAGCCATTGCGCGTACACGCATTGTAACAACGCCTTGGCCAATAGTGTATTGAGCCGCTAGATAACCGTATTTCACGAACCCACCAATAACTAGGCCAATCGCTGCAAACAATAGACTTTCAGTCGTGAACGCGAAAACGTAGAAAGGAATCGACAATGCCAAACCGGCAGCGGGTACCCAGGCAATTGCCCCTGGGTGTTTCTGATAGAGTTTGGTCGCGATCCAGCCGGTTGCAAAGGTGCCAACGGCAGACGAGAGGGCCACAGGCGTGTTGATCCAAATAGCGGCTTGGCCTGTAGTGATTTCGTGAGCCCGAACAAGAAATAGAGATTGGAAAGATGAAATACCATAGCCGCAAAATGCAGCGATAGTGGCTCCAGAAGACATAAGCCAGAATGCGGGCTTAGTCATTAACTCTCGTATTGCTTCACTGAGTGGGGCACTTTCTTTGTTTTCGGTTTCGGGCGGGTCAGTATAACCTCGAGGTGGCTCGGTAACGGTCATTTTAAATATGACGGCAATGAGTAGGCCAGGCAGACCAACGACCAAGAATGCTGTACGCCAATCGAATAAGTCAGTTACCCAACCACCGATTAAGTTCGCAAACATCGTACCGAGCGTCACACCCATCGCATAGAATCCAAGCGCTTGCGATCGATCCCGTGGTGCGTAGTAGTCAGCGATCAATGAGTTTGCAGGAGGTGTACACCCAGCTTCACCGATACCCACACCAACTCGGCAGGCGAGGAGAATCCAAAACGCGCCGATTGTGATCGAGCCGATGGTTACTTCTGCAGCAAGGCCGCACAGCGCTGTCATTATCGACCACAATGCGACACAGACGGTCATTATCCAAACACGGTGAGCGACGTCGGCGAAGCGTGCCAATGGAATACCAACGAAAGTATAGAGAAGCGCAAAACCAAACCCAGTCAAAAGCCCAAATTGAGTGTCCGATATTCCTAAGTCTGGAATGAGATCTGGACCAACCACGGCTAATAGCCCGCGGTCGACAAAGTTCATGATATAGATGAGTGTGAGCGCGAAGAGTACGTAGGATCGGTAGGGTTTGGTGCCGAATCCTGTAACGTGACCGGAAACCTCCCCACCGGTCGCAGCAGTAGTTCCTGACATAGGTAAATCACTCCTGAATATTATTTTTTATAGTTAGGGTGGACTGTAAGTGCTAACGGACGCGTTGTCTATCTAGCGATTGTTTATCTTTATCAAGGGCGAGGATTCCCTGGCCGGTGGAGCAAGTTTTGAACGAATCCCGCTCATTTGGAATGTTGGGTCAACTACGATTAATGCTGTTTATAGGTCAGCATTAATTGTTAAATGTTTCGCAGAGTAACTGAAAAGATCAGCAAGCAGTGCATTTTAGCTAAATAGATCAAGCCAACTCTCGCCGAAGGCCCAGTAAAGTGCCGCGGCAAAACTGATAACGATCAGTAATGCAACCCATGTGGGTTTAATGTCAATGCCAGTGTGCACATTCAATTTCATCTTTCCCGTTATCATCGGTGAAATTAAATTTCGCTTTTTGTACAGCAAGTAAAATGAAATTGCTGAAATATGCAGAGCGATAACCCCTAGCAATACATCGAATAATACTTCGTGTGTCTCCGCTGCCCACCGATTAGTGCTGTAATCTACCAAATGGGATAGTGGTCCAGGTGCTAATCCGTCGACATCTTCGATAAATAGCCCAAGAATTATTTGTGCTAGCAACAATGCAATCATCGCAATAACGCTGAGACCACCCAGCGGGTTGTGACCAACAGTGTCGCCGGCGTCTTTTACGAGTAGCCGCTTGCAGTAATTTAATACGGTGCTGGGACGATGGATAAAGTTGGAAAATCTCGATGTCGTACTGCCGACGAAACCCCAAGTGATACGAAAGAGGAGGAGTGCGAGCAGTAAATACCCGGATAAATGGTGGATATCAACCCTATCGTATTCGATAGACCACCAAGACAGTAGGAAGAGTGAAACCACAGACCAATGAAAAAAACGGGTGGGAAAATCCCACACCGTTTTTGAGTTTACTTCGTTTTCCACAGTTATTCGTCTTCTTCGCGGAAATTGTCGTGGCAGTTTTTGCACGCACCACCCAGATTGCGAATTTCGCCCATAGTGGCTTGAGCGTCGCCTGATGCGGCGGCGGCCGCAAAGGCATCGGAGGCCGATACGAACTGATCAGCGGCTGCTTGGAATTCAGCGGGTTTTTCCCAGATAGACGGTAAGGCTTCGGTATCTACCCCAGAATCTGGGCCAGAACCTGCTGGGAACCACGATGGCACTTCTTTCGCTAAGCCGGCAATCGTTTGCGCAGCGCCACTTATTTTGGCCATGTCGGCAGGGGACTCTTTAAATTCATCGCGGATAGTTTTGAATGCCCCGCCGATTTTTTCGAAATTATCGTGGCGAAGTTTGGCAATTCGTTCGGCTTCTGGGTCTCCGCCTCCACCGCAGCCAACGGTGGCTAACATGACGGTACTGAGTGCGATTGAGATAAGGGTAGATTTCATTCTGTTTGGCTCCTAAGGGTGGTTGTTCGGCAACTTCATTATCTATATCTATGCGTAATCTTGGGTGACCGAATACGTCCTGTAGACCTGGGAGCCGGTCACCGCGCGTTAAATTACCAGCTTTTTGCTGGGGTTGCCATGCTCCCTCGTCCCAGGCGCTGGTAAACTGGTAGTTCAACTACCAAAACTGTTAATCCGTATTCAGCATTCCTTCCATCAAGTACAATGTCGCGCTAATATTTTTTGCCAACAGTGAATAGGTAGTAGTAAACAATGGCCCCAATTGTTCAAGATCGTGATAGTCGCCCCATCGCAATATGGCTCCTTATTTGCGCTGCTGTGATCTATGGAATGATTATTCTTGGGGGCGTTACCCGTCTGACGGAGTCAGGTTTATCGATGGTCGAGTGGAAACCACTTATGGGGATAATTCCTCCCTTGACGGAAGAGCATTGGCAAGAGACCTTCGAAAAGTACAAGCAGTTCCCTGAATACCAGAAAATAAATCGCGGTATGGATCTTTCAGGGTTCAAAAAAATCTTCGCTTTTGAGTATGCTCACCGTGTATTAGGGCGCTTGATTGGCCTCTTGTTTTTCATCCCCTTCATTTACTTTTTGATACGCGGAAAAATATCTAAGTCCCTTTCTCCTCGGCTGTGGATTTTGTTGGTACTTGGTGGGTTGCAGGGGTTAATGGGTTGGTACATGGTAAAAAGTGGGCTAGTTGATGTTCCGCGAGTCAGCCAGTATCGATTGACGGCGCATCTTGGCTTAGCGGTAGTTATATACGGCTTCATGATGTGGGTGATTTTTGACCTGCTGTTTTCCGCTGATGAGCAGCCGCAAATTAATGCGCAAGCGGCCAATCGGATAAGACGCTTTTCCATGACGTTAAACGTGTTGATTTTTCTTATGATTCTCTCGGGTGGGTTGGTTGCCGGCTTGGATGCCGGGTTTGCGTACAACACCTTTCCATTAATGGATGGAAAGTTTTTCCCTGTAGGCTTGTTTAATTTGGAGCCCTTTTGGTTGAACATTTTTAATGATGTCACGACTGTGCAGTTCAACCATCGCTTCTTCGCCTATGTTATCTCTCTTGCTGTTGCAGCATATACTCTCTACGCGCTGAGCCAACATATAGTTGGGCGTTTACGTCTAGGGGTTATTTTATTTCCAGTATTTTTGATTTTGCAGGTTTCCCTTGGGATATTGACACTAGTCTATGTGGTGCCGGTTTCTTTAGCCGCTGCGCACCAAGCGGGTGCGGTCGCGTTACTGACGGTATCACTTTTCGTGAGTCATGCAGCAAAGCGAAGCTTCGCTCAGTAACCGAACGCTCAATTGACCACTAACCTCAAAGAAAAAGGGGAAACTATTGACCTCAGACAAGGTTCCTCTAAGATTATAGGCATAACATAATAACGAAATACACGCTGAGGAAGATGCTATGTTGAACCACATGTTCGGCCTGATTTTTAGCCCGCGATCGCAGTGGCAAGCAATCAGTAATTTACCAGAAGAGTCATTCAAGCGTAATTTACCTTACGCTCTGGTGTTAGCGATTTTTCCCGCCGTTGCTTGGTACTTTGGGACCACGCAGACTGGCTGGAATATAGGTGCAGAAGGCTCCAGTATCACCATTTCTGAATCGAGCGCTATGTCCTTGGCTGGTGCGTTTTATATTGCGATGGTGTTGAGTGTTGCCGGTGTAGGGTACTTCATCCACTGGATGGCTCATACTTATGGTGCCGCATCTAATCCGGTGAAAGGTATCGTCATAGCTGGGTTTACCGCGACACCAATTTTTGTCGCAGGAATAGCTGGCATCTACCCAATATTGTGGTTGGATGTGGTTTTAGGAACCGCCGCCGTGGCCTATGCGGTCTACCTTTTGTATGTGGGTATTCCGATTGTTATGGGGATTCCGGCAGATCGTGGCTTTTTGTTTGCTAGTGCCATCGTTGCGGTTGCGCTCGTCATTCTGATTGCTGTCATGGGTGTCACTGTGATTTTCTGGGAGTTTATCTCCGAGCCTGAGTTCCAACGCTAGACCAAACCTATTCCACACGTTTCCCTATTTCTATCCATTTTCCCTCGCTAGCCTCCGGCTAGCGAGGGAAAATTATTGGCGTTTTCTTGCCAAACCTCCAGATGATCTACTTTACTTAGAATAAGCAGCACTTTTGATTGCGCTGCCTAGGAGTAATCGTGGAAGTAAACACCAGCCAGACCTCAATTGATCGAGCCCAACTTCAAAGTGTGCTCGATGCGGTGTCTATGTTTGGGGGGCTATCTGAGAACCAGGTGGAATATTTGTCTGGCAAGTTTGGCCAGCGACGTTACGCAGTGAATCAGGTCATCTTCCACGAGGGCGATCCAGCGTCAGATATATTCATCTTGCTCAGTGGGATAGCGCAGCTCGAATATGAGCATGACCAACATCCATTGTATGGTCATTGCTTTAAGGTCGGCAGCTGTTTTGGCGAAACCTCAGTGATTGGGATTCAGCCACACAGTGCTAGTGTTCGAACATTTAGCGACGTCGAAGTATTGGTGCTGTCCCGCGAGAACCTGATGGATATTTTTAATGAAGACAAGGAAGTGTTTGGCATTGTTGTGCTGAACATTGCCCGGGAGAGCTGTCGTCGCCTTAATGAGGTCAATCATTTATTAAGTTCTCATTCGCATTCTGCTGTTGCTTAATCCTTCCAATACATTACGTCATTTAACAGTGCTTAACCGTCGCTAGACGCGAATCTTCTAGTCAGCGTGACTGCCTTTTTGATAAGGTGCCCCCTCTTTCATTTTCAGTGTTAATCGGGTTTCGTTATGCGCTATATAGCTCTATCTCTTTTGGTCCCTACCGCCGTCACGCTTGCTCAAGCGGGTGATGAATATGTTGATGAAGTTGTCACTGTTAGCAAAAAGTCTACCGAGCGTTTTGACACCGTTGGCAATATTGGAAAGATGGATAGAAAATCGCTTGAAATGGTTTCGGCATTGCACATTCAAGATGCGTTGTTGCGCGTACCGGGTGTGAACTTGCAGCAGGGTAACGGTAAAGAATATCTCCCGTCAGTCCGCTCGCCTGTGTTAACTGGTGCCGGAGCGTGTGGAGCGTTTTTGACTGCTCAAGATAACATACCATTGCGCGCGGCTGGTTTTTGCAATGTGAATGAGTTGTTTGAATCCTATACCGAAGTGGCTCAACAGATCGAAGTTATTCGAGGGCCTAATACAGCGCTCTACGGTTCTAATGCGTTGCATGGGGTCGTAAATGTATTAATGCCGTCAGTGGGACAAGATGACGAAATTTCTATCAAAACTGAAGCGGGGTCTAACGATTATCGCCGTAATACCTTGGATGGAAATATTGCGTTGGGTGATCACGCCATTACATCTCAGCTTACGGCGACACATGACGGCGGCTTTCGCGATGATTCCGGCTATGACGAACAAAAATTACATGTTAAGCATCAATACAGTGGTGACGTTTGGACTATTACCAGTGCATTTGCTGCGAGTAATTTGAATCAAGAAACAGCGGGTTACATTACTGGTGAAGACTCGTACAAAGATGATGATGCAATTACTACAAATGAAAATCCAGAAGCTTATCGTGACGCGAAGTCTTACCGGTTGTATTCAAGCTTTGAGCGAGCGTTGTCCGAGCATCGCAATTTGGTTATTACACCCTATGCTCGAAAAACTGAAATGGATTTTATGATGCACTTTTTACCCGGTAACCCGGTTGAAGAGAACGGTCAAAAAAGTTTAGGTGTTACCTCTCGACTTTATGATTCATCTATTGCGGATGTTGATTGGGTAGTGGGATTCGATGCAGAGATCACCGATGGTTATCTGAAGCAAACACAAGCTGCTCCGAGTTTTGCTGTTTTTCCGACGGGTCGACAATATAACTATCGCGTCGAAGCATTGCAGGCGTCACCGTATGTAGACTTGCGGTGGGCTATGACAAATCAACTTTCTCTCAATGCCGGGTTGCGATTTGAATCGATGCGCTACGACTATGACAATCGTATGCGTGACGGCAACACCCAAGCTGATGGATCTCCGTGCGCATTCCCGTGCCGCTATACTCGACCTGCGGATAGAAAAGATAGTTATAACAATTGGTCTCCCAACCTCGGTTTAAAGTACGCGCTTACCGATGACATAGTAATGTATGCCGATATCGCAAAGGGCTATCGGGCACCGCAAGCAACGGAAGTCTATCGGCTTCAAGGTGGGCAACAGGTTGCGAATATCGATTCAGAAAAGCTTGAAAGCGTTGAGCTTGGTTTAAGAGGTCGTAGCACAAAGTTTCGCTACGAAGTAAATGCGTATGCAATGGAAAAACAAAATGTCATATTCCAAGATAGCAACAGGCAAAATGTTGACAACGGTGAAACCAAACATGTTGGTTACGAATTAGAGCTGGGGGTGCAGATTGTAGAAGGGTTGGACCTTTCAGTTGCGGCAAACTACGGCGATCATTACTACAGTAAATCTATCATTGTTGGTGGGGTCGATGTAAAAAATAATCAGGTAGATACCGCGCCTAAGCGTTTTGGTAGTGCCCAGTTAAGTTGGCAAGTTGTGCCCAATTTGCGTAGTGAGCTTGAGTGGGTTCATATGGGCAGCTATTTCACTGACCCGCAAAATGATAATGACTACTCTGGCCACGATATTGCCAATATACGGGCCGAGTACCAGCCAATACCTTCATTGAATCTTGGATTACGGGTGTTGAACTTAACAGATCGGCGTTACGCTGAACGTGCAGACTTTACTGGCTTCAGTGGTGCGCGGTATTTTCCTGGGGAGCCGAGATCCTACTACGTTAGCGCAGAGTACCGCTTTTAATAGCTGCGTATACAGCGTGACACATAAAAAAACCCAGCAGAGCTGGGTTTTTTTATGTGTAGTTAAATATGATTTACATATGGTCTAGGAGAGACTTCTTAAAGTAAACAAGTTGCATCCGTGTAGGGTCAGTGCCATCAACATAGACTACGTAAGTGTCTGCGTCAGGAACATCAATTCGGAATGTGCGGTTGTTGATGTTAATAAATTGAATACCTGAGTCCATTTTTGCTTCTGTTCGGTACTGGTTATTAACAATATGCTCGAACCTTGGGCTGCCACTCACTTTACCGCCGCTCAGTTTTAGAGAGTCATATCGAACAAAACCGCCTTGATTGTTTTGTTTGTAGTCTTCTACTTTCGCAAGATACTCTTTTGCCGACGCCAGCGCATCTTGATCTGCTGCCGAAAGTCTTGCTTTAGGTTTTGGAGCGGGAACTGGTGCGGGTGCCGCAACAGCTTTAGCTGCTGGTTTCTTCGGTGGCACAATCACTTTGGGTGCGGGCTTTGGTGCTGGCTTTGCTGCAACTGGGGCCGGAGGCGCTGGAGGCACGGCTTTGCGTTGTTGCGCAGCGACTCTTTGGCGTTCCTCCTCCGCTTTCTTCTCGGCGATCCATTGTTGGTGTTTGGCGATTTGTGAGTCGGTCGCCTCAATCTTTGATTCCGCTGAAGTGATGTCTGATTGAAGAGCGTCGTAATTCGATCGAACGCGATCTAATGATCGAGACTTGCTTTCTACGCGCCGAGCCGCCATCTTGACAGAATGTGATTGAAGATTCAGTTCGCGAGAAACGTCCTCACCATTACTGCTTAAAGACTCAAGGCGCTGTAGCTCTTTTTCGTCTTGAAGCAACTGTTGCTCCGCTTGCTGAAATTCTGCTTCAGCTTCGGCAACGCGATCGGGAAGTTCGCCGATTTCGGAACGGAGTTTTTTGGCGGATGCTTCCTGTTGCGTTTTTTCTCTTTGCAGTTGGTTTAGGCGATTTTGTAGGTCGTTAACCGATTGTGCGCTACAAACACTGCTGCCTAAAAAAAGTAGTGCGAGTGTTGCAATAAAACTGACACGAATGATCTTGATATGCTGTGAGCTCATAATACAACTTCCGAAAATGAACATGTGGACTAAGGGTGTGATGGAGTTTGCATTATCCGGGTTAGCCGCTCAGCATCAATAGTAAACAGGGGCTTTCGTCGGGAAAAATGGCAAGTTGAGAGAATTCATATGCCAATACATTTGAAAACTACTTATTGTTAATGTTTAAAAACATAACGTCTATCGTAAAGTTTGAATCTCACAATTTTCTATAACTCGAAGGTAGCTCAGTTGGCGCGCTTTTAGTTGTCAAAATAGTGTAGGTGAACGACTTCTCAATTTGGGAGTTTTGATGAATCTGGCGCCAGTTGAACTGTCGATAATCAACCTGGGTGGAATGCAAATGCGTGTTGCTTCCGAAGGGACTAATCAAAAAGGCACTATCCTATTGATTCATGGTTGGCCGGAGTGTTGGTATTCATGGAGACAGCAAATCCAATATTTTGCTCAAGCAGGATATCGCGTTATTGCGCCTGACATGCCGGGCTTTGGTATGTCGCAACCCTTTACAAGTGTGGAAGATTATCACTGTGACAATGTGGCCGATGTTATTCTGGCCTTGTTGGATTTTTACCAGATTCGCAACTGCCACTTAGTCGGTCATGACTTTGGTGCATCGCATGCATGGCAACTAGCGTTACGTTTTCCTGAGATGTTTCAAACGTTAACAGCGTTAAGTGTGCCACTTCATCCTCATACCAAAGAGCCTCCAATGAGTTTATTAAGGCGTCATTATGAGGATGACTTCTACTATCAGCTCTATTTTCAGGCGCAAGGGTTGGCCGAACGAGAATTCGAAGAGAGGACGCGCGAATTACTGAAAGCACTCTACTGCTCGCCAGACACACCACGAAAGGCTCCGTTAATTACCAGCGCCAAAGCGAGTGCTGGAGGTTGGATTGATCGCCAGGGAGCCCCGCTTGAGCTGCCGAAATGGATTACGATTGCTGATATCGACTACTACGAAGCACAATACAATGCATCGGGTTTTGAGGGTGGCATTAATTATTACCGAAACATTGACCGTAACTGGGAGATGATGGCCCCCTATAAAGATGTGCAGTTAGCAATGCCTGTAATGTTTATGGCAGGTGAAAAAGACCCTGTTATTAAAGGTCGTAGTGAACAACAACTGAGCGAGATGATGTCAGGCCGTGTGCCTAATTTGTCAATTAATTTACTCCCGGACATCGGTCACTGGATTCAGCAAGAGGCAGGGGAAGAGGTGAACCTCGCTTTACTGGGCTTCTTAGAGGCTAATTAATTCTTGCGCGAATAACGTCTAGTAGGTAATCTCGCTGCCTGAGTTGGCTGGGCAGTCGCCTCTCGTTTCGCTGAGTGATTCACTTGTGTTTCGGTTGGCCACGAGCGGAGGAAAGTCCGGGCTCCATAGGGTAGAGTGCCAGGTAACACCTGGGGGGCGTGAGCCTACGGAAAGTGCAACAGAAAGTATACCGCCTACTTTTAGTGGGTAAGGGTGAAAAGGTGCGGTAAGAGCGCACCGCGCAGCTGGCAACAGGTGTGGCGATGGTAAACCCCACTCGGAGCAAGACCAAATAGGAATCCTTCGGTGCGACCCGCACTGGATTCGGGTAGGTCGCTTGAACTAAGCGGTGACGCTTAGTCTAGATGAATGATTGTCCATGACAGAACCCGGCTTATAGGCTAACTCAAAGAACTTCTAACGTGGCATCTTGATACGGCGATAAAATCTTCAAGAATGATTGCCCATGACGCTACCCCCACAGGAAAGGGGCTTACAGGCTAACTCAAAGAACTTAAAGCAGCTGGATGTTGATGCTGCGAAAGATCTTGATGAGAGGTTGCCTAAGATCCTATCCACTATCGGGTGCGCAGCTAAACCAGCTAGCTGGGCACCTTGTTTTTATCTCCTTAGGTTATAAGCGTTCCCTTCCCGGCAATAAAATAATCTTACTCTTAAAGTATTACTTTAACTTCTATCTGTACCCCTGTGTTTTTGGTCAACTTGTTCGTGGGTTGGCGCCCAATATTGCTGTGAAATAGCCCCCTTCATTTCGTGATTTACCCCGTGTTTTCAATGATTTAGCGAGCACTTGCTTGACTTTGCATCGATCCAACTTATAGTAGCAAGAAGTGGTAAAAAGTGGGAAAAAGTAGAAAATAGTAGGAAATTTTAGAAAGATGTGGCTAATCTTGGTTAAGTAGCCCATCTACCTACATTTAGGGGTAAACGTGTTTCTCGGCAGTCACAGCATCAACATGGACACAAAAGGACGTTTTGCGGTGCCAACGCGCATCCGTGAAACCCTTGCGTCTGTCTGTGAAGGGCGTGTTGTCATCACGGCGCATAATGAGGAGCGTTGTTTACTGGTTTATCCGGAGCCGCAGTGGCAGGAACTACTCCCCAAAATTGAGGCGCTACCGAACCTCAATAAAGCTGCAAGTCGCTTACAGCGTTTATTGATTGGTTATGCGTGTCCTTTAGAGATGGATGGCAATGGCCGCGTGCTGTTGCCGCAAACCTTGCGAGATTTTGCGGGGCTGGAAAAGAAACTTATGTTAGTGGGCCAAGGTAAGAAGCTTGAGTTGTGGAGTGAAGAGCACTGGAATAAGTGGCTCGAGGCTTCTGCTCAAGAGGATGAGCTCACTGACGAAATGTTGTCGCTGTCGTTGTAATCATGAGTGATTCTCCAGCGGCTCATGTCACCGTCCTGTTACATGAGGCGGTTGATGCATTGGTTATCGACCCAGATGGATTCTACATAGATGGAACCTTTGGGCGCGGTGGGCATTCGCAACTGATATTGGAGCGATTATCTCCACAGGGGCGATTGTTGGCCATCGATAAGGATCCGCAAGCTGTCGCGACAGGTCGTGAAAAGTTTGCCAGGGATGAGCGCTTTGAAATTGCGCAGGGATCGTTTACGCAGCTAGAGGAGCTGGTTGCAGAGCGTGGACGCAGTGGAGAGGTGGCCGGGGTGTTAGTTGATCTCGGTGTGTCATCTCCGCAGTTAGATGAGGCGCAGCGCGGATTTAGTTTTATGCAGGACGGTCCACTCGATATGCGAATGGATACCACACAAGGACAAAGTGCAGCTGACTGGATAAGTACCGCAAAGGACACAGAGTTAGCGAAAATATTAAAAGAATATGGTGAAGAAAAATTTGCCAAACGTATTGCCAGAGCCATCGTCACAGCACGAGAAGAAACACCTATCGTGCGCACACTTCAATTGGCGAAGATTATTGCCGACGCCCATCCCTCGTGGGAGGTCGGTAAGCATCCCGCCACACGATCATTTTTGGCAATTCGTTTATTTATAAACAAAGAGTTGGAAGATCTGCGAGATTTGCTTGAGCAGATTACGGGAGCCCTAAAACCGGGAGGCCGTTTAGTTGCGATCAGTTTCCACTCTTTGGAAGACCGCATTGTAAAACGCTTTATGCGTGACAAGGCGAAAGGCGATAACTTGCCACGTAATGTGCCTGTGCTGGAAAGTCAGCTCAATAAAACATTGCGCATCATTGGAAAGGCGACAAAACCGTCGGATCAAGAAATTGCGATAAACGTGCGTTCTCGAAGCGCCGTCATGCGAGTCGCCGAAAAACTTTAATGTAATTGCCTTGCGAGGCGAGAGTGAGTCAAACGAATACAGGTTTTGTAAAGCGAGCAATGCTCATCGCGGCCCTGTGGTTGATGCTGGTAGTTAGCGGGCTCAGTGTTGTCTATGTAACTCATGTGAGTCGTCAGCTGATGAATGAGTTGCAAGTCGCAAAGCGTGAAACTGCCGCTCTGCACACTGAGTGGGGTCAATACCTGTTAGAAAAGAGTACGTGGGCTGCATACAACCGAGTAGAAAATGTAGCGAACACTCAATTGGATATGCAGGTTCCGGCTCAAGATAAAGTGGTTGTTATTACACAATAAGTGGCGAGTTTGAAAAGCCAAAGGCAAAAAATGAAACGCACCGTTAACAAAACGCAAAAGCAGGGCTCCGTCGCAAAAACGCGACGTAGTGCAAGCCGTGCAGTGCGGACTCCAGAGCATCGTCAAGCGTTGGTCGGTTGGCGCTTTGTGGTCGCCGGTGGCGTTTTGGTGTGTCTGAGCAGTTTGTTGGTGTGGAAGGTGGCCAGCATTCAAGTGTTGCCCGAGCAGGAAAGGGGTTTTGAGTTCTTGCAGCGTTACGGTAAGTCGCAGTTTGTTCATGAAGAAACTATTCCTGCGAATCGTGGTGTGATTACCGATCGCAACGGAGAGTTGTTAGCGGTAAGTACAGAGTTGGTTTCTTTGTGCGGAAATCCAAAGCTGTTGTTAGGAAATAAAGAAGAGTGGCCACGCCTTGCGAAGTCCATGGGGATGTCGCCTGTCGAGCTGGCGGAAAAAATAGATGTTTATCGCAATAAAAGTTTTATGTACCTGCAGCGCGCAATTCCACCTGATGTTGCGCAGTCCGTACTGGATTTAAAAATTAAAGGTGTATTTCCTCGCACCGAATACCGTCGTTTTTACCCCGCTGGAGAAGTGGCGGCCCATGTCGTTGGTATCACCAATATTAACGGTGATGGCCAAGAAGGGTTGGAGTTAAGTTACAACGATTGGTTGAAAGGCCAAGAGGGTAGTAAAGAGGTTATCAAAGATGAGCTTGAGCGTGTAGTTGAAGAAGTACGCTTGGTTGAAGCAGCGAAACCCGGCAATGATTTGCAGTTGAGTATTGACTTGCGGCTTCAATACCTCGCTTACCGAGAGCTCAAAAAAGCAGTGGCTCAACACGATGCAGTATCGGGCTCTGTGGTGATGATGGATAGTCAGACGGGTGAAGTGTTGGCTATGGTCAACCAGCCATCTTATAACCCGAACAACCGCGCGCAATTAGCCGCGGCAGCGATGAAAAATCGCGCCGTCACGGATCAGTTTGAGCCCGGTTCAACCATGAAACCGTTGACAGTTTTGGCTGCGCTGGAAGAAGGGATTATTAGCCCAAGTACGCGCATCGATACGTCGCCGGGTCGAATCCATCTGCCAGGTAAAACAGTGTTTGATCCAGTAAATTATGGCGTTCTTGATGTGACTCACATTATTGCTGAGTCTAGCCAAGTGGGTATTACCAAAATTGCCATGAACCTTGACCCTCAAAATATTCGCGCAATGTTCCATCGCACAGGTCTTGGGCAGTCATCGGGTATTGGGTTTCCGGGCGAGTCTACCGGGTCGCTACCAAACCGACAGAAGTGGCATCCAGTTGAGCATGCGACTATGGCCTATGGTTATGGTCTCACAGTAACCACGTTGCAGCTCGCGCACGCGTATACGGTGTTCGCCAATGGTGGTGTGCAACGGCCGGTTTCGCTGTTGAAAGTCGATGAGCGCGATTTGGCTTCGCGCGATGCAGACCGTGTTGTCGGTCAGCGTCACAGCCAACAAGTATTGTCGATGTTGGCTGAGGTGTTAGAGCCCGGTGGAACTGGAGTGCGAGCTCGATTGGCATCATACAGTGCCGGCGGAAAAACAGGTACCGCACACAAAGCCGCGTCTGGTGGTTATCTGGATGAGGCGAAATTTTCTGTATTTGCTGGCGTTGCTCCTCTAAATAATCCTCGAATTGTGATTGGCATCATGATCAATGAGCCGCGCCGTGGGTTGGATGGTGGCGGTGAAGTGGCTGCGCCTATTTTTGCTGGTATTGCCGAAGAGGCTTTGCGTGTTTTGCAAACGGCACCGGATAAACTCGCCCCGAACATGTACACATCAATTGCGAAAGCAGGTGGCAGTGGTCAGTTGCAAGGAGCCTCATTGTGATGAGTGCAAACCAGCAATCATATGGTGTGCGTTTGTCGGATCTGTTACCGGATATCTGGTTGCCGGGTGAGGTTGGCGATGTGTTCGTCACTGGTGTGCAAAGTGATCACCGTTTACTGCAAAAAGGCGATGTCTTTATTGCTCAAGTTGGCGCTAGTGTCGATGCTCGGCAATTCATCGGCGCAGCACTACGTGCTGGTGCCGCTGCAATTATCAAAGAACTGTCAAACGAAGATGACGGTATTTCTTGGCATTCCAATGTTCCGGTTATTCCTGTTAAGAAACTTGATCAAATCGTTAGCGCTATAGCTTCACGTTTTTACGCTGAGCCGTCTCACTCGGTCCGTTGTATCGCTGTTACTGGGACTAATGGTAAGACAACGGTTGCTTACTTGTTTTCTCAGCTGGTAGCAAAACTTGAGCAACAGTGCGGTTTAATGGGCACCCTAGGGAATGGCATCGTTAGTGCTGACAGTGAAAATAATAGTTCGAGTTCGCTAACATCTACTGGATTAACAACTGCCGGCCCAGTAGCTGTTCAGGCAACGCTGGGTTCTTTCGCTGCGAAAGGCGTAGCGCGTTGTGTTATGGAGGTCTCTTCCCATAGCTTGCACCAGTCTCGAGTTGCTGCGGTCGATTTTAAAACAGCAATATTGACCAACTTAAGTCGTGATCACCTCGATTATCATGGATCGATGGAAAACTACGCGGAGGCTAAGGCTAAGCTTTTTCATTTTTCGTCGTTAGAGCATGCGATAGTCAACATTGATGATGAATTTGGGTGTGAATTAACGCAAAGGCTGGCTGCTGGTAAGGTAGTTACCTACAGCACATCCAATGAGAAAGCGGCCGTATATTGCAGAGACGTTTCATTTTCTGCTGAAGGCGTCGATGCCTGGGTTGTAACGCCATGGGGCGAAGGTAAGTTATCGGCTTCTCTGCTCGGAGAATTTAATTTAAGTAATCTACTTGCGGTGATTGCTGCGGCAAGTCTTGAAGGTTTTGATCTGCAAGATATTTTAACGAACATCGCTTTAGTCAGCCCAGCGACGGGTCGAATGGAAGTTGTTTCTATGTCGATGCGGCCATTGGTTGTGGTTGATTATGCACACACCCCTGATGGTCTATCAAAGGCATTAGGAACACTCAAGCCTCAGTGTGAAAAAACCTTGTGGTGTGTGTTTGGTTGCGGTGGCGATCGAGACCGAGGAAAGCGCGCGCAAATGGCGAGTATCGCTGAACAGCTAGCGGATTGTGTTGTGGTCACGAGTGATAACCCGCGCACCGAGCCACAAGAGGCTATTGAAAAAGATATTCGGCTGGGTTTTCAACAGCTAGACAATGTGGTCTTCGAGCGCGACCGTGCGAAAGCGATCAAGTATGCAATCCTGCATGCGGCGGATGAGGATATTATTTTGATTGCGGGTAAAGGGCATGAAACCTACCAGCAAATCGGCGTCGAGAAATTGCCATTTAGTGATGTTGGTCATGCCCGGCTTGCATTACAGCAGCGCATGGAGATCTCTTCATGATGCGTAGCTTTTCATTGATCGATATTGCGACCGCAACACGTGGACGCTTAACTCAAAATTCGTCTGTTGAGATTAAAAGAGTTAGTACGGATACGCGGTCAGTGCGAGAAGGTGATTTGTTTGTCGCTTTGCGTGGAGAAAACTTTGATGCCCATGACTTTGTTGGCGAAGCAGAAAGAAAAGGTGCGGCAGCGGTTGTAGTCAGCAATGAGCTGGATTTGGGTATCCCTCAGGTTGTTGTTATCGATACGACAGAAGCATTAGGCAATATTGCACATGCAAACCGTCTTTTTTTCAATAAACCACTTATTGGCATCACTGGCTCTTGTGGTAAAACTTCAGTGAAATCCCTGCTAACTGATATTTTGTCTGGTTGCGGCCGCGTTCTCGCCACCAAAGGGAATTTCAATAACCATATTGGCGTACCGCTCACGTTGTTCGACCTTCAGCCTGAACATGATTTTGCTGTTATTGAAATGGGTGCCAGTGGTCCAAACGAGATAGGTTATTTAGCGGGCATTGCTAAACCGACCATTGGCCTCATTACTAATGCGCTGCGTGCTCATGTTGAAGGGTTTGGTGGAATTGAAGGGGTCGCCAAAGCGAAAGGACAGATGTACAGCTCGCTCGATGATGCGGATATTGCGGTACTCAATAAAGATGACCCGGCCTATGTTCAGTGGTGTGAGCTAGTGGGGGACCGCCGCTCATTGACGTTTAGTTTGGAAGATGATCAGGCCGACTTTTATGCGACCAATCTTGCTGTCACAGAGCGCGGACAGGAATTCGACTTGTGCAGCAATGGAGAAGTTCATTCAATAACGTTGCAGCTATTAGGTTCTCATAATGTCGCAAATGCCTTAGCTGCATCAGCATGTGCTTATGCGGCGGGTGCGGACTTGCTCACGATCAAAACCGGGCTAGAAAGTAGCGAAGCTGTAGCAGGTCGGATGCAGGTGTTGGATGGTGTTCATGGGGCCGCGATTATTGATGATAGCTACAACGCAAATCCAGATTCTGTGCGTGCAGCGATCAACGCCTTGGCGCAACGAGCTGGCCGTACTGTTTTCGTACTGGGTGATCTAGCAGAGTTAGGAAGCGAAACCAAGCCGCTGCATGCAGAATTAGGACAGTATGCGAAAGAGCAAGGTGTTTCAAATTTGCTAACAGTTGGTGAGCTTACTGCATCAGCGTCCAATGCCTTTGGTGTGAATTCTGAACATTTCAGTGATCAAGCTGAATTGATTGCTAGATTAAAAAGTATTCTTGGAAAACAAACCGAAGAATCAACAACAGTGTTAGTGAAAGGCTCGCGTGTTTCCCATATGGAAAGAGTGGTCACGGCTTTGCTTAGAGATGGGGAAGAATAATGCTTTTATTATTGGCTGAATATTTACAGCAGTATGTAAGCGGCTTTGCCGTTTTTCAATATCTCACGCTTCGCGGGATTTTGGGAATATTGACGGCACTCGGTATATCGCTGTTACTTGGTCCCTGGATGATTCGCAAGTTAAATATTCTGCAGATCGGGCAATCGGTCCGTGATGACGGTCCCCAGTCGCATTTATCAAAGTCTGGCACACCAACCATGGGTGGGACTTTGATCCTGGCAGCAATTTTCATCAGTGCTCTGTTATGGTCAGACTTATCAAACCGTTATGTGTTAGTGGTGATTGGCGTAACATTTATTTTTGCAGCAGTAGGTTTTGTTGATGACTACCGCAAGGTGGTTGAAAAGAATTCGAAAGGCTTATCGGCCTTTTGGAAATATTTCTGGCAATCCTTGGGCGGCCTTGGTGCCGCCGCCTTTTTATTCTGGTCGGCTGAATCGAGCGTGGAAACGACGCTGTTTCTCCCGTTTTTAAAAAATGTCGCCATCGACTTAGGATGGTTCTATATCATTTTCACTTACTTCGTTGTTGTTGGCTCAAGTAACGCAGTGAACTTAACCGATGGCTTAGATGGCTTGGCGATCATGCCTTGCGTTATGGTAGGGAGTGCACTTGGCATCATCGCCTACTTGGTTGGGCATACTGAATTCTCAGGGTATTTAAATATCCCCTATGTTTCAGGAACGGGTGAGTTGGTGGTTTTTTGTGGGGCCTTAGCGGGTGCCGGTTTGGGCTTTCTATGGTTTAACACCTATCCAGCACAAGTGTTTATGGGTGATGTAGGAGCGCTTGCCCTGGGTGCAGCGCTTGGGATTATCGCTGTCATTATTCGCCACGAAATCATATTTTTTATCATGAGTGGTGTATTTGTAATGGAGACCGTTTCAGTCATTTTGCAAGTCGGTTCATACAAATTAACAGGCCGACGAATTTTTAGAATGGCTCCGCTGCATCATCACTATGAGTTGAAAGGGTGGCCTGAGCCGCGAGTGATTGTACGATTTTGGATTATTAACGTTATGTTGGTGTTGTTTGGGCTAGCAACGCTCAAGCTTCGTTAAGTTTTAGTTGATTGGAAGGAATGTCGGGTTGTCTCAGCTAATTGCCACTAATCATCAAACCATTGTCATTGGTATAGGCGCTACCGGTTTTTCGGTTGTGCGTCATTTACTTAGTCGTGGTAAAAGCGTGGTTGCAGTAGACACAAGAACGGCGCCAGCAAATGAGCAAGTGTTTCGTCATGAGTTTCCACAGGTTTCTTTAGTATTGGGCGATCTTGATACCGAATTTTTGAAAGAAGCAGCGTTAATAGTAGTTAGCCCGGGCGTATCCCTAAAAGAGCCTGCAATTCAAGCTGCCATTGACGCCGGCGTGCGAGTTATCGGTGATATTCAATTATTTATCGAAGCAGTTACAGCGCCAATCATCGCAATCACTGGTTCGAATGCCAAGAGCACAGTCACTACATTAGTTGGTGAAATGATAGAGGCTGACGGTAAGCGGGCATCAGTCGCGGGCAATATCGGAACACCGGTATTAGACCTCTTATCCGATTTAAGCGGGGGGCAAGAGCCGGACTTTTATGTGCTAGAGCTTTCTTCGTTTCAGCTTGAAACCGTAGAACAGCCGAACGCTGACGTCGCATGTCTCCTGAATGTCTCGGCAGATCATATGGATCGATATGCGACGATGGCTGAATATCATGCCGCTAAGCAACGCATATTTTTTGGTGCTAAAACGGTAGTTATTAATCGAGATGATGCGTTAACTTCGACACCGCTTCGAAAAAATATGGCTAGCGTGAGCTTTGGTTTGGGGGTGCCTGACCTAAAAGATTTTGGTGTTATTGAAGATCAAGCTCAGCTGTACCTTGCGAAAGGCTTGCAAAAAATCATGCTGTCGAGTCAAGTTCGAATTGCAGGTAAGCACAACCTGGCGAATGCCCTGGCGGCGTTAGCAATTGGTGATGCAATTGGTTTAACCGTAGACGCTATGGTTAAGGCCTTGTGTGAATTTAAGGGCTTAAAGCATCGATGTGAATGGGTTGCTAACTATCAGGGTGTTGATTTTATCAATGACTCAAAAGGTACCAACGTTGGTGCAACTCTCGCTGCGTTAGAGGGATTAGATCGGTCGCCCCAAAATAAAATCGTGCTTATCGCCGGGGGCGATGGTAAGGGTGCTGATTTCTCTGGGTTGAAGACTGTTTTGCAAAATACAGTACGTTACATGATTTGCTTTGGTAAAGATGCACAGTTGCTCTTCGATCAAGCAACACAAGTTAATGTGCCTGCGGAGCAAGTTGATACATTAAAAATTGCAGTTTCGGTAGCGGTTAAGCACGCTATTGTAGGTGATGTGGTGTTGTTGTCCCCTGCTTGCGCTAGCCTCGACATGTTTAAAAACTATGAAGAGCGTGGCGATAAATTTGCTGAGATAGTTAAGGGGTTTGCGGCGTGATGGGTGTGGCAGTAACTAAATTTGAGATGCCCCGCATCACGATGCCTGCCTATCGCGATCTCGATTGGCTACTGATTGGCGCTGTTGTTGCTTTGATGACGGTGGGAATATTGATGGTGGCTTCCGCGTCCATGAGCTTATCTGAAGTACGTACAGGTAATCCGTGGAGTATGGCTGCTAAGCACGGTGTATTTTTAGTTGTTGGTTTACTGGCTGCAACGGCTATTTCGATGATACCTGTATCCGCTTGGCAATCTTATGGGTGGCTGCTTTTGGTGCTGACAATTGCTGTTTTGCTGATGGTATTAATTCCTGGTGTTGGTCGTCGTGTTAATGGTGCTCAACGGTGGCTAAATGCAGGCCCGTTTACCGTCCAGGCGTCTGAACTTGCGAAATTGATGATGATAATGTTCTTCGCGAGTTACCTCGCTCGTCGGCATGATGAGCTCAAAACGACTTGGGCTGGTGTTGTAAAACCGCTGGCCGTCGTATGTGTTGTCGTTCTTTTGCTATTGCTAGAACCCGATTTTGGTGGCGCTGTCGTTATCGCCGGGACGGTTGTTGCGATGATGTTTTTCGCCGGTATGAAGTTGTGGCAGTTCTTCAGTCTTATGGCTTTAGGCGGGTCTGGACTACTCGTTATTGCGATCTTGTCGCCGTACCGTTTACAACGTCTAGTGACTTTTTTGGACCCTTGGGCTGATCAATTTAATAGTGGTTACCAGCTGACACAGTCGTTGATCGCTTTTGGTCAGGGCCAGTGGTTTGGTGTTGGTTTGGGGCGAAGCGTACAAAAGTTATTTTATTTGCCGGATGCTCACACGGATTTCATTTTCGCCATCATTGGTGAGGAACTCGGGTTGTTTGGTGCTGTGTTCGTTATAGCGCTTTTTGGCTTGGTAGTGTTTCGAATTTTAATGTTGTCGCGCCGTGCGATGCGTCAGAACAACGTATTTGTCAGTTTGGCAGCTTTTGGCATCGCAATTTTATTTGCGGGTCAGTCATTCATTAATATGGGTGTAGCATCGAGCTTGCTGCCCACTAAAGGGTTGACGTTGCCGTTTATCAGTTACGGTAACAACAGTGTGATCGTTAGTTGCATGTTAATTGGTATTGTTTTGCGCATGGACTGGGAAATGTTAACTCAGCCGGTCAAAGATGTGTCGACCAAACGAGCAGCTCAATAATGTCGAAGAGTGAAATACGGGTGTTGATCATGGCAGGTGGTACAGGCGGACACGTCTTTCCAGCATTGGCCGTAGCCGATGAGCTCCGTGGTCGCGGTATTGCAGTCGAGTGGCTCGGCACCGAAAAAGGTATTGAAGCGCGGATTGTGCCGTCGGCAAACATAACGCTGAATGTGATTGATATTGTTGGCTTGCGCGGAAAAAGCATCGTTACCTGGTTAAAAATGCCTTTTCTATTAACGCGAGCAATTTGGCAAGCATTGAAAGTGGTCAAGCAATTTTCACCACAGGTTGTCATTGGTATGGGTGGTTTTGCGTCTGGGCCTGGCGCATTGGCGGCAAAATTGATGGGTATTCCATTGGTTATTCACGAACAAAATGCCGTAGCTGGTACTACTAATCGTTGGTTGAGTAAATTGACGAATGAGGTGCTTTCGGCTTTTCCTGGTGTGTTACCCAAAGCGCAATGTGTTGGTAACCCCATTCGGTCAGCGATAGTGGAAAGTCAATCACCTGATCAAAGGCAGCTTGGCAGGCGTCAACCTAAACGATTACTCGTGTTAGGTGGCAGCTTGGGCGCAAAAAAAATCAATCAGTTAGTGCCCGAAATGATTGCCAAGATGCCAGTGGCAGAGCGACCCGATATTCGGCATCAGACCGGTGGATTGACGTTTGAAGAAACCCAGTCGTTGTACAACAAGAAAGGTGTTGTGGCTGATGTCAGTGCTTTCATTGATGACATGTCTGACGCCTATCAGTGGGCCGATTTGGTGATTTGCAGGGCTGGTGCATTAACGGTTTCCGAAATTAGCGCAGTGGGAGTAGCAGCGATTTTTATCCCGTTCCCTTACGCCATTGATGATCATCAAACGAAAAACGCTGAGTGGCTGGTGAGTGAAGGCGCTGCGTTAATGGCGCAAGAGAAAGCACTTGATGCACAAACTTTATTTGATTTGGCTAAACCGCTGCTAAGCGACTCAGAAAAATTACGTAACTTAGCGAATCGAGCTCGGAAAGTTGCGAAACCTCGCGCTACACAAGATGTAGCCGATATTTGTTTGGAGAAAGCCCGTGGCTGACATGATTGTCTCGCAAGTTCCTGAAATGCGACGTATTCGCCGTATTCATTTTATCGGCATTGGCGGCGCGGGAATGAGCGGTATTGCCGAAGTATTGTGTAATCAAGGCTATGATATTTCGGGCTCGGATTTGAAAGCATCAAACACCACTGATCGTTTGGTGGCGATGGGTGCTCAACTGTTTTTTGGACACAAGGTCGAAAACGTCGCTGGCGTCGATGTAGTAGTTGTCTCTTCTGCGGTTGATGAAAGCAATCCAGAAATTGTGGCAGCACGTGAAGGCCGCATTCCAGTTGTTCGTCGTGCAGAAATGTTGGGCGAGTTAATGCGCTATCGGCATGGCATCGCGGTCGCTGGTACGCACGGTAAAACAACCACGACTAGTTTATTAGCGAGCATTTTTGGTGCTGCAGAACGCGATCCAACTTTTGTCATCGGCGGGTTACTCAATAGCGCGGGTACAAATGCAAAACTTGGCGCGAGCCGTTATTTAATTGCCGAAGCAGATGAAAGTGATGCGTCCTTTCTACACCTGCAACCAGTTGTCGCTATCGTTACCAACATTGATGCTGATCACATGGATACCTACGGCGGTGACTTTTCGCAACTTGTGAATACATTTGTGAGTTTTTTGCACAATCTGCCTTTTTATGGTCTGGCCGTTTTATGTGGTGATGAGCCTGTCGTGCGGAGTTTAGTTGACGATTTGGGCCGGCCTGTTTTGACTTATGGGTTTGGAGACGACTGTGACTTCCAAGCTTATGATGTGCAACAGGATGCGTTGCGTATTCGTTTTAAAGTGAAGCGCCCCGGTATTGTTGATCCGTTAGAGATTTCTTTGAACATGCCTGGTGAACACAATGTATTAAACGCAACCGCAGCTATTGCAGTGGCGACTGATGAAGGCATCGATGATCACGCAATACAATCAGGCTTATCCAATTTTTCCGGCGTAGGTCGACGTTTTCAAGTCTACGGTGAATACCCAGTTGGTGAAGGGCTCGCGATGTTAGTTGATGACTATGGTCATCACCCTCGAGAAGTTGCCGTTACTATCGAAGCCGTTCGAAAAAGTTGGCCTGATCGTCGATTGGTAATGATTTTTCAACCGCATCGTTATAGCCGTACACGAGACCTGTATGAAGACTTTGTTGATGTTCTGTCGAAAGTTGATGTATTGGTCATGTTAGAAGTGTATTCGGCAGGAGAACAACCGGTACCAGGCGCTGATAGTCGTCATCTTTGTCGCAGTATTCGCAATAGAGGTTTAGTCGACCCAATTTTTGTTGAAGGTATCGACGGAGTTCCAGATGTGATTCGCGACATCGTCGAAGCCGACGATATTGTTATTACGCAGGGTGCAGGTAATGTGAATGCACTAGCAATGGATTTGGCAAAGCGTCAATTAAGTTAGTTTTATCCAGAGAGCAATACTGTGAGTGAAATAGAGTTTTACACATTGCCGATTTCAGTCGATCAGCGCGAAACGCTGGGGCGAGTGGGTGTGTTGTTTGGTGGAAATTCCGCTGAGCGTGAAATTTCGCTGCAATCAGGTGCTGCCGTACTAAATGCCTTACAAGCTGCAGGCGTCAACGCCGTGCCTGTTGAGGTGAATAACAATGCTGTCGACCAAATTCGAGAAGCCAACATCGATCGAGCTTTTATCGCGTTACATGGCGTTGGTGGTGAAGATGGCCGCATTCAAAGTTTGTTAAGTTTTTTCTCAATTCCATTTACGGGCAGTGGTGTCCAAGCATCAGCCATCGCGATGGACAAACTGCTGAGTAAGCAGTTGTGGCGTGGTGTTGGCTTGTCAACGCCTAATTTTTCAGTATTAAACGATGACAGCGACTGGTCGGTGGAAATTGAGCAGCTTGGTGGTAGCGCAATGGTAAAACCATCCCACGAAGGTTCAAGTTTAGGTATGTCCTTTGTTCAGAGTGCGCAAGAGCTTGAAAACGCATACCAAACAGCGAAGCAGTACGATACAAGCGTAATCGCAGAGCAATTTATTATTGGTGCTGAATATACAGTCGCCATCTTGAATGGGATCGCACTACCGCCTATTAAACTAGAGACCGACCATACATTTTATGATTATGATGCAAAGTATCTAGCAAACGATACTCGCTATGTTTGTCCTTGTGGTCTGGATTCTGAGCAAGAAGAAAGTTTAAAAAGCTTGGCGGTTAGTGCATATCAGAGTGTTAATTGTAGCGGTTGGGCGCGGGTTGATGTGATGGCCGATAGAAATGGTAATTTCTATTTGCTTGAAATAAATACAGTGCCTGGCATGACGAGCCATAGTTTGGTACCAATGGCGGCGAAACAAGCAGGTCTAAGCTTCGAGCAATTGGTATTAAATATTTTAGCGGGCGCGAGAGCTTAGCCATGATTGATCTCAAGAACCGTGGCATGAAAAACCAAAGCGCTAAAAAGGCGCGGTTACCTGTAAAGCGTAAAGAGATAAAAAAGTGGAGCGATGGCCTACAAGCTAGAAAAAGCAATCGGCGCTCTGATTTGGGAAAGAGCAGTCTTTCAATGCTTGCAGGCTCGATCTCAAAGTGGTTTGTGAGAGGTGGCTTGTTAGCGATTGGTGGCGGGTTAGTGTTTGGTGCCGTATACCTGGGTCACGGTTTGTATGATCAGGCCAGAGCCCGCCCGCTCAACAATATTGGTATTGAAGGTTCATTTAACTATGTGAGCAAACAAGATATTTCTGATCTAGTATCGCCATTTGTTGTAGAAGGGTTTTTGAAGGCGCCTATTAGTGACATTAAATCGCGTTTGGAAAATGAACCTTGGATTGAAACAGCTTTAGTCAGTCGCCGTTGGCCAGATACGTTGTACATTTCGGTTATTGAGCAACAACCAATTGCTCGCTGGTCGGATTACGGATTTGTGAATCACCATGGGGACGTAATTAATATTGGCCGAAATGAATTTTTAGTTGATTTGCCACTACTTCAAGGTGGTGAAGAGTTGTCTTTAAAGATGATGAATGATTATCAACAGTTAACGCAGCAATTGCGACCGTACAAGTTAGCTATACGTGAACTTCTATGTGATGACTTAATGTCTTGGCGAGTAGTTTTAAGTAATGGTATTGAGATTACATTGGGACGTGACGAAATCATGGAAAAAATGCGACGTTTTTTGCTGGTGTATAACACCTCATTAAGAGCACAAGTAGAGAATATTGCTAGCATTGATTTGCGTTATGGCAATGGTGTGGCAGTGAAATGGAAACTCGAAGCGGCTGTGGAGGCGGAAGCTACCCACAGTGGCCAAGTATAAAACGGGGTTAAAAGATGGCCAGTTCAAACGATAGCCGAATGATCGTTGGCTTGGATATAGGAACATCCAAGGTGGTAGCCATAGTGGGTGAAATAACAAGTGATGGTGAGATCGAAATAGTCGGTATTGGATCCCATCGTTCAAACGGCCTTAAAAAAGGCGTTGTTGTGAATATCGAATCAACGGTTCAATCTATCCAGCGTGCTGTGGAAGAGGCAGAGCTAATGGCGGGTTGCCAAATTCATTCAGTTTATGCGGGTATTGCAGGTAGTCACATACGAAGCTTGAACTCACACGGAATTGTTGCAATAAAAGATCGCGAAGTATTTGCGCAAGATGTTGATCGAGTGATAGATGCAGCTCAAGCGGTAGCAATTCCAGCAGATCAAAAAATTCTGCACATTTTGCCTCAAGAATATTTAATAGATGATCAGGAAGGCGTTAAAGAACCTCTAGGTATGTCAGGTGTACGCTTAGAAGCAAAAGTACACTTAGTGACTTGCGCGGTAAACGCGGCCCAAAATATTGAAAAATGCATTCGAAAATGTGGACTGGAAGTCGATGACATCATTTTGGAGCAGCTGGCGTCCAGTTATTCGGTTCTGACAGAAGACGAAAAAGAGCTTGGCGTTTGTTTAGTGGATATCGGTGGAGGTACAACCGATATCGCGATTTTTACCGAAGGTGCTATTCGTCATACCGGTGTAATTCCCATCGCGGGGGATCAAGTAACAAACGATATTGCAATGGCGCTACGTACGCCTACACCTTATGCAGAAGAAATTAAAATTAAGTATGCGTGTGCGTTAGCGAAACTTACGGGTGCAGATGAAACAATTAAAGTGCCTAGCGTGGGTGATCGCCCGCCTAGAGATTTGTCTCGACAAGCATTGGCTGAGGTTGTCGAGCCTCGATACGATGAGCTATTTACCTTAATACAAGCTGAGTTACGTCGCAGTGGCTTTGAAGATTTATTAGCGGCTGGCGTTGTTCTAACTGGTGGCACGTCGAAGATGGAAGGTGTAGTCGAATTGGCAGAGGAAATTTTTCATATGCCTGTTCGTTTGGGTGCGCCCACGAATGTCAGTGGTTTGAAAGATATAGTTGATAACCCAATTTATTCAACCGGAGTTGGCTTGCTTAATTACGGGTTGGCTCAGCAAGGAGATACACATGGAGGGAATCCCAAACGTCGTAGAGATGAATCGTGGTGGGCCAAGGTGCGATCTTGGTATCAATCAAATTTTTAATATTAATTCTATTTTCTTAAATTTAATTTTTAGTTGCGGGTCTAAAAAAGGGGTTAGTTATGTTCCAGTTAGTTGATAACGTACCACAAAATGCAGTAATCAAAGTCATTGGTGTCGGCGGTGGCGGTGGCAACGCCGTCCGTCACATGATTGACAATAATGTTGAAGGCGTAGATTTTATTTGCGCAAACACTGACGCTCAAGCGCTCAAAGATATGAAGGCGCGAACTGTTCTACAATTGGGCAACAATATGACCAAGGGTCTTGGTGCCGGTGCGAATCCTGAGATTGGTCGTCAAGCCGCGATGGAAGATCGTGAGCGTATCGCTGAATCTCTGCAAGGTGCTGACATGGTTTTTATCACCGCTGGTATGGGTGGTGGTACAGGTACAGGTGGCACACCTGTTGTTGCTGAAGTTGCGCGTGAACTTGGAATTCTGACCGTAGCGGTAGTTACGAGACCATTTTCATTCGAAGGGAAAAAACGAATGAAAATTGCTGAGGAAGGCATTCACGATCTGAAAGATAGAGTTGACTCTTTAATTACAATCCCAAATGAAAAATTGTTGGCCGTTTTGGGCAAACAAACATCGTTGTTGGACGCTTTCAAGTCTGCAAATGATGTACTGCTGGGTGCGGTACAAGGTATCGCTGACTTAATTATTCGTCCTGGAATGATTAACGTGGATTTCGCTGATGTTCGTACGGTGATGTCAGAGATGGGTATGGCGATGATGGGCACTGGTCGAGCTGTTGGTGAAAACCGCGCTCGGGAAGCGGCTGAAGCGGCAATTCACAGCCCACTGCTTGAAGATATCAATTTACAAGGTGCTCGTGGCATTTTGGTTAATATTACGGCAGGTATGGATTTGTCGCTGGGTGAATTTGCTGAAGTTGGTGACACAATTGAAGAGTTTGCTTCGAGTGACGCGACCGTAGTTGTCGGAACTGTTATCGATCCTGAGATGTCTGATGAGTTGCGCGTGACTGTGGTTGCTACCGGTTTGGGCCGTGATTCAGTCGAAGTCGAGCCGCCAAAAACACAAACTAAGGTCGTCGTAGACAATACAGCTCGAGCGACTCAGCCTGATTACGCGAATTTAGACCGTCCAACGGTTATGCGAGCTAAGGCTGCAGCGAGCGCAGCGCGGCCTCAGGCAGAAGCGAAAATCGACGACAGCGAGATGGAATATCTAGATATTCCAGCATTCTTGCGCCGCCAAGCGGATTAATCGCTGTATTGGGTTGTTGTTACCTGTTTGTTTGATAGTGGTAGTTAGTGAAAGAGGGCCGAGCACATTTTAAGAGGTGGTGTTTGGCTCATTCCTTCAACTTTATAAAGAGGATAGACTCGCGCGGCTTTAATTCTACGGCGAAAATGTTGCAATTTGGTTATCAAAGAGTACAGTTCGCAAAGAAAATGTTATTCAGTCCTACGACTTAAGTATTGGTGCTCGAATTCATTTCTGGTAGTATTCCGGCCCTTCTTCTCCTATCCGGTGAAAATTTGTACACATGATTAAACAACGCACACTAAAAAACGAAATTCGCGCCACTGGCGTTGGGCTTCACACCGGACAAAAAGTGTTACTGACACTTAAACCCGCACCTGTCGACACGGGCATTGTGTTTCGTCGTGTTGACCTTGATCCGGTCGTTGAAATCCAAGCTACAGCGGCAAATGTTGGTGACACAACTCTTTCTACCTCTTTGATGTCCGGCGATGTAAGGGTATCAACTGTTGAGCATTTGTTGTCAGCCATGGCTGGCCTTGGTATTGACAACGTCATCGTTGAAGTTAATGCGTCTGAAGTACCTATTATGGACGGTTCTGCAGGGCCATTCGTATTTTTGATCCAGTCTGCCGGGGTCGCCGAGCAAAATGCGGCTAAGAAGTTTATTCGTATTAAGAAACCAGTCACTGTTGAAGAAGGCGACAAGAAAGCTAGCTTTTTACCGTTTGATGGTTTTAAGGTGTCTTTTTCAATTGATTTCGATCATCCAGTGTTCCGCGATCGCGTCAACGCTGCCGAGGTCGATTTTTCCAGTACCTCGTTTGTCAAAGAAGTGAGTCGTGCTCGTACTTTTGGTTTTATGCACGAGTTTGAGTACCTTCGCTCGAAGGGACTTGCGAAAGGCGGTAGCCCCGATAACGCAATCGTAGTGGATGAATACCGTATCCTGAATGAAGATGGCTTACGCTATCAGGACGAATTTGTAAAACATAAAGTTCTTGATGCAATTGGAGATCTTTATTTGTTGGGTAATAGCCTAATTGGAGAGTTTAAAGCCCATAAATCGGGCCATGCTCTCAATAATCGATCTCTCCGAGAGCTTATTCGCCGGGAAGATGCGTGGGAAGTAGTCACTTTCGAGGAAGAAAGTGCGGCGCCAATCTCCTATATGAAACCGATACTCGCGGTCTAATAACGCCCACTTATCCAGATCTTAAGTAATTCCTCAAGTAATTGATGGTAATTGCTTGTTTTCTATGCCATATTTTTACTAGGACGGTGCAATTCAAGCAGCAAAAGAGCTGCTTGTAATGGCGCCTTTTGTCTATTCCTCGGCTTTTAATCGCCTGAGGTTCTGATAAGCTTGGACGCTTATTACAATCCGCATGTGCTAGATCAATCGTGAGTGAGAAGTTGTTTGGTAGATTGTGCGAGATTAGATAAACCCCCAAATAGCTTCTAGTATCAAAGTATGAAAGTCATTCTGGTCAGTAAACGCAACGGCAGAACTCGCAGCTTTACGCTAAGTGGGTGGACGCGTGGTGTGTTGTCATTGTGTGTTCTAGGCACGTTGACTGGCTTTGGTTATATGGTTTCCGTCCAATATGATCGCAATGACAATACCGATCTATTTTCTGAAGAGTCTACCCGCGCCTGGAACGAGGCAATAGAAGAGCAACAACAGCAAGTTATTGAGACTCGTCGCCAAGCGGAAGAGCGGATTGCTGCTCTCACGCTTCGTCTTGCAGAGCTTCAAGCTCGTCTCGTTCGACTCGATGCACTCGGTGAGCGACTTACCACCATTGCAAAGCTGGACCAAGGTGAGTTTGACTTTAGTCAACCGCCGGCACTGGGTGGTCCCGAGACTGCTGAACTAGGGGATGCCTACCAAGCTCCTGATTTTGTTGATGTTATCGATGGTCTCACTGCTCAAATCGAAGACCGCGAACTCCAACTTGAAACTCTTGAGGCGCTTCTAGCTAAACAAAAAATCCAGAGCGATATATTTATCGCGGGTCGGCCGGTTAAAAAAGGTTGGATGTCTTCCCGATTTGGACGTCGAACTGATCCGTTTAACGGTCATATAGCTTGGCACAATGGTGTCGACTTTGCCGGTAAACTGAATTCAGATGTTATATCAGTTGCTGCTGGTGTTGTTACTTGGTCTTCGGAGCGCAGTGGTTACGGCCAAATGGTTGAAATTAACCACGGTGCTGGCTTCTCTACTCGCTATGCACACAATACAGAAAACCTTGTTCGTGTTGGTGATGTGGTTAAAAAAGGCCAAGTCATCGCTAAGATGGGCTCCAGTGGCCGGTCTACAGGCCCTCATGTTCATTTTGAAGTCTATAAGCATGGTCGACCAGTCGATCCCGCAACCTATATTCACCGCGCTGCGCGCTGATTTCCCTTCTCGACATTCCTTTATTCAACTCTAACGTGGAATATGGCTAGCTGATTAGCTTGAGTCGCTGTGCTTTGAGCTGATGTTGCTGTTTTGCAATGTGTCCACGTCGATTTACTCATAATTCTAACTAGCGAGCCTGTGCCAGCTGTAGTAGATTGTGCAGCCTTTATGAGCAAGTGCTTCGCGGCAAATATAACCATTAGGATAGACAATGATAGGCAAAGCATTCCGATCGGTATTCGGAACAAAAAATGATCGCGAATTAAAGCGTATGGGGAAGCTGGTTTCTAAGATCAACACGCTGGAAGAGGGGTTGGTAGCGCTTACCGATGATCAAATAAAAGCCAAAACGGATGAATTTAAAACTCGTTTAGCTCAAGAAACGCTCGATGACCTCCTGCCTGAAGCTTTTGCTGTGGTGCGAGAAGCGAGCAAACGGACCTTAGGCTTGCGCCATTTTGATGTGCAAATGATTGGCGGTATCGCGTTACACGAAGGCCGCATATCGGAAATGCGCACAGGGGAAGGTAAAACCTTGGTTGCCACCCTACCTACTTATCTCAACGCACTGTCTGGGAAGGGTGTTCACCTTATTACAGTTAATGACTATCTAGCAGGCCGCGATGCTAATTGGATGAGGCCGGTGTATGAGTTTCTAGGTATGACCGTGGGCGTGGTTCAGTCCATGCAGGGTGCCGAAGAAAAACGTGCAGCCTACCAAGCCGATATCACTTACGGTACCAACAATGAATTTGGTTTTGACTACCTCAGAGACAATATGGCGCTTCGCTTAGAAGACAGAGCGCAACGTGAATTAAATTTTGCGATAGTCGATGAAGTGGATTCAATTCTGATTGATGAAGCCAGAACACCTCTCATTATTTCTGGTGCTGCCCAAGATAGCTCTCAGTTGTACAAGCGCATAAATGCGTTAATTCCCAAGCTGACGCGCCAAGAGATGGCGGAAGAGGGCGTTGAAGTGGCGCCAGGGCATTATGTTATTGATGAAAAGTCGCGACAGGTAGAGTTAACTGAAGATGGTCATCAGTTTGTTGAAGACTTGTTGATAAAAGATGGCTTGCTTGATGAAAATGACAGTCTATACGCGGCATCGAATCTTGGGCTTTTGCATCATGTTCATTCTGGCCTGAAAGCTTACGCGTTGTTTCAACGCAATGTGGATTACATTGTACAAAACAATCAAGTTGTGCTGATTGATGAACATACGGGCCGCTCATTACCGGGTCGTCGTTTGTCGGAGGGTCTGCATCAGGCGATTGAGGCAAAAGAAGGTGTCGCCATTCAGAGCGAAAGCCAAACCCTTGCATCGACGACCTTCCAAAATTACTTCCGTTTATATGACAAGCTTGCTGGGATGACCGGCACGGCTGATACCGAAGCGTTTGAGTTCAGGGAAATTTATGGTTTGGATGTCGTTGTGATTCCAACCAACAACCCTATTCAACGAAAAGATCTCAATGACCTCGTATATTTATCGATTGAAGAAAAGTATGCGGCAGTCATTGAAGATATCAAAGAGTGTCAACAAAAGAACGTGCCTGTGCTGGTTGGCGTTGGCTCGATTGAAACGTCGGAAGAAGTATCTCAACGTCTAAAGCAGGCAAATGTCGAGCACCAAGTGCTCAACGCAAAGTTTCACGAAAAAGAAGCAGACATTATTTCGCAAGCTGGCCGACCAGGTAAAGTGACTATCGCAACCAACATGGCCGGTCGAGGCACTGACATCGTGCTCGGAGGAAGCTGGGAAGCTGAGATTGCAAACTTGGAAAATCCCAGTGAACAACAAATTGCCGACATCAAATCAGAATGGAAGAAGCGTCACGACCAAGTCATAGAGAGCGGTGGTCTTCACATTATCTGTACCGAGCGCAATGAGAGTCGTCGAATTGACAACCAATTCCGAGGTCGCGCAGGCCGTCAAGGTGATCCAGGTGTGTCGCGTTTTTATCTTTCGATGGAAGATAACCTTATGCGCATTTTTGCGTCAGACCGGATGCGCGGCATTATGCAAGCGATTGGTTTAGAAAAAGGTGAAGCTATCGAGCATCGCATGGTAACCAATGCCATCGAAAAGGCGCAACGCAAAGTTGAAGGTCGCAACTTCGATATGCGAAAGCAGTTGCTGGAATACGATGATGTCGCCAATGACCAACGGCAAGTGGTTTACCAACAACGCCAAGACTTACTTGAGTCTGGCGATATTCTTGATGCGATTACGGGTATTCGTGCCGAAGTAGTTAACGATACGGTTAGTGGTTTTATTCCGCCTCAAAGTATTGAAGAACAGTGGAATGTGGCTGGCTTAGAGCAGCATTTAACTGCGGAATATGGTGTTAAGCTGCCTATTCAAGAGTGGTTAGAAAAAGATTCTTCACTTCATGAAGAATCACTTCGTGAAAAAATTCTCGCTGAAATTCAAGCGGCTTATGATGAAAAATGTGAGCGTTTTGGTCCAGTTATTCGTGAAATTGAAAAGCAAATTATGCTGCAAGTTCTCGATAACCATTGGAAAGAACATTTGGCGAGCATGGATCATTTGCGACAAGGTATTGGTCTACGCGCATATGCCCAGAAGAACCCAAAGCAGGAATACAAGCGTGAAGCTTTCGAAATGTTTCAAGGAATGCTTTCAGCTATCCAGCATGAAGTGATTCGTATTTTGGCGCGTATCGAGCCGATGACACAAGAGCAGGTTGACGAAATGGAACGCCGTCAGCGCGAAGCCTTAGAACAACAAAAAATGAAGCTGCAGCACGAAGAGGCGTCGGCTTTGGCTGAACCTCAGCAAGCACCTCAGCCTCAGCAGACTCCTGGTGCTAGACCTCAAGGATCACATGACGAGCCTCAAGCACAACCTTTTGTGCGAGAAGGCAAAAAAGTCGGTCGAAATGACCCTTGTCCTTGCGGCTCTGGTAAAAAGTTCAAGCAATGTCATGGCAAATTAGCATAAGGCTACTTGGCAATGACTCAGTGGGTTCATGTTGCTGTCGGTGTGGTACGAAACGCTGAAGGCAATATTCTTCTCGCAAAAAGATCCGACCAAGCACATCAAGGCGGTTTGTGGGAGTTTCCCGGCGGTAAGGTTGAAGCCGGAGAAGCAGTTTCCGAGGCTCTCATTCGAGAGCTTCAGGAAGAGATTGGTATTACTCCCACTGAGTATTCACCTCTAATCGAAATTCGTCACCATTATCCTGACAAGTCAGTACTGCTTGATGTGTGGGATGTTACATCGTTCGAAGGTACCGCTCATGGAAAGGAAGGGCAGCCGATAGGGTGGGTTAAGAAGGATAATCTAGACATCACGGGTGATGCTGATTACCCGCTACCTGCAGCGAATGCACACATAGTTTGCGCAATTAAATTGCCAACCCTCGTCGCCATCACCGGGGAATTTGGTGATGTAGATGAGTTCTCGTCTCGCATCGAAAATGCGGCGCGATCTGGCGTGGGGATGATTTATTTTCGAGCTGCGACCCAGGCAGCTGTAGATGAATATTATATCGACGCCGCTATTCAGGCTTGCAGAGCATTCAACATCCGCCTGCAAGTCCCGTTTTACATTTTTAAGCAGCTAACGGATGATCAATTGTCATCCGTCAGCGGCGTTCACCTGTCCAGCAAAGAACTTAGGTCGTTCAAGAAGTCTAATGCGTTAGCCCATTATCTTATCGGGGCATCATGCCACAATACTGAGGAGATAAATCTGGCGTCAGAAGCAGGTGTGGACTACATACTGTTGTCTCCAGTCAAACCTACGCAGACACACCAAAATGCGGCACCTCTCGGATGGAACCTTTTCGAAGAATTGGTGAAAAATACCAACACGCCGGTTTACGCCCTTGGCGGTCTAGACGCGAGCGATGTCAAGCTAGCGATACGGTGTGGCGCTAGAGGTGTGGCGGGTATACGTGGCTTTTGGAGGTGAAACAAACGGTTATGCGGGTTTGATTAGTTTAGTCGATCTAAATCTTCCGAAAAAATTTCATCTTCGACATTATCGCCTGCTATGCGATGTTCCTCTTTCGCCCATCCGCCAAAATCAATTAGTTGGCAGCGTTTCGAGCAGAAGGGGCGGTGAGGGAAATCGTCACTCCACTCTACTGATGTTCCACATTGTGGGCAATCTAACTTTGTTGGATGTTTGCTCATAGTCACAAAGGGGGGTTGTGTTTTCGGGCGCTGAGAGTTTCACCTATGTTCGAGATGTACTGGCCAGCTCTATAAATTTATCGTGTAACTGGTCAACCTGTTGGTGTAGCGCCTCTAAAGAAGCATCATTGGTAATCACGTCGCTTGCCGACGCTAGTCGTTTTTCTCGACTGGTTTGTGCAGCCATAATGGCCTTTACTTGCGCTTCGTCATTGCTATCTCGCAGCGTGACGCGCTCGACCTGTATTTTTTCGGGAACATCAACAACAATGATACGATTAGTAAGGCGGCTTTGCCCTGTCTCCACAAGTAGTGGCGAAACCAGCATCGCGTAGGGGCCTGTTGCCGCTTTCAATTGCTTTTTGATTTCCTGGTATATGAGAGGGTGTAGTAACTTCTCTAGCCAACCTCGCTCTCCTGCATCGCTAAAGATTACTTTCCGCAAGGCACCCCGGTTCAGGCTACCATCGTCATTGAGAATTTCTTCTCCAAAGTGATCGCGAATACTGTTGAGTGCGAGCGAACCTGGTTCGACCACGATACGAGCGGCAACGTCCGCGTCGACAATAGTTACGCCTTTGGTCGCGAAATAATCGGAAACGGCTGTTTTCCCGCTTCCGATCCCGCCGGTAAGCCCTACAACAAACATGTTAAATATATGACCGCGCTATAGTTGGCTAATTTGCAGGTAATAACGAGTGATTTCTTGGCCCCAGAATAATGTAATCAGGCCTGCAATGGCAAGATAGGGACCAAAAGGGATCGGAATATTCTTATCGCGGCCTTGTATGATAATCGCAGTGATTCCTATTGCGGCGCCGACGAAAGAGGAGAGAATGATTATTAATGGTAATACCTGCCAGCCAAGCCACGCACCAAAAGCGGCAAGAAGCTTGAAATCCCCGTAGCCCATGCCTTCTTTCTTGGTTATTAATTTAAATAGCCAGAAAACACTCCATAAACTTAAATAACCAGCCGCCGCCCCGATCACGGCATCGTGGAGAGGGACAAATAATTCAAAGCAGTTAGCGATTAAGCCTAACCATAAAAGTGGAAGCGTGATGTTGTCGGGCAAAAGCTGAGTATCGATGTCTATCATCGTTAAGGTAATTAATGACCAGATAAGCACTAGCACCAATAGCATTGCAAGCGTGGCACCAAAGTGCCAGGCCGCAAAGCCAGATAGCATACCGGTCGCAAGTTCTACCAGCGGGTAGCGAACAGAAATTCCGGTAGCGCATCCTGAGCATTTTCCCCTGAGGAATAGATAGCTCAGCATAGGAATATTTTCCCAGGCGCGGATCTTGTGATTGCACTTTGGGCAATGGGAAGAAGGAAATATTAGGTTGTATGGCGACGGCTTGTCTTTTTGGACAATCTCTAACAGGTCGCAGCAGTCTTCCTTCCACCCGTTCTCCATCATCTTGGGAAGTCGAAGAATAACGACGTTCAAAAAACTACCGACAATGGAGCCTAATATAAAGCAGATAAAAATAAGGCTCTCGGGTGAGAGCCTTTGGAGTTCTGTGAGCATTGAGTGTTATACCACTTGGCCGATTTGGAAAATGGGTAGGTACATGGCGACCATTAGGCCACCAACTAAAATACCAAGCACCGCCATGATTAGTGGTTCTAAGAGTGACGTGAGGTTGTCGACCATATTGTCAACTGCTTCTTCGTAAAACAGGGCAACTTTTTCCAGCATGTCATCAAGAGCACCGGATTCTTCACCGATGGCGGTCATTTGGACTAATAGCGCCGGGAACTTGCCGGTTGATTTTAAGGACGTATTTAGCTGAATACCGGTTGAAACCTCTTCTCGAATTTTAAAAATAAGTTTTTGATATATAGAGTTGCCTGCTGCACCGGCAACAGATTCCAAAGCGTCAATGAGCGGCACACCCGCAGCAAATGTTGTAGATAGTGTTCTGCCAAACCTAGCCATAATGGATAGGTATAATATTTCCCCAACGATAGGGATTTTTAGGGAAAATCGATCTATCGCTGTCGCGAAACTGGGCGAACGGAGCTTCGCTTCTTTAAAAGCAAAGAAACTTATGATTCCCGCTGCGAGTATTATAAACCACCAATCCTGGACGATGTCTGATAGCGTTAGCACGAGAAGAGTGAATGCAGGTAAGTCAGCACCAAAGCTACTAAATGTTTGTGCGAACTGAGGTACGACTTTTACAAGTAGAACACCTGTAACAATTACAGCCACAACAACGACGGCAATTGGGTAAGTCATTGCTTTCTTAATTTTAGCTTTTAATTGCTCGGTTTTTTCCTTATAGGTTGCAATACGGTCGAGCATCGTCTCAAGAGCACCAGATTGCTCACCGGATTCAACGAGGCTGCAAAATAGGTCGTCAAAGTATTTCGGATGTTTTCTTAGAGACGGCGCAAAACCTCCACCAGCGGATACATCTTCTCGAATCGATAAAACCAGATCACGGAGTGAGGGGTTTTCCAAGCCGTCGGCAACAATCTCAAAACTCTGCACCAAGGGAACACCAGCTTTCATCATAGTGGCCATTTGACGCGTGAACATTGCAATATCAACAGGCTTGATGGCTTTTTTACCACCACCAAATAAAGGCTTGGGCTTTTTACGAACACCGCTGGTACGGATGCCTTGTTTCATCAGTTGAGCACGGACCAACGCACTGCTTTGGCCTTTGATTTCGCCCTCAACTTTGTTTCCTTTCTTGTCGACGCCTTTATAAACAAAAACGTCTGATTTTACTGTAGCCGTCGCCATGGAATTAATCCTTCGTTACGCGATTTGCTTCTTCTAAACTCGTTAGCCCTTGCGCCGCTTTGCGTAGAGCAGAGACTCGCAGGTTTCTAAACCCTTCTTCTTGAGCCTGCTTAGCTATCTGCAGTGAATTGCCACCTTCCATTATAAGGCTAGCAATCTTTGAAGTTATGCGAACCACTTCATATACACCTACCCGTCCCTTATATCCGTTATTACACTGGGAGCAGCCCACCGGGTGAAACAATTGCATTTCATCTCGTGGAATCCCGATATCGTCGAACCCCTCCTCGGAAAGGATTTCGTCGGGAACGTCGTCGGCGGGCTTTTTACAGCTATTACACAACCGGCGCGCCAGACGTTGGGCAATAATAAGGCTGACAGAGGTTGCCACGTTAAACGCTGGTACACCCATGTTTAACAGACGAGTGAGCGTCTCAGGGGCGCTATTGGTATGTAAAGTAGATAAGACCAAGTGACCCGTTTGTGCAGCTTTGATTGCAATTTCAGCAGTTTCGAGGTCCCGGATCTCACCAACCATTACGATATCAGGATCCTGCCGGAGGAACGATCTCAATGCTTCCGCGAATGTCAGGCCCACTTTGGTATTCATCTGAACCTGATTAATACCCTCAAGGTTAATTTCCACAGGGTCTTCCGCGGTAGAGATGTTTCGCTCTGGGGTGTTGAGGATATTCAGGCCTGTATAAAGTGAGACTGTCTTACCACTACCTGTCGGGCCTGTAACAAGGATCATACCTTGTGGCTGAGCCAGCGCATCCATGTATAGTTTTTTCTGGTCGTCTTCATAGCCCAGCGCGTCAATGCCTAGTTTTGCAGAACTCGGGTCGAGGATACGCAGTACAATCTTTTCACCAAATAAGGTAGGTAATGTATTTACACGAAAGTCGATAGCTCGGGTTTTGGATATTTTCATCTTGATCCGGCCGTCTTGCGGGACACGGCGTTCAGATATATCCATTTGAGACATGACTTTGAGGCGCGCGGCTAGCCGTGTTGCCAAATTGATAGGAGGCCTCGATACTTCTTGCAATATGCCATCAGCGCGATACCTCACCCTGTAACTTTTCTCGTATGGTTCAAAGTGAATGTCCGATGCGCCCATCTTGATGGCGTCCAGAAGTACTTTATTGATGAACTTAACAATAGGAGCCTCATCAGCCTCTGACCCCTGGCCATCATCTTTATCTGAGTCTTCGTCAACGGCTTGAATGTCTAAGTCTTCAAGTGCATCGTCATCTAGATCGCCAAGAGCGTCACCAATCGTCTCTTCTTTCTTGTTGAAGTACGCTTCAATGGCGGCTTGGAGCTTATCTGCCTCAATGAGTACCGGCTCAATACTTTTTCCCGTATTGAATTTTATTTCATCAAGCCCGTGGAGGTTAGTTGGGTCCGCAACACCAAGGAAGAGCCGGTTGCCTCTTTTAAACAAGGGTAACGCATGATGTTTCCTAATCAGCTTGTCGTCTACTAAGTTTGCGGGTATCGCATCAGTGTTGAGAGTATCAATATCAAGAACAGGCGACCCAAACTCATCAGCTGCTGCCGAGGTTATTAGGATGGCGCTTACGTCAGTTGACTGGACTAGCTGAATGGCAAAAGGAACTTTGCTTTTAGTCGATTGCTTCAGAATATCTTGCGCGGTCGACTCATCGATCACCCCGTCATTAACGAGGCGTCTCGCTAGGCCGCTTATTACAATGTTTGGCGCATTCATATAGATGGGGACCGATTAATTTAGGGAAGCTTTACTACAGTATAGAGTAGTACTTTAGGATATTCCTCTAACGCTATGATATATAAGAGGTTTAGTCAATAGTTATCGATGTTTGCCTACACCAATTTGGTGGTGGTTTGCACTGCAACTCACTCGATGGTTACCAGGATCAGCCCTTATTGACAATATTTGTCACAGTATAGCGTTGATTTTTTACTTCAATACCTCGGGAAAGCCTTTGTCTAAGGGTTTTTAAAAGTTGGCCTGCCTTTTGCTGACAACATATTAGTTCTCACGCGAGGCGATCGAGTGAGCAGGTTTTTAACGCTATCGGAGTAGATAAAGATGAAACAAGTACAAAAAGGTTTTACATTGATTGAATTGATGATCGTTATCGCGATTATCGGTATTTTGGCTGCGGTTGCACTACCAGCTTACCAAGATTATGTGTCTCGTTCACAAGTGTCTGAAGCGATGAGCTTGGCTAGCGGTCTTAAAGTGCAAGTTGCTGATGTGTATGCCGATGACGGTGATTTTGATGAAGCGGATAGTGGTAGTGAAGGTATTCCTGCAGCAGCTGAGGTCACCGGTAAATATGTTGCAACAGTTGGTGTGGTAGATGGCGTAATCACTGCGACTATGGGTGGTGAGGCTTCTGCTTCGGTAGATACATTTACTCTGGTATTATCTCCGACTACAACTGGCGGCTCGTTGGAGTGGACGTGTGATACTGGTACTTTAGAAGATAAGTACCTGCCTTCAGCTTGTCGTTAATATCGATTATAGTTAGCTTTAGCTAGCTAGAAAAAACCCGCGTCAAGCGGGTTTTTTTTTGTCTATTGAATATTGTTTTGTGTTAAAGATAGCTCGCAGTATATGCGTAGTTCGAAACACAATGGTTTGTGTCGGAATTGTCGTATTGGGAGGCAAAAGGGAGAGCAGTTTGTGTATTTTAAATAGCCGGTACAGTGTTCTGGTCGTATGGTTTGGCGTTCTGCTGTTAGCTACATTTGTATATTGGCCGGGTTTGCAAGGGCCGTTTCTCTTTGATGACTACGGTAGTTTATCACGCTTGGGTGATTTAGGTGGCATCCGAAACTGGGAAAGCTTCAAAGCGTTTGTTTTTGGGGGGGGCGCGGGGCCAACAGGGCGACCGATATCACTCTTATCATTTTTAATTGACGGCTCTTCTTGGCCGACGGAAGCTTGGCCATTCAAACGCACAAATTTACTTATTCACCTGGCAAATGGCAGTTTGGTGGCGGTAATATCTGTTCAGTTGTTAAGAGTTCTAAGTTTACCTACTAATTTGCCAGTGCGCGCATACTGGCTAGCTATAGTTGCGGCAGCGTTGTGGTTGTTGCACCCGTTTTTAGTCTCGACGACGTTATATATTGTGCAACGAATGGCACAGCTCTCGGCCCTATTCTGTTTTTTGGGCGTTGCAGGCTATCTCTGGGGAAGGCAGCTGGCGCTTGAGTCTCGGGTTCGCGGATATTTGTTGATGAGCTTCAGTGTCGGCGCGAATACCTTGCTGGCTGTGTTATCTAAGGAAAACGGCGCAGTCCTTCCCTTAATGCTTTGGTTAATTGAAATTACTCTGATATCTAGTAAGCGCTCTGTCTTTGGATCATTAAATAAACTATGGTATTTGGTATTTTTAATGCTTCCAAGTTTACTAGTGGTAGGGTATTTAGTGAAAATTGGTTTTGGAGGGGCATTCTTTGTCGAAAATAGTGCGCGAGGTTTCAGTCCCTATGAGCGCCTGTTAACTCAAACTCGCATATTGTTCGAATATTTATACCACTGGTTCGTACCGAAGCTATATACCTCTGGTTTATACCAAGATAATTATCCAAAGTCTATATCGTTACTTTCCCCTTGGACGACCACGGTTGCAGTTTTAGCTCATATTATAGTAATAGCGACTATGACCCTTAAAAGAAAAGAGTGGCCGTTGTTTGCCTTCTCAGTTTTGTTCTTTTACGTGTCGCATTTAATTGAGTCAAGTGTGGTGCTATTAGAATTGTACTTTGAGCATAGAAATTATCTGGCGACCGCTTTTCTATTTTTACCTTTATGTTATTTAGCTTTTAACCACTTTTCGCGGGTCTGGGCTGCAATTTCTAGTGTGTTTGGCGTAGTTATATTGGCCAGCTTCTGTTACTTTTCTGCTGTTGTATGGTCCAATTACCCTTCATTGGCATTGTCATGGGCACAAAAAGCGCCTATGTCTTCGCGAGCCCAACAGCAAGCGGCGCAGGTTTTATTTGATTTAGGGCAGCATGAAAAAGCGATGGCAACGCTTGAGAGGGCAATTGACCGTATTCCTAACGATATGACTCTTAGGATGTGGAAAATAATATATAGCTGTCGTTATACGCAAATGAATTCGCTTGATTTGCTCGCGTTGCAAAAGCTCTCTAAAAATAGCATTTATGATCTGAGGGCATTTAACCTCTATCAGTTGTTTGTCGATGAGGCGGCTCAAGGAAAGTGCAACGGTTTGAGTCTGGATGAAGTAAAGGTCGTATTGCATGGTTTGATGGCTCTTCCTGCTAATGCCAATCCAAAGTCAGGTAGGTTTTCTCAGCTGCAATATTTAAATGGTCGTTTAGCTGTGTACCAGGCCGAACCTGATTTCGCTTTAAAGTATTTCAAAAGCTCTCTAAGGGCAAGGTCAGGGCCGGGCAAGGCGATGAATATGGCCGCCTTTCTGGCATCAAAGCAATACTATTTAGAGGCAATGATCCTTTCTGATATAGCAATGAGCTATGTAGAAGATGGCAATGTTGGATCTACTAACAGAGATAGGGACACACTTGGAAAAGATATTGCCGTATTTCAGGAAATACTTAGGACTCAGATGCAAGAATGAGACAGATACAGAAAGATGTTATATTTGCCGCGAAAGTATTGTTGAATGGATTAAGGTAACCAAATAGTGAAGATTCATCCTAAAAATATATCCGTGGTTATTCCAGCCAAAAACGAAGAACATTCTATCGCAAGTGTTGTGGCTGAGGTTGTAAATGTACTTGCTGAAGCTCAGGTTATCGTTGTGGACGATGGATCAGATGACTTAACTGCCAAATTTGCAGCACAAGCAGGTGCCGAGGTTATTTCTCACCCTTATTCGTTGGGCAACGGGGCTGCAATAAAAACTGGCGCTAGAAAGGCATTGGGGGAAGTGCTGGTATTTATGGATGCTGACGGACAGCACAGACCTGAAGATATTCCGCGACTGCTAGGCACGTACGAAGAAGGCTATAGTTTGGTCGTAGGTGCGCGCTCTACGAAACATCAAGCAAGTTTTGGGCGGTTAGTAGCAAACACAATATATAACAAGCTGTCGAGCTGGATTACTGGCCACGCTATATTAGATTTAACCTCTGGTTTTCGGGTCGTAAACGCTGTGAAATTTCGGGAGTTTATCAATTTGCTGCCGAATGGGTTTTCCTATCCAACGACATCTACCATGGCATTTTTTCGAGCTGGTTATTCGGTTGCGTATTGCCCTATAGAGGTGTTAAGCAGGTCGGGTAAAAGTCATATCAATGTCTGGAGGGATGGTGCGAGATTCCTGCTAATTATTTTTAAGGTGGGGACACTTTTTTCTCCTTTAAAACTGTTCTTCCCGATAAGCATGGCATTTTTTTGTACAGGCCTATTTTATTATATCTATACATTGGTCACCGAGGGGCGATTTACCAATATGAGTGCGTTGTTGTTTTCAACATCCGTGCTTGTTTTTTTAATTGGCCTGGTTTCAGAGCAAATTACTTCTCTCCTTTACGTAAAAAGTAGTCAAGATAAAAAATAGTTAAGAGATTTTGATGGAGAGCGAGGTGGTTAGTGTATTGGTAATGACATCAACATATCCATTGTCAGATAACGACACATTACCACCTTTCGTTAAAAACTTGACTGAAGAGCTTTCTTTAGCTGGTGATATGTTGTTAACGGTATTGACTCCAAGCGCACCTGGCGCCGCAGCTGAGCAGTACATTGAGGGTGTAAGAGTTCTGAGGTACAGGTATTGTTTTTCCAAGTGGGAAACTCTAGCTTATGGTGGAGGTATCCTTGCTAACTTGAAAGCAAATAAGCTTAAGTACCTTCTTGTGCCACTTTTTATTATGGGGCAAATCCTTGCCACTGTTCGACTACTTCACAAAGAAAAATTCGACTTGATCCACGCCCATTGGATTTTGCCACAAGGGGCAGTGGCTGCGCTTTCTAAGAAAATTTTGGCTAAAAATATTCCCTTCCTCGTGACGTCTCACGGAGCAGATTTGTTTTCGTTAAACGGATTTTTGGGGCGTTTATTAAAGCGTTGGACACTCGAAAATGCCGATATGGTTACGGTCGTTAGCAAAAACATGAAAAATGTGTGTGCGAACGAGTTCGCTGTTCCTGATGGGAAGGTTCAAATTTTTCCTATGGGCGTAGATTTGTCCAGTATGTTTACTGCTAGTCACGCGGCGCTACGAGACGAATTTGGTGTTGTATTTGTTGGTCGCCTTGTCGAAAAGAAAGGTGTTGAATACCTTATAGAATCTTTCGAAACTGTTTTGCAGTCAGAAGCTCGAGCTAAGCTTACCATTGTCGGTGACGGTCCCTTGGCAAGTGTATTAAAAATGCAAGTTCATGATCTTGGTTTGAGTAAGCATGTTGTTTTTGTTGGGGCTGTGAGAAACTCTGAGATTCCTGAAATACTACGTAGTCAGAGTATAGCGGTGGTCCCTTCTGTTGTTGGCCAGGATGGAGATCAAGAGGGGTTGGGGTTAACTTCAGTAGAGGCAATGGGCTGCGGCTGCGCAGTAGTTGCCTCGGACCTTCCGGCTATTAGAGATGTTGTCGAGAATGGGAAAACCGGAATTCTGGTGCCGGAAAAAAATTCTGAAAAATTGGCTGACGCCATTTTAATGCTGATTTGTAATCAACAGTTAAGAGATGGCTTGGCTTATGCAGGCAGGGCATCGGTGTTTTCAAAGTTTGACTGGAAGGTTGTAGTTGAAAATTATCGATGCCTATTGAATCGACTAGCTAGTGAGAGTAAAGAGTCGTAAAAAAGTGCTAGGTTGCCCCGTATGAAGATAAGCAAGTCACCCCGTGTAAATTTGAGTGTAATTCTTCCCGTTTACAACGGTATGCCGGTGGTGAAAAATACTATTGATAATTTATTATCCCAAAGAACATCAGATGTTTTTTCTTATGAATTGATTGTTGTCGATGATGGTTCGACGGATAATTTGCTTAATTATCTAGAAGAGAGAAAAAGTTTTCGTATTAAAATTGTAGAGCTAGATAGAAATTCGGGTCGAGCGTTGGCTTGTAATGCAGGAATTAGAGCGGCAAATGGGGAGGTCGTAGGTTTTATTGATGCTGATTGTGCCTTTGTAAATGATGATGCGCTTTTAAAGCATTACGAGTCTGTTCGAAATAATAAAGAAGGCAGTTATGGTGGTTTGCGGGCCGAGTCTCGGAATAAGTTTTGGAAGACGTATCAAGAAAACGTTTTTTCAAAATGGAAAGAGGAGTTGGGTAAAGGATCGATAGAAGCTATTTCTTCTACTAATCTTTTTGTGCCTGTCGAATGGTTTAAACTGGAAGTGTTTTCGCCTCTTTATAAAGGTTATGGGTTTGAAGATCGTGATTTGTTAATACGCATGAAGTCTCATGGCAAAAAAATTTCTTTTTGCGACGGCGCGCTAGTTATTCACTACTCTCCAACTTATATTGCGGAGTTGGTTCAGAAAATGTATGAAATGGGTTGCTTTTCAGGTGAGGTTTTTTCACAGCTGCACTACTCAGAGTATGTGAGCTCAAATTATGCCAAAGTTGATCCTAGGGTGAATAAGGGGCTGTTGGTTAAAATTTTGTATGCTTTGTATCCTTTTTTGGCTGGAAAAACTAATTTTATTGACATGCTTCTTTCAAACAAAAGTTGCTTTCCATATGTTTTAAAAAATGCAGTTGTTAAATTGGTGCTCGCGTCAGCTTACGCTGCGGGAGTCAATCGACGATTGTAGGTTGATTTATTTTTTGAGTTTATAGGGCTTATTTGTGTGGTAATGCTATAAGGGTTGTCGCTTGATGCTGGGCGGGCTGGCGTTTCAGGCTGTGTTCGCTTTCGTGTATGGGTGGTGTTATTTGCTGTATCTAATGCTAAGTTAATTTTTTATTTTTGGAGCTTTTATTGCAAACTTTACAGCAGTAGTATAAAGCCAATTAAAGTTTGTTCGAAGGTACAAAAGCAACATCCTAGTTGTGTTTTTTGTTTGAAAGCCGACTATCAGGCTTTTATAGAGCGATAATTTTACTCTTCTGTTTGTAAGATCGTTGATAGATTGTGATAAAAGTTCTTCCTTTGAAAGCTTGATTTTATGCTTGGCTATAAATTGTTGGTAGCCAATTTTCGCCTTTGGGGAAGAGGAGATCCTTTCGCCTGAGGTTCTAATCCTCATAGAGCTATTTCCTATTTTGAATGCCGGGCCATATCTTTCTATAAGTCTGAACCACAGATCGTAGTCTTGCCATGCTTGCAGAGTTTCGTCGAATCCTCCTACTGCTTGGATTCGTTGGGTTTCAATAAAAATTTGGTTGCCAACGAGGTTGCGTCTTTTTATTTCGTTAAAGCTAATTGTTTTATTGGATGGGTGCGTGTTTATTACCTCTCCGGTCTCAGGTTGCCACTCGCTAGCGGTACTACATAAAAAGCTCCATTTTGAGTTGTATATGCTCAGAAAGTCACGCACTCGAAACTCCTCAAAAATGTCGTCGTCATCTAGGCCTGTAACAAATTTACCTTTAGCCATTTTTATTGCAACGTTTCTACAGGCTGGAGCGCCCAGTGATTGTTTCATATTTACATGATGAATATTATCGAAGGAATTGCTGTAATGTTGCAGTAATTCCGGAGTGGAGTCGGTTGACCCATCATTTACAACAATGATTTCGATATTTTTTTCAGATTGAGTTAGGCAAGAGTTGATAGCGTTGGCAAGGCACTTGTGTCTGTTTTTAGTGGGGATGTAAATAGTAACCAGAGGGTATCCTTCCTTCATTAAGTGAGCCTTGTAATGGTGTAATGTTGTCCGTCTTTATGAGAAAGTTGGGACCCGCTAAACGGGTCTCTATGTTTTTAGCTCCCTATTACAAAAAAAGTCGTGCGCTAAATAATTATTCTAAGAGATAAATCTATTGCAATGATGTTTTTTGTTAAAGAACCACTTGATATAAGGTCGACGCATGCGTTCCGGCGCTGGTCGAGGCTAGTTTGGTCAATGTTTCCAGATGCTTCGTAGAGCTGCTTGATTGGTTTGCAATCTCCAGCCTGTTTAAGTTGCTCGTTGGAAAAATTATCTAACATCACAATATCGGGGTTATGGTCAATGGCTTCCTCGAGTTCAGTAATTGATTCAACTTCGACCTCAATTTTTTTTCCTGGAGCTTGTTTCCTGGCCTGGGCAATTGCTTCTGCAATCCCCCCACAAGCCGCAATATGGTTTTCTTTAATCAGAAACGCATCATATAACCCCATGCGATGGTTAAAGCACCCGCCGCAGGCTACGGCATATTTTTGAGCGGTGCGGAGCCCAGGAATCGTTTTTCGGGTGTCGAGAATTTTTACTGGGCTGTCTTTGACCAGTTCAGCGTAGGAACGGCTGGTGGAGGCGGTACCTGAGAGTAATTGTAGAAAGTTTAGCGCTGTGCGTTCGCCGGTTAGGAGAACTCTTGCATTGCCTTCTAGGCTGCACAATGTGCTGTTAGCGTCGACGTGGTCGCCGTCTTTTACATTCCAGGTGATCGTGACATTTGGGTCAAGTTGCTTGAAGACTTCCTCTACCCAGGGGCAGCCGCAAACGACGCAATCTTCGCGAGTGATGATGGTTGCTGAGGCCGTTTTGTCCGCCGGAATAAGTTGAGCGGTGATGTCGCCATCGCCTATATCTTCTTCTAGTGCGATGGCTACAGCGCGTTCGATATCGCGTTTCAGGGTGGGGTAGTCGTCTAGGCTGGGTACTGAATTTATCATGAATTACTGCTTTGAGCTGTTTAATGTAATTGGTGGGATGATAGCAGATTTGAATCTGTTAGACCTCTCCATCATCACCTGCGTTATTTGACTATTGGGGGTATTGGCGAAGGATTAATTGGCCGTCTCGCTGGATCATTTCAACTTGCCTTAGTGCACTCATGCCCATCAATACTTCGTCGCCTTCGATTCCTGGGCTAATACTTGCCCTAAGGTCGTGAAACGTAAGCGAGCCGAGTGTTAATTCTTCGATGGTTGTGAAGTAAATTTCTGCTGTGCCATTGGCTGTGTTTGCATAGCCCTTGCCAATGGCTTGAAGGCCTAGTCTGTCGGCAAGGTGCCCTGGCACGGCTACATCTGTTGCCCCCGTATCAAGCAACAAGGTCACGGGCTCTTTGTTAATCGCTCCAGGGGCGATGTAATGGTGCTGCTGGTTTGCTTTTAGAATCACTTCATTGACTCCACCAGCGGAAGTTCCCGTTAGTTGCGCGTTGGGATTACGTTGATTTTCTTCCCAGTTGGCGAAAAACATCGTGAGGGCGGCGAGGACCAGTACCCACCCTAAGATGAGCATACCTTTGCCAATACCTTGGCCGGGAGCAGGGTCGTTCATGTCTAATGCAGCCTTTGTAATGAGATAAAGTAGTAGAAACTGAGTCTTTACAATTTTTTTAGAATAAAAAAAGAATAAGCAAGCCCTTTTGATATTCCTTCTTGTGACAGACTTCGCGATTCAGGCAATTGCCGGAAGCGTTAAGATGGCGTCTCTATATACTAGAGTTGTTAGCCTTTCACAACGGAGCGTGGGGTTTTGCTTCCTATCTATCGGTTTTGAGCAATACTTAAAGTTAGCTCAATTTAGGCCGATCTATCGTACACCAGTGACGGTAATCTTAGCGATTGGGGATCTTTCGGTTGTTGGAGACAGAGCAACATGACTATGAGCTCAAAAGTGTCGACGGTGGTGCCTTTTAAGGCGAAAAACAGTATGAACCCGACTGAAAAAGCGAAGTTGGCGCGGTTGCCGGCGCCCGTACATCAGGTACAAGAAAAAGGTAAACAGCTATTTCTTAAGGCCTTGCGTGCGTTGTTCGACAATGCGGATGATGCGCTGTTCAGTTTGGCAGACAAGGCAACCAACAATAACGATCAAAATATGTATTTTGAGTCGATGCGTGAAGTCAGAATTCAGCGTCGTACTGTTGAAAGTAAATTCATGGAGGATATGGAAGAGTCCTTCGCCGATTTGGTTCGTGAAGATAGAGCAAACACCCAGGAAACCTCTTCCGATAACCTATCGCTTGTGCAGGATGATGAGTTGGAAGCAATGGTTGCCGTCGATAAGATGGCTGCAAAAGCCAACGAATTATGCGGTGAGAGCCTGCAGTTGCTCTCGTTGAGATTAGATAGTCTCGTTCCCATCAAGGTGTATCAAAAGAACAACCCCGTCGGCCCCTCTGTGGTCAGCACGCTATTTGTTGATCGAGTCAATGGTTTGGCCATCGACTTCAAGGTCAAGCTGGTCTTGTTTAAATTGTTCGATCACTATGTGGTTAAGCAAATGCCACATATATACGAACAGCTCAACAACGTTCTAATTGATGCCAATGTGTTGCCTTCGTTGCAACCTCAGGCATTGCGGCAGACTCCCTCTCGTCCCTCGACAAGTCATACCTCCGCGCCACAGACGCAGAATGCCCCGGCTGGGCAAAGCGTTGCGCCAAATGCAGCCCCCTCAACGGGTAGTGCACTCGGTAATCATAGCGGCGCTAGCGCAACGCACTCAGGCCAGCAGGGCGTCACTAGCGGCGCTCCGTCTGCACCCTCAGACCCTAATGCGATGCTTCTGCAGGCGCTGTCACAAGTACAAACTCAGCAAAGTGACCAATGGATACAACATCCCGCAGGGACTGTCGCGGCGGTCCAGGCTGAAATAAATAATGTTCTTGGTTATTTGTTGAAGAACGCACAGGATGTGGGTGACAAACAAAATGACGTCATCAACCTAGTGAAAATGTTGTTCGAGTTTATTCTCGATGATAGAAACCTGGCTGAGCCAATGAAGGCGCTGATTGGTCGTTTGCAGATCCCGATATTGAAAGTCGCGATCATGGATTCCAGTTTTTTCAGCACACCAGGTCACCCGGCTAGACGGTTATTGAATGAAATCGCTACGGCGTCTGTAGGCTGGCAGGAAGATCCGTCAGCAGAAGCCGGAGATGAGCCTAAAGATCCTCTGTACCGCAAAATTTCGGACATAGTACATAACTTGTTAAGTGGATTTGAAACGGATCAATCCATGTTTGGTGATGCGCTGGCTGATTTCGTGTCGTTCATTGACAAAGAAAAACGCCGAGCGGCATTACTTGAAAAACGCATGGTTGATGCCGAGGATGGAAAAGCAAAAGCAGAGGCGGCCCGTGCTCAGGTAGCGAAAGCGCTCGCCAAAGTCATTGGTGACAACCAACTACCAGACGCTGCCAATGCTTTACTCGCAGAAGCTTGGAATAACGTCATGTTCCTTATTTGCCTAAAAGAGGGCGGTAAGAGTGCTGCCTGGGGTGAGGCAATCCGGACTGCCGAAGACATTGTTTGGAGTGTAACTACGCCAGTTGATGCAGCATCAAGAAAAGCGTTGCTGACAATGATTCCAAACCTCATCAAGCGCTTGAGAAAGGGCTTGGAGTCAATTTCTTTCAACCCATTTGAACTTACAAAGTTGCTAAGCCAGCTTGAAAAACTTCACTTGGACAGGCTCAAAGCGCCAGCGTCGGCTAATGCGCCTAGCTCAGTTCCCACAGCGAACGGTGGTAGTAAAAGAGTCGTTTCTGAAACACCCGATAGGTCTTCAATCCGTGCGGAGAGTAATCAGCGCCCGGCGTTGAAAGCGGTTCAGCCTGCCAATACACCCGCATCGCCTTCGTCACCGAGTCAAGAGGCCGCAAAGCCTGTACAGGAGGCTCCAAAGGCGGAAACTCAAGCAGAGGCGTCTACAGGCAAATCCTCTACAAGCGCGTCGGCGGCCAATATTCAGCAGGAATACCTGTCACTTGTACAACGTTTGACCCACGGCACGTGGTTCGAAATGGTTGATGAGCAAGATCGTAAATATCGATGCCGGTTGGCTGCAATTATCAAGGCTACAGGAAAATATATCTTCGTGAATCGCAGCGGCATGAAAGTCGCCGAAGAAACGGCGGAGTCCTTAGCGCTGGCATTACAGGGCGGTAGCCTCACCTTATTGGATGACACCATGCTGTTTGATCGTGCATTAGAAGCGGTTATCGGCAGTAAACGAGCGAAAGGCGTTACCAAAAGCGCGGAGTAGCCTCTTCGCTTGACTATTACCACTCTATCATCTTGCGCGGCGCTCACCTGTGCAATGAACTTGGCCTGTGCAATAATCTCGGCACCTGAAATTATTGCACTGTCATTATGTCCACCCGCGATTCAATTAGTCAGAATCTTTCCTACCAGATACGCCACGGTTGGCTCGAGCCTGCGGTTCATGTCACTTCCCCAAACTATGATTCGCGTCCAGTATCCTGCGAGGTGGATCTACTAGTGATACACAATATAAGCTTACCGCCAGGTCAGTTTGGCGGTGGAGAAATAGAGCAGCTTTTTTGTAACACCTTAGCGTGTGAAGACCATCCTTATTTCGAGCGGCTGCGGGGGTTGCGAGTGTCGTCGCATTTACTCATTGAGCGAACTGGTCGTGTGATTCAATTTGTTAGTTTTAATGATCGCGCATGGCATGCAGGCAAATCCCTTTTTGATGGGCGTGAAGCGTGTAACGATTTTGCTATTGGTATTGAGCTGGAGGGGGCCGACGATATACCTTATACGCCTGAACAGTATCGTCAGCTGAGCGCCATTACACAAACGTTGATGCAGGTCTATCCGGGCATAGATAAGCGGTCTATTGTTGGCCATTGCGATATTGCCCCTGGGAGAAAAACGGATCCTGGACCAGCCTTTGAATGGGCGCGGTTCTTGGGTGAGTTAAGTGGTTAATTACTTTAATTTAGGAATGCCACACTTACAGGTGCAGCTTTAATTCAACTGAACAGGCTTATTAAACAATGATGTTTTTGACAGTTTTAATCGTCTATCTATTTGTTCAGCTATCGGGCTCTGGCCGTCCTCTTCACCATGACAGCTGGTTTTCAGTGTGGGCGGTGAGAGTATCATCGCAGGGCTGGTTGAAAAGGCCGGGTGCCTCATTGTCCGCGACTCTGTTAGTACCCGTAATTGTGGTTATAGTGATTTACGGCACAGTGACCAGCCTCTGGTCTTGGCTTGGGCTACTAGTGACGGTACCTGTGCTGATTTACTGTCTTGGACGTGGAGAATATACCCAGTGTGTCGATGAGTATTTAAATGGGCTTCTTCAAGAAGACTGGTCGCAGTCGCTAGAGAGCTATTATGCATTAGTGGCGGATGGTGAACGGGCAGAAATAAAAGAGGGTGACTGGAGTGCGCTCCACGACGCGATGATGAACGTCGTAGCTTACCGAGGGTTTGAAAGGCTATTTGCTGTGCTATTTTGGTTTATCCTGCTTGGCCCGGCAGGCGCTTTAGTTTATCGGCTAACTCATCTATATATCGTCGACTGCGAAAGCTCAGAGGATGTGGATATCGCTAAAAAATGGCTTTGGATTATAGAGTGGCCGGCAGCGCGGGTACTTGGCTTATCGCTGGCTCTAACGGGTAATTTTACGGGTTGTTTTGCCGCGTGGCGTGAGTGTTTATTTTGCGCAAAACGCACAACGCCCAGTGTACTTGATCACTATATGCGTGGTGCTCTTGGGATTGAAAGCGATGCAGAGCAATCTATTGCGATGACGCACAGAGAGTTACGTTCTGTTTTAGCGCTTTACTACCGAACATGGGTTTTTTGGATGTGTCTGCTGGCAGTTATTACCTTGGTAATTTAATTAAGCAGCGCACTAGGGTGAAGCTATTGTGTTTTGAGGCGTGTTTTCCGGGTGTAATTCATTAAGGCCTTGCGGTTGAGTCGCAGTCTCTTCCGAAGCTTGGTAAGGCACCGAAAAAATGGGATCGTCAATGCTGCCGCTCTCTTTACCACTTATCTGATCACCGGGGGCTAGCGCTTGATCGTTTTGAGTGTTACCTCTTGGTGTGATCGACTTTGTGGTTAGGTTATTCGATTGGCCACGCACGTCTGATGGTTGATCCAAGCGCTTATCTTTAGCCTCTGAATCAGTTGGCCTGACGGACATGAAATGTTTTTCAAGCTGCAACCGCAGCCGATGCAGAAACATCCCACGGTGCTGTTCAGTGGCATTAACGCTGCTGGCTAACAGCTCTGGGTCAATTTTTAACATTGTAGCCAGGCTGCGAATGTCGGCTAACCCGAAGCTCGTCGCTAAATGGGCGATCACTCCTTTTACTTCCACTCCGAGGCGGTGATGTCTCCACAGTAGTAAATCGCTCGGTTGTATGTGGTACTCACGGCAAACCAAACGACACAATCCTTCGATAGATAAAGAGTGACCTTGCCGCGAGTTAGGCGTGTTTGGTTGCATGCGCTTGTCTATATAGTGGCGCGAAGACAAAGCATAGTATTCTGGGTGACTGCCGTTGATCCAGTCGAGATTATCAGGTGGTGTTTGCTCGACGTAATCTTGAAAACGCCGATAACGCGATGATTGAGCGCCTGTGCTATAGCGCAAGACTTCGTCTCTGCGCAGCCATTCGGGGCAGTCAGGCATAAGGTAAGTTCTGTGGCTACTCCAAGGATAGGCAGCGGCATGTGCGACGAGCCCAGCGTTGACAGGCGCGTTATGGGTTTGCGCCACAACAGCGAGCAAATAGCGATTAGGCTCGATTAAAGTTGAAACCAGGCTGTCGTCAAATACGCTACCATTTCGGTTGTGACGTGCGTTGTAGAGAGAGGTGTAAGTAGAAATAACCTTGTCGGCGACTTGCTCGCTGAGCAGCTCGTCCACATGAATTACCAAATGGATGCTATCGGTCATTAAGCAGTAGGCCAATGTCGATGTGTTGGTCTCGCTATACAGCTTATCGAGCACGCTCAGCATCAAGTCGCACTCAGACTGTTCAGAGAAAATAGGCTGCAGGCCATTACTCGCCAGGCGCAAGTAATAGTACGCATTTGTTATTTCGATGGGTTCCTTCTCAGTCATGCCTTAAGATTAGTTGAGAATGTGTTAACCGCAAGTGACACACAGGTCTTTTGCCAAGGTCGGGTGCAAATGTTGATTGGCGGAATAGCAGCGATGATATGATAGCGCTATGTAAATCCAAACAAGGAGTGACAAAGTGCCTTCATTTGATGTGGTATCGGAAGTCGATAAACACGACCTAACCAACGCTGTCGATCAAGCTAATCGGGTGGTCAACAATCGATTTGATTTCAAGGGCGTCAACGCCACGTTTGAACGTAACGATTATGTCGTCAATTTACAGGCTGAAGCCGATTTTCAACTAGAACAAATGGTGGACATGTTGAAGTCCACATTACATAAAACAGGCATTGATATTCGCTGCTTGGACATTAACGATCCCTATGCGTCAGGCAAACTGGTGAAACAAACCGTAACCGTTAAAACTGGCCTCGAGTCGCTACTGTGTAAGAAGATCGTTAAGATGATTAAAGACAGTAAGGTGAAGGTGCAGGCTCAGATACAATCAGACCAAGTTCGAGTGACAGGAAAGAAACGCGATGATTTGCAGCAAGTGATTCAATTGTTGAAAGAAGCGGATATTGATATGCCATTGCAGTTTAATAACTTTCGCGATTAATTGAGCTAATTCGTTATCTAACTTCCTAGTTAGTATGCGATAAAGCCGTCAACGAGTGAACTTTTTTATAATAACCAGTCGTATTAATTCATTATACAAAGCCATACAAGTTTAGGTTGCAATGATAGAAGCCAAGCAATTGTCAAAAGTCGTGACCACCAGTGAAGGTGAACTTACTATTCTTCATGACGTTTCACTTTCGATAGCTACAGGAAATAGCGCTGCCATTGTCGGCGCATCGGGTTCAGGAAAATCTACGTTGCTTGGTATTCTCGCAGGCCTAGATACCCCGACAGGTGGTGAGGTAATTCTAAATGGCAACCACCTCAATCAAATGACGGAAGAAGGTCGAGCTGAAGTTCGTGCCAAAAATGTTGGTTTTGTATTTCAGTCTTTCCAGCTTTTACCGGGCTTGTCGGCTCTTGAAAATGTCATGATGCCTTTAGAACTTCATGGCGTGAAAGGTGCAAAAGAAAAAAGCACAGTCTTTCTGGAACGAGTTGGTCTTGCCCACCGCTTGCATCATTACCCCAAGCAATTGTCCGGCGGCGAGCAGCAACGGGTTGCGGTAGCGAGAGCGTTTGCTAGTGAGCCAGCGATTTTGTTTGCCGATGAACCCACGGGAAATCTCGATTCCGCAACGGGCTTAAAAGTGATTGACTTGATTTTTCAATTGAATCAAGAGTTGAACACGACATTGGTATTAGTCACTCATGAAGAACGGCTGGCGCAACGCTGTAGCCAGCATATCGAACTCGCTGCCGGGGGAATTGTGACAACCGCCGAATCGGTGCTACTGTAAATGGTAGCTCTCTCGACTAGACTACTGTGGCGAAACTGGCGCAGCGGAGAGGTAAGAGTCTTGGCCGTTGCCTTGTTGCTCGCCGTTGCCGTGGTAACGGCTATTAGTGTATTCACCAGTCGCGTCGATCTCGCCATAACCAAAGAAAGTGCGACGTTTTTAGGGGCTGATCGCGTAATTTCTAGTTCGCAACCTATCCCCGCTGAATGGATCAACCGGCTCGGTGAAGAGTCGACACTCGATCAAGCTTTCACAACAGAATTTGTTTCCATGGTATTTTCGGATGCGGGAATGAACCTCGCATCGGTTAAAGCGGTGTCGAGTAATTATCCGTTGCTTGGGAAAGTCGAAGTAAGCGATGTGCCATTTGTCGTAGAGCAAAAGGATATTACGGTAGCAAATGGTATCCCGCAGCCCGGTACAGTCTGGGTCGACTCGAGGTTGTTGCCTCTGCTTGAGGCGCAATTGGGCGAGCAAGTTCAAGTAGGAGATGCGACCTTTACCTTATCTAAAATTATTGCGAATGAGCCTGACCGTGGTGGCGGCTTCGCAATGGTCAGCCCGAGACTATTGTTAAACATTAGCGACCTCCCTGCTACAAATGTAATTCAACCTGGAAGCCGTGTGAATTATCGTTGGTTGTTAGCGGGTGACAACGACGATATTGAAGATGCAATGCAATGGTTAGAGCCAGAGCTGTCTGACCACCAACGGATTATTAAGTTAGAAAATTCCCAGGAGCAGCTTGCGAGATCTCTGGATCGGGGAACACGGTTTTTAATGTTGTCCGGTATCGTAGGAGTACTGCTTGCGGGCGTTGCTATCGCTATGGCGTCGCAACAATTTGCCGCTAGGCATGTTGATCAAGTCGCACTAATGAAAAGTTTGGGGGCGAAGACCGCCACAGTCCGTTTTTTGTATTTTAGTCAGTTGTTATTGCTAGGTTTTATCGCATCATTAGTGGGGTTGGCCGTAGGCGAGATTATCCAGCGGGGAATTGCCAGTGCGCTGAGTAGTTTGTTTCCTGTGATATTGGGTGGTGCCTCACTAAGTGCCTATGGGATAGGACTCTTTACTGGGTTAGTGTGCATTTTGTTTTTTGCATTACCACCATTGTGGCACTTGCCAACAATTCCCCCGATTAAAGTATTGCGCAGAGAAATGACTATCGCGCCGTTACGAGCATCCATCAATGCGGGGCTCGGTGCTTTTGCTGTATTGTGTTTGATCCTAATTTATAGCCAAAGTATCTGGTTAACTGCCTCTGTTTTCATCAGTATGATCGGAATAATCCTTGTTGTTGCGCTTTCCGCATATGCTTTGCTGCGACTTTGCAGAAAAATAGGTGCCCAAGCAGGCAGTGTTTGGCGAATTGCACTGTCAGGTATACAGCGTAAAGTGGGGCAAAGTATTGTTCAGATTATGGTTTTTTCTACGGCGATTATGCTTCTGCTGTCATTGATTGTTGTACGAACTTCAATGCTTGAAGAATGGCAGTTACGTTTGCCACCTGATACACCGAATCACATTTTAATCAATGTTGCAGAATATGAACGCGATGGGATCAACCAGCTACTAAAAGATAATGGTTTAGAAGCGCAAAACTTTTCGCCGATGTTGCGTGCGAGAATTGCAGAAATAAATGGTGAGAAGCCGAGTGAAGCGTTGCGGAAAAGCAACGGCGTTTTACGGCGGGAGCTAAATGTCAGTTGGCGAAATACGTTGCCAAGTGATAACGAAATAGTGTCTGGGGCCTGGTTCTCAGACCGCCGCGTAGATGCCTCAACGGATAAAGCAGAGGTTGGTGGGCAGGATAGTAGCGACAGCGATGCGGTTATCGGTGGCGTTTCAGTAGAAGCTGATGTCGCTAAAAGACTGGGTCTTGCGTTAGGTGATATTTTAACATTCAGTATCGGTGGGTTGGAAGCGCTGGTAGAGGTTCAAAGTTTTCGTACCGTCGACAGGGAATCATTTGAGTGGTATCTGTTTCTATTAGAGCCTGGTATTTTTGAGCAATTTCAGCCGACATATCGTGCCGATATCTACTTAGATAAAACTCAGAAACATATCGTTAACAGTATTTTATTGGATAATCCTACGGTAGTAGTGTTCGAGTTCGACAAGCTGATCGAACAAATACGCGTTATTGTCGAGCAGGTAACACAAGGCGTCGAGTTGGTCATGTGGCTGGTGATTGCAGGCGGTTTTACGGTGCTCTTTGCGGCAGTGAATGCGAGTATGGAGTCCCGGATGCAGGAAGCTGGTTTATTGCGCGCTTTAGGTAGTTCTCGGAAGCTGATTCTCGGTAGTGTTTCGATAGAGTTTATGGTGCTGGGTGCGATTGCAGGTGTTGTTGCTGTTGTTGGTTCTGAGATCCTTTTGTTCAGTCTGCGACAATGGGTTTTTGATATCACCGTGCAACCCCATGTGTTTATCTGGGTATTGGGTATTGGTTTAGGTACGCTAACAATTGGTGGGTTGGGTATAATTGCATGCCGACGCGTTGTCACAGTGCCGCCGGCAGTGGTGCTGAGGGAAGTCGCTAGTTAGACTAGCGACTGAAAAGACTTGTGTGATGTTAAAACAATGCTAAATGGCTAGAGCACTGAATCTGCCGGTGCGTCTGCTTGAGCTTCAGGCGCTGCATCAATGAAAGCCGGGTGGCTCGACAGGACCTCATCAATTTCTCTAAGTTTTGAAAACGGGCTGATATCAACGTTCATACGTTTGGCATTGGCCATTTGCGGCACTAAACAAACATCAGCAAGTGAAATAGTATCCTTGAAGCAATAAGCTCCGCCGTGTTGTTCGACCATGGTTTCCAGTGCGGCAAATGCCTCTTGAATCCAATGTTTATACCACGCATTTATACTTTCTTCCGGTTGTTTTAGCTGATCCCGCAGATAGTTTAATACCCTCAAGTTGTTGAGAGGATGCACGTCAGAGGTAATCATTTGTGCCATGGCTCGCACAACGGCCCGATCTTTCGGTTTGGTTGGCAGCAGTGAAATATCGGGATACTCTTCGTCAAGGTACTCAATGATTGCTAGCGACTGAGTGAATATTTGTCCATTGTCCTCAAGCGCAGGTACAAACCCCTGCGGATTTATCGAAAAATAATCCAATGCTTTCATCGCATTTTCTTTGTCCCCAAGAGAGACCGACACCGACTCATAGTCGAGTGCTTTAAGATTTAATGCGATGCGGACACGATACACAGCCGAACTACGGTAGTATGTGTATAGTTTCATTGGATACCTCTCCTGGGGCGGCTATTTTTTATTATCTTTCTATAAAGCTGAGTTGTTCAACGTCGCTACAGTGGTTTTATAGCTCCACCAAAATGTAGCACAGAATTCATTATTGTGTTGTATCCCATTCTGTAAGATTGCCGTACTGATGAATGGTGAAGTTCTCAGGGGCAAAATCATCACTACCATCATGGGTCACAATGCTGTGGCAACAGTTTGTCATTTTGGGGGGATGCCAGAAATGACTTAGTGGGCGTTTTTCTATATAGGTCAATAACGTTTTAATCCAAACGCCGTGACTGACCAGCAATATTTCCTCTTCTGCATGATCAGAAACGATCTGTTTCACGGCGTTAACAGCACGTGCTTGAACATCATAAAAGGTTTCTCCGTCGACAATCGCAAATTGCGATGGGTCTTCCCAAAAATGACGATGCTGAGTTGGTTCTGTTTCTTTCATATCCTCGTACAGGTTTCCCTCCCAGCTTGCGAGATAGATTTCCCGTAGTTCGTCGCGTAAATTTAAATCTACGTTGTGGTGGTGGAGGATGTGACTGGCTGTATCACGTGTGCGGATGCTACTACTTGCATAGGCAACGGTAACGGGAAGGTGTTTTAGTTTTTCACCGGCATCTTTAGCTTGGATGTGTCCTTCGTCGGTGAGAACCGAATCTGTTTGGCCTTGAATGCGTTTCTCAACATTCCAATTGGTTTGCCCGTGGCGGATTAGGTGGATGGTTGTCACGATAATATCAGTTCTTTTGAAGATCGAATGGACCAATAGTAACGGAGCGAAGCGTTGCCGGCTAGTCCAACCGAGAGGGCGCTGAGGAAGAACACCTTGGCGATCCGAAGTATGGCGCGTTAGTTTGCCAGGTAGAGCTCATCAGGTCGCAGGGGAATGAACAGCGACGCCTTCAAGCAACTTAGTTATCTCGTCAAGCTTTCATATCAGCGAGAGGATTGTTGGGGGGTGGTAAATCTGTCAGCGGCATTTGAAGGGGCCCTGTTTAAGTAGGACAGAAAACGCGACCCCATACACTTCTACAGTATTCATCGTCCTATCTAGGAACCGTGCAAGGATGACTTGAACTAAATTTGAGCGTCTGACAATACAATGTGCCAGGGAGAACGGTTTTTATGGTCTCAGCCGTGCTCATGGGCATACGCCTAAAACAGCTTGTCCTTTGTTAGTTTGGCTGATCTGGTATGGCTGTTATTCAGTCCTACACAGAAGAGATGTCGCCTATTATAAATAAAGTGTCTTGTGACATTAGTTGGTCGTCGCTGTCTAATTATTAGGCAGTGTGGGTTGGGGAAAGTTGTGATACCGTTCACACGCTTCGCGTGAATCCACACCGGCTGAATTGATAATTCACACTAGGATGCTTAATCTGCCTTGCGTAATGGTCGAGACCGCTGGTGGTAGGCTAATGAACAGAATTGGTTGAGGTATTGGATGATCAAAATTGGTAGGGCGAGGATGATAAAAGCAAGATCTCGCATTTCTTTTACCTTATGCGCCGCGGTGTTGGCTTCGCTATGGGGATGCGGAGGAGGGTCTTCGTCTTCTTCGGGGAGTCCAGCTGCTGAGACAGAATTCCGTTTATCGGGTGTTGTTACTGGATTAAACGGCAACTTACAGCTGAGTAATGAGGTGGATCAAAGTATTGTCGAGAACCTCAATGTTACATCAAATGGTAACTTTGCTTTTAGCACGCGTATAGCGGATGACACAGAATACTTTGTCCGTATTGACGGCAAACCAACTAATCAATCGTGCATTTTACTGAATAGCCGAGGGACCATTGCTGGCGCCGACGTCGATAACCTCCAAGTTGAGTGCGTTGATAATACTTTAGCGCGCACTGTGTCTGGGATGGTGGACGCGGCGATTTCAATCGATTACGACACCGATGTTAACGACATTTTTGCGAATTTCGCGTCTAACGATGACTTTCCAGACGCTCAATCGATCAACAATATTGTGACACTGCATGGTTTTTCATCGTTTGCGAATGGTGAAACAGCTGGTTTGGATGGGCGCTTTCAGTCAGATTATGATGAATTTGATTTCTTTACCGTTTATTTGCAAGCCGGTCAGCGTATTAACCTCCAGATAGTTGATCACGAATTAGTTGGCGGAGACTTTTTCGGCGACTTGGATTTGTGGCTATTTGATGAAAACCGAAATGAGGTCGCCGCTTCGCGGGGTACTACCGAAGAAGAAACCATTACGGTTCTCGACGCAGGTCAGTATTTCATTGTCGTGGAAGCTTGGGAGGGAATTTCAAAATATGTCTTAGACTTATTACCCGCACCCAGCAGTTCGACCGCTACGTTGCGAGATAGCAATGCTGGCTATAACTCGATGGACTTCTTGCCTAACCAGATGATTGTTAAGTTTAAGGATGGCACGGGCACCAAAAATACTGAGGTTGCCGAAACCCAATCTGCAGACTTCTCGGTGAAAAACATCTCGACGCAACAACTAGGTTTTCGACACCAAGACAGCAGCCGTCCCACCTTGGCGACGCTGAATCCATCCGTTGTTTACAGAATGAATGCATCCACCAAGTCCAGTGGTCCGCTGGGTGACAAAGCGAATACTTTGCGCATGATCAAAGCCTTGTCTCTTCGTGACGATGTTGAGTATGCAGAGCCCAATTACCGCTATAAAACTATGCGTGTGCCCAACGATACGGCCTATCGCTTCCAGTGGCATTATCCTCAAATTAGTTTGCCGCAAGCTTGGGATCTTACCACCGGCGATCGTGCGGGTGATCCCGTGATAGTGGGTGTCATAGATACCGGAATTGTTGCCGAGCACCCTGATTTTCAAGATCAACTGGTTAATGGCTACGATTTTATCTCGAATATATCCGATGCCCGTGATGGCAACGGTATCGACAGCGATCCTGATGACCCGGGAGACGACGATGAGCCAGGGAAGAGTTCTTGGCACGGTACACACGTTGCGGGAACCATAGCCGCACGAACCAATAACGGTTTGGGCGTTGCTGGTGTCTCTTGGGGTGCTAAGGTAATGCCGCTTCGTGCCTTAGGGCTCAATGGTTCGGGGTCTAGCTACGACATTATGCAGAGCCTGCTCTACGCAGCCGGATTGCCCAATGATAGTGGCAGTGTACCCTCTCAAATTGTCGATGTGGTCAACATGAGTTTAGGTGGGCCGGGGGCTCAACAGTCTTTTCAAAATGTCGTCAATCAAGTGCGGGCCCAGGGCGTTATTCTTGTGGCATCGGCAGGTAACGATGCCACCAGTGAGCGCAATTATCCCGCTGCCTACCAAGGTGTGGTGTCGGTAAGTGCCGTTGATTTCAATGATGACTTAGCACCCTATTCAAATTTCGGTGACACGATTGATATTGCTGCTCCAGGTGGCGATGTGAATCGCGATCTTAATGTGGATGGTTACGGAGATGGCGTGCTCAGCACCGCTGCTGACGATTCGGAAGGGGGGCGTCGCTCCACTTACCGCTTCTATCAAGGCACCTCGATGGCCAGCCCGCATGTTGCCGGTGTCGTGGCCTTAATGAAAGCCGAGTATCCAGAGTTAACGCCTACGCAATTTGACGCGCTGTTGCAAAACGGCCAGCTCACGGACGATTTAGGAACGGCTGGCAGGGACAATTTCTTTGGCTATGGCAGGCTCAACGCCTCAAAAGCAGTGATAGAAGCAAGAACACTGGCCAACGGTGGAGTCGCCCCGCCATTGCCTGTCCAGGTTAGCGCAACGCCTCAGTCATTAACTTTTATCGGTGGATCAGTTCAGCCCCTTACAATTGAGAATCTAGGAGGTGGTTCGCCATCGGTGACCAATATTGATTCTAGTGCGGTGTGGTTGTCTGTTTCCCCGAATGCAATTGATGCAAGTGGTCTAGGGACCTATGACGTACAGGTTGATCGGACAGGACTTGGTGATGGTATCTATCAAACCTCGATTGACGTAGAGATTGATAGCCAGCAAACGCTATCTGTGAACGTAACAATGCAAGTGGGAACGGTCGAGACTGCCGGACGTTTACACCCTCATTATGTTTTACTGATTGACTCAGCTACTGATACCGTCGTCGATCAAACACAAGCCAATTTAGCAACAGGCGAGTTTGAATTTACGGGCGTTGTCCCCGGAGAATATAACATCGTGTCTGGCTCTGACATCGAGAACGATTTTGTTATTTGTCAATTTGGAGAGTCTTGTGGGGCTTATCCCTCACTTAACGATATTGGTATTGTGCGTGTTGAGGACAGCGATATCGCAAACCGCGATATTGTCGCGGATATATTAGGTCGAACCTCTTCAGCGACAACGACTATTAACTCGGCAGGAAATGGCCAATCTAAGCCTAATGGCTATGCCATTAAAAAAAGTACGAAACAGCTGAGCGAAAAACGGCTGGACAACCATAGGTAAGCCTCACCGCTATGCGATTAGTTATACGATGGAAATGGATGTCACTGATAATCTTTCTGGTTGTGGGCACAGGATGTGGTTCCACTCATTCTGTGGTTTCTATTCGCGCAGTCATTGAATCTAAGCACTGCGGCATAGAGCGTGAATCATTATTGGTAATTGCCAGTACTGATGATATTCCCGCAGTGCTTGCTACAGAATTCAACCCGACGCAGTTGAATGCTCCTGGAACTGAGTTGGTGTCTAGTGATAGTGTAGGTCGGCAGGCGATCGTCAATGCCGTGGCCAAACATCGTATTCAAACAGAACAACTGATATTGGCCAGTATGGGGCAGAAGCCAAACCCCGGTTATTATTGGCAGCTTGAAAACACATCAGCAGATTTAAAAAACGGCGAGCTGTCATTACCTTTGGTCATGAAGCGACCTGATCCTAATAAAATGTATGCACAAGTGATCGTGACGCCTTGCATCTTGCTTGCCGTGACAACTGAACGTGACATTTCTTCGATTCGTCTTCAATAACACCCCATCTAACGTTCCCAGGCAGGCTCTTAGTCGATACTCATTGGTGTAAACCCGGGAAGCCTTTGAATATCGTTGATCCATCTTTGAACCTGCGGGTAGTTATCGAGATCAAACCCGCCGTCGCTAGCGACATGGGTATAGGCAAATAAACTGATATCAGCAATTGTGGGGTTATCGCCGACAAGAAACGAGGACTGACTTAAGCGGTCGTTTAGTATGGTGAGTGCTTTATTACCGCCAGCTCGTTTGCTTTCGTATTCGTCGCGACGCGAGTCGGGTAAGCCCAAGTACAACGCGATATATCGAGCCACGACAATAAATGGTTCGTGGCTATATTGCTCGAAAAATTGCCACTGCAAAACATTTGCTCGCGCCCAAATGTCCGCTGGCAGCATCTCTGTTTCTTCAGCCAAAAAATGCAATATAGCGTTAGATTCAGATAAGCATTTTCCATTCTCTAGGCGTATCACCGGAATTTTGCCATTAGGGTTCATTGCTAGAAATTCTGGCGTGTGCGTGTCGTTGTCTAAAATGTCAACATGAATCCACTCGTAGGATTTTCCAAGCAAGTCGCATAGGAGTTTAACTTTGTAGCAATTCCCTGATTTAATATCCCCGTATATTTCCATCCAGCATGTCCGATAGTTAGTCAATTTTAAATGGGATGCTATGTCATCCAGTTTACAATTTTATCGACCACCCAACTAGGGTCATCCGTGGTTAAGTCGTGACCTGCCGTTGGGTGCCAACGTAATGGCATATTCCAATGCTCGGCAAGTTTAACCGAACATGCCGGGTTTACGAGGCGATCTTTGCGAGAGGCCAACAATAAGGTCGGCTGTGTGATAGCAGGAGGCTTAAACTTCGCTGCAGCGATAAGTTGCTTGAGTATTGTATTGAAAGGTAGCGGGTTCTCTATTTGAAATTGTATCCAGTCCTCTGTGAGGTCTGGATAAATATCCGGATTGTTACTGATCGTTTCAATAATTCTTTTCTCACGGGCTGCAAAACGACTGGGGCGAATCAATAACAATTTTAAAAAATTTGAAAGTTCTAATCGCTGCCAGATCGGATTCAGGCGGCTACTGGAATTGATGATGACAGCGGAAGCTATCTCGTGGGAATATCGCTTCATCCAGTCGGCGGCGACCATCCCCCCAAGAGATACGGCTAAAATATTCACTTTTTTGCGCCGTTGCTCTTCGTCAAGAAGCTGTGATTTATAATGGTCTCGGATAAGATCGACGATTGCAGAGATGTTGCTTGGGCTTTTCAAATGAGATAGCTCGCCCGCACCTGGTAGGTCGCAACACAACACGTTGACGTTTCCAACGTTTTGGCAAAACAATTGGGGAAACGTCCCCCAATGGCGTTGATCCCGCGCCAAGCCTCTGAGAAAAACCCATTGTGTATCCATTTAGATTCCGGTCAGTATGGCGATACCAATACCAATACCAATACCTTACCGCTTCTGAGTGCAGATGTGCACGCTTTTCCGCCAAAGGCTGCCAGTTTTGGTAGGAGCGTACTGCGCGTATTAAAAATTCCATAAGCACGATGTGCTGACGTAACACACGCTTTAAGCGGTGTGGAATGGTAGGGTTGAATAAACCGCTAATCGATGCGAGTTGCCTGGGGTTTTTCTTTACCCACCGCCAAGACCCCATTTCCATTGTAAGGGGCAAAAATATCGTATTCTTTTCAAACGATTTTAAATAGAGGTAATCCCATAGATCGCCGTGAGCCGTGTAGTGCTTTGACTGTGGTTCAAAAACATAGTTGAGGTGAGGGTAGGTTTGATTGAGTAAGCGTTTAAGCGCATAGATTTCACTCAAGTGGTAAATGGGTTTTTTCGAGTATGCGAACGGAAACCACAATCGATCTTCAAAACCGAATCCTGAATGGCAATCTAGCACTATATTGAAAGGGTTAGTAAATAAGTTGTTCTCGATAAAGTCGCATAGTGCTAGCGTTTCTGGCTCCATCTCATCCCCTTTTTTTCCGCGGTACCAGGGGATATGCTTGTGTAACCGGTGACCTCCGACTAACCAGGGGGGGCGTTTTTCTGCGTCGATAGGCGCATTCCGCATAAGATCAACATGGTTTCCATTGCTGCGTGTGTTCATTACGCTGCCGACTGGATTAGCGATAGGGATAAAATGAATGCAGCACTTTTCAAACCGGTAATGAGGCTTTGATCCCACTCCAAGCGTTGAATTAATGTATCAAGAAACGCAAGGACCACTTCGCTACCAATTTTTTCAAGGCCGTGAATACCAGCGATGAAAGTCAGGGTGGGTGTTTCGGGGCTAGGGTTGCCCATGCTCAAGGCATAGACAGGGTACGTAGCATGGCGATGAGAGATGCTAACAAGTTGCTTTACCCGAACATGGTTCGAGCTGTGTGCTTCGAGCATGTCGAGTTGCTGGAAATATATTGATGTATTAATGTTGCGTTAAACCTCGATCAGAAGATGAACCTAGTCGCGATTTACTATAGCAAAACTGAGCGGCCGTTCAGCCGCTGTCATAATAATTTCACATAGTCATTACTTCTCGTGTAATTGTTTTTTCAGTGCATGATGCATGACGTGATAAATGTAGTGCTGTTCGTGTGTACTATGAAACAGGTGTGCCCAGGGTCCGGTAGCATAAATTGCAACGTCTTCTCCGCCATGCGTTTCGGAAGGCATCGGAACTAAGGCTTCTTGGTGAAAATCGACATGTTCGGTGTCGATCTGTGATAAATCTTGGCGGCCAATGCTGTATGTGCCACGTTGTTTTTCTTTTGGTGGCACTAAAAACCCACGACCGTTTCGGTAGCCAAGTGTTGTGTAGGGCTTTTTATCCAACGCGAGCTGCGGTGTGGTTTTGGGTTCACCTTGGCTATTGTTCCCCACCACTTTTCCTAATATTGGGTTGCCTCGCGTAGGATAGCCCGCCATTGTGAACGTATGGCTGTGATCGGCTGTAACGATAATTAAAGTATCTTTGGTATCTACGTTCTCTAGAATGAGTTGAACCGTTCGAGACAATTCCTGTGTGTCTTTCAATGCGCGATGGGCATTGCCGAAGTGGTGTGCGTGATCGATTCGCCCAGCTTCCACCATTAAGAAAAACCCTTTGGTATTTTTCTTAAGTATATCTAGTGCGGATTGTGTCATTGCTTCAAGGGAAGGTTCTTGTGATTCCCGCTCTCGGTCTTGATTGAATGACATATGCGATCGATGAAATAAGCCTAATAATTTTGGTGTGCTGTTTACATCGATCTGTTTAAGCTGTTCTCGGTTAAATACGACAGAGCCACCGTTTGTTTTCCATTCATTGACTAGGTTTCGCTTGTCTAATCGGAAGCCGGGTTTTCCCTCCAGTGGGTCAATAGTCTCTTTAGGAAGAAAATGTCTCAACCCTCCGCCCAGCGCAACGTCAACACCATCGCCGTAGGGGAATTCAATTAGTTGAGCAGCAATGTCTTTGCAACCACGAGATTTTGCATCATCGGGTAATTCGGAATCATCTTCCCAGTCTCGTTCTGGAGTATGAGCATAGGTTGCTGCTGGCGTTGCGTGAGTGATGCGGGCCGTCGATACGATACCGGTAGCCAACCCGGCATCTTCAGCTTGTTCTAACAATGTTTTGACATGGTTAGCCTGGCTCGATTGGCAGTCACCGCGAGTCGCCAGTTGATTAACACTAATAAATCCTGCCTTTGTTTTAATTCCTGACATCATTGCTGTCATGGTGCCGGCAGAATCCGGAGTTTGCTGGTTAGTGTTGTACGTCTTTGATAGTGCTAGGGCAGGGAAGTGCTCAAATGATAGCAAATTTTCTTCCCCTTGTTCACCGCGACTTTGACCATCGAAGATGCGAGAGGCTGTGACGGTGGATATCCCCATGCCGTCACCCACGATCAGAATAACGTTCTTCGCATTGTTCTCGTTGTTGGTTTTATTTAAAGCGGAACGAAGTGCATCCTCGCCTGATTGGTACCATGAAGCGGGAGATTCGTCAGACAATGCGGGTGAAGAGGCGACTATATATGCCACTGCTAACGCGAGTACTTTGTGACACTTCTTAACGAACCAAGTGGATGGAATGACCATAATGAATGTTCTCGAAATGAAGTTGGCGCTCGAATGTTAGCAGGTAGATCGTCAATTTCCTAAATTAGACGATCCGACAGAAAATTAGCGGTTAGTTGTAATTGGCCGCTATAATCATCTACAGCATTGGAGATCCTGTATTCTTACAACTCGCTAATAATAAGGATTATAAATAGTCTGTGATAAACCAAAATTTCAGAAGTCGTGAACTCTCCCTCATAGAATTTCTTCGTGATTTACAGTACGGCGTCGCCCATTATATTGCTTGTGCTATCAGTGTTTGGGTTAATGTTGTTAGTATCACGATGCTAGTGGCTCTTTGTCTTGGAATGGCGTTCTTTACCATGCCCGCTGCGGTTGCAGCGACTCTACACAATTGCACTCCGGAAGAGTTGGGAGGCAATACTTATTTTCGAGATCTGCAGTGTGGGCAATTCGTTGTCCCAGAAAACCCTAATAAACCCAGTGGCAAGAAAATTTCCCTTAATGTGGTGAAAGCGCCCGCATTGTCTGCTAACCCAGCGAAAGACCCGGTACTTATTCTCGCGGGAGGTCCAGGGCAGGCGGCAACGGAGTTAGAATTTGCTCTCTATCCCATGTTGGCAGAAATCAATCGCAAACGCGATATTGTTATGATTGATCAACGCGGTACGGGGAAGTCGAATCCTCTTAAATGCGAGTTAGACGACCATGATGTTTTAGGGCTGAGTGAAGCAGATATCATTGAGTGGCAAGCGACGGCTATTCAACAGTGTTTTGAAGGGTATGAAGCCGACATTGAGTATTATCTAACGCCGTATGCAGTTGACGACTTTCATTATGTGATGCGGCAGCTTGGTTATTCTGAAGTTAACCTATGGGGCTCATCTTATGGAACACGAGCTGCATTGATTTTTATGCGTCGTCACCCAGACTTTATTCGCAGTGCCGTTTTGGATGCGGTTGCACCTTTGGAGCTTGTCTTAACTCAAAACATGGCGGTAGATGCTGAAGCCGCGTTGCGTGCGCTTTTAGAAAATTGCAGACGGCAGGCTTCGTGTCAGCAGCAATTTGGTGGTTTGGAAAATAAATTGTCAATACTCATCGAGCGCCTCGATAGGGAACCTAGGGTGATTGAATTGGTGCACCCTCTGTCACAAGAAAAACTTGAAGTACACGTCACAGGCAAGCTTCTATCTCAATATATTCGCTTAGCGCTTTATTCGCGTGAAGTATCGAGTGTACTGCTGCTGGTTATCGATTCTCTTACGCAAGGCGATTACCAACCTCTAGCAAGTTTGATTGCGCTGGGTGCGGAAAGTGATCAGGTGATAAGTGCGGGGTTACATTACACTATCCTTTGTGCAACGGATGTTAATGCCAATGTGCCTTCACCTCAGATCGAAACAATTTCTCAAGGATCTTCTACTCTGTTGAGCCTCGATCCGCGCCAAAGCTATAAACGAATTTGTGACAAACTCCCCAAAGTTGACCTTCCAAAAAATTACTTTCGCCAAACTGTGTATAAGCAACCGATGCTGCTTGTCTCTGGCCAGTTTGACCCTGTGACACCATCACGGTGGGGGGAGAAAGCTTTAACAACCATCGAGCATGCGCAGCATCTTGTTGTGCCTGGTGCTCATCACGGTGCGAGTATATTGGGTTGTATGCCCAAGCTTATTAGTCAGTTCTTCAATGTACCCAGAACGCGCCTGGTTGATACCTCATGCATCGACAAGATAAGGCCTACGCCGCCTTTTATTACCCCTGCTGGTCCCGCTATGGCGGCGAGCGAGGTGTTGAATGATTGAAGTGCGAAATCTAAGAAAGACCTATGGGCCCGTGGTGGCGGTAGATGACGTATCGTTTTCTGTGAGCCCCGGTGAAATTGTTGGGCTGCTGGGGCCGAATGGCGCGGGTAAAACCACGACCATGCGAATGTTAACCGGTCTTATAAAGAAAACATCAGGCCAGATATTGATAGATGGAAAAGATATCGAGTCTCAAATGACCCTGTTGCGCACCACGTTGGGTTCGTTGCCTGACGGGGCGGGCCTATACCCCCGGTTAACAGCGCGAGAAAATATCGTCTATTTTGGTTCCCTCTATAATTTACCCAAGAAACAACTGCACCAGCGATTAGACGAGCTCATTGCTTTGTTGCATATGGAAGCCATCATCGATCGCAGAACCCAGGGTTTCTCCCATGGTGAGCAAACTAAGGTCGCGCTTGCACGAACACTCATTCATGATCCTCGCATTATTTTACTTGATGAACCAACCAATGGTCTTGATGTATTAACTACTCGCGCGGTACGTCAGCTGCTTTTACAACTCAAGCAGGAAAATAAAATAATTATATTTTCCAGTCATTTAATGCACGAAGTCGATCATCTTTGTGACAGGGCGGTTGTTGTCGCAAACGGTAAGGTGACAGCCAGCGGCAGTTTGACTGAATTAAAAAAGGAAACTGCTAGCGAGACCTTTGAGGACGCTTTTGTCAAACTCGCGTACGCGGGGGTAGAGGCCTGATGAGACCGGTGGTTACGATACTCCAAAAAGAATTACGAGATGCGCTGCGAGACCGCCGGGCTCTCGCTACAATATTTATTGCGCCGGCATTAAATATTTTGTTGATTTTTGTCATTGTTAATTTGTCTGTATATTTGCAACAATCCGCAAAACGATTTGTATTGCCCGTGCAAGGAGTTGAGTATGCCCAGCCTATTGTAGACTGGTTGGAAGAGCACGACGTAGAAGTTACGCCAGCGCCTGAAGAGGCTATTGAAAAAGTCACAGCTGGCAAGCTTGATATGGTGCTGATTATTCCCAGTGATTTTGCAGAAAAATTTGATCAATTCGATACGCCAGCGCTTCAGCTTGTTTACGATAAAAACCGTAAAGATATTTTAGGTAAGGCTACTAACATCAAGATTCAGGTGCAACAGTGGGCTCAGCAAATAGGGGCGTTGAGGCTGATTGTGCGTGGCGTTTCGCCAAAGGTGTTGTCACCTGTAAAAGTGCAAGATTACGATATATCAAGCTCGCAATCTGGATCCTCAATGGTGTTTGGTTTGGTCGCTCTCATTTTGACAATTACCACTTTTACCACCAGTACTGGTATAGCCATTGATATGATGGCTGGAGAGCGTGAGCGCTTTTCATTAGAGTCACTTTTATTAACGCCCGTGACACCGATAAAAATATTGTTTGGAAAATGGCTCACCGCTTGTATTTTTACGTTGCTGGTGGTGGCGTTGGTTTTGTTTGCTTTGGGTTTGCTCATTCCTCGGCTGCCATTTTCCCAGCTGGGCATCAGAGGCGACCTCGCCCCCAGTGATGTGTTGCAACTGTTTGTTGTCTTGATGCCTTTGGCGATGTTGTCGACCATTTTGCAGCTGTTTATTTCAATCTCTTCCAAAACCTATAAAGAAGCGCAAAGTTATATTGGGCTGTTGATGATATTGCCCATTTTCGTGGGATACTTTGTTGTATGGTCCGATGTGTCTCATGATTGGCAATACTGGGTTCCATTAATGAGTACACAAATGTTAATGGAGGATGTGTTGGATACCCAGGGAATGAATGCTTGGCACATTGCGGCGTCGACAACGGCAACGTTAGTGTTTGCATTTTTTGCTTCGTGGTTAACCTCGCGTCAGCTGAATAGAGAAAAAATAATTTACGGATAGTATCCATAAAATATGAAGGTCGTGAATCGTGAATAGTCTGTTGTCTGGTATTAAGGTGTTAGATTTCTCTGAATACATTGCCGGACCCTATTGCGGATTCTTACTGGCCGATGTTGGGGCCGATGTCATAAAAATTGAACCACCAGATGGTGCGGAAGAGCGGCGACTAGGGTCTCCGGTGCGCTATCGCGGTAACACGCGGATGTCCTTAGCATTTAATCGAGGGAAAAAAAGTTTATCCGTTGACCTTAAGTCGGAAGAGGGGCGCAGCATTGTTCACGAGTTGGTGAAGACGGCAGATGTTGTCGTACAAAACTTTGTTCCGGGTGCGTCTGATCGATTAGGTATTGATTACGACACCTTACGCGCTATCAATCCGCAAATTATTTTTCTTAGTAGTACTGCCTTTGGTGAAGTGGGCCCCTACAGGAGTCGTAAAGGCTTTGACATTATTGCTCACGCGGCGTCTGGCATTATGTCAAATTATGCTGACGGGCAAGCGGAGCCTCGCGGTCCAGGTGGTCTACCGTATATTGATATTAGTACCGGAATCTACAACGCGTTTGCCATCGCTAGTGCGCTTTTTCACCGCTTGAAAACGGGTGAAGGCCAAAAAATTGAATCTTCGCTGTTCAGTACCGGCATGGCGTTGCAAATGATTGGCTTGGTAAATATCGACGAACTCGATGAAAGCATGACTTCCCATGAGCGGGAGGTTTTAGATGACTTACCCAATAGCCATAAAAGCCACACAGATATAATCGACGAATTTGCTAACGCTCGCTTGCGCAGTGAACAGCCGGACACAGCCCGTCCAATAGAGGTGCCTGAGTGTAGCCATCGGCCGACGGACTTGCATGTTTATCCATATTATCGAACTTATCGGACCGCAAGTGGTTACATTAGTATTGCGGCGTTGAATACTCCCCAGCGCAAAAAGCTGTGTGAACTATTGGCGCTGGAAGACCCTTTTCAGGATATGAGTTTTGGGAGCATTTCCGACGAGGCTTATTTCGCTCAAAAGCGCTTAATGTTACAAATCGAAGAGAGTCTGAAAGCAGAATCAAACGACTATTGGCTAGAAAAGTTAGAGGCGGCGGGTGTTCCCTGTGGTCAGGTCAATTACCGTCCTGATATGTATGAAGACCCGCAAGCTAATGCGCTAGGCATGCTTTGGCAGCTGGAAAATTCTGATCTTGGTGGTTACACAACAGTAGGTCATCCTATTCGGTATTCAAAAACGCCGGTGGAACCCAACCGGGGAGCGCCAACGCTAGGGGAGGATTCGCGAGCTGTTCTTTTGGAACAGGGGTATGATCAGGAGCAGATCGACCAGTGGCTAGAGAAGGGGGTCATTAGAGTAGCCTCAAAGCCCGATGCCCAAGGCACCAATTAGACGTAAAAATTTCACTGGACAGCTATCCAGTTTTCCCAAGAGTCTGATACAATGGCGCGTTAACCTAAGGAGGTTGACCTATGCTACGTATTGCTCAGGAAGCGCTAACCTTTGACGATGTTTTATTGGTTCCTGGCTATTCACAAGTGATTGGTAGGGACGTATCCCTTAAAACCAAGCTCACTCGAGATATAGAACTAAATATCCCCCTAGTATCCGCTGCGATGGATACCGTCACCGATGCTCGCCTTGCTATTGCCATTGCCCAAGAGGGCGGTATAGGCATTATTCATAAAAGTATGTCCATCGAAGAACAAGCGATGGAAGTTCGAGCGGTTAAAAAGTTTGAAGCCGGTGTCGTAAAAGACCCTATTACTATTGACGCGAATGCCACTATTCGCGACTTGGTTGCAGTGACCAAGCAGAATAATATCTCCGGGGTTCCCGTAATAGAGAATGGCGATCTAGTCGGTATTGTTACGGGGCGTGACGTGCGGTTCGAGACAAACTTGGATGCAAAAGTGTCGAGTATTATGACACCCAAGGAAAAGTTGGTAACCGCTCAGGAAGGCGCAACCTCCGATGAAGTCCGCTTCTTGTTGCATAAACATCGCATCGAAAAAGTACTGGTAGTCAATGAGCAGTTTGAATTACGCGGATTGATTACCGTAAAAGATATCAATAAAGCCGAAACCTTCCCGAATGCCTGTAAAGATCCAGAGGGTCGACTAAGGGTTGGGGCAAGTGTCGGCACGAGCCCTGATACCGATGATCGTGTGGCTGCACTGGTCAAAGCAGGGGTTGATGTCATTGTCGTCGATACTGCTCACGGGCATTCCAAAAATGTAATTGATCGTGTTCGCAGCATCAAAGAAAACTATCCCGAAGTTCAAGTCATTGGTGGAAATGTTGCAACGGCGGAAGGTGCAAAAGCCTTGGCTGAAGCCGGCGCCGATGGCGTTAAAGTCGGTATTGGGCCGGGCTCCATTTGTACTACTCGTATCGTCAGTGGTGTTGGTGTACCGCAGATTTCGGCGGTGGCTAATGTTGTTGAAGCCCTTAAAGGTACCGGAGTCAGTGTCATTGCTGATGGTGGTATTCGTTACTCTGGGGATATCGCTAAAGCGATTGTCGCCGGGGCGCACTGCGTGATGATGGGTTCCATGTTTGCAGGTACCGAAGAAGCCCCTGGTGAAGTAGAGCTTTACCAAGGCCGCACCTATAAAAGTTATCGAGGAATGGGTTCCTTAGGCGCTATGTCGAAAACCCAAGGGTCATCTGATCGCTACTTCCAAGATATCAAGTCGGGAACCGAAAAGTTGGTGCCCGAAGGTATCGAAGGGCGTGTACCGTACAAGGGTGCGTTAACGGTTATTGTCCATCAGATGATGGGTGGGCTGCGTTCTGCAATGGGCTACACCGGTAGCGTCGATATCGAGACCATGCGCACCGTGCCACAGTTTGTCCGAGTGACTTCTGCGGGGATGGGTGAATCGCACGTTCATGACGTGCAGATTACCAAAGAAGCTCCGAACTATCCGATCGGAGGCCGCTAACCGAAAGCGACTCAATGACGGGGCCTCGCAAGGCCCCGTTTTCGTTCCGTCAGTCGGGGAGGTTTGTTCATCCTGAACAATTCCCGCTATTGTTTTAACCATTCAATGACGTTCTTAAACCTATGACACTAGATATTCACGCACACCGTATACTAATTTTGGATTTTGGCTCACAGTACACGCAACTGATTGCTCGTCGCGTTCGGGAAATTGGAGTCTATTCTGAAATTCGCGCATTTGATATGAGCGAAGAAGAGATTCGAGAATATCAACCAAAAGGTATTATTTTAGCGGGCGGACCCGAGTCCGTGACCGAAGGTTTTTCCCCTCGTGCACCGCAAGTGGTTTTTGAGTTGGGTGTGCCAGTGTTGGGTATCTGTTACGGCATGCAAACCATGGCGGAACAATTAGGCGGACAAGTGACGGGCTCAGAGCTTAGAGAGTTCGGTTATGCGCAGGTCGCTGTAGAGTCGGAAACTGCATTGTTCAAAGACATCAAAGACCATGTCGACCATGACGGCAAAGCACTGCTCGATGTATGGATGAGTCATGGCGATAAAGTCAGCGCGATTCCTGCCGGGTTTACGATTACCGCGTCAACGCCGTCTTGCCCGATAGCGGGTATGGCGTGTGAAGAAAAGCGATTTTTCGGCGTACAGTTTCACCCTGAGGTGACGCACACCACGCAAGGTCAGCGTATTTACGAACACTTTGTATTGGATCTATGTGGTTGTGAAAAAAATTGGACGGCCGCGAATATTGTTGAGGATGCGATTGCACAAGTTCGTGAACAAGTGGGTTCTGATAAAGTATTGCTAGGACTTTCGGGTGGGGTAGATTCTTCTGTTGTTGCGGCGTTGTTGCATAAAGCCATTGGGGATCAGCTCACCTGCGTCTTCGTCGATAATGGATTGTTGCGTAAAGACGAAGGCAATCAAGTCATGGACATGTTTGCTAAAAACATGGGTGTGAAAGTTATACGTGCCGATGCAGAGGATTTGTTTTTATCAAAATTGAAAGGCGAAGCCGACCCTGAAGCAAAGCGCAAGATTATTGGTAATACCTTTATTGAGGTATTCGACCAAGAGGCTGCAAAAATTACCGATGTGAAATGGTTGGCCCAGGGCACAATTTACCCCGACGTCATCGAATCGGCGGCCGCAAAAACCGGCAAAGCCCATGTCATTAAATCTCATCACAATGTGGGTGGTTTGCCAGAGGATATGGCCCTTAAATTGGTTGAGCCGCTGCGTGAATTGTTTAAAGACGAAGTCCGCAAAATTGGTTTGGAATTGGGCCTGCCCTACGACATGGTTTATCGCCACCCATTCCCGGGCCCCGGGTTAGGCGTACGTATTCTTGGGGAAGTGAAGAAAGAATATGCTGATATCTTGCGGGAAGCCGATGCGATCTTTTTAGAAGAATTGCATAACGCTGACTGGTATCACAAAACTAGTCAGGCATTTGCGGTATTTATTCCACAAAAGTCAGTGGGAGTCGTCGGGGATGGTCGTCGCTACGCTTGGGTGATCGCGATCCGCGCTGTGGAGACGGTTGATTTCATGACCGCTCGCTGGGCACATCTACCATACGATCTGCTAGAACGTGTCTCAAATCGCATTATTAACGAAATCTCAGGCGTGTCGCGTGTGACATACGATATTTCGAGTAAACCGCCTGCTACTATTGAGTGGGAGTAGGTAGCACCACCTAACAAGAGATAGGCTCCATCATGGCATTTCTAAGACATTACGCCAATGGCTCCCCCATTGGCGCAATCGAATTGACCGAGGCGGTAACCATTGGTCGAGCAGATGAAAATACCATCGTTTTAGACGACGGTACTGTCAGTGGGCGTCATGCACTGGTGCTACCGCGCGACGAGCTTTGGGCTGTGGTGGATAATAATAGTACCAACGGTGTTTTTTTTCAGGGCGATAAAATTACTGAGCATACATTTAATGATGGCGACATCATCACTATTGGTACTCATGAATTTGAGTTTGTGTTTGAGCTGCCCAAAGAATTTGAGCGAACACTTAAAATAAAAAAGAGCTGGATACCTGGCATTTACTACACCGAGTAGGCCACTTATATCAGTTTCATGACGGCGTTGCTTATGGTGGTAGCAGGCCATCGTTTTCTAGCAGAGTTTTTCATTCACTAACGAAAAGGTTTTCTGCGGTACATGGCGTCAATGATAAACATCACAAGGGTTTTCAGCCTCCGCGTTGCTGTGATCGTTTTAGCGCTTCTGCTTGTCCTGCCGATGGCTCGGCCTGGGTGGCTTTTGGTATTAGACCAATGGCTTTTCAATGCAGGTGAAATACTGCGTAAAGTGGATGTTCAACCTCTCCCAATTGCCGTTGTATCTTTATCATCCGCTGAAGCCGAAGCGTTTACCCATAACCCCGGTAGCCTTCATGACGTCTACACAATGCTCAATCGGTTATTGGCGAGGAACGACACTCGAATTGCCATTATCGTTGACGGTGGTGTAAAGGGTGCAAGCGTTTTAGAGCAAGCGGTGTCTGAGGTCGAGCTTGTTGAGCCTGAAATAACTCCGCAAAATAGCAGCGACGTAGATAAGCCATCCTCTAATCTCGAAAGTGACAATTTGAAGGTTGGTGAGTCTCAACAAGACACCACCATCAGTGCAGAAGAAACACTCCGCCGTTATCAGAAAGCAGCCCCTCATATCCGGCGTCTTCTCGATTTAAATCGAGTCATTGTCTGGGATTCACAATCGAATTTCGTATCAGTCACACGAAATGATTTTGAAATTTCATTATCGGAGTCCACAGCTAGTCACTATTTTAATTCACTGCCAAATTTCCTGAGGCCACAACTCCATTCGATAGACGAACCGCCTTTTTCGACAGACAAGAATCGAACAGTGCATTTACTGACTACTTCTAAAATGAGTCAAATAGAGGCCGGGCTGCCTTTGGCTGTCTTGGGGCATTTCGAAAATCAATATCAATATCGTTGGAATCAACAGGCAATTCATTTTTCAGGCTTCAATATCAATACATCATCGATGGCTGAAGTCATACCTGCCAACGTTTCTTTTCCGTACGCTGCAAAAACGGTCGAGGAAACGCTCGAACAACTTCCACAAGAGCGTTTGATTATAGTGAGTGCTTTATCTGAGTTTCAAAATGAGGCCTTGTTGAGCACTCTCTCATCCTTACGGCAGCAAACTCATGTTTATAAGCCTTATTGGTTCGATAGCTTTGAGGTGATTCTACTCTCTCTACTTTCAATTTTACTGATCGTTTCATTTCCAAAGCTATCTAACGGCGCAAAAGTGTTGGCTGTTTGCCTGATTGTGACGCTGTTAGTTGTCGCGCAACTCGGTTGGCAAGTAACGCAACAGCAATGGTTGCCTATGGGCATTATTATGCAGTTTGTTTTGTTGGCTGCTATCTTACTTTCTGTTGCGCAATCGCAGCGATCACGGGAGTTACAGTTGATCGCAGCAGCACATGGTGCCCGCTATCAGTTAGGTTTACAGCTTTATCGCGATGGTCGAAATGATGATGCCTTATTAGCAATCAAAGAGTGCCATGCGTCGGAAGCTGTATTAAGCTTGATGTACGACATTGCGGCGCAGCAAGAGAGAAAGCGCCACTATGCGGAAGCCGTTAAGACCTACCAATCAATTGTCGAACGCCAAGAAAACTTTAAAGATGCTAAGCAGAAAGTTGAAAAACTGATGGCTTTTAGTAGTGGCGGGGCTGCCAGTTTTCATGATACTGGCGACATCGCTAAAACATTAATTATTTCAGAATCTACCATTAATAAACCTGTGCTTGGCCGTTACGAAATCGAACGTGAGTTGGGGCGTGGTGCAATGGGCGTTGTATATTTGGGGCGAGATCCCAAAATATCTCGGCAAGTAGCCATTAAAACATTGAGCTATGCGCAGCTCGACTCGAAAGAGCTAGAGGAATTTAAATCGCGTTTTTTTAGAGAGGCTGAGGCGGCAGGCCGATTGAGTCATCCCAATATAATTACCGTCTATGATGTGGGTGAAGAGCACGATCTTGCGTTTATTGCTATGGACTACGTTGATGGTAAATCACTTGCGTCTTATGTGCATGAAGATCATTTGCTATCCCTCGCCGATGTGTGCGAACTGATCGCGCAGGTTGCTGATGCATTAGCCTATGCGCATCAACATCAAATAATACATCGCGATATTAAACCCGGGAACATTATGTATCAGGTGTCTCACCGTATCGCAAAAGTGGCAGATTTTGGGGTGGCGAGAATTGTTGATTCTGCCAAAACAAATACCGGTGATATCTTGGGTAGCCCTTTGTATATGTCGCCAGAGCAGCTGCAGGGAGCCAAGGTGAGTTTCCAAACTGATATTTATAGTCTTGGCGTGACCTTGTACCAATTGTTGACTGGCAAATTGCCGTTTAGTGCTGAAAATCTTGCCACTCTGACATACAACATTATTAATGAAAAACATAAGGGCGTTCGTGATATTAGGCCTGAGTTACCGAAAGGGTTCACACGAATCATTAATCGCGCGATGAACAAAGATCCGGATAAACGCTTTTCTACAGCAGAAGAGTTCGCGGTAGCGTTGCGAAAGCTATCGAAAGACGAGCTCTAGGTGGTTTTGGCGCGTCAAAGCGTTTACTTGTTCACATCGCGAAAGCGTTGTTTGGTTTAGAGTTAAACGCTTAACAATGAAGTTTGGAGACGATATATGGCTTTGTTAGCTCAGCTTAATGATGGTGTGGTGGCGACGCGCTTTGAGATTGAAAAAGAGTCGTTAACGATTGGTCGGCACCCGAGTAACCTGGTATATATCGACGATGATGCCGTCAGTGGCCGCCATGCGGTTATCTCTTGTAAACCTAACCCCGACTTTGCACAGTTTAATGAGTATTATCTTGAGGACATGCAAAGTACGAATGGCACATTCGTTAATGATGATAAAGTATCGGGTACTGTGCGGTTACACCACAACGATATCGTTCGCATTGCTTGGAATAAGTTCAAATTTATCGATGAGCACGAGGCTGATTTGGAGAGGACGCGTCATATGGTGAGTAGTGATTAGTTTATTTCCCGTTTCGTGTGAGCATAAAAAAATCCGGCCTAGGCCGGATTTTTTTATGCGCGTTTAGTTGGCTGCTTAAGCGTCTTTGTCAAAGACGCCGTCGCTATCCCGATCGACACCAATGCGAGTACCATTTCCAGGTGGGGTACACGTAAAGGTGACGGCGCTGCCTTGATTGATTGCCGTGTTGATAAGGCTAGTACGAGTGTGGACCGCAACACTTGAATCGTTAGGAACAAACGCTTGCGAGTCGTTCATCACGAAGCTAATGGCATCTCCACCAAGTACTGTACTGGCTACAAGATCACACTCGGGGCGGGGGACAACCACGAGAGCTCGCTCTATAAGAAGGCTAACTCTATTGGTGACATCGCTACGACTACTATTACCCGCTGTAACTGTCACTTGTTGGCCGACAATAGGATTCATCTCCGAAGAAAATGCGAGTGATAGTTCCTCTACCAATCGGGTATCCGCATCGTTAAGCGTAAATACGTCTTCACTTAAGAAGTCAAAGATTGTCCCGTGAGAACCTGCGTTATCAAAACCATAACCACGAATTTGATCACCTAAATTAGGGAACTGACGTAGTTGAGAGTTCGTCGCGAACATACCCACTTTCTGGTACATGTTACGTAGATGTGGAATCTTCATATCTTCTTCCACGCCTGGGCCTTCCGTTGCCATCGTGCCATCGGTACCAAATTGGTTAAGGTTGACGTTGAGACGGTGACAGCCGTTGCACGTAGTGATGGTATCCGACACGACGTTATTGTAGATATCCAATGCGTCTTGCTGACGTGGTGTTAGGCTATTGTCTAGATTCGCGATTGGATTCGGTGGATAGGTTATTTCCAATGCAAATTTTGCAAACGCATCCATTTCAGCGGTGGTGAGCTGATTTTCGCGAGCCAGCAAGCCAGTGAAGGCGACATTAAAGTCTTCAAAAGCTTGTTCTTCTATCGTTTCATTGGCATCAGCACTTTGACCGGTTCTATCTCCACGCCAATGCATAGGACCATTACCGCGTAGACCGCGAAGACTTTGCGTTGTCATTGGTCCTTTCATCGGGTGAAGATCACGGTTTCTTCCGAAAAAGAAAATATTCTCGTTGTACTCACCAGGGTTGCGGACAACTTCATCATCCGGATTTCCAAGATCCCATGCCAAGTGGTCCATGTCACCAAAAGTGTGACAGCCAGAACAGGAAGAATCACCCCGGCTCGATGTGTAATTGGCATCGTAGAGGAAACGTCGACCCGTCTTCACAATTTCTGGTTCAGGGTTGTGCATGGTAACGTGTGCAGTCTCCGCTAAACCACTCGCAATACTGACAACAGAAACACCATTGTCGTAACGTGTAGTAACGAAAGCTCGACCTCGACCCTCATCGAGCACGACGCCTGTGGGTGCACCGCCGGTGAGAACCAATTGATCTGCTGTGGATGGAGAAAATGTGTTGTTTTCAAGTTGGCTGGTATTGAGTCGCGCCAGTTTGTTCGAACTCATTGCCGCAACAAATAGCGTGCTACCATCCGACGTCACCGCCATTTCGAGCGGTGTTGCTAGGGCACGTGTCTTCTCCGATGTGGTGCCGAGATTGCGGCTGTAATCGATATGTTTATTGAGATGGCGGGGTAACACATTGCCATCGTCAATGACGGTGATTCGGCTTTCAACAAAATGGCCACGTACAGTTGTAGAGCGCGACCCTGGACCTTCGAAACGAACGAGGTTGCGTGCTTCTGTATTTGAAACATACACGTTGCCATTGGCGGGGTTCACGGCAAGATTGAATAGTGTTGTCCCAACACCAGACACACGGTCTATGACGCGTGGCGTGGTCGCGCTAGCATCGATGGTGAATACATCGTAGTCGGGCAAGTTTAAATTAACGCGACTATTCCAAATTTGTGGTGCTACGCCGCGCGTTGGGTCACCGTGATCTTTCCAGTTTTGTCCATCAAACTGAACAATTAGACCGGTTTCTGGTTGCTCATCACCTGCGGAATCGGTGTAAGGGGGGGCTTTTTCAATACCGCCTTCACCACGATCATCGGTAATAACGGTGGTTTTGTTTCCCGAATTAAGTACCGCCGCATAGACACGAGTGCCGCTGGCATTTCGAGCGAGGCCGCGCATAGTGTCACCAAACATATTTAAAATGGTGACGGGAGTGCCGGTCAGCGAAGATCCCGTGTTATTGCTGTTAAAGACCCAAACGTCAGCGCGGCCAATACCTTCGGTTTGTAGTTGCGGGTCGAATGGCGCATTTTGACCACGGTGTGCCGCTGTAATAAATGCAAATCGATTGTTGCTTCCTGCAAAAACAATGTCTCGTGGCTCATCGCCAACTAATAACGTTTTAGTAATGCGTGCTGGGGTTTGCGACACATCGACAATGCTGATGCTATCCGATAGGTGATTGACTACCCAAAGCTCGCCGCTATCTTTTAGTGCGACGGCAACTGGCTCAAGTCCAACCAAAATTGATTCTATGAGTACGGGAGTATTGCCAGATACATTAAACACTTCGACGCGGTTATCCGGTGTATTTACCGTATACAATCGATTGCCGTCTGGCGACAATGCCATCGGCCGCACGTGTCCCGTTTCAAAGGTAACAAAATCACCAGCTTCCGGTACGTCACGATTTACGGGGGGCGGCGGTGGTGGGTTGTCGTCACCTGTGCCTTCTAAGACGATGTTGTCGATTTCATAAGTTTCAAAAAAGCTGCTTGCTGATAGCCTAAAGCGCAATTGTAAGCTGCTGTTATCAGCACTTTGCGGAAGCTCAAACGTTACACGTTGAGCCGAGGACTGCGTCGATTCAATTGGTTGAAAGCTGCCGCCGTTGATAGCAACTTCGGCGATGCCGGCTTCACCAGAGTCTAAACCACTTGTCCCTCGATCAAAGCTGATGGAGAGGTCTTCAAAACCTTGCGTGCTGATACTGGGCGATGTAATCGAGCTGCTGCTACCACCGCGAAGACGAACGCCGTAGCTTCCGCTATAGACGCGGCCGCTCGTTGTGTATTGCCCGGTGCCATTGTCAAAACTCTCTTCGTAAACTGTTGTCTGCGCAAACGCAGTACAGCTTATAAGTCCACCGGACGCGACTAACGTTGCGCACAGTAAATCCTTAATTGAATATTTATTGTTACCCTGTCTCATAGGAGTCTCCACGATGAGTGTGGTGTGAGTGCGAAAAATTGTCACAATCGAATGAAAGCGCTGATCAAAGCGCTCAACTGATTGGATTTGGAATAGCGCCGATAAAAACTGAATAAATAGTTTCGGTAATGCAAGATGGCGCTTGGTGATACCTACATCTTAAAGGCAGCAGACGGGGGAAAGTTATTGTTATTATTGCCAATGAGCTTCCGTTTGTATGCGAATCACCGCGGCGGATAGTATTGAACTACTACTGTAGCTGACAACTACAGTAAACGGCTTGTTGCTTTTAAAACGGTTGTTGATGTAATAATCGGGCTATCTAAATTAAGAAAATGCGAACCAATCCTAAATTAGTTTTTATATTCAACTGAATGTGGTGAGGGGTATGAAAAATTTAGAGAGGGAATGTGCGATGAACACGGCGACAAAAAATATTTTTTCGTGTCACACATGTTGAGTCAATAGATGCTATCGTTGTCTCGCAATTAATTTAGCGATACAGGTCGAATCTGATAACCTTTTTGTTTTAGAAGATGCACAATACTTTGTTCACCTAATAGGTGAGCGACACCAACCACAACAAAGTAATTTCCTTTTCCTTTTTTTATAAAGGTTTTAATCTTCTCAGCCATGATGTGGTTGCGTTGGTATAGTAAAGATTCTTTGATGTCTTCCATTTTCTGGGCGAGTGGCCCGGCGCTGCTGAACTCATCTTCCGTTAAGGCGAGTAGGGTTGCCTTATCTGCACACTGCCAGGCCTGCATCATCCTTGATGTGTTTTCTTTCGTTTGCTCAAGAGATGCTAGGGTGTGAGCGAGAATGGCCTCACCATCAAGCGTTTGTAAGTAAGTGATTTGGCTTTCCATTGTCTCTAGGCCGTGCGTATCTGCCGTCGTTGGCATGTTGCGCATTACGTAGCTTTCGACGCCGTGTTCCGGGCTATAGCCTTCGGCAAGAAGTTGTAGACTCGACAAGGTCACGGTAAGAAACCACGGTTTAAAAACCATGAAATTGTCTGCTGGTAGCCCATAGCTTGCTAGTGCATTGCGTAGTTGATTTAGGACGGTGGGAGACAATTGATTATCGAGACGTTGACCCGCCGGCAGCATTCCTTGTTGTTGCATCATTAGAGCGGAAGCTGGATCGTTCATCTCATCGGGAGCAAGCTCAAAGACGAAATGGTCTGATTGTCGAATGATTTTTTCTATCGATGGGTGTAAAGGGTAAAAACTGGGCGAACCTAAATGTATCGATCCGAATATATAGACGGTGCTATGTTCGCCGGGTAAACGCCATAGTAATGAGCTAGAAGGGTCGGCGCATTGTGTGGTATTGGACGTGGCGTTGTAGGAAAGGGAGAATAAAATCAGTAACAGGAAAACGTGTTTGAAGTAATGTTTTAGTCTTGCCTGTACTGTCATTTTATTCTCCCTATCTCGTTGTTGTTTAGCTCTCTATTAGCGAAAGGTTTAGCTGTCGTGAGCCAGTATTAACGCCTTCGAGCTTGACCTGGACCGGTTGCTCTATGACAAATGTAGACTCGTTGACCGTGAGTCGCATACGTATCGAATCATATTTTGCGGGGTTCTCTTTAGTGCCGCGCAATTGAATAAACCCTTCGGCACCTGAATCATCTAATCGCAACGCAATACCTTGGTTACTAATGGCCATAATCTTGGCAGAGAATTGCTGTCCTACCTTGTCTTGCATGAAGTGGCACAGTAGCCATTGATTTAATTGACGATTAACTTGTCGTGTTAGATTAATACGCTCTTGCAATTGTGAGGCTAAGGTTTTGATCGCATCGGTTTTGCTCTTCAGGGGTTGGCCAAGCACAATGCCTTTAATTACTCGATGGTTATGCAGATCCTGATAGCGGCGAATAGGTGAAGTGGTCATTGCGTACTGCGAAAAACCTAAGCCAAAATGAGCATTTGGCATTGCCGACAGTTCACCTGCTTGCATCAGGCGGCGTAGCGTGGCGAGCATCACCGAGGAATCGGAGTCGTTTTGCAGCGTATGGATAAGATGGCAAAAATTATCCAATTGCGTGAGATCGTTGACTTGGTAGTCTGGCATGTCTTTTTTAAGCCAAACTTCTACCTCATGCAGTCGTTCTGACCTGAAGCCAGCGTGAGTCGAAAACAGGCCGATTTCCGCGTTGTGTCCACTTAAAAAAACGCCGGCACACAGGTTGGTGGCGAGCATGGATTCTTCCACCAGTTGGTGTGCTCGATGGGTTTGCCGGATTTGAATTTGCTCAATTTTTTTATCGTCGTTGAGAAAGTAGACATAGTCAACGTTATCATCTTGCTGAATATTGTGTTTTGCACGGTATTCGCTTCGAGCGATGGCAAACTGCTGCAACGTAGTGAGAGATGGTTGAAGGGCAGAATCAATTTTAGAACCTTCTGCGTCTCCTTCTATGCACTGTCGTACTTGTTCGTAGGAAAGCTTCGCTTTCGAATTAATCATTGCAGGAATGAACTCAAAACTCGCAATGTTGCCGTCACTTGCGACTTGCATCTTGCAGACGAGCGCTAATCGATCAGCTTCAGGTTTTAGCGAAAACAACCCTTCAGAAAGCGCGGGAGGAAACATATTAATAGTGCCACCTGTTAAGTAGGCGGTACATGCGCGTTCTTGCGCCTCTATATCAAGAGGAGACCCTTGTTCAACTAAAGCACTTGGGTCGGCAATTGCTGAGTAGAGTGTCCAACCATTGTCGGTGCTTTCAATATACAACGCGTCATCCATATCTTGTGTGGTTTCAGCGTCGATTGTATAAAACGGAAGCGCTCTAAAATCTTGATAGCCAGTGGGAAGTGCTCCATCAAGTTCGTCACTAATGCTGACGGCTTGTGCAACAGCTTCTTGGCTGAAGTCACTCCGCAAAGCGAATTTAGCTAAAAGGTAGCGACGCTCTATGCCTGCCTCGTCGGACTTGCCAATAAGGTGTTGGATACTGACTTGCGCGCGACCATCACGAAACGGGTGACGGGTGAGAAAGCATTTGACTAAATCATCTTGCTGGTACTTTTTGCGCTCTTTGGGTGGTACAAAAAACCAGCGGTTCAATTGCGGCGCATCGGCCTCAACAAAATGATTCTTGCCTTTAATTTGATAACGTCCAACAAACTGTTTCGTGTCACTTTTTATTAACTTTTCAAGTGTTGCGTCCAGCTTACCTTTGTCATTTGTATTTACGCATACCCGGACCTTATCGCCAGGCAATACACGGTTCATGGTGTCAGGCGGCAAAAATGCGTCGCGTCCGTCGTCCAGTGAAACGAAGCCGTAGCGATGTGCTGTGCCGCGTACTACACCAGTGGCGATATCTTTTGAGTCAATGATGTCTTTTTTTAATTGAGAGAGTTGAGAAAGTGCGTCTTTATTGAGCATAAGTAATTGGGCTTATTCGGTAAGTAGGCGAGGCATGTACGACAGCCCCGCTAGCATGTCTAGTGGAGCGGCTATTTTAGAGAGTCGAGTTGGGAATGTCAGGTGAAAATGAATAATTCAGCTGTTTAGTCTTGGGTTGGCTGCTGTTTCTTCTAAGGTGAAACTTCGAGTCAGTAAGGTGCGTTGTACGTAATATAGGATCAATCCCAGAGGTCCGCTAATAAATGTCAGCACAAGAGCTGGGACCGTCCATAAGTGACGGATCCTACAGCGTTTGGCATCTCTGACGATCCAGGTACCCAGGATGAAATCCCAAATTAATACCTGGAGCCACAGCAGAGTCGACGTATAGGGGCTGGTAAGGAGCAGTTGAAACCCCGAGAAAGAAAAAATCCCTGCGCCATCGAGCTTTGGCGGCTTGGCCAATTTGAGCATTAGCCACAGGGATAATAACAGCAGCGGGAGCCAAATGCTTTGGGCCACCCAACGAGTCCTGCTGTAGTGTGGCGCAAAAATTAGCACTGCCCAGGGGACGCATATGATCGTGTTGAAAAGCTCAAATAAGCCCGCTTCCGGTGGTAGTAAGTTAGTCATTGAATTAGTTACTCTCGATTGAAAATGCGTGAGGCATTATTTCTCGAATGTGATGTTTTATGTCGCTTGGCCACGCCTCGATCAACCGTTCAAACTGCTCTGAATCACCCGCATACAAAGCCCGTAGAGCTTCCTCATACTCACTTTGGCTCGAAGCAAAAATCGTCATAAATTTGTACGCAGCAGTTTGGGCGGCGCGTTGAGTGTCTTCTTGTTCGGTTGAGCGTTGTGCAGACATCACTAATTTGCGCAGTGTTGCGGATGCACCTCCTGGTTGTTTTTGTAGCCACTCCCAATGCTTGGGGAGTAGTGTGACCTCTTTCGCGACGACGCCTAACTTGGGGCGGCCCCGTTTCCCTTTGGTGGGCATCGCTTGGGGAGTATCCGGCTTTTTAGCGAACGCAAATTGCTCCGCTAGATGGTCGATGCTGCCACGAAAATCGACTTCGATGACTTCACTAGTCTGGTTTTCAATGATGGTTGCGGTGATTGCATCATCTCCGAGCAACGACTTAACGCGTTGAGCGACATCTAACAATCTGCCAGAGGCGAGACAGTGATCATTCAAAAAAGCGCTACATAGAAGTTCAGCGGATCGTTTCATTATATTTACCCGGGTATTAATTGTGCTTGCAATTTACCCGGGTATTAATCGGTTGTCAATAATATCCGGGTAAAAATAGCGGGGTCGAGCTTACGAAGCATAGGTGTTAAACGAAAAAGCCCCGAGCACTGTGGGGTACTCGGGGCTTTGGTAGAGGTTAAGGCGAGAGAGGATTTATTTATTCTTTTTCATGGCCTGCTGTAACAGAGCGCCCATCGTCCCCATTTGTGTTTGTTGTGGTCGTTGATTGTTATTGCGTTTGCCGCTGCCGGAACGGTTGGCTTTGTTATGGTTGCTGCTGTTGTTGCGGCCAGCACCCGCGGCGGCACCGGTCGAAGGAGCCTGCCCCGGCTGGTCGTCGAGGCGCATGCTTAAACCAATGCGCTTACGTTGTACGTCAACTTCCATGACTTTAACGTTGACGATATCACCCGCTTTCACCACATCTCTGGGGTCTTTCACGAATGTATTGGACATTGCCGAGATGTGTACTAAGCCGTCTTGATGGACGCCAACATCCACGAACGCGCCAAAGTTGGTGACGTTGGTGACTGTCCCCTCTAGTACCATGCCTTCTTCGAGGTCTGAAATTTTCTCAACACCTTCTTTAAATTGCGCGGTTTTAAATTCTGGACGGGGGTCGCGGCCAGGTTTATCCAGCTCCTGAATAATATCGACCACTGTGGGTAGGCCAATTTGGTCGTCAATATAATCTTGCGGTTTGAGGCTCTTTAAGAAGCCGCTGTCGCCCAGGATGCTCTTAACGTCTCGTTGCGTGTTGCCAGCAATTCTTTCTACGACATGGTATGACTCAGGGTGCACAGCTGAGGCGTCGAGGGGGTTTTCGCCATTAGCCACACGCAGAAAGCCAGCGGCTTGTTCGAAAGTTTTATCGCCAAAGCGCGGGACTTGTTTGAGCGAGTCTCGACTAGAGAAAGCACCATGCTCGTCTCGGAAGGTAACGATGTTATTTGCCAGTGTCAGGTTCAAACCCGATACACGAGTAAGTAGGGGCGCAGACGCCGTATTTACGTCAACGCCCACCGCGTTCACACAATCCTCTACCACACCGTCTAGTGAACGGTTCAGTTTGCTAGGCGAGACATCGTGCTGATATTGGCCGACACCAATGGACTTAGGTTCGATTTTTACGAGTTCAGCGAGCGGGTCTTGCAGGCGGCGGGCGATAGAAATGGCGCCACGAATGGTGACGTCTAGGTTAGGAAATTCTTTTGCCGCGAACTCACTGGCCGAATATATGGATGCGCCGGCCTCGTTGACCATGACCTTTTGTACTTTAAGCTCAGGGTTATTCTTCAATACGTCGCCAACAAACGCATCGGTTTCGCGGCTCGCGGTCCCATTACCAATGGCAATCAGATTGACGTTGTAGGTTTTACACCAGTGGACTAGCTGTGCCTCGGCTTCCTGCTTTTTGTTCTGTGGTGGCGTGGGGAAGATGGCACCGTGGTCTAATACCTTTCCGGTGTCATCCACGACCGCCGCTTTCACGCCGGTACGTAGACCGGGATCTAAGCCAATGGTTGCTTTGCGACCGGCAGGCGCAGCGAGCAGTAAGTCTTTGAGGTTAGACGCAAAGACTTGAATGGCGGCTTCTTCAGCGCGTTCCCGCAGCTCACCAAGTAAATCGGTTTCCAGGTGGTTATGGAGTTTGACTCGCCAAGTCCAGCGAACGACTTCGGCTAGCCAGGCGTCTGCCGCACGCCCTTCATCGGTAATACCAAAGTGTTTGGCAATCATAAATTCGCATGGGTGAGCTTTTGGTGCATCGTCATCTAGTTTGAGATCAACATTAATGGCCAAAATACTTTCGTTTCGGCCGCGAAAAATAGCAAGGGCTCGGTGCGAGGGGACTTTGCTTAGCTTTTCATCGTATTCGAAATAATCGCGGAATTTTTCACCTTCTTTTTCTTTGTCTTTCATTACCTTGGCGAATACGTGACCTTCTTCAGCGAAACGCTCGCGGAGCTTCCCGATCAAGTTGGCATCTTCAGCAAACCGTTCCATTAAAATGTATTTAGCACCATCTAGAGCGTCTTTGGGCTCGTTAATTTTGTGCTCTTCGTTCAGGTACTTTGCGGCTTCAGCGGCAGGGTCTAGTGTTGGGTCGCTGAATAGCGCGTCTGCCAGCGGTTCTAGACCGGCTTCAATGGCGATTTGGCCCTTAGTACGACGTTTTGGTTTGTAGGGTAGGTACAAATCTTCCAAACGGTTTTTAGTTTCAGCTGACTTAATCTCGGCCTCGAGTTCAGGGGTGAGCTTGCCTTGTTCATCGATGCTTTTGAGGATGGTCTCGCGGCGCTCCTCCATCTCTCTCAGATAACCCAATCGCTCATCCAGTGTTCGCATCTGTGAATCGTCTAGTCCGCCAGTGACTTCTTTGCGATAGCGTGAGATGAAGGGCACGGTAGCGCCTTCGTCGAGTAACTCGACGGCTGCACTGACTTGCTGTTCTTTAACGCCGAGCTCTTCGGCAATGCGCGCGGGAATAGATTTAATCATGAATTATCGTCTAGCTATAAGTGGTTGAAAAATAGTCTATTTTTGTTGTTGTAGCTCGCAGAGAGCTGCAGCAGAAGGCGGCTATTATGCGCAATTCCCTGTTCGATAACAGACTTGAATTTCGAAAATTTTTGTGGCGATCACAGGGATTCGGTAGAGTGTTGCAAATTAATGCAAAAGGCAGACACGCTTCGCGCGATGGTGTTTAATTCACGCTTTATTCTTCTAACTCAGATAACTAAACGAGAGATGTAAAAATGACCATTTCCCCCGCAAACGATCCAATCGTAGTAGTAAGCATGGCACGGACCCCAATGGGTGGTTTTCAAGGCGATTATGCTGGGGTGGGAGCCGTTGCGTTGGGCGCTAATGCCATTGCAGCCGCAGTAAGTCGTGCGGGATTAGCTGGAGACCAAATTGACGAAGCCATTATGGGCTGCGTACTACAGGCAGGGCAGGGGCAAGCTCCGGCCCGCCAAGCGGCTTTGGGCGCGGGCTTACCGCAAAGCGTCCAGTGTGCCACTCTAAATAAGCTATGTGGCTCGGGCATGAAAGCGATGATGCTTGCGCATGATGGATTGGTTTTGGGTAATAACACTGTCGCGGTTGCCGGTGGTATGGAATGTATGACTGATGCACCGTACTTATTAAAGAAAGCGCGAAGCGGTTACCGAATGGGCGCTGATACTATATACGATCACATGATGCTCGATGGCTTAGAAGATGCTTACGAAAAAGGCACACCAATGGGTGTCTATGCAGAAAACACCGTGAGCAAATATGGCTTTAACCGTGAACAACAAGATGACTTTGCGATCACTTCATTAAAACGCGCTCAGCAGGCAACAGAAGATGGATCGTTTTCTAATGAGATTTCTGAGTATGTGGTCAAAGGTCGAAAGGGCGATGTCACTATTGCCATAGATGAGCAACCAGGCAAAGCACGTCTCGACAAAATCCCGCAATTGCGCCCTGCATTTGTCAAAGACGGCACAGTCACCGCAGCCAATGCCAGTTCTATTTCCGATGGCGCCGCCGCCACGGTGATGATGCGATTATCGGAAGCGGAAAAACGTGGCCTAACACCCATTGCAAAAATTGTGGGCCACGCCAGTCATTCGCATCAACCTGAATGGTTCACTACGGCACCGGTCGGCGCGATGCAAAAACTATTCGATAAAACCGGTTGGAAAGCGGGCGATGTTGATTTGTTTGAAATTAACGAAGCCTTTGCTGTTGTCACCATGGCTGCCATGAAAGAACTGGATCTACCACACGATAAAGTCAACGTTCACGGCGGTGCCTGTGCATTGGGTCATCCCATCGGTGCGTCCGGTGCTCGTATTTCGGTAACGCTGTTGTCCGCCATGCAAGAATACGATGTCAAAAAAGGTGTGGCCAGTTTGTGTATTGGTGGTGGTGAAGCGGTAGCGATGGCGTTTGAGCGGTTTTAGATTATAAAAATAAAACAATAACGTGTCCGTAGTGGTTAGTGGGTTGGAGCTTTACGTGTGAAGCATAAAGAACAACCCACGAACGTGACATTAAAAATCCAAGAAGAATAATGTTCTGCTGTTTTTAATCGATTTCTGGAGGGGATATGGATCGCTTGCTAAAGTGTGCCAGTTATTTGGCTCTCACTGTGTGTGCTCAATTTACTTTTGCTGAAGGTGGATTGCTAGGCATCGCCTGTGAATCTCCACCACCGATGCACTGCGCCTCGGGTGAATGCGGGAGTAAACTCGCCATGCGTGGCAATATCACGGATGAACAAACGGGTCGCCAATACTTTCTCGATTATCCTTGCGATCTTAAGGATGATGAAAGCGTTGTCTTTATTTTGAATTTGCACGGAGGTGGCTCGATTGGAAACTGGCAACGCCACTATTTTCCCGCGATGGACTACAAAGAAAAATACCGCTTGGTGGTAGCGACACCAACAGGCGAGGGCGGTGTAACCCGGGGTGATGTTAACATCCGTATGTGGTCTCCTAGTAAGGATGATGAACACTTGCAAAATATTGTTAATCAAGTGGTTGCCGCTTTGGGTGAGGAGAGAATCAAATCATTTTGGCTAGCAGGGCATAGCCAAGGTGGAATGACTTCCTTTCGTGTTGTCTGCAATGATTTTTTTGCAGATAAAGTGGATGGTTTCTTGAGTTTATCAGGTGGTCGCATTGGTCGCGCAGATTTTGTGCCCAGGTTTGGCCCGCCAGATGCTGATGGCAACCCACCGCCAGCGCGTGAACCGCGTTCACTATCGGATACACAACTCCCCGCCTGCGACTTCTCCCATATTTTTGCTATTGGCGAGCATGAAATTGCCGAGTTGCCGGAAACTTCCCCTTGGGCTGAAAAGTATTCTTGTGATGCTCGCGAAAAAAGTGAGATCGTTGATACAAAAGCGGGGTGGGTAGAAGATTCTGGCCGCAAAGGTTACAAAGTGTGGGGTATGGCGGCGCGTCCGGGCACGGCAGATGTGTTTAACTACCCCAATTGCAAAGACGGAAAGGTAGTGGCAGATGTTGTTCGTATCGACAAGGGCCACACGGAGGGCTTGGAGCCAAGCGTTACTGAAAAAATTATCGAACTAATGGTTTCGGCCACAGGCGGTAAAATTTCGGGTAAGTAAATCTCCGCGATCTCAAAAAAGGCGTCGCGAGTTTGTGTATTGGAGGTGGTGAATTGGTTGCGATGAGATTTGAGCACTTTTGATATCGTCAATACCGATAGTTAAACCTTGAAGGAAGTTATCCCTGTCTGGGGTGCATGGTGTCCCGGACAGGTATTTGAGTTTTGAATAATTATTGGCTGTTTTTTGTGCTGATCAGTCAAATTAATGGTTAAAAAATGTATCAGTTTTAAGTCCCTTAAAATTGTAGTGGTAATAGCACAGGAGTAGAATGCGCGGCGTCAAACCTCCGCTCGTTCAAACACAGAATCCCTCCTATGCGCTTTTACACATTACTTGTTGCTCTCCTTGCTTCATTTTCTTTGCCTGTTTTCGCTTCGACCGAATCCGCTCAAGGTTTCACCCCGGTTGATCTAACGTCTTCTACACTAGGCTTTGTCTGTCTTGCAGTCTTCATCATTGCTTATATTCTAGTGATTGGTGAGGAGTATCTGCATCTGCGTAAATCTAAGCCAGTGCTGTTGGCTGCCGGAATAATCTGGATTTTAATTGCCGCCTTTTATGCCAGCCAGGGTTACCCTCCGATTGTTGAGGAAGCCTTACGGCACAACCTGCTCGAATATGCTGAGCTATTGTTGTTTTTGTTGGTCGCTATGACCTATATCTCTGCGCTAGAAGAGCGTCGGTTGTTTGATTGGTTACGTTATTGGCTGGTCAGTCGGGGTATGGGCTATCGCCAGTTATTTTGGGCGACCGGTATCCTGGCATTCTTTATTTCACCCATCGCCGACAACCTCACTACGGCTTTAGTGATGTGCGCGGTGGTGTTGGCCGTCGGTGGCACAAACGCTCGGTTTGTCGGTATCGCATGTATCAATATTGTTGTTGCTGCCAACGCCGGTGGAGCGTTTAGCCCTTTCGGCGATATCACCACGTTGATGGTGTGGCAGGAAGAGCATGTTCACTTTCTGGAATTCTTTAAACTATTCGTGCCTTCTGTGGTGAATTTTGTCGTTCCCGCTGTAATCATGAGTTTTGCATTAGGTGAAGGTAAACCTGCAATAGATGAAGGAGATAAAGGTGTAGAGCTTAAGCGTGGTGCCAAGCGCATGGTGGGCTTATTTTTGCTAACAATTATTACGGCGGTTCTTTGCCATACGCTGCTTCATTTGCCCCCTGTTTTTGGCATGATGACTGGTTTGGCGTATCTAAAGTTCTTTGGTTATTTCCTCAAGAAGTCCTTACCTGCTTCCTTGAGTCGTAAGCGTGAACTCTACAAAAATGACCCCGAGCAGCTAGAAAGTCTCAATCACGTTACTGAATTTAATATATTTAGCCACATTCAGCGTGCTGAGTGGGACACGTTATTCTTTTTCTACGGCGTTGTGATGTGCGTTGGTGGGCTAGGGTTTTTAGGTTACTTGAGTTTGGCGTCAGATGTGATGTACAACCAATGGAATCCAACTTATGCCAACGTCGCAGTCGGCATCTTGTCGGCGATTGTCGATAACATCCCTGTGATGTTTGCAGTATTAACCATGCATCCAGATATGAGCTTAGGTCAGTGGTTATTGGTCACTTTAACAGCTGGAGTGGGGGGAAGCTTGCTCTCCGTTGGTTCCGCTGCGGGTGTTGCGCTGATGGGGCAGGCTCGTGGTTACTACACGTTTTTCAGCCATCTAAAATGGACGCCAGTGATCGCCCTCGGCTACGTTGCTAGCATTGTGGTACATATGTGGGTGAATAGCGGTACGTTCTAGCAGGGTAGTTGCCATCCTTTGAGGGTAAACCTAAAATCTATCTTATTGATTTAAGTAGCTGGGTATCAATATCCGGCTATTTTTTTGTCTTAAAGAAATACCAGTGAGTGAATTATGAGTGATTCTAATAGAGGTCTGGCATCCACCCGGTCGGCGGCTACGGTCTTGCACGCCATTGAGCAAAGCAAGCTTTTTCAGAGCGCCGTGATTTTTATCATTGTATTGTCGGCAATTTCCATTGGCGCCAAGACATACCAGTTGCCGCCCATGGCTGAGTCCTTGTTATCACTAATGGATATGGGGATTACCTACTTCTTTTTAGTCGAGATTATTTTGCGGTTTATTGTCGCAGAAGATAAGAAGCGGTTTTTCTTAAATGGTTGGAATCTCTTCGATACGATCATCGTGATAGGTAGCTTAGTGCCACTGGAGAATTCACAAACAGTGTTGATCGGGCGTTTGTTGCGGGTTTTTCGTGTGTTACGTTTGGTCTCAGTCGTACCAGAGTTGCGTTCACTAATTAATGCGCTATTAAAAGCCATACCGCGTATGGGGTACATCGCGCTGTTGATGTTCATTATCTTCTATATTTATGCAGCGGTGGGTTCGCTTTTTTTCAGCAAGATCAATCCAGCATTATGGGGCGATGTGTCGATCGCTATGCTGACATTGTTTAGGGTGGCAACTTTTGAAGATTGGACGGATGTCATGTATGAAACGATGGCTGTCCACCCCTTGAGCTGGTTGTTTTACCTTTCCTTTATTTTTCTGACGGCATTTATCTTCCTTAATATGATGGTCGGTACCATTCTTGAGGTGATGACTGAAGAGCATAATAAGGAAACGGCTGAACAGGCGCATCAAGAGCGACATGAAATGGCGGACCAAATCTCAAAAATGCAAACGCAGCTCGATAGAATTGAAAAAAGTCTCGGTGGTAAGGGCGACCCATAGTGATCACTGAATCCAACCCGCTGAATAAAGATTATTGCTAGAGTGAATGAGGCCAATAGAGTTCCACACCCAAATACGCAGACCACTGTTTACTTGGTAGGCTTTTCGTTGAGCTTTGTTGATAATCAAAAGAGCTCTTTAAATAGATGTCGACCGATGGTCGATGGCCGTATTCATCGACTGAATGCCAGGATAGTTTGGCATTGCCTTTATGGGATGTATGGTTGGTTTGCCGTGTCTGGTTTTTTTCTTCCGCTTTATAGTCGTATTTCATCTTGAAGCTAATAACATCCGGAATCATATCAACTGATGCTTCTACTCGATAAAGGTGATGGTGCTTGTCGTTGGATGAATAGACTTCGTTTTGATACTGCTTTTGGGCTTTTAACTTCAAGGCGATATGTGAACTCGGGACCCAACTGAGCTGCAATTGAGAGCGCCGTTGTAAGTGTTTTTTTATCGAAAGATCGTTGTGCCAGGTTTCGTTTGCAGTGACGGTTTGTGCTCGCTTTTCCAAGATCTGATAATCTAGGCTCCAATGCCACTGATCAATACCAAATGCCAGGTTAACCCCGGATTCATAGGCAAGTTGCTGTTTGGCTTGTCCATATAGGTTGAGAAGCTTTTTGTTGTCTGCCTTTTCTCTGCGAATATATCGGGCGCTTAGCGTGGGGGTATCGAGCAAATGGAGTAAGGGAGAGGGCAGTGTGCTACGTGATAGGTCGTATTTAAACTGCAGGCTAGTCCGTTCTGTTACCGGCGTAAGTTGGAGTGAATTCACTGGTTCGATCTCCTGTTCTTCCTGCCAGCTAAGCCGCATATCAATGTTATTTAAGCCGCTTTCAAACGCAACTTGAGTAAGTTCTTTTCCCGTCGCCAGTTTATGGTTGCCTGGTGTGTAGTAATTTGGATTGACTCGTCGATAGACGACGTTACTCGTCCAGAAATCTAACCAACCTCTACCCAGGTCGCCATCGGAAGATAGTTGTAGCCTTGCATGCAGCGCATTGCCGGTTTTGTTTTCTGTTAAGTCTGGTTGCCTTAGCGTGCCCGAAGACTCAGCGTACTCCCAGTGAGTACGTAAACTCTTGTTCAACCAAACTGATTTTATCGACATGTTCCAACTACTGGTATCACTGAGGTTGGTATTTTTATCGATAGCTCTGTTTAATATATTTTTACGTTCGCCAATGTAACCGAATTCAAAATTAATGGGTTCTGCAATATTGACGTCTAGGGTGGCGCCATAATGGGTCTTGTGCTTCTGATGAATATTAATAGCTTTCTCAAGTGAGTCAGCTTCTTGGGCTGTTAATGCAAACACCTGTAGCTCATCCCCCCGGGGAGAGCTTAGTTGTAGCGTATTGCCAGAGGCCGAATACCGCGAAAACAATAAATCTTTTCTTTCAATCGCTATGACACCACTTGAGATTTTTAGTAAGTGTGCGTTGTTTTGATTGAGCGCTTGGCTGGCGTAGTGGGGAAGTGCAGTGCTCGATGCTAAATATAAACATAGCGTGAGGCAGTATCTGATAGAGATACGCAGGTAATATTTCGCGCGATGTTCGGCGTGCCGATATTTTTTTGTGTATGGTGAATGAATACCCATAGATTACGAATCGCTAAGCAAGACCTGATAAAATCAAAAAAGAACGTCTCGTATGCAGTATTTACGCGCTGGCCGCAAGTGACTGACTGAAAGTATAGTAATTTATCAGCGGGTTTTTTAAGCGATCTATGACAAGACTCTTGTATGTTCAGATAGGTGGGTTTTGGGGCGGAATAGCCATACCCAAAACAATCATTTGATAGAATACACTACGGGTTTTATATCGAATAATGACCCTAATGCTTTTAACAATGTTTGTAGAGAACCCTAATGACCGACCAAACCTTTACTCTAGACTCTGAAGTCGATGGCCTTCCTCTAACAGGCTATCTATGGAAAGCTCAGCAAGCTGATACCCCTCGCGGCTTAGTGGTTATCGCCCATGGTATGGCCGAGCACGCCAAGCGCTATGTAACATTTGCAAGAGCGCTCAATGAGGCAGGGTACATGGTGGTCGCTCATGATCATCGTGGCCACGGCGCTTCGCCTGGCCCAAACGGCCTGGGTGACTTTGGTAAAGCCGGTTGGGATGCGTTAGTTAAGGATCTGGCTCAAGTGGTCAGGTTTGCAAAGTCTCAGTTTAGCGGGCTAGATACTGTGTTGTTTGGGCACAGCATGGGGTCTTTTGCGACGCAACAGTTTTTGCTATCGGATGCGGAATTGCTTGATCGGGTTGTATTGTCAGGTTCAGCGGCTACCGATGAATTGTTTGCGGCTTTAGCCAAGGCTCGAAGTAAGTCTTCAGATTCGGGGCTCAATATTCATAATCGAGCTTTTACTCATCGAACCGGCTATGAATGGTTAAGCCGTGACGAAGAGCAGGTCGATCGTTATGTCTCTGACCCGCTATGTGGTTTTGAGTTAACGACGGAAAGTATCATGGGATTAATTGCCCAGGCCGCAACGCTTGCGGATTTAAATAATCTAAAAAAGATACCCACCAATTTGCCTGTATTGCTGCTAGCTGGAAGCGATGATCCTGTCACCGGGCAGCTAGCGTTCTTAGTAACACTCTACAAGCGCTATAAACAGGTTGGTATATCACAGGTTGATACGCTTTATTACCAGGGCGGTCGCCATGAAATGTTAAATGAAACCAATCGGCAACAGGTTGTTGCCGATGTAATCGCCTGGTTGGACAGTTAGATCTAGTGTTGAAGTGAAGTTATTCAACTAATATTTCACGCACACTATACTCGCAATAATTACTTTCCGTATCACACACATCAACTAGCATATAGAGCTGCTGGGGAAGTTGATAAACCCAGTCTTCAAAAAAAGTAACGTATTGGCCTGGATTGATTGTGTTAGGAGGATCACAGCTCATACTAAAATCAGAATAGTAGTTGCAAAATTGCAGACCCGTCGATTCACATTCAAGGGCAGTCCCACAATAATCTGTGCTAATCAGTCGGCTGTTCTCGTAGGTGGGCTGATCATTTAGTCTAATTTCAACCGCATAATCGCGCTCACTGGTCACATCCCAAAAAACTTCAAATTCGCCATTATATAAATAGGGGTTTAGGACTAAATCACTGTTGGGCGACTCCTCACTGCTAACCCCGTAGCTATCTACTAGGTGAAAGGCATCCAAGCGCGGGGGCGGCGAGTCCTCTTCGATGATGATCACCGTGTCGCGGGATGATTCAGTATTGCAGCCGACAGTGAGTAGCGTGATGAAAGCAAGGCCGAAGGTCGTGATTGATTTCATGGTGCAACCTTTTTGATTTTATTTAAGGATGCATCCAGTATGACCTGCGTTATCTGAATCTTGCCTGAACGGTGATGTAGTCGCGCTGTTTGGCTGTTTTAAGGTGTAAAAGGCCATTAATCAACGGCCTTGCCATTAAAACCATTCGTCTTGCATGGTGTGCGGAATATCGTTGAATTCAGTAAGCGTCTTGGCCTGAACTTCTGTGTAGGGTAACTCCCACTCGATATAGTACTGAGCCGCTTTCAGTTTTCCTTGATAGAAGTTGTCATCATGTGGCGAGGTGGTTAAGCCCTTGCTTGCGGCAATGGCTTGTTGCAACCAGATCCAGCTGGCAAAGATTCTGCCAAAGAAATCTAGATATAGAGTCGCGTTTGCTAGGGCTAGGTCAGGATCCTCCGCGAGCTTTTGAGTCAGTGTGGTGCTGACGTCGTGAAGCAGGGATAGGGCTTTTCGAATAGGGCCTGCAAGAGGTGAACATTGCTCGAGTCGCTCAGCTTGGTTCACGTCCTCTTCGACGCGATCAATAAAGAGATTCAATGCCGCGCCGTTTTTCATTGTTATTTTACGCCCCAAAATATCGAGGCCGTGGATGGCTTCAGCGCCTTCATGAATAGGATTGAGGCGGTTGTCTCGATAGTACTGTTCTACAGGGTATTCTCGCGTATAACCGGCTCCTCCCAAGACTTGTATCGCATATTCATTGGCTTTCATGCCGTAGGTCGATGTCCAAGACTTAACCATAGGGGTAACAAGGTCCAGTAACAATGCGGCTTCGCTTCGTTGTTGTTCTGTTTCTGCTGTGCGAGAGTCCTCAAATAGCGAGCTACCAAATAGGCACATGGCTAATGCACCTTCCGCGTAGGCTTTTTGTGCGAGCAGCAGTCGGCGTACATCACTGTGTTCAATTAACGGGATTTGTTTGGAGAGCGGGTCCTTATTCGAAGGTTTGCGCCCTTGAAGGCGTTCACGAGCATAAGCGAGTGAATAATTGAAACCTTGATAACCCAGGACTGATGCGCCGAGACCAACACCAATGCGTGCCTCATTCATCATTTGAAACATGTAGTTTAGGCCGTGATGAGGTTTCCCCACCAAATACCCGGTAGCGCCACCATTTTCGCCAAATTTTAAAACCGTCGACGTGGTATTACGGTTGCCCATTTTATGCAGTAGCCCAGCCAGTGCGACATCGTTGCGCTCACCGAGGTTGCCTTCATTATCAACGAGATATTTCGGGCAAATAAACAACGAGATCCCCTTCGCGCCGGGAGGGGCACCTTTAATTTTCGCGAGTACCATGTGGACGATGTTGTCGGTAATCGACTGGTCCCCGCCTGAGATATACATCTTCTGGCCGAAGATTCGGTAGCTGCCATCGTCGTTGGGTACAGCATAGGTAGTGATGTCCGCGAGCGCCGATCCTTGATTGGGTTCGGTTAACGCCATAGTGCCAGCGAATCGGCCGCTTTGCATGTGGGGTAAAAACTGCGCTTTTTGTTCGGTGCTACCAAATGTGTGAATTAAGTTGGCCGATCCAATGGTGAGAAATGGGTAGGCCGCTGACGCGATATTGGCGGCATCAATGTAGGCCATGGCACAACGCAAGATAATTTCGGGTAACTGCATGCCACCTTCATCGAAATCGTAGTGAGCGGCGAGAAACCCCGCATCGGCAAAATGCGTCCAAGCTTCTTTCGTTTCCGGGATCAAGTGAACATTCGTTCCATCAAAGCTAGGTTCTTCGGCGTCACCTTTTGCGTAATGGTTGGCAAAGTATTTCTCTGCGATGGTGCGAGCGGTCTCTAGTGTCGCGGCAAATATTTCTCTTGTGTGCTCGCTGTAGCGGGGCCGCTTAAATAGCGCCTGTGTGTTTAGAACTTCATATAGTAAAAATTCAATATCTCTTTCATTGAGAAGCGTGTTTTGCGACATGGAATCTACTCGACTGCTGGCAATTGTTGTAGCTAAGGGTTTGCCGATCTATGTGTTTATGTTGTTGCAAGGTCAACTAATGCTTAGTCAGCTGCTGGCTATGGGAGGTGTAAAATACTAGATTCTCAGCAACGTGACCATATGCTTCTGGGGGGAATGTAAAGACCGAATGGTTTTACTGAATTGCTGTGGTGATATTGTGAGTAACGATTGATGAGAAATGAGCGAAAATCTCGAGAAAGGGGCGCCCCGAACAGAAGGATGCAAGAGCGGCGAATCGAGCAGGTCTTATCCCGCTCGAATGACATCCTCTAAGGAAGGTGCATGCCGTAGGTACTCAACGTAATCTCGAGAGACTTTGATGGCTTCTCTAACTTCAGTGAACGGCCCTATAGGTGCTTCGCGAGTAGCAATATACCAGCGATTCCCTTGTTTATAGAGACGTTGGTGTCTCTTGGGAATTGGCCCGGTTTCTTTTTCGCGGTTGGATAACACATCTGCCTCCATAGCAATCTCTCCTTCGCTACACCCGTAAATGATGTAAAAACCAGTTGGGTTTGGAAGTTGTCATTAAATGATACTGACGTCTAAATCGTCAATAAGACTATGGTATGAGATTTACACATATAAGTCTGTCCGCCATGTCCGCAATGTTTGTAGGATATTTCCTACATGCGACGGACTTTAGCGGCTTCAGTATCGAAACAAAAAAGAGTGCGTTGGGTATGCTACACTGCGCGCCGCGTCAGCAGGCAATTTTGCTGCCGGGTCTATTATTGAATGTGAGAGTTTTAGTATGAGTCAATTTGAAAATGTCACCATTGTTAAAGCAGCGAACCTGTATTTTGATGGTAAGGTCACTAGTCGAACTATTTTGTTTCCAAACGGAGAGCGCAAAACGTTGGGGATTTTGAATCCCGTAAAAATTCACTAAAATCAATAGGTTAAAGCTTGTGTGTAGTTTTGGTGTGCAGTCTACACAGTTCGCGTATACAAAAAAACCGGTTACTAAGAACCGGTTTTCAAATTTGGTAGCGATACCCGGAGTCGAACCGGGATGCCCGAAGGCGCGGCATTTTGAATGCCGTGCGTCTACCAATTCCGCCATATCGCCAGAGCCGCGCATAATACAGGTGAGGCTTGAATTTGACAATACTTCTACGAAGATTTTCCTACAAGAACACTAAGTGTATATACAGTGGTTTTGAAAGAGGTTGTTTTTTGACCGATTGTTCGCTCACCCAGTAGTCCATAAGCCTCCCCCTGATCATTCAAATGACGTTATCGGCGTCACTGCAAAATCAACCTGTGAAGCAATTCCTGTGATGTTCGTCACACTGGTTTACAATCCGGCGGTTGCACGTAAAATCTTAAATAATGGAATAACCACATGAACGAGAAGCTATATCTTACCCAAGAAGATTTGTATCGGTTCGGTAACGCCACTTCCAGCCGCATTAATCGTGTCAGGGTTGGCGAAATCAATACAACGGAACAGAACGGCATCACGATGATCATTGCAAATGATAAGGGTGTAAGCCTGTTCAATGAGGAAGGAATGAGGCGCAGTCCTTTAACGGGCTGGGTATGGGAAATCAAAAGTAGAACCGCAATTCCGCAAGGTCTAAGGCTGGTTCAAAAAGGCTCGAAAGGTCATCACATGTTGGTGCCTGTTAAGACTATGCCCTTGTCTCAATACATTAGCCTACTTGAACAAATGGCTATCCACTGTCAAAAAGTATTTAAAAAGGCTGTATAGGTGTCAATTATGGAAAGCTTAAATTTATCGCTTGACCAAGGTTCATTCAACCTGATTTGGCGTTCACTCCATGCCAGAGAAAAAGAATTGCTAAGCATAGTCGAGAATTTTGGTGATGATTCTGACGAGGGTGCAGACGCACTAAACGATATTGTGGCATTACGCCTTTATATTGATGAACTCAAGGAACAGGCTGAAAAGGTGTTTTCAGATAAGAATGCATTTATTCTCGAAGATATACAGATGGAAGTTGGCGCTATGCATGTGGTAAAAAACTGATAGCAATCTACAGTCATCCGTGATGCTTACAGATTCATCACGGATGATCCCCAATACATGCAACCCGTAAAGCTGTTATTTTTTGAACGGCGAGTTAATCCACTTTAATTTTAAGTGCGCTTCCAAGCAATTTATAGTATTCCTTTCGGTCCCTTGGGTTTGGCAGTTTGTGACAGGCATAGGAAAGAGCATAAAGTGCATCTGATTCAGATATTTTTCCAGCATCAACATGCTCTGCCAGTTTTTCATCGTATATTTCTTGAAGTTCGTTATAATCACCACACTGACCACAGGCTACTTTTTTCTTGTCTCCTTTACCCTGTGGATGCTCATCTTTGTAATCAAACTGTTTATTAATATCTTCGATTGACTTTAAGCCTGTATATTTTTTACGAAAACTATCGAAGTTGTCCATGATTTCTCCAGTAAGTTGTGGTGCTAAAGCTGTAAGGGTAGCTTATAAAAACAGCACTCGCCAAAACCGAATGTCACAACCTCCCATTTCACGGCATAAACATTCAATCACTTTGCCTTCTCAATAATCTTCAAAATCTTGTTTTTATCGGCTTCACTCAGCCTCACAAAACCATCAATGACCTTAGCCAAATCATCGTCATCACAATACAAATAAGGCACGGGTACATCCAAGACAGCGCACAGCTTCTTTACCGTACTCATATCGGGGCGATGTTTACCGGTCTCATATTGATTCATTCGAGCACTGGCACCAGATTCATCAAAACCGGCTTTGATACCGAGTTCTTTCTGACTAATGTCTCTGGACATACGCACCTGCTTTAGTCGCCGTGTAAAGGTATTGATTGACTCAGCTCCAAAATTGTTCATGAAGCTAAGATTTTCTTAGTTTACGTCAAAGCTGGATACTAAGGAATCCTTAGCCTAAACTAAGGGGTTCTTAGCTGAAAAGGAGGTAAAGCCTTGAAAATTGTTCGATATTTGACCACTCTTATTGTGGTTGCCACCATCACCGCTTGTACTGATGGCGGTGTATCTTCAGCATCAAGCTTTGATCGTGAATACGGTGCATTGATCGCCCAAGGTATTCAGGAAACCGTAGATACTGAAAAAGATGGCATGTTTCTAAGCTGGGTGGCGTTAACCAAAGCCCAAACAGGCTTGGAATTAGGTGAATATGCTGTGCAATGCACCGCTGACCTGATGGCATACGCTGGTGGGGATGTACCCGAAAACGTCAAAGCCATGATGATTGAATATAAAAAGGATTCTGATGTTTTTAAAAATGCTGAACAAGTAGACCAGCTTGGCGCTATTCAAATTTCTGACTTGGTGGAAGGAAAAATACTGCATTGCCTTCGAGCGGGTAGCCTCGATTGCTGTAGCTCACAATCATAAATTACGCAGAAGGATAAACCATGAATAAATCACTACTATTGGCGGTCGTGCTTGGATTTTCGACAATGCCCTGTCTGGCATTTGAAATAGAATCTTTCGAGGTTCTTGGAATTAAAGTGGGTGACAGTGTTGAAGCTGTTGAATCAAAAATCGCTCCACTGATACCGGACCAAGAAACCAAAGAAGCGGATAATCCAAATTCAATTTTTCCCTACAACTACGACAAATTCACATGTGGAAAAATTGAAGTTGGAAAATATTCCTGCACTGGAAGTTACTACGAGAAGAGTAAAGAAACCAATTCTTTTCTTAGAGATGAGAAATTCAAATCGGTTTTTAATGATAAAGGCGAATTGTATATGATACGCCATGACTATACCGCAAAGGTTGCCGACGATTATGAATCATGCAAAAAAATAGTCTCTGAATATATAGCTGGTTTGGTGAAAATGTCGGGCAAATATTCTGATACATTTGATAAGCGTAGTATGTCATCGGTGAAATATACAGACCATTACGCGAACTCATATTATTGGTACGACTCTCGAAACAAAAAAGACAACGTTAGCTTAATGGTTGGATGCTCACAGGATGGTGGTTTGATGAAAGAACTATCAATATATGCGCCCTCATATAAAACTAAGAAAAAACCGGTCAAGGCTGAAATACGATAATGGCGTTTCTCGATAGGATAAAACTCGAAAATTCAGAACTGGTATCCACTGATGCAGACTTGATGACTGTCTACGCACTGGTGCAAAAATATTGGACTGACTACCCGCTCCCCAATCCTGAAACAGAGTCAGACAGAATCGAGCGTGAAGATAGTGCGATTAAAGTTTTCGCTGATGGTGTTGAACGCGGTCGAAAGGTCGAGGTCTGGCTCAATGTCGCCAAAGTCGATGACGGTGTAGAAATATGGTCTGCCATTGAATACCCATCAAGTAAATTCTGGTGGACTGTCTGCATTATCGGCATACCGTTTGGCTTTGGGCTTGGTTTACTCGGTGTGTTTTGGGTGCTGGATACGATTGCAGAGAAGCCCAAGGAACCTTTGCAGCGGTTTGAAAAGGTGGTTGAGTTTGTTCGAGGCAAACTGAACACCAAGTGATTTCAAGGGGCTGTATGCCCCCTTATTTTTCCCTCACCATCTTGGCTAAAACTTGCTCACGCTCGTTCTCAGGTACTGAATCAATCGGCTTGTAGAGACAGCGGTGTAAGACCGTAGACCTGAAGCACTGCTCTATACCCTCTTCGAGGGCTTCAAAAATCTCGGGGTCCACGTCGATTTCTTTAGCCCTTGATTCCATAAACTTTTGCGCCCAATCGTAAAGCATACCTTCAAACAAGGTTTTGGGGTCTACGGCTTCAATTTCAACGAAGGTGTCCCAAAGTGAACGAAGCTGAGGCGACAATTTTGTAATGGTCAAATTTTTTGTAAGTGGTGGATCAGGGTAGCTCATTGCGAACCACCACTTGAACGTTGTTCAGTGGCGAACTGTTGAAAGCTTTTGAACCCATGAGATTTACCACTGGCTTGATGTTCGCTCACTGCTTCGTCTACGTAGTATTGATTTAACTCTTTTTCGTCGGTGATTGTTCCGGGCGCTACCGCTGAACGGACATGGTATTCAATGATAGGACGCAACCGGGCAAGGATTGATTGTTTAGCGGCGTCTATGAATTTGGTTTTTTTAGCTTCGATTGCTTCCGCTGGGAATATTTCGTTTGACATGGTGTTCACCTCGTTTGTTTGTACTGATATTTAGGTGAGCAAATTTTCCCGATTTTTAAAATGCATAAATAAAATTGCAACCACTGTGTTCTTGCCGGTCCCGGTGGTTGCACCCGGTGAGTGTTTGGGTTCCTCGTTCCCACGGTTTGCACTCATTGGTTGAGACGTGCCTTCCGCGAAGTTGTGTATGTCTCGGTGAAGCCCTCATCACCCGGTTTTTCCTTTTGTTTCCGAGTGACTGAGGGCTTTATTTTTATACAGGTGTTATCGTAATCTGCTTAGCGTCAACGCTTTCCAAGTGTTCGATCAATTTAGGCTCATCGTGGATGAAATATTCAACGCTCTTTTTCTTTCTGTACTTATCTACAAATTTAACGTTGTATATTCCGAACACGCTCAACAGCTCATTTGTTATTGAATTTCGGTCTTTGTTTATCGCGCTTTTAGTAAACCCAAGTTTATTTAATTCTGTTGGCACATTCTTACAAAAGCCCTTTTCCTGAAGAGCCGTTTTCTGTTCGCTGAACTTTGGTGGTTCAATTTTCAGATCAAAGAACCCATTCACCGCAACGTCACCGCCCAATGACTCATGACTAAACAAATAAATGTCTTTGGCTTTACCATGAATCAAGCGACCGCGCCCAATGGCTTGAATTGTTTCGCTATCACTAAAATGGTGTTTAACTTCCCGCATTGAAACAGAGGTGAATGCACGATTATTCACACTCATGGCTTGACCACCAGACACCCTAACCGGCAAATCAAAGTATTCTTTATCATTGCTGCTTTCGCCAAACACCGCTACAGACAATGCCTGTATGTCTGCTTCCTGTATCAGTTGGCGACCTACTACCAGAATACAATCACAGTCATTGAAGTTGTTCATTCCGCGAAGTGCGCCAAAGTGGGAATATGTACAAGCCCCAATTTCACCGGCTAACCATTGCGGGAATTGCCCAACACCTTCAACCGATTTATAGCTGATAATGCCAACATTTTTGTACTTGGCACACATGGCTTTTAATGACTGAACAAAAGCGGCTCTGAACTGTTCGTCACCAAGTTTATTTTTGGTCACGGTGGTTTCACACTGGTACACACCAATATCAGAATTTTGTTCAATCTGAATTCTATGAAAAGGAACACTAAGGGTTTTAGTGATTACCGATTCACGCGCCGTTGCATCTAAAAACAGTTTCGGGGTTTTCTGGTAGCGACTGTGAACGGTCTTGACCTTGCTAAAACAGATTTGCTTATTTTGTATATACAGGCTTTTCAGGTGGTCATCATTGCCGGTCATGGCATACTGGAAAAGCTGTTCAAGCACTTCACTATTCTGGCAGTTGTCCGCCATATCAGTGATTGCTTTAACATATTCATAACGGCTTTTAACTGCTTGAACACCAGACCGGTTTTTATTGGCTGTACTCATAGCTGAATGATCGCGGATAACAAGCGCCCGGTGTTGAAGTGTGGCTGTTTCAAGGTCTACACCGTTCAGAACATCATTCAAAACATTGCGTACACTATCATAGTCTGATTCGAGGCTTTCCGCGCCTTCGCAAAGCTTCAAGCAATTTTCATCTACTATGATGTAATCCGGCTTCCATATTCCGTGACGGTGGGGTGAACCGGCTTTCTTTTGGTCACGAATAAACCGCGATGGCTCATTGAATAATTCGTCGTGCGTCATGATTCTTATTGAGCTATGAAACTGCTTGAACTGGCGAATATAGGCGCAAGTGTCGTACATGTGGCACATTGACCGGCTACAAACGTTTGAAGGCACCGGCACTTTTTCACGGTTGAAGAATTTTAGGTTTTTCGGATTCTCGCAAACGTGGTCACGCCCTTTGATGTGGTGAATACCGGAACCATATTCACGCTTGTACTGTTCGGCTAATTCATGATCCTGAACCAAAATCAATACACGGGGTTTTCTGTTCTTACCTAATGCTTGTTGTCGTGGTTTAAGTTCCGGTGCTGGTAGGTTGCGAATTGCTTTTAACACTTCAGTGGTTTTACCTGCCCCGGTAGATACATTAATAAACCGGCTTTCACCTGTATTAAAGAATTCTGAAACAAGTGTTTTTAATCGCTTCATGCCTTCACTGTGGCTCACCATGGCTTCAAATTGGTGGCTGCATGGTTTTGGCTTTAGTTTCTGTCTGGCGCGTCCTGTAGTCGCTGTGTAGCCATGTTCCTTGGCGATGTTGACCAATGTTCCAATGTGTCCGCGAACGTTTCCGGCTGTGATTGACCTGTCCTGTGAGTGCAAATCACGGTCAAGCTTTTCAGCATCTTCAACTTGCCAATGTGCTTTTAATGTTTGAATACCTTCACAGCCAAGGTGTTGCAGTACCGCAAGGTTTACCGGTAGCCGTTCACCCCAGTTCAGTGAATCGGGAATGAACTCTAAAAGCTGGTGAATGAATTCAGGGCTGACCGTGTTATCAGTGACGATGATTTCCGGCTGTGTGTAGCTGCATTGGCTATTGACTGCCAATGGTTGCGCGTTATCGTTGCAATAGGCTTGTGGATCATGAGACAGAAAGCAATTGTATTTAATGTGCTGCATTCGATCATCAAACACTACCGGCAATTTTAACCAGTCGCATACAAGCGCATAGGCGGCTTTGTACCGCTGTTTAGTGGTGTGTACGCTGTCGCCTTCATTGTTGGTGAAGTCAGTCAAAATACCGAATTTAAGCCCTTGCCGTGGTGATTTGAAACAATAGACCGTTTCCGGCTTGGCAATCACCAACCGTTGAACGTGGTCAATATCAATGCCGGGGTTATCCTTGGTATCAACATCAAATTGAACAATGCCGGTAATTTGCGCTTTGTCGGTGAATCGGTTTTCACCGTAGAAACACAGTGTAGGAACCATGACCGGCAATTGTGCTTTCAATTCGGCTGCATTGGTTTCAGCTTGTTGAATCTGTTCTACCAGTTGTTTCAACCTGTCGCCTTTAATCTGGTCAATTATTTCAGATAGCGGCTTGTGTACCGGGTAATTGTCGCCGGGGTGGTCAAGGTGGGTGACTGTAATCATTGTTCACACCCCGTTGACCGCTTCGCGGGTGCGCCGGGGGGCGCGTCCCTCTTTGGGGAATGAATGTAAAAAAATCTATTCCTATTGCGGCAAATCGCTACACCTTTCTTATAGTTTTTATAATAAGAAAAGCGTAGCGATTTGCCGCACTTTTGGGATTTCCAAAGGGTAAAGGCGCAGCCCCGCGAAGCGGACAAAAGCAAATAAAGGGGAATTTCAACCGGGGGAAGTCTAAAAAGGCGGTTTGAGAATCGGGCTATATATTGGTGCTGGTACACGAAAGCTTTCCTTTTTGTATCGGTTGCATTGAGCAACGCGGTTTTTATCAGTGGCATGATGAAAATAGTCTTCAAAGTTGTTCTTATTGTTGTTAGTAATGAAGCTCAGAAACCCGCACCGGCTTAGTCACCCGGCGCGGGTTTTCTTTTATGTGGTCTGATTATTCGGGAACCGGTAAACCTTCCTGATGCAATCGCCGGTCAATACAAGTTCTTCGCGATCACGTGAAAGAAATTCGGTTATAGCTGAATCAATAATTGAACTGACGCTGAATTCGGTCATGGCTGACAGCCTTTCGAGCTGTTCATTATTTTCAGGTGAAAGAGTTATGTTGCGTTTACGCTTATTCATGGGGTGCCCCTGTTTCTGGTTTTTGTTAGTGCTACCAGTATGTATGTATAAGGGCAAGAGGGGTGAAATTGAAAATTTATTATTGATATTTTCTATCAATAATTGACCATTGATAGATTTAACCGTTTAAGGTGGTGAATATAGTGCCAATATCAGGGAGATTAATATTCAACGGTGGCGGCACTGTGGTTTTAGGGTAGCATTGGTTTCTGAAACCTGTCAACAACAAATGTCTTTTATATCAATGACTTATAGTTGAATTGAGTCAACTAAACATGACCGGGTTCAACCGGGCTTAAATTTACCAGCACGGTGAATGATAAATATTGAATGAGCATATCAGCCGTTTGGTTCCTAAAGCCTACAGTAGGCGGTCGATTGCTCATTCGATAGGTTGACCGGCTCAGGGATCGAGCCACCCCTAACCATACCTGATATACTTTTTACCTTTCAGTCCATAAGGTTAAAAGTATTATGCCTTCCAAGCCCGAAAAACAGCCTCTACAGCAATCTAAAGCCCGGTCAAAAATCACTGTAATGTCAAAAGTTGGCAATACTGGTAACTGTTCGCGGTCTGCCAATGACACCACACGGGGACGCAAACAGCTTCACGCCTATGAGATTGAAACCACATGCAAAGCCATTCGCTCAGGCTCTCGCTACCCGCTCAGGGATGAATTAGCCGTTCGCATGGCATATCACCATGGTCTACGTGCAAGTGAGCTTGTGGGGCTTCAGTGGCAGCACATAGACCTCAAAGCCAGACAGGTGCAGGTAAACCGCAAAAAGAACGGGATTTCAAACACTCATCCGATTGTAAGCCGCAAGGAAATCACTTTGCTCAATAAGCTACACCGTGAACAGGGTAAGCCCAAAACCGGCTATGTGTTCAATACAGAGCGAGGAACGGTGCTTAGTGTGAAGGGACTGGGTGCAATGTTCAGCGCCTATAGTGAAAAAGCACTTGGCATTAAATGGAATTTTCATGCTCTCAGACACGCAACCGCCACCGACTTGATAGACCAGAATATTCACATTCACACCATTCAGCACTTCATGGGGCACCGCAACCTACAGAACACCACTGTGTACCTGAGTGAAAATAGTTCGAGGTTTCGCGCTATTGATTTTGATTGAGTGCCGCTATGCCGCCACTGTTCGCGATGGTGGTCTATGATGAGTGAAGACTTCAACCACTGGTGCGCCTCATGGAATACACGGCAGTATATAAAAACTCTTCAGGTGATTTTATAAAGGTTCAAATTAGTTCGTATATCAATAGAACCAACATGTCTAATGATGGTGAAGCGGTGGCAATTATGAAATACCTCACAAGCCCCCGCACTGAATTACATAACGAAGCATCCATTGGTGAAACTGAACTTGATGCAACATTTGCGGCAATCAACAAGCTGAATGACGCTCACCAAGGTTATCAACTTCAAGAGCCTTACCCGGACAACATTTAACAACAGACTTGATAGTGGTTGACGGTCTTGCATTATGGGAAACGATGTTGAACCGGCTGGAATCGTCTTACCTTCCAGATAGTCCAATCGAAAGCCTTCAACACAACGGCAAAAAGCACTATTCAACCACCATGAACCGGTATGATTTCCAAAATCGAAAAATAATGATTTTCCGTTAACCTAAAAAGTTCATGTGAAAAACAAACCTCACAATAGCCAAATTCCCGCACCATACCAAAAAATCACCACGATTCAGCCCCTAAATTGCAAAAACCGTGTGAATTTTTTCTCAAAATCCCGCATTTATTGAAAAGACTCAATTCAATATGGGTTCACATACTGCCAATTTTAAAGCCCCGTGTGATTTTTCGGTGTGAAAACCTCGAATTCTGAATTATTCAAAGATTCCCACCATTTCAGCCTTTTTCATGCTGTGCGCTTTTCGGTTAAGACAAAATCGAAAAGGGCTAAATAAAGGTAATACACAAATAACTCAATAGGAGTATTACCCAATGCAACGCAACTTAAATTCTCGACTGGTCGAGCGTTATAGCCAAAACATTCTCACGCAATTTAAAAACTCAGTGGTTGATTCAATCACCGTGACTGATGGTGGTTCCTCTTACTCAGTTGGTGATCCTGTGGTTATCAATGGTGACGGTCAAGGCGCGACTGCTGAAGTTGCATCCGAAACCGGTGGGGTTATCGACACAATCACTATTACAAATGCTGGTAGCGGGTATTCGGTGGCAACCGTTGATTGTTCCGGTTCTGGCAATGGCGATGCGACTGCGACCGCTACGGTCAGTCTCGACCTGCTAACAGACCTCACGGCATTCGACGAACATTCAGACCAACAGAACGAACGCCTCGTTCAAGTGTTGACCAATGCGCTTCTCAGTCTGGCATTAACGCCAGAACAGGCTCAGGCGGTTCAGACTGTTATTGATGGGCTTTGATTATGAAGTCTTATCTTGATATGCGAGAAGCGGAACGAAAACGTGTGGACTCTGCTGCAAGGCTTTACCTCGAAGAATTGCTTTCTGACTATTCCCGCCAATGGGTAATGGAAAAGCTCAGAGTTCAAAGCTACGGAACTTTTAGAAGCAACTTTGACAAGGGTGTAAACCTTCGTTGCATTCAACTACTAAAGGACGGATTCAATGCTTGACGATAAATCAGAAGTTTTAGCGGCTGAGATTGTTGCTGAACATAAGCCGGATTCTCACGAGAAATGGCAATCAGTGTTAAGACTCATCAGCCGCATGTCTACTAATCCAGATTATAAAGCTACTGACCGGCAAACCTTCAACCACTGTTACCAGTGCTTAAAAATGCGCTACAGGCAATGGGAGCGTCAAAAGTCGGTTTCAGTTCCAAAGGGGGTTCTAAAATGATTCGTCACCTACAAGAGATTCGTGGAACCGAGACCGAAACGGTGGTTATCAAAGAGTTGAACCGACTGACCGCAACCGGTGAATTCATTCCCTGTCGGTATTCGTGGTCACAAATTAAAGCCTATTCAACCTATTTGATTGACATGAGTTCAGACCTTTCAAGAGAAAGTGGAACCTATGTTTCTATGTTCCTTGAGCGATTTAACAAGGTTGAATTGGATTTTCTATTTCGCATTAAAAAGGCACTTTTGACCAGTGACCAAAACGAATTAGAAAAAATCGAGGCTGAACACCATACGAATGTGAACCGTGTTAAACGAGTAGTAAACCGCCACACTACAGCCCTTGCACGAATAAAATCAAAACTTAAAGGTGATAACGATGATTAAGGAATTTCAGAAATTCAAGACCGAAGAGCCGAAAGAATTTCAGCTTATGATTGATTCTCTATCGAAGGAAAACGACTACAACCAGTATTTCACGCTAATCACATGGAGTGAAATTGAAGCCATTTATGAATTGTTATCACAGGACCCGGTAAGCCCACGCTTGGACGTTCTTTGCCGTGAGCATATGATAACCCCATTTGAACGTGAAATTCTCGAAGTACTAATTAAGACCACTCGTGCGGGTGTAGTAGAACGGCGAAAGGAAATACACCGGGCGGCAGTGGCTAAATCACTTCGCGCCATGAATCGGTGGAAGGAAAACCGGGCTATTGATTTACAGATTGCCGAATTGAAGCGTCAGAAAAAGACCAAGGTAGAAACCGAAGCCCCAACTTCTGGACTGATCAACAAGGTTAAATCTATCTGGGGTTAATGGTGGGTATTGGGGCACCAAGTGTGCCCCGCATTAAAACAGTCTATTAACCTTGCTTTCTTCGATTAACAGGCTGTTTTTAACATCTTTTATCAGCTCACCGGCGTTCAGTGAAACGTTCATAGGTTTGGCATAGTGCTTTTCAATAATATCTACACTGGTGCGACAATTGGTGGCAATCAGATAGACGCTAACCTGATTTCTGATCATGTTGCAAATGTAGGTATGCCGAAGGCTCACAAAGTCCCGCTTTCTTTTTCGGTCATCATATTTCATGCCTAACCGAGTGAGTAGGGCATTGAATCCAGTGCGGTGGTGTTCCAGAAAAAGCAGCTCATCACAATTGCCATGGTTCTTAATGCCCCGGCGTTTTTTTATCCCCTCGAATGTGGCTACTGCTTCGGGGCGACTAATGGATTCATAGGCAACCCCGCGCTTACCCTTAATGTTCTTAATAATCAGTGTAGACTGCCGTTTTTCATCGTCGGTATAGGCTACTTGAATATCTTTAAATCTAACGTTCTTCGACTCGCTTACACGTAGCCCGGTATACATCAAGAACTCTACATAGTCGCGTAATTCTTTGGCGCTTTCATGGTGCCGGGTTTTCTCAAGGTCTTTAATATTTTCGTCAAGGGCTTTTAGTAGGGTGCGCTGTTCCTTCGGTTCAAACCATGCTCTACCGGCTGTTTCTTGATGACTTCCCCTGTCGGCGGTGAAGTCTGGAACCTTGGTTATCCACTCCATGGATTCAGCCACTTTAAGGCACATTCTCAAAGCGTTTCGGATTTGGTGGAAGGTTCTACGGGCTATGGGCTTTTCGTCGTTTTTGGCACGTTCAGCCTGTGCTTCCCGTAGGTAGCGTTTCCACATGGCATTGGTGACTTCTTCGCAAGGCACGTCTTGCCAGTGGTGAGTAAGGATGTGCTTGTTCATCACCATAATGACACCGCGCAAGTATTCGGCGCTGTGTTCTTCTCGTCTAACACTTAGGCGAAGGTCTTTAATAGCAATGATGGAAGCGTCTTTAATAGTGGGCTTCTGTTCGGCTTCTTTGGTTTCGCGGGTAGGCAGGGTGCCATTGATGATTCTGGCTTGTTGTTCGAGATACCAAGCTTCAGCAACCTTTTCGGCTTCTTTCTGGTTATCGCATTCGGTGCTGATTTGTTGGCGTTCGCCCTTATGGAAAAACCGAGCGTAAAAGAAGCGGCTTCTATCCCGTTTGATCAGGTGAAGCTTCTTGATATTGGGGTGTGGGATTTTCGTTTCAGCCATGGGTTCATCGTCTATGTTGCTGCCAATACGATGTGTAGTATAGCTGAAAAGTGTGTAGTGGTGTGCAGTTACTATAAATTAACTAAGTTACTGTATTTAAACATAATTTAGTGCGTTTTGAATCCCGGTGAATACACTTTTGGCACAGAAGAAAAAGAGATAATGGAATTACTTGCTGGTGACGTGCAAGTGAAACTACCCGGTGAAACAGACTTTACAGCGTATCAGGGTGGTGACACGTTTGAGGTACCTGCAAACGCCAGTTTTGATATCAAAGTCTTGAGTGTTACTGACTATTGCTGTTCATACATCGCTTAATATTAACCGTGGAGGGAGAGCTATGAAGTTATTGTCTAAGCAACGGTTGTTCTCGGGCGAACACAGTCGCTATGAGCATGATGCTGAAAGCACGAATACGCCCATGACTTTTGCCGCCTACGTCCCTCCGGGGGTTTCAAAAGAAAACCCGGCTCCTGTGCTCTATTGGTTATCAGGTCTAACCTGTAACGACGAAAACTTTAGTCAAAAAGCCGGTGCGCAGCGGATAGCTGCAGAGCTGGGTATTGTATTGATCATGCCTGACACCAGCCCCCGCGGAGATGAGGTTGCTAATGATGAGGGCTATGACCTCGGCCAAGGTGCAGGGTTTTATCTTAATGCGACCGAAGAGCCATGGGCAAAACATTACGTGATGTATGATTACGTCGTGCATGAGCTGCCTGCCTTAGTTGAGGCAGAGTTGCCCGTTACCACGGCTCGATCAATTTCCGGCCACTCGATGGGTGGTCACGGAGCTTTGACCATCGCATTGAAAAACGCCGACCGCTATCGTTCCGTGTCTGCTTTTGCACCGATTGTAAATCCGATTCAATGTCCTTGGGGGCAAAAAGCATTTGCAGCCTATTTAGGCGCGGATAGAAATTCCTGGTCGAATTACGATACGGTGGAATTGCTGCAAAGAGATCGCGATTGGATGCTCCCCACTTTAATTGATCAGGGGGATGCCGATGATTTTCTCACCGAACAGTTATTAACAGATAATTTAGTTCGCACAATAGAATCCCGAGAAAATTTCACGGTACGTTTGCAGGCGGGTTACGATCACAGTTACTATTTTATCGCGACCTTCATTGAAGAGCATCTTCGCTTTCACGCGAAGTATCTTTTTTAATTAGAGAATCCCTAGAAAAATGGGATACGGAGATTGATTCATGAAAACACGTGCTGCCGTTGCGTTTGGCGCGGGCAAACCGCTCGAAGTTGTCGATGTAGATTTAGAAGGCCCCAAAGCTGGCGAAGTACTCATCGAATTGAAAGCGACGGGGGTGTGTCATACTGATGCGTTTACCCTCAGCGGTGATGACCCAGAAGGCGCTTTTCCTGCGATTTTGGGCCACGAAGGCGCTGGTGTAGTAGTGGATGTGGGCCCTGGGGTAAAGTCTTTAAAACCAGGTGATACCGTTATCCCTTTATACACACCTGAATGCCGCGAGTGCGAGTATTGTCTTCACCCTAAAACCAACTTGTGCCAATCGATCCGCACGACTCAAGGTCAAGGCTTGATGCCTGATGGTACTAGTCGCTTTTCGTTCGAAGGAAAGCCGATCTTGCACTATATGGGGTGCTCTACCTTTTCGAACTACACCGTGTTGCCGGAAATTGCGGTAGCGAAAATTGGTGAAGATGCACCTCTCGATAAAGTCTGTTATATCGGTTGTGGTGTCACCACTGGCGTTGGTGCGGTGGTGTTTGATGCGAAGGTGGAACCCGGTTCTCGCGTGGTTGTGTTCGGTCTGGGTGGAATTGGCCTCAATGTTATTCAGGGCGCTCGATTGGTGGGAGCGAAGCAAATCGTTGGTGTCGATATTAATCCTAGTAAAGTCGAGTTAGCTAAGTCATTTGGTATGACTGATTTTATCAACCCTACTGAGGTTGACGATGTCGTAGAGGCATTGGTTGATATTACCCATGGTGGAGCTGATTATAGCTTTGAGTGTATTGGTAACGTGAATACCATGCGCAGTGCGCTCGAATGCGCGCACAAAGGGTGGGGTGAAAGCATTATTATTGGTGTTGCGGGTGCGGGCCAAGAAATTTCTACTCGTCCTTTCCAATTAGTTACTGGGCGAGTCTGGCGCGGCTCGGCTTTTGGTGGAGCTCGGGGTCGGACGGATGTGCCAACCATTGTTGACTGGTTCATGGATGGCAAAATTGCCATTGATGAATTAATTACTCACACCATGCCATTGGATGACATCAACAACGCATTTGATTTAATGCACAAAGGCGAAAGTATTCGCTCAGTGGTTCTTTATTAAGTGCTTGTACCAGCGATGAATCATAAAAAATGCCGCTCTATGCGGCATTTTTTATGGGTATTCGGCGCTACTTGAAAGGGATTAGCAGCATGCCTCTAAGTTTATCGGCTTCTTGGTGATCACGGTACTCATTTAACCCAATCGTCATGCCGAGATTCCCGTGCTGGGGGTAAGGGGTATAGGTGCCGAATAATCTGTCCCACCATGGCAAACTAAAGCCAAAATTACTGTTGGTTTCTTTCTCAATGACAGAGTGGTGTACTCGATGCATATCGGGTGTAACCAAAAATAGGCGTAATACTCGATCCAACTTGGCGGGCAGTGAGATATTGGAATGATTGAACATGGCGCAGCCATTGAGGATGACTTCGAATAGCACCACTGCTGCGACACTCGGTCCGAGCAGCAGAATGGTGACTAGTTTAATAGACATCGATAATACGATTTCGATTGGGTGAAAACGTGCACCGGTCGTGACGTCGTAATCAAGGTCTGCATGGTGCATTCGATGGAACGCCCAAAAGAATGGAACGTAATGGAAGATCACATGTTGCCAATAAATTACGCAGTCCAAAACGATGATGGCTAACGCGACCTCAACCAAGGTGGGTAGCTCGAGGATATTGAACAGCCCCCAACCCTTGTTGGCACTCCACAATGCCATACTGGTCGCTGCAATAGGAAACACTAAGCGTAAAACCAGCGTGTTTAATACCGTAATACCGAGATTGGCAATCCAGCGCTGTGACTTAGAAACCGATAATTGTCGACAAGGTTTAATCAGTTCTAGGCTTGCCATAATCGCGAAAATGCTAATAAAAGCGCTTAGACGAATAACGGTCTCATGTTGGGTAATAAATTCTTCAAAGGGCATAAAATATTCCTAATGCCGTTAATGTAGACATGGGGACATTTTAAGAAGTGAACCTAGCAGCTGTCACAAGCTTTGCACATCATAACCACATGGCTGCAGCGCTGGCGAACAGTGTCATGGTAAACAAAAACCATTTCATGGTTTTTGCGCTGACTTTTAGAGCGAATTTAACGCCAAGCCTAGCGCCTGCCATAGTGCCGACAGCTAAAACTAACCCCGGTACCCACTCGACTTGCCCCCGCACGATAAACACGAGCAGTGCCAGTGAGGTGAGGATCATGGTAAACAACATCTTTAATGCATTGGTGCGCAATAAATCGTAACGCAGACTACCTGCGAGGGCCGCAATCAAAATAAACCCGACACCGGCCTGCACGAAGCCACCGTACACACCTGAAATAAAGAGCGTTACCCAAGCTTTTTTATTGCCTTTCAATTTTTTAGCTTGCTCGTCTTCTTCTGGGATGACAACAGACGGGCGTAACAAAATAATTCCCGCCATTACCAGCATAGTAATTAATAAGACGGGCTTTAAATAACTGGGCGGAAAGTAAGACGCTGCGAGCGCCCCCAAACCTGAACCCAATAAAATAGGGACTGACATCGCGGGTACGTCGCTATGGTCAAGTGCACCATGATTGGCAAATGACTTGACGCCCACTAAACACTGCAAAAAAACACCGACACGGTTGGTGGCGTTGGCGATGTCGGCAGGAAGCCCCATGATCATAAGGGCAGGGAGGGTCAGGTTTGAGCCGCCACCGGCTAGCGTGTTGATCACACCGGCGATGAGGCCTGTACCTAATAGAAGAGCGATGAACCAGGGAGTGATATCAAGCATGGAGTAAGATGCGCGCTAAAAACAAGCGCGCATCTTCTCACACTTAGGGCCAATTACATAATTAGAAGCTCAGTCTGGCGCCTAGGCTGTAACCACGACCTGGGCCGGGTGCGAAGTCTTTTAAGAATGAGGTGTGATCTCGAACTTCTTCGTCGGTTAAGTTGTTAGCTGCGAAGAATAAGAGCAGCTCGCTTGAACCAACTGGAAGGTGGTAATCCATTGAGAGATCAACCAAGGTGTAGCCATCAGTTTTGGTTTCGTTGACTGCTAGCTTATCCTGTTCGCTGTGCCAGCGGCTGCTTAACTGCATCGACCAGTTGGAAAAAATGTAGTCGAAGGTTAAACCGACGCTCGCAGGTGGTAAGCGCGAAACATATTCGCCATTATCCAGCTCAGCATACACCCAGTCTGCTAGCAGAGTGATATCGAGGTGGTGGTCGCCATGATCGAAGAGCGGAGCGGTTGCTTGGCCTTCAAAGCCATAGAAGTCCGCGTCTGCTTGCTTGTATTCACTGACGATAATCTCCTCATCAGAGATGAGCAGCTCGTCTGCTGTGCCGATGTCCTCTAAGTAAATGTAGTCATCGAATTGGTTGTAAAAGGCGTTAACCTCGAACTGCCACACACCAATCGTTTTTAATAGTCCTAACTCAATATTGTTAGATGATTCGTTGCCGAGGTCGGCATCACCAAACTCGATGCGCGCGGTAGCCAAATGTTCTACGGGATTTTCCAAACGCATACAGGTTACAGGGTCAATATTCGAGTAGCGTTCTTCAATTGAGCCAGCGCGTTGTGCATGGCTAAACCCAACCAGCCATTTAATGTCGTCCGTTAAGGGCGCGATGATTGATGCACTGGCGCTAACGCTGGTATCCGATGCACTACAGGCAGAGCTAGCCTGCGGCGATAATGCAAAGTGATCGGCACGCAGTCCAAATTCAACGATAGTCGTGTCAAAGTTGATCGTCTCTAAGGCAAAAATACCATAGGACTCGACATCGGTCGCTGGAATAAAGGCTTCTTCTCCAACAGCGCTGAACTCACTGTTTTTGTACTCAATTCCCCAGATACCATTCCAATCGCCAGAAAAAGCGTGGTTAGCTGTGAAGCGTGTTTCGATACCGTCGTTGATGAAACGTGTACCTTCTTCGACACCTTCAAGTTCGATGTGCTGGTAATCACTTTTGCGAACCAAAAGCGTTAGGTTATTGAAGGTATCATTCAAGCGGTGTTGTAATTTAAAGTCGGTACGTCGTTGTTCAAGGTCAATGCGAACAAATTCACCTTCTTCTTCGTGATGCTCTTCGCCTTCCTCTTCTTCCTCCTCCTCGTGTTCTTCATGTTCGTGAGCATGAGCTCCAGGAGGTAGGCCATATTCATTGTTGGATTCATTGAACGAAAAACCGATGACAGTGTCTTCCCCAATCCACGATCCGCCAATGGTATAACTATCAGCTTCGGTGTCGGAGTTGGCGAGAAAGCCGTTAGTATTTTGTTCTTCAAACTCGTCATCATCGAGCGCGCCTTCTGCAATCGCATCACCAGGGACATCCATGTCATCGCTGCTGCGTTGCATACCATCGAGGTGCCAAGCAAATTGACCTTTGCCGCCTTGCAGTTTACCGACGACTGCGCTGCCGTCATCGACACTCGTTCCCCTAACCTCGACGGCACCTGTTAACGACTCAATGCGCTCGCCTGGAATGCGTGAGTCGATAACATTCACAACACCACCAATGGCGTTGTTACCGTAAAGCAACGTTGCGGGGCCTTTAACAATTTCGATGCGTTCAGCAATTAATGGCTCGACGGCACTGGCGTGGTCGGGGCTGGCACCGCTGGCGTCGAGGGTGCTGAGACTGTTTTCCAGCACGCTCACTCGGTTTCCGGCGAGGCCACGAATGATCGGCTGGCCCACGCCAGTACCGAAGGTTGAGCTGTTGACACCCGGTTCGGATTTAATTGTGTCGCCAATGGTACTGCTGGCGGACTTTCGTAATGATTCGCCGCTCAAGATGGTGACTGGTAGAGCTGTTTCCGCTCTGCTTTTGTTCTGAGAGCTGGTTACGATAATTTCTTCAAGGTGATCAGAATGTTCGTGTTGCGCGTTAACGCTGGCCGCACTCGTTGTCACGAGCGTGGTAAATAAAATCTTGGACATAGAATATGTCGACATAACTTCCTCGCATGCATAAAAATCGCCACGGAATCAGAGCGACCGAGCGATACTGTAATTTTGGATGTAACGGTTAAGCGCGAAGAAATGTAGGCGGGCCACGAGCCGGTTGGCTAAAAAGCGTAGTGCTAATTGTCTCTGCAGCGCTATATTGCGCAAAAGACGGGAGGTTGATAGAGATTGCGAGAACGGAATACCTGACGGTATCCGCGTGGTCAAGGATAGAGTGTACTTGGCACACTGCGCAGTCGTGGGAAACTTGGGGGGCTTCATCAATGTGCACGTGCGTGGCTAGCGAGATCTGCGCGAATAGCAGCGCGCTAGCCAGGAAAATCCAGCGGTACGAAGACGGCAAAAATTTTCTCATTGCAATGCTCAAAGCGATTGACTGTTGCGTTGAAGTGAGCGGCGATTATAGCCAGATGAGAAAGTGAATATCAATACAGTATCTAGGTGGTGAGGGAGCCCCGGTGGTTTGAGTGTCCCTCGGGGCTGTGAATGACGGCTAGGCGGGGACGTATACAGTTTGACTACGAAGGTGTTTTGCAAAGCCGATCGCGTGCGGCAAAGTACTCACGCTTAAATCGTTCTACCAGTTTTCCAGCGGGCAGAACATCCTTTACCGCGCCGATGCCTTGGCCAGAGCCCCAAATGTCTTTCCACGCTTTGGTACGTGTTGACCCAAAGTTCATTTTACTCGGGTCGCTGACAGGGAGGTTGTCGGGGTCTAAGCCCGCGCGCTCGATGGACGGTTTGAGGTAATTTCCATGGACGCCGGTGAATAGATTGCTATAGATAATATCGTCCGCGCTACTTGAAGTGATCATATTCTTATAGTCATCAACCGCATTGGCTTCTTTGGTGGCGATGAAAGCGGATCCGACGTAGCCCATATCCGCACCCATTGCTTGCGCTGCGAGGATAGAGTCACCGCGACCAATAGAGCCGGATAGGATTAGTGGCCCGTCGTACCACTCACGAATTTCTTGTACCAGTGCAAACGGAGAAATAACACCCGCGTGGCCACCGGCCCCAGCAGCAACTGCAATTAGACCTGAAGCCCCTTTTTCGATGGCTTTCTTTGCAAACCTATTGTTGATGATGTCATGTAATGTGATACCGCCGTATGACTGGACTGCTTGGTTTACCTCCGGGCGGGCTCCTAAGGACGTGATAACGATGGGAACTTTATATTTTACGCAAAGCTCCAGGTCGTGTTCTAGGCGGTCGTTCGACGCGTGAACTATTTGGTTTACCGCAAACGGTGCGGCGGGACTATCGGGGTTCTCTTGATTGTGGCGATCAAGTTCTTCTGTAATTTTAATGAGCCACTTTTCCAATTCCTCGGCCGGGCGCGCGTTCAGTGCTGGAAATGAACCCACAACGCCAGCTTTACATTGTGCAATAACCAAATCGGGGTTGGAGATGATAAACAGTGGAGAGCAGATCATCGGGATGGCTAAACGCTCGGTAAGGATTGGGGGTAAACTCATAATCACTTCCTACATCTTGAATTAATATAGTCGATACCAGTGAGTTCTGGTTACAACTGATCGGTCGCAGAGCAGCTAGTGGCTGGCGATAAAAATGACGCCCAACTGTAGAGCTAAGTTAGTTAAAGGTCAACGCTGAGGAGTGATGAATGATATTCTCGCACGAGGGATCATTATCATGGATGGAAAGGCCTAAGTGGCGTTTATTCGCCGTGAGTTTGTTATGGTTCAGCTTTTCAATAGACTAATTGAAAAGTGGCTTACAATTCACATTCAAAAGCTCGATCGCATTGTGCTGTGAATTGAGGAGGCTGAAACTCTTTAAAACCGGAACCCTTGTAGAGCCCAATGGCTTCGTTCGAAGTGGTGGTGGTTTCCAGTGTAATTCGTTTGAATCCCCGCTTTCGTGCGAGATTCATTGCAAAATCTAATAATGCTTTACCCAAACCTTTTCCGCGTTGGTTGGGGGCCGTATACAGCTTTCGGAGTTCGCAGGTTTTATCGTTAATTCTAAAGATTCCGATCGTTGCCACAACCTCGTTATCTTCAGTAACGACGCCAAAGTATCCGCCATTTTTTGTGTAATGAGCCTCGAGATTATTCAAGTCTCTATCCGTTGATGTTAGCTCTGCTTTTAAACCGTATTCACTAAGTGCGGATGAAACCAGTTGTTTGACCTGTTCTTCATCTTTTTTCTGAGCTTCACGAACGTACATGCGTCGGACTCCTTCTGACGGATCAATTGACGTTTTACTATTCTTATGATGTTGGTATTAACTGATCAATAACGTGTATGAGCTGATTGACGCTGGGGCGAGTTTTATAATCAATAGAAGCATGAGCCCATTGCACGGTGGCTGTTTTATCGAGTAAAAAAACTGAGGATACAGCGATGTTGCCATGTGTTTGCCCGGACCAAACTTCGAGGTCTATACCATACTCTTTGTAACGTGAGACTATCTCTTCACTTTGCTCCAAGATCACATTAAAGGCCTTGTGGGCCACTAACAGTGGATCAGATAGCACCGGGAAAGGTATCTCATAGCTTTTCTGGGCGAGGGCTGCCGCATCGGGTTTGTCAACGCTGATGAAAACCGGTAACATCCCTCGATCTTGAAAACGAGAATAGTTGTCGACCATTTGTCGAATTTGTAAGTTGCAGTAGGGACACCAACCGCCACGATAGAAAACAACCATGAGTACTTGGTCGGCTGATAGCGTTGTAATGTCGGTTGCTACACCTAAGTGATCGTGGACTACAGTCGAAGGTATTGTTGTCCCAAGTTGAACACCGATACCGTTTGGTAGTGTTCCAAGCGTTGAATCTTCGGAAGTGGAGAGAAGAATCTGCCCCGCACTTGCGGGTAGTGTGAGTGGCTTGTCCGCGAAGACTTGTGAGCAGAAGGCGAACGATATACAGAGTATTAAGTGAGCGTTTATAGGTTTAACTATGTATTTAGTAATTCGTTTGGGTGCTTGAGAAAAAAGGCGAAAAGAGTGATGAAAGCGATTACAGCTTATTCCATTCATGAAACCGATCCCTGTAGTCAGTAGCTTGGGCAAAGTGTGCGTGATCATAATCTATAACTCAAGGTTGATTGATTATTGATGCGCCATTATCTGTATTGGGCTATTCGCCCGTCTCTGATACTATGTGGCGCGTTAATTTGGGTTTGCATTGCGTTAGAGGAGTAAACATGTCAAAGCCCCTAGAGAAGTTTCTTGAATCGACTATTTTTAATAGCCGCTGGCTGCTAGCCCCGTTTTACCTTGGCCTTGTCTTGAGCATCGTCATTTTATTGGTCAAGTTTTGCCAAGAACTCGTCCATTTAGTTACTGATGTTATTCCTCTTGATCATGGCCTCGTCGTTATAAAAATACTGACGTTGGTTGACATGTGCCTGGTAGGCAGCTTGTTGCTCATGATTATTTTTAGTGGCTATGAAATTTTTGTGTCAAAAATTCATGTTGACGAACATGAAGATAAGCCCAGCTGGATGGGCAAAGTCGATTTTAGTGGTCTAAAGCTAAAAGTCATTGGTGCCATCGTTGCTATCTCTGCTATTGAGCTGCTGAAGACTTTCGTCGAGATGAAAGAGCTTGGAGAAGGCAATGAAAATATCGTTATGTGGAAAGTGATTATTCATATGACCTTTGTTTTCTCAGGCGTTATGTTTGCGTTAATGGACCGTATTGCAGCGGGTACGCCGAACCACTAAAAATGGTTACACCATCAGAATAAAAAAGAGAGATGCATCGCTATGAATAGTCCTATCGACAATCTGCCTTTTGCTAACCCTGAATCCGTCGGAATGAGTGGTGAGAGGCTTGCGCATATTGCACCTGCTATTCAACGCTACATTGATAAACAATTGATACCTGGTGCGGTAACGATGGTTGCCCGCCATGGGAAGGTGGTTTATTTTGATAGCCAAGGCTTGAAAAATATCGACACTCAGGAGGCAATGGGAAAGGATACTGTATTTCGTATCGCATCAATGACCAAGCCGATTGTCTCTTTGGCGTTAATGATGTTGTTTGAAGAAGGAAAATTTCAATTACATGACCCGATAAGTCGTTTCTTGCCTGCGTTTAAGGATATGCAGGTTATGGAAGATGATGGCCAAGGAGGCTATCGCCTTCGACCAGCGCAACGTGAGATCAATGTGCGTCATATTTTGACTCACACGGCGGGATTCGCAAACGAGTACAATCCACGATGTAACGGAGCAAGTTATAAGCTACTTAAAGATATCGGTCGACCATTTGATCGCAGTGGCACCATCGACGATTTTGTTACCCGTCTTGCGCAAGTTCCGCTAGTGTATGAGCCGGGAACCGAGTGGGATTATTCGCGAGCCACTTGTGTTGTAGGGCGGTTGGTAGAAGTATTGTCGGGCATGTCGTTAAAAGATTTTGTTGAAACACGTATTTTGCAGCCACTCGGTATGGAAGATACGCATTTTTTCCTTCCTCATCACAAGCTATCGCGTTTTTCTGCCTCCTATAAACCTACAAAAGATCTTACTATCGAGCTAGAAGATCCCGATACAGCGGAAAGCTTTTATGCCAGTGCCGACAGCGAGTTTTATGTTGGCTCTGGCGGTCTGGTGTCAACAGCAGCTGATTATTTTCGCTTTGCCGATATGTTGCGTCGCAATGGTAGCAACGGAGAAACACGCATTGTATCGCGCAAAACACTGGAGTTAATGCGTACCAATCACACTGGCAACAAGCTCATTTGGTTGAGCGGCCCTGGTTATGGGTTCGGCTTAGGTTTTGGGGTTGTGTTAGATCGGGGTAAAACCCACGCGATAGCCTCAGAGGGTAGCTATTCGTGGGGTGGTATGTTTTGCACACATTGGTGGAACGACCCGCAGGAAGATCTGTTTGGTATGGTATTAACTCAAGTGCGGCCCTACGACCATCTAAATATTCGATCTGATATGCAGGTGCTCGCTACCCAGGCCATTATCGACTGACAAAGTATGATGTCGTCACCTACTTAGCGCCTAGTTTTGACGAGTCGAGTCCAGCTCTAAATGGCCATCGCGTGGCACACTTTGGATAGTGTTTCACCGATGCTGGCATGGATCACGATATCTGCTATCGGGTCTAGAGGGGTAGGGTCGCGATTGATAATAATTAACTTTGCCCCACGTCTAGCTGCATTTTCTGGAAATGCGGCAGCAGGATACACACTCAATGATGACCCGAGTACTATAAAAACATCTGCTGCTTCGGTCATCACATATGCCCGCTCCATTTCCTCTTCCGGCATTGGTTGTCCAAAAGAAATAGTCCCTGTTTTTACTATCCCTCGACATTCATCACACACGGGTAAGGTTTCATCTTTTTCAAATGCTGCGAGAAGAGGTTTGAGGTCAAAGCGCTTCTGACAATCAAGACACTTTGCATAGGTGCTATTCCCGTGCAGCTCGATAATGTTCTGTTCGCTGATTCCAGACGATTGGTGTAAACCATCGATGTTCTGAGTGATTATCGATCGTAAATGACCGTCTGCGACCAGTTGAGCGAGAGAAAGATGCCCTGTGTTAGGTTTTGCAACGCCGATAACTTTGTCGGTTTGAATTTTTCGTCGCCAACTTTCTTTACGCATCTCAATTGATGACATGTAGTCGTCAAAATAAATAGGCTGGTATTTGTCCCAAAGCCCGCCAGGGCTGCGAAAGTCTGGGATGCCGGATTCAGTGCTAATGCCCGCTCCCGTGAATGCCACAGCACACTGGCTACTTCGTAGTAGTGATGCTATTTGTCCAATCGATGTATTCTGGTGGGTCATAATTTTGCTTTTGCTCTTGCTATGGACAAATGAAATATTATTGGTGCTCGAGCCGAACTATACCATCGCTAAATGTCAGAGTAGTCCTTTGGTATTTGTCTTCTTTAACGATATTGCGTAGTTGATGTAGCGTCTTCAGTGGTAAATTTTTCAATTGAGACCTTGCAAGCCAGTCGGGCAGCTTACCCGCTGGGTCAACATAATGTTGCCATGTGACTTTTACTTGATTTTGAGATTCTTGCTCCAGTAAGTAAAAGCCATGGGAGTCAACAACGTGAATATATTTGTTGTGATCAATTTTTTCGCAACCAGGGTTCGCTTTGCTGCAGTAATCCGAGGCAGCCTTTAGAAATATTTTTACACTGTGCGTATCATCAGCAACTTCCATTCGTGCTAAAAGGATGATGTCTCGATCTTTGGCCAGAGGTAAATCATTTACCTGATAGACGATTTGTTCCGCATCGTTGACGATATGTAGTGGAAAAGATTCTTTGCACTGATGAACCCATAGTGCGCAAGCTTCTGAGTCCAACAATACAGCAATGATACTGGCCATTGAGCTTTGTACTGTGGTGATAGCTTTAAACTCTGGGATTTTAGATTGAGGGTAAGGGCGATAATATAAGCGAACGCTATATTCTTCAGTCACATGCTCCCAGCCATCCTTGTTATCGTTTTGCGAATGGGCTTTATGTGTTACGCCGAAAAGACTAAGTGCGATTGTAGCTAATAGGGCCCCTGCGACGTAGCGATATGAAGATATTGTCACGATAAATTAATTCACTTGTTCTACAAGGTTTTTCAAATTGTTTAGAGTGATTATTGGGACATCGCTAATCATCATACGGGTCAACCAATCGGGAATCCAGCCCCCTGGCTCTAGTGATTGTTGCCACGAGACTTTGACGCGATTATCGCTTAACTCAATCACTTCGAAAATGCCTTCGGAGCGTCGCACTCTAATATAGTTACTTTGCTTAATCTCGTCACAACTCATTGATTCGCTGGTATCACAATATTCTGGTACAGAGGTTAGCGCAATGATTGCGCGTTGTTGAGCCGTGCTATGTGTTGTGTCGGTGTGGGCGCTGACCGTATCGTAAGTTACGGTACCGTGAACGATAATATCCCTATCGCGAATAATGGGCAGAGAGTTAACTTGATACAAATACGCTTCGCTGTAGCTTACGAAATCCACTACCTCTATCCGTTCACATTGATATACCCACTCATCGAACTTAGCAAAGTTTGTCAAAACCTGCATGACGTCCTGAAAGTCACCGTCGATGATAACCTCGCCTCGAAAACTCGGAATATTGCTATTTGGCGTATCGCGGAAGAATACAGACGTTGCATCCTCTTCTTTAACGAGTGTCCAATCTGGATAGTGTGTGCAGCCTCCGCTAATAAGTATGACGATAGGCACACAAAGTGTTGCGGTTAGGCGTGGGATGCTCGCAAAAAAGTGAGGTCTAGACATAAATTTTAAGATAGCGGTAGTCGATGAACCGTTATCTTATTGAATTTGTGGTTGGGAAGCCATGGTTGACTTCACTGTTCCTGACGGCCATGGGGGTTGATATGGGGGAAGCGGCAAATATTTGCCGTTTTAGCGTGACATTTTACGAGTTCTAGATATTTTTTGTGGTTAGTTCATCAATTGGACCGCAGGCTTTTGAAGCTTCGTCTAAACTTTGTAGAACACCTATCTTTGGACTTTCAACATGGAATTCTTCGCCGGTTTTTCAATACTAACGCTGTCAATACTCGGCGCTATATTCCTTTTAACAATGTGGTTTATAGGGCCTGGATACAACAGCCATAGCGCTACACATTCGCCAACGATTCTGACGAGCGTCGGTATCTTCGGGACCTTTCTGGGCGTTGCGTTAGGCTTGCTGGACTTTGATACCAGTGATATTCAGTCGAGTGTTCCGTCATTGATCGGTGGGCTCAAAACAGCTTTCTGGACCTCTATTGCAGGTTTGGTCGGTGCGCTCTTAGTTAAATTTCGGCATTTGGCCTCAGTGCTCAAGCAGCGGGAAGTGGAAGAGCAATACCGCTCGGCAACGGTTACTGATTTGGCGAATTTACTGAGTGATATTCGCGATTCTTTAACGAAGGATACCGGGAGTGGTTTACGCAGCACACTTGTATCTATGCATAAAGATCAAGAAAAACAAATGCTTGCGCTTAGTGAATCACTGCAAAGTTATGAAACTCGAATGGTCAAGGCCAATACGGCGGCATTAATTAGCGCACTCAAAGAGGTCATGCGTAATTTTAATACACAAATTAATGAGCAGTATGGCGATAATTTCAAAGAACTTAATAGCGCAGTCGGTAAGATGTTGGAGTGGCAAAAAAGCTATAAAGTTGAACTTGAAAAACTACTTACAACCCAGCAATCAAATGGTGATCTACTGGATAAAGCCAGTCAGGCCTACGAAAAAACAGTCGCTCATACCGAAGTATTCTCTGATGTATCTCATTCGCTAGGTACGATGCTGAACGCTTTGCAGAGTCAGTCCGAGCGGTTAGATGCGTACCTTACACAGCTGGCAAAAGTAGCTGACAAAGCGGCAGAAGGTCTGCCAGCACTTGAACAGCGTATAGATTCAATTACCACGGAATTGGCTCGTAGTGTCACGAGCAACCAGCAACAACTCACCTCAGTATTGCAGTCAGCAACAGGCGCACTCGATAAGACTGTAGTTGAAGTTAATCGTACCTTAAGTGAAACCTTAGTTAACTCTCAGCAAGGCTTGCATACTCATATAGAGAGCATGGTGGCAAGAACGGAAAAGCAAATCATGCGGCTTGATGATGCGATGGAAGATGAATTAGTGAAAGCGCTAAAAACCTTTGGGTACCAATTAACGTCACTTTCCGAAAAGTTTGTTAGTGATTACGCCCCGCTTACAGAAAAACTGCAAGCTGTGCTATCTATTTCAGAAACGGTAACGAATGCCAATGAAGCCCCGCAGCGCAGAATTAGAATCCCCACTCAGTAGTGATATAGAGCACGAGGAGCATTGGATCGCCGTCAGTGACCTGATGGGCGGGCTAATGATGGTGTTTTTATTCATTGCTGTTATCTATATGGTGCAATTGCAGATAGAGTCTCGAAAAATTAAAGATGTGGCTATTCTTTACGATCACTTGAGAACGCAGTTGTACCAGGACCTTTATGCTGAGTTTAAAGAGGATTTGCCACGTTGGGGCGCTGAGCTTGACCGTGATCTTGCGGTTCGCTTTTACAATACGGAGGTTCTTTTTGCCAGAGGAGAGTCTGATATAAAACCTGCTTTTCAAGATATTTTAAGCGATTTCTTTCCTCGATATGTTGCGATTATAACCTCAGAAAAATATCGCGATGATATTCTTGAGGTGAGAATAGAGGGGCACACCTCTAGTGGCTGGGGGTTGGCGACCGGTATCGAGGAAGCTTATATTTTAAATATGCGCTTAAGCCAAGCTCGAACGAGAACGACGCTGGCGTACTTATTGGCCTTACCGTCTTTATCGGAAGACCGTCATTGGTTGACACGTTATTTGACAGCAAATGGATTAGCTTCATCAAAACCCGTGCTAGATGAAACAGGTAACGAAGACCCAGAACGAAGCCGGCGGGTTGAGTTTCGTGTTCGTACTGACGCCGATTCTCGCATGGCGTCGATTCTGCAAGACCTCTGAATGATATGAAATTCCCTGACTTTTTAGAATTTGAGCCATTTAATCAAATTAGGCAAACAATGGGTGCCACCAAGCTGGGCGCTTTTGAATTTTTTGATGCTAAAGTACAACTCAGCGCTTACGAAAGAATGGCACTACAGAAAGGGTTGGTCATTGCCGCATCTGAGCTTCGTGTGCTACCGGATAAAACGTTAGCATGGAAAAACGCACGAGTTATCGCAATGGCAGTTGAGGGCCAACCGACGGTCACACAATATCATTTGGCCGGGTGCGAAATATTCGATGAGATTGCGGGTGGGGTGACATCGTTGACCGTCGCTACGGATGCTCCGCACACGTCTGATAGCGTTGTGCAAGTTTGCGAGCAATGCTTGCATACTCTGAATTACTCAGGTTTCGATGCGGTTCGGGCTCGTCATCAACGCTATGCGCAACATGTGCTGCAAACGTTTAAATTATCTGAATATTTTAAGGCTTACCCTTCGTATCCCATTACAGAAAAAAAGACGTCATTACTTTTTTAAGACGTGCGGGAAATCAACGGCGTCAACTTAACTCACGGCCTGGTGGTTGAAGCGATACGTTTGGTGACTCATCACCTTGATGAGTAAACGCGTAGTAATCATCGGCGAGTGATTTATCTGGAGATCGTCTATCGGTTGATTTGCGGCGTTTGCGGTTATAGAGATCTATGTCGAGCTTCTCACAGGGATCATGGTCAGTACGGCGATCATTATTACGTCGATCGATAAAGACTGGAGAGTTATGGCTATTCATTTTCTGGACCTACCTTCAACCCTGAACATGCAAAAATCTCAGAGCGACAACTAAATTTCAACGGGTGCGCCTAACGCTCACAACGACTGTTAAAAGATCTTGAGCGACAGAATCGAGGTTAATGCTAAACGCAAATAATGGTATCCGCTAATATCGAATTACGATTCCCGAGTCCTTCGTTATGCTTTGAATACCACTATTGGTTAATTTTTAGCACAAAAGGCGTAAAAATCGAGCGTGTAGGTGTAAAAATAACCGAAAATGGCGCAAATATCATCGTTGATCAGCGTTATAATTTCCAAAATTATTGGCAAGCCTAATTAGGAGCTATAGTGGTTATTCAGCAGATGATCGACAACAAACTAGTACAGGGGTTGCAGCCAGTTCACCTCGAAGTTATTAACGAAAGTCACATGCACAGCGTACCGGAGAATTCTGAAACTCACTTTAAAGTGGTTGCGGTCAGTGAAAGCTTTGAAGGCAAGCGGCCCGTGCAGCGACACCAGCAAGTGTATCAGCTGCTACAAGAGGAAATGAGTCATGGTGTACACGCCCTGGCTCTGCATACTTACACGCCGAAGGAATGGTCAGAACAAGTCAGCGTGACGGATTCACCCCAATGCTTAGGGGGAAGCAAAGCGGAGTAGTTTAGGGTGAAGGACCCTTACTGATTACCCATAAAAAGCCCGTTAGGGCTTTTTATGGGATTGTTGAACTCAACGTTTAAGGCAATTAATTTCGAACAAATTGACCTTTGAGCATCATGACAGTCTTATGATCGTCCACCATCTTGAAGAGTGAATCAAACTTTCCACCAATGATGGCCGTAGGAGCGGTTTCTTCACTTTCAGCGACATAAGTGACGCCATTAATCGCACTGGCGAGTTCGCTGGCTACGTCGTCCATTGCCGAGAAAATCTCTTGAGTGGTTTTGTCGTCTTGAAAAATTCGACCGTTTTTCGTTGCGACAAAGTAATTGTCACATTCGACCAGCCATTCTTTGCGTTGCTCCACAAAGTTTTGAATGTTTTTCATGCGGCGCTTATGTTGGATATTGATGCGGGTATCGCGGTACTTTTCCAAACTTCGCACATCACCTTCTACAAATGACGCTTTAGTATCCTCGCAAAATTTCCAAGACAGGTAGCCAGGGAATTCTGAACCTTGCAAGGCTTCCGCTCTATCGCGTTGGCATGCTTCATCACATGCGAATACTGGGAATGCTAACGCCAGCAGGAAACTGAGACCGAATAATTTTTTCATGGTGGTGTCCCTTATAATTTTATGTTGTCAGAGTAAACATCACACTGTTGTTGTGATGTATATCACAGGCCAAAATCAAGTCAACGCCATTACTTAGCTCGTAACTAAATAGTCTTAGGAACTGATTTTTATAATCAAATGCACCAAATTGTGGCTATTAAAGCGCTTAAATCGCTATTCTGAGGTTATAAAAACCCTAATTGTGTTTAATAATTGACCATTTTTGAGGTGTTGGAGCGATCCGCATTTCAGCAGTTTTTTCGACCGTTCATTCTCAAATGGCGCACAATCCGACGTTGGCTGTCACTCTTTTTTGCCTGTGTAGTCACGGAATAACGGTGTTTGACTGTGCTTAAGATGAAGCATCAGGGGAGAGGGGTGCCAGAAGAGGGCAACGAACGACTAAGCGAGTGCTTTCTCAATAACCGCTTTTTGCGCATCACTGAGAGTCAGTTTAAGCGCGGCATCTTGGCCTTTCTGGCTCATTTTGGCCCAGGTTTTTTGCACTATCGTAATGAGCTTCTCTGGGGCTTGGGTATTCGCAAAACCGGTCAGATAGAACTGGATGAACACCAAGCAAATAACGTCCTCAAGCGTTTGAGCATCACGGTTGTTACGTAATTGGGCTTTGGTAAGTAGTACCTTGGTGGCATCAATAGTCGCCTCATCGTAGCCGTTATCGCCCATCAACTCGGCCACTTGTTCTGCATGAAATTTACCTAACTCTCGCCGCCATTGAAGGTATCCAGCCCGTGTTTTGGGGTATTGATCACGGGGGATGGCCCAGCGCTTGATGTGTTGTCCGCGTGCGGCAATCTGTAGCGCTTCACTTGCGTCTGGTGCGTAAGTCGCCAAGCACTCGCTCATACGCCTGCCATAGATCAATTCTTTCGGCTGCGGTTGCCCATCAACGACTTCGGTGTTTGCGTCTTCACTGTTAACGTGATCAATAGCGGCAAGTGTTTGCTGGAGGCGAGATTCAGTCATCGGTGCTACATTAGATTTTGGTAAAAAGTAAGGTAATGGCGGGAGTAGCTAATGCTACGCCTCATCTACGACATTGACATTCGCCATCTTTTTTAGCGCATTAATGTCGAGAATACTTATCTCTTTTTTATCTGCAGAGATGAGCCCTTGTTTTTGAAAGCGGCTCAAGGCTCGGCTAACAGTTTCGACGGTTAGCCCAAGGTAGTTGCCTATATCGGCGCGGGACATGGGCAGGCGAAATTCGGTCGCAGACAAATGACGGCGTCCATTACGTGCAGAAATACTCAGCAGTAAAGTGGCTATACGTTGATCAGCACTGTTTTTACTGAGTAACGTAATGAGTTGCTGATCGGTGCTAATTTCCCGACCGAGCAGACGGAAAAGATACCGCTGCAAGCTGGGCAACTGGGCGCTAAGCTCTTCTAATCTGGAGAAGGGAATTTCACAGACGGCGGATGTTTCTAATGATATGGCCGCATTGGTATGGCTGCCTGTAGCGATACCATCCATGCCTAGGATTTCTCCCGGTAGGTAAAAGCCTGTGACTTGCTCTTGTCCTTCGCCTGTAATCGATATTGTTTTCACCGTCCCGCTGCGCACAGCATAGACGGACTTGAACTCGTCTTGTGGGTGGAATAAGTACTCGCCTTTCTGCAATGGGCGGCCGCGCTGGATGATTTTGTCGACTTTTGCGACATCATCGACGTGCAGGCTAATAGGGAGGCAGATGGTATTAAGGCGGCAGTCACCGCAAGAGATATTTGGGTTGACGTGACAACGAGGATACACGTTACAGGAGGTTTCGGTCATAGGATTTATCCACACTCTCGCCTAGTCGTTAATCAAGCCCATAAGAGGCCTTTAGCACCTCATTTAGCGGGGCTCAAGGGTAGGGTAAGAGTGGCAAAGTGTCAAAAATATCTTATTTAAAATCAATCAAATGCGTGGTGCATAGTTTAGTAAAATACTGGGTTAAAGGAAGGCATTCATCGGAGAGTTTCCTGAGTTTGGCTGTCATAAGAGCGACGAGTCACAAAGATGAGTGTCTATTTGAAGAATCATGCGACTCTTGGGGCTACAATAGGAAGTAAGCCTGAATATATGAGGATTTAACAGCGTCTATGACCGAGCCCGAGGACTATCAACGTCTGCGTCAGACGGTAACCAATTTGCTGCTCAGGATTGAGGAGAATCAGCAGATTCAATCACGCTTCCATGATTTTGAATTCCAGTTGTTATCCTGCAAACGACTTCAAGAGCTATTAGAGAAGTTGCTATTAGGTGCGACGTCTCATTTTGATCTGGCGGCAGTCAGTCTCATTCTCTACGACCCTGATTATGCCATCTCTGGTTTGTTAGATGACGTTGAGCTTGATGGGGCGAAACACCTCGTACAAGTCCGTCACAATGCCGAGTTTTTTTTCGGACTTTATCAGCAGCAGCCACGGGTTATTTTAGGTCCGCTCGACGTGTTAGCCGCCTCTCGACTGTTTCCTGGTGCGCCTACTGTCGGCAGTGCTGCATTAATGCCATTAATGCGGCAAGACAGGCAAATTGGTAGCCTGCATTTCGCTAGTCACTCCGCGAATCGCTACAGTCCAGATAAGGGGGTTAGCTTTATGTGGCATCTAGCCTCCATGGTGGCTATCTGTATCGAAAACTGTGTCGCGTTAGAGCAGCTCCAGCGTCAAGGCCAGGAAGATACCTTAACGCAAGTGCGGAATCGTCGAAGTTTTGAAGAAGAGTTCACTAAGGAGTTGGAGCGTTCCGCGAGGCATGGCGAGCGCCTATCCTGTATGTTTGTTGATATGGACCACTTCAAAAGTATTAATGACTCCTATGGGCACCAGGTTGGTGACCAATGTCTTCGCCAGGTTGCTAAATTGATTAGCGCAGAGATGCGCAAAACGGACTCGCTGGCGCGCTACGGTGGAGAAGAGTTCGTCGCTCTGTTACCCCATTGCCATCTAGAAGAAGCCGCAACCATTGCCGAGAGGGTGAGACTCGCAGTGGCTAACAACCCATTTTATGAAGCTCCGGATAGGACAATTCCGTTAACCGTCTCTATCGGTTTGAGTACTTGGCAACCGCAAGATGATAACCACGAGAGTTTGCACCAAGTGCGCGAAGGGTTGTTGAAAAACGCTGATTTAGCCATGTACGAAGCGAAAGAAAAAGGGCGCAATCGAGTGGTCACTAATCAGTTTTGGTTGGCGGCAAGGGCAACTTCACCAGATAGCGATACTGCCAACGTTTGCCAGTGACCCAAAATGCATCGTGATACGCATCGTATGCGATCCCATTTAACACATTTTGGCTGCTCCGATTACCACTACGATTGTAAAAACCTTCTTCCTTAAGCAGCGCTTCGCCATTTAATTCCGCGATGACCTTTCCGGTATCGCTGTCAATTCCATAAATAATATGACTGCGCCATTGATTCGCCCAAATGATGCCGTCGTGATACTCAAGCTCATTAAGTTCGCTGACGTTAGACCCGTTCTGTGTGACCGATATTGACTTAATAGGGGTAAAAGACTGAGGCTCGCGAAAAGTTAAAATATGGCTGCCGTCACTCGTAATCAGTTCTGTTCCATTGTGGGTTAGTCCCCAGCCCTCACCTGAATAGCGATAGGTATTCAGTAGTTGGAGGGTTTCTTTATTGAACCGCCACGCAATGCCTGCCTTCCAAGTGATGAGATAGAGTGAATCCCCCATGATCGTTAACCCTTCCGCAAAATATTGCCGAGGAATACTGAGGTTTTCTCTTTTATCGGGTGCCGCGCGAGGATAGCGTTGGATGAAAGACTGGTTGTACAGACCGCTACTCACGAAAAAAGTATCGTCGTCAACGACAAACCCTTGTGTGAAAATTCGCTTATCTCTCGGTTCTTTTTTTTCAATCTGTAACGGGATTTGGTGTATGGCATCGGCGTCGCAAAACACAGGCATTGCCAATAGGGTAAACAAAGCTAGGACAGTGGCCGGTAAACGTGCACCAACGGCAAGAGCAGAAAAGTTATCAAGCGAGTCAATCGAATTTTGTTGCATGCGCCGAACCCCAGTTAAACAGGAGCATATTATGGCGCTGATTGGATGAAGTTGGAATGCTGTGGCTAGTGCTCTCCTAGATCGCGGTCGGGACTGATATCTTCCTGCTCGATGGGCTCGTCCTCAACGTCGTCTCTTCTACCTCGACTCGTGACATACTCAAGTGCTTCGCTGACTGAACGTGTAACTTTGTCATGGATTTCTTGAAGTTCTACCGGTGATAAGAAAAAAGTCATGTCGACATCATAACGAATATAGCGAGGTGGCAAACGATTCAGAGCGACACACGCAACATCGGCACAGAAATCCTGGTCTTCTATTGAACGGCTGCTCTGCTGTGCAATTTCTTCGAGTACAAGGCGTTCGTAATAGTTGTGGATACTGTCGAGCCCTGACGGCAAATTTTCGTAGATATGTCCAGTGTTAAGCCACATGGTCTGTCCTCTAGCATAAACGTAAAGAGCGTCGTGAAAGGTGAAATGCAGGTGTTTACCTAAGTGTAGACGCTTGCGCTGAATTGCCCAATTACGTTCACTTAACGTTTGTTTCTAATCAGGTCTCTAATCAAAAAACGGGCGGGGTTAAGGGCTGTGGCGATATCTTGGCTGACAGGAAGGGGCGTTTGACACATCTGCGCCGCCAGTATTTGAGCGCTTAGAGGGCTGTATGCAAGGCCGCGAGAGCCGTGTCCAACATTTATAAATAAACCGGGTAGATAGGGCCCTGTTTTTGGGATACTGCAGTGAGCATTTTTACCCAGCAGAGCGAATGTTTCACAGAAATCCCGTTCATTGGGGGCTGGTCCAACAATGGGTAAATAGTCAGTTGTCGTGCAACGCAGTGCAGCGCGACCACTGAGTGTAAGAAGTACCTCATCATCAATATTATTTAGGCCTTTGGCTGCCTTTTTAATGTGTGAAAGGTTTTCTTGGTGGTCTAAAGAAGTACATTCCAACGATAGATTGGACTGACAAAATGTCGCGCCAAATGTTTGTTGTCCCAGTGCATTGGCCGGAGCAATGTAACCTTCACCGCAGATGACTGCTTTCAGTTCTGGGATTATCGCGGTCGGGCTGACACTGACTTGGCCTCTGATAGGTTTGCATGGTAGGTGACTGGTTTGAGGGAGTAGGCGGCAGTCGTTGGCATTCGCGATGACGACATGAGAAAACTGAGCCCGCTTTCCAGACCTAAACGTTAAAGACCATTGATCTTCTTCGGTGATGTAGTCCAGGCAATCAAGTGACATGTTTCCACAAAACTCGATCAGTGGGTGGGAAAGCAGTGCTTCACAGACTTTTGGGGGGGCAAGCCATCCTAAACGCGGAAAATAGATGCCAGTCTTTGATTGGTTGTCTTGCGAGGAATCAGAAGTGGACCTAAAACTAATGCCCGTTACCGCCTGCATTTCGTCATAGTCTAAAAACCGCATGAAGTTCTGCGCATGAGCAAACAGCTCGTGGAGCAGTGGTAATTGCTTTTGGGCGGCAGGAGCGGTTGCCAGCTGTACTACACCGCAAGCTTGTCCGATTTCTGGGTCTGCGAAAAATGGCGCATAGTGTTGTTGAGCGAAAAGCAGCGAAGCTAAGTTGAATTGTGCAAGGCCGTCGTTGTCTTTGGAAAGCTTGCCATACACGATGCCTTGTGGGTTGCCGGAAGCCCCTTGTGCGCAACGTGCTTCGCGATCAAATACCGTTACACGTATGCCGCGTTTGGCCAGTGCAGCGGCGGTATGACAACCGGCGACACCGGCACCGATAATGGCTATTCTAGCAGGTAGCTGTTCGTGACATTCAACGCGATGACGATTCACGAAGTCGACTGGCCAGGGAATAGGTTCCTCACTGCGCCGGCTGGAGAGATTAAAGCTGTCTAAACTGGGTTTGGGTTGCGGAACATATTGGGCGCTGAGCTGTTCGCGTTTGTGGCCGAATCCAGGGTTTTTTGAAATTGAAAACCCTGAATTGGTTAAGCCTTTTTTTACAACCCCTGCGGTAGTAAACGTTCCAAGTGTGGTGTTAGTGTGGCTAAGGTTCGCAAGTGTTTCGAAGAGAGCAGGTTGCCACATGTCGGGATTTTTGGAGGGGGCAAAGCCGTCCAAAAACCATGCATCGACGCCAGCGAAGTTCGCGGCGGAGAGTGCCGTGTGTTCGCTTTGCTGGAGATGTCTCAGCCCGTCTATTGCGTCGTCAATAATTAATGTTAAATCGATATTGTCTTTGAATTGGAAAAACTGAAACCCTGATAAATGTAGGCCTGTATAATGGGCTAACAATGCATCTGCCCAAGGCTTGAGTTCGGGCCATAGTGACATGGCGCGTTGCATATCCGGAAGGCTGAGAGGGTATTTCTCAACGGCGATGTAATGTAGCCGTGAATTCTGAGAATTGCCATTACATTGTCGAACCTGGTTCCATAGTTGGCAGGTCGCGAGAAAATTCAGACCAGTGCCAAAGCCTGTTTCTGCGATGACAAAACTTTGCCGGGGCTTTAGTCGTGAGAAGCGCTTTTCTAACTGATTTTGTTGCAGGAATACATGGCGAGTTTCATCAAGCCCACCACCTTTTGAAAAGTATACATCGTCAAACTGATTTGAGATGGGGAGGCCCTGCTCGTTCCAGGAGATCGTTGCGTGATGTGTTTTCGATAAATCGCTCTGCATACTGTGTTATGAGGTTGACTGAGATTTGAATTCGGTGCAAAGAATTTTGCACCAAGCAAGAATGCGCTCATCACTCAGGTCAAACTCGTTTTCTTCGTCGAGTACCAAACCGAAAAAATGTTGCTTGCCTTCTGTGAGTGCGAGTGAATTCTCGAACTCGTAGCCTGCCGCAGGCCAAAATCCAACACATGTTGCGCCGCATTGTGTTACTTCTTGATACAAATAGCCAAGCGCATCTTGAAACCATTCGGGATAACCAATCTGGTCCCCTAAGCCATAGAGCGCAACGATTTTTCCAGAGAGGTCTAAATCGGCGAATTCGCTCCAACGAGCTTCCCAGTCTTCTTGTAGTTCGCCATAGTCCCAGGTGGGTATGCCTAAAATCAGTAGTTCATAATTCATCAACTCGATTAGAGCAATCTCTTTGACGTTGTGAAGGTCGACCTGGAATTGGTTATCTAACGCTACCAGTTGAGCCTGAATTTTTTCAGCCGCAATTTCCGTGTAGCACGTTGTACTGCCGTAGAACAAACCGATTTTTATCGTCATGAACTACGACCTACTGTCCGCCAGGGAAGCCCAGTTGCCGCCAAGCTTCATACACTATGACCGCTGTAGAATTTGATAGGTTCATACTGCGGCTACCGTCAAGCATGGGAATGCGCAGCACTTGGGATGGCGGTAGGCTTTGTAAAATATCTGAGGGTAGCCCTCGCGTTTCTGGACCAAATACAACCCAATCATCTTGGGCAAACGTTACTTCGTGATAAAACTGCGTACCCTTCGTCGAAATTGCAAAAAGACGCTTAGGTTCTTCGCTCTCTAAGAATGCCTCCCAGCTTGAATGGACTTTCATATCTTGCCATTCCCCATAATCTAAACCGGCGCGGCGTAGTCGTTTGTCGTCTAGGACAAAGCCCAGTGGCTCGATGAGGTGCAAACGGCTGCCGGTATTGGCATTGAGACGAATGATATTGCCAGTATTCGGTGGAATTTCAGGCTGATAGAGAACGATGTTAATCATGATGCAATGTAAATAAGAATTCCTAAAGGGCGCGTATTCTGACGCTAATCCACTGTCAGTGACAAGGCTTCTATACAGATAGTCGGCAATACTTTGCCGCTTTCAATAGGGTAGTGGCCGAATAACGAGAAATTTGCTCAAAGACACCCTGACTCAATACCAATAGGGATGCGATTCGATGGTTTGAGTCTATGCTTAATGATGGGAGTTTAACAACCAGGAGTAGGGTGTGTGATCGGTTTGGATCGCTTGCTTGGAGGCAAATTCGGTAAAGGTTACGTTGGCATAGAACTGAGCCCTGACGGCTTAGGGCTTGCGCATGTGCTGAACTCCGGAAAGGGCGCTTCACAACTGAGTCGCTGTGAGTTTTACAGTGCGGATGCGGCAGAAGATATAGATGCTCTTCTTGTTGAGCGAGTGGAAGCATTAAAACTGGCTCGCATTCCGTGCAATTGGGTCATGCACCCCTCGCACTACACCTTGTTGTTAGTGGAATCACCTAATGTACCACCCGAAGAAATGCATGAGGCGATTCGTTGGCGAATTAAGGATTTAGTGCCGTATAACGTTGACGATATGACGCTCGACTATTTCCCTCTACCTGATGATGGCGTGCGATCCGGAAAAAAAATGGTTTACGTCGTGGCTACGGAAACGTCTGAAATTCGGTCGATCATGAAGTTAGCCAAAAAAGCCAATATCAAATTAGCAAACATCGATATCGCCGAGCTAGCGATGCGCAACATTGTTGAGCTGATTGCCGAAGATGAGCGCAGCATTGCTGTGGTCCGGCTACGGCAAGGCGCGGGTAGTTTGACCTTGATACGCGGAGATCAAGTGTATCTTTCTCGCCAATTTGATATTGACTATAACGCAGGCCTGCTAGACGACCTACCCGAAGAATCTCTTATTCTTGAGCTGCAACGATCATTGGATTATTACGATCGACAAATGGGACAAGCCAGTCCAAACAAAATCTACATGTGCGGCGAAAATATTTCGGACGATAAAATCACCAACACCATGCGTAATAGCCTCCCAGGCGATGTGCAATGTTTAGCGCTATCGGACGTAGTCGCAGGAGCTGACAATATTGACGACGCGGTAGCCCAGCAATGTGTCGGCGCCATTGGTGGCGCGTTGCGAAAAATAGGGGGTGCCGCGTGAGACAAGAAGTCAATTTGCTTCGAGTGGACAACGCGGAATCACTCAAGCCGTTGTCTGCCAATGCTATTGCACTGGCGACTGTGACGTTAGCCCTGCTGTTGTGCGTTATATCGGTTTTTATGCTGGTGCAGCAATCGGCATTAAAGCAACGTATCGAAAAAGCAAAACTCGATAATCAAACAATATCTACTCGGTTAGCGCAGCTAAAAGCCTCGAGACCTTTAAGTCAGCGACCACAACTGCTAGCTCAGATACAAACACTGCAGAAACAAGTCCAAAGACGAGAAGAGCTACGTAATATTATTGGTGCGCAGGACCTCGGTAATTTTGCAGGGTTTTCAGAGTATTTAACCGCTTTGGCTACACAAGCGGATGACAATATTGCGCTAACAGATATTCGAATATTAGAGGCCGGGACATTACTTGAACTTGAGGGTTGGACGCGTCGTCCGAGTGTTGTCCCAGGATATCTCTACTTGTTACGTACCGAAGAAGTTTTTAAATCAGTTCGATTTGGTACGTTATCCATTGCGCGAGAAAAAATAGCGGCAGATAAAGCCTATTTCATTTTAGGTAATGAGAACACAATCGCTAGCGAGGGCAATCTATGAAGCAACGCTGGCTGGATATCGCTAAGAAAATAAATTCCCTTACCCTGCGTGAGCGAGGATTGGTATTGCTAACAGCGATTGCTGTTACCTATTTGGTATGGGATTTCCTATTTCTTGGGCCTGTTCTTTCCAATGGAGCCACTCTTGAAAAAGAACTCATTGCCATTGAGCAAAAAAATACTTCAATGGTGCAAGAAGAGAAGACGCTGTTGTTGGCGCTATCACAAGACCCAGATCGCGATCTAAAAGTACAAGTTGCCAACCTCGATACTCGCATATCTGAACTCGACGAAGAGCTCGCGGCGATGGCTGTTGGACTCATTCCTGTCGATCAGCTACCTGTTATTTTGCAGGAAGTACTGGACTCGAACTCAAACCTCACCTTAGTTCGTCTTCAAACCCTACCGGTGGAAACTATTCGAATTGAAGATTCGGATGGCGCGAGTGACATAAGCCCGGACGGTTTTCCTTCACAAGAAGGCGACAATAAGAACGTCTATAAGCACCGAGTACAACTTGAGTTGTCTGGGAGCTATCTTCAATTAGAACGCTACTTGAAAAAACTAGAGAGTTTGTCTTGGCGTTTTTACTGGGATGAATTGGATTTCGATCTACAACAACACCCCAAAGCGAATATCACCCTGGATGTTTATACGCTATCCACAGATGAGGGACTATTCGGTGTCTAGATTACTCACTTTCTTGGCGGTTGTTACGTTCATGAGTACAGGCAGCGATCTTTTTGCACAGGGCCTGAGTGATCCCACGTTACCTTTGGAAAAACGCGGTAAAACCAGTGGCGGTGTGAGCTTGCAACTCAACTCGATACTGATAGCCGATGATAGAAAGGTGGCGGTTATCAATGGGCATGTCATATCCTTGGGTGAAAGTGTCGCTGGGATTCGTGTGGTGTCTGTTGAAGAACAAGCAGTACACGTTTTACATCAGGGTAGAAAATTGCGTTTATCGATGGGTGGCTCGGCCGTCGGAGTAAGGAAGTAAGTTATGCAAATGAAGATATCTCATAGGTGGCTGGTTCGATCGCAGTTAGTAACGACAGGTTTATTTTTGAGTACATTATTGACTGCGTGTGCTAGCCAGCAAGATGAGCAGCCGACTATCGCAGAAACCTTTATGGAAAATAGTATTGAAGAGGCCCGCTCTCAACCTCCTATAGATACGGAACAGGTTTCGCAACGGCTACTGCAAGACGCACTAGGGGAAAAAACACCGAAAAGTGACTTGGAGGTTACATTCGATGTGTCTGTTAGGAATCTGCCGGCACAAACGTTTTTTAAAGGCTTGGTCGAGGGCACAGTGACTAATTTGGTTGTTCACCCAGAAGTGCGAGGATCAGTTACATTAGATCTAAAACAAGTCACGGTCGCCGAAGTGCTCGACGTTGCCCGCGATATATTTGGATATGAGTTCACCTTGCGTAATGGGATTTATACAGTGTACCCAAGAACATTACGTACCGAAGTCTTTGCCATTGACTACATTGATGTAAAACGCCAAGGATCCTCTAATACCAGCGTGTTAGTTGGTCAAGTCCGCTCTAATGACGACAACAACAATAACAGCAATGGTGGCTCGGGGCGAAACTCGAGCGATGCTGAAGTTGCATCCGGTGCGCGGATAAAAACGCAATCAGATGCGGACTTTTGGGCTCACCTCAAGTTGAGTCTAGAAGCGATAGTCGGTATTGACCTTACCGCCAAGCCTCAACTTAACCAACCTATGGTGATGGTCAACCCCCAAACGGGGATGGCGGTTGTGAGAGCTCTTCCAGCAGAGCTGACGGCAGTACGAAAGTTTCTCGAGCAATCGCAATTGTCGGCAGCGCGGCAAGTAATTTTAGAAACCAAAATTGTTGAAGTTAAATTAAATGATGGTTTTGAAGCAGGCATTGATTGGTCAACGATTCAGGGGCAGGTGGGCTACGGCTACAATCAATCACGCAGTAGTCTTGGGACTCCAACTGAAGTGATTGATCAAGCGTTTCAAGCGGTCTTTGCAGTACCTAACATAACCGACTTCATCAGTTTTCTAGACACTCAGGGTAGCGTTCAAATACTGTCGAGCCCTCGTGTGTCGACGGTTAATAACCAAAAAGCGTTGATCCGTGTTGGTTCCGATGAGTTTTTCGTCACAGGTATTTCAAATTCGACGACCACTGGTGCAGCCACGACAACCAGCACCCCCGACATAGAACTCACTTCATTCTTTAGTGGCATAGCGCTGGATGTCACACCACAGATTGCCGATGATGGTGATGTCATTCTGCATATTCATCCTGTGATTAGCGATGTAACAGACCAGCTTAAAGAATTAACGGTGGGTGACGAAGAGTTCTCTTTACCATTGGCTTATCGAGATATTCGCGAGTCGGATAGTATCGTCAAAGCCAAAAATGGTCAGGTCATCGTTTTGGGTGGGTTGATGCAGGAGGTTAGCCGCGAACAAATGGATGTTAAACCTTGGTTTGGCAAAGTGCCTGGACTTAACGTTTTCTTTAGGCGTGATGATGATCAAAATAGAAAGACGGAACTCGTCATTTTAATGCGACCGATTGTGGTGGATGACGATGCGTGGGAAAGAGATATTACGCGTTCTAACAATCGGATCAAAGACATGGGCAACGGCTATAGGGAAAAGTTTTAGAGGTCGCCGCAGTGTATAAATCCCATTTTAATTTTAAAGAAGCGCCATTTGGATTAACGCCTAATACGCAGTTCTTTTTCAACAAAAGTAGTCACCGCAATGCATTGAATACCTTGCTGGTCTCTCTTCGTCATGCAGAAGGATTCATAAAAATCGTTGGCGAGGTTGGTACTGGAAAAACCATTGTTTGCAGAAAATTGCTTTCTTCTTTGGGTGATAAGTTTATAACAGCATATATTCCGAACCCATATCTTACACCAGACGAGCTAAAATATTTTGTGGCAGAAGAATTGGATATTCAATCTGCATCTGATATGCCGAGTTATAAACTACTTGGTGTTATCTATCGACGCCTCATCCAGCTTGCACGACAAGGAAAACAAGTCGTACTGGTCATTGATGAAGCACAAGCAATGCCTCGGGAGACGGTCGAGTCGCTCAGATTACTAACCAACCTAGAAACCGAAAAACGTAAATTGCTACATGTCGTTCTTTTAGGGCAGCCTGAATTAGATAAGTTGCTCGCTAGGCCTGATCTTAGGCAGTTAAAGCAGCGAATAATCTACTCCGAAACGATCCATCCTTTGTCGAGAATCGGTGCCTTGGCTTATGTAAAGCACCGGGTGAGGGCAGCGGGCTCGGATCAAAAAGTATTTACTAATTCAGCTGCACTGCTCATTGCCATTGCTTCGGGTGGTATTCCGAGGTTAATCAACATACTTGCTCACAAAAGCTTGTTAGCGGCGTATGGGATGGGAAAAGGCAGCGTCACCATTTCTGCAGTAGCTCGTGCTATCCGCGATACTAGTGAAAGTCGCAAATTGGGTAAGCTGCTAGCCGCCAATCCCCATGTTTTATGGCCTTTGTTGGGCGTAATACTATTTTTACCTTTGTGGTTGACTAGCCCCGGACGAGGAATGTTGCAATGAGCCTCGTGAATCAAATGTTAATGGATTTAGATGGGCGTCATGCCAATGAATACTGTGATGGTATTCAGCCTCCCATGCAGGAAACAGTTCAGGTTCCAGGGGCGCTCCTAAAATGGGCGTTGTTAGTCTTGCTCTTTCTTAGTGTGTTGTTTATTGGATTCAAGATTGTTCATGACGTAGATGATTTCGGGACCGCGTTTCTATCAGCTATTCCTGTTATGGATACGACGAAGCAGGGGCATTCATCACTAAGCGAGTCGAGTGAGTCATCGTCAGATTCTTATTTGCCCAACATGTCTAATAGCGTCCGCGATACGCCTGAAACTGATACCGTTTTGCAGCGTAAGGTGTTGAACACCCCTCAAACATGGGAAAACTCGAATACGAGAGAGACATTATCGGATGGCGACAGCGATGTTGACCGTTTGTTGGCATTAGCACAGGTTGCTTTGACTAGAGACCGACTAACAACACCAGAGAATGACAACGCGCTAAGATATTTCAGGTCGGTGCTATTGCTCGACAAAAATAATTCAGAAGCCAGGTCCGGAATTTTAGCTATCGCGGCTCGGTATTGGGAAATGTATCGTCTCACTTTTGAGCAAGGGCGTAATCAGACAGCCGATCACTATAAAAATAAGGTTTTAGTTATTGCGAATGACTATCCTTTTGTCAGTGAAGTAACCGATAGCTTTGAAGTATCTTCTAGCGATGTGACTGCTTACGACGCTAGTTCGTCAGAACTTGCTGTTCTTCGCGATAGACCCACATCAGAAGCTACGTTAGCTAAAGTTCAATCACTAATTAACGACGGATTTTATCTTGATGCCTTAGACACAATTAATAATAGCGAAGAGGAAGTGCAGCAGGTGCCGAAAATATTGCGCGTCAAAGCAGCTCTTTTACATCAACAACGAGACTTTGACCAAGCTGCGCAGATTTATAGAGAGCTGATTCGTTTGAACTCAAAAGAAGGTCAATATTGGTTAGGTTATGCCAGTTCACTGGATGCGGGAGGAGAGGTTTCAGAGGCTTTGAACGCCTATCGTCGCGCTCATTTATACCTAGGAAAAAACGATTCAGCGACAAACTTTGTTGCTCAGCGAATTGATGCTTTAAGAAACGCGGTCGAGCTGAATGAAGGACCTCATCGCGCGTCATCTTTCTCTGGTCGAAAGGAGCGCATCCATGAATAACCCCTCTCAGCAAAAGCGAATTCGGATCGGTGATATTCTGGTTGCGCAGCAAATTATCACCGAAGATCAATTGATGCAGGCGCTGGCCGATCAGAAAAAGTCTGGCCGTAAACTCGGTCGTGCCTTGGTTGAATTGGGTTATGTCGATGAAAACACTTTACTATCCATTTTATCAAAGCAGCTTAATTTCCCTTTTATCGATTTAAAACAATTCGCATTTGATGCGGAACTTGTTAAACGTCTTCCTGAAACCGTGGCACGACGTTTTAGAGTGCTCATCCTAAGTGAGGAGCCTGATGGGTTGCTGTTGGGTATGGCAGACCCCACCGATATTTTCGCTCTAGATGAGCTGGCTCGCACACTTAAAGATACCTTAAAACCTGCGGTAGTAAGAGAATCCGAATTACTCGATATTCTCGACATGGTGTACAGCAGGGAATCCGATATTGCAGCTCTTGCTGGAGAGCTGGGCGAAGAGCTCGAAGATTCATCGGTAAACCTTGCTGATGTAGCAATGGACGCTGCTGACTCCGATGCGCCAGTTGTAAAGTTATTGCAGGCTGTATTTGAAGATGCCATTAAAACCAAAGCCTCTGATATTCACATTGAGCCTGATGAGCATGTGCTGCGAATTCGACAGCGTATTGACGGTGTTCTAAGTGAACAAGTTATGAACGAAAAACGTATTGCCACAGCGCTGGTTGTACGTTTGAAATTGATGTCAGGTTTGGATATTTCTGAGAAACGCATTCCTCAAGATGGGCGTTTCAATCTGCGTGTTAATAACCGTAATATCGATGTTCGCTTATCTACCATGCCGGTGCAATTTGGGGAATCTGTAGTGATGCGGATTCTTGATCATACCGATGGTGTTATGCGTCTGGGCGATGTCGGTATGCCGGATACGATCGTTAAACGTTTTCGAGAAACAATTCATCGTCCTTTTGGTTTGATTTTGGTCACAGGGCCAACCGGAAGTGGTAAAACCACAACGCTTTATGGCGCAATCTCCGAACTTAATACCGCCGATAAAAAAATCATTACGGTGGAAGACCCTGTTGAATACCGCCTTCAGCGAGTTAACCAAGTTCAAGTGCACGAGAAAATTGGCTTAACCTTCAGTAAAGTTTTGCGTGCGACATTGCGCCAGGACCCTGATGTGCTGTTAGTCGGGGAGATTCGCGATAAAGAATCGGCAGAAATCGCACTGCGAGCGGCCATGACCGGGCATTTGGTGTTGAGTACTTTGCACACCAACGACGCTATAACGTCTGCTCTAAGGTTGGTAGATATGGGCGTTGATCCATTCCTAGTCGCCGCGTCCTTAAAAGCGGTGGTTGCACAACGCCTCGTACGTCGAATTTGTGAGAACTGTGCAGAGACGCATACCCCCAATGCACAAGAACAACAACTGCTGGCTATTGCCTCTAAGTCGATGAATTTATCGAGTGCAGTCTTTCGCCAGGGAAGAGGCTGCCCGCATTGCCACAACACCGGCTATCGAGGTCGTATTGGTGTATTTGAGCTGCTTGAGTTGGACACGCAAATGACCAATGCATTGCGCTCTGATGATGTTAGTGCGTTTAATAGAGCGGCTCACCAACATCCGCATTTTCGACCTTTAAGTTTTGCCGCGCTTGAATTTGCTGTGCAGGGTATTACTTCCCTATCAGAGGTAATGAGAGTTTCTGCTCTGGTGGAAGATGAACACCTGAGTGAGGTAGGTTAAACGTGGCTCACTTTGAATACAAAGGACGCAATAACGAAGGCAAGCTCATTACTGGCACTCTAGACGCTAGTAACCGCGAGAGTGCAGCGTCTATGGTTGCCAACCTAGGGTTGATACCCGTCCAGCTCGATGAGCTAAACGAAAAAACGTCTGATATTCAAGCGCTATTTGAAAAGCTTGGGCACCGCTCTATCAGTGCGCCTGAATTAATCATGTTATGTCGTCAACTTTACACGATTACCAAATCAGGCATACCGTTGATTCGAGGCGTCAAGGGATTAGCTGTCTCTATCAATCACCCCGTACTACGAAAAACCTTAGAAGAAGTTGCGCAGGAACTTGAAAGTGGTTTGGGTTTGTCTGTTGCGTTTGGTCATCACCCCACTGTGTTTAACGAGTTGTTCGTCAATATTGTTCATGTCGGTGAAAATAGTGGTCGTTTAGATGAAGCTTTTTTGCAGCTAAGTGAATACCTGGAACGGGACCTTGAAACTAACAAGCGTATTAAAGCGGCACTTCGCTATCCAACTTTTGTTGTTGCGGCAATTGTTTTGGCACTCGCGGTCATCAACGTTAAAGTCATCCCAGAGTTTGCAAAAATGTTTGCCAAGTTTGGGGCTGAATTACCAATGCCCACTAAAATTTTGATTGCGACATCCAATTTTTTTGTCGTTGCGTGGCCCTACTTGTTAGTGGGTATCGTTGCTGCCTGGTTCGCCTGGCGGGAATATTTAAAAACGGATAACGGGCAAATGTTCTGGGGTGACAAAAAGCTACGTATACCCGTCATCGGCGACATTATCAATCGGGCATCCATGGCGCGATACAGTCGGAGCTTTTCTCTGATGTTGAAATCAGGTGTGCCTTTGCCGACATCGCTAGAACTGTGCGCTCGTGTCATTGATAACGCCTTTCTTGCGATAAAAATACGCGCAATTCGTAGTGGTATTGAACGAGGCGACAGTCTATTACGAACTCACACCGGTAGCGCTATGTTTACGCCACTGGTATTGCAGATGATTGCAGTCGGCGAAGAGAGCGGTCAAGTCGACGAGTTACTTGGTGAAGTTGCTTCATACTATGAGCGTGAGGTTGACTATGATGTAGAGAGCCTAAGTGCGCGAATCGAACCTATTTTGATTGTTGCGATGGCGGCAATTGTATTGATATTGGCCTTGGGAATATTTTTGCCGATGTGGAGTATGTATGACGTTCAAAAATAGTGATACACAAAATGTAGGCGCCAACGAGCGTGGTTTTACGCTTTTGGAGTTGATATTGGTCGTAACGCTAATTGGCATATTGGCGGCAAGTGGTTTGGTGTATTACCAGCGAATTCTTGATGATGCTAAGCGAACGGGTGTTGAAATATTAGCAAATAGATTTACAGCGGCTATAGCATTAATTCGCGGGCAATGGATCGTAGAAAGTACGATGCAACTACAAGGTAAGGTTCCGGATACATTTCGCGTTGATGTAGACAACGTTGCTATATTTTTGAATGAGTATGGCTGGCCGGCTAATACAGACAATGGAAGTCGCAGTAGTAACGATCAGACTTCCGAAGAGTGTTATCAAATTTGGCAAACGATTTTACAAAATCCATCACCGGTTACGGTGGAGGGGCGAGGTTCCGGTTCGTCAAATAACCTTAAAGAGAATGCTAAAGGTCAGCAGCGATACCATATTTCTCAACGCAGTAATTCTGTGTGCCGTTATGAACTTGTGACCGAACCAGAAGGGTCGCATTACTTTGAATATAACTTAAAGACAGGACAGGTATTAATTACCGTTCCTCCACTGGATTAAGTGTATTCAAAAGCTATAGTTAATATAGGATCTAAATTAACCGGGTGCATTAGGTTTATATGTTCTCTGTAAGCGTTAGTTAAGGCCATTTTTAGCGAAAATATACGTATGGCAAAGTAATGGAGCATCATCAATGAAAGGGCAACAAGGTTTTACATTAATTGAGTTGATCGCGGTAATCGTTATCTTAGGTATTTTGGCTGCGACGGCTGTGCCTAGATTCGTTAATTTGCAAACAGCAGCGCGGTCTGGTGCGGTATCGGGTATTGCCGGTGCTGTTGAATCGGCTAGTGCCATCAACTATGCCACTGAACTCGCAGAAGAAGCTGGCGTTGCGGGCGCTGCTTCTGTGTCTACTACGGCGGGTTGTACGTCAGGTGTTGTCAATGGTTTGCTAGATGCGGGAACACAAGTTGATTTCACCAACGACTACAGTATTTCAACGACTACAGCGTATCCTGGTACACCAGCCGTTGGAGACTTTGCTGTATGCACGTTAACGGATCAAAACGATGGTGCAGCCACAGCTAACTTTACGCTGTATTACGCTGACTAATTCTGGCACGACGTAGGTGGTCTACTATGTTCAGCGCGTGGCGAACCGCAAAAGGTTTTACGCTGCTTGAACTTGTGACCATCATCGTCATTTTAGGTGTTCTGACTTTTTTTACCCTACCGAGACTCAATATTTCTGATTCGAGTCTTCTTGCCGGTCGCGATACAGTTGTAGCGGCCGCCAATCATGCTCAACAAGTTGCTATGGCGCGCGCTAGCGTATCAAACCCAATCACACTCGTAGTGAACACTGCGTCAATTGATGTGCGGGAAAACGGCAATAGTGTTGTTATTCCTGGCGTAGAATATCCAATCAGTTTTGAAAACGGTGTTAGTGTGACCGCAGGCACAGGTGTTTTAGCGTTCGATAAGTTAGGGCGAACCACGCCAACGACTATTTCCCTTAATAATGGAGGCGCTTCGGTTGCTGTGGAGGCCAGTGGCTATGCGCACTAATCACTTCCGACGACAATCCTTTCAAGTAGGTGTCACTTTAATTGAGACGGTAATTTTTATCATCGTCGTGTCGGTCGGCTTAAGTGTACTGGTAACAGCGTTCAGCGCATTTCTGGGAAATAGTGTTGACCCTATTGTTCAGGTGCGTGCATTGGAATGCGCTCAAGCAAAACTTGATGAGATTATGGCTCGCAAATTCGATGAGAATTCTCCCACAGGCGGTGTGCCGCCATGTGGTAGTGCTGAAACGGGTGCAACGGCGTGCGCTGGAATTAGCAACGATTCAGATTTCGATGATGTCGGCGATTATGATGGGCAAGTCGACAACAGTAGGGCTAATTGTAGTATCTCGGTTACGGTGTCTAACGCGGGTGGTGACCTCGGGTTGGCAATTGCACAAGCGCGGCTCATCACCGTGGATGTCACGTCTCCTGGCGGTGGTATCGTGACGCTCTCTACCTACAAGGCAAACTTTTAGGAGAGATCATGCGCAGAGATATGCAACAGCGAGGTTTTACCTTAATTGAACTTATAGCAGTCATCGTGATTATCACTATTCTTGCAGTGATGGGCAGCTCCTTTGTTTTACAAACCGCCAATGCATATCACGACACGGTTAATAGGACTCGATTAATTCAAACTGCCCGTCAGTCTATAGAGCAACTCACACGCTATTTGCGGATCGCGGTGCCTAACAGTATTCGTGTCAGCGCAAATAACCTGTGTATTGAATGGATACCGGTTGTGGGTGGTGGTCATTATCTTGGAGAATTACCGGATACCAATAACGGTGCCTCTGCAACATCGTCAATTTCCACTGGCCCCATGGGGTTTGATGTTGGCAGTAGTGAGTACGTCATCGTCGCACCACTGACAAGTGCGGAGGTATACGGTGGTAACACGGTGGCACTCTACGCAGGAATTAATTCTAGTTCAGTACCTAATGTTTTAAGTCTTACTTCAGCAAAACAGTTTTTGCGCAATTCTGTTAATAAGCGAATTTTCATTGGTGGTTTACCGATGCAAGCTTGCGTAGATGGTGGCGAGTTGCGTCTGCATGAAGGCTATACCAGTAGCGGAAGTTTACCGAGCCTGGCTTCTCTAACCGGCTCCCCACCTAACACCGGTATCGTAATGGCTGAGGGTGTTAACCCTACGGCTGAATTGCCATTTTCTATTACCAATGGAACGCAAGATAGAAATACTATTGTGGATATCGAAATGCCTTTTCGTGAAGGTGGTGAGCAGATTGTGATTCGTCACCAGGTAATGGTGAGAAATGTTCCTTAGTACTCGGACTCATAACTATAGAGAAAAACAGGGTGGATGGTTGATGCCTTTGGCGGCGTTTATTGTCATTGTCATGGCATTGCTCGCGGTCACTCTTGGGAGATTGGTTTCGAATACCAGTGTCGCAAGCGCACAGGAGTTAATTTCAACACAAACATTCTACGCGGCGGAAGCTGGGGCACAATATGGAATGTCGCGAGTATTTTATGATACCGCTTCACCAACGTCGCGTGCATCCGGTACGGCAGCGTGTGCTTCCAGTAATGGACAGGTGATTAATTTTAATGCGGCTGGCTTGGGCGGGTGTCGTACGCAAGTTAATTGTCAAAGTGTTGTTGATGCGAGTAATACTACGACATTTTTTACCATATCGAGTCAGGCGAATTGTGGCTCTGGTAATGTCACATCGCAGCGCACTGTTTCAGTGTCGGCCTATTTACAGTGAGAAGTGTGATGCTATTTGACCCTAAGTATTACAACACACTCATTTTTTCAGCGCTGTTGGTGTGTTTCTCGTTGAGCGTTCAATCCGCTCCGGGCGATGTGTTATTTGAAGAGTATTTTAATAATAATGGCGACCTCAATAGCGATTGGGATAGGTCGAGTACAAGTGATGTGGGCGTCAGTAGTGATACGTTTTTATCGCCATCTAATTCTGCATTTATACGCCAAGGTTCACAGACATTGACATTGAAATCGAGCCGTTCTATCAATGCGCAGGGGATCGGCGTTGATTTAACACTGTGGATTCGCCGAGGTAACGATAGTTTTTCTGAAGACCCAGATTCCGGAGAAGATTTACGCGTTCAATATCTAAATGATAATGGCTCCTGGGTCACGCTTGAACAGTTTGCCGGTGATGGAACACCAGGGGAAATTTTCACACCCATTTATAATTTACCCAGTGATGCACTCTATAACGGTCTACGTGTTCGATTTTGGGTGATTGATGGTAATACCAACGCTGACTATTGGCACATTGATGACGTGATTATTACCGAAGCTGCGGTCGCTGCGGCTACGTTAATCGCTGAATGGCAAATGGAAGAATTATCGTGGAGCGGTAGCAGTGGTGAGGTTGTCGACTCAAGTGGCAATGGGAATAATGCAACCGCGGTTGGCGGTGTTACAACGAGTGAATTAGATCCGGCGATCGCTACCAATCCTGGCACTTGTCGCTATGGTGATTTTGATGGCGTCGATGATTATCTCACGTGGAGCGGTTTATCTAGCACGCTCAACTCAACCGCGAGCATGGCGTTTTGGATTCAAACGACGCAAACGGGAAATAACACGGGATGGCAAGCCCCCGGTATTGCGGGCGTGGAAGAATCCGGCGGTACCGACGATATTTTTTGGGGATGGCTCGACGCTTCAGGGCGTATCGGGATTTCTGTTGCGAACGACTTTACTACTAAATCGAGTACATCAATTAATAATGGTGCTTGGCATCATATTGTGCTGACACGTGATCACTCGGCGGGCAGTTATAAAATTTATATCGATGGTGCATTGGATGCGAGCGGTAGTATCGCCACTGGGGTTATTGGTAATAGTTATTCCAGTATTGGGCGGATTGAAGATACCGGCGGCTCCCCCGAATATTTTCAAGGTCTGCTCGATGAAGTACGTGTTTACGATGGAGTGCTAACGGATGCAGTGGTAACGGCTATTATGGCCGAAACGCATCCCTGTGCGACGGAATTGTGCCCGCTCGAAACACCGCAAGGTGGATTAGTGGGTAGCTACTATAACGGCACTAGTCTGTCTGGCGGTGTTGTTGGTACTCGAGTTGATACCGTGGTGAATTTTAATTGGGGCAGCGGTAGCCCCGGTGTTCCAGGAATAGGTACCGACCAGTTCTCGGTCTCTTGGGACGGTTACATCCGCGTTACAGAAACGGGTGATTATTATTTTCGAACTATTTCGGATGACGGCGTACGTTTGCGAGTGGGTGGCCAATTAATTATCGATAATTGGACCGACCATGCGGCTCAAATTGATACCAGTGCAGCAGTGACCTTAACTGCCGGGCAGCATTACGCGATTAGTCTAGAGTACTACGAGAATTTTGGCTTGTCGGAAATTCGGCTACAGTGGAGTACGCCATCCAGCGGCAGTTACGTCACCATTCCCAGTGGGCCGACACCTTTGGGTGCGGGATTGTATTATTGTGCGAATACGGCCGTCAGTTATTACGAAATATCCCACTCGGGTAACGGAATTACCTGTGAAGGTGAGCCGATTACCATCACAGCCTATGATGCAGGTGGCGCTACAGTTGATCCGCTCAGCGGCACTACCTTAACGTTATCAACAACACCTGCCGGTGCAACTTGGTCCGGGGGAAATACCTACGTTTTCGATGGCACTACGAGTATTGCGACAAAATACTTGCAACAAACCACACCCGCCACATTAAACATTGATGTAACAGATGGCATCGCGCTTGAATCCGCTAGCGCAGATCCGGACATTACGTTTACTGATGTGGGTGTGAGGTTCTACGGTGATACCGGGTTAAATGCATTGCCGACACAAGTCGCTGCAGTGACCGACCCGAACTTGGTCTTGCGTGTGGTAGAAACAAGCACAGATACCGGCGCCTGTGTGGCGCGGTTACAAAACACCAATCGAGATGTTGAACTTGGGTTTGAATGCCGCAACCCTACCTCATGTATCGCTGGCCAAACACTTTCGCTCAATAGTACTCCCATTACGGCGAACGATCTTGGCGCTGCTATAAATTACAGTACCGTTAACCTTTCGTTTGATGCGAATGGCTTTGCAGCCATTCCATTTAATTACACTGATGTGGGTCAAATTCGACTGCATACAGAACTCAATTTACCCCCAGAAAATGATGACCCGGCGATAACTATTACCGGCACGAGTAGTGAGTTCGTGGTGCAGCCAGATTCCTTGGAGGTGACGACGGTAGAAACCCCGGCTGCGGTTGCAAACCCCGGTACGACGTCGAGCGGTTCAGGGTTTGTCGCCGCGGGTGATCCTTTCACGGTGGTTGTTGAAGCGCGAAATGCATCCGGAAATTTGACACCCAATTATGGTAATGAAACCACTGTAGAATCTGTCACAGTTAATTTAGCCAATTTAACGTTCCCTATTGGGGGCAGTGTGGGCGTGTTAACTAATCCTTCGAGTTTTTCTGCATCTAATCCGGGAGAATTCACCAATATTTCTCTCAGTTGGAATGAAGTTGGCACTATGCAAATCTCTGCAAGCGTTGCTGACGGTGATTATTTAGGGACGGGCGATATTACTGGGAATGCTTCGGCAGATATCGGACGTTTTTATCCTGTCGATTTTGATTTAGTTGCCAGCGCTGTAAGCAATAGTTGTGTTGCGGGTAGCTATACCTATATGAGCGATGCAGGTATCTCCGTGAGCTACGACATCTCCGCTCGAAATCGCGCTGGGGTAAGTGTCGTCAATTACGACAATACAGATTTGAATTACATAACGGGTTCCGTAACGCTTCAATCAGAAAATAACGATGATGGCGTGAATTTATCGAATCGTTTAGTTACCGCTAGTTCAACGTGGGATGACGGTGTTTACAGCCTAGTTGATACAGCGGCCGATTTTCAACGTGATATGGATATTGGCTTGAATGTTATTCCTGATGGCCCTTTTAACGCGTTACAACTTGGTGTTCAAGTTAGCGATGCCGATGGTGCGGACTTCAATTTACTCGACATGAATCCCAGTACAGCCGGAGATTGTGTTGCGGCGGGCAATTGCAACACGGCTGAGTTATCCGGTGTGCTCAATGCCATATTTGGGCAGCTGTATTTGCGTGACGTTCATGGGCCAGAGTCCGCGCCTATTCCTATGGTGTGGCAAACAGAATATTGGGATGGAGTACAATTTGTTACTAACATCAACGATCAATGCACGCAGTTGCCTTTATCAGCAGTGAATTTCGTCGGCGCGACGTCGGTTATTAACGCAGCGGCTGATACGATAGCAGTGACGATCGGAAGTGCGACATCAATTTTTGATTTTTCTGATCCCATTGGCTTTGACGATTGTTTATCAGGGGCCGCTATTGGTATGTGTAACGGCAAAGCGGGTATCCAATACGGCGCACCTGGCGTTATCGCTGCCTATCCGATTGATATCAACTTAACGGGTTTGCCTTACCTACAAGGCGACTGGAATCTTGATGGAGATCATTCCGATACAACCCATCCTCGTGTTATTGTACGGTTTGAAAATTATCGTGGTCATGATCGCGTTATCTATTGGCGCGAAGTTTTACAATAACAATAAATAGGCATTTTATGTGGGGCAAACCTCGTCGACGTATTTATCAAGATCACAGCCCCGAGGCTGTCGCCGCACGGCTTTCCACTGAACCCAGGCAAGTTTACGTTAAGGATTTCGTGTACGGCGGAATTGATGGTGGTGTCACGACATTCGCGGTTGTCTCAGGTGTCGCCGGCGCGGGTTTGTCGAGTAGCGTTATTATAGTGTTAGGGTTAGCTAATATTTTAGCCGACGGATTTAGTATGGCGATCAGCAATTACCTCGGTACGAAGGCTGATAACCAACATCTCGAAAATGAACGCCAAGAAGAGTTTGCTGAAATTGAGCACAACCCAAAAGGTGAGCGGGAAGAAATTCGTCAGATATACGCATCAAAGGGTTTTACAGGAGATAACCTCGAGCATATTGTCGATGTAATTACGTCGGATAAAGAACGTTGGGTCGATACCATGATTCAAGAAGAGCACGGTTTGTCGATTGCTCCGACCAATGCGGGTATGGCAGCGTGGGTAACGTTTTGGGCGTTTGCATTGATCGGCTCGCTGCCATTAGTCCCGTTTTTATTAAACTGGTGGCGCCCGGCCACTGTTGGCTCACCTTTTTATATCAGCAGCGCGCTTACTCTAATTGCTTTTTTTATTGTCGGCGCGCTGAAAGGGAAGTTCGTCAACCATAGCCCTCTACGCTCCGGGAGTGAAACGGTCTTAATTGGCGGTGCTGCCGCGGCCTTGGCGTACATTGTTGGGCACTTGCTGCAAGGCTTGGTGAGTTAATCCGCTATTGCGCTTCCTCTAATTGAATATCAACGGTAAGTTGATTTGAAATTGTTGCAAGCTGGTCCTCTAGTTCATCAATATCAACAGTGTCTGGTAAGCTAATCATTCCTTCCGCTTCAAATAGCGGTATGCCTGTATGGGCTGCGGTGGTGCAGCGTGAACTCAGCTGCTCAAGGTTAATATGGTAGTGGGCGAGGGCCTGGCTAACTTCTTTTATGATTCCTGGTCGGTCATTACCAAATAAGGTGAATGACCAATGCTGTTGATGCGGGTCTGCCTTAGTCTCTGCAAGTTCAGCAGTGACCTGAATCCCATCGTTTGCCAGTGCTGAGAGTTGCTCCATAAGTGATTCACAGTTTTCCGCAGTGACGCTGACATGAATAATGCCCGCAAACTTACCAGCGTAGTGTGAAAGATGAGAATCCAGCCAATTGCCTCCATTTTCTGACACTGTACGAGACAATGTCTCTACAATCCCTGGCCGGTCATTGCAGATAGTGGTCATCACGATTTGTCGAGTCATCGGGGGCACTCCATTTATTATGTTTATGTTCTAACGCTAGCAGACATCGTCGGTGACGGCAATTAGCGCCTTGCTCAAGGGTGCGAGCAAACTTTTGGTTGGAGCTCCCTAACTCAATGGCAAATTAGAGCTGTTTCGGGCAGAATTGCCAGCCTTCGATAAATTACGTAGTGCTATTGGTCGATATGATTATTCCCTATGATCGTCTGCCCTCAGATACCTTGGACTCGGTGATTGAATCTGTTGTTCACCGGGAGGGTACGGACTATGGCCAAGAAGAAGTGGACCTTTCGACCAAAATTGATCAGGTGAAAGCGCAATTGCGTCGAGGAGAATTGGTGTTGGTTTTTGACGGCCTTTCCGAGTCAATCAATATTCTCACCAAGCAAGACGCGCAGCAATTTCTTGTAGAAATCAGTCAGGCAAAAACTAGTGGCGATACCGACGATTACTGATCGAGCACGCGGCGATGCTGTAGCGCGACTACTACTTGCTCACGGGGCTGGTGCGCCTATGGACTCGCCTTTTATGGCGCAGATAGCCCGGTTGTTGGCCGATCGACATATTGATGTGGTTCGTTTTGAATTCCCCTATATGGCCGAACGGCGAGCAACTGGTAAAAAGCGGCCTCCTAATCGCCAGCCCGAATTACTGGATACTTGGCGAATGGTTTTCAGCCAGCAACAAGCAGCGACTGTTCCGACCTACATTGGCGGGAAATCTATGGGCGGTCGGATGGCAGCCATTATTGCGAATGAATTGGCGTGTGCCGGTGTGGTTTGTTTGGGATTCCCATTTTATCCGGCTGGAAAGCCCGAAAAAAATCGCGTCGAGACGTTGCAACAGATAAAAAAGCCAACGTTGGTTATCCAAGGCCAACGCGATAGTCTAGGTAATAAAGAAACTGTCTCACAATATAAGCTAGCGAAAAGCGTCGCGATCAACTGGCTTGCAGACGGCGATCATGATTTAAAGCCGCGAAAGCGATCAGGCCATAGCCACGAAGAACATTTAATTAGAGCTGCGGATCGGATAGCAGAGTTTGTTGGAGCGGGTAGCTGAGAGAGAGTTATTGATGTCAGAAAAAATTTCTAAAACCATCGACGCTACGGGGTTGCTGTGTCCAGAACCGCTAATGATGCTGCACAGCGGTATGCGTGAAATTGACAGTGGCGAAGTACTGGAATTATTTGCGACCGACCCATCGACGTCGAGGGATGTGAATAAGTTTTGTACTTATCTAGGCCATACTTTAGTGAGTGAGAAAGCTATTACTCCTGAGCAGTGCGAGGAGAAACGTTTGGGCGAAGCGGGCACCGATGGAACCTGGTGCTTCCAAATTCGCAAAGTTTAGAAGAGCGGCCGCAGTCATTGGAGCGACCTAACCCCTCAGTGTAAACACGCACATAGGTACGTGTTTAAACCATAAACTCTCGTTTTACTGCGTAGATTGGGTGGCTAAACCGAATCGTCCGCGAGTAAGGAAATCGCAGCCAGTGCTTCTGGGTCATGCGATTTTAGCCTGTTGGCTATATGGTGCTGGAAGAAATAGCGAAACTCTTCCTTGGCCTGGACCGGATAGAGGCTTTCATCACCGGGTAAAACCGGCGTGGTTTCCACTAAACTTTCGTCTGCGGCCATACCGCAAATCACGCCATCGTGGTGGAGTCGCCAGCTTACAATTTCCGTAAGGGTAATTGTTTGAAATCCATTGGCAGAAAACACGGCATGAGTCCCAATCATGTCAGGGATTTCCTGAATGATATCAGTCTCGTCGTCGCAAATGGCTTCGTAATACTCGGCGGCAGTCTCCAGTTCTACAACTTTGTGAATGGGGGCTTCGAAAAATATATCGTCGATACCAGCGTCGTAATACCCTTCCCATTGACCATTGAGTGGATCACAAATATCGGGGCAAGCGACAATGTCATCCAACCAAGGTACGAGGCCAACCACATCGCCATTGGCCCTTAGACCCCAACAGAGGACTTTAAGGCTAAATAGCTTGTCTGGGTTTGCTTCGTTGGAATACAACATCTCTAATCCATCAAGCTCAGGAGCCAGACGAATAAAGCGTTGATCCGCAAGAGAGGAGTAGGGACGGCCTGAAAAGAAATCGACGACATTATCGAAGTTGTCGTCAGTGGACGAGGTCTTCATAATACCACCTCCTTTATGGGGGCTCTTGAAGAATACTATCCCACGCGTTGCGTGGTTGAAAATAGTAGCCATCACTACATAAGGTATATGCAGTTGGGCAAAAGCACAACTTTTTGTTAATTATTTTTTGGTCTAAGTTAAAATTGGTCGCATTTTGTTCAGCATTGGCTGGGTGAACCCTCTCCTGTTTATGCGTTAGCCCAGTTTTTCCGCGCGTTACTGCGGAATTTGTACAGGGCCACCAACACGTGACTTAGCAGTTTTCTATGTCAGTACTTGATCAATCTGCAACCACTCACCACCAGTCTCGCGACTTAGAGCGCCTATTCAACCAGGAGTTCATCGACTTTCAAACACAGCTGGTGGGTGGGGCGACTGAGCCACTTTACTCACCCGGTCGGGTAGAAGCAGAGACTAGCACCATCTATTACACGCGAGACTATTTTGCCAGCGCGCTACACGAAGTCTCTCACTGGTGTATCGCAGGCAGTGCGCGTCGACAGCAGGAAGACTATGGGTATTGGTATGAGCCTGATGGGCGCGATGCCCAACAGCAACAGTTGTTTGAGCGCGTAGAAGTGAAGCCACAAGCATTAGAGTGGATCTTTTCGGCTGCATCGGGTTACAGGTTTCGCTTGAGCGCGGATAATCTGAATGCAGCCGTAGGTTTGAGTGAACATTTTAAAGATGCGGTTCTTGATCAAGTGCAACGCTACTGTCGTGACGGATTATCGATTCGACCAGCGCGGTTTATGGCACGCTTGGCTGATTTCTACAATGTAGAGCAGCCTTTATCTAGTGAGCACTACACAAGGGATCAGTTATAGATGAAAGATCCTGTGGTAAAACCCCACTTGCTAATCGATGCATCCATTTATATTTTTCAATATTACTTCTCGATGCCTGACAATTGGTTCAGTCGTGAGGGGTATCCAACTGCGGCTGTTTACGGCTACACAACATTTTTATTGCGCTTGTTGGAAACCGAAAAGCCAAACCGAATCGCCGCGTGTTTTGATGAAAGTTTGGGTAGTTGCTTTCGCAATCAAATATATTCCGGATACAAGGCAAGTCGACCTCCGGCAGATGAATTGCTGGCTTATCAAATTGAGGCTTGCCGGGAAGTGACTGAAATTCTTGGTATCAAAACATTTGCTAGCGATAAATATGAAGCCGATGACCTGATAGGCAGCTTAGTGAAGCGCTTGAGAAAGAGTCCCGTACCGATTGCCATTCTCACTCGCGACAAAGATCTTGGCCAACTTGTGTTACGTCAGCAAGACTACCTTTGGGACTACGCGAAAGACGATCGCTTTGATGAGCACGGGTTATTTAACCGTTTTGGCGTACATCCGCATCAATTAGCTGATTATCTAGCCCTAGTAGGTGATGCGATTGACGATATTCCCGGAGTGCCTGGGGTGGGACCAAAATCGGCGGTTGCCTTGTTATCGGCCCATGGCTGCATTGACGGCATTTTCAACAACTTAACAGACTTGTGTTTGTTGCCGGTGAGAGGTGCGAAACGTTTGGCAGAAAAACTCAGTGATTATAAAGACCAAATATATATGGCACGAGAATTAACGCGTATCGTCGATAACATTGAACTAGGCTGTTCAGTATCGGAGCTCAATTGGCGCAACAAAAGGTTGAGTGAGGATTTAATGGAAGAGTTCTTTGAGCGAATGGGCTTTCCGCGTTTAGTCACCAAAGCACTACGACTGAAGAATATCTAACGATGGCAAATACCCGGAAAAAAATTGTCGCTGATGAAAATATTCCACTTATTACCGAGTTCTTCAGTGAATTTGGCGACGTCATTACGATGCCGCCACGCAGCATGACAGCAGACTTAGTTGAGGACGCTGATGCGTTAATCGTAAGGTCTGTTGTCAAAATAGGGCGTGAATTGCTAGAAGGTTCGAAGGTTAAATTTGTCGCAACTTGTACTGCAGGCTTTGATCACTTTGATACGCATTTCTTTGATGAAGTGGGTATTCAATGGTCAAGTGCTCCAGGATGTAATGCGAATTCCGTAGTGCAATACGTATTAAGCAGTTTGGTTGCCCTTAAAGAGAATTGGTCTGAGAAACGTGTTGGTATTGTGGGTTGTGGAAATGTGGGTGGGCGTCTGTATAAGCAGCTAGTAGCCTTAGGTGCAGATTGTATTGGCTACGACCCGCTTATAGATAATTCACATGGCTTCAATTTGGCATCGCTCGATGATGTGCTGAGTTGTGATGTTGTAAGCTTGCACACCCCTTTAACCGTTGAAGGTAGCCACCCAACCTATCATTTGCTAAATGAAGAACGCTTAAAGAAGTTGAAACAACATGCCATTCTTATCAGTGCGGGTCGAGGTGCTGTAGTTGATAATCATGCCTTGCGTCGTGTTTTAGAGGAACGAAAAGATTTACGTGTTGTGCTGGATGTGTGGGAACAGGAACCATCAATCAGTACGGAGCTGTTAGATCTGGTGAATCTTGGTACGCCCCACATTGCTGGCCATAGCGTGGATGGGAAAGTTCTTGGAACGGAAATGGCTTACAAAGCATTTTGCCAATTCGTTGGAGTAACTCCTACCTTGACGGCAAAACAGTTTGATCAATGGCAGCCTGAAAGCCCGCTCATGGTTGACGAGAGTTCAGTGTTCTCTGCCGCGAGTGATGGTATTCGTCAAGTGTACGACACATTAGACGATGACAATCGCTTGAGAGGTGATTTAACAGGTGGAGACGCGGTCAACGAGGTATTTGATCGCCTGCGTAAACAGTACCCATACCGTCGAGAATTTCACAACTACCAGGTTAAACTAAAAGATAAAGCACCTGATATAAAAAACCACTTAGAAGCGCTTGGCTTCCAAGTGGTTTAGTGATTGCGAACGTTGTTTGGCGGTTTTAATGATTAATCTTGCGAATAACGTTCGATAAACTGACCAAACTTTTCTATTGCCGGTCCGAGTTCATCAACGCGTGGCAAAAACACGATTCTAAAATGATCGGGCTCAGGCCAGTTAAATGCTGTTCCTTGGACGAGCAAAATCCTCTCTTGTACTAAAAAGTCTTCGACCATTTTTGCATCGTCGTGGATTTTATGGATGTCTAGGTCAATTTTAGGAAATAGGTAAATCGAACCTTTGGGCTTAACGCAAGAAACACCTGGGATTTTGTCGATCATATCCATTGCTATGTTGCGTTGTTCTAGTAATCGCCCACCCGGCAAAATTAATTCGTTAATGCTTTGGTAGCCACCTAAAGCAGTTTGCACCGCAAGCATTGCTGGCACGTTAGCGCATAGTCGCATTGAGGTTAAAACATCCAAGCCTTCGATGTAGCTTTTTGCTCGATGTTTAGCACCGCTTATGACCATCCACCCAGAACGAAAACCCGCAAGCCGATAGGATTTGGATAAACCATTGAAACTAATGCAAACCACATCATCGGCAATGCTTCCCATTGGTGTAAAGGTGGCGTCGTCATACAAAATCTTGCTATAGATTTCATCGGCGAAGATCACGAGGTTGTGCTCTCGTGCCAGTGCAACAATTTGCTCTAACAAGTCTCTGCTGTAGACCGCACCAGTTGGATTGTTGGGGTTGATAACAACAATACCGCGAGTACGATCGGTAATTTTACTTTTTATGTCGTCAATATCCGGGAACCAGTCAGATGACTCGTCACAGCGATAGTGAACCGCATTACCGCCAGACAAATTCACCGATGCCGTCCACAAAGGGTAATCTGGGGCGGGAATTAACATTTCATCGCCGTTGTTAAGCAGCGCTTGCATGGCCATAACAATCAGTTCACTAACACCATTGCCGAGGTAGATATCATCCATTTCTACGTCAGGAATATTGAGCTGCTGACACTCTTGCATAATGGCTTTGCGCGCGGCAAAGAGACCTTTAGAGTGGGTGTAGGCCTGAGCTTCTCGAATGTTGTAAATCACATCTTGGATGATTTCTTCAGGTGCCTCGAAGCCAAAGGCACCAGGGTTGCCAATGTTTAGCTTCAAAATACGGTGGCCTTCCTCTTCAAGTCGGTTAGCTTGATCGAGGATTGGGCCGCGGATGTCGTAACAGACGTCGCTTAATTTAGTCGATTGCAGTAACTGTTTCATACACGCTGGATAAGGTACTCTTAAATGCAAATAGGGTTGCTTGCCGCCTGGTAGTTTTCGTACCATCGCTGGCCAGCAATGTTTACTTACTCAGTTTCGCCATTAGTAACCTTTGCTGGTTGAATAATGGTAATAATGAGGTTCTCCGATTATGGCAGATTCCACAGGAAATGACGATCTCACGGGCGATGAAATCTGGCGCGATAAGCTGACGCCTGAGGAGTTTCGCATATGCCGTGAAAAAGGTACTGAGCGTGCCTTTACCGGCCAGTACTGGGATGAAAAAACTCCGGGCCGTTATACCTGCAAATGCTGTGGTGCTGACTTGTTTGCTTCAGCAACCAAGTACGATTCTGGTTCCGGTTGGCCAAGCTTTTATCAGGCAGCCACAAGCGACTGCATTATTGAGCATGTCGATAACAGCCTGGGGATGCAGCGTACTGAAATCGTTTGTGCGAATTGTCATAGTCACCTTGGGCATGTATTTCCCGATGGTCCAGCACCCACAGGCTTGCGCTATTGCGTCAATAGTGCGTCTCTCGATCTCAAACCCGGCGAGAGTGAATGATGTTGGCTTTCGAAGACGTATTAGCGCAAGCTGTTAAGCGCAAAGGCAGTCGCAAAGCTATCGAGGAGAGCCTTCCGAAGCCGAAGTCGGCGACAGCACTGGCTAACCTGGGAGATGATCGTTATCTGTCAGAAATGAGTCGTCGAGTTTTCCGCGCAGGTCTCAAACATTCGATGGTGGATGGCAAATGGCCGGCATTTGAAAAAGCGTTTAAGCAATTCAACGTCAAGCGTGTTGCAAGCTTTAGTGATGAAGAGCTGGAAAGCCTTGCGCATGATAAAACCATAATACGTCATTTTGGCAAAATTAAAGCCGTACGAGAGAATGCCCGCTGGTTGTTGGATGTAATCGCTGAACACGGTAGTGTTGGGCAGCTAATAGGTTCATGGCCTGTAGCAGATATCGTTGGGTTATGGACGTTACTCAAGAAACAAGGTGCACAAATGGGTGGTCAATCAGGGTCGCGTTTTTTGCGAATGGTTGGCAAGGATACCTTTCTAATGAGTGACGATGTCGTCACCGTAATGATCCGAGAAGGCGTGATTGATAAGACGCCTACGAGTCAGCGTGACCTCAAAGCGGTTCAGCACGCTTTTAATCAATGGCATGACGAATCCGGGTTACCTATGTGCGCTATAAGCCGAATTGTTTCGTATACCAGCGGCGATAATTACCCGCTTTGATATTGTAAAGATCCTAAATTTTAAATAAGGAAACATCATGTCTTCAGATTCTGTATGGACACTCTGGTTGGTTCGCACGCAAATCGCTTTGCTAGCGGTCATGTTGGTTGCGTTAGTTGGGCACAAGTTTTCGGTACTGCCATTCAAGCAGGCTTTCAGCGCTTTTGGTTTAGGTTTAGTGGTCGTGATGTTGATTGCACTCGTCGGCATGCTAGCGGCTGGCTACTCAGTGATTTTCTCGAAGATGACGTGGCTCAAGCCCTCACTGATCGCAGCGCTCCTGGGCTTTATTCCATTGGTTGTTATTCTCGTGTTTGTAGGCCCGTCAAACCTGAGTGTTCCAGCCATTCACGATATATCGACTGATCTGGATAATCCGCCTGAATTTGTAGCGGTGAAACGCATTCGCGATTCGAGTCACAATTCACTGGAGATATCTGAGAAAGTGATCGAGCTTCAACGAAAGGCCTATCCACACATCCAGCCTCTTGAAAGCGCTATGACGCCAACCGAAGCCTTTAATGCTGCCATGGAAGCCGCTGCTGAAATGGGGTGGGAGCTGGTAGAGGCAAACGAACAAGCTATGCGAATCGAAGCTTACGCGGAAACCAAAATGTTTGGCTTTAAAGACGATATCGTCATTCGTATTTCGCCAGCCGGGAATGGATCTCGTATCGATGTTCGATCAGCGTCGAGGGTAGGGCAGAGCGACTTGGGGGCAAACGCACGCAGAATTTCAGCGTTTATGGAGAGCCTAAAGCAAACGAAAAACTAGTCGTAAACGGTTTTCTTTTTCCAGCCATCTTCTTCTTTTTCAAAGTCAGCCCACTCTTTGTTTGCTGGCGGTGCGCCAGCTTTATCTGGGAGTGGTTGGCTGGCCTCTTGTTTGAGTTTTTCTTCTAAGCGTGCGATAGCACCGTCGAGTTGTTCGATTTGTTTGCTGTATGTTTTTTGGCTGTTTTCTCGGACCAAAAGCTTTCTCGCCAGTGTGTAATAGTGTGCAGCAAGGCGAGTCTTGCCAGACCCTTGAGCCTGTTTCGCGTGGGTAAGATAACCATCTACGGAAATCTGTAGAATAAGTTTAGCCACCTGCTTGCTGTAGCCTTTTGCTTGGTTACTATTGATTGTGCCTTTATTCGCTAGCTTTTCGATGAATTTATGAAGCTCCTGTAGCTGGGTTCGAACTTCTTTAATTTGTTTTGGGTTTTCTAAATGGACTCGCCGAGAGTTGTCGGATCGACCTTGTGCTTCCGTCAATTGCGCGCGATAAGTTTGTAGTTCTTCAACGGTAGTGGGGTTCTTGTCATCTAAACGGGATATTTGCTCGGTGACATCAATGAGGCAGCGGTAAACCAGCACGGTTAGGTCTTTCGTTAAGAATCCTTCGGGGAAGCCGCTCAGCATGTATTTAAAATTCCCCACTCGTTGTTTGAGTGCGGTAAGCAGGCGTTGGCGTTGCTTCTTCTTGTTGTCCATGGTTTGGAAAACAAAAGCATAGCTAACGAGCATCACGAGTACCACGATAATAATGCCGACAATAAAAACCGAAGACATGCCATTTTCCTGCGTTACAAAATAGCGCGGCGTGCGCTTAAAGCGGCCATCATGGAGCAAAAGTGACCGACTCAGCTGGTGTTTAAAGGCGTATATTCAAGTTAGCCTTTGTATAGCTATCTATTTCAGTATAGCCAGGAAATACGATTTATCCCCCCGCAGCGTAAGTGCTTGTTTTTGGTCGAAAATAAGTTTGCTGAAAGGTGTTGACAGTCACCCAAGGTGTCCTTAGAATGCGCACCTCTTCTGACAGGCAGCACGCCTTCAGATATCTAGGTCCCCTTCGTCTAGAGGCCTAGGACACCGCCCTTTCACGGCGGTAACAGGGGTTCGACTCCCCTAGGGGACGCCATTTTTACACCGTGGCTCAAGCAGTTTGTGAGACATGGCTCTGGCATAGGCCAGACCTTCCTAAAGCGGGAATAGCTCAGTTGGTAGAGCACAACCTTGCCAAGGTTGGGGTCGCGAGTTCGAATCTCGTTTCCCGCTCCAATTTTCACTCCTTTGTTAGTTAAGTATCGTGCAGGGCAATGCGTCCTCGGGTCCTATTGTGGCTTGTAGGGAAACGAGATTACATCTCGTTGGATGGATCACGTCCATGTGACCCACCCCTCCGGGGCAGCGCTCGGTCGCGCTGTCCAAAAGTGCTTCCTGCACTTTTGTCGCCGCTCCAGTTTTTGTTTACTTCGATAATTTAATGTCCTTTAGGGCAATGTGTCCTCGGGTTCTATTTGAGCTCGTAGGGAAACGAGATTACATCTCGTTTGATTCACCACGT